>NZ_CP096146.1:0-3579637 GCF_056850855.1 Hyphomonas sp. ske169 | reverse complement strand
TCCGCCACGCAGTCTGGCCATTTTCAGCGAATTTCTATCCTTCCAAATTAGTCCCGACTATTCCGGGACTTGTGGGCCCTTTCAGGGATATCCTGATGCCTGGTCTCCGCTTCATGGAGACGGCTCCCGCGTATTTGGCCTCAAGTCTCTGCCGGGATTCAATTTGGTCAGTTATCAGGGTCTTTTCCCTGATAAGAGCCATTTTACAGGGAAATTTCAGAAAATAGCCTGTTTTTGATGAGTTTAGCGTGCCGTGATCCCCCGTAGACACTGGGGATCATGACGAAATTCCCTACTCGAAAAAACAGGGAAGCGAATTTTGGGAACAGGGAATTCAAAAGTGGAAACAGGGAAGCATAGCAGACGGATCAGGGAAGCTGATTTTGCTCCAGAAAGATGGACTCCTGCGCGCGCCAGTCTGCCGGAATCGTGATCTTGGAAAGCTGATATGCGGAGATATCTGCCCGCTGGGATCCGGACGCTATCGCACGCAGAATGCCTGGAGACAGCAAACTCAATCCAAGATTGTGGGTGATATATTCAGGGCTCACATTTTTTGATGCAGCGATGTCGGAGATCCCCTCTCCCAGCTTTATCTGATCCATCCAGTTCATCGCTTTCAGGATTCGCCTGATCAGTACTTTATCAGGTTTGCGCATCGCTCCGATTTCGAGAACCAGTTTGTTCTCAATGCCTCGACGTCTTCGAACAAAATCCGCTTCAATTCGTTTGGGTTCGATCCCCTCCATCAGATCGATGCTGATCTTAGATTCATGCAAGGTCACCCGGGCGACGAGAAGAATGGAATCCCGGCTCGCTTCCTCATGGCGTTGCAGGTGAAGCTGAAGCTCCCGGTTCGCGCCCATCGCTTCGCGAACCGCGTGTTCAAATTCAGACGCGGCGAGACGCCCCTGGCCGTCTTTTGAAACGTAGTAGCGATATCGACGTCCGTTCTTGTTCGCATGGCTCGGCGTCAGCGGCGCCCCATTTTCATCAAACACCTTGCCCGCCAGTGGTGATGGGTTGGCAGCGTTCTTCCGACTCTTTCTGTCGATTGAATTCTGCCGGAGCTGGGTCTGAACTCTCTCCCATAGACCCTCCGATATGACCGCGTCATGCAGTCCGCTATAGAGCGCGTCTTTGTGCCGGATCTTGCCGATATAGATCGGGTTGGACAGGAGATGATAAAGCCGCCCCCGCGAAAAGAGCTTTCCTTCTTTCACCCGACCAGATTGGAGCGTCCGGGTCTTCGTTCGAAAGCCTCGCGTGTCTGCGAGGTCCTTTAGTGCCCGGACGCTGCCAACTTCGAGATACACCTCGAACAGGGTTCCGACAATCCGTGCCTCTTCCTTGTTGATAACCAGGCCCTGGTCGTTCTTGTCATAGCCAAGCGGCACCAGGCCGCCCATCCAGAGCCCCTTCTTCTTCGAGGCTGCGATCTTATCCCGGATGCGTTCGGCGGTGACCTCGCGCTCGAACTGAGCGAAAGATAAAAGTACGTTCAGCGTGAGCCGCCCCATGCTGGTCGACGTATTGAACTGCTGAGTGACGGATACGAAGCTGGCGCCAGCGTCATCAAGTCGATCAACCAGTTTGGCGAAGTCTGCAAGCGACCGTGTGAGGCGATCAATCTTGTAGACCACGACCATATCAACCCTTCCTTGATCGATCTCGGTCAGCAATCTTTGTAGCGCTGGCCTTTCCATATTGCCGCCGGAAGCGCCGCCGTCGTCGAAACGCACAGGAAGCGCTTTCCAGCCTTCATGTTTTTGCGATCGAATATAAGCCTCACACGCCTCACGCTGCGCGTCGAGGGAATTGAAGTTCTGATCGAGGCCTTCATCGGACGATTTTCGCGTATAGATCGCGCAACGCACACGCTTCATCCCTTCACTCCGAAGAAGCGAGGGCCCGACCACCTGGCACCAGTGATCTCCCGGGCAATCGCGCTGAGTGAATTCCAGGTCCGGTCGTTCCAGTGGAAAACCCCATCAATGACATCCACGACGTGTTCGGTTCCGTGCCATTCGCGGATCAGGCGCGTGCCGTCCTGAACAGCGGAACGAGCAGTGATGACCTTCTCGAGTTCGCGCCTGATCCTGCCCCGGTTTTCTCCGCTTCTCTGCCATTGCGCCTCGCAAATCAGGATGCGTTCCAATGTCAACCGGCGCATTTTCGGTGGCGGCTTCGATCCGAAACAATCGTTCCAATGCGATTTCAGATCTGGCGTTGACAGAGCGCTGATATCTTCTGGCGCCATTATGAATTAGAATGATCGAGATGGAATCGCGCCGCCGATTTCTGGGTTTTCGGAACTCGCGCCAGTCGAAAACCGCGCGCGCGGAGCCGTGTGAACGCAGCGCGAACAGTGTGCGGTTTCCAGCTCAGCAGTGTACTCAACTGATCGATGGTCTTTCCGCGTCCGTTAAGCGCCTTTACGAGCGCGGCTTCCTTGGTTCCAGGTTTTGGGGCGTTGAGGGCTTCAGTCATATTATGGTCTCCTTGGTTGTGAGGCAGATCTCTTGCCCCACTGAGACAAGCCCGAATTCTCCCGGGCACAATGACAGCAATGCTCCGATTTCGCCCGCAGTCCAGTCGCGATCCGAAAAAGCTGCATGACAATCAAGTCAGGTCGAGCGACACCGGCTCCATGGATGAACTGGACCCAGCCCGCGTTCTTTTTGTGGAAGCGATCGCAATGCTCGAAGACGCGATTGAAAAGCTGATGCCGGCACAAGCACCCCGCTCGACTGAGGCGGAGATCAGGACCGGCGTGCGAACGCTCCGGCAATCCAGCGTCTCGCTCATCGATGTCGCTGATCGGATTGAGGCTTCCGTGCTGCGAAGCAACGGCACCTAGTTCCTAAAACCAGACATAAGATGCGCGCCGGTCAACGCACGCATTAACTCGACAGATGACTTACGCGCGATCCATCCCTCACACTTGCGGCCATTTCGCCGGAGCGCCATTTAGCACGAGCCCTGTATCGTGGAGGGCAGCATTACACATGGAGTATCCATGTCTCACCAGGAGGTTAAAGTCATCGGGCGGGATCTTCTTTAATCTGACAGGATACTCTTGCACGCGCTCTAGATCGGACCCATTCAGTCGCAGCGGTTCTGTATCGCTGAACCGGCCGACATCTTCACGCAGGTGCCAATCGGCTAAGTGCCGCTCACCACGTTTGCGTAAGTCGTGCAGCCAGCGCATTCGATTATTTTCTGCTTGCCGGTGCATCATCGACATGGAGCGCCTGAGAACATTCCACCAAAGTTTAGAATGTGTCACTTCACCGAATGGATCACCTGCATTACTGACCAGGACGATGCCATATGTTTTCCAAACCGGTTCAGCGCCCAGGTTATCGTAGATACCAGCGTCTGCGAGCCTCATTCGATTAATGTATGGTTTTTCATGCCGATCTGAGTTTGTGTATGCGCGAACCTCTACGCCTTTGAGGGAGATATCGACGGGACAGAAGAACGGCGGGAACGCGGACGACGCCGTGACGATCGCAGACAACTCAAGAGTTGGTTTTAGGATTTCGCCTACGCGATAGTTCGCGGCATACGGCTTGGCGAATCGCCAAAGTGTATTCAGTTCGAAATCTGTCGCGAGGATGACAAAGCGCGGTGTCTTTCCCGGCTCTGGGTCCGGAAAGTCCTGCAGCGTCGCATCCCCGAAGAGGTATTTTTTGTAGGCGTTTTGAAGCCCTGAAGCGCCCGTCCGAAACGGCACACTGAGGCCTGCCACGATGTTCACGACATCTATGCTCTTCGAAGTAAAAAACTCTGTTAGAGGCGCGGTGACAACCTCATCAAAGTTGGTCGCAACATCGTCTTGCCAGTTCAGTTTGTCCCAATTGATCGCGAGATAGGCCGCACTAATTGAGCCTCCTGACACGCTGGAGATGCGATCGATCTTGGGCAGCATTCCGACTTCGTTCAGTCTGATGAATGCACCGACCTGGTAGACCCCTGATTTATATCCCCCACCAGAGCAACTGAGCCCCACACCATTTGGCTTAAACAGATCGACCCGAGTGCCATCCGGCGCGCTAGGATGGTTTAGAGCAGATGGCATTTGAGACTCTGAAAGGGGCATCGCATTCTCCTAGCTTAGGAATGGATTATTCCGAAGCGTTACGTTTGAAACGGGCGCGTTCGTTAGGCAATTTTGGCTGGCTCATAGCGTGAGAACCGTATCATGGACGCGATCGCCAATTCCAATTCGAGCAAACAGTTCACTATCACTGATGATTGCCATTATGTGCGGCTCACAGGTTGCTTCGAACAAATCTGCCAATGCCGAGAAGAGTTTTTCGTCATCTGCGCTCGGACGCGCAGGAACATTTTTAGGGTGCGAATGCCACTCGCCGACATATCGCAGCTGACCCGCTGTGCCATCCCCGATTTCTTTTAGCCGGGTCTCTAATCCGGTATAGCCGCGCTCGAAATAGTGCGGGCGTTTCACACTGTCTGAAGGTGCTTCGATTGCAGCGCAAATTCGCATCAGTCTTTTTTCAAAATCGACCATGCCTAAGAGAATGCCGCCAGTTTCATTAGGAAGCTCTTGCGCGCGCTCGACGCCAAGTTTCTCGATGAGGTCATCGCTCCAGCCTATATTCCAGTCTTCAAACTTCTCACCTCGGAAGGTTGAGCACGGCAATTCCACGACCGATATCGCGCCGTCTTCTTGCATGCGCCAGATCTTTGCTTGGGCGGAAGCTGAACTTCCTATTTGACGAAGCGCTTTACATCCGATGCCGCCCAGGATTGAAACCTGATCTGGACCAATCTGCGCTGTGATATCCGAGCAGCCATTTCCGTATCTTATGCCTTGCGCATCCCTATTGGATAGGTGCGCGTGAAGGCGCTCATCAGTAATAAGTGCTGTATAGTAACTTGCCTCCAGATCTATCAAAGACAGGCTCTTGTCTTCGTCCTCGCAGAGCATGACCAGATCCGTTGCGCCTGGATTGAAAAAGAGAGAGACGCATCGTGGCACATCACTCATCATAGAAAGCGCTCGCGCAACGGTAACAGAAGCCGACATATCTACGAGCAGATCGCTTTCAGACATTGCTTTGAGCAACTCTTTCGACAATCCATCGCTGTCCTCAAGATCTTCAACAAAGGGTTTACCCACACGTTCGCCTGGCAGGGACTCATTCAAGAAGAGTTGCAAGTGCAGAGCTTTGGGATCGCCGATCGCCCAATCTCCGAGGACATGCCGGACAGTATTGTGCGGTAGGAAAACGTCCTTATCGACCACACTCCAGTGTCCGAACCCGCCGCGAAGACAGAGTTCGACAATTTTGCCTCCAAGGGCACCTGCGCCGATTGCAAAACACTTTGTTTCAAAGCCTTCGTCCCATCCGGACAGGGCCGGCACCGCCTCAGCTTCCAATTCCTGGATAACGATCATCGGGACGACGCTGAGAGGCGGTAGTTTATCGGGGTCAGCGCGCTGTCCGATCAATGCCGCAGTAAACCCGCCTGCGGAGTCGTAGGCGCCCATCTCCTTGCCGATTTCGGCTACCGTTTGGTCCAGGGTGAATGCCCATTGATCTTGGCTGTCAATCTTTCCGTTCGGCGTCGATGATTTAGGGAAAGTGACAAGAACAACAGGGATCGCTTCGGCGAGCCCCTTTTCATTGTTCGTGGATGTCACGAAATCCGTAACTGACTGAACCAAATCGCCGCCATGATCCGAGACAAGTGACGCTAACTTCTTCAAGGTTCGCGGCGCCGACCGCACAGCGCGCCCGCACACGATCCCGGTCGTGATCGGGATCAGTACAAATTTGTATGCGCCGGTTTTGCCGACAAATCTCTCATCATCAGCTCGATAGAACCGAACTGTCAGGTTATTCTTCAAGGTCTTCTGGCCGTAAGCCAGATATCGCGTATCTGGGTCTATTGGCCCCGCAGGAATGATCGCCTGCGAAGATGTGCCAGTTAAGACAGGTTCCGGCCCTTGGTCGGCTTGGTGAAGCTTTCGCTCCGCGGCAAGTTCAAGCCATTCTTTGATACGCGCCAAAAACATGAATGGCGTGAATCTGGCTTTTTGATCCTCTTGCGGCGTGTCCCATAAGCATAGAGAAACGAATTCGCTGCCATCATGGATGGTGATGTGAAGCTCATCATCTGGAAAGTCTTCCCGAAGAGGTACGACCAAAGGCATTCCGTTACCTTCGCCAGGACAGATAAGCATGATAGGTTCGGTAGGCGCGATTTTGACAGGACGCCTCGGTGCAACTTCAACGTCGATCTCAATTATCAAAATATCGTCGCCGAATTTTCGGCGACATTCTTTCAGACGCAGATAGCTGGAGTTCTTCGCTTCGAGATATTTGACGATCTCAATCGCGCGGCGCCCCGTCAGATCCTGTTTGGCGATCGGTTCTCCAGGAATATCAATTAGCAACGACCTGCCCTTGGCGCCCGTGTTGACGTAGCAATCGTTGCAGCTCCCGCAAGCTTTTTGCGTGTCTTGGGACCGCTTCGTGTGATTTGGATTTCCAAAGGCTCAGGCGCGAAGATTTTAGGATGCTCCATCGTCACGATGAATTGTCCACCCACGTTGCGGGCGACTTGCTTGTAATATTCTGCGGCCTGATTGTGCGGAGGCTGAATTGAATCGCCAGCCCGAATATAGTCGCTGGTAGACACGAAGATGCACTCTGGATTTGACTGCTCTTCATATAACCAGCGCAGCGCATCGGACGGAACTGTGATACGTTTCCCTTTCTCGTCAGATAGCGAGAGGTAGGAGCAGTGATGCGGAATGTTATTAATGTCTGCGAGCAGGCGCTCATCGTTTCGCCGCGCCCGGGTGATTCGAACGATTTGCTCAAGCGTCTCATACTCGCAATCTGCCGACAGAATAAGATAACTCGGTTCGCCCTCAACCTGGAACTTGGCCTGCATAAATAAGGCAGAGGCGTTGCGCTGAACCGTTGAGCCATCTTCGCACTTCTCGGCAAATGGTGAGTGGACGAAAAACTCAATACCGTCGCGCCCCAATGAAAACTCAGGAGCGAGTTGTCCGGCATCAGTCATCAAGTGAGCGCGATCGCCAGGGCGGATGTTTCGATCTCTCAGCCACTGGTCGAGCGCATGCGGAGCGGAAAAAATGCGAATGCCCGATCCTTCAATCAACCTGTGACGCGCCTCAGCGCGCAGCACCCTACCCTCATCGGTTATGCCTTCTTCCAGAATGGCGGCCGCAGGGACCCACATAGTCTCGAAGCCGATCCGATCGTTGGATTGGTATTTTTTAGCGTGCCTCAAGAAGAAAAGCTCTGAGGCACGCCGATAGTGATCTCTATCGAAGTGCGAAAACGCGAGCACACTGACGAATCTACAACTGCCGACTCGATCGCGAATTTCGTGTTCCAGATCAATGCGCTTATCGGCATCCTCTTCGGGGGCGAACATGTTCGCGTAGTCGTAGATGATCTTTCGTCCATTCGCGAGTTGAATGAAGCACGTATCGGCATTGCCGCTCGGGAAAAACACGACTTGATGGGTCATGATCGGGCCTTGTATTCGTTTCTAAATCGCCTTTGCGATTCAGTTTGACCTGACATATGTACATGATTCGTTCTATTCGCGCACTGCTCTCCAGTCACTTTCCGATTTTTTGTTGGGCTATCGGGTTATGACGATATTCTACTGGCTCATCTGGCAGCAGCACGCGCGTAAAATCCGATGATTACCAAGTATGGCTGACGATATACGGGCATCGCCCTTGGTTTTGCGCCGGTCAATCATGAAGGCTTCAAGCGAGCCGGTATCAAAGTCATCGAATTTTCAGAACCAGACGAATAGCCGAAATACGTATCACGCGTCTGCCAGATGGCCGCACATCTGATTTGATCTGACGCTAACAAACCTCCAAGAAAAATACCCGAAAACTACGCGCCGTGATCTCTTGAACTTAGAGTCCCAGCGACTGTTCTCCACCTTGATTTGAGATTATCTCTGATTCGTGCGATCTATTATTCGCAATAGATGAGGTTGGGGGACATCATGGAGATCCGTTACGTATGCCAACCCAGCACTTGGCTCGTGAGACGTGCCGGTAACTCAGCCGAATCGTCAGGCAGCAAGCAACTACTCCTCGGCCAGAGACTGCATGTAGACGTTGCTACAGCGAGCAATGGTTGGATCGCTGCTCAAACGGTTCCCAAAGAAGATGGGTCATTTCGAGAAGGTTTTGTCAGAGAAGACAGGATCTGCGAGCGACAACAACTGAAAGTGTTTTACACTGACGTCGGTCAAGGCGACGCCGTGTTGATCGAAGCAGAAGGCGTAATCGTTATCATTGATGGCGGCCCTAGTAGAGGATTTGCCGACCAACTCCACCGACGCCTCTCAGCGCTGCGGCGTGCCGATCAAGCCGTAGGAGTACTACCGAGAGATAGTTTGCATATCGATGCGGTCATTATATCTCACTTCGACAAAGATCACTATGTCGGCTTGACCCGCGTTCTCAACAATTCCGATTATTCATTTGGCACCATCTATCATAATGGCCTGCCGAGGTACGGGGATGGAGCGGGCAAAGATCTGGACCTCGGAGATTTTTCCGCCTCTCCTCATGGCGGAAAAGCGATCAGTACAGATTTACGCGGACTGGAAACTGCTCAATCCATGATTGACGACAATGTATTGCTGACGCCGTCCGGTAATCTGAATATGTTTGGGAAGTTCTTACAAGCCGCCTTAGACGCGAAAGCTCAGGGCCGCTTGGATGGGTTTGAACTCCTAGTGAGTAGAGATCCCAGCGATCCAAATGAACATCTCTCTAATCTTGGCAATGAACTGAAATTTGAAGTCCTTGGCCCAATCACCACGACCATGAACGGTCGCATCCGCCTACAAGCGTTTCCAGACCCCCACAGCGGATCATCAACACCATCGGAATCTCATACGATCAACGGCAACAGTATCGTTTTACGAATGACCTATGGTCAAAATACGTTTTTGTTTGGGGGTGATCTAAACCAGCCTTCTCAACGTTACTTACACGATCGATATGGAAGTTTCGCGAGGTTTTCAGCTGAGGTGAACAAAGCCTGCCATCACGGCTCATCTGACTTCGACGTTGAGTATCTCAAAGCCATTCGTCCGCTGACAACTGTGTTTTCTTCAGGCGACAACGGCAACTATGATCACCCCATGCCGGATGCGATGGGCGCGGCAGCGCGTCATAGCGACGGAGATTACCCATTGATTTTTTCAACCGAGCTCGCCCGAGAAACAGGATCGCGCGGAATTCATTTCGGTCACATCAATGCAAGATCTAACGGTGACGTAACCGTCATGGCTCAAAAGCGAGAAAGCCCATCGAGCAAAAAGGCCTGGCACTCTTTTCCGCTCCCCTATCAAGGGCCATTCCATCACTAGGCGGTATTGTCAGGGGAAAGTCGTATCTGGAAAATTTCACCGAAACCCGGGTCCAAGAACATGGTTGTTCAGGTGGCAGATCTTCTCGGCGCTGTAGGTACAAAGGAATTCTTCTTTCAAAAATTTGAAACAAGTTTGAGAAATAACGACCTACTCTCTTTCTTCTGACAACACCCTAATGTCTGCTTATGCTCGCCATGAAGACGAGCCCGTCAAAAGGGGACTGTTTGACGGGCTCTACAAACCTTACCGCCGGCTGGGTGGGGGACGCATGCGGGGGTTTGTAATCTTTGCTCGCTTGGTTTCGTCACCAAACTCAACCAGATTCTCTTCTCAGGGAGCGTCTGCTTTCGCATTTCAAATCTGAAAACACTAACCAGAGCACTGATCGAGAACGATTGGAATTTCGTTAGACGTGCGACCGGTGGACTCCATATTCACCGCATGATCCAAAAGTTCGAGAAAATTGTTGCCGGCGACATCCTCAAGCACTGCATCGACCCGAATGTTAAGGCCTCGCCGTGGCCACGGGTTTTGCGGAGTGAAGCGCCAGGTACGCTCACCGACACCAACTTCTACCTCGCCCTCAACGATCTCGGCAGGAAAGGCAAGCACCTTCAAATGCTTGGTCAAGAGATGACGATCAAACGGCCGCTCAAAAGTGACTTCCAGTGGCTCCCTCGTCGCTGCGCAGGGAGTATTCACCTTCCATAGTTTCGTGTCGGCCATCGTGCGAAGCGGATCCGACACCAGAAACGTTTTAGAAAACCCGGGTAAGACCGACGCCCCATCGGCCGACGGCCAACCTTCTTCGACAGACAGAGTGTAACGTTCGCCAGCAAGCAAAGCCGGACCGAGTTTACGATTGGTGGCAACTCCTCTCTTTATCCGGCCGGGATCGACCAACACGGTTAAGCGGGTACGTGTCTCGTTCCACAATTCTTGTTTGAACCTCATAAAAACGGCATCGTCGACTGTGCCAGAGTCGTCGCGCAGATAAATAAACTCGTGCGCAACTTGCGGCTTCATTGGCACGGAGAAATGGAGATAAAACCTAAGAATATTTTCTGGGAGCATATCACCGCTCGGGTAAAACTCTGTGACTTCGGCCTTCGCTAGAAATTCTCTCTGAGGCAAGCGAAATGGTACGAGTTTTTCCACGTCTCCGGCTAGCTGTGTTCGCGCGACATAGCCTTGACCGGCTTCAAACCCAAAAGCAGGCGTGAATGAGAGCACATCCCTGAACTGAGTGTACTGCCCAGCGAGCGGTGTTCTGTCCACGCAACAATCATCGACGGTGCCGACGAAAATTTGCAATGAGCCTGAAGGATCCTCTCTTCCTGATCTGGTGTCCGACAATCGAAGCGTGACAGATTCTGACACTTGATCTGGCAAAGTCAGGTCCTGGTGGACTGCTTCAGAAAAACTGGCCCATAGTTTGAGAGAGGATCGGCTCTGATATGGAGTTGAACCATGGGCAAGAGAGCCAAGCCTGAAGAGATCATTGCAAAGCTGCGCGAGGTGGAGGTTCGCCTCAGCCAGGGCGAGACCATCGCGCAGGCTGTGCGTTCGATCAGTGTGACCGAGCAGACGTTTTACCGGTGGCGCAAAGAGTATGGCGGCCTTCGCGTCGGCCAGGCCAAGCGGATGAAGGAGGTCGAGAAGGAGAATGCCCGGCTTCGGCGCGCTGTCTCCGACCTCACACTAGATAATCAAATCCTGCAGGAAGTTGTCCGGGGAAAGTACTAAGCCCTTCACGTAAACGCATTGCGGTCGACCATGTGGTGGAAGTGCTCGGCGTTTCCGTACGCCGAGCTTGCCGTGTGGTTGGCCAGCATCGCTCGACACAGAGACGCGAGAAAACACCTCGGCATGATGAAGGCGCACTGACAGCTGCCATCATATCCCTAGCGGAACGGTTTGGGCGATATGGCTATCGCCGGATCACAGCCTTGCTTCGTGAAGCTGGCTGGTCTGTCAGCGCGGGTCGTGTCTATCGCATCTGGCGACGTGAAGGGCTCAAAGTCCCGCAGAAACAACCCAAGCGTGGCAGGCTCTGGCTGAACGATGGATCATGCGTTCGGCTGAGACCCGCTCACAAAGGCCATGTCTGGTCGTATGACTTCGTCCAGGACCGCACGCATGATGGTAAGGTCTTCCGCATGCTCTGCGTCATTGATGAGTTCACCAGAGAGTGCCTGGCGATCCGTGTCGAACGCCGACTGAACTCTCGGTATGTCCTCGACACGCTCGGCGAGCTGTTACTTGAACACGGTCCACCCGAGCATATCCGGTCCGACAATGGGCCAGAGTTTATCGCCACCGCTTTACGTGAATGGCTGCAGGCATTGGATGTCAGGACGCTCTACATAGAGCCAGGATCACCTTGGGAAAACGGATACTGCGAGAGCTTCAACTCAAAACTTCGGGACGAGTTGCTAGCGCGTGAAATCTTCTATGACCTACGCGAGGCGCAGGTGCTGATCGAAAACTGGAGACTGTTCTACAACACCGCCAGACCACACTCCTCGCTTGGCTATAAACCACCCGCACCAAGAACCATCTTGCCCGCGACCTTCATGCCGCCTTATAGGTTGGAGGCGGCATGAACGCCGCTACAAACCAACCGTCGATCCTAACATTACGGTTGGGCCAGTCAGATCAGGCAGGCCACCCGACACTGACCGTGATAGAACGGATAGCGAAGGCCTTCAAAATTTCAATATCGGAGTTGTTCAGCTAAGCATTGGAATTTTCGCCGCCAATCGCCATTATTCGATAATTCCCCAATATGGGAACTTGCAACAGCGTGGCACGTTTTAGACTGTCAGTAACCTCTCATCGAATGCTTTCACTCAGCTCAAAGTACCTTATTTTCTTTCTCCGGACTTCCAAGCGATCGTCTCGACTAGATAGCAGCGCAAGGAATTCTTGAAAATTCAGGCTTTGGCCGTACAGCGGCTGTTTTCCCCACAAGTAGGTTCCAGCATCATCTTTCGTTTCGAAGAAGAGATGTCGTTCGTCATCTGAAAACCAAAACTCATATATATCATGCCCAGCGTTGATTGTGAAAACTTTTCGACCTGTACTCGTGTCAAAAACTTCGACTCTATCAGGCGGAGGATTATCGTCGCGGGCTCCTGCCCGTCGAATGTGGGCAGCATAGTTTCCAAATCGGCTAAGCACTAAATCCTCACCACCGGGTATTGCGACGCGATTGATGTGTTCTATCTCATTTTCTTTTATCGTGAATTTGTGAATCACTCCATTTGATAGAACAACCAACTCACTATCATCGACTGTCAACTTAACGTCGAAGGGGTTCAAGTTGACACCCATGTCAAGGAAGATTGGACGTTGATCCGAGAAATCAAAAATTATTGCGGAGCCGCCTTCCTCCGCGAATGCTACCCACCTTCTTGAATTATTAAACGCCGTGGCTGCTTTGATGCTGATGTCTGAATTCAGCAAGATAGATTCGATTGCAGCGTGGTCAGCTTGATACTGCTCAACCACTAATTCGCCTCCCATCTCGCTGTTCGGTGCGATGGAAAGAGCTCTATCGCCAGTATCGGATATTTCAAAAAAGAGGATACTACCGGCGGCGGAAAAATCCGTAGTTCTCAAGCCGTCTTCGTTAGGAGCGAAATTTGTAACTGAGATTGACGAACCAGTAGTGTCGATTGTCGGCGCGGACCAAATGCGTTCACCTTTAGCAACAACGGTGCGATTTGCGCCAAATCGGTTTTCTGAAGCAAGCAACTCCCAACGTTCAGAAGTGCCGCCTATTTCTATCCTGGAGAGTTCATTACTTAATTGGAGCGGAAGTTCGTGAACCTGACCAATAGTATATGCGCCTTCACTTCTGCTTAGCTCGCAAACATTTGGTAGTAACGCTAGGCGGTTTTCGCCGTCTGAGTGGTATTCTTTTTGCCCGCATCCTCGATGTGTTAAGGCCAATCCATCAAAGATCGGACGTGCGCTTTTTACGACCGAATTATTGTTGAGATCCAAGATTACAAAATCTCGCCCGTACCCAATTGCCAGCTTCTTTCCGGTAGCACTCAAGCTAATTGCCATGGGACAAGTTGGATACGTCTCGCAGTTTTGAAACTGGACTTTCTTTTGGGACTCAACGTTACGGTTTTCGTCGAACACAAATATTTCGAACTCTTCGCTTTCTCGTTCAAGAACGAATATTCGATGCTTCAAGCTGAGCCAACAACGCCAATCGCATGAACCTTCTAATACACCACTGAACTCCAAAACCCCGTTATCGAGTTCAAAAATCTGAAGTTGCGAGCCTCCGATCGCTACCGTTCCGTCATAAAAATCTAGAACACCCCCGGACCTGGTATTTTCCGGTAGGGCGATCTTTTTTTTGGTATTGTCTTTGCTCAAGCTTATGGAGAGCAGCTCATCGTCGAAATCTCGATTTGTTGCGACCAACAATTGATTGGTCTTCGGATCGACGAACAAACTCGGTGTCGTCGCTTGGATCGAAGTGAGGCTTGTTTGGGAACCAGATTCGAGATGAAGCTTTTTGATCAGGCCTTCGGTACCCGTTTGCGCAATATAATAGAGCGTATTGGTATCATGATAAATGTGATCAATAATGATCTCGCTTTGCACATCGTTTATAGTTCTGATGAATTCACCGTCGTTTGAGCGCACGTTCCCGTTTATCAAGAATTTGTCGCCGGAAGATCGCAATGCAGTTCCCCGGTCAGGCGTCCCTTTCTCCACCGTTTCAATCCACTCTCCTGTCTCGGAACTCCAATGCTCCAGCCCCCTATCACCGCTAGATATGGTAAACAGTTTTTGATCATCCAAACTAAACCATACCTCTGTAAAGTTCTGGTGGTTCAACATTTTTTCGCGGTTGGCATCTGCCACATTTCGGCTTGAAATCGCAGCGTTGAGTTCTGCTCTCAAAACGCTGCGATCCACCAATGTGGTGTTCTCAATCCCCAACAATTGCAAAAGAAGCATGACAATCGGTTTTCGATTTCTGGGATCGAAAACTGTCGGAGAAAAATCAACCATCCAGTAGTCGATGGTATCAACTCGTTCAAATTGATCGTGAGGCTCAATCTCTTTTCGTTTCAGCGCTGCGACTTCCATTAACGTTCTAGATATCAATGAAGTAACGTCGTTTCGTGTAAGTTCCCCATTCAGTTTGACGTCTTGTGTCAATGTTCCTTCCTGCTTGGGCACCTGGCTGCCACCGGTAAGCTGAACAACGTCGGTGGTGACATTTGTCAATACGTCATCAATTGAATACCCCGGGGCCGCAATGTTGTTCAGTAATGCAAGCGTAAAGGGGGAATGATTAGATTCTATTTCATAAGAATCGTCTGCCCACATATTCGGATGAGTTGCGAACGCGATGTATTTGTCCGTTTGCTCCTCTATCGGTGCTGCGCTCAAAACCGCTCCCGACATGCCAGTTAGCAATGCTTGGCGTGTCAACGGCCTCCCATTGATGCTCGCCGAGATCAGATCACTAACCGGCTCAGTGCGACAAGCATCAAAAAAGAAAATAGACTGATCTGAATATCGACGTGCTTCGGCTAACACCGCTTCGATCTGGTGAAGCCCCACGATAACGCCGTCGCCACCAACGCTCGCGTCCGTCGACATCATATAGTTACGTTTCTCAGTATCTTGAGAGGGGAGCACCCGGATACCATGCCCCGCATAAAAGATCAGTGAAATATCCGCCCGCTCATGGCTTAACTCATCTATATAACTATCAATGCAGCCTTTTAGATTGAGGGCATCCAGATCGGTTCCTTGGTAAACGGTGAAACCAATCCCTCTCAAGACGCGAGTCATCGCGACGGCATCATTGACAGGGTTCTTCAGCGGGGCGTTGGAGTAATCGCCATTACCCACGACGAGAGCCACCCGACGCTGATACGTTTCACCTGCATCGCTGCCGATGCTGTCGATATCAACCAGCATCTCCTCAACATAAGCCGGGTCAGGCAATAAAACCTCACAAGACCCAGGCTCAGGAGCATCAAACACCGACTCCATAAACGGACGGTCTTGGGCAAAAGAATATGAAGAACAAAAACAAACGATCGGAACGGCGCAGAGGGTACGCGCGCACCAAATAATGCGTTGCAACATGACCAAATTTATCACTCCCAACGGGTATTTATTTGCCAGGATACCGCTTTCAACATCCTTCGCCCCAAACGAACTCCCATAGGTTCCATTTTTTCGATCGGGCTTTTTTTAATCAAATGGCCGAATGCTATTAGCTAAGATCTACGATATCTCTTGAGAAGATTGGTAGGCTATTGCATTCCAACGTCTCCCCAGAAAAGTGCTGAAGCATCGCCACTTACTCGAGTTTCTGAGGCCCTTTCTTTTTTTAACCCAAGAAATCTTTTCGAGAAGACTAAGACTTCATCCTCCTCAAAGCCTGGCGCAGCGAAGCCGAGCTCTCCACATGCAATGAAATTTTCGCTTAGACCATATGACCAAAAAGGGTGTTGAAATTCGTCTTGATGGAGCAACTGACCAGATTCAACGTCGAAAAAAGAGAGCATTGTCGGATATCCATGGCTTACCATTAGCACATTTGCCCCATAGGCTAATTCAACCTCTTCCATATTTTGAAGTATCGGACTTGTGATACGGCTTGTTTCACCATTTTTGATACTAATTAAGTCAACAAAGTCCCTTCTTACATTTATTCCAAAATGAACTAGATCGTCGAATTCAAAATGATTATCGAGCACATTCGAGACGTCAGCATCAGGCAACTCGACGTCATCCGCGCTCCCAGAAACGGACATGATAACGCTCAAGTCTGCCGCATTCTCTCCGGCCAAGAGAATTTCGTTTTCATTCGTGAAGGCAACCGCCTCGACCCAACCAGGCGCTTGATAGACTGCCGGAGTTTCGATGGAATCTACGGACCAAAGGTCAACGCCCTGAAATGGTCCTGAATTCGAAACGATAAGTTTCCCGTCACTAGAAATGGAAATTGTGTCAGCGAACCTCAGTAGATCGACTTCATCATCAAAATTGGACGGATAAAGCTCAAACTTCGAAGTGATAATCCATTCTTCGGTATCAACTATCGTGATGTTTCCGAGCCTTGGAACAAATACCAACGAGCCCCCTCCATGAGCAAACTTAACATCAGCAAGGGTTTGGTATGTCTCGTTCCGAGGCTCATCCTCGAATGTTAGTCGCGCGATCAATTCATGGTCGTTTAAGTCCCAAACCTGAAGCTCACTCGCATCTTCAGCGCCAATAGCGATATGCGAACCATCGGGTGAGCAAGCGATCGCTCCCACTTCTTTTTTTAGTCTAATTGGAAGTGGAAGAATATATCGCAGGTCTCGTTCAACTAAGTGGCCACTCTTGTAAGCAACCAGAAGCTTATCACGGCCATGTATTGCAATCTTAGAAATCTCTCGATCTTCGAATTTGTAGCTTGCAATTTTTTGAAGGCTGCTTGCCTCAAAAACTCGCAATTGATTCCCCATACTCGACATAAAAACGTTGGCTGAAGGCGAGATGAGGTTTGGCTTTGTTGAGTAGCCATCGAATTCGCGCACTTGATGAACCTCACCTGTGAACGCGTCTAAACCGACAAATCGCCGATTGGTATCGTCGTGAGCAATTAGTCGACTTTGTTTCTCCCACCACAAATCCTGAATTTTAAATGGCAGGTCCACACTAGAGACAACCTCGGGAACGTCCTGCAAACTCCATGAAACTAATGACGAGCTATCGATTATCAGCCCTTCAGCAGAATGATTTTCAGAGACAACTAGGCGCATACCGTCACCGCTGAATGCGAAAGAACGATGTTTAAGATTTTTGCTTAATGTCGTGCGATAGAGTCGCTCTTTTTGACTCGAGTAAAACAACACAGCTGTTCCAAAACTTGGAGCAAGAACAAATCCGGCACCCTTCGGCTGCGCTACAATTACTCTTACCGGCTCCCAGTCGGAAACCGCTCCGCGCGCATCAAATTCGCTTTCAATTTTAAGCTCCAAAGAGTCGGTAGATATGGAGTACACCATCTCACGATGATCGATGAATAAAAGGCGCTGATTGAAACGATCGAAGTCGGCACTCGCAATCGGGTGGGTATGTAATACCTCCTTTAACACTCGACCGGTCCTTCGCTCGAATACACTAACTTGTCCTGCTTCACCAAGCGTGTAAATGTATGCACCGTTTTCAGAATAAAATATTGCAACAGGGCTATATTCAAGAATAGAAATCAGGTCTATTTTTTTTAGCGAGAGCTTTTTTCTTTCGATATCAGTGCGTAATCCGCTACCCTTGTTCTTCAATCGCGATACGAGTGATTCAAGTAGATTTAGACGATCGGTAGCCAGGCTCAATTGAAACCGCTCTATTAGATTCGAAACTTCTTGAAGTTCGCTTTTGACAAAATTGATAGCTTCCGCTTCCGTCAAAGTTCCATTGAGTTTGACTTCATCGACTAACGAGGAGGATGTCCAAGGTGTTTGGTTCCATCCTGTGAGCTCGCCCACGTCATTGGATACATATGACATAACGCGCTCTAGCGAATAACCTGGAGAAGCGATGTGGTTGAGCAGCGATTGTGTAAATGGAGAGTGGTTGGCGTCTGCCTCATAGGCGTCGTCAGCAACTCTGTTAGGAGCCGTCGCATACGCGATGTATAATCCGGCCTGATCTGATGTCGCCCCCTCATCAACTTCGATGACTGCCGCTCCCTCAAGGCTCAGGGCCACCTGGCGGCTGATGGCAACACCATCAATCGTTTCTGGGGCATCTTCACCAAGTGGATCGTTACGACAGGCATCATAAAAAAAAACTGCTTGTCCAGACCGGCTGCGCATCTCAGCCAGAACCGTATCGACCTGTTTGAAACCAACCCCTTTTCCTTGAGAATCGATCCGAGCGTCGGTTGCAAGCATATAATTACGCTTCTCCGTATCGGCTTCTGAGATCAGTTGCACGCCATGCCCGGCGTAAAAGAACAGAGACAGATCCGCCGGCTGTCGCTCAAGTTCGATGGCGTAGTCATCGATACATGCTTCAAGACCGACCGCGTCTAAATCAATCCCACGGAAGACCGTGAAGCCAATCGCACGAAGCACTCGGGTCATCGCGGTCGCATCATTACCAGGGTTCTTAAGCGGATCGATTGAGCGATAATTGCTGTTCCCAACGACCAAGGCCACCCTGCGTTCGTACATTTCTCCTACTTGGCTGCCAATGCTCTCCACATCGATCAGCATTTCTTCAACATAAGCAGGGTCAGGCGCTAACTTCTCACATGTGCCCGCTAACGGAATATGAAAAACCGACTCCTCGAACGTACGATCCTGAGCAAAAGAATAGGAAGAAAAAAAACATACGATACAAAAAAGCAAATAGAACGATCCCAATCGGGACCTTTTCTTGTCAACCCGCATCACCCTCATCTCCAACTGTCTCTAATATTTTCCGACAGAGACTGGTCGAATAATATGGATGGTCGGTTTTCAGGGTGTTCCTACAGATTTGCGCCATACCGGGTTGATTTGTAGGCGATTTTGCCTCCTCGATTAACGTTCTATGCCTCCAACAAGCACGAAGCTCCATGGTTGATCGATCCCACTTTCTCCAGTCGCTTTTCACTTTTATTTTCTGATATTCGACACCTAGATCAGGATCTGGTCGCACGCCTGTTGCTCGTTCAATCAACCGAGGTTCGCCGTCCCAACCATGCGACCCCCAAGCGATACGCCGAGCTGGGTCGATAACCATAACTGTGTGACCGTCGCCTCGAACGGGATCGCGATAAACGAGGACATCACCGATTCGAAGATCCGATGTGGCTACGTCATCCGACATACAACTGACAAAATTATCAGACATAAGATAGTCAGGTCTCGCCATGTCTCCAGTGTACAAATAACCATCGACGCTCGGATCGTAGGGCACAGAGCAAACGGCTTCGTCTGGAATGGATGATGAATATCTATTGTAAGGCAACCCGGCTCGGGTGAACGCAAACCAAATCGCGCGAGAACAGTCTATACCTTGCTCGAGATTGGCTATTTCTGACCCTTCACACCAACCATGCTGTTTATAGGGGACACCGTCAGAACTAAGGAGTCCTTCATCTCTATTTGCCAATCCATCTGCGACTTTGAGCAATCGATATAACGCCGAAGCGGGACCAGCATCGGGAAGATAGGGAGATACATCGAATTTGCTGATAGTGTACTCACGTGACAACGGCGCATCCGATGGTTCTTCGCTATCGAATTCTGAGTTAGCCACTGTTTTGAGCGCGAGAACTGAATAAGTGCCCGGCTCTTTATCCTCCAATAATCCAACCCGTGCAGAAATATCGAACTGGCGCGATGGGTCCTTTAGCAAATGCCAAGGAACATTGCGCCCCAGAGGAAGCCCCAATACAAAAACGTGATCGGTAACACCAATCGCCTCCGGGGGGGCCTGGAACACCCCAATTGTCGCCTCTTGGCCAGGGGCAAGCGTGACCGAAGAATTTTGTCCGGAACTTGTTCGAGGAATTGGAGATTTTGAGCCATCCGCAGAAAGTACACTGCCGGCAATTTGGACAGGAACCGTCGCCCCGTTCGAGAGTTTTACTTTCAACTTATACGCTTGGCAAACCGGTATTTCTTGAAGCGTATTAGCGCCTGCCTGTTCCCAAGGTTTGGGTTCGTACTCAACCTTACAGATTCCTCGATTAGGCGCAGAAAACGGTTCAGCCTCAACCCGCAGCGAATGATTCACAATCATCGCGCTATCCGACGTATCCCAACCTGCCAAAAGAACCTTTTGCGCGAGGTGATCTCTCAAACGGAAAGATATTCGCTTCGCGATCTCACTGTCATTAATTGTCAGTTTGTTTCTAACTATTCCATTTTGATCGACGATTTCCACCCAATCATCGTTCAGCTGACGAAGAGTTAGATCTCCTAATCCTTCGATGAGTTTGATTGATTTTTTCTCACCGTCTGGAAATGCAAGATTTAGTTGATCCTCATCCAAACTTTCCAACACATTGGTACTGACCAATCGGCCTGGGGGCGCGACAGACACATACATTTTGATCGAGTCTGGCGACGATTGCACAATTCGAGCATAGTCACCTACGCTTACACTCGAGGCCGTATCGTCTTCATAGGGCACTAAACGCAGCGCATCCCCTCTCACATATTCCAATGCTACGAACTTGGGAAACCCGACGTCTGCTGCATCGACTTCCGTCGCATCTGCCGACCCAGGTAAAATTTCGTAAATCGCTCCTGCTCCTGCTCCAGGAACCGGAAACCCTTGGACCGTTATGTCATTTGCTTCTACTGCCTCAACGACCCATTCAAATGTAGGCTGAAACGCCGTACCATCGTTAAATACATACTTCCTTGCGTTCCCCGAAAGAGTTGGGTTTTGGTAGTAGGTTGATCTCATTCTGCTTACGATTTGAGAAAACAGTTGATCGTAAGTGACCCTTAGCCCTCGTTGCTCTCTAAGAGTGTGAAGAATCGCTGAAGTAAAAACGCCACTGCCATCAACCTCAAGCGCCTCTTGATGGTCGCTAGCTGCCGATAGAAACACTGCATTTGGAAAGTCTTCGGGTTGATAATCTGCAAAGCCGAGACCTCCATCTGACCTATCCGTAGAAGATTCGCCACCTCGCGTATCAAACTCCAAAGTGCTGACAAATCTCGATGCGGCAAAAGCACGGGTCCCGGTGCCTGAGTGGCAACTATCCAAAATGACCGTCAGGTTTGGCGAGCGGTCATACACCCGCGAAAGTAACGCATTAAATTCGTCGTCTCTGAGCTGTGGCACGCGCGTTTCGTTTGGACGTGGAGCGACACTGTCGTGCAAAACCAATGTTTCGTCGAATAGATCTGGTTCATCATTGTTATCGTCTGGCAAACGCGATCCGTGCCCGGCATAAAAGATTAAAACTTGGTCAGCTGGGACACCTTCTTCATCGCTGGCGGCGCTCGCCAGCTCTGCAAACGCTTTCTTCACACCGTCATAAGTCGCCTCTGAGTTGACGACAGTGCAAATGTTCGATTTTGGGAAACCAGCAGATTTCTCGAGATACCGAGACATGCGGCGAACATCGTTTACTGCGCCATTCAAGTCTCGTACGAATTCATAGTCATCAATACCAATAAGCAACGCGATTCTCATTTGACCGTCGTCTGAATGCTGCAAACCACCGAACTCGCAAACTTGATCTGCCCACGCTTGAAGGTTTCCAAAAATCATAGCTACGAAGGCAAATACCATCCGCTTGAACACTCGCGTCCCCTTGCTCTCTACTTGTTAACCTTATCAACAGAATGCGCGAATTAAGAAAAATATCAATAGGCCCGAGCGAGTTGTAGAGACTAATGGGAAGGCCTTGTCAGCGGAAAGTGAGCCTTAACCGCCCTGCTCTACGCTTGGTACATGTCCAATTCACCGTTCCGCTATTCCAAGACATCGCCTGAGATCATCCAGCTCGCGGTTATGATGTATGTCCGAGTTCCGCTCTCCTTGAGAAATGTCGAAGACCTACTTCACGAACGAGGCGTTGATCTTTGCCACGAGAGCGTGCGGCTTTGGGGCGATCGCTTTGGTCCAATCTTCGCCGGAAAGATCCGAACGAAACGCGCATCATACATGCGCCAGCATACTCAGTGGCAATGGCACTTGGATGAGGTTTTCGTGAAGATCAATGGTGTCCAGCACTACCTCTGGCGAGCTGTCGACCATGAAGGTGAAGTGCTGGAAAGTTACGTTACCAAGACCCGCGACAAGCAGGCAGCACTTACCTTTTTGAAGAAAGCGATGAAACGATACGGCGCGCCAAGAATGGTCATCACCGACCGACTCCGATCTTATGGCGCCGCCATGAAAGAGATCGGGAATGAAGACCGCCAGGAGGTCGGTCGCCATCTCAACAATCGGGCAGAGAACAGCCACCTGCCCTTCAGGCGAAGAGAGCGGGCGATGTCCCGATTTCGAAGGATGAGTAATCTACAGAAATTCGTTTCGACCCATGCCTCGTTCCACAATCACTTCAACTTAGACCGCCATCTCAACCACCGTTCCATGTTTAAATCGATGAGAAACGCCGCCCTCTCCGAGTGGCGCCAGCTTCTGGCTGGATAAGAGCCCCTACGCCGTAAGATGCTGGAGACCGGTTCGCGTTAGACTGGCAGCACCGCCACCCAATTCTTAGACCATTGGTATCACTGAGATATTTTCCATCGAAAGTGTCTAACCCAACAGGTTAGACACTTTTGTGTTCTGGACCTGTACTCAAGGGTTCCATTCTCAGTCCGATTGGCGAGCATTAGGAGACAAATGGGTTTCCCTGATTTAGGAGACAAAAATGCGCCTGGCTCGCTGTTCCACCGCCAAAAGCGTATCAAAAGACTTAGCGCCAATATGTAAAATGAAGCACAACCTTAGATAGAATTTATCTCATCGGTGTTATTTGATGGCGATGAGCTTCGCCCCTGAGCACCTTGAGTATTCTGCCGAGGCATTTGATGCACGCGCGCGAGAATTCGCGTTTTGGACAGGCGTGATAGGTCTTGTATTGAGCGCCACTGTTTACCTATCGATATTCTTGAGTGGGCAGCTCATTCTGCACTATAAAATCACTTCGCCGTTATATGCCGGATTGCTGGGATTGATCGTCGGCTCCGCGTATTTCGATTACCGCGTCAACGCCGTCACAAATTTCTCGGTAGCATCGATATTCCTTGTGTTCTGGCTATCCTCCTACGCCGAAGCATTCCAAGCTCACCTCACGTTTGTAAGCACGCCACTCATTCTATTTGTCCCGGTTTTGCTGATGATGGTACTGCACCATAGGTTGGTCTTTGCCATCGCACCGATACAATTCGGCTTAGTGCTTCATTACTCTTATCTGCACGGAGCCCCGTTCTATGCACCGGATTGGACGCGATCCGATCATTTCTACTCCAGCCTGTCGCTTGCGACCCTCTCAACGCTGTGCTTATTTGCGGTTGCCGTGGTCTCGCGAAAGCGAAACCAAACGGATGGCAAACTTCAAGCTTTGGTGGCTGATCAATCGCACCTCGCAACCACCGATTATCTAACGGCGCTCCCAAACCGAAGAGCGTTTACGGCGCGGCTCAATGAAATGCTCGCTGAGATGAAACGCAGCTCGCGTACTCTGGATGTAGGCATAATAGATTTGGATGGGTTCAAAAGCGTCAACGACGTTTATGGACATGCTGCGGGCGATGCACTCCTTCTCGAAGCGTCAAACAGACTCACAAAGGCACTACCACATGACTGTTTTGTCGCCCGGCTTGGGGGCGACGAGTTTGGCGTCTGTCTATTGGGAGATGGCCGGGATTTAGAGGGCATCGGGTATGACGTGTGTGCTGAGCTCAGCCGCCCCTTCCAATTGCAAGATGCTACAGTCCGTATCGGTGGCTCGGTGGGGTTCGCATCGACACGATCAGCAGATTCGAACATTAGCCAACTCTTGGAACGCGCTGATTATGCGCTTTATAAATCAAAGTCAGAAAGCAAAGGCCGTACAACGACATTCTCAGAAGACGACGAGTATCGCATTGAGCGGGTTCGCGTCATTAAGCGCCACTTGTTAAGCGATCAATTGTTCGACGAACTGGATGTCGTATTCCAACCAATCGTGTTCCCGACGACCGGAGCGGTAAAAGCTATGGAAACACTGGTGCGCTGGAACAATTCGGTTTTGGGGAATGTGCCGCCTTCGGAATTCATACCTATTGCGGAACAGATTGGTCGAATTTCGGATATTAGCCACTTTGTCCTGCGCCGTGGACTGGAGGTCGCCGCCAAATGGCCAGATCATATCTTCATCTCACTCAATATGTCAGCGGCGGATATTTCAAATCAAAGCTCTATTGATAAGTTGCTAGAGATATTGAACGCATCGCCCGTTTCTAACAGCAGGGTTGTTCTCGAAATCACTGAAACTTCGATGATCAACGATTATAAACGCGGGAGCGAGTGCTTGCAGGCTTTGCGCGAGACAGGCGTTCACATCGCCCTGGACGATTTTGGGACGGGTTACTCGTCTCTGAGTTACTTGAGACGCTTGAACATCAAGAAACTAAAAATCGATCGCTCGTTCATTGCGGATATCGAAAATGACATCGCGGCATGCAATCTACTTACAGGCATTATCGAGTTGTGTGCTGGCATAGACATTGACTGTGTTGTGGAGGGCATCGAACATGCAGGACAACTCGAAATAATTTCGTCCCACAAAAATGCACTGGCGCAGGGTTTCTATTTTTCGAAGCCGTTGCGCGAACCAGATGCAATCGCTTATGTCACCAAAACGAGCGAAAAAAAGCTGCGCCTGGTCGCTTCTTAGCTGCTGCTCCGTCTCGGTTTTTTGGGAACGTAAAATTGCCGCTTCGCATCGATGAGGAGTCGCTTTAGCTCCGTCGGCATGGTTACCACTGACTTTGGCCTGAACTACCAACGCATGCCGCAAGCCTCAATTGTCCGTTTTCAAACGGTTGAGACACTCTGATGCTTTTGGATCAGGAGAGATTGGCTCATCTGGTTTGGTTTAATCAGTAGATCTTGCGTGATGCAAGCGGCGTAGTTTCATGGTCCTCCGTTTGGTTTTGGCGCGTTGCTGCAGGATTTCGTCGCCGCGGCCGAAGTAGACATCTGCGGGCGTGAGATTGTTCAGGCTCTCGTGGTAGCGGCGATGATTGTAGTGATCGACAAAGGCGTCGATCTCACGGGTCAGGTCACCGGGTAGGAAGTAGTTTTCCAGGAGGATGCGGTTTTTGAGCGTCTGGTGCCAGCGCTCGATCTTGCCCTGGGTCTGTGGATGATAAGGCGCCCCACGCGTGTGGGTGAAGCCTTCTTCGGCAAGCCAGTCGGCAAATTGCTCAGCGACGTAGGACGGCCCATTGTCCGAGAGGATACGAGGCCGGTGTCTGACTGTAATCTGATCGAGCCCAGAGGCTTGCAAGGCGAGGTTCAGCGTTTCCTGCGCATCGATGGAGGCCATGTTGGTGCAAAGCTTCCAGCTGACGATATAGCGCGAGAAATCATCCAGCACCGTGGAGAGGTAATACCAGCCCCAGCCAATCACTTTCAGATAGGTGAAGTCGGTCTGCCACATCTCATTTGGGCGCGTGGTCTTATCCTTGAACTCGTCCGCCGCCTTAATGACAATGAAGGCGGGGCTCGGGATCAGGTCTCTGGCCTTCAGGATGCGATAGACACTGGCTTCTGAGATGAAGTAGCGCTTCTCATCGGTGAAGGTCACAGCCAGTTCGCGCGGACTGAGATCGGTGCGGTCTAAGGCCATTTTGACGACCGCATCGCGAACATCATCAGGGATCCGGTTCCAGGTCACTTTGGGGCCACTGCGCCGGTCTTCCAGAGCATCGACACCGCCTTGTTGCCAGGCATCATACCAGCGATAGAAAGTCGGGCGTGACACACCGATCTGTTCCAGCGTGCGTTTGATCGGCTGATGCGATTGCTCGACCAGATGGATGATCTCCAGCTTCTCAGATGCAGGGTATCTCATATGTCGTCGTCCCCATCCGCAATCACGCTTTTTTTGAGCACGCGGTTTTCCAGAGTGAGATCCGCAACCACCTCTTTGAGATCCCGCATCTCACGGCGCATCTCCACGACTTCATCGCTGCGGGCTTCGCGTTGAGTGTCGCCCGCCAGGCGCTTCTTCCCAGCCTCCATGAAGTCCTTCGACCAGCTATAATACTGGCTCTGGGCAATCCCCTCACGGCGACATAACTCCGCAATCGAATGTTCACCGCGCATGCCTTCCAGGACAATACGGATCTTCTCTTCTGCTGAATATTTACGCCTGGTGCGGCGCTTCACCGATTTTATGTGCTGTTCGGCACTTTCGGATTTTTTGCTCATCTTCACTCCTTGAGTCAGTTACGATGAGCCAAAAATCCTCCTGAAGCAAAACCACCAAAGTGTCTCACGGTCGCTGAACCGCTACACCCGATGAATTTTTAAAGTAATCCTAGCGAGCTCTGGGATGGTTGGCTTTCCGCGATAGTGCCCAAACACATATAGCTTACCATTGGTGATCTGGCAGGCTAGGATGACTGAGTAAGAGATACCTTCAAGACCCGAAGCCGCGTCTATGCTCAAGAACCGCGCATCGTACTCCTTCGGAAGATCGTCATATCTACAAATATCACTCAGATCGATGACACCAGCGCCCTCCAGGACAGGGCTTTGCTGAAACTGCGCTTCAAAGGCGCGGCGCCCCATCTTTCTTTTCTGCGTCTTAAGGTATTCAGCAGGATAGCGGCTCTCGTGAAGAAGGTCGCCCACCTTGCGAATGTGTGCCTCTCCGCCGATCGGGATGGTCTCTTCTTTTGTCGCGATCGCAGGAAGGCTTAAGACCTCCCAATGCTCCGCCTTCTGTAAATGCTCGACTGGATCGAACACTGACAACCGCTGCATGACAAGAAGCATCGGGGTCTTTGCCGGCTGGTTTGTGCGTGTAGAGAAAACCTCATCGATCCAGCGATTTACTGTCTCGCAGGCGGCTTCATTGTCGGCATCAGATGCATCGAGCAAATCATCCATGATCAAGACGTGCCCGCCATGACCTGTCACGTCACCGTCCACCGACATCGCGATCCTGCCGCCCCCTTCACTGGTCGTAATCCTGGATTCAGTATCTTTCGCGAGTGACTTAAATGTCGGAAACAGAGTCTGTACAAAAGCGTCCGACATAAGCTTGCGCGACTTGTTTGATAGGAATTGTCAGCGGAAAATGAGTCTTAACCGCCCTGCTCTACGCTCGGTTCATGAACCAGACCCCATTTCGCTATTTCAAGACGTCACGCGAGTTCATCCAGCTCGCGGTGATGATGTACGTTCGATTTCCACTTTCATTGCGCAATGTCGAAGACCTTCTGCATGAGCGTGGGATCGATGTCTGCCATGAGAGTGTCCGGCTCTGGGGGGATTGCTTTGGTCCGATCTTCGCGGGCAAGATCAGAACGAAGCGCGCCTCATTCATGCGACAGCATACTCAGTGGAAATGGCACTTGGATGAGGTCTTTGTGAAGATCAATGGCGTCCAGCATTATCTATGGAAAGCCGTCGATCATGAGGGCGAAGTGCTGGAAAGTTACGTCACCAAAACCCGTGATAAGCAGGCTGCGCTTACCTTCTTGAAGAAAGCCATGAAGCGATATGGGGCACCTATGCTGGTGATTACAGATCGCCTTCGACTTCTGGTGCCACCATGAACGAAATTGGAATCCAGGAGCGCCAGAAGGTCGCTCACTATCTCCACAATCAGGAAAAGACCAGTCAGTTACCTCTCCGGTGAAGAGGGCGCGCGTTGTTGCGTTTTCGAAGAATTAGAAACGCCCCCTGTCTGAATGGCGCTCGCTTCTGGCTGGAGAGCCCCTACTCCGCACGATGCTGGAGACGGGTTCGCATTAAATTGCAAACACCCTTTTCGCGATGATCAAGGCGTCGGCTTTGCATTTTCTTCAGTGCGCGCGACAAAGTCGGCAAAAGCTCGTTCCGCGTCATCGTATGTGCTCATTGTCGTCTCGGGATGCATCTCAATTCCTGCAATGGGTACAGGTAGACTTCCGGAGAAGGCTTCAGTCGCGGCCTCTACCATTCTGGCATGGCGAAGCTGCCCTGCGCCCGCAACCCACAACTGGCCGGTTTGGCGACAGTCTTCGCTGGCAAGCCAAGCCGCGGGCGCTGCTGCAGCTTGAGGAGAAAAGCGTTCGGCAATCTCGCCTGTGACCGTGTCATGCGTCATCCGCGTCTCGGCATATGGTGCGAGCGTGTTGACACGCAACGGACTCTTGCGATTTTCAGCGGCAAGTGCCGAAGCAAATGCAATCACCGCCCCTTTGGAGGCGCTGTACGCCGCACCACCCCGCATGCCATACATGCCTGCGGATGAGGCGATAAAAACCAGACGGCCTGCTGGCGCCGTTTTGAGCACTGGCAAAAACGTCCGCACCAATCGCACCTGGGCATTGAAATTCGTCTCGATGACATGATCAAATTTCTCGGCGGCCACCTTTCCAAAAAAGTCCGGCGCCCCAGCAACCCCCGCATTCAGGATAACCGCATCCAGTCGACCGAAGTTCGACAACGCAGCATCTAGCAGGCCTTGCGGCGCTTCGAGCGCAGTCACATCGCTCCTCTCAGCCACGGCGGCGCCGCCCAGAGCGCGAATTTCATCAACCACGTTCTTGGCGCTATCGCTCTCACCCTCACGGCGCCGATTGTTGACAATAACGGCGTCACCCTGTTGCGCACACGCGATCGCAAATGCCCGCCCAAGTCCCTTGCCCGCGCCTGTCACAATAACCACCCGGCGAGGGCTCGAATTCGCACCCTCACGGTCAAGCGCCATGCGCCCACCCTGTGATTTGTTCGGCCTTCATCCAACAGGCGTGAAAGCCGCTCGGCACCTGGCGCGGCAACATGATACGCGCAATTGGCCCTTTGCCGATGTCGAGCGCATCGAAGACCTGTATCTGCTGAACTTTGGTAGCGTTGTTCCAGACGAAACTCACCACATACCCATGGTCTTCGCTCTTCGGGTTATCCGCTGGCGCGAACCACGGCTCGCTATACCAAGCATCTTCTGGCCCGTCAGACCATGCACCAACGCTCTCACCGGTATCGGTGTTCATCTTGCGGATCCCCGTCCAATGCAATGTCATAGGATCATGATCTACAAGATAGCCCCACTTCGTGTACCGTCCGGTTCGAGAACTGTCATAGGTCGGAAACTCAACGTTCAGATCTGCGTTGAGACATTGTTCGCAAGCCTCACCGGTTTTGATGTTCATGCGATATTCCCACAGCCGCGCATCCATTTCGAGGTGAGCTATGCGTTTCGCGGTGCGGTGCTCATCAATTTCGCCCTGCTCGTCCAGCGTCGGCATGTAGCGACAGGCGACCATCACGATCTCATCACCTTCCTCCCAACTGTTCACCACGTGATAAAGAAAGCACGGCGTGAATTCGAACCACCGCAACTCGCTGGCGGCACCAAATCTCGGGATCACGCCAAATCGCGCCGGCATTGAGGCATTGAAACGGATCTTGTGTCGGCCAGCCTTGAGCGCCTGTTCATCGTGATAGACTGGCAAGTCGTGCAGAATGGAATAATGCTCAGTGATCGCCATGTCATGCGGCAGGCGGTCACCCGGTAGCTCAATTGGGACATGATGCACCAATTCTCCAGCTTTGTTGACCACGCTGTAAGTCATGAATGGATGGTGATCGAAATAGTCGAAAAACATGAGGTCGCCCGTCACCTCATCGACTTTGCCGTGCGCAGACATCCCTTTGCCTGGACCCGTCGCGTAGTCGGCCGATGATTCCGTCTCGAGGGTCAGAGGGTTTAGGATGTAGGGTCGCCCTGACAGGTACCAGCTGGAAACCGCTTTGCCCGCATGACCGATAATGTCGGTATTAGAGACGTCAGCCAGAATCTTGTCGGCGCGACCTTTCAGAGTCTGGTGGATGCCCCAGTGTATTTCCTCACCATGCACTTCGTTTTCTTGCCAAGCCTCCGTTCGCACCCAACGATTGCGGTACGTGACTTTACCATCTCGAAACTCGACCGCGTGAATCATGCCATCGCCGTCAAAAGCGTGATACGCCCCTTGGGGTTCGAACCGTGGATTGGGTCCATTTCTCAAGTAAACGCCATTCAAGTCGTCCGGAACTTTGCCCTCAACCGGAAGCGAACTCCAGGTGTCTTCTGTTGCCACGGGAGCAAAAGGTCCGGTGAGCATCGGCCCGTGCGCGTGCCCAAATGGAGCTTCAATTTCTAGATGGTCGTCGCGATTAAGATCCGACATTGCGCATCCTCCACCAATCATCTTGCCATTTAACCAGGGTTGGTATGTTTACGCAAGTTAATTAACTTGAGGCATTCTACTGCGTGAATACGGGTAAACCCCTAAGCCAGTGAAGCGGCGTGCAAGCCACTACCCGCTTCATATTCCGTGACGCTTTCTTCTCATATCTAAGGTGTCGCCTTAGCTGCTTCATATTCGGCGCGAAATTGTTCAATGATGGCCGCTGCAGGACGGATTTCGCGGACTTCCCCAACACCGTGACCCGCCGACCAGATATCTCGCCAGGCTTTAATCTGGTCTTGCGAGTTGGAGAAATTCACACCACTTCCTTTTTCAAGATTGTCGGGGTCGAGGCCCATTTTCAATAGACTTGCGCGTAGATAGTTCGCCTTTGCGCCGGTGAGTAAGTCACTCGGGACGAGGTCTTCGTATCGCGCCTCAACCAGCATCCGCCGATACTCATCATTCGCACGGCTTTCTTCTGCCGCGATGAACGAAGTTCCAACATAGCTTAGATCGGCACCCAAGACTTCTGCAGCGCGCACGGCGCGACCGTTGCCGATACTGCCTGCTGCGACCACTAGGCCATCAAAGAAGTCCCGGACCGCTGACACAAAAGCAAATGCGGACATATGCCCAGTATGCCCACCAGCGCCCGAGCAGACTAACGCAACGCCATCTGCGCCCCGCTCAATCGCCTTACGTGCGTAGGTGAGAGAATTCACATCTGCGATCACGATGCCGCCATAGCTATGAACAGTGTCGATAACAGGCTCAGGTCCGCCGAGGGCAGTGATGACGATTTTCGGTTTGTGGCTTGCGATCAGCGCCAGCTCATCTGCGAGGCGATCATAACTCAGGTGGGATAACAGGTTGACCGCGTACGGCGCGGCATTGGGGTTGTCCCGCGCGCGCCGTCCAAGTCCATCCAACCACTCATCCAGTACTTCAATTGACCGCGCATTCGGAAACGGAAATGAGCCGATAACTCCCGCATCGCATGTTGCCGCCACGAGTTCAGGTCCCGAAACTAAGAACATCGGTGCCGCAATCATTGGCAAAATTATGCGATCGCTGATTTTCTGAACAACATTTGTTGGCATTCTTGTCTCTTTTCCTGGTTTCATGCGGCCACTATTTCTGACTTGCATTTCCATACTAACGAAGGAATATTGACGCACAAGCTCTGGCTATGCGGCCCAAAATAAGCCGCTCCAGAAATGCGAGTGACCAAGCGACGTAAAGGGCGGCTTCATGCATCCAATTCGAGCCAACGAAGAAAGAATCCGAGAGTATCGCGCGAGTGGTAGCTGGCACGATGAAACCTTATCTACCGCGTTTGAACAGGCCTTGGCGGCGCGGCCAGATGAAATCGCGCTGATTGACCCGCCGAACAAATCAGCGCTGGTCGGCAGTGCCCCGCTAAAGCTCACGTTTCGACAATTGGACGAGGCTGCGCGCAAGCTCAGCGCAATGCTGCACGGCCTGGGTCTGCGCCAGCATGACCGCATCGTGGTTCAGATGCCCAACACTGTTGAAATTGTCTACACTTACCTTGCCGCAGCGCGCCTGGGGCTGATTATCAGCCCGGTCGCGATGCAATATCGCTCCAGCGAACTCTCTCATATTGTGGAAACGATTGAGCCGCGCGCGTACCTCGCATGCGCATCATTCAATGGCGCCGATTATGCGGCCGATGTGGCAGACGTGTTCAACGATGAGTGCGTCCAGATCCGATTCGGACAGAAGACGGCTGATGATAAAACGGATCATATTGAATGGTTTGACGAGGCCAATCCCGAGCCGATGGAGACATGGCCCTCGATCTCGGCCGATCACATTTTCACAGTTTGCTGGACATCCGGCACGACCGGGCGCTCTAAAGGTGTACCGCGAACGCACAATCACTGGAACGCGATCGCCCTCACCAATACCGAAGCGATCGATATCGCCGCGGGTGAGGCGCTGCTGAATCCGTTTCCCTTAATCAACATGGCTGCCATTGGTGGTTTTTTGTATGTTTGGTTGAAACGGCAGGCGCGACTGGTGCTGCATCACCCATTCGAGCCGGGTATCTTCCTGAGTCAGCTTCAAGATGAACGCGTCTCGTATACGATCGCGCCGCCGGCTGTTTTAAATATGCTCTTGGCACAGAGGGACACACTGCTCACGAAATTCGATCTCTCAAACCTGCGCATCATCGGGTCTGGCAGCGCTCCGCTCGCGCCAGAAATGATCGAGGGGTACAAGGCCCTCCTCAACATCGACATCATCAACTTCTTCGGATCAAACGAAGGCATGGCAATAATAGGTGCCCCCGATGACGTCGCCTCGTCGACTGATCGTGCACGATATTTCCCTCGCTTCGGCGCTTCCGGATTCACCTGGACAAATCAAGGCGGCAATCAGTTTAAATCGAAACTCATCAGCCTCGAGACTGGCACAGAAATCACAGAGCCCGGCATTACAGGCGAGCTGCACATAAGCGGCCCAACGGTGTTTGACGGTTATTATCGCAGTCCCGAAGACAATGCGTTGGCATTTGCGAAAGACGGCCATTTCAGAACCGGCGACCTGTTCCAAATCGCGGGTCCCGAAAACCGGTTTTATCAGTTTGTGGGGCGTTGCAAGGACTTGATTGTCCGAGGCGGGATGAACATCTCGCCAGAAGAGCTGGACATCGTCATCGCAAGCCATCCGGATATAATCGAAGCAGCGGTTTGCGCCTATCCTGACGACGTCATGGGTGAAAAAGTCTGTGCTGTGGTCGTGCTAGGCCCAGACAAATCCCTCTCCGTCGCGGACCTTAGCGCGTTCTTGGAGCAATGTGGGATCGCAAAATTCAAATGGCCTGAGCGCTTGGTCAAAGTCGACGCTCTTCCGCGCAATCCACTAAACAAGGTGCCGCGCGCCGAACTTTCGCAATTTCTCTAACCTCGCGAGGCGCGACGAAGCTAAGACCGAAACGGAGCGATCTCGTCGTGCGACGCCCAAGTGGCATGCGTTCCGCTAGAGATCCGTTGCGGCAGGATAATCCGAGCCACAGGCCCAGCCTCCAAGTCTTTCGCGTCAACTATGATGCACTCTGAGCGATCTTCTTTCATATCGGTGATAAACGACACGAGGTAACCATCATCTTCGCTTTCAGCCCCGATCCGCGGCGCAAACGGCGCTTCGCTGCCATATCGCTGCTCGCCAAATTCCAGTGTAGCAGAATCCCCCGTCTCAAGATCATGTTTTGTGACACCTCCAAATAGGAAGCGGCCTGGGATGAAGGTCTTGGAATAGACATAGCGGTTTTTGATACCGGCGAATTGCTGGTTCATTGTGCCGAACTCGACAATGGAATCGTGCAATCGTTCCTCACGCGTTTCGCCGGTGCGCATGTTAAACCGCCAGCGGTGAAGTTTTGGTCGAAACGATAATCCATCGATGTTTGCAAGCAGTTTTCCAAACCTCTTGTCACCATCTTTCCATTCGAGTGGTTCCGGATCTGGGTCCTCCTGGAAATAGCCATCGACGACGACTTCGTCACCCTCTTCATAAGCATTGACCCAGTGCAAGACATATGTCGGCGCCGCCTCGAACCACTTAATTTCATTGGCACTCCCCATGCGCGGAATGATGCCAAAGCGAGTCGGAAGTGAATCGTGAAATTGCACCGAATGAATGCCTCGCTTTAGAAGCTCAGCTTCCCAGAAGAGCGGCAAATCAATGTGAATCGCGTAATTCTCGGTAAATGTCATATCGTGCGGCATGCGTGCGCCCGGAAGCTCGATCGGCACAAAGTGCTTTAGCTTCTTGTCAGGACCGACAACGCCATAATTGTAATATGGAGGCTCTTTGAAATAGTTGAAAAACAGCATCTCCCCAGTCCGCGGGTCGATTTTCGGATGAGCGGACACACCATGATCCGGAACCCACGCCGCGGTTCCTTTCGGCTCAAGCGTGTACGGGTCCAACAGATAGCCTTCGCCACACATATAGAATGTAGAGACGATCTCGCCCGCGTGCACCACCACGTCCGTCGACGAGGCATCCTTCATTCGTCCGCGCGCGCCCCATCCATCATCTCGAATCGATTTCGCCGGGTTGGTCGCAACCCCGGCCCAAAGTGATTGCCCCGCAGCCTGTTCAGCCTCGAACCCTTCCGTTCGAACAAATCGATTTCGATAGGTTGCTTTGCCGTCCTTGAACGAAATTGCGTGCAACATACCATCGCCGTCAAACGGATGATAAACCCCAATGGCTTCGTGCAATGGATTTTCGGTGTTTCGGATATAGATGCCGCTTAAATCCTTCGGAATTTCGCCAATGACCGTCATGTCTTCAGCGTCATATTCTTTCGTCGAAGGGGTCCACGCGCCGGTTAGGTATGGGTGGTCCGTGGGCTGAATTGTGGATTTATACTCATTGACTAATCGCGCCGACATCTTTGATCCTCTTCGTGCCCATTCGTGCGAAACTCACAGCGAACGGCCTGATTTGATCCTGCATTTCAGGGTCTAGAGGTATTGGAATACCATGTTGGTTTTGCTATGCAAGTTATTGTCGCAACTTAATCGGACAAGATCATATGGGTCATGCTTACATCTACGACGCGGTCCGAACTCCGCGAGGCAAAGGCCGTGCGAGCAAAGATGGAAAACCCGGCGGAAGCTTGTCGAATTTGCATCCTCACGAACTGGTCGCACAACTCGTTCTCGCGGTTTCCGAACGCAATGGCCCAGACGCCATCGCGAAAACAGAGCGCTTGCTACTTGGGTGCGTGGGACAAATTCATTCGCAAGGGGGACACATTGCATTGGTCTCCAAGCTGGCGAGTGCGTTAGACAATGATGTTGCCGCAAAAACCATCAATAACTACTGCGTATCTGGTCTGACGGCCGTCAGTGAATCAGCGCACTACGCGTCTGCTGGCGCCTCTGGTCTTAGCTTGGCTGGCGGCGTTGAGATGCTCTCGCAAGTGCCATTTTTGGCCGATGGCGCCGAATTCACAAAGGGCGGTCCTGTCAGTGAATCCCTTGGTTATATTCCACCAATCCTAGGCGCCGAACTCGTGGCGAGCCTGGAAGGATATACGAAAGAGGATCTCGACGATATTACACTGCGATCACACCACAAGGCCCATTCTGCCTGGGAAAACGGTCGCTATGATACAGGCGTGATCACGGTCAAAAATCGCGATGGCGAACCGGCATTAGAGCGCGACGAGTGGATCAACCCCGAACTGACGCGTGACCAACTCGCCAGCATGCCCCCTGCATTCGCATCCTTGGGGCATGGCACATATGATGAGCGTATGCTGACGCACTTTCCACATCTTGCGGAAGTGAATTACGTCCATTCGGTCTCGAACACGCCTGGGCTTTCTGACGGTGCGGCGCTCGTTTTGACAGGCTCTGCAGCCGCGGGAGAGGCAGCGGGTCTAAAACCGAAGGCAAGAATTCGGGCATCGGTGGATTGCGGTGGCGACCCGATTCTTCAGTTTGGAGCTGGATTTCAGGCCATGGAAACCGCACTCGCGCGAACTGGTTTGACTTTGGATCAGTTAGATCTGATTGAGTTCATGGAGGCTTTCGCATCCGTTCCGCTTCGATTTGAACGAGAATATGCACCTGACCTCGCCAAGGTAAACGTCAATGGTGGGCATCTCGCGATGGGGCATCCGATGGGGGCTACGGGAGCTATACTGACAACCACGTTGCTGCACGAACTTGAACGCCGCGATGAACATTTAGGCATGGTCGTCGCGTCAGCGGCGAATGGCATTGGATCTGCACTAATTATTGAACGATGTTAGACCAATGCTTACGAGTCTCAGATAAAGGTTGACGTCTCGCGCGCCCACCGGAGAAGACTTCATGGAGCCGGAGCTCGACACTATAAGAGAGATGCCGGTTCGATACTGATAAGAAATTGAAGCCAATATGAAACAACAATCCGCCAAAGAGCAAAAATTTATTCGGACGTGCTCAATCTGGAGGGCTCTGGAAGTGATTGGTGACACGCCGACACTATTGATTCTGGAAGCTATCTGGTTCGGCGAACGTCGCTTCGATGGGATCTGTCGGCGGTCGGGCCAGCTCAAAGCACTGACCTCAAATCGGTTAAAGTCCCTCGAAACCAATGGGCTTCTCACGACCCGCTTGTACTCCGAACGCCCGCCGCGCAAAGAGTACATTCTCACCACAAAAGGCCGAGACCTCTACTGGGTATCGCTGATGCTATTGCGTTGGGAACAAGCCTGGTCAGCCAAAAAAACCAAGCTAGAGGTCCGATTGGTTCACACGACGTGTGGCAAGCGTTTCAAGCCTGTTCCGAAATGTGGCAATTGCGGCAATGAGTTCTCCGCCCGCGACGTTGCCTGGGAAGAAGGTCCAGGCGTCGGTATGATGGCGGCCGTATATAAACGTCGCCGCCGGCACCGCCACCAGACGCATAATCCGGAATCCCTGTCATTGTTTACCGACGCCGCTGAAGTCATGGGTGACCGGTGGGCCAGCCTTATCATTCGCTCTGTATTTACCGGACTTCGCCGGTTCGACGAGATTCTTAATGATACCGGCATGGCGTCAAATATTTTGACTGAACGCCTGCAATGGCTGGTCGAGAAAGGGGTACTCACCGCCGTGCTGTACCAGACGAACCCGGCGCGACATGAATACTGGCTGACGCGAAAAGGCATCGACTACTACCCGGTTCTGGTCATGCTTCAACGATGGGGGGACGAGTATTACGCATCACCTGAAGGACCTCCATTGATCCTCGAACACAAAACCTGTGGTCATGCATTGAACGCATTCGTGGGGTGCTCAGAATGCGGTGAGCCGGTTCATCCGACCGATGCAACCGTAGAATTAGTAGAGCGGCGCAGATAAAATCGCACATCGCGCGACCGATCCATCCATGGTCGCAAATACGACTTGCATTATAATACTCTCGTTCTTACTATCTCGCGCCATAGGCGATCAAAAAACCCTGTAGTCCGCCGCCTACGGTTCTTGCACTCGAGAGGAAACGCGAACGATGTCGAATGCTGTTTACATTCTTGGAGGAGTTCAAACCGACTTTTCCAGCAATTGGACCCGAAACAATAAGAGCCTGTTCGATTTGTTTTCTGACACAGTCTTGAAAGCATTGGAGGCGACTGATCTCGACGCCAAAGACGTGGACGTTGGACACGTTGGAAATTTCGTCGCCGAGTTGTTTACCGGCCAGGGGATGCTTGGCGGATTCTTTGGGCATGTTCACCCTGATTTCTCGGGCATGCCCGCCTCGCGCCACGAGGGAGCCTGTGCGTCGGGCTCTCTGGCAACCATGGCCGCGATGGCTGACATTGAAAGTGGCCGCTACGGTCTAGCCTGCGTGGCCGGCATCGAGTTGATGCGCAATGTTGACGGCGACCTCGCAGCAGATCATCTCGGCGCCGCAGCCTGGCGCGGGAGAGAGGGTGTAGGCGCAAAATATCTTTGGCCGCGCATGTTTTCGGACCTCGCCGATGTCTATGATGAGCGCTACGGCCTCAAATACGAACACCTGATGGGGATCTCGAAAATCAATTTCGAGAACGGAAAGCGCAATCCGAACTCGCAGGCTCGAAATTGGCAATTCACGGAGAAAAGCTTCACCGAGAATGATGAAGCTAATCCGGTCATTGAAGGCTGGATGCGCCGTCAGGATTGCGGACAAGTAACCGACGGAGCAGCGGTCATCTTCCTAGCCTCCGAAGAGCGCGCCAGACAGTACGCTGAAGATCGCGATATTCCGTTCGAAACCATTCCGCGCATCAAGGGTTGGGGACACACGACCGCACCGATGCTGATGGAAACCAAGCTCGCAGAAAGTCAGGATGGGGAATATGTTTTCCCTTGGGTACGCAAGGCGATCACCGACGCCTATACGCGCGCGGGCATTGTCGGACCTGAAGAACTGGACGCTATCGAAACGCATGATTGTTTCTCCGTCACCGAATACATGGCGATTGAACACTTCGGCATCACAGCCCCCGGAGAAGCCTGGAAGGCTGTTGAAGATGGGCGCATCGCCTTTGACGGATCAATACCAATAAACCCGTCTGGTGGTTTGATCGGACTCGGGCACCCCGTCGGCGCGACCGGCGTACGCATGCTGTTAGATGCCGCCAAACAGACAACGGGCCGGGCTGGTGACTATCAGGTGGAAGGTGCGAAGACCGTCGCGACGTACAATGTTGGCGGGTCTGGCACCACGAACTGCTCCTTCGTCGTGGGTGTGTAAGGCTTAAGGGTTGGGATCCGTCTCCCAGAAAAGTCTAATACGCCCGACGGATTGGAAAGACGGGATAGGCGATCGTTCGCGATTTTCTAAAAGGCCTCGCTGCCGCGGCTCACTCGGCTGACACAAACTCTGCCGTTCGAGGAAATGGCTGCAACATCAAAGTCGGCTGGGACTCGATGGCATCTTCATCAGGACGTGCCAGAATTGCATCCGGCGCCTGCCCGTCTTCGACCCACGTTTCGAGTGCTGAGAGAAAGTCGATCTTACCTGGGCCATCGCCAATCATTTCCCAGCAATGCCCTAAGCCAGGGGCGAGATACAGGCGCGCAAAATCCTGCACCGACCGATCGTTGGGAGCGCCATCCAAAACGTTTTGATAGTAGCTCACCGATTGATCCGGAAGCACGAGTGGGTCTGACAAAGCGTGCCACATTATTAGTTTGCCCCCGGCTGCGTTGAACGCGCTCAAATCAGGGTCTAGCGCATTGTATAATTCACCCATCGCCTGCAGGCGTTGAGGATCGATATCGAAATCAAAGTCAGTCGCGCGATAATTCGGATCATCTTGTTCAAAACCCAGATCTCGCCCGTACCCGGTGGCTAGAAACATTCCGGGCGCCATCGCTTCCCCATTTCCGGTGTACCAGACCCTCCAGTACCGTTCTCCGCCGGGTGGCATCCCGGGAAACAAGCGCTCACCTTGACTGTTATGCGGCCCGCGATACCACGCAGTCACAACTCGTTTCTCCGCGGCGGTCAGGCAGTCGTTTCGCGACTCGTTATCAGCACAGGTCGTGATTAACGATACATCTACGGTGCAATTTCGCGGCGACATGATTAGGCCGTCGAGTTGTCCGTCCAGGTGATCACATTGTTCCTCTACCGCTCGCTCCAGAAAGGCGAGCTTAGAACCGAACTCATGGTCGATAATTGGGCGCCCATCTTCGCCGGAATTCGATTGAGCGATCCACGTTCCCATCAGGCCGCCGGCACGAGAAAGATCGATAACGCTACATCCCGCAACAATGCCATCAAACAACTCAGGATAACGCTGAGCGGCGATCATCGCCATCCGGCCGCCATTCGAACAGCCCGAAAAATAGCTGATTTTCGGAGCATCACCGTATAGGGTTCCAACCAAACGATGGCCTGCCTCAAACGTGAGCGGAACAGCTTTATGCGCATAAAGCTCTTCGGCAGCGCGATTGTCGAACGCCCATTCTGATTCGCCTACGTGCAATGATTGATGCCCACCATCTGTCGTGATCGCAGCATATCCGCGCCGAAGTGCAAAATTGATCGCGTTGGAATAACCGGGTTTGTCCGCCACCACCGTGCCGCAGAATCCACCGCAGCCCGATTGCAGATACTTCCCATTCCAGGAGTTCAGAGGCAAGCGCGCCTCAAATCCAATGGATGGCGCAATCGTCCCGGCCACCTGACAATATGCTGGTAGATCCGAATTCTCGGCGACTGGCCTGGAGACTTGTATGGTGATCTCTGAACCAGTAAGTTGCGAAGCCATTGAGGAGCATCGCTCGACTAAGGATATATCGGCGTCTACTTCCGAAGATACGGTTGAGTTCAAAGACGGAGCCGCGCAGCCGGCCAACATCAGTGAATGTACTGCCAAAATGGCAACTGCTTGCGTCAGCTGATTCAAGTCGCTCTCTCCCGGCAAATGGCCCTATTTGTAAGCTTAGCCTAAAACTCTGCGAGTCAGTTAGTCAATGCAAGTTAGTCGAACATTCTCGTTCATGCATCCACACAGACATTGCGATCCCCGCGCTGCCTCATACGGCCAGCTCAAGTCAAATTTGGCCTTAGAGAACCGTCTTCGAAGACACCAGTCAGTATGGTTATGAAACCCCGTTTGGACGTGATATGAGTTGACATTGCGACGCCAGCAAGCCTGAGCACGGAAATGATGATACAGATTATCCTACTAAATTTTTCTATCGCTACCGTGGCATTCTGTGTGTTGTGGGTTTTGGGCACGTGGCTGCGAAACGTGAGCATAGTCGATATCGCATGGGGGCCGGCTTGCGCGTTACCCGCGGTCACGACCTGGTACCTTCATCCGGTCACCGATCCCCGCGCGACCATCATAACACTCCTCGTAATATGTTGGGCTATTCGCCTGTGCGCACATCTTGCAATCCGCAATATTGGTCATGGCGAGGACTATCGCTATGCGCGCATGCGCGAAAAAGTCGGAGCGTCATTTACATTCTCCAGCATATATCGTGTGTTTGCCTTGCAGCTCGTCATGTCCTTCTTGATCTCACTCCCGGTTCAGGTGGGGCAATTTGGATCGTCGGCGGCATTTGGAACGGGAAGTGGGCAGATCGGCGTATTAGCGTATTTCGGCATCGCCGTTTTCGGGATGGGGATAGTGTTCGAAACTGTCGGCGATGCACAGCTTCAGGCCTTCAAAGCCAATCCGGAGAACCAGGGCAAGCTCATGGATCGCGGTCTGTGGTCGTGGACGCGGCATCCGAACTATTTCGGCGACTTTGCTGTGTGGGTCGGACTGTCTTTGATTGCGCTCGAAAGCGCCTATGGAGTGTTCACACTGTTCAGTCCCGCAATCATGTTTTACGTGCTCTACCGCTTTGCAGGCAAAGCCGTTCTCGAACGGTCTATGGTGCGCAGATATCCGGACTATGAATCCTATAAGCAGCGTGTCAGCGGGTTTTTTCCTCGCCCTCCGCGAGCAATCTCCCGAAAGCCCGACAATTGAATTGCGCGCCCAATGCCAGTTACACCTTTTCGTTGGCCTGAGCGAACCGGTGCGGCCGCCAGTTCGCCTCGTCTTCGCGATAATCTGACGAAAACCAACGAGGAAATCCGTGCACGGTTTGACCACCATCCACACGGATCTCGGCACCCGTGATGTACTCAGATTTCGGGCTGCACAGGAACGCCACCAGTTCTGCAACGTCGCGAGGCTGCCCTAGGCGACCAGCAGGCGTTTCCGCGAGTGCGGTGCCTTTAGTATCTGGATCATCCAGCAGCGATTTGGTCATCGACGTTTCTATGATTCCGGGCAGCACCGTATTCACGCGAATATTGTGGGCGCCGAGCTCCGAAGATAAACTTCTCGCCAACATCGCAATGCCAGCCTTGGATACCGCGTACGCACCCAGGAGGTCGCAAACATGTGTCGCCGCTGTCGACGCGTTGAACACAATAGATCCGCCGCACCCACGTTTGATCATGTCCTGGGCCGCAGCCTGAGCGATCAAGAAACCGCCAGTGAGGTTGATATTCATATGTCGCTGCCATTGACTGAGCGTGATGTCAGCCAATGCACCATATTGACCGTACCCAGCATTGACGAACGCGGCCTGGACGCCGCCGTCGGTTTCGACGCTCGCGAATAGATTTGCTACGGAATCTGGATCGGTTTGGTCACTGGCCACAGCTTTCACCACAAGATCTTCGCGGCGAAGTTGGTCGGCGACGCCTAATAACGCATCTTCGCGTCGATCGCTGAGCAAGACCCTATACCCGTTCTGACCCAATACACGAGCAGTCTCAGCGCCAATATCTCCTGCCGCCCCTGTCACCAGAGCCCATCCTGTCTTCATGTCTCTCAATTCCTCTCTAACGTGCTGATTCTGTGTCCCTTGGTCGGGCTCCATCGTGCCTTTCATTATCAAACTAATCTTGTTCAATTTGACGGCGCCGTCGAGTCAAACACCTCGATGTGCCTGGATGACTAGTAAGCGCGATCGATGAGGGAGCGCACAGCCCCTTTTTTTGGACCGATAGACTGATTGCACCTCGCCGACGAATTGGTGAACTTTACGGCACATGACGCAAGGAGGCCTCTTGGATCACAAACACAGTTCTGTTATGCAATTCACCTTCTGGCTGGCGCACGCGCACGAAATCGCCCGCCTGATGGTCGCGACATCTATTTTATCAACGAACAGAACGAGGCGAGTTTGAGCATCCAACCCATAGATCTGGCCCAACCTTTTTTTTCAGAAATCGCCAAGCGCGCGACAGAATTTGAATCGCAAGGCCACGTCTCTCAAGACCTGGTCGATCGTATCGCCCAAACGGGATTGTATCGAATTTGCAATCCGGCTGAATATGGTGGCCTCAGCGCGCCGCCAAGAGATTATGCGGAGGTGGTTGAGTATATCGCGCGCGCTGATGCGTCCTGCGCCTGGGTACTGTTTATCGGGAATACATCGGCGTTTAGCATCGCCGATCTCAGCGGGGATCTCGGTAAAGAAATAGCTGACGACCGCAACGCCTTCATCGCCGGTGTATTCGCTCCAATGGGGCGTGCGAGCCGGGTAACTCAGAATGGCGTTTCCGGGTATCAGCTGAGTGGGCGTTGGCAGTGGGGCTCAGGAAGTCCGAACTGCCACTATTTGACCGCTGGTGCATTCATTGTTGGTAAGGACGGTGCGCTCGAAACGTTGCCAAATGGGGCGCCACGGCATTGTAGCTTTCTAATCAGCCGAGACGAGCTGGAACTTCTGGATACTTGGCATGTTAGCGGTCTGAAGGGGACCGGCTCGACTGACTTTCAAGTCGAAAACCTGTTCCTCGCCGAAGACCGCCTGATTATCACTGAGGCCCGGCGCAGCGACAAGCCGATCTTCCGGTTTCCATACTTTGGTTTCCTGGCCATCGGTATCGCCGCCGTCGCATTGGGAATCGCGAAAGCGAGCCTCGATCATGTCATCGAACTCGCAGTCACAAAAAAGCCTCAGAGTAGCGCCAAATCTCTCGCTCAAAGGCCCGCTGTGCAAACAAAGATTGCGCGCGCCCACGCACGTTTGCGAGCGGCACGCCTGTTCATGTATGACGCCATCGATAATTGCTGGGGCGACGCGCAGAATGAAGGCGAGCCATCGATCGAGAACCGTGTGGATTTGAGATTATCCCTCACTCACGCGGTTCAATCCTGCGCTGAAATTGTAACAGACCTTTACACCCTCGCAGGTGGCAGCTCGGTCTACGAAAAAAGTCCGCTTCAACGCCATTTCCGCGACATCCACGTCGCCACACAACATATGATGGTTAATGAAGCGACACTGGAGCTAACCGGCCGACTGTTGTTGAAGCAGGAAACGAATATTGGTCAACTGTAGCCCCCGGATCTGGTGGAAAACCTTGTGGCACAGACAAATTCGTCACACTTTCAAACAATCGCATGAGCGCATCCGCAAGTTACTTGCATAAAGAAACTCGTGTGTTACCCATTCCTCTAGCCATTGCAATTTTGGGAGGAAATCAATGCTCAAATCCGTTCATCTGCTAGGTGTGTCTGCAACCGCACTACTGGTGGCGACAGTCCCCGCTCTAGCGCAATCCGAATCATCTGGCGACGATGAGCAAGGCGTTCGCAAGCTGAGCACCGTAACGGTCACCGCTCAAATTCGCGAGGAGTCGCTCCAGGACGTTCCAATCTCGATTTCCGCCGTCAGCGGCGACTTGATTGAAGACCGTTCCATCGATGATCTCGCGAGCCTTTCACAATCCCTTCCAAACGTGTTCATCAACGAAAACCAGATTGACTCGAACATCGGCGTTCGCGGCGTCACCACAGGAAACAATAAAGGGTTTGAACAATCAGTTGGTATGTATTTCGACGGCATATCATATGGCCGCAGCCAGCTCATCCGCACCCCGCTTGTCGACCTGGAACGCATCGAAGTCTTGCGCGGCCCCCAACCAACCCTGTTCGGCAAAAACGCCATCGCTGGTGCCGTAAATGTAGTCTCGGCTAAACCGACAAAAGAATTCGAAGCAAAGCTCTCAACCTCATACGAATTTGAGCACGAGGAGACGCAAGTCCTGGGCGTCGTTTCTGGTCCCCTCACGGATGCATTGAGTGGGCGCCTTACAGCATCCTATCGAGATATGGGCGGCTGGATCGAAAACACGCAGCTGAACAGGTTGGAACCCCAGAAAGAAGAATCCTATATTCGGGGCCAGCTTGCCTGGGATGATGGCGGCCCCCTGACAGTGAACTTCAAGGCCGAATACGCAGACTTTGATTCACTCGGTTACGCGATGGAAAACCTCAACCCGCAAGATGGTTACACCACAGTCTTCGCCGGACCGATCGCCGTAGATGTTACCGTGGATGACCGCCGTGCGAGCGAGGAAGTCTCCAGCACCAATGAACTAAAAAATGCGGTTCTCACCGCTGAGTATGATCTTGGCGGATTCGCCCTGACCTCAACCACGGGTTACGTTGAGTATGACACTGTCGAAATTCTCGACTTGGATTATACCAATCTCGATATCCTGGATGGCACCAATCAAACCGAAAGCTATGAGCAGCTGTCTCAGGAGTTCAGAATAGCTTCTCCAGGCGGCGAACGGTTTGACTACATTGCCGGCATCTATTTTCAATCCAGCGATGTGGATGTGACCGATGAAGTATTTCTCGGAAGTTTTTTAAATCTTGCCGGTCCGCCGGTCTCATTGCTTGTCGATTCCAGATGGGATCGGACATATACACAAAGCTCCGATCTGTACTCAGTGTTCGCGCAAGGCGATTTCGAACTCACTGACCGCCTCACTTTCACCGCTGGTGCGCGTTACTCCAGCGAAGAGAAATCGGGCGCGCGCGAACTGGTAATTCACGGCGCTCCAGGCGGCGCCGTGCCGCAAGCGACATTGGAAGCATTGTGGGCTGCAGTATTGAATGTTGGACCGCACCAAATCTCTGGATCGATCGACGAAGATTCATTCGACCCTCTCCTTCGCTTGCAGTATCAGGCAACGGATAACATCTCTTTTCACACATCCTTTACACAAGGATCGAAAGCGGGTGGCTTTGACATTCGAAGCAACTCAATTCCCGGAACGCCGGGCATCAACAATCCAGGAACGTTCGAATTCGATGGTGAGAAAGCCACGAACATCGAGATCGGAACAAAGATGGCTTGGGATCGCGCACAGATCAATGTGACCGCATTCCAAACCGAATACGAAGACCTGCAGACGAACATCTTTGACGGCGTTCTTGGCTTCCTAGTCCAAAATGCTTCCGAGGCAGAAGTCTCCGGCATTGAAGCCGACGCCCGTTTCTTGATAACCAATAATCTGGAGTTTTACGCCTCTGGTGCCTACAACAACTATGAGTACACGGACTTCCCGCAAAGCCAGTGCGCGTACCAAGAGCCCGCGACGTCCGTCGTAAACGGAGTAAGCTTTTGTGATCGGAGCGGACAAACCGCGCCTTATGCACCAGAGGTCACAACCAATTTTGGGATCAATTATGATCGCGCCCTCACCGACACGCTCAATTTTGACCTCAACCTGAATGTCGATACGGCTTCAAGCTACTTCCTAACCAGCAATCTCGATCGGAACCTCGAAGAGAATGGTTTCACAAAGCTGGGCGCTCAGATCGGAATTGGCAGCGATGATGGCATGTGGAGGCTATCATTAATCGGCGACAACATCACCGATGAACGCATTCGCGTCATCGGTGGCACGCTGCCACTTTCACGTACATTCGTTCAGCTGGCCTCTGGCGGTGCGCTTGATGGCGTGGGTTATGATGCCATCTTTGCCCGCCCGATGAATGTCACGCTAAAGTTGGATCTCAACTTTTAAGACCAAACCGAACCAAAACCGCCCTCACTATTTTATGAGGGCGGGAATGGGGATTGTCAGCGGAAAGTGAGCCTTAGCGGCCCCGCTCTCCGCTTGGCTCATGAACCAGACCCCATTTCGCGACTTCAAAACGTCGCCCGGAGTCATCCCGCTTGCGGTGATGATGTGTGTCCGGTTTCCACTTTCACTGCGCAATGTTGAAGACCTCCTCCGGTCTTGCGGCCGGCGATCCGTCGGCGTGAAATCAAAATTGTCAATCCAGACGGAGTGACGTTGCCAGAGGGCGAAGTGGGTGAGATCTGCGTCAGATCGGACTCCAACATGCGGGGATACAACAAATTACAACAGGCAAATGAGGAAACGCTCGTCGATGGCTGGGTGCGGACGGGTGACGCGGGATATCTCGATCCGGACGGCTATCTGTTCCTCAAGGACAGGATCAAGGACATGGTTGTGAGCGGCGGGGAGAATATCTACCCTGTCGAGGTAGAGAACGCCCTGGCGAAACACCAGGCCATCGCAGATATTGCCGTTATCGGCGTTCCGGATGACAAACGCGGCGAGGCTTTGCTGGCATTCGTTGTTTTGAAAAAAAGCGCATCTCTGACGCTTGACGAAATGATAGAGTTTTCGCGGGACAAACTCGCAGGATACAAAATCCCTCGCCAACTCGAAATTGTTCAGGAACTCCCAAGAAACCCGAGCGGAAAGATCTTAAAGAAAACGCTCCGCGCGCCGTATTGGAAAGACCGCGAGCGCGCCATTTCTTGATGTCGAAGACTTGAGGCGTCTGTCCTGCTAATCCCGATATTCGGAGTCGCGCATTACGTTGGTTTGCCGTCAACATTATCAATCTTCATTTGCCGCACAAATGGACATCATGGTCTGATGGAAGCCAGAGGCCAGGCTGAGCAAGTGAGGTCGGTCGATGTCCGGAGGATCGCCTGATGAAACTAAAAACCGTCGCTGCAACATTCGCCCTTGCGGTCAGCTGCACCGCTCCAACCGCATTTCCTGAGCAACCGAAAAACGTCATCATCATTCTGACCGATAATCAGAGCCCTGGCTTACTCGCAGCTTACGGAAACCCCGACATTCGGACCCCTCATATTGACGCCTTAGCCCGCTCTGGCGTTACCTTTATGTCGGCGCACGCGAGCAGCGGTGTGTGCTCACCAAGCCGAGCAACCTTATTGACCGGCCTTCTTCCGTCGCAAACCGGCGTCCACAATGCCCTGCCATCGCAGCCGGGCCTGGAAAACTGGTCTGCCATAGCCGAGTTTCAAAACTTGCCCGGGCAACTCAGTTTTGAGGGCTACACCACTGCCCTTATTGGGAAATACCATCTGGGGCGACATGATCAGGCGCAACTTGGATTTGACACCTGGGTCACGTTCCCTTCAGGACACACAGAGCGGTTTTTCGACGTCGAGATTATTGAAAACGGTCAAACATATGTGACCGAACAACACCTCACAGATTTTTGGACCGACAAAGCCGTCGAGTTTATCGAATCTGCTGCCGCAGAAGAGGCGCCTTTCTTCCTATTGCTTTCATATAATGGTCCGTATGGCCTGCCGCCCGTGGTCAATGCGGATTACGAAAACAGGTACACTGACTATTACCAAGCGAACCCGCCTCGGCTCCCGCAACGTCCGGTTGGAACAAATCTCAAAAACTGGGCACAGGAAGGCGACCCCGCAACCTATAGTGAGCGCCATGGAATTACGCCCTGGTCCGCCATTGAAGCCCTCAACAACCAAAGGGCTATGACCAATTTGGCGGCCGAAACCAGCATGATTGATGACGGCGTTGGTGACGTCATGGCAGCGCTCGAGCGGAGCGGCGAATTAGACAACACCCTTGTCATTTACACGTCTGATCAAGGCGCTTCGATTGGCCAAAGAGGGCTATGGGGGAACAGTTCCTGGTCTTGGCCGTTCGCGGCTTATGAGGCCAATTCACTGGTCCCGCTGATCGTCTCAGACAATGGCAATTTGATCCGCGAAAACAAAACGGCGGACGCGATTGTTAATCAATATGATGTTTACCCGACCATATTGGACATTCTGGGCCAAGATGCTGAGGTGCCGCGCTCGCCTGGCAAGAGTTTCTTCTCGATGCTGACAGGATCTGGAGACGCCCCTGAAAGCGCATCGGCGATATTCGACTATATGACCGTTCGCAGCATCCGGACCGATCGATTCAGATTTATCAAACGACTTCTCACCGGCGAGGTCGAACTCTACGATCGACACCAAGATGCCGAAGAACTCAACAATGTTGCATCTAATCCCGATTACGCTGATATCCGCGCGGCGCTTGAGAATGATATGGAAGAGTTTTTCACTGAATATGCCGACCCAAAATACGACCTTTGGCGCGGCGGCGCCGCTAAAGCTCGAATGTTGGACGGTGGACGTCTCGATCAGTACCGCTCCCTGTTTCCCGGTTGGGACAAAACTGAACTAGCCCACAGCGAAGCGTATAATTATCAGGCTGGAATTGTCAGCGGAAAGTGAGCTTTAACCGCTCTGCTCTACGCTCGGTTCATGAGCCAGATCCCATTTCGCTATTTCAAAACATCACGTGAGATCATCCAGCTTGCGGTAATGATGTATGTCCGCTTCCCGCTCTCGCTTCGCAACGTTGAAGACCTCCTTCATGAGTGCGGCATAGATATCTGCCATAGAACCGTACGACTCTGGGTGACCCCAGCTGCTGGCCGGATAAGTACCGCCATGCCGTTCGTTGCTAGAGACCGGTTCGCGTTAGACTGGCAGCACCATCACTCGCCCTACGCCTATCGACACGTTATTTCTTTTTTTGCACCTGTTCCTTATATTGTCACACTGGACGCTAGTTTTGGGAGCGCGATTTGACGAAATCATCGCAACAAAAGAATCCTTTTCCGACGATCGAGCCGGACACGAATGATGGGCGCAGATTACGCAGCGGCCGAAGCCGGAGACGCATCATTGAAGCGATGTTCGAGCTGCTCCAGGAAGGCAATATGACGCCGAGCGCTGTAGCGGTCGCCGAGCGCGCCGATGTCGGCATGCGGACGGTGTTTCGCCATTTCGAAGACATGGACAGCATCTACGACGAAATGGCGCAGGAAGTCAGCAATGCAGCTATGCCTATGCTTGTTGCGCCTTTTGAAGCCACCACTTGGCGCGAACGCTTGCTCGAATGCGTCGATAAACGCGCAGAATTGTATGAGACGGTCTTTCCGATGAAGATGTGCGTCACCGTGCGGCGGTTCAAGTCAGATTTTCTGGGCAAGCAACATGAGAGCGACGTCGCCTATTTCCGGTCGGCGCTTAAGAGCATTCTACCCAAGGAAATCACGTCCAATCGAGAATTGTTCGGCGCGATGGAAGTGGCGCTGGATTTCTCCACCTGGCGGCAGCTGAGACAAGATCAAAAGCGCTCAGTCGAAAGTGCAAAAAAGTCAATCAGACTTATCTTGGAATCGCTTGTCGCCGGCATCGATGCGGATTGAGGCCACACATTTCGACGACCCCGACGAGGATCTCAGGAACTACCCAACACGCAATCCACCTGCCTCGCATTTCAGATTAGCTCATCACGTTCCGCATAGGCCCGTAGCCTTTCGATGTCAGGGATTTCGATCTTGCGATACGCTCGAACGATGAGCGACTTTTCTTCTAACACGGTGAGGTGCCGGTTGACCGCTTGCCTGCCAAACCCGCAGAGACTGGCGAGATCGGCCTGGCTGCACGTCAAGCAGTAGTTCCCCGTGCGCAATTTTGAGGGCAGCATTTGCACGATCAGTTTTGCGATTTTCTCGTCGTCTGAGCTCAGATGAAACGTCCAGACCCAGCGCAATATGCCCTGCACCATTCGCCCAGTATCCAAGAAAGCATTGTGATAGATTTGCGGCCAAACTTCCGCAATTTCCAAAAGTGCCGCCTTTGGAAACGCGATATATTCGGTGCCTGCGGACGCCCAGTGATCTTTATCTACTTTCAAAGACGAGAACACGAGTATCCAACCAAACCACCGCCCTTCTCCGGTTCGCACCAATTGCAACTCCCGGCCATCCTTCGACTCGCCGCGGAGGAAGCCATAGCCCGTGCGCACATAGCGGGCAAAGGATGTGGACTCTCCAGATCGAATAACCACTGATGGAGAATCATAGCGCTCGAAAATCGCGGTATCTGCGAGTTTTTCCACCAGTGTTTCAGGCATGCTCTCAAAGACTGGCGAACTTGCGATCGCACGGCGCGCTTCTGAGACAAGGGTCCTTTGATCCACGTTGCTCTCTATAATTTTGAGATTGTCGCCTCGGCGACAGTCTCTTTTCCGAAACCATGATTGAAACCCAGAATAACTAATGGCGTGCAATATGCCAGTATTTTCTTGGGAGGAAGAATATGAAACGAGTAAGTGCAAGAGCGTTATCCCTCAGCGTCGCGGCGCTGGCGCTGACGACACATTTTGGGGTGCACGCTCAAACTGCAGACAATGATGAGGCTGCGGAAGCGGATACCCGTCGCCTCGGATCCATCACCGTGACCGCGCAAAAGCGCGAAGAGAACGTACAAGACGTTCCGATTTCGATCACCGCGTTGACGGGTGAAGATCTCGAAGTGCGCGGCATCACCGACATGTCGGACATCGCTCAATCTGTTCCGAATTTCGACTTGCCGACCTCGAACACCGCTCGCAACGTTTCGGTGCGCATTCGCGGCATTGGTTCAAGCGGCACCAATCCAGGCATCGAATCCAGCGTCGGTTTGTTTCTAGACGGTATTTATCAGCCCACCGGCGCCATGGCGTTTGGCGAGCTCGGTGACATTCAATCGGTGGAAATTCTGCGCGGTCCGCAAGGCACGCTATACGGACGCAACACACCTGTTGGTGCATTGAATGTCACGACACGCAAGCCATCTTATGAGACCGAGTCCATGCTCCGCCTCGGTGTGGGCGACTATGATCAAAAATGGATCAATGGCTTCGTGGGCGGCACCCTCGCAGAAGACAAACTGGCGGGTCGTATCACAGCGTATTACCGCGACCGGAGCGGCTTTGAAGATAATACTCTCACTGGAAATGACATAAACGATAGCTCTGAAAAAGGTATTCGCGGTCGTCTGCTTTTCGAACCGAGTGATAATTTGGAATTCAACTTCATCGCCCACTATAGCGAAATCGATAAGGCCTGCTGCGTTGCTGAACAGATTGATCCAACCGGCCCATTCGGAATTGCCACGCCTGGCTTCCTTGCGGCCCAGGCAGCGGCTGGATTTCCATTTAACAATGCCAGCGATAGCGATCACGTCGTCAATGCAGACGATGCCCCGAACGACCAAACTGAGTCCAAGGGGGTGTCAGCTCAAATTGACTGGGATCTGTCGAACGGTCTGACACTTACGTCGATCACTGGATATCAGGAATGGCTCAATGACGTGTTCATCGCGTCTGACTCCTTGGCAAATCCCGTGCTGGATATCGATCAGATTCAAGAAAACAAAGTTACCAGCCAGGAGTTTCGCATCACCTCGCCTGTCGGTGAGAAATTTGAGTATCTGGGCGGCTTATTCCTGTACAACCAGAAAACCACGTTCGATCAGTTTGCGGTCGCTCAGGTCGGTGCAAACCGCGTGTTCGCAGTCCCCAACCCCGCGCTGCCCTGTCTGCCGCCTGTCGGTTGCGGATTTAATGTCGGCGACACCCTGACCTCTAATTTCGAACAGGAAACCAACTCTGTCGCGATCTATGGGAACGCCACTTTCCATCTCACCGACCGTTGGGACATTACCGGCGGCCTGCGTTGGAGCGAGGATGAAAAGGATGTCGAGGTTAATCACTTCAACGCTCCGACCAATTCTTTCGCGGCAAACTTCCTCGTCTTTCCACCAGTGAACCCGCCGGACCAAACCCGCAAAGAGGACAGCGTGACTTGGTCAGCGAATACACGTTACAATGTCACGGATGACGTGATGTTATTCGCGACAGCCTCCACAGGCTTCAAGTCTGGGGGCTTCAATTCACGGCGTCTGCCCGCGGGATCCGCACTGGAATTCGAGAACGAAGACTCAATCACTTATGAAGGCGGCATCAAGTCTACGTTTGCTGACGGACGTGTCCTGATTAACGCGACAGCTTATCACACGACGATCGAGGATTTTCAGGAGGCAACCCTCGCCGCAACCGGATCTGGCTTCATTGTCGGCAATGCCGGTGAACAGGAAGTCAAAGGGGTCGAAGCCGATTTTGCGTTCCTGCCAACTGACGCTCTGACAATCAATGGATCGCTGGCGTACCTAGATTCTCAGTACACTGACTTCCCCGATGCGCAATGCGGCCTGGGTGAGACACCAACAGATTTTGGCCCAACACCAAGTCCAAATGACGATACCTGTAGCCGAAATGGTCAAACGCCATCTTTCGCTCCTGAGTGGCAATACTCGATCGGCGCGCAGTGGCTGCACCCTGTGACGGAGACTCTCAATCTGAAGCTTCGTGCAGACTATAATTGGCGCGACGATCAGAACCTCATCCGCGTGACCCAAGACTCGCCTGGTGATCAAGATGCCTACGGTCTTCTCGACCTAAGAGCGGGAATTCAAAGCCGGTCTGGAAAATGGGAGCTTGAAGTGTTCGGCAAGAACGTCACTGACGAGACCTATTTCATTCAAGCGGCACGACAGCCCCTGGGCGCCTTGATTTCTGCCGGTGGCTTTGCTGGCGCTGGCGGGGTGGTCGGCTGGTACGGCGCGCCTGCAACCTATGGCGTTCAGCTGACGATACGTCCTGGAAACTAACTCCGTGTGGCCTGTTTGGTCACCCTTCCTAACTGCCGGAGTTGCACGCGTTGGAACTCCGGCATTTTTCTCCAGAGCATATCGTGACGTCTCATAGTTTAGCACTTCAACGCCCTTGGCAGTCCATCCAGGCCGAGCTCGGCATCCAGCCACCGGTTTTCGACCAAGGATTGTTCGGCGCGCAACTTGAGCGCCGAGCCGCTGAAATTCCTGACGCCGTCGCACTCAAATATCTAGAGAGAGATTTTACCTTCTCGGCCTTCGATGCGGAAGCCAGTCGTCTGGCCAACGCCTTGGATGACCTGGTCGAACCCGGTGATGTGGTCGGTCTGCATATGCCCAACATTCCGCAGTATTGTTTCGCGCTCGCCGCTGTGTGCAAGCTCGGAGCGACCGTGACTGGTGTGTCTCCCCTCCTCACCAGCACAGAGATCATCCACCAGATTTCCGACGCCCGCATCAAGGTCTTGATTTCGCTTACCGACCTGGCGCCAAGCTTGACCGGCATTCAGAAATTTCCCGAATGCCTGACGGATATCGTTTTCACGGGTTCACTCGACAGCATCGATGACGCCATCACCGAAGCACCCGAGATCGTTGGGGTAAAAGTCCAGACCTATCGCGATCTCGTCTGCGATCACAGCCCGGTGTTTCACCAGCGAATAGTAGACCCCGCGCAGACATTCGTCATTCAATACACTGGCGGCACAACCGGCCCACCAAAAGGCGCTGAAATCAGCCATTATGGCATCAATGCCGGCATTCAGATGTTCAACGCGTCTGCTCCGCCACCGGTTCCGGGCAAGGAAGTTTTCGGGTCCGCCTTCCCCCTTTTCCATATCGCAGGCCTGACCTTGATCCTGACCTGCGTGCATTCTGGCGCAACGTGTTTCCTGTTCCCGAATGCCCGCGACACCGACGCGATTTGCGCGGCGTTTAGGAAAACACCCCCGACCCGCCTGTTCGCGGTCCCCGCGCTTTATGAAATGCTGCTCGCGAATCCCGCGTTCCGGGAACTAGACTTCGAGCCTCTGCTTTTGGCAATCTCGGGCGCTGCCCCGCTCTCAAGCGCGACTTTCAAGGCGTTGGATTCAGTCCTGGGCGCAGGAAAAATCTCAGAGGCGTATGGGATGACCGAGACTGGGGGCACAACGTCCAACAATCCGCCCACACGTGCCAAGCCGGGATCTGTCGGCATGCCCATGCCGGGCTCATCGGTGTTGATCATGGACGCCGAAACTGGCGAAGGCCCCTTGGCAAGCGGCGAGGTTGGTGAGCTGTGGGTGAGCGGGCCGCATATAATGAAAGGATATCTCAGACGCCCTGATGCGACCGCGGACGCTTTGAAATCCTTTGCTGGCGAAACCTGGATGCGCACGGGCGATGTCGGATATATGGACGACGAGGGGTACATCTACATCAGCGATCGCGCCAAGGACATGCTAATCGTTGGCGGCTACAAAGTGTTCTCCGTCGAAGTTGAAGACAAGCTCTCCAAACTGCCCGAAATAAGATCTTGCGCCGTCGTAGGCGCACCGGATCCACGACGTCCCGGCAATGACATTGTGAACGTGTTTGTCGAGGCGAGCGAACAGGGCGAGGCGATTGGCGGCGACGCTTTGATGGCGAGAATCCTGACCTTCTGCCAAGAAAACATGGCCGCATACAAGATCCCAAAAGCGATTCACTTCGTCAGCACCATTCCGCTGACGCCTGTGGGAAAGATCGATAAGAAACAGCTGAGGAGCAAGCTATGATGCGAGCCAAAAAGCCCTCTGCGATTAGTCGCAGTAAACTGATTATTGCGGCGAGCGCCATGATGATATCAACGCTCGCAGGGTGCTCCCTGTCGGAGCAGGAAGCGCCCCAAAATCCGATATCAGCGCCGAAGGCTCAGTCGGCAACCGCAAACACAATTGCACCGAACAAACCGATCGCCTGGCAACAAGGTCCGGAAACCGCGACGCAGCCGCCGTCGGAGCGTCCGCCAAACATTGTTTTTATCCTGATTGATGATCTTGGCATCAATGATCTTTCGACATTCGGGGGCGGCGTTGCAGGGGGACGCGCGCCGACGCCGAATATTGACCGATTGGCCGCGCAAGGCGCAATCTTCACCCAAGCCTATGCCGGTCAGGGCACATGCGCGCCGTCACGTGCAATGTTGATGACGGGCCGATATCCAACGCGCACAGGATTCGAGTATACACCCACGCGCCCCAGATTCAGTCCTATGGTCGCAAAGCTCGGCAATGAAATGGACAACAATCTGCCGGAATATTTGTATGATGCTGAGGCTGCGAACACGCGCCCGGATTACAACGCACAGGGACTTCCGGCGAGCGAGGTCACAATCGCAGAAGTCTTGAAAGAGGTAGATTACCATACGGTCCATATCGGAAAATGGCACCTCGGGTCCGTCGGTGAATTTCATCCCACCGCGCAAGGCTTTGACGAAAGTCTGCTCATGGAAAACCTGCTCTTCCTGCCGGAAGACGACCCAAATGTCGTCAACGCAAAACTCGACTTCGATCCGATCGACAAGACGCTCTGGGCGATCTCCAAATTCGCCACGTCTTATAATGGCGGTGAGCTGTTTGAACCCGGCGGCTATTTGACCGATTACTGGACCGATGAAAGCCTGAAAGTCATCGAAGCGAACAAGAATCGTCCATTCTTCCTCTACCTCGCTCATTGGGGCGTGCACACGCCGCTACAGGCGACAAAGGCTGATTTTGAAGCGGTTGGCGATATCGAGCCGCATCGGCTGCGCGTCTATGCGGCCATGCTTCGTGCGATTGATCGCAGCGTCGGCCGTGTGATGGACAAACTCGAACAAGAAGGTCTCGCAGACAACACGATCATTATCCTCTCCAGCGACAATGGCGGCGCCGGCTATCTGGGTCTTCCCGAGGTCAACACCCCCTATCGCGGCTGGAAGATTACGCTGTTTGAAGGCGGGATTCGGGTGCCTGTCTTTATCAAATGGCCCCAGCGCATCGCGCCAGGAACCACGATCGACACACCGGTGGCGCACATAGACTTGATGCCGACCATGGCCGCCGGTGCGGGTGCGCCTCTGCCAGAAGATGTCATAATCGATGGGCACAATCTGATGCCGTTGGCGGAAGGGACGGGAGAGATCGTCCGGGAAAACGATGCCATTTTCTGGAATGCCGGGCATTATAAAGTCGTTCGCGCCGGTGATTGGAAACTGCAGGTCAATGATCGGATCGACTATGACTGGCTCTTCAACCTCGCCGAAGATCCGACTGAACAAGTCAATCTCGCAGAGGCACGCCCGGACAAGCTGGCAGAGCTGAAGGCAATCCTTGACGCTCACCACGCCAACCGGGTGCCGCCGCTCTACGTTGCCGCCTCAGAGAGCCCGATCATGATCGACAAGACCTTGGCCGAGCGGTTCGAGGACGGCGACGAATATATTTATTGGCCAAATTAAACCTCTGACGGGAGTTTTATCATGCTCAAGTTCAAGATTGGCTGGGCCGCCATTCTCGCCCTCTTCTTTCTCGGGTTCTCTGCCTGGTATGGCGGGAATGGAAAGCCAATCACGCCTGAAGAAGGCGAACGGCTCATCCAGGAGCTTCGAGCCTTTCATGGCAGTTCCGGATCCGCGCGGCGCGGCTTCGTCGACAATCTCGCGGAGATGATCCCGCGCGATGACGGCAAGGAATTCTATGCGGTAAACCTGGAAAACCTAAAGGAGGGCGAGGCGGCGCGCATCTCTGGCGAGACATATGGCAGTATCGTCATGCCCGAGCTCTTTAAACGCGGAGGCCACCCTGTGTTTGATAGCGAGCGCGTCGGCCTGATGTTGGGTGAGTATGGCAACGAGGTGGATCGCGTCATCGTCGTGCGTTACCGGTCGCTGCGGGACCTGATCGACATGAGCATGGCCCCAGCGATGAAAGAAGGGCGCGTCTACAAGTATGGCGCCTTGGACCATACGGAAGTGTTCATCACCCGCCCGACAATCACATTCGTACATGTCCGGATCACACTGGCATTGCTGCTCTTGCTGATCGGATGGCTGGGCTGGCGCGGCTTGGATTGGGTTTCCGGGCGGACGCAAAAATCACCGGACTGATCGGTGAGCAACGATCTCGATCAGACGCCCATCTGTTCTAATAGTATCTTCATCCAGGGCAGGTCTTTCGACCAATCTTGCAGCACCGTTTCGATATTCAACTGACCGGCCAATCCGGCCGCACGGTGCACGCCAGCGGCCTGCCACTCTTCTGAACTCGACATTTTCATCATAGCCGCGCGCTCCAGATAAACTGCAATAGCGATTTCATCCCATAAGTCTTCCACCTGCCCAAGCGCCAGGAATGTAGCATCGGCGGCAAAGAAAAATCTGCCGCCGAATTTTGGCAATATGCCTGCCACTAACTCGCTATAAAGGCCGTACGCCTCTCGCCCAGAGAGACTTGTTTCGCGGCCGTCCTGATACTCCGCTTTGTCTTTAAACTTGAGGAGATTGACCATGAAGATCGGCCCGGCTGGCCCTTGTTCCATCATCTCGCGGATGCGATCCGGATCAGATGGCATCACCTCGTTGATTACTTTCATGGGCTTATTCCTATCTTCCAAAGAGCTACAAATTTACGGTCGATCCAAGTGGCCTCTTAAGACTCCAAACCCGTCAGGTGCTTGAGCACGGCGTCGCTGTAGGCGTCCGGAATGTCTTCCAACAAAAAGTGGCTGCCGCCTTCCAAAATCACCGGCTCGTAGGCCGCTGCTCCAGGGATGAAGGGATGTACCGACTTATACCCTTCTGGCGCGACAATATCCTTATCGGAATAGACGCACAGGAACGGTTTCTCGAACGATTTCATCTTCTCCAGCGCCCGCCAATTGTCCTCAAGCATCGGGTTGTCGTTCTGTGTCGGTAGCATCAGCGCGAACTTGCGGTTGGCGACCACATAGGATGGATCTGGGCACGGCGCAGCAAAACCGGCTTTGACAGAGTCCGTCATGTCGGACAGCGTGATCGCCGAGACTTGCTCCCAATGCGGCCACTCTTCGGTTTGCCGCACCATTTCCTGGAATGGCCGCAGGACTTCGGTTCCGGGCCGGATCATTTCCTTGATTTCCTTCCCGGGTTCCCAGGTCGGGAATCCGGTATTGGAATAGATCACACTGGCGACGTGTTCTTGATTGTTCGCAACGACGCGTAGACCGACAATCCCGCCCCAATCGTGCAGAATGAAATGCGCATTTGTGAGACCAAGCCCATCGATCACCCCAGCCGCGAGCCAAGCCTCGTGCCGCGCGATCGAATAGTCATCCAGGGAGGCCGGCTTGTCTGACCGGCCCATACCAATCATGTCTACAGCGATGGCGCGGTACCCTGCTTCTGCCAAAACAGGAATGAGCGAGCGCCACATACAGGACCATGTCGGATTGCCATGAACCATCACCACCGGCTGTCCGTCACGCGGCCCTTCATCGACATAGTGCATGCGCAAGGAACCACCTTCGCCGTCTGGGACATCAATATAGTTTGGCTCAAACGGATATCCGTCGAGATTCTCGAAGCGATCGTCCGGGGTTCTCAGCACTTCCATTTCTATCTTGCTCCCACGAATTTCCTTGTACACCACTCTCTCTAATGGCATACAACATGCCATTACAAGGCGAAAACGCGGGAGTCGCAAAGAATGACGCAGATATTGAAAACGCTTTTCCCGAAGGAAATCACCAATCGGTATCCGGGTCAGAAAATTGCGCTCTTCGTGTTCATACCACTGACACTGATGCTCATCTTCCGCAGCTGTGTACATCTCATCGCCCCGGATGGTGGCGCTCAGAGTATCGCGACCATTCCCCTGGACAGTTTTTCAGACGCCGCCGCCGCCAATGTCATCGCCATATTCGGCCAATGGGGTTTATCCCAGCTCTTGCTCGCTGGATTGTTCCTACTCGTGTTGGTTCGCTACAGGTCGCTGATTCCACTTTTTTATCTTGTCTTCGTTTTGGAATGGAGCGGTCGCATGGCCGTGGCACACTTCAAACCCACGGTGACGCTCGAGACCTCACCTGGCGCGGCCTCCAGCCTGCCCTTCCTCGCAATCGCGCTTGTGATGCTCGTCCTCAGCCTCATCCCAGCGAAACAAAAGAACGAAAAGACAGCATGAGTCAGCTGACGTCATCGCTCGAAGACTTGATGAAGGCGGCGACTCCAGAAAGCGGACGACAGCTCGCGGGAGGGCGCGGCTTGTTTATGGAAATCGTGGACACCCAGACCCAGCAAGTCTGGGGCGCCACATCCGCTATCCAACCGCAAGACTGGGCACAGCTCTCCCCCGAGCCGCCGTTTGTCAAAGCCTCGATGGGTATCGTCACCCCGGATGCAACGGCGTTTCGGCACGCGCCTCACTCATCCGGTGTCCCTGTGGAAGAAAAAACAATCTGCGGGCACCAATTCCTACAAATCGCGATCGGCGGACGGCCAACGCTTCCCGCTCAGCCAGGTGAGCCCATGGAGATCATGGTCACGAAGGCGCACACGATTGGCTTTAAAAGCGGGCGAACTGTGAGCATTATGACACTTGGCGACGAGTGCTTTATTGAACTCATCGGCACCGCGGAGGGTGATCAGAACCTAGTCTTGCCTCACGGCGGCGCGTTATCGCAGATCACTCTTGACCAGCCTTGGATTGTCGAACTGCCATCACCCACACGCTGCTTCATCTGGAACTGGGGCAAGAACCCTCGGAGCTTTCAGGGCCCAGTTCAACTTCCCAACCTTTAGGAACATTATGACCAAACAATACACGCTCTACGGTATGGCGGCGTCGCTCTACACCGGCAAAGTGCGCGCTTACATGCGCCGCAATCACGTTCCATTCCGCGAAGAAAAGGCAGGCAGTGCGCGCTTCAACTCGCTGGTCGCAGAAACCTTTGGCCGCTGGATCATTCCGGTCATTGAAACGCCAGATGGCGAGTATGTTCAAGATGGCACTGACATTCTCGACCATTTTGAAAACCAAGGGTTCTCACAAACGTCTATCTATCCCGAAGATCCCAAGCTGCGTGTGATTGCGCATCTTTTCGAGCTGTTCGGCGGCGAAGGCATCTTACGCGCGGCCATGCATTATCGCTGGAATTTCGACGAGACCAATTTGAACTTCCTGCGCATGGCATTTGAGGATGTTCTGCCTGATGGCCTGACGGCCGAAGAGCGCGAACCAATCTTCTTGCACGCCAGCGGTCGTATGCGGAAGGCCGCCGTCGCGTTTGGGGTCATGCCTGAAACCTATGAGACAATTGAATCGACCTATGCGGAGCTCTTGAGACTTTTCAACGCCCACCTCGAAAGCTGGCCGTACTTGTTTGGCGGTGCGCCCACGCTCGGTGATTATGGTCTATTCAGCCCGCTTTACGCGCACCTCGCACGAGATCCGAAACCCTTGCACCTGATGCAGACAACCGCGCCGCGCGTGTTCCGCTGGACAGAGCGTATGAACATGCCGGAAACCTTCCAGGATGAAGTGGTCTCAAAAGCCGGCCCGGACCTCTATGCCTTCGATGCTGTGCCGGAAACGCTCAAAGCGCTGATGGCGTTCATTGCCGAAGACTATCTGCCGGAGATCACGGCCCATATCGATTTTGCGAATGATTGGCTGAAAGGACAAGACGCGCCGGCGATGAAACCGGCTGCACTTGGCCGCGGGATCGGTATGGCGACATTTGACTGGCGCGGGCACTCCATTTCTACGGCTGTGATGCCGTATCGGTTCTACCTCTTGCAGCGGCTCACAGACGCCTTTGAGGCGCTCAATGAATCGGACAAGACTGCCATTGAAAGCCTGTTTAAAGAAACGGGGCTAACCCCTATTCTCCGCTTAAAAGCGAGTCGGCGCGTGATCCGAGAAAACCATTTGGAAGGTTGGGCCTAACTGGTCAGTTCAGACGCCGCCAAAGTGCCCTCGCCCCGATCACCACGCCAGTGATTGCGGCTAGCACTAGGAGCAGGCCAAGGACAATCCAGCCCCAATAATATTGCAAAAGCTTGCCGACGACATTTCGTCCAATCGCGCGCTCGACTTGATAACCTTCAGGCAGCTCGAGAATGCCGACCTGGTTCGCATAGACGCGGTAAGCCTGCATAAGCTCCGCCAACAGCTCCGGGCGCTCGGGCGCAAGATCGGTCGTCTCGCCCGGGTCATCGACAATATCAAACACGCGCCAGATGCCATCACCATGCGGTGCGATATTTCTGACGAGTTTGTATTGCCCTTTGTAGAGCGCAGCCTGGCCTGACGTTTCGAAACCGATGGTATCGCTGTCTGCGTAAACACGCTCGGCTTCACCCGACAGAACCGGCTGGAGCGATCGCCCGGTCATTGGATTAGCATTCGGGTGATCGTGATCGGCGCCCACCAAATCGAGCAAAGTCGGCGCAATGTCGGTCATCACTGACAGACTGTCGACCGCTTTGCCTGGTTCAATCCCGGGTCCTGCCATCAACATCGGCACACGTAATCCGCCCTCCGCGGCGTGGAACTTGAACAAGTGCGACGGACCAGCATTGGCGCTCGCACCGCCTGCCCCGAGAGCGACATAGCTTCCTCTCTCGCCAAGCGTGTCATAATCGCGCGAATAGCCCTGAAGCTTGAACCACCATTGCGCGCTCCCTCCCCATGGATCGCCTGCTTCCGGCCCATTGTCGGAAGTTACAACGAAGATTGTGTTCTCATACTCTCCGATGGATTCGATATAATCGATCAGACCTCCAAGCTCAGCATCCATCGCTTCCAGTGCGCCGGCATTCACCGCCATGCTCTTGGCTGCGAGCTTTTGCTCTTGCGCGCTGAGATCCTGCCATCGCGGGATGGTTTCTGGCTGTGGCGCGAGGGGGGCGCCTTCGCGAACTAGCCCTAAGTCCTGCGCACGCTGCCAGCGCTGCTCACGGATCGCGTTCCAGCCCGCTTCATAGGTCTCGATATATTTCTCAGTGAATTCGCGCGGCGCTTGCACCGGAATATGGACAGCCAGAAAGGCGACATAAGCGAAGAAAGGTTCGGCTAACTCTGCATCCTGCTCGAGATAGGCCTGCATTTGGTCAGCAATGAACGTGGAGGAGTAAAAATCCTCTGGAAGAATCGCCTTTTCGCGACCCTCAAACCAGGGTGCGTCACGATAGTACGGCATGTAGGGTTTGTTTTCCCAATGATCCGCCCCCGACGCATCAAGAATGAAGGATCGGTCAAACCCATGGTCGATTGGCAGCTCGCCATCGCCATGCCCGAGATGCCACTTGCCGGTCATATAAGTGCGGTAGCCAGCGCGCTTTAGCTTGGTGGCAATCGTCTCCACGCCTGGTTCGAGCGCCATCGTATAGCCGGGCTGGCCACGATGTTCCGGAGGTAGCACTTCGCGAATGGTGCCGAGCCCAGCGAGATGATTGTCCATGCCCGTGAGCAGCATCGCCCGTGATGGCGCGCAGAAAGGCGTCGCGCGGTGCTGTCGGAAGAGCGTTCCGCGCGCCGCGAGTTCATCAATGTTCGGCGTATGCGCCTCGCCGCCAAACGCGCCGAAATCCATCAAGGCAGCATCGTCCACGAGCACCATAACAATGTTAGGCTTCGTTTCGGCGTATGCGGTCAAGCCTGCAAGCGCGAAACAGACCGCGAGGCACCACCGCATCATGAGGTCGGCTCGCCGCCCGTCTCACCCGCAAGAACTTGCATCATCTTTACGGCTGTCTCGGTCGCGCTGTTTTGATTTTGCCCCGTGACGATGCGACCATCAATAACGACATTCGTGGCGAACAAATCTCTGAATTTTGACTCCGCCTCGAAGACAACACCTGCGGCCCGCAAATCCCGCTCTGGGTGCATCGGCGTGTGCGTGATCCCAAGCTCGGTGATCTGTTTGTCGGTGACGGCAGAAATACGCCGACCTTCAACGATCAGCTTTCCATCATCACCATAGGCCTGCAAAAGCCCTAAAGGACCATGGCAAACCCCACCAATCACGGCCTCATTCGAATAAGCCACGGCGACTTTCTCGCCGAGCTCAGCGGACTGGCCGAAATCATAAGCCGCCCCCCATCCGCCAGCCAGAAAGACAATGTCGTACTCAGACGTATCCACCTGATCGATCTGATAAGACCGCGACACTTTTGACTGAAACATGGGGTCTTTCAGGTAGCGTTTATCGGCAGCTGAAGCCACCGGCCATTTAAGTGACTGGGGCTCGATCGGGATCTGCCCACCCTGAATACTCGCCACATCGACCTCCATCCCGGAGTCGAGAAACGCGTAATAAGGAGCGGTCATCTCAGAAGCAAAAACGCCGGTCGCCTTGCCTGTATCGCCAAGCGTGCCCTGGCTGGTTGTCACAATCAAGGCACGTTTCCCAGATAGGTCCATTTCCGGCACTTCGTAGTGAGGGTGCAAGCCCAATCCGGTGAGCAAATGCGGCAGGCCCAACCGACCAATCACCAGCACGAGCACCAGACCTATCGCGCCGTATTTCAAGATTTTCATCAGCATAATTCGCTCCTCCGCGATCATCCATTTCCGATCGAGACGAGAAGACCTCGGCTCGGTGATATCTGATTGTCGAGCATCGCTTTCCAGACATTGGCGGCCTCGGATGCGCCGGTGATCATCTCGACAGACATTTCACTCGAAACTTTCTTGGCGATCTCCGCGCCGGCTTCGCTTCCCTTGTCCCATAGAACGCCAGGACCCCATTCCTGATCGCGCTTGGCGATTTGCCCAGGTGCGAAAAAGAAAGTTGGCTTTGCGCCCGGCAGGTCTTTCGTCCGCCCTCTGGCCTCCCAATGGGTCGCGCCGACCATGCAGCTTTCCACCATATTCTCGCCAAGCAAAGTGTGCAGCGTTTCGGTCAGCTTCGCATTGCCGGACATATCGACATATGCCGTTGGAACGGACGTATCGATGTCCCGCTCGTTTCCATAAACGAGCACTTTATCACAACAGTTCAGCGCCTCAACGAAAGCAAGATTACCGGCAGACGTCATGCCGATAACTCGCTTTTCCCCGTCTTGTTTGAGCAGCTCAGCAAGTCCAAACCCAGTCTTGGAGGATACGGACCCGATGACCACCTGCTCCGCACCGAAATAGTTATTGTCTACGAGATAATCGTAAAGCACGAACGAGGTGACGAAGAGCGGAAATAAAAGGCAGCGCTCTGCTTCCATCGCTTGCAAGAAATCAGGATCGGCTTTGGTGCGCCGATATTGATTGTACAGGGCTGGCAGCTCCACGCGGTGCGGGGTCACATCCATGAAAGCATGCGGCTGCACATTTCCGGCAGTGAGGATAACTTCGCTCGCCATCGGAAAGAACCCATAGAGCCGTTCACCGACAACGATTTCGTCCGTATTGGATTCGACAACCTCGCCAATCCCCCAAACCGGAACTTTGCCCCACGGATTGTCTGCTGGGTAATAGTTCCAATAGCCGATCATGTCGCCGCTAACCGCGTAACTGACATTGTTGGATGTCAGGCCGAACTTGTCGATCCGCACACGGATCTCACCATCCCCGAGCGCGCGGGCGGCCACTTCAACGGTTTTCGTTTCGCGGTAATTTTCTCGATTGACCCAAAGTTCTGTGACCGTCGACATCGCGTGCTCCAATTCGATTTTTCTACCTCAATGATCGCCGCGAAGGTCGATCAAAAGCTTTCCGTGATTTCTACCATCGAAGAGCATCTCATACGCATCCGGGAAGGTCTCGAGCCCCTCCAAAATATGCTCGCGAAACTTCAAGCTGCCGTCGGCATGCCCCCGCGCCAGCACTTCCAGGGCCTCCGGCACGCGATGCATGTAATCGCGCATCGTAAAGCCCTGCATTTTCAGACTATGCGTGACCACCCGCATACAGCCCGCTGGGCCGCGCGCCGCGGCGAAATCTGCATATTGCGAGATACTGCCGCAGACGACGATCCGTCCGCGATAATTCATCCGCTCTAGCACAGCATCGAGCGTATCGCCGCCAACATTGTCGAAATACAAATCAATGCCGTCGGGGGCGGCCGCATCGAAGGCCGCGCCGATATCCCCTGCCTTATAGTCAATGGCGGCATCGAGCCCGAGCGCGTCTGTCAGATAGGCACATTTGATGGGCCCACCGGCGACTCCGATAACGCGCGCCCCAGCCTGCTTTGCGAGTTGTGCCGCAATGCTGCCGACCGCCCCCGACGCAGCTGAGACGACAACTGTGTCGCCTTCTTGCGGCTGGCCAATATCCATCATGCCGAAATAGGCAGTGTAGCCGGTCATACCCAGCCCGGATAGAAAAAGCTGCGGCGGTGCAAGGCGGGTGTCGATTTTCCGCACGGCCTTTTCCGAGAAAACGCCTTCTGTTTGCAGACCAAGAAACCCGGTGACCCAATCCCCGATTTGGAAACGCTCTGATCGAGTATCGACCACTTCCCCGACACCAAAAGCACGCATCACCTCGCTCGGTTTCACGGGCGGCATATAGCTCGGCTTATCCGTGATCCAGCCGGACATGCCGGGATCAACAGACACCCAATCAATGCGAACTTTGATTTGGTTTTCGTCGAGAGCTGGGAGCGTTTCGCTGGAGAACGACCAAAAGCCCCGGGCCGCCTGCCCAGCTGGATAGTCAATGAGACGAACCTGTTTGACCATTTCAGCGACTCCACAACCGATCAAGCATACCAATTGTTTTGGCATCTGGCTTGCCATTACTGAAAAAACTAGATTATGACAAGACGTGATTTGAGCGATTGGAAGGAATTCTCGCCATGTTGAAACTGCACTTCGCACCAAACTCTCGCGCGGGCCGAATTGTCTGGCTGCTGGAAGAGTTAGACCTGCCTTACGAGCTCAATCGTATGGACTTTCACCCCAAAGACTTGAAGTCAGATGCTCACCGCGCACGCCACCCATTGGGCCGCGTGCCGGTTCTCGAGGATGGCGACGTTTCGATCTTCGAGTCGGGGGCGATCGTAGAATACGTGCTTGAACGCCACAAGAATGGTGGCTTGAAGCCGCCTGTCGATGCGCCCAGTTTTCCGGACTATTTGCAATGGTTTCACTATTGCGAGGGCATGGTGATGCCGCCGATCAATATCATCGTCGTCAACACGCTGCTTCTACCCCCAGATCGGCAGGATCAGAACGCGCTGGCGCAAGCCAAGCGCCTACTCGCAAAAGCATTGGCGCCAGTCGACGCGGCGCTCGAAGGCAAGAACTATCTGATTGGTGACTTCTCAGCCGCGGACATCATGCTCGGTCATGCCTGCTTCATGAGCAACCGCGTCGGCGCGGTGAGCGATGAAATGCCGAACCTCAAAGCATATATAGAACGGGTTGAGCAGCGCCCCGCCTTCCAAAAAGCGATCACCCTGTAATCATCGACTCGCAAAAATTGGACACGCCCCACATGAGCCCAAAAAAATTCTTCATCCATGGCGTTCCAGACTGCCCGAAGATCTGGACCCCTCTGATCCAAGAGCTCGGCCTGCCGGACACGGACTATTTCGCGCCCGCATTGCCAGGCTTTGAGACCGCGCCTCCAAACGGCTTTAAGCGCACAAAAGATAACTATGTCGACTTTCTCGTTCAGCAAATTGAGGACGTCGTCAGAACTTCAGGCCCGGTCGACCTGGTTGGGCATGATTGGGGCGCACTCCTGACCCTGCGCATTGCCGGTTTGCGCCCCGACCTGGTGCGAACATGGGCGGTAGCAAACGCCGTTTATGCCCCCAAGCGCACTGGACATAGCGCGGCGAAAACGTGGGCGACGCCGGTGCTAGGTGAGTTGTCTATGCTGGTGACGACGCCGAAGCGGCTCAAAGCGACGCTCGTCAAAGCCGACATGCCGCTGGAAATGGTCGAAACCTCGGTCGACCTCTGGAAACGCGGCCATATCAAGAAGAGCATTATCGGTCTCTACCGATCAGCAAACGGCCTGAACTGGATCAATAGCCCGTGGGTGGACACGCTGCGGTCCTTACCAAAACGCGGTCTCTTGATGTGGGGCGTGAATGATCCGTTTGGCTCAGTCGATGGCGGCCAATCATGGGCAGATACCTATGGCTTCCCCTTCGTCCGAATAGAAGATGCCGGCCACTGGGTCATCGCGGAAAAACCCGGAGCCATCGCGGCCTCCCTTGTCGAGCACTGGCAGGCGGCTGAGTGAAGTTATGATGCTGGAGACGGGTTTGTATGAGCCGGACAGCTCCCGTCACGGCCTTTGAGACATTTAATGTGTCTTGCAAAATGGCCGGACATAAACGCAATGGCCCCAGATCGTTGGAGGGTCGATCTGGGGCCAGGACGTCTTATGGGTGAATTAGACTAAAAGTCGTAGCGGAGTTCTACACCATAAGTTTGGGGACGGGCCTGGAAGGCCAGATCAAAAGGGGCGCCTGCATATTCGCTAGGGTTGAAGTCGGCATAGTATTCTTCATCGAGAAGATTTCGACCCCACACAGCAAGTGTCCAGTTTTCACCCTCAATCGCGGCACGAAGAGAGAGCAGATTGATGGGATCGCGGACGTCCATATTGTCGATTTGCCAGAATTTATCGCCCTGATACTCATAGTCGGCGCGAAACAAGAGATTGAGACCATTCTCGAGTGGCTGAACATACTGGCCGCCAATATTGAATGTCAGATCGGTGGTTTTCGGACTGCTCGCTCCGACTACACGTCCGATATCTACACCCGAACTGGTCAAGAAGGTTTCGAGATCTGTATTGCCGATTGATTTGATCTCTGAGTCAGTGACACCGAGGCCAGCGTACACCGTCAGATCATCAGTTGCTTGAAACTGCACGTCCGCGTCGAACCCGGCAATGTCGACTTCATCTAAGTTCGCGATGATCTGCGAAACGGTGCTGACATCAACAAAGAAAAACTGGAACCCATCGCTTTGCGACATGAACGCCGCAGCATTGAACACCCCTCGCCCGTCTGCGAACTCTGATTTGAGGCCGACTTCATAATTCGTAAGTGTCTCATCATCAAACCGAGTGAGAACGACCCCCGGCGCATTGAAGCCGCCTGAGCGAAACCCTGTACTATAAGTTGCGTAGGCCATCACATCGGGGGTTAAGTCGTAGCTGAGCGTAACTTTTGGCTGGAACGAGTCGAATGTCTCACTGCGGTCGGAGCCAGCTGTGCCCGGATTGGTCTGATTGCGCTCGTCTTCATCATAACGTGCACCCAATTGCAGGGTTGCGCGATCGTTCAAGTCAAACTCTACCTGTCCAAACAAAGCCCAGGCGGTGTTCTCATTCGCTTCGTCTCTCGAGATGATGATCACGCCATCATCGAATTGGCTGAGTTGACCATTGAGGTCCAGGAAGCCGCGGGTCAGCAAATCTCTCTTGGTGTCGAGATAATAAGCGCCACCGAGCCAACGGAAAGCGCGGTCATCCGGCGATACGAACCTCAATTCATGGCTCGTGAGTTCGACGTCGAGATTTTGACCCTGACCCAATTCCCCAAATGGACCAAACGTGCCCTGCGTCGCGTTGGAAAAATCTAGATCCGCACGGTATTCTTCCGCAAGGTCTGTGTAGCCAAGTATATAGGTCGCCGTCGCGCCACCAAGATCCCACTCCGCCTTAGCCGTGAGCTCGGTGGTCTCGGCATCCGTCACACCCGCCAAATTGGCGGTTGGATCGAAAATCTGGTTCGCATCATTGCCGCTTCTGAATGTTGGATTGAGCACACTGTTGACGATTGTGTCATAACTCGATCCGGCCTCGACCTCATTGTACGCGGCTCTCAGGTCCAGAGAAAATCGGTCATTCGGCACATAAGCCAGCTTGCCTCGCACCGACAAATCTTGGTCAACAAAGTCAACTTCCTGCCCAAGGAAGGCGTTCTCGATCAGGCCGTCGGTTTGATAATAACTCCCAGACAGACGATACAGGAGTTTATCCTCGACGATCGGACCGCTGACGCCGCCTTGGATCCGGTAGCCGCCGCCATTCGCGGCTTCCGCGCTGACAAAGCCTTCCACTTCATTGCTGGGCTGCGCCGTCACGATATTGATCGCGCCGCCGATTGCATTGCGTCCGTAAAGCGAGCCTTGCGGGCCTTTCAAGACCTCGATCTGCTCGACATCGAAGAGCGGCATTTTGAATTGTTTCTGATTATTCTGTGGCACCCCATCAACGATAATCGCGACCGGGGAGTCCGCATTGTTGATCTGTGTCACGCCGCGCACCACAACGAAACTGTTGAGATAAGTAAATGAGTCATCAAAAGTGACGTTCGGGGTGAGCGCGATAAAGTCCTCGGTTGAGCGAATGCCTGCATCCTGGATTGTTTCTGCCGTGAAGGCTGTAACAGCATTCGGAACCTCTTGAAGCGATTGCTCACGAAACTGCGCTGTGACCGTTACCGTGCCAAGCCGTTTATCCTCATCTACCGCTGCATCATCACCGGTCTGCGCGAGCGCCGTTTGAGAGACGGACAGAGCGAACCCGGCAGCGCAAGCTGATTTGAGAAGTGTTGATTTGATGTGTGTTCCCATAATTGGGTCCTCCTGATCAATTTTCCGGCCCTGTGCCACTCTTTGGCATGGGTAGGGATTCAATGGGTGTGTAGTCTTCATCGAGGCCAAAGCAGCGCGGATGAATAAATTTAAGGGCCGCCTCAGTGCGCAGAAGCTTCGGCGCAGCTGCTGCGATTACTTTCACGCGCTGGCCATAGCGGAGCGCTTCGGTGGGAATAGGTTCAGCCGTTTCGCGGTCAATCACGGTGATGAGATCCGGGACAATCGCAAGAACCGTCTCGCCTTCTTTCGCGGCGAGATTCTCATTCTGAAAGTTCAGATCCAGCGTCCGACTGGGATTTTCGATAGAGTTGATCTTGCAGTGGCCAATCGAGAAGCCGCCTGTCGTTTCTCGCCGCAAGTCGACAATTTTGCCATCGAAGAGTTCGCGCCCATGACCGTAAATTTTCGACGCTGATAGGTATTGCACAAGCGCACCAGCGGCGTCTCCAGTCCTGCGTCCCGCCTCAATCGCCCGGCCAATATTCACCGCCTCAGTAAGCGTGTCATGGATCGTGGCTCGCTTCACATCCGCGCCGGTCATCGGATACCCCGCAACGATACAACTGAGCCCCATATGGACGGCCAGAGTTCGAACAAAACTCTCGGCAGTAGAAGCGTCGGCCGTCTCAACAATGGTCGAATTCAAATGCTCATCTACGATCACGAACGGTGTTGCAGACAAGCCTTCAAAATTCATCACCACCATTTGGATTTCTGGAAAGGCGCGCCCCATCCCGTCAGCGTTTAGCAATGGAAGACCAAGCCGCGCGGCAGCAACAATGGGCAGCGTCGAATTCACGCCGCCAATCTCTGCCGGCATCAGCGCATCAATCGGCTGCCCAATTCGTTGGGTCAGGCGCTGGATCGCTAGATCAATATCTTCACCAGAGGCCGCCTTTTCGTTCAGTACCGTCGGCGCGCCCAGCATTGCGATGAACGCAACGGTGGCATCATCCGCGAGTTCAGAAGGATGTATAATCTGAGGGTGCCCGTATTCGCGGATCGCGGCCTGGGCCATCAAGCGACCGATATAGGGATCGCCGCCGCCACCTGTACCTAAAAATGCGGCGCCCCGCGCAAAATCATGCAGATCGGCTTCTGTGAGGGTAAGGCGTTCTGGGTTAGCAGGGTTGTTCGCTGGAGTATTCCTGGAAAACGGAAGCTTTAGTCCCATCACACCGCTCCCTTCGAATGAGACAAGTCACCTGCGACTTTGACCCGCAAGCGGACAGCCCCGCCTGGAATACAGGCCAGCGGCACTTCATCCATATCCATAATCTCAACACTGTCTGGTATCGCGCCGGCAGCGATTGCTTCTCGCTTAGCTTCACTCGTCGCGCGCTCGATTGCGGTTTCGCGCCCGATCTCATCATAGGCGAAAACCTTATCGACCTCACCGCCAACCTGAGCGATTGAGGCGCCAATCGCGTTCGCCACTCCGGCTTGCTCCTGGACAAGGGTCTCTGAAACGCCCTTCAAATCGCGATTGATCAGGATTGCGCCACCGCCGACAAGAATAAGTGGCGTGCCATCGCCACTGGTTTTCATTCGGTCGATGCCGTCTTCAACCAAGCGATGTATCTCGTTGACGCTGGCATCAACGAGGGCGCGGTCCAGTGATTTAACCCGGCCGGGGTCGCCAATTTCAGCATAGCCCGCGGCCACGGCGATATCGGTCGTGGTTATCGTATCGCCGCCAAAAACCATCGCTTTTTGCGCCAGCTCAAATCCCACTGAATCGGGTCCGATCGAAACACGGCCATCGGCGTTTTGACGAACAATACTGCCGCCGCCGAGACCGAGGGCGGTCACATCTGGCATTCTGAAATTTGTCCGTACCCCGCCAATATCAACCTGAATGGAGGATTCTCTGGGGAACCCCGCTCTCAACACGCCAATATCGGTCGTGGTGCCGCCAATATCAGCGACCATGGCGTCTTCTAATCCGGCTAAGAATGCGGCGCCACGCATGGAATTGGTTGGCCCCGAAGCAAAGGTGAGCACCGGGTAGGCTTTGACGGTTCCCGCATTCATGAGCGTGCCATCATTTTGCGACACGAAAAATGGAGCGGTGATGCCAAGCTTAGCCAGTGCTTTTTCAAAACCGGTCACAGTTTCTGTTGCCAGCGTCGTCAGGCTGGCATTCATCAACCCGGCATTTTCGCGTTCCAGAAGCCCAATTCTGCCGATCTTTGAAGACAGGGTAACCGCCGCATCTGGATGTTCCTGTTTGATGATTTCGTGGGCGCGGATTTCCATATCATCATTGATCGGAGCAAACAGTGCCGACAGTGCAATTGCGTTGATACCTTCGTTTCGATAGGTCCGCGCCGCGGCGGCAATCGCGGCTTCATCCAATTCGGAATTGACCCGACCATCATAATGATACCCGCCACGCACTGAAACGGCGTGATTGCCGAGTGCTGTGCATATGTCGTCCGGCCAATCCGAATAAGGGGGCAAGGCTTGTGCAGCGGGCTTAGCAATTCGAATAGCGCCGACTCTATCTAGTCGCTTACGTTGGACAAAAGCGTTTGTGAAATGCGTCGTGCCGATACTCACAGCGGTCACCGCAGGTGCCTCAATTCCGGCTTCTGCGAGAATCAACGACAAGGCAGCAATTATTCCGTCTTCGACCCGTTCAGTCGTTGGCGATTTAACTTTAGCGACCACCTGGTTGCCGTTCATGAGCACTGCGTCAGTGTTCGTTCCGCCAACATCTACCCCTATTCGCACGCGCTCAGCTCCCTAACTTCGATACAAGCTAGGCTTGGCAAGAGTGCGAGCGCTTCGGAACACCCACCCGGGTAGGTGGCAGAACATAACCGGGTAGGCCGCTCCGATTTTGTGTCGAAATCGCGCTCTTGCGACTTTTAAATCACATCCGAACGTAAGCAGGCGCTGATCGCTTCCGCTCGACTTGAGACCGATAGTTTTTGGAAAACATTCTTCAGATGGAATTTGACCGTGTTTTGCGAGATCGACAATGCGTTCGCAATTTCTCGGTTGGTGCGCCCAGACAAGACTTGCCGCATAACATCCGCCTCTCGATGGCTGAGAATGGAACGCGCGTCAGAACGATGGGGATCTTGGGTATTTATGTCCGAGATGAGCTCTGCGAGGAATCTATCTCGTAGTCTCTTGACGCCCGTCTCATTGGACTCCGCCGAGACATTTTTGATCAAAACCGCCGCTGCGTCGCCCTCTTCAATGATCGTACGCTTGAACCCTTCAAACCGCGCAAATGACAGAACCGTTTCAAATGCGGCGGCAGCGTCGGCAATCGCCCCCTGGTTGTGTCTTGCGATTCCCTCAAGCAGCTTGAGTTTGATGAAGCCTCGAATGAGGTTCTTTTGCTTATGAATGTCAGCCCAGCCGCCGAAATGCTCGGCCGCATCCCTTAACCGTCCTAAGCGCAGCAAGTTGCGACCTTCCGCAAGGAGTCGCGAATAATCACTAAGATCGAAATCACGCAGCGAAATGGGGCTTTCTAGCAATCCCAAATCCATCTCCCCCACCCGCTCATTATATCGCAATTGCAGGTCCATCGCGGTCGCTACGACAAATCGTTCGAGACGGGGCAATTGCCTTATCTTGGCCACCCGTTGTGCGCGAGTAACCGTATCCTCAACGCGCTGCCAGTCGCCCCGCGAAGCAGCAATCGCTAGATCCGTTTCATAGGCAACGAAATAGACTTCAATCCAAGCATCGCATTGCTCTATGGTCGGAAACGCTTCCACTAGATAAGCCTGCGCCAGAATGAGGTCATTTTCTTCATAAGCAATCGCAGCCGCATAAGCGGCGCCGAGAGCATACAATTCGGCGCCTTTGCCATAATGCTCCTGTATCAGCTCCATGCCCTGCATTAATGTGGATTTAGCGTCGCGGAGACGGCCGGTGACATACAGCGCAAAACACTGGTGCAAATACAGAAACACTTCACCATACAGCGCGTTCAGGGCTCTATAATGGCGAATAGAAGCATCCCCCTCCCTGAGTGCGCTTTGGAACTGATTGGTGCGATTATGCAGGCCACAGAGCAAGTTGAGACGCGTTGATTGCAAGAAGTGATCGTCACGGCGAGACGTCAGCTCCAACTCCTCTAACTGTTGGATCGCCTCGGTGGTTTTCTGACCCAGATCAAAATATACCGTGATCAAGCCATCGAAAATTATCAACTCACTTCGAAAGACCGGATCATCCTGATCCAACGGTTTGTGGAGGCTTGCGAGCCGTGCATACGATCTCCAAGCATCGGCCCATTGGCCATTTTTGAGCTTTAGGTAAATATCCGCCATCCAAACGCGCGGATACAAATGCAGCTGGGTCGAGGCAATAACCTGCAGCGCTCGAATGACTGCCGACATGTCTCCGGTGACGGCTTGTCGCCACCCGCCAATCGCCTCCAGCGTTGTCGCGACCAAATCAGCGTCCCGGCTCCGCAAAGCATATTCGAGCGCGTCGCTTTCATAGCTATTGTCCAGCGACCATTTCGACGCGCGCCTATGAATCTCAGTGAAATCGTAACGCGTGTCTCTGCGCGCACGCTCAGTCAGAAACTCGGCGAATAATCGATGATACCGAAACCAGCTGCGGTCTTCGCTGAGGCAGGTGACAAACAGCTCATGACGTTCGAGTTTCTCCAAGAGAGCCCAGGATGAACTGGTTTCACACACAGCGTCTGCCAGATCGCCGTTGACGCGGTCAAAGCTCGCGGTTTGGAGCAACAGATCTTTTTCTTCGTCCGATAATAGCGAGAAGACGCGCTCCATAAAATAATCTGACAGAACCGCGCTTCGCCCTGAAGCTTGCGTCAAAGCGTCTTCTAGAGGCACCCCGTCGCGCAGCAAAGTACGTGTAGCGAATAAGGCAATTGGCCACCCCTCCGTGCGTTTCAATAGAGTTTCGGTGAGAGAGTCTGCCGAAGTTCCGCCGACAAAATCTCTGAAATAGCTTTCAGTTTCGGATTTTGTGAATCGCAAGTCGCGTTGGGAAATTTCCAAGCATCGCCCTCGGCTACGCAAATCCGCCAAGCCCAGCTCGCGCGGTGTCGACCGAGTTGAAATCACAAGTGTCGTTGACGTCAGCGTTTCCAATAGTCTGCGAATGAACCGGCAATTCTCCTCGTTCGCCGCCAAGTGAAAATCGTCTAAAAAAATGAAACGCGGTAGCGTCTTGCGCGAGAGTTTCTTCATCATCGCACCAAAAACGACACCATGCTCCAGGTTCGAGAGCACGTTCGGATGGTGCGGCAATTCATAATCTATATTGCAGCCTGCAATCTTCAGAGACGCCATGAGATTGCAAAGAAACGTGAAGGGATCAGAATCCTCTTCATCGAGTGAGACCCAAGCCGAGATTTCAGATTGCACCTGCGGGGACGTAAACCATTGCGCAAGCACGGAGGTCTTTCCGTAACCAGCGGCGGCCTGAACCAAAACCAGTTGTCGATCATTTTGATCCAACCGGCCGAGGATCGTGTCGCGCTCCAATAGTCTGTGCAACACAATGTTCGGCCGAAGTTTTTCCGGTTTGATCCAGCTTGGCTGCTCCATAGCCGCACCCTACCCATGCATGGGTAGTTTGCAAGCTACCTAGCTTTTTTAAGCTAATTTCGATCAAGGCGGAAGCGCTTGGATCCACGCTCCCAATAACTGAGAATTAGGTCTCTGGCACGCCGATAAATCCTGAAGACTCGTGCGCTTTAGAGAACGGAATCTAAGGACCCGACGACAGGTTTGCTCGCGCCCCGGCACCTTTACCAGCGATCGGACTGAAAGTCAGAAAGGTGCGTCGTACGAATCACAGACCCATCGGGCGCCAATTGTTCGACGAGCGCGCCGTCTGGCGAATAGAGGTGAAAAATGACGAGTGCACCTTCTGGTCCGGCTTTTTCCATGTGAACGTGGCCGGGCGCACCGTGCGAATAGTCCCCGGCGCGGCGGATCTTTCGGCCGACTTCTTTGCCGTCTTTGTAGTCAATGACCTCAAGCTCGCCTTGCAGAATCGTCGATTGCGTACTCGAACCGCTCGTCTCCTGTGAAGCGGTTCCACTTAAGGTCTTCAGTATTGAACAAATCCATCTTTTTGGCCTTTCTTGTTTACTGGCTGATGGCGCGCCCTGTTTTGGCATAAGCGGCACGTTGCAAGTCGCGTTCTTTGCCTGGATGCATTCGCTCCTGATCTGCCAACATGCTCCCCAACAACCAATCTGGGAAGGCTTTTGCAAGTTTGGTAGAACCTAGCACTTTGATATTGCCCTTGGATATCTCGTCCCGGAGCGAAACAAAGCCACGCCATGCATAAGTCAGTGAGCGAACCTTTGCGATCACGCGCAAGTCCTCATCGAAACCGGGATGTTTAAGGCAGGCTTGAACGCGCTTGTTTTCCGACACGATCCAGAAGTATCTTTTATTCGCCGGTTGATCCGCAAATTCGAAAGCAATTGTCGTGCGTCTCAGTGGCATAATTTCAGTATTCATCCGCATATGCATACTCCAAATGAGATGTTCTGGATCGAGATCATCGATCGCGAGGTCGCGCCCCCAGCGATGCCCCCAACGCCCAAGATCGAGCACGATTTCGCCAAGCTCATCCCCAGCCGGCGTCAAATAATAGAGTGGTTTCTCGTCCTTTGCGCCCGGCCGCCTCTCGACCACGCCAGCGCTCTCGAGGCTTTTCAATCTCACGCTCAAGGTTGATGCCGAAATCCTCGGCAAAGCCCGCTCCAACTCTGAGAAGCGATGAAATCCATCTGCTAGAACCAATACAACGAGAATGGTCCAGCGCTCTCCCAGGATCTCTGTAGCCAGCGATACTGGGCAATATTGTCCATACTTGCTTTTCATCATCGCAGTGTGGCCGGGCGCGTGTGAAAATCAACTTCGAAAATCGTAGTAGATTTGTTTTGGCGAACCTGAGAGGTTTAACCAGACCTGAGTGAGGAGGCTGGCAATGACGCAATCCCTGACCGATCCCGTGGAGCTCTTGCTGCCAGTCATCGCAGCCCAGCGCGCGCAAGCTGACAAGAACAGGCAGCTTTCTGAAGACGTCCACTCCGCCATCCGCGAGAGTGGGCTGCTCGGAATGCCCATCGCAGAGACGCATGGCGGGCTAGGCACGCCACTGCCCGAAATTTTGAAAATCTTTAAAGCCATCGCCTATGAAGATGCGGCGGTCAGTTGGGTGATGTGGAATGCCGGGCTGATTGGATTTTACGCCCGCTTTATGCCGCAAGCCCTCAAAGAGGAGTTATTTGCGGGTCGCAACAAGCTTATTTGCCAATCCACAATTCCGGCAGGAGAACTTCACCAGGACGGCGGCGAGGCTGTGGTGCGTGGTCGCTGGCCGCTCATGTCCGGAAGCCCTGGTGCAGATTGGGCGGTCTTGAGCTGCAGATTGTTCAATAACGGTCAGCCGGTCCTGGATGAGGCTGGGACGCCGGAGGTTGTGATGGCGGCGGTCCCTCGAGATGATTTCAAGATCATCGATACCTGGCACACGAGCGGCCTACGCGGGACGGGTAGTCATGACATAGAACTGGAAAACGTCGCCGTACCAGCGCATCGCGTTTTCTCTTTCGCTAATGAGGTTGTTATCACAGGAGCGTCCGATCGAGTTCCAATCTTTGCGTGCGTGTCTGCGATCTTTGCAGCCCAGCTCCTCGGTCTCGGAAACGCTGTTTATGACCACGCTTTAGAGCGCGGAAAATCTCAAATCACACCCGGACCGATGCCTGATCCGCGCGATCGACCCGATTATCAAATCGCCATTGCTAAGCACGGCGAAGCATTGGATGTGGCGGGCGAGCGTCTGACGGCAAAAGCGGAATCTGTTTGGGAACAAGCGACCCAGGGAAGTCCGCCTGATCCAGAGATGACAACGGCGCTATACGCGGCTGGGTTTCAAGTCATTGATACTGTAAAGAGTGCAGTCGAAGCGCTGCATGATCTTAGCGGCTCATCAGCCCTTTATGAAACCTCACCCATTGAAAAACGAATGCGCGATCTACGCGCCATGCTCAGGCACATAGTCGCGCAACCGATGATGCAAGCGGACGTCGGGCGCGCAAAACTGGGACTTCAGCCTGATTGGCCGCTCTTCTTTTTGTAAAAGTTTCCGATACATCCGCGTGTGGTGAAAGAGCATTGCAAAACGACTGTATTTGCCCGCCTGCTATTATTACGGAGCTCAACAATGCGCTGAACGGAGAGCCGGCGTTTACCAGATGAGAAAACGGACGTCGAAAAAACCTAAGCGCGTCAACGATAAAGGCCGTATTTTGTAGTCCTCATGCAAGGCAAAAAACCGTCATTATACCCTCACCTCTGCCAACATTTTCCGGGCGACGCGTTCAGCGACCATGACACAGCCAAGATAGGTGTTGCCGGATGGGATGGTCGGCATGATCGACGCGTCGGCGACCCGCAAGCCGTCAATCCCTAAGACTCGGCAGTCAGAATCGAGCACCGCGCCCATTGGGCATGTACTGGTCATGTGGCCATAGCTGATCGTGAACTGTTCTCTGGCGCGTTGCGGGGCATCAGGCGCGCTCAGATCAATCGGATCGATTTGCGCGCAACCGAGTGCCTTTGCGGCGTCCGACTGCTCCCATTCTGCGATCCGTTTGAACGCGTGCTGCAAACGATCATTGGCGTCATCCGGAAGCGGCGGCGCGGTGACGACGGGACCATGTTCCGGATTGTCGCCAAGCCGCACGCTACCTCTACCGGACGACTGCAACAAGAACACCGCCATGACAAATTCAGTGTCTCCGTCGCGCGGCGGCGGCGCAATCGGAAAGGCGTGATAATCGATGTCCACACCATTGGAGGCGCCAATCAAAAGCGACTGAGCCGGTCCTGCCGTTCCGCCCCGCACTCCGGCATGGAGGTAGCGTATACCGGGGCCGATATGATCGCTCATCGTCTCACCAACCGGCAGATCCGCGTGGAGCGCGATCCCATGTTCAGCGAGATGAGCGGCAGGTCCAATGCCCGACCGCATCAACAAATGCGGGGTCCACAAGGCACCGGCCGTGACCACGACCTCGTCAGCCTCGAGGGCTTCGCCTGTCGATAGCTGAACCCCAACGGCGCGACCACTCTCGATGACCAGGGACGTAACTTCGGCACCAGTTCGGAGAGAGAAATTTTCGCGAGCGCGCACGGCACTCGTGAGATACGCTCGGCTGGTGCTAACGCGTTTTGCGCGAGCATCAATCGTCACAGGAAACACGCCCAGGCCGGGCAGTTGCGAACGGTCATTGATGTCATCCACGGTTTTGGTACCCAGCGCCCGCATCCCGTCATAGAAAGCAAGTTGGGCGCGGCCCATTTCCTCGCGCCGCCAACGGCGAACGGTGAGCGGTCCGCGATCCCCGTGAATATCGGACGCCCCGAAATCTTGATCTGTTTCAGCCGCGATGAACGTGTCGATCACGTCTTGCCAGCCCCAACCTTCATGCCCGGCGGCGGCCCAACCATCATAATCCTCTGGTAAACCGCGCAGGGTAGCGAGCCCATTGACCGCAGACGTGCCGCCGAGCAATCGCCCCTGGATCATCGGGATCACACCCTCGCCATTCAACATAGGCGTCATTGCAACCGGTTGGAGGCCGAGCCAAGCTTCCGGCGCGCGGGTCGGGTCAAGAATGCCGTCACTATAAGTGTCGTCATCCGGGCCAATTTCTAACAGCGTAACCGAGAGCGACGGATCCTCACTCAGTCGCGCGGCAAGAACCGATCCTGATGTCCCGCCGCCAACAATGATAATTCGCCTCGAGGTCTTTGGCATGCTCTGGCTCCATTGCCCTAGATTAGGTTGATCAACCTATTTTTAGGTTATACAACCTATGTCGTCAAGAACACGAGTATTAATACGCGATAGATCGGCACGCCATGGGGTCACGAACAAACACGCCAAAGCGAATCCTGGAGGCCAGCCGCAAGCTGTTTAATGAGAAGGGTTATGTGGCGACCTCTTTGAGCGAGATCGCGGCCAGCATTGGAATTTCGCAAGGCAATCTAACCTACCACTTTCCGTCCAAAAGCAATTTGGCGCTTGCGATCGTTCAGGAGCTCAGGACGCAAATGAATGACCGCCGCGATGCTGCACAGCCCGGCCCGGTGGCTGACGATTATGTCGATCACTTACTCTTTGCTATGAGCCTAGTCTGGGACAACCGTTTCTTGCTCCGGGATCGAATTCATTTCGCTGATAAGATCGGTTCTATCGAGTCCCAATCGATAGCCGACTATGAAGAATTACATGGATTGATGATGCGCATACAAGCCCAAGGCATGTTCCGCGCAAACACGGTTGATGATCTCTCTTTGCTGACACGATCTATTTGGGTGATGAGCCGCTATTGGATGGATCATGTGAGCGAGTTTGAAGGCCGAAAAGACATTACATGGGCAGATCAGGTCCGCGGGATCGAACACCACTTTGCCCTGCTTCTTCCCTGTTTAAGGCGATCAGCACAAAAAGAATTCCGTGTCGCCCTCGATCGTGCGATCGCCAGACAGAATGCGTCTCAACCGAACAAAGAAATGACCAGCGAGGCGACTGTCTAGATTGCCCGAAGATCCGAACGCCCCTGTCCCAAAAGCTCGGTCGATCAGAACCATAATATTCCGGTTCGGCAATGCCCGGCTTCGGATCGCCTGTTTCCAAGCGAAGTGAATCACATACCCACCAAACGCTCAACCGCCCAGTATGTACCAGACACGCCGACCAAATAGGCCGCGGCAAGTTTGACTTTGTTTACGCCCAGTTTTGACAGATGGCTCAAGCTCCATCCAATGGCAAATATCGCAATTACAAAGCAGATTTGACCAATCTCAACCCCAAGATTGAATAAAAGCAGCGCCCAAACTTCTAAACTTGTGGGCAGGCCGATATCTGCCAGCGCACCGGCAAATCCGAACCCGTGGATAAGGCCAAAGCCAAAGGCGACGCCCCAAGGGTATTGGCTGGTCAAAGACTGCCCCCCGCGATGTACCGTGACATATTCGGCAGCCAAGAGAATGAGGCTTAAGGCGATCGTGATTTCCACCGGTGTGCCGGGGAGGCTTATCCCCGCCATTGTTGACAGAGCCAGAGTGATGGAGTGCGCGATGGTGAAAGCAGTGATGGTGAGAAGCAGCTGACGCAGACGCACCAATAAGCAGAGCCCTAAAACAAACAGCAAATGGTCATAGCCGAAGATGATATGGTCTATACCGATGCGAAAATACGCCCAGAGCGGTGCGGAAGTGGCGGGAGCATCGAGTGAGAGAAGGTTTGCACTTGGTCTCAGCACCGATGAAACCGCCCTTCCATCTAGAAAGTTCACCTTTACGAAAACGTCTGTCAGCGTACGCTCGAGTCCCTCGATCCGAATGTCCCCTTGGCTCAGGTCACACCGAATCTGCCAGGTCTCGATGACCGCGCCATTGCTAAATCGCGTGCCGAAATTCTGGCGTTCGCAACCGTCCGGAAAAGTTGGCGTCAGTCTGAGACGGCGACCGTCCTTGAGGGGTTGTTTCCAAACGACTTGAAAGGATTCAGGCGCCCGTTCACTCGCCTCTAAATAGGCGGGATTCACCTCGTGGGCGCTCACGCTCGATAAGGACAGAACGGTAAGCCAGACCAAAATGATCGCGCGCATGAAAAGGGTCACTGAGGAGTCTCGATTTCGACATCATACTGCGCGATGATTTCATCGATGGCGGCCCGTGAGAGTTCGCGACTTCTCTCCTGTTGCCATCGATCCATCACACGGTCTCTGATAGTATCTAGCTCGGGCAGTGAACTGTCTCGGACCTCAAGGATCTGAACCAAATGCAGACCCAAAGCTGACTCGAATGGCCCTTGCCATACATCAGTTTCACCTGGCGCGGTTGCCAAACTTGCCGCGAACTCTGCACCGAAGAGACGAGCGATCTCGCGAACGGGCAGATTTGTGTAAGTCCGCTGCAACATAAAAGGGTCACCAAAGGTGGGCCAAGTGTTTGGCGCTTGCGACAGGTTTTGCAGCGTCGTGTCGACCCGTTCTGGATCCGCCTCTGCGAAGAAAACGTGGCGAAATGAGATGCGCTGGGGGTCTTCGAAATCTTGCTGGTTCTCGGCGAACCAGCTCTCCAATTCTCCGGGTGCGGGGGTGGTTACCTCCTCCATATCCGAGATCATGAAGGTCATTTTCTGCGCTAAGCGGCGCTCGATGACTGTGTCGCCCTCTGCCAATCCTAAGCGGCGCGCTTCCCGGACCAGCGCTTTTTGCTCGACATAGTCGCTGATCATCGCCCTCATATCCTGTTGGCTCGGCAATGTGCCGGCTTCGGCCGCGTAAAGGGCTGCTAAGCGATCTTGTTCAGACGCTGATACACGGATCGTTGCCTCTTCATGCGCGCGCACTTGAGATAACCAATGATTGATCGCAAAAACGAGCGCTGCGAGTACGACGAAATGAACCAGCGGTTCACGAATAAGGCGTCTCATCTATTGGCTGCGTGCGTACCAGATGGGAGACGTATAGGCTCGTTCTTGCAGCGTTTTCGAACGATCGGGGCGCGCGGGAACGTCGGCGGCAAGCGCCTCCCACGTTGTCCAACGACACGTCGGATTCTCCAATACTCGCACATAATAGGCGGCATTCTGATCGGCTGAAAATTCCGGATCGGACCAAAGCGCTTTTAGCTCCGCGGCACCTTCTCCAATTGTCTCACAGGTTTGCAAATCAACGCTGGCGCCATTGTCCGAGCAGCGATGTGTTTCCGGGTCGGGTTCGCCTTGGTGGCAGGCAACATCGAAAACGGCCTCGCCTGAACTGGTGACTTTGACGACCTGCGCGCGCTGGAGGGCGGCAGCATTTGCGTCGCGTTGCGCCCAAATAAGAAAACGAGGGGCGCGACCATCGCCGGCGAGGTCTCCGCCCATGCTAGTACCGTTCGCATAGGCCTGTTCCACCAGGTCCGGCGCATCAACTGAAAGGGTCTCAAAGTCTAGGCTCGCGAAGAACCGAACTTTCATGCGTGGACCTGTGGTCGCGAACGTTTCCTTCCGGCGAAAGGCATCAAAAATGGCTTCACGCGTGTTTTCTTCTGCCCACACGCCTGTTAGCCCTGAAGCGGACCAGCGCGAGAACCACTCGTTGGCATTCATGACAGTGCCGATTTCGGGTTGGTCATCCCAGCTCGTACCTGCTTTCAAAGAAAAAGCGTCGGTTGGATCGGCATCTGGAGCGATCGGGACAGAGCCGCGATTGATGGGCCGGCCATCGATGATGCCAACTTTTGACCAATAATCGTCTTCGGCATACGCCCCGCCGACGACGTGGCTGTCTGACGCGGCCACTAAGCCGAACTTGAATGGGTTGAACCCTTCACTCTCCAACAGATCGAGACCACGGCCATAGGCTTCACGCACATAACCGCCGGAAGTCGCTGAGACTTGATAAGAACCAAGCAACCGGTCGTAGAGTTCAAAATCCGCCCATTCGTCATTGGGGGAAAGCTCCGGGTGCGTTTCAGAGGTACCTTTCACTTGGGTGACTTCCACCAAGGGCTCATTCCGCATCCGCTGTTCCGCATATTCCGCGCTCAGGGCACCGCCATCATATGTTTCTAGTTTAAACATCTGGCCGTCGGAGACATTTGAGTTGTGCGGGATCGCAATCGCTTCGAAACCTAATTCTCGCTGCTCATCCATCCAATCCCAAAGATCTTCTGGATTGGTCGAGTCAAGCGTTGAGAAAGCGCGCCCAGGGGCGGCCCCTTTGAAGAAGACATTGCGATGCAGATTTCCGCCGCCAAATGTTCCTTCTTCGTCGTTTACGGTCACCGATGTGTACTCATAGGCTGAAAATGTGGTAAAAACGCCAGGTTCATTATGGCGCTCAGCGGCGTCTATATTCTCTAACCAGACCGAATTGATCAAAGGCTGGTCAATCATCTCTTCAATCGCCTCGCCAGATCGGACAGACGCCCCGACACCTTGAAAAGCTGCGGTGATTTTGTCTGGATCAGTTGAGAACATATCCTTCGCGCGCGGCAATTCGCTGAGGGCGGATCCGGGCGTGTTCATCGATGGTAAGATGCCCAAATATTCCGCGTGATCCGTGACGGCATAGAAATCCAATGGACCCCCGGAAATGGTCATATCGAACCCGGATGGGTGTTGGACCGTCTCCCCCTTAGCAAAGCGATAGGCATCGTCCGCGGTGCGTCTGACATTGAAAATATAAGCATCAAAACTGTTGCGCGTGTGAATATGCAGATCGCCAAAATAGGCGTTACGAGTCTCTGCAAAATTGTCGGTGCGTTCAATTTCTTCCGCGGGTCCGTCTGAGACATTGGACTCAGTTGAATTCGATGGAGCGTCATCGGTCGCTGCGCCGCATCCAGCCAGCGCCAAGGCGAGGACGAATGTCGAAATGGTCTCTTTTAAATGCATTTAGATCTCCCGTGCTGAGTCCAATCAGCAAATATTTTGACTCTTTGATAGCAGGGAGGCTTGGCTAAGAATGTCAAAAATGCGACATTTTGGGATGACCGATTTCGCTCAATATCGCGCCAAGCCGTTCTTAGACTTCTTAACGAGTGAGCAGATCGCCACGCTCAGAACCATCGGCCATGTGCGACACTATTCAAATGGTCGCTTCATACAAAGTCGTGGAGATGCAGACTCAGGACTTTCAATTGTTCAATCAGGCGCGGCGCAGGCAGGCATTTATTCATCCGATGGGGGCTTCATCCTGACATCGTTTCTTGGGCCGGGTCAGACCTTTGGCGAGTTTACCGTGTTCACGGACCTGCCGCGCACTCACGATCTTGCCGCGATCGGATCCACTCAACTCCTGCACATTCCAGCGAAGCGCTTTTTGAGTCTGTGCGATGAGGATCCGTCTTATTTGCTGGCGATTACGCGAGCGACCCTTTTGCGCTCATTTATTGCCTTAGAGATGCTTCACGCTCTGCGAATTCTGCCGCTTCTGCCTCGCGTGGCGAAATACTTGCTGATCTTATCACCCGATCCACCGGCCGAACCCGAATTGCGGTTTCGGCAATCAGATTTGGCGGCCACGCTGGGTGTATCGCGAGCGTCGATGAATCGCGCTCTATCGGATCTCGAAGATTTAGGTCTAATCAGCCGAGGATACGCCACCATTCGGATCATCTGCATGACTAGATTGAGCGACTGGCTCGAAGCAAGGACCGGCGACGGCAAGCAGATTAATTTCGCACCTGAATAAACGAAGACCGCATGTGCGCATGGCTCGACTGTCCGCAATCAAAGGACACTAGAAAGCAGTGGCTCTCCATCTATGAAGTTCTCAATGTTTGATTGCGCCAATTGCGCTTGCGTGAAGAGCGTTTCGAACGTCGCGCCCCCTTGATGTGGGGTCAAAATGACATTTGGAACGCCGGCCCAACGAGCGCTATTGGTCGGCTCAGGCTCAAACACATCGAGGCCCGCGCCACCAAGCCGGTTCGACTTTAGCGCCTCAATCAGTGCGATTTCATCTACCACACTGCCCCGCGAAACGTTCACAAGAACGCCATCGGGACCAAGCGTGTTGAGGATTTTTTCGTTGATAAGATGGCGCGTCGTTTCATCCGGTCTGCAACAGACGACTAGGCCTCGACATTGATCCGCCAAGTCTTCGAGAGAGTCGATATATGGGATCTCGATATCCGGTTTGGGACGAGGCCCCCACCATTTAAGATCGACGCCAAAAGGCTTCAGTCTTGCGAGGACTTCTTTGCCGATCGACCCAAGCCCCACAATGCCAACCGGCATTTCGCGGATCGAGTGTCGCAGCGGCGGCGCGGCGGCCACCCACTGGTCCGTCATGATATAGTCTTGAGTTTGCGGAATGCGCAGGAGCAGCGATGTCATCATCGCGACGGCAAGATCGGCCACATCACCCGAATTCATTCCTGGGGCATTGGTGACTGCAATTCCGCGCGAGCGACATTCGTCGAGATCGATATTGCTGAACCCCGCGGAGACCGATGCGACCATCTTGAGATTCGGGAACCGAGACAGCATCGCCTTGTCGAGCTTCTCGATGCTGGCCGATAGCAGAATATCCACCTCCGCCCCGTGGTTCGTGATGGTGGCCTCGACCTCTCCTTTGGTGTCCAACCAGTTCCATCTTTTGGGACGGTTTGGAAACAGTGTGTGCATTTCGGAATGCATGGCGAGCACGGTAGCGGCGTGGGTCATAAACGCAGTCTCATCTGGAGATAATTAAGAGGACTGCGCACTCGCCTCGGTTCCTGGTCTGGAGCGCGCAGTTTGGATCGGCGGATCGAATTAGATGCTCAGATCGAGCGCATTGTAATCGTGCAGCGAGGCTTTCGCTTCTTCATTCCACTCATAGGATAAGCCCTGCTCGATAAAGGGTTGATACTCGTAGGGCTTTTCATTCGGGAAACGCTTCCTCCGAGCATCAATGCCAAAGCCAATCACCTCAGAGCGTTTGGCGATGAGGTCTGCGTCGAAAACTTGGACGGCGCTGTGCGTCCCGGCACCGGTCACGCCGAGGACGGAACTGCGGCGATGGAAACCCATATTTACAGTTATGCGGGGCTCAAAACCGGTATTGGCAAAAGAGCCATGCACCAATTGGCGATTACACATGACAACATCGCCTGCATCACAGACCAGCGGCACAGTGTCGGCAATCCGTTCGCTGCCTGATTCCTCAACCAGTTTCTTGATGTCGACTTTGCCAAGCTTGTGGCTGCCCGGCAAAACCCAGACGCCATTTACCGCCGTACTTCCATAGACTTGCGCCATAAAATTGAAGCCGTGAATGCCATCATCAAAGTCTTCGCTATCCCAATGCGTCGTTCCGTCCTGATGCCACGAGACAGCCGCACCAATCCCGGGTTCTTTGATAAACAGGCTCTCATTGAAAGGCGCGAAATCTTTGCCATTGATATCTTCCGCCACTTTCAACAATTGCGGATGACCATAGACGCGCAAACACGTTTCGGAGAATTGCAAGGAACCCAAAAGGATGAAAGGCGCAGCGTCTGGTGCATCATCGGCGGCTTTAGGTTCGAGGAGTTTCACCTGATGACGTCCATTCGCGAGCGCCGAACCGCCTAGCGGATCGCCCAATGGCTTTGACCAGACGAGTGTTGTCGTTTTGCAATCCGCACCAAGAGCGGGAGCGCCATCGGCGGTTAGCGCCTCGCCCGGACCGGCTGGGAAGCGCTTTTTCATTTCTGCCAGGTCTTGCTTGATATCATCCAGCTCTTCCTCATGCAGAACGCCGGTAAATACGTAGAACCCATATCTCTTGTAAGCGTCGACGATATGGCGCTCGAGATTGCCATCCGTGTCAAATTCGATGGGGCCGCGATTATCCAAAGCCATCGCGCGCTTGTGCCCAGAGATCAGATAGTCCCGCATCGCGTCAGAATCATCACCATAATGCGCTGCGCAGGCGTCGATGGAATCCATATAATGAGGGTCAGACATGAGGAATCCTTTTCGCTTTAACAGTGTTTAAATTTAAACGGTGTTTAATTCTTGTGTCAATCCAAAAATCGACTTAAGGGTTCTCTATGACTGTCGAGACGCTTGCCTCACGCGAAACCACACGCTCAAAGAATATGGCGAAGCGACGGGAGAATATCCTACGCGAAGCCCGTATTCTCATTGCAGATGAGGGCTTTGAAGCTTTGAAAATTCGAGACCTCGCCGCGCGCGCCGGTCTAACCGTGCCCACGATTTACAATCTGGTGGGCGGCAAGAATGAAATCCTCACCGTCATCATTGATGAAATGGTCACGCAATTGCGCGTGATCCAAGATCAAGCCGGAACAGGTCCGGTTGAGGATTCGTTTGCAAAACTGATCAATGATTTGGCGGACCATTTCGCGACCAATGAAGCGTTCTTCCGCGCCGCTTTTATCGCCGGAGATCGCAGTGGATTGTTCGAGCAAAGCTCAGATCAGGGCATCTTCGCGCACTTCGTTCAGCAACCGATCGACGCATGTGCGCGCGCCGTCGAAGCGGGACTTTTGCGAGGGAAGATTGCGCCGGAAGTGCTGGGGCCGCAAATCTATGGTTGTTATCGCCTGGCGCGACAGGACTGGGCGAATGGATATTTCGATTTAAGCGGGTTCAGAAATCAGGCCCTCATCGGCGTATTCCTATGCCTTGCCTCCGACGCGAAGCCAGCCTTTCGCGATCGGCTCGTCATCAAGATATCGAACCTTTCGGGCGATTAGCTAAGCCATTTCAATATTCCAGAAAACGGGATGCTTCTTTAGAGGCGAGATCCGGAAAACAATACCGGTGGGTGGCTAAAACAACATCCTGAAGACCCTTTGGCTCACCACAAAAGTAATCAATGCTTCGAGACCAATACTCGGCGGTTCTAATTTAGGCACCTCAATTAAACCGAATATAAACAACCCAGGGTTATATTTCTCCTAAATACAATTTGGGGTGTAGCGTGCAAATACCGTTTGATTCAGCTCTGATAGACGAAACAAGACAGGCCGACTTTCAGCGTAAACAGAAACTGCTATCTCGTATGGCGCTTTCATTTTGCGCTATTCTCATTGTGTTCACGGCGGTTATTTTCATGGTGCTGCCTGGCATTCGCCCGGGCAAGATCATCTCAATATTTGCGGTTTTAGGTTTCGCGGCAATTAGCCGGTTCAGTCTGCGCCCCAATTTATTTGTGCCAAGCGCTGTCGCGATGGTCGTGCTCACCCTCGCAGCGAGTTTTGCGGGCAGCGTCGTCAATGGCGGCCTGGAAGGCTATGTTGCGCCGATCATGATCACGTCGCCAATCGCCGCGGCTTTGTTTTTAGGGACTCGCGCGACGATTATTTCCGCCGTGTCCGTTGTGCTGGCCTATGCCGCGATGCTGGCCATGCAGCCCCATGGCTTAATACGGCCAGAGCCATACCCAGACGATATTACCTCTATCGCGGCGTTGGCATTGCTCGCCACTGCCACGGCATTTTGCGCCGCCGGCCTTGCCTATTTTGCAAGCGACTCAAAAGAAAAGATCACCTCTCTTGCTGACGCCCAGACAAAGCTGATCGAAGCGTCTGAAAAACTCCGCCATGCCGCTCTTCACGATACGCTTACTGGCATCGCCAATCGCCAAAACCTGCAACAGCACATCGATGATGCGCTTCGCTGTTCCCATCCGACAGATGACCAGATTTGTGTCATCCATATCGACCTCGATCATTTCAAAGAGGTCAATGATGCACACGGGCATCCGATTGGAGATGGCGTCTTACGTAAAGCTGCAGAGCGGATGCAGAATGCGTGTGGGCCAGATGATTTGGTCGCCCGGATCGGCGGCGATGAATTCGTGATCGTCACGACGAAGTCCTCCAGCGTCCCCGCTCAGCATATTCAGGACCTGTGCGAGACGATTATCCAGCAAATCAAACGCCCGATCTTTGTGAATGGCATCGAGTGTCACGTCGGCGCGAGTGTCGGTTATATTATTTCCGATCGAGCCTGTAGCTCAACAGAGTCCCTCATTACCAACGCCGATGTCGCACTCTATGAATCGAAACGCGCAGGACGCGGGATCGCGCGCCAATTTACCGGCGCCATGCGCGAAGACGTGCACTCGCAACGCACATTGATAAATGATCTGAAACTCGCATTTGAAGAAGACCGGATCACGTGCGTGTTGCAGCCTCAAATCTCTCTTTCCACCGGAGCCTTGCTCGGCATGGAGGCGCTCGGACGGATCAGACGCTCTGACGGCGATGGCCTGATGGTTCCGGTAGAGTTTCTAGACACGATGGAAAGCGTTGGCTTGATCCATGATTTTGACGAGCGGGTTATGTGTAAAGCCCTCGACGCCCTGATCGAATTGCGCGCTCAGGGATTTGAAATTCCAAGTGTGTCCATCAATGCATCAGCAAAATCGCTTCGATCAAAACACTATGTCGAAATCATTGAGCGGGAACTTGCGGCCCGATCGTTGTCTCATGATTGCCTTGTGGTCGAGGTTTTGGAGTCAATTCTAATCGAAAACCGAAACGACCTCGCAGCTAAGACAATTGAGAAGCTGAGCAATGTCGGCATCAAAACGGTGATCGATGATTTTGGGTCCGGACATACATCAATGTGGGCATTGCTGGAGCTGCAACTCGATGGCGTCAAAATCGACCGATCGCTCATCGCCAACATTGAATGTCATCGCGCGCGGACGGTTGTCGAAGCGATATTAAAGCTCTCCCAAGGTCTCGAATTGCCGGCCATTGTTGAAGGCATAGAAACCCCTCAGCAATACGCCACCATGCAATCGCTCGGCTGCGATGCTGCGCAAGGGTATTGGATCTGCAAGCCCGCGGAGCTGCCCGAATTTGGCGATTGGTTGAGAGAATTTGGGAGATCGGAAGTCGAGCGGCTGCAAGAATCTATTCGCCAAGCGGGTTTGAAGTAACGCCCGCCAAACCTGCGGATGACGCATCTATTCGGCGATTTCAGCAGCTCAGACCGACCTGTTCTGCTTTTTCACGCCGGGACATTTTCGACACAGACCTGTTCAGTCTCTGCCGGCGCGAGCGGCAAGCGAAGGAGTTTGCAAAAGCCGCCGTCTCCCCGCGGGTCAAAATGCTGACAGGTTTTGCAAACGCCAAACGGCTTAAAACCATTGGATCGCAGCGAGGTGTTCAGCACGACCTGCAGCGAGCGCTCTAATTGACCCAGCTCTTTCGCCGAAAGGTCTGTGAAAGCGCGGCTCAATGCGCTCGAATTTGTAAGTACTTTACGGCCCTTAGGCGTCAGATCGTAGGAAAGAGATCTGCGATCGGTCTCAGACCGCAATTCCGAAATCAGTCTCTTTTCACGCAATGTCTTGAGTGTTTGAGATATCGTCCCGCGTGTTGAGCCCATGTACTCCGCGACGTGAGAGGGTTGCCTGGAGAATCTGTTCGCGCGTGCGAGATATTCCAGCGCCATCCTTTGTGCCGGGTTCAAACCCTGCCCCCGCCCCGCGTCCGCATCGAGTCGCGCGAGACGTGAAATCAACTGTCTTGCCAAATCTGTGTCGGTCATTCGTCACCTCTCCAATCGCCTATGTAGGACACAATGCGCATGCCAGAAAGTAGCGAGTCGAAATTAATACATTGACATAGTATCGACTCGAAACTACCTGATCCTTCGTCAACTTTTGGTAAGGATCATACCCATGCGAATTCTCACTTGTTCAGCAATTGCCCTATCCTTGATGGCTGGATCAGCGTCAGCCCATAACGGTCACAGCAACGGACCCGATCAGCAAACTGGAATAGAGTCTCCCATCGACCAGGCGAAAGTCGAAGCCCTCGATATCGTCTTCACGCACGCACATACGAATGGAAACATCGTTACGTTCCATATGACGACCAATGGCGTCGCAGGCTCTGAAACACCGGAGCCGGTTGGCGAACTCGGAGGCGCCCCTGCTTACGCCTATGTCTGGCCCACATCGCTGGACCCTTCGACGGTGGGGTTCGATCAAGGCGCTGGCATCCTCGCATTAGCGGCAGCCATACATCCAGATTTTGATGATACGCCATTGTTTGATGAAAACCGAGATGGAGACGCCAGCAATGATGGCCAAACCTGGCATAGTCACTGGGTCGTCTTGAGCCCAACAGAGGCGTGTGGCCCGGGTGCGCTGGCCGTCAAAGATATCCCCGAAGGCAGCCAGCCGAACCTTCCGGCGACCTGGCCGGGCCTGCCGATCTTACTAGACAGCCCTGGCTTTACCCCGCTTTTCGATGGGCCTCAGGTCAAAATAAACGTCGCCTTTCCCCACGGTCTGGATGTCAGCGACATGTCTTATGACGGTGTGACCGCCGCCTTGCGCGTAAATGCCAACATCCACTCGCCGCTCTTTTGCGTGACCGATGTGTTCGATATTGCGTCTGGCGATCTCAGTCTTCCCGGCCAATTGAACTAGGCACGGTCCAGAGCGGAGCAACAGTATGAACCTTCTACGCGCTAAACCACTTGAGACTGTCGGCTGGCTCAATTCACCTGATCCTGTATCGCTACAAAGCCTACTAGGAAAAGTGGTGCTCATCGAGGCTTTCCAGATGTTGTGCCCAGGCTGTGTGTCCAATGCATTGCCTCAGGCGATGAGAGTGCGGCAACTGTTCAACCCAGAGGAAGTCGCCGTTATCGGCCTCCACACCGTATTCGAGCATCACAGCGCGCAAGGAACGAAAGCGGCTTTAGAAGCTTTTTTGCACGAATATCGGATTTCGTTTCCTGTTGGGATTGATGCGCCGTCTGATCAAGGCCCGCTGCCGAAGACAATGACAGCTTATCAAATGCGGGGAACTCCGACATCGATCCTCATCGATCGAAATGGCTTTGTTCGAAAACACAAATTTGGCGCGCAGGAGGACATGGTTTTAGGCGCAGAGATAATGTCTCTACTCCGTCAACCGAACTCGGCGATGATCAATAAACCGTCTTCAGACCCTACGGATTCCGGATGCACGGATGAGGGGTGTTTGGTCGATCGATAGAGTCTAAAAGCCTCAGCGCCGCAGGGAATTTACTCTGCGGCGCTATTGTCTCGACTTTGGCGTCGTAAGCCTAGAACCTGAACGTGACCCCGGCCCAACCTTCGTGTTCGGTGAAGTTTTCGCCTCTGGTCGTGTCATAGCGGATGTGGCCGTAAATCCTGTCAGAGAAATAGACTTTCGCATCGGCGCCGGCGGCAACCCGATTTTTATCCAAGTCTGAGGAGGTTGGTTCAAACACCGCGCCATCAACCGCCAGCGAGGCCCAGCCCGAAATCGCTCTGTCGCCAGAGACATTCTCGACCAGCACGCGGAAGCCCGTGTCGACGACCGTGTTGCCGAATAGGGTCGCCGCATAATGCGCCTCGGCCCCTGCCCCAAGCACGGTTTGTTGCGCGGTTTCTGTCTCATAGGTCAGATTCAAGATCCCGGTCCCGGTCTCTTTGAACCGGTTGAACGTGCCCGTGGACAGATCGGCTGTGACCAGCGGACCGAAGCCTAAGCCTTGCCTCTCTCCATCAGACCAGAGCAGATCATAATAGGCTTCGGTCTTGAAGCTTGAGGCTTTGCCTTCGGTTTCTGACAGCGCAACCGCCGGTCCGTTTTGGACAACAAAGACGCGTTGGATGTCGTAATCCTGCCAAGCATGGGTCGCTGCACCAGCAACAAAGAGTGCGCCAAATTCGGCATTCACAAAGCCGCCCAGATGCACGCTGTCGACTTTGCCGTGCGACACCGAACTGTCGAGATCGGCCTCTGAAAAGCCCGTCGACAAGCCGAACAAGATCGGCGCGCCTTTATGGGTGAACAAGTGTTGGGCGCCGAAACTGAAGCCGGTGGTACCGCCTTCCTAGCCCGACTGGGTGTCAGAATTACCGACATCGTATTGGCCGCCAAGCGCCGCGGTCCAGAAGCTCCAATCACCGTCTTGCATGCGCTCTCCGCGGCGTTGGAGGAGACTGTCAGCGAACAGATCATCAGCAAACATGCCAGCCATCAAGGCTGAGGGCACAATCTCTTTTGGAGACAGCAGAGGCTGTTCAGGCGTGACCGGGTCCACCGGATCGACCGGTTCTTCGCCGCCTGGCTCAGGCATCGGATCTGGGTCTGGTGTTGGGTCTGGGTCTGGCATCGGATCGGGATCCGGCATTGGATCGGGATTTGGGTCTGGGTTTGGATCTGGACCAGGCGGCGGAGGAGGAGGTGGTGGAGGAGGTGGAGGTGGAGGTGGAGGTGGAGGCGATGCAGCGACGAAGTTCAGCACCACTTCCGTCGGATCATATGTCGGGGCGAAATCGAGATCTGGGATCAAGTCTCTAATCCGGTCGAACGCCCCCGAAACCGAATTTCCTGAAATGATCGAGAAGGGCTGACTCGTCGACGGGGACATCCCGTTTAGCACGCTCACGCGCAATTCGCCTCCCAATGTGACGTCCCCGGTGACAATCAATTGGTCATGGTCACCGCCCTCAAACTCGATCGGCAGGATACCATCTGACCCTTGCGCAAAATTGCCATTGATCGTGAATTCGCCAGGCGACGAACCGATATTCAGGGTGCCATTATTGGTGAGATTGCCGGTAAAGACAGAACCATTGCGCGCATTGAGGACGGCCTTCATGGCGATCATGCCGGTGGCCGCTTCGAGCGTGGTATTCTCAGCCAGAATGGTCGTGCCCATGTTGAAATTGGCATTGCTCCAGCCCGTGTGGGTGCCAGCCAAAGTGAAATTATCGCCATTGAAATTGATGATCTCAAATTCTTGGATCGAGTCATTCGTGCCGCCAGAACCAGTCAGCGTTTTGGCCGTCATGCTGGTAACGTTGACGATATCAGTGCCATCGCCGCCAAACACTGTTGCGTTCTGTCTCGTTCGATCGATACGCCCACCAAAATTGAACGTATCATTGCCCGTGCCCATCAAGACGTCAGACTCCATCACACCATTGAGTGTCAGTGTGTCATCGGTCGCAAACGTTCCACCAAAGCCATCACCGGTGCCCTCAAATTCAATCGCTGTTCCGCCCGAGCCATAGACAGAACCGCCAGTTTCCACCGTAACCGTGCTGCCTGCTTGGCTTTTGGTGACAATTCCAATGCCGTCTGATGAATACGAAGCGACGCGTCCTTCTACCGTGATCGACGTTGTCCCGTTATAGTATGTATAGGTATCGATGGCGACACGGTCTGCTCCACCTCTAACCGTAACATCACTAACCGAAATCGTAATGTCGCCGCCATTGGCTTGGGTGTAGATCCCAATTCCATTTTCAACATCGATCGCCCCGTCGACATTGACGCCAATGTCCCCGCCAGAACTATAAGCCCGAATCCCATAAGCGTCGGTATGGATCTCGCCGATCGCAGTCTTTCCTGTCGTGCCGCCGATTGAGATATTGCCGCCGCCACTGTCTGCGCGAATGCCGCCATTACTGACATTTGCACTTCCGATCTGCGGTATGGCGACGTTCTCGATCGTGATTTGACCGCTGCCACTGTCGGCCCAGATGGCCGCGGGCAAGTTACCGACGACGCTTGTAATATCTCGAATTGTGATACTGCCACCACGAGATCGCGCCCTTATTCCATAACCGTTCCCTTGAACGCTCGCTAGATTTTGTACCGTAATATCACCCTCTACTGTCGATAAGTAGAGACCGTCCCCCGCGCCCGAAATAGATCCGGTGATCCGCGCAGAATCCATTGGGTCGACAAAACCTTCAACCACGATTTTTGCACCGTCGCCGGAATTCGCGAGATTCGCGCCATCACCATTTTGGCCCGTAATTTCTCCGAACTCGCCAAGGGTCAGCGTGGTCGTGCCGCTCCCGGCATTGCGGCCGTAAACCCCATTCGCGTTTGCATCGATTTTATTGTTTACCCCAATGGTCATATTCGAGGCCGTCATACCGCCGAGCGCGGCATCAATGCCGTGGCTTCCGCGGGTCACAATTTGACCGTCCACGAGCACGTCGATCGCGCCGCCATCCGTGCGGGCGTAGAGTCCCGTCCCGTCGCTATAAATATTGCCAATCCCCGTGCCCATAGACGGATCTCCCGCCCCAATATTGAGATTGCCTGTGCCGCTATGCGCGGAGATCCCATTCGCGCTATAAGTGTCTGGAATACTGGCATCACTGCTGATCGCGATTTTCTCAACCGCGACGTTCTGGATCGAGATATCATTGCCACCGCCGGCGTAAATGTAACCGCCGAGTGTGCTGTCATAAGTTCCGGTATAGTCTCTTGTATCCGCATCGATCGCCCAGCTACCGGCACTTGTGACGCTGTTAATGTTCTCGATCGCAATTGTTCCGCCATCCGCGCGGGCATAGATGCCCTGTCCTCTGTTGCCCGATACCCTGGTTAAGTTCTGCACCGTAATGGCGCCATCATCCGAGGTCACCGATACGGCTTTTGTATCGCCATAAATCACTCCGGCGTTCGCACCTTCGACCAGCACGGCGGCGCTATCATAATGAGAGTTTATGAGGACGCCTTCGGCGCCTTTCCCCGAGATGATGGCATTCGCGCCCAATCGCACGGAGGCAAGGCCACCAGCTTGATGGTCTAGATGCACACCTTGATATACGCCTCCGACGCGGTCATTGACATTTATTGATGTCGTATCGGTTGCGTCGGTCGAATGGTTCCAACCAACAATCCCATCACGGCCAGCCTCGACCACCCCATTGGAGGTAATCTTGAGGCTGCCATCTACCGTCCGTCCGTAGATTCCGTAGCCTTCTTTAGCGCCGAGGCTCGCCGATGTGCCAGCAGAGATCACGCCATTGCTGGTTATCTCCACATCACCGTCGCCTTCATGATCGACTTTAATGCCGGTCTTACTCGCATTGATTGCATCGCCAGCAGTGGCAGTCACCTTACCGGTGCCAGAATGATCGAGGTCGATGCCGTTATCAGCGGCGGTAATACTGGCATTCGCGGTCGCAATGACATTGCCGGTGCCCTTATGGTCGACTTTAATGCCATAAGTACCAGCATCGATGGCGCCATTTGTATCCACAGTGACTGTACCGGCATTTGATGCCGTGAGGACCGAGATCGCATCATTGCCAGCGTAAATTTTGCCTGCTGTACGAATGTTTACATTGCCCCCTGCAGAAGCAGCTAAAATTCCTGTGCCGGTGGTAAAAATGTCGCCGATCGCACTGTTCGGGTTGGTGGCATCGGCGCCGATATTGATGCTGCCTGTGCCACTAAACGCGCGGATGCCATTGGCGCTGCGGATATTTTCCGTGGTGGCGTCACTATCGTGATCAAACTCAGGAATAGCGACATTCTGGATCGAGATATCATTGCCGCCGCCAGTGAAAATTGGCAGCATCGTGATCGGGTCATAGTTACCCGAATGCAGCCGCGTATCGGCATCAATCGCCCAGCTGCCGGTGCTCGTGACGCTGTCTATGTTCTGGATCGTGATCGTGCCGCCGGTTGAGCGGGCATAGATGCCCTGCTCGGTGCCGCCGGCGACATCGGTCAGGTTCTGAATCACGATCGGGCTATTATTATTGACGACACTCACGCCCTTTTCGGCACCAGAGACGCTGCCATAGATCTTGCCGGTCATCTGATCGACAGAACCCTGGATGGTCGAGCCAGCTCCGGCTACGGTGGAGGTCAAGTTGATGCCGTGAGCTATAAATGATGTATTTGCGGCGTCTCTTGCTTCGATGACACCGTTTTTGCCAAGCGTGATTGTCGCTGCGGCGGCATTATTATGGTTCAGCACAAGCGCGCTCGAAGCACCCGTCAGCTTGCTATCGATCAGCAATTCAGACTTGCCGGCGCCGGAATTGGTTAGGATCGATGCTGAGTGATTCGTCGAGGTGATGTTGCCATAGGCGTTGAACTTGAGATCGCCGTCGGCGGAATGAACGATCTCTACGGCTTCTCGTTGCGCCCCATTCGTCGCCACCGACGAGTTGATCGTTAGATTTGTTTCCCCTGTCCCTGAATTCTTAATGTAGACCGCCTCATAGTTTGAACGAATATCCCCGTGAGAGGTGACCGTTACGCTGGTGACATCATCCCCAGCCGAAACGTCCAAGCCTCGATCAAGGGTCCCAGATGTGAGCTGGCCCGTTTTAATATCGATCAGACCGGCAGCGTTGCTATTGGCGTCTATCGTTCCATACGTGACGCCATATTGAGTGTCGATTGTGAGATCGCCTGCTCCGCCGGTGATGTTCGCTAAAATCGCATCATTCCGGTCTTGGTTGACTGTTGGGTCGTCATACGCCGAAACCAGGGTCCCGCGGCTTTTAATGTCAATGCTGCCTCCCGATGAGGTGACCTCAATCAATCTATTGAGGTAATCGTTCGAGCGAACCGTTGCATGCTCGGTGATTTCGAGCGTTTGTGTGTTCGCTCCCGACATTTTGATCGCATTCGCGGGGCCTGGATCAATTGGTCCACCGGCACTGGCCCTCAAAACTTGCGTCTGCGTCATGCCATCACCGATGATCAGGGTCGCGGTGTTCACGTTCGAGGTGATCGGATCGATATCGCCCGGGTTCGTCAGATCCTGCACGCAGGTGACGGTTTCGCCATCGTCGAACCGATTGTCATTATCATTCGGCGTGCCGCTGATGAGCTCATCCGTACACCCTGTCGGCAAAGCCTGCGCCTCGGCGCGTGTCCCGTAAAGCCCGCCAGGCGCGACCAAAGCAATGATCCCGGCTGAGGCGGCGAGCATCAATTTGCTGCGCAGAGGCGCGTTTGACAAATCAGTGTGCCCCGCCGGGCGACTCTTAAATGACTTCTCCATGGGATCCCTCGTTCCAGGCAATTTCTTGTCTGAGGCGAATAGAGAAGAAGCCGACCGAGATGTCTTTCTCGCAGTGTCTCAATCTCAGCGAGCCCGGAGCGAGTGGGTCATTTCCGGAAAACTGATACGCGCAAGCAACAGCGACATCAGCGCCGCACGCAAGCAATCTATTGGCGCGCACGAGCCGCCCGAGGCAAAATGTTCGCTTTCAAACATATTGTCAGTTTTCATGGTAAATTGGACTAGATTCTGTCATGCAACACGTAGTAATTTTCAAATACGCTATGCGATTTATCGTTTACGAACATAAATAGTCTGCTTATGAACCTTCTGGAGCAGATAGGTCGGGAACTTTGTACGACATCCTGATAATCGGAGGAGGCATTAACGGCGCCGGGATCGCGCGCGACGCGGCTGGCCGCGGCTTGAAGACGCTCCTTTGCGAAAAAGACGACCTTGCCTCCCACACATCATCAGCCAGCACAAAGCTCATTCATGGCGGCTTACGCTATCTGGAACATTATGATTTCGCGCTGGTGCGCAAAGCGCTGATGGAGCGTGAAGTGCTCCTGCGCGCTGCGCCGCACATTATTTGGCCGCTACGCTTTGTTCTCCCTCAACATAAAGATATGCGGCCATCTTGGCTGATCCGAATGGGCCTGTTTCTTTATGACCATTTAGGCGGCCGCAAAATTCTACCCGCGACAAAAACCAGAACCCGATCGAACAGCGATGTGTTCGCGCCGCTAAAATCGGAATTCTCCAAAGGGTTCGAATACTCAGATTGCTGGGTCGAGGATGCGCGGCTTGTCGTCCTGAACGCGATGGATGCCTCCACCAAGAACGCCACCATCATGACCCGCACCGAGTGCGTGTCGATTTCGCCGCACGGCGCAGGCTGGAGAGCAACACTGCGCATTGAAGGCAGCTCGACAATGGAAGTCGAGGCCAAGACGATCATCAATGCCGCGGGCCCCTGGGTCGACCATGTCGCGGGGATTGCGGCCACAACGAACAGCAATGCGCCTCAAGTCAGGTTGGTCAAAGGCAGCCACATTATTGTTCCAAAACTGTTTGATGATGAGCGGTGTTTCATTTTCCAGGCTGGCGACGGCCGGATCGTTTTTGCGATCCCCTATGAAGATGGCCGCTACACTTTGATCGGCACCACAGATCTGCCCTTTGAAGGTGACTTGAACCAGGTCTCCGCGTCGCCGGAGGAGATCGATTACCTCTGCGCGCTATCCAACGAATATTTCGAACAGCAAATTTCTCCCGCAGATGTCGTCTCAACCTATTCAGGGGTGCGCCCGCTGTTTGAAGATCATGCCGACGAAGCTTCCTCGGTGACCCGCGATTATGTGCTCAAGCTCCACGATCAAGACGGCGCCAAAATCCTGTCCGTAATTGGCGGCAAGATCACCACGTATCGCAAGCTCGCGGAAGATGCGCTTAAACTGCTCCAACCCGAATTCCCGCACATGGGCAGCCCTTGGACCGAAGGTGCGCCGTTGCCTGGCGGCAATATACGAGATGCTGATTTCGGAGCCTTCGAAGCGGCGATCGTCGCTCAATATGATTGGCTCGATCGCGATCTCGCGCACCGGCTCGCGCGAACCTACGGGACCAAAATTCACGACATCCTAAACGGGACCAAAAGCATAACCGAGCTTGGCCACCACTATGGCGCGGGGCTCTATCAGAAGGAGGTAGACTATTTAATCGAGCACGAATTCGCTCGATCCTATGAGGACATCATCATCCGACGAACCAAACTTGGTCTGCATATGAATTCCAATGAAATCAATCTTCTACGAGAGCTTTTCGAAAATCGGCTCGTAGCATAACTCCCGATACCCGCACCGGCGTCGGCCATCAAGTCAGCGTAGGGTCTGCACCACAGAGCGCACTGAACGACGGGCCCGTCATCCTTCACAAGGCGGAGTGACTCTGTGCCGGCATCCGTCCAAATGAGACAAACATAAGAGGAAACGCAGGTATGGACGGATTGCAGGTAGGAATATTCTTTTTGATCACGGCTGTGATCGGGTTTCTGACCTATCTCAGCTGTCGCAATGCGCCGTCAGGCGATCGCGGCTCTGACCATGATTACTTCCTCGCAAATGGCGGTTTGAGCTGGTATTTTGTGGCCGGGTCGATCACGCTAACCAACCTTTCAACCGACCAATTGGTTGGCATGAATGGCAATCAGATGTTGCTGCTCGCTTGGTGGGAACTCGCCGCTGTTGCCGGCCTGCTCATCCTCGCCTTTGTGTTCATCCCGATTTATTATCGCAACAATTGCACGACCACGACGGAACTGCTTCAGCGCAAATATGACAATAAGCATATTCGCGCCGTGATCTCAGTCCTGTTCTTGCTGGGCAATCTGTTCATCTTCTTGCCCGCTATTCTTTATGGCGGCTCGCTCTTCTTGAAGTCGACTACGGGCGCAGACTTCTCAAGCGTTCTTGGCGAGCGGCTATTTGTGGGCAGCCCGGTTGAAGTCGACTCGACCATTTTTGTGATGGCTGTGACCTTCGCGATTGTCGGCGCGCTTTACGCTATTCTCGGCGGTCTGCGCGCGGTTGCTGTCTCCGATACGTATAGCGGCGTGTTGATCCTCTCACTCGCAGTGCTGGTCGTGATCCTCGCTCTCAACGCGATCAATTGGGACTTCTCTGATATCCCGGCTGAGCGCCTCAACATGTTCCAAGGCAACACGCTTGAAGATGGCAGCGAAACGCCCATCCCATGGCACACATTGCTGACAGGTATGATCTTCATTCAGATTTTCTATTGGAGCACTAACCAAACCATCACACAGCGCGCCATGGCTTCGCCGAGCGTCGAAGAAGCTCGCAAAGGCATCCTCGCCGCCGCGGGTATTCGCTTGCTCATCGTGCCTGTAATTGCGGTTGTTCCAGGTGTTGTCGCCTACAAGCTTTATGGCGACGTGGGTGACGCAGCTTATGGTATGATTGTCGGCGACATCCTCCCGCCAATCCTGTCAGGTGCGTTCGCCGCCGCCATCGCCGCAGCCGTGCTGACAACGTTCAACTCCATCCTCAACGCCTCAGCCGCGCTCTATGTCTGTGACTTCCACGAGTCCTATATCGATGAAGCGCGCGATGTGCCGAAGCTTAGCATGTATGTCTCCATCGCGATGACGGTTTTGGCGATTGTTCTGGTGCCGGTATTTGCGTCGCAAGAAAGCATCATCAACACAGTGCAGCAGCTTTATGGCCTACTCTCAATGCCGATCTTGTCGGCCTTTATCGTTGGCCTCGCCGTCCGCAATGTCAGCGCTTGGGCGGCAATCATAGGCGTTGTCACGGGTGTCCTGGTCTATGCCGTGTTCAGCTTCAAGCTCTATGGCCTGGTTGGCATTTCACCGACCGAAGGCCTCGGCGCGACGTTCGCGAGCGTGCACTATATCCACTATATGTTTGTGACTTTGGTCGCCAGCATTGGCACGGCGTTGATCGCCAATTCTCTTATCTTTGGCCGCACCGCAGAACTGACGATTGGCAAGCCGGCAGCGGCTTAAAGCTCGTCAGCGACGTGGAGCTCCATATCAGACTGCCGGATGGCGTCCATAAACGCCTCCGGCGGCATCTGATCGGTGAACAAGTGATCGATGTCATCATATTGGCCCAGCCGGACCATAGCCCGTCGACCGAACTTGGCTGAATCGGCAACAAGATAGACTGTACGAGAGTTTTGTATGATTGCCTGCGCGGATCGGATCTCTTGGTAGTCAAAATCCAGAAGCGATCCATCTTCGTCGATACCGCTGATCCCAATCACGCCAATGTCGAGACGAAACTGTTTGAGAAACTCGGTCGTCGCTTCGCCAACAATGCCGCCATCAGATTGGCGCACGAAACCGCCAGCGATCATTACATCAGAGCCGTCCGTCTCGCGCATCATATTCGCGATATTGATATTGTTCGTCACGATACGCAGATCGGTCCGTCCGACCAATTCTGCCGCCAGGGCTTCCGTCGTCGTTCCGATGTTCAAGAAAAGAGACGCACCTTGCGGAATGCGACTCGCGACGAGGCGGGCGATCTTGCGTTTCGCTTCCATGCCTTCATGAACGCGGTCTTGATAAGGTTGATTATAAGCGTTTCCGATCCGGCCAGCGCCGCCATGAAAGCGCTCAATCAGCTCAAGCTCACATAACAGATTGATATCGCGCCGGATGGTTTGGGCCGTCACGCCAAACTGACGGACCAATTGCTCGGTCGCGACATAGCCATGAGACCGGATGAGTTCCAAAATCTCTTTTTGACGGCCCGCTAGATTTGAAAGGTCAGCTTCGCTCATCTTCGGTTTCTTTCATTGATCCGGCTGCTCTTTCAGCTTGCGCAAACGCTGTGCCAATCGGGCGATAACACCCTACGCCGCCTCGAAGTGATAAATCAAACAGGTTTCCGGGTGCAATAGCGGTACCTGGAGGCCAACATGGGCAAGCGCGTCTCCTGGCAATACGGCGCCGTCATTACCAAGGTCTAGAGCACTCAGGATTGATGGATGCGAGACCGAACGCACCGGGTTCGGCCATACAATCCGCGTGCGGTAGTTTCGGTTGAGATCGAGACCAGGAACATAGATCCGACCCGGTACAGTTTCGCGATGGCCGGTCATGTTGCACCAAGAGAATAATGCTTCTGACTGATCCTGTGATACGACCCCAACCGCATTAATGTGACCCGGTGTGTCGAGCCGGTGAAAGTCGCCAGAGTGGATCAGTCTGCGATGGCGTTTATGCAGCGCGATACCTTGCTTTAGGGTCTCTAAGTTCAGCGCATCTTCTTCGAGTAAGTTTAGCTCCATGCCCATATGCCCGAAGATCGCGGTCGCCACCCGCATCTCCATCGTCAGCCGACGACCAGTAATATGGCAGGTCTCTGGCCCGACATGAGCGCCCATAATCTCTAGTGGAAAGAAATGCGAGGCCCCTCGCTGGATGTTTTGCCGATCCAGCGCATCATTTGTATCGGACGTCCAGATGCGGTCCGTGCGTCGCAGCACGCCATAATCTGCCCGTGCTCCGCCTGATGAACAGCTTTCAATCTCTAGATCAGGGTGCGCCGCTCGCACGCGCTCAATCAATGCATATAGTGCCCGGGTCTGCCGATTGGTGGCCGGACGACCACGACTGCCCGGATGGTGAACATCACGGTTCATGTCCCACTTCACATAGCCAATATCGTGCTCGCTGAGCAATTTGTGCATGTGATCGAATAAATAATCGCTGACTTCAGGACGCGTCAGGTCGAGCACAAATTGGCTGCGAAACGGCACCTGTTCCACACCATCCGCATGCAAGATCCAATCGGGATGATTGCGGTACAGTTCGCTGTCTGGATTGACCATCTCCGGTTCAAACCAAAGACCAAACTCGAGGCCCAGCCCGGTCACATGATCGATCAATGGGCCGAGGCCGTCCGGATATACATCTTCGGAGGGCCACCAGTCCCCAAGACCCGCTTTGTCATTGCGCCGCGATCCGAACCAGCCATCGTCGAGAATATAGCGCTCGGCACCAATTTCGGCAGCCTTTTCAGCAAGCTTGTAAAGCGTCTCATGATCATGGTCGAAATAGACCGCTTCCCATGTATTATAGTGGATCGGGCGCGGCTTGTTCGTGATACGGCCATCCATGACTGAGTGCTTGAGGTGGTGGTGAAATTTGCGCGAAAGCGCGCTGTATCCGCGGCTGGTGAATCCAGCATAGAGACGCGGCGTGCGATAGATCTCCCCCGGCGCCAAGGACATCTCACCCGGGAAGAAATACTCCCCCATTTGTACAAATCCCCGGCCATCGCTAAGGCGATCTACACGAACGCGATTATTACCGCTCCAACCGAGATGAAAGGCAAAGCATGGACCTGCCTGCTCGTGCGCTTCCGGCGTCCCGACGACGAGACCTGGAAAGTTATCGTGACTAGTCCGGCCGTTCTTATTTTCGCGCACATAACTGCCAATGAATGGCGCGACTTCTTCTAAGTGGAATTCTCCCGACCAGCGCCCTGTAAATCCAAACAACCGAGTGGCGCGGGGATCCAGCGGCAAAGTCGCGGAGGCACACCAATCGATCGCCAAATCGCTGTCGCCAAGATTTTCAATTTGGGTTCGACAGGTCATCAAATTGCTCTCGGGATTGAACCCAATAAAATGCGTTGCTCGCACTTTGGTCGTGTCATCCTCGCAGATGATTTCGACCCGATGACCCGCCGGACGCCTGACCTCTTTAACTCGAAACAGACTAGCCCAGGCCGTGCCGCCGCGATGAGCTGAAAACCCTGATAGTCCGGCAATTCCCGATCCAGTCTCATTTAATAGCGAACTACCAATTTCGGCATCGGCACCGCCCGGCGCGTGTTGGCGCGTGGTCATTAACCGGAGCGTATCCGCATCAGTATTAGCGAGCTTCGGTCCCCAATAAAGAATGCTCGGGCGCGCCCCAATTGCGCAACTTAGAACAAGGCTCGTGTTTCCGGCGGTTAGCGTAACATAGTCAGATAATTCGCTCATAGCTTCCGCACCTCAGAGACCGATAAATCGTACTCGAGTCATTTTGCAGAAAACGCAAATGTTGGAAATAGTAAATTTTTCAATCGTTTTCGAATTCTTTAAAACCCAAACCAATCAAACTTTGAGCATTCAGAACACACGGATTGTGATTCCTTTGAAACCCCCGCACAAATCAATTTGCGCATATATATCAATACATTTTACCCAAATTTGCAGCGGGCCTTGCAAAAATACCTGGATAGAGTCTGGATGTTTTTTGCGTGATCGAATACGAAAGCAGAATAGACAAAAGCGCCAAATGTTACAGGCGCTAAGGCTGGAACCGACGCGATGAACGACAATTGGACAACTCTTTCGCGCGCCATATCCGGACGTGATGTGCACCGGCGCCATCATCAGAAAACGGACGGCCGCGACTTGTTTCTTTATGGGTTCGATCGGCACAGCGCTGGTCGCGTTCCCGGCGCGGATTTAGAATCCATTCAAGGATCCGAATTGCGCCGCCACCCTTTGCGCGGCGAGTGGTCAATCTATGCGGCAGGGCGGCAAAACCGCACGTTCAAACCGAGCGCAGCAAGCAACCCATTGGCGCCGAGCCAACCCGGAAAGCCATTGACAGAGATCCCGTTCGAAGATTTTGAACTCGCCGTCTTTTCGAACCGCTTTCCAAGCCTGTTCCCAGATGCCGAGGAACCTAGCGATCCAACTCTGGAACTTCACTCTGCGCGCGGCGCATGTGAGGTGATTGTCTATTCGCCTGATTCAGACGGCTCACTCGCAACCCTAACACAGGACAGACGCCGCTTGCTCGTCGAGGCCTGGATTGATCGCTATCAAGCGATGTTCGACGCTGGCTGCGCGTTTGTTCTTCCGTTCGAAAATCGGGGCGACGAAGTTGGCGTGACGCTGCACCATCCGCACGGCCAAATCTATGGCTTCCCAATCGTACCAGCACCGCAGCAAAATGCGGCGAACGCGTTTGAGCAGGGCTATGATTTAGCTGCAGATATCAAATCTTGGGGCAATACTTACAGGATCCATGAAGCTGGCGGCCTCGTCTCATACGCGCCGCGATATGCGCGCTTTCCTTATGAGGTTTGGATATCTGCTTTGGAACCTGTGTCGGGACCATGGGCGTTCGACGAAACGGCCGCAGATGGTTTCGCGCATCTGCTCGGCGACACTGTCAGGCGTTACGATGCCTTCTTCGGTCGCGAAACGCCATGCATGCTCAGCCTCCACGCAGCGCCTTATGGACGTGACGGAAAGTTTCAGTTCTCCGCGCAGTTCTATCCGCTGCTGAGAGCACCGGACCGGGTCAAATATCTGGCCTCCGTCGAACAATCGACGGGCGTGTTTACTGTCGATGTGATGCCGCGCGACGCCGCCGACAAATTACGAGGTGCCCTGTGACGATAACAGATCGCTTTTGTAAATCGTTCGCACGAAAGCCCGTCGCCACGGCAAAGGTTTATGGCCGCGTCAATCTGATCGGTGAACATACCGATTATAATGGCGGTGCTGTGCTTCCCGCTGCCATTACACGCAGCATCCATGTTGGCGTCGCCCCCAATGACAGCCATTTGGTAGCGATTAAATCGGCGCGGTTTGAGCATAAGCACGAACGTCTTTTGGGCGATCCGAAACGCGGAGATTGGACCGACTATGCTATGGGCGCGGTCTCAAAAGCGGAAGCGCTCGGGTGGATCTCAGGCGGCATCGACTTGTTCATTGAGAGCGATGTTCCAGATGGCGCTGGCGTATCCTCGTCAGCTGCGCTCATTACCGCCATTTTGCGCGCGTCAGCCGAGATGGCCAGCGTTCAAATCGATCCCGTTGAGGTCGCAAAACACGCCCGCGCTGTAGAGAACGATTATATCGGAATGCCCTGCGGGATCATGGATCAAATGGCGGTTGGCCTGTCCGATCCAGGCTCGGCCCTGGCGCTCGACTGCCACACACTCAATTATGATGTGATCGATATTCCTGACACGTGGAGCTTTGTTACGCTGCACTCCGGCGTTAGGCGAGAACTCGCAGACGGCCGTTACAAAGCGCGGTTCGAAGAATGTGCGCAAGCGGCTGAACGTCTGGGCGCCGAAGAGCTATGTTTGCTCGACCAATCGCAACGATCCGGGCTCGCCTCCTTGCCTGAAAACCTGCGCAAAAGAGCGCAACACGTCACCAGCGAGCACAACCGGGTCTTGGCGGCGACAGCTGCGATGAAAGCCGCCGATATCAATATGTTTGCGCGCCTTATGTCGGAGAGTCATTATTCTTATTCCCAAGACTTCGAAGCCTCTACACCGGCCATCGATGCCTTGATCGACGACGCGGTAATAAGCGGCGCAAAGGGCGCGCGGCTGACTGGTGGAGGTTTTGGCGGCTGTATCGTCGTTCTGCTCGAGCGCAGCCAAGAAGCTCGTTGGTTGGAACTGTTTCTGGCGCGCCATCCGGAGTCTTGGCGCGTTTAAACCCGGGATGGGCACGAGTCAGGCGGGCAATGCCTCAGAACTGCAGAACCGATCAATATAGGCTTGGTGCGTCGGCAAGCCGTCAGACGTTTTTTGAACATTCTCGATAATATGAGCGAGGAAGTTTCGTATCTCACTGTCACTCATCATATCCGCAACAGGATGATAGCTTTCCGGCATAATGCCCTGCCCCAGCATGACTTGAGTCCAGGAATTTTCGGCAAACAGCTCATCATTCGCGCGGAACACGCGACCCGTTTCTCGGAACAGATCATAGCGATGCTGCAGGCTATCTGGCACGTCCATGGTCCGGACATGGTTCCAGAACGGCGTATCGTTTCGGCGGGTCAGATTGTAATGCAGGATGATGAAATCTCGAATATGCTCGAGCTCATAGAAGGTTTGAGCATTGAACTCATCGACATCCGCCTGGCTGACGCCCTGAGTGGGGAACATCCGCATCAAACGCCATACAGACCGCTGGATGAGGTGAATACTGGTCGATTCCAGCGGCTCGATGAACCCGCTTGAGAGACCAATGGCGACGCAATTGCGATGCCAGTGGCGGCGGCGGGTTCCTGTCAAAAACCGGATCAATCTCGGCTCGCTTAAGCAGGTGCCTTCAACGGCCTCGAGCAATTCGGTTCGCGCCGTTTCTTCATCCATGAACCGGCTCGAGAAGACCGTTCCATTGCCGGTTCTATGCTGCAGCGGAATTTGCCATCGCCACCCAGCATCATGTGCGATCGAGCGCGTATAAGGGCGTGGCGGTCCGACAGATTCTGTTTGCACCGCAATGGCTCGATCACAAGGCAGATAATGTGACCAGTCATCATAACCGACGCCAAGGGCCCCTTCGATGAGGAGCGCGCGAAAACCTGTACAATCGACGAATAGGTCGCCGTCTAAAACCGTACCATCATCCAGTTGCAGGCTTGCCAGATCGCCATCCTCGTGACGCTGAACATCGACAATTCGGCCCTCTTTGCGGACCACGCCATGTTGCTCAGCCATCTCTCGCAAGAAAGCCGCATAGGCCGATGAATCCATGTGATAGGCATAGTTGAGACCAAGCTTTGGCAGATGCGCAAACCGTTCTTTTTCCGCCGCGATGAGTTCGAGACAATAGTCACCGAACTCGCGGGCAATTCCCATTTTCACGCCGCGGCGCCAAAAGTGCTGGAAGCCAGCGGTCCAATGATCTTGTCCCGTAATCCCGAAGGAGTGGATGTAGCGATGACCGACATCGGTCCAGTTCTCAAACGCGATTCCGAGCTTGAACGTGCCGCGGACACGGCGCATCATCTCGGCCTCGTCGATGCCTAGCAGTTGATTATAAGTCAGCAAGGTTGGGATCGTGGCCTCGCCAACACCGACGGTGCCAATAGCATCGGACTCGACCAGTGTGACGTCGGCAACTTTGGACAATACTTTGCCCATTGCCGCGGCGGTCATCCACCCCGCCGTGCCGCCACCCGCGATCACCACTTTGGTCTTTTTGGTCTGCGTCTCACTCATGGGTCATCTCATCTGTCTAAGCGCTGCCGGAGGAAGGTCCGCACCCGTTTGGTCATAGTCTCATCAATCGGATTTAGAATGCCGCGAACATGCTGCGGCACGTGGTCAAACCGCTCTGAGGTGTCCCCGAACACGTAATGATCAAAGTGCTCGCGCCAGACCTGTTTCTCTTCCGGCGGAAGATCGCGGAGCGTCATCATCGCATGCATCAGCACGTCTTGCGGTGTACCGAGATGCAATGGCACGGTCCGCCACCAATAATTGACGAGCACATTAACCGCGCTCAAGGCTTCGACGTGATGCCACCACATGGAGGGAATAAATAACGCGTCGCCGGGCTCCAATTCGGCAATCAAGGCGGTTTCCATGGCCTGCCGAAACCGCGGGAACTGTTCCAGATCCGGGTCGTGAAAGTCTACCAAACTTATCGGTCGGCCCGCGGGCGTGAGCTCAAATGGCCCAATATAAAGGTTCTCAATTTGGCTGGGCGGAAACAGCGTGAACCGGCGGCGGCCAGCGGCGACGCAGGCGATATTGAGTGGCAAATCATTGTGTGCAGCAATCCGCGTGCGGGTCCCAATCCAAATGCTCGCGACCGGATTGAATTCCCCAAAATCGATCGCGTTCGCCTCGTCAAAGCCTGGGACGCATTCGTCCAATCCCATCGAGGCCATGTAGATGACCGGACCTTCGGGGTCTTGCCCATGCGCGTGGACGCGATCTAATAGCGTACCGAAATTAGCGTTGCCGCGATCGGTGTTGAGGCCGGTATAGTCGTCATTGTAAAACAGGCGACCTTTCAAGCTGGCCGGACCTGCGGAGACCGGCACCACGGCGCCAGTATCATATTGTTTGAGATATCTGATCGCCGCATCTCCCGATTGACGGGCGGCTTCAACCATTGGCCAGTCTGAAACAAAGCCACGTAGGATAAGCGGCACTTTGGACTCGCTGATCTCTTTCACGGCCGCCGCCGATCTGGGGATCACACGCTCAGCAACAGGACGCGCCATGGAAACAAGATCAGGAGACATGGCTGTCAGTGGCATAGTTTAAGCCGCTCCTGCAATCTTGGGGTCACATAATTGGGTGAGTAATTCACGATTGCTCGGCAGCCCGGCCAGTAATTGTTGCGTCCGCGCAGCAATTTCTGCCCGGCGACGTTGGGCGCGCTCAGCAAGATCTTTGCGCCGTTCATAGGGCCGCGATGGCGCTTCAAAGCCCATCCCATACAGGACGAAGGCGTAGCTTGCAGCCGGAAAGATCTCCGTGGATTGGGGAAAGTCCTCTCGCGATGGCGGCATATGTTGCCAAATCTCCATCAGCTCGACCAAGCGCGCGGGCCATGAAGCTCGATCTCGGTGCGCGCTCCAATAAGGCTCAGACCGACGGCTTAAGACATAGTGCAGCTTCAGGAAATCCACGATCCGGTGCCAGCGATAGGCGAATTTTTCGTTGAATCGTTTTGCGCAAGCTGGAAGCAGCGCCGTGCTTGGCGGCAGCGTGTCACTCAACATCGCAGCCGACAGCTCGATCATGACAATCGCAGACGCTTCTAGCGGTTCGACAAATCCTTGCGCCATGCCGATCGCGACCGTGTTCCCTACCCAAGGGGTTTCTCTAAACCCTGACTTAAATGAAAGCAGGCGCGCCGAACTGACATCGCCTTGGAAATCCGGAGCCGTTCGCTTCAGATATGACGAGAATTCCGATCGCGCTTCCTCTTCGCTCGTATGCGCTGAGCTGAAGACATAGCCAATCCCCCGCCGATTTTGCAGCGCGATATCCCAAACCCAACCCGCAGTAAGCGCCGTCGCATTGGTCTGAGAGGCAATGGACGCTGCTGGATTGGTATGCGGCACATGCAATGCCAACGCGCGGTCATTGAACAGAATATGAGATACATCCGTGATGGGTGCGGCTAGTGACTCGCCGATGAGAAGCGCGCGCCCGCCAGTGCAATCAACATAGAGATCGGCGGCAATGTTTTGGCCGCTATCGGTATGTACGCGCGCGATGTCACTGCGCTCTGAAATATCGACTTTGGCGACATGCGCGGAGATCAGCTCCACGCCCAATTTTTCGGTACAATGCCGCCGCAGCAATGAAGCAAGCGCCGGCGCATCTAAATGGTAAGCATAGTTCGCGACAGCGGCATAAGGCGGGGTTTGAACCTGTTTCGGGGCGCGGTCGTTGCGACACAATGTGGACTGAGACCCAACCGTGTCTGCAAACGATGTCCCACCCGCAGATCGCCACAGGCTGGCAAGATCTAAATCGTCTTCGCCGGGTGGCGCATCGAACGGGTGATAATAATGATCGGCCTCTGATCCATCGACCCAGCCATCGAAGCGCGAGCCTTGTTTGAAGCTTGCTTGGCAGGCGCGGAGAAAGTCGCCTTCCTTAATCCCGATCCTTTGCAACGTGTCGCGTAGGCTCGGCCATGTCCCTTCGCCGACGCCGATTATCGGCACATCAGGCGATTCAATGAGGGTGATTTTCAGTCCGTCTGGCGCATGTGATCTATGATCTGCCGCAAGAATACCTGCGGTGATCCAACCGGCAGTCCCCCCGCCAATGATCGCGACATGCTTCAGCGTGGACATTTAACTCTACGACCTCCCGACAGGCGCCTTCCCAAATGAAATAGCGATGTCAGCGTTCAGTATTGTTTAAAAAAATGCATCCGGCCAGAGCATGCAACTCTGGCCGGTGCAGTCCGCTATTTAGAATGTATAACGGGCGCCAATATTGTAACGCGATCCTGTCTGGGTCGCGAAATTGACGTAGCCGGATGTCCGACCAACCGTGCGGCTGGTTTCGTCCAAGATATTGATACCTTCGACGAAGACCGTGATTTTGTCGGTCACGTCGTAACTCGCGTTGAAATCGAGTTGACCGAAGTCTTCACGATAGAGCGGGTTGTTCGGCGTACCGCTGACACCAACGGTCGAGGTCAGGAACTTATCGCGCCAATTGTACGCGATCCGTGCCTGGATGCCGTTCTTGTCGTAGAAACCGATCAAGTTGTAGCTGTCGCTCAATCCGGTAATCGCAAATTGCGGATCGCCGCTTGATGGCACCAGCAGATTGTCAAACTCCACATCGCCATCGACGATTGTGTAGTTGGCAATCACACCAAACCCGGTCTCTCCGAAGAAATGCTGGATCGCAAATTCGAACCCGTCGACGGTTGCGTCGCGCTCGTTCACTGGCGTTGCGATATTGAAGCTCACAACTGGATCTTCACCTGCCACGCCAAAGATGTTGCCGGTAAAGTTACCAGCTGAATCTGTTCCAGTAATCTCGAACGTGGACGGATCTGAGTTCTCGAAGATCCACTGGCGGATCGCAGCGCCATCTTCCGTTCCCAGAGCCGCTACAGCGGCTTGATAACGTGCCCCACCAATCGGCGTGTAAACGTCAAATGGGGTTTGAGTGACAACGCCTTGGGCGATGAAGTTTTCAACGTCTTTTCGGAAATAGCCGATCGAGACGTAAGAGCCGCCATCTTCATAATACCACTCTGCTGACAGGTCGAAGTTTTCCGACGTGAACGGGCGTAGATTGGTGTTGCCGTTAATTCCATTGCCGCCATCGACGCGGAACAGTTGGTCCACTGAGAGCCCGCCCGCAATATCCTGATAACCAGGACGCGTGAGCGTTTTACTGAAGGATGCCCGCAAGATGACATCGTCACGTGGATTAAGCTGGAAGTCGATCGCTGGCAGCCAGTAATCATACTCACCAGTAAACTCTTGCGTCACGACATTGGCTTCGTCCGTCAGGCCAAGCAAGCTGAGCTCGTTCGCAGCAACCCATTGAGTGCCAGTCGGAACCGTGACTTGCGATGGGGACGTAACGTCGGTTTGCTCATAGCGAAGCCCTGCATCAAGCGATGCCGGCATAGCCCCGATTTCAAAGTCAGTATTCACCTGGAAGAAGGCCGCCAGGCTTTCCTCTTCAATCTTGCGATCGATGAGGAAATCGTCGGAGCGGCAAATTCCGTCGCCGCCACAAACAGATCCAAATGTCGGCGTATCGATAACCGCCGCGAGGCGATCAAAGTCAACTGCAAGGAAGTCTTGCTGCGTGACACCTGCGCCATCGAACTCGTCAAAGTTTCCAGCCAGATCGATCCGGCGGAAAATATCATCCGGCAGATCATCCGCCGTCGCAACACCGCCCCAAGTATCGTTCTGCGCATTCGCAAAGGCCGAACGAATTTTGTTGGTGGTTGAAGAAACACCAAAGTCAACGCTGCTGACAATCGACGCATCGAAGTCATAGCTCGCATTCAGCTGATACTGATCAATCTCTGTCTTGATCAAGCTGTTTGAGAATACGTTCCCTGTTGCGATCATCCGCGCTGGATCAATGTCCGTGAACGGAGACTGGAAGCCAAGCGAAAGTGAAGGCAACGCTGTTGTGAAATCAATACCTTGAGATCGCAGCTGGAAGTCAGCTGTCGAGATAACCGAGCTTGTTCCATAAGGGCTGTCTTGACCAGAATCAGCTGATGAAGAGTGCGCATCAAACACAACGCTCAACCGCTCGGTGGGTTCCCATGCGAGATTCAAACCGATCGACTCATTTTCGCCAACGGTTCCGAATTTCGCGCCGCCCATAGAGAGGTCGGAGCCGCCATCACCGAAGTCTTCAAAATAGGAGAGTGGGCTGGCGATCGGACCATCTGTCCATGCGCTGGTTGTGTTACCGTGGTTGAACCAGACAGACAGGTCTGATTTTTCCGTCGCAACTTTGTTCTCAGAATAGAAATAGTCGAGCGTCGCGGTCAGCGTATCGACCGGGCTATACTGAAGCGCGACCTGAGCATTAAGCCGCTCGCGATTGGTGTTGGTCAGGCTGTAATTAGCGTTCTGAGGCACTGAATAGACATCATCCGGCCCCGGACGATTGGTGACCTGTGTGTCGGCTGGTGGTTGCGGTAGCGTCCCCCAATTGTTTTCCGACCCGAGATAAGCGCCGCGCCAGCCACTGGTTGTGCCGAACTGTGCGACACCAGACTCGCGCTCTTGGTAGCTTGCCGCGACCGCAATACCGAATTTGTCGTCTGCGAACGTGTTCGAGAAGATCCCAGAAATTTCTGGTGTGATCGAGTCATCGCCCAAGGACGTGACGGAGTTATCGATCACACCTTTGACGCCGACTGAATATTTCAGACCAGGCGCATCAAGCGGCCGCGCGGTTTTGATGTTTAGCGTTGACCCGATGCCGCCAGTTGGAAGATCGGCTCGGCCGGTTTTGTAGACTTCAACGCCTGCGATGCCCTCTGAAGCGAGATTACCGAAATCAAAGCTTCTTGAAGACGGCGCGCCGGACTCCAAAAACGCAGATGGCATTTGGCGGTCATTTAGAAGAACCAAGTTAAAGTCTGGACCGAAGCCCCGAACTGTCACTCGACTACCTTCACCATTTGCACGGTCAATCGAAACACCAGAAATCCGCTGCAGAGACTCTGCGAGGTTGGTGTCTGGGAATTTACCCATGTCTTCGGCGGTAATCGCATCTACGACACCTTGCGCGTCGCGCTTGATATCGGATGACGCCTGAAGGCTTTTGCGAATACCGGTCACTACGACAACATCTTGTCGTGCTTCTTCTTCGACTTGCCCATCGCTATCGGCGTCTGATTGCGCAATGGCGGGTTGCGCCAACGCAAACGCAGAGACGCCGCCTAATAGCAGCACCCCTAAATTAAAGGCTCTTTTCTGTTCACTCGACCTCATTTAAACCTCCCAAGGTTGTGATTTCATTAGAAATATTTCGGAATTATTCATCGGCTTGCGCCTCCGGACCGAGCAATTCTCCGGTCCAATTCGCGTCTGCTAAACAGGCCATCCCGGTCTCGTCATCACCGTCGCATTGTTCCACGCGCACCCAATCAGCGAGCAACTCGTTCGGATATGACGCCGGATCAAACCCGGCGCCATTTGAATTCTCCGAGAGCGCTCCCCCCACCGCGAAATTGAGCATGACATAGAACGGGTGATCGAATGGCGCGTACGGTCGCCCATCCGCTTCCGGCGAGGCAGTGTACCAGTCATCATGCTCAATCCGCATGAAGACTTCATCATCGACCGACCATTGGATCGCCGTCTGGCCCCACTCGACTGCATAAACCCGCCACTCTTCAGATGGACCAGGGACGCGTTCACCGCTTATCTTCTGGTACAGGAATTCATTGTCCGGATAGGTTTTTCCAAAGTGCAATGCCGCAGACGATCGTCGCTCAACACCGCCGGGACACTCCTCGCAATCGGTGCCGAGATTGACCGCTTCCATAATGTCAATTTCGCCAGAGAGCGGCCAGCCGCCTAATTCATCCGTATTTGACATCATCCAGAAGGCCGGCCATGTGCCCTGCCCGGCAGGCAGTTTTAGGCGCGCTGATATCCGGCCATATTTAAACGCCGCCAATCCGCGTGTCCGAACTTTGCCGGACGTATATGGCTGTGTCGCTGTCCCGCCCGGCGCACCCGGCATACCTTCAGGATACAAGGGCCCTGTAAATTCTTCTTCCTGCGCAATCAGATGCAGGTAACCGTCGCTGACCCGAACATTTTCGGTACGGTCGGTATAGCATTGACGCTCATTGTTTCCGCCGCCCCAGCATGAGACTTCGGGCGCCCATTTGCTGCGATCAAGTTCCTCGCCATCGAAGTCGTCCAGGAACACGGTCCGCCAGGCGAAGGATTCGGCCGCTGCCACACCCGCGCCGTTTGCGCTCACATCCACTGTTTCAACAGTGTTCGAAGCACTCGCATCTGGTGTGTTGCCGTTCGCTGGCGAACAAGCCGATAGAATTCCGGAAAAAATACAAACACTCGCAATAAGCGTCCAATTTCGAACGTGCGTCATTCTCTTATTTTCCTCCCACCATGAGAAGACAATAAGCGTCAGGCCCGCTCAACAATTTTGCGGTGAATGGGGCTTATTCTGCGATAGAATGGACGATGACAGCGCTGGCAATTGCACTCATTTCGGAGGGTTTTCTTACGATTGTCGCGCAATAATTTCTTTAATTACAGGGCGGTAACTCCTGCTGGCACGAACTAATGCCCCATTATCCATGAACAGCTCCGCTTCGCCCTTCGCCAGCCGTTTTATCTCCGAAATCCGCTCCATCGAGACGATGCTAGAGCGGTGGATTCGTCTAAATCGTGTGTCGGGAAGCTCATCAACCAGAGACGAAAGTGTGCGTCTAATCGCAATCTCACCACTCGTTTTATGCACCAATGAGTAGTCCCCGGCCGCTTCGATCCAGACAATTTCCTTCAATGGCAGGAAGTAAACCGATGCCGCATCTTTAATCGTCACGAACTCATCTGCGTCGGATCCACCTTGGGTCTGTTCGGTTCCAGCCGCACCTTGCTGGCTTTCTTCGATAAGACGCGTCAGGCGAACAGCCTTTTCTACGGCTTTCTCAATTCGGCTCTTGGTCAGAGGCTTGAGAACATAATCAACCGCATCAACACCAAATGCATCCACTGCGTACTCAGCGTGGGCGGTCACGAAAATAATCAGTGGCTTTGGCTCCACTGTGATCTGGATTGCAGCATCGACGCCGGTAATTTGCGGCATCTCAACATCAAAAAAGGCGATGTCAATTCCACCAGAATTTATAACCGATAGTGCGTCTTCTGCCGTCAGGCATTTCGCAACCAGCTTGATGTCATTTGTCTCCGAAAGCATATCTGCAAGCAAGTTCAGAGCGGGTTGCTCATCATCACAGATTACAGCTTTTAGCATTCAGTTCTGACCCTTCTTTGCCTTCTGCGGTGCTGCCGCGCACATTGTTCGTGTCTGTCATCAACTACACAAAACTGATGGCGACTGCTAGGAGCCTGCGTCATGGATTCAAAACCTATGGCAATTGAGACACAACGCAGCCCGCTCATCTCGCAGTATTGGGCGTTTCAGCTGGGCGGCTGGGCGGCGCTGACAATCTTCAACACGCTTAGTCTCAATATCTGGTACACGCCGGGTCAGTTCGCGCCGCTCGTACACAGCGTCCTACAATCGATTGCGGGGATGTTCTTAAGCCACCCCATCCGGCTCGTCGCTCGATCAGTCTGGCAACGCAATTTTGCGCCGCGCTTGATCATCGTGGGATCCGCCGTCCTCGCGGCGGCCGCGGCATGGACGGCGTGGCGCATTACGACCTTTACCTTCTTAACCGGCGAAACGATCTATTTCTCCGATTGGGGCGGGTGGATCAATGTATCGGTGATCGTGTTCGTCGCTTGGGCCGTCTCATACCACGCGTTTAGATATTACCGCCAATCGATCGAGCAAAGACGGATAGCAGCGGAAGCCCAAGCCCTAACATTAGCCGCTCAAGCAAAAGCACAATCGGAAAGCATGAAACGTTTGGAAGCGGAGTCCCTATTCCGCGAGTCGCAGCTTAGAATGCTCAAATATCAACTCAATCCGCATTTCTTTTTGAACGCTCTAAACTCCGTCTCTGCCCTCGTTCAGCGCAACAAAAAAGACGATGCAATGGAGATGCTCGCACGCATTGGCGACTTCCTCAGATTGTCGCTCAATGACGACGTTCAGATGCTGCACTCCTTGGAAGAAGAGCTCGATGCGATCGACTCATATCTCGGGATTGAGAAGATCCGATTTGGCGACCGGTTGATCACCGAGTTTGAGGTCGAACCAGACTTGTTAAATCTTCAGCTTCCCATTCTTCTGCTCCAGCCCCTCTTCGAGAACTCGATCAAACACGCTGTTGGCAAACGGATGGATCCGACGGTGCTGACTTTTCAAGCCATCAAACGGACCGGAGGCGTCGAACTCACGCTTTCCGACAATGGACCAGGCTTATCCGATCTGGAGAGCTCAAATGGTTCAGACAGTCCGCATTTAGGACTAACAAATGTCGAGCAACGTCTGAAAGCGGCATTCGGAGACAAAGCACATTTGGAATTGAGAAACTCAGACCAAGGCGGTGTTAAAGTTCAAATCACTTTAAAAGACGCGTGACCCCCGACCGAACCGGCAACCCCTATTTGCTCGCAGCGACCCCAAAAACCCGCATAAAGTTCCCGCCCCAGATTTTTTCGATTTCTTCCGGAGAATAGCCGCGCCGGAGAAGTTCTTCGGTCACGCTTTGCGCACTATCAGCTTCTGCAAACCCAGCAATTCCGCCGCCATGATTGAAGTCTGTGCCAATGCCGACATGGTCTATGCCGATACGGTCAACGACATAATCAATGTGATCCACCATACGCGCCACATCCTCACGCCCGACAAGCGCGCGCATATTGGTTAGGAAGCTCAGTTTCTCTTCGTCATTCTTAAGTTCCCAATAGAGCTCATATGGGTAGGAGTATGTCTCGGGAAGGCCCGCGTCGACACGGACCTGGCGAATAGATTCGAGCATGTCGGGATCGGATAAATCGACGAGATAAGCGCTGAACGCCGCGATATGGATCACACCGCCGGTTTCACCAATTCGGTCAATCTCTTCATCTGAGAGATTGCGCGTGACATTCGACAATTGCTTCACATTAGAATGGCTAGCGATAATCGGCGTATCGGTCAGTTCGATGGCTTGCAGCGTTGCCGCCTTTGACATTTGCGACACGTCGACAATCCCGCCGAGCCTATCAATGCGTTGAACCGCCTGGCGACCAAGTTCGGACAAGCCGCCATGCTCTTCGGTCACTTCATATTCGCCCGTCTCGCCATTGAAGAGCGGGCGCGAGGAATCAGAAAAATCATTATGCCCCATATGAGTCAGTCCGAAGACACGAACGCCTTGGTCATAGAGCTCATCGATCCGCGACACGTTACGCTCCAGACCCAGCGCGTTTTGAAAGCCCAGAATGACGGCAACCTGCCCATTATCCTGAGCCGATTGAACCTGATCTGGCGATTCAGCAAATGCGACCCGCTCAGAATTTGCGCCAACGAGCGCTCGAATGGCAACAAGCTTGGCGTCGATCTCAGCAGCCCCGGCTGCGCGACCTTCTGCCGTCCGCGGTTTTGGTCCCGTCGCGAGCGCCATGATGACGACGTCGACCCCTCCTGCTTCCAGCTTGTCGATGGCCACTTTCGACGTTCCATCTGCTCCGAGATAAAGCGGCGAAGTTTCCGGTAAGACGATATCAGAATGGGCATCCAGGACCAGCACGCTGGCATGCAGGTCGGTCGGGCTGGGCGGCTGAGATGTGGTGCACGCGGCAGCTCCGAGCAGGAGTGCCGCCGCGGCCGCTGTTTGAAAGCCAAGGTTTTTGAAACGGGAAAATTTGATCATCTTGGGCTCTCTGAATGCTGCAAGCCTGCACCATCACCATATGGAACCGCTTACGCAAGCTTAGAATCGGGAATGATCGTTGTTAGATCCTGAACTTATTGGGATGCGGCCAAACCTCTTCCGCGGGGCGATCAAACTGCAGAAGCTCGACTAAGATGCCTCGATCTAGGATGAACGCGACCTGCACGCCCTCAGCTGGCTGGGTTGGCGGCAGCACAATTTCCTTACCCGCGATGGCGGCTCGCAGATCGTCTACTTCAAATGCGATATGCGGTTTGGTTTGTATGATTTCAGGCAGTGGGTTGTCATGATCAAAATTATGCCACTCGACGCCATAAGGCGTGTCGAAATATCCGCTGCCATGCATTTTTAATTGCGGGCTGTAATCCCGATCGGGGAGTTTTCGAGCCGTCGGAACACCCACATGGTGAAACTTTAATGTCTGCATACTGGTCTCGCCAAAATCTCCAGAATAAAAATGACGGCCCCCTTTCGAGGGCCGTCATCTGTGCATATGCGAGGGGCTCTAGAAAGTCTTCGCAACATTTAGGAAGGCGCGCCGACCGATAAGGTCGTAGCCTGACTGCGTTACAATGTTGAGTCGCGAGGGACCCTCACCCTGATCGATAATTGGAGGTTCCTCATCGAACAGGTTTCGCACGCCGACTGTCACTGACCACGAACCTGTGGAGTACCCGAGGGACAGGTCGTGTGTCCAATAGCTGTCTGTGAAGTCGACATCCCGGCAAGCGACAGACGCTCCCAGAATTCCGCAAGCTGATCGGGTTGTGCTTTGATCAGCCGGATCAGTGAACGCATCGCTATCATCTTGCTGCGTTTCACCAATGTATCGTGTGCGCCAGCGGCCCGTCCAGTTGCCGTAATCCAATAGCGCGGTTCCAACGGCTTGCCATTCTGGGCTGCCGATTTCGCCAATATTATCATCACCTGGATCGTCGGCAGAAATCTGCTCAAGCTGTTCAATATAATGCGTCGCTGAGAGATTGTAGCTGAACCGCGCGCCGTCGAGGATCGAGTCGATGTCCATGCCGAACCGAGCGTTCAGATCCACCCCTTCGGACGTCACTTGTCCGATATTGATGAATGGCACATCGACACGGTTGATTGTCGCCTGCGCCGGGTTGCCAGGGTTTCGTGTGATGAAGTCACAGAATGGGCTGCCAAGGGCCGGTTCGTCATTATAGCAGCGCGTCAGAATGGTTGTCGCGCTGGTTGGCAGGATGCGGTCCTCGATATCGATTTTGAAATATGTCGCCGAGAAATCGAAGTCGAAATCATCGGTCCAAGGCTGACGCACCACAAAGCCAGTTGTGAACGTCTCAGACGTCTCCGGTGCAAGGTTTGGATTACCCCCTGCATTGGTCGGGATACCGGTCGTAGCGAGAAGTCCCAAGGCAGTTGGATCAACGCCATCGGCTACACAATTGTCGAGAACGATCTGCGACCGCGTATCTTCGGTTGGGTCATAGACCCCGCCATTGTTCGCAACCGTTGGCACACGGCACGGGTCATTCCCCCCGCCAATGGTTCCAACAGTCCCTGCTAGGAACAAAGCGCGCAAATCAGGCGATCTAAATGTGGTTCCGACCGTACCGCGAAGCCTGAACCAGTCGGTTGGCGCAATGTCGCCACGGACCGAATAAGTGAACTCATTGCCTGAAAGCTCGGTATTAGAGTACCGGCCCGCAAGGTTGATATTGACCTTTTCGTGCAGTGGAATTTCCGTTTCGGCAAACAATTCCCAGAGGCTATTTCGCCCGATTGTATTGCCTTCAATGTCTGGAACTTCGGACGCCCCTAGGCCGTTCACTCGCACAACATCATTGATCGTATTGATCCGCTCTTCACGGAACTCGGCCCCAAGGACCAAGCCGACGGTTCCTGCTGGCATTTCGAAGACATCACCGGTCACCACACCGGAAATGATCCCGGTCTCGATTTCAGTTGTGTTGATGGAATCTCCGAACAAGAAGTCTTCTTCTTCCTGTGTGGCAAAACGTTTATTGCCGCCTTCGGTTGTGAACAGTGTTGGCGAGAACCAATCGACAACGACGCAATTCGACGGGGTCAGGAAGCCAAACGTCAAAGCGGTCCGCTCCAAACCACAAACCGGATCGCCATTTGCGTTTAATCTCAACGTGTCGAGAGACTCTCGCGCAGCAAACTCGTTCAAGACAGGCTGCGACGCGACGCCATAACTGCGCTCATAACTGCCATAGAAGTCGTAAACCCAGTTGCGCTCTTTGAACCCCGGCAGCGCGAGGTCACCTTCTAATCCAGAGACAATTCGGAAATTCGACACGTCAGCCGTCCGGCGCTGAGACAGCCCTAAAGTCGAGACCACTGGCAAAGCGTCAGCTGAGAACGGGTTAAGCGGATTGTCAAAGAGTTGCAGAGATCCATCCGCATTCACAAGCAAATTGCCATTCGCGTCTTCCTGCGGGATAAGGGCTGGAACGCCAGGGAAAATTTGCTCATTGGTTAGGCGACTGATGCCACTCCGATTGGAGTATGCCCCTTCGAAATAGAGCGTGTCGCGGCTGAACAGATCAACTGAGTATTCGCCATTCGCATACAGGCTATAGCGCTCAACGCCTTCGAGCAGTTGCGTGTTTCGTTCTTCGTCCTGCAAATTGAAAGTATCAGTGAAGGCAAAATTCTGCGGCAGTGCGCCGCCGGTCGAGAAGCCTGGCACGCCAATATCTGTCGTACCTGGTGTGCTGAACACGAACCCAGTCCCGGCGACGAGGACCGCATTGTCCGGCCGGTTATCAAGACAGACGGAGCGAACTTCGCCATCAGTGCCAACTTCGATATCCCGCAAACAATCATTGAAGTTTGAGCGATTGCCGGCGAGCACAGCCGTGCGATTGTAAAACTCACCGCCGACCATGAAGTGGCCTTTGTCGCCCTTTGCGCCGCCGATGAAGCTGAGTTGCAATTCTTCACCGCCTTCTTCGGACGGCAAAGTAGTGTTTCCAGCAATCTCAAAACCTTCAAATTCGTCACGCAGGATCACGTTTACAACACCGGCGACAGCATCAGAGCCGTAAATCGACGATGCGCCATCGGTTAAAATGTCGACCCGCTCAACGAGCGCGCTTGGGATCAGGTTGATGTCTGGCGCAACTGGCGCACCGCGCACACCCGCGCGTCCAAGACGCCGTCCGTTCAACAAGACGAGCGTTGATGACGCGCCCAAGCCGCGGAGCGCGATATTGTTTGAGCCAACCCCGCCCTCGGAGATGCCTTCAACCGCGGCCGTAGGGGATCCTGCGTTTGTCGAGGCATCAAACTGTACTCCTGTGATTGCAGGAGACTGCGCGACCAAGTCACCTACATCTATAATACCAATGGCACGCCCCTCGTCGGCATCGACCACTTGTAGAGGTGAGATGGATGAGAATTCATCGCGGCGCAGCCTGGATCCGGTGACGACAACACGTTCCTGTACGGCCACATCTTCTGCTTCGGCGCTTTCAACGCGATCAACGTCATCGCTTTGTTGTGCGAGCGCCGGGGCGCAACTCATCGCCGTGAGTATCGTGCTCGCGAGCGCGAGTCTTTTCAACATAGGTCTTTTCAAGGTCTTTCTCCTCCAGTCTTGAAAAAATTCGGTGAGACATTGGGAGAAGAGGTGCGCCAATTGCTGACGTTGCAGCAAAGTAAACGACCTCAAATAAACCTAATAAAGATGTTCAACGGCAGGGTTTGCGGCGTTTACTTGCAATCAACACCCGACAGAGTGCGGTGGATTCCGAATTTACGCGACAGGTCAGACTTGGAGGTCAAGGCATCCGGGAGTCTGCGCCGGGAAAGCGAGAATTGTCAGCTCGCCGACCGATCAAAGATGCGCGGTATTCATCAAAGTGCGCGTCGAGTTTGTAATAGAGGATACCAATCTCGCGATTATCAGTGGCGGTCTGGAGGAGCGCGGGAACCACCTCATAATTTCCGCACATCGCCCAAAATGATGCAACGAGATAAACTGATGCTCCGCCTTTTTGTGTGCGAGGCTCCAAAACGTCGGCCAAGTGACAATACATATCGCGCAGGTTCTCACGTGGATTGTCTTTCACAAATTCGGGCGCCCCTCCGTCATAATTCTGACCAACGTATTCTATGAGCGGCTGTAGGACTTCGGTCGCGCGTTGCGGCTGCTCCGACTTCTGCAAGGCTAAGACGAGGCTCAGTCGATTGAAGGCATTGTGCGGATCAATTTCGAGCGCCCAGTCGCAATATTGCACGGACTCAGAAAACCGATCTGCCGCATTTAGGTGCCAACACCGGTCGGAGTTGGACGCCTGCGCCATCGGATCCATGGAGACCGCTACACTCGACACTTGCAGTGCGCCCGCAACGTCTCCTTCAACGGCCATAAGCGTCGCCTTCCAAGAATGAATGAGCGCATCTCCTGGCGCCAATTGCGAGGCGCGCATGAACGCGGCCTTGGCTTTCTCGATATCCCAATCCCGGTGAAGATAGACGACACCTCTGACGAGTTGTGCACGCGGATGGATCCCTGAATTGCGCTCGATGGCATCTGCAATATCAATTATCTCTGCGAAGGTTTCGTCCCGTGGATATCCACGGCTATCAACAAGCATGCTGAGCGCAATGGCTTTACCGGCTAAGGCGTCGGGTGATTGCGGCGAGATCACCAGCGCTTTATCGAACCAATCGATACTTTCAACGAGAGACGTAAAGTTCGCGAAGCGCAAGGCGCGTTGGCCGTTGAGTATGTTTCGATAGTACGCGGTATTATACTCAAGTACTGGATCTGGCCTCGCCACTGGGCTCGCGCCAGAGTGAATCGTGGTTGCCGCCCATTCAGACACAGCTTCAGCCGTCTCAGCATAAGCATCTGGTGACAAGTGCTCTAGCGCGATGGATGTGCGCGCGAGTTCGACCGCTCGAGTGGGCGCAGACAAAACGGCATCGACGCTATAACTCTGATCCGACCTGCGCAGATTCAATAAAAGCAAATAGTCATGGTAATTGCGGTCATCATCGGCGCCCTGCGAAATGTCTTCCCAAAGGCTCTCGCCATTGATGACGAGGAAGCTTTCGGGATCATAACGGATCAATTGCTCCACAATCCCGACCCGTAGCGCGTACTGAATCGCGTCTTCATCTTCAGAGCTGGTTGGAAAATCCACTGCCACCGGTGAGACATAGATCGAGACCGGGTCGGTATCGGGCGCTCTAGGATAGACCAGTGCGAGCAACAAGACCGCTGCCAAAGCCAAAGCAGCAAAGGCCATCCATCCAGGATGCACTCGGCGCGGCTCAGCTTCGATAACCGGCTCAATATCGGCGATGAAACGATAGCCCCGTTTTGGCAAGGTCTCGATAAAGCGCGCATTGCGGGCCTGATCGCCAAGCACGGATCGGAGCTGATTCACGCACGCATTGAGGCTTTGCTCAAACTCTACATTAACGCCGTCATCCCAAATTTCAGTCTGTAAGGTCTGCCTGGAAACAATGCCTGGGGCCGCTTCCAATAGGTGTTTGAGCAGCTTCGCCGGCTGGTGGCGCAATAAGATATCGACACCATTTTTCTGAAGCGTGAGCGTGTCGCAGTTAAACGAGAATTCGTCGAAACTATAAGTCGTCATTTTTTTCTACGCGATAAGCCGTTTTAGGCGGGTCCCCCAATCGCGCGAGCTCCTCCCCTAACCCAATGAGAGTGCGAGCAATCAAGTTTCATGAAGTTAGTCGGGAACTCGATCCAAAAATCAAGCCACCTTTCCCCATTTGAGATTTTTTTGAGGTTTTGACAGCGCCCCAAAAGACCATATTTGAGCACGTACGCGGCGGCAGACACAAGCAAGAATGCGAGCGCCCGCGCATGAATAAATCGATCCCTGGATTGACCTATGCCGTTTCAAATCCTTGGTAATTGTCCGCGGCAACCGCATCGCAAAGCTGGCGATAAACATCTACGCCGCCGACATAGGCCATAAAGGTGCGTGGTTTCCCCGGCACATTGGCGCCGATATACCAAGAATTGGCCTGCGGAAACAAAGTCAGATTCGCCGATTGCTCATTATGGATTGCCCATTCTGTTTCGGCAGTCTCAGTCGGCTCGATGGTCGTATGCTCGTTCTCACGCATCCAGGCGATACAATCGCTGATCCAATCGACATGTTGTTCGATCGACACGATCATATTGCTAAGAACCGATGGGCTGGATGGCCCTGTGATCGTGAATAGGTTCGGGAACCCCGCGACGCAAAGCCCCAGATAAGTGTGCGGGCCGTCCGCCCATTTGTCGCGCAGAGCCATGCCCTCTTTGCCGCGAATATCGACCCGCTCCAATGCGCCGGTCATGGCATCAAACCCAGTCGCAAAGACGATGGCATCATAAGCGTCATCGCTTTGGCTGGTGCGGACACCCGTGGATGTGATCTCTTCAATCGGCGTTTTGTGCAGATCGACCAGGCGCACATTGTCTCGATTGTAGGTCTCGTAATAGTTGGTATCTAGACACGGTCGCTTGGTTCCAAATGGATAGGATTTTGGCGCCAAGGTTTCAGCGAGTTCGGGATCCTTCACCCGCTCACGGATCTTATCACGTACAAATTCGGCAATCATGTCGTTCGAGGATGCGTCGGTGATCACGTCCGAATAGGACGACGACAGGGCCGTGAGAATGCCGCTCTCCCAAGCCGACTCCAGCCGATCCTTTCGCTCATTATCGGTCTCTGACGCTGCTGGCATGAGGTTGCGCGGCGGGTGCGGGATCCCAGAAAGATGATTGCGCTGAGCTTCACGATAAGCCCGATAGGTCGTCTTCATTTGCTTGATCTCATCTTCTTCAAGCAACCGATTAAAGGCCGGCATCGAATAGGCGGGCGTGCGCTGATAGACGGTCAGCTGATCGGCTTCCTCCGCGATCAGTGGGATCGATTGGATCGCCGAAGAGCCGGTGCCGATCACAGCGACTTTCTTGCCAGTGAAATCGACCCCGTCATGCGGCCACATACCGGTGATGTAGGTGTCGCCAGCAAATGTATCCGCGCCTGGAATGTCAGGAGTCTTAATCGCCGACAGGCAGCCTGTTGCCATGATCAAATATTGAGCGGAAATCACTTCGCCCTTATCGGTATAGACATTCCAACGCGCATGATCCTCATCATACAAAGCGCGCGTGACGGTCGTTTCGAATGAGATATCGCGGCGCAAGTCGAACCGATCAGCGACGTGCTGGGCATATTTCAAGATTTCCGGCTGCGGCGAGTATTTCTCCGTCCACGTCCATTCCTGCTCCAGCTCTTCATCGAAAGAGAAGGAGTAAGCCATGCTCTCAATGTCGACGCGCGCGCCGGGATAGCGGTTCCAATACCAGGTCCCGCCGACATCATCGCCCTTCTCGATGACTCGCGCTTTCAAGCCTTGCTGTCTCAGCTTGTGAAGCTGGTACATGCCTGCGAAGCCGGCTCCCACAATCACAACATCGAGCGCGCTGCTTTTGGCCAAATGTCGATCGATTTGCTGGCCGACATATTCAAGCGCCGTCGCGGCGGCGGGCAGCATGCCGGGCATGGCGAAGAAATTGTGCATCTGCCGGTCAAACCGTTTCATCGTCACTGGCACGCCTGCGGCTTGGAGGGCTTCGCCATAGGCCTCCGCCTCATCACGGAGCACATCATATTCCGCAGTCACGACCAAAGCTGGCGGCAAACCGGAAAGATCGTCCGCACGCGCCGGTGAGGCTTCAGGTTCAGATCGCCGCGTCTTATCGGGCACATAGTGATCCCAGAACCATTCCATTAGCGGCGTATTCAGCAGCAGCTGATTGTCCGGGTCAGCGTAGCTTTTTGTGTCCATCGCTCCATCAGTGACGGGATAGACGAGCAGCTGCAGTGAAATGTCTGGCCCATTCTCAGCCTTCGCCTTCTGCGCCACGACGGCTGCAAGATTACCGCCCGCACTATCGCCGCCAACAATGATTGGTACAGGCTGGCCCGCAATTGAGCCGATATTCTCATCCACCCATTTCAGCGCGTCCCAAGCATCATGGACAGCGGCAGGATAAGGATGCTCCGGCGCTTTCCGATAGTCGACAAGGATGACCGCCGCCCCTGTACGCGCCGCCATTTGACGACCGAGCGTATCGTACTGGTCGATATCTCCCAGGACCCAACCGCCGCCATGATAATAGACAATCGCTGCGCATGGGGTCTCGTTGGGAATTAGGATACGCGCCCGAAAAGACGCGCCATCAGCACCCGTGATCATCTCATCGCGAACGGAGACCATGTCCGGTCCCGGCGGATAGCTGTTCGAAATCCCCGCGCCCGCGAGCCGCGCTTCCTCGGGCGACATCTCATGAAATCCCGGCCCGCCCATTGCCGCGAGCTGCGCAAGCAAGGCTGTGCTAGCAAAATCCAATTTCATTTTGAGACCTCCGCATTCCATCCTTCGATGATTATTTTGATTATCATCCTCGATTTCTGCGCGGACACAATAGAAGGCCGCTATTCCCCTCGCGTGACCTCAGGCTCGATCCTCAGGGCTTCAGACACGTTCGGACGATCGAAATGGCCCGCGGATGAGCCATCTTTTTAGCTCGATCATCTAACGCGCCCCTTTTTCACGCAAGTGCGCCAGAATTCGTTGAACGATCGGGCGCTTGTTGTTTGCGGCGCTGAAGATACTGATCTGCATATGCTCTGGCGCTTCGACAGAGACGCATCTCAACGCATCCGATCGCGGATTTGAGGCGACAACGCTTTCCGGCAACCAGGCCATTCCAAGACCATTAATCGCAGCGGTACAAAGGCTCTCTGCGAGCGTTCCACGATAGACCGACTTTAGGCGTTTTCGAAACGGTGCTTGCTTCACGGTATGGTCCACCACCCGAGACATAAAAGAGGTCCCCGAATACTCTAGATAGGGAATTGTTGGACCCGTTTTCTCCAGCAAATCGTCGCGAAAATCCTCTCGTCTGATGTAGGGCAGTATGCGATCAGAGCCGATATCTAAGCGAGGAAACTGCGCAAGATCAATATCAAACGAAAATGCCGGATGCCGATAGCAAATAAAGAAGTCGCTCGCGCCGCTAAATAAGCTCTCAAGGTATTCTTCGACGGTGCGCGTCTCAGCGACAATCGTGGCTTCGACACTTCCAATTGTATTCTTCAACTCAGCCAGAAGCGAAGGGACATGAAACAGCGCGAGTGTGTGGAGACAAGCAATCGTCACACCCGTTTCTGCTAGGCGGGAAAAACCCATCGTCTCCGTGCGAGCCTCATTCGCCAATCGGATGATGTCCTGCGCATGCGAGATGAAGTTTCGGCCGGCTGAGGTGAGGGTCACCGGATGTTGAGAGCGGTCCAATAATTCAGTTCCCGCCCAGATCTCAAGCGCTTTGATACGACGGCTGAACGCCGATTGCGTGATATTTCTCGCTTCAGCTGCGCGAGCGAAGTGTCCCTTTTCAACAACACTCACGAGGTCCTCTAGCCATTTGAGCTCCAAAAAATCACCTCATTATCAATGCATTGCAATTTACGCATCAACATTTTCGAATTTAGAATTTGATGTCAAGCCAGTAATCCCCGTCACTGCACAAGTGGAAACAGGTGTAACATGGAGGCTGAATTGAACCCCTTAAAGTCTAAATTACTGAGTGCCGCGAGCGGAGCGATATTGACCGCATTTGCCGTAAACGGCGTCGCCTTGGCGCAGGAAACACAAAGCGATCCAGTCATCACGACGAGTGCAGATGCTGAAACTGAGCAAACGCTCGAGCAGGACAAAATTGTTGTCACTGGCACGCGCATTCAGCGAACCAACGCGCAATCTGCTATCCCGCTGCAAACCTTTGGCGCAGCCGACCTGGAAGAGATTGGTACGACTGATCTTGCGGAAGCGCTGGTGCAGATTCCCGGCGTGTCAGAATCCGTCTCCCCGACAAACTCAAACTTCTTTATTCAAACCAGCGGTCTCTCGACCATCAATCTTCGTCGTCTTGGCGATGATCGCACATTGGTTTTGATCAACGGGAAACGCGCCGTTTCGAACTCAGGAAATGCAGACCGCGTATCACTCTCTACTTTGCCAATTGGTTTCGTCGAACGAACGGAAGTCACCACAGGCGGCGCGTCAGCGATCTATGGCTCTGACGCCATCGCTGGTGTTGCAAACTTTCTCTTGGAAGATGACTTCAACGGTTTCGAAGTCGACGGACGATACAGCGCTCCTGAAGCAAGCGGCGGCGATGAAATTAGAATCAACGGACGGGTCGGCCAACACTTCGCCGATGAAAAAGGCTATTTCCTCTTCGCAATTAGCTATCGCGATGAGGACATGATCCGCGCGGATGACTCGCGCCCCGAATCTATTCTCGCTGTTGAGTTTGACGATCCAATCCCGTCGACAGGCAGCGATGGCTGGACAGGCGAAATCAACCTTCCCGGCTGTGGTGGCGTCGATACAGAACGCCATTGTTTTGTCCCCTCATTCAGCAGCTCAACACCTGGCGGCACATTCGAAGGCGACGCATGGTTCGTAAACGGCCAATGGTTCAATGACCAGTCGCTACGCCCCTCAAATCGCCCGGCTGGATCGGACTTTTTCACCGACTTTGATGGTTACAACTTCCGCCCCGGTCGCGCGCTGAATGGCTCTCGCGAACTCTTCAATGCCGCGTTAACTTCGAGCTATGAATTCTCTCCGGAACTGGAAGGCAGCGTCACGGTCATGTACTCCGAGATCGACTCTGTGACAGCCAATGGATTCGAGACGCTGAATGGGTCTGACTCATTTGGCCTGTTTAATGAATCGACCATCGGCAACATAGCGTCGGATCATCCTTTCATTCCGCCGGAAGTGGAAGAAACCCGCTCTGGCTCAGTCTCGTTCAATCGCCGTTTGGTCGAACTTGGGGAGCAGCAGCGTCAAAACAATCGTCGTACTCTGCGAACGATTGCCGACCTAAAAGGGCAGTTCAACGACAATCTGGATTGGGAGCTTTTCGCGACTTACGGCAAATTCGAGCAGCACCAGTACAATCCGAATGAGTATAATCACGTGAACGCCCAGCGTGCGCTTGATATTGAAAGCGATGGCAATGGCGGCTTCCAATGTGCTGACGCCGACGCGCGCGCAGATGGGTGTGTGCCGATCAATATCTTTGGCGAGAATACGATCACCAGAGAAGCGGCCGACTATATTCGATATAATGGATACGCGACCCAAGAGCGAATTCAGTATACGGCAGGCGGTTTCGTCTCTGGCGATCTATTCACAATCCCAGCAGGCGACGTGAAGTTCGCGGCAGGTGCTGAATTCCGGCGCGAAGAGCAAGATACGGTCGGCGATCCTGATGGTGATCAAATTGGCGGCTTGGATGGCGATCCAACCACGGATGATATTAACGTGACCTCGCTTGCGGTCTTCCCAAGTGTCGTCTCAGACTATGAAGTTGTGGAAGGGTTCGCTGAGATTGATATTCCGATCATCGCTGATCAACTCAACCTTCAAGGCGCAGCGCGTGTTGGTGATTACAACACGATTGGAACGATTTTCTCTTATAATGTGGGCGCCGTCTGGTCTCCTTTTGAGGACATTCGCTTCCGAACCCAATACTCACGTTCGCAACGTGCACCGAGCTTAACCGAGCTCTTCTCGCCACCACGGCAAGACTCTGACAGTCTCGCTGATCCGTGCGAAGGTTTGCAACCAGATGGAACCGGGATTGATCAACCCGATGGAGACGGCGGAGAGAATGCTGACCTCTCGATCGTATCAGCCAACTGTCTTTCAGAAGCTGGGATCCAAGCCTATTTCGCAGACCCAGAACTGTTTGATCCGGTTGATGGTTTCGATGCACCAGGATCAGTCAACGGCCCCAATTCCGGCAATCCAAACGTGAAGGAAGAGACGGCCGACACATTCACTATTGGTGCAGTCTATCAACCGAGCTTCATTCCGAATTTAACGGTGATCGCGGACTATTATCAAATCGAAATTGAGGATGCGATTACCTCCATTTCAACCCAAAACACGGTCGACCTTTGCTACTCATCGGCGGACTTCCCGAATAATCGATTCTGCGATGTGATCACACGAAACCCTGTCACAGGTGAAGTCACCGAAGTGATCAATTTCCAAGAAAACTTAAATGAGGAAAAAGTTGCCGGTATCGATGTCAGCGCACTCTATGATTTCGAGATCCCAAGTGTGCCTGGCGATTTCAATGCCGACTTCCGCTATACTCACTATCTCGATCAAGAGGTGACGTTCACCGGGATTGGCGACACTCAACTGACGACCTCTCCACTAGGCGAGATTGGCGATGGCGACGACGAGTGGCGTTTGCGCTTGCGTTATTCACTAGACGGCTTCGTCGCGAGCTATACGGCCACTTATATAGGCGGCGGCGTCGATGACTTGCTAAATGACCCAAGTCCAGATGATGACCGCTTCTTCGAAGTCGATGGTCAGGACTTCCACCGGGTCTTCATGTCCTACACTTGGGGCGAAAATGATCAGTACCGGATCTATGGCGGTGTGAACAATATCTTTGACGACCTAGGTCCAGTTATTCCGACTGGCTTGGATAATGGTAGTTCACTCAACATCATCTCTCCTTTGAACGATGTTGTTGGACGAGAATTCTTCGTCGGAACACGGATCCGCTTCTAAAGCGGGTCTTGTGCAGCTCGGCGAGCCTGTCATTTTCTGCGACAGGCTCGCCGCCTCCCTTACCTTCTAACCCTAAAACCGGACCGGTTGCCGATGTCTCGTATCCTCATTTTGCTCACACTATCTGTTCTAAGCTTGGGTCAGTTTTCACTCGCTGACGACGACCCCAAAGGAATGAGCCCGCGAGAATTCCTCAGCATCCACCAAGTTAAAGACCCCTTACTTTCACCGGATGGGCGGCATCTAATCTATCAACGCTCCAGCACACTTTGGTCCGACAATGATAAAGTGGATCGCTATCGATTGATCAATCTGGAAACAGGCGAACACTTGCCCGTTCCAGAGCCAAAACGCGATACGATATCTGTAAGCGATATCTCCTGGCGGCCTGATGGCGCCGGGTATATTTACCTGCGCCGCCCGCCTGGCCAAAAAGAGCGGCAAGCCTATTATTTCGACATCGACAATCACACATCCAAACAGCTCACTGATCACGAAGAGGATGTCCGATACGTCTTCTGGGCACGCGACGGCGCGGGTTTTTATTTTGGGGCAACCGAAATTGAAGCCCCTGAGCCAGGCACGAAAGCGGTCAAAGATGAGTGGGAAATCGAGGCGTTTGATGAACCTTTGGACCGTGAGCTTTGGTATTTTGATTTGGATAGCACGAAGAGCGAACCCGTGGTCTCCGGCGACTTCACGGTTCGCGCAGCCTCATTGTCACGGGATGGAAATTATCTGGTCTACAGCCGCGCGCCCGATCAGAGGCTTAACTCTGGTTATCTGAGAGAAGTCTACATCCGTAATCTACAGACGGGCGACGAAAGCGCGTGGACCCAAAATGACTATTCTGAAGGACAGGTTCGCCTCTCTCCAGACAATAGTACAATCGCCTATATCGCAACCGTAAATGCCCACGGAGAGCCTTATTACGAGGACAAAGTCTTCATCCAAAAACGCGGTGAAGCGCCGCGCCGACTGTTCGGTGACTTGGCTTTTGAAGCCTTGGCGCACGAGTGGGATCAGTCTGGCAAGGGGCTCTATATTCTCGGCAATACAGGCCTCCGTACCGCGCTTTATCGATACGACATAGAAGCACGAACGCTAACCGCCCTCACCAGCGGCGACCAAGTCGTGACCGACTGGCGGTACGATCCGATCCAAAACGCCCATACCGCCAAAATCATCGACGCAAAATCTCCAGGAGAATTGTATATTCGCCGCGACGGAGAGCGACGGTTTGAGCCACTGACGAAAGAATATGAAGACTGGGAAGAAAAGTATCTCTTGCCGCGCCAAGAAGCGGTCACTTGGGACGCGCGCGACGGAACGAAAATAGAAGGCCTACTCGTTTATCCCATCGGCTATAAAAGAGGTCGGCGATATCCGCTCGTCACCACCACTCATGGCGGCCCGCGCAGTTCATCACAGTTTGGGTCTTGGAACACAACCCGATATGTTTCTGTGCTTGCAGCGCAGGGGTATATGGTGCTTCTGCCCAATCACCGCGGCGGTACTGGCTATGGCGACGCGTTCATGCGCGATATGTTTGGTGGCTATTTCCGCAATGCCCATCTCGACGTGATGGACGGCATTGACGCTTTGATCGAGCGTGGCCTTGCGGACCCGGACCGCCTCATCAAAATGGGCTGGAGCGCGGGCGGGCACATGGTCAATCGATTGATTACCGAGACCGACCGATTTGCCGCGGCATCGTCCGGAGCAGGCGCGGCCGACTGGGTTTCCATGCATGGCGAAAGCGACGTCCGCCGCGGTCGGGACTTCGTATTCGGTGGCGCGCCCTGGGACGAAGATGCGCCACGCGATCAATATCTGGCAGATTCACCGTTAAAAGATGCTTGGAAAGTCACCACGCCAACGCTGTTCTTTGTGGGAGAGCGCGATGTTCGGGTTCCGCCGACGCAATCGATTTTGATGTTCCGCGGGGTTCAGGCGACCGGGACAGAAACCAAACTGTATCAGGCCCCTGGAGAACCTCACGGCTATCAAAAACCCGCGCACCAATTGTTCAAGATCAATGCCGAACTCGCATGGTATGCGCGTTTCGTGCTGGGGGAAGAGTATGAGTTCGATCTTCCGAAAAAAGCCTTCGAAGATGAGCATGAAGATGACGGTTGGACCTTGGGCGATGCCGACGACCACTAACGCATAAGCAAACGAGCACGCACAAAATGACATCACCCCTGATAACCAATGATGCCATCGTGTTTGGCCTACTCGCGGCAACGCTTGGCGCCCTCTTCTACGCGCGAAGCCTCGGCGGGATGTGGAACAAATTTTTCACCTTCGTTCCAATCATCTTACTCTGTTATTTGATCCCATCGCTGATGAATAGCTTCGGTTTAATTTCTTCGAAGGACAGTCAGCTTTGGCCCATCGCTAAGGATTACTTCCTCCCGGCTTCTCTGATTCTCTTGACGATGAGCATCGACCTGAAGGCCATTCTTGGGCTTGGACCAAAAGCGCTCATTATGTTCTTCACCGCCACGATTGGAATAGTGATCGGCGGTCCGGTCGCCGTACTTATCGTCGCGAGCTTCAGTCCCGAAACTGTCGGCGGTGAAGGCATCGAGGCGGTGTGGAGAGGCCTAGCGACCGTCGCTGGCAGCTGGATTGGCGGCGGCGCGAACCAAACCGCCATGCTCGAAATCTATGGCTACAATCCCGAGAAATATGCCGCCATGGTTGCCGTGGATATCGTGGTTGCCAACATCTGGATGGCATTTCTGCTTTATGGCGCGGGCAACCCAGACCCGATTGATCGTTGGCTCAAAGCCGACACGTCCGCCATTGCGACGCTGCGGGACAAGATGATCAATTACAGCGCGCAAATGGAGCGCACAGCGACGACAGAAGACTTTATGAAACTTCTTGCGATTGCGTTTGGCGGCGTCGGCCTATCGCACCTTGTCGCGGGTTTGTGCTCGAGTGCGGCGCTCGCCATTCCATCACTCTCGGGCTCAATTCTGAGCAACCAGTTCTTTTGGGTCGTCGTCACCGCGACCACTTTGGGACTCGGCATCAGCTTCACGCGCCTCCGCAAATTAGAAGGCGCGGGCGCGTCTAAGATTGGCACTGTTTTTATCTTTTTGCTGGTCGCGATTATCGGCACCAAGATGGACGTTTTCCAGATTGCTGAGAAGCCACTCCTGTTCCTTGTTGGAATCATCTGGATGCTGTTTCACACCATCCTTCTCTTCGCGGTGGCAAAACTGATCCGCGCCCCATTTTTCTTCATCGCGGTTGGGAGCAAGGCAAATGTCGGTGGCGCGGCATCGGCGCCCGTCTTGGCGGCAGCCTTCCACCCATCGCTGGCGCCGGTCGGCGTGCTGCTTGCGGTGCTGGGATACGCGCTTGGCACTTATGGCGCGATATTGTGCGCGTACTTAATGCAGATGGCGGCGCCAGCATGACCCCGACCCGGCGCATCCTTGGGATAAGCGACTCTAAGTCGGTCTTCGTGTCCGGCTCCGAACAACCGGAATTTCTCCAGCTGATCCGAGACCTCACAAACAAAGCCAAGGCGTCAAACCCAAGTATTTGCTATATCGGTGCGGCGAAAGGCGACCGGCCCGAACGCACATCTGCGTTTTTCAACCTTGCTGAACGTGTCGGGTTTCATCCCACCAGCTTAGATATGTATGCGATGGAAACCGGTGACCCTCGCGCCTATTTTCCCAACACAGACGCGATTTTCATCGATGGCGGCGTGACCCGCAATTTGATCGCGCTTTTGAAAGAGTGGGATGTAGTTGATGCCCTCGTCCAAACCTATCAACACGGCACTCTGATCGCGGGAGCGAGTGCCGGGATAAGCATGTTGTTCGATTGGTGCATCAGCGATTCGATTAAATCGAGCATTCAACCGGTGAGAGGCATCGGCCTTTTAAAAGGTAGTATCTGTGCACATTATGATGCGCTAGAGGCTCGCCGAAACGCTTTGGCTGAGCTCGTTCAATCCGAACCAAGCGCCTTGCCTGCTATCGGCATTGACGATGGGGTCGCGGCCCTCTTCGAAAATGAAACCCTCATGACCACTTACACGATAAAACCCGAGGCGAAGCTTCACTTGTTCGAGCAGGCCCACTCCAAACATACAACCTGCTCCAGTCAAACGCTTGCGCCACGCAGCTTGCAAAGCCTCACCCACGAGCCTCGCTAAGTCGAGACGAAGCCGCCTCCCACGCGGCTCCATCTGCATCCCTCTATTTGACTCTTTCCCAAAAAGAACAAATAAGGAACAAATGGTTCCGGATGAGATCAAATCGCTCGCATCGCTCACGAGATTGAATGGGCATGGGCCGCCTGCCGTGCGGAACAAGCAGCCCGATTTGCGATCTCGCCGCATGCATGAGCTGACAGGGCCGGGCTCAGACTTCTTCGCGATTGTCTCTGCCGCTCAACATGCGCGCGATGTGATCTGGATCGCGCTTCGGCGGGATCTTGAGACCCTCTGCCCCTCTGGTCTGCAGGCTTATCTCGACCCCGATAGAGTGACCCTGGTTGAGGCGGTCTCGCGCGGCGAAGCCTTATGGGCCGCGGATCAGGCTTTGCGGGCGGAAGGCGGGTTTTGCGTCATTCTGGATAGCGCCGACGCTCTGTCGCTTAAGGAGAGCCGGCGCCTACAGCTGGCCGCAGAACAAGGCGGCGGTTTAGGGCTGATCCTGTTGCGCGGGCCAGCCGATAGCTCGGCCGCACAGACGCGCTGGGATTGTCGGCCAGTGCTCGCCGATCAACCAAGCTGGGCCTGGGACTGCGTGAAAGGAAAGAATGGCGAGGCCGGGACTTGGCATATCGCACATGACGGGGAGCAAAATGCCACGGATACTCTCCATATGGCTCTCGCAGCTGCCCCTTGATCGGCTTATCCGGGCGGGTGATCCAAGACTAAGCGGCGCTTTCGCCATAACCGCTGAGACGCGCAATGCGTGGCGGATCACACATCCGAATGAAGCGGCACGCCAAGCCGGCTTGCTCGCGGGCCAAGCGCTCGCAGATGCCCGCGCCATCTGCCCTGATCTTTTGACCGAACCGGCCCATCCTGTGCGAGAAGGCTTGCTTTTGAGAGCACTATGGCGGTGGGCGGACACACTATCGCCGCGGGTTGCGCTGGACGCGCCAGACGGGCTGATGCTCGACATTACAGGCTGCGCGCACCTGTTTGGCGGCGAGGTAGAGATGGGACACCACGCCCTCACCCGCTTGCACGATTTACAAATCCAGGCGCGCATTGGCATCGCGGATACGAAAGGCGCAGCGAGCGCCTTGGCGCGGTTTGGAACCGATCCGGTCTCAGTTGCCTCGCCGGGTCAAACCGCAGCAGCTATTGCTGACTTACCGATCGCAGCACTGGACCTACCAGAAGCGACATCAACCGGTCTCGCCCGCGCCGGACTAACGACAATTGGGCAGCTGCAAGCGCAGAAAACGAGTGAACTGGCGCGCCGATTTGGTCTCTCCTTGACGCAAGCCCTTGGCGCCACCGCTGGCACGAGCCCTGACCCGGTCACGCCAAAAGCCGCGGACCCCATCTATGCGGCTCGCATGACCCTGCCTGAACCGATTGGGTTCCTAGACGATCTGGAGCGTGTTCTGGAACGTCTGTCGGCGCGGATTTGCGATCGGCTGCAAACGGATCAAGCAGGCGCGCGGCAATTTCATCTCACCGTGCGATGTGTCGATACCGGGGATCATCATCTGACGATTGGGTTCGCGCGCCCCTGCTCTGATCCCGAACCAATCTTGCGGCAATTTTCTCACCCGCTTTCTAAGCTCGAAATTGAATATGGCGCCGACTGGTTTCGACTATCCGCCAGTCAGGTTGAGCCGGTTCGCTTCCGGCAATTATCGATGGGGGAAGATGCCAAACAAGCCGACCATCGCTTACAGCTGATCGAGACTCTCGGGAACAGAATAGGCTTCGATCATATCCGGGTGTTTAAAGCCTGTGATGCGCATGCGCCTGAGCACGAGTTTACTCAAGTTGAGGCCATACAAGAACCACCCGCTTGGCAAGCCGCGCCAAGACAGCGCCCGCTCCGACTATTTCGCCCGCCAGAACATGTTCAAGTCGAAACGCCAGGCCGGCCGCCCCTCACCTTCAAATGGCGACGGATGACCTTCCAGGCCCATACCGCATTCGGGCCAGAACGGATTACCCCGCCTTGGCATCGCGATCAGGATTTGCGCACCCGCGATTATTGGAAAGTTCAGACCCAGCAAGGCCGCAGACTCTGGCTGCTCAACTATCCCGGCGATGACACAGAAACCTGGTATGTGGCGGGAGAGTTTCCATGACTTATGTGGAGCTCTTTTCGATCAGCAATTTCACTTTCCTCACTGGCGCCTCACATGCCCAGGAACTGGTTGTCCGCGCGCGCCAGCTTGGGCTTGGCGGCGTTTCAATTACAGACCGGAATACATTTGCCGGAATCGTCCGCGGGCACAGCGCCGCCAAAGAGCTTGGCTTACGCTATATGGTTGGCACAAGGCTGGCGCTTGTGGATGGGACAGAGCTGCTGGTCTATCCTCGCAACCGCGCGGCGTTTGGCCAATTGTGCCGCTTGCTCACACTGGGCAAACGGCGAACCGTCAAAGGCGCGTGTGAGCTTTGTCTCGAGGATGTTCTGTCTCACTGCGGCGATTGCATCTTGGTCGCGTTTGATGGGCCAAAACTCGACGCCACACTGAAGGCTCTGCACAACGCTTTCGATGATCATGTTTTTGTCGGTCTTGCGCCTGAATATGATGGCCAAGACCAGATGCGGTTCAAGCGGCGCCAAACCCTCGCAGAGAAGGCCGGTTTGGAACTCGTAGCCCTCGGCAATGTCATCATGCATGCCGCATCCCGTCTCCCGCTTGCAGATGTTCTGTCCTGTATTCGCGAAGGCACGAGCATCGATAGGCTCGGTCGGCTTGCCCTACCCAATGCCGAGCGGAGACTAAAGTCTGAGCTTGAAATGCGCCGCTTGTTCAGGGCCTATCCAGACGCCATCGCAAATACCAGCCGCATCGCCGCCGCCTGCCCGTTTTCGCTTGATGAACTACGCTATGAGTATCCGGATGAGATCACTGATGGGCTCGCCCCGGATGATCGTTTGCGCAAGCTAACCGAACAAGGCTTGCAGCGGCGCTATCCAGATGCCGTGCCTTTGAAAATCCAAGCCATGGTCGAAAAGGAGCTCAAGCTCATCTCAGAGCTGAATTATGCGCGCTATTTTTTGACCGTGCATGATGTTGTCAGCTTTGCCCGATCGAAAGGGATCTTGTGCCAAGGGCGCGGCTCAGCGGCCAATTCTGTTGTCTGCTATGCACTCGGCATAACCGAAGCCTCCCCCGACATGATCACAATGGTGTTCGAGCGGTTCATCTCTGAGGCACGCAATGAACCGCCCGACATTGATGTCGACTTCGAACATGAGCGTCGTGAGGAAGTCATCCAACACATCTATCAGAAATATGGGCGCGAGCGGGCCGGTCTATGCTCGACTGTTGTCCACTTTCGCTCGCGGCGGGCCATCCGCGAAGTTGGCAAAGCCATGGGCCTATCAGTTGATGTCGTCTCAGCGCTCGCCAGTCAGGTCTGGGGCGTCTCAAGCTCTGACCTTGAAGACGAGCGGGCAAAAGCCGCCGGGCTGGACGTCACGGACCGGCGACTGCGCCAAACCCTCGACCTTGCGAAACAGATTATCGGCTTTCCTCGTCATCTCTCGCAACATGTCGGCGGCTTTGTCATCACCAAAGGCCGCCTGGATGAGCTTTGCCCGATTGAGAATGCCGCAATGGCCGACCGCACGGTGATCGAATGGGACAAGGACGATATTGAAGCGCTTGGCATGCTCAAGATTGATGTTCTCGCCCTCGGCATGCTGACCTGTATCCGCAAATGTTTTGATCTTCTCACGGCCTGGAAAGGGCAGACTTACACGCTTGCAACCCTGCCACAGGAAGATCCTGTCGTTTACGACATGCTCTGCGAGGCCGATACAATCGGCGTCTTTCAAGTCGAGTCGCGGGCGCAGATGAATTTCCTGCCGCGCATGCGTCCGCGAACCTATCAAGACTTAATCGCGGAAGTCGCCATCATCCGCCCCGGCCCCATCCAAGGCAATATGGTCCACCCCTATTTGCGGCGTCGTCGCGGTGAAGAAGAGATCATCTATCCCTCAGAAGATCTGCGCAAAGTCTTGGAACGGACCTATGGCGTACCGTTGTTTCAAGAACAGGCCATGCAGATCGCAGTTGTCGCCGCAGGGTTCAGTCCCACCGAGGCGGATGCGCTGCGCCGCGCGCTGAACGGGTTCCGTCGCCAAGGCGCGGTCGAAGATTTCAAAGAGCGCTTCATCGCGGGCTGTCTGGAGCGCGGTTATGAAAAAGACTTCGCTGAGAATTGTTTCAAACAGCTCGAAGGCTTCTCAAGTTATGGTTTTCCAGAGAGCCATGCCGCGAGTTTTGCGCTGCTGGTCTATGCCTCTTCATGGATCAAGTGCCATCATCCGGAAGTGTTTTGCTGCGGGCTTCTGAACGCGCAGCCAATGGGCTTTTATGCGCCGGCCCAAATTGTACGCGATGCGACCCAACATGGCGTCACGGTCTTACCGGTCTGCGTAGAGAACAGCTTTTGGGACAATGTCCTCGAGCCCTTGCCGAATGGCGGATTGGCGGTGCGCTTAGGGTTTCGCCAGATCAAAGGCTTTGCTGAAGAGGATGGCCATTGGATCGCCGCCGCACGAGGAAATGGATACGGTTCTGTTGACGCTATTTGGCGGCGAGCTGGCTTAGGCAAAGGTGCGCTTAAAAAGCTCGCTGGCGCCGATGCGTTTGCTACATACGGCCTTGGCCGAAGGGACGCCCTATGGGAAGTCACAGGCCTTGGCGGGGATCGGCCATTGCCTTTGTTTGAGCAAACCGGCGAAGGTCTTCCAAGCGAGGTGGCCCAGCTCCCGCCGCTCAGCCTCTCTGAATCCGTGTTCGAAGATTATGTCGCGACGCGTCTGACGCTTCGCAATCACCCAGTCGGCTTATTGCGACCACAGATGCCAGCCTTCGCGCAAGCAGATCGGCACCGAACGACAGCGGATGGCGCGTGGCTCTCGGTCGCTGGCCTGGTCATCACGCGGCAACGGCCAGGAACGGCGAGCGGTGTAATTTTCATGACCCTTGAGGATGAAACATCTGTTTCGAATGTCGTGGTTTGGCCAAAGACCTTTGCCAAATTCCGCAAAGAAGTGATGGCCGGGCGCCTTTTGCATGTGCGGGGAAAACTGCAACGCGAAGGCCCGGTGACGCATATTATCGCGAGCCATATTACAGACTATTCTTACTTGCTCGACGGGCTCGGCTATCCCGAGTTCTCTGGTGGCCGCATCGATCCTTCAAGCGACAGTGCCGATGAAGCCAAGCGCCCCGTCCACGATCATCGCAGCGGCCCACGCGGCAAACAAGAAACAGAGACCGATGAGATCACTCGCGAACTGCAACAAGCGCATCGCGCGCGTCTCATCTCCGGCGCAAGACACCCGCGCGAACAAGCCAAGAAGCTATTCTACAGCAGGGACTTCCACTAGCAGGGCCCTGCCCATAATTCTCGCCGTACATGTCTTCACGCATGCCGAGAAACAGGCTGACGCAACAAATCAGGAGAATAAATGTGAACGGCAATGCGGCCGCAATCGTTCCAGCCTGCAACGCCTCCAGCGCCGATGTGCCGCCGCCATAGAGCAAAGCAGACGCCGTTAAACCTAACATACAGGCCCAAAACACGCGCTGCGCCACCGGCGCATCGGTCTTGCCACCAGACGTGATCGTATCCACCACCAAGGCACCTGAATCGGCTGAGGTCACGATGAACACGACCAAGAGACCAATTGCGATCATCGAGGTGATCCCGCCCCATGGTAAAGCTGCGAGCATTTGGAACAGAACCGTCGACGAGCTGACAATCCCGCCAGATAGATCGCCAATACCATTCTCATATTGGAAGACCGCGGTCTCACCAAAAGCCGTGAACCAGACAACACAAATCGCAAATGGCGCGATTAGGACGACCGCAAAGAACTCGCGCACGGTGCGGCCGCGAGAGATCCGAGCGATAAACATGCCGACAAATGGCGACCACGAGATCCACCAAGCCCAATAGAAAATGGTCCAGTCGTGGAACCAGGCCGTGTCTTCCCGACCGATCCAATTGGTCAGCGCCGGCGTGTCGGCAAAATAGGCCAGAAGGTTCTCCCACATCCCGGTAAAGATCAGAGTGGTCGGGCCGGCGACCAAGACGAAGACCAAGAGGCCAAATGCAACAATCATATTGATATTGCTGAGCAGTTTTACACCGCCATCCATCCCGCGCACAACCGATATGACCGCCAGCGCCGTCATCGCGGCGATCAGGCCGATTTGCACCCAAATGTTCGGCTCAAAATCAAACATATATCCCAGGCCACTGGCCGCTTGTGTGCCGCCTAGGCCAATCGTGGTCGCCAATCCAAAGATCGTCGACACCACCGCAAACAGATCAATGATATGGCCAGGCCACCCCCAAATTCGATCCCCGAGCAGCGGATAGAATGCCGAACGGATAGAGAGTGGCAGGCCCTTATTATGCGCGAAAAAACCGAGCGACAGGCCGACCACAGCATAGATCGCCCATGGCGCCAGCCCCCAATGGAACAGCGTGGCGCTGAAGGCCAGCCGATCAGCGTCTGGCGTTCCGGGTTCGGCGCCCAAAGGCATACCGAACCAATCTGTATGATAGGCGAGCGGTTCTGCTGCGCCCCAAAACATAAAGCCAATCCCAACCCCTGCCGCGAACAGCATCGCGATCCAAGAATGCATCTTATATTCAGGGGATGCCTTGGCGCCTCCCAATCGAATCCGTCCGAGTGGGGAAATCGCGAGCGCCAGGCAAAAAAGAAAAATCACCACGGGCGTTGCCGCAAATAGCCAATCAAAAGATTGAACCGTGTGGGCCCGCGCCGCGCTCAAAAATGCACCAGAGGCTTCCGGGAAGACCAAGGTCATGCCGCCAAAAAGCAAAACAAGGCTCGCGGCGAGAAAGAATACGGGATTGTGTACATCCAGGCCGAGCAGCTCGACATTGTCCTGCCCGATCTCATACTCAGTCTCATATTCGCTGTTCGAGATTCTGACTTCATCCGTATCGAGCATGGACCACCGCTAAATTGGCTAAGCCTTGCTCTTGCACCAATTATGTCGATGCTCAAAGCATTAGACGCACCCTCACCCGGTATGCGCCTTTCGCTCGCGACGGAAACTGAGGTATAATTACCACATTCGGGTGCCTTATGCCGAACCAGAGTGCCGAATCGCAGCTCAATTTGTTTCCACCGTCGAACTATTTGGTATGGAAGCCCACCATCGATCGATCGTGATTCTTGTGAGCCCTGCGTAATTCGACGTGGGCCTGCGCGGTCAGAGCAACCCCGAGGGATAAAAAATGTATCGACTTATGAGTGGCGTCTCATTGATCGCCATGTCTGGTCTTTTTGGCTTCAGCGCCGCCGCGCAAGACGCCGAAGATGGCGAAGCGCGCCGCCTCCAACAGGTCACGGTGACCGCCACAAAACGTTCCGAAAGCGCGCAGAGCATTCCTGTCGCCGTCAACGCCATCGGAGAGCAAGAGCTCGAAGCGCTTGGGGTCAAGAATTTCAACGACTATCTCATTCAGCTGCCAGGTGTGACGGCAGGCGGCTCCGGCCCTGGCCAGAACACGATTTACATTCGCGGTTTGGCGTCGACCACGCCAAACCTGACGACTGCAGGCGTGGCTGGCTTAGCGCCAAACGTGGCCTTCTATCTCGACGAACAGCCACTCGGCCAGCCGGGGCGTAACCTTGATGTCTATGCCGCAGATCTGGAGCGCGTCGAAGTGCTGTCCGGGCCTCAGGGCACTCTGTTTGGCGCAAGCTCGCAAGCCGGTACGGTTCGTCTGATTACAAACAAGCCCGATTTCACAGACTTTGATGCGGCCCTAAAGGCGTCCACCTCTTTCGCTGATGGCGGTGAGATGAGCAATAGTGTCGAAGCCATGCTGAATATTCCCGTGTCAGATCGTTTCGCGGTCCGCGGCGTAGTCTATTCAGACAATCAAGGCGGATACATCGACAATGTTGGCGGCATTCGTAGCGTTCAAGAATCCGCCCGTTTCCGGCCCGCTGGCACAGTCCGCTCAAATGGCGTGCCTGTCTCTGCAGGCCGCGCTGGCTTCCAAGCTGGCGCAGATCTGTCGGCGGTGAACTTCATCCCGGCCAACAATGCGAGCCTCGCCGAAAACGATTTCAACGATACCAGCTATGCGGGCTTCCGCCTCAGCGGTCAGTATGACTTTAATGACGATTGGAGCTTGCTCGTCACCCACGCGCAGCAACAGATCGATAGCGAAGGCGTCTTCTTCGCCGATCCTGAGCTCGATGATTATGACATCCAGCGTTTCTCTGATGATGAGATTGAAGACAGTTTCCACAATACAAGTTGGACCCTCGAAGGCCGTCTCGGCATGCTGGAGGCGCTCTATACTGGCGCCTATACAGAGCGAACCACCGATCAGACCGTCGACTATTCCGACTATCTCTTCGTGGGTCAGTACCTGCCTTATTATATCTGTGACGGCTCGGTGACCTATCCCGGCGCGGCGGCGCCAACCGGGACCTGTCAGGCCCCGAACCTGTTTGTGAACTCATCGACGGAAACCACGGTTCAAACCCACGAACTCCGCTTCAACACGCCGCGTGAAAACCGCTTCCGCGCGACGTTTGGGGCGTTCTATTCGGATCTCGAACTGACTGAGCTGAATGATTTCACCTATCCTGGGTCTGAGTTTGCGGTTGGGTTTAACGGAGAACTCGGCTTTGCTCCGAACTTCCCCCTGACGAACACGTCTGTCACCGGCGAAGTTGGCAATGCCGCACCGGGCTATTTCAGCGATCCTGGCCCCTTCCCGGCTGGCGTGATTTTCCGAAATGACGTCTTGCGTACGGATGAGCAGCTCGGTGTATTTGGCGAAGCGACGTTTGACATCTCGGATCAGTTTGCCGTCACCTTCGGCGCGCGCTGGTACGATATTGAGGTTGATCTGGAAGGCTCTGCCAACTCTTCCTTCTTCAACTTGGGGCAAACCGATGATGCCCAGGCTTTCGGAACCAATATCTCAGCTCAGTTCGCGCCGAACAATACCGTTGGCGCGCCGGATAAAGCGTCCACGGATGGCGTCATCTACAAGCTGACCGGAACCTGGACGCCGAATAGCGATATGCTGTTTTACGCAACATACTCCGAAGGCTTCCGACCAGGCCTGTTGAACCGGCCTGGTGGCGCCGCTGGCCCGAACGGATTCACTGTGCCGTTCGCGGTGGATACGGATGAAGTTCAAAACTATGAGCTCGGCTGGAAAACAGAATTGTTCGACAATTCGTTACGCTTCAATGGCTCGGCTTTCTTCGTTGAAGTCGAAGGCCTGCAGACGACGATTTTTGATCCATCAATTGTGAACCTGTTCTTCTCAGACAATGCAGCGAATGCGGAAATTTCCGGCATTGAGGGCGACTTCACCTGGGCGCCCTTCGAGGTCGATGGCCTGACAATTGCGGGCGCCTTCTCTTTGCTCGACACTGAAGTCACGGACGTCCTGACACCGACAAATGACGTGCTAGAAGGCAGCGATCTCGCCTTCGCACCGGCTTGGCAGGGCAATGTCCGCGTCCGCTACGAGTGGGATCTGGAGCGCGAAATCGCTGGCTCAAACCTGACCGCACACATCATGCCGCAACTGGTCTTCTCCGATGACTCGGTCAGCGACATTATCGAGATCAACAAAACCGATGTTGACGGTTACGTGACCCTCGGAACCACGCTGGGCGTCACAGCAAATGACTGGTCTGCTGAATTGTTCGCAACGAACCTGACCAATGAATATGCCGAGCTGAGCAACAATTTTGTGTTCGATCGCGAGCGGGTTACCCCGCTTCGTCCGCGGACGATTGGGGTTCGCGTTGGTTATGATTTCTAAGCGTAACGCCTAATCCTTTTGAAGGCAGCGTCTTGATCCGTCAGGACGCTGCCTCTTTATGAGCAAGATGAGCGCCGACCCGTCCTCCCCTACGCACGCAGACCGTCTCCAACAGGCGCAAGCGGCGATGCGTGCTGGTCAGTTCGGAGACGCGGCTGAGATCGCCGCACAAATTCTTGAATCCGAGCCCGACCATATGGATGGCCTCTATATGGCGGCCGTCGCAGCGCGCTATCTCGGTCAGAGCGCTGCTGCGCGCGACTATCTGCAGACATTGAAACAGGTCGCGCCCGATTATGGCCGTGCCTTCCAAGAAGAGGCTCATCTTCTCAAAGGCATCGGCCTCAATGATCAGGCACTGACGGCTTTTCAGAGCGCCACGCGATGCAATCCGGCCCTGACGGCGAGCTGGCAGGCACAGGTGGACTTGTTCCGGCTTTCCGGTCGCGCTGCAGAAGCCGACCAAGCACTGGCCCAACTCACTCGAATAACGGCTTTGCCGCGGGAACTGCTCGCGGTGACCAATCACCTTTATGAAGGGCGCATTTTGCGGGCTGAGGAAATTGCCCGCGCGTTTCTCCAGAAGCACCCTCAGCATATTGAAGGCATGCGTCTGCTCGCGGATATCGGTTCACGCCTGGGCGTCCACGAAGATGCTGATTTCCTGCTCGAAACCGCGATCGCACTTGATCCAGATAATATCCAATTGCGCATCGATCACATTCAAGTCTTGCGCAAACGCCAAAAATTTGGCGCTGCCTTGGAGGAAGCCGAAGCGCTCCTGAAGCGAGATCCTGACAACCCGGTCTTTCTCTCCCTATTCGCGATCGAGAGCATGCAAGCTGGACAATACGAAACCGCCTTAGACGCTTTTGATTGTGTACTTAAGACGCTCCCGGAAGATCCAGCGACGCTAACCTCCCGCGGTCATGCCCTGAAGACTTATGGCCGGGCGCAAGACGCGATTGCCTCTTATCGCGCGGCGATCGAAGCAGCGCCGCATTATGGCGATGCCTGGTATGCGCTCGCAAACCTCAAGACGTTTCGGTTTGAACCCGCGGAAATCGCGCAAATGGAAACGCTGCAGCGCCAGCCCGAGCTCAGCTTCATGTCGCGCGTCCACCTGGCCTTTGCACTCGGCAAGGCTTTTGAGGATGCCGAAAATTATGCCCGCGCTTTTGACAATTATGAGCTTGGCAACGCCCTGAAGCGGAAACAATCACGCTATTCCACCGAGCAGATGCAGGCGGAGTTTGCGGCGCAGAAAACACATGTGACCGAAAATGTGATTGGCGCACAGAGTAACAAAGGATGCTCGGCGCCCGATCCGATTTTCATTGTTGGACTCCCCCGTGCTGGCTCGACGCTAATCGAGCAAATCCTCGCCTCGCACAGCCAGGTCGACGGCACATTGGAGCTGCCAAACATCTTGTCGCTGGCGCATCGGCTTCGTGGTCGCAACCTGCTAAGCGATCGCGAACGATATCCGCGCATCTTGGGTGAATTGTCAGCCGCCGAACTCGAAAAGCTCGGCGAGGACTATATCGAGAATACGCGAATCCACCGCCAAGGCGCGCCGTTCTTTACCGACAAAATGCCGAATAATTTCAGGCATATCGGCTTGATCCACCTGATCCTACCGAACGCTAAAATCATCGACGCCCGGCGCGCGCCTATGGATTGTTGTTGGTCGGGTTACAAACAGCTCTTCGCCGAAGGGCAAGAGTTCACATACGGGCTAGAAGAGATCGGACACTATTATCGCGGCTATGTCGATCTGATGGATCATTGGACCGAAATCTTACCCGAGAACCGGATCTTGAAAGTACAACATGAAGAAGTGCTGGCTGATCTTGAGGGACAAGTTCAACGCATTTTGAACTATTGCGGATTGCCCTTTGAACACGCCTGCGTAGAATTTCATAAAACAGATCGCGCCGTACGCACGGCAAGCTCTGAACAAGTTCGACAACCCATTAGTCGCGCGGGGCAAAATCAATGGCGACCATTCGAAACCTATCTGACGCCACTGAAGAAGGCGTTGGGCGAGACGCTGAGTGCGGATCACTGGAACAGCCAATGAGTAAGCGGTCGGAAGACGCGCTTATCGCGCTGAGACAGATTCAGCGCCGCACCGAGCAGGCATCGAAGCGTCTGGCCTCGATGGCGAGTTTGACGCCATCGCAATTGCTGGTCATGCAAATCTTGCAGGAGCGCGGCGAAGTTTCAGCCGGGGAGCTGTCAAAACTGACGCAGCTTAAACACGCGACGATCACGAGCCTGGTCGATAAGCTGGCCGCGCGGAACATGGTGACGCGCCGCCGCTCCGATCAAGACCGGCGACGAGTTTGGGTTACGCTCCTGCCAGGAGGCGTTAAAGCGATCACATCCGCGCCAGACCTGCTGCAAGACACTTTTGAGGCCCGATTCCAGACTCTTCCAGATTGGCACCAAGCGATGATCGTCTCATCCCTCGAACATGTCGCCACGCTGTTAGATGCCGAAGAGCTCGAAGCGGCGCCAATTCTGGATGTTGGCGCTCTGGACGAACGTCCCACCTAGTCCACACTTATGGAAAAATTTGGCTAGGCTTTCCCGAACAAAGATTGGACGATCGCATAATCGTCCATCGTATCAAGTTCAGCCCAGGTCAGCCCTTCGATTGAGAAAGTCGAAACTTCCGTCTCGGTTTTCGCGAGCGCGTCAATCGCGCTTAGAAACCAAGCCTGAACCCCATCGCCCGTGCGCATCATCTGGTGAAGCTTGTCCGAGAACAATTTCGGACCGTTTTGCATAAACCGCAAAAAGCCAATCGACTCACCATGAGTTTCCGTCGGGCCGAGTGTTTTTCCGATCGCAGTTAAGCTCGTGCCCTCCAGCGTGACTTTCATATCGTCTGAATCATAGTCCGGTTTTTTATCGATCGTCACTTGGATGTCATTGGCCGGGCTTTGCAGCACCTGCTCCGCCAATGCGAACTCAAACAGTGTATCGCCATTTATCAGCAAGAAATCTTGATCCATATGCGCGCGCGCCATCCAACAGCTGGCAAGATTATCGGCAACTTGATAAAACGGATTGTACAGCGTCTGCACGGCCATTGGCCCGGAACGACCGGCGACTTCTTCTTCGACCCGCGCTGCCATAAAACCAGTAATCACAATCGCTTCATCGACGCCCGCCCGCTCGAGTGTATCGAGTTGCAAGCTCAGAACCGTCGTGTCGCCGATCGCCAAGAGGCATTTTGGAAGCGTTTCAGTGAGCGGTAGGAGGCGGGACCCTCTGCCCGCGGCCAAAATGATGGCTTTCATGATGCTGTTTCGACCATCTGTTCTGACTCCCAGTCCTCTACTCGAAATCCAGCCATAGCAGCGATACGCGTCAGTCCGCGACAAGGATTTACAGCCACAGGCTGATCAGCCCATTCTAAAAATGGTGTATCCGATACATGATCGCTATAGGCCGCAATTGGACGCGCAAAAGATGCGCTCTGATCCGCCGCCAGAACCGCTTCGAGTTTGGCGGGGCCATAGCAGTTTTCTCCGTCCAGTCTTCCCGTCAGGGTTCCGTCCGCAGACCATTCGAGCTCTGTGCAGATCACATAGTCTATTCCGAGCTTTTTCGCGATGGGACGGGCCACCAATTCAGCCGCAGCGGTGGCCATAACCAAACGATCACCAGCTCGACGATGCTGCTCAAGCACGGACAAAGTGCGCTGCCGAAGGCCCGAACGAACTTCTTCCTCGGCAAAGGTCTCAGCAATCGCTTCAAGTTTTTGGCGAGGCGCCCAGCTGATGGTTTTCAGTCCGTGCTCTTTGACAGAACACCGCGATACCAAGCCGAGCTTATAGAGGATTGCGTGAAACCCAAGCAGGGGCAAACGAAGATAAAAAGACGGCCGCGCCTTATTCACCTGAAAGACATAACGCGACCAGGTTCCGGTGCGCGTCAGGGTTCGGTCCATATCGAAAATAGCAGTTCCAGGCATGATCTTAGGTATCCATAAATGAACGAACGGCGTCACGAGTGGCAAATGCCTGAATCAGCCTGATAATATGGAACGGAACGCAGATAAGTGTCCATACAGCGATAAGAATAAAGCCCCAGACTGGTAGACCGACTAGCGTTAAAATCATAAAAATCAAAAGATTAGGATTACGGCGCGCTGTGATTTCGCGCATAAAAGCATCTATCGGACGCCAAACATGGATATGGAATCCGAAGGCCCGCATGAAGATCCCTTCGGTCACGCGACCGACGACATACCCCACAAGAATGATGACCAATGATGGCAGCAGCCATGGGTGCGCCGCCCCGGTCGCGAGCAGTCCAACATACATCGCGCCATACCAAAATGGTGGATGGATGAGATCGATCCCATGATCGTAAATATTGCCCCACGCTGAGTAAGTCATGGTGGTCCGCGCCAGCTTGCCATCGACTGTGTCGAGGAAGGTCATCCCCCACCCTGCAAGAATGGCCGGGATCCACGCGCCAATCCAAAAATAGTAAAAGGCTAAACAGACCAGCGCCAAACTCACCGTGGTAACCATGTTCGGGGTCAGCCGCAGGTTCGCGCACAAGCGCGTCACGTGTAGCGCCGGCTCAGGCCAGACGTATTTGGTGACCAGATCCGTGACGCCCTTATAGGAGCCCTTGAACAAGCGCCGCTCAATTTGGGCCGGGGTGTGAGAGAATAGAGACAACGCATATGGCGCTTCGCGTTTACGCAAGGCTTTGTCATAATCACCAACAAAATCATCCATATAGCCAGGCTCAAGCCCAGCTTTTTTAAGCTCATCCCAATCTGGGTTGATTGAATTGACCAGCGCAGCATGGGTCTCCGCGCCGATAGCGTCAGAATGAACGATCGCGATACGTTCTTGGTCGGGCGTGTCTTTCACGATCAAAACGGCACCCGGGCGCGCAAGCAAGCTTTTGGCGAGGGCGGGCGATACGATCCAATCGCTCCCAACGCAAAACGCGCCATCCGCTGCAACGCTATCGGCGCCAAGCTTTTTCCATGTTCGAGATTGCCATTCCTCAAGTTTCAAGCCCCAAAGCTTGACAGGAACTTCGCCAACCAGTCGAACTCTTGGCAACGCAACGTGTTGCGATCCATCCATTATCAGCCCCTACAACCCGACAAAACGCCTATCTCTCACTCATAGACACCATCACAGAGATTATGATGACGGAATACAATCCAACTTTCTTTAAATTCAATGGTCCTGCAACAGTTATTGCGAAATATGCGCACTGGTCAGTCCTGGTTCGCCCCAAACAGTGCACATTGGGAGCATTGGTCCTCGTCGCCAACGGGCCAGAGACTCAGTTTTCTGATCTGCCTTCAGAAGCGTTTCAGGAGCAAGAGCAGGTCATCCGCGATATTGAACAGGTTTTATCGACCCAATTTGGCTACGATAAGATCAACTATCTGATGCTGATGATGGTCGATCCGAACGTGCATTATCATGTCCTGCCGCGATATAGCAGCTCGAAAACCTATGAAACGTGGTCGCTGGAAGACGGCGGTTGGCCGGGTCAGCCGGACTTATCTGGCGGCTCAGACGACCCCGAGCTTGTGTCATCGCTCGTCGCTTCGTTGAAAACGGCTTGGCCAGCGGCGTCCCGTGCGAATTGAGCGCGGCTAAGCGCGATGGTGGTGGCGATTACGAGCCCAATGCCGGTCCCGATGACCATCGCCCATCCGGGACCGGATGTGCCCATGGTCCGCGCGAGAATGACGAATAAGGCCAGCGTTAGAGAGACCGAAATCGCTTGCGCCAGGGTCGCATATCCAGGATTTCCAAGCGCATAGAGACCTGAATAGATCGGCGCCGCTGCCCCCATAAGAGCTGCCGAAATCACCAGCATCGTTGCGATGGGCACAACGCCAACATAGCTCTGTTCAAGCGCGACAGTGAACAAGGATGGGCCGACAAAGCGTATCAAAAGCGCCAGGACCACGCCTGCCAGAAGCAAAGATAGGCTGGTTCTGACAATGATGCTGATCGCCCGTGCGATCTGGCCAGACATCATCAGCCGAACAAGCTCGGGATATAAAACTTGATTGAGCAACCGCGCGCCCTTGCCCAAAACGTCAGACACATCGCGCGCGATCTTGAACAAAGCCGCAAATCCCGGCCCTAGCAAAACGCCAGAGAGGAGCGTCGGCATTTGTTTGTCGAACAAGACGATCGTCGAATCGATGTTCGACATCCAAACATAGTGCCAGATCCCTTTTTCGGGCGCTTTCAGCGTCGGCCGCTTGTCGAACAATCCTTTGAGTTGGTCGCGGCGCGATATCTCGAGATAGGCAAGCACAGGCATCACAACGTTCGTTGCCGCACTGGCCGCCATCCACACTAAGATGAACCAGGCGAGGCCGCCACCGAATATCAGGCCCAGCGTTGCCCCTACCAACCGCACGATCGGGACGGTTTGCTCATACAGGCTGATCAGGTCGAAGCGATCATATAATCGAAGCAGGCCGAGTGGGCTCGATCTAAAATTAGTCGCCGTCAAGAGACAGTAGGCAAAAGCGTACCAGAAGACATCATCAGGAAGCCGTAAAAAGGAATAGACAAAAAACAGCACGGTCACGCTGAGTCCCGCAGCAAAAATCGCTGCCGTCAGATCCAGGCCGATTGTGAACCTCAAAAGCTTATGGAAGCGTGGCAGGTCGCCAGCTTCGGAAGGTTTCGCGCCGAATTGGATCAAAACCTGCCAAGATTTGAATGTCGCAACCCCCGTCATCAGCGCCACGAATGCGTGCAGCAGCAATAACCCGCCCAGTTCTTCGATTGTTAGCGCCCGCGCGGCAATCGCGAGCACGAGTAAGCCAACCAGTGCGGCGGAGGTCTTCCCGCCAAACAACAAGCCCATATTCTTCAATATTCGCCCGACCACACCGTCAGATTGAGGAGTTGCGGTCTCACTCATGCTGGTCGCTCACTCAGAACGCGTTCGACCAAAGCCAGATCGGCGAGTGTATCGACATCAACGGCGGCATCCGCATAGGGCAAGATCACCGGCCTCACGCGCACTCCCAGTCGGTTGGATAGGATTCGGAACACATCCTCGACCGGTGGTCGGCCGATCAACAGACGCAGCGCGGTGAAAACGCCAAAGCGCCAAGCAATTTTCCAGGGCTTCTTTCGGTCCTTTTCTGCCGCCTGCCAGAAGGCAACCACTTTTGCGGCATCAGGCGCTTTTAGGCAGAACAGATTGCAACTTGAATAGGCTCCATCGCCAAGCTTCAGGTAGGTTCGGGCAACATCCGGATAGGCCTTCTCAATGTCTTCTCGCCGCGCCAGCGCCACAGTCATGCCAGCATCTAGCGGATTGGTTTTGTTGACAAAATCATTGATGATTTCCGGGGTCAGCAAGGCATGATCGCAGGTGGTGATCAGTGCGGGATATGGATTTTTGGTTTGCGCAAGCGCCTTGGAAACGCTGGCGGCTGGACCATTCTCTCCCGAAACTACACCCATATTCGGCCAGGCTTCAGCGCCCTGCAATGCCGCGTAATTTTCCAATCCAATTACGGTGACCGGACCGGCACAGACACTCCGATCAACCGCATCTAAAACGCGGCCAATCATCGACCTACCCGCAACGGGAATATGCGCTTTAGACGAAACCTGATGCGCCTCTGCCAGCGCATCGCCGCTAGCGCGCGCGCCCGCGAGGACAAACACCGACCAAGGCTGGGTCTGCTGCGGAGCCAGCTGATCAGAGGGATTTGTCATAGATCCGGTAGGTCTTGTAACGGTCGCAGTCATAGATATCAGCCAGACCCAAAAGGTCTTTATTGGTTTCTAATACCCACGAAAATTCGACTTCGCGAACGCCTTTCGCATGTTGCGCATTCAAACACGCTTCCCACGCCCCAACCGTTGCGGTCATGCCTCTTCTCGTCTTGTGAAATTTCTTGCGGGTTCCCGCCAGCGGTATGCGCGCAGATTTCACCCCCGCGATCTTGATCCGATAGAGCAGCGTCGCCCAGCCAAAGGGAAATAACCGGCCATCCAAGCCGAGTGTCGCCTCATTCAGATTGGGAATCATCAGCGTAAAACTGGCGGGCTCACCATCGACAAAGGCAATCCAAAGCGATTCAGACTGCAGCACCGGCTTCATCGAGTCGGCGAGAAATTTTGCTTCATCATCGCTGATCGGCAGGAAGCCCCAATTGTCCGCCCAGGCGTCGTTGAAAATACCAACGATCAAGGCAATGTCTTCGTAAAGCCGCGACATGTCTAACGCCCGCACGGTAATCTGGGGATCTTGGTCAAACCGTTTCTTGATGCGCGACACAAATGGCGGCGTTGAAAACGCTTCGCCCATGCGATGACGCAAAGCGTACATGTCCATCGCCTTTTGATAACCGGCTTTCTCAACCAAGCGGGGAAGATCCCGCCGGCCATACGGCATCATGACACTTGGCGGGGTGTCGAATCCGTCGACCAAAAGTCCGCACTCGTCATTAACCGAGAAATTACAGGGGCCCGCGATCCGCGACATCCCCTTCTGGGCGAGGTCATTCTCAGCGGCCTGCAGCAAGGCCGACACCGTTTCTTCGTCGGTCGCATTCAGTGTATCCAAAAAGCCGAAATGTCCGGTTTGGTCATTGTGGTTTTCGAGATGTTTCGGGTTTACGAATGACGCGATCCGTCCAACGATTTGCTGATCTCGACGCGCAAGAAACAGGCTCGGATTTAGGCTCTGCAAGGCTTGGTTCTTTTTAGGATCAAAGTGTTCCAGCCGTTCGATCCTCAACGGCGCACGCCACTGCGCCTCACCGCGATATGCCTGATAAGGCAACTCGACGAAGCTTTTGATATCGCTCGGATTTTCTGCGCGAGTCACGATTACCGTCATAGCGGATAGTTGTACTCGCGCGATTTATGGGAGCAAGCGCTATTTCACGAGCGCGATAGTGATTGCCGCACCTTCGGCCGGGACTTCGAATTCGGCCTCTTCAAATTTCGGCACGGCCCATCTCAGTTTCGGATTGGTCGACAACCCAAACGGCTCTTTCGGCATGCGATTCCACTTTTGATCAAGGTCGCGATTGGCATTCTTATCGTGGTACGCGGCGACGGCATATCGCCCCGGCGCCTGCGTTTCAAAACAAACCGTTTGCGGGCCATCTTCAGCTGCAACTCTAATCCGATGAATTCTCGACTCTTTTTTCAAAAAGTCGCGCTTGCTTGGGCGATAAAGCTCAACGGCGAGAATACCTTTGGCTGACACACCCTGCACCGTGACCTGAACCTGACCGGTTCCCGGCGCGCACACGGCTGCAGCTTCGTAATCCCGAATATCGAGCTCGGCTTGCGCCAATGCCCCCGGCGCGAAGCCGATCATGGCTAGTATGAGTAAGCGAACAAACATTCCGCTTCTTCTCCACAACTCGTGTCAAAAAATAGGCGAAATAAGCACCACCGCAATCAAGTTTTTGTGTTCACCACATGAAAATGCACGGCAGATGAACAGGTGTACACATTCGAAAAGTGAGTTAATCATCCTTATGCAGCGTATTCAGCGATACATTTTCAGAGAATGCATTGGTGTTTTTGGCGGGCTGGTGCTGCTGATCGTGAGCATCTTATTGCTGGAGCGCTTACTGAGGATTGCTGACTTAGTTTCGCGTTCTCCCGGCAATTTCAATGAAGCGGTCTTTATGATCGCCAACCTGATCCCGCATTATGCGGGGATCGCGATTCCTGCAGCCTTTTTCCTTGCCGTTTTAATCACCGTGAGCCGGATTAGCCGGAGCGGCGAGCTCGTGGCCATTTGGGGCATGGGAAAGTCGCTCTTCATGATCTCCCGACCGTTCATGGTCATGGCCGTCTTGCTGGCAAGTGCCCTCCTCATCACCTCTGCCATTCTGCAACCGGTCTCCCGTTATCAGTATCGCAGCTTGGTCAGCTCCATCGCCGAATCCAGCATTGAAACCGTGTTCATAGAAGGCAAGTTCGTGGAGGCCGAGAATTGGACAGTCTGGACTGAAAATGTCGAGCGGAACAGCGGCGCATTAGACAGTTCATTCATACTCGAACGCCTACCGACAGGCGGACAGCGCATCATCGTCTCGGAAACCGGATCCCTAGTTAGAGGCGCCGGGACGATCTCTCAGATTAAGCTCGACAATGGTATGGGCGCAGAGATCAAACCGGATCAATCGCTTGGCTCGAGAGTTGATTTTGACTCACTGAAATGGCGCCCGCCGGATGCCTTGTCGCAATTCCGGCCGCGTGGAAAAGACGTGCGCGAACTGATGCTCTGGGAGTTATGGGCGCCGGCAACAGCAAATCCTTCATCCTTGAATGCCGACATCGAACCAATCGACGCGTGGGCTTCCATCCACGATCAGTTGGCGCGCTTTGTCTTGATTCTAATTTTGCCATTAATCGCGGTGCCGTTTGGATTGAGCTATGGCCGCAACCCGCCGTCGAACGCGATTTTGATTGGCCTGGTCACGCTAATCGCGATCCAGCAATTGTTAGAGCTCGGCAAATCGATGGCACTCGATGGAGATGTGCCACACTGGGCTGGAAGTTGGGGCGTCATGGCTGTGGTCAGCGCATTCTCAATCGCGCTGTTCTTGCGCAGCGCCACGACAATGGCTCAGCCGCCGCTCTCTAGTCTGCCTTCTATCCGCCTGCCGCGCTTGTCTAAAGCAGGGGATGAAACGGAGCCCTCGTCCACATGAAGCTGGTTAGGCGCTACTTCGAGCGGCTGTTCTTGGGGCGCTGGTTCGTCACAACCTTTGCGTTGCTGGCGCTGCTAAGCGTCGTCGACTCGATCGGTGCCGCAGACATATTGCCAGAAGATGCGGGCACGCAGGACGCGATAATATACTCGCTTCTTCGCCTGCCCTCTCTCTACAATCGGATCTTTATGTTCGGCCTGTTTGTGAGCCTTTTAATCACATTCATTTCGCTGATCCGGCGCCAGGAATTGGTAGGCTTTGTCTCGATGAGCGTTTCGCCATTGATGCAAGTAAGAGCCTTGGTGCGACCGGTCTTACTGGTCACAATTGCGTCTTTGGTTTTCATCGACCAGGCCTTACCGCGGACGGTTTCTGTGCTGGAAAACTGGCTCGGTGTTGGCGCCTTTATGGAGGAAGATGCAGGCAAGCCGCGCGCGCTGTGGATTGCTGATGATCGCTCATTCGTCGAGATTGGTGGTTTACGCGGTAACGTCTTGTCTGATGTCGTTGTCTACCATCGCGATGGCGCCAAAGAGGTTGAGGCGATCACTTATGCCGACCAAATTCAATATACCGATCAGGGATGGCAGTTCAGCAATCAACGAACCATCTCGCTGTCCGGCGACGAAACGCCAACCCCGACCATGTGGCAAACCGGGCAGACGCCGACCACGTTGCAGAAGCTCGGGACCTCACCGCGCAATCTATCGCTCGCCGATCAATACAAGTTGTCTCAGCTCAGAGGCTCGGGCGTGCGACCGTCGACGGCCTATCAGGTTTGGTTCTTTGATCGTTTGACCATGCCGATTGTCGCTTTTGGCTTTATTCTCATCGCGGTTCCCCTGATGCAGACCCTGGGGCGGCGACAGACGGGTGATCAGCGTTTGATGATGGGCATCGCGATTGGGTTCGCCTATTTCATCTTTGATGGCGTGCTGAAGACGGTTGCCGAAGGCGGCGGGGTTTCTGTACCAATGGCGGTCGGGCTTCCAATCCTTTTGCTGCTCGGCTTAGGCATCCATCTGAATCTAGAAACTGAGCGGGTCAAATGACGCCAACGCCGATATTTGTCATCAACCCTAAGAGCCACAAAGTTGATTTAAACGGCTCAACCCTTTCGCGGGTGGCGGTCGAGTATGGCGATATTCCGATTGTCTATTTCGATGGATCCACGCCGCTCGGCGATTTGATCCTGCCGCTTTTGTTGGAAGGTCGAGACACGATCTATGTCGAAGGTGGCGATGGTACCGTCTTGGCCGCTTTAACCGCGTGTTTTGAGCACTACGCCGCTGGACACAAGCTGCCGCAAATCGCCATCCTGCCCGGCGGCAGCACCAATCTTGCCTATAAGAAACTTGGCCTTCATGTCGCCGAAGTCGATGCGCTAAAGCGCAGCCTTAGCCGTGTGCAAAACGAGGAAAAAGCGCACACGGTTGAGACCCATAATGCACTTCTGGTGGAGACGTCAGAAACCACAACGCCGCTTGTCGGCTTCCTGCTGTCGACCGGGTCGCTGGCGCGTTTGATGCTCTACACCCAGCAAAACCTCCATGGAAAGACCCGCGGCAGCGTCTCCATCGCGCGGGCAATTCTTCAACTCGGCCTGTTTCCGCAATCGACAAAGTACCAAGACGGACTGCCCGTGGTCCGGCCGTCACAATTCACAGAGATTTCCGCATGCGGCTCGACACAATCAACCGAGCAAGCCTTCTCCCTCTTCTCGACCTTTCATGAATTAAGCCTAGGCCTCAGCCCATTCTGGGCGCGCGGCGATCATTCGATTGGTCACACCCAAGCCGCGTGGCCGATTAAACGGCTCAGGTCCGGGATCGCGAAAGCCGTTCTCAGCAAATCGAGTGAGGGTTTGGCGCGGCATGGCCTCACAAGCTCCGGCTGCGAAGCCATCAGCTTTCAATGTGACGGACCAGTTGTGTTCGACGGCGAAGAGCTTTCAATGCCCGCTGATCAGACTTTTAAGGTGAGTGTTTCCCCGCCTTTGGAATTCCTGCGATGAGACCAGCTCCAGACATCTCCAATATCAGAGCGATCATCGAGCAAGAGCAGCGCCCGATCGGCGATCGCGCGGAAGCTCTGGTGGCCGAAATCCGGCGCAAACATAAAGGCGCCGAAAAAGCATTGCTTTTTTACGGCTCTAGCCTCCGCGCGGGCGAGGCTTCTGGGAAAATGCTCGATTTCTATGTCTTGGTCGATCGCTATCGCGACGTGCATGGCTTTGGCTTGAAACAATTCGGATCATTCTTGGCACCGCCTAGTGTACATTATTGCGAAGCCGAAGGCCCGAATGGTGAGCGTCTGCGCAGCAAATATTCGATTGTCAGCTTGTCAGCCTTTCGGCGGCGAGCGCGCGGTGCAGCGCTCGAGTCCATGTTATGGGCCCGCTTTGCGCAGCCGACGCTATTGATCTGCTCCGATCCAGACCTTCGCGACGATCTTCTTGATACGCTGGCGCATGCGACGCAGCATTTCTTGGCAGAGACAGCACCTCTGCTCTCTGGTGAGGTCAAGCAAACCGCGATTTGGGAACGCGGCCTGAAAGAAAGTTATCAAACAGAGCTTCGTCCAGAAGACGCCACTGGCCGATCCCAACAAATCGTGGCCAAGCATGCTGAGCGATATGCCGAGCTGGCAGTAGCTGCCTTCCCGAATGATTCATCGGCCGCAACGATCACCATGCCGGACGCAGGAATGTTCAGCAGAAATCTCTGCCGTATGAAATGGTTCACACGCCGGGTTGTGGGAAAGCCGATGGGGGCGTTTCGCGTCTTAAAGGCGTTTTTTACGTTCGATGCCGGGCTCGATTATATCTTGGAGAAGATCAAATCACATAGCGGCGCGGAAATCGAAGTCAGCGATCACGCTCGCAAATACCCGCTATTGCACGCGCCGGTTTTGGCCTGGCGTCTCTTTCGAAAGGGCGCATTTCGTTAGACGGACCGCCTAGGTCAGGTTTGAGAACGCCTTCAGCACATGATCGATTTCGTCGGCGGAATGCGCTGCGCTGACGCTAAGACGAAGCAAGCTTGTTCCCCCAGGTGTTGCCGGCGGGACCGCCAAATTGACATAGACGCCCTGCTCAAACAGTTCGTTCCATTCCCGCACCGCGGTCACCTCATCCGGGCGCCGGACCGCTATGACAGGAGAGGCAGGCGCGCAAAGATCAAATCCCATCTCCGCCAATCCACCATGCAGCTTGTTAGACATCGCCCAGAGCGACTCCCGCAGCTCGGGTTGTTTTTGAAGCTCATCTAAAGCCGCCCGCGCCGCCGAAATATTCGCAGGAGCGCCAGAGGCAGTGAACATATAGGCCCGGCTGGTCAGGCGAATACTCTCAAATTCTGGATGCTTTGAAACACAGAACCCGCCAATCGAGGCGAGGCTTTTCGAGAATGTGCCTGAGATGAAATCAACATCCTCAAATACGCCTTTGGCCTCAGCAATCCCACGACCTTTCTCACCAAAACAGCCCACCGAATGGGCTTCATCGACAAAGATCATCGCGTCATGCGCGTGCGCGACTTCGACCAATTCATCTAGCGGCGCGACATCGCCAAACATCGAGTACATACCCTCGACGACGACGAGCCTCGCGCCTGTCTCCGGTAGGCGCTGCAGGCGCTTGTTCAGGTTTTCTGGATCATTGTGCCGAAAGCGATGCGTGGCGGCATCGGTCAACCGACACGCATCATAGATGCAGGCGTGGCTGTCAGCATCTATGAGGATATGATCATCGCCGCTCGCAAGCGCGCTGATCGCGCCTAAATTGGTCTGATAGCCAGTGGTAAACACAATTGCGCTTGCAGCGCCGAAATAGGCTTTCAGCTCTTGTTCGAGCGCCGCGTGATCACCATAGGTGCCATTGGCTTGCCGGCTGCCCGTGGTCGCAGATCCAAGGGTCTCGATCGCGTCAATCATGGACCGGCGAACATTCTCATTAAAGGTCAAACCAAGATAATTATTGGTCCCGACCAGCGTAATTTCACGCCCTTCAAACAAAGCTTTTGTTGGGGTGAGGATTTTCTCAAACGGCACACCAATTGGGCTTGTGCCCAGCAGCTTGGCCATTTCATGCCGCTCTTTAATCGCCGTAAATTTGTCGAATAACGGCTTGGTCTTTTTGGCTTTAGTTAGCACCGATCAAGTCATCCACTACTTTAACAAGCTCGCCGACCGTATGGGTCGTCGAAATCAACTCCATTGAGATGCTGATATCATAAGCATCTTCAACTTCCATAATCAAATCAAAGACATCGACAGAATCGATCTCAAGGTCCGCAACAATTTTCGTATCCAGGGTAACGTCCGTTCCTTCTGGTACATACTCTGCCAGAACGGAACAGATTGTTGCAAATATCTTTTTCTGATCTGCCACTCTAACTCTCCAGCCCCGCATCTGCTTTCTCGTCCTGTTCCTGAAAGCACGCCGCGAAAATTTCCTCTAAAGTCATGGCATCTTGCAACGCCGTCTCATAGGTCCAATCTGCAGCGAGAAGCTCTTGAACCTTGCCATAAGAGATCGGCATGGGTCGCCTGATGAGTTTCGCCAATCCATCGCTAAGCCTTCCCACAGTGCGCAACAGACCTGGCCAAATGGGCAGTCTCCGAATTCGGCGCTTTTGCACCTCGCTAACAGCCTCAGTGGCCAGGCGCCAATTGGTTGATCGTATAGAGCATGGCTTAATCAAACCGCCCTGTGGTTCTGGCGCGGTCGCTATCGAAATAAGCGCTTTGACGAGATCCTCGACCGCAATGACCGCAAACTGTCGCGCTCCGCTTCGAGGTTCAGCCGGCGCTGGCAACCATCCTAACCGGATCAAATCGAACATCGGCTGAAGCATCGGATCACCTGGACCGATCACAGCCGGCGGACGCACAATAGTGATTTTCATGCGCGCTTGAAATGGAGCGAGCGCCGCCTCACCTGCGGCCTTCGACGCCGCATAGTCCGATAGAGCCGGTGCCCGCGCCGCTTGAGACGAGACATAGATAAAATGCTGAACCCCAGCAGCGGCCGCCTGCGACGCCAGATCGAAGGTGCCGACCGCGTTTGCCCTGTGAAACCCAGCCGCGCTGACCGATTTCGTCGCTCCGGCCAAATGGAGACAGGTTTGGGCTTCGCTCAAAAAATCTCGAAGTGCCTCCGGTTCAGACAACGATCCGGAAACCAACCGCGTAGAACTCGGCATGTCCAATACGCGGTTCGGCGTCATCCGAACCAGGGCACTCGTCGGGTAATTTAGATCGTCTAATCGGCGAAGAAGGTGCGCCCCGATGAACCCGGTAGCCCCAGTTATGGCGATCCTGCCATTTCGAGCGCCATCACGATTTGCGGGCGTTTGCATTAGGTTAGCGCTGGTTCAGCCTGCTCTAATTCAAAATCACCAGAGACAAATTTTTGCCTCGTGCGCATGCGGCTTAGTTTGCCTGAAGAGGTCATGATTAGGCTGCGCGTTGGAACAAATATCACCTGAATTGGCGCGCCAACGGTTTGACGAACATTCTCAGAAATCGCCGACATCAACTCTTCGCGTTGCTTTGGCTCGCGTGCTTTACATTCTGCCAGCAGGAAAATCTCGCCATTGCCGTCTTCATCGGCCATTTTGAACGCGGCTGATTTTGGAATGTGCTTTCCGCCCGCTTTTTCGGCGGTCCATTCGATATCTTGCGGCCAGATGTTGCGGCCATTCCACAGAATGAGATCTTTGTGGCGGCCCGTGATGACCAAATTTCCATTCAGCCAATAGCCGAGATCTCCGGTGTCGAGCCAACCGTCCGCATCGGTGAGGGGGCGGATACCCAATTTGCCATCGAGAATGCCAGGCGAGACGCTGTCGCCTCGGAACAGAATGCGGCCGACAACCCGGTCGGCGACTTCATTGCCTTCATCATCGCAAATCTTCATGTCGTGATCGGGGATGGCTTGGCCGCACGCAATCAAGGCCCGCCGATTACGCTCTTCCGTCGTGTCTTCGGCTGGAACAGCCTTTTGCTGAGACCGCATGATATCTGAATTGATCACATCAACGTCCACGCCCTTATTTAAAGGACTGAACGAGACAGCGACCGTCGCTTCGGCAAGGCCATAGCTCGGGACAAAGGCTTTCGGTGAGAAGCCATATTCGGCAAACACATCAGCGAACCTGTTGAGCGCATCTTCGCGCACCATATCGCCGCCAATGCCAGCGACGCGCCAGCTGGAAAGATCGAGATCGCCACCGCGCCAACGCTTCGCGCTGATTTCATAGCCAAAGCTTGGACTATAAGAATGCGTGGCCTTGTTTTCACTGATGAGTTTGAGCCAAGTGGATGGTCTGCGAGCGAAAGATTGCGGGTCGATATAGTCAACGGAGAGCTGCGCCATCATCGGTGCGATAAACTGCCCGATCAAACCCATATCATGATAGAGCGGGAGCCAAGATGAAATCCGATCACCAGCTCTGGCATCGAGGCCAATCTGGATCGCGCGGCAATTGGTCGTGACACTCTTCTGACTGCCAACGATGCCCTTTGGAGAACTCGTACTGCCGGACGAGAATTGGATGTAGCACATCTCGTCAGCGCCAAATGGCCGCAAATCCGATTTGGTTTGCGGCATATCTGATCCGTCGAGGCTGCCGACCTTGATGTGGGTATGATCGAGCGCCTCGCGGGCCACGTTTAGAATGGTTTCTGGCGCCAAGAGGCAATGCAGATTAGCGGTCTCGCCGATACGCTTGATTTGGTCCTTATAGAAAGCATTGCTGCCAAGCGTGACAGGAACGGAAATCGGGACCGGTAGAACGCCCGCATACTGACAGGCGAAGAACATGATTGCGAAATCTGGGCTGGTCTCTGCGATCAAGCCGATAAGGTCGCCGGGCTCTGTCTCAGTTGCAATCCGATGGCCCATTTCAATTGCTTGAGCCCGCAGGTCCGCATAGGTCAGCACGGTTTCCAGCTCGCCCCGAACGGAATAGAAATTGAGCCCCGTGACGCCCTTGGCAGCATAATCAAGCGCCTCGGTCAGCGTCTCGAAACCACCACAATTATAGTCAATCGTATTACGGTTGGGGGTTTGTACTCTCATCTTCAGCCCTTGTCGTAAGCCCCCGTTCGGAAGAACGTCTGCACTGGTTAGATGTACACTTGTTCATACTCATGTCACATTTTTTGCGCGGGGAACAACATTTTCCTCAGTGTCGTGAACAATTGTGAACAGTGTTTCGATAGATTTCGATTGGGGGTCTTGGATTTTTTGTGGCAAACACCCGTCTCAACCAACATCCTTGAGATGAAACACCGTTTGGTACTGCGATCATGACGACCACCAATATTAGCGAAAAACCGGCAACCCTGACCAAACCTCGCCGGGCCTTCATCAAAAAGAACGGCAAAAAGCTCATTCGTTGGGTCGCGGGTTTTCAGTCTCGCCAGTCAAAAGTGCCGGATACGCCGGTCATTCCAAACGAGTATTTCGAACATTTGAGCGCGATCCAAGCCGAATGGCCGACCATCCTCAAAGAAGCAAAGGATGTTCTCGCCTATCGGGAGATCATTCCCGGGTTTCAGGATATTTCACCCGATCAATACCGGCTTGCAAAAGGCCAGAATTGGCGCACCTTTATTCTGTTTGGATTTGGCAAACGGCTCGAGACGAATACGAAACTGACGCCTCGAACCGCTGAGCTGTTAGAAGCGATCCCAAATCTGCAAACCGCGATGTTTTCAATCCTCGCGCCCGGCTATCATATTCCGGCGCATAAGGGCGTGACTAAGGGCATTCTTCGGGCCCACATTGGACTAATCGTGCCAGACGAAGCAGACAAATGCCGGATCCGCATCCACGATGACATCGTCGCCTGGCGACCTGGCGAATTGTTCGTGTTTGACGACACGTACGAACACGAAGTTTGGAACGAAACCGATCAAGAGCGCGTGATCTTACTATTCGATTTCAATCGCCCGATGAAGCCTGCCGGCCGCTTCCTCAACTGGCTTTTGCTGAACGCGATGAAGATGACCGCCTTCTATAAAGACCCTAAGAAGAACCTCGCTGAATCCGAAGAGCGCCTTGAACGCGCCATCGCAAAAAACGCGGAAATGCTGGAGCGGCTGTAAAGCGCCGTTCCAGCATAGCCTGATAAAGCGAGTTAGTCCTCGTGACGGAGGCTGAGCAGGCATATCGCGAGCAGCAACGTTGCCAGCACGCCTGAACCTCCGGCGACGGGAGACGGCAGGAAACCATTTAGGCCGAACATCATAACCAGCGCATTGGCGACAATCGCGACCACACCAACCAGCGCTGTTAGTCCGCCGAGCATTTTGCCGCCCTCTTTCATCTTCGCCATGCCAAACACTAAAGCGGCGAGACCCAGCAAGATCTTCGCGGCATTATAGCCGAAGAATGAGAAGGCAACGACAGAGAAGGCAACGCCGCCCAGCTCCGGATTTGCTTCCGCCGCAAGGCGAAACGGGCCAAATTGTGTGAGCCCTACGCCGACCTGCACAACATTCAGAACCGCGCTGAAGGCAATGGCTGAAAAGCCCAGAGTATAGCGTTTCGCCATCACCAGTGCAGAGCCCGCAAAGGCCGCCATCATCACAAATAACAGACCTTCAAATCTCCAAAGGAACTGACGATCGACCTCAGGCGCACCCAAGTAGAGCGCCGTGTAGATGGGTTGCGTAATCGTGGCCAAGAGCAGCAATAGAGCGATCGTCTTGACGGTGCGACTTTGAGTGAGTTCCATGATTTTATCCTTCAATGAACATCCCTAACCAGCCCCAAATTGGAACCGCCGCGGACGCTAGTCCCGAAACCCGCGAAAGCCAGACTGTTCTGCTCGACTTCACGAAATGGTGATCACGCACCCTACTCGCTCAAGGTCAAATCCACGCGCGAACAATTATTGCAAGCGGGGGGCGGCGAGTTCCAATTGTGCTAGAGGTTCGACAATGTCTTATGAAGCAAATGATGGTGATTTGGTGCTCTGTGTGGACGCCTCTCCGAACCATGTCACAGGCGAACCTGTGCCACTGGTGAAAGGGGAAACTTATAAGATATGGGGCGTGTTTCCTTTCCTGTGCCCCTGCGGGCGTGGTGACGCTTTGCTCGATGTCGGGGTCGGATGGGCTTGGTGTCAAACACGCTTCCGCCTCTTGCCTAAGCCTCGCAAAGCTAAAGAAACGCGCAAAGCTGAAGCTCCAAAAGAAGCCGAGACGGTTTAGACGCCTCTACGGTCGGCGACGGTAAAATCGCGCCTAAAACCTTAATTTTTCCGATGCAACTCGATTAAAACTCTCACACCGCAACCAATAATATCTAAGCGATTGCTACTTACCAATCAGCTGGCAGTTTAGGTGCGGGTGTATGAACTGGCGTAATTTTGGATCTATTTTTTTGCCCAACGCTATGGGCAATGCGGGCGGCTTGTTCGGGCTTTGCCTATTGCCGCTCATTGCTGTTATTGGGTCCGCTCAAGATGTTCACCAACATGCGACAAACCAAGATACGATCGCCCACGCCGTGGATGTTGCAACTGTTTCTGCGGCGCGCTTGGCGCTGAAGAGCAATGTCGACGACACGGCGCTGGAGGCGAAAGCAAAAGAGATTTTTGAAGCGCGGACGGGCGATCTAACCCAGCTCGATCTGAATACGTTTGAACTCGAGCGCAAAGGGGATCTCGTTCGCGTCAGCGTTAGCGGACAAGCGCCGACATCTATGATGCGCGCGGTCGGCAAATCCAGTTTCAATTACAATGCTGGCGCAACGGCGCATTTCGGTGAACCTCTGGCCGCTGAACTCGCGCTGGTACTTGATACGTCCTACTCAATGCAAGGATCGCGCTTAACTGCCTTGCAAGAGGCAGCGTCGGGCATGATTGATACACTGCTCAGCGCCAATCCAGACACCGTTAAAATGTCGATTGTGCCGTTTGCGACATACGTAAATGTCGGCACCGACAAACGCGGCCAGCCTTGGCTAGACATCGAACCGGCACGGTCGGGGAGTTTTGAAAGATGTTCGATCAAGTCCAATTGGCACCAGGCGAATTGCACACGCGAGAGCTATGCTTGTTTGAAAGATGGTGTGGAGAAGACGTGTTTGCGTTGGAATTGCCTTCCAGGTGACCTCAAGCACGCCCCCAAACAGTGCGAAACTTCCACTTGGACCGAAGAGTGGCATGGCTGTGTGAAATCACGCAAAAGCCCACACAATATGAGCGATTCAGATTATGCTGACGAGCCAATCATCGGCATACCGACAAACGGGACCGCGGCTTGCCCAACCCCCATCCGCGCGCTGACAAACAATCAAGACGCCTTAAAAAAGACCATCAACACATTGCGCGCCGATCAAAACACTTACCTGGCCACTGGATTAATCTGGGGGCTGCGAACCTTATCCAGTACAGGTCCGTATAAAGAAGCGGAACCGTATATGGGTTACCTTTCAAGACGAGGCCGCAAAGCCCTCGTCTTGATGTCAGATGGCGCGAACACGCGATCTCCGGCAGCAGATGGCCTCCATTCAGGACAAAACCGCAAAAAGGCGGACAAGATCACCAAAGAAGTTTGCGATGAAATCAAATCTCAAGGGATAGAGCTCTACACAATTGCCTTTGAGTTGGATGATCGAGACACCAAGGCCCTGTTATTGGATTGCGCGACCCGGCCGAAATACTTCTTCGACGCCGATAATGCACAATCTTTAAATTCTGCGTTTGAGACCATTAGCGACAATTTCAGCAATGTCGCGCTGGTCAATTGAGAACCGCAGAAACCATGAACCAATTTGAACAGTCACAAGCTACGATAAATTACGCGCCACCCGCAGATGAGAGCGGCGCTTTAACCAACCTCGTAGATCAGGTTGTGGGCGTGCCATCGGCGATGCCTGAAGCAGAACAGCAGAAACGACGCCTACTCTTTTTAATCTGCCTCGTTGCAACCCCGCTCCTACCGCTCATTACAACGTTTCCCAGCGAGGCCGGGATTGCACCAATTGGTTGGGGTGGTGGTCTGGTACTGATCTGCATTTCCGCCCTGTTCTTAGCGGCGATCCGCACGGCCGGTTCAGTCGGCTTGATCGGGCTGATTTATGGCTGCTTCTTGGTCACGCTATTAGGGTACAGCTCATTGCTGCAGGGGGTCACCGACAACGCTGCGCTGATGACGCTCGCTCTGATCCCGATGATAATGGGGTTCTCTTCAGGCGCGAAAGCGAGCGCGATCGGAACGCTCTTGGTGCTGATGACCTATTATGGCGTGATTGTATCTGGTCAGATGCAGCATGGCGAGATTTCGCAATCCAGCGTCACTCTTATCGCCTATTCGAGCGCCGTGACCATGATAAGCGGGCTCCTGGTCTTTTACTTTGCGCGCCTGACTCAAAATGAGAGCACGGAACTTAACCGAGACAATGCGCGCATTCGCACCATGGCCCTGACCGATCCCCTCACCGGCCTCTGGAACCGCCGTGCATTTCAAATCGATATGGATCGCTTGATCATGCAGCATGGGAATGGCGTCAATCCTGCGCTTTTGATTCTGGATCTTGATCGTTTCAAACAGATCAATGACACCCACGGTCACGATGTCGGCGACAAAGTCCTGACCGTTTTTGCCCAGCGCCTAAAAGCGGTGGTCGGCCCTGATAGCGACGTCTACCGTCTCGGTGGGGACGAGTTTGCGATTGTGCAGACGACCCAAACAAAACTCACTCAGCTCGACACCCTAGGTGCGAAGATTGCAGACCTGAACCGTGACCCTATTGAGGCGCGCCGGGTCAATATCGAGTTTGATGTCTCAATCGGTATCGCTCTATCAGATGGCAGTATGAAATCGATCCAAAGCCTTTACCAACAGGCAGATATGGCGGCCTTTGTTGCCAAGGAAAAAGCTGGTTCCCAGTATATCTTCTTCGACAAAATGCTCGACGGCCAGGCCAACCGAAAGTTCGAAGTTGAGCGGGCTTTGAAAACCGCAATCGAACACCGCGCAATTAATGTTGCCTTCCAACCTCAGGTCGATTTACGCACCGGCGCCGTTGTCGCTTATGAGGCGCTCGCGAGATGGAAAGATGCCTCGCTCGGCTCTGTTTCCCCCGCTGAGTTCGTGGAGATTGCTGAGGAAACCTCGCTTGTGCTGGTGCTCGATCGTCTGATTATTGCAAAAGCATTGCGCAGCGCCGGGACCTGGTTGGGTGCCCATCAGCGCGTTTCGGTGAACGCCTCAGCGCGATCGTTGAACTCGCATGAGTTCGCCGATTTTGTGATCCGGCAAGCCAAACGCGCTGGCCTTGAAGCGCATCAAGTCGAAGTCGAGATTACCGAAACCTCGCTGATCCAAAATTGGGATCGATCAAAATCCACGGTCGAAGCGTTACGGGCTGCAGGTCTCAGGATTGTCCTCGACGATTTCGGGGTTGGCTACTCTTCGCTGTCTTATTTGGTCGAGTTCCCGGTTCAAAAAATTAAGTTCGACCGCTCTTTCCTGTTAAAAGCGACCGATGAAGCGAGTGTGTTGGTCATGCAGTCCATCGCTGAGCTCGCAAACAAAATGAGCGTCGACCTTGTGGCCGAGGGCATAGAAACCATGGATCAGATGACATTGTTGAAGAGCATTAATTGCAACGTTGGTCAGGGCTATCTGTTCAGCCGCCCTATCCTCTCGAGCAAAATGCAAGACTATTCCCGCAAAGTTCTGAACGCGGCATAGAGCGATCTGAGCGCCGGGTTGCGCGATGCCTTGTCATCGGAAACAATATCGAATGCGCGATGACCTAAGACAGCTGCCAAAAGTCCAAACTCTGTTGGAGTCGGCATCAGCCGAAGACTTGATCGCGGTCTATGGCCGAAACAGCGTTGCCGGTGCTGTGCGTGAGAAAATCGATCTTGCCCGCGCGACCATCTTAGCGGACGCGCCGATGCCAGACGCCATTCGGTCAGAAACCCTGTTTTGGAAAGACATCTCCGCCTCGCTGAACCAATCACGGCAAGGCTCACTAAACCGCGTGATCAATTCCACGGGTGTGATCATTCACACCAATCTCGGGCGCGCGCCTCTGGCACCGGAAGCAATTGCCGCAACCCAAGCCGTCGCTGCATCTTACTCAACCCTTGAGTTCGACATCGGCACAGGAAAACGGGGTTCTCGTCACCAGCATGCTCAGCAGCTGATTTGCGAGCTAACCGGCGCGGAAGCGGCAATCGTCGTGAACAATTGCGCTGGCGCGATCCTGACGGTCTTAAGCGCGCTGGCAAACCAGAAACAAGTGATCGCCTCCAGGGGCGAGCTTGTCGAAATTGGTGGCTCGTTCCGTATGCCGGATGTGATTGCGCAAAGCGGCGCCCAGCTCCGAGAAATCGGAACTACAAATAAGACCCATCTCGCCGATTATGAGACCGCCATCAGCGACGAGACCGCCCTGCTCCTCAAGAGCCATACCAGCAATTATGCCGTGGTCGGGTTCGCCTCTTCCCCCGACCGAAAAGACTTGGCCAAGCTTGCCAGCGCAAATGCCTTACCTTTGGTCGAGGATCTTGGCAGCGGCGTCTTGGTCGATCTGGCGCCGTATGGTCTTCCCGATGAGCCGAGGGTGAAAGACGTCTTGGACGCCGGGGTCGATGTGGTGACCTTCTCGGGTGACAAATTGCTTGGCGGGCCTCAAGCCGGGATCATCGCGGGCCGCAAAGACCTCATTGACCGGGTCAAAGCGCATCCGATGGCGCGGGCGGTGCGGATCGACAAACTCTCTCTTGCCGCCTTGATCGCGACCTTGGACCTCTATCGAGAGCCAAATAATCCAATTGAGCGCGTGCCGGTGCTCCGCAAACTCGCCGAACCCATCGACCTCGTCTATGCGCGAGCAAAACAACTCGCGGACGGGTTGGCGGCGCAGTCTGGTTGGCAGACCGTAATTCTATCATCGAAAGCGCGCGCCGGCGGGGGCTCGCTGCCTCAACAAGACTTGTCGAGCTTCGCGGTTGCGCTAGAGGCACCGCCGTTTTCACCCGATGAACTCGCCGAACGATTGCGTAGCGGCCCCGTGCCGATCATCGGCCGCATAACCAAGGATCAGTTTTTGCTCGATGCGCGCACGATCTCTGATACTGAGACCGCTGAAATTATCCAAGCCGCCGGGAGCGCCGTTTCGGGCTAATGGACAAAACGATTGCGATCATCGGCCATGTCGATCACGGCAAGACTTCGCTCGTTAAAGCCCTCACTGGCACGGAGACGGATCGCTTAGCGGAGGAGCAAAAGCGCGGGCTCAGCATCATTCTCGGTTTCGCCAATACCAAAACCGAGGGCGGCTATCTTCATTTCATCGACGCGCCGGGTCACAGCGATTTCATCCAAACGGCGGCGGCTGGCTTAAGCGGTGCGGACGCTATTCTCTTGGTCGTGTCTGCTGTCGAGGGGGTCGCGCCACAGACCGTGGAACACTTAAGACTCGCGCGCCTATTTGGCATCCAAGACACGGTTGTGGCGCTGACAAAATCAGACCTCATGGACGAGAAATTGTCGTCCCCGGCCATAGATGGGGTCTCTCAATTATTGAACGCATTTGGCTTTCCTGCGGCGCCTGTCATCCCCTGCTCCAGTGCCACAGGCGACGGAATTGAGCCGCTCAAGACCGCCTTACAAAAGCTAACTCAAACAGATCGCTCTCGGCCCGAACCAGACTGCGCCTTTCTTCCAATCGATCGCGTTTTTACCGCCGATGGCGCCGGCACAATTGTCACGGGCACCTTGCTCGGTGGCGATCTGCAGATAGACCAACCTATCACGCTGCAACCCGCAGGGCACTTGGCTGCCGTGCGAGGTCTACAAATTGACGGGCGCTCCGTGGACCGCGGCACAGCCGGAAATCGCGTCGCGGTCAATTTGCGGAACATAAGCGCAAAAAACGTGAAGCCAGGCGACACACTTTGCGGATCGGATCTTTTCCTAGCGAGTGAACGGTTTGATGTGGCGCTCGACCAGCCCTCGCGCGACAGTCGTCCGCTACGCCATATGGAAGAGGTCACCGCCCTGTTCGGAACGCGCCATTGCTCGGCGCGGGTTCGGCTGTTTGCCCCGACCGAACACAATTCTGTCGCGCAGCTCGAGTTCAAATCGCCTCAAATCGCTTTCGGGGGTCAGCGTTTCATCTTGCGGCGGCCAGCGACTGCCGAAACCGTCGCTGGCGGCAGGATTTTGGATCCGCAAGCCCGACTGGTGACGCGCCAAAAAGCACTCCACATTCAAGTCTTAGAGGCGGCGCAACAAGGCGACCTGCTCTCGCATGCGGAGCTCATGGCAGAGCGCGATCGCGGCTGCGTCGACCTATCGACCCTGTCACGACTGGCTCGCTGTTCAGTAGACGCTTGTCAGACGGCGTTGGCCGCAGACTTCATCTTCCAAGACGAGACGACAGCTTTTTCGCGCGCCCATATTGAAGCTATGTCGCCAAAGCTTGTTGAGGTGGTCGCTGCGTTTCACGCCGAACGCCCGATGCGGCCACATATGCCTCAAACTGAGCTTGAGAAAGAGTTTCGCCAAGCTCCCAAATCGCTATTGGATTTGGCTCTGCAAACCTTGATCGCTCAAACCCGCATTGAGAGACGCGCAGATGGGGTCGCTCTCCCTTCTCATGCGCCAATGACAGTTATTTCCGATGAGCATCTCTCGACATATGTCGCAACACAGACGCGGCTTTTGAAAATGGGACTGACCCCAACACCGCTATTTGACGATGCTCACATGACCGGCGACCAAGAGGATATGATCGAGCTGATGCTTTGGTCCCATGACGCTGTACGGCTCTATAATCACGCTTTGAAACAGTCTTTACTGCTCCATTCCGAAAGCATCCGTCAGGCCATCCGCACCCTGGAGGATAGTTTTCCAGATGCGCGACCGTTTACAACCAGCGAAGCAAGGCAGGTACTCAAGACCAATCGAAAGACGGTGGTACCACTTTTAGAGCATTTCGATGACATCGGCTTCACCAAACGCGATGGCAATTTGCGCACATTCCAACCTCGCACGGACCAGGAATAGGCTTGCAGTCTAAGGCGCGAAGATTAAGTCTGCTTCCATGCGGAGGCGACTGTAGTCTGGTGGCTTCCCTGGTCTTCAAAACCAGCGACGCGTCGTTATCGGCGTGTGGTGGGTTCGATTCCCATCCGCCTCCGCCAATTGCGTGACGCTGCGCCACGCGTGGACAAAGCCCGGAATCTCCGCATAGTTTTCTGCAAACGCGGAAGGCAAAGTCATGACGGAAGCTCCAGGGTTCGAACTGAAAGACCTGAACGGCGACACCCGGGCGTTTCCATCCTCGCGGCCGACCCTGCTCTGTTTTGTCAAAGAAGACTGCGAGACCTGCAATCTCGCCGCGCCTCAGATCGAGGCGATGAACAAAGCTTTTTCCGCAGACGCAAATGTCTGGATGATTTGTCAAACGCGCGACGGCGCTCTGATCCTCAAAGACCGTCACGGCCTAACCCTGCCGATTTTGGATGATACCGCGCTAAAGACCTCATTCGCTTATAATTTCGATATCGTCCCGGCGGTCTATTGGTGCCCCGACGGGACCGAAGTTGACACGCTGTTTGAAGGCTTCGTGAAATCTGAATGGCAGGCCCTCAACACAGACATCGGGTCCGCGCTTAAATGCGCGCCCGCGCAAATCGATTGGGAAGCGTTGCCAGATTGGCGCCCCGGATGCGGCTCCAAACATCTCGATCCAGACATCCATGACCGGCTCAAAGCCGAGGCTGAAAACAGCCCGATCCGAGCCCGGAAGATCGAAGTCGCCAGCGCCGATGATGTGGCCGAGTTCATGTTCGACCAAGGCTTCTCGGATGGCTTACCGCTGGTTCCACCGACGCCCGAACGGGTCATTCGTATGCTCGCTGGAACCCGCCGAGATCCGCAAGAGGTGATCGCGCAAATGCCGCCAAACATGGGTGAGGCTACGATAGAGAAGATCGCGATCAATGCCGTGATGGCCGGGTGCAAACCGGAATATCTGCCCGTCATCATCGCGGCGATCGAAGCGATATGCACGGATGAGTTCAACATCCATGGCGTGATGGCCACGACGATGGGTGCTTCGCCAGTGCTCGTCGTGAACGGTCCGATCCGGGAAAAGATTGGCATGAATAGCGGCCTCGGTGCGCTCGGCAGTGGCAACCGCGCCAATGCCACGATCGGCCGCGCGGTGCGTCTCGCCATTCGAAATATTGGTGGCGCCAAGCCCGGCGGCACCGACCGCTCGACGCTCGGCAATCCGATGAAAATCACCATGTGTTTCGCGGAATGGGAAGAACGCTCCCCTTGGGCGCCACTACATGTTGAGCGCGGTTTTAGAGCTGAAGATTCTGTGGTCACCGCGTTTGCGATGACCTCCGGGCCGGTTCACATCGTGGATCAAGAATCTCGCGCGCCAGATGAGGTCGCAGGCTCCCTCGCGCTCGGCCTGGAGTCTTTGTTCCTACCAAAATACCATATGATGCCGGTCGACACGTTGTTGGTCGTATGCCCAGAGCATATCGACACGCTGATGCGAGACGGCCCCTATGAGAAAACCCGCCTGCGTGACCGGATCCAAGACGTCACCACCAAACCGCTTCGCGACATGGTCGCCGATGATATCTCGGGCGCCGGAATGACCCGGGACGCTGCCGCCAAACTCAGCGACGAACAGCTCGACCGTTTGGTTCCGAAATTTGCCAGTCCGGACTATATCCATATGGTGGTTGCCGGATCCGATGCGGGCAAATTCTCGAGCGCGTTCCATGGCTGGGTGACCGGTGCGACGGGCTCGCAATCGGTGTCGCGCAAAATTGAAGACGTTTAGAAGAAGGAGGAAGAATGACCGTAATTCTCGATCCCACAGATGAAGCTGTTCCCGTCAGCCGGCAAATCACGCCGCGCTCCGGGCAGGTTTCTGGTGTGGTCGGTTTAATGGATATTCGCAAACCACGAGGCGATATTCTGCTCGATGAGCTTGAGCGCCTGATGAGCGAACGAATGCCGGGCATTGAAGTCCGGCGTTATGCCAAGCCGACCTTCACCAAACCCTGTCCAGACGACCTACGGGCACAGATGAAAGCGGAATGCGATTTCGTAGTTGAAGGATTGGCGGACTGAGGGTCTTGTACGACGTGCAGTATGCACGACACAGTCTGGTTTGAAATCCAGGGCCTCCCAGCCGTTACCATTGCTTCAAGCGAGTTTCATAATGCAGCCGTCACCCAGCGCGAAGCGCTCGGCATGGACGGGGCGCGGTTCGTCCTCGTTGATCATCCGATCCAGGATGCGAATGATGAGGAAATGCGCGCCAAAGCCGCCGCGGTTTATGATCAAGTTGTGAGCGCGCTCACCGACTGATCTCATCTGCAAATCCATCTGATCAGCCCGGTCGGAAGATCGGGCTGATTGCGTTTTTCGCCTCAATCTGCAACCCGAAAGATCAACAAAGGACCGATAGATTTTGAACGCCTCTCGCCCACTTCCGATCACGCGCGACCTGGTTTTGCTCGGCGGCGGGCATGCGCACGCGCTGGTCTTGCGCAAATGGGCGATGTCGCCATTGCCGGGCGCCCAGATCACGCTGGTCAATCCGCAGGTCAAAGCGCCTTATACAGGCATGCTCCCAGGGTTTGTTGCCGGGCATTATGAGCGAGAAGAACTCGATATCGATTTGGTCAAACTAGCCCGGCAGGCGAATGCGCGCCTCGTCGTGGATCATGCGGTCGGCCTCGATTTGGAGACGAAGCGCGTTCAGCTCAGCGCATCTCCCGATCTCGCTTATGATGTGCTCTCGATAGATATCGGGATCACCTCTCGGCTTATAGATTTGCCAGGCGCGGACCGGTATCTCATCCCGGCAAAACCGCTTGGGGCTTTTTCGCGCGCGTGGTCTGATTTGGTGGCACGCGCGACGTCCACCGGTGTCACACCAGAAATTGCCGTCCTTGGCGGCGGCGTCGCTGGCGTGGAACTTGCGCTGGCGATGGCCTTTCGACTAGAAACAGAACTTGGCGGACGCGGCCGAGTGCGGCTGATTGAGGCCAAGTCGGAGATTCTAGCAGAGCTCGGCAGCCGTGCGCGCCGGGTTCTAATCGAGGCTTTAGCCCGGGCCCATGTCGAGACCGTGCTAAATACGACCGTCACTGAAATTTCCGAGAACGGCGTGCATACGGGTTCTCAGATTCCCGCGATCAAAGCCAATTTTGTCGTCAGCGCCGCAGGCGCTCGCCCGCATGCGTGGCTCGAAGAGACGGCCTTAAACTTGAGTGACGGATACATTTCCGTCGATGACCACCTGCAAGCTATCGGCACGGAAAGCATTTATGCCACCGGGGATTGCGCGCACCTCTCACACGCCCCGCGCCCCAAAGCTGGCGTCTTTGCGGTGCGCCAAGCGCCCGTTTTGTTTGATAATTTACGAGCTGAACTCTCCGGAGGAACGCGGCGCACCTATTCGCCTCAAAAAGACTATCTCAAGCTCATCTCTATAGGTCGCCAAGCTGCAGTCACCGATAAATGGGGCATCGGCGTCTCCGGCGATTGGGTCTGGCGACTCAAAGATCGCATCGATCGAAAATTCATGGATCAATTCCGAACCGTTATGGAAATGCCCGCTCCATCACCGCCATTAAAGGCCGCTTTTGGGGTTTCGGAATATCTACAAGAAAACGAAAATCCCTGCGCCGGATGCGGGGCCAAAGTCGCGCAAGGTGCGCTATCAACCGGCTTGGGTGCCGCGCCGGACCGTATGGAAGACGCCGCCATCCTTCAGCGTGAAGATCATGTGCAAGTCTTCAGCACCGATCATCTTCGCGCCTTCTCTCCTGATCCCTACATCCAAGCCAAAATCGCCGCCACCCACGCTTTGGGGGATATCTGGGCCATGGGCGCCTCGCCGGAAACAGCCCTCAGCCACGTGATCCTTCCGCCACTCGCGCGCTATAAACAAGCAAACATGCTGCGGGAAATCATGGCTGGCGCGCGAGAGGTCATCGAGTCCAGTGGCGCGAAGATCGCCGGCGGACATACTAGCAGCGGAGCTGAACTGACGATCGGGTTTTCGCTGTCTGGCATCGCGCGCTCAAATGTCATTCAGCAAAACGGCGCCAAACCGGGAGACGTGATCGTCCTGACCAAGCCTATCGGCACCGGCGTCCTACTCGCAGCAGAAATGCGCCAAGTGGCGGACGGCGATCACTATCAGGCCGCGATCGAGAGCATGCTACGTAGCCAAGCGACCGCGTCTGAAATTCTGGCAAGCGCCGCGACAGCGATGACAGACGTCACCGGGTTTGGTTTGGCGGGTCACTTGCTCAACATTCTCATCGCTTCAGACGTCGCAGCGACTCTTGATGGATCGCAGATTCCGATTTTGGACGGCGCGCTTGCAGCGGCGAAGGCAGGTATCCGGTCTACGCTTTGGCCATCGAATATGGCGCAGGCCAGTTACCTGCAAATGCCGGACGGTCCGCTTAAGGACATCTTATTCGATCCACAAACCTGCGGCGGCTTGCTCGCGACGATATCCAAAGCGGAGTCGGATCGCGTCCTCGCCGATTTTGCCGCAAAAAATGAACCAATCTGGCAATTGGGAGACGTCACGGCAGGCCCGCCGCTCATCACCGTTCTTGATCAGCCCGAGGCTTAGGCTCAGCTAAGTTTACGTGCGTTGGTATTTGATGAACTGGGTCTTTTTGGCAATCCGGTCATAGAGCAATCGCGCAGTATGATTGTCGTCCGCCGTGTTCCAATAAACGCCCGGGCAGCCAGCCTCGTCAGCGGCGGCATACACCGCTTCAATCAATGCCCGACCCACGCCTTTTCCGCGCGCTGTCGGGGCTGCGAAGAGATCTTGCAGATAGCAAACATTCTCAACCCGCCAACAATGACGATGAAACATATAATGAACCAGGCCGACCGCCTGATCGCCATCCCAGGCGAGAAGCGCCTTTGGCTCATATTCCCCTGCACTTAGCAGGCGTTGAAACGTGGATTGATAGACCGCTTCTTCGACAGAAGATTCGTAGAACACGAGATAGCCTGTCCAGAGCTGTCTCCAAACGGCTTCGTCCTGCGCAGTCAGAGGTTTGATTTCAATCGTCATTTTACGCCTTACGGGAAGAGAGCTTGCAGCCCGGAAAGCCCGAGTGTCTCGTCCCACCCCATCATCAAGTTCAAGTTTTGGATCGCTTGGCCAGAAGAGCCTTTGACCAAATTGTCGATCACGGCGATCACGACGACGCGGCCTTTTACCCGGTCGGGATAGACCGCGATGCGGCAATTATTCGTCCCGCGCACGTGTCGCGTATCCGGCGTCGGCGAGCCAAGCGGCAGAACCGAAACAAAGGGCGCTGCCGCATATTTGGCCTCAAGCTCGGCTTGAATTTGCTCGACATCGCCGCGCACATGGCAGGTGACGAGCTCGCCACGCGTCATTGGAATAAGGTGGGGCGTGAAGGTTACGCCAATATCACTGCGACCGGCTTCCAGGTTCAATTCTTGTTCAATTTCAGGAGCATGTCGGTGCGTGCCAACGCCATAAGCGTGCACACCTTCTGCGGCTTCGGAGAACAGATTGCCTTCTTTCAAACCGCGCCCGGCGCCGGACACCCCCGATTTGGCGTCAATGATGACGCTGTCTGGATCGATCAGAGTGATGATCGGAAGGAGCGCCATAAGGCTCGCGGTCGGATAGCAGCCTGGGCACGCCACCAGGGTTTCGCCTTCGAGCTCGGCGCCGCGCCACTCAGACAATCCATATTTCACTGTCGCCGTTCGCGCCGCATTCAAGTGCGAACGCCCATAAGTCTGCGCGTAAAGCGTAGCATCGCGGAGGCGATAATCGGCTGAAAGATCAACGACTTTCACGTGATCCGGCAGGGTCTCAATCAAATCTTGGCTGGTGCCGTGCGGCAAACACCCGAAGGCGACATCAATCTCGTCCCAGTTCACATCATCAGCTTTTACGACCGGAAGATCGGTGGGACCCGCCAGATGCGGGAAAATGCCAGACAATTGCCGCCCTGCTAGGCTGTGTCCGGTCGCCGCCACAGCTTCAACCCGCGGGTGTCCCGCCAGCAGGCGCACGGTTTCAGCACCCGTATAGCCCGAAGCGCCTAAAACGGCGGCTTTAAGTGGTGCATCAGTTTTCATCGCCAAACCTTTCTTCCAAATACGAAAAAGGCGCCCCGCTGGAGCGCCTTTATCACGTGTCTGATTAAACCGTAACGCTTAGCGCTTAGAGAATTGGAAGCTACGACGGGCTTTCGCACGGCCGTACTTCTTACGCTCAACAACGCGTGGGTCACGGGTCAGGAAGCCGAATGGTTTCAGGGTGCGGCGCAGTTCTGGCTCAAAATTGACCAGCGCGCGAGCAATACCGTGACGAACCGCACCAGCTTGACCAGAAAGGCCAGACCCTTTGACGGTTGCAACAACATCATACTGAGTGCGGCGATCAGATTCGATCAGCGGCTGCTCAAGTACCATTCGCAGAACCGGGCGAGCGAAATACTCGTCTTGGTCTTTGCCATTGATGGTGATTTTACCAGAACCTGGCTTCAGCCAAACGCGGGCTGTCGCCGACTTACGACGACCTGTGCCATAAGAACGGCCATGCTCGTCAATCTTTGGTTCCGCAGTGATCGGCTCCAGCTCTACAGCGGCGCCTTCACCTTCGGTGACGTTTTTCAGGTCTTCGAGGGATTGTGCAGTCTCAGCCATGCTTAGGCGACCTTCGTGTTTTTGGTGTTCATAGAGGCGAAATCCACCGCTTCTGGGCCTTGCGCCTCATGTGGGTGCTCAGCGCCAGCATAGACCCGCAGTTTCTTAAACTGCTTACGAGCCATTGCGCTTTCTTTCGGCAGCATACGTTTCACAGCGAGTTCAATCGCCCGCTCAGGGAAACGGCCGTCGAGAATTTTGCCAGCAGTCGTCTCTTTAATACCGCCCGGATGACCGGTGTGACGGTAATAGATTTTGTCGCTCAGTTTATTGCCAGTGAATTTGGCTTTCTCAGCATTGACGACGACAACAAAGTCACCCGTGTCAATGTGAGGCGTGAAGTCAGCGCGGTGCTTGCCACGCAGACGTTTTGCAACGTAGGAAGCAAGACGACCCACGACGACATCGGTCGCGTCGATGACGATCCATTTGTTCTCAACGTCGGCAGGTGCGTTATATGTTTTCATTGCTCCGGCGGAGCCTCTCATTCGGAGTTATTGGATAATGTTCAAGCGCCCGCATCTACGCGCCGCGAAACGCCTTGTCAACGCGCCTTCGGCGATGATCCTGCTTTTCCTTGCAGCCGCCTGCACCCCAGCGGACACGCCTGTGGAAAACGATGAGCCTGCGCCGCCTGTAGATACTGCGGAAATGCCTGAAACAGAAGGGCTGACACTGCCCGCCGTTTGGCAGACAAATGACCTGGGGAGCCCGATTAGGAGTATTGGCGTCGCCGGCGAGCTTGGATCGACGGTCGCGGTCGCCTTTGTAGATGGCGGACTGCAATTCCTCGATCTCGAGGGTGAACGGGTCACAGATAAAGCCGATATCGGAGTGTCACAGGTCGCGGATGGCCGATTCCTACGCCTACAAGACACGCCTGTGACCGTATTTCCTGGCATCACCCAAGATGGGGACTTGTCTTTATACATCCATGGCGGGGATTTGCTTGAGCCCCTGCCCTATTCACTTGATGCCGGAACGGATGATCTGATTGAGGGCTTATGTAGCGGGGCGCCAACTTTTGAGCGCGATGGGGTCATGCGAATCGGCTTTTGGACCCAAGGGGACCGGCGAGAGTTAAAGCTCGGTCGATTGGTCGAGATTGGCGACAATCTTGTTTTGCTCGTAGACGAACCCGCGCGGGCTGACCGAGACATCACGGCCTGCGTCCTGACAGACTCTGAGGACGTCGCCTATTCTGGGCAAGTTTTAGCGGCGCTGGATCTAAACAATCGCAGCAAGAATTACCGGTTCATCTTGGACGACCTGGGCGGGTACACATTGGTCACGCCTTCCGGCGAGGTGCTCGAGTTTGACGTGTTGGAGGGCATCACCGTTCGCCCACCTGCCATTCCGACAGACATGGCGGGAACTGGCGACGCGCGCGGCGGCGGTTATCCGGGCGGTGTTTTGGTCATCTCTGGCCAAGCCAGCACCGGCGCTCACACCGTGACCTACATTGATCCAAGCAAAGTTACACTGGAACCGTTTGGCTATTCGGCACCGTCTGCGAACGAGTAACCCAAACAATCCAAATCGCGGCAAGCAAGACCAAGACGCCTAGTCCTTGATGAACCAAGGCGATCGGCAACGGGGCCGCGTTTATGAGCGTGATGATTCCCCAGATCGCTTGAGCAGAGACCAGAAGAGCGATTAGGCCAAACCCTTTAAACAAAGAGGTTCCGCGAGCCTGGAACGCCGCAAACAGCGACAGCGCCCACAGCAAATAGGCGCCTGCCCGGTGATTGAACTGGGTGGCCGCGCGCCCTTCAAACAGGCTCCGCACGCCGAGTTCGGCATCCACATAATGAGATGGCACGAGCTCTCCTGCCATAAGCGGCCAATCAGTATAGGATCGCCCAGCATCCAAGCCAGCAACTAAGGCGCCAGTCATCATTTGAACGCTGGTGAGACCCAGGACGCCAATCGCTAGCCATCGAAGTTTTCTGCCAGCGGGTTTTGGTTCCTGCTCGCTAAGGTCAAACCAGAACCAGGTCGTGATCGCGATAATCAAGAGCGCCAGTCCGAAATGTGTCATCAAACGGTAGGGCGCGACATCTAGCCGGTCGGTCTCGCCCACACCGCTGGCGACCATCCACCAGCCAATAAAGCCTTGCAGACCGCCAAGGGCGATCAACACACCCAGTCGCGCCGCCCACTTTTTGGATAGCCAGCGCATGGCGGCGAACCAAATGAAGCCGCCAATCGCAACCAATCCGATTAAGCGACCAAACAGGCGATGCCCCCATTCCCACCAATAGATGAACTGGAATTCCGACAGGGTCATATTGTAGTTCTGCTGCTGGAACTCAGCGGTCGCTTTGTACTTCTCGAACTCACTGAGCCAGGCCGCTTCGCTCAGTGGCGGCAGCGCGCCTTTGATCGGTGCCCATTCCGTGATCGACAGCCCTGAATCAGTGAGACGAGTCGCACCGCCAATCAGGATCATGGCATAGACCATGAGACCGATGACAATCAGCCAGCGTTGAATCCAGCGTGCGGCGATGGGAGAAGTTGCGTCAGGCATAATGCGCTCTATTTGAAGCTCTAAGCTCGAACAGCAAGCGGCCACACGGTCGCAGCAACAAGGAATTTACAGTTGATGCCCCAGTCGCAACGCAGACTCATCGCCAGCATCGCGGTTTTGCTCTTTTTGGCGTTCTGGATTTGGGGCGCCGCCACGATTGGCACGATGTTGGCCACCGCGCCGAAATGGCTAAGCTTGATCTTTTTCATTGTTGCCGGGATCGGTTGGGTCTTACCGCTGAAACCGGTCTTCAATTGGATGAATTCGGTTCCTGAAGACTAAGTCGCAACTTTCTCGCGATCACGACGCCGTTGATTTTTCCCGGGACGCTTGCGTGATCGGGCCTTTGCCTTTGATGGCTGATCATTGCCGGAGCGCTGCTGGCCGCCCCGTCCTTGATTGCGTCCCGACCGTCGCGCCGGGCCTTTTGGCTTGCGCACACGAACATTGGGATCTGGGGTTGGCAGAATGAGATCTTCGCAGCCTTCTGGCGGCGGTAGCACTTCCACCTCTACGCGAGTGATTTTCTCGACCTCGCGCAAATAGTAGAGCTCATCCTCAGCGACCAAAGAAATCGAAACGCCCTCACGACCGGCACGAGCGGTGCGGCCGATCCGGTGTACATATTGTTCGGGCACGTTCGGCATCTCGAAATTGATCACATGCGAAATGTCGTCAATGTCGATGCCGCGCGCAGCAATATCGGTGGCGATCAGAATACGGCAATCGCCATTCTTAAACGCGGCCAGCGCCTTGAGACGCTGCGGCTGCGATTTGTTGCCATGGATCGCCATCGCCGGATATTTCTTAGCCAATAGCTTGCGAACGACTTTGTCCGCGCCATGTTTTGTGCGGGTAAAAACCAGCGCGCGATCGATCGAAGGATCATCGAGCAGTTTGCCGAGCAGCTGCAGCTTATTGCTATTGGAGACGTGGATCACGCCTTGGGTCACGCGCTCTGCGGTTGTGCTTTCCGGCGCAACCGACACCCGAACAGGATCGCGCAAATACTTTTCTGCGAGATCTGAGATCAGTTTCGGCATCGTCGCGGAGAACAGAAGCGTTTGGCGCTCATTCGGCACTTGCGCGATGATTTTCCGGAGATCGTGAATGAACCCCATATCGAGCATCTGATCAGCTTCATCGAGAATCAGGACTTCAACATCACTCAGGTGCACCGCGCCTTGATTCATCAGGTCCAACAAGCGCCCAGGCGTCGCAACCAAGACATGGCAGCCCTTTTCAAGAGCGCGGATCTGTTTGTTGATTTTGACCCCGCCAAACACGGTCTGGGTCACACAGTCCATGAACTTGGAATAGGTTTGGAAGCTTTCAGCGATTTGGGCGGCAAGCTCACGCGTGGGCGCCAGGACCAGGACCTTGGTGCGCTTTGGCACGCGGTTCTGATTGCCCTCTTTGAGATGATTGAGAGTTGGCAGCGCAAATGCCGCCGTTTTGCCCGTGCCGGTTTGTGCGATTCCAAGTAGGTCACGCTTTTCCAGCAAATGAGGAATGGACTGTAATTGGATGGGCGTCGGCGTTTCATAGCCTTCGGCCGTCACGGCTTTAAGAACCTGACGATGCAGGTTCAATTCTGAAAATGTAGTCACGCAAAGTCTTTCGTCTGGTGCGATCGAGAACGGCCTGCGTGAACAAGGGCGTTTATGAAAATCGTGTCTAAAGGCGCCAGCTCATCCCGCACACTTACGGGGGGAATCACGCTGCCAGGGCCATGCGCGTCTAATCGCGCAATAACGCGCGCCACTTGGCCGTGATTGTCTTAAAGGTCAATGAACGTCGTGCAGTCTTGTGCGAGATTACTCGTCATCCTGGACTTTGCGGGCTTCTTTTTTGAGGCGTGCAAACATTTCGGAGACATCTTCGTCTTCTTTCTCGGCCGGCTCATCTTCGCCTGAGAGCGCCTCAAGGGTGAGTTCGTCGTCTTCATCGATGACGAGTTCCGCTTCAACAGGCGCGTCGCCCGCCTCTTCTTCAACCGGGGTCTCTGGCTCTTCAGCGAGATCACGCGCAACGGTGTCAGCCGGGGCGCCGCCAAACCGCCCAATGATCGTCTCGGAGCCGATAAGTGTCTGTCCTGGAATGGGCAGAACGTTCATATTGGCGGGCACATAAAGATCATACCAGCCGCCCAAACGTAGCGTCCCAATTCCGCGTCCTAAGCGCACGGCATCGCCGGCCTCTTTGTCGATTTCCAAACGCGGCCCAAGTCCTCCGGTCGCATAGCGCATACCAACAGACCGCGCACCACTTTCCAGCGCCACAAACGCGACGGTCAGCCCCGGGCGATCCGGTTTCATCGCTGCGAAGGCCGCCGGATCGCCGGTCTCGCGAATGACATGATCAATCGCGCCATCCATGGGCGCGTAGATGCCATTTGTTTTCGTCGGCCCAACAGAGACGCGGACCCGCGTCCAGCCGCCGCCTGCGAGCCGCAGCTCATCTGGCGGAGTTGCTCCATCGACGGAGACAATCATCCCGTCCGTCGGCGCAACAACAATATCTTCAGCATCAGGAACCGTGCGTTCCGCTGTCCGCGTCGCCAAAAGGATAACAATCGCGGCAACGAAGCCGAGCCAGAACAACGGCCCCCAAATGATTCCGAGCAAGATCCCAACAAGCCAGGCGGCAAGCGCGCCGACATAGCCCTCTAAGTCGAAGCCGCTGCGCAACCAGGGAAAACTTTCGCGACTTAAATCACTATCGGACATGGAACCGGGGTCTCCTATTCTGCCGCCACTGCAAGCGCATCGCGCTTCGCCTGACGCGCCCACATATCGGCATATTCGCCCTTCGCTGCCAAGAGGTCTTCATGCGTCCCGCGTTCGGTTACCTCTCCTGCCTTCAGAACGACAATCTCATCAGCGTTTTGGACGGTTGATAATCTGTGCGCGACCATCAGCGTGGTTCGGCCTTTTGACGCTTCATCCAGAGCATCCTGAACGGCAGCTTCGGTGGCGCTGTCGAGCGCTGAGGTCGCCTCATCTAAGACTAGGATTGCTGGGTCGGCCAGGATCACACGGGCAATGCCGACACGCTGTTTCTCACCGCCAGAGAGTTTCAGGCCACGCTCACCAACTTTCGTGTCCCAACCGTCTGGCAAGCTCTCAATAAAGTCGAGCAATTGCGCGCGGCGTGCCGCATCCCGCAACTGGTCCATACTCGCATCAGGCTTGGCATAGCTGATATTGGATTTGATCGTTTCATTGAACAGGACAACATCTTGGGGCACCAAGCCTAAGGCCTGGCGCAGGCTTTCTTGGGTCAGGTCCCGCACATCTTGGCCATCGACCAAAACCCGCCCGCTCAACACATCATAGAAGCGGAATAAGAGCTTTAAGAGCGTCGATTTGCCAGCGCCGGAGGTGCCGACGAACGCGATCTTTTTACCGGCTGGCAGGTCGAAACTGATATCCTTCACCCCGACCGCGCGCGCGTCATGCGTAAACCCAACCCCTTCAAAGGTTACGCAGCCTTGCGGCTTTGTGAGCGTGACGGCATCTGGCTTGTCAGCAACTTCCGGCTTCATGCCGAGCAGGCCATAGAGCTTTTCCAAATCAACCGCGCCTTGCTTAATTTCCCGCCAAGCCCAGCCGAGGATGTTGAGGGGGGCGTAGAGCGATACAAATAGCATTTGCACTGCGATGATGCCGCCAATCTCCATAACGCCTTGAGTCACGTTCCAAGCCGAGAGAATGAGCGCGGCGGCCATGCCGGACATCATTACGAATGCTTGGGTCGCGTTCAGCACATACATGCTGCGAGCGGTTTCCACATAATGCGTATTATAGTTCTGCATCGCGTCGTTGAAGCGACGGGTTTCTCTGCGCTCCGCCGCGAATGACTTTACGGTTTCGAAATTGGTGAGAATGTCGACGGAAATGCCTCGAAAGCGGGTGTCGGCGATATTCATGCGGCGACGTTGGCGGACGCGCCACTCGGTTATCATGATGGTTGCTACGGCATAGATAAAGACGGTGAAAACCGCGATTAATCCAAGCCTTGGATCATAAGCAACAGCAAGCGCAATCGCCGCCAGGATCAATCGAACGAAAGTCGGACCGATATTGAAAGCGAGGAACCGAATGAGGTAATCAATCGCGCCCGCCCCTCGCTCGATCACGCGATTCAGCGCTCCAGTGCGGCGAGTTTGGTGGAAACCGAGCGATAGGCTTTGCGCATGACCGAAAGCATCCACGCAAGCAATCCGCTGGGCATCTTGGCTCACGGGCGAAAACAACCAATCCCGCAATTGCGGCATCGCGCGGGCCAAGAACTGTATGCTGAGCGCCAATCCGATCCACATGGCGGCGGGCCCAAAGCCTGCGACGATACCAGCGTCATCTGGAACCAGTTTATCGACCGCAATCCCGACCATGATTGGCGCAGCGACTTCCAATACAGCGGACGCCAAGGTCAGGATAATGGCCAGCACCATAACGGGTCGCCATTTCTTTAATTCAGGGCGCGCCAAAAGTTTAAGGATCCGGCCAATCGAGATCCCAATGCCGCCATCGGCGCTTTCGATTTTATCTTGGTCCGCAGTTTGAGAGTGAGCAGTCATAGCCCGCCATATGGGGCGGGTCGGACAATCTGCATAGAGCGGAAATTAATTCAGGCTGAATTTCAAATCCAAAAACGCCGCAGATTCTCTCGAACCTGCAGCGCCGGGGAGGAAACGCTAGAACCGACCACTGATTGTGATCTTAGCGTTCAGGGGTGCACCCACCGTTGCTTGGTGTGTGCTATGCGAAGTCGGGAAATAGACCTCATCCGTGAGGTTCTCGACATTCAGTTGGATCCGCAAATCATCAGAGATATTGTAGAACGCTGCTGCATCGACGCGCGTAAAGCTCGGCAATCTGGTTGTCGAACCGTCGCTGATCAGAGCCTCGTCTTGATAAGTCGCGCCGATACCGAAGCCGAGCTTGTCATTGATTTCGAAATTGTTCCAAACGGAGAAGGACTGCTCCGGCAATTCGCGGGGTTCCGCGCCTGAGGAGGTTTCGCCGCTGAGATTGCTATAGCCGGCCGAGATGAACCAATAATCGGTCAGCTGGCCTTGCAATTGAATTTCGAAGCCATCGACTTTGAGGCCGCGAGCGGTTTCGAAGCCATCATCGGTTTGATTGCGCTGGGTGCGGGTCTGCTCATTTTCGAAATAAGCCGCGGTCAGGCTGAGGGTATCGAGGAAGTCCCATTTCAGGCCGATTTCAGCTTGTTCAAAAATGTCCGGATCAAGTTGTTCGGTGCTATCACTCAGCGACGCATATTGCCCACCAGAACGCGGCAAGAAAGACTCGCTATAGCTGGCATAGAGCGAGATATTTTCTTGCGGCTTTACGATCAAACCGAGACGCGGAGAGATTTCCTCATCAGTGCGGCTGCGGGAGATCGGCGCTGTCGGATCTTCTGTATCAGTGACATCGATCTCAAAACTATCGAAGCGCGCGCCGAGCAGGATTTCGACATATTGGTTCACTTCGATTTGATCTTGGACATAGAATGACATGACCTGAACGTCAGCTTCATTGCGGTCGTTGATGTCTGAGAAACTCATTGTGACGGGGTCACCCGCAGCATTGACGCCAGCGCCATTGCGGAAGTTCAGTGGACGCGTCGCGAGGAAGGTCTCGCGGTCATTTCCAGTCGAAGAGAAAACCGGGTTGAACCGGTCATTGTCATTGCTGGTATCGAGGTATTCGACCCCGCCAATGATCGTGTGGCCAATGCTCCCTGTGTCGAACTCGCTGACAAGGTTACCGGCCAATGTGAAGCGTTGGCGCTGCGTCGTATCCACATAGCCGTCGAGCTGAACAATGTTCGTGGCTTCGGTGTATCCAGACGCGTAGAAGTTCTGATACAGCTTATCATAATCGCCATAAGCGACAGTGACATTGCCTTTTAGATTGTCATTGAATGTGTGCTGCAAATTGGCGCGAAGAATGTGCGCTTCAAACTCAGCTGTGTTGAGATCCGCATCGCCAAACGTGATGTCTTTCAGGGCTTCGACGGGCTCGCCATCGTCTCCGGTCGGGATACCACGATCGATGAAGCGCTCATGATTGGCGTATTCATAGGACAGATCGAGCGTTGTTTCGGGCGACAATGCGATACGCGCGGTCGGGTTGATGCCGTAATTATCGCCATCATAGAAATCGCGATGGTTGTCGAGGCTCTCATAAAACGCGTTGATCCGGATCGCCGCATTATCAGACACGTCAAAATTTGAATCCAAAGCAAGATCGAACCCGCCGAACGAGTCGACGCCCGCTTGATAGCTGTTGAAACGCTCGCCAAGCGCCCCCTTCTTGGTGACGCGGTTTAGAACGCCGCCCGTGCCGCCACGACCGAACAGAAGCGCATTTGGGCCACGCAGAACCTCAACTTGCTCGAGATTATAGAGCGAGCGGTAATATTGGACATCGTCACGGACGCCATCGACAAAAAAGTCCGCTGTCGACCGAACCCCACGGAAAACGATCGCATCGCGATGGCCTTCGCCTTGCGTGTTGTTCACGCCAGGAATGTAATCAATCACATCGCCAATGCTGTTAAAGCCGCGCTCCAGGATCTGATCCGCAGTTACAATTGACAGGCTTTGCGGCACATCAATGATCGGCGTCGGCGCTTTGAGCGCATTGACCTGATCGGCATAGAGATATTGTCCGACAACAACCACCGCATCTTGCACGAGTGCTTCGCTATCATAAGCGTCTTGCGCGAGGGATGCCGGGCTTGCAGCCAGCGCGGAAATGGCAACAGCTGAGAGGAGCTGCGCTTGAAAACGATACATGGAGTCCCATTCCTCAATACTAATTGATCTCCGCATAGACTCATCGAGATTGCAAATCAATCGCAACTAGACACGAAAATGACAATCAGTCGCAGTTTTATCACAGTCGGGACTTAGATCACTGACGCTTCATGCCCCACCCCGGATCACGACAGCGCTTTTTCCTAGTGTTTGGAGATAACTTCCTTTAAGGGTCCAAGGGTTTGAATCGAAAGTAAGATGTATGGGCAAGTTAAAGTCAGTTTGTGTTTATTGCGGCTCCTCGAATGATGTGAAGCCAGACTATTTGCGGCTCGCGCAGGACCTGGGTCGCACGCTCGCTCATCAGAACATTCGACTGGTCTATGGTGGAGGCGGCGTTGGCCTCATGGGAGCTTGCGCCCGCGCCACCCATTCTGAAGGTGGGGATGTGCTAGGCATTATGCCGCGCTTCCTGCTGCAGAAAGAGCGAATCTTCGAGGAAGTGCCGCATGAAATCGTTGATGATATGCACACGCGCAAGCAACGCATGTTCGACGAGAGCGATGCGTTTATCGTGCTCCCAGGCGGGATCGGTACTCTCGAAGAAGCCGTCGAAATGCTCAGCTGGGCGCGTCTTGGATTGCACGCCAAACCGATGGCTTTTTTAGACGAAGACGGCTTCTGGGCGCCCTTCTTCGAGCTGATGGATCACATCATTGATGGCAAGTTCACACCGGAAGAGTTCCGCGCCGCTTTGGTCCACGAACAAACGCCAGAAGCCGCAATCCAGGCGCTCAGCGACCGGGTCGTCAAACTTGGCGACTAGTTAAGTATTGAGGCGACGAGCCTTCAGAGACTCCGGAAGTTTCCTATGCTAACCAGAACCATCAGGTTTTGGGAGAGCTGGTGTGAAACTGAGAAAATTCATTGAGCGCGCGGTGCTTGGCGGCACTGTTACAATTCTTGCGGCATGTTCCGCGCCACAGGAGGGTCCGGACACTGAGCCCTCAGAATCCTCGGATACGGCGACCTACCATGTCTTTGTCCAAGGCACCAATATCGGTGCGGTTGAAGCCACGCCGACCGAAACCGGCTACAATGTCTTTTATGAGTACCGGAATAATGGTCGCGGGCCGACGATCAACGAAACCATCACGCTGAGCGCAGACGGTCTCCCAATTGGTTGGACCGCCAAGGGCAACACAACGTTCGGCAATGCCGTTGACGAGTCGTTCACACTTGAAAACGGAATTGCGAGCTGGACGGACTCAACTGGTACGGAACAAGCAACGGTTTCGGAACCCACGCTCTATGTTGCGCAGAATGGCAGCCCGTTCGGACTAGCGGTGACCGCAAAAGCGCTACTTGCAGATCCAGACAATCAGATGCCCGCCCTTCCTGGCGGCACTCTGCGTCTCGATATGCTCGAAACCATCGACGTCACAAATGTGGATGGAGCGGTAAGCCAAGCCACGACTTATGCGCTTTCGGGCACAAGCTACAATCCAACCTATTTCTTGATGCAAGACAGTCAGTTTTTTGGCTATGTTTCGCCAAGGATGTCGATCCTGGCAGAAGGATTTGACGGCGAAGACGAACGCTTACGCGGTCTTGCCGCTGAATATGGCGCGCGGCGCTATGAAGAAATCCAGGCACGCACAGTTCGTAGCTATGATCAGCCAATCCGAGTTCAGAATGTTCGCCTGTTCGATCCGGCGACTGAAAGCATTGGCGATCTCGTCTCCGTTACCGTCCAGGATGGAATGATATCGGCAATTGAAGCTGCGGATGCTTCGTCGCCGGGCGAGATCAGCATTGAAGGTGCAGGCGGCACCCTCGTGCCTGGCCTGTTCGAAATGCACGCCCATCTCGGCCAACAAAGCGCCCTGTTGAACATCGCAGCTGGCGTAACCACGGTGCGTGATACAGGAAACGACAATGAGGTTCTATCCGACCTAATTGAGAAGCTTGAAAGTGGTCGACTCGCGGGTCCTGAAGTCTTTCGCAGCGGCTTCATCGAAGGACGAAGCCCATTCAACTCAAACAATGGGATCTTGGTTGAGACCGAGGCACAAGCAGTCGCGGCCGTAGACACTTATGCGGATCAGGGCGTGTTTCATCAGATCAAGATCTACAATTCAATGAACCCCGATTGGGTCCCGGCTATGGTCGAGCGAGCGCGAGTAAGAGGGCTGCGCGTCACCGGTCACGTCCCTGCCTTCTCCAATGCAAATCAAATGATCGACGCTGGTTATGATGAGATGACCCATATCAATCAGGTCATGCTCGGTTGGGTCTTAGAGCAAGGCGAAGATACGCGCACCCTGCTCCGGCTAACGGCGCTTAAACGATTGCCTGCCTTGGATCTAACGGCTGATAACGTAAAAGCCACTCTGGACGCGATGATTGAAAACCAGGTTGCAATCGATCCAACCTTGGCCATCCATGAAGCCCTGCTCTTGTCGCGCAATGGCGTAATCAGCGCCGGATCAGTCGACATCATTGATCACCTTCCGGTCAATGCTCAACGGCAAGCGAAAACCGCTTGGGCAGCCATCGAGTCCGACGAAGACGATCGGGCCTATGCCGAAGCTTTCGAGCAAATCAAGCGCACGCTCGCCTTGATGCGCGAACGCGGGATTTTTATGGTGCCAGGGACTGACCTTGGCGGCTCATTCGCCTATCACCGCGAGCTGGAACTATACCAAAGCATCGGTATGGAACCCGGAGAGATCCTCGCCTGGGCCAGTCAAGGCATGGCCGATTATCTTGGCGCTGGCGACCGGTTAGGTTCAATTTCGCCTGGCAAAGAAGCCGATTTCTTTCTCATTGCCGGGGACCCCACAGAAGACTTCAAAGCGATCAAAGCGATCTCAATGGTCGTCGCGGATGGAGACATCTATTTTCCCAGCGAGATTTACCCAGAATTCGGCATCAAGCCCTTCGTTGAAGCGCCGCCCCTGACCGAACCTAATTAAGCCCATTATCTCTGGCGACCCCTGCAGGATTCGAACCTGCGACCGTCCGATTAGAAGTCGGGTGCTCTATCCAACTGAGCTAAGGGGCCTTCAGAGGGCTTGCCTTAATCTGAATGTCTGAAAATTTAAAGCCGTGATTTGTGGTGCAAGCTGCATCCAATCGCGGCTTTTGGCGCATCTTATCAATACCAAGCGACGGAGTTCGCTCTGGTTATCGTTAAACCTTCGTCATGTCGGCGAGAAAAAATCCGGCCGATAAAAATTCGTTTATTAAGTGAATCGGCGAAGACTGCGGGAGTACTAGGGAGGAAGGGATGCGTTCAAACAAGATGAGGCTGTTCGCGCAGAGCGCAGCGCTAGCTCTCGTTTTAGGGCTTTCTGCATGCGGGGGCGGCGGTGGCGATAGCGGCTCTATCCCAGGCGGCGTTGGAACGTCGCCACCACCTCCGCCCCCTCCTCCTCCACCCCCGCCTCCTCCGCCGCCGCCATCGAGCTCAGCCTTTTCTACAGAAGCCTCGACAGCTTTGTTTCTATCCCAAGCAACGTTTGGCCCGACCCAATCAGAGATCACGCAACTCACAGGCACCGCGCCATCAGACTGGATCTTGGCCGAATTCAACAAGCCTGCCAGCTTGAACTTAAACTATGTCCTGACCGAAATCGCAGAAGATGGCGCGCGCGATGATCAGGGGCAGCTATCCTTCGAGAAAAGGCAAACCCCAACCTTCTCTTTCTGGATCAATGCGATTGAAGGCGATGACCAATTGCGGCAGCGGATGGCGTTCGCGCTCTCCCAAATCCTGGTCATTTCTCACGCGGAGGGGAACTTCCTGTTCGAAGTGCCCAATACGGTCGCGCATTATCAGGACATCTTGGTTAGCAACGCCTTTGGCAACTATCGCGATCTACTTGAAGACGTGACTTATTCGCCCGCCATGGGCGAGTATTTGACCTATTTGCAGAATGTGAAAGGCGATCCCGCCACAGGCCGAATGCCGGATGAGAATTATGCACGCGAAGTCATGCAGCTCTTCTCGATCGGCCTCGTCAATCTCAACATGGATGGCAGTCCGATTACGCAAGGTGGCGCAACAATCGAAACCTATTCGAACGCTGATGTGACCGGCCTCGCTCGGGTTTTCACCGGCTTGAGCCTCTCTGGCGGAGAGTTCTTTTTCGACTTCAGAACGATTCCAGAAAACGCCTTGCACACCCCGATGGAGGCGTATCCGGAGTGGCATTCTGAGCTCGAAAAGACCTTCCTCGGCACTACCATTCCCGCAGGAACCGGGCCTGAAGAAAGTATTGATATCGCCCTCGACACGCTCGTCGATCACCCCAACACGCCGCCATTTTTGGCCCGGCAATTGATCCAAAGATTTGTCACCAGCGATCCTGAACCCGATTATATCGGCCGGGTCGCGACAGCTTTTGCAGATGGCCAATATGCGCTTCCAAATGGGTCTGTCGTTGGGGATGGCCGCCGCGGCGATCTATCCGCAACGATTGCGGCGGTCTTGTTCGATCAGGATGCGCGAGACGCGTCTAATCGCGATGAGACCCAGTTTGGCAAGGTCCGAGAGCCAGTTCTACGCTTCATCCAATGGGCGCGGGCGTTCGACGCGGGTACGATCACCCCCGAACACACATTCCCCCTCTGGAATACAAGTTTTGGCGGCGGCCTTTCACAAGCGCCGTATAAGTCTCCCTCTGTGTTCAATTTCTATCGGCCTGGCTATGTGGCGCCTGGCACGGAAACCGGCGCCGCGGGCCTGACCATGCCCGAGCTTCAATTGGTGAACGCGAATTCGATTTCCAATTATGCGAACTTCATGACTTATTTTGTGTTCGCTTTTGCAGCCAATGGGTCTGATGAGGCTTCGACGACGAGTTTCATTCCTGACTATTCAGATGAATTGGCGCTCGCCACCGATCCGGCCGCGTTGGTTGATCATCTCGATCTGTTGCTCGCCTTTGGATCAACATCGGAAGAAACGAAATCAACCATCATCACCTTCTTGAACGATATTCCGCTCGAGGACCCGAACGATCCCGATTATGACGGGCCGTTTTTGCGCGTCGGACTATCGATTCTGATGATGATGACATCACCAGATTACGTCGTGCAGCGCTAGGAGGACCTGATATGAAAACCACTCGTAGAACTTTTCTGACCGGCGCCAGCGCGCTCAGCGCAGCCACACTCGCAGGTCTTGGCAGCTCCCTCTCCGCCTTCCAAGCCAGCGCGGCCGAAACCTCAGGGTATAAAGCCATTGTCTGTCTGTTTTTCTTAGGCGGGCTGGATGGTCACGATACAGTCCTCCCATATGATCAAGCCGCCTATGACCGGTACGCAGAGATTCGAGCACCCTTGCTTGGCCTGTATAATAATATGCAAGGGGGCTCGACCCGGGCGCGGGATCGATTGCTGCCGCTCAACCCAAGCAATGCCGCAGATTTTGGTGGACGCCAGTTTGCGCTGCCAGAGGAGTTGAGCGGCATTAAAGGCCTGTTCGATGATGGCAACGCCGCGATTGTGGGCAATGTCGGCCCGCTCATTCAACCGATCAATAAAACCCAGTTCGAGAATGACAGCGCGCCGCAACCCAAGCGCCTGTTTTCTCACAATGATCAACAATCGACTTGGATGTCGAGTGAACCTGAAGGCGCGCAATTTGGCTGGGGCGGGCGTTTCGCAGACGCTGTGTTAGCGGCAGGAGCCAATCCCGGGGCACAAGACTTTTCAACAATTACCAGCCTTGGCAATGAGCTCTTTTTGACCGGTTCAGAAGCTAGCCCCTATCAAATCGGACTGGATGGCGCGCCTGAAATCGATGCTCTGAATTTCTTTGCGGGCGCGGAGAATCAAGCTGATCCCAATTCGATTTATCAAAAGCTCAGAGACCATTTTGAGGCGATGGACTTTAACAGTTCGAACCTGATTGATCGGGATATCGCGACCGCCATGCGGACCGCGCTCACGACCAATGAGACCTTCAACCAAGCGTTTGAATCCATTCAACCTTTTGCGACGGCATTTCCACAAAACTTCCTCGGGCAACAGCTGCAAGCGGTCGCTAACACGATCGCAATTCGCGACGCACTCTTGGTCAATCGCCAGGTATTTTTCGTCGCGATTGGCGGCTTTGATACCCACTCCAATCAAGCCAACGACCTGCCCGCCCTTCAACAAGAAATCGATGGCGGCGTCGTCGCCTTCTATCAAGCGATGCAGGAGATTGGCCTCGGCAATGATGTGACGCTGTTCACCGCGTCAGACTTTGGACGAACCCTCGCGATCAATGGCGACGGAACCGATCACGGTTGGGGTAGCCACCATTTCGTTATTGGAGATGCGGTCCAAGGCGGCCAGATCTATGGCGATATCCCGCCTTTTGATTTCGGTCATGACCAAGACGCGGGCAGCGGAAGATTGATCCCAACCACTTCGGTCGAGCAATTCGCCGAACCGCTTGGGCGCTGGTTTGGATTGACAGATTCCGAGATTGCGGCGGCGTTGCCGAACCTATCGAACTTCAGCGCGGGGCCGACATTCGTTTAGTGGGGCTCGTTTAGTGAGTCCAAGGCTGCTTGCGATTGGCAGCGAAATTCTCTGAATAAGATTTCACCAAGCGCTTCACTTCGCGCGGCTCTTCGACCGCGAAGATCAGGCCCTCGCGCTTTGCATAGGCGATGGCCTGTTCGCGGCTATCAAAGTGAAGACGGACTTGGCCCGTCATATCATCGATACTGGTCCAGCCCATGACTGGATCGCTCGATCTTTTGGCTCCGGAGACGTACTCTAATACCCAATCTTTCGTTTTGCCGCGGCCAGATTGCATAGCAGTCTTCGCAGGCTTGTAGATACGGGCATCCATGTAGACCATCTCCTAGAGAAGAAACTGGTCGGAGCGATAGGATTCGAACCTACGACCCTCTGGTCCCAAACCAGATGCGCTACCAGGCTGCGCCACGCTCCGGCCTCCCGGTATACTGTCGGTTTTTCGGGTTTCAACCCTATTTTTGCTGTCTTCGCAGTGTTCTGAATGTCGCATCTGCGCGCGCGGCCAATCGCTCGCCATTTATCAAGAAATCCGCAGAAACATGAACCAAATCATGCGCGTGGCTTTGGACGGTCGGATGCGCTTCCAACCAATTGTGCAGCCGAACTGTCTCTAAAAAGTGCAAGGTCAGTTTTAGCGTGACTGACATTTTCTGCGTTTCGGCCCAAACCGCCATGGCAAGCGAACGATCTGCGAAGGCGCTGGCCATGCCGCCATGCAGGAAACCCATGCTGTTACAGTGGCGATCTAAGACAAAAAGCCCGCTGCGCGCGTCGCCTTTCGCGCTCGCCTCATAAACCGGTCCATTATGGTTGGAGAATTTTCCGCGAGACCGGGAGAGCGCAAAGCCTTCCGGCACAACGAGATGCGCGGGAAGGTCTTCTTCTCTCATAAAAAGCTATTCCGCAGGCGTTTCTGCGCTGGCATTCCCGAACAATGGGTGCTGCACCGTATCGCCTGGCGAGATTCCAAGCTCTGCTGCGAGGCCGCCATTCAGCTCGAGCACCGCCCGCACCGGCACGCCCGGTGAGATGGTCCGCAAAGAACCAGGCACCGTGTTGCGAGCGATCATCTCAATATAACCATCTTCGGCAATGAACAACATATCCAATGAAATCAGTGTATTCTTCATATACATTGACGGCTCACGCGGCGGGTTGAAATCGAACAGCATGCCTTTGTCAGCATCCATGCTCCCGCGTTCCATAAGGCCAAACGAGATCTCATCACTATCATTTGCGACTTCGACGGAAAACTCGTGCACGCTGTCGCCTGAGAGGATGGAAAGCGGGGTTACTTCCATTGGATCGGCTAAGGCCGGGCCAGAACACAAAGCGAGGGTCGCGAAAGCGGAGAAAAGAATACGTTTCATGCCGGTATGTCTAACTGCGGCTCAGATTGTCGGCAAGCAGGTCGGGCAGAGATCGCTATTTTTTTACCGCGATGACGCTTTCGCCCTTATTGCCGCTGCCGGCGACGATATCGAGCGACATTCCGGTTTCCAAACTGTCGAGGCCCGCCCGGCGCATAACTGAGATATGGATAAAGATATCAGCGGCGTCCCCCGGCCGGTTTACAAAGCCAAAGCCTTGCGCAGCATTGAACCATTTCACGATCACACGCTCATAAACTACGGCCTCGCCCTTATCGCGCATAATCGACGCTTTTGGACGGTCCATTTCGATAATATTGAGGACCTGCCAGCCGCGCTCGCGCTCAACGATATCGCACACAATCCGCGCACCTTCATCGGCTGAGCTTTCGCCATAAGCGCGCAAACACGAGACATGCAGCATGACATCTTGATTCAGCATCACGCCTTCAACGGATTCTGGCACGATAAATCCATAGCCCTTCACCGTGTCGAACCATTTGATTCGGCCGATCAGGCGTACGCCTGGTTCAGGACCCATATCTGGAACTTGTTCAGCCGCGTTACTCAAATCACACCCCCGTGTTAACCATATCGATAGACCGGGACGAGGAATCTGTCACGCAGCTTTGCTCATAGCGACAGCAAAAACTGACATGACGGTGATAAAAGTGGCACTCCCTAGGGGAATCGAACCCCTCTTTCCAGGTTGAAAACCTGGCGTCCTAACCGATAGACGAAGGGAGCGCGCGGTTGAGGGGCCGATATAGACAAGCCGGAAAAGCCTTGCAACCTTCTTTGGCGGCCTGAATGAATTTTTTGCAGCGGATTCTGAATTGAACCCCGTCAGGCTTGCAAATCCCCCGCCCCTCGCACACAAAGATTGAATGGAAATAGACCTTTCAGGAAGCGATTTACGCCAAGCAGCGCCCCAAGACTGGCGCGAGGTTGCCGATATCACCGCCGAAGCCTTCGCCAACGACCCAGTTAACAATTATGTATTTGGCAAACAGAACTCGATCCGGTCCATGTACCGGGTCATGGCGCGAGAGATGTATGTCCCATCTGGGCTTTGCCATATTCACGCAGCCGGCGGCGCGACGATGTGGATGCCGCCAGGGGTCGAAGCCGCGCCCAGTCAGTTCGGACTTGCAAAATTTGCGCTCGGACAGCTGCGCCATGGCACATTCGGCGCGATCAAACGCGGATTAGCGATCTCAGAGCTGATGCAAGAATGGCATCCCAAGGATCCGCACTTCTACCTCTTCGCGATTGGCACGACTCAAAAAGCGCGCGGAAAAGGCGTCGGAAAAGGACTGCTCCGCCCCGTCCTCACCGCCTGCGATGCCGCCGGAATGCCCGTCTATTTGGAAAATTCCAATCCAGACAATACTGGCTTTTACGCCTCCCACGGGTTCGAACGGATGGGCCTGTTCCAAGTCGGCGATGAAGACAGCCCAATTATGGAACCGATGTGGCGAGAGCCGAAGGCGAGCTAGCCCCGGCTCAGCGAATAATTCGGGGCCTCGCGGGTCATTTGGACGTCGTGGACGTGGCTTTCATGCAGGCCTGCGCCGGTGATCTGAACAAATTGAGCGCGCTTGTGCAGCTCTTCCATAGTCGGGGCGCCGACATAGCCCATCGCGGCGCGTAAGCCGCCGACCATTTGGTGCACGATGGGTCCGATTGGGCCTTTGAACGGGACTTGGCCTTCGATGCCTTCAGGAACCAATTTGTCGCTCGCTGCATCCTTTTGGAAATAACGGTCCGCAGATCCGCGGGCCATCGCGCCGAGGCTGCCCATGCCGCGATAGGCTTTGTAGGAGCGGCCTTGATAGAGGAAGACCTCGCCCGGCGCTTCTTCGGTTCCGGCAAACATGGATCCCATCATTGCCGTCGATGCGCCCGCCGCCAATGCTTTGGCAAAATCGCCCGAAAATTTGATACCGCCATCCGCGATAATCGGTGTGCCCGTCGCCTGAGCCGCGTTTGCACAATCTTCAATCGCAGTGAGCTGCGGCACGCCGACCCCTGCTACGATCCGTGTCGTACAAATCGAACCTGGACCGATCCCGACTTTGACCGCGTCAGCGCCCGCATCGATCAAGGCTTTCGTGGCGTCGGCCGTTGCGACATTTCCCGCAATGATCTGAACCGCGTTGGAAATTTTCTTGGCTCGCGTCACGGCCTCGCCAACGGCTTTGGAGTGACCATGCGCGGTGTCGATGATTACGGCATCGGCGCCCGCTGCGATCAGAGCTTCGGTTCGTTCGAAGCCAGCATCCCCGACCGTAGACGCCGCCGCGACTCTCAATCGTCCGCCATCATCTTTCGCCGCGTTCGGGTTTACGGCGGCTTTGTCCATGTCTTTGACGGTGAGCAGTCCGATGCAATTGCCGCCATCATCTACGATAACGAGCCGCTCGATCCGATGCTTGTGCAGCAATGTGCGCGCTTCATCGATCGGCACGTCCATAGTCACCGTGACCACATCGCGGGTCATCAAGCTTCCGACGCGTTCGTTCAGATCGGGCGCAAATCTCATATCGCGATTGGTCACGATACCAACGAGTTTGCCTTTCTCAACCACTGGAATACCAGAAAAACCGGTTTGCTCCTTCAACGCCTTCAGTTCCGCGATGCTCGCCGAGGGTTCGATCGTGACCGGGTTCATCACGACGCCGCTTTCAAACTTTTTGACCTGGGTCACCTGCGCCGCTTGCTCCTCAATTGAGAAGTTGCGGTGAACCACGCCAATGCCGCCAGCTTGCGCCATAGCGATGGCCAGGCGAGCCTCGGTAACCGTGTCCATGGCGGCTGAAATCAGCGGAATATTGAGACTGATCGATTGAGTGAGACGGGTTGAGACATCGACCTCGGACGGTGTGACCTCACTCGCGCCGGGCTGCAAAAGCACGTCGTCAAAGGTGATCGCTTGTCGGATATTCATGTGGGGAGCTCCCTTTTTGGCTCCCTAATTGAGTCACTTTCGAAGGGCAAGCCCTATTTGTGTGACGATTTCGTCGATCGTCTCACCGTGCCTTCTTTAAAGCTTTGTAACTCTTGTACTGAGGGATTTGCATCCCGCGGCAAGGCGTGTAGCCCAGCAATGAACCCACTGCGTTGATTTTGATTCTAATCGAAAGCGATGCAGCATGTTCGCACTTCCCCGTTTACTCGTCTTTACTTTGGCCTGTTGGGCTGGATGTTGGGCGAACCTGGCAGAGGCGCAGTTCGCTCTGAGAGAAGAGGTGATGGTCACCTTAGATGCCGAAATGAAGACCCTTGTCGACACGCGCAAAGTCGCCAATGTGTCATACGGTCTTTGGCAAAATGGAGACCTAAAAGCCGAAGGCTATTATGGCTCGGTTAGTTCGGAAAATTGCGAGACTGTCTCCGATACAACGATCTATCGAATCTATTCTATGACGAAGCCGATCACAGCGATCGGCATGCTCATTCTCATGGAACGTGGCGCATTTGAGCTGGATGACCCGATCACAAAAATACTCCCCGAGTTTGCAGAGACTGAAGTGCTTGCAGATTATGACGAGGACGGAAATCTATACACCTATCGCCCGCCGGCTCCGCCAACGATGCGCCAATTGCTAAGCCATACGGCGGGTTTCGCTTATGGCAATCAAGCAAACTCCGTGATCGACCGTCGCCTGATCGAGATGGAGATCATGAGGTCGCGAACCTCTTCGGATTTGATCTCTAAAGTCGCCAGCCTGCCTTATGCCCGCGCCCCAGGCGCAGAATGGCAATATTCAATTGCCTCAGATCTCCAAGGCGCGATCATCGAGCGAGTCGCTGGCGAATCTCTAGATGCGTTTTTAACCCGCGAGATTTTCGACCCTCTGGGCATGCGCGACACTGGATTTTATGTCGCCCATGACCAGCTCGACCGCATCAGTGGCGTAACCGAGTATGCGCCAGGCAATTTGACCTATATCGATTATGAAGCTGCAGACTTCGCATCCCAAGCACAATACTTCTTTGAAGGCGGCAAAGGTCTCTACTCAACCCAGGCCGATTATTCGCGATTTCTAACCTTCTTGATCAAGGATGGACAGGTTGGCGGGCGCCAACTTTTACAGCCGGAGACACTGAAAAAATTTCGCACAAACAAGATTCAATATCGTGGAAAGGCGAGTACGGTCAGTCGATCGGGACAATCTGCTGGACTAGGTTTTGGCTTTGGCGTGGGAACGATTGAAAATTCCGCTGTCTCGAAACTGGCCGCTCCAAAGAGCAGCTATTATTGGCGAGGCGCACTAGGCACTTGGTTCTGGGTCGACCCCGAGAATGACCTATTCTTTATTGGAATGGTTCAATCGCGGAGTGGATTCGAGGATGATCTACTGCAGGAAAGCATGCGGATTATCTATGGCCCGCCAGCGGTTTCAGACGCTCATGATCCGGCTTAGTGGCGACACCTACTTAGGCGTCTGACGGATCGGGTTGTCCCGGCACTTCATCAGCTTGCTCAGCCGGGCGGCCAGGAATGGCGTAACCGCCTTTTAGCCAACGCGATAAATCAACATCGGCGCACCGTTTGGAGCAGAACGGTTTGAACTCGGCAGCGACCATTCGGGTTTCGCAGACGGGGCACTTCTTCTTGCTCATCTTTTCCTCATCCTGCTTTCCAAATTCGGGCTTTCGCTGACCGATAATCGCGCCCCGAAATGTTTCTCAATTGCTGCATCGGCATCGGTTCGGCGCTCTAAATAGGCCTGCCAGACGGCGCCGCCAAGGCTCAATTCGTATAACTGCATCGGATTTACTGCTGCCACACGATCCGCCTCGCGCAACAGCGCCAAGAGATCGGTCTCAGCTGGCGCGGCTTCAATCTGATCCGCCAGAGGCATGAAGCGCCAAGGCACGGACACTTCCATGAGTCCGAGCGGGGATGGCTTCAGCGTTTTTGCGGGCTCCAACCCAAGTGCCTTAAACGCCGCTTGCGTCTTAGATTGCAGTTGGTCCCGCGCGCCTGCATTGAGCGGCCCAACACAATCAAGCACCACATTGCCGCCCAGGCCGCGCAAACTGATTTGCCGCGCCATTTCTTGCGCCGCCTCTGAATTGATGGATAGCGCTCTGGCGCCAGCGCTGCCGCGAGCCGCCCGACCCGCCGTATCAATATCGACTGCGGTCAAGGCGCGCGTCCGCTCAATGTGAAGGCGACCGCCCTTTGGCAGAGAAAGCGATGGCGAAAGTGCGTCATCAATGGTCGCGGCAACGAAGTCTGCCTCTTCGATCGGTTCACCGTCTGGCCCAGTCGGCAGCTGATCCCGCCATAGCTCAAACGCAGATTGATCCGTGATCGCGCCCTCGAACCGCGTGACCCGCGCCAGTTTATCGCGGCGCGCCTCGCTGCTGATCTGCACCCGACACAAGGCCCCTTCTGTGAGCCCATCGCGCGATTTGAGGCGTAAGAACGCTTCCTCGCCCGAGGTGAGTTCCACGAACGCGCCTTGGACATCATCCGCAAACTTCCGAAGTCGCGCATTGGACACAGCCCCAAATCGGGCGCGACCTCCCTGCCCTAGCCAGCGCTCTATGAAGATGTGGCATGGCCGGCCGTCCGCATCTGTCGCAACAGCACGAAACTCGCCCGGCGCGTTATGGGTGTAGAGGCATGGGTGGTTTGCCGAGCTCATTCAGGCTGGCAGGCCCGCAGCCCGAGCACTGGGAGTTTGGTCAACCAGCCTTCTTGATCGGTCAGACTGATCAAGCCATCGGCAATGCGCTGCCCGCCATTCATCGCTTCGCCTGGCGTGAATGACAGGGTCGCTTCTCTGCCATCCTCGGACAGGTAACGCGTTTCGGTATTGAACTGGCCAAAGATTTCACCGCCTGCGCCGATCTGCACCAGCGAAATCGGGACCTCTGATTGCGCGAACACGGCCTCACCAGATAGCGCTTTGGAAAAGAAGATGAACTTGCTGGTGTCTGTTTGGCTCCAAAGGAATAAGCCGCACTCGCCTTCCAGTAATTCTTGAGGCCCGAGGCCGGAGGACGGAACACTATCGATGGCTGGCTTCAGGGCCAGCATCCGGGCGCGTTCTTCAAGTGGATCAGCGTCAGGGGTTGAACGACAGCCCGAGACCAAAACCAATAGTGCGGTCGATGCCAGAATAAGAGACTTCATGCTTATGGTCCTGTTGTGCCTGACTGGCGATAGATAAACTGCCCGTTTTCCCGCTGAAATCCAACTTGCGTCAGCGCAATAATGATCTGGGTGTCTTGTGTGACGATCCGCGTCTCAAAATCGTTCTGTCCTGAGAACGCCGCGCGAGCGTCGATCTCCACTCGGTCGCCTGCGTCCGAATCTCCTGCCATCGCGATGACGAATGCCCCCGCATCGCAGCTGACGGGTCCAGAGATTTGACCAAATTGCCGGCCATATTGTGAGGCGAGCGTCGACAGCGTGTTGGTTGAAAGCGTCCCACTCGCTGACTCGCAGCCGGTTTGGGTCAGCCGAAACGTCCCATCCTCAATGCGCAGATTGCCGCCCATCGCGCGCACGGGAGGCGATAGACCTTCGAGCGCGCCGATCTCTTGCTGCATTCGGATCTCAGCGCCGATCAGCGCGGTGCGTGAGAGGGTTAGGATACCGGTCCCGCGGCCGCCTGCGCCGCCCCATTGGACATCATAGGAAGGCTTTAACGTCAGCAATGACATCGGCCTCAGCTTGAGACTGACATCGCCAATCGGTTGGGTCCCAACATAGAGGCCGCTGATCCTGCCCTTTGTGAGCGTTCCATCGATCTTGGCCCAGCCGATCCCAGCATCCTTGATTCCCGACTGGCTAACAACGAATCCCAATGGCGTGTAAGCGATGAGCGCGCCGGCCAGGATGACGAGAAAAATCAAGAGCAATGCCAATTGCCGCATCACAAACCTCCCGCGGCGAGATCGACATTTACCCGCACCAGACCGCCGCCAGCCTGCTCCATCGTGAAGCGTGTGACCTGACCATTATGTTTCGCCTGGATATCTTCTAGCCACAGAAAGACCAGTCGCGGATCGACGCCTTCAAAGACCAAGCGAACATTGGTTGCGCTATCGCCTTGGAGGCGGGTAATACCCAGCCCAATATCGCTCGCCGAGCCAGTCACGGCCGCTTTAAAGTCTTCAATGCTTGCGGAAGTTGGACGCGCATTTGTCGGAGCCGCGGCCCCGAGCGCCCGCTGGCGCATATAGTTCTCCTGAATGCGCGACAGCGTGCGATCCGACTCTTCCAGATTGGCCCGCGCTTCCGCACGTGCGCTCATCGTCGGCACGAACACAAACTGCCACAGCACGACCAGCGCCGTCAGTGCTGCTGCGATCGAGATCAACAAGCGCTCGCGATCGTCCAAGCCTTTCCACCATGACGTCATGAGGCATTCTCCAACGTCAAATCGCCGACGACTTTTGAGCCACTTTGTCTGGAATCGCCAGACCTCGCCTGCAAGCCCGTGGCGTTGACCACCGCGGTCAACCGGTCGACATCGGCGAAGCTCTCAAACGCGATCGTTGCCGTCATTTGTCGGCGCAACCGGTCATATCGGATCGATCTCAATTCGGTGCCTTCGACTTGCGCGAGCGCGTCATAGAGTACCGCAGTTGCATCGAGCACTGACGGGAAAACTTGCACCCCGTCACTGCGATCGCTGCCTGAAATCGCCAAGACCTGTTGAACGTCGCCATTGGTTTCCGGCCAACCGACGCGCGCAAACTCTTCGGACAGCGCATCCAGTTCAGCAGAGCGATTGTTCATCGCATTGGTTTCCAAAATCGCGCTGCCAAACCAGCTAAGCGCAACCACTGCCGCCAGGGCTCCTGCGACCTTCCAGCGACCAAACCCGTCAAAATCGACCGAACGGCGGGCTTTAAAGGCGCCCTGTTTCAGATCAATGCCTTGGTTTCCGCCATCAGCCCAAATCGCCAGTTGCAACAAGAGAGCTTCCAAACTGTCAGCCCCTGGCGCACTGCTCGAACGACCCACCGCAGCAGCGATATGCTCGCCATGTACAGCCGTCTCGGGATGCGCCTCTAAAAGGCTGATCATCACATCCCGCCCAAGCGATGCATCTGCCGCAAATGTGCGCGGACCAAGGCGCCCTAAGACGAGGCCGGGCGCTTCGAACAAGATATCTTTATTTGGAAGCACGCTATGGGCAGCCACAAGCGCCGCTTCACCATACCCGATATCGCTAAGATGCTTACAAATATCGGTCAGGCGATCGATAGAGGCGACATTGATTTGTCGGGGGAGGCTCGGATCGTCTTTGTTCGGTGCCGCAAGCGCCACATGGCTCGCTTCAATTGCGTCCGCGATGTCATCCTCGATCGCAAAAGGCGCGGCCTTGCGGGCTTCGTTTTCGTTCCGCGCCGGGATAACTGCGGAGACGCCAAGCACATCGAGACCGTTTAGAAAGACCGTGAGGTTCTTTCCGTTCGCTTCAACCCCTTGACCGATCGGCACCAGTTTCCAAGCACTGCCTTTCTGACGCGCTGCCAGCAATGACCCATCGGGTTGCAGGAGGGCGTAGACGCGGCTCATTAGCCGATCCGCTCGCGTCGCAGCGTTCGTACAGGTTGCCCTGGCACAGCTTCAAAAAGATACCGCATCGTCATATCATGTCCGCGATAAGATACATTTGCAGAAACTTCCACCAAGCTTGTGACGAGACCGAGGCGATCGACTTGAATGCGGTTAGGATCAATGCGCTGTACAATCGGGTCTTCGAGTAAAGATTCTATGTCCGCCCAGCCGCCAATTGGACGACTATCGATCAGTGATCTTGCATCATCCACGCTGAGCGCATCTCCGAACGCGAGCTGCATCAACGGCGCCTGAGCCTCGCTCAGCGTGTTGATATTGATCGCAACAGTTCCGCGCTGATCTGACGGCGGCAAAGCGCACAGCAAAGGTCGGACGGCTGTGTAAACTTCGGGAGTGTAGCCGCGAACCGCCCGTAACTCGTCCACCGTGGTGAATGGCTGGCTTGAGGTCCGGTAAGACGGCACCTCACTGGCATAAAAAGAATCCTCGGCGCCGCCGCTGCGCGGCACGGAATCGGTATCCATCCAATCCATCACCGCGGATGCCAAAGCCACCGCATCGGACGCAAATGCGTCTTCAAACGTCGCCTCAAGCAGCGATTGGAAGTCGGCCGAAGGATTAAACGCCCCTGCTTCTTCTGTCGTGTTTGCGGCGTTCGCAAGCGTGTTCACGTCGAAACAATTGGAGGCATCGCGCACGGTGACTGTGAAGGCGCCGCCATCAACCGGGATAATCTGCGGCTCGTTAAAGCCTGGCAGATCCGCGCTGAGGCGGCTTTGGATGGGTTCTAAGAGGCTTGTCATCCGCGCCTTTGCGACTTCTTCTGCGGAGACGGCGTACAACCCGAGCTGTGCTTGCGCATCGAGCGCGCGGGCGCGCTGGGTCGATTGGGTGACCGCACTCGCAACCGCCAATGCTGCCACCGCCATCGCCGCGATGATCATCAGGACCGTCAGCAGCGCCGCACCACGCTGGGAAGATGGGGTGTTTGCGGTCATCCCCGTCCTCCTGTCAGCGCCGCAATCGATAGCGATGTATTATCCTCAAACGCGATCGTGATCTCAATCAGGTCTGGCAGCAAGTTACGGTTCTGAAGCAAATCACCTTGCCAAAAATCAGAGCGCTGATCGCCGCGCACAAAGCCGAGATCCACGGCTTCGATATTCTCCAATAAAACACGCTCAGACACTGGCGTTCCGCGAGTCGCATCGGGCCGGAGCGTGACGGATCGAATGAGCGCGCGATCGCGGATTGAGTATTGGACGGCCTGAAGCGAGCTTCGCGGTTCGATCAGTCCTGGATTAATCCAGCCGCCGCGAACAAACCGCAAAAAGGGTGCTTCGCCGCGCGGCGCCTCACCGAACAAGTTGCCAACTTCAGAGAATCCATCAGCCGGCTGGATGGCGCGCGCGGTCATCGCAGCAATATCCTGCCGGATCAGGCGCTGAGCGATATCAAGCTGGCGCGCTTCGGCTTCTTGCGACCGGATCTTTTTCCCGGCGCCTGTCGCGCCCATCAAAAGCGTTGCACCGGCTGACGAGACCAAAGCGAGGATGAAAAGCGCCACCAGTGTATCAGCTAAGGAAAAACCGGCTTGAGGGTACCGAGAGCGGATCATGTTTCGTCTCCGCCTGGTGTCTGATCATTGCTCGTGCTGAGCGGCGATAGCGGAATAGACGTGTATTTTAAGCTCACCAATCGCGCCAAGACCTGCTCGTCCCCTTCGCGCCGGACCAAGACTTCCAAATTCTGCAACTCGCCGGGCTGAGCCAGCGATGCGGTTCGCGACCAGACATAAGTCCGGCCCATTTGCACCTCTTGGCCAGATTGCAGCCCCGCATCGATGGTCTCGTCCGTTGCCATCGATCGGGCCATGACATTCTCGGCGACCGTGCGCGCCAAGACCCGCCCTTCGAGGCTGGCGGCATTGCGGGTCGCATCGGTGGTGATTTGCAAAAGCGGCACAGCTGCGAGCGCCAAAATGCCCATCGCGGCGACGGTCTCGACGAGACTAAATCCAGCTTCCGTCCTACGGTCAGCGTTCAACAAGGCGAACCCCTCCCGTCTCATCCAGGCTGATATCGAAACGCACACCGCGCCCGCGCAACTGAAAGTCGGCGAGCTGAACCACACCCGAGGGATCAAAAACAAGCTCTGGCCAAGTCTCAGGCCGAGGTGGCAATTCTGTCTGCAGCACAATATCCAAGCTAGAAGGCAGACGTTCAGGCCGCCCTTGGCGTCGCCAATCGTCTCGGCGCCATTGCATCAGCATATAGCCATCATCTGTGAGCTTTAACCCAACCGGCTGCCCTGAAAGAATAGCTTGGTCTTGCGCCTCTCCGAGCACGCGCGCGAAGGCTTGCGCGCCCGCTTGTTCAGCTGTGGGGCGTTGCGGCAGGCTGAGCGTGACAATGCCCGCAGTCAGGCCGATGATGAACACCACCATCAGCACTTCGACAATCGTCATGCCGCGCTCACTGGCGCGATAAGGATCAGATCGTCGCAACATGGTCTTCCGCGTGCCTAGTCCCAATTTCCGATGTCAGCGTCGAGCTCTTCTCCACCCTCTTCGCCATCAGCGCCCAATGAGTAGAGGTCATAAGGCCGACCCGATTTATCACCAGGCCGCTCGTAGATGTACTCACGCCCCCATGGATCGAGCGGTATAGAGCCTTTTTGGAGATAGCCGCCGGTCCGATAAGACGCGCCATCAGGCAGATTGTCTGGGCGCTCTACCAAGGCATCCAGGCCTTGCTGCTGGGTCGGATAATCATAGGCATCTAGCGCATATTGCTCGAGTGCTTGCGATAGCGCGCTAATATTCACGCGTGCCGTTTTGACTTGCGCATCAGAACGGGCGCCGAGCACGTTGAACAAGACGACGCTCGACAATAGCCCGATGATGAATACGACGACCATGATCTCGGTAAGCGTAAAGCCACGCTGAGCCTGACGTTTCTTCTGCGATTTCGTCATCTATCTCTCCTCAGGCGCCAATCGCCATTGTGTTAAGCTGCAAGATGGGAAGCATAATGGCGAGGACGATCACCGCCACAACCCCTGCTAAGAGCACGATCAGAAGCGGCTCCAATAGGCCCAATGCGACGGTCGCGCTGCTATCGAGCTCATCTTCCATATAGTCTGCGGCGCGGCCCATCATGGCGGGCAGATCCCCGCCCCGCTCGCCACTAGCGACCATGTGAACAAGCATAGGCGGGAACACCTCCGTGGCGCGCATCGCCCGGTGAAGCTGTTGGCCTTCTTCGACCTGTCGCCGGACCTTGTTTGCCGCTTGTCGGAAGACTTCATTGCCAACCGATCCCCGCGCCGCGACGAGCGCGTCTGGCACGGTTGCGCCGCTTCCAGAGAGGGTCGCAAAAGTCCGCGCGAACTGAGCCGCATTCGCCGATTTGATCACCTTTCCTAGCATCGGCAAGCGCAGGACAAATTGGTCCCATCCCAGCTTGATCCGCGGCGTGCGGAACACACCACGCAGTAGCCAAAGGCCGAGGCCGATCGCCGGCAAGATCACCAATCCCCAACCGCGCATAAATTCTGAAGCTGCGATCACCGCATTGGTTAGAGCCGGCAATTCCTGCCCGACTGTCTCAAACTGCTCAACCACAGCTGGAACCACAAAGATCAGAAGCAAGATCACGACGATCAAGGCGACAATTGCCAGGACCGCCGGATAAATGAGCGCAGATAGCAGTTTGCTGCGTAGCTTTCTCGATTTTTCCAAATGCGTGGCCAGTCGTTCCAACACATCGCCCAAGCGGCCCGAAGTCTGTCCAGCTGAGACGACGGCACGATAATAAGGCGGAAAGGATTTCGAGGATTGGCCCAGCGAGTCAGCGAAGGAGTAGCCTTCCTGAACATTGCCGCGCACGCCCATCAGGACCCGCCGCGCGCCCGGGTTTTCGGCCTCGCTAGCGATCGCGCCCAAGGCTTCTTCAACGGTCGAGCCTGCTTTGATCAGCATGGCGAGCTGCCGCGTCACCAGAACCAGATCTTTGCCAGACATCGACCCGCGCGCGCGGGTCGCACTCGCCGACTTCTGGCGAGCCTCTTTGACTTCAAGCGGCGATAATTGTTTGAGGCGAAGCTCTTTTCGGGCGGACCTTGCAGAATCCGCGGTGATCACGCCCGTGGCGCGTTTGCCATCTGTACCGATTGCCACATAGTCGAACACAGCCATGGCTTAGCGTTCCTCCTCGCGGCGGCAGACCCGCAAGACCTCCTCCACGCTCGTGAGGCCCGTTTTCACATAGCGCGCTGCATTCCGGAACAGGGAGTCATGATTGGCAAAGGCCATATCTTGGATTTGATCTTCTGAACCATCGGCCCGGATCAGATCGCGTAACCCGCCATCAATGGTGATCAGTTCGTAGACACCCAATCGGCCATTATAGCCGCTATTGCCGCAGGCCATGCAGCCGCCAGGACGCCAAAGCTGCGGCGCTTCGCTGGCGCTTAGTCCAAACATTGCGAGCTCGTCCGGCGTCGATTGATGCGGCTCGCGGCAATGCTCGCAAAGTTTTCGCACCAAGCGCTGGGCGATCACCGCTTTTAGCGTCGCAGCGAGCACATACGGCTCAATCCCCATATCGCGGAGGCGCTGGATCGCCCCAGCAGCACTATTGGTGTGGACTGTCGACAGAACTGGCCGCCCGGTGGAAGCGAATTCAAATGCGACTTTAGCGGTTTCGAGGTCTCGGATCTCACCGACCATCACGACATCAGGGTCGTGCCGCAGGATCGCCCGCAGGGTTGCTGCAAAGGTCAGCCCGACTTTGTGATGCATCTGGGTTTGGCTGATGCCATCAAGGCCATACTCGATCGGGTCTTCGAGCGTCATCACATTCCGCTCGCCATTATTGAGCACAGACAAGGCTGAATAGAGCGTCGTTGTTTTACCCGAACCCGTTGGCCCCGTGACCAGCGTAATCCCATTCGGTTGCGCGAGAATTTCGCGGAACCGGTTGAGCGTCACTGCGTCCATGCCAAGCTCGTCGAGCCCCAGCAGTGCATTGCGCGTGTCGAGCAGTCGCATCGTCACCCGCTCGCCATATCGGCTCGGCAGTGTTGAGACACGGACATCAATGCTGCGGCCACCAATAGAGAGCGAGATCCGGCCATCTTGCGGCACGCGTTTCTCAGCAATATCAAGCCGCGCCATGACTTTGATCCGGCTCGTAAGAGGGGCAGCAAGGCGCCGAGATGGGGTCAGGACTTCCTGCAACACGCCATCAATTCTGTACCGCACCGATAATGTCTCTTCGTGCGGTTCGATATGAACATCGGACGCTTTGCGGTTCACAGCTTCGTAAATCAATCCATTGATCAAGCGGATCACTGGGGCGTCATCATCTCCATCGAGCAAGTCTGCGGTCTCGGGAATGCCGTCGACCAGGCTTGCCAAGCCGCCTTGGCTGTCGAGCGCTGCTTCAGCTTCGTCGCCGCTGACGCCCTCGCGTGCGTAGTGCTCGGTCAGCGCCCGCTCAAACTCTTGCGGCGCCATGGCTTGCAGTGTCAGGGGACGCCGCAGAACACGGCGTGCTTCGATCAAGGAAAACGGGTCTGCGCCGTGGCGAACCGCAACGCGCACTTGATCCTCCATCCCCTCCAAGACAACTAAGCCTTTGTCGCGGGCGAATGCATAAGAGAGGTCAGGATTAGCGCTGCTCATACTCGACTCTAACACAGTTTCGAACGAAATGCGGAGCGATTACTCCTCCGGCGGGGTGGTCCCTAAGACTTCAGAGAAGAAGGCATCAAGCTCGGAAATCCGTTCGCCATCCACCTCATCATTCAACAACTCTTCCGCCTGAATGTAGCGATAAGATCTGCGCGTGACTCGGCGTGAGTCTTCGCGGTCACGAATGATGGTCGGCCGGATGAAGACCATGAGATTTGTCCGCCGATTGTCTGTATTCTCAGACTTAAATAGGTTTCCAACCACCGGGATATCGCCCGCAATCGGCACTTTATTGCTGATCACGTCTTGGCGCTGCTCGATCAGCCCACCCAGAACGATGATTTCACCATCGTCCGCCAGCACGGTTGTTTCGATCGTGCGCAGATTGGTCACGAAGTCATTTGCGCCCGCCGTCAGCGTTGGCGAAATGCTCGAGACCTCCTGGAAGATATCCAGATGGATCGTATCGTCGGCAGTGATGCGAGGCGTGACATTGAGCTTGATCCCGACATCCTGTCGGGTCACGGTCCGGAACGGATTGCTATTGTCCGAGCCGAGCGTTTCACCCGTGGCAACCGGGATTTGTTGCCCCACTAAGAGTTCTGAGCGGCCATTGTCGAGCGTCATATTGAACGGTTTGGACAAGACCCGAGACTGCTCGTCTTCCTCAAGTGCCGTCACGATTGCACCGAACAAAGTGTCGCCGCTTTGTCCCCCGGCGCCGAAGCCGACGCCTTGTTGCCCAATCAGAGAATCAATCGCGCCGCTAACAAACGGATTGGTGCCGCCGAGCACGTCTGAATTGATCGTCGCGCCGGCAAGTTGCAGCAAACTAGGCGCATCATTTGAGAAATTGGTGCTGAGGAATGGAACGGAAGAATCGCCCGTCCCTGAGAGCAAAAATTGCACGCCAAGATCTCTCGCCGCAGAGTCGGAAATCTCAACAATGATCGCCTCTAGGAAGACTTGTGCGCGGCGCCGATCGAGCGCTTCGACAACCCGCTCCATCGCCAAAATTGTATCTGGAGACGCACTAATCACGAGAGAATTGGTCGGTTGGTGATGGGCGATCGTTGATCCTGGTGTCGTTGCATCGCCTGGCGCGGATTGCTCGGCCATCGTGTCGCCTAAGCGCTCAAGGATGGGTACGATGTCTTCGGCGTTCGCATTTTTAAGCTCGATCACCCGCAAACTGTCGCGGACTGGATCTGAATTATCCAGCTCTTTAACAACACTGAGGGCGCGTGCGACGGTGGCTTCATCGCCTTTCAGTACGATCGAATTCGAACTTGTCGAGGCCGAGACCTCAAACTGATTGTTTGGATTATCATCGCGATCGCTGAGCAGATCGGTCAGAATGCCTTCAACTTCGCGTGCCGGAACATTTCTGAGCGAGACGGTCTCGACTTTGGTGCGATCATTCTCATCGAGGCCAGCCACGATTTCGCGCAAACGCGGCATGTTCGACGCATAATCCACCAGAACAAGCGTGTTCGAGCGGGCATTGGCAACCACTTGGCCTTGTGCATCTACGAGCGGCTTGACCATCTGCGCCGCTTCGATGGCGCTGAAATTGTCGAGCTTGAACACCTGGGTGATAAACGCGTTCGGGCCGACACCGCGAACACCCGCATCCCCGATCGCCATTTGCTCTGGGACAATTCGGTACACCCCTTTGCCCGCCGGAACAGCCGCGAAACCGTGCACCCGCAGGGTCGATAGGAAGACTTGGAACACTTCTTCCGTTGTCATCGAGGCCTGAGACATCACTGTAACTTTGGTGCGCCGGACATCGGGATGCAGAATGAATGTGTTCCCCGTAATGATCGAGACATCGTCGATCAGGGCAGTGATATCAACATCATTCAAGCTGAGCACATGACGCGCAGCCTGCGGCGAGTTCATCTCGGCGACAGCGCCAACATGAACGCCGAGCGCCAATGCGGATGCGGCTAGTATCTTTTTCATGCGTAGCACCTACTCACCTATCTCCAAACGAATGGTTCGATCAATTCCGTCGCGATTAACGCGCAAAATAGCCGCATCAGCCTGACCAAATCGTTCTAACAATTCATCTAAATCAGCTTCCGCCACTGACGTGCCATTAATTTGCAGCAAGATATCGCCAGGCTCAAACCCTGCCAGACGCATGGTTTCCGCGTTTCCGCGGGCTGTGAGCTGATAGCCTCTCACACCATCGTCTTGCTCGACAAAGGTGGCGTTCATAGCCGTAAACAAGACATCGGGGCCAGCGATCTGGCCAGTAATTGGCGGCGCGCTAACTTGCGCTTGCGACGGGGCGTTCGAGCTTGATCTGGGCACCGCCAGAACAGCATCAGACTCGTCACCGATCACGGAAAGACCGGCGCTGCGGCCGCCGCGCATCAGCGTCTCAGTCGCGCCGTCTCGGTTAATGATCACACGGTCAGAGAGGATGCGTTCAAGTGTGACCCCTGGGATAATCTCATCCCCCACGCGGAAATTTTCTGCTTCGCCGCGCGGCGTCCGAATGATCGCATTCCCCGCAATATCGCCTTCGCTCGACATGCGAAGTCCGATCAGTTGGATATTCAAACTGGTTTCAGGAACTGCAGCGATCATTTCATCAACAGCATCCGTTTCAAACGGGTTCGAGCTCAAAATTATCGTTCGATCAACGGAAAGCGATAAAGCCCCTGAACTACCAGAGATCGGCGATGCCAACGGCCGATCTGTAAACGTTGCGACAGATCCCGTCGGAAACGCTACCAGCCAAACGAGCCGCGCGGCGATGATAGCGAGCAATACAGCCAGTCCAATCTCGAACACCCAGCGAATGGGACGCTCGAAATTGCTGATCTTTTCCAAGGCCGTGTCCACGGCACTCGCCATCGCACTCATCCTATCTCGTGGTCTGTTAAGACCTTATCGGCAAACCTAAAGCTTATCTATGCCAAGTCTGCAAAGCATAAACCCTCACAACACGATAACGATCGCGCGTGAGGGTAGTATTATTTTTTTGTCGTAAAGCTTTGTGATTGCATTAAAATTTGGCAGTCAAACTCGCTGACAGACTGGTCCCGCGCTCATATGTGTTGAATTCCGTCCGTCCGAGCTCGCCGCCATTGAGCTGGAATTCCTCATTTTTCTCTCCAAGAAGGTTCCGAGCGCTGAGGCCAAGCGTCATGTCTCGATCGCCAATCGTGATATCGCGGCGATACACAAAATCCAATTGCATCCCCGGATCCTCAATCACATCGGCAATCTGAGACGTTCCGTCTGGGCGCCCCCGCTGTAGGATGCGATCATCCACCCAATTGAGCAGCAATGTGGCTTGTTCGACATCGCCTTCCCAACCGAATTGCACGTTCAGGATATTCTCGGGCGTCCCCTGCAATTGCGCGCCGTCGAGCCCAAACAGGTTGCCAGGCACAGGAATTGGGCTGAACGGTCCAACCACTAGATCGCTCTCGGACGCCGTAATCTCAGTCGATGTGTAGGTGTAGTTTAGAGAGAACAACCAGTCGCGCGCGTTGAACCATTCCTGGTCAATCGGCATCTCGAAACGCGTCCGATACTCAAACTCGGCGCCGTACAATTCAGCCTGCGGCGCATTGATAAACGAAGTCTGCAGCGCGCCGCCGGGATTGATGAAAGAGAATTCTTCAATCGGATTGATGATCTCTTTGTAGAACGCAGCCAAGTTCACGAACTGGTTGCGGCCCATATAGTATTCGAGGCGCGCATCGTAATTGGTGAATTCTGTGTCCTGAAGCTGCTCGTTTCCTTGATAGATCCGATCGGAATCTGGGTCGTTAAAGATTGATGGCGATAGCTCTCTAAATTGCGGACGAGAAATCGTTTCCGAATAGCCAAACCGCAATTGCAGATCGTCGGCGAAATTCCAGGTGATGGTCGCCGCCGGAAGGAGATAATTGTTCTCTAGGTTCGCGGTCGAGCCAATATCGCCGAAGCGGCTGGTGGTGACGATGCTCTGCTCCGCGTCTTCATAGCGGACACCGACCGTCGCATTGATAAATTCCGTGATATCAATTTGAGCTTGTGCAAAGGCCGCCCTGATATCGAGCTCGCCAACATAGAAATCGACATCCCGGTCCCGGAAATCCAACACAAAGCGGGCTGGGTCGATATTGTCGGCTGAGAATAGGAAATCTGGCCGTAGCGCCGCGGTCTCATCATCAAGCGCGTTGCCGCCTTGGAATTCAAAGTTGAGGATCTTGGAGTCGCGGTCGGTGGTCGAATAATCAACCCCGCCCGTAAGCTGCAACTCACGAATGTCGCCCAAGCGGATGAGGTATCCGCCATCTAAACCAAAGCTCAGATTCTCGTCTTCAAGCTCGGAGAATGAGAACACGGCATTGTTCCCGGTAGCGCTGTAACGAATGACACCGTCTGGCTCGACAAAGCGCGTTAGCGTGCGCTCATAAGGCGCCTCTCGGGTGGACACCGAATAGGACCCGCGCCAGTTCAGATCGAAATCACCGAACTCATGCTCGCCAGCGAGCTGCGTAAAGACCAGCTCACGTTCGAACCAACCCGAGGACTCTTCAAACACTGGCAGCGATTCCGACTGCAAATCGCCTTCATTGATCTGAGCTTCTTTGGACGTGGTATGGACATAGAATAGCGTCGCCTGGACTTCATTTGTGTCCCAACCGACCGCCACGGAGCCGAGTCCGTTGAAGGTGGCATCATAAGTGGTTTCCGTGGTGCGGATATCCGACCGGAGGTTCGGGCTACTCAAACGGGCGGTTTGGCGGACAGATTCTTCGGTCGTCCATCCGGTATCAAATCCAACCACGCCAACGATGCCAACATCGAACTCACCAACCCCAATCGCACGGCCAAAATCAATCGAGCCACTAAAATCGGGATCGAAATCGCCGCGTTCGATCACCGTCAAAGGTGCATTCACAAAACTCTCGCCGACCGCCTCAACAAAGGCATCATCTTGATCGTCGAGATCGATCCCTTGCGCTACAACGCTGGCGACCGGGCCTGGCAAGTCCCGCAGACCATCATCAAAGCCAGACCAATCTGTGTCGCTGCCATCCACGAACAGGCCGTCATTCGGGGTCGACTCAGTATTGTAACCGAGCCCGATTTTGACATTCAGGAAGTTCTCGCTCGGAATACGAACTGTCTTTAGGTCAATGACGCCGCCGCCGAATTCGCCAGGATAGTTTGCGGAAAAAGTCTTTTGGACCGCCGCGCCGCCGAGGATGTTGGATGGGAAGAGATCCAGTGGCACCGTCCGGCGCAGAGGTTCGGGGCTGGGGAGTGGAGACCCGTTCAACAGCGCAGAAGAATAGCGATCCCCAAGCCCACGAACGAAGGCGAACTTATCTGAGACCACGCTCAGACCGCTCACGCGCGCCAGTGCCAACGCCGCATTTGCGTCGCCTTGGCGGATCAGGTCTTCCTCAGACAAGAAGGATGCGACTTGCGAGGTCTCTCGCTGAGGCTCGGGAATAAAGGCGCCGCGCACGACAACTGTTTGCAAGGTGCGCTCGTCCGCCTCTTCAGCCGGCTCGGTGTCTTCTTGCGCAAAAGCTGGTGCGACCGCCAGAGCAGCGGTCGAAAGCAGCGTTGAATAGAGTGATAAGCGTTTCATTCGATTTGACCTAAGTTCCTGAGCGGCGGGATTTGGTGTTGAGAATTCGGACTAAGCGCGCCGCAAAAAAATTGAACCGGGACAGCCTTTCAACGCTGCCCCGGTTGATTGATCGATTTAGCAAGGGTCGGAGGCTTCAAGCCCGCAGGACCAGCCTTGCCACCATGTGTCATTGGCGTCCTCGACCGCCCCGATATAATCGGTCGCTTCGAAGAATGGGTCAGCGGTCGAAGCGTCAAACGCCGCGACGCCTGCCTCTGTCGCGCCATTGATGAAGGTCGATGTTAGAGAATTCGTCGTCTCGACATTGTTGGCGTCTGCAGCCAGCGCCAGCGGCGCCACTGTGATACCATTTGCATCGGAATTGGCGGCGGTCAGCGCCGAGCAATCGAACAGGACAGAATTGAAGCTCGGGTCTTCAGCTACTTCGAAGGTCGCGTTGTCATTGCCGGCATCCTGCCAGCGGAAACATTCAGCCTCATCGACGATGACCCCATTCATGTATTGACCAACCGTTCCCTCATTCAGGCGCAGAGCATTCCCCCGCTCAAACCCGATCGCAGTGAAGTTAGAAATCTTATAGTTGGCGCGTTCACCAAGCGGCGCGCTTGGGCCTGTGGTTGAAGAGGCCTCAAACAGATTGTCACCACTTGCCGGACGCTGAACGATGATCGCGTACTGGATGTTGCCCTGGTAGCCGGTATCGGTGTCGACGGAGTCGTCATCATTGCCGGTCAGCACCAAGTAACGGACATTGACCGTGCCGCCAAAGAACTCAACGCCATCATCGGAATTGTTGTGAACTTGCACAAACTCAACTGTCGTTGCATCGCCGACACCGCCAAATGAGATGCCGTTTAGCTCGTCACCAGAGGCGAGCGGATTGCCCGCATGCTTGACTTGGACGTAGCGCAACGTGCCGCTATTATCGTCAGGCGTTGCGCCGCCGAACAGGGCGACGGGCTCGACGCCTTCGATCCGGTTTTCGCACCCGACAGACTGTGCCGCAACGGTGGTGTTACAATCATTGATCGGTGCCTGGCCGAGCAGAACCACCCCACCCCACTCACCGATCGCGTTTGCCGGATCAATCTGAGAATTGGTGAGATCGTCCTCTGAAGTGAATATAACAGGATTCGTCGCGGTGCCGTTGGCAAAGATCTGCGAGCCTCGATTGACGACCAGATAATCGTCACCGCTATCGCCGAAAATGGTCACGCCCGATTCGATGGTCAGTGTGCCAGGCGCACCGCCCGCGGCAGCGTCATCACCGCCTGTATCAATCCCAATATCAACGCGTCCGACCAGCTCATAAAGATTGCCGCGGGTTAGACGAAGATCATTGGTGACCACGCCGCTGACTTGGCAGACATTTTGCCCGCTAATATCAACACCTGAATCGGTGGTTCCAGTCGGGCAAGACGGATCCGCGAACAAAGCGAAGGTCCAGCCAGCCGCCCAATTGTTCGTTTCAGTATCATCCGGTGCGAAGGCGCCGATATAAGTCGTGTCTTCAAAGAACGAGTCCACAGAAGAGGCAGCAAACGCCGTGACGCCGGTTTCATTCGCGCCCGGCAATAGACCTGCCAAAGAGTTCGGAGATTGGACATTGTTCGCGTCCGCAGCCAAAGCCAGGGGTGCAACCGTGGCGCCGTTCGCATCTGAGTTCGCAGCCGTGAGTGCTGAACAGTCGAACAGAACAGAATTGAAGCTTGGATCTTCAGCCCGTTCGAAGGTGGCGTTGTCATTGCCGGCATCCTGCCAGCGGAAACACTCGGCCTCGTCGACGACAATTCCGTTCATATACTGTCCAACCGTGCCTTCATTCAGGCGCAGCGCGTTGCCGCGCTCAAACCCGATCGCGGTGAAGTTGGAGATATTATAGTTCGAGCGTTCTGAAAGCGGCACGCCCGGTCCAGTCGTGGAAGACGCCTCAAACAGATTATCGCCACTGACCGCGCGCTGACGGATCACCGCGAACTGAATGTTGCCCTGATAGCCTGTATCGGTATCGATCGAGTCATCATCATTGCCGGTTAGAACGAGATACTTCACATCGACCGTGCCGCCGAAGAATTCCACGCCATCATCGGAATTGTTGTGGACTTGCACAAACTCGACCGTCGTCGCGTCACCGACACCGCCGAATGAGATGCCGTTCAACTCGTCACCAGACGCCAGCGGGTTGCCCGCGAAGCGGACCTGTAGATAACGAAGCGATCCGCTGCTATCGTCGGAGGTGGCGCCGCCGAACAGAGCAACCGGTTCGACACCCTCAATTCGGTTCTCACAGCCGACAGACTGAGCCGCGACAGTGGTGTTACAATCATTGATCGGTGCGCGCCCTAAGAGGACCAGACCGCCCCACTCGCCAATCGCATCACCGCCATCATCATTTGAGGGATCAGAATCATTCTGACGATCTAAGTCTTCATCGCTTGTCATCACGATCGGAGCGGAGGCCGTTCCGTTGGCGATCAATTGAGAGCCCCGGTTCACGACGAGATAGTCTTCGCCGCTATTGCCAAAAATCGTCACGCCGGGCTCGATGGTCAGGACGGCTGGGTCGCCGCCCGTTCCGGCGCCGCCGACATCCTGGCCGACATCCACACGCCCATCGAGGCGGAACGCTGTTCCGTCTACGAATGGGAGCGTTAGGTCTGAGAGAATCGTCCCAGAGACAACGCACGTCGTGAGACCACCGGTTGGATTTGCGTCTTGGGTGAAGCCAGATGGGCATGAAGCCCCACTGCCCCCTCCGCCAGACGGCGGCGGTGTCGGCGCTGGAGGCGGCGTCGTCGGCGTTGTTGTGCCAGGAGATGCGATACCACCGCCTCCCGAACATGCCGCCATTAAGCCAAGAGCGAGTGCGCTTACAGTCAAACGAAGTCTCATTGTGCTTCCCCGAAAACGGTTAGGATTGGAAACCGAATCGAGACGCTGCCCCGCCCGGTTCAGGACCGGGCATTATTCAAACTCCGTGACGCTTTTCTTGCGCTATTGTAACACTTAAATGACGATGTTCGTCGCATTTCTGTAGCAATGTTTACGGGCGAATCAGGCGCATTTGTCCGTATACTAATCTTGTTTGCGAACCACTTTTGAGACCATGCTCGCTGTATCCTAAAGTGGACACGCGGAAACGCATTGCAAGCCTAAATCCGTGCACTGACTATATCGCAATCAAAGTTTCGACGCCGCACCAGCCCGCCCAACCGCCAATTGCCAAAAATGGTCCAAAAGGAATTGCCAGCCGTTCGCCTGCAGAATGTGTTTTTTTTGACACGATGAGCGCCGCAAGGATCCCCAAACTCGACGCGATGAGAAGGAGAATCGGTAAACCAGCGACACCAATCCAGGCCCCGCAAGCGGCGAGCAGTTTCGCATCGCCGAGGCCAATTCCCTCATAGCCACGGGACGCTCTCCAATAAGCCGCCAATCCGGCGATCATCGCATATCCGACCACAGCACCCGCGAGCGACAAAAACCAGTCGCCTTGCGATGCCGAATACCCAATCCCCAGCGCCATGAGCGGCAAGGTCAGGACATCGAGCAATAGTCCAGAACGTAAGTCGATATAACTCAAGGTCAGAAGTCCCGACGCAAGAACGGCACTCGCGATCAATTGCAAGAGCGTATCGTGCAGACGCACGCCGAGCAGAGCGAATAGACCGGCATAGCAAACGGCCAGCATAATCAGGATCATCAATGCCGGTTTCGCGGGCATTCCTACATTTGGAAATGGATCAGGATCGATCTCATTCATCCGCCGCGAAACCCTTTCGCCACGACGAACAATTCAGGAGACCCCGCCCGGCTGGCTGGCGGCTTGATGTGTTTGACTGATTTAAACAGGTCTTTCAGCCGCGCCATCGTCTCGGGTGTCGCGCCGCCTTGAAAGACCTTCGAGCAAAACGCGCCGCCGCGCACGAGATTCTCTTCCGCGAAAGCCAGTGCCATATCGGCCAAAGCGGCCGTGCGTAGACTGTCTGTTTGTTTATGGCCCGTGGTGTTGGCCGCCATATCGGATAAGACAAGATCCGGCGCGCCGGTGAGGCCGCTCATCATCGCCGCAATGTCATCCGGATTGTTCACATCGCCCTGGATAATATGAACGCCCGGCACGGGTTCGACTTCAAGTAAATCGATGCCGACAATCTCTTTGACGCCGCGCCGAACACAAACCTGCAGCCACCCGCCAGGAGCGCAACCCAGGTCGACCACGCGCATACCTGGTCGCAACAGTTTCACCTGGTCATCAAGTTCTAAAAGTTTGTAAGCGGCCCGCGCGCGATAGCCTTCAGATTGAGCTTTCTGGACATATGGATCCGAAAGCTGGCGTTCGATCCATTTTTTCGAACTCTCAGACTTGGCGCGATAGGCAATGACTTTGCGTTCACCGGTGCGGCGGCCAGAGCTTTTCTTGTTTCCGGTTGGCCCCTTCCAGCGGCGCTTTCCATCATCGGTCATGACGTCGTTCCTTGCGCTGGAGAATTGGGGCGTGAATTCGGCTTGCGGCGGGGTCGCCGTTTGCGCCGTTTGGGGCCGTGCATCATCGACAGAAGCAAGCCTTCCCGCAGGCCGCGATCTGCGATCCGCATCCGGCCATTCGGCGCCAAAGACCATGTCCCTTCGACAATCGCGCACCCTGCGAGCATAAGCCCAGCGCGATCGGTCCCGATGGTTGGGAATTTGTGTATATTGTCCGGGCCCGCATCACGCAGTCTCTGCACGGTCCCCATCATTTCAGACTGGCTGATCCATGCACCATCGACTTTATCACGGCGATATTTGGTCAAACCAAGCGTCACGCCTGTCAGACATGTCACGGTGCCCGACGTGCCGATCACATGTGCCCGACCGTCTTCGAAGCTCTTGCGAATCTCTGGTGTGCGTTTCCACTTTTCAATCTGTGTCATGACATGGGCGAGCATTTGCGAATAGGCTTCTTCCGCGGGCAAATGCGCGAAGGCTTCGGTCAGAGTCACGACACCGACAGGCAGACTGCGCCAGGCCAAGATGGGCGGGCGTTGCAACAAGCCCTTCAACCCGCCGTCATGCGCCGGGACGGCATCGACAAAAGACAGCTCGGTTGAGCCGCCGCCAATATCGATGACCAGAACGCGGTCAGTGTCCGGCTCGATCAAATTGTGACAGCCAATCAGGGCCAAGCGCGCCTCTTCTTCGGCCCCAATAATTTTGAACGTCAAACCGGTCTCTTCGCGAACCCGGGCAATGAAATCGGCCCCATTCTCGGCGCGGCGGCAGGCTTCGGTGGCGATGCAGCGCACTTGCCCGACTTTCTTGGCTTTCACTTTCTTTGAAATTTTACGCAAGGCATCCATCGCGCGCTCAATGGACGCATCGGAAAGACGCCCCGTCGCCGCTAGCCCTTCGCCGAGGCGCGCCACTTGTGAGTGAGAATCGAGCACAGAAAAACTATCGCCGCGGCGAGCGGCGATCAGCAGCCTGCAATTGTTCGTCCCCATGTCCACCGCTGCGTAGAGCGGTGGCTTGCGACCTTTGCGCGATCCGGTCCTTTTGCGTGAAGGTCGGGCATCGCGCACATTCTCTATAGTCATGTGCTGACCAAATCTTGTAAGTTGTGGAGAGCTGTAGCACACAAAGAGCTCTGGAGTCATGGACCGAACGTCATGAAACGCTTTATGCGCTTGTTCGGGGCCAAAAAACCCGAGACGACACAAACGGTTATAGAAAAACCGGCGCCGCCAGAGCTGCCGAACGCTATTCCTATGCGACAGGCGAAATATCAAATCGGCCAGGTTCTGAAGCACAAATTGTTCGATTTTCGCGGCGTAGTTTTCGACGTGGATCCCGTATTTGCGAACACTGACGAGTGGTACGAGTCGATTCCGGAAGAGGTTCGTCCGTCAAAAGATCAACCGTACTATCACCTATTCGCAGAGAATGAGCGCACCCATTATGTGGCCTATGTCTCTGAGCAGAATCTCGTGCCCGATCAGGACGAAAGCCGGGTCAGCCATCCTGACATCGCCAAGATGTTTGAACTGACGGATCACGGCTATGTCTTAAAAGCGGCTCAGCGCAATTAAGCAGGTTTAACCGCCTCAGGCACAGCCGTCGCAAACGCTGGAATCTCTGCGCACGCCGCATTCACGTCAAGCAATCTTGGAAATGCGGAGAGATCGATCTTAAACCGTTCCGCATTATAGATTTGCGGGATAAGACAAATCTCTGCCAGGCCAGGCGCATCACCAAACAGAAATGTCTGATCGGTAGGAGCCAGTGCTTCCAGCGCTTCGAAACCGCGAGTTACCCAGGTGCCATACCATTCTCCGACCGCTTCCGGTGGGGCCGCAAATTCTTCGCGAAGGTATTTGAGAACACTCGAATTGTTCAAAGGGTGAATGTCGCACGCCACGAGATCAGCAAAAGCGCGAACTTTGAGACGCAGCACGGGATTGGCCGGCAGTAATGGCGGCGAAGGCTTGGTCTCTTCGAGCCATTCAATCAAAGCCATGGATTGCCCAAACACTTGCCCGTCAATTTCCACCGACGGCACCCGCATTTGCGGATTGATCGCGCGGTATTGATCGCTGTTTTGCTCGAGATGATCGGGATGGAGGCTCACCTCCTCGCTCTGATAAGCGACCTTTTTCAAATTGAGTGCAATCCGCATGCGATAGCACGCCGATGAGCGCCAATAGTCGTACAATTTGATCATCCAAGCACCTCCGCGATCACGATTATTTTTCCATATGCCTAAAGACAGGCTGGGATACACTTGTTATATTAGTTGCATGAACAACCATTTTGCGAAACCCGCTCATGCACGCAGCGATTGGACCATAGATCAAGGCTGGTCGTCTTATACCGATCAAGAGCATCAAACATGGGATATTCTGTATCGCCGTTTGATGGATGTATTGCCAAATCGCGCCGCGCCAGAATTTCTAAATGGGCTCGAAGCGCTCGATCTCCATCGCGGCGGCATTCCTGATTTTGAGAAAATGTCCGATGAGTTGGAAGCCCTTACGGGATGGCGCGTGGTGGCGGTCCCCGGATTGGTTCCCGATGAGGTGTTTTTCGAGCATCTGGCCAATCGCCGTTTCCCGGCGGGCAACTTTATCCGCAAACCCGATCAGCTCGATTATATCCAAGAGCCAGACGTCTTCCACGATGTTTTCGGGCATGTGCCGATGCTGACCGATCCAGTCTTCGCTGACTATATGGTGGCCTATGGCGAAGGCGGCTTGCGGAGTTTGCGCCACGCTTCGCTCAAGAACCTCGCGGCTTTGTATTGGTACACTGTTGAGTTCGGCCTCATTCAAACCGATCAAGGTCTCCGCATTTACGGGGCTGGGATTGTGTCCTCACCAGCGGAGAGCGTTTTCAGTTTGGAAGACCCGTCACCAAACCGAATTGGGTTCGATCTCCAGCGCTTGATGCGCACTGATTATCGGATCGACGACTTTCAGCAGACCTATTTTGTCATCGATAGCTATGAACAATTGTTCCGGGCGACGGTCGATACTGATTTTGCGCCGCTCTATGCCGACATGCAAGGCCAGTTCGATCTCAAGCCAGCCGACACACTGCCGACCGACACGATGCTCCATACAGGTACGCAGGCTTATGCCAATAAAGGCGGCCGGTTCGCGGCTTAGTTGTCTCTTCTAAGGTAGAAGCAAACACGCATCGCCATAGGAGTAGAAGCGGTAATCATTGGCGATGGCATGCGCATAAGCCGCTTGCATTCGCTCAGTTCCCATCAAAGCACAGATGAGCATGAACAGGCTCGATCCCGGCAGGTGGAAGTTCGTCACCAAAGCGTCGGTGGCTCGGAAATCATAGCCGGGTTGAATAAAGATATCTGTTGGCCCTGTCGCCGCCGAGATGATCTTATCTGGTGACGTGCAACTTTCGAGCGTCCGCAGCGACGTCGTCCCCACCGCAACGCATCGACCACCCTCGGTTCGGGCGGCGTTGAGCTTGGTCGCGACATCGGGTGTGATCTGCCGCCACTCTTCGTGCAAGACACCGCTCTCAATCTGTTCGTCCTTGAGCGGCGCAAACGTGCCTAAGCCGACATGTAAACGGACCTGTTCCCGGGCAATCCCCGCCGCATCAATCTCACGCAATAAACGTGGTGTGAAATGTAGCCCCGCTGTCGGCGCGGCTACAGATTTGGCCTCCTCACCGGCAAAGCTGGTTTGATACGTTTCTCGGTCGGTTTCATCTGCGGGACGTTTGCGCGCGATATAAGGCGGCAGCGGCATATTACCGATCGCCTCAATCGTGCGATCGAGTTCCTCTCCCGACTTTGAGAAGCGCAAGCACAATTCACCATCTCCGCGCTTTTCGATGATTTGCGCTGTCAGCGCATCACTGACCCGGATCGTGTCACCTGCCTTGAGTCGTTTACCGGGGCGGGCCAGCGCGATCCAATCCGACTCTGTCTCGCGGGCGACCAGATTGACATCGACCTGGACGTCTGACCCGAGCTCATCTCTTGCGGGGCGGACGCCTTTTAGCGCCGCCGGAATAACCCGCGTATCGTTGAACACCATGACATCGCCCGCATTCAGGAAACGCGGCAGATCGCGCACATGCGCGTCCTCAAGTCTGCCATCACCATGCACAACCAATAGGCGCGCGGCGTCCTGCGGTTCGACAGGACGCAGCGCAATATTGCGCTCGGGCAGATCGAATTCGAACGCCGATAAATCGGTCGAGGTTTTGTTCGCCAGAACTGGCCCCTATTCTACAACCGCCGGCACAGGCGGCAGATCGCAGATTTGCGTGCGGCGCGAATCCGCCTCGATCAATCGCTCTTGCCACTCGACCGTGTCGGTGCGCTGGACATAAGCTTTTGGACGCTCGTCTTCTGGCAAGTCTGCGGCAAGTTTGACCGAGATCACAACATCCGGATTGGCGATCGGAAACCCGTTGGGGCTCGGCCCCAATTTGATCGATTGAATGACGTCCAAGCCGGTCAAGGCGCGACCTTTGGCCGTGTATTTATAGTCCAAATGTTGGCCTTCATCGCTGATCAGGAAGAATTGCGCATTGCCCGAATTCGCATCATCGGTCCGGGCGGTGGAGAGAACTCCCGGACAATGCGGGATCCAGCTTTCCACCAAGCCGTCTTTCGACATTTCAGCTAGGAATCCGGGCTGGGTCGCAATCGGAAACCCGCGATAGAGCCCCGCATCAGCCGAGTCATCTGGCCCAATCGTATGCAGCGGCACCTCCGCCGGATTCCGCCGAAAGGTGAATTCAGCCTGCATCGGTTCGAGCATCGCCTCGGCCCCATGTGTGGCTTCGATATCGCCGCCTTGGGCCATGAACCCTCGGATCACACGGTGAAACGGCGTCTCATCGTACAAGCCAGCGCGAACATAGGTTTTGAACCGTTCATAATGGGTCGGCGCAACGACTGGCAGAAGTTCAATCGCAATCTGCCCTTTACTGGTCTCCATGATGACCAGGTTCTCAGGATCAACCGCACGCCACGCATCTGGCGAAGCCTCTACGTCTGCCAGCGTATAGGTAATCGCTGTTTCGTTTTCAGTTTGTGCCCCCGCACACGCCACAAATCCCAATACCGCCAAACCGCTCAGCAGGGTTCTTAGTGTCATTTCCGATACTTCTCCAGCAATCGTTCTTTTACGCCAGGCGTGACAAAGGGGGTGATGTTCCCACCAAACCGCGCAATCTCTTTGACGAGTCGCGAGGCCACGGCCTGATGTTGTACATCGGCCATTAGGAACACAGTTTCAATCTCGCGATTCAGTTGCTCATTCATCGCGGTCATTTGGAACTCGTACTCAAAGTCCGACACAGCCCGCAAACCGCGGACAATGACATTGACCTCTTCCTGCTCAGCAAAATGCATCAGCAAGGTATCGAACGGCTTTACTTCAATAATTGCGCGGCCAGGCCCTTCGAGTTTCTTACACTCTTCGAGCATCATTTCGATACGTTCTTCGAGCAAGAAAAGCGGGCGTTTGGCTTCACTGACGGCGACCCCGATAATCAATCGATCGACCAGTTTCATGCCTCGACCGATAATATCGAGATGTCCCATCGTCACCGGATCAAAAGTTCCGGGATACAGCCCAACGCGCTCCATTTGGTTCCTCCGCACGCCTGACGTGCCAATCGAAGTAAGTTCAGGCGTTTCTAGGACTCTTCTGTATCGTCTTCACCATTGTCTGCAAGTCGTGCCACAGAGACAACTTTCTCGTTTTCTTTGGTGCGTAAGACCCACACGCCTGATGTGGCGCGGCCCGCAATGCGGATTTGATCGACTGGCGTACGGATCAACTGCCCTGCATCGGTTACCAACATGACCTCATCATCCTCATCAATAGTGAAGGACGACGCGATCTCTTTGATATGGCCAGTTTTCTTGTTGCTGCCCCAAATATTGTGCGCAACGAGACCTTTGCCGCCGCGGCCTGTGACTCGATAATCATAAGCCGAGGACCGCTTGCCCATACCATCATCTGAGATGGTCAGGATGAACTGTTCGGCCGCCCCGAGCGCTGCGATGCGTTCGGCAGACAAAGCTGCTTCCTCGTCGCCATCATCACCATCATCATCCGCGATCACATCTGTGAGCTCTTCCTCTTCGCCATTTGCCGCGCGCCGCATGGCGGTTGCATGTTTGAGATAGGCGCGAGATTCAGCGCTGGTGACATCGATATGGCGCAAGATGCCCATGGCGATGACATGATCGCCATCGGCTAAGCGAATGCCGCGTACCCCCGTGGAGTTACGGCCCGCAAAGACGCGAACATCCGTCACGCGGAAGCGGATACACTGCCCCAGCGCTGTCGTCAGCATAACGTCTTGATCTTCTGAACAAATACGGACGCGGACAATGCCATCGCCGTCGTCCAGTTTCATCGCGATCTTGCCGTTTCGATTGACCCGAATGAAGTCGGATAGCTTGTTCCGGCGCACGGTGCCCGAGCGGGTCGCGAACATCACATCCAGCTGATTGCGGCTTTCCTCGTCATCTGGGAGCGGCATCACGCTTTCAATCCGCTCATCCTTGGAAAGCGGGAAGATATTGACCAGCGCTTTGCCTCGAGATTGTGGGCTGCCCACCGGCAGTCGCCAAACCTTCTCTTTATAGACCATGCCTTCAGAGCTGAAGAACAGGATCTCGGTATGGGTGTTCGCCATGAACACCCGTGTGACGAAATCCTCATCCTTCATCGAAATACCGGAGCGACCTTTGCCGCCGCGATGCTGGGTCCGATAGGTCGAGAGCGGCGTCCGCTTGACGTATCCACCATGGGTGACCGTGACGACCATATCTTCGCGTTCGATCAGGTCTTCATCATCCATATCGGCGCCGCCGAAGGTGAATTCAGACCGGCGCGGAACCGCGAACTTTTCTTTGACCTCACCCAGCTCACCGCGAATGATATCGAGCACGCGTGGGCGTGAGCGTAGAATGTCGAGATAATCGGCAATCTTATCCGCAAGTCCCTTGGCTTCGTTGCCAATTTCGTCACGTCCCAGTCCCGTCAGGCGAGACAGTTGCAGGGCCAGAATGGCGCGCGCCTGCTCATCGGACAGGAAGATCGCGTCCTCGCCTTCCCAGCGCGTCCGGCGGTCCGCCACGAGATCGAGCAGTGGCCCCATATCCATGATCGGCCAGGCTTTTTCGAGCAAGCGCTCACGCGCGGTGTTCGGATCGGGCGCATGACGGATAATCGCGATAATCTCGTCAATATTTGCGACAGCCAGCGCCAGGCCAACCAAAACGTGGGCCCGGTCGCGAGCTTTGTTCAGTTCGAACTTGGTCCGCCGAGCAACAACCTCTTCGCGGAATCGGATAAAGGCCTGCAAGATCTGACGTAGGTTCAGCTGCTCAGGACGCCCGCCATTGAGAGCGAGAATGTTTGCCGGGAAGCTTGTGCGCAGCTGCGAGTACCGATGCAGCTGGTTCAGCACCACTTCGGCGCTGGCGTCTTTTTTGACCTCGATCACGACGCGAATACCGTGGCGATCTGACTCATCGCGAAGATCGGCAATGCCTTCGATCCGCTTGTCCCGAACCATGCCGGCGATCTTCTCGACCAAAGACGCTTTATTCACCTGATACGGAATCTCGGTTACAATAATCGCCTGGCGGCCATTGCGCATCTCTTCAATTTCTGAACGCGCCTGCATGATCACGGACCCGCGACCTTCTAAAAGCGCCTTGCGCGAGCCCGTATAGCCGAGGATCAGGCCGCCCGTTGGGAAGTCTGGACCTGGGACAATCTCGAGCAATTCTTCATCGTCGATCGCCGGATTATCGATCATGGCGAGCGTCGCATCGACCACTTCGCCGAGATTGTGTGGCGGGATGTTTGTCGCCATACCAACCGCGATGCCGCCCGCCCCGTTGACCAGAAGGTTCGGATATTGCGCTGGCAAGACCATGGGCTCCTGTTGGGAGCCATCATAATTGTCCTGGAAATCGACCGTATCTTTATCGATATCGGCGAGCAGATATTGCGCCGCCTTTTCCATGCGCGATTCGGTGTAACGCATCGCCGCGGGTGGATCATTGTCGATCGAGCCGAAATTACCCTGACCATCGACGAGCGGCAGGCTCATCGAGAAAGGCTGGGCCATCCGCACCAAAGCGTCATAAATCGCGCTATCGCCGTGCGGGTGGAAGTTACCCATCACCGCCCCGACAATATTCGCTGACTTCTTGTATGGCTTGTCCGGCGTGTTGCCATTGACCTGCATCGCATACAGAATCCGCCGATGCACCGGCTTCAAACCATCGCGCACATCAGGCAGCGCACGGCTGACAATCACGCTCATCGCATAGTCGAGATAGGAGCGTTTCAGCTCCGTTTCGATGCTAACCGGATCAATCCCGTCTTCGGACGGGTTTGGGTCCATTTCTGGATCTTCTGGCGGTGTCGTTTCGTCGCTCACAGGGCTTTGCCTCTTATTGCCAGTCCGGGCGCCGAATCGCCCGTCTTTATTAGGGAAAAGACTAGCAGGATGTGGGCATGGTTACAAATCCTGAGCACACGTTCTAGAGTGGCTTTGTTTTGCCCAGAGGGAGCCAAAAAATGCCTTTAAATTCAATGACTCGCCGAGGCGCCTTAGCCGCTGGTTCTGCAGGCTTTGTATTTGCCTGCTCCGCACGGCCAGATCCGGTCACAGAGACCGGCCCAATAAGCGGCGAATGGCGCCTCGGACCGTCCCTTCCTTTTGCGGCTCAGGAAATTTATCCGGCGCTCCACAAAGGCAATATTCACCTGGCTGGTGGGTTCATTTCAGATGGAGAGACGATATCCGGCCCCACCGATCGGCACGTTGTTTTGGACCTCCAGCAGGGCACTTGGCGTGAAGCGGCGCCGCTCCCCATCGCGCGACATCATCCCAACCTGATCAGCTTCAAAAACCAACTGCTTGCAATTGGCGGTTTTGAAAGCCCCTCGGAACAAGCAGTGTGGGTGATGCAGCCAGGAGTCTGGGCGTTTGATGGCGAGGCCTGGTCCGATGCGCCCTCCCTGCCCCAACCAAATGGGGAAAGTGTCCTCGGGGCCTTAGAAGACACGCTTCACACGTGCGGCGGTCGAAACCCAAGTGGCTCATCGAATGCGAGCTGGAACGACCATGGCGATATCGATAATCACTTTGCACTCACGGGACTGGAAGCATCTTGGGAGCGCGCTGCGCCGCTTCCAACCGCCCGCAATAGCGCAGCTGCTGCCGTCATTGGCAACCAGTGGCACGTCGTAGGCGGTCGGACCGTGTCTGGCGGCAATACGCCGGTGCATGAAGTCTATGATGCGAACGAAGATCGCTGGCGCACGGCAGCGCCCATGCCGCAAGGCCAAGGTGGGCTCGCGGCGGCATCTGTCGGTGGCAAGCTGTATGCGTTTGGCGGCGAGTATTTCAACAATGGCGGCGGGGTGTATGCTGAATCTTGGGAATACGATCCGGCCACCGACAATTGGAACGCGCTCCCTGACATGCCGCACCCGCGTCACGGGCTCGGTGCCGTTAGTGTCGGTGACGAGATCTATGTGATCGGCGGCGCGCTTGAGGTGGGTGGAAACAAGACCTCAAACCTGGTCGAGGTGTTCACACCCACAGCTTAGAGAAGCAGGCGCCGCGCCCATCATCAAAACGGAATTTCGTCGTCAAAGTCCTGGCTAAAATCTTGAGCCGGGCCTTCCATTTGGCGTGGGCCGCCGCCCTGGCCTTGATTGCCATAAGCGACTGAGTCTTGGGCATAACCGCCACCGCCGCCTGCATTATTGCGGCTATCAAGCATGGTCAGGGTCGCGCCAAAGCCGCGCAGAACCACTTCAGTGGAATAGCGGTCTTGGCCGTTCTGGTCTTGCCATTTGCGCGTCTCCAGCTGGCCTTCAATGTACAGCTTAGAGCCCTTTTTCACATAGCTTTGGACAACCCGGATCAGACCTTCGCTGAACACTGAGATCCGATGCCACTCGGTTTTCTCGCGGCGTTCACCGGTATTCTTGTCTTTCCAATTTTCTGAAGTCGCGAGCGAGAAAGAGCAGACTTGTCCGCCATTCTGAAACTGTCGCACTTCTGGATCCTGGCCGACATTGCCGACGAGAATGACTTTGTTCACTGATCCTGCCATCTTCCGTTCTCCGTTCTTGGCTTCCGATACTCATCCAGCGCGTAAAAGCTCGAATCGCTCCTGTCGCGCTACCTTTCACATATATCCACAACGGATATCGGGGTCAAGAATTTGTTCTGTATTTGTTCTTGACGGTTTATGTCAGCAGGCCGCAAGCCGCTACTGGCCAGATATTGAGGCTTTGTGATTGGGTTTACGCGGTCACACGAATGTTCTTAATACGTTCTTGTCGCCAAAATGGACTCACGACACACATCACACCTTGAACAATAACAATAGATCAGGTTGCTATTCGCATGCCCTCCCTAGAAAGCCCCTTCATTCGCGTGCGCGGTGCCAAAGAGCACAATCTCAAAAGCGTCGATGTCGATATTCCGCGTAACCAACTCGTGGTCGTCACGGGCCTTTCGGGATCCGGCAAATCATCGCTAGCGTTCGACACGATTTATGCTGAAGGCCAGCGCCGCTATGTCGAAAGCCTATCGGCCTATGCGCGCCAATTTTTGGAGCTGATGCAAAAGCCAGACGTTGAGAGCATTGAAGGCCTCTCGCCTGCCATCTCGATTGAGCAGAAGACGACGAGCCGGAATCCGCGCTCAACTGTCGGCACGGTGACAGAGATCTATGACTATATGCGTCTGCTTTGGGCGCGCGTTGGGATTCCCTATTCACCGGCAACTGGACTGCCAATTGAGAGCCAAACGATCAGCCAGATGGTCGATCGCACGATGGCGCTGCCAGAGGGCACCCGGCTGTATCTCCTGGCGCCAATGATCAGAGGCCGCAAAGGCGAGTACCGAAAAGAATTCGCCGAACTGCTCAAAAACGGCTTCCAGCGGGTCAAAGTCGATGGCGAGTTTTACGATCTCGAAACGCCGCCAACGCTCGATAAGAAATACAAGCACGATATTGATGTGGTCGTGGACCGGATCGTCGTCCGCGAAGGTATGGAACAACGCCTGGCCGAGAGTTTCGAAACCGCCCTACCCTTGGCCGATGGCATCGCGATCGCTGAATATGCCGATATCGAGGAAGGCGAGACAGCGCCCAAGCGGATCACCTATAGCGCCAATTTCGCCTGCCCTGAATCGGGCTTTACGATCCCCGAAATCGAGCCGCGCCTCTTCTCGTTCAACAATCCATTCGGCGCCTGCCCGTCTTGTGACGGGCTTGGGCAGCAATTGAAGATTGATCCGAGCCTGGTCGTTCCGGACCGTGATCTAGACCTGATGAATGGCGCCATCGCGCCCTGGGCCAAACAGGCGTCGCCCTATCAAACGCAAACCCTACAAGCCCTTGCAGATCATTACGGCTTTGACCTGAAAACGCCGTGGAACAAGCTCTCAGAAAAAGTCCAGGAAGTTGTCCTCCACGGCACGGGCGATGAAGAGGTTGAGTTTGTCTATGATGATGGTCTGCGCCGCTATGAAGTGACCAAAACGTTTGAAGGCGTGATCCCCAATCTCGATCGCCGGTTCCGGGAAACAGAAAGCCAATGGGCACGGGACGAGATCGCCAAGTTCCAATCGGCCGCTGCCTGTCCAAAATGCCTGGGCAAGCGCTTGCGCCCCGAAGCGCTCGCCGTCCGGATTGCGGAGCTTGATATCTCTGATGCTGCCAGTTTTTCGATCAAAGAAGCTGGGGAGTGGTTCGCCACGGTCAATGATACCTTGTCCCCGCAATCGCAAGAGATTGCCGGCCGGATCCTGAAAGAGATCAATGACCGGCTGATCTTCTTAAACTCCGTCGGGCTGGATTATCTCTCCATGTCGCGCTCATCTGGCACGCTGTCAGGCGGCGAGAGCCAGCGCATTCGCCTCGCCAGCCAAATCGGATCAGGACTCACCGGCGTGCTCTATGTGCTCGATGAACCAAGTATCGGCTTGCATCAGCGCGACAACGAAAGGCTCCTCGAAACCCTGAAACGTCTGCGCGATCTCGGCAATTCGGTGATCGTTGTCGAGCATGATGAAGACGCGATCCTGACCGCGGATCATGTCATCGATATGGGCCCGCGCGCGGGTGTCCATGGCGGTAAAATCGTCAGCCAAGGCACCGCCGCTGAAGTGATCGCGGATAAGAATTCTCTGACCGGCGCTTACCTGTCCGGGCGCGAGGAAATCGCCATTCCGCCGCGCCGCCGCATCAACAAAAAGGCGCGCACGCTGACGATTAAGGGCGCCACCGGCAACAATCTTCAAAACGTGGATGCGACGGTACCGCTCGGCACGTTTACTGCCATCACGGGCGTCTCTGGCGGCGGCAAATCCACGCTAATCATCGAAACCCTGTACAAAGCGCTGGCGCGTAAGCTGAACAATGCCAGCAAAGCCCCTGCGCCCGATGAGTCGATTGAGGGCTTGCATCACTTGGACAAAGTGATCGACATTGACCAAAGCCCAATTGGTCGGACGCCGCGCTCAAACCCGGCGACCTATACAGGCGCCTTCGGCCCGATCCGTGATTGGTTCGCGGGCCTGCCTGAATCTAAACAGCGCGGCTACAAGCCAGGCCGGTTCTCATTCAATGTGAAAGGCGGCCGCTGTGAGGCTTGTCAGGGCGATGGTGTCATCAAAATTGAAATGCACTTCTTGCCGGACGTTTATGTCACCTGCGACACCTGCCAAGGCAAACGCTATAATCGCGAAACCCTAGAAGTGCTGTATAAGGGCAAATCGATCGCTGATGTGCTCGATATGACGGTTGAGGAAGCCGACAAATTCTTCGCCGCGGTGCCAGCGATCAAATCAAAGATGGAAACCCTCAATCGAGTCGGACTGTCTTATATCAAGGTCGGCCAACAAGCGACGACTCTATCCGGCGGTGAGGCGCAGCGCGTAAAGCTCGCCAAAGAGCTCTCGAAACGGGCGACGGGCAAGACGCTCTACATTCTCGACGAACCGACAACGGGCCTTCATTTCGAGGACGTTCGCAAACTACTCGAAGTGCTCCATGAATTGGTGGATACGGGCAATTCCGTGCTGGTGATTGAGCATAATCTCGACGTTATCAAAACGGCAGATCACATTATTGATCTCGGCCCTGAAGGCGGCGATGGCGGCGGCAAAATCGTCGCAGTCGGGACACCGGAAGACGTTGCAAAGGTAAAAGCGAGCTGGACGGGGAAATTCCTGTCAGAAACGTTCAAACGCCAAGACGAGCGCCGCGCGAGTTCGAACCAAACCAAAGCGCCCGCGAAGGCCAAAACAACGCCTAAACCGAAAAAACCGGCTAAGGCGAAGGCGACCGCAAAGAAAGCGCCAGCTAGGACGAAGAAGGCGACGGCCTAATTGGTCCCGAACCGGCCGCGCTGAAGGTCTTCAGAGAGTTGAATATCCACCGGCGCGCCCGCCAGACGGTGGCGGTAGACTTGCGTGTTTTCTAACACGCGCTGGACATAGTTGCGGGTTTCGCTGAACGGAATGAACTCCACCCAATCGACAGGGTCGACTTCTCCGGCGCGCGGATCGCCATATTCACCGATCCAGCGCTGTGGACGAGACGCCCCGGCATTATAGGCCGCCGCGGTCATGATATAACTGCCATTGAACTGGCCCAGCAGCGTGTCGAGATGCGCACCGCCAAGGGTCATGTTGTAGCCTGGATCATCCGTGAGCCAGCTGGTTCGGAAGGGCAGTCCCTGTCGGCGAGCCTCCATCCGCGCGGTTCGCGGTACGAATTGCATCAATCCGCGGGCATTTGCATGGCTGATCGCAGCGGGGTTCATCTCGCTCTCTTGGCGCGACAAAGCCAGCATCAGCGAGCGCTCGACCTGCGGTTCACGCAGCAAATCATATTCAACCAATGGATAGGCTGCGTCAGGTGCAACGACGCCTTTGGCCAGGCCTGCTTTCGCGCCGCGTACGCCGATATCGGCATAGTGATATTCGCGGCCGAGCTCAGCCAGAAGATCGAAGTCCTGTGGTCGGGCGAGCTGATCATCAAGGTGATAAGCAAATTTCCGGAACGAGGCGTCCCATCCATTTTCTGCAAACAGGCGCATGGCCTTGACCAGAGCGCGATCGTTGAAATTTGTTCGGTCAGCATCGGTCACAGCATTATCTGACGCCAGATAAATCGTGCTTTCCATGACTTTTTCAGCCGCCAGCTGACCGTAATAAGAGAACCGGTAATTCGAGGCTTTGGTGTAAGCCTGACTAGCGTCCTCCGCATTGCCGAGCGCCTCATGCGCGCGCCCTTTCCAATAATAGGCGCGTGATAGGCTAATTGGCGTCGAAACGCCTTTCTCCAAGGTCTCGAAATGCTCAAGCGCGGCGCTGGCATCACCGAGATGTCTTAAGGCAACCCAGCCGGCGAGCCATTCCGCTTCGGCGAAATCGCGACCGCTGGTCATCCCATGCGGGGCGGACAGTTCATAAGCGAGCTTCCAATCGCCGTCTTTAAGCGCCACGCGTGCTTGCGGGTGGCGGGCTTTCCAAAGTCGGCTGCGGCCTGCTGCTGGAACGCTTTCACCATCAATTTGGCGCAATAAGGGTGTGACACGGTCGGTCATCCGGGCCCGGCGTCGCCATTCGGCGCGATCAAACATCAAACCTGGATGATTTTGCAGTTCGGCAGAAACCGAATCGACGGCCGAATCAACGCCTCTCGCGCGTCGAATAAGTTTCGAGCGCGCATCGACCAGCGTTTTCCAATCCGGCGTTAAGAGGGGTTTCAAGCGCGCAGCGGCACTTGTTTGACGCGTCCATAGTAGAAAATCCGCGCGTTTCCGGTGATCCGCTTGCGTGAGCTTGTTTTTGTATTTTGAGTAAGTCTTCTGGCTGACCTCTTTGGTCATCGTTCGGCCATGCCAGGCCTTGCGCACTTGTTCTAGGGCTTCCTCATCGCGACCGAGCGCTTCGAGCGCCCGCGCATAGGTAATCAAACCAGCGCCTGTTTTTGCGCCGCCATGCGTTTCGAACCATGCGACCCGAGCGCGGGCGTCGAGTGTTGAGAGCTCGATGACTTCTTCCGTACGGTCGCGAATCGCCGCGGTTTCCGGCCAACCGCCCAGGCGGGTCAAAGCGCGGTCCATTTCATCGAAAGACATCCGCCAATCGCGGCGCGCCCGATACCAGGTCAGAATATCGCGCGCCGTGGGATCGTTGATTTGCGACTCAGCTTGGCGAACTTCGAACCAATCGCTGCGATCAACGGCCTGCAAGCCGTCCCGCAACAGCGCGGCATCCCGGGTGGAAATCACATCAGAGGCCGCAACCAGTTGCGGCTTTAAGCTAGGCGCAGTCGGGGATTGCGCCGCGGCGGCAAACCCGAAAAACGAACAGGCAATGAGTAGGCATTTAACGCGATAATGCATGAGCTTTGACAGTATCCTCAGATTCCTTGCCGTTGATACATTCTGATTCAGGTTTATAGGCCGTATATGACCAAACTCTGGCAAATTGAGGCCGGGTTCAACTGAAAGAGTGTATCTGACAAATGTTTCATGGTTCCATTCCAGCGCTGGTAACTCCATTCAAGAATGGGGCCATCGATCGCGACGCGTTCGCAAATCTGATTGAGCGCCAGATTGAGGGCGGCTCGACAGCCCTGGTACCGTGTGGAACCACGGGCGAATCCGCGACGCTATCGCATGCCGAGCACAAAGACGTGGTCGAACAGTGCATTCAAGTCGCTGGTGGGCGTGTGCCCGTGATTGCAGGCGCAGGTTCTAACTCAACCCGCGAAGCGATCGAGCTGATCGAGCACGCTAAAACCGTTGGCGCCGACGCCGCTTTGGTGATTTGCCCCTATTACAATAAGCCCGATCAAGCGGGCCTTGAAGCCCACTTTCGGGCGATCAATGATGCGGTCTCGCTACCCATCGTTCTGTACAATGTGCCGGCGCGGACCGCCTGCGATCTCTTACCAGAGACCGTCGCCAAGCTCGCCAGCCTGCCCAACGTCATCGGGATCAAAGATGCCAGTAATGATCTAGGGCGCGTGTCCATGCAGGCAGCTCTCACCGCTGGCGAACAGTTTACGCAGCTGTCTGGGGAAGACCCTTCAAGCCTAGGTCACCGCGCGATGGGCGGAACCGGGTGCATCTCCGTGACCGCGAATATTGCGCCCGACCTTTGTGCCCAAATGCATGCAGCCTTTGATGCGGGCGATTTGGAGACCGCGCGTCGTCTCGACCAACGCCTCATCCATCTCCACAAGGCGATGTTCTTGTCGCCATCACCGGGACCTGCGAAATACGTCCTCGCCAAAATGGGGCTGTGTTCAGATGAGGTGCGCCTCCCAATCGTCGCCCCGAATGCCGAAACCAAGGCTCAGATCGACGAGGCGATGACGCGCGCTGGATTGAACTAGAATGGCGAAGAAATCTCAAACCAAGGGCCGCTCTGACGGCCTCGTCGCGGAGAATCGCCGCGCGCGCTTCGACTATGCGGTGGAAGATACGCTCGAAGCTGGCCTCATGTTGACCGGCAGCGAGGTGAAATCTCTGCGCAATGGCAAAGCCAATATCGCTGAGAGTTATGCCTCCATGGAAGAAGGCGAGCTGTGGCTGATCAATGCGGATATTCCGACTTATGAGGGCGCCAATCGTTTCAATCATGCCCCGCGGCGCAAGCGAAAACTGCTGGTGTCGAAACGGGAACGGACGCGGCTCGCGCAATCGGTCGAGCGGTCAGGGCGCACGATCGTGCCGCTGAAGCTCTATTTCAATGATCGCGGCATCGCAAAACTGCTGATTGGCGTGGCAACCGGTAAGAAATCTCACGACAAACGCGAGACATCCGCAAAGCGCGATTGGCAACGCCAAAAAGCGCGGCTGATGAAAGAGAGCTAAACCTCTCGATTCAGCACTTTCGCGAACAATTTTGCATCCACGTTTCCGCCGGTTAGCACGACCCCAATGGTCGCCCCCTTCAGCGCGTCGGGCAGCCGAAACAGAGCCGATGCCAAAGCGACGGCGCCACCAGGCTCAACAACAAGGCGCAACTGCCGAAACGCGAGACGCATCGCCTCAAACGCATGCTGATCAGTCACCACCGATCCGCCAGACAAATATTTCGAGCCGATGGGCCACGTCAGCTCCCCTGGTTGCGGGGTGAGGATAGCGTCGCAAATTGACCGCGTTCCCGGCGCATTGGCTTGGATCGCTCCCGCCTCTAAGGACCGCGTCCAATCATCGTGACCTTCGGGTTCAGCTGCCCAGATTTTGGTGTCTGGGCTGGCTTTGCTGAGCGCCAAACATATGCCGGAAATCAGACCACCGCCACCGGTGCAACAAATCAGATGATCCAGCTTTTTGCCTTGGGCTTTGACCTGCGCCGCAAATTCAAGCCCAAGCGTCCCCTGCCCCGCAATGATCATTGGATCATCGAAGCTGGGCACCACAATCGCACCGCGCTCAGCGGCGATTTTAGCGGCGATCTCTTCGCGATTTTCAGTGTCACGGTCATAGAGGCGCACTTCGGCACCGTCCGCCTCTACACCCTCAATTTTCACACTTGGGGCGTCTGCAGGCATAACGATCAAGGCGGGCATGCCCAGCGAACGCGCCGCCCGCGCGATCCCTTGGGCGTGATTGCCGGATGAGAAGGCAACGACGCCATTGGCTTTGTGTTTATCAGGAATTCTGAGCAATCGGTTGGTTGCGCCGCGAAGCTTAAAACTCCCCGTTTGCTGCAAACACTCTGCCTTGATCAGCAGCGATGCTCCAGCGATTTCATCCAAACGATCCGAGCGTAGCACGGGTGTTGATTCGACATGATCGCGAATACGCTTGCTGGCCGAAGCCACATCTGAATAGGTTGGCAGCTTAACTTTCATCGCTCCGCGCTAGACCGAAGCCAGAACAGCGTCAACTTAGGTTCGCGAAATCAGATCTCGCGCCGCTTCGCCAATTTCGGGATGATCCACCGCATGCGCGAGCACCGCTTGGAAGTATCCAAGCTTCGAGCCGCAATCATACGGCGCGCCTTCAAATTCGTAAGCGAAGAATTGCTGAGTTTCCATCAAACGCGCCATTGAGTCGGTCAGCTGAATTTCGCCACCTGCGCCCGCGCCTTGATCTGATAGTAGGCCAAAAATCTCTGGTTGCAGGATGTAGCGACCGGTAATGGCAAGGTTAGACGGCGCTTCTTCGCGCGGCGGCTTCTCAACCATCGCGCTCATTTCGATCAGTCGGCCATTTCGTTCACCCTTGGGCGCGATGACGCCATAGGAAGAGACGCGCTCCTCAGGCACCGGATCAACCGCGATGATGTTTCCGCCGGTTTGGTTATAGGCATCCACCATCTGCGCGAGGCAGGATTTTTCGGCTTTAACGATGACGTCCGGCAACAAGATCGCAAACGGCTCATCGCCGACAATGTCTCTGGCGCACCAAATCGCATGCCCTAGTCCGAGCGCTTCTTGTTGACGCGTAAAGCTTGCGCCACCGGCGGGCAGACGGGTTTTCTCAACCTCTGCAAGAATGTCGGCTTTGCTGGCTTTGCCGCGAAGATTGGATTCAAGTTCGAATGAGAGGTCGAAATAGTCTTCGATCGCCCCTTTGCCGCGTCCGGTCACAAAAACGATGTGTTCGATCCCGGCTTCGATCGCTTCATCGACGACATATTGCAGCGCGGGTCGGTCGACCACGGGCAAAAGCTCTTTCGGAATGGCTTTGGTGGCTGGTAATACGCGCGTCCCAAATCCTGCAACGGGCAGAACCGCTTTTCGAATCGTCATTGTTTTCTCCGCAGATATTCGCTCGTCATAGCGAAATTCGTGCCATTCGCCAGGCGCGACTTATGCGAGGCCAGGAACGCCGGTTGTGCCAAACCATCCGCCCATAAAAGCAAATGCAACAATCAAAGAGATCAGCAGCACAGACATCCGCTTGTTCAACGGCTGATAGTGCGCATGCAACTGATCTTGGAGTTGCCGCGCGGGTGAAGGCACGGGATCGACGGTTTCGCGTCCATCCAATGATTTAATACGCGCGTCCTTCGCAGCATATTTCAGCGCCGCTGCTTTCATCTTAGCGTCGCCAGTTTCATGCAGGTCGCTCTTACGTTTCGCAGCCATGCTGTCCTCCATCGAGGCAGCGAACATACCCAGTAACGGCTAATGCGATCTTAAAGCCCTGCAAAAACCTCAACGACCGATTTAGAGCGAGCCCCACATATGACCGCCATCGACCACAATCGTTGCGCCGGTCATGAAACTTCCAGCATCTGACGCCAGCAGCAAGAGAGGGCCAGAAAGCTCTTCATGCTCCCCAAATCGGCGCATCGGAATGCGTTTGCGCATCTTCTCGCCTTCGTCCGAATTTAGGAACGTGTCATTGATCTCGGTCTCAAAATATCCAGGAGCGATGGCGTTCACGCGGACTCCATAGCGCGCCATTTCGATCGCCATGGCACGGGTCATGTGCTCGCACGCGGCTTTGGAGGCGCAATAGGCGGCCATCGTATAGCCGACCCGCTTGCCGGCGACCGAGGCGATGTTGATCATGCTGCCGGGCTTACCAGCTTTGGTCAGCGCGCCAGCGAAAGTCCGAGCGACTAACCAAACACCCTTCGTATTGGTGTCCATGACAAGATCGAAATCATCTTCATCCATGGTCGTGAACCAATCTTCGCGGCTGAGGCCTGAATTGTTCACGATGATATCGGCTGGGCCGCCAAATCTCTCGATCGTTGCTTCGAGGCCCGCTTGAATTGTGTCGGCTTTGGTAACGTCCATCGCCACCGCCAATGCTTCGCCACCAGAGGCTTCGATCTCAGAGGCCAAGGCCTGCAATCGGTCTACTCGCCGCGCTGCAAGCACAACTTTCGCGCCAGCCGCAGACAAGACTTTCGCAAACTGGCGGCCTAAGCCAGATGAGGCACCAGTGACCAGAGCCACGCGCCCCGACAAATCAAATCGATCGGACATTTATTCCTCCAAAACTATCTGCGCGCGTCTTAGACGGTGCGTTTGGCTTTGTCTTTAGCATTGGTGGCTTCGATCGCTTCGCGCGCCGCTTGCCATTCCCCATCACCCCATTCGCCGAGACGCGAGAAATTGCCGCCGGTGGCGTTATACATCGCCCCATCAATCGCGATGGTTTGGCCATTCACGTATTCTGCCCCAGGTCCCATCAAGAAGACGGCGAGATTGACGAGCTCGTGCATCTTTCCAATCCGGCCCATTGGGTTCGCGGCATCTCGGTTCATGTCTTCCGTCGTCTCGGCTTGCGGCGCGAGCCGTTTTGTCATGCCCTCTGTCGGGAAGGGTCCTGGCGCGATCGCGTTAAAGCGCAGACCGTATCGCCCCCACTCGACCGCCAATGACTGCGTCATCGTGTTTACGGCAGACTTCGACATGGCCGACGGCACAACGAACGGACCCCCGTTCCAAATCCAGGTAGTGAGGATCGAGATGACATTGCCGCGCTTGCCTTCATCGATCCAGCGTTTGCCAATATTGTGGGTCATGTAAAACGTGCCGCGAAAGACGATGTTCGCGATCGCGTCAAACCCGCGAATGGAGAGATCCTCGGTTCGCGAAATGAAATTCCCCGCCGCATTATTGACGAGCCCCGTCAGCGCCCCGTGATTGGTCCAAATCTCATCAGTCATATCATTGATGGCTTCGGCGACGCGGATATCGCACCCATGCGCAACGACTTTGCCGCCATGGGCGCTCATCAGCGCCTCTGCGGTTTCCTCACAGACCCCGCCGCGGCGACCGCAAATATGAACTTCTGCCCCCAGTTTGAGAAAGCCCTCAGCCATCTCTTTGCCGAGACCGGTTCCCCCGCCCGTCACAAGGATGCGCTCGCCCTGCATGAGGCCGTCGCGATACATAAGCTGGCTGATATCCATAATCGTCTCTCCCGAGTTTCTGTCTATTCATAGACCTAATTCGAAACTCGGCCGAGGAAAGCGGTGCCGAAGGGGGAGGTTTACTTCCGAAAGGGCAGCGACACCAAGCGCCAGAGCAGCCAAATCGGCAAGACGATGGTCGCGCCAGCCAATGCGGGTTTCCAAAAGTTCCTTGCCGCCCATCCGGCCAAGCTTCCTACGGACTGAAGGAAACTTTGCAGCGCGCCCATGACGTTCACATCCGGTGAGCTGGGGTCAAACTCGCTCGCCATGACCAGGAACCCAACTAGAATGCAAAGCAAGGCGAGTTTTACCCAGCCCCACGGACTGATCCCAAGCAAGCGCAACAAGACATGCCGCTTAACTTTGGGGAGTTTGCCAGTGCGCGCGGCGGTGTCTCCAATCGTTTCGAGCGCTGGGTCAGTCATGACTTAAGCGACGTTTTTGACGATTTCGACTTGGTGCGGATATGGAATTGAAATGCCCTGTTTGTCGAAAGCCTCTTTGATTTGCTTGGTCAGATCGAACTTCACATCCCAATAATCTGATGCCTGAACCCAGTTTCGCGTGGCGATATCGACCGAGCTATCGCCTAGATTGACGACTTTCGCGAACGGCTCTGGATCACGCATGATCCGATCATCCGCATCAACGATAGACCGAATAATGCCGATGGCTTTATCGATATCGTCGCCATAATCGATCCCGAACGTGACATCGACGCGGCGCGTGGAATAGCCGCTATAGTTCTTGATCACGCCATCAATCGCTTGGCTGTTCGGCACCATGATTTGAATATTGTCCGGTGTCGCCAAAACGGTTTGGAACAGATTGATGTCTTTGACCGTGCCAGCGGCGCCTGCCGCTTCAACATAGTCACCCAGCTTATAAGGCCGGAAAATCATAATCATTACGCCAGACGCGATATTCCCAAGCGCGCCCTGCAGAGACAATCCAATCGCGAGGGTCAACGCGCCCAAGACGGCAACAAAGCTTGTGGCGGGCACGCCAAACACCTGCAAAACAGCAATAAACACCGCTGCGGTAACCGCCCAACGCACCATGGACCCGAAAAAGTTGCCGAGCGTGTCGTCGATACTTTCTTGTTTCATCGAGATGCCGCGGACCAGTCGCCCGAGCCATCCTGCGACGCGCAATCCGATAATCAGGACGATCAGCGCGCCAACCGCTTGTGCGGCAAACCCTAAGATCGCATCCCCATAATCGGCCCAAAGCTGCGCCATATCGATATTGTTCATGCGCCTACTCCTTTTGGTGTCTCTCTGTATTTAGCCGCCATCGCCCAAGGTCAGAGCGACGGCGATCCGGTATCAATCGCTTCGATGAAATAGGGATTACGGCTTCGCGCGACATGGCGAAAACCATCATGTCCCCGTCTGGAAAACACGGATGATAAGCCTCATCAAGCACGTTAAGTCCGCCCGTAAAGGCGCCCAATGCCGGCATGATCAATCGCTCGCCATCCGTAACGAAACAGCGGCGCCTTAAAGCCCGCACGCGGCTGACAATCTTCGCGCACGGGTGCAAGTGCCCCGCGATTTCGCCGCTCTCACCCGTCGGTTCGTGGCGAAAGACCACATCGCCCATGCGCAGCACTTTCGCGGGGCGCCCACCAAGATGTTCTGGCGGATCTGGATCGTGATTGCCTTCGACCCAGACCCAGTCCGTTTCAGTCGTCAAACGCCGTAGGCGCGCACAATCTCCATCGACCATGCGGGTTTCAGCCTTGCGATCGTGAAAACTGTCGCCCAGAGAAATGACCCTATCGGGCGCAAACCTCTCAACAAGCTCTTCGACGATCGCCAGTGTCGCGCTGGTATCATAAGGCGGCAGCATCTGGCCGCTGGCGGCAAAACTTGAGCCCTTCTCCAAGTGAAGATCCGAGACAATCAGTGTCTTGGTTTCAGGCCACCATAATGCGCCCTCTGGCAGGGGCGTGAACAAGTGTCCTCGCACATGCAAATGCGTTTCTGAAGGGATCTGTCGAGCGGCGACGGGCATGAGGGCAAACTGGCTTGCGCCGCGGCCTGGGTCAATCATTTAGCGCGCCTGTATCGCGCGAATTCGATCAAAATCTTTTGGTCGCCCGAGCCGCTCAAAAATCTCGATGAGATCTGCATCTGACGGAACATAAAAGGCGTTTCCAGAATGGATGACTTTAAGACGGCTCGTTGGCCGCACGGGCTCCCAACCATGGCGCGTCAAAATCTCATAGTTCGCAAGAATTTCAACGGGTACTCCCCCAAGGCTCGGCCGGAGGACATAGCCCGATCGATAGCGTTTTGTTCCGCCATCTTTGTCATTATCCCATCCGTGCCGTGACATCAGTTTGGCCGCATCTTGCTGCGACACGAGAACATCAATATCGCCGACCTGTCCTGGATCATAGCCTTTGATATAAACCGCCGCGCTTCCAAGGATCCACCACGGGTCCTCCGTCTGTGACAGGCGCCGCGCGAGAACTGCCAGCGTTTCAGTGAGGGAATCGGTGTGCACGCAGCGTTTATGGCTAAGGACGCGAGAAAAAGCCAGAATTGACGGGCTATTGGCGGCCCACTGGCGTGATCCTGGCGTCGCCCTGGCGTGGCGTTTTTCGCTTTTCGAGAGACATTAAGCCCACTATCAATTGAGATGCCGAAAGGGGCAATACATGCAGATGAAACCGAACGCTGAGAAGATCAAACGCTGGCGCGAAGAACGTCTTTGGTCACAAGAGCACTTAGCCGATCTCGCCGGAATTGGGCTACGTACGGTTCAACGGATTGAGAACGGAGACAGCGCCTCGCATGACTCTGTCATGGCCTTAGCCGCCGCATTTAACGTCGATGTCTCGGCCCTGACCTTTGATGCAGAAGCTGAAGCTGCGAAAGCAGCGCAGCGCGAAACCGCTCAGAAAACGGCCGGGCTCCGTTTGTCTTTCTGGATCCATCTCGCGGGTTGGGTGATCGGCATGACCACATTTGCCGCCATCAGTATTAGTGAAGGCGCGGCTGTGATGCTGGTACCGGCTTTGTGGTGGACGGTTGGCCTCGTCAGTCACGGGGTCGTTGTCGCCCTCGTCGAGTATGTACATCGCCACGAACAGCATTTCCCAAAAGCCTGATCGCTCGCGGGCGCGGCGCCTACATGTGAAGCTCGCGCCCTTCTGAGGCGAGCACAGCCTCGTGCATCATTTCCGAAAGCGTTGGATGCGGGAAGATCGTGTGCATCAAGTCTTGTTCCGTCAGCTCGCCTTCGCGGGCAATGACATAGCCTTGGATCAGTTCTGTCACTTCCGCGCCGATCATATGCGCGCCGAGCAATTCACCAGTCTCTGCATCAAAAATGGTTTTGACCAGGCCTTCCGGCTCGCCAAGCGCAATCGCTTTGCCGTTGCCAATGAATGGGAATTTCCCGACATTTAGTTTTTTGCCGGTTTTTTTAGCTTCGTCTTCGGTGAGGCCAACGCTGGCGACTTGCGGATGGCTATAGGTGCAGCCCGGTACATTCCAATTGTCGAACGGATGCGCGTCGTCAATTTTGCCAGCAATCTTCTCAACACAGATCACGCCTTCATGGCTGGCTTTGTGCGCGAGCCAAGGGCCACCTGTGAGATCACCGATCGCATACAGGCCTTTGACGCCGGTGCGGCCAAAGCCGTCAACTTTGACATGCGTGCGATCGAGTTTAACGCCGAGCTTTTCGAGCCCGAGATTTTCGGAGTTAGCGACAATGCCAATCGCCAAGATCACCCGATCCACTTCAATCTTCTCGGTCTTGCCGCCCGACTCGACTTCCGCTGTCACGGTGTCTTTGCCCTTTTTGAGGCTTTTGACCTGCGCCGAGGTTTTGAGTTTTAGCCCTTGCTTGGTGAAAGACTTGTGCGCGAAGGCCGAAATCTCTGCATCTTCAGCGGGGAGGATGCGGTCCACGGCTTCGACGACAGTCACATCAGAGCCAAGCTCATTATAGAAGCTGGCAAACTCAATCCCGATCGCGCCTGAGCCGATGACCAAAAGGCGCTTTGGCAGCGCGTCTGGCACCATAGCTTCGCGATAGGTCCAGATCAGTTTGCCATCAGGTTCTAGGCCCGCTTGTGGAATGGCCCGCGCCCGCGCGCCGGTGGCCAGCAGGACGTGATTGGCTTGATAGCTCGTGTCTTTGCCCTTGGCGTCTTTGACGATGACTTTTGGTGCCGCAGCGCCTTTTTCCAGACGCGCTTCGCCTTCGATCACTGTGATTTTATTCTTCTTCATCAGGTGCTTTACGCCGCCTGAGAGCTGCGCCGCCACACCCCGAGACCGCTTCACAACACCGTCGAGGTCAAAGTCAGCTTTGTCGACTTTGAGGCCATACGCTGCCGCAGACTTCGCGAGATGCAGTACTTCAGCAGAGCGCAGCAAGGCTTTGGTCGGGATACAGCCCCAATTGAGGCAAATGCCGCCCAAATTCTCACGTTCAACAATTGCGGTTTTCATCCCGAGTTGGCTCGCGCGAATGGCAGAGACGTAGCCGCCCGGGCCCGAACCAATTACGATCAGGTCAAAATCAGCCATCTCGGCCTCCTTCTCTTAGAGCAACATGCTCTCTGGAGTTTCTACATATTGCTTGAAGGCTTGCAGCCAGCGCGCACCTTCAGCGCCGCCAATGACACGGTGGTCACAAGTCAGCGTCACACCCATCATCGTTGCGACAGTGAGCTCACCATTCGCGCCAACAACAGGTTGTTTCTGCCCCGCCCCAACGGACATGATCATGCCTTCTGGTGGATTGATGATCGAAGCGAACGATTTGATGCCAAACATGCCAAGGTTCGAGATAGAGAAAGTCCCGCCCATATATTCTTGCGGCTTCAATTTGCGCTCGCGGGCGCGCGTCGCCAGGTCTTTCATCTCTGCAGAGATTTCGGCGAGGCCCTTTTTCTCTGCGTCGCGGATCACCGGCGTGATCAAACCACCATCAATGGCAACAGCGACAGAAATATGTGCGCCGTGATGATAGGCAATACCATTATCGCTATAGCTGGCATTACAGTCTGGTTCCGCCATCAGCGCCATGGCTGAGGCTTTGATCAGCATGTCATTGACTGAGACTTTGACGCCCTCAGGCGCGGCCTCATTGATGCCTTTGCGGGCGGCCAGCAATTTGTCCAACGCGATATCGACATTGAGCGGGAAGTGCGGGACCTGCATGAAGCTTTGCGTCAAGCGACGCGCCACGGTTTTCCGCATACCGTCGAGTGGTTCGAGGCGATAGCTATCTGGCGCGTAGACGCGGTCGTCCAGGATTTGCGGCAAGATCAAGCCGTCAGGAGAGGCTACTGCGCCGCTGCTCGCTGGCGCAGAGGCCGCGCCCGGCTGCGCATTCTCAACATCCTTCTTGACGATGCGCCCATGCGGTCCAGAGCCCTTGCCTTTTAAGGCGGCCAGGTCGACACCTTTCAGCGCCGCAACGCGCCGGGCGAGTGGACTGGCTTTAATGCGATCATCTCCGGCGCCGAGTGATGGCATTTGCACGGGCGTCGACGCGACTTGCTTCGGTGCGTTCTCAGCGCCGTTGTCCTGACGCATGTCAGGACCTCCTGCCTCGGTTGCCGGTTTAGAAGCTTCGTTGGACGAGGCTCCGGCATCCGCCGGAGCAGCGGAGACGGAGCTTGCGTCTTCCCCCTCTTCGGCCAGCACAGCGATAATCGCGTTCACTTTGACGCCTTCCGTGCCTTCATCGACTAGGATTTGCGCCACGGTGCCTTCATCGACCGCTTCGACCTCCATGGTCGCTTTGTCGGTTTCAATTTCAGCAATCACATCGCCAGCTTCAACTTTGTCGCCAGCTTTAACATTCCATTTCGCGAGTGTGCCCTCTTCCATAGTCGGGCTCAGCGCAGGCATCGTGATGTTGATGGACATGGTTACATCCCCTCACAAACAGCTTGTGCCGCGGCGACGATGTCAGCCGCATCTGGCAAACTCATCGCTTCCAAATTACCAGCATAGGGCAACGGCACATCTTTTTGGGTTACACGCATCGGTGGCGCGTCGAGATAGTCGAAGGCTAGCTCTGTGACGCCAGCTGCAATCTCGCCGCCAACGCCCATATGTTTCCAGCCTTCTTCGGCGGTGACCAGGCGATTGGTCTTTTTCACGCTTTCAACAATCGTATCGATGTCCAGCGGACGGATCGAGCGAAGGTCGATCACTTCAGCGGAAATGCCTTGCTCGGCGAGCCTATCGGCGGCTTCCATGGCAAACCCGGTACAGCGCGAATAGCCGACCAGGGTGACATCGGTGCCTTCGCGAATGACCGCCGCTTTGCCGATGGGTAGCGTGTAGTCTTCTAAATCGGGCACATCGAATTCGAGGCCATAGAGCAATTCGTGTTCGAGGAAGACGACGGGGTTTGGATCGCGGATCGCTGACTTAAGCAGCGCTTTCGCAGAGCCCGCATCCCAGGGCGCGACGACTTTCAGGCCAGGCACATGGCCATACCAAGCCGCATAGTCTTGAGAGTGCTGCGCGCCAACACGAGAAGCCGCCGCGTTCGGGCCGCGGAACACGATCGGACAGCCCATCTGACCACCAGACATGTAAAGCGTTTTCGCCGCCGAGTTGATGATATGGTCAATCGCCTGCATGGCGAAATTGAAGGTCATGAATTCGACAATCGGGCGCAAACCACCAAATGCGGCGCCGACACCAAGTCCGGCAAATCCGTGCTCGGTGATCGGTGTGTCGACCACGCGGCGATCGCCGAACTCTTGGAGCAATTCGCGGGTCACTTTGTAAGCGCCTTGATATTCCGCAACTTCTTCACCCATGACGAAGACGGTCTCGTCCCGGCGCATTTCCTCGGCCATCGCATCGCGCAGGGCGTCGCGCAGAACGGTCTTGGTGTAAGTGGTGCCTTCTGGAACATCTGGATTGACCAGGACTTCAGCCATTGGCGCGTCAGAAGCGGCTTGCGCTTCGAGAACTTCAGGCTCTGCAACCGGCGTCACTTTCGCCACGTCTTCTTCGGTAGACGCTGAGGCGGAGACGCTGCCAGCATCTTCCCCATCTTCAGAAAGCACAGCGATGACCGCGTTCACTTTCACACCTTCAGTCCCCTCAGGGATCAGGATTTTGGCGAGCGTGCCTTCATCGACCGCTTCGACTTCCATTGTCGCTTTATCGGTTTCGATTTCAGCGATCACGTCACCAGCTTCGACTTTATCGCCTTCGCCCTTGAGCCATTTGGCGAGCGTGCCTTCTTCCATGGTCGGCGACAGGGCGGGCATCAGAATATCTACAGCCATATCTACGCCTCCACCGGTAGAAGCACATCGGTCCAAAGCTCAGACGGATCTGGCTCCGGGCTTTCAATCGAGAAGTCAGCCGCATCTTTGACGATGGCGCGGATCTCTTTGTCGATCGCTTTGAGATCATCTTCTGTCGCAATGCCTTGCTCGATGATCTGCCCTTTCAGGCCGTCAATCGGGTCATTGTGACTTCGGATATCATCCACCTCTTCTCGCTTCCGATATTTCGCCGGGTCCGACATGGAGTGACCGCGATAGCGATAGGTCTTCATTTCGAGGATGTATGGGCCTTTGCCAGAACGCGCGTATTTCACCGCCTTCTCACCAGCTTTCTTGACCGCATAGACATCCATGCCGTCAACTTCCTCGCCTTCAATCTCGAACGAGATTCCGCGCTTGAAGAGCTCTGTTTCTGAAGCATGTCGCTCAACGCTGGTGCCCATCGCGTACATATTGTTCTCAATCACATAGACGACCGGCAAGTCCCACAGCGAGGCCATGTTGAAGGCCTCATAGACTTGCCCCTGATTGGCGGCACCATCGCCGAAATAAGCGAGGCTGACATTGTCTTTGCCGAGATACTTGTTTGAAAATGCCAGCCCGGTCCCGAGCGGCACTTGCGCGCCAACAATGCCGTGTCCGCCAAAGAAGTTCTTCTCGCGGCTAAACATATGCATCGAGCCGCCCTTGCCGCGCGAATAACCGCCTTCGCGTCCAGTGAGCTCCGCCATCACACCGCGCGGATCCATGTCGCAAGCGAGCATATGGCCATGATCACGATACCCGGTGATCACTTGATCGCCTTCTTTCAGGCACGCCTGCATTCCGGTAACGACCGCTTCTTGACCGATATAGAGGTGACAAAAGCCAGCAATCTTGCCCATGCCATAGAGTTGGCCAGCGCGCTCTTCAAAGCGCCGGATCAGCAGCATGTCCTTATAGAACTTGAGCGCCTCATCCTTTTTGAGTTTGGGCGAGCTTCGTCGCTTGGGGGTCGCAGCTTTGGCCATAGTGGCTCCCTCGGTGTGATATTTTCGCGCTAACTACACAGATGCATGACGCAAGGTCGAGTCGCATCAGTTATGCATTTCCGCATGCTTTACCGCGCGGTCAACTAACACAAGTTCACCTGGGTACACAAAGCCGAGATCACGGCGTGCGAGGTACTCGACCAAGTCCGGGTCAATCTGGCCTGGCGTGAGGCGAGCTATGTCTTTTTGCAGCGCAGCATTTCCGGCTTCGAGCGCGGCCAGCACCTGCTTTTTCTCGGCCAGTTCGGTTTGCTTATCTGTCCATTGCCCAAGCCCCTGCTCACCCGCAAAAGCGTGATAAGCAAAATAGGCAACCGTGAGAGACATGGCGCTCGCAGCCCATTTTGAGGTCATGAGTGAGTGATCCTTCTACCGTGAGAAAGATCACTGATTGTGGTTAAAGCCTTCTTAAGACTCCGCCAGAGCGCGGTGATTCTCTAAGCGTTGATCAAAGCCGATCCAGCGTAAAGCGCCGTGGCGCCAAGCTCTTCTTCGATCCGGATCAATTGGTTATACTTCGCCAACCGATCAGAGCGCGCGAGCGAGCCTGTTTTGATTTGTCCGCAATTCACCGCGACCGCGAGATCCGCAATGGTTGCGTCTTCAGTTTCGCCAGAGCGGTGCGACATCACAGATGTATAGGCATGGCGATGCGCCAGCTCCACCGCGTCCAGTGTTTCAGACAGCGTACCGATTTGATTGACCTTGACGAGAATTGAGTTCGCCGCGCCGCGCTGCAGCCCCATGGCGAGGCGTTCAGGATTGGTCACAAACAGGTCATCACCGACAAGCTGGCAGCGATCGCCAACCATCTCTGTCAGAATGCCCCAGCCATCCCAGTCATCCTCGGCCATGCCATCTTCAATCGACAGGATTGGATAGGCATCAACCAGGTCTGAGAGGTATTTCGCCATGCCCTCGCCATCGAGAGACTTGCCCTCACCGGCCAGAACATATTTGCCGTCTTTGTAAAACTCGGTCGACGCTGCATCGAGTGCCAGCGCGACGTCTTCACCCGGCTGATAACCCGCCGCTTCTATCGACTTCATGATGAAATCGAGAGCATCCGTGGTGGATGACAGGTTCGGCGCGAAGCCGCCTTCATCGCCAACGCCGGTATTATGGCCAGCATCGCTGAGCGTCTTTTTCAATGTGTGGAAGATTTCAGAGCCGATCCGAACGCCGTCGGCGATGCTTTCTGCATTTACCGGCATAATCATAAATTCTTGAATATCGATTGGATTGTCCGCGTGCTCACCACCATTGATGATGTTCATCATTGGGGTTGGCAGGACGCGCGCATTGGTGCCCCCGATATAGCGATAGAGCGGCAAGCTACAGCTTTCAGCCGCCGCTTTTGCAACCGCCATAGAAACTCCGAGAATAGCGTTTGCGCCGAGGCGCTTCTTATTCTCAGTCCCGTCCAGCTCCATCATCAAGCCATCGATGAGGCGCTGCTCAGTGGCATCCATACCAGTGAGCTCGTTTGCAATCTCGCCATTTACCGAGTCGACGGCATTCATCACGCCTTTGCCTTTATAGGCTTCGCCGCCATCACGAAGCTCGTGCGCTTCATGGACGCCGGTAGATGCGCCTGACGGCACTGCGGCGCGACCAAAAGAGCCATCTTCTAAAGTCACATCAACTTCAACGGTTGGGTTACCGCGGCTATCGATGATTTGGCGGGCGTGAATGTCGACGATTTCGCTCATAGCGGGTCCCTTTTCGGTGCAAGTCACTCAGTTGCGCGAGGCTCTAGTGTGCTATGCGACAAAGCGCAAGGGCGGGCCCGATTGTCAGCCATGCGCAAAAGAAAACCCCCGCTTTTCAGCGAGGGTTCTTCAAAACCAATCAACCAGCAGATTTAGTCTTCTGTCGGCTCAAGAATTTGGCGGCCGCGATACATACCGGTTTTTAGGTCGATATGGTGTGGGCGGCGAAGTTCACCAGAATCCTGGTCTTCAATGAATGTATTGCCTTTAAGGCGGTCATGCGAACGGCGCATACCGCGGCGAGATTTAGTAATCTTACTCTTAGGGACAGCCATCTGCGTGCTCCAAAACGGGTTCTGAGGAGAAGCCTCGGGAAAATCAAACCGCGCGTATACAGCCAAGACTGAAGCGCGACAAGAGGGAAGTTGCTGTGACCTACTGAATAGCGCAGGTCCGAACTGGGTTGCTACGCTCTACCATATCGCCGGGTAGTTTCGCAACATAACCGCTCCACTCGCTCCTAGCCTGATAATAGTCCGTCGAAATATACTGAGCACCGCTTTCCAGAGCCGCTTCTAACCGAGAATAATCCCCTGCTCGGGCTTCTTTCGTATCCGCATCAGCACGGGTGCGTACGAGGAACCCTTCAGTGACGCGTCTGCGGATAAGGTCGCCCTGTTCTTTCGGGTTGTTCAGCGTGAAATAGGCTGCATCTGGTGCCTCGGCACTTGGCGAGTTGATAAACATTGCGTGGCCATCCAGTGAGGCCTCGCCCCGGCGGTACACGTCCACCACAGCTGGCGATTCGTCTAAGGCAAACAAAACTTTGCCGCGCGCGGCCTCCAAATCTGGCCAACCATTAGTCACGACCGCTTCGCGCAATGTCGCTGCATCGCCGCGAACTTGATCGGGCGTGATCATTTGGTTTGTATCGAATATGGTTCGGATCTCTGCATCCAGCGCGTCAAAGGCAGCGCCATCAAACGGCAATGGATCGACGGAACCAGGAAGCTGAATCGGAGCCTGCTTTGCGTTCACCAGAATCAAAATTGGCGCGTGGTCTGGATGGGCTGCGGACCAATCGCGGATGTCGACCAGACACTTTATGAGATGATTACAAGACGACCGCGCATCTACATCTTGGACATGTAGGACTTTAAAACCAGGCGCATACATATCGGTGGCGTCGAAAGAAAGGCCGCTCAGCTTGGGCGCCAACGGGTCCGCGTAGCGCCCGCCTTCGGGATCGTAAAAGACATCGAGCTCAAGTTGGCGCATCCCGCGGTCGAGTTGCTCCGGTATTGGGAGATGCCAATAATCCAATGCCGCAGCCTGTTGAGGCGCTTGCAACTGGATGAGGGCCAGCTCAGCCGGCGGGATGGCGAGCTTATAGGAATTGTGAGACCCAATGGTTTGCAGATCATTCATTTGTGGGATGCACGGCCCCGCCGCGTTTGAAGTCGCGCAGGCGCCGGCGCTGATGACCAGACCTAGCGCTCCTAACCGAAACAATTGACGTCGCATGGCAAGCGCTCCTTCTTCTCCTCTCATCAACCTTAACGATGAGGAAGAGACGAGGACAAGCGTTTAAACCAAACGGCTTTGGGTTACGGCCGCGCCAATAAAGCTCGCAAACAGAGGATGCGGCTCCATCGGGCGAGATTTCAGCTCGGGATGGTACTGAACCGCGATGAACCAAGGATGGTTTTCCAGCTCAATAATCTCGGGCAACACGCCATCTGGGGACATCCCGGAAAAGACAACGCCATGCTTTTCAAGTTCGCTGACATAGGCGTTGTTCACTTCATATCGGTGACGGTGACGCTCCGAGATTTCCAGTGTTCCGTAGATTTCAGCGACGCGTGAGCCTTCTTTGAGCCGCGCCGGATAGGCCCCGAGCCGCATCGTGCCGCCCATATCCGTATTCTCGTCGCGTGTGACCAACTCGTTGCCTTTGGTCCATTCCGACATCAGGCCGACAATTGGTTGTTCTGTTGGCCCGAACTCCGTGGTTGAGGCTTGGTCAATGCCCGCCAGGTTTCGCGCAGCCTCGACGACGGAAAGCTGCATGCCATAGCAAATCCCGAAACATGGCACTTCGCGTTCGCGCGCAAACCGGGCCGCCCGCATTTTGCCGCGCGCCCCGCGTTCACCAAAGCCGCCCGGCAAAATGATCCCATGCACGCCTTCGAGAATATCAATCGGCGCGGTTTCGTCGTCGAATTCTTCGCTGTTGATCAGCTTAATCTCGACACCAACATTGTTTGAGAGGCCGCCATGCTGAAGCGCTTCCATCACGGATTTATACGCATCCGGCACATCGGTGTATTTGCCGACCAGCCCAATACAAACATTGCCGTCAGGATTGTGAACGGTCTGAGCGATCCCGTCCCAACGGGTTAAATCTGGGGTTGGCGCGTCAGCGATGCGGAAATGCTGCAGCACTTCTTCATCCAGACCTTCCTCATGATACGCCGCTGGCACATCATATATATGCCCAACGTCGCGCGCTTCGATGACGCTACTCGGGCGCACATTACAGAAGCTCGCAATCTTCGCCTTCTCATTTTCCGGGATCGGGCGATCACAGCGGCAGAGCAGGATTTGCGGCTGAATGCCGATTGAGCGCAGCTCTTTGACAGAGTGCTGGGTCGGTTTGGTCTTCATCTCGCCAGCCGCCGGGATGTAGGGCAACAGGGTCAGGTGGATGAAGCAGGCACGCTCGGGCCCAAGCTCTTGGCCGAGCTGGCGGATCGCTTCGAAGAAAGGCAGACCCTCAATGTCGCCAACCGTACCGCCAATCTCGCAGAGGACGAAATCGACCCCCTCGCCAGCATCAGACAGGACGAAGTCTTTGATCTCATTGGTGACATGCGGGATGACTTGAATGGTCGCCCCGAGATAATCGCCGCGGCGCTCTTTCTCGATAATGGTCGAATAGATGCGGCCCGTGGTGATATTGTCTGACTGGCGCGCCGAAACGCCGGTAAAGCGCTCATAATGGCCGAGATCGAGATCGGTCTCTGCGCCGTCATCAGTCACGAAGACCTCGCCATGCTGGCGCGGGCTCATCGTTCCAGGATCGACATTGAGATAAGGGTCGAGCTTACGCAAGCGGACCTTATAGCCGCGAGCTTGCAACAATGCCCCAAGTGCTGCGGAAGCGATTCCTTTGCCTAAAGAAGACACCACGCCGCCAGTAATGAAAATATAGCGAGTCATGGGAATGCAGATTGCCTGATTCGCGACCCACCCCGATAGGGGTCAGTCATGATTTATGTGATTTATTGCGGGTCTGCCTCGGAGGCGATCGGATCGTCCTCTTCCGGCGCTGGCGTATCCAAAGGCGATGTCTCACTTGGCGAGATCGCGAGCGGGTCGTTCAAAAGATCTTCGTCACTGTTCAGAATGTCATCCAAACCATCAAGGCCCAACTCGTCCGAACCATCGGTCGTCGGCAGATTGCCCTCAAGCTCGCGCTGAACGTCCGTGCGTCCATCTGCGTTTTCGTGGGTCGCAATCGTGGTTAGCGTCAAACTGGAGATAAAAAAGATCGCGCCAAAGATAATTGTTGTGCGCACCAAAGCTCCGGTAACGCCCGTTCCCGACATCAGACCGCCGCCTGCGCCGCCACCGCCACCACCACCGATGCCGAGCGCGCCGCCTTCAGAGCGCTGCATCAGCACAACGATCACCAAAACGATGGAGACAAGAATGTGTGCAACAAGAATTACATTGGTCATGTCAGGTTCCTGAATCTCAAGCCGCGGGGCTTACGCTTTTATGCGCGCTCCGCCAACCCCTCTCGGTCAGTCCAATCACGGCAACTAGGCCACAGCTGCGGCATAGATGGCCATCAAATCCTCGGCCTTCAAGCTTGCGCCGCCAATCAAGCCGCCATTCACGTTTTCAATCGCAAGAATTTCCGCCGCATTCGCAGGTTTCATGGAGCCGCCATAGAGAATGCGAAGGCTTGCACCACGTTCCTGGTAAAGCTCGACCAACAACTCACGGATGGTCAGATGCACTTCAGCAATCTCTTCAGGACTAGGCACAAGACCGGTTCCGATCGCCCAGAGCGGCTCATACGCCACCACCAAGGAATCATTCGACCCGAGCGTTGGTAGGGACTTTCTCAAGATCCGGACGACTGTATCTTTAGTTTCGCCGCGCTGTTTCTGCGCGTAACTCTCGCCAACGCAGACGATTGGCGTGATCCCAGCGCGAAGACAGGCATGGGCTTGCTCTTGGACATAGGCGCTACGTTCGCCGTGCTCGGACCGGCGCTCAGAATGCCCAACGATCACATAGGACGCGCCAGCATCTTTGAGTTGCTCTGCTGAAAGATCTCCCGTGAACGCGCCAAACGCCTCGGGATGACAGCTCTGCGCGCCGACCGCCAACCGATCGCCCGCGCGGTCTTTCATCGGAACGACCAGTGTTGCGGGCGGGCAAATCAGGCAATCCGCCTCATCCGAATAGGCCTGTAGGCCTGTGACAATTTTTTCGACTTCCGAAAGCGAAGATTTCAGGCCATTCATTTTCCAATTGCCTGCGATCAGTGTGCGTACCATACCAGTCACCATCTTGAACAAGTTTGTGCGCTCGCCTAGCAAGCTGTGCTGAAACAAACAAGCGATCCCGAAGGGAAAGGTCTGACTCATGTTGACCCCGTTGCGTAATATGCTCCGCTCGCCAGCCGCTGGCGGTATTTTTGTTCTCGTGATTATCGCGATGGCAGCGTGGGGCGTGACAGACATATTTGCAGGCGGAAGCGGCAATAATCTGATCAGCGCGGGTGATCGCACAATTAGCGACCGCAAGCTTGATACGACGCTTGAGCGTGTCTTGCGTAGTCAAACCGATGAACGCGGTCGAGCACTGACCAAAGAAGAGGCAATGGAACGCGGCATCCTGGATCAGGTGTTTTCTGATCTATCACGCCGCACGCTGCTTACCTCTTATGCCGACGAGCAAGGAATCTCGGCGACGACAGACGCAATCGTCAATACGATTCGAACGGACCCGGTCTTCCAAGACACAACCGGCGTGTTCGACACGCTCCGTTATTCGCAATTGTTAGATGCGAACGGATTCCGCGAAGCGGACTATGAATCCAATATCGAAAACGATTTGACGATCAGCCGCTTGGAACGGGTGCCATTAGAAGGACTACGGGTCCCAAATGCGCTGGCGCGCCTGCAAGCTGCCTATTCTGGTGAACTTCGCTCCGCATCTTGGTTCGTCCTTCAACAATCTGAACTCCCAGATGTTGGCGAACCTACAGAAGAAGAGCTCCAAGAACTTTACGACAGCCGCCGCGAGCTTTTGCGCGAGCCGGAACGCCGCGGCGTGAGCCTGCTGCGTTTAAGCCCTGATGATTTCGTCGCCCAAGCCGAAGTGAGCGAAGACGATATTGTTGGCTTTTATGAAGCTTACAAAGCGGATCGCTATACCGGGCCGGATAGTCGCTCCTTCACAGAGTTTACATTTGCTGATGAAGCAACCGCGCGTGCTGCCCTCGGACGCATCGCTGGTGGCGCTGCCGCAACAGCGATCGATACGGCGCTTTCAACTGAGCTGAAGAGCGGACGCAGAGATGCGATTTCGAACGACCGGCTTGCTGATCAAGTCTTCTCGCCGGGTGCTCTGACTGGATCTATCCATGGGCCTCAGCCCGTTGGTGAGCAATTTGTCGTCATCCGTCTGGAAGATATCACACCAGGCGCAGCGACACCGCTAGAAGATGTCCGCGAGCAGATTCAAGAAGAACTCGCGCGCGAATATGCGTCAGGTCTGTTTTATGATGCTCTGCCCCAGTTTGACGATCTTCTTGGCACCGGCGCTGACTTAGAAACCATCGCGATGGGCTTAGGCGCGCCAGTCCTGTCTTTCGCGCCTGTCGACACCAATGGGATGACCAAGGATGGACGGCGCTATTTGCCGCTTGTGACCGCCCCTGGGCTTTTGCAAATGATCTACGCGCAAGCCGAAGGCCGCAACACAGAACGGTTCGGCGAAGATGAAATTACTTGGATCGCCCGCGTCGATAGTATCGTTCCGGAGCGGTTACCTGAATTTGAAGAAGTCCGCGAGACGCTGACTGAGGCCTGGCAACAGCAAAAGAGAAGCGAGCAGCTGCAGACCGTCGCTGGCGAAATCGAAAGCGCGATTGCTGACGGCTCTGCAACATTGGAAACGGAAGCTGCGAAATACAATGCGGACGTCAGCTCACTCCCCCGCCCAATTACCCGGACGAATACCGATATCCAGCTGCCGCGGCAGATTATTGACGGTGTTTTCGGCGTGAATGAAGAAGGTGAGACCTTCTCATTGCAAGCGGGTGCAAGCCAGACCTTCATTTTGCAGGTCACGCAAATCGATCGTCCAGAAAGTGAGACTTTGGACATTCTCGCCCAAGCCTCTGCGCTCGAGATTGAGAACGGCATCGCCGAAGATCTGTTCCGAGCGTACTTGATGAGCATCGCTGATGACGTTGAGCTCACCACCAATGGCAACGCGTTTGAAGCCTACAAAAGAAGCCTTGTGACACAGCAATGAGCCGCGATAAATTACTGGTCCGCAGGCGACCAGGCGACCTAGAAACGCCGGTTTCAGCCATGCTGAAGCTGGGCGCTGATACGCCAGGATCTTTTTTGTTTGAATCCATTCTCGGCGGAGAACGGCTCGGGCGTTATTCTTTTATTGGCCTCCACCCGCAACGCTGGATGCGAGTGCTCAACGGTGTCGGAGAGGCGAGTTCAACGATCGACTTCGCCGAACCGGAACAAATTGAAGGCACAGCAGTCGATGCGCTCCGCCAATTTGCCGAGTTTGGTCTCGCGGATGCTGGCGATGAGACCGACCTGCCGCCAATGGCGAGCGGCGTCTTTGGCTATATCGGATACGATTTTATCCAACATGTTGAACCGGTTGAAATCACCAAGCCGGACACGCTAAACGTCCCAGAAGCGCTGCTGATGATCCCCGGCGCGGTGCTGATTTTCGATCATCTATATCAAGAACTGATCATGGTTGGTCGCTACAAGGCGGGCGAGCAGGCAGCCGCAGAAGCCTTGCTTGACCAAGTCGAAAGCGATCTCGAGCGCTTGCCGCCATTGTCTCCCCGCGACGGCGATCAAGATCCGCTCGAGTTCACCTCGAATACGAGCCAAGATCAGTATTTCGGAATGGTCGAGACCGCGCGCGACTACATCAAAGCCGGCGACATTTTCCAAGTCGTGCCGAGCCAGCGTTTCAGCGCGAATTTCGATCGCAAATCGATCAGTTTCTATCGCGCGCTGCGGCGGCTCAATCCGTCGGCCTTCATGTTCCATATGAACCTTGGCGATGTACGCTTGGTCGGCTCTAGCCCTGAAATCTTGGTGCGGGTTCGCGATGGCCGCGTCGCGATCCGCCCGATTGCCGGCACAAGGCCACGTTCTGGCGACCCGGTCATTGATGCAGAGCGCAAGGCCGACCTGCTCGCCGACCAAAAAGAAATCGCAGAGCATTTGATGCTGCTCGATCTCGGGCGCAACGATGTGGGTCGTGTTGCCGCCTATGGCAGTGTCGAAGTCACTGAGCGTTTCATTGTCGAACGCTATAGCCACGTCATGCACATTGTCTCGCATGTCGAAGGCGATCTTCGCGAAGGTCTAACGGCTGTTGATGCCTTACTCGCTGGACTCCCCGCCGGAACCGTCTCAGGCGCTCCGAAGATCCGCGCCATGCAGATTATAGACGAGCTTGAGCAAAACGCGCGCGGTATCTATGGCGGCGCGATTGGCTATTTCGGTTGGAATGGCGACCTCGACACGTGTATCGCGCTGCGGACGGCTGTCCTGAAAGATGGCCAATTGCACATTCAAGCTGGCGGCGGGGTCGTGCTCGACTCCAATCCGCAATACGAGTTTGATGAAACCGTCCACAAAGCCAATGCGCTCAAGAAAGCTGCTGCCTTGTCGGCCAGATACGAGTTCGACCAATGAGCAAAGATAAACGTATCCTCGTCGTCGATAATTATGACAGCTTCACGTGGAACCTGGTCCATTATCTCGAAGAAATCGGGGCAACGACGCAGGTCGTCCGCAATGATGAGATCAGTGTCGCTGAAGCGCTCGCGCTCAAGCCAGATGGCATCGTGCTTTCACCTGGCCCCTGCACGCCGAATGAAGCCGGAATTTGCGTCGAATTGGTCAAATCCGCGCCAGAAGACTTGCCGATCCTCGGCGTCTGCTTAGGACATCAGAGCATTGGCGCGGCTGAAGGTAGCGACATCGTCACGGCGCAGGAAATTCGGCACGGGAAAATCAATCAGATCCGACACGAAGGCGGCCCGCTTTTTGAAGGCCTGCCAGAGACCTATAACGTCGTGCGCTATCACTCGCTCGCCATCCAACCCGACCAGCTTCCAGATACGCTAATTGCTGATGCGTTCACCGAGGACGGCGAGATCATGGCTGTCCGGCACAAGGCGCGCCCTGTCTTTGGCGTTCAGTTTCACCCCGAAAGCATATTAACCGAGCACGGCCACGCACTGCTTAAAAACTTCCTCAAGACCGTCTAGGCTTTCGCCACCGCAAGCTAGAAAGAGACAACATGGCTTCTCTATCTTCGATCCTAAAACTGCTCGCCAATGGGCAAACGCTGTCCTCAGAAGAATTGGAATCGGCCTTCTCTTCGATCCTAACCGGCGACATCCCGCCTGAACAAATTGGCGCCTTTCTGATGGGGCTTGCCGTGCGCGGTGAGACCGGTGCAGAGCTTTTGGCAGGCGCAAAGACCTTGCGCGCAAATGCGCGAGCGATCGCGCTTGAGGGCCCGATGCTCGACACGTGCGGAACCGGCGGCCTTGGCTGGACGAGCCTCAACACTTCGACCGCGAGCGCGATTGTAATCGCAGCGGCGGGCGGCAAAGTCGCCAAGCATGGCAACCGCTCCGTTCCGCCTAAGACCGGCAGCGCAGACGTGCTCGAAGCCTTAGGCGTCGAGCTCGACTTGACCGAAGACCGCTTCCGCGACTGCATCGACAGTGCCGGTGTCGGCTTCTTGTTCGCCCGCAGCCATCACAGCGCCATGCGCCATGTCGCGCCGGTTCGCGCCAGTCTCGGCATTCGGACAATTTTCAATCTTCTTGGTCCACTTTCAAACCCCGCATCGGCCACCCACCAAGTTCTGGGGGTCAATCAAGCGCGCTGGTTGCGGCCGATGGCAGAGGCGCTGCGGGACCTCGGCGTAACCCGCGCCTGGGTCGTGCACGGGACAGACATTGATGACACCGTGATTGATGAGCTCTCAATCGCTGGCGAAACCCAAATCATCGAGGTCAAAGATGGCGCTCTGACCGAGCTAACCGTTGTTCCAGAGGATGCGGGCCTCAATCGCAATCGCCTCAGCGCATTGCAAGGTGGCACGCCGGATGAAAACGCGGCCGCGATTACCGAACTATTGGATGGGCGGCCCGGCCCGTTCCGAGATGCCGTATTGCTGAACGCCGCGGCTGGACTGTTCGTGCTTGGACAAGCGACCGATTTACGCGACGGGGCTGAGAAAGCGGCGGCAGCGATTGATACAGGCCTTGCCGCCGAAACGCTGACGCGCCTGGTCGCGGCCTCTAAGGGACAATAGGGATGAGCACTGCTCTCGATCGAATTGTTGCCTATAAGGCCGATGAAGTGGCCGCGATTAAACGCGAGCGCTCTGAGCAAGACTTTCTACGCGACGCAAGATCTCAATCTGAGCCGCGAGGGTTCGCCGCACGCCTGTCCCACATCGCCGACCAGGGCGACAATGCGCTGATCTGCGAAATGAAGCGTAAAAGCCCCAGCGCGGGTGAGATTTTACCGGGCGCCGACCCGCGCGACATTGCAGCTCAATATGAGCGTGGCGGCGCGGCGTGTCTTTCCGTGCTCACTGATGGCCCTAGCTTTGGCGGAAGTCTGGAAGATTTTGTCGCCATTCGAAACGCTGTCTCGCTGCCCATGCTGCGCAAGGATTTCATGGTCGACACAATCCAAGTCGCAGAAGCGCGTGCGCATGGCGCAGACGCCGTTTTGGTCATTCTTTCCTGCACCGAGGATGCCCTCGCCAAAGACCTGGTCGATGCCGCGCTCGCTTTGGGCATGGACGCTCTCATTGAGACTCATGACGCTAGCGAAATTGAACGTGCGCTTGCACTGCCATCGGCCTTGATCGGGATCAATAATCGCGACTTAAAGATCATGAAAACCGATCTCGCGACTAGCGAGAAACTTTCCCACCTCATCCCTGAGGACGCGGAATTTGTTTCGGAAAGTGGGATTAGTGAGGTCGGCGACATCACGCGGCTCCGCAAAACCGGCGCACGCCGGTTCCTGATCGGCGAAAGTCTGATGAAACGAGACGATCGCGGAGCCCATGTTTGGGCTTTACGCTCCGCGCGATGAGCTTTCAGAAACGCAAGTTTACGAAGAATGATATTGCGCCACTTTTTGAGTGGTTCCAGTCCGAGCGAGACGTCTTGCAATGGGCCGGCGCGGCGCTGTCTTGGCCGCTGCAGCGCCGAGAATTTATTGACCTGATCAAGCTCCATCGCGGCCACACCCCTGCCCGCGAAGTCTGGGCCGTCACGCTCGATGGCGAAATGGCCGCCCACTTTCAGATCTCTTACAATCGGCGCCTCAACACAGCAGGCCTTGGTCGAATCGCGATGGCGCCGGAATTGCGCGGCATGTCTTTAGCCACAGATCTGATGGACTTGATTTTGGACCAGGCCTTTTCGAGCGCCTGGGTGCATCGCGTCGATCTCTTGGTCTATGCCCACAATCAAGCTGCCATCCGCACTTATGAACGGGCGGGCTTCATCTCCGAAGGGACGCGCCGGGAGACCACCCCAATCGGGAACGAGATCTGGGACACGCATATGATGAGTCTCCTGAGACGCGAATTTGACAAAAGAACAGAACGAGAATAAACAGAACGAGAACAGATTCGTTATTCCGGAGAAATTTCGTGCTCACAACCAAGCAAAAAGAGCTTCTTCTTTTCATTCATGAGCGGATTAAGGCCGACGGTGTTTCGCCTTCCTTCGACGAAATGAAAGAAGCGCTCAATCTCGCCTCGAAATCCGGTATTCACCGTCTCATCGTCGCGCTCGAAGAACGCGGCTTTATCCGGCGCCTGGCCAATCGGGCCCGCGCGCTGGAAGTGCTCAAAATGCCAGACTCGGCGACCCCAGCCGCCCCGCCACGTGGACGTCAGACCTTCCGCCCCAGCGTGGTTGGATCGCAAGCGCCGCAAATGGGCCAGAACACAATTCCTGTCCTCGGCCGCATCGCAGCGGGTGTTCCGATCACAGCCATTCAGAATGAAGTGGACCGGGTCACCCCGCCCGAAGAATATGCCGATAGCGACGCCCATTACGCGCTCGAAGTCAAAGGCGACTCGATGATCGATGCTGGCATCCTCGACGGCGACATCGTCATCCTAAAGCGCACGGAAAGCGCCAATTCCGGCGACATTGTTGTCGCGCTGATCGATGATGAGGAAGCAACTTTGAAACGCCTCCGTAAAAAAGGCGACTCAGTTGCGCTGGAAGCGGCTAATCCGGCTTATGAAACCCGGATTTTTGGCCCTGACCGCGTCCAAGTCCAAGGTCGCCTCGTCGCGCTTATTCGCCGATACGAATAAGCCTCACGGCTTTTCGCTTTCACCGCAAATCCGCCAAGCCCGGCTCCCGCAGTCGGGCTTTCGCTGTTTTTCAAACCGCCCGCCATGTCGAACAAGGGTAATCCCATTCTCGCGTTCAATATCTGGCCATTTGATTGTCACGGACGCGTCATTCGCTGAGATGGGTCTCATTTCAATAACGTCTGAAGGCGTTCGCAACCGAATGTTGTAGCCCGCAAACGCAATCTCGCACTTAGGAGCCTCCTCGCAGTCGCGGTCGACCACTAGATCAGAGAACCGCAAAGGCCCTAGGCCCTGACCATCGCGCCAGGCGATCCGCTCGATCTGCCCGCTCGCATGCTCCAGAAAAACATCTCCAGACGGCGCAAAGTGGATTTTATCGATGCCGGCCTGGCTCCAAACCCCGAGGGCGATAATGCCGCTCAAGATGGCTGCGAACCATGCAGTTCTGGCGGAGGATGTGAGGCAAAACGCCAATACCCCGCCGGCAAGCGCCGCGAAACTAAGTGGCGGCAAACGCGGTACGGAATAGATCGCCTCCAAATCCCAAGCGGAAAAGAAATGCGCAATCTCTAAGACCAGGCTCAGAGAAATCCCGAACAGGCCCAGCGCGATATGATCCAATCCGAATGGCGTTAGCAGAAGCGCGGCGGCTGCCATGGGCGCAGCGATCAAGGTGACAATCGGCATCGCAAATAGGTTGGCGAGCAAGCCGAGCGGTGCGGCGCGTTCAAAATGATAAAGGGCAAAAGGCAAAGTTGCGAAGCTTGAGACCGTCGAGGTCACGACCAAGGATTTGATCCAAAACATGATCCGCCCAGACCGGGCTCCTAGTGCCGCCTTCCTGCGCTTATTCCAGCGCTCATAGGTCGCCACCAGCGCGCCCGTTGCCGCAAAAGACATTTGAAAACCGGGGGTTAAAGCGCTCCATGGCGCAACAGAGAGAATAATCACCATGGCAATCGCCAACGATCGCAAACTCAACGCGCTTCGATCAATCAGCACCGCCCCGAACAAGATCGCAGCCATGACAAATGCCCGCTGCGTGGACACACTCGCGCCTGATAAGACCAGATAAGTCGCACATGCCAAGAGCGCGGCAATCGCGCCAATTTTTTTGACATTCAGGCGCAACGCGACCGGCTCGACCAACGCCAGACCGCGCCAGGCGAGCAAAAATACAAGCCCACCAACAATCCCCATGTGAAGCCCAGAGATGGCCAGCAAATGCGCCAATCCGGCGCCGCGCAATGCCTCTTGATCCGCTTGGGACATGAAGCTTCGATCGCCAGAGGTCAGCGCCGCCGCGAAGCCGCCTGATCGCGCCCCCGCCGCTTCAGAGACATGTTGCGCCAATTGGCGGCGCGCTTTCGAAATCTCGAGCATGACCGCTCTCGCCGCATTCTTCGGACCGCCGACTGCTCCGCCGCGACACCGGCCTTGGACATATCCCACGGCGCCCAGCCCGCTATACCAGGCCTGACGATCGAAGGCATAATCGCCTCGAATGATCGGGGCCGGGGGCGGACGCAGCACCACCCAGCAGCGCACGAACCGCCCCGGCTCGGTCTCAAGCCGTGTGATATGGGTGACGCGAACCACGGGCGGTGTTTGATCCTCTTCAACCCCATCAATCGCATGGACCCGTATTCGCAGCCGGGTCCCGCGGGCTGCGGGCAATGCCGCCTGCACCCACCCTTCCAGCAATACCGGCCCGATTTCCGTCGGCACCGCGACATGCTGCGAGCGGTGCGTCGCCAAACTGCCAGACAGGGCTCCGCATGCGCCGCCCACGAGCGCCCACAGCAGGTACACAGTCCAAGACGGCGCAGAACGCCTGATTGCGACAATAATCGCCACAACCGATGCGCTCGCGAGACAAAACAGCCCCCAAAATGAAGGCTCAAATTCGACCAAAAAGTAGAATATGGCCCCGAACATCATTCCGATCGCGAAGACAATGGGCGCCTGAATCTGGACGGTGGTCAGCGGAAATCGCTGCATCTTTCCTCCCCGCCCCTTGCGAAACTCTAGCAGAGCGTGTTGAAGCGGGGAAGATTGTCCCAAAAGCCTGATTTAACGTCCGAATTCTTCCATGACTGTAGTCACTCGTTTTGCTCCCTCGCCCACAGGCATGCTGCATATTGGCGGCGCGCGCACGGCTCTGTTCAACTATTTGCTGGCCAAACGTCATGGCGGCAAATTTCTGCTGCGGATTGAAGACACCGATAAGAAACGCTCCACTGAGGAAGCCACGCAAGCCATTCTAGACGGCATGGATTGGCTCGGCCTCACCCCGGACGATGCACCCGTCTATCAAAGCCAAAATGCGGAACGCCACGTTGCCTGCGCAATTGAGATGGTCGCCTCAGGCAAAGCCTTCCGCTGCTATGCGACGCCAGAAGAACTGCAAGCCCGGCGCGACGAGGGCGAACAGAAACGGGCCGCGGCAAAGGCCGAAGGGCTTTCTGACGAGGAACGCGCCGCGTTGCGCGCCGACGCCGATGCGCTTTTGGCGCCCTACCGGTCCCCTTGGCGTGATGGCGGCGATCCGCCCTCGGCGGACGCGCCTCATACGATCCGGCTGCGCGCGCCCGATGATGAAGAGATAACCGTCAGCGATCACGTACAGGGCAATGTCACCCTAAAAACGCGTGAAATCGACGATCTCATTTTGCTACGCGCGGACGGTACGCCGACTTATATGCTCGCTGTCGTGGTTGATGATCATGATATGGGCGTCACGCATGTTGTTCGTGGCGACGACCATTTCCGCAACACGTTTCGCCAATTGCCGATCTATTGGGCGATGGGATGGGACGTTCCCGAATTTGCCCATGTCCCCATGATTCATGGCTCAGACGGTGCAAAACTCTCGAAACGTCATGGCGCGCTGTCGACTCTTGCTTATCGCGATATGGGATATCTGCCGGAAGCGATGAATTCCTATTTGGTCCGCCTGGGCTGGAGCCATGGCGATCAAGAAATCTTCACCCTTGACGACGCGAGCAGCGTCTTTGACCTCAGCGACATCAACAGAGCGCCTGGCCGCCTGGACCTAGAAAAGCTCGGGGACGTCAATGCTCACTTTATTCGCACGGTCGATCAGACCCGCCTTTTGGCGCTTCTCACACCTGAAATTGAGCAGCTCACAGAGCTGACGCCAATTTTAACTGAGCGTCTGCAGCAAGCCCTCGCAACCCTGAAAGAACGGGGGCAAACGCTCCCTCAATTGGCCGAATCTTGCCGGTTTTTGTGGGATAGCAATGCGGACAATCTCAACAAGAAAGCACGGAAAGCGCTACGTGAGGACGGCCTCAAACATCTGTCAGATCTCCGTGAAGCACTAGACCAATCTGATTCTTGGACTATTGAAGCATTACAGCAAGTTCTAGACTCGTTTTGTGCACTGCACACACTATCTATGGGACAGGTTGGGCCGCCCCTCCGGGCAGCACTAACCGGAGGGCTGCCAGCGCCAGACCTCGCGCCAGTCATGCATTGGCTCGGCCGTGACGAGGTCTTGGCGAGAATTGGGAAACATTTGCCTGCTTAAACGCGGGTGTACAGACAGGATTGCAAGAGGGCTAAGATGATCAACAAGACCAAACAGACAGGTACAGCTACCCTTAACGTCAAGGGAAAGACCGTTGAGCTACCGATTATGGGCGGCACCCACGGACCCGATGTCGTAGATGTAAAACGCCTGTACGCCGAAGCAGGCGTTTTTACGTTGGACCCGGGATTTACCTCAACCGGATCTTGCGAAAGCCAAATCACCTTTATTGACGGCGAGCAAGGCATTCTCTTGCACCGAGGCTACCCAATTGATCAACTGGCTGAGCAATCTGGCTTCCTAGAAGTTGCTTACCTGCTGCTGAACGGTGAGTTGCCGACGCAAAACGAATTCCGCGAGTTTGCTGGCCTTGTGACCCAGCACACGCTGCTCCACACGCAAATGGATCGCTTCTTTGATGGCTTCCGCCGTGACAGCCACCCAATGGCGATGCTGACCGGCACCGTCGGGGCGATGTCAGCCTTCTATCCTGGCGCGATGGACAGCTCCGATCCTGAAGAGCGCAACCTCGCTTATATCCGCCTGATCGCGAAAATGCCGACGCTTGCGGCACGCATTTACAAATACACCCAAGGCCAAAAGTTCGTAGACCCAATTAATGAGCTCTCCTATGGCGAGAACTTCCTGCGCATGTGTTTCTCAGTGCCAGCCGAGAAGTACAAAACAAGCGCTACGCTCGCTCGGGCGATGGATAAGATCTTCATCCTCCACGCAGATCACGAACAGAATGCATCGACCTCAACCGTTCGCCTCGCTGGATCGTCTGGCGCGCACCCATATGCGGCGATTGCGGCGGGTGTTGCTTCGCTTTGGGGACCGAGCCATGGCGGCGCCAATGAAGCCTGCTTGAATATGCTCCGGGAAATCGGCACGGTCGACCGCATTCCAGAATTCATCGAGAAGTCGAAAGACAAGTCTGACAGCTTCCGCCTGATGGGCTTTGGCCACCGGGTCTACAAAAACTACGATCCGCGCGCGACGGTGATGCAGAAAACTGCGCATGACGTGCTCGACGAGCTTGGCATCGACACACCGATCCTGCGCGTTGCGAAAGAACTTGAGCGTTTGGCCCTAGAAGACGACTATTTCCGCGAGAAAAAGCTCTATCCAAACGTCGATTTCTATTCGGGCGTTATTCTCGACGCGATGGGCTTCCCAACAGAGATGTTCACCGTCCTCTTCGCCCTGGCCCGGACGGTTGGCTGGGTATCACAGCTCAACGAGTTCATCGAAGATCCAAGCCAGCGCATTGGTCGCCCGCGTCAGATCTATACCGGCGCCGCCAAACGCGACTTTGTTCCGATCAGCGATCGCTAATCACTTCCAAAATGGCATTTGCGGCAATCTCTGACGCCGCTTCATCGCGCTCTCCCATTCGGGAGAGCGCTTTGTTTTGCGCGCCTATTTGCTTTTGCAGAGCGTCTGAATCTGCGAGCAGTGACAAAGCTGTCTCCGCCAAGCGATCTGGCTTGAACGCGGTTTGAACGAATTCGGGTGCGACTTCTGTATCGTCGGCCGCGATGTTTAGCAGCGTGATATGATCAGGCTTGTACAAGAGATATCGCGCCAGCGCCCAGGTGATCCAACCGGTTTTGTAGCCGACCAGAAAGGGCGTACCTTGTACGGCAAGTTCTGAGGTCACCGTACCGGAACACGCGAGCGCAAAATCAGCGGCGGCCATCATGTCGGCAGGAGAGGTGGTGTCGTTTGCGATGACAGACCATTTTTGAAGGCCCGGAAACGCGTCTAAGAATTGCTGCTCAACCGATGGCGCGGGCGCAAAGACGATTTTGAGGTCGGGGTTTTGCGACTTCATCAGCCATGCCGCTTCAACCAGGACCGGGGCAACGCGTTTGATCTCGCTGGGCCGGCTGCCTGGTAAAACCAAGACAATTTGATCCCCGTCTGACGCGCCGATCGATACCCGGAATCGAGTGCCATCGCCGCGTTCGGTGCGGCTGAGCGCCGGGTTCCCCATAACCGTCACCGACAGGCCATGCGGTTCATAATAAGGCGCTTCCATATGGTGGATACAGATCAGGTGATCGACCGTTTTGGCGAGCGTCTTAGCTCGTCCGGCGCGGGTCGCCCAGACCTGTGGGCCGACAAGCTTGATTAGCTTGATCTTTGGATCACGGGCCCGAACGCGTTGCGCGACCCGAAGCATAAATCCCCATGAATCAACAAGAACGACCACATCTGGCGCCGCCTCGATAATCGCATCCGCGGCGGCATCGGCGAGTTTGACGACCGTGCCATAGGCTTTGAGCCCTTCAAATAGGCCAAGGATCGAGAGCGGGGCGATATCAATCGCAGAGTCGAGGCCGATCTTGGCAAGCTCGCGCCCGCCAATCCCAAACAATTTAATCTGTGGATCCCGCCTTTTTAGCGCTTCAGCCGTTTCGCGGGCCAATAAGTCGCCAGACGGCTCTGCCGCAACGAGGAAGACGCGCGGCGCAGTCATCAGGGCCAATCCTTTGGAAAGCCGTACAAGAATAGGCCTAAGGCTTCGGCGCGTGCCTTCACCTGATCAGAGTTGATGATCAAAGCGCCCCCGGCCTCAAACCCGATCCCAGCCAATCCGGCCTCGGCGGCGAGCTCGACGGTCATCATACCGATGGTTGGCAAATCAATCCGGCGTTCTTGTTGAGGCTTGGGTCGCTTGACCAGAACGCCTTTTCTTGAAGCCGCTGAGCCTCGGATTTGGGTTGGCAGTTCTGCGCACCGGCGAAGCATTTCGTCTGTGCCTTCTTGCGCCTCAACGCAAAGCACCAAGCCGCCCGCAACGATGGCGCCTTGTCCAATGTCGAGCTGTCCCATTGTGCCCGCGACTTTCGCGGCTTTCTTTAAATCCGCTAGCTCTTCTTCATCGGGAGTTGCCCCAGCGAGCAATCCTGCCTCCGCGGTCAGTGAGCCCGCAGCTTCATCTGCACCAATGACCTCAAAGCCTTCACTTTCGAAGGTCTTGATCAAGAAGCTGAGCAGCGCATCGTCGCCCTCTCGGGCCGCTGAAATGGCCTTTGGAAGCAGAGAAATCCCTTTTAAATCGGGTTTTAGCGCTTGAAAGTCCGGGCGTTTGACAATCCCGGCAAAACACACTTGCTGACAGCCAGCTTGCTTTAGCGATTTAACCGTTTTGCCAATCTCTGCCACGCCGGTGACGATACCCGGATAAGTCGCGAGGGCCGGTTCTTCAAACCCCTTCATACGGATCACATATACGCCCTGCCCGCGTTCTGTGGCCGCTTTCGCAACTTGAACCGGCAAGTCTCCGAGGCCCGCAATGATTCCGAGTGGCGCCAATCTGGCCTCCTATCGCGGCAGGCAGAGCGCGCGATTCTTGCTGTTGCGTATGAAGTTTACAATTTGCATTACTTCGTCGGTCTCGGCGAACGTAGCAGATGTATCCTCTAACCGTTCAGAGAAAGTCCCCTCTTTCGCGTAAAGCATCCGATACGCGGATCGCAGGCTACGGATTGTCTCCCGCGAAAAACCGCGCCGCTTCAAGCCGACCACATTCAAACCTGCGAGATGGGCATGGTTTCCGACCACAGATCCAAAGGGGATGACATCAGCGACGAGAATCGAGCCGCCGCCAACAAAGGCATGATCGCCAATCCGGCACCATTGGTGCACCGCAACGGCGCCGCCAAACCAGACTTGCTCGCCTATGGTGACATGCCCGCCAATATGGGTGTTGTTCGCGATGACGCATTTATCACCCAAGACACAATCATGCGCGGCATGCGTATGGGCCATGAACAGGCAATCTGATCCGACTTTGGTCAGACCGCCATGCTCGGGAGACCCCGTGTGCAGCGTTGTGTGTTCGCGCAGCACAGTTCGGTCGCCGACTTCCAACCGCGATTCATTGCTTTCTTTATAGCCCAGCACTTGCGGCGGGCCGCCAATCACGGCGCCTGGGTAAATCTCAACATCAGCCCCAAGCGTCGAATGCCCGAACACCATCGCCTTGGGGTGCAAAGCCGCATTGTCGCCGAGCTTCACATTCGGCCCGACATAAGCCAGAGCGCCAATCGAAACATTTGTGCCGAGCTCGGCCCCCGGCTCAACAATCGCTGTTGGATGAATGCTGACCGTCATTTCGGTTTCTTTTTCGGCGCGATTTGCTTCTGGATCCAAGCGATTTCGCGCAAATACTGCTTCAACGGTTTGGCAGGCACGCCGCCCCAGGTTTCGCCTGCTGGAATGTCTCGAAAAATTCCAGCCGAGGCTGCCAGTCTTGCCCCTGCGCCAATATGAACGTGATCCGCGATGCCCACGCGTCCTCCCATCACCACGCCATCATCAACACGTGTTGTTCCAGAAATCCCCGTAAAGCTCGCCATCGCAACGTTACGGCCGACAATCACATTGTGGGCAATCTGAACCAGATTGTCGATCTTGGTGCGTTCGCCAATTATCGTGTCTGACAAAGCCCCGCGATCGATACAGGTATTTGCGCCGACTGTGACATGATCTTGGATGATGACCCGGCCCCATTGCGGGACATCTTCAGCGCCGTTTGGACCAGCGGTGACACCGAACCCCGCTTCCCCCACTGACACACCCGAATACAATCGAACATGATTGCCAATGAGCGCGCACCGCACACAGACATTAGCACCGATCACAGAATGTTCGCCAATTTGTACACCTGGCCCGATCGCAGCTCCCGGACCGATCGCGGTGCCAGCGCCAATCGCGGCTCCCGCACCGATGAAAGCGGTTGGCGCTATTTGTGCGGTTTCATGGATCGCTGGGGCTTTGCCCGCTGCTTGCCAGTCTTTGATTTTGTAGAGCGCCTCGCCGGCCAGTTTATGACTGAACCGGGGGGCGTTTGTGATCACGGGCACAACGCTTGCCGGCAAACCAGACGCTGCGTCTTTTTTAACGAAACAGGCGGCGGCGCGGGCGCTCACATTCGCGGCTTGTTTGGCGTCGCCTTCGAAGAAGCAGAGATCGCCTTCAACAGCGCTATCTGATGCCGCAATCCCAGTGATTTGCGGGTCGCGATCATCATCAAACTCGAGCTCTAGAATGCCCAAAAGGGCCCGCAGCGACTGCGGACCCTGATAGTCAAAAAATCGCTGATCTATAGGCATCAGCTCCTCGACGGATTTACTGTTGTGGTTGTTGCGTCGGCAAGCTTTGGCGAACCACTTGTACAGTTGGCGTGCTCGCATTCAGTTTCGTGATGGCCGACTGAGTCACGTCCGTCGCGTCGTCGACATATACCACTTGAGATTTGTCGAGAATAACATTCGCATTGGTCTCAGCAATTACCTGCTGAAGTACTGGGATCAAGGCGTTGTTGAAATCGACCAGCGCCTTGCGTTCTGTAAGCGAAAGCTCTTGAGCTGCGATCTGGCGCTTACGCTCGAAATCATTCGCTTTGCGAGAATAGGCTTCGATTTCAGCCATCAAGGCTGCATCCGCACGCACCGCCTCTTGGGTTTTGCCTTCAGACTTCGTACGCAGGCTGGTTCCGTCTGCAGCGAGGGTATCTGCCAATGGCTTCAGCTCGCCCTGCATTGTGGTTTCGATTGCTTGGATCTTCGTCCGGATGTCTTGACCAGCTTGGCTTTGACCGAAAATTTGGACGCGATCGATGACGACGACTTTTGTCCCCTGAGCGATGGCGGCTGGGCTCATCGCGAATGCCGCTGAGACGGCGAGCGCCAAAGTGGCGAGAATAGATTTTACGCGGATCATTGTACTCTCTCCTGTAGAGATATCTGCTAAAAACGAGTGGAAGTACTGAAGCGGAATGTCTCCGTTCTGTCGTACTCTTCCTTGCGAAGGATATGTGAAAAGTCGAACTGGATTGGTCCGAACGGTGAGTCCCAGCCAACCGAGAGACCTGCTGAGGCGCGAAGGCCCAGGCCATCTTTGATTTGGCTCACAGCCGGTGTTCCCGGCAAAATGTTATTGAACCGAATATTGGTGAAGGCACCGACGCCAAGTTGGCCAAAAATTGGGTCTCGGATATCGGCATTATCGAGAATACCCAATCCGCCAGCCTCAACGAACAGTTTGGTTCGAATGCCATACTCTTCTGGGAGATAGTTTGGCATCGTTAACTCGCCGGTGGCTTGGTAATAGGCTTTACCCCCGAGCGCGCGACCTGGCTTCACGTCAGTGACTTCGCCATTCGCGTCCGCAATCGTCACAACTTCACGCGGGCCAATGCCTGCTACATCAAACCCGCGGAATGATGAGCCGCCGCGGAAGAAACGATTATTGATCAGAATACGATCATCGTCGCCATACGGCTCGATATATCCGCCCGAAAGGCGCACGCTGGCGCGAACGCCGCGGAAAATACCGCGATAGGTCGCGCCGGTGATTTCGCTTCGGAGATATTGCACGTCGCCGCCTAAGCCGGCGATATCTTGGCTGACGGAGAAATCGAACCCGCCGGTCGGCGCGATTGGATCATTTCGGCGATCCCAATTGAAAGAATAGCCAATCAATGAGGTAATATCCGACCGCTCATTGTCACAGATAATGTTCTGGTTCACGACCAGCGAAGAACATTGATCAACAAGCATCTGACCGTCCATGACATCAGAGGCCTCTACCACCCGGAAGGCGTCATCGAATGCGTTCTCTGGTGTATCTGCGCCTGCCGTTTGAACAAAAGATCGAACGATGACGCCATTCTCGTCGATGATGACGTTCTGGTCGCGGATATTGATTTCGTCCGACTGTAACCTGTACCGAACTTGCAGTCCCGTATTGTCGGTCACCGGAAATCCGAAATTGATCCCCGCGCCAATGGTTTCGGACTCAAAGCTCGAGACGTCCAAAAAGTCTGAGCGGGTCGAGAATAGCTCAAGTCCGGCAGACAGGTTGCGGTCGAGGAAGCGCGGTTCTTGGAACCTGAAATCAACGAATTGCTGGCGATCAGACGCGGACACGCGCGCCACGAAGGTTTGGCCGCGGCCCCGCAAGTTTCGCTGTGTCACACTCAAATCGAGCAAGAATGAATCAACCGAAGAGAAGCCGGCAGCGAAGGAAAGTTCGCCCGTCGCAGTCTCTTCCACATCGAGGTCGACAACCGTCCGGTCGGCGCTCGATCCGGCGCGTTCGGTGATCTCGACATTCTCAAAATAACCAAGCGCCCGCACGCGGTTTCTTGAGCGGTCGAGCAAGACGCGGTTAAACGCATCGCCCTCGGCAATCCGCAATTCGCGTCGAATAACGCGGTCTAGAGTTTGGGTATTCCCGTTAATATTGATCCGTTCGATATAAACACGCGGGCCTTCATCGATCGCAAAAGTAACGTTCACTTTCCGAGTTTCAGGATCGGCTTCCAGACGCGGCGTGATGTCCACAAACGCGTATCCAGCGATCCCGGCCGCGAATGTCAGCGTATCAATCGTGTTTTCGATCTGGTCTCCGCGGAATAGGTCACCATCTTTGAATGGAACAGCACGTTTGAGCCCTTCGCTGCTCAGCTTGTCGAGCGCTGTTTCGACCTCAACCTCGCCGAACGTGTACTGCTCGCCCTCTTCGATCGTGTAGGTGATGTAAAAGTCTTCACGATCCGGCGTAAGATCGGCGACCGCACTGATCACACGAAAATCATAATAGCCTTTGTTTTGATAGAATTCGCGCAGGAGTTCCCGGTCAAATTCTAGCCGGCCTGGATCATAATTGTCATTGGAGCTGAAGAATCGCCACCAGCGCGATTGCTTGGTGACCACTTCGCTGCGCAAACGGCGATCGGAAAACGCATCATTACCGATGAAATTGATAGAGCGAACGCCCGTCACAGGGCCTTCAGTCATTACAAAGACCAGATCGACTCGGTTCTGGTCGAGCGGCTTATACTGAGGCTCGACTGTCGCGGAGAACCGACCAGATTGGCGGTACAGCTCCAGAATACGCTGAACGTCTGCCTGCACACGCGCGGCGGTAAAGATACCCCGTGGCGCAGCCTGAATTTCTTCCCGCAGCTTATCATCGTCCAGCGCGCTATTGCCCTCGAAGAGGACGCGATTGATGATGGGGTTCTCAACCACGCGCACAATCAGGTCTGGACCGGCTTTGTCGAAACTCGCATCGGCAAAAAGCCCGGTCGCAAAAAGCGTCTTTAGAGACAAATCAATTCGTGTTGGGTCGAAAGCATCACCCGGCTCGACCAGCAAATAGGACTGAATCGTCCGATCTTCGATCCGTTGATTGCCTTCAATTCTAATTTGCCGAATGGTTTCACTGACTTGCGCATTCGATTCCGTAACCGGGATGTCGGTTAACGCGATCGCGCTGGTCGCCATCAGAACTGCAGCTAATACTTTACGCATCGATCCCTCGATCCTCCATGGCAAGCGACTTACTCGCTTGCTGACCCGTTGAATAGGCCGGTTTCCAGAACGTCACCCCAGGTGATGAAAACAAACATGGTCAATAGCAGACCAAGCCCTGCCATCAATGCCACTTCCTGCACCTTTTCGGGCATTACTTTTCCCGTCATGGCTTCATAAGCATTGAAAACAAGATGTCCCCCATCCAATACAGGCAATGGTAGCAGGTTGAAAAAGCCAATGCCTATTGAGATTAAGGCGCAAAGCTGTAGGGCGGACCACCCCAAAACGCTTAACCGTGTCGCCAAAGGCACAGTTTCTGCGCCCATTGTTCGGTTGACGATTCTGCGCCCCGCATCGCCGATGGCAACGGGGCCACTCATTAGAGCCAATGGCTCTTTGCCGGTGATAATCCTACCAAGCATATAAACGGTGTGCCCAACCGTATCCTTGGTTTCCACAACGCCCATACCGATTGCCTCAAGCGGGCCGTACTTTCGATACTGAACCGACTCGCGCAATGGCGCAGGCACGACCCCAATTGTGCCTTGCGGAACGAGCTGTCCTAGCTGGTTAGCGCGGACCTCGCGGCGCGGGGTGACGGTTAGAGTTAAGAGCTCATCGCCGCGCTGCACCTCAAACGGTAAGGCGCGCCCAGACGACATTGAGGTGATCACGATCATATCGGCGATCTGCCGGATTTCCGATCCATCAACGCTTTTGATCACGTCACCGGCCTGCATACCGGCTTCTGCGGCGGGATAGCCCTCATTCACTTGGTACGCATAAACATCATATTGTTCAGTACCGCGGAACGCGAAGAAAATTGTAAATAGGAACACTGCCAGCAAGAAGTTCGCGGCTGGGCCCGCGAGTGCGACGATTGATCGAGCGCCGACACTCAATTGATTGTACGGTTTGCCGATTGGGCCTTCTTCGACCTTGCCGACATCACCCGGTAACTGGCTTTCGCCGACAAATTTCACAAAACCACCCAAAGGGATCCAGTTGACCCGCCAGCGTGTTCGCTTGGAGTCTTTGCGTTCATAGATCGAGGCGCCGAACCCGATCGAGAAAGACTCAACCGCTGCGCCAAAATAGCGGCCGGCAAGATAGTGTCCTAGCTCGTGAATGATCACGACGGCCCCAAGCAGGAATGCCAGGCAAATCAGAAATATCGGGCCTTGCGCCAGAATTCCCGTCACGCTCTCCGCTCCCGCTTTTGGTCCTTCACTTCATCAAGAAGGATACCGGTTAACTGCTCAGCTTCGGCTTGGATTGCTAGGACGGCTTCCAAATTATCGCAATCCTCACAAGCCATTGGACCGGCAAAAAATCGCTCCAACGCCATTTCTACGACCCAGCTTATGTCGAGGAATCGACATTGACCCGCAAGAAATGCAGCTACGGCGCGTTCATTAGCGCAATTTAATACTGTCGGGGCGCCCTTTCCTACTCTGAGAGCCTTACGGCAAAGGTCTATCGACGGAAAGCGCTCGGAATCGGGCGCTTCGAAATCAAGCCGGCTGAGGGCGATCAAATCTAATGGCTCGACCGGTGTTTCTTGTCGGCGCTCGGGCCAAGTTAAAGCATGGGCAATCGGCGTCCGCATGTCCGGCTCACCCATTTGGGCTAAAACCGAACCATCCCGATAGGCCACGGCAGAATGGATGATCGATTGCGGGTGGATCACCACATCAATCATGTTTTCCGGCACGTCGAACAGGTAGGCCGCCTCAATCAGCTCGAGACCTTTATTGAACAGTGTCGCGCTATCGATTGAAATTTTGCGCCCCATATTCCATCGCGGATGTGCTAGCGCACGCTCCGGTGTCACCGTTTCGAGATCTTCGCGAGCGAGCGTCCGAAAGGGTCCACCCGATCCGGTTAGGATGAGGCGCGAAATATCTTCACGGCGCTCCATCACCTGGAACATGGCATTATGTTCAGAGTCGGTCGGCACAATCGCCACTCGATTTTTCGCCGCCAGGCGATTGAGGAGCGGCCCCGCGCAGACCATGCTCTCTTTATTGGCGAGCGCCACCGAATTTCCAGCTTCTATCGCGGCAATGGTTGACGGGAGCCCATCGATACCAACAATCGCGGCGAGTACGCGATCGACGGGGCGCGCTGCCGCCTCTTTGATCGCGTCCGGCCCTGCCGCGGCGGAGATATCAAGGTCGCGCACCCCATCTTGGAGCGCCGGCAAAAATGGTTCATGGGCGATCACGACGTGCTTTGGTTTAAACTGGCGCGCTTGCTCGACCAATAGGTCGACATTCTTCCCCGCGACTAGCGTATCGATTGAAAAGACAGGTGCTTGCGCTGTGGCATTGGCGTGTTCGATCACCGACAAGGCAGACGTTCCTATCGACCCTGTCGACCCAAGGATGGAAAGTGACCGCGGATCGCTCATAGGGCCAGCCCTAATACGCGCGGCAGGGACGGCGCAAACGAAAAAACCAGAAGCGCGACAACGCAAACCATCCCGAGACCGTCGACCCGGTCCAAGACGCCTCCATGTCCTGGCACAAGACCACTCGAGTCTTTGACACCGTGGTGTCGTTTGGTCGAACTCTCGAACAGATCACCGAACTGGGCGAGGATCGATATTGCGCCTCCCATAATGATCCAAGCCATCAGGTCGCCACCTGTGATCCGCGCCGCAAGCACACCGCAAAGCGCACTAAACAAAACGCCGCCAATAGCGCCACTCCAGGTTTTTGAAGGCGAGTCCGGATGCAATCGCGGGCCGCCCAGACTGCGCCCAAAAAAGAAAGCGGCTGAGTCTGAGCCCCAAACGATGCCCATCAAAATCAGCGCCGTCGCCGCGCCGTCCCAATCGCCTTCTCGCAGGAAATATAGCGCCAAGGGCATGCCGGCAACATACAGAAACCCAAACGCCTCTCGGCCGCGTTTTTGCCTCAACGGATGCGTGAAAGTGGCGATAATTGCGCATCCGACAAACGCCCAAAGCGTCCAGACCGGGGCTCCCAGGACGGCCGGCAAAAATGGGAGAATCGCCAACGTGCCGAAGCTCTTCATTGACGGCGAGGCCGACATCCTGACCCACTCATACGCCATAATGGCCGCGAACACGCCACATGCGAGGGCCAACAAAGGACCGCCCTTCCACACCACGAATAGAGCAAAAGGAATGAGCACCGCAGCGGAGATGAGCCTCAGGCCGAGATCACCCGCCTGTCCATCATACCGTTTTCCGCGGACCACGCTATGCGGCTCCGGACGCTAAACCACCAAAGCGGCGCTCGCGATTGCGGTAAATTTCTACGGCCTCAAGCAAGTGCTGTTTGCCGAAATCAGGCCACAGGACATCCATAAATACCAATTCGGCATAGGCAGCCTGCCAAATCAAAAAGTTGCTGAGCCGATACTCACCACTTGTGCGGATCAGAAGGTCTGGATCTGGCAGGTCTTGCGTATCCAAAAAGCCTGCAAACGCGGTTTCGTCGATATCACCCGCAGACAGAGTGCCAGACTCAACAGCGTCAGCCATCGCTTTCGCGGCCCGCAGCACTTCTTCTCGCCCGCCATAATTGAACGCGATACAAAGATTGAAGGCGTGATTATCGGCAGTTTGACGCTCCGCGCGCTGAACCAATTCCAGGATATCTTCTGGCAAGCCTTCACGCGTTCCGAGGATGCGGACTTTCACGCCTTCCTCTGTCAGGCGTTTCAAATCTCGTTTCACATAGGCTTTCAACAGTCCAAAAAGCGCATTCACCTCTGAGACGGGGCGGCGCCAGTTTTCGGTTGAGAAGGAAAACACGGTTAGCGTTTTAAGGCCGATCTCCTGAGCCGCCTCGACGGTGCGACGCAGAGCTTCGACGCCTCGTTCATGCCCAACCGCGCGCGGTAAGCCTCGCGCATTCGCCCACCGCCCATTGCCATCCATGATGATGGCGATGTGGTCGGGGAAACCGTCTTTGGCTGGACCACCATTTCCGGTTTGGGCAGCAGACGGTGCGGAGGTCAAACTTGCATAATCTCCGCTTCTTTGCCCTTCAGCGCTTCATCCACTTTGCCAACAAAGCTGTCAGTGAGCTTTTGAACTTCATCAGAGAGAGAGCGTAGTTCGTCTTCGCTAATCTCGCCGTCTTTTTCCATTTTCTTGAGCGCATCCATACCATCCCGGCGGACATTACGAACGGCCACGCGCGCCGCCTCAGCATATTTGCCTGCCACTTTGGTGAGCTCGACGCGGCGCTCCTCATTCAATGGCGGGATAGGAATGCGCAGCGTTTGGCCGTCGACGACAGGGTTCAAGCCCAGCCCAGATTCGCGAATGGCTTTGTCGGTCGCGCCAACCAATCCTTTATCCCAAACATTCACGGCGATCATCCGCGCGTCCATAATCGATACCGAACCGACTTGGTTGAGCGGCATGTTCGATCCGTACGCAGCCACCTGAACGCTATCGAGCAAGTTGACCGATGCGCGGCCGGTGCGCAGTCCCTGAAGTTCCGTCTGAAGCGAGCTAATCGCACCGTCCATCCGGCGTTCGAGGTCTTTTTTATCGTAACTCATTTTCTTTCCTCAAGATCAGGAGATGACTGTGCTTGGGCCTTGGCCGGTTAGCACATCTTGCAGCGCTCCTTTATTGTGCAAGGAGAAAACCACAATTGGTATGTTCGTGTCACGCATAAGGCTCACGGCGGATGCGTCCATCACTTTTAAATTGCGCGCCAGTACGTCTTGATAGGTCAAATGATCATAGCGGGTCGCATCTGGATCGGTTTTCGGATCAGCTGAATAGACGCCGTCGACTTGTGTGCCCTTCATCATCGCATCACAATGCATTTCCGCCGCGCGCAAGGCTGCGCCCGTATCTGTCGTGAAATATGGATTGCCCGTACCGGCGGCAAAAATCACGACCCGGCCTTTTTCCATATGACGGATGGCTCGCCGGCGAATGAAGGGTTCGCAAATCTCATCCATCCGAATGCCGGATTGAACCCGGGTCTGAACGCCAATTGATTCCAAGGCGCTTTGCATGCCGAGCGCATTCATAATCGTCGCCAGCATGCCCATGGAGTCGGCTTGCGAGCGCTCCATGCCGGAAGCCGCCCCCTTCATACCGCGGAAGATGTTACCGCCGCCAATCACCAAGCAAATCTCGACCCCAAGCTCGCGCGCCGCGGCGATTTCTTGAGCAAATCCCAGGCAGGTTGGCATATGGATGCCATAGTCGGTTGGCCCCATCAGGGCCTCTCCTGAAATCTTCAGAAGAACGCGCTTATATTTCAGGCCGTTATCGGACTCGGCTTCACCTGGCATTCTGCGTCTCCCGTTGCTCAAAAGCCCATAAAAGATTCCCGGCCACCTGTCATCGGTAGCCGGGATCTAAAAGCACTTATTTTTGAAAGCGGTTAAGCCTTCGTCATCGAAGCCACTTCTTCAGCGAAGTTGTCTTCGGCTTTCTCGATGCCCTCGCCGAGCTTGAACATCACAAAGCCTGCCAGCTCTGCGCCGCTATCCGCGATGAACTGGCCAACCGTTTGGTCAGGGTTCATGACGAATTGCTGTTCGACGAGAACAACTTCTTTATAGTATTTCTTGATCCGGCCTTCGATCATCTTCTCGATGACATTGGCTGGCTTGCCGCTTTGTTCAGCTTGCTCGGTTAGAACTTGCTTCTCACGTGCAACCAGATCTTGGTCGAGATCAGCGACGGTCGCAGACGCCGGAGACGTCGCCGCGACGTGCATCGCAACTTTCTTGCCCGCGTCAGCCAAGTCGCCAGATCCGTTGAGGCCAACCAGAACGCCGATTTTGCCCATACCTGGAGCTTCGGCACTGTGGATATAAGCCGCAACTGAGTCAGCTTTGATCTGCGCCGCACGGCGCAAAGTCATGTTCTCGCCGATTGTGCCGACAAGACGCTTAATCATGTCTTCAACGGTGCCGTCACCATCAGGCGCAGGCGCAGAAGCCAACGCTTCCGTCGTGCCCGCAGTTGTCAGCGCCAATTTAGCGATATCTGACAGCGCGCCTTGGAACGTCTCGTTGCGCGCAACGAAGTCTGTCTCCGCATTCAGCTCAACGACAGATCCGATTTTACCGTCGTCAGAGACCACAGCTGAAACCAGACCGTCCGCAGCCGTGCGGCCAGACTTTTTAGCGGCCTTAGAGAGACCTTTTGCACGCAGCCAATCAACAGCGGCTTCGACATCGCCATCGTTCTCGACCAGCGCTTTTTTCGCGTCCATCATGCCTGCGCCAGTCTTGTCGCGCAGATCCTTAACGAGGGCAGCAGTAATCTGAGCCATCCTAGTCGTCCTTCTGTTCAAACCCAGTGGGGATTAAGCTTCAGTCTTATCTTCTTCGACTTTAGCGGTTTCTTCGGTTGTAGCTTCAGCTTCGGTTTCAGCCGCATCTGCAGCTGCTACGTCGGCTTCAACCAAGGCTTCAATGTCCTCAGCTTCGCCCAAATCAATGCCGAGCCCTGCAGACGATTCGGCGAGGCCGTCTAGAACAGCATCGGCGATCAGGTTGCAGTAAAGCGAGATCGCGCGAGCCGCATCATCATTGCCTGGGAAGGCAAAATCAGCATCGTCTGGATCGCAATTGGTATCAACAACGGCAACAACTGGAATGCCCAGCTTACGCGCTTCTTTAATCGCGATCGCTTCTTTGTTCGTATCGATCACGAAGATCAGATCAGGCAGACCACCCATATTGGCGATACCGCCAAGGGCTTTGTCGAGCTTTTCACGGTCACGCTCAAGGTTCAAAAGCTCTTTCTTGGTGAGACCAGATTGCTCTTTACCAGAAAGAACTTCTTCGAGCTCACGCAGACGCTTAATGGAATTAGAGACCGTCGACCAGTTGGTCAGCGTGCCGCCGAGCCAGCGATGGTTCATGTAATACTGAGCGCAACGCTGAGCCGCTTCCGCGATTGGCTGAGATGCCTGACGCTTGGTACCAACGAAGAGAACACGGCCACCTTTAGAAACAGTGTCACGGACCTTTACCAGCGCTTGGTGCAAAAGCGGCACAGACTTAGACAGATCCATAATGTGAATGCCAGAACGCGCGCCATAGATGAAGGGCTTCATCTTGGGGTTCCAGCGGTGAGTTTGGTGACCAAAGTGAACGCCAGCTTCGAGCAGTTCACGCATAGTGAAATCAGGCAATGCCATCTTAATTTTCCTTATCCGGTTGACCGGCATGATCCCTATTGAGCCTCACTGGAGACACAACACCGGAAGGACCACGCATCGGGGGTTCGTGCGCGCGTCTATACATCATATATACTGCAAAGCAACAGGCGAGATCAGGTCTGGCGGGATTAGGCCGCTTCGTGATCCACACGCGCGACGCCCGGAGCCGTTTTCAACGCGCGCAGCGCTTCAATCCCGGTTGGGTAAGTATCAGGCAGTCTAAGCGTCACCACCCGGCCATCATCGATCGGCATCCGGACGAATATTTCGCCCCTATCCTGTCCCGACGCGCCTTTCAAACGCGCTGCAATCGCCGCCAGGCCGCTAAGGTCTGCGCCCTTTTCGAGCTTCACTGACAATGCAGGGGCTTTCTTTGCAATGCGAGCCTGTTCAATCGGCTGAACCCGGCGCGCCGAGAGGCGGATTTCTTCATCGCGCCGGCGCACTTCAGTCAGGATGACTACGGCCGAGCCCGGCTCTAATTGCTCGCGCATATCTGAGAGCAATTCTGGCATCACCATCAGTTCAACTTCACCCGTGGGATCCGACAGCGTCAAAAACGCAAACTTTCCGCCGTTTCGCGCGGGTTTCTCAACCCGGCGCCGGACGACTCCAATCAGCTCCATGGGGCGGCCATCCACGGCGCTGTCAGCGATATTCATCGCATAGGTGATCCGGCCGTCCTCGAGACTGTCGATAATATCATCGAGCGGGTGACCCGAGAAATAAAAGCCAATCGCTGCAAACTCTTGATCGAGTTTCTCTTGCATATTCCAGGCAGCAGCTTTCGGCAGATCGGCCCGCATGGCCGGTTCCGCGTCGCCAAATAGACCGCCCTGCCCGCCCGCGCGATCCTCAGCCGAAGCCGCGCAAGTCGCCGCCAGCATCGGCGCCGATTTCAACACCCGCGCGCGATTGGGCTCAAGCTCATCAAACCCGCCTGCTTTTGCGAGCTGTTCGAAACATTTCTTATTGATGTCTTTCGGATCGACCCGCTCGGCGAGGTCGTGAAGGCATTGATATGCCCCGTTGGACCGGCGTTCTTCGACCAAATGTTTCATGGCTTCCGGCCCAACGCCCTTGAGCGCCCCGAGCGCATAGATGATCGATCCGCCATCGACATCAAAATCAGCCGTCGAGACATTCACATTCGGCGCAATCACCGGGATCTTCAGCCGACGCGCTTCTTGGAAAAACGCAGCAAGCTTATCAGTATTGTGTAGATCCAAACTCATCGAAGCCGCCAAGAACGCGACCGGGAAATGGCGTTTCAAATAGGCCGTGTGATAGCCAATCAGAGCGTAAGCGGCGGCGTGTGATTTGTTAAAGCCGTAGCCCGCAAACTTCTCCATCGTATCGAAGATGTCATTGGCCAGCGGCGCTTCGATCTGTTTGAGCTCTTTCGCGCCTTTCAAGAACCGCTCCCGCTGCGCGACCATTTCTTCGAGCTTTTTCTTACCCATAGCGCGGCGCAGCAAATCCGCTTCGCCAAGCGAATAGCCCGCAATCTCCTGCGCCATCCGCATCACCTGTTCCTGATAGACCGGCACACCATAAGTGGCTTGCAAGATCGGTTCGAGATCAGGGTGCTGATACTTGATCGTGTTGGGGTCTTCCTTACCCGCGACATAGACCGGGATATTGTCCATCGGGCCGGGCCGGTAGAGTGAGATGATCGCAATCACGTCTTCTAGATTGCCGGGACGGACTTTGCGCAGCGTGTCGCGCATGCCCTGCCCTTCGAGCTGGAACACGCCCAGCGTTTCACCAGACGCCATCAGCTTATACGTCTCGGCATCATCCAGACTATGCCATTCAGGACCGACATCTTTGCCATCGCGGCGAATGAATTTCAGCGCGCGATCAATCACGGTCAGCGTTTTCAGACCGAGAAAGTCAAACTTCACGAGCCCAGCGGACTCGGCCCATTTCATGTTGAATTGCGTCGCAGGCAGATCGGCGCGCGGATCATTGTAAAGCGGGACGAGCTCAGTCAGCGGGCGATCGCCGATGACCACACCAGCCGCGTGCGTGCCCGCATTCCGATACATGCCTTCAAGCGCAAGCGCGGTATCGAGCAATTCGCCGACCCGCGGATCGCGGCTAACTTCCTCGTCAAACTTCGGCTCATCATCAATCGCTTCAGAGAGCTTTGGCGGTTTGGCGGGGTTGAACGGGATCAGCTTGGCGAGCCGGTCTACTTGGCCATACGGCATCTGCATCACCCGCCCGACATCGCGCACCACCGCTTTGGCTTGCAGAGTTCCAAACGTGATGATCATGGCGACCGATTCAGACCCGTATTTGTCGCGCACATAGCGGATCACCTCGCCGCGGCGCTCCTGACAGAAATCGATATCGAAGTCGGGCATCGAGACCCGTTCTGGGTTCAAAAAGCGCTCGAACAGAAGATCAAAACGAAGCGGGTCGAGGTCGGTAATGGTCAGCACCCAGGCGACCAGTGAGCCCGCGCCTGATCCCCGGCCTGGCCCGACCGGGATATCCTGCTCCTTCGCCCATTTGATAAAGTCGGCAACGATCAAGAAATAGCCCGGGAAGCCCATGCGCTCGATAATGCCGAGCTCATAATCGAGCCGCTCAAAATAGACCTCGCGAGTCGCATAAAGTTTCGGCGCCGCCGCAAGCCGGGATTCCAGGCCCTCTTTGGCTTGCAGTTTCAACTCATCAATCTCGGACCGCGAGCCATCGCCAAAATTCGGCAAGATCGGTTTGTGCTTGGTCGAACGTATCCCGCAGCGCCGTGCGATTTCAGCTGTGGTCTCAATCGCTTCCGGGAGATCCGCAAACAGGTCCCGCATTTCTGCTTCGGTTTTGAGATATTGCTGGGCCTGCACTTGTGGCCTATCTTCCTGACCAAGATAAGCGCCATTGGCGATACACATCATCGCATCATGCGCTTCAGCATCATCAGGTTTCATGAAACGCGCATCATGGGTCGCGACAATTGGCAAATCGAGCTCATAGGCTAGCGCCAGCAGGCCCGGCTCAGTTTGCGCCTCCTCGGGTGATCCATGCCGCGTGATCTCGACATAACAGCGGCCGGGAAAATTCGCCGCGAGCGTTTCGAGCGCGGTCTTCGCCTCCGCCTTTTTGCCTTTCAAAAGGTAGCGCGCGACATCGCCTTCCGCACCACCCGTCAGCACGATTAGTCCGTCGGTCTTCTCCTCCAAATACTTCTGGTGGATCCGCGGCACGCCGTCTTCCGCATCAAGATAAGCGTAGGAAGACAGCGCCATAAGTCGCCCATAGCCCTGCTCATTCTGGGCATAGAGCGTAAGACGCGTGATGGTTTCTTGATGTGCGCCGTCGGTTACATCGAAACAGACCGCCATGATTGGTTGGATGCCAGCCCCGGATAGGCTTTCCGAGAGCTCTAGCGCCCCGAACAGATTGTTCCGATCCGTCACCGCAACTGCGGGCATGCCTTGTTCTTTGCACCAGCCCGTCAACCCCTTGGTCGTGATCATACTCTCAAGCAGCGAGAAAGACGTCCGCACAGCAAGGTGTATGAATGGCGATTGACCCACGGGGCGCTCCTGATCCAGACCAATGGACGAGAATTGCTTTGGCCCGATTCCCGAACATGGCCAGAAATCGCAACACCTAAACGCCCATTTAGAATGGATTTCTACCAGACAAGCGCAAAGAACAAAAGTGGAACTTTAGGTGCCGCTCACAAAATCTGTGAGTTTCCCATCCTTCAGGGTCAGAACGCGATCCATATGTCGGGTCAGCGCCATATTGTGGGTCGCAACGAGCACCGCCGCCCCTTCGCTTCGCGCCATGCGGATCAGGCTTTCAAACACCCGCTCTGTCGTAGCGGGATCCAGGTTCCCAGTCGGTTCGTCGGCGATGACGAGGCGCGGGTCATTGACCAGTGCCCGGGCAATCGCAACGCGCTGCTGTTCGCCGCCCGACATCTGTCCCGGCTGGTGTTTTAGGCGTTCTGCGAGCCCCATCTCACCAAGCAAGGCGTCGGCTTTCTCGCGCGCTTTGCGGCGCGACAGACCGCCCACCATAAGCGGCATCGCCACATTATCACGGGCGTTAAATTCAGGCAGCAAGTGATGGAACTGATAGACGAAGCCAAGCTTTTCCCGCCGCAAACGCGTGCGTCCGGCATCATTCAGCGATAGGCAATTCTCGCCCTCAAGATAGACCTCGCCGCCTTCCGGTTTTTCGAGCAATCCTGCCGTATGAAGCAGCGTCGATTTACCAGAACCAGAAGGCCCGATCAGCCCAACCAATTCCCCTGGATTTAGCGTCAACTTCGCGCCTTCCAAGACGCGCAAAACTCCGGCTTCGGATTTGTATTGGCGAACAATATCGCGAAGTTCGAGCACCGCTGTCATCACTCAAACCTCAATGCATCAACCGGGTCGAGACGCGCCGCGGCCCAAGCTGGCCAAATCGTCACCAACATAGACATTGCCATCGCCCATAGCGTGACAAAGCTTACCTCGGCCCAGTTCAGCGCAGCTGGCAAACCGTCCAGTCCGTAAACCGTGGGTGGGAACAGGTCTCGCTGCAAGAGGAACCCAATGCCATCAATCACATAATTGATGTTCATGACCATGATCACGCCGAGCACCGCGCCAATCAGCGCCCCCGTCAGGCCCAGCAAGGCGCCGATCATCAAGAATACCCGCATAATCGACCCCCGTGTCGTTCCGACCGTACGTAAGATCGCGATATCGCTGGTCTTATTCTTCACCAGCATGACCACGCCGGTGATGATGTTCAGTGAGGTGATCACGATCAGAATCAGCATGATGATCATCATCATCGACCGCTCTGTGTTCAGCGCGTTGAAATAAGCCTCGCGCTGAACTTTCCAGCTCTGGGTTGGGAAGCGGTAATCGATCGCACGTTGGACTGCTGCTTCAGCCGGCTCCGTGTTCATCGCGTCTGGGATACGCAGGTCGAGTTTATCGTAAACACCTTTGCGGCCGAAAAACAGCTGCGCCTGTTCAACGGGCATCAAAATGTAGAGCTGGTCGAGCTCTACGCTGCCTGTCTGAAAGAATTGGCCAACTGTGTAGGTTTTGCGCCGAGGGGTAACCCCGAAGGGGCCCTGAATGCCATCAGGCGCAATCAAAGTGAGCTTATCCCCCGGGTACAACCCAAGATCTGCCGCCAAGAACCGGCCGACCATGATCACATCGCCGCCATTCTTACCTTCGCCGAACCCAAACGCGCGGGCCGCTTCGGCACCGCCTTCCAAGAAGGGCAAATTATCAAGATCTTCTACCCGTACACCGCGCACAATCGCACCGTTTTGGCGGCGATCGGTGGTTGCGAGAACTTGCTGTTCGATGATTGGCATCGCTTGATCGACCTCAGGCAGAGCTTCGATCTGGATCACTAACTCATCGACGGACGCCTCTGGCTCATCTTGGGTATAGACAAAGACATGCCCCTGCCCGCCCAACATCGCATCGAGCAAAGTCGCGCGGAAACCGCTCATCACCGACATGATCACGATCAGCGCCATAACCGCGAGCAGAATGCCAATGAAAGACACGATCGAAACCACCGAGACCCCGCCATTGGCCCGGGTCGCCCGCAAATACCGCCAGGCGAGCGTGCGTTCGACTTGTCCAAAAGGGGTAGCGCGGCTCATGCTGTGAGATCTATTGAGCAATTATGGATAAATCGTGATGCCCACGGAAGTGACCGCCTAGCGCCCTCATCCTGAGCGAAGTCGAAGGATGTACTCGCCAGACGCACCGCCCCTCGTCCTTCGACTTCGCTCAGGATGAGGGGCTGCTTATGTCCGCGCAACTTGATCATCCGCAGATCTTATTGACCGCAGATTCCCGAGAGAGATCCTCTTTCTCACCGGTGGCGCGGCGTTTCAGCTCCACCGTTCCGCTTTTCACACCACGTGGACCGACCGTGATTTGCCAAGGCAGGCCGATCAGTTCCATCCGGGCGAATTTTGGTCCGGCACGATCCGAGGTTTCATCATAGAGCGGATCTTTGCCAGCGGCTTTGAGCTTGGCATAAGCCTCGTCGGCGACTGACGCCACATCCGCATCGTCCGGCTTCATTGAGATGATGCCAGCCCCAAATGGCGCGACTTCATCCGGCCAGATTATCCCGTTCTCATCATGGCTCGCTTCGATAATCGCCCCGACGCAGCGCGACACGCCGATGCCGTACGACCCGCCATGAATGGTCACAAGGCCTCCGTCTTTGGTCTGCACTTCAGCTTTGAGTGGATCAGAGTACTTTGTTCCAAAATAGAAGATGTGTCCGACCTCGATACCGCGTGCTTTAACCTGGCGATCTTCAGGAATGGCCGCGAACGCCGCTTCATCATGCTTTTCATCGGTCGCCGCATAGAATTGCGTGCGCTTCTTCATTTCTGCGTCAAGCGCGCCGAGATCTTCAAAATCGAAATCTGCGCCCGGTGCCGGCACATCCAGCACAGACTTGTCGCAATAGACTTCGCTTTCGCCGCTATCTGCGAGGATCAGAAACTCGTGACTTAAATCGCCGCCGATCGGGCCGGGATCAGCCTGCATCGGGATCGCCGTGATGCCCATGCGCGCAAACGTGTTCAGGTAAGCGGCAAACATTTTCTGATAGGAAATCCGCGCGGCTTCTTCCGACAGGTCGAAACTGTAAGCGTCTTTCATCAAAAACTCGCGCCCGCGCATGATGCCAAAACGAGGGCGGATCTCATCTCGGAACTTCCATTGCTGGTGATAGAGGTTCAAGGGCAAGGCTTTGTAGCTTTTGACAAATGAGCGGAAAATATCCGTGATCATTTCTTCATTGGTCGGACCGTAGAGCATGTCGCGCTCATGACGGTCAGTGATGCGCAACATTTCTGCACCATAATCATCGTAGCGGCCGGACTCGCGCCAGAGATCGGCTTGCTGCAAGGTCGGCATCAGCATCTCGATCGCGCCTGCGCGATCCATTTCTTCACGCACAATTTGCTCAATTTTTTTGAGCACGCGGAAGCCGAGCGGCAGCCAGGAATAGATCCCGGCGCCATTTTGCCGAACCATGCCGGTCCGTAACATGAGTTTATGGCTCGCGATCGTCGCGTCCGAAGGAACGTCTTTTGAGACAGGAATAAAATATCGAGACAGGCGCATTTTCGTAACTTTTCATGCGATTTGAACTGGGTGGCCCCTGTTATGCTGACCGAGACGACTTGGCTAGAGCCAAACGGCTGCGCTTGACCTCTCTGCGAATGCAGGCAGGAGTAAGATCATGATTTTACTCGATGCTGCGTTTCGATTTGCGGCGATCACCATCCTGCTGCTGGTCGCCGTGATTGCTCTGCGAGATGCGCGTCATCTCTTGCAAGGACGTTTAGCCGCCGCAATGTGCATTTGCCTGACGGGCATGCTGCTAAATACGCTACCCGATTGGTATGAGGCGCCTTTCGCACTTTGGGCTGTTGCGTGGGTATTGCACGTCCCTAACATCATTCTTTTGTGGTTATTCGCCTTGTCTTTGTTCCAGGACGACTTCCAGATGCGTCGTCTGCATTGGGGGGCGTTGGGGGCCACCTTCTTTTTCCTGCCAGGGATACAGGCCTCGATTATGCTCGAGAACCAAGCTGGCACCCTGATTTTCGTCGCCGCCAATCGATTGCTCGGTTTTGCCGTCTTGGCTCACCTATTTTGGACCGCCTGGTCTGGGCGAAAAGACGATTTAATCGAAGCCCGCCGACGCACTCGATTATGGTTCGTGCTCGGCCTAGGGATTACTGCGTTGGTCATCGTCACCGGCGAGGCGCTGCATTATGGCATCACCTTCGACAATGATGACCCCACTTGGTTCACTACCGCGCGCTCCATCCTTGCAATGCCGATGATTGTGATCGGTGCGCTTTGGTTTCTGAAACTGATGCCCGAGACTTTACTGTTCGAGCGCACAACGCCGGCTCCAATTGCGCAAGCCAAAGTCGATCCCAAAGACAGCGCCACTCACACGCGTCTCGTCATAGCGATGGAGGAGCAATTCCTCTACCGAGAGCAAGGCCTGGGGATAGGTGACCTGTCAGCCAAACTGGGCGTACCCGAGCACCAACTTCGTGCGCTGATCAATAAAGGGCTCGGCTATCGCAATTTTGCGTCATTCCTAAACCAGTATCGCCTAGCCGAAGCGAAAGCGGCTCTGGCCGACCCAGAACAAGCTCGTACGCCTATCCTCACCATTGCCATGGATGTCGGATATGCCTCACTTGCGACTTTCAATCGGGCCTTCAAATCTGAAGAAGGCATCACGCCCAGCGCATTTCGCGCCGATGCCCTCGAAGCGGCTGTGCAATCTTAAAAAACTGTCCTCATTTTTGAAATTGTAGCCGCATTTTCGCGGCTGCGGAGCTTTTGTTTTCGGAACATGGTGATCTGACCTCATCGACAGACGAGGAGACACAAATGGACCTGCTACCCTTTTTCACCGACTATCTGGGACCCCGCATTCTCGGCGGAATCCAGTTCGAATCGACCCGCTATGCGATGGGAACCCTGGTGACGTTCTTTGTACTCTGGATCGTCCTTCACCGTTTCATTGAGACGAGGAAAATCCGCAAACCCACACCGCGATCCAAACAAATTCAGATGGAACTCAAACACTCGTTCAAGACCGTTTGTGTCTTCGTCGCGATGGACATTTTCATCTTTGAAGCCGCTGATCTCGGCATCTTCCAGAAGTATGATGATTTTGCGGAATATGGCATGCTCTGGTTCTGGGTTTCGATGCCGCTCCTGATCGTCTTGCATGACGCTTATTTCTATTGGACGCACCGGCTGATGCACACCGCCAAGCTCTATAAGCGCACGCATATGCAGCATCACCGCTCGCACAATCCAACACCGTTCACGGCCTATAATTTCGCCGCGGCCGAAGCTGTGATCGAATATATGTATGTGCCGATCGCCTTGATGCTGATCCCCACACACAATCTCGCATTATATGTCGTGCTCTCGATCATGATCTTCAAAAACGCTCTGGCGCATAGCGGTTATGAAGTCTTCCCGCGCAGCTGGGCTCGGATGCCGGTACTCGGCTGGCTTACGACCGTCACCCATCACGACATGCATCATGAGCGCGGCACTGGGAATTTCGGCTTCTACTTCACTTGGTGGGACCGCTGGATGGGCACTGAGCATCCGAATTACCTGCAACGCCTCGACGAGCAGGAAGCCCGCGCTCAACACATCAAAGCTGCTCGCCGTGCGGCTAAGAAACGGCCCGAGATGGTGCCGGCCGAATAGGCAAAACCGTCTCTCGACAAACCTGTACGGCCGGAGCTCTCTCTCGCTCCGGCCGCTTTTGTTGGGGATCGACTTTCAGACGGCGCGCGCCTAGGACTGAGGAAAAGCGAAACCGTCGATTGAACCCGTGTTGATTAAACCCCGAATTTTCTTGACCTTTTTGCTTGCGGTTCTGATCGTGAGCCTCGGCAGCTGTTCGGCGCCACAACCGCAAGAGCACGCGACCGTCGCCGTCGCCACCAATTTCAAAACAACGCTGGAAAAGCTTGAGGCCGACTTCGAAACGCGCAGCGGCTATATGCTCGATGTGGTCTCCGGCTCGACGGGAAAGCTCTACGCCCAAATCAACAATGGCGCGCCGTATGATCTGTTTCTGTCCGCAGACCAAGCACGTCCGGAACGCCTCGTGGAAGATGGGCGGGCCGTGCAGAACTCTCGGTTCACCTATGCGATTGGGGGACTGGCTCTGTGGAGCCCAACCCGGCCTGACATCACACCTGATACGCTTGCCGATAATGACATCACCCGCCTTGCGCTCGCCAATCCGGATCTCGCGCCCTATGGCCTCGCGACCGTCCAATTGCTGGAGCGCCTTGATCTGCTTGAGCCCTGGCAGGCTAAGTTCGTTCTCGGCGAGAATGTCGGACAGGCCTTTGCCTTTGTCAGCACAGGTAATGCGGAGATTGGCTTCGTCTCTGCCGCTCAAGTCCTTGCTCTGCCGGAGGATGCGCGCGGCAGCTATTGGCTCGTCCCGCGGCAATTGCATGAACCGATTGCTCAGGACGCCGTCCTCTTGAAGACCGGCGAAGACAATCAAGTGGCGCGGGCCTTTCTAACCTTTCTCAAAACGCCTGAAGCGCGCGACATCATCCATGAAAGCGGATATCGGGTGCCATGAGCCTGCCAGACCTCACGTCGCTTTGGCTGACCGCCCGGCTCGCTTTCGTGACCACGCTGGTTCTGCTCCTTATTGGGACGCCGATCGCCTGGTGGCTGGCGCAGACGCGGTCGCGGATAAAGCCGGTCATCGAGGCGCTGATTGCCCTGCCCCTTGTGCTCCCGCCGACTGTGCTTGGCTTCTATCTTCTCATCGCGATGAGCCCAGAAGCGCCCTTTGGTGGGTTCTGGATGCAGGCGACTGGCGACACGCTCAGCTTTTCTTTTACTGGTCTGGTGATCGGCTCAGTCATCTATTCCTTCCCTTTCATGATCCAGCCTCTGCAGACAGCATTTGAAGGCCCGGTGCAGCAAGCCATGCGCACGGCGGCGAGCCTGCGAGCGTCTCACCTCGACGCGTTCTTTTCAGTTGCCGTTCCGATGTCGATCAGAGGTTTTGTGACCGCCTCCGTCCTGTCATTCGCGCACACTCTAGGTGAGTTTGGCGTGGTCTTGATGGTGGGCGGCAATATTCCCGACCGGACCCGCGTCGCCTCGATTGAGATTTATGAGAACGTGGAAACGCTGAACTATGCTGACGCGCACGCGCTGTCCTTGATCCTCTTGATCGTGTCTTTCGCGACTTTGTTCTGCGTCTTCTTGTTCAATCGCCGGGGAGGCGCGCATGTCCGCCTCTAATTTGCGGCTCCGCTTCTCCGCAACGCAAGGCACTTTCAGCCTGAGCGTGGACGAAACCCTGCCGCTGGAAGGTGTGACCGCCGTGTTCGGGCCAAGCGGCAGCGGCAAGACCACGCTCCTCAACGCCATTGCTGGTTTTCTCCGCCCTGATGAGGGCGAGATCTTGTGCGCTGGAACGGATTGGTTCCAAGCCGCCCCAAAAAAGTGGGTACCGCCTCACCAACGCGGCGTCGGCATGGTCTTCCAAGATGCGCACCTGTTTCCGCATCTCTCTGTGCGCGGGAATTTGGACTATGCGCATAAGCGTGCGGATGCAGCGTCCGCTGGATATGATTATGAGCACGTCATCGCGGCGATGGCGCTTATGCCACTTATAGACCGCGATACTGAAACCCTGTCAGGGGGCGAAAAACAACGCGTTGCAATCGCCCGAACACTGCTGACTCGGCCACGCCTTCTCCTACTAGATGAACCCCTCTCTGGCCTCGATAGCGCTCGAAAAGCAGAGCTGCTCCCCTTCCTCGAAACCCTAAAGACCGAGTTCGCGCTTCCCACGCTTTATGTCAGTCACGACGTGGATGAAGTCAGCCGCATCGCCGAACGCGTTCTCATGTTGGAAGACGGCGCCGTGGTCGCGCGCGGCCGCACGGATGAAGTGCTCAGCCGCTTTGGTCTCGAAGCTGGACGCAATCCCTATGAACAGACCAGCCTCCTCTCGGGCACCATCAATCTAGACAAGACTGAGGATGACTTGCTGGCTGTCAGCATCGGCAGAGACGCGATTTGGCTCGCCTCTGACATAGACATCGCCAATGGCGCGCAGGTGCGGCTCAAAATCCCCGCCCGCGATGTCTCTATTGCGCTTGAACGCCCGACCGGGATCAGCATCCAGAACATGCTCGCCGCGCAGGTCGTGTCAATTGAGCCGACCAAACGCCCAGCCTTCCAGACCGTCACGCTCGACATTGGCGGCCAGACTCTGGCAGCGACGGTCACGCGCAAAGCAGTTTCCGACCTCAATCTCGCGCCCGGACTAGCGGTCTACGCCTTGATCAAGAGCGCCACGTTCCACGCTTAGGCTTTCTTCGCGTCCTCATGTTGGATCTCTAAGATCTCCCGCCCGAGGAAGAAGGAAATGGCCGTGCGGATCAGCACAAGTAAGCCGACAAAGATTAGGTCGGTCAGCTCACGCGTGATGACTGTGTGGACAATGTCCGACGCGATCATGAATTCGAGCCCGGTCAGGATATAAGTCCCGAGAATCGTGCGCGCCGAATTGAGGTTGCCGAGATTGCCGCGCAGGCCAATGCCATGCCTGAGCCCACCCAGCAGGCGGATCAGGGCGACAAAGAACCCAAACAGAATCAAGGCGACCCCAATCAGATCGATACAGATGGCGAGGCCTTCGAGCGCATGCATGACCGGCGCGTCGAGGCCAAAAGGCAAATGCTCAAGCGATGTGCCGCCTGTCATGCCGTCCATCATATGGCTGCTCTCTTCGGCGCTCATCAGAGCAGCTCCGCGTCTGTAATCACTTCGATCAAAGACGGCCCATCATGCGCGATCGCTTTAGCCAGCGCCGCGTCCAGCTCATCTCGGGTTTTGACCAGTTCGCCCATGCCGCCGCAGGAGCGGGCAAAGCCGGCAAAGCTCGGATTGACCAGACTGGTTTGCCAGACTTCGAACTCAGCAGCTTTTTGCTCTTTGGAGATTTTACCAAGCTCAGAATTGTTCATCAGGACGTGCGTGATGTTCATCCCGTATTTGACCGCAGTGGTGAACTCCATCGCATATTGGCCAAAGCCGCCATCTCCGGAGACAGAGATGACTTTGCGCCCTTTATAGGGGCCTTCTTCTTGCGTCGCCGCCCAAGAGCCCATGGCGGCTGGGAAAGAGAACCCAATCGAGCCGAGATAGCCGGACATGAGCACGCGCTGGTCTCCGGTCGGTTCGAAATAGCGTCCGAACGAATATGTATTGTTGCCCACATCAACTGGCAAGATCGCATCTTTTGGCGCCGCTTTGGTGAGCGCTTCGAACAGAGCGGCGGCCGAAACGCCTTTGCCGCGATCTTCGCTTTGCCGGCTGGCCTTTTCCGCGCGCCACAGCCGCCAGCGTTCCGCGATCTCGTCCCGCACATCTGTGGCAGCGCTCCCGCCGCGGCCCATTTCGGCTTTTAGCAAGTCTGCTGTCACCGCGACATCGCCCATGACCGGCACGGTCACCGGATGGCGCTTCGCCAGCCGCATCGGGTCGGTATCGACTTGGATCGTCGGTGCGCCCTCGTAGATGCCCGTATGGTCTGAGAAACTCGCCCCGAAGACCAAGAGCAAATCCGCTTCATTCATGAACCAGCTGGCAATCGGCGTGCCCGACCGCCCCATAACGCCTGCCGCGAGCGGGTGGGCATCGCCAATCTGGCCTTTGGCTTTGAACGTCGTCGCGATTGGCGCGTTTAGTTCTTCGGCCAGAGCGATGACGCTCTCCATACCGTTCAACGCGCCATAGCCGACAATGATCATTGGACGCTTGGCGCCTTTGAGCAGCTTCGCTGCGTCTTCCAAGGCAGACGGCGGCGGTCCAACGCATTGGTTCGCCATCCGGCCTTCGGGACCATACGCTTTAGCGTCTTCAGCCGCTGGACGCGGTTGGACATTATCTGGGAAAACCAAATGCCCGACCCCGCGCTTCAAGATCGAGGTCTTGATCGCTTGTGTCATCAACAGCGCGTGGTCTGATGTCAGGTGCACAGTCTCAGAGAATTCCGCCACCGCTTCAAACGCGGCTTCGAGATCAATGTCCTGGAAGGCGTGCACACCGACGACTTGGTCTTGCACTTGGCCAGTGAGCGCCAGCGCAGGCGCGCCATCGACTTTCGCGTCCCACAGCCCGGTGAGGAGATTGGTTGCGCCTGGTCCGGCAATGGTCAGCGCCGCCGCTGGGTGACCTGTCAGTTTGCCATAACCTGAAATCGCGAACGCCGCCGCGCCTTCATGCCGGATGCCATAATAACGGAGCTTGCCCTCGGCTTCTTGCGTTCGGAGCGCATCGGCGAGGCCGAGATTGGAATGGCCGACCATACCGAACACGCTGGTGACGTTCCAATTGGTCATCGTCTCAGCCATGACATCGGCGATGGTTCGCTCGCGCGGCGGCAGCGCCGGCACGCCGACATAAATGCCATCATCGCGCACATCGACATCGAACATGTCTTGACCCGTATCTTCGTGTCCGCCCGGCGGCTTACCGGTCAGCGGATCAAAGTCCCAGCCATGCCACGGGCAGCGCAGCCAGCACTGATCATCAATGCCTTTTTCAATCGAGCCTTCGCCGAGCGGTCCGCCTTGGTGAGGACATTTATTGTCCATGGCCGCGTATTGGCCTTTGAAATGAACCAGAGCGACAGACTGCGTTCCAGCCGTCGCGGATTTGACCCGGCCTTCGGTAACTTCATCCGTCTCGGCCACTTTGTGCCAGATCAGTGTCGTTTTGTTTTCAGACATTATCTGTACCCCTCACTTGCTTTTTCGCTGCCCTATCGAAAATATCCATTCGAGGCATATAAAATGACTATCACATTTTTTTGGGTAGTCGTGATTGGCGTGTCATGGGCTCACTCGATAGAGGCCAGACAAAGCTCGAGAGGGGAGTAACTCATGACAAAAACAGCCGTAGCCAAGTGGGATGACTTGAAAGACCGCCAGCCCGAATACGCCATTGTCGGCGAAGTCGACTTGGTCGTTGTGCGGTTCGATGATGAAGTCTCTGTTTTTTACGGCCGCTGCCTACACCGCGGCGCGTTGATGTCGGATGGCCATGTCGATGGCAATGACAACCTAATCTGCGGCGTCCACAATTGGGATTACCGCCTCGATAGCGGCGTCTCTGAATATGAGAATTCAGAAGCCCTGCCCAAGTTCAAAGCTTGGGTTGAAGACGGTCAGGTTTTTGTCGACGCCGATGAGATCAACGCGTGGGGCTATGCCAATCCGCAGCCTTATCAGCGCGACGCCTATCTCGGCCTCTATCAAGACCCGAGCCATGGCCCGCATCCAGAGCCGACCAATGGCATGATCCAGCAATATGCGCGCGATGGCCTGTCTAAAGTCGGACATCACGGCATCACCGACTCCATGGGCGTGCCGCGCGATCAACTGCCCGAATGGGACGATATTCAAATCATCACTGCGCAACTTCATAAAATGCCGCTGCTCGATGATGAGCCGGTCAACACAAAAACCGTGATCGGGCCGAATGCGCAAAAGCCCCTGCACTTGGATATCCCGCTTTTCGTCTCCGACATGAGTTTCGGGGCTTTGTCAGAACCGGCCAAAGTCTCTCTCGCGCTCGGCGCCGAGATGGCAGGCACCGGCATTTGTTCTGGCGAAGGCGGCATGCTGCCGGAAGAACAAGAAGCCTGTTCGCGCTATTTCTATGAATTGGCGTCTGGCCGGTTTGGCTTCTCCTGGGACAAGCTTGAGAAAGTTCAGGCCTTCCATTTCAAAGGCGGCCAAGGCGCCAAAACCGGAACCGGCGGACACCTTCCGGGCAACAAGGTCAAAGGCAAGATCGCCCTGGTTCGGGGCCTGAAAGAAGGCGAAGCCGCCATCTCCCCGCCGCGCTTTCCAGATTGGACCGAAGTCAGCCAAGTCAAAGACTTTGCCGATGAAGTGCGTGACCGGACCGGCGGCATACCGATTGGCTATAAACTCTCAGCTCAGCACATTGAGAAAGACATTGAAGCCGCACTTGAAGTTGGCGTCGACTATATCATTCTCGATGGCCGCGGCGGCGGCACAGGTGCAGCGCCGATCATCTTCCGCGACAATATCTCAGTGCCGACCATTCCCGCCCTCGCACGGGCCCGCAAATTCTTGGACGAAAGTGGCCGAGGTGATATCTCATTGGTGATCACGGGCGGTCTTCGCAAGCCTGGTGATTTCGTCAAAGCCATGGCCCTCGGCGCCGATGCGATCGCGGTTTCAAACGCGGCCATGCAAGCGATCGGCTGTATCGCGATGCGGGCCTGTCATACGAATAATTGCCCCGTGGGCATTGCCACTCAGAAACCGCATTTGGTGTCGCGCATTGTGGTCGAGAATTCAGCCGCCCGGCTCAAGAATTTCTTCGATGCCTCAGTCGGCTTGATGAAAGTCATGGCGCGGGCCTGCGGGCATGAAAACCTTTCAGACTTTAACGCCAATGATTTGACCACGTTCAGCCGCGATATGGCGGACCTGTCTGGCGTTGCCTATGCCGGAGTTGGGCGATGAGTGAAGCAACTGCAGAAGCGATTGTTCTAGGCTTCGGGCTTTATCTTGCGCTCGGCCTGCTAGTCGGAATGGCCTATATGTTCGGAGGCGCGGAGCGGATTGATCCCGCCGCAAAAGGCAAAGGCATGCCGGTGCGTGTTCGATTGATGATCCTGCCAGGCGTGATTGGGCTTTGGCCGCTTATGCTCACAAAACTCTTTGTGCAAAAGGAGCCGCCAGTCTCATGAAACGTGCACACAGACGCGCCCACATTGCGATATGGGCCATCCTCGGCCCGGTCATGCTTTGGATCGTGGTCCTGGCGATTCTGGGCCGCCCGGGCGAGCCAACAAATGAAACGCTGCCTGAGGCCTTGATTGAGGAGGCCCGCTAATGTCGCATGATTATAAAAATGTCCAATGGACGTCCTTTAAGAAGCGGTTTGACCTGTGGCTTATGGCAGGCATCGCTCTCTATTTGATCGGCTTCATTGTGATCAGCTATGTGAGCCAACCGGAGGGTGAGAGCCTAATGCCGCCGCAAGTCTTGCTGCGCGCGACAGGCACCCTCGCCTTTCTGCTGCTGACCTTCATTCTCTGTATCGGGCCGCTCGCCCGGATGACCGATCGGTTCAAGCCATTCCTCTACAACCGGCGCCATCTTGGCGTGACAACCTTTTTGATCGCCCTCATCCATGCTGGCTTGGTTGTGCTTTGGTATCACGGCTTCTCTGAGACCAATCCGCTAGTATCGCTGTTCATTTCAAACCCGCGCTATGACAGTTTGAATGGCTTCCCGTTCGAAGTGCTCGGCGTTGCTGCTTTTCTGATCATGTTCTTGATGGCCGCAACCAGCCACGATTTCTGGAACGCCAATCTTGGCCCTGGCGTGTGGAAGACGCTGCACATGGGCGTTTATCTCGCTTATGGACTGCTGGTTGCGCATATCGCGCTTGGGGCGATTCAATTCAACAAGAGCCCGATTTATGTCGCCTTACTCGCTACCTCCGCGGTGACCGTGACAGCGCTTCACGTCCTTTCTGGGCTCGCGGTCTTCCGCCCCGCCCATCGCACCGCGAATGAGGGCTGGCTGAAAGTTGCTGCCGTGGATGAGATGGAGGATGCTCGAGCCAAGATCATTCGCCCGGTGAAAGGCGAAGCGATTGCCGTGTTCAGAGATGGCAACAAGATTTCAGCCGTCTCAAATGTCTGCCGTCACCAAGGTGGACCACTCGGCGAAGGCAAAATTGTCGATGGCTGCATCACTTGCCCCTGGCATGGCTTTCAATATCGCATGGAAGATGGCCAAAGCCCGCCGCCCTTCACGGAGAAAATCGCCACTTATGCAACACGGATCTTGGACGGCGTGGTCTACGTCAATCCAGAGCCAAATGCCCCCGGCACCGCGCAAAGCCCAAGCACGATTGGAGCGAGCTCATGAGCAAAGATGATTTCTTCATTGGCTGGGCCGACACCCCGAAAGTTGACCGGCGTTTCTTCGTTGGCGCGGGCCTCGGTCTCTTAGCCGGCACCGCTGCGACGGCCGCCGGCATTGCCGCGCTGCAAAAGCCGGTCGGTCCAGGCACTTGGAATATGGGCGACGTGCGCGAATGGCGCGGAATTGCGACGGCAGAGCCCTATGGCATGCTCCGCACGCTTGATTTGGACGGGACGCCGCGCACGGCTCTGCTCGGCTGCCAAGGCAAATGCGGCGTCAGCGCTAAGATTGGGGCTTTGGCGGGCAAACCGGTTATCGTCAAAGGCTCGCTCATTCAGCGCGGCCAACATGCGATGATCGCGGTCATCGATGGCTTGGATTGGATCCGTGAGGACACAGGCGGCGAGATTGGCGATTTGGCCTTCCCAACGCCCGAGCCGATTTCTGATGTGTCGCTGAGCGGGGAAATCCTCGACAGCAAATGCTGGTTCGGCGCGATGCGGCCTTCAACGGGGAAGGTCCACAAGTCCTGCGCTAGCCTTTGCATTCGCGGTGGCATTCCGCCGGCCTTCTATGTCAAAGATCGCAAAGATCAAGCCGCGTTGATGATCATGACTTCAGGCGGCTATGGGCACAATAAGGATTTGCTCGAATATGTCGCCGACCCGGTTTCGATTACCGGGCAGCTGCAACGTTTTGGCGATCTCTTCCTGCTCGATGCGCCCGTCAGCGCCATCGCCCGGCTCTAATTGGTCGAGCCGAACGAGGCGGCACCGGTCTTGTCGAAATAACTCCGCCAGAACGCTTTCAGTTCACTGATCGGCAGATCATATTCGAGACGAGGAACAATCCGCGCAACAACTTCGACGCCGTCTAAGCCAGGCAATTGGCTGGCGATCGATGTCTCGGAATAGGCCGCAAGATCGGCGCCGCTGCGATAGAATGAGAACGCATCGGAATGCTGCATCAAGTCAGAAACGATGACCAATCGGCGGTTTTCTCGATTTGTTTGAAAGTCGGCTCGATCCCCAACTGAATAAAGCGCCTCAAACAGAGGGGAGCTCGGTTGGCTGGTCGTCTTCAGCGTGTCGTCTACCAGCGATGAGAGCGGCTGATAGAAATGCTCCCGCCAAGTGTCATCGATCATACGCGGGTTCTGCAAAATGGGGTTTGCGTCTTCCACGCTGCCTGGGGAGCAATGCGTATACAGCGTCTTCGGATCGAAGGGCTGCGCACTGTTTGGCAAGATAACCGTCAAACGCCCAAATCTCGGCAGTGCGCGCGCCTCGGCATCAATCAATTCTCCAACCCAAGCGAGATCATTCTCGGAAAATGGATCGGATTGGTCGATCAGTAAGATTGTGTGCGATGGATCGCGGCGATCCATTCGGCATTCTGTTTCTGGGTCCAGGGCTGGTGCAGCATTGAAAGCTGCGACCGAAAACAGGCCGATCACGGTGAGCAGCATGACGCCAATCGCGCCACGCCAGAACCAAGGACCTCTTTCTCTAGCTCGGGGCATCGGTTACCTCCGCCTCTTCCTTTCAGGCCGAGCGAATATCGCTCTGCTGTTCGCGCGCCATACGGGCGTCACGGGCTTTTGCGACTTCCGTTTTGACTTGTTTCTGGATCGACGAGAGCCCTTTCTGGACACTCTGAATATGCGTCTCGAGCCATTCCCGCGTCAGGTTCAGCGCGGTGAGGTTTTGCTCAATCGTCTTGATCGCGGCATTCGCCTGCTCACGTTCTTTGGTGAGATCGAACCCAGGCAAATTGGGCGTTACAATCTCATCGAAATAAGCTGGGATCTCTGCCTGTTCGCCAAGTTTATCGCGGAATTTATTGCGCGCGCGGCGATGCGCTTGTCGATAAGCAATTTTGAGCGAGCGTTCTTGATCGCCGGCTTTTGCCGCAATGCCGACCGCGCGGTCACGATGCGCATCAAGCTCGTTCAGCGACTTCTCAATCTCGCGTTTCGCCGCCGTATGGCGCTTATGCTGCGTCTCAAACCAGAACCGGCAGCGGGTGAAATAATCCGACAGATCATCGCGCACACCATTGCGAACCGCTTGGCGCTTTTCATAAGCCAAACGTTCCTTCCGCCAGACGCGACCATAGCCAGGATAGCGGTCGGAAATCCGGTCATAGCCTTCATAGACCGCAACCCCAAAAATCGTCAGTCCGATTAGCAAGAGCGCAATCGCGACCAATGAATCTAGGCCAAAGATGTTCGGGAACATGCTTCCGATCACGGTGCCTGGTGCAATGTCAAACATTGAGAACCCGGCCAATGAACCTGCGTCTTGCGCCGCATGCAGACTGATCTCAACCGCATCACGGAAATGCGCGATGAAGAAGTTGAGCATAATCCCAAAGAAGATCAGCAAGCCGGCAATTACGCCACCCGCAATCCGAAAGCCTTTGTCTGGGTGGTTGAGATAGCGCAGCCCGAAAAAGCCAGCCAGAACGCCTGTGAGGACGTTCACAGCACTGATTCCAAACGCCACCATCATCCCGCCCATCAGGCCAGATGACTGCGCATCTTTGAACAGAAGCGCGTTGAAGCAGCCTTCCACGATCATGATCAGCAACAAGATTGCCAGCGTTTGCTCGACATTCTTTTTAATATCCGGCGTCCGCTTACCGATCCGGTCGCTATGCTGCTGTTTAAAATGCTGCAGTTCAATCACGGTCGCATCGTGATGATCACGCGCGGTTTCCGCATCATCCACTTCATAGTGGCGGAATTCGTTTTCCTCGGCCTTGATAACCTCGCGAAGATGTTCGGGATGAATGTCGGCAGGTGTGCAATCTTGGATAAAGTTGCGGACGCTGGCGGCCGTCCCGCTCATCCAAGTTTCTAGCCCGCGCCGGACAGCGCCAGCCCGCTCGGCAATCTCTTGCTCGCGCTCGCTCCACTGATCCTCGGTCATGGCATCGGACGCAGGAACCGCATCTTCGGCATCTTCTTGAGCGATTTTGCGAGTTCGTCCGCGACTGAAGCCAAGATCCCCTTCTGCGAGCTTGCCTTTGAGGCCATGCTTGCGCAGCGACTCTTTTGATTTGAAGTTTTTAATGGCTGACTGATAGCCAATGTCTGCGCCCCAGCGCACCAATCTTCTACTCATTTGCCCAATCCCATTAACAAAGTCGGCCCAGATATTAACCCTACTGAAAATCGGTGCTTGGCCTTAACAACCTCCTAAGACGATACTCAAAGCGCGCTTTGACCGGCCTTAAATTTACGTCATTAAGCGCGGATCATTGAAATTATTGGTGTTTTTAGAATGACACACTTTTCGCGCAGAGGTTTAGCCCCGCAGCGAACCTAAATCAGTGCAGATTTTGCGATTCTTATCGCGTCCAGAGCATGAGAATTTCCACCAAAAAAGGGCGGACCAGCTGGACCGCCCTCTTTGAGTAGTATCGGCGAGAATTACTCGGCAGGCGCCATGCCAGCATCGGCAATTCCGTGGGCCTGCCTTGTGCCGGGCACGCGGATATCTTCGACCAATTCTTGGATGTCCTGTGGCGGCGGGGCTGTGGCCAACGCGGTACCGATCCCGAGGGCGCCAGACACCCACATAAAGACAAAGCCGATGCCCTCAGGTGAGACGCCGAACAGATATTGATCCGGCGTGCCGCCGCCAAACTTGAAATAGACAATATAGGCAAAGGTCGAGATCAAGCCGAACAGCATAGCGACAATTGCGCCTTCCTTATTCATCCGCTTCCAGAAAATGCCGAGGAAGATGACCGGGAAGAGCGAGGCCGACGCTAACCCGAACGCGAACGCTACAACTTGCGCGACAAAGCCGAGCTGCGCGGAGAAGATCCCGAGCAAGCCCGCCGCGACCACGGCACCTGCAGCAGCCGCGCGGGCAACCCGAAGTTCGGTTTTGTCGTCCATATCTTTGAACAAGGTTCGCCTGCAGATATCATGGCTGACCGCTGAAGAGATCACCATCAAAAGACCTGCTGCAGTAGACAGCGCGGCGGCTAATCCGCCAGCGACCACGAGCCCAATCACCCAAGCTGGAAGCTGCGCTATTTGCGGGTTGGCGAGCACGAAGATATCGCGGTTCGGATTGACCTCATTCTCGATGCCATCGGGAGCATTCGGCCCGCGATACTGCATGATGCCGTCGCCATTCTTGTCTTCATATTGGAGCAGACCGGTTTTCTCCCAAGTCTTGTACCAGGTTGGAACGGGCTTGCCGCCAGCGGCTTCAATCTCTGCCGCGCGCGCTTCATAATCTTCGCCGTCCTGAATGTAGGTCGCCTCATTGACCGTATCGATGAAGTTGATGCGGGCGAACGCGCCAACCGCTGGCGCTGTGGTGTAAAGCGCTGCGATGAAGATCAAAGCCCAACCAGCAGAGAAGCGCGCCGCTTTGGCGCTGGGCACAGTGAAGAAGCGAATGATCACGTGGGGCAAACCCGCGGTTCCGAACATCAGCGCGCCGGTAATCGCAAACACATCAAACATGGATTTGTCGGTCTGCGTATATTCTTGGAAACCCAGATCTGTGACCACATTGTTGAGCTTTTGCAGCATCGAAATGTCTTCGCCCGCCGCATTGCTGATAAAGCCAAGCTGCGGGACCGGATTGCCAGTAATGATCAGTGACATGAAGATCGCAGGCACCGTGTAGGCAAAGATTAGCACGCAATATTGCGCGACTTGCGTATAGGTCACGCCTTTCATCCCACCGAGCACGGCATAGAAGAAGACGATGACCATGCCGATAATGATGCCGACATTGAAGTCGACACCTAGAAAGCCTGAAAACGCCACGCCGACGCCTTTCATCTGGCCAGCAATATAGGTGAAAGAGACGAACAGCGCGCAGATCACAGCAATGATCCGAGCAATATCTGAATAGTAACGGTCGCCAACAAAGTCCGGCACAGTGAACTTGCCAAACTCGCGCAAGAACGGCGCGAGCAGGACCGCGAGCAGGACATAACCGCCCGTCCAGCCCATCAAATAAACCGAGCCGCCATAGCCCAAAAAGGCAATCAGGCCGGCCATCGACAGGAAGGAGGCCGCCGACATCCAATCAGCCGCCGTGGCCATGCCATTGACGGTCGGGTGAACATCATGACCGGCGACATAAAAGTCGTCCGTCGACCCAGCGCGGGCCCAAATCGCGATGCCAATATAAAGCGCAAAAGTTGTGACGACGAAGAACAGGGTCCAATCCATGGCCTTAATCCTCCACGCCGAATTTGCGCTCGAGCCGCGCCATGGCGAAGCAATAGTAGAAGATCAGAACGACAAAGACGTAAATCGATCCCTGTTGCGCAAACCAAAAGCCGAGCGGCGCACCGCCAATCGAGACCTGATCTAGGAAATCGCGGAATAAGATCCCAGCGCCATAGGAGACAACAAACCAAATCGCCAGCAAGCTCAATGTCAGGCGGATCGTCGCCGCCCAATAGCCCTTTGCGTCGACTTTTTTCTTATCGGACACGATGTGACCCCTCCCTGATTATCTTTGTCGATAGGTCTATCGCAGTCTCAAGGTGGGTCAAAGCCTTATGAGTTTTGAATTTGGTCTTGCTCTAGCGCTTATGATCTCGGCCCTGTTGCCGCGCGTGACGGCGTTCTCTCAATCCAAAGAAAATCAACAGCCCAGCGATCATGACGCCGCCCGCGAGATACAGCTCTGAGATACCAAGCCCAGGTGCAAGTAGCGCATTCGCCAAGCGATAGGAAAACACCGCCGCCATCAGCAATCCGAGCGCGATCATAAGGTGATGCTTCATGCTGAGGCTCCTAATCGAACAGGCGCTTGTGATCGGAAGGCCGAAACAAGCCCCTTTGCCGCAAGATCACTCCCACTCAATCGTTCCGGGCGGCTTTGACGTGATATCGTAGACCACGCGATTTACGCCTTTGACTTCATTGATAATTCGGGTCGCGACGCGCCCTAGGAAATCGTGCTCGAACGGGAAATAGTCGGCGGTCATACCGTCCGTAGAGGTGACCGCCCGTAGCGCGAGAACATTCTCATAGGTCCGCTCGTCACCCATCACGCCGACCGTGTTGACCGGTAAGAGGACCGCAAAGGCTTGCCAGATTTTGTCATAGAGATCGGCATTGTGCAGTTCTTCGAGATAAATCGCGTCCGCTTTACGAAGCGTGTCGGCTTTATCGCGCGTAATCTCGCCCGGTATACGGATGGCGAGACCAGGTCCCGGGAACGGATGCCGTCCAATAAACGCATCGGGCAATCCGAGTTCTCGTCCGAGCGCACGGACCTCGTCTTTGAACAGATCCCGCAGCGGCTCGACCAGCTGCATGTTCATCCGCTCCGGCAAGCCGCCGACATTATGGTGGCTCTTAATCGTCACCGATGGCCCGCCGATTGCGCTGACGCTTTCGATCACATCCGGGTACAGCGTGCCTTGCGCCAAGAAGTCTGCGCCGCCAATCTTGTTCGCCTCGGCTTCGAACACGTCGATGAAGAGCTTCCCGATAATTTTGCGCTTGCGTTCAGGATCGCTGACTCCGGACAACTCGCCAAGGAACAGATCGGAGGCATCCACATGGACCAGCGGAATATTGTAATGCTCGCGGAACAGATTGACGACCTGCTCGCTCTCATTCATCCGCATCAAGCCATGATCGACATAGACGCAAGTTAGTTGGCTGCCGATTGCTTCATGGATCAAAACGGCGGCGACCGAACTATCGACACCGCCTGACAGACCACAAATAACCCGCCCTGAGCCAACTTGGTCACGAATTTTCTGGATCGCTTCTTCGCGATACGCAGCCATGGTCCAATCGCCTTTCAGTCCGGCGATGCCGTGCGTGAAGTTGCGGAGGATTTGCGCGCCATGCGTTGTATGCACGACTTCAACATGGAATTGCGTGGCGTAGAATTGTTTCTCGCGATTGACGATCGCGGCTACGGGTGCGCCTGGCGATTTGGCTATCACTTCAAAGCCTGGCGCCATTTCCGCGACATGGTCGCCATGGCTCATCCAAACTTGTTCTTCTTCGCCATTCTCGAACAGGCCTTCGAGCAATTTATCATCGCTGACTTTTTCAATGAATGCCCGCCCAAATTCGCGGCTCGTGCCGCTTTCGACGCGGCCACCCAACTGCTCCATCATCACTTGCTGCCCATAGCAAATGCCAAGAACCGGAACGCCGAGTTCAAAAACCGCGTCTGGCGCCCGGGGACTATCCTCCCAGGTTACACTCGAAGGACCACCGGAAAGTACAATCGCCTGCGGATCATAGGCCTTCAGGAAAGCCTCATCGACTTTGTTAAACGGGTGAATTTCGCAATAAACACCGCTCTCGCGGAGCCGCCGGGCGATCAGCTGAGTAACCTGACTTCCAAAGTCGATAATCAGCGCGCGTTCGTGTTTCTGTTCAGCCATGTGGCCCTTTAGCTGAGTCCCGCGCGGGCCTCAACTAGGGCAATTCATGATCCGAAGGGAGAGTCAGGGCGACGCCGCCCAAACAAGCCGCCGCCATCCTGAACCAGTGGGGTCGACGGCTTGCGCTTAGCGCCAAAACTCGCAGCGGGTTTGCTGGCACGGGTTGGTGCTTGCGAAGGTGCTTGCGGTCGTGTTTTTGGTTGCGAACGCGGCGCAGCGGCCCCTTGCGGTTGCGGGGTCAGCGCCAGAGGCGGCGAGTCCGAAGCGAGACTGTCTTCCGGAATATAGCCGAGCTTATAGGCTTGCATCAGCTGGATCAGCTTTTGCGGCTTCATGCCAACCGCTGGAATCGAGTGCGTTCCGCCGACCAGAAACTTGGCGGCCTTACCCATCATCGTCCCTTCTTTATCGGCATGCGTGAACGAGACCATATTGGCGGCCGTGATCAACCCGGATTTGACTTTGTGGATCCGAAAGTCAGTGATCTCGTCCCACCGATACTCTTTGGCAGAGAACCAATTGCGGATCTTGATACCGTCTTTGGAGAGAACAAGGCGCTGCAATATCCCGGCGCCGACGAGAATGAAAATGCCGCCGATGATCAAGCCCAAACCAGGAATCATCAGAATGATAGCCGCACCACCAAGGAACCATTTCCAGCCCGTGGGTGTAAGAGTTGTGACCCCATTCTCTGTTTTGATTGCCATTCCGTCCTCCCAATCCAAGCGATTAGATAGGCAGAATGAGCTAAATTTGACGCAAAACTGTGGCGGTGATTTGAATGGTTCGCGTTAACCCTGCCTACGGAGCATAGCGAAAAAGAAACCGTCAGTGCCGGCGCTGCGCGGGGTGAGGCGAACGCTGCCAGACGGCCCCTGCCCCGCTTTGATCACGGCCACCCCTTCATCAGTGAGCAGGCCGCTCTCGCGCGCATGTTCGACCGCATCTTCTTGCACCCAGCCCGGCGCATTCGCCAAAAACGCGTCGACCCGGTCCTCGTCCTCCTCAACCAAGAAGGAACAAGTCGCATAGAGCAGCCGCCCGCCCGGTTTCACATAGGCAGCCGCCTTAGACAAAACTTCATTCTGCTGCTCAATCCGGGTCTCTAGCGATTTCGGCTTCACCCGCCATTTCGTGTCAGGACGCCGCCGCCACGTGCCTGTGCCGGTGCAAGGCGCATCGACAAAGACGCAATCCATTTGCTCTTTCAATGCGTCGAGCGCTTCTGGTTCACTTGGGTGCAGCAATTGGACATTATGCGCGCCTGAGCGTTTCAAACGCGGGATAATCGCGCTGAGCCGCCGGCCATCAATATCATAAGCGAAGACTTGTCCCTTGCCATCCATGGCTGCGGCAAGGGCGAGTGTTTTGCCGCCGCCTCCTGAGCAATAGTCCAGCACCTGCTCCCCCGCGCGGACATTTGCAGCAGCAGCAGCGATTTGCGAACCCGCATCCTGAACCTCGACCCAGCCTTTTGAATAGGCCGGAATGCTGTCCAGACTGGCTTCTCGCTGAGACGGGTCGCGAGCGGGGATATGAAAGGCATGTTTCAATAGGCGCGATGGCTCGGCTTTCGCGCTTCGCAAAGGCGCACTGGCTTTCTCAACATCAGTTTTCAGCGTGTTCACTCGCAAGTCGACATCGGCGCGCACCGCCATCGCTTGGCCTTCAACCGCGGCAAGCTCGCCAAAGGCCCGCTGCATCTGCTCGGTCAGCCATGCGGGATAGTCACCCAAAATATGCGGCTCCGCGGTGACATCTGGGGCCATCACCAATCGTTCCCGCTCTTGCAGGGTCAGGGCGCTGGGCGCGTGTTGTTCGTCCATCGCATCATCGATCCGGCGAATGTCCCACCCCCAAGCAAAACTTAGAGCGCCCAGGATAAGACCGCGCGGACTATCATCGCCCATCGCATGAGCAATCGAATTGCGTTTGCGCAAGGCATCGAGCACCAGCCCTGAGACCCAAGCGCGGTCTTTCGAGCCTGCATAACGCGCGCGTTTACCCCAGTCGCGGGCCGCCACTTTGACCGGTTGATGCCGACCGAGCACATCGCTCAGCACGTCAATTGCCGCCGCTATTCGTCCACCGTCACGCATGCTCGCCTCGTCGCTCGTTTCGGCGCTGGTGTAGCTGCGCGAGCGCAGAAAGCAAAGCTTTGCTACAGCCCGCCTGCCATTGATTTCGCTCTGGTTTCTTATATGCATTCGCCACCGCAAGGATGAACTCATATGCGCCTTACAGATTGCCATAATTTCGCAGACTTTCGCCGCCTGGCCAAACAAAGACTGCCCGCGCCGATTTTCCATTATATTGATGGCGCGGCCGATGATGAGGTGACCTATCGTCGGAACACGGCAGCTTACGAAGATGTCGACCTGGTCCCGAATGTTCTGAATGGCGTTGAAGCGGTCGACATGTCGGTCGAAGTCATGGGCCAGAAACTCGATATGCCCTTCTATTGCGCGCCAACGGCCTTGCAGCGCCTGTTTCATCATGAAGGTGAGCGCGCCGTTGCCAAAGCCGCAAGCAAGTTCGGCACGATGTTTGGCGTCTCATCTCTTGCGACAGTAACGGTGGAAGAGATCGCGGAGCTCGCCCCCGGCCCGAAACTGTTCCAGTTCTACTTCCACAAAGATCGCGGCTTAAATGACGCTTTATTAGAGCGCGCGAAGGCCGCGCAATTCAATGTCATGGCGCTGACGGTCGACACGATCACGGGCGGCAACAGAGAACGAGACTTGCGCACGGGGTTCACTTCCCCGCCGCGCCTCACGCCGTCTTCCATGTTTAGCTTTGCCGCACATCCGTCCTGGGCCTGGAACTTTCTTACCAAAGACAGGTTCGACATGCCGCATCTATCTGGCCATGTCAGCGAAGGCACCAATCTCGCTGTGTCTGTCGGCGAGTATTTTTCGACCATGCTCGACCCAACGATGAACTGGAAAGACGCGGAGAAACTTTGCGCGCAATGGGATGGCGAGTTTGCGCTAAAAGGCATCATGAGCGTGGAAGACGCCAAACGCGCCGTCGATATTGGCTGCACCGGTATCATGGTATCCAATCATGGCGGCCGCCAGCTCGACGGCTCGCGGGCGCCTTTTGATCAATTGGCTGAGATTTGTGACGCGGTCGGCGACCAGATCGATGTCATCTGCGAAGGCGGCGTTCAGCGCGGCACGCATGTGCTGAAAGCGCTGTCTGTTGGCGCGAAAGCCGTCTCGGGTGGGCGCTTCTATCTCTACTCGCTTGCGGCTGCGGGCCAAGCCGGCGTGGAACGCGCGCTGGGCAACCTTAAAACAGAATTGGAACGCGACATGCGCCTCATGGGCGTGTCGTCTGTCAGCGAACTTAACCGCAGCAATCTGCGCTGGCGCTAATAGGTCACCGCTTCGATCGCGGCTATATGCTTTTGCTTAGCCGCATCGTCTAAAAAACTGCCTTCAATACTGTTCAGCGCGAGGCGCTTTATGTCGGCATCCGTCAGGTCCAACGCGCGAATAATGGCTCGGAAATTTTCATTCACATAGCCGCCAAAATAAGCCGGATCATCAGAATTGATCATAGCTTTTAAATTGCTGTCCAGCATCCGCTTGATCGGGTGCTCGGCCATGTCTGACACCACGCAGAGTTTCAGGTTCGAGAGCGGACAAACCGTCAGCGTCATCTCTTCATCCGCGAGCCGGCGCACCAAATCGGCATCTTCGAGCGAGCGATTGCCATGATCGAGCCGATCGATTTTCAACAGATCCAAAGCCTCATGGACATATTCCGGCGGTCCCTCTTCCCCGGCATGGGCCACTAATTTCAGCCCGGCGTCGCTCGCCATATTGAAAACGCGCTCGAACTTGGACGGCGGATGGCCGACCTCAGAAGAATCGAGGCCAACGCCGATAATATGATCCATCCATGGCTCAGCCGCTTTCAGCGTTTCGATCGCATCGCTTTCCTCCAAATGGCGCAGGAAGCACATGATCAGTTCTGAGCTAACGCCGAGCTCATGTTGACCAACATCGAGCGCTTGGGTGATCCCGCTAATCGCCACATCAAACGGCAAACCGCGTTCGGTATGGCCTTGCGGGTCGAAGAAGACTTCGACGTGCACCACATTATCCGCCGCCACTCGGCGCAGATAGGCCATGGTCAGATCGAAAAAGTCTTGCTCGGTCTGCAATACGCCCATGCCTTGATAATAGATATCGAGGAAGTCTTGCAGCTGGTTGAACTGGTAGGCCTCGCGCACTGCTTCTACCGTCGGAAACGGGATATCTACACGATTGCGCTGGGCCAGTTCAAACAGCATTTCCGGCTCAAGACTGCCCTCTAAGTGAAGGTGCAGTTCAGCCTTGGGCAGAGCTTCGGCATATTGAATGAGGCGCGTTTTATGATCCACGAAATGACCCTTGTTTATCAGCTGAGTAGCAAAGAACGCGAAGCCGCGAGCTTTATCAAGCCGCCGCTGGTTCAATTTGTTTTGAATAGCGCTGTGCGAGCACCGCGCAGCCCACCAATTGCAGCTGGTGATACAGCATTAGTGGTAGCAAGATGACGCCAAGCAGCGGGGATCCAGCAAACAAGATCTGCGCAATCGGCGCCCCATTGGCGAGGCTCTTGGTCGACCCACAAAACACAATCGCCGCTTCGTCTTCTGCTGGCAGGCCGAACCGCCGCGACAGCCAAACCGTCATGGCAAAAGCAATCGCAAGCAGCACTAAAACCAGCACCACCGTTGCCACAATCTCGCCAACGGAAAACCGCGTCCAAATTCCGCCTGCCGTCGAGGTCGCGAATGAGGTGAAAACGATCAACAGGATCACACTGCGATCGAGCAGAGACAGCACCGATTTATATTTGATCACCGCTTGCTTGATCAGCGGCCGCACCAATTGTCCGACCGCGAATGGCGCCAGCAGCATCAGCGCAATATTGCCCATCGCGTCGAGGAGCGAGAATTGCATCACCCCGGTAACCGTCACCAATGACACCATCGCTGGCGTCAGAATGAGGCCGAGCAATCCAGACAAGGTCGCATTGAACACCGCAACTGGCACATTGCCTTTCGCAATCACAGTCATCGCCACAGACGATGAAATTGTCGAAGGCAACGCCGCGAGAAAGAAAAACCCAAGCCGCAACGACTCTGACATCACGCCGTCTAACGCGAAAAAAAGCAGGCCGCCGAGGATTGGAAACAATACAAAAGTCGTAGCTTGAATGAGCGCGTGAACTTTCCAATTCTTGACGCCCGCTGCGAGGCTTTCAGGCGCCAGATTAGCGCCATGTAGAAAGAAGACGAGCGATATCCCGAGCGTAGTGACCAGTCCAAGGTGCAATGGCCCATCGCTGGCGCCGAGGTTTGGCAGGAAAAATCCCAGCACCGCGGCCAGGATCATCAAGCTTACAAATCGGTCCGGCAGAAACCTTGCCATAGATCGCCTCTCATATTTGAGAAGACACCTTCCCAAAGCCTGCGCAGACCTGTCGCGCGCACCGGCGGCGGAGTCAATTCACCTCTCTTGTCGCGACTTCCCCCCTAGCCACATCCGCTTCGGTGTCGAATAGTAGACCATGTTGAAAACTGGCTTCGGAGGAAAACATGTCTGATTTTGCAGGAAAAACAGCTTGGATCACAGGCGCATCATCAGGCATTGGCGAGGCGCTCGCGAAAGCGCTGGCCGAAGCTGGCGCTAAGATCGTATTGTCAGGTCGGCGCACGGAGGCCCTTCAGGCCGTAGCGGACAAGCTGCCGACCGAGTCGCTTATCCTGCCTTTTGAGGTGACCGACTATGGTGTTCTGGCAAGCAAAGTGGAAGAGGCTTGGGCCTGGGCAGGCAATGTCGACATTCTGGTCAACAATGCTGGCGTTAGCCAACGCAGCCTCGCCATCAAGACTGATCCGCAGGTCTATACCGATCTGATCAATATCGACTTGATCGCGCCAATTTGGCTAACCCAGCTGCAGCTCCCGAAAATGGTGGCCGCAGGCGGCGCGCACATTATCGCGATCAGCTCAGTGGCGGGTCGCATCGGCCCGCCGCTGCGCACCGCGTACGCTGCCGCAAAACATGGTCTGATTGGCTACATGGACTCCCTCCGCACTGAAGTTTCGGTGCGCCACAATATTCACGTCACAAACGTCCTGCCCGGCTCAGTCGCGACCAATGTTTCGCGGAATGCACTGACAGCGGACGGCTCTTCGCGCGGAAAGTCCGACGCGAATATCGATGGCGGGGATGACCCGGCGGATCTCGCTGGGGAGATCTTAAAAGCGATCCAGGCGAAAACGCCTGAACTGATCTTTGCCAAAGGTATGGAACTCGAGGCAGCACAGCAACGCCAATCGAATCCAGACGCGTTATTTGAGATGATGAATCAAATGGGCGCGCAAATCGCTGAACGCTATGAAGCCGGGGATGACGCCTAGAACCGGCACCGAATTTGCTTTGAAGCTATCATGGCTTCAAAGATTATCACGTTCCCGACCCGAGATCAGCTGGCAGGCTCGAACGCAATGTCCAATCAGGCATCACCGGAAGAGCGCGCCAAAAAGCTGCCAGAATGGCTGCAAGAGCTCGATGTGGCGTGGATTTTCAAAGAAGACGAGCAAAGACAAAAACGTCGAAACGGCCGCTAAGTCTCCGTTTTTATTGAGAAAACAACTTTGCACTGGACCGAAAAAACGCGGCAAAAACGCCTGCGACTGTTCGTAATGTCTATTTCTGCCTAAAAGTAAATTATAACGGCACTTGGTTTAACGAAGTTACACGCAAGTTTTCCCGAATGGAAATCTTTCGATCGTATCTCGATTAACCATAATAATAATGGCGAATTGCCAACCTGCGCAGAAAGGCATCCTCCCATGCCATCTTTTCCAAGTTCGGTCCGAACGGCCGGATTCATCCTCCTCGCTTTCCTCGCCTATTTTGTGTTTCGAGGAGTCACCCGCGCACCGGCAGAAACTGCGCCTGCCGATCAAAGCGCTGAAGCATCCACGCAAGCGGCCGCCATCCCGGAGGTGATCGTCTATCCAGCGACTTTGACGCCGCATCAAATCGTGGCCTCGCTCAAAGGCAGCTCTGAACCTGATCGTGAAGTTACCGTCCGCTCAGAGACAATGGGCACCGTAATCAATGCAAGCGTCCGCGAAGGACAATTGGTCGGCCAAGGCACCGTGCTTTGCGGCCTTGATGTCGAAAGCCGATCCGCCCGTATCGCGGAAGCTGAAGCGGCGGTCGCTTCAGCGCGCTTAGATCATGACGCGGCAAGCCAACTTGAAGAAAAAGGCTGGACCACGTCAAATCGCGCGGCCGCAACTAAAGCAGCGCTCGATGGCGCCGAGGCGGCGCTTGCTGCTGCGAAAATCGAAATCGGTAAAACACGCATCACTGCGCCGTTTAAAGGCGTATTTGAAACCCGAATGGCAGAACGCGGCGACTTTTTGTCGGTCGGCGCAGCCTGTGGACGTTTGGTCGATCTCGACCCAATCATCGTTGCGGTGGACGCCACCGAAGCGCAACTGAGCGCGATCGATACAAGTGAGCCGGTCGACGTTTCCTTTGCTACGGGTCTGCAAGCCTCCGGTACGGTTCGCTTTGTCGCGCGCACGGCCAATCCGCAAACCCGCACGTTCAGAGTCGAGATCGAGATCCCGAACCCAGAGACAGAAATTGCCGCTGGCCTGACCGCGACGGTGCAGCTGAAACTCGGTCAAGTTCCTGCCATTCTGACTACGCCTGCGACGCTGGTTCTGCATGATGATGGCCGCGTTGGTGTTCGCTATGTCGATGACGCCGATTTGGTTCAGTTCGCAGAAGTCAGCGTTATTGATGATGCGCCTGATGGAATATGGGTCACGGGCCTCCCGGAAGGGGTGAACCTTTTGGCGGCTGGACAAGACTATCTGAAAGAAGGGGTCGAAGTATCGACCCGTCTTGGCGAAGGATTGTAGCGCATGAATGGTCTCATCGACGGCGCCATTGGACGCGCGCGTATGGTCCTCGCCATCCTAGTGGTCGCTCTGATTGCTGGGACGCTGACCTATATCAATTTGCCAAAAGAAGCCGATCCCGACGTGCCGATCCCCTTTGTCGGCGTGACAATCCCGCTTGAAGGGGTTTCGCCGGAGGATGCCGAGCGGCTCTTAGTACGTCCTGTCGAAAGCGAGCTACAAAGCATTGAAGGGGTCAAACAAATCGACTCCTTTGGTCTCGAAGGCGCGGGTCAAATCATTATCGAATTTGATGTCTCCTTTGATCAGGATCAGGCCGTTCTAGACGTGCAAGAAAAAGTCGACTTGGCCCAGCGCGAGTTTCCGGACGAAGCCCGTGAGCCGATCATTACTGAGATCAACGCCTCTTTGTTTCCAATCCTCGCGATCAACCTTTATGGCGACGCACCTGAGCGGACTTTGTACAAAATCGGCCTCGACCTCCAAGAAGAGCTTGAAGGTCTGGAGGGCGTCTTAGAGGCCCGCCTCAGCGGCGACCGAGAAGAAGTGCTCGAAGTCACCGTAGATCCTGCAAAACTTGAGACCTACAATATCTCTTACCAAGAGATCTTCGCAGTCATCGCAAACAATAACCGGCTTGTCCCAGCGGGCCGGATCGATATGGGCGAAGGTCGCTTCCCAGTTAAGGTTCCAGGCCTCATCAAAACCGCACAAGACGCGTTTGACCTACCGATCAAAACCAATGGCGATGCGACGATCACATTGGCAGATGTGTCGACCGTTCGCCGGACCTTCAAAGACCGCGAGAGCTACGCCAAGTTTAACGGGCAACCCGCGGTTTCGATCCAGATCGTCAAGCGGACTGGCGCGAACATTCTCGACACGGTCGCGGACGTTGAAGCAATTGTTGAGCAGTCGAAAACTCGTTGGCCAGAGACGATTGATGTCACGCTGACGTCCGACATGTCAGAGATGATTGATGATCAGCTTGGACAACTCCAAGCCTCCATCGCGGTGGCCGTGGTGCTGGTGATGATTATTGTGGTAGCAGCGCTTGGTTTGCGTTCTGCCGGCATGGTAGGCCTCGCCATCCCGGGTTCATTCGTCATGGCCTTCCTGATGCTCGGCATGTTCGGATACACGATCAATATGATGGTGATGTTCGGCATGGTCATCGCGGTCGGAATCCTGGTCGATGGCGCCATCGTTGTGGTCGAATATGCGGACCGAAAAATGGCCGAAGGGCTCGACCGAAAACGAGCTTATGGCATGGCAGCGAAACGGATGTTTTGGCCCATCGTTGCCTCATCTGCGACGACCTTAGCGGCCTTCTTCCCGTTTTTGTTCTGGGACAGCCTGGTCGGCAAGTTTATGTCATACCTGCCCATCACACTCATCTTCGTTCTGGTCGCATCGCTGGTCATGGCATTGATCTTCTTGCCGGTCTTAGGCTCAGTAATTGGTGGACGCGGGACAGATCAAACCAATAATGGCTTGGTCGAAGTCTCCGGTGCATCTGGCGACCCGCTCGAAGCGCCAGGTTGGTTTGGACGCTATGCACGTACAACCTCTGCCCTGATCGCCCGCCCCTTCTTGGTGACCTTTGGCGCGATCGCGTTGATCATTTCGATCTTCATGTGGTTCGGATCTACGACGCACAAATCTGAACTATTCTTGGATGTGGAGCCGGAGCAAATTTATGTCTTCGTTCAAGCGCAAGGCAATCTCTCGGCCGACGAAGAATACGTGATCGTAGATCGCGTCGTTGAACGCCTGTTGCCGATTGATGGGATTGAGTCATTGGCTTCGACCTCTGGCAGTGAAGGTTCAGGATCGTTCAACTTCGATGGCGTCAGTTCGCCACCCCAAGACACGATCGGCCGCGTATTGATCAATCTCAAAGATCGCGAAGACGGCTATGATGGCCGGATCACCGAACAACAGATCCGCGATGAACTGGTGGGGGTTCCCGGCCTGCGCACCGAAGTCCGTAAGCTGGAGCAAGGTCCGCCGGTTGGCAAAGATCTGCAAGTCGCTGTGCGCTCAAATGACGGCGTCGCCTTGATGCAAACTGCAGCGCAAGTTCGTGCCCTGGTCGATTCAATGGATGGCTTGCGCGAGATTGAAGACAGTCGTCCGCTTCCAGGCATCGAATACCAGCTTGAAGTCGACCGCGCCCAAGCCGGAAAGTTTGGCGTCGATGTCAGCCAAGTTGGCGCTGCTGTGCAATTGGTCACCAATGGTATCCTCGTGGGGCGCTATCGCCCGGATGACGCCCTCGACGAGATTGATATTCGCGTGCGCTTGCCCGAGAGCGAGCGAAGCGTTCAGGCCCTAGATCGCCTGCGCATCGCCACCCCGAACGGCCAAGTTCCGCTGGCGCAATTTGTCGAGCGTAAACCAGCACAAAAAGTCACGAAAATTGAGCGCCGAGACGGCAAACGGATCGTCTTGGTCCGCGCCAATGCGGTCGTGCAGGGCGAAGGCGCCGCCAAGGTTGCTGAGCTCAAAGAACTGATCGCCGCGGCGGACATCAACCCTGCTGTCGATATCCAATTCGAAGGCGCGGATGAAGACGCTGCCGAAGCCGAAGCCTTCTTTGGAGTCGCGGCCCTTTCCGCGCTATTCTTGATGGGGATTATCCTGCTTTGGGAGTTCAACAATTTCTACCATGTGGTGCTGACGCTCTCAGCGGTCGTGCTTTCAACCGCCGGGGTTCTGATCGGGATCCAGCTCGTCCTGCCCTACATTTCGATCTTGATGATCGGAACGGGGGTGGTGGCCCTGGCTGGAATTGTGGTGAACAATAATATCGTTCTGATCGATACGTTCCAGCGCCTGCAGCGCGACGGACGGACGAGCGAGGAGGCCGCGATCGCCGCCGCCGCGCAACGTATTCGCCCGATCTTGCTGACGACGCTGACCACGATTTGCGGCCTTCTGCCAATGGTCTTCATGATGAATGTAAACTTCCGCGAAGGCGCGATCAGCTTTGGCGGAATCACCGCTGAATGGTGGGTGCCTTTGGCCACCGCCGTGGTGTTCGGACTAGGCTTTTCGACCATGCTGACCTTGATCGTGACGCCGGTTTGGTTGGCAGCTCCGGCCAAGATGGGACGTTGGCGCCGCCGTATGGTGGCCCGTCTAAGGGGGCGTCAGGTCGAACCAGATGCGACCGCTGAGCCTGATCTTGGCTTGTTCGATCCAGAGCGCGACATCCGCCCGGCGGCGGAATAAGCGAAAGACGCGACGAGCCGAATGAGACGCGACGCCCGCCCTTATTGGCTCTACCGGCTAAACTTGCGCCATCATCACCGCTATGCGGCTCGCAGAATTGTGCCCCATTTCGACCGATTGGGACCCGACTGGCGGATGGCAAACCCGTGGGCAATCAAACTGTTCGGCGCTGGGATTGAAGCAGGCGCGAGCCTACATGTGGTGGCCGCGAAAGATGCGATGGTTCGTCTGACCTGCTGGGCCCCGCCGGGGGGCGCGGCAGAGCTGACTTTTGGCGACGCTTGCCTGATCGCCCCGGGCACACGGATAATGGCTGGCGAGCGGATTACGATCGGATCGGGCTGCATGTTTGGTCACGCCTCCACGGTCACCGATTGCGATTGGCACGGCGTCTATGACCGCACCGATGTGCACGGCAAAACCAAGCCGGTCACGCTCGGCGACAATGTCTGGGTCGGTGATGGTGCCTTTGTCGGCAAAGGCGTGACGATTGGCGAAAATTCGATCATCGGCGCGCGCGCCGTGGTGACAAAAGACGTGCCTGCGAATTCGATTGCCGTGGGCAATCCAGCGACCGTCGTCCGGACGATAGATCCTGCCGAAATCACGCGCACACGGATCGATATGTTCGCCGATGCCGAGGGCGTCGATCGCTATTTCGACACCGCGTATCGCGACACGCTTCGCGGCAATACAAGCTGGGGCTGGCTCCGCAGCCTGATTGCGCCGCGGAAAACGGATTAGACCGTCATCCGTGCTATCAATAACTCTTCGGCAGCCCGAGCACGCGTTCAGAAATGAAATTCAAGATCATTTCGCGGCTGACCGGGGCGATCCGCGCCAGCATGGCTTCGCGCATATAGCGTTCAACATGATATTCGCGCGCATAACCCATGCCGCCATGCGTCAGAACGGCGGTCTCGCAAGCCTTGAACCCGGCTTCTGTGCCAAGATATTTCGCCGCATTCGCTTCAGCGCCGCATTCTTGACCCTGATCAAACAGAGCGGCTGCTTTGTATGCGAGCAGCTCTGCGGCGCTGAGCTCGGCCCAGGCCTTGGCAAGCGGGTGCGCGATCCCTTGGTTCTGACCAATCGGACGCCCGAACACGACGCGTTCATTGGCATAGGTGGTCGCTTTTTCCAACGCGGCGAAGCCAAGCCCAATACTCTCAACCGCAAACAGGACCCGCTCAGGATTGAGCCCTTGGATTAGATATTTAAACCCAGCGCCCTCTTCGCCAATCAAATGCTCTTTCGGCACTTCGAGCCCATCGATGAAGAGCGTGTTACATTCCACCGCTTTGCGGCCCATTTTCGGGATCGGATTGGCTTCAATCTTCCCGCGATCGAGATCAGTGTAAAACAGCGACAGCCCGAGATAGGGTTTCGAACACTCTTCTTTCGGCGTGGTTCGCGCGATGATCAGAATCTTATCAGCGCGCTGAGCCCCGGTTGTCCAAATCTTGCGGCCATTGATCGTGTAGCCTGAATTTGTCCGCTCTGCTTTGGTTTCTAGCGAAGACGTGTCGAGACCGGAATTTGGTTCCGTCACCGCGAAACACATTTTTTCTTGCCCAGAGATAATCTTCGGCAGGTTCTCTTGTTTCTGTTCTTCATTGCCGAATTTTTCGAGCGGCTTTGGCCCAAAGATATTCAGGTGGATCGCCGAAGCGCCGGAATAGCCTGCGCCTGACCGCGTCACGGTTTGCATCATCAGCGCCGCTTCCGTCAGCCCAAGGCCAGCGCCGCCATATTCTTCCGGAAACGCAATGCCGAGCCAGCCGCCTTCCGCCATGGCATCACAAAACGCCTCAGGCCAATCGCCCGTCTCATCCGTCTTGGCCCAATATTCGTCGTCAAACTGCGCCACAGTACGCGCAACACCATCCTGAATGGCGAGTTGATCTTCGCTGAGCGGGCCAATCGTATGCATATGAGTTCTCCTATCGCCGCAGATCTATGACGCAACGAATTCGCCGTCTACTCTGACGAGGCGTCACAGCTGCTCTACATATCGCGCTTTTGGCGCAAAAGTTTCCGTCAGCGGACTGGTTTTTCCATCAATGATCAAGTTAGCCATGATCTGCGCGGTCAGCGGAGCGAGCAGAATCCCGTTCCGATAATGCCCGGCAGCGACGAACACTTTTTCAATCTGCGTCTCTCCAAGCAAGGGCGCATGGTTCTTCAATCCGGGACGGACCCCGGCCCAGCTCTCAAGTATGGGAGCGTTTTCAAGAATTGGGCAGATCCGGATGGCTTGATCGCGAAGCGCCGCAATTTGGTCAGCGACCGGCTGTGTGAGCGCGCGACCTGGTTCGCTGGTCGCGCCAATTATGATCCGGTCGGCTTTCGGCACGATATAGACATGCCCCGACCGAATCGTCATGCGCGGCCCACCTTCGATCGGCGCCACGGCCAGCATTTGCCCGCCAATCGGCCCAATCTCCGCTAAGAGAGGATCGAGCTCGAGGATATCTATCTGATCATTCTCGCGTGCGACTTTCACAGCGCCAGTTTGCCAGCCAGCTGTCAGCAGCGTGGCATCGTGACCTGCATGATCTGCCCTTGCTCCGGTCCAAGCTAAGGACGCATCTCCAATCTGCACGCGGATCAAATCATGCGTCTCGATACACGCAACCAGCGCAGCGAGGGTGAGCCGGTTATCGACCTGACCATCACTCGGTAAGAGCAGAGCAGATTGCACGCCCGCTCCAACACTGGAGTCAATGCGCGTGAGATTCTCTGTGCAATTGCTGGGCGCCTGATCATGATCCGCGAGCGCGCGCTGCACCAATGCAAGTTTTTGCGCCGCCTCCGCATCAAAGGCGAGCGCCAATGACGGGCCAGAATTGTATCCAGATGGCCTGCCGGTTCGCGCCTCTAAACGGGATGCCCAATCCGGCCACAAGCGTGCGCTGGCATCACAAAGCTCAAACAGGCCGGGATGGTTTCCGGCGACGCCAATCGCTTCAAAAGCCGGTGCGAGCATGCCGGCTGCCGCCCAACTTGCCCCTCGCGGCGGCCATTGCTTTTCATAAAGCGTGACGCGAACGCCGCGATCGGCCAGTTCGAGCGCGCAAGACAGGCCGATAATTCCGGCACCAATAATGGCAATCGATTGAATGGAGGCGGTGCGTTCGCTCATAGAACGTGTTTAACAGCCCCAACCGTTCGAGCTACCGCGTTGACGCATATCTGATAGAATTAGCTGGCAGCGCGTTCAGCTTCCCAAAAGCCGATAAAGGCAGAAGCCCATTCTTGACGTTGAAAAATAACCGACTTGCGCAATGTCCCACGCGCGTCAGATACGGTTTTGATCATCACGCCCGGCGCATCGCGATTCCTATACGCCCGCCCGCTGCGTGACGCCTGCCATAGGGCTAGGCGGTCAATTGCTTGTGCGAAAGCGGTTTCATCGACGGTGTTTACCGGTCCCAAATCGAGTATGATTTCTGTCATACTTCCCCCACACAGTTTGTCCTCGCTATTCTTGCGAATTGGTATGAGTTTACCAATGCAAGAGCGCCCGTCCAGCTGGCGCATTCAGAGTTAATGCAAAAACTGCACCACTTGTCGCAGGCTTGGGCAAAACTTCCAGTTGCGAATGCTTCTCATTTGTGAGAAGGAAACATCATGATCAAAGCTATTCACACGCTCACCGGCCTCAGCCTGCTCATTGGAGCAGTCGCGGCTTGTTCCAATCCTACTGAAACATCGACGGCTGAAACGGCAACTGAGCCGCAAAAGACGCTAACCATTTATAGCTCGCGTCACTATGATTCGGACAAAACGCTATACGCGATGTTTGAAGAAGAAACTGGTGTGCAATTGGACGTTCGGGAAGCCGGCGCCAGCCAACTCCTCGAAACCATGAAAGCCGAGGGCGACCAAAGCCCGGCCGATGTGATTATTGCCGCTGATGCAGGCAGCCTATGGCGCTTCAAAGACGCTGGATTAACCCAGCCGCTCGAAAGTGAAGCGCTGGCAATGGCCGTGCCTGAAACCTATCGCGCGAGCGACAATCATTGGTATGGCATTGCTCGCCGAATTCGCGGAATCGCTTATGATCCAAACCGGTGGAGCGCCGATCAGCTCTCAACATGGGACACGCTCGCCCAAGCCGACAAAACTGGCGAAATTTGCGTTCGCTCCTCCTCGAACATCTACAATCTGTCACTGATGGGCGAAATCATCCATCGTTACGGAGAAGAGCAAGCACAAGGCTGGGCCAGTGCTGTAGTCGAGAATATGGCGCGCAATCCGCAAGGCGGCGACACCGATCAGATCCGCGCCATTGCGGCTGGCGAGTGCTCAATCGCGATCGTAAACCACTATTATTGGATCCGTCTGGGGGCCAGCGAAAGCGAAGCCGACCAAGACGTCGCGGCGAGCACATCATTCCTGATCCCGGAATTTGTCGAAGGCTCCGGCTCTCACGTGAACATTACGGGCATCGCCGCCACTAAAACCGCAGATGACTTGGCGTTGATCGAGCAATTCGTCGAATTCCTGCTCACCGAAACCGGACAATCTTACATCACACGCGACACCAAAGAGCTGCCGCTTTTGGCCTCGACACCTCTGCCAGACGGCGTCGATCAAGTCCCGAGCTTCACACCCTCGGACACGCATCTTGATGTCTATGGCGAAAACCAGGCCGATGCGCAGAGACTCTTTGATCTCGCAGGTTGGAACTAAGTTCAGAAGCGGCCAGTCTCGGTTTTAAATGCGGCACGCAACTCTATCTCTTCGGACAATCCCGCCTTTGCTCATCGTGGCATTGGTGGGATTACCCGTTTTAGCAGCTGTGTTTGCGGGCCTGACCGCCGGAGACGGTGCGACTTGGGATCATATTCTGCAAAACCGCTTGCTGCCTCACACACTCACAACGCTTATCGTGTTGTTGATTGCAGCCATCATGATGCTTGGTCTTGCAGTTCCGGCCGCCTGGTTAATCAGCCAATATGAGTTTCCGGGACGGGGCCTGTTCAGCTGGGCAATGATCCTGCCTTTGGCGATGCCGGGCTATGTGATGGCTTATGCTTGGGCGGATCTGATGGGGGTGGCGGGACCATTGCAATCGTCAATCCGTGACATGACCGGCCTGTCGGCGCGCGATTATTGGTTTCCGAACCTGTTTAGCGCGCCAGGCTTGGCCTTTGTCCTGGCGACCACCCTCTTTCCTTATGTCTACATCACCGCACGTGCGGCCTTCTCGATGCAATCACGCACCACGCTCGAAGCCGCTCGTAGTCTTGGCACAGACCCGCTCCAACTGTTCTGGCGCGTGGGCCTCCCGATCGCGCTGCCGACCATTCTTGGCGGCTTATGCCTCGCGCTGATGGAAGCGGCGGCAGACTATGGCGCCGCGGACTTCCTCGGCATCCAGACACTCGGCGTGGGCATCATCCGATCCTGGCAATCCTTTGGCGAGCCGAACACCGCCGCCCGCCTCGCGCTGATGTTAATCCTGATCGCAGGCGCGTTCCTAATCGCGGCACGTTTATTTCAGGGACAGCGCGGCACGCAGCAAACGAGTTCGCGATGGAGCACCTCAGCACGGACGACACTTTCATCTACTCCTGCCTGGGGCGCGACCGCATTGTGCACCACGATTTTGCTGATTTGCTTTGCGGCCCCAATGGTCCGCTTGCTTTGGCTGGCGCTCGAAAACCGCGCGAGCGCAAACGACCTTTGGCCGCTGATCCGCGCGACGATGATGCTCGGCACCATGGGCGCGACCATGGCCTTCTTGGCGGCAATCATCTTTTCCCTATCCTCAAAGCGGAGCGCAACGTTGCAGCTCGCCACCCGACTGATCGCCGCCGCAGGTTATGCCGCGCCAGGGGCTGTGCTCGGCCTCGGTGCCTTGTTTATCCTACGCGAAACCGGACAGGCGCTGTCGGGCGCAGTTGCGATAGGCTTTCTGGTTTGGATCTATGTCAGCCGCTTCACATCTGCCGGCGTTGAGCCGATCCAAGCCTCGCTCGCCCGACTCCCGAAAAACCTCGATCTAGCGGCGCAGAGCCTCGGCAGTACTGGGCTCAGACAATTCCTCCGCGTGGACCTGCCCTTGATTGCGCCAGGCGCTTTCGCTGCTGCCCTGATCCTCTTTGTTGAGATCTTGAAAGAGCTTCCCGCAACCTTGATGCTTCGCCCGTTTGGTTGGGATACGCTCGCGGTGCGCGCGCATGCCTATGCCACTGACGAACGGCTCGCCCAAGCCACCCTGCCTTCGCTGCTGATCGTTCTTGCCGGATTGGCTCCGGTCCTGCTCTTATCTTGGCGTTTGGGACAATCGGAGCGCACTTAAGACCATGACGACCCGCACGCCCCTCATCGCCGAACAGGTCAGCCGCTCTTTTGCAGGCAATAGAGCGGTGAACGCGGTTAGCCTCAGCCTGGAACCTGGAAAGATCACGTCGCTGATAGGCCAATCTGGATCGGGGAAGACGACTCTGTTGCGACTGTTTGCGGGGATGGAGCGCCCCGATCAAGGCCGTATTCTATCCGGCCAAGACGAGCTTTCAGGTCCAAACGCCCACGTCCCGATTGAAAAGCGCAAAATCGGACTCGTGTTTCAAGATTTCGCGCTTTTCCCGCATCTCTCTGTGCGCGAGAATGTCGCTTTCGGTCTGCGGCACCTCAAAACACCCGAACGCACCGCCTGTGCGACACGGTGGATAGAGACTTTGGGGCTCGCGCACCGGATCGACGCTTACCCGCATCAACTCTCGGGCGGCGAACAGCAACGCACCGCCATTGCCCGCGCGCTGGCGCCTGATCCGGTCGCGATTTTGCTTGATGAACCCTTTTCCGGGCTCGACCCAGCCATGCGCGATCAAGTCAGAGACGCCGCATTGGAAGCCATACGCGCCTCAGGCATCCCGTCTTTGCTGGTCACCCATGATGCGAATGAGGCCTTGGTGCATTCCGACAAAATCGCGATCATCGATCGGGGCGAGCTTCTCCAGACCGGCGCGCCGTCGGAGCTGTATCGCACCCCTACGAACGAAAAAGCCGCCAAAGCGCTGGGACCAGTGCATTCCATCTCGCGATCTGATCTTCCACAAGACTGGCAAAACCAGATCGACGCAAAAGGCGATCAGCTCTTTTACCGTCCAGAAGCGCTGCAGATCGCTGAAGGCACCGGCTTTCACGTGCGCCGCCAAAGACTTGCTGGCGCAGTCTCTGAAATTGAACTTGAGACATCGGGCTCAAAAAAACTGTTCGCCGTCTGCCAAGTCGACGCCAATCTTCAAGCTGGCGATACTGTTGGTGTCGCGATCAATCCCGCTTTATTCTTTGATTTCGCGGAGAAAACTGCCTGACAATTTCGTCATGATGCAGCGTCTGCCCTCGCCAAGCCACATTCGGTTGCTTAGTTTGCAACCAGCAAAAGGATCAGATGGATCATGAAAACGTTTCGAACGATCGCTTTAGGAATGGTTTTGTGGCTTGGTGTGGCGCTGCCCGCTTTAAGCCAAAGCCTGATCCGTGACGCGGAAATCGAGCAAACTTTGCGCGAGTGGACCGATCCGATTCTCGAGGTGGCTGGGCTCGAGCCATCTGACGTTGGGCTCTATATTATCAATGATCCGAGCCTGAATGCCTTTGTTGCCGGCGGGCAGCGCATTCACCTCCACACCGGATTGATCATGGCGTCCGACAATGCGCGCCAAGTGAAAGGCGTGATTGCCCACGAAACCTGCCACATTGCCTGCGGTCACACCGTCACCCGGACCCGAGCCGCCAGCATTGCCTCGCGTCCGGCGCTTGTTTCCATCGGCTTGGGTGTCTTGGCAATCGCCGCGGGCGCGCCAGATGCCGGCGCGGCCTTGATTGCCAGCTCTCAACAATTCGCAGCGCTGAACTTTTTCGTCCATACCCGCGCCGAAGAAGCCATGGCGGACACGATGGCGGTTCAGTATCTGACGGAACTGGAACAATCGCCGATGGGAATTGTCGAGTTTTTCGAGAAGTTTCGATACCAAGAAGTGCTCTCCGAAGCGCGGCGTTTTCCCTATTTCCGATCCCACCCGATGTCTTCCAACCGGGTCCGTACAACGCGTACGCTGGCAGAAGAATCAGGCCTTGCGGACAAGCCGGAGGACCCGCGCGTCGCTCTGCAATTTGACATGATGAAAGCAAAATTGGTCGGCTTCCTAGAGCCACCTGCTCGGGTGTTTAGAGACTATCCCCCGACGGATCTGTCGGCGCCGGCACGCTATGCCCGGGCAATCTCTGCCATGAAAGCCGCTGATCTTGGAACCGCCCTTAAAGAAATTAATTCGCTGATCGAAGAAGAGCCCGAAAACGCATATTTCCATGAGCTCAAAGGGCAAATCTTGTTTGAGACAGGCCGCCCGGTTGATTCAATCGATCCACTCATCGAAGCGAATCGTTTGCTGCCGGACAATGCACTTATCAAGATCTCACTGGCTCGGTCGTTGATTCAACGCAATGAGCCTGAAGATATCGCACTCGCCGAAGAAGCCCTGCGCGATGCGCTGATTGCAGAACCTAATAACGCCTTTGCCTGGACGCAGCTCGCCATTGTGTTTGAAGCCCAAGACAATCGGCCGCTGGCGCAAGTCGCAACGGCAGAAGCCGCTTACAATATTGGCAATTATCCGCGCGCGCATTCTTTTGCCCAGCGCGCGCTGCTGGAGCTTGAACCGAACACACCCGCCTTCCGCCAAGCGGGCGATATTCGCAACGCGACCGACCCTGCTTTGCCAGAAAACGAAGTGTTTTGGCGCCGCCGCCGCTAAGAAAAATCACGAAAATGTCAGGTCTGACATCTTGCTTTTCACACTCAGGCAAGCATCTGCGTGGATAATGATTGAAATCAAACCTCAGGAACTCTGATATGGCTCGCACATTTAGCCTCGCCCTCGCCGCCACCGCTATCGCGCTCACCCCTGCCTGCGCGCAAGAGCAAGTTGGCACAGCTGACAAAGAAGCAATCGAGAAAATCGTCGCCGACTACATCATGGAAAATCCTGAGATTATCGAGGATGCCCTAATTGCCTTGAGCGAAAAGCGCGCCGCAGAAGAAGCCGAACAAGCCCGCGCAGCTATTGCCGAGAACCAAGACGCTCTGATCAACAATGTGGCAGACTTTTCCATCGGGCCCGCAGACGCACCTGTGACCGTGGTCGAATTCTTCGACTATCGCTGCGGCTTCTGTAAGCGCTCAGCAGAGTGGGCAACGGAACTGCCAGAAAAATACGACAACCAAGTGCGGGTTGTTTTCAAAGAATTCCCAATCTTATCTGCCGAGAGCGAGAAAGCCGCCCTCGCAGCAATCGCCGCTGGAAAGCAAGACAAATATATCGAGATGCATATGGCGCTGATGGAGCTCGACAATGGTTCCGGCTTCGGGCCTGAACAGATCGATGCCGCCGCAGAATCAATTGGCATCGACATCGACACAATGCGCGCGGATATGAAATCGATTGAAGTACAGAAAACCGTCGCCGACGCGAAAAGCCTCGCCCGCGAACTCGGCATTACCGGAACGCCAGCCTTTGTCATTGGCAATGAGCACGTTTCTGGTGCGAACATTCCGCAGGTTGAAGCGCTAATCGAAACCGCGCTGGCGGAGAGCTAAATTAGGCCCGCCAAAGGCGAAGAGGGGTCAGCATACCGTTTGCGCCCCATACGCCCGGCCAGATAGGCCTCGCGCCCGGCAATCACCGCATGTTTCATCGCAGAGGCCATTAGAATGGGGTCTTTTGCCTCAGCGATCGCCGTGTTCATTAGCACGCCGTCACAACCAAGCTCCATCGCCTGAGCCGCATCAGAAGCGGTTCCAACGCCTGCATCAACGATGACCGGCACACGGGATTGCTCCACAATCAAGCGAATGTTGAGCGGGTTTTGAATCCCAAGGCCTGACCCGATCAAGCTGCCCAAGGGCATAATCGCCGCGCAACCGGCATCCTCGAGTTTACGCGCATACACCGGATCGTCAGAGCAATAGACCATCACTTCGAACCCATCGGCGATCAGATCCTTTGCCGCGCGCAGCGTCTCTTCCATATCCGGATACAGCGTCTTCTGGTCAGATAGAACTTCGAGCTTCACCAGATCCCAGCCGCCAGCCTCGCGCGCGAGGCGTAGGGTGCGCACCGCCTCATCCGCCGTGAAGCAGCCAGCGGTGTTCGGCAAATAGGTAAACTCCTCCGGCGAGACGTGATCTTGCAGTCGATCTTCCTCCGGATTTGAGAGATTCACGCGGCGCAGGGCCACCGTCACCATTTCCGCACCAGCGGCCCGCGCAGCCTCTGCGTTTTGGGCATAAGATGCATACTTTCCAGTGCCAATAATCAGGCGAGAATTGAAGGTCCGTCCGGCGACGGTCAACGGCATATCAGTCATGCCGCCCGCTTAACCGCCTGCAAGCAGAAGAGCAAGATGACGATTTTGCGAGATGGGCAAATGGGTGGCGCCGATCCGAGCAACAAAGCTTGTTCCACACCATCAGCTTCTTACTTGGGGCGAGTTTTAGCCACTCAGAGAGTTTCTTTTCTCGATTTCAATTTGGCGACCACAGCGCATTTCGATACTAAGTTACCCGTAGACACGAGTGAACGCGAGCAGCAAAGAAGGGCCGCTCGCGTCGCAAACGGCCCTTTCCGTTGACTGAAATGGCAGGGCGTTATTTTGTGGACTTCCAGTTTTCGAGTTGGCTTCCGAACCACTCGCGGCCGCCCCAGCCGATACCAATCGCCAAAGCGCCGGCAACGCCGACGGCAGCGCCGATGGCCAGCAGCTTCGCGACATCTAGAATGAACTCACCGCCGGTTGGGTCGAGCCCCATTCTCGAAATACCCATGATGAGCGCAAGCCCAATGATGATCCATTTAACAACAGAAGCCGCGGTATCAGTTGCTGCTCCACCTGCAGCGGCCATAGCGCTAGAAACCAGACGCGCCAAGAAGACACCGGCAAAGATAATGAAAGCGCCAAACGCAATCGACGCCCCCATATCGAGGATCACGTTCATCGCATCTGTCAGGATTTCAAAGTTCAGGACGCGCAAAGCCTGAATGATCCCGAGTAGAGTGATGAAAAAGGTTGCCGCCAATGACACAATGCGGCTCGCCGTGAGCCCCGTATCAGCACCTTTCAGAACACCCATTTCGGCAACTGCCTTGTCCAAACCTGTTGCGGGCAGCGTCTTGTCGATCAAGTTTGAAACAATCCGGGCGATAACGATGAATCCTGCTAGGAGTAAACTCGCAAGAATTACACTCGGGATCGCATCCAATACGTCGCTTAGCACGCCGCTGAGAGGTTCTGTAACCGCGGGAACTTGCAACGCTCCAAGTGCGGTAATCCCTCCGATTATATAAATGATTGTTGATAATACCGTCGCCGAGACACCTGAAACGTCCACTGGTCCGGATGTAAGCCCCAATTTTTCCGGCAAAGGGTCGGCGAACAAAAAAACAGCTTTCGCTGTTTGGCGAACAATCCTCGCTACCAATGCAAAGACAACGAACAAAACCACTGCAGCAAAAATTTTCGGCATGTAGAACATGATTTGATCGATCATGTTATTTAGCGGCTCAGCAACTTGCGTGAGCTCTAATCGCGTAAGTGCCTGTATGACACCGATCAGCAAAATCACCCAAAAAGCGGCCGCACCCAAGCTCTTTCCCAATGAGTCGCCTTTCGGGCCTAAATCATCAAACCCGGTTTTTTTGATCCCGCTTTGGATCGCCCATTGAACGATTTTGCCTATAACATATGCGGCGATCAGAATGACTATTGCCCAGAGCACACGAGGCCCATAGGCTGTGAACTGTTGCGTGATACTTTCCCAAATTTTCTCCATCAACTTCCCCTTTCACGTTGCGGATCGTTCAAATGAACGAAAGTTAACCTGAAGCGGATGTGAACCGATCGAAGTTGAGCTGCGATTAGTTTCGAGGCTAAGCGAGCGGCAACGAGACGATGCGATAGCAACATTCGCTGAAATTTCGCCCACGAATCCAATCGCTGTGACATTACCAACGACCGTTTCCCGTCGCTTGCCTAAGACTCGCTGGCCCTGGCCATCAACTTTGTTTTCGCGTTCGGTGTGTTTATTCGATTGCAAGTGGCGAATAGAAAAGAGGCCCCGCGGATCGCAAAAAAAAGCAGAATTTCTTCAGCGAACCGCGCCCTACCCGCCGCCGACGAACTGCACAACTTCCAGCCGATCACCATCCTGTAGCAGCGTCGTCGCATGTTCGGCTTTTGGGACAATTTCTAAGTTTCGCTCGATCGCGACGCCGCGCGGATCGTCGGCCAAAGTCAGGACCAAAGCCTCGATGCTCATGCCGTCGGCAACGTCTCGACGCTCACCGTTGAGGATTATCTGCATTTGCTCGCCTCCGATTGCCTAAATGGGACTTGCCAAGCTTAGCGATCCGCCGCAAGAGCGTGTGGCAATGACGCAACAGATATATGTTCTCAACGGGCCAAATCTCAACCTGCTCGGGACACGCGAGCCAGAGATTTATGGATCGACAACGCTGGATGAAATCCACCAGCAGATGCAAGCCGCCGCGCCGCAGTCTGAGATCACGTTCCGTCAAACCAATTCAGAAGGCGAACTTATCGATTGGGTGCAAGAAGCGTCTCAATCCGCTGAGATCCTGATTTTGAACGCTGGCGCCTATACCCACACATCTGTCGCGCTGCATGACGCCTTACGGGCATGCGAAGCACGTATTTACGAGGTCCATATTTCGAACCCGGCAGCGCGCGAAGCGTTCCGGACGACCAATTACGTGGCCCCTTGCGCAGACGCCTGCATTGCAGGTTTCGGCGTACGCGGCTATTTGATGGCGTTAGACGCCGCTCTCCAATAAGAAAAAAGACTGAGGAGCCCCCACCGATGTCCACAAGCAAGACAAAACTCGACGCTGGCCTGGTCCGCGAACTCGCAGCGATCCTGCGTGAAGCCGACCTTGGCGAGGTTGAAGTGGAGCATGAAGGTCTCCGCATTCGCGTCAGCAAAGCAACCAGCATGGCCCCTGCCGCGCCGACTATTGTGCAAGCGCCTATGGCTGCAGCCCCTGCCGTCGCTGCCCCTGCCGCTGCCGCACCAGCTGCCGCTGCTCCGGCCGCAGCAGCCGCGCCATCCAACGCGACCACAAGTCCGATGGTCGGCACGGTCTATCTTTCTCCTGAACCCGGCGCGAAAGTGTTTGTGAATGTCGGCGATAAAGTGAAGAAGGGTGACACTTTGATGCTGATCGAAGCGATGAAAACCTTCAACCCGGTCACCGCTGAAACCGCGGGTACGGTCAAAGAAATCCTCGTTGCCGATTCTCAACCTGTCGAGTTCGGCGAACCATTGATCGTTGTCGAATAAGGACACGAAACGATGATTGAAAAAGTCCTCATCGCCAATCGCGGCGAGATCGCTTTGCGCATCCACCGGGCGTGTAAGGAAATGGGCCTGGCCACAGTGGCTGTTCACTCAGAAGCCGATCGCGATGCAATGGCGGTTCGTTTGGCCGATGAAAGCGTGTGCATTGGCCCAGCGCCAAGTGCCAACAGCTATCTAAAAAAATCACAGATCATTGCCGCCGCCGAGATTACGGGCGCCGATGCGGTTCACCCCGGCTATGGTTTTCTGTCTGAGAATGCCCAATTCGCCGAGATGGTCGAAGCCCACGATTTGATCTTTATCGGACCGACGGCAGAGCATATCCGCACGATGGGCGATAAGATCACCGCCAAGCAGACTATGATTGATGCCGGTGTGCCCGTCGTCCCAGGATCAGAAGGCGGTATCTCGACAATCAGCGAAGGCAAGAAAGTCGCGAAAAAGATCGGCTATCCGGTTCTGGTCAAAGCCGCCTCCGGCGGCGGCGGCCGCGGCATGCGCGTTGCTGAAACTGAAAAAGACCTCGAAACCGCTATCAAGTCTGCGAAGACCGAAGCCAAAGCCGCCTTTGGTGACGATGCCGTCTATCTTGAGAAATACCTCGGCAAACCGCGCCATATCGAGATCCAACTCATCGCCGACACTCACGGCAATGTTTGCCACCTGTGGGAGCGCGATTGTTCGCTACAGCGGCGCCACCAGAAAGTCTTTGAAGAGGCCCCTTCTCCCGCGCTCAATCAAGCGCAACGCGAAGAGATCGGAACGATCGTTGCGAAAGCCGTCAAAAAGATGGGCTATCGCGGCGCCGGTACGATGGAATTCCTCTATGAAGACGGGAATTTCTATTTCATTGAAATGAACACCCGGATCCAGGTCGAGCATCCAGTCACCGAGATGATCACCGGCATCGATTTGATCCGCGAACAAATCCGCGTCGCGGATGGCAAGAAACTCTCTTTCACCCAGGAAGATGTGCTGCTGGTCGGTCATGCGATCGAGTGTCGGATCAATGCCGAGCACCATGAGACGTTCGTGCCATCGCCGGGCAAGATCACAGATTTCCATGCACCGGGCGGCCCAGACGTCCGCCTCGATAGCGCGGTCTATGCCGGATATTCGATCCCGCCGCATTATGACAGCATGATCGCAAAACTAATCGTCCATGGCCGGACGCGGAATGAGTGCATCATGCGCTTGCGCCGCGCGTTGGATGAGATGGTGGTTGGCGGCGTCGAGACGACCTTGCCGCTGCATCGCAAACTGGTCGAAGAACAGGACGTGGTGGATGGAAATTATGATATCCACTGGCTGGAGCGTTTCCTCGGGTTGAAATAGGTTCGGCTCGCCCGGGCCCTGCCGCGCTAACTCGCATGGCAGGCTCGGGAATCGATGTTGCAAGGGCGGGCGAATGGATGAACCGAGTTTAGATCTTGAGCGACCTCATGCCATCGGCGCTTTAGATCGAGTGACAACCAATGTCGCGATTTCGCTGATCGCGGTGATCCCGACATTTTTAGCTTGCATTGTGACGCCCTGGCGATTGACTGAGTTATTGAAACAAGACTCCCCGGAGGGGCGGACGGGCATGCTGTTGGCACCCGGCGCATTCTTTCCCCTATCGTTGCTCATATCCATGACGGCGGGCGCTCTTCTAACCACCCCAGAGCTGGCAAGTAATGATGGCTCTTTTCTAGGACCAAATCTCGCTCTATCGATTCAATCGGCGGTTTCGGACGGAGACGTTTGGAGAGCCATTGGGATCGTAATGCCGATATATGGGTTCGCGGTGCTAGCCGGGTCGCTGGGTTTGGTTTTGAGATCGTGGGCCCATCGAGATTGGAATCTGCGGTTCAGCTTAAGAGCCGTATTCTATGTAATGGGTACATTTGTTTCTTGGATCATCATATCGAGCGCCGTGATCGATATCGTTCGCGCATCGACGCGAAGCTCTGAGTGGACGGCGACTTTGGCCTTGCTCATATCGACCCCTGCCATCGGGATCATCTTCTGGATGTTCTTCTGGTTCTTCCACAATAAGGGAGAGCTTTCTTGGGTTCGCAGCGGGCTTCTAGCCGGTGCGATGATGGCGTTGAGTGTCCTTTTGCTCGTTGCAATTGGGGTCATCTCTGATCTTTGAGATCTGATGCATCCGATTCATTGCTCTGGCGGAAACCATGCGCGCCGGTGAAGTCAGCGCAAACATCGCGGAAACCTATATTCGTCCTAAATCATGTCCGTCCTACACGGTTGTTTTGATGTCGGCCTGAAGTAAACTGCGTGAATGTCTGATCGGTTCGACACTACGGATCTTCTCAATTGCTATCGCCGCGGGGTGTTTCCGATGGCGGATTCGCGTGAGGATATGCGGCTCTTTTTGATGGACCCTGACTTGCGCGGGGTGTTGCCACTGGACCGGTTTCACATTCCGAAACGGTTGCAAAGAACCGTCCGGAAGGACCCATTTCGCGTTACGGTCGATACCGCCTTTAATCGTGTGATCGAAGCCTGTGCCGAGCCGCACCCAACCCGGCCAGCCACTTGGATAAATGACCCCATCCTCAATCTCTATGGCGCGCTGCACCGCAAAGGTTTTGCGCATAGTGTCGAATGCTGGAATGATGAGGGTGAGCTTGTCGGCGGACTTTATGGGGTCGCCCTAGGCGGCGCGTTTTTCGGGGAAAGCATGTTTTCCCGCGCCACCGATTCTTCAAAAATCGCGCTGGTTCATCTGGTTGCGCGGTTGAAGATTGGCGGGTTCCAATTACTCGATGCGCAATTCCATAACCCGCACCTAGATCAATTTGGTCTTGAGGAAATCACACGCGACGAGTTCCGCACCCGGCTTTGGCGCGCGCTGCGGATCAATGCAGACTTCTACTCAGCCGGCTCCAGAGGCTCGAGTACGGCCGGATCGACTTCGCTGCAGGCGATTACCCAAATATCATAGACCGGGTGCTCAAGCGCGCTCAGGCCTGGCGATGACGCAAACATCCAGCCAGAGAAACGGACATCCGCATCCTCGGCCTCTGAGACGGTTGTTTCCTCTTCGGTGAGGTCGCGCGGCTCCGCCATAGTCTGGACCTGTTTCGAGGTCGCAGATGTGATTTTGAGGAAAGCAGCGCTTTCTGGCGGCTCCTCGGGCGGGGTTTGATAACACGCCTCAAGGTCGATCCGCAGCGATCCGTAGACTTTCGGTTCGCCCACCAGCATTTCGAAATCGGTCGAGCGTCCGGTAATCTTGTCCAAAGCGCGGAGCATGACGGTTTCGTGGGGCTGGTAATTGCGGGGACGGGTCGCGATCAGCTCTTCTTCATCGCTTTCCGCGTCCGGATCGTCGAGTTCAGTCCCAAAGAGTTCTCGCTCGAGATCAGAAACCGTCGGCTCTGTATCCTCAGCGGTCTGCGCAAGCGCGAACGCTCCCGCGACTATTCCTACAAGCCCCAGCGTTGCCGCGCGGATCACTCGCTGTCTCCACCGCCGCCATTGCCTGATGCGAAGGATGCAAACAACGTCATCAGATCAACTGAGCCTTGGGCGTATAGAATTTCACCGCAGCCGCTGTCGCCGAACAATTCTTCACCGGCTCCACAAGGCGGGATCTCGCCAAATCCTTCGGCGGGCTCGAGATTGATATAAGCTCCGCCCAGCAGGCCTTCCGATTGAACCCGCGCACTGGTACCATCGCCAAGAGGCAGAATGGTCGAGTCGACCGCCATCACGACCAGCGCTTCCGCTCGGTCGCGATCAAGCGCGACGTCACGAACCGTACCGATTTTGACACCGGCCATGCGTACATCTGTGCCGCGATCAATCGTAGCCGCGCTGCTAAACCGCGCGCCGAGCTCGACTGTTTCGCCATTGGTGCTGGCATCGCCGCCACGCGCCAGGCCGAACCATAAGAACACGCCTGCGACGACTAAAACAGCAAGCCCAACCAGAGTTTCAAAAACCGATTCACGCATTGGGATCCCAAGCCTCATAATCTGCATCCGCCTCACGCCGCTCTCCGCCTTCGCGCAAGCTGCCCTTCGGGCGGTAGGCGAAAACGGTGCCGGTCATGTTTGGCGTATGGTCTGTTTCCCAGTCTTGGCGCTTCAGTGGCGCGTCAGTCGGTGGCTCGTTGAATGTGTAGTGGAGCCAGCCATGCCATTCAGGCGGCACTTTGGAAGGCTCGGCCAATCCATCATAAATCACGTACCGACGTTTGCGGCCTTCAACCGATGCTTTGCGGTCCTCGAAATAGCGATTCCCGTACTCATCGGCCCCGATCAGATCGCTGCGGCGTTTGATATCAAACCAGCCGCCGGGGCTTACGCCATTCCACCAAGTAAACAGTTTGAACATATTGAACGTCCTGACAGTGATATTTGTCCGCAATATGGCGCGTGTGTCTCGCCGAATCTAGTTAGGACAGGCAACACATCATGTCGCGGGCTAGGTCAAGCCCGCTCTGGCTGGAGGGCGCAGTTCATGTCTGCAGACGATCGCAACGCACAATTACTGGCAACCGCAATGGATGAAGGGCTGATCAGCGCCGTTTTGCCGTTCGGAGAATTGTGCGCGGTTCCGCTCACAAATCTGTTAGACAAAACCAGCGCTATGAAAGTGGCGTCCCGGCAGCGACTCAACCGCACCAGTAAGTTGGCAATGGCCGAGCTGCTTGAAGGGCTCGGGGAAACGCCGAAAAATGCTGAACTGGCTGAAGCCGTCGCCCGCGGCGTGCCGCTCGCGCTGATTGAAGATGCTTTGCACCAAGATCGCGGATTTGAAACGCTCGCAAATGAGTTCAGCAATGATGCCATTGAAACAGGTGCCCCGCCCGCTTGTTTGATTGAGTCAGATCTGGGCTTGAACGAGTTAAACGACATACGACGTACAGGCGTGGGCACATTCATGCAGAAATCTACGCCGCATGCCCCGCAGACACCGGCAATGGCGCTCGATGTTTCACGCTTTGTCACCCCAGACGGCGTTGAAACCGATGTGCTTGAGGATTTGATTACCGCGGCCATGGAAGAAAATGGCCGGACGCTTGTCCTGGTGCCTTGCGGTCTGTCGGCGGCGCTTCTGGGCCTTGGGCAGTCTTATAAGGGTGACGGTGCACCCATTCTCACCTCATTGCTAAAGCTGCTGCAATCGGTGGCGAAGGGCACGTCCTACACCAAGAAATATGCTGAGCTGCTAGGTCTTTCGGCCCGTACCGCCCGCAAATCCAAGCGTGATGTCGAGATCGCCATCGTCCCCCTCTCAGCGAAAGCCCTGGCGAACTTCCAGCCCGCAACGCTGGGGCTGCAACCCATGACCTCTTTCATCGAACTCGAAGAAGGCGATCATCCGGCATTGTCTCTGATGGCGCGGATCGGCCTGGCACGGCGCGCACCAGAAGCCCTGCCAAACCTTTTGACCGCGATCGATTCCGCAGCGGATCTGGAGCTGATGCCCCACTTTAGCGGCGACACATTGCGGACACGCGGCTTCTCCACCCAAGCCATCGACAAAGTCAAAAGCGCTCTGGGTGAGGGTTTGCCTCTGAACGCAGCGTTCTCACGCTGGGTGCTTGGGGATGACATTATTTCGAAAGATCTCCGCCTGGCGCCAGAATCCTTCGATGCGGACGGCCGGTCGCTTCTCAAATCGATCGGCTTTTCGAAGCGCGAGATCGCAGAAGCAGAAGAAGCCTTGGATGGTCGGCCAGAAAAGCTCGCGCAAGCGGCGATGGAAGCCGCGGGTTTGACCCAGACCCTATCATCTGACGACCATTTCACTATGGCCGACGCCCTGCAAAAGACTGGTGATGTTAGCATTATCGTATCGGGCTCAAATTTGAGCGAGTGCGATCTCGAGCCCCTACTGCAAAGCAACCTATCCATCTGGCTACCGGCGCTTGATACGCAGCTTGATCGCCTGACAGCGGACCGGATGGAACATATCACCGCGCTGGCGGAAGACTTAATGGCGGAAGATGCTGCGCCGCAGACTATTATCGAAGCGCCAAGCGGCGTCTCGCGCACGCGCCTGCCGGATCGCCGCAAAGGCTACATTCAGAAAGCCACGGTTGGCGGGCACAAAGTCTATCTCCATACCGGAGAATTCGATGATGGCTCTCTTGGTGAGATTTTCATCGACATGCATAAAGAAGGCGCTGCGTTCCGGTCCTTGATGAACAATTTCGCCATCGCCGTCTCGCTTGGCCTTCAATACGGTGTGCCGCTGGAAGAATATGTCGACGCGTTCGTGTTCACCCGGTTCGAACCAGCCGGAGAAGTCACCGGGAATGACCAAATCGCCAGAGCAACGTCTATTCTCGACTATATTTTCCGCGAGCTCGCGGTCTCATATCTCGCCCGCGAAGATCTTGCCGAACTTGGGGATGCAACCCATGACGGCCTTGGACGCGGCCTCGAAGATGGGATTGAGAAGTCGCACGCGCAACCTTTGCCCGATGAAGCCGCTCACCTGATCTCGCGCGGCTTTGCGCGCGGCCAGATCCCAGACAATATCGTAATCTTCAATACCAAGCGCGAAGAGCGCGAGGCGGAGCGAGAGGATGAGGAAGCGGTCCAAGACGGCGCCGAAGAGGCCGCCCCAACCTATCTCCCTGATGCGTGCACCAATTGCGGGAGTTTCACGCTCTATCTCGACGAAGCAGACGGCGAAAAAGCCTGCGATACTTGCGGATATGTGGGGCAAGCCGAAGCGACAGAGTAGCCTTTTACGCAATCTGGCCCGCCGCTTGCCTATGGTTATCCAAGTGTAAACCTAGAACCAGAATGGGCGTCCCATGCTGAAACATATCGCCGTTTCGACTCTCATCGGAGCCTTATTTGTGCCTGGCGCTGTCGCGCAGGACGCAACTCAAATCGCTAAGGTTCAAGCCGGGCAATCCTGCGAGAAATGCAACCTATTTCAAGCGGATCTATCCTATGCCGAAGGCAAGAAGATGAACCTCCAGGCGACCCGCCTGCGGCAGTCTAATTTCGCTCTATCTACTTATGACGATGTGAACCTCACCGGCGCTGACCTTTCTGTGTCCAATCTGTTTGGCGCGCGGTTCAATCGAACCAATTTCTCAAACGCGAATTTCAAACGCGCGATTGCTGTTGGCACCTATTTCGGGTCGTCTAACTTTTCCGGTGCAACCCTGACCGGCGCAAACTTCTCCGGCGCTGACTTGGCGATCGCCAAAGGTTTAACCCAAGCACAGTTGAACCAAGCGTGCGGCGATGCATCGACTCGTTTGCCAAAAGGCAAGACGATTCCAAACTGCGCTTAACCCGCAAGGGTGAGACATGATTGCAACAGCAAACAGGTCGACACCGGGATTACCAGTTTTTCAGTTCTAGACCGGCCATGGTTCGCGTATGACATGCATCATGACGACAAGGGTTGATCTTCGTTCCATAGTTCTCGCTGGCGCCATGCTAATCGGCGCGGCGCCATTGAACGCTCAAGAAGCGCCAAGCCGGATTTCCTGGGCGCCATCTTATAGCGGGTCCTGCCAAGACTGTTCTCTCGTCGGCCGGAATATGTCCGGATGGAATGTGTCGAATGCCAGCTATCCCGGCGCAGACCTCACCGCTGCAAACCTTCGCCGCGCGCATGCGCATGGCGCAAACTTTGGCGGCGTTCAAGCTGCTGGCGCCGATTTACGGTTGGGCGATTTCACCGAGGCCTCGTTCGAAGAGGCGGTTCTGATTGGCGCGCGCATGCAGGGCGCCAGCTTCAACAATTCGAACATGTCCGGCGTGGTTTTGAACAGCGCCAATCTGAGTGATGGTAAGTTTATCGGCGCAACTTTGACCGGCGCTCAGCTGCAATCCGCGACAGGCCACGAGAGTGATTTTTCAGCCGCCACCCTTTCAGAAGCGGTGCTCACAGCAGCCGACCTTACGGGCGCCGTGTTCGATAATTCCATCCTGGTCGATGCTGATTTCACCGCCGCCAATCTCGCTGAGACGAGCTTCCGCGATGCGCGCTTGGCCGGAGCCAATCTCGAAACGGCACTTGGGGTTGAAACCGCAAGCTTCGAAGGCGCTTGCGCGACAGAGGATACCAGGATGCCAGCCGGGTTTGCTCTACCAATTTGCGCTGAATAGGCCGGTTTAAGCCTCTTCCCCTTCTGCTTCCGCAGCTTTGCGTTCCATCACAGACACAATCCAAATGCTGATCTCATACAGTCCGTAAACCGGCACGGTGAGCATGATTTGGGAGATGAAGTCTGGCGGAGTTGCGAAAGCCGCTACCGCGAGGATGCCAACGATCGCGTATTTGCGTCCGCTTCTGAGCGTATCGGCGCCAACAATTCCGGCGCGGCCAAGCAAAGCGAGCACAACCGGCAATTGGAACGACAATCCAAACGCCGTCATCAGAGCCAGCGCCAGAGATAGATATTCCGAGACTTTGATCTGCGCTTCGATTTGCACCACATCGAGCCCGCCGGCTTGTTGTTGGCTCAGCGCAAAAGCCATCACCAACGGCATCATCACATAGAAGACGAACAGGACCCCAATCGTGAACAGCACGGGTGCGGCAATCAAGAAAGGCAGAAACGCGCCCTTCTCTTCTTTATACAGCCCAGGCGCAACGAACGCATAGATTTGCCAGGCCATCACCGGAAACGACACGAACAGACCTGCAAACAAGGCGATCTTCAGTTTGACGAAGAAGAACTCGAGCGGTCCGGTATAAATCAAACGCGGGTCTTGAGTGACTCCGTGCGCTTTGAACGCCTCCACAAACGGCTCGACGAGAATATTGAACAGTGGATTAGCGATAAAGAAACAGCCAATCGAGCAGATCAAAAAGGCCAGAAGGGCCTTCATGAGGCGCGACCGTAACTCGTTCAGATGATCGAGCAGCGGCGCCCGCGATGCCTCAATCTCCTGATCGACGAGATCTGGTCGCTGATCTACCGGTAAGTCCTGGCTCATGAAACGGCCTTATCTTCTGGCTCAGTTGCCGGCGGCGTTTCAGGCTCAGCCGCAAGGGGCTTGGCCATGTCTTCTTTGAGTTTCGCTTCTTCGCGGAGGACCGTCTGATTGATATCTTTTTCGACTTCTTTCAGCTCATCAACCGCTTGGGTCACGGCATTGTCGCGTTTGAGATCTTCGATTTCTTTGCGCAAATCATCAAGCTCAGCCTGACGGGCGATATCATCAAACGCAGCGCGGAACTCATTTGCCATCGAGCGCCCTTTGGCCACGAATTGCCCGAGTTTGCGCATCGTTAGAGACAGGTCTTTCGGCCCGAGGATCACAAGCGCAATCACCACCAGAAACAGAAGTTCGCTAAATCCGAATTGCGGCAGCATAGTCAGGCGCCTTCCGCGCTAATCGAACGATCTAGTCGGCCGACTTCGCTTTTTCCTTCTCAGGCGTGATGTTCACCATATCATCACCTTCGACAGCCTTTGAGTCGCCATCTTCCTCGCGCAAACCCTTGCGGAAGCTGGTAATTCCCTTGGCCATATCACCCATGATCGAAGAGATCCGCCCACGTCCACCAAAGATCAAAAGCGCGACAACTGCCACGAGCAATAGCTGCATCCAACTTGGAGCCATAATTTATCTCCTAATACTCGTATCGAGATAACGCGCCACACGGCGAGTTACAATGGCGTGACCGAGGTTTCATAAGCAGAAATGCCTAATGAACCTCTTCTTCAGGTCCCATAAAATCTGTGACAAAGTCAGAGTTTTCTTCAGGATCTGCCTCAGAAACAAGCTCTTCTGCTTCATTATGCATGCTCGATCCATCAGAATAGAAGCCATCCGGGATGACATCTGACAGCAAGCCTTCGGCTTCAAGCTCGGCCCGTCCCGGCAAAACGTCGAGGCTTTCCAGGCCGAAATGCTCCAGGAATTTGTCCGTGGTGCCCAGCGTCACGGGACGGCCCGGTGTTTTGCGCCGGCCTTTAATTTTGACCCATCCGGCCTCCATCAAGACATCAATCGTGCCTTTCGAGACGGCCACACCGCGCACCGCTTCAATTTCGGCGCGGGTGACGGGCTGGCCATAGGCAATGATGGCCAGCGTCTCGAGGGCCGCTTGCGACAGAGATTTCTGCTCATGGCGCTCTTCGACAAACAGGTATCCCAGATCATCGGCGGTCTGAAACCGCCATTTGCCGCCCACTTCGACCAGGTTCACCCCGCGCTCAGCATAGGTCGCCTTCAGCGTCATCAGAACCGCAGGAACATCGACGCCTTGAGGCATGACTTCAGCAATGGCGGAGGCTTCGAGCGGCTGTCCCGCTGCGAACAAGATCGCTTCCGCCCGGCGGACAGCTTCGGCCATCGCGTCGTCTTCTGCCTCATACAGCGTTTCGGCAGAGCGCTTATAAGCAAACGAGAGCTGCTGCACCGCGCGGCGAATATCTTCGGGCGCATCTTCAATCGGAATTGAGCTTTCGACCTTGGTCATGGAGCAATCCCCTCTTGTTGTTGTGGTTTGGCGCGCAAATAAAGCGGCGCAAAATGTTCATCCTGGCGGACATCGACGTCGCCATCCCGCGTCAGTTCAAGGGTCGCAGCAAAGACACTTGCGGTCACAGAGCGCGGTGGCAAGTCTTCATCCACATCGACCATTTGCCGACGAATGTCGTCTAAGCTCGCCCATTCTTTGAGTTTTGGACTGAGATTGCGCAAATTGTCCCGCGCGCTTTCGAGTGGAAGCACGAACTGATTTTCGATTGTGTGCGGCGCTTCTTTTGCTTTGCGCTGGCGGATCGAACCGAATGACTGCATCAAATGATAGAGCGTCGTATTGTACTCAGTGGTTTTGACCACGGTCGGCTGTTCTGGCATCCCGCGCAAGAACACATCCCGCCCAAGGACATTGCTATCCATCAGCGCTTCGCCCGCCTCACGCATCGCATCGAGGCGTTTCAAGCGGAAGGCGAGTTTAATCGCATCATCCTCAGCGGAGGCTTCGCCTTCGCTGTCTTTCTTGGGCTTCGGCAGAAGCAAGCGCGACTTCAAGAAGGCGAGCCATGCCGCCATCAACAGATAATCCGCCGCCAAGTCGATCCGTTTATCTTGCGCCGCTTGGATGAAGCCGAGATATTGGGTCGCAAGCTCTAGGATCGAGACATGTAGCAAATCGACTTTTTGCTTGCGCGCCAGGTCCAGCAACAGATGCAATGGCCCTTCATAGCCAGACACATCGATGGAAAACACTTCTTCCGCTTCGACATCTTCATCTAGCGTGACCAGATCGTTGGAAACGAGCTCCATATCCTATGCCCTCGCTTCCATTTGCGACATTAGATCGCCAAACCGCGCCCAGGCCTGTTCGGTATCAAAAGGCTGCGGTGTTGAGACAAATCCATCAGCGGCTTCCGCGCGCGCCAACGCTTCGCCGTCGAGCGTTCCGGCTGTAGACGCAATCTCTTCCATTTCATTGAGGATCGCCGCCGGGTCTTTCAAAAACCCAGAACAATGCAGAAGGACATCGCATCCCGCCGCCAGCGCTTTCGCGCCGCGATCTGCGAGGGTTCCGCCCAGTGCATCCATCCCCAAATCATCCGTCATTAACAGTCCTTGAAATCCGATTCGCTTTCGAATGGTCTCAGAAATAACGGTTGGCGAGATCGTGGTTGGGTTTTCAGGATCAAACGCTTCAAAAATCACATGACAGGTCATCCCCATCGGCACCTGGTCCGCCAATGCCTGAAATATAGCCATATCCTGAAGCAAGTGCGCTTCATCCGCATCAACCGATGGCAAATCGTAATGGGTATCGAGCGTCGACCGCCCCTGCCCTGGCATATGTTTGATCACTCCAGCAACGCCGGCTGACTTTAATCCCGCGACCGCAGCCTCTGTCAGCGCTGTGACAGCCTCGACTGAATATCCGAACGCGCGATCCCCGATGGCATCGTGGGTATGGGGTTGGCGCAGATCTGCACACGGCGCACAATCGGCGCGTATCCCAAGCTCATAAAGCTCATACCCCATCAGCTGGTGCCCAAGCGTGCAGGCTTCCAGCGCATCCCCAGGCGCATTTTCATACAGCGCACCATAAGTCCCCGCGGCCGGGAATTTCGGCCATTCAGGCGCTTTTAAACGGGCGACTCTCCCGCCCTCTTGATCAATAAATATAAGCGCATCACGGCCCAAAGCGTCTTTAATGTCAGCGGTCAGCGCCCTGACTTGCGCGCGACTGACGCACGAGCGGCCCATTAAAATCACGCCCCATGGCTGAGCCTCACGCAAAAAGGCCCGCTCCTCTTGCAAGAGAGACGGGCCTGAAATGCTGGTGATGCAGGCGCTTAAACTCATCCAATAGCCTTTGCGACGACCATACAGTCTTTTCCAGTGGCTTTAACATCTGCGCAAAAGCCTTTGGCAGTGGCACGATCAGCAAAAGACCCGATGCGCAGCCGATAAAACACGCCTTTCGCGCCAAGATCCGCGCGCTGGATATCCAATTCAGCGCCAGCATACAGGTCCGGAGCCGTGTTTTGCAGGCTTTTCCAGGCGCTTTGGGCTGCGTCTTCTGAACGCAGCGCCGAGAGCTGAACCTGATAGGTTCCGGCGGCAACAAATCTCGAAACAGACAGCTCGCTCGGGCTTGATTCCTGGATTGTGGCGTCGATCACGGTCTCGCGAACCGGTTTAGCCACCGCGATTTGGATTGGGGTTTCAGGCTCGGTCTCGATTGAGTCCGCTTCAACCGCTTCCGCATAGACGATTTTTGGAGCCTCATCAGCGCCCTCAATTGGCGGCAGCTCGGCTGGGCCTCCTGCGAGGGTCTCAGCATTGCGGCGACGGATATCGAGCGGATTGCGAGCAGAGGTCTTTTGCAAGGCTGGATCGCCTAATCCATCCATCGACCCGTAATAGGCCTTGTCTTGGCCAGCGACTTCAACCCCGCCCCGCTCATCGGGGGAGCGTTTGAAATTATCAGAATCTGACACGATCACCGGCAATCCACCTTCTGTCGTGCGGACGCCTTGGCGATAGGTGTTCCAAACAACGCCAGCAAAGATCAGCAATACGCCCAGTGCCAGCACCAGGATGAGTGGCCCGCGTCCAGTCTCGTCATCGCGAATTTCAAATCCGCGATATTCATCTTCATAAGGCCCGAAATCATAATCGGGTTCGTTTTTTGCACGGCTCATCCTAATCCCCGCCATCGTCAGTTTCGTTAACAGCTAAGGTTGTTTTGTTAACGATGCCTGAATCTTGGGGCTTAATTGAGGTGCTTTCGGAGCATTTTGGTAAACGCGTTTAAAGCATGCTCTCCATGCTAAATAAGCGGCGATGTAGCTCGATGGCATAATTATCGGTCATGCCCGCCAAATAGTCGCAAACCAGTCGCGCCCGGCGCACCGGAGTGGCCTGCTCTGCATCCCGGCGCCACAGGTCTGGCAGCGTTTCAGGTTCCGCCATGAACAGTGCAAAAAGTTCGCTCAAAATCCGTTTGGCTTGGCTACGCATGCGATTGACTTTGTAATGCTTGTACATGCGCTCATACAGGAAGGCCCGCAGCGCGCGTTGATCGCGATCGAGCTCGTCTGAAAAGGCGACCAGTGGCTCTGGCAATGCGCGAACATCCGCGGCGCTTTGCGGCTTGTGTTTTTCAACGCGGCGGCGCGTTTCGGCCGTCAGGTCATTGATCCAATGCCCGATCAATCGGCGCACCGCCTCAAACACGATTTTTCGATCCTCTAAGGCTGGAAAGTCAGCTTTGACGGACCGGAATATGTCACCGACGAGCGGCAGCGTCTCGAGGTCGGCAATGGTGAAGAGCCCGGCTGCGATGCCATCATCAATGTCGTGATTATTGTAGGCAATATCGTCGGCCAGCGCAGCAACTTGCGCTTCGGGACCCGCGAACTGGTCCAGCTCAAGCTCTTCTAGCCATGGAAATTCTCTAAATGCAGCAGGAAGATCGGCCACCGTGTTGTCTGTGGTGATCAGCGGCCCATTATGCTTCACCAGGCCTTCCAGCATCTCCCAGGTTAGATTCAGCCCCTGGAAGCTGGGATACCGGTCCTCGAGATGTGTCACCACCCTGAGAGTTTGGGCATTATGATCGAAGCCATCAAACTTCGTCATACACTCATCAAGTTGATCCTCGCCTGCATGGCCAAAGGGCGGATGCCCTAAATCATGCGCCAGCGCCATGGCTTCGGCGAGGTCTTCATCCAGACCAAGCGTCCGCGCCACCGAGCGCGCAATTTGCGCAACTTCCAGCGAATGGGTCAGCCGGGTGCGATAATGATCGCCCTCATGGGCCACAAACACTTGGGTTTTTTGCTTCAAACGCCGAAATGCGGAGGCATGGATAATTCGGTCGCGATCGCGCTGAAACGGCGTACGCGTCGCCGATTGCGGTTCTTTGATGAACCGTCCACGCGTGTCTTCCCAGCGGGTTGCATACACCGCCCTCTTTTCAGGAATGTCCGGCGTCACTATGTTCTTGCTCATGAGCAATATTACCCTGTCTGAATCGGCTGCGAAGCGCATTAAAGCGATTCTGGAGAAACAACCGGATAAGTCCTACTTAAGGGTTTCCGTCGAAGGCGGCGGCTGCTCTGGATTCTCATATAAATTCGATTTGGACGATACCGCGAATGATGACGACCTGATCGTCACCCGCGATGGCGTCAGCGTGTTGGTCGACGAGATGAGCATCGAGTTTATGGCGGGTTCTGAAATTGACTTCTCAACCGAACTGATCGGCGCGGCGTTTAAGATCAACAATCCAAACGCCACCGCTGGCTGCGGCTGCGGCACCAGCTTTTCGATCTAGGCACCGCTTACAAATTGCCAAATGGCGACACCGCCCGCGATCAACATGACAAGCGTCGAGCCCATTGCCCCGATCGCCCGCAATGGGTGCGTAACGCTGTCGGCTTTCAGCCCGATCGGATGCAATATGCGAAATACGATGTAAAAGATTCCGAGACCGTGCAGCAGCGCGCTTGAAGCTCCGTTCATCTCGATGACCGCCATTGCCAGAAGCGTGAGAGCTGCGGTCTCAACCAGGTTTCCGTGACGCCGCATCCGAACCAGCACTTCGGGGTCACCACCATCGCCCACCGAGACTTTCGTCTTGCCCCGATACAGCCCGATGCCAGCGCCGAGAATAATCGCCAAGATGATGGTTAAGCCGGTATACAAACCGGTGATTGGAATAGATGTCATAGCGCGCTCCCTTCGCCTCTTTCACTTACGGTGCGGCAGAAAGGAACCTATCGCAAGAGCAGAGACGAATCTCGGTCGCGCTCTAGTCGGCTGACTTGGTCTTTAAAGTCACGATCTCTTCGGCAATCGTCGGGTGGACCGCGCACGTGTCATCGAATTGCTGTTTCGTGGCGCCCATCTTGATCGCGATGCCGAGCATTTGGATCATTTCACCGGCATCTGGAGAGACAATATGTGCGCCGACCACGACTTGGTCTTCCTGGCGCACGATGACTTTCATAAAGACCCTTTCAGTGCTGCCATTCAGCATATTCTTCATTGGCCGGAACTTGGTCTTGTAGATATCAACCGCGCCGAATTTCTTGCGCGCTTCGTGCTCGGCCAGCCCAACGGTGCCGACCTCGGGCTGGGTAAACACGGCTGTGGCGATTTTATCGTGATCAAAGGTACGCGGATTGCCGCCAAACTCTGTATCGGCAAAGGCGTGGCCTTCACGGATCGCAACCGGTGTAAGCTCGGCGCGCCGGGTGACGTCACCGACTGCCCAAATATTATCGACATTGGTCTTGGAATAATCATCGACGACGATCTCATGGCGGTCGCCAACCTGCACGCCGGCCTTATCCAACCCAAGCCCGTCAATATGCGGCCGACGACCAACCGCCATCATCACCACATCTGCGTCCAGCGTCATGCCATTACTGAGCTTCAGATGCAGAGGGGTCTCCGCATTGTCTGTCTTCTCGATCGACTCAAACACGGTATTGGTAATCACACGCACACCCGCCTCTTTCAGGCCTTCATGCACCTCCGTCCGGATATCCATATCGAAGCCGCGCAGCACAGTGTCACTGCGATAGACAAGGCAAGTCTCAACCCCGAGACCTGCAAAAACGTGCGCGAATTCGCAGGCAATGTATCCACCGCCTGCGATGACCATATGTTTGGGCAATTCAGTGAGCTGGAACACGCCATCCGAGGTGATCGTATGCTCGACGCCAGGCAGCTCATCCGATGATGGGCGCCAGGGCGAACCGCCAACCGCGATGAGGATCTTGTCGGCGGTGATCGTCTTGCCGCTTTTTTGAAGTTTCAGCGTGTGCGCGTCGACAAACTCAGCCCGCTCTTCAAACACATCGACGCCAGCATTGACCTGACCACTCATATAAAGGCCGGACAAGCGATCGACCTCTGCATGCAGGTTCGCCATAAAATTCGGGAAGTCGAAATCGCCAACGGTGACATCCCAACCAAACTTCTGCGCTTCTTCCAGTTTTCGACCATAATCGCTGGCATAGACCATGAACTTTTTCGGCACACAGCCGCGGATCACGCATGTTCCGCCCATGCGATACTCTTCGGCCAGAGCGACTTTGGCGCCATGACCGGCCGCAATCCGAGCCGCCCGGACACCGCCCGAGCCACCGCCAATCACAAAGAGATCATAATCATATGAATGGTCGGCCATGGCTTGGTCCTTATTGGTTATCGAAGGGAGATTTTATGAGCGCCCTATGTGGGCGCCCCGGGGGTCAATTTCAAATGACGCTAGTATTCAAAAATAGTGGCACCGTCATCGGCACCGATGATCACGGTCCGCGCCAGATTAATAAACAATCCGTGTTCAACCACGCCCGGGATATTCGCCAACAGGGCCGCGGCCAAAGGCGCATCTGGAATGGCCCCGCACGAGCAATCGAGGATGAAATTTCCGCCATCGGTGACGATCGGTTTGTTTCCGGGCCCGGTTCGAACTTTGATCATGGGTTTCAAGACCCCGGCTTTTTTCAGCGCGTCATAGGCCTTTTTAGCCGTGATCGTGTAACCAAAAGGGGTCACTTCTACCGGCAACGGGAACTGACCGAGCATCTCTACTTTCTTGGAACTGTCAGCGATCACGATCATCAAATCGCTCGCATTGGCGATGATTTTCTCACGCAGCAGCGCAGCACCGCCGCCTTTAATCAGTTGCGCATGATCATCGACTTCATCAGCGCCATCGACCGTCATATGAATGCGATCGACTTGCTCAACATCGACCAGTGGCACTCCGAGTGATTCAGCCAGGCGGCGTGTTTGCTCGCTGGTCGGAACGCCGCGCACAACCAAGCCATCGGCGATCTCTTCAGCCAGGCTTTCAACAAAATACTTTGCGGTCGATCCGGTGCCGAGGCCCAGCGTCATGCCGTCTTCGACAAAATCCATGGCTGCGTGCGCCGCGTTTTCCTTTTCCAGCTCATTTGCCATGTCGAATCTCCCTCAGCCCTTTTTCTTGGCGGCTTTTATCGCAGCCATTTTATCCCGGAAAGACGTGGCCCATCCCGTTTTTTGCATCTGTCGGCCGCGCGCCACTGCTAGTCCATTCGGCTCAACATCTTTGGTGATCACCGACCCTGAACCGACATACGCGCCCTCGCCAATCGTAACTGGCGCCACCAGGGAGGAGTTCGACCCGACAAAGGCGCCATCTCCGACTTTGGTTTTGTATTTTAGGAAGCCGTCATAATTACAGAAAATCGTTCCCGCGCCGATATTAGCCCCCGCTCCGACATCTCCATCGCCGAGATAAGCGAGATGATTGGCCTTGGCCCCTTTGCCCAGGCGCGTGTTCTTCACCTCAACGAAATTTCCGATTTTGGCGCCTTCTTCCAGCACAGCGCCGGGGCGAAGACGAACATATGGCCCAATCTCACACCCGCCAGCGACATCGGCGCCCTCAAGATGGGAATACGCCCGGACCTTTGCGCCAGACTGAACGGTAACTCCCGGCCCAAAAACAACATGCGGCTCGATCGTGACATCGTTTTCGATGTGCGTGTCATGGCTGAAGAAGACGGTTTCTGGCGCGGTCATCGTCACACCTGCCACCAGCAAGTCTGCGCGCTTCTTTGTTTGGAACGCGGCTTCAGCCTGTGCGAGTTCGACCCGTGAATTGACGCCGAGCACGTCGTCCTCGTCACAAGCGACGGCGCGGCAAGTGCCGCCCGCGGCCCGAGAAAGCTCAACAATATCGGTGAGGTAATACTCGCCTTTGGCATTCTCGTTCGTCACTTTGCCAAGCAGATCGAACATGGTTTGCGCTTTCGCAGCCATCACACCGGAATTGCAAAACGATACCGCCAATTGGTCTTGGGTCGCCTCTTTGGCTTCGACGATGGCGTCTAGATCGCCACCTTGCCCCATGATTAGACGCCCATACGCGCCAGGTGTTTTGGCTTCGAATCCGAGAACGCCGACCGATGCGCCCGACTCCAATTCTGCAAACAGGGCTTCGATGGCAGAAGCGGGAATTAGCGGCGTATCGGCATAGAGCACCACAAGTTCGCCCGCGAAATCTTGCAACGCGTCTTTTGCCGACAGCACAGCGTGCCCGGTGCCGAGCGGCGGATCCTGGATCGCAATCGCGTCAGCGCCGAGGCTCGCCGCGATATGCTCTTGAACCGAAACACCGGCGGGCGAGCAGACAACGATAATGCGTTCACACCCGACCGCCTTGGCCAGCGCCACCGACCAATCGACCATGGGACGACCGCCAACCTCATGCAAAACCTTTGGCAGCGAAGAGCGCATACGCGTCCCCTGCCCCGCCGCTAGGATCACAGCCGCCCGTTTCGTCATGGCAAAATTCCCTCGCGAATTTTCTGCGTCTGCCCTAGAGCAAGATCTGAGTCGATGCGAGCCCTATTGTAACAAGCCCGCACAACAAGCGTTCGCGACCAGAACAGGACGAGCAGATGGTGCACGATTTTAGCGGATGGACGATCGTCTTCGATCTTGACGGAACTTTGGTCGAAACCGCGCCAGATTTGCATGCCGCATTGAATCACACGTTAGCGCAAAAAAACCTCGCGCCGGTGTCACTAGACTCTATTCGCTTGATGATCGGGGACGGCGCAAAAGCGCTTATTCGCAAGGGATTAGCGCAAAATGACGCGGTGATTGACGAAACCGAAATCGATGACGTGTTGTGGCCGAGCTTTCTCGATCATTATTTGCAAAACATCACCCGGTTCAGCCAACCGTTTGACGATTGCCGGGAGACGCTCACGAGGTTGCAATCGGCGGGTGCCAAGCTGACGGTCTGTACAAACAAAGCACAAAACTTGGCCGAACAAGTTCTCAAAGAGCTTGAAATGGATCGATTTTTTGCATCAACCGTCGGCGGAGATCATCTCGAGATCAAAAAGCCTGATGGGCGCCATATCATCGAAACCGTGCGACTCGGTGGCGGCGATCCATCGCGCGCCATTATGGTTGGGGATGCCTGGACAGACGAAAGGGCAGCCCGCGACGCGGAGCTGCCCTTTGTCTTCGTGTCTTTCGGGTACGGAACTCTGTCAAACGAACCCTATGACCGCCTCAGATCGATTGATCATTGGCGCGATATGCAGCGAGCTCTCTCGGAGCTCGCGCATCTGGTTTAGTCTGGACGGTACTCGCTGCGAACTTCGTTCACGTTGACGAGCTTGCGACGTGGCATACCGTTGACCATGTTGCTGCGCACATCTGTCCGTGCACTGCGCATGGCTGGAACGAAGCCAGCGTCGACGAGATCGACTTCTACTTCATACCCACGGTCTGCCCAATATTCGGCAATTTTGTCCTTAAGACGGCGAGCGCCGTCGTTATTGCACCAGTCTTTCATTATTCTCACTCTCCACATCTTGGCCGCCCTAACAGCTTCAAAATTGGGCGACTGCTAAAAGATGTCCTTCACTGCACTTGAGGGCTTGTTGCCCCGTCTAAGTGATCCCTAGATGCCTGCTACGAAACCGACATACAAGAGGTTTTTTGGGGCATCTTTTAGGCACCCCTCGAAGATGAACAGCCATTCATAATGAACAACCATTCATGTGATAAATAGTTTACGCTCGGCGTTCACAAAAGTGTCTAAAAGCCAATGATTATCAGAATTGGACTAGCAATCCGGCCTGATGGAAAAAGTTAACGCAAGACCCTCAAATCCTTGCAACCCCAACTAATTTAGCAATTACGCAAGGCTGGCATACCTTTTTGCATGGCTTTTGAGGGTGTTTTCTGACAGCGTTCGACAAGTGTTCCGCGCCGCTCAGGCCGAATCCAGCGCGCATTGAGCGTGAACGCGACAACTGACTTTATTTAGGGGGCGCGGCAATACGGAGCTGGACCAAATCCGAAATTAGATCACATAGGAGACTATGAGTTTCGACCTGAGAACCTTTCGAGACACGCTCGGCCTGTTCGTGACGGGTGTGACCGTGATCACCACACGTGACGAGGCAGGCAATCCTGTCGGCTTGACCGCAAACTCTTTTAATTCGGTCTCTTTAGATCCACCGCTTGTTCTTTGGTCTGTCGGATTGAACGCCCTGAGCCTACCCGCATTCTCTAATGCCAGTGCGTTCGCGGTACACATCCTCAGAGATGATCAAGCCGAACTTTCTCAGCGGTTCGCAAAGTCAGGCACAGATAAATTCGCCGGCGTGGCGATTGAAACAGGATTACACGATCTTCCGCTTCTCCCCGATTGCGCCGCCAGACTTGAATGCTTGCCTTACGCCAAGCAAGAGGCAGGCGACCATATCCTATTCATCGCAGAGGTTCAGCGCCTGGCATCAGACCCTAAAGCTATGCCTTTGGTCTACCATGGCGGACGATATGCGGAACTGGCAGATAAGCCCGTGCCGACAGTCTAATACATGGTTAACGCGATCTTCGAAATCGCCTGCAGCCTTTAGCGAAATATAAGCCATTCCATGAGACATAGGGATCACGAGGTCAAAAGGCCCGTACCGCAGCTTACCGGCTGCACGATCATGGAGATTAAAAATATGAACTTTCGCAAACTGCTTCTGGCAGGCACGACTCTTGTTGCAAGTGCCGCTGTCCTAACCCCTGCAAACGCTTCGATTATCGATCGCCCACACTTTAAAGTTCTGGGTGTCGTCATCGTTTGGGCTGCAGATGAGACCAATGGCAATACACCGATCGCCACCGATTTCATCATCGATGATGACGTTGGTGGAGCTAACGATTCCGATTTGATCGGTGGCGCAGCCATTGATGGGCGCACAGTTGTGACTGGCTCACTGACTGCAACCGCAGACTCGTCTTCTACGGCTGGCCTCGGCTCGATCCTCGACATCGAAAACGGTAGCGGAACAATCGCGACTGCTAACACTGATACAGGCGCAAATTTCAGCGCGTTTGATGTGACGGACGCAACGCTGACCAGCGAAGACCTGACATATGAGTCGAGCTTCTATGTTGCTTCAAACACGGCTTTCGCAATCCTTGCCGAGGCGACTGAAACCGAGCAGAGCGGCGAATTCGACATGACCGATATCGGGTATGCAATGGATGTGACCCCGAGCGGCACAGACGGCACCCTGACCTTCGGTGGTAACGCACAAGATCCAAACGGCACTTTCCCAGCTGTTGCCAACCTTGCGGCTTTGACCACACCAACACCTGTCTATGTTGGTGGCCGACGCACCGCCGCGTCAGCTGGATCAATTGTTGATCAGTCTGTTCGCTTCGATGCGACTTACACGCTTGGCGCTGGCGGGGCATATGACCTGTCACAAGGAGCCGGCGAAATCAAAGCCGACGTCGTTTACACGGTCTTCGTGCCATAAGCGAATTCCAAAAATACGATCTTTGATCTTCAGGACGCCCAGTCTGGTTCCAGGCTGGGCGTTTCTGTATCGGCCCCTTTGCCTCACCGCCATTCCTGTATAGAGACAGCCTCGATGAAAGCGATCTTTCGCAGTGCGTTTGTGACCAGCCTTCTGGGCTGGATCATCTGGGCCTATATGGCGCTGTGCAATCGCACCATTCGCTGGTCTGTTGAAGGCGATGAAGAAGCGCTGAAAGTCTGGCTTGGCTATTCCAATATTATCGTCGCGGCCTGGCACTCGACCATTTTGCTTTTGCCTTCGGGTTGGAGCCGAATCATTCAGCGGTGGCCACAACAGAAAACCAGATCCGCCATGCTCATCTCACTCTCCAAAGATGGCGAACCCGTTGCAAAAGCCATCAAACATCTCGGGCTTGAAGCGGTTCGCGGCTCTTCAACTCATAAACGGAAGAAACGCGACAAGGGCGGCATGAAGGCCTTGGCTGAAGCGCTCAGAATTCTCAAGAATGGCGGTGGCATTTGCATCACGCCCGACGGACCACGCGGCCCGGCAGAGGTCGCTCAGAACGGTCCGATCATCATGGCCCAGCGGGCAAGTGCACCCATTCTCCCATACGCAATTGTCTCATCGCCGCGACACCGGTTGAAGACCTGGGATGGATTTCGGATCCCCTACCCTTTTACCCGCGGTGCATTGGTGTTTGGTGAAGCCGTGATTCCAAATCCTGGCGAGGATCGCGAAACCTTACGCGTTCGGCTAGAAGAGAACCTTCGCGAAGCAATGGCGCGCGCTGAGGTACTGGCCCAAAAAAAAGGCCGCTCCTAAGGAACGGCCAAGGTCAAGCAAGAAGGACGTCTCCAGATCTCCCGCAAAGAGCGGTCTTCCTGGCGACAAATATGTTTTAGCTTAATCAAGATGAACGCAGACGGAGCGTGGTCTCATTTTCTGTTCATATTCGACCCAGCTATTTGGCCTTTTCTGAACACCTATTCAGCTGCGCGGGTAAAAATCGCCTCCAGCGACCTTAGATTCATGCCATTCTTCAGATAATTGGCCGGTGTCAGGTTAACGGCTTTGATCATTGCCCGCTCGATTCGCGCATTGCCCTGTTCATCGGGCACCAAGTCAAAGTCGATAATGTTTATACATCCCGTATCCTGCTCAAACCCGGCGCTGGAGCCGAGTGGCGCGCCGATCGCCCAAGCCAAGATCATGCGATTCACAACTTCATGCGCGACCAGCAGCGCGGATGCCCAGCCAGGACGGGACAACAAGCCCTTTAAGCCGTCTTCGATCCGGTCCATCGCGTCCGAGAATTTCTCGCCGCCTTCAAGGAAGGTCGCCCCGGGCGTCCCGGCTTGTTCAAATTGAAACGTCATCGTCGCCGCCAAATGTTCTGGCGATTTGAAGTCGATATATTGGCCCGAGCGTAATTCCTGAAAGCGCGGCTCAACCTCAAGCTGCGGCGGCTCAAGATCATGCTGTGCCAGCACGATTTCCGCCGTTTCTTGCGTGCGACGAAGGCCGGTATAAAAAGCCGCATCGAGGTGGACGTCTGACAGCGCGATTCCCGCGGCTTTTGCCTCCTCGCGTCCGGTTTCGGTCAGGTAGGCGATACTCGGATCCTGAGCGGCACGCACTTCTGGCGAGGTGTAATCAACAAAGCCATGTCGCATCAAATACAGACGGCGACGCCCTGTGGTTCCGGGTAAAGCGCCCATCGTGCTCTCCAATTATCGCAAACCAAGTAGCGCTGTTTAAGCGATTCCCCAGTCTTTGAGCACTTCTTCTTGATGTTCACCGATTCCGGCTGGTTTGCCTTGGATCGCGCCCGGCGTTTTCGAGAAGCGTGGCGCGGGTCCGGGCTGAACCACTCCATCAATCGTTTCAAACGTGCCGCGATCAGTATTGTGCTTATAAGTCGGCGCTTCAGCCATTGAGAGCACAGGCGCGAAACAAATATCGGTCCCTTCCATGATCTCGCACCATTCATCACGGGATTTGGTTTTCATCACCGCGATAAGTTTTTCTTTTAAGCTTGGCCACTTAGAGCGGTCCATTTGAGCCTGGAAATCAGGATCGGTGAGGCCAGCTTTTTCAACCAATAGCGCATAGAATTGCGGTTCGATCGACCCGATCGACACCCACTTACCGTCTGAACATTCGTAAGTGTCATAGAAATGCGCACCGCCATCGAGCAGGTTGGCCTCGCGGTCATCGGTCCAAATTCCCATCGCGCGCATGCCATAGAACATGGTCGCGAGAGACGCGGCACCATCAGACATCGCGCAATCGATCACCTGCCCGTCGCCGCCATTCTTCACATTAATGATGCCAGCGAGCAGCCCCATGGCGAGGTAAAGCGCGCCGCCGCCATAATCGCCAATCAAATTGAGCGGTGGTCGTGGACGACCATCTCTATCGCCCATCGCATGTAGAGCGCCTGTAATCGCAATATAGTTGAGGTCATGTCCGGCGGAGTGGCTCAGAGCCCCATGCTGCCCCCACCCGGTCATCCGGCCATAGACCAGCTTCGGGTTACGGGCGAGCACGACTTCTGGACTAAGGCCGTTACGCTCCATCACGCCAGGGCGAAAGCCTTCGATCAGGCCGTCAGCTTTTTCGAGCAGCTTTAGCGCGGTCTCGCGGTCGCCCTCGTCCTTTAGGTTCAAGGCGATGGACCTCCGCCCACGGCTCATTACGTCTGCGGGGTTTCCGGGCCGGGCGTTTCCCGCACGGTCGATCCGGACGACATCTGCGCCCATATCGCTGAGCAGCATCCCACAGAATGGTCCGGGACCAATGCCCGCAAATTCGATAATCTTTACGCCTGATAGCGGCCCTTGCGCCATGTCACTCTCCCTAAAGTTCGGGTTTAAACCTCTTCAATCAACCAGACTTTAAGACTCAAGCGGGCAAAGAAAAGGCTGACGCAACGTCGCCACGGGACTCGAATGATGTTCAATGATCAAAGCTTTGATGCTCCGATAATTCATGTCGTATCTGAAAGTCCCCGTTTGGAGATGCTGCAAGCCCGTCTCCGGCAGAACGGAATGCGGCCTGTTCCCGTGCGCGGCAACTATTTGCCGCCAGACACGGCGCCAGCTTTGATCGACCTATCGACGCGCCAAATGGACATCGATCCAGGTGATCAGAGACTGATCGTCACCCTGGGCCGCGAAGACCAGGCGCCGATCCATTCCGACATTCATCTCACGGATGTCTCAGAGCTCAACACATTGGCCGCGCGGATCTCTATTCGCCAGCGCGAGAAACAGCGCCGCCGTGAAATTGACCTGCGATCGCAAACGCTCGCGGAGTTTGGCATCGAACGTCCAAGTGCCCGAACACCAGGCAAAACGCGGCTCCTTTGGCTCGGACATGATGCGCCTTTCTTAAACGCGATCAAAACCAGCCTGAACGAGACCAACATCAATCTCGTTGCCGCGATCAGCTGTCTGACCGCCGAAGACTATCTCGAAAGCGGGCGCTTTAAAGTGCTGGCGCTTTGCCCATCTCAACCGGGTGACGAAGCCTGCAAACTCTTGGCGCGGATCAAACAGATCCCGCTCGCGCACCCGCCGAAAACACTGCTTCTCCTACGCCGGGAAGTCTCGGTTCTGCTTGACCAAGAACTGATCGAGCAAGCCGACCAAATCATCGACGTTTCGAGCGATTTGGATGCTGTCGCCGCCCGCATTCGGTCCGCCTTTGCAGAGTTGAATATGCCAACGCAGATGACAGCCGGATTCAATTCTGTCGCTCGCGATGCCACCAGCGGATTGGTGTCGCGCGCTTATCTCGAAACACATTTGCAAGCGCAAATGGCCCAAGCTGATCAAATGGCGACGCCGCTATCGGTCATTTCGATCGACCTGAAAGGCGATGAGGATGTGCGCGGCGTGGCTCAAAAAATCAAAGCTTTGCTGCGCGATACAGATCTCGCCGCACGATTAGACATGAACCATATTTGCGTGACCCTACCGGACACGCCTTATCGCGGCGCCGTGGTCTTGGCGCGGCGAATTGAGGAATCCATGGCCCGGTCTGTGGCTTGGCGGGTCATCGAAAAGCGACAGTTCCACACACTGACCTCGCTCTTAGGCGGCCTTACTGCGCGGTCTGGGTTCTCAGCTGAACGTCGCGCTTAAGCGGGCGCACTCGCCGTGGCTTGAAGCTCTTTCAGCAAGCCTTTGACAGCGTTCATGCGCGGCGCCGCATCGACCGGCACGCCCATCACAACCAGCTTGCTGTCGGGCCGCAGCTTCATTTTACCTGGTCGTGCACGCACCAGCATCATCAATTGCGCCGGGTCGACAGCCGTATCGTCTCGGAACGTCACCACAACGCCTTTTGGTCCGGCATCGAGCTTCGAAATTCCGAGCGCTTTACAGGCAACTTTCACCGCTGTGACATCCAGCAATTGTTGGGTCTCACTCGGCAGTGGACCAAATCGATCAATCAATTCGGCAGCAAAGGCTTCTCGCTCTTGTTCGGTGCCAAGATCGGCGAGACGACGATACAGGCCGAGACGTACGCCCAAGTCTTCAACATATCCGCTCGGGATTAACACTGAGAGCCCCAGGTTGATTTGCGGCGACCAATCGTCGGCCACTTCCTCATCGGTGTTTGAGCCGGATTGAAGCGCTTTCACGGCGTCTTCGAGCATTTGCTGATAGAGCTCGACGCCAACTTCTTTGACGTGACCGGACTGTTGATCGCCCAACAGGTTGCCGCCGCCGCGCATATCCAGATCGTGGCTCGCCAATTGGAACCCCGCGCCCAAACTGTCGAGCGATTGCAGCACGCGCAAGCGGCGTTCAGCGGCCGGTGAGATCACGCGATCCGCCGGGGTCGTCAGATACGCATAGGCGCGCAATTTCGACCGACCCACACGTCCGCGCAGCTGGTACAATTGGGCCAGACCAAAGCGATCTGATTTATGGATGACCAGCGTATTGGCGCGCGGAATATCAAGGCCGCTTTCAACAATTGTGGTTGAGAGCAGAACGTCATATTCGCCCTCATAAAACGCGGTCATCAAATCCTCGAGTTCGCCAGATGGCATCTGCCCATGGGCGACGCAAAACTTCACCTCAGGCACATTCGATTTCAGGAAGTTTTCGAGATAGTCGAGATCGGAAATTCTCGGCGCCACATAATAGCTTTGGCCACCGCGATACTTCTCCCGGAGCAGCGCTTCTCTAATCGTCACGGTATCGAATTCAGTGACATAGGTCCGGACCGCCAAGCGATCGACGGGCGGTGTTGCAATGATCGATAAGTCCCGAATCCCCGTCAGCGCCATTTGCAGCGTTCTTGGGATTGGTGTCGCAGAAAGCGTCAGGACATGAACGTCAGATTTGAGTTCTTTGAGCCGCTCTTTATGCTTCACACCAAAGCGTTGTTCCTCATCGACGATCAAGAGCCCCAACCGTTTGAACTCAACATTCTTGGCAAGCAGAGCATGGGTGCCAACGACCACATCAACAGTTCCAGCAGCCATGCCCGCTTTGGTTTCGCTTGCCTCTTTAGCGCTCACGAAACGGGACAGTGGCCGGACATTGATCGGCCAACCAGCAAATCGTTCGGCGAACGTATTATAGTGCTGCCGCGCGAGAAGCGTGGTGGGTGCGATCACCGCAACTTGCTGTCCTGCCATTGCCGCCACGAACGCGCCGCGCAGCGCCACCTCGGTTTTGCCAAAGCCAACATCGCCGCACACCAATCGGTCCATTGGCTTGCCGGACGAGAGGTCCCCCAGCACATCTTCGATGGCGTTTAGCTGATCATCGGTTTCCTCATAAGGGAAGCGGGCTGCGAACTCTTCATACAGTCCATCGCCGGTCACAACCGTATCCGCTTTACGCATCTCGCGCGCCGCTGCGATGGCCATCAGTTCGGCCGCCATTTCGAGGATCTTCTTCTTAGCGCGCGCCTTACGGGTCTGCCACCCGACCCCGCCCAGACCATCAATCGCGCTTTCTGCGTCCTCGCTGCCATATCGGCTAATCAGATCGATATTCTCGACGGGCAGAAAGACTTTATCGCCTTTGGCGTAACCGAGCTCGAGACAATCATGTGCAGCGCCAGCAAGGTCGAGCGTTTTGAGCCCCACATAGCGGCCAACCCCATGATCGACGTGCACGACGAGGTCACCGGGGTTTAAGCTCGCCGACTCAGCAATAAAGTTCGCTGCTTTGCGTTTGCGACGCGGGGCCGCCAATCGGTCGCCGAGAATGTCCGGTTCGCCGATGATCACGAGGTCATCCGTCTCGAACCCAGTCTCGAGCGGGAGTTCGCAAATCGCAATCTCGGCCTTCTTAGCTGCTTCGAGCGAATAGACTCGGGTCGCACCGGGGAGACCGTGATCTTCTAACACACCCTCAAGACGGCTGGCTGATCCATCGGTCCAAGCACCGAATACGACGGTTTTGCCGTTCGAATGGATGGCTTTGGCATGTGCGGCGGCGACCTCGAAAATATTGATCTCCGGCTGGGCGCGCTCGGGCGCAAAATCCCGCCCCTGTGCGCCGCCAAGATCAATGCCGCCCTCGCCCTGCCCGGCATGGAATCGCGCGACACCGCTGCTTTGCATCGCCGCAGCAAGTTGACTGTCTGTAAGATAGAGCTGCTCAGGCGGCAGCACGCGCGCTTGGCGCTCTTCGCCTGCGGCTTCGAGCCTCGCTTCATAATAATCCTTGGCTTGCGATAGGCGTTCACTGGCCGCTTCTGCAGACAAAGCACCCAGTCCGATCAGGGCATTTGAGCCGATATAATCGAAAATCGTATCCAGATGCGAATGGAACAGCGATAACCAGCCCTCTATCCCGCCGCGCCGAATTTCCGCCCGTGCGGCCTCGTACATGGGGTCGCCGACAGGTGATCCGAGTTCGGCCAAATAGCGCTCACGAAACAGGCCGAGCGTCTGCTCATTGAACAAAATCTCGGAGACGGGCGCGAGCGCGACGCGATTGAGCGTGCGGGTTGAGAGTTGAGTCTCGGGGTCAAACGCTTTGATCGTTTCGATCTCATCGCCAAACAGATCCAGACGCACCGGTTCTTCCCCGGTTGGTGGATAGATATCCACCTTACCGCCTCGGATCGAATATTCGCCTTTCTCCGATACCGACGCGACGCGCACATAGCCGTTGACGGAGAGATAGGAGGACAGCTCATCCTGCTGGATACGCCCGCCGGTATAGACAGAAAGAGAACTCGCCCGCATCGTTTCTTTTGGGGGCACACGCTGCACCAAAGAGCTCGCTGTTGTGACGACGAGGCAAGGTTCAGCATTCGCGGCCCGTTGAGACAATCTCGCCAGGGCCGCACACCGCGCAGCCGCAACAGCCGGAGACGGGCTAACGCGGTCATAAGGCAGCACGTCCCAGCCTGGCAGCCGGATCAGTTCTAAACCGGGCCGAAAGAACTCCGCCAGCTTCAACGCAGTCGCGGCTTGTTTGTCGTCGCGCGCCACATAGAGCGCCGCGCTGCCACGATCCTCTAACGCTTCAATCAGGCGCAAGATATCAACGCCAAACGGCGCACCGTGCACGGCTGCAGGACTGCTTAGATTGGACAGCATAGAAACCGGGTTCATTGTGGAAGGGACCAAATCTGTGGTTAACGGTGCGCGCGCGAAGGGCGCTACATAACGTATCGCGCGAGAAAGGCCAGGGATCGATTGAGATCGGTTTGGTTCAGTCCGCTGCGTGCATTTTGAGCTGTGGATAAACCTCGGCTTGTCGGGGGGTTTCTGTATCCAGGGACTGCCGCCTCATCCCGTTTAAGGTTAATAAGGCGTCATGAGCAACGCTGTCGCCACCCTTCCAAGCCCGGACGATCCTGCCCCGGAGCTACCGCATAATTTGTCTGCGGAAGCCGCGGTCATTGGATCGATTCTGTACGACAATAATGCGTTTCAGCGGGTCTCTGACTTGCTGCGCCCAATCGACTTTTACGCCCCCGCACATCAGGAAATTTTCGAAGCCTGTATGATGCTCATTCAGAATGGCCGCGTCGCAGATGGCGTGACCTTGCGCGAGCAGTTCGAGAAAGATGAGCGCCTGACCCAGATTGGTGGCGCGCAATATTTGGCGGATCTGCTGGATAGCGCCGCGTTCGGCCCAGAAGTTCAGGATTATGCCCGGATCATTCGTGATCTCGCGATGCGCCGCGAGCTGATCAATATCGGTGCCGGTGTGCAATCGCGCGCCCAGCATCACGACCGCGAAGTGGACGGCAATCAACAAGTCGAACTCGCCGAGCGTGAGCTGTTTGCGCTTGCTGAGCGCGGATCGACCGGACGAGGCTTCTCGACATTTGCGGAAGCGCTTACTGAATCACTGCAAATGGCGGAAGCCGCCTTTAAGCGAGAAGGCAAGATTGCTGGTATCGCCACACGCCTCGATGATCTCGATCACAAAATGGGCGGCTTGCACAAATCCGATTTGATCATTCTGGCCGGTCGCCCTTCAATGGGGAAGACATCGCTGGTCACCAATATCGCATACAATGTTGCAGCTGATTATCGCGGCGAGAAACAAGAAGACGGGTCCACCAAGACCATTGCTGGTGGCAAGGTTGCCTTCTTCTCGCTCGAAATGTCGTCAGAGCAGTTAGCAACCCGGATTGTCGCTGAGCGGACCAGCATCAACGCGCACAAAATCCGGCAAGGCGATCTCGACAAGCATGACTTTGAGACGCTTCGCGAAGCAACGGAAGAGCTTCAAAACCTGCCGCTTTACATCGATGACCAAGGCGGCATCTCGGTCAGCCAGCTCGCAGCTCGCGCAAGGCGCTTGCAACGCGCACAAGGCGTTGACCTGATCATTATCGACTATTTGCAGCTGCTGACCGGCACATCCGGAAAATCTGATGTGAACCGGGTGCAGGAGATTACCCAGATTACGACCACGCTGAAAGCGCTGGCCAAAGAGCTGAACGTTCCAGTCATCGCGCTTTCACAGCTGTCCAGGCAAGTTGAGCAACGTGATGATAAACGCCCTCAACTCTCTGACCTGCGCGAATCGGGGTCGATCGAGCAAGATGCCGACGTGGTTATGTTCGTCTATCGCGAAAGCTACTATCTCGAACGGACCGAGCCGCAAGCCGATGGCGGCGACCCAGCCGCAGCCGACAAATGGGCGTCCTGGCGCCAGCGGATGGACGAAGTCTATGGCACCGCCGAAGTCATTCTTGGCAAACAGCGCCACGGACCGATCGGGAAAGTCGTTCTGTCATTCGACGCGAATGTCACCCGTTTCGGCAATCTCGCACGCGCCTCGCAGGATGCCTTTGACGAATAGGCCTTACATCCGCCGCAAAGCCTTGTAATCCGAGCCATTATGAGCCTCAGACCGCGCGCCCATATCCACCTCTCAAACATCGCCGACAATTGGCGCACCCTTCGGGCTGCGCAAACCCAAGGGGTGACCGGAGCGGTGATCAAGGCGGACGCCTATGGCCATGGTTTGCCACAAGTCGCAGAGAGACTTCACGACGCTGGATGCGACCATTTCTTCGTCGCCCATAGCTATGAAGCAGAAATCACACGCGCGACGCTTGGCAGTCATCCAAACATTTATGTGCTGAATGGACCGTCTCCCGATGAAGAAGCGCTGTATCGCGAGAACGCGTTGATCCCAGTGGTCAATTCAAGCTTCCAATACCGGACCATGGCGGACTGGTTGGTAGACGGTGTAAAAATGCCGCGCGGCTTCGCCTTGCACTTTGACACTGGCATGAACCGGCTCGGGCTTCCGGTCAGCGACGCACAAACGCTCGCCGAAGCCAGCGAAGGCCAAGCGCCGATCTTGTTGATGTCGCATCTTGCCTGCTCAGAAGAGCAAGACGCGGGGATGAATGCGCATCAAGCGGCGATGCTGGAAACGATTTCGGGCGCCTTCCCAGGCGTGCCGCTCAGCCTTGCGAATTCTGGCGGTGTTTGGCTCGGTCAGGACTTTCATCACGCCCTCTCTCGGCCTGGTATTGCGCTTTATGGGGGTGGGCGTCCGCCTGAAGGCGTCACGCTCAAACCCGGGATGACGCTTGAAGCGCCAATCCTACAAGTCAGGGTCGTCGAAGCGGGTGAAACCATCGGCTATAATGCAACATGGCGGGCGGACGCACGGACTTTGGTGGCGACGCTGGCAATTGGTTATGGCGACGGTTTCCCGCGCGCTGCGTCGAATAAGGGCTTTGTCATGCTTGGCGGCAAACGTTGCGAAATTTTAGGCCGCATATCGATGGATTTGATCACAATTGACGTTACAGATGCCGCGGATCTTGCGAGACCTGGTGTTTATGCCCAATTGATCGGGCGCGACGCTGCATTAGAAGAACAAGCCGCCCTCGCGGGCACGATTGGATACGAACTCACCACAGGACTGACGCCCCGTGTCAAACGCATCTACGAAATCTAAAGGCGGTCTCCCCAACCCGCTACAATGGCTCGGCGCCGCCACGCTTGGCATGCTGTCTGAAATCGGACGCTTGTCGATTTTTACCGGCAAGACGATGGGCGCAGCGTTCAGTCCACGCTGGTATTTCGCACAGATTCTCCGGCAAATGATCGCGGTCGGCTTCTACAGCCTTCCCGTGGTTGGCCTCTCAGCGGTGTTCATCGGCGCCGCGCTAGCTTTGAACATCTACTCCGGCGGCAGCCGCTTTGGGGCGGAACAATTCGTTCCGAACATCGTGGTCCTAGGGATCACCAGAGAGCTCGGTGTCACCATCACCGGCTTGATGCTTGCGGGCCGCGTCTCGGCAGGGATCGCCGCTGAAATTGGCGCGATGCGTGTGACTGAGCAGATTGATGCATTAAAAACACTGAGTGCCAATCCATTCCGCTATCTCTACGCGCCGCGCTTCTTGGCCGGAATTTTGACCCTGCCCATTCTAGTGCTCATCGCCGACATCATCGGCGTGATGGGTGGATGGGCCGTGAGTACGCTTGGGCTCGGCTTCGATTCCACGACCTATTTGCGCAACACGCTCGATTTCTTGACCTGGCAGGATGTGACGGTCGGTTTGATCAAAGCAATTGTGTTCGGCGCGGTGATTGCGGTGATGGGCTGCTATCATGGCGATAAATCTTCGGCGGGCGCGACAGGCGTTGGACGAGCCGCGACCTTTGCGATGGTTGGCGCGGCGGTCTTGATCCTCGCCTTCAACTATTTGATTTCAACTCTATTGGTGAACTTTGGATCATGAGTACCGGCGCGCTTCTCGAGCTTAAAGACGTTCACAAGTCGTTTGGTCCGAAACAGGTCCTGAAGGGTGTGAACTTAGACGTGGCACCGGGCCGATCCTTGGTCGTACTTGGCGGATCGGGATCCGGCAAATCTGTGATGCTCAAAAATGCGCTCGGCCTGATGACACCGAACAAGGGACAGATCCTGTTTGAAGGGAATGACGTCACGCACGAGCAAGGCAAAACCCGCGAAGCCATGCGCGCGCGGATTGGCATGCTGTTCCAGTCGGGTGCTCTGTTCGATAGTTTGACCGTCTGGGAAAATATCGCGTTTCGCTTGCTCAACTCTGACGGCATGAAGCGGAAAGAGGCCAAGGAACGCGCGATCGAAACGCTCAAACAGGTGCGTCTGGGCTCGGATGTTGCCGATCTTACGCCCGCAGAGATTTCCGGCGGCATGCAAAAACGCGTCGGCCTCGCGCGCGCGATTGTGTCCAAGCCAGACCTGATCTTCTTCGATGAGCCAACCACCGGCCTCGACCCAATTACCGCGGACGCGATCAATGATTTGATTGTCGAACAAGCCAAAGCGCTTGGCGCAGCGACGATTTCGATCACCCATGATATGGCCAGCGCTCGCAAAATCGCAGACGAGATTGCGATGCTGTTTGAAGGCGTGATCATTTGGCGCGGTCCCGCCAGCCAGATCGACAATAGCGGCAATGAATATGTCGATCAGTTTGTGCACGGCCGCGCCGAAGGGCCCATTCAGCCCTCGCTATAATCAGGGTCTTTCCAAGTCGCCATGCTAGGTTAAGCTCGCCTCAAAGAGGGACGGGCTATGATTGAATTTATCAAATATGGCTCTGTGGCGTTCACCGCGGTCACAGCGGTTGTCACGGGGTGGATGCAGTACGAAAAATTTCGACTCGATGGCGAGTGGCATATCGATACGTGTACAGAGACTGCGGACTTTAACCGCTATATTGGTCTCCACCTCGCTTGGCGGGTATTTCTCTCAGACGATCCTTTGGCAGCGCCTGTGGTCGGCAATGGCGAGAAAATTGAGGAAGCGTTCGAAATGATCGCGCCACGGGGGCGATTTCCTGTCAGTTTTGTCGGAACCAAGGAAATCAATCGGGTCAGCCTGACGGGTCGGTTCGAAGGCGCAAATCGAGCCTCAACAGGCCGGTTTGAACTTGCGCCAACGCTTACGCAGCGGAGCTGGACCGGGTACCTACCCTTCTATCAACGCAATGTGAACGTGCTCGAAGGCACCTTCGCCCTCACCGCTGGGAACGCGCGCGGCTACGCTCGAGCTGTGCGTATGATCGACGGACAAATGGTCGAGGCAGAGCCGTTTGTCTGTGAAGGCGCGCTAATTCCTCAGGAAACCCCTGAACCTGTTCCAGAACCTGCGCCGGTCGCTACGCCAGAAACGAATGACGACGCTTAGCGCTTCGCAGCCGCAATCCTTGCGCGGGCGATATCATCAGCCACTTCATTCGTCGGACGCCCAGATTCAAGCGCCGTGTCCAAAACATCGCCCAGCGTATCGATCAAAGTGTCGAGCTTTTGATCCACCCAATCGCGCGAATAGCTGCCGGAAATCTCGGCTGCGACATTGATGATCCCGCCGCCATTGATGACATAGTCCGGGGCATAGAGGATTCCGGCTTGCCGAACCTTGTCGCCCATATTTTGGGTTTTGAGCTGATTGTTCGCGCCGCCTGCAATGGCTTTCACTTTCAGGCGTTTTAGCGTCTCGTCATTGATGATCGCCCCCAGCGCATTCGGGGAGAAGATGTCGGCATCGACATCATAGATCTCGTCTGGGGCAACAATCGTGGCGCCGGTCGCTTTGGCAACTTGATCTAAGGCCTCTTGGTCAATGTCAGAAATGAAGAGCTTAGCGCCGGCCTCGGCCAAATGCCCGCACGCATAGCCGCCGACTGATCCAACGCCCTGAACCGCAACGACCTTGTCGCTCAAATCGTCGCTACCAAAAGCGCGCCGAGCGGTTTGCTGGATCCCCTTGAAGACGCCCAGTGCGGTTATTGGCGACGGATCTCCGCTCGCCGCTGCACCCGTGGTCAGGCCCGCCGCATAGCGCGTTTCTTGCGCCGCGATTTCGATATCAGCCGTATCAATGCCGACATCTTCAGCCGTCCAATATTTGCCTTGCAGGCTTTCAACCGCGCGTCCAAAGGCCCGGAACAGCGCTTCAGACTTATCCGTTTTCGAATTGCCCCAGATGACGGCTTTGCCGCCGCCATGGGGGATCGACGCCATCGCATTCTTATAGCTCATGCCTTGGCTGAGGCGCAGGGCATCTGTGACCATGTCGGCGCTGGTCGCATAATCCCACATCCGCGTGCCGCCGGACGATGGCCCGAGCGCCGTCGAATGGATGGCAATGATCGCGCGAAGGCCACTGGCCTCGTCACTGAAAAAGTGGACGCCTTCGTGATTGTCGAATGAAGGATTATCGAACATGGTCTCGCCCATCGCCTTTGTTGCATCTGAAACAAACCGGCGGTGTAACGCCTCGTTGCGCAGGGTCAACAATCAACTTGGAGTACGTCCGGGCACTTCGGCGACATTGCTCGGCAATGGCGCATCGGCATCCTTTAAGAAAGCGAGCACATCGTCAAACACGACCTCAGCCTGTAAGTCCCGTAGCAGCATGTGATACCCATCCGGATAGTAAGCCGTGCGAACATGTGGCGGAAGCTTTTTGGCCGTCCGGCGCACACCCCGTTCTGGGATCACAATATCTCTGGCTCCATAGGTCAGCAGCATGGGCGTATCGGCGGGCAGACGCTGGGCTGCTTTATGGGCGCTTTCCATGACAGAGACCACACCATGCACCTGTTCAATCTTATTGGTTTTGATGCCGAGCGGATCAGCCCAAAGTCGGCGCAGCATTTCGATATTGTCGCTTGGTTCGATCTTCACAAAACGTGGCGGCCGAACCACCCAGCCGGGACGAACCCGAACACTTGTCCATAGCGCGAACCGCTGAACCACGGGGATCGAGCCCCAACCGCGCAGCCCTGGACCACTAAACACAACGCGGTCCACGTCTTCGGGTGGTCGGTCAGACCCAAACGCGCTCATTGCGACGGCCCCTCCCATTGAAATCCCGACAACGGCGAGTGTGGCGTCAGGGTGTTTAGCGCGAACCAAGCGAACCGCTGTCCGCAAGTCCTCGCGCATCGACTCCTCATCCGGCCACTCCCCTCGGCCATAGGAGCGGCCAAATCCGCGTTGATCATAGGCATAGGTTTTCACACCCCGCTCAGCCCAATAGGGCGCGGCCATATGAAAAGCGTTGGCGTAATCATTCATGCCGTGAACGCCGACAATCACGATTTCTGGCGCCTCCGTTGGCTCCCAAACCGTGAGGCCAAGCTCTGCGCCGTCAAAGCTGATCATTCGATTGGCTGCGGGATCCAACTCGGGCATGATCGAAGTCTCCAATTCCAAAGCCTTCAAAGTGGCGGGCGTCACACAGGCCGCCAGCATGCCGAACAGGCTTGCGATTAAGACAGCAAGGATTGCACTCGTTTTCGCAATTCGGGCAAGAGTTCTGTTTCGAACCAGGGATTGCGCTTCAGCCATGCATTATTTCTCCAACTCGGATGTGGCGTAACGATGACGCCTTGGCCCAGGAAGCTTCGCCACTTTTGTACTGTGGCGGTGAGTGTTTTTTCGGTCTGATCACCAATGTGCCATTTCTGTGCGTAGCCGCCGATCAAGACTTTGAGCTCGATTTGCGGCATTTTTTCAAACAAGCGCGCATGCCAAGTCTCTGCACATCTTTTCATTGGCGGGATATCTCCGCCATTCTTGTCATAGCCCGGAAAGCAGAACCCCATCGGCACGATGGCCACTTTCTTCGGATCATAAAATGTCGCTTCGTCGATTTGCAGCCAGTCGCGGAGCCGGTCGCCAGATGGATCTGTAAACGGGCGACCTGATTCCATGGCGAGATTACCCGGCGCCTGCCCGGCGATCACGATTCTTGCGGTCTCGGAGATTTGCAAAACGGGTTTGGGTGCGCGTTCCATGTCAGCTGCGCATAATTGACATGCTCGGATCTCGGCTTCGAATTTGTGGAGATCAGTGCTCATAAGTCTATGTCTTCATTCAATTCAAAGGTTGGCAAGGAGTAAGGACATGAGTGCCCTGATCGAGCAAATCATAAAACCGAGAGAAAAAGACCTAGGCGATGGGTTCGTGGTGCGTCGGATCTTGCCTTTCCATAACCGGAAAATGGTGGGTCCGTTCATCTTTTTCGATCATTTCGGGCCTGTTGAATACGCGCCAGGCAAAGGCTTTGACGTTCGCCCACACCCGCATATTGGAATAGCGACTGTCACCTTCCTTTATGAGGGCGCGATGCGGCACAAGGACTCGCTGGGAAATGATCTCATTATTCGCCCCGGGGCGGTGAATTGGATGACTGCCGGGCGCGGCATCTGCCATTCTGAGCGCACACCCGCCGAAGAACGAGCCGCGGGTCAGTCGATGCATGGCATTCAGACCTGGGTCGCCTTGCCGAAAGACTTTGCTGAAACAGCGCCAGACTTTATCCATCATCCGGCAGACTCCTTGCCTGAGTTCGATCTGGGCGGCGCCCATGCGCGGGTCTTAGCGGGTAAGGCATTCGGTCATGCCTCACCGGTCGAGTTCCCATGGGGCATTTGGTATGTCGGGGCTGATGCCGACAATGGCGCGGAATTTACAATCGGTGCAGAAGAAGCCGAAGAACGCGCACTCTATGTCGCGGCCGGTGAGGTCGTGATTGACGGCGAGCTGATTGAAGCCGGTCAAATGGCCATTCTGGCGCCGGGCAAGGATGTTCCTGTCGCCGTCGCAGCGGGTACGCGATTTATGCTTGCCGGCGGACAGCCGATGGACGGACCGCGGAAAATCGAGTGGAACTTTGTCGCGACCGACAAGCAGCGCCTCGACCAAGCAAAAGCGGACTGGCGGGCCTCCGCTGAAGGTGGATGGAAGGGCACGCCCTTCACGCTCCCCGAAGGCGAAGAAAATTACATCCCGCTCCCCGGAGACTAAACAAGCGCAGGCCCCTTCTTGTCGCTCTGAGCCGCCTATGTCACATCGGGCATATATAGAGTTTAGATGGGAGCCTAACCTATGATCCGGCACATTCTCGCGGCATCGTCTTTCGCCGCATTAGTCGCCTGCCACCCTGCATCGGACAATTCTAGCGCGGTCACCCCGCAAGCCGATCCGGCCACTCCAGAAGCGGCCGTCGAATTGCCCATGCCTCTGCCCGTCGATACAGCGGCTGACATCAATGCAGATGACCTCCGTCAGAGAATTCGCATCTTAGCTGACGACGCGTTTGAAGGACGTGGCCCCGCTGCCGAGAAAGGCGAGCTAACCGCCGATTGGATTGCGCAGGAGCTTGATCGCGTCGGCGCCCAACCAGCGGGTGAAAATGGCACCTGGTTTCAGACCGTCGGCATGGTCGAGCAATCTTTGGACGAAGGCGCCTCGAGCCTAACTTTCGCAGGTGGCACATCGGGAGAGACGATCCCGACTAAGCTACGGGAAGATGCCGTTCTGTGGACAAAGAAGCAGGACCGCGAAGCGGCCGCCTGGGCCGATTCAGAACTGGTCTTTGTCGGATACGGTGTGGTTGCCCCGGAATATGGCTGGGATGATTATGCCGGTCTTGATGTCACTGGTAAAACCGTCGTGATGCTGGTCAATGACCCTGGATATGCCCGCGGCGATGATCTCTTCAAGGGCAATGCCATGACCTATTATGGCCGCTGGACCTATAAGTTCGAAGAAGCCGGTCGCCAGGGCGCAACCGGCGCGATCATCATTCACGAGACAGAGCCAGCCTCTTATGGCTGGGAAGTCGTCGCAAATTCTTGGTCAGGCGCCCAAGCGGACTTGGTCCGTTCAGATAGCGGCGCCAATCGTACGCTTTTCGAATCATGGATCAGTCTCGACATGGCGCAAACTCTGTTTGCCGAAGCCGGACTTGATTTTGCGGCGCTGAAAGACGCCGCAAAGACAGAGGGTTTCACCGCCGTCGATATGGGCGATCTCACCGCAAGCGGATCCCTCGTCCAATCGATCACCACCACTGAGTCTCGCAATGTAATCGGGGTTCTGCCCGGATCCGAAACGCCGGATGAATATATGCTGTTCACAGCGCACTGGGACCATCTCGGCAAAAAGCCAGAAGAACGCGAAGGTGAACCAACCCAAGATTTCTACCGGGACGATATCTTTAACGGCGCCGTCGATAATGCCACCGGCACCGCTGCTCTGCTCGAAATCGCGGAGGCATTGAGCGGGGAAACGCGCGATCGCTCGGCGCTATTTGTCATCGTCACGCTTGAGGAATCAGGCCTGCTCGGGTCGGCCTTTTATGCCGAGAATCCGACCGTGCCGATGAATCAGGTCGTCGCTGGCTTGAACATTGATGCGATGCAGCCCATCGGGCGCACCAAGGATATGGTGGTTGTCGGTTACGGCGCCTCTGAGCTTGAAGATTTGCTCAAAGAACATCTCGACGAAACCGATCGGGTCATTGTGCCTGATCCATCGCCCGAAGCCGGTTATTTCTATCGCTCTGACCACGTCTCCTTTGCAAAAAAAGGCGTGCCCATGCTGTACGCTGATGGCGGTATTGATGCCCGCGAGGGCGGGGTCGCCGCTGGGCGCGCCTTCGCAGATACTTACCGCGCTCAACGCTATCACAAGCCGATGGATGAGTATGACGAGTCTTGGGACCTGACCGGCATGGAAGAAGACGTCAAAGCGCTTTACTCTGTTGGCCTGAAAATTGTCCAATCCGACACTTGGCCGACCTGGTATCCTGGCAATGAGTTCGAAGCGATCCGGACCGCGTCACTGGCAGAACGGGAAGACTAGCTCTTGCTGTCCTATCAACACGGCTTTCATGCAGGCAATCAAGCCGACGTGCTGAAGCACGCGATCTTGCACGCCGTGTTGATGGCGAAAGCAGAGGCAAATGAGCCCCTGCTCTATGTCGAAACCCATGCGGCGCGCGGCTTTTATGACTTGCAAGGCGAGCAATCTAAAAAAACCGCCGAGGCCGAACGCGGTGTGCTGGCCATGCCAAAAGCGAAACACGCGGCCAGCGCGCTTCAACCCTGGTTGAAGCATGTACAAAGCAAAGGGCCGGGCTCGTATCCCGGCTCGCCTGCTCTCGCCACACAGCAGCTCGGTGATGCGGCGCGGATTGTCCTATTCGAGTTGCACCCAGCCGAACACAAAGCGTTGTCACAAGCTTTGCGAAAAGATGATCGTGTCCAAATCCGGAAAGAAGACGGCTATCGCGGCGCTTTGAGATTACAGCCGCGCCGAGGCGAGCGCATGCTGGTCATGCTCGATCCGAGTTATGAGACCGATGCGGATATGGACGCTCTCGCCAATTGGGTTCCGCGCGCTATGCGGAAATGGCCGAAAGCCGAATTCCTGATTTGGCTTCCTCTATTCGCTGACGGGCGCGAAGAGGAATTCGGCGCATTCCTATCATCCCTCGATGAGGGTTTTGTCGCTGGTAGCCGCTGGGACCGCAACTCTGATGACCCTTCTGCACTAGAAGGTTCAGCCATGATTGGCCTTCGTATTGGCGGCGCAGCAGCACGAAAATCATTCGCCATTGCCGCTGAACTCGACAAACTTTGGCGAACATAAGAGCGCAGATTTAACCGGATAGACTTGCCTTCACGACGACTGTTCTTACAGATTGAAGAAGCACTGAAGGAGTCGATTGGTGAACCTGTTTTTTAGACGGCTTTGGGTTTATCTCCGCGCGCAATTGTCGTCGAAAGATGGCGCATTTACCGACACTTATAGTCTCTATTTCCGAGTATGGCTGACCGATCAGGACGCTTTTCTACATCTCACCAATAGCCGATATTTGTCGTTCAGCGACTTGGGTCGTCTCAATATGCTGATCCGCAGCGGCATTCGGAACGTCTTGCAACGCGAAGATTGGGCAATCGTGATTTGCAGCCAAACGCGCACGATCGCCCGCATGCTAAAATCGCCGCAAACCTTCGAGATGGCGTGCCAAATTACCGGATGGACCGATGAGCATCTTGCGATTTGCCATCGGTTTCAGCGGTCTCAGAAAGTCCATGCTGAGGTTAACACACTGGTGCAGATCCAAACCAAGGCAGGCGACGTCATCCCCATCCAAGAACTGCTTTCGCATTTGCAGGTATCAGCGCCTTCACCCCAGCTGACAGATGTGTTTGCCGATCTTGTGGATCGCGCGACGACGACGAATTCCACTTCTTAAAGAGGGAAAGTCAACCAAAAAACGAAATTCCCCTATTGCACTTTTTAATTGTTAATATACTTGTCTTGATGTTCCATATACAAGCACTCAAGGCATCATATAGACATGGAAACAAGTAATCCACACTGGGTTTTTCACTTTGAAGTTCTGGCCCGTGCCCTCAAAGATCTAGAAACAACCTGCACCGCAAAGCCGGACAGTCCTGACTTTGCGTTCCTGCGGGCCGAAGCGCCATCCATCTTTGCGGAGGCGCACGAAGCACTAAACGCATTGCGGGAACAGGTGGATGCGCTCGATCACGAAGCTGACACTCCAACACCCCCGCCGACGGCGCATTGAGGCCGCAACGTCAAGCTTGATTCTCGCCGCCCCTATGTGATCAATGGGGCAAACGGGAGCCGCACGATGAGCCAGCAGCATCAGATCACAAAATCCAACCTTCGCGAGACAAACTGGCAAGACATCGACCTGCCAGAGATCGCCGATGGCGAAGCGCGTTTGTCGATTGATGCTTTCGCGCTGACGGCCAATAATGTGACTTATGCTGCGTTTGGCGGGCCGCCGATGCATTATTGGAATTTCTTCCCTGGAACCTCAGACGAGATGGGACGCGTGCCGGTTTGGGGCTTTGCGACAGTGTCAGAGTCAAAAGCCGAAGGGGTTCAAGTTGGGCAGAGGCTGTATGGCTATTTCCCGATCTCAGAGACGCTCACAGTCATCCCCCAGCGCACCACAGAACGTGGCTTCTTTGACGGGGCTGAGCATCGGCAAGGCCTCGCGCCGATTTATAATTTCTACAGCTCTATCGACACCGATCCGGCTTATGTTGAGGGGACTGAACCGGAACAAATGCTATTCCGGCCGCTTTACCTGACGGGCTGGATGATCTGCGACAGTCTGATGGCGGGTGATCCTGCACCGGATGCGGCGGTGATTTCTAGCGCCTCGTCGAAGACAGCGATCGCGGCAGCGCACAGCCTGCAGCGCCGCGGTGTGAAGACGATTGGCATCACCTCGCCGAGAAATGTCGCCTTCGTCAAAGAAACTGGCCTGTATGACGAAGTCTTCGAATATGATCGGGTTTCAGACTACCAGCCTTCGCGAAAGACCTCTTATGTCGATTTCGTTGGCCGTCCTGAATTCACCAAAGCCGTGCATGAGAAATGTGGCGACACGCTCATCCGTAGCCTCATCATTGGCGCCACCGACTGGGAAGATGACCGCGCGCCGGTGCCAGAAATGCCAGGCCCGGCACCAGAATTCTTCTTTGTCCCTGACTATGCCGCCAATCGCGCCAAGCAATTGCCCGCCGGCGAACTCGACCGTCAGACGGGCGCCGACCTCGTTGCGTTCTATCCCGTCTCACGTAAATTCGTGACTCCAAAGAATGTGAGCGGAACCGACGCAATCACCCAAGCCTGGCTCGATACGGTCGATGCGAGCATTCCGGCTAATCAGGGACTGGTGTGTAAGTTCTAGCGCGCCGTCAGTTCGTGCCTGCCTGCGCGACAAATTCAATCGCGCGAAACGTCTCTGTGTCGGCACCATCGCTGCCCGGACGCGTTTTTCCATAGCCGCGTGCGGTCAGCTGATCAGGGTTCACGCCATAGGCCATTAAATAGTCTTTCACCGCGGAGGCGCGCCTTTGCGAGAGATCCATTGCGAGCTCATCTGCTGTCTCGTCGGTGACATAGCCTGCAATCTCAATCGGGAAGGCGCCGCATAGCAAAGTCACGCCCGTCATCGCGTCAAGAAGCCGCGCACTCTCATTCTCAATGATCGACTCGCCCGGGATGAACAAGACATCCTGCACGTCCATCGTCGCGGCATAGGCCGCCTCGCAAGTGGAAAGGCTTGGATCGGGTTGCAAACCTATCAGCGCCGATCCGATTGGCGTCCCGTTTCCGCGGATCGCAATAGCGTCGACGACGATGTTCACAATCTCCCCAGCGCTGAGGTCAGATTCGACCAAGCTTCGCCCGGCGCGATAGGCGAGCTCTTTCATATCTCTCGTCGGCGCGGTTCCGATTAGAGTTGCGACTTGCCCAGACACTTCGATCCGCATCCAGGAATATCCCTCACCGACCAATTCATCCGAGAGCCGAACAGCGATGGCGCCCGCTGGATCGCGAACACTCATATTGTTCACCACCCGCTGGACCAATGGCCCCGCGACGGGGTCTGACTCAAACACCGACTTCGCCGCTATGAAAGCGTCTGAACGCGTATTTTCATCAAGCGCCACGCCAGAAATGGATGCGATTTCGCCATTCCAATCCAACGTCACCCAAGGATAGCCCATGCCCGCAAGAGTCACCCCAATCCGCCGCGCGGTTTCGGGTAAGCGCTCTTGCGCCACTAGCTGATTTTGCGAGACCGCCCGAAACTGCCCATCAATGACTTGGAAGTAAGCGCCGTTTGGGATGTCTACGCATTCACTCGCCGGCTGCGCAGGAGCAACAGATCTACTTCCACAGGCCGACAAAAGTGCCAGCCCCGAGACCGCGGCGATCATTCTGCGCTCCGATAGCATGTTGCGACCCCGTATTCACGCTTACTCTACACCCGCACTTTGTGGCTTTAACCGTGTTTGTCAAAGCGATTACTGCGGTCGATACTCCTCTCCGCCTTTGATGACCAAACGAACGGCACGTAAGGCCGAGACGTCTTCAAGCGGATCACGGCGGAGCACAACCATGTCTGCATACTTACCCGCTTCGATCGTTCCGATTTGCCCCGCCATTTCAATATGTTCGGCAGCTACGATGGTTGCTGTGCGGATCGCCTCTTCTGGTGAGTATCCGGCTTGAACCATCAGATCGAATTCTTGCGTGTTATCACCATGCTTTGAGACGCCGGTATCGGTACCGAAGGCAACATTGACCCCGCCCTCGCGTGCACGACGAAGCATATCCAGCATCAAAGGCCCAACAATCGCGGCTTTCTCACGCGAAGGGGCTGGCAGCCAAGGCTGTTCAGTCCATCCGGTGACGGTGACACCCGCGAGCACGGTCGGAACCAAAGTACCGCCAGTTTCCTTAAACAGTGCGATGGTCTCGTCATCCAGATACGTGCCGTGCTCAATTGATTGCACGCCATTGCGTAAGGCCGCCTCGATGCCGGCTTTGCCATGCGCGTGCGCGGTGACTTTTCGGCCCATCATCGCAGCAGTTTCGACGATTGCGGCGATCTCATCATCGAAGAATTGTTGCTCGAGCCCTGCTTTAGTGTTCGACAAAACGCCGCCCGTCGCGGTGATTTTGATCACGTCTGCGCCAGACCGAATGGTCTCGCGAACGGCGCGGCGGCAATCATCTGCGCCATTACAAGCATTCGGCCCGGTGAAAATTTTGGTTAGCGCCGGTGAAAATCCGTTTGCATCGCCATGTCCGCCACTAGGCGTGACGGCAGAGCCCGACGCCCGGATGCGGGGCCCTGGGACTTTTCCAGAACGGACAGCGTCCCGCAGAGAAAAGATCGCCTCATTGGCGCCGCCAACGTCTTGCACCGTGGTGAAGCCCGCCAGTAGGGTTTTGTAAGCGTGCGCCGCCCCGTTCAGCGCCAAGTCGACTTCTGACTCGCTGAGCATATTCACGCGCATGGTGGGCGAGAATTCGCTGGTCAAATGGACATGGCTATCAATCAAACCGGGCAGAACGTAAGCATCTCGCAAATTGATGACGCGCACACCATCAGGTTGCTCGCTAAACCCGCGCTCAACACTTACAACTTTTCCATTTTCAATCGTGACAGACCGATTTTTAAGATAGCCATCCCCTGGCACGGCAAGCAGGTGCCCAGCCTCGATAACGGTTTTCGTGTCTTGTGCTTGAGCTGTACCAAAAGCGGCAAAAGCAAACGCGGCGACCGCACTCAATTTCATTAGTGACTTCATGATGTTCTCCCAATGCGCCCATTGTTACGGTGAAATCTGGCTTGAGCAAGCAAAGCCTGCTTGAACGCCTTGGATTTGCCGAACTTTTCACCCATCAATGACCTATGAAAAAAGGAATCAGGATGCGCACTTGGATCATAGCATTGGTTGGAAGCCTCGCACTCGTATTTGGCGCGAGCGCGCAAACAGATTTGTCTTATGATGCACCGGATCCTGAGACGGACCGCCTCGTTGAGCTATGTCTTGAGCGTGAAGGCGTCTCTGTGCTCGAGGGCACAGATGTCATTTGCTACAATTCAGCGATATTTCCAGAACAATTTCTGAAGCTTAACAGCTTGCCGCCTGCTAGCCGTATCATCATTACGAGCCCAGGCGGCAATGTCGCGACGGCGCGCGGCATGAGCACAATTCTCGACAATCGAGGTGAGCCAGTTGTGATTGCCGGTCAGTGCATGTCGGCCTGCGCCATGGTGATCCTTCCCGGGCTCGATCAGGTTCACATCCACCACACCGCTCATATTGCCGTTCATGGCATCACAATGATGGACTTCCGGACCTGGTGGGGCTGGCAAAAAGAAGATGCGACGCCACCGCCTATGGCCTTGATCGCCGCACAGATGGGCTATGATTTCGGCTATGTCCTGCACAATAGCGGCATGAATCACATGCGCGACCACCTCAAAGGGCAGGATGTCGATGTCGCCTATATCCAGACGATCAGCGACAAGATGTTGGACGCTGCCCTAGACTTCGACTGCCGCGTCGACCCCAAAGACTATTGGGGCATGCTCGATACGGCCCATCTGCAAACCTATCTCGGCGATCGTATCACCCGGCTCGAAGCCTTCGCGCAAAACTGGGATGATCCCAACAATGGCTGGTACAAGAACATCACCAACCCGATTTCGTCGCAAACCTATATTTTTGATTCCCAGTTTGAAGACGCCGATTGCGAATAGTCCATTCACAAAAGGATCCGGGCCTCCTTCCCCCTCCACATTTTTCGGCTTGATTGCGGGTTCAAACTATGATCCATAATTGCGAATGAGTTGCAATTGCATGAGATGAGCATGTGCCTCCAGTTCCAAAACGCCGCAATGTTAGATTGGCTTAAAACCCAGATCCGGGTCATCGAAGCCTGGCGCGAAGATGTCGCCGCCCGCTCCGACCTAGATATGGATATGATCACGCGACTGGAACACCATTACCAATGGTTGACCGCTGAAGTCCTTAATCTCGAAGCGCTCGAAGCGCGACCAATCTCGCCTCCATTCCCTGCCTTGCGCGCCGTCTAATCAGGCCAGCAATTCGGGCGGATAATGCTCATATGAGTGTTTGAGCACGCCGTGATTAAGCAGCGTTTCTGCCATTTGGGTCTCGCCGCTCGCATCGAAAATCCGCGTTCGCGTCCAGTAATTCTCTGTCCGGCGGCCCTGTGACAGCGCCACGATTTCACGGCGAATGAGATAATCCTCATCGACAAAAAGCGGGCCATTCACATAACGAATCTCGAGATCGGCAAACAGGCCAATCGTCGGCCCTTTGACCGGGAAACCCGCCATGCGGTTTGAATACTCTGCAAGCACGCTGACCATCTCAGTTGGGATGATGGCTCGCCCCCACGGTGACGAGCTGGCCTGATCATACCAAGGCGTGCGCTCGGTAATTTTGGCGAGCTTTTCAGTCAGCGAAAACGGATAAAGCGCGCCCATATTCTGATCCGCGCCCATGCGGACATGTTCATCCTTTTGCCCTTTCAAGCCGACGCTGAGATCAGCCAGGATGACCAACTCTCCTGCCGGTCGGAGCTTTGCCATGCGCGCTTCCAGCAAGGTCTCGCCATGATCTGGGCCGAGCGTCGCCGAGGCTTCTAAGACCGGTGTGCCGTCCGACTTCAATGCCCAACAATCAGCCCGCGTCTCAGAGACCGGTTTGACGAAGACTTGCACTTCTTCGCCTTCGACGACCATGTTTTTATAGTGGCAGGAGATACAGCCTTGTTCGAACCAAGTCTGGCCCCAAAGCTTCACGAGCAAAGGATCGAACTGGCTGAAATGCGTTGGGCCTTCAATCGGTCCCGCTCTGAAGCCCAAGCGCTCAGCTTCGGCATCGTCATGGATCGACTTGTGGCCGCCATATTCCTGCTCGATCAGCATATTGGCGGGCGCGCGGAACGGCCCGGACAGCACGCCATCTTGCTCTGTGATCGGCGTGTCGAAGCTCATCCTTCCATCCCGGCTTTGCGGGCACAATCAGCAGCGAACTGAGCCAATGGCGCCACCCGCGCTTCCATCGTTGCTGCTGCTGCATTGGAGGCGGTTCCATCGCGCACACGGCCCACAATACCTTGGCAAATCGCGGCGAGACGGAATGCGTTATAGGCAAAATAATAGTCGACTTCTGGCAGGCCTTCGCGGCCCGTATGCTCGCAATAGAGCGCGGTATATTCTTCCATGGTCGGGATGCCATAGGCTTTTAGATCTTCAATATCGACCAAAGCGCCACGGGCGGGATCAGAGCTCGGCATCACCCAATTCATCAAGTGATAGGTGAAGTCAGCCAGCGGGTCACCCAGTGTGCAAAGTTCCCAATCGAGCACTGCAATCACTTTCGGCTCAGTTGGGTGCAGGATCATATTGTCGAGGCGATAATCGCCATGAACAATTGTCGTTGTATCCCCAGCTGGAATATTCTTTGGCAGCCAATCAATCAGCGCGTCCATTTCCGGGATCTTCTTGGTCTCTGAGGCCACATATTGCTTGGTCCAGCGATGCGTCTGGCGGGCGATATAATCCGCCTCTTTGCCGAAGCCTTCGAGGCCAGCGGCGCGCCAATCAACATTGTGGAGATCCGCAAATGTTTTGACCTTGGCCTCATAGATGGCGCGGCGCTCAGCCGGGTCCATACCCGGCAAAGTGCCATCCCACAGGATACGGCCTTCAACACAGTCCATGATGTAGAAAATTGTGCCGACGACACTCTCGTCCATGCAGAGACCATAAGGCCGGGCCACAGGGAAGCCGAGCGGATAGAGCGCATCAATCACCCGGAACTCGCGATCCACCGCATGCGCAGACGGAAGGAGCTTGCCCGGCGGCTTACGGCGCATGACATAAGTCTTGCCGCCCGCGAAGAGCTTATAAGTCGGGTTAGATTGCCCGCCTTTGAATTGTTTGACCGTCAGAGGCCCTTGAAAGCCTTCGACATTTTCGACCATCCAGGCTTCGAGCTTGGCTTCGTCAAACTTGTGCGTGTCGGCGACATCCTTTGTGCCGGTGAACATTTCCTGTGCATTACCGCTGTGAACCATAGCGCGCCTCCCAAGGATGCTGATTTCTCTTTGATCTCTGTTTAGCGGCCCCACCGCATGGGACAAGTCAGACGCAGGGTTAGGCTGATGCTCTCAACGCCTGAATCGCCGTGATCGCGGCTTCTGCCTTCGTTTCAGGCACAAAAATATGGTCATGATGATAGGCCGCGACGGCATTGCACGGCACACCTGCATCCGACAGCGCTGCGGAGACTTTGGCGAGGAAACCCACCGCTTGAAGATCGGAATAGACGCTTAGCTCCAGCCAAGCCCAACGATTGTCTTGCGGCGTCTTGTCATCCGCAGACGTGATCACCGTCAGACCTTCGCTCTCTTGGAACAGCATGGCCACGTCGCGAACCTGCCGCAAATTGACCAAGTCCGCCCAAGAGGCCGCATCCTTATTGATGGTTTCAAACCGCCAGACGCCGTCTCGCCGAATAACTTCGAGCGTTGAAAGCAGCGTTGAGAGGTCTGACTCCGCCACTATTTCAGCGCCCGCCAGCCAATGTCCTTGCGGTTAAAGCCTTGCGGCCAGTCAATTTTATCGACGCCGGCATAGGCTTTCGAAATAGCTTCTTTGAGATCGTCGCCGACCGCCGTGACGCCGAGCACACGCCCGCCAACCGCAATCAGTTTCTGATCGCTATCCTTGTCCGTCCCGGCATGAAAGACAGTGACGTCTTCAACCGCATTGGCCGCATCGACGCCTTCAATGATCGAGCCTTTGGGATAGGATTCAGGATAGCCTTCGGTCGCCATGACAACGCATGCGCTCGGCTGGAAGCGATTGACGCCCATCATTTCAGCGATCTCGCGGTGGCCGTGAACCAGGCCACCTGTTGCGCATGTGAGTAGCGCTGGAACGATATCGCCCGGCAAACCGGCCATCAGGACCTGGCATTCCGGGTCGCCAAAGCGCGCATTGAACTCAACCACTTTCGGGCCGGTCTCCGTCACCATGATCCCCACATAAAGCACGCCTTGATAGGGCATATCGTCTTCCGCCATGCCGGAGAGGAGCGGCTCGACGATCAGGGTCTGCACCAACTCCATCATCCGCGCATCGACAACAGGCGCAGGCGCATAAGCGCCCATGCCACCTGTATTCGGGCCGGTATCGCCGTCGCCAACGCGCTTATGATCTTGGGCGGGCGGCAAATAGATCGCGCCATCGCCATCCGTCAGCACGAAAATCGAGGCTTCTTCGCCTTCCATGAACTCTTCGATGACGATTTCGGATGACGCGTCGCCGAATTTGCCGGTCATCATCGCTTCGACTTCGTTTTCGGCGTCTTCAAGCGCGTCACAGATGACCACGCCTTTACCTGCAGCGAGGCCGTCGGCTTTGATCACATAGGGCGGGCTCATGGTCTCGAGGAAATCGAGCGCCTCAGTGAGATCCGTGAACCTTCCATAGGCCGCGGTTGGAATATCGAACCGCTTCATCACGTCTTTTGAGAAGCCTTTAGAGGATTCGAGCTGCGCCGCTTTTTCGCTTGGACCGAAGACATCAAAGCCGCGCGCCCGGAGCGCATCAGAGAGGCCGGCCGCCAACGGCGCTTCCGGGCCAATCACGACCAGGTCGGGCGAGAGCTGCAACACCAATTCCTGCATCTTGTGCAGATCGGTTGGATCAACATCAAAACACGGACCGATTTCATCGATGCCGGGATTACCTGGCGCACAGAAGACTTCATCCACAATGGCTGATTGCTTGATTTTCCAAGCCAAGGCGTGTTCGCGGCCGCCAGATCCAACAACAAGTATTTTCATGGCGCCAGCCCATGCACCTTGTGCCTGACAAGATCAAGCCCCAGGCCGCGGATGCAGGATGACGCGCGGCGAATGTGAAGCTAAGGAGAATGCATGGTCGATTCCTCAACTTCCAATCTCCCCGAACTCTCCGTGACGGAACTCTCCGCTGCGCTGAAGCGGACGATTGAGACCGCTTATGATCATGTCCGCGTTCGTGGTGAGCTCGGTCGTGTGACCATTGCTCGGTCCGGGCACATGTATGCCGACCTCAAGGACGACAAAGCGGTCCTGAACACGATCATGTGGAAAGGCCAAGTTTCGCGCTTGCCCTTCCGCCCCGAAGAAGGCCTCGAAGTGATCGCCACGGGCCGCCTTTCCACCTACCCTGGCCGTTCTAACTACCAATTGATAGCTGACAGTTTGCGTCCGGCCGGCGTCGGCGCGCTGATGGCGCTGCTCGAAGAGCGTAAGAAAAAGCTCGCAGCCGAAGGTCTGTTTGACCCCAAGCACAAAAAGAAGCTGCCCTTCTTACCGGCCACGGTCGGCGTTGTGACTTCACCCACCGGCGCCGTTATTCGGGACATCTTGCACCGAATTCGCGATCGCTTTCCGGTCCGTGTCATCCTCTGGCCGGCCCTCGTTCAAGGCGACACGGCTGCACCGCAAATTACCGCGGCCATTCGCGGGTTCAACGCAATGACAGGCGCTGATCGCCCCGACGTGCTGATCGTTGGCCGCGGCGGCGGATCGATCGAAGACTTGTGGCCGTTCAATGAAGAAGACGTCGTCCGTGCGGCCTTCGAGAGCGAGATCCCGCTGATCTCTGCTGTCGGCCATGAAACCGATACGACCCTGATCGACTATGTCTCCGATGCCCGCGCACCGACGCCGACCGGTGCTGCCGAGATTGCCGTGCCGGTCCGCTCTGAATTGCAATTACAGCTTGATGATATCGGCCAGCGCCTGAAACGCGCTTTGGTGCGCAATATCCGCCGCGGCGCAGAACGGGTTCAAGCAACCCGACTGCCGCGGGCCGAACGATTGCTAGAACCCAAACGCCAGCGCTTTGATACGATCGGCGATCGGTTGCCCCGTGCCTTGCGGGCCATGGTGCAGCACCGCCGCGCGCGGCTCGATACGGTTAGCGCTGGCTTGATCAGCCCAAGGCAAATCGTCTTGGAGAAACAGGCCAATTTGCAAGCCTTCTCCGCCAGACTGGCTGCGGGACTGTCTAAAGCGGCTTCTAATAAGCGAGTTGAGTTCACGCGCGCGGCCTCACGCCTACGCCCAGAGCCACTGGTCACCGACACACGGCGTGCCCGCAAAGCGCTAACAGATACCGCCCGGCGCGCGCGCCCTGCACTCGACCGGATCTTAAATGCGAAACAGCAGGCATTCGCCTCTGAGGAGAAATTACTAGAAACACTCTCCTATCAGGCGACCCTGAAACGCGGCTACGCCATTGTCCGCGACACCAATGGCAAAGTGCTCAGAACCGTCAAACAAGTTGCCAGCGCGCAAGACGTGGACCTGACACTCTCGGATGGGGAAATTCAGCTCAGTCCTTCCGGGTCACAAAAAAAAGAGGCGAAGCCAAGCCCAGCAAAGTCGCTCCCCAAAACCGACGGCTCCGACCAAGGCAGCCTCTTCTAATCCAAGATTGCCCTCGCGGAGGCCCTACTCTCATTGAATTGGCTTGCTATGGTTGGCCAAAGACAATTGGGAGGAAGAGCCAAAATGGCCAAAACGATTTGGAATTTCGGTGATCTACTCGACGACAATGGTGCACATTTAGGGCCCGACAATCCGGCCCTCATTCACGGTGACCGGATCGTCTCTTGGCCAGAAATGACAGCGCGCTCGAACAATGTCGCGCGATGGCTGCTCGCTAATGGTGCCGCGGTCGGCGACAAGATCGGGTTCTATATGCGCAACCAGCCGGAATATATGGAAGGCCTAGCCGCTAGCTTCAAAGCGCGGCTGACGCATGTGAATGTCAATTATCGCTATCTCGATGATGAGCTCGTCTACATCATCGACAACTCGGACAGCACGGTTGTGCTCTACGATATCGAGTTCCGCGAGAATGTTGTGCGGGTGAAAGATCGCTTACCGGCAGTCAAAATCTGGGTCGAAGTCGGCGGCACCGATGCCGCGCCAGACTTTGCGATTGCGTATGAAACACTTGCCTCAAACGGCAATGGCGCGCCGTTGGATATTGAACGCTCTGGGGACGATCAGATGTTCCTATACACGGGCGGCACGACCGGCATGCCCAAGGGCGTGATGTGGTCGCATCAAATTTGGCGCGACGCTAATCTGGATGGCATGCGCCGGATCTATGGCGCCGCGCCGGAGAATTGGGAAGAACATCGCGCTTTCGTCAATGAGGTTGGGAAACTCGGCCGGCAATTGCCCGCCTGCCCATTGATGCATGGCACGGGTCTATTCACGGCGCTTGGCGCCTTTCTGAATGGCGGCGCAATTGTCACGCTCGAGACCAAAGCCAAATTTATTCCGGAAGAGCTATGGGCGACGGTTGCCAAAAATGGCGTGACGGCAATGGCGATTGTCGGCGACGCGTTTGCGAAGCCGATGTTGAAAGTGCTCGAAGAGGCGCCGGGCAAATACGATCTATCTAGCGTCAACTCGATCACCTCGTCTGGCGTGATGTGGAGCATGGAAGTAAAACGCGGCCTGATTAAGCACATTCCGCAAGTCGCTCTGATGGACAGCTTCGGCGCCTCCGAGGCGGTGGGCTTCGGCATGTCCGTCACCACAGCAGATGGCGTGGTTGAGACCGCCAAATTTGAAATTGGACAGCATTGCAAAGTCTTCTCTGAAGACGGCCGCGAGATTGAGCCCGGATCGGATGAAACCGGCCTCATTGCCCGCGGCGGTGCCGTGCCACTCGGCTATTACAAAGACGAAGCGAAAAGCGCCAAAACGTTCAAAACGATCAATGGCGTCCGTTACGCAATCCCCGGCGATTGGTGCAAAGTCGCAGCAGACGGAACGCTCACCCTGCTCGGGCGCGGCTCCAATTGCATCAACTCTGCGGGCGAAAAGATTTATCCCGAAGAAGTCGAAGAAGCGCTAAAAGAACATGATGCGGTTCGGGATGCGCTCGTGGTCGGTGTGCCAGATGACAAATGGGGCCAAGCGGTCACGGGCGTGGTCGAACTCGCCGATGGCGCCAGCGCTGAAGAGGATGAGCTACGCGCCTTCGTGCGGACAAAGCTCGCGCCCTATAAAGCTCCGAAACGCGTCCTGTTTGCAGATGACCTCAAACGCGCCCCGAACGGCAAAGCAGACTATAAGCGCATTCGAACGCTCGCCTTCGAAGCGCTCGGGATTGAAGCGTCCTAACGGTTCTGCCGATTATCGATCAGATCCTGCACGACTTCCGGTTCAGCCAGGGTTGAGGTGTCGCCGAGATTATCGAACTGATTTTCTGCGATCTTGCGCAAAATCCGGCGCATGATTTTGCCGGAGCGTGTTTTTGGCAGTCCCGTCGCGAACTGAATGAGGTCCGGGCTAGCAATTGGGCCAATCTCGGTGCGGACATGTTGGACAAGGCTCTTTTTCAGCTCGTCGCTTGCCTCAATGCCGGCCACCGGCGTGACATAAGCATAAATGCCCTGCCCCTTAATGTCGTGCGGATAACCAACCACAGCAGCTTCAGCGACAGCATCATGCGCAACCAGCGAGCTTTCGACTTCAGCGGTCCCCATGCGGTGGCCAGAGACGTTGATGACATCATCAACCCGGCCTGTGATCCAGTAGAACCCGTCCGCGTCTCGTTTACAGCCATCGCCAGTAAAATAGTTGCCGGGATAGGTTGAGAAATACGTGTCCGCGAAGCGCTGATGGTCACCATAAACGGTGCGCATTTGGCCCGGCCAGCTATTGGTGATAATGAGATTGCCTTCTGTCGCGCCGTGAAGCTCCACGCCTTCGGCATCTACCAGTTTCGGTTCGATCCCAAAGAAAGGATGGCTGGCGGCGCCAGGTTTCTGATCGGTCGCGCCGGGCAGCGGCACCATCATGCAGGCACCCGTCTCGGTCTGCCAATAGGTGTCGACAATCGGGCAGCGGCCTTCGCCAACCGTGTGATAATACCATTCCCAGGCTTCCGGATTGATCGGCTCACCGACAGAGCCAAGCAAACGGATGGTGGATCGGCTCGTGGATTTCACCGGTCCATCGCCTTCCCGCATCAGCGCGCGGATCGCAGTTGGCGCAGTGTAGAAAATCGTCACGCCATGCTTGTCGCAGGCCTGCCAGAACCGGCTGGCATCGGGATAGGTTGGCACGCCCTCAAACATCATGCTCGTCGCGCCATTGGCGAGCGGGCCATAGACAATATAGCTATGCCCAGTCACCCAACCGACATCAGCGGAGCACCAATAGACGTCATCTTCTTTGAGATCGAAGACATATTCATGGGTGATCGAGGCCCAGACCAAATAGCCGCCCGTCGTGTGAAGCACGCCTTTCGGTTTTCCGGTCGAGCCTGACGTATAGAGAATGAAAAGCGGGTCTTCGGCATTCATCGGCTCTGGCGGGCAATCGGCGCTGACGTCTGCGCCCGCCTCATGCAGCCAGATATCGCGACCTGCTTTCATGTCGACCTGATTGCCGGTCCGGCGCACGACCAGGACCTTCTCGACCATGCCGCCAGCAAGATCGCAGGCCGCATCCGCATTCTTCTTCAATGGCACGATCCGCCCGCCCCGAATGCCTTCATCCGCGGTGATCATGAATTTGCTGTCGCAGTCTGTGATCCGCCCGGCCAATGCCTCTGGGCTGAACCCCCCAAACACGATGGAATGAACGGCACCAATCCGCGCGCAGGCGAGCATCGCGTAAGCCGCCTCGAGGATCATCGGCATATAGATCGTGACCCGGTCGCCCTTTTGAACGCCCATATCTTTCAGAACATTGGCAAACCGGCAGACAGCCCTATGCAGCTGTTTATAGGTCACCGTCGCCGCATCGCTGGGATCATCACCTTCCCAGATCAGCGCAACTTTATCGCCGCGCGTCGCGAGATGGCGGTCGATACAATTGTAAGCGACATTCAGCTCGCCATCTGAATACCAACGCACGTGCAGATCAGACTTATCCCAAGAGACGTCTTTGACCCTGGTATAAGGCTTCGACCAGTCCAGCCGCTGGCCTTGCTCTGCCCAGAATGCTTCGGGATTCGCGATCGAAGCGGCGTACATCTCGCGATACTTTTCTGGAGTTAGATTGGCCTTCGCGGCGAAATCAGAAGGGACAGGATAGGTCTTTAGGTCAGTCATCTACAAAGGCTCCGCTGAGCTGAAAAAGTCACACGCCTACAATGCGGATTTGTTGGCCTAGGTAAAGCCAATCGCATCCGCGTTTTGCGAATTGCACCAAAGGAATCATCAGAACGAGAGCGTGATTTTGCCAAAGTGCTGCTGGCTCGCTTGATGAGCAAAGGCTTCCGCAATTTGATCAAGCGGAAAGTCTTTGTCCAAGACAGGCTTAATCTGCGAGGCTTCGATCGCGGCGATCATATCTTCCTGATGTTCCGCAGAACCAACCGTAATTCCCGACATGGTCAGGTTCTTCGAGAAGAATGCTGCCGTCGGAACTTCACCAGAAACACCAGTGAGAACACCAATCAAAGAAATATGTCCGCCGACACGACACGCCTGGATAGACTGCGCCATTGTCCCCGGACCGCCAATCTCGACCACCTCGTCCACGCCACGCCCGCGAGTCAGTTCGAGAGCCTTTTTACCCCATTCGGGTGTCTCTTTGTAATTGATGACGTGGTCGGCGCCGAGCTCTTTCATCCGTTCCAGTTTTGCGTCTGAGGATGAGGTTGAAATCACCCGTGCTCCAGCGGCTTTCGCAAATTGCAGCGCAAAAACAGACACGCCGCCTGTGCCTTGCGTCAGCACCCAATCGCCGGGCTTGACCGAGCCTTCAACGAACATACCCCGCCACGCTGTCAGCGCCGCGCAGGGCAGGGTCGCAGCTTCTGTATATGAATATCCCTCAGGCATGCGCGTAAACGCTGTCTCTGGCATCGCCACCAATTCGGCAGCAAATCCATCAGCGCCGTCGCCGGGCACACCGCCAAAACCGAGCGCGTCTATGCTGCCTTTCTGCCAATCTGGGAAAAACAGGCTGAGGACTTTGTCGCCCGGTTTAAACTTGGTGACGCCGTCGCCAATCGCAACAACTTCCCCGGCCCCATCTGACATTGGGATCCGTCCATCATCGGTCGGAATTCCGCCCATGACGACGATGAAGTCATGATAGTTCAGCGATGAGGCGTGAATGCGCACCAATACTTCACCCGAGCCCGCCACGGGATCAGGACGCTCTTCAATGATCAGATTGCCTGGTCCACCAGGTTTCTTAACGGCAGCAACTTTCATCGGGTTTCCTCTTTTTTGCATCCGGTCCGTGGACAGACGCTAGGGAAGTCAAGGGAACTGCAGGTCAAAGAGTTAAGTGACCCAATTTATGTCGGACCACACATCCCTGGAAAATAAGCGTTTGTTCGCAAAGCTGCCGCAAATGGCAGCGGTCGATCAGTTTTTTAGCTGCACTTGTTTAGAAGTATTGATTGCACTCGCCGTGCCAATTGTGATTAGCCGACAACTGAAACCCGGGGCCGTGTAATCCGATGCTGGATTTGACCAAACAGACGCAGATCATGCCGCGCGATCAAGCGCGGAGCGATGATCGCTTGCGCATTTGCCTTCTGTCTTACCGATCTGATCCAAAAGTCGGCGGCCAAGGCGTCTATGTCGACTATTTGAGCAGCGCGCTGGCCAAGGCGGGTGCCCAGGTAGATGTCGTTTCCGGTCCGCCTTATCCAACGCTCAGTGCGGACGTAAATTTGGTCAAACTGCCCTCGCTGGATCTGTTTTCGAAACCGCATCATGGCCACTATGAACTGCGCCCACGGCATTTATTGAGCCCAACCGACACATATGAGTATGTCGGTCATCTCTCAGGCAAATTTGTTGAGCCCTTCACCTTTGGCCAGAGGGCTTATCAATATTTGAAGCGCCATCGCGGCAAGTACGATATCGTGCTCGACAATCAAACGCTGGCGCACGGCATTGGCAGGATCCACCACCGTCTCGATTTGCCTCTGACCACAATGATCCATCACCCAATCACGCGAGATCTGAAGCTCGCTGTCGAGGCGGCGCCAGACTGGAAACACCGGTGGCTTGCGCGGCGATGGTATTCATTCGTCAAAATGCAGATCAAAGTCGCCCGCAAACTTCCCGCGATCACTTGCCCGTCTGAACATGCAAAGGCTGATATTGTCAGCGAGTTTGGTGTTGCCCCCGAGCGCATTCATCCCATTTCGCTGGGCGTCGACCAACAAACCTTCTGCCCCAATCCGAAGACCGCGATAGCCACAGATAAGATCATCACAACGGCCAGCGCGGATACGCCGCTCAAGGGATTGCATATTCTGGTCGAGGCGTACCACAAACTCTTGGACACCCATCCCGAGCTGAAACTCACAGTGATCGGCAAACTCCGCAAAGGGCTCGCGCGGAACGCGATCCTCAAATTCGGTCTTAAAGACCGGATAGAGTTCAAAAGTGATCTCACACGTGAAGAATTGGCCGACGAATTTCGCAGTGCGACGGTCGCCGTAACCCCGTCACTGTATGAAGGGTTCGGTTTGCCCGCGGCCGAGGCGATGAGTTGCGGGACCCCTGTTGTGGTGACCGATGGTGGCGCCCTGCCCGAAGTCGCTGGCAAGGCGGGTATTGTTGTTCCGAAAGGCGACCCGGTTGCGCTGGCTGATGCCATTGACGCGCTCATCTCCAATCCAGAGCGACGGGCTGAGACAGCGCAGGCCTGCCTCAAACACGCGCAAGCCCAATTTAACTGGGACAATATCGCGCCGAAATATTTGGACTTTTTCCATACTGCGATGGCGGCACAATGCTGACCGCGCGCCTGAAACATCTCGGTCTATCACCTGGCGACAAAGTGCTCGACCTTGGTTGCGGTGAAGGTCGCCATGTCCATGGCCTGTACATGTTAGGCGGCCTCGATATTTATGGCGTCGATCTGGATGAGCCGTCTCTCAAGAAAGCTGAAGAGGGCCTGGTTTGGTTACCCAAGCCTGAGACCGACTCCCAAACCAGGTTTGAAACCGGCGACGCGACGGCTTTGCGGTTTGAGGACGATACGTTTGATGCCGTCATTTGCTCCGAAGTGCTTGAGCACCTTCCAGACTATGACGCTGCGATCCGCGAAATGCGTCGTGTCCTGAAACCTTCAGGCAAGCTTTGCATCACGGTCCCACATGCCTGGCCAGAGCGGATTTGTTGGCAACTCGCCCCGCCGCCAAATGGATACGCTTTCCAGCCCGGCGGTCATATTCGGATCTTTGATGAAGTCGATCTCAAAGCCTCTATCGAGCGACGCGGCTTCAAAATGTTCAAACGCCACCATGCCCACGGCATCCACGCCCCCTATTGGTGGCTGAAATGCGCCTTCTGGGAGCGTCAAGACGATCACCCGGCGGTGAAAGCCTATCATGATTTTCTGGTCTGGGACCTGATGAAGCGCCCTTGGTTGACCCGCGCCCTGGACACTGTGACCTCGCCCTTCATGGGCAAAAGCCTGGTCATGTATTTCCACGAGAGCGAGGCCTGAAATGGACGGATCGTTCTTGACTGACACCGATCAAACGCTCGCTAATCTGCGGCCAGCAATTGATCGCATTCTCGAGATACAAAGAGATGACGGCGCCATCGCTTGGTTCGAGCGCGGCCCATGGGATCCGTGGAACCATACAGAAAGCGCTATGGCGCTGACCATCGCTAGGGAGTTCGATGCCGCGGCGCGCGCATTCGACTATCTCGCCGAAACACAACGCGAAGATGGCGCTTGGTTTGGCGAATATGGCAATTGCCTGCCGATGGTTGATCGCGATTTCATCAGCCGCGAACCCGCTCCGGCATTCTTGGACTCAAACTTTTGCGCGTATCCGGCGGTTGGTCTCGCACACTTTCTAAAAGCGACAGATCGAACACAAGAGGCGCAGCGCTGGTGGCCAATGGTGGAACGGGCCCTCGACTTTGTCATTTCACTACAAAGGCCAGAGGGCACGATTTCCTGGGCGCTAGAAGCGGTCGGTACGGATGAAGATGATGCCCTGCTTGCCGGCAATGCCTCCATTCTCAAAAGCCTCGAATGCGGACTGTTTTTGGCTGAAGTGTTTGGCGCAGACAAACCCAATTGGCGGCGCGCGCAACGCCAACTGCGCGATGCCCTAAGGCATTCACCAGAGCGATTTGATCGACGCCAAACCGGCGCACGGTTCGCGATGGATTGGTATTATCCGGTCCTTGCGGGCGTGTTTGACGAATATGAGAGCAAGCTAAGACTGGAACATTCTTGGTCAAAATTCGTGATCGATGGGCATGGCTGCCGGTGCGTTTCGGACGAACCCTGGATCACCGTTGCTGAAACGGCCGAGCTTGTCCTTGCGCTTGTTTCGGCAAACCTCAGAACCGATGCTCTCAAACTCTTCTCAACGCTATTAAAGGTGCGAGACGATCAGGGTGTGTTCTGGATGGGGCATCAAATAGACGAAGACATTGTCTGGCCGCGTGAACAGCCGAGCTGGACCCAGGCCGCCGTTGTTTTGGCTGCTGACGCCCTACAGGGCACATCACCGGCAAGCAGCGTGCTCACGCGCGCCCTGCTCAAACCCGCCGCAATATCCGCAGGCTCTTAATCGCTTGCTCTTCGACATAGAGATCTGACGCAAGCGCGCGCTGATAAATCTCAAACGGCGGGCGCCCACCATCTGCAGGATCAGGAAACACATCATGAATGGCGAGGAGCCCGCCCGGCATAAGGTGACGCGTCCAGCCGCGATAGTCGTTCAGCGCGTGCTCCATCGTATGCCCGCCATCGATAAAGAGTAGGCTGAGCGGCGTCTTCCAGCGTCTGGCGATATCAATCGACCGCCCGACAATCGGCACCACCGTTCCTTCCAGACCCGCTTGGCGAACGGTTCGGCGGAAGAATGGCAACGTGTCGACCGCCTCAGCGGCTTCGTCCCATACCTCTTCGTCGAAATACTCCCAGCCAGGCTGATTTTCCTCAGACCCTCGATGATGGTCGATGGAGAAATGAAGTTCGCCCTGCGCCTGACAAGCGACGCCGATATAGACGGAGGATTTTCCGCAATAACCGCCAATCTCCAAACACGGACCGAATTTGGATTGTTGCACGGCAGCGGCGTGCAGTGCTTCGCCTTCCAAAGGATCCAAAAAGCCTTTGACCTCAGACAAATCGATAGGAAGTTTCATTCAGCAGGCTCCACAAATTCTGCATCAAAGCGAATTGCCTCTATTTCAATCAGCATAAGGGCTTCCTTTGCTGATCATGCGAACCGCTTTACATTGGACGCACAGAAAACGGGAGGCAAAAAAATGCACACAACCATTCTGATCTGTTCCGCTAGCCTTGTGATCCTCACCCTATTGCTTGCGTTCTGGACGAGCGTACAACGCGGCTCAAGCAATACGATCGCTTATAATGCCCCATTAGAGCCGAGCTCGGCGATGGCAAAAGCTCAGCGCGCGCACGGAAACTCTGCAGAATATGCTGGGCTTCTCATCGCCCTCTTTTTGGTTGTTGGCTTCGCTTATGCCGGGCGCGATCTAGGCGGTCTCGTCACCTGGACCATCATCGCCGTCACCGCTGCACGATTTATCCACGCGCTTGGATTCTTGATTTGCAGCACGCTCGAAAAACCACACATCTTAAAAGCAATCGCTGCACTCATCACCTATCTGGGCGGACTGATTTTGTCCGGCTTGGTGATCTCACAAGCCCTCTGATTATTTGCCTTCGAAGGTGGGCGCACGCTTCTCGAGGATCGCATTGACGCCTTCAATGTGATCCTCTGTGTGGTGCATCATCGACTGTGCCGCGGCAGACATTTCCATGATCGTGTCATAGCTCGCCGTCGTGCCGTGACGCAGCAAGGTTTTGGCAACGCGTAGACTTTGTGGCGGTTGTCCTGCCATGCGTGTGGCCAGCGCCATCGCCTCATCCATGAGCGTATCACCTGGCACCGCGCGAGAGATGAGACCCCACTCCGCAGCTGTGGCAGCGTCAATGACATCGCCGGTGAACAGCAATTCTGCCGCGCGACTGGCGCCAATAATCCGCGGCAGGAGCCAAGCGCCGCCATCTCCCGGGATCAGGCCCAGCTTGAGGAAGGTGACGCCAAATTTGGCTTTGTCGGAGGCAATCCGAACATCGGCCATACACGCGACATCGCACCCAAGCCCGATCGCCGCGCCATTCACGGCAGCAATCAAAGGTGTCTCGAGATTATAGAGGGATTTCACGATCCGATGGATATTCCGGCGATATCCTTCGCGGACGCTATAAGGTGATCCTGCAAAGGCGCCCGTGCGGTCGCGCATCGCTTTGACATCGCCGCCTGCGGAAAAGGCGCGTCCTTCGCCGGTCAAGATGGCCACACGAATGGCGGGATCAGCCTCAATCTCTGCGCAGGCGTCAGCAACCGCTGCGCCGTCCCCTTCCTGGCCCAGCGCATTCATCATCTCCGGTCGGGTCAATGTTAGGGTTGCGATTGAACCGTTTTTTTCGAGTTTGATCACGGACATAAGGGGGCTCCTCCAGAACTTTGTTTTGCTTTTACAGACCAAAGTAGCGCTGTCACCACTTGCTTCGCGGCAAGTCCTGTGCGGATTGGGCGCATGAACACAATCGCCCATATGGTCATCGCCTCGGCGGCCCTGTCTCGTCCGGCATCACCGCGGCGAAACTGGGCGGTGCTGATCGGCGCTATTTTACCGGATGCGTCAATGTTTGTGTTCTTCGCGTGGAGCCGTTTGCAAGGCTGGAGCGGCGATGAGACGTGGAATGTGCAATATTGGAATGAGCCTTGGCAAACGCTCAGTGCGATCTCGAACTCATTCGTTCTATTTGGCCTTTTGTTCATCTTGGCGCTCTGGCGACGTTGGCCAACCCTCTGGATCATAGCCATCGCCGCGCTATTGCATTTAGCGCTCGACTTCCCGCTGCATGCCGATGACGCTCACAGGCATTTCTGGCCGGTAAGTGATTGGCGCTTTGCGTCACCCGTTTCCTATTGGGATCCAAGGTTTAATGGAATGATCGGAGCCGGGATTGAAACCGGGTGTGCTCTCGCCGGCATTGCGTTGCTTTGGTGGCGATTCAAACGGGTTCGCTGGCGAGCGCTCTTCGGCGTTTTAGCCGCGCTCCAAATTCTAGCATTTGGCGCCCAACTCATGTGGACGCCGCCCGGCTGATTACTCAGATGCAGGTTCAATTCGGGTATAGGTCCCGGTGAACCATGGGTTCCACTCGCCGGTTTCCGCATCAAATTGCTCAAAATGCTGCGTGACCGTGCCATCTTCATTTGGCGTCCACTCCCCAGTGAAATCCGCCGCCAGCTTTGATGCGGTATAGGTCACCGTACCGACAAGTTTCATCGAGCCGGACTCAGTTAAACCGCCCTCATAATCGATCATCAGACCCGGGCTAACCCAAACTTGGCGCCACTTCTCAGTCGCTGGATTATAGTAATTATAACTCTGACCAGTCCCGCCATTTGCCGATTTCCAAGTCTCAAGAATGAGGCAACCAGCCTCTTCGCGCGTGATTTTGTTGGTGCCTGCAACCACACCTTTGGATGTTGTGACTTCCCAGTCTCCGAGCCAAAAATCGAACTGTTTAAATTCGTCCTGACTGCAAGGCGGAGGCGGTGTTGGGGCCGGGTCTGCATCCTGAGCCATCGCCACGTTTCCAATCGCCAAAACGCTGGCGGCAAGTAGAGCAATACGAGACATCAGATCCTCCATAAAAAAATCCCTGCCGCACTGAACGGGCGGCAGGGATTTTTGTCAATTCTTAGAGGATCTACTCAGCAGCAGCCTTCAGATCCGTCGCGCTGAGCGCAGTGTAGCGACGCATGTGGTGGTCGACATTGCCGTACTCGCTGTCAATCATGGTCAGGCGCTTGAAATAGTGTCCTACTGCAAGCTCTTCTGTCATGCCCATGCCGCCATGGATCTGGATCGATTCCTGGCCAACGAACCGGCCAGACTGCCCGATGCGCACTTTCGCGGCAGAGACTGCTTTCTTACGCTCCACGGCATCTTCGCCGAGTTTCAGGGTGGCCATATAGGTCATGGAGATCGACTGCTCATGCTCCATGAACATGTCGACCATGCGGTGCTGCAGCACTTGGAACTTGCCGATTGGCGTGCCGAACTGCTTGCGCTGGCGAGAATACTCAACCGTCATCTGATGCGCGACGCCCATGGCACCGACAGCTTCGGCACACGTGGCGGCGGTGGCTTCATCCACCACTTGCTCGATCAGGGGCAGGCCTTCGCCTTCTGCGCCGATCAGGGCGTCAGCACCGACAGACACGTTTTCGAAGTACACTTCAGACGCGCGGCGACCATCAACGGTCGGGTAATCGCGTGTCGTCACGCCGTCTGCGCCTTTGTCGACGATGAACACAGAGATACCACCCGCATCGCGGCGATCTCCGCCGGTCCGCGCGGTGACGATCAGCTTGTCAGCCCAAGGCGCACCGATAACGACCGCCTTGTGACCATTCAAGACATAGCCCGAACCATCTTTTTTGGCTGTGGTTTCAAGGTCAGCTAGATTGTAGCGACCTCGTGGTTCTGCATAAGCAAAGGCAAAGGTTGAGGCCCCGCCCATAATCGCTTGCAGATGCTCTTCCTTTTGCGCCGCGGTGCCGCCATGCTTCAGGAAGCCGCCGCCACAAACAACACTTGGTACAAATGGCTCGACCACCAGGCCTTTGCCAAATTCTTCCATCACGACCATGGCGTCGATTGGGCCGCCACCGAGACCACCATCGTCTTCGCTGAACGGCGCCATGAGCAAGCCGAGTTCTGCAAACTGCGCCCACATTTCAGGGCGCCAACCGCTTTCGCTTTTGACCACACCCATACGTGTCTCAAAGTCATACTGTTCACGGATCAGCCTCGCGAGGCTGTCGCGGATCATGGTCTGCTCTTCGGTGAAGTTAAAATCCATCTATTCTTTCCTCCTGTTGCCCGGCTGCCCTTACAGGCCCAGGATCATTTTCGTGATGATGTTGCGCTGAATTTCGTTCGACCCACCATAGATCGAGGTCTTCCGGAAATTGAAATAGTTCGGTCCTGAATGGTGGGCATAGTCTGGTCCGATCGCGAACTCGTTTGAGCCGTCTTCTGGGAAACCGCGATAGTAAGGCGCGCGATAATTGCCGACCGCTTCGAGCGTCAGCTCGGTGAGGCGCTGCTGGATTTCGGTGCCTTTGACTTTCAGAATGGAGCTTTCAGGACCTGGGCCTTTGCCTTCAGACTCGCGCGCAAGCGTCCGTAACTCTGTGAACTCAAGCGCGGTCAGATCAATTTCCAGTTGGCTAATCTTGCGGGCGAATGAGTCGTCTTTGATCAGCGGTGCACCATCCAGAACTTCCGTTGATGCAATGCTGCGAAGCTTCTCAATGCCGCGCTTCGAGCGTGCAACACCAGCAATCCCAGAACGCTCGTGCGCGAGCAGGAATTTCGCGTAAGTCCAGCCTTGGTTTTCTTCGCCGACGCGGTTTTCGACCGGCACGCGGACGTCTGTCAGCCACACTTCATTGACTTCATGACCGCCATCAATCGTGATGATTGGGCGAACTTCGATGCCCGGCGTATTCATATCGACGAGGATGAAGGAAATGCCTTCTTGAGGCTTAGCCGCATTCGGGTCGGTGCGGCATAGGAAGAAGCCCCAATCGGCGTGCTGCGCCAGCGTCGTCCAAGTCTTTTGACCGTTGAGGACATAATGATCGCCATCACGAACCGCGGTTGTTTTCAGGCTGGCCAGGTCAGACCCAGCGCCCGGCTCTGAATAGCCCTGACACCACCACTCTTCGCCGGAAAGGATTTTCGGCAAATAGCGCTCTTTTTGCTCTTCATTGCCGAATGTGTAGATCACAGGGCCGACCATAGAGACGCCAAATGGCAGCGGCATCATCGCATCTACGCGGGCATTCTCTTCAGACCAAATGTAGCGTTGGGTCGAGGTCCAACCGGTGCCGCCATATTTTTCAGGCCAAGCTGGTGCCGCCCAACCTTTTTTACCGAGCACTTTGTGCCAAGCCAAGAATTGATCGCGGGTCAGGTCTTCGCGAGCGCCCATCCCTTCCAATTCAGCTGGATAATTCTCTTCGATAAAAGCGCGAACTTCGGCGCGAAAAGCAACTTCTTCAGGCGAAAATTCAAGATTCATGACGGATCTTCCCAACAATTACGGCTGTTTGACTATAGCTTGTTTTGCCGTGCCATAGCCCAGATTGCAAGTTAACGCGAACGTAAACGTCACTTTGTCCCATATGCCGTCGCGGCAGGGTTATGGACGCTCTGGTTGCCCCAGAAATGGCGCACATGCGGTCCGCAACAATCCAATCGCGGCCACAGATCCCATGCCGCCGCCCGTATTGAACTCGAAGTCCGCAAGCGGGGTCATCCCAAGACGTTCAAGTGCTGCTTGGTGCGCAGGCCGACGGGTGACGTGTGCCGCTTTCACATGCTCGATCCCATCCGGATTTAGCGCGTGAACGACGGCCGCCGCGATGGTTGTCGCAAACCCGTCCACGAGCACCGGGATCCCCTGCGCGCGGGCCGCGATAATCGCACCAACACAGGCGGCAAGTTCTCGCCCGCCAAGACACCGTAGCGCCTCTAGAGGATCTGACAGATTTCCTCGATGGGTCTTGAGCGCCTGACTGACAATCGCCACGCGTTGTTGGTTCATTTCGGACGGCACTTGCGGGCCCGGCCGTACCCAATATTCCGGCGCGCCACCATAAAGTGCGCACGCAACTGCTGCGGCGGCGGTTCCGATCCCTGCCCCGATCACGCCCAGCGCGACCAGATCAGGCTCGCCTTCAAGGGCCTCGAAGCCATAGGCAATCGTCGCCGCGCATTCGCGTTCCGACATAGCAGGCTCTTCGGCGATATTTGGCGTCGGCTTATCGATGGCGAGTTCGAACACGCGAATATTCGCTTCGACTTGCGTGGCGATCGCAGACAAAGGCGCTCGCCCTTCTCGCAAAGCGTCGACTTTTTCGCGCGTGCTCTCATTCGAAGACAAAGTAACACCTCGGTGCGAGATGCCGTGAGAGCCAGCAAACACAGCCAGCGTCGGCTTTTCTAGACGCGGCGGATAACGCTGCTGCCACTCGGCGAGCCAGGCAGCGCCTTCACCGAGTTTGCCGAAGTCTCCCTCGCGCCCCATGCCAAGTAGGGCGTCATAGACTCGTTTCGCGGACGGCGCGTCGGCCGGTGATGGGCGGCGTGCGAGTTCCCGCACGTCATCTAAAGGGCTGGTGGCATGATCCACTTGCGACACAATGATTCCTTATGGCTAGGAGCCCTGTAAAACGCCTTGAATTTAAAGCGCAAGTCAATTCTAGAATTGGAAATTTGATTAAACTGTCGCAAGTATATCTTGATGATCCTGGAGTAAGCATCTCGAATGACCCGGCCAAACATAGTTAGCCCCTGCATCAAAGTGTGCGCCGTCGACGGTGAAACCAGCCTTTGCTTGGGCTGTGGGCGCACCTTGAAAGAGATTGGCGGTTGGATGCAATTTGATGATGCGGGACGCGACGAAGTGATCAGCATGCTGCCCGAGCGGCTCGATCGACTCCGCGCGCTTGGAAAACTGAAAGACGGCCGATGAAACTTTCTCATATCATCGCTACTTTGCTTTTGGCCGGTGCGATGGCAGCGATGATCTCGCTTTATTTGGAACCGAAAACCAATTCGCAGATTGAACAGGCTCAAGCAGCTGCTGAGACACCAAATGTCGCGGCCCTCGCCGTCGATACGCCGCAAGACACGACCTCCGCGCGCCGAACCACCACGATTAGCATTCGCGCCGATGGACATTATTGGACACGCGCTCTGGTCAACAAAAAAGCCAGCGTGGAATTCATGGTCGATACTGGCGCGAGTGTCGTTGCGCTGACTTATCAAGACGCCCAGAAAATGGGGCTGCGACCAGAATCACTCGACTATATCTGGGAAATTCGAACCGCTGGCGGCATCACCAAAGGCGCAAGCGTGCGAATTGATTCCATCCAGATCAATCAGGTCCATGTCCGGAATGTCGATGCGATGGTCCTGCGCACCGATCTCGATCAGTCCTTGCTCGGGATGAGTTTTCTGCGCGAGCTCTACTCTTATGAATTTCGCGGCAATCGGATGATCATCAAACAATAAAAAGCGCGAAGCGATCACTCGCCTCGCGCTCATTTTGTTCGTTCTCTTTAATCGGGTTTAGCCGAATTGCGCAATAACGTCTTCGATATCAGCGCCCGGGCGAGACAGAATTGATGCAACCTGCGCCCGTTGCTCGATTGCCAACCAGATGCCAGCGACCTCAAGATCGACGACAGACCAAGTGCCCTTACGCTCAATCACACGCCAGCGGACTTTTAAGGGGTCACCACCGCCATGAAGTTCAGTGGTCACGATCGCATCGCGATCATTGCGCGCAGATGTTTCAAGCACTTCGACTTCGATGCCGCGAAACTGGTGGATATTGGTTTCGATCTGCCGGCGCAAAAAGCCTTCAAATGCCGCCACAAAGCGCGCTTTGTCTGATGCTGGAAGAGTCCGGCCGTGCCGACCCAGCGTGAAATTCGCGATGGCTCGCGTATCGATATGCTGAAGTACAGCATCGGCGACCCTTGTATTCTCGGACTGCGAGATATCCTGGGCCGCCGTGCTGACAAGAGCCTCCGCGCTGTCGATCTTATTATGACCGGCTGACGCGAACGGGAGAGACGTCATCAACGCGAGGGATAAGAACATTGTTCTCAACATAGGAGGCTCCTTTGCATTTTTCGCGCCACTTTCGAGCGCTTCGTGACGATAGATAGGAATGCAATTGTGAACGGATTAGGGCCAAATTAGGCATAGGGGGTATGCGGTCTCGGCATGGTGGCATTTTGACCACAGGTTGAAATCTGGCCCGAAAAGCAAAAGGAGCCGCGCTGAGACGAGCGGCTCCTTCTTATTGTTCAGGGAGAAAATGTTTAGGCGGCTCGGACTTTCAAAACCGTGCCATCGGTCTCTTCGACAATCACGGCAGAGCCGCTGGCCAGGTTGGCGCCATCCATGCTCTGCGCCGACCAAACTGTGTCCCCGAGTTTGACGCGACCAAGCCCGCCAGAGAAGTTCTCCGCGACGACACCGCGCTGCCCGAGCGTGCCTGCCATTCGTTTATTGAGCGTCGGGTGCTCTTCAACATTCTCCCGCATGGACCGGAACAATGTCCGTCCAGCGATGAACAGAATGACCGTGGCGATGGCGAAAAAGACAAGCTGCCCTTCCCATCCAGCGATCCCACTTGGCGCAAAGGCTGCGAAAGCTGAGGTGAATGCCGCGGCGATCGAGACCCAAAGCAGGTCCCAAGTGCCGGTCATCATCTCGACCGAAAACAGGATCAATGCCAGGGCCAACCAATGCCAGGCGGTTGGCGGCCATAATACAAGTTCTAAGCCTTCCATAATGTGCTCCTAGTCTCGATTACCGGCCGGCGGAACCGCGGTGCGGCGCTGCTGGCTCGCGTCTTTCGCTGAATCTGTCAGACCGCGAATGCCTTCAATCGTTCCGATGATAGAACTGAACTCAGCCGGAATGATGACCGTCTTATTACCGCCAGCCGAGGCCAGCTTTTCGAACGCGGTGACATATTGCTGACCGAGGAAGTAATTGATCGCATTGACGTCGCCTTTGGCAATCGCTTCGGATACGAAGGCCGTGGCTTTGGCTTCCGCTTCGCCTTCGCGCTCACGCGCTTCAGCGTCTCGGAATGCGGCTTCACGTCGCCCTTCCGCTTCGAGGATCTGAGATTGTTTCAGACCTTCAGCTTTCAGAATGGCGGACTGTTTATCGCCCTCTGCGGTCAAAATCTCGGCCCGCTTCAAGCGTTCCGCCTTCATCTGACGCGCCATGGCTTCGGTAATGTCAGCCGGAGGCGACAAGTCGGCAATCTCAATCCGGGTGACCTTCACGCCCCAGGGATTGGTTGCCGCATCGACCACAGAGAGCAGCCGCGCATTGATATCGTCTCGGTTTGACAAGACCTCATCGAGATCCATTGAACCGACCACGGTCCGGATATTTGTCAGCGAGAGATTGGTGATCGCGTTTTCGAGATTGTTTACCTCATAGGCCGCTGATACGGGATCTACGACTTGGATAAACACGACCGCGTCACAAGAGACTTGGGCGTTGTCGCGCGTAATCACTTCTTGAGTTGGAATGTCGAGCACCGTCTCCATCATATTCATCTTGCGCCCAACGCGCTGATAGAATGGCATGATAAAGTGTAAGCCCGGGCCGAGCGTTCTTGTGTATCGACCGAAATTCTCGACCGTAAAATTAAACCCTTGGGGCACAACTTTGACCGCTGAAGTGATCAGCACCAAAGCCGCTACAGCCAATAGGCCAAATACAATTAAATTAGCTTCCATAATGGACCTCCCTGAATTGAACTTCCAATTTAGATGGGAAGGATTTTGCCGTTTTTCAATAATAATTCATCGAAAAACGGCGCATTTCCCATAGAAACACGCCGTTCTCACCCGATTCCGTTACGAAACTCTGATGATCTGTTTCGCATTGGGACAGGAATTTTTGGTGACGTCGCCAGAGAGCGTTGAGCGGCAAAGGTGAGGCGGTTTAGCTCACAATAGTCCGAGCGTCCCGGACCTGATCCGGGATCTCATTCAACACGTCCGGACATGAGGCAGAAGATCCCAGGTCATGTCGGGAGCCTCGGGCTCAAACAATTAGACTTTATCTCCCGCAGATACTGCGCAGCGCCGCGCCCAACTGGATTGGGTGGCAGGTATCCATGGACGAATATTCCCGCGGTCTGCGGTTGCGAGGCTCACCCTTGGACCCCAGCCTGCGCTGGGGTCTGCGGAGAGTGAGTTACGGCATTAAAACCAATCCCCATAAGCAGTGCTCAGCGGACAGGATCAGGGGCGGCGAAACCAGAATTAAAGCTGTCCGAGCAGATAGTCGGCGCTTGAAACCTCAAAACCGCCGCCCTGCTCAACATTTAGTTCTGCGACAGTGCCGTCTTTGACAATCATCGAGTAGCGCTGCGAGCGTTGGCCCATGCCGAAGCCGCTGCCATCCATTTCCAGGCCCAGCGCGGCAGCGAAACTGCCATTGCCATCGGCCAGCATGCGAACTTTGCCGTCGACACCATTATCCTTGCCCCACGCGCCCATGACGAAGACGTCATTCACAGAGGTACAGACGATGTCATCAATCCCTTTAGCAGCGAGATCGCCCTGCTTTTCAACAAATCCGGGAAGGTGCTTTGCGGAACAAGTCGGGGTATAGGCGCCAGGTACGGCAAATAGCGCGACGGTTTTACCCGCAAAAACATCCGCTGTTGAAACGGGCTCGGGCCCATTGGCCGTCATTTCCATGAATGTGGCTTCTGGCAGTTTATCACCAACTGAAATCGTCATCGAAGGGTCTCCTATAAGCTTCGCTCTCTACATAATCCGCTACAGCTTGCCCGCAATGACAAAAGCTTGCCAAAATTTAGGGTTGGAGTAGCGTCGGACCTGCCAAAGGAGATTCTGCTTGCAAGACCTGACCGGAAAACTGCTCGTTGCTATGCCCGGCATCGGGGATCCGCGCTTCAATCGCTCGGTTATTTTGGTCTGCGCGCATAGCGAGGACTATACGATGGGATTGGTCCTGAATAATCCGATAGATGATCTCACCTTGCCTGAGCTGTTCACCCAGCTTGGGATCGAACAAGATATTCAATTGCCCGAAACATATGTCCTAAACGGCGGTCCGGTTGGCACAGATCGCGGCTTTGTTGTGCATTCAACGGATTATTTCAGCGATGGCGCCACGGTCGAAGTGGATGAGGCTTTTTCGATGACCGCGACGCGTGATGTTTTGCGCGCCATGGCAACGGAAGGAGCACCTTTGCAAGCCGCGATGACGCTTGGCTATGCGGGCTGGGGCCCCGGTCAGCTCGAGCATGAGCTATCAGAACATGCTTGGCTGGTTTCAGATCCGCACGAAGACATCATCTTTGGCGACGCCCATTCTAAAAAATGGGAACAAACCCTTGCCATGATCGGCATCGACCCAGCGCACCTGCATATGACTGGCGGCAGCGCTTAATCTATCGCAGGGGCTCTTCGCGTACATCATAGGCATAGAACGGGTCCTGTTGCGACCGGATCAGAGCCGGCGCAAGCTTTCCGGCCACCCACATAGGGCCATAGGTGGCCGCGCGCCCTAGTCGCGTCCGCTTGTGGAAAAGTTTCGCATTGGCGCGCGAGGCGGCCTGAACCTTGGCTGTGCGCGGCTGGCGGCTCTCAAAATAGAGTTGAAGCGCGGCCGGGAGATCGGCGCCCATATCTGAAACCAGCTTTGCCAGAAGATAGGCATCCTCAATCGCCATCACCGCACCCTGCGCCTGAAACGGCAATGTCGGGTGGCACGCATCGCCCAGCAAAACGGCCCGACCATCAACCCACTTGGAGAGCGGCTGCCGGTCAAATAGCGCCCATTTAAAATGCGCGTCCGCGGATTCGATCAAATTGCGAACAATCGGGTGCCAGCCTTTGAAGTCCGCCAGCGCCTCGTCTCGCGTTCCCTGCTCTGTCCAGGATTCCGACCGCCACATATCGCTTTCGACAATGCCGACAAAATTTGCGAGCCGTCCGGCTCTCAATCGATAAGTCACCGCATGCCGGCGCGCGCCCACCCATACACAAGCCGTTGGGGGCGGTGCGAGCTCCCCCAATTTCTCCATCGGAACGACCGCCCGCCAGGCGATATTGCCAGTAAAGTCCGGCCGGTCTGGCCCATGCATTTGCGTCCGGACCGCCGAGTGTAACCCGTCCGCACCGATGAGCAGATCGCCTTCGATCACCTCACCGGTTTCGAGATGCGCGAGCACGCGCTGCCCCTGGTTCGCATATCCGGTACAGGCCGCCCCCAATCGGATCGCATTGCGTTGCCGTTTTTGTAGCAGCTGCCTCAAGGTTTCGATCAAGTCAGCACGATGTAGGTGCAGATAAGGTGCGCCCCAGCGCTCAATGATTGCCTGGCGCGCTTCGATTTCAAATATCTGTTTGCCAGAGCGGCCAAAGCGCATCTCAAGCGCTTCCGGCAGGAACGCATCTTTAGCGATTTGCTCTTCAATCCCGAGCGCGCGGAACACTTTCATTCCGTTTGGACTGATCTGAATGCCCGCGCCAATTTCACTCAGCTCGGAAGCCCGTTCCAGGAGCTCAACTTTCCAGCCAAAGGCATGGAAAGAGAGTGCGGCCGTTAGCCCGCCTATTCCGCCTCCAACGATGATCACCTTTGGCATATGTCGCGGCCCTTTGCCCGATGGTCGACTAAATCAGCATCCTACTCAACTCGCGCAAATAGGGAATAACCGTATTAACCACAGTAATTTGTTGCAAAATCAAAATAAATTGCGAAAATCTCGGTAAGCATAGCCAGAACGGCTTTGATAAAGCGAGTAGAATTCATGCGCCGAAACTATCGAAATGCCCCGCGTTTACTGGCAATTCTAGGGACCGCGGCCCTGCTTGCAGCGCCAGCTCTTGCCCGTGATGTGACTGTATATGGCGGCGGCAAGTCAAAGACTTATTCTAGCCAGGAGCGAACGTCGCCGCGGGTAATCGCCGGAGGCGAGAATCGTCAAACTGCTTTCGATAAGAGGGTTCAACGCTTCGCGACAGAACGAAAAGTTCAAACCATTCTCGAAACTCGAGATACGGAAGAAGCACGAGAAACGTCCGATGCAATGATGCGCCTAATCTTGCGTGGCAATCGCGACGCACGGCGGAACTATTCACGATACTATCCATATTATGCGCGGTCCGCAGATTTCTATGCGCGACTCGAACAGACCATGCGCGAACAAAAAGCGGGCATCCGGGTCTACCGCCAAAGCGTTCTGGATGATGTCTCGAGCGCTGACCTTCAGCGCGTTGCGGACGCCATGAACGATCTCGATTAAGCCCAATGGGGGCTTTGCCTTGGGGGCAAAAGAAAGCGCGCTGGCCGAACGGAGACCAGCGCGCTTTTTAGTGAGGGATCGTAGGGCTTATTCGGCCGCTTCAAACTGGTTCATTGTATTGTGCTCACCGCCCGCTTTCAGCGCGCGATCACCGGCAACCATTTCCTTGAACGTGTCGCCAAGGTCAGAGCCAACTTCGTGCTGGTGCTTCACCGCAGACACGCCGCGGCGGATCTCTTCACGCTGAACATTCTTGACGTAAGCAAGCATTTTCTCGTCGCCAAAGTAGCCATTCGACAGCTCATCCATGCCCTTCGCAGTGAGGTGGAAGGTCGGCAGTGTGATCAAGTTATGGAACACGCCAGCCCGGGCTGAGATATCTGTTTGGAAGCTTTGCAGACGGGCGTCGGCTTCGAGACCAAGTTCGGTCTCGTCATATTTCGCAGACATCAGGCCAACCCCATCTGGGTAATCCCCTTCAGCAATCTTGCCTTCGCCAATCCACTGCTCGCGAACTTGCTTGCGCAAGTTGAGTGTCCAGTTGAAGCTTGGTGAGTTATTGTAAGTCAGCTTCGCATTTGGAACGACTTCGCGGATCGCGTTCACCATAGAGGCAATCTCGTCGACGTTTGGCGTCGCGGTTTCGATCCAGAGCAGATCGGCACCACCATCACGGAGAGAGCTGATGCAATCTTCGATAACCCGCTCACGGCCGGTATTGTCTTTAAACTTGTAAAGACCGTTCGGCATCCGCACAGGACGGGTGACTTTGCCATCGCGCATCAGAGCAACTTCGCCCTCTTTCAGCGGGTTGGCATCCGTAACCTCTTCCGTCTCAACCCATTTGATGTACTCGGCTGCGTGATCGCCTGGCTCCATAGAGACCGGGATCTTTTGTGTCAGACCAGCGCCGAGGCTGTCAGTCCGCGCAACGATAACACCTTCATCAACACCGAGCTCTTCAAATGCCATGCGGCAGGCGCGCAGCTTGGTGATGAAGTCTTCGCGTGGAACCGTGACTTTACCGTCCTGGTGGCCACACTGTTTCGCGTCAGATACTTGGTTTTCAATCTGCAAGCAGCAGGCGCCAGCCAAGATCAATTCTTTGGCAAGCAAGTAAGTCGCGTGCTCGTTTCCGAAACCGGCATCAATGTCAGCAATGATCGGCACAACGTGGCTTTCGAACGTGTCGATGCGGTAGATGATTTCGTCGAGGGTCGACTGATCTGCACCCGACTCTTTCGCGGCATTCAGCTCTTGGAACAAGTCGTTCAGCGCGACTTCGTCGGCTTGGCGGAGTGATGTGTAGATCTCTTTGATCAGATCGGTCACAGCGGTCTTTTCGTGCATAGACTGATCCGGCAAGTGGCCGAAGCTGTTGCGAAGGCCCGCAACCATCCAACCTGATAGGTAGATGTAGGTGCCCTTGGCCGTGCCGCGCATGCGCTTCACCGCTTTGATTTTCTGGTGGGCGTGGAAGCCAGACCAGCAACCGAGCGACTGGGTGAACTTGGACGAGTCCGCCTCATAAGCGGCCATGTCTTCGCGCATCACGCCAGACATCGCTTTAGCGATATCGAGGTGCGTGTTGTAGGTGTTTTGGATCTTGAGCTGGACAACATCCTCGACGCTGATCCCGGCGCGGGTAGAGCCGGACGGGTAGCGTTTCAGGGTTTCTTCCATCAGTTGGTTGTAAGTTGGACGTTGGGTCATGGGTTTATCCTCGTCTAAATTGGGTATGTCTGATTGGGGGATTAGTTGGCGTCGCGAAGGACGTCGTAAGCGGGCAAAGTCAGGAAGTCGGCGAGCGTGTCGCCTGTCGCGGTTTGCACGAACACTTCGGTGGCTTCAGGATAGCGGCCATCGGCATAGGCATTGTCGCCAAGCGCCGCTTTGATCTTGCCAAGCTCATCGTTGAGTAGCGCATCAAAGGCCGCGGCCGTGAACACGTCAGAAGATCCGTCTTCTTTTTTGTATTCCGTGCCATGGGTGAGCCACTGCCAGAGCTGGCTGCGGGAGATTTCGGCGGTCGCCGCATCTTCCATCAAATTATGGATTGGCACAGCGCCTTTGCCGCGCAGCCAGGCGGCGGTGTATTCAATGCCCACCGAAATGTTGGTGCGGATACCGGCCTCGGTGACGTCGCCTGTATGCGGGGTCAGCAGCGACTCTTCCGTGATCGTCGGGAATTGGCGCTGGCTGAGAACCTGATTGGCTTTCGGCATTTCGGCGTCAAACACTTCCATCGCGACTGGCACCAGGTCAGGGTGCGCGACCCAAGTGCCATCATGGCCTTGCTGGGCTTCCCGCTTCTTATCGGCGCGAACTTTGTCGAACGCTGCCGCATTCGCGGCTTCATCGCCTTTGACAGGGATCTGCGCGGCCATTCCGCCCATCGCGTGAGCGCGCCGACGGTGACAGGTTTGGATCAGTTTCAGCGAATAGGCCTTCAAGAATGCGCGATCCATCCCGACCTGCGCGCGATCCGGCAGGACATATTCAGGGTGATTGCGCAGCGTTTTGATATAGCTGAAGATGTAATCCCAGCGGCCGCAATTGAGGCCAACAATGTGATTGCGCATCACGTAAAGGATCTCGTCCATTTGGAAGGCCGCTGGCAGCGTCTCGATCAGAACCGTCGCTTTGATCGTACCGTTCGGAATACCAAGCGCGGCTTGCGCGAAGTTGAAGACATCATTCCAGAGGCGCGCCTCTTGGTAATTCTCCATTTTCGGTAAGTAGTAGAATGGACCTTTTTCCTGCTCCATCAGCTTTTTGCCATTATGGAACAAGTGCAGGCCGAAATCGAACAGACTTGCTGAGATCGGTTGCCCGTCGACTCTGACGTGCGCTTCTTCCAAATGCCAGCCGCGTGGGCGCACCAGCATGGTCGCGGTCTCGTCGTTCAAACGATAAGACTTACCCCGCGCCTCGTCATCGAACGCAAGGTCGCCAGCGGCATAGTCAATCATATTCGCTTGGCCTTCGACCATGTTCGCGAAGGTTGGCGAGGACGCATCCTCAAAATCAGCCATGAACATTTTCGCGCCGGAATTCAGCGCATTGATCATCATTTTACGGTCGACTGGACCGGTAATCTCAACCCGGCGGTCCTGCAGCGCTTTCGGAACCGGTGCGACTTCCCATACAGACTTACGGATATGCTCTGTCTCAAGCGGGAAACTTGGCATTTCGCCATCATCAAAGCGCATTTGCGCAAGCTTGCGGTTCTCAAGCAGGATCTTCCGCTGCCCGCCAAATCGGCGCTCAAGGTCAGCGATAAACAGCAAGGCTCTATGCGTCAGCACGCGCTCATATTCCGCCGGAACAGTCCCAACCACTTCGGCCGGACGGCGATGGCGAGGGGTTTGCTTCGCGGCTTGAACCGCATCTTGAATAAGCGTGCCAGACATGGCGGACTCCTGATTTTGTAATTCCCCCTCTCTATTTACAAAACCTATGCCAAGTCCATATCACCCCCATATCTATTGGGTTTCATTGTTTGTTATGTAAATTTATGTATGTAATGTTTGTAAATGTTGTAATGGATAATGGTTGTGAAAAAGAAGCTGATCATTGGCCCGCGTGTGAAACGCCTGCGAACCCAGCTCGGCCTGACCCAAGCTGAGTTTGCGCGGCGCTTGGATGTCTCTGCGACATACGTCAATCTGATAGAACGCAATCAGCGCCCGGTCAGCGCAACTGTCTTGCTCAAGCTTGCAGAAGAGTTCGATGTGAATGTCACCGATCTCGCGCAAGACATGGATGCGGGCTTGGTCAATGAACTGGTAAGCGCCTTGCGGGATCCCGTTTTTGGCGGCGCACAAATCGCCAAAAGCGAGCTGGAAGACCTTGTCGGCGCAAGTCCAGAAACGATCAAAGCCTTCCTCCGATTGCATGAGCGTTACCGCGAACTGGCCCTTAGCACTTATTCTGACGCCAATCCCCTCGCTGATCGCGAGAAAGTGGAATTGCTCGAGGAAAGCGCCCGGCCGGTTGAGCGCGTCCGGCAATTCTTGCACGACCAGAATAATTATTTTCGTGAACTGGATGAAACCGCCACCGAGTTCCACAAAACGCTCACCGCTGATCGAAAGCAGATCGAAGCGGCCATTCAAGAGCGCCTAGAGACCAAATACAAGCTGCGTATCCGTGTGCTGCCAAGTTCGGCTATGCCATCCTCTTTCACATATTTTGATCGCCACCGGTCCGGGATCGACATCTCTGAACTGCTCCACCCAACCGGACGCCAATTCCAGCTCGCCTTTCAGCTAGGGCTTTTAGAGTATCGCGATCTGATCGACGACATCGTCGCCCGCGCAGACTTTAAGGAAGAGAGCGCGATTGGCCTCGCGCGAGTCTCGCTGGCCAACTATTTCGCGGCCGCCCTGCTGATGCCGTATGATGCCTTCCTCAAAGCCTGCGAAAATACGCGCTATGATGTCGACCTTTTGAGCCATCGGTTCGGTACGAGTTTCGAACAGACGGCCCATCGCCTGACGACGCTCCAGAAACCAGAAGCAAAAGGCATCCCGTTCTTCTTCCTTCGGATCGACGCAGCTGGAAACGTCTCAAAACGGTTCAGCGCGGGGAAGTTCCATTTCTCCAAGTTTGGTGGCGCCTGTCCGCGATGGAATATTCACCGCACCTTTGAACAGCCTGGTGAGACACTTACCCAACTCATCCAAATGCCGGATGACACGACCTATGTCTCCATCTCCAAAGCGATCAATCGGTCGCGCGGCCATCATGGGCGGCCGCCCGCGCGCGTTGCGATCGGCCTGGGCTGCGACAAGGCCTATGCAGACAGCCTGGTCTATTGCGACCGCCTCGACCTAACCTCACAAAAGCCGACGCCGATTGGGGTGAATTGCTATTTGTGCGACCGCCAGAATTGCGCCTCACGCGCGCACGCGCCGCTGAACCGAAAGCTCAAATTCGATGCGCACGCGCGCGGGATATCGCTGTATGAGTTCGAACCCGTTCGAACCAAATAATCAGTCGCCCGCGGTGATGGCTTTGAGGGTCCAGGTAAACTGATACGCGCCCGGTCCAAGCAAATACGGCGCTAACGCATCCGGCCCACACGCGGCTGTACCGAGCCCGCGCATCCCGACATCGATATGGACTTCAGTCGTGCCGGGCGCCGGCAATTCAGCCAGGGTTTCGGCCTCATTGAGTTCGTGATCATGGAATGGTCGCACCGTGAAGCTGAGCGGCTCCGGCAATCCGATCTCAATCCCCTCGCCCGCCTCATCGGTGAGCCGGAACCAGCGGCATTGCTCCCGCGCGCCATATTCTTGTGGCCGAACATAAGGATGATACTGATCCGCGACGCTCCCGCGCCAAACCCCAACTGTTTGGGCACTTTTGCGATCCGGATAGGACTCATCGGGTCCGAGCCCGAACCATTCGAGCGCTTGGAGCGCTTTCGGCACCTCAAAACGAATGCCGACACGTGGCAGATCCTGCCAGGCTTCAGGCACCAAGAAATGTTCTTCGATTGTGTCGAGGCCAGCCATGCGGCGCCAAATTCTTTGATGGCGAAGCAGGTCTCCATTCGCGCCCACCCAGTCTTGCGCATAGGCTCTAAGAACCGACTCATCCTCAGGCAGCGTAATCGGTTGCAGAGCGCCTGGCTTCAATTCGTGCAATCCATACTCGACCCATTGCGCCGCAATATTCTGGAACAGCGGCCGGGAACCGGGCTTTCCGCCATCATTGTCCGTCGGTGCCCGCCAGAGGCATGGCGTGATGGTAGAACCGATGACTTGTTTCCCGTTGGGCAGATTTACAGCCGTCACTTCGCCAATCGCATTAGATTGCAGACGGAGTGCGGCGGCCGCTCTCATTCTCGGCGCAACCATTGGGATATTCGACAGTGCGTGCTGATCCCACGCCACGACATGCCCAGCCTCACACCACTCCGTCGCGTCCCGCAAACGCCACGTCAGCAAGATGTGCCATTCATTTGTGGCGTCTTGCGTCTCCGGAAGCTCAATCGAGATGGTCTCGGTCTGACCTGCCGGAATGATCGGCGACATCTCGCCTGAAGCGATCGTCTCCCCATTGCATTGCAGCTGCCACATCAAGCTAAGATCGCTGGTATCTTGAAACACGCGGCGGTTCTCAACCAGGTAGCGACCTGGCGCCGTTTGAACTGTGCGCACCGGGCGCGCCGCCCACTTATATTCTCTCAGCGCTGGATGTGGGACGCCGTCGGGGCCAACCAGGCCGTTGATGTTAAAATTCGCATCATTCGGCTGATCGCCATAATGCCCACCATAGGCCCAATAAAAACGCCCCTCAGAATCGGTCTCGGCGAGCCCTTGGTCACGCCAATCCCAAACAAAGCCGCCTGCCAATGCTGGATGCTCAAAAAATGCATCGACATACGTGGCGAGCGAACCATTCGAATTGCCCATGGCGTGGGAGAATTCGCACAGGATGAGCGGGCGATCATCCTCGCCGGTCTCCTCCGCCCACTGCGCCCAATCGGTGATATGGTCAATCGGCGGATACATGGGACAAACCACATCTGTGGCTGCCCGCTCTGTTGCGCTGGGGCTCTGCTGTGTGGTCTCGGGAGACCGCCCGAACGGGAAACTCAACCGTAACGAAACCGCGCCCTCATAGTGAACGAACCGGCTTGGGTCGAGATGGCGGGCGGCGGCGGCGGCGGCATCTTGCGCCGGCCCATGCCCCGCTTCATTGCCGAGCGACCAGCCAATGATACAGGGATGATTGCGATCTCGCGCAATCATACGGGTCGTTCGTTCGACAATGGCTGGCAGAAAGTCAGGATGGTGCGCGACTTCTGACCAACGCGCGTGGCATTCGACATTTGCCTCATCGATCACATAGAATCCCATCTCATCGGCGAGATCGAGCAAGACCGGGTCATTCGGGTAATGAGCGGTTCGGATCGCATTGATATTGTTCTGCTTCATTGTCACAAGCTCAGCGCGAATGTCCGCACGACTGCAGGTCTTGCCATTCTCTGGGTGGTGGTCGTGCCGGTTCACACCGATCAACACGACCGGCTTGCCATTCACGCGCAAGCGCCGCTCTCCTGTCTCTATGCGCGTGAAGCCGATCCAGGTTTCGTGTACTTCGCTGATGTCGCCATTGGGATCCACCAGCTCGCTCACCATACGGTAGCGATTGGGCTGCTCGGCCGACCAGGGATCAGCATCGCGCAGCTCAAAATCCAACTCTGCCGCATAGCCTTTAAACGCATAAGACTGCGCCCATTGCGAGCCCGTGGACCTGGTTGTGTCAAACTGTTCGACGGGCGTGGAGATCCGCTCTGATACAATCGCGCCGGCAGATGTTTCCAACCTCGCTTGCACGGTCCAGCCTGCAGAGTCGCCCGCCACGGGTACACGAACAAAGGCGGTGCCGGTCTTTTGATCCGCATCAAAATCTGTGTCGACGATGATATCGCTAATATGCGTGGCTGCGCGGGATTCGATCCAAACAGACCGATGTAGACCGCCATGGTTCCAATGGTCTTGGTCCTCGATCCAGGTCGCATCACACCAGCGCACATCCATAATCGCGAGTTCGTTTTCGCCCACTCCGATCATACCAGACAGATCATACTCACTCGGCAACCGCGAATCCTTCGCCATGCCAATGAAGCTTCCATTGCACCAAACCAAAGCCAGGCTTTCAAAGCCGCCAACGTGCAGAACGGTCTGACGCTGCGCTCCGTCATCCGAAACCGAGAATGTCTTGCGATAAAGACCCGTTGCATTTTCATCCGGCACCGCAGGCGGCTTTTGGGAATCAAAAGGCATTTGCCAATTCGCATAATGTGGCAGGTCGCCAGTGTTTTGCCGGGTCCATACGCCAGGAACTTTTATATCCCGCCAAGGCGCGTCTGCGGTGTTGACGGTCATCCAATCCTGCGCCGCCGCATCGGGCTGCGCGACCAGCTGAAACCGCCAATCGCCATCAAGCGAGGTTCGCCAAGGCGAGGTGCCGTTTTCAAGCGCTTGCTCATTCGGATACGCTTGCAATGATCCCCGCGCGTCGAGACGCCCGAGCGATGTCAGACGGGGACTAAAGAGCTGTGAGAGCGGCAAAGGTAATGACGACACAAAACGCTCCCCAGAAATCGAGATTTCAATCGATCGTTCTGGTCCACTATAAAATTCGAGAAATCAATACCGCAAAGCAAGACCGAGTGAATGCCGCGCGCTTTAAATTGAACTCAGAGTTTGGCGAATAAGGGCAATCCAAAGCGACCTATGATCCACTAAGACTCAACACCTCGAATGCAGTCTTCGACAAAGTCAGCGTGGTTTGGCATCGCATCAGCCGCGCGCGCGATCAGGTCTGCCATATCGTCCAATCGATTGATCATGGTGGCTTCATCAAAGCGATCTGCAACAGGGTTCCATCCGTTTGGAACAATTCCCTGCCCGCTCATAACGGCGAGCCAGCTCGACTCAGTGAACAGTTCATTGCTTTCTCTGAAAATCCGGCCAGCGACCCGAAATTGTTCGATTTTTTGCGTGAGCGTATCGGGTAAAGCAATGTTCTGACAATGCTGCCAGAACGCTGTGTCATCGCGCTTGGTCGCAACATAGTGCAGGATTAGAAAATCGCGGACCCGCTCATATTCAAACAATGTGCGTTGATTGTACGCGTCAACATCAACCGGGTTAAATCGCTTGTCAGGAAACAAAGCCAAGAGGCGTGCGAGCCCCATTTGAACCAGGTGGATAGACGTCGACTCCAGCGGCTCCATAAAGCCCGCTGCCAGGCCCAGCGCCAGAACATTGTGGTGAAAAAATTTACGCCGATGCCCAGTCTGGAACCTGAGTAATTTTGGGTCGGCAATTGGAGCGCCATCAAGCGATTGGATGAGTGTGTCATGCGCCTCATCATCACTCACAAACTCGCTGCAATAGACATGGCCATTGCCCGTTCGGTGTTGAAGCGGGATCCGCCATTGCCAGCCCGCGCCGTGTGCCGTGGCACGCGTGTAAGGGATCATAGGACCGTTTTTCTCACTCGGCACCGCAATCGCGCGATCGACCGGCAACCAATGGGTCCAATCTTCGTAACCGGTTTCTAATTCTTGCTCGATCAGCAAGCCGCGAAAGCCCGAACAATCGATCAAAAATTCGCCGCCAATCTCTCTGCCATCTTGCAAGGTTAGGCTCGTGACATGCCCGCTTTCAATGTCTCGGCTGACCTGTTCGACCCGCCCTTCGACACGCTTCACGCCGCGGGCTTCAGAATATTCTCTCAAGAATGCGGCATAGAGACCGGCATCGAATTGATACGCGTAATGAATACCAGCGAGCACAGATCGCGGATTATTTTTAACTGGCCGCATGAACTTGTTGCGCTTGCATGACTGAACCATGAGCGAAAACTCGGACAGATCCCGCTCATACCCATGCGCCTTCGCCCGCAGCCAATGATGATGCAGCGGCAGCGTTTCAATCTCGGTCCCGAAGTCGCCAAAGGGATGGATATAAGCTTCACCAAGTCCGCCCCAATTGACGAACTCAATGCCCAGTTTGAACGTCGCTTTGGTTTTGGCGATGAACTCATTCTCATCAATGCCAAGCATTTCATTGAACAAAATAATGGGCGGGATCGTCGCCTCGCCGACCCCAACGGTTCCAATTTGTTCGCTCTCGATCAGCGTGATCGAAAGCCGGTTCGCATCCAGGACATGAGCCAAAGCCGCAGCGGTCATCCAACCCGCAGTGCCGCCGCCGAGAATGACAATTTCTTTGATCGCGTTTGGATTGCTCACGCTGGGCTCTTTTCGTAACTCAAATTCGATTTGCAGTAGCGATCGATGAACTGCTGATGGCTCGGCATAGAGGCGGCGGCTTTGGCGATCACGCCTCGCATGTTCTCTAAGCTCTTGGTTAGATTTTGCTCGCTCAATCGATCCGCGACAGAATTGTAGCCTTTCGGGCCCCGCCTTTGCCCGTGCATCACCGCAATCCAGCTCACCACCGAGAAGAGTTCATCATCATATCGGAAAAAACTCGCACTGCTTTCCAGCAATGACATTTTTCGCGCGAGCGTCTCTGGCACTTTCAGGTTTTGGACATACCGCCAGAACTCGGAGTCATCTCGCTCTGTAGCGATATAATGCAACAGGATGAAATCGCGTGTGTGTTGATAGCTCACCGACAGCAGACGATTATACTCATCCCTTTCAACAGGGCTGAACCCGGCATCTGGGAATAAGGAAATAAGCTTTGCGATCCCCGATTGAATGAGATGGATCGAGGTCGATTCTAGTGGCTCGAGGAAGCCAGCAGAGAGGCCTATTGCGACACAATTCGCGTTCCAGAATTTCTTACGACGACCGGTGACAAAGCGCAGGTGGCGCGGGTCGGCCAAGGGTTCGCCATCAATATTGTCGAGCAAGACCTGGGTTGCTGTATCGGCATCGGTAAACTGGCTCGAATAGACATGGCCATTGCCCACCCGGTGTTGCAATGGGATCCGCCAAGTCCAACCTGCTTCGCGGGCTGCTGCGATCGTGTAAGGCTTAGGCGGCTCAGTGCTGCGGCTTGGAAGAGCCACCGCCCGATCCATTGGCAGCAAATCGCTCCAATCCTCGTAGCCTGTTTCTAATGCCTGCTCGATCAAGAGGCCACGGAAGCCTGTGCAGTCGATGAAAAGTTCACCGGCGATGCACTGGCCAGACTCCAATTGAACCGCCTCGATAAAGCCATCCGCGGCGCGCTGATCGACTTGAACGGCTTTTCCTTCAACCCGGGCTACGCCTTTCGCTTCGGCATAGCGTCGGAGGTATTTAGCATACAGGCTCGCGTCGAAATGAAACGCATAGCCGATGCGATTGAGCAGCGAGCGCGGATCGCCATCCGGCCGAATGAACTTTCCGGAATAAGCCGCCGACGCGTTGAGCGAATAGTCGTCCAAGCCATGCCCATCACCAAGCGCTTGAAGGCGCAGCCAGTAATGATGGAAATCTGTGCCTTCGAGATCGAAACCGTACACCCCAAATGGGTGGAAGTACCGATCCCCGAGCCGCCCCCAATTGACGAATTCAATGCCGAGTTTGAAACTTGCCGAGGTCTCGCGAACAAACTCGTCCTCATTGATGCCGAGCATTCTATTGAAATCCGCGAGCTGAGGAATCGTTGCCTCACCGACGCCGATCGTTCCAATCTCTTCGCTTTCGATCAAAGTGATCTTGGTCGTCTCGCGCGGCAGAAAGCGCGACAGGGCGGCCGCCGTCATCCATCCGGCTGTTCCGCCGCCGACGATGACTATGTCTCGTATTCTCGATGCTTTGGTCATTCGGTAATATGCGGTCGAGATAACCCGCCCTTCTCAGCCATTTCTCTGTCGTAGATCACCAATGCTGCCTTACGTTGTCAATCGCTTGAACGCCAAAGCTATGCAGGCTTGATTGGCCCGGTCGAGTTTCGCACAATCAGCTCAAAGTCTTGGATGTGGATCTTTTGATCGATCGGGTTCTTTTTGCCCGCCATCGCGGTCAAAATCTCCATCGCTACACTACCATATTGCGCCATGGGTTGACGGATCGTCGACAGGGTTGGCCAGGCCTTCTCAGCGATTTCGGAATCGTCGAAGCCAATCACTGAGAGATGATCCGGAACGAGGATTCCCAATCCATGCGCGACGACGAGCACACCAGCCGCCATATCATCATTGGAACAGAAAATACCGGTTGGGCGCACCTCGTCCGGCAATGATAGAAGTTTCTGGCCCGCCTGAAATCCGGATTGAAAGCCAAAGTCGCCCGGCAGAACCAGCGCCTCATCCATCTCGATGCCGGCGGCGTACAGCGCATCGCGGTAGCCTTTGAACCGCTCCCATGACGCATCTTGGTCTTCCTTACCGCGGACAAATGCGATCTTGCGATGACCGAATTCAATTAGGTGTTCCGTCGCTTGGCGCCCTGCAGCGCGGTCATCAATGGTGACGGTGGCATTGTCATCTTTGATTTGGTTCGGCCCAATGCGGACAATCGGGATCCCAGACTCGGAGAGGATCTCTCCAATATCCGGATCGCTCGACAAAGGCGGAACCAGAAGGAAGCCATCGGGTTTGCCAGCGCGCATGAGTTGCTCGAACCATTTGTCCAAATCCGAGCGGTCTGAAACGATCTCTCGATCAAGCAAGGATACCACCATTTGATAGCCCGCATTCTGGCAGACCTGAAGCGCCTCAAATTGAATGGAATACAAGAACTCACTGAGGATCGAGTGGCTCAGCAAATGGATTTGATAGGTGCGGTTTGACCGCAAACTCCGCGCCGACGCACTCGGCACATATCCAAGTTCATTGATCGCGGTTCGAACTTTCTGGCGCAACGAGGGCTGCACGTGAGGCTCATTGTTCAACACGCGCGAAACGGTTTTCACCGAAACGCCAGCATGTTTTGCGACATCCGTCATTTTTGCCATTATACGGGCTCCCCTGTCTGACCTTCTGCAGACTGTCCTGATAGTTTCTTTACGATGCCAGCATGAATATTTCGATCTAATGGTAGCAAAAGAATTGGAACAATACTCAAAAACAGCATGAGTGCTGGGCAGATTGCGAGGAAGGCGAGAATATTCGCTCCCACCTCTGCTGATTGTACACTCGCCTCATTGTCATAACCGGTAAGCTCTAAGGCATGCCCGACCACAAAGCCCATAAATCCGCCCGCGAGTTTCTGGACGATGGCCGCAGCCCCGAATACGACGCTCTCGGATCGCTGGCCTGAAGCGCGCTGTCCATATTCGACACTGTCTGGCAGGAATGCCCAAAGCAAGAACGCCAAGGCGCCAGAGCTTATTCCGAAGACCAGGATCTGCACCGGAACTCCGTGCACCAATGTTGCACCGAACAGAAGCAAATGCAGGCCCGCAAGGCCAACCAATACGGCGGATGCGGTCCAGGTTTTCTTCTTCCCAATCTTGCGCGCGAGCAAGGTCCAAACGGGAATCGCAACCATGGTTGCTATCGCATATGATGTCAGAACCACTTCTTTCGAGGCGAATGTGTCTTGATTGGAAACGATGAGGAAAAGCAGCGAGATATTGATACATGCCATTGCGCCAGACTTGAGCACAATCACGGACATCAAAAGCTGTAAAACATGATTGTCTTTGACCAGGTTAAAGACCTGCGACCAGGACAATCGCGCCCGTACCGTTTGAGCGGGCAGCGGCTGCTCACGCGTCCCAAAGAAACAGATGAGCAAGGCAATCGTCGCTATCACCGACCCGATCGCTGCGGCCATTAAAAAACCAGTCTCAGCGCCGCCATACTGCTCGCTGAAATGATTTATCATTAAGGGGAACGCGCTTGAGATGAACAACAAGCCAAGGAACGCAAAGAACATCCGCACGCCGGTAAACTCCGTACGCTCCACGCTGTCATAAGAGATCCGTGACGACAGGGCCGTGTACGGGATTGCAACCAGCGTATAGGCCGTCCGGAAGACGAGATTGGTCATCAATAGAAATGCGAGAAGCGCCATGCCGGAGAATGGCGGCACCCAAAACAAGAATAGAAAACTTACCGCAGCGATCAATCCACCGAACAGAATGAATGGACGATAGGTTCCAAACGGCGTCCGCACACGCTCCGAAATCGCGGCCGTCAATGGATCCGAAACCGCGTCCCAAATCATGCCGATGAAAAAGATCGTTCCGGCCACGCTCGGTTCAAGGCCAACCACGGTCGTGTACCAAAACACCAGCCAGACGGAGAGTGCGTTCCAATAGATATTGAGGCCGAAATCACCAATGCCATAGCCCATAAGGGCGGATAACTTTTTCATAGCCTCGATGTCTTTCAATTGGATCATTCCTAATCCTTTTGCGCTATGAAAACCAAGCAAAAAAGAGGCCGAACAGGCGATCCTGTTCGGCCCGAGACATGATCGCTCTAGTGTCGGAAGAACGATCCATTGCAGGAGAAATACCTTTCTTTAGAAATTCCCCCTCAAGATGAGCGAGAACCGGCGATCATTTTGGTTGAAGGAACGAGGCGCCCGAAGACCATTGTCATTGATGGTCTGCGTGGTCTCGGTGATATCGTTCAACAAGTTGACGCCTTGGACACCAATTTTGAAATTGTCATTGATGTCATAGAAGAATGACGCATCAAGCTGCCCGGTCGCTTCCTGGAAAATCGAAGCGAATGGGAAGATCACATCCCGCTTGGTCAGCAGGAAATCATCTCGCCAGTTCCAAGCGAGACGTGCCTGATACGGACCTTTCTCATAGAGACCCACAAGGTTGTACTGGTGTTCGGAGACACGTGGGAACGCGGTCTGCTCGTTCGCAAAACGCCCCTGCCCGGTCGTGTCCAAATCGCCCAAGCCCTGAGCATCGATATAAGTATAGTTGGCTTGAACCCCGAGGCCGTCAAAAGGCGCTGGCAGCATGTCATAGAATTGCTGATAAGCGATTTCAAAACCGTTGAGAGACGCGCTTTCGGTGGAGTTGATAATCGTCCGTCGGCTCACGTCCAGGCTCACGCCATTATTCGTGAACGTTTCAACTTGCGTTCCGCCAGCGACCACATCGTCACCTGGGTTTCCGGCCGACCCAATCCAAAAGTCCTTCAGGTCCTTGTAGAAGTACGCGACCGTGAGAGATCCAGTATCAGCGAAATACCACTCATAAGATAGGTCCAGCTGCGTGGCTTCAATCGGCTTCAAGAGTGGGTTGCCGCTTGTGACCTCAAAGCCAGCAAAGGTGCCTGGTTCTGAATCAATATCGTCAATCGTTCCACCAGATCGCAAATCAAACGCTTGCGGGCGAACGATGGCCTTAGAGACACCGAGACGGAACTGGCGACCATTGCCGATGTCCAGCCTCAAATTAAGGCTTGGCAAAAAGTCTTCATAGGAGTTGCTCAAATTATCCTGGGCATTCGTTCCACTGCTCCCAAAGAACGTCTCGATATCTTGAAGCTCCGCGTCCGAAAGCGCGCAATAGTCTGGCAGCGATACACCTGCGCCAGGATCTGCCGCACAAGTTGCGACCAGGTTCGCATTACCAAGCGTTTCCGTGATGGATTGGATGGTTGTGCCACCGACAACTGCGACATCCGTTTCAACATAACGTAGGCCGATATTGCCATCGAGCACGAAACCTGGCGCCAAGAAGTCCACAAACTCAAAATCCGTTCGCGCATAGAGCGCCAAAGTCTCTTGATTGATGTCTACGATCTCACCCGGCAGGTAAAGACCGCCATCAACCACGCCCGTCCGTTGGCCGAGCGGTGTCGCAAACGATCCCTGCGCCGCCAAAATCGGCGTCACAGTCGCAACGAAGCCCTCATAGTCTTCTGCCAATGGCCCATCATAGATTGGGACGCCTGAAATCGGAGAGGTTCCGCGTCCGTAACCTTCAAAATCGAACGGTTGGAACAGTCCTGGTGACAGCTGGTTTGCCTCTTCCAAGGTCAGAAGATTGTTCGCACTACCGGTCCAAATCTCAGAGACATTCCCCCAGTTAAAGTCCGAGTAGCGAAGATTGGAATCGCGATCCGAGTGTCGGGCGCCAAAGCGGACAGATTTCAAGAACCCATCGCTGGCGAAATCGTATTCTGCATCCGCCTGGAACGCGAGCGAGTCGGCTTCGCTATCCTGTGCGTGATCCATGATCGAGCGCCAATAATACTCTGCCGGGTCTTGGAAATAATTGTCGGCTTCGCCTCGCGGGACGAAATAGGCAACAGAAACACCCTCATCGACAAAGTCGAAACCGAGGTTCGCATAGAATGCACCATGCACGGTCACGTCACGAACCGTGGTTTCAGAATCGACATGCTGGACGTCGAAATTGAACGCCCACTGGTCCGTTGGCGTCCACTTCAAGTTTAGGCCGAGGTCGGACGTTTTGTCATTCTCAGCCCGCTCGCGGTGGAGGTTCAGCTGCCGCACGCCGTTCAAAGGCAGCGTATTGTCATTGCCGCGCCACCCAGCGTTTTCGCTGACAACACCGCGAGAAAGAATGCCGTCGCTTCCGAATTCAAACTCAGTTCCGTCCAGCGCTTGGATGCCCGGACCGTCATCGATCGAAGACTCTAGGACGCGCTCGCCCCAAACGAGATCGGCATCAGAGTGCAAGAATTGCGCAGTCGCCAACATGGTGCCGTCCGGGCTTTCCCACTGACCAGCAAGCGCAATCGCTTCCCGTTGACGATCGAACTCTTGGGTTCGGATACCACCGCCAGCAGGAACGTAAACGGTTTGCCCGGCAACAATATCCGTGCGCTCTTGGAAGTCCGCGGTTTGCGGCGTGTCGGCGCGCGATTTCAGCTCGGAATAGGCATAGCTGGCGAGAAGACCAAACCGGCCCGCCTCTGTCTCCCACTGATCAGACCAAAGGCCTGAGAAAGACGGCGTCGTCTCTTCAATAAAGTCAGAATAAGTGCCTTCGAGAGAGAATGCGAGTTGGCGGTCAGAACTATCAAACGGCTTGCGCGTGACGAGATTGACCGAACCAGCAATGCCGCCTTCAATCATGTCCGCGGATTGGTTTTTAAAGACCTGCACAGAGCCAAGCAGTTCTGGCGAAACATCTTCAAAACCGAGAACGCCAGATGAGTTTGCCGCAAAGACATCACGTCCGTTCAACTCAGAACGCACATAAGGCAGACCACGCACGATCACGCCACTTCCCTCAACGGCAAAGTGGTCGGGATCGTCCGGCCCTGCGAACCGTTCCACGGTCACGCCAGGCACCCGTTGCAGCGCTTCTGAAACTGAGCGATCCGGCAACGCACCAATGTCCGTCGCTGTAATGGCATCGACAAACACATCTGCGTCTTGTTTGAGGTCTTGGGATGATTTGAGGGATCCGCGAATGCCCTGCACGACAACAGTGTCCTGACGGGCTTCGTCTTCTTCACTCGTGTCTTCCTCTTGCGCGAGCGAAACGCCGGTCAGCGTCGCAGCCGACAATGCAAAAAGGGATACACCCCGCAAAAAATTCTGAGCAGCACCTGCACGGTGTCGAGCACTCTTTCCTAGCTTAGTCACCTAATTTTACCTCCCTTGTGTCGAAGCGTCATTTCGGCTCCGACGACGCGTTTTTGACTACGTTGTCAGGAATATCAAATCTCAGAATTGTCCAGCGTTGTCAATTCACTTTATTCCGATAAAATCTAAGAGACGAAAAGTGTGATCGAGTCGCAACATCCGGTCACAGCGAAGTTTCATTTTTCCGTTTTAAATCAGAGTATAACAAAATTTCTGGCGGATGATTTGGGCGCTACTGAATTTCCAAACTTGGCATTACGAGGTGAAATCGGATTGATTTTTTCGCACATCTCGCGCTAATTTTCTCGCCAAATGATAACGTTGTCACTCTGACATCCTCCTTCCCTCCCGCGGCCAAAATTAGAAAGCAGTATTATGATCCATGTCCCCGTCCGTCTGCCGACCCTCATCTCGACATTTCTGATTTTAACAGCGCCGGCTTGCGTCTCTCAACAAAGCCAGACACCCCAGCTGCCGGCAGAAGCTGCACGCAGCGACTCTCCGATCGAACGACACGGCGCACTCTCGGTTTCTGGGACAAAGATTGTTGATCGTCAGGGGCGTCCAGTATCGCTTGCCGGGCCAAGTTTTTTCTGGAGCACGACGGGCTGGGGCATGGAACGGTTCTATAACGCAGACGCAGTGCAGTTTTTTGCCGAAGACTGGAATGCTGGCATTGTGCGGGCAGCGATGGCCGCGGAACGAGAAGGCAGCTACCTCACGCATTCTGAAGAGAATGCCGCCCGTGCGCGCACGATCGTCGATGCAGCCATCGAGAACGAGATTTACGTCGTCGTCGATTGGCACTCGCATCGCGCTGAGGAAAACCAGGAGGAAGCGATCGAATTCTTCAAAGACCTCGCCACGCGCTATGGCCACACGCCAAACCTGATCTATGAAATCTACAATGAACCATTGAACACCACTGATTGGGAAACCGTCATTAAGCCCTATTCTGAGGCCGTCATTTCTGAGATCCGAAAGATCGACCCCGATAATCTGATCGTGGTCGGTTCCCAAAGCTGGGATCAAGATGTCGACAAAAGCGCCGACAGCCCAATCCTGGGCTATGAGAACATTGTCTATTCCGTGCACTTTTATGCCGCCAGCCACAAACAGGCCGAACGCGCAAAAGCGCAATATGCAATCGACAAAGGCCTACCCCTCATGGCCACGGAATGGGGGTCGGTATCCTATGATGGGGACGGAGATGTCGACTACGGCTCCTCACTCGAATGGATGGAATTCTTAAAAAAGAACGCGATCTCTCACATGATTTGGGCGGTCAGCGACGCCGATGAAGGCGCAGCCATGTTTGTCGCCGGCGCGCCGGCTAATGGCGGTTGGACAGATGAACACCTCACCCCATCGGGAAAATTCGCGCGAGATCTGATCCGCAACTGGAATTCAACCGCCACCGAAGAATGATGGGGATCAACCGCGCTCAAATCCTACCACGGCGCTTTGATGCGATAGAGCACGCGATCATGCTCTCCGGTCACAAACAGTGTGCCCTCATCATCCATGGCGATGCCATTGAAGATTTGCGATGGCGGCAATCCGGGTAAGCCAGGCGTGCCTGCCGGGAAGGTTGCAATCTCACGGCGCTCCCCCTCATGGCTGACATGGAGAATGCGAGAAGCTTCCGCTTCAACGATGACAAAACCGCGCTCTGTGACCAAAAACCCTTCCGGATTGGCGAGCTCATCTACGACAACACTTGGAGTCTCTAGGGCTTTACCATCCTGCGCAATCAACAGAATTTGGCCGTCGGTTCGATCGCTCACATAGAGATCATCGCCATCGACCACCAGCGCCGTCGGAGCGGTGAGGTCGCTCGCGATCACCGAGCTGGTCTCCTCGCTAAACGAGGTCACACTGCCTTTCAGATGTTCCGCAATCGCCAGCTCACCTTGATAGCGCACCGCGGATGCAGGCCCCGCCAAATTTGGGATATGCATCAAGCGGGTTTGGGTTTCTGGATCCCAGACCCGGACATCGGCATCAAACCAAGAGCTGAGAATGAGATTGTCACCGTCGCGCGCAACGTTCAGGGTGCCTCCCAGCTCGCTGACCCCAACGATATTTCTCTGTGTATCGGTTTCTTCACCGGTCTGGCGATCAAATCCGCGCAAGGATTGAGCATCGGCGACCCAAACCGTGTCTCCAATCACAGCAACCCCACCTGGATGTGAAATACCGCCAGGCTGCAGGTCGGTGAACGTGCCGTCCTCGTTCTGACGTTTGACAAAACCATCCGCATAGCTCGACACAAACAGGGTGTCGGACGCATCGAACGCAAAATTGTCGAGGCCAGGAACAAGCGTACCGACAATTTCTTTGCTGTCGCCAGTGACGCGGACGACTTCGCCCGTTCCCGTGTCGAGCACATGTAACCGGCCCTCGCTGTCAAACTTGACCGCTGCAGGAACGTTAAATCCGGTTGCCTCGACTCGGCGCTCGCCCGTATCGACGTCGAAACTCACAACCTCACCAACAAACCACCGCGGACCATAAAGGCGGCCATCTGGCCCCCAATCCATGCCATTGAGCCCACATCCCGGCCCAAGATCATCTGCGATTACGCGTGGCGCCTCTTCGCCCTTGGGATCCAACTCATACAAAGTCGATCCGAGGAAACATTGCGAGACAAATAAACGACCACCGTCAGAGAAGGTGACCGGATTGGCCCCAGGCGGGATGCGCGCCGCCACCACTTTCTCGCCGTCTGGCGTAAAGCCCGCCACTTCGCCGGTTAGGATTGACGTCCAGTAATAAGACCCGTCTGGCGCAAAGGCGACATCGTCGGGCCCGAATACGCCATCTTCGGCCGTAAAGCGTTTGACCTTCTCACCTGTCTCCGGATCGAGAACCGTAAGATCGGACCCAATCACGGAGGTGACATAGAGAAGCCCATCTGGACCAAAATGAATGCCATTGGCGCCGGATATATTCGCGCCGGTTGCAAGGGTTTCTAAGACGGCCTCAGGCGCAGGATCCGAGCTTTGAACCGCTGGAGCCGGATCAGCGACCTCGCCATCAGATCCAGAATTGCAGGCCGCAAGCAGAGCGCTCGCACAAAGCAAAGAAAATAGACCGCGCATGCGCAACCTCCCGTTTTTCGGCAATCTGCGACCCGGCCTCTGCACTGTCAATTTATTGAGCCCCCTTCCCCAGAGTGAAGAAAGAGTGAAGGATGAGCGAATACCTAGTCCGTCATGTCCGCAAATGGATTGCCGGTGGGAAGCGTGATTGGGTTTGCGAGACCACGCACTTTGACCGCCGTCTCACTGATCTCGATATCGTCTTCCGTAATCTGCGCCTCGCCAAAGCGATAGATCGGCGCATAATCGCCGCGATCGGCATTTTCGATATACGCGTTCGATGCTGCGAGGCTCGCCTCGCGCCTGCTTCGATAGGCTTCAATCGCCTCAGCACCATAGCGCTTCTCAAGCATCGCCTCGGTTCGGGTTGGCGAGAGCACAACCGCTGACGCATTATTGCCGCCAAAGCCCTTCGAGTTGAGAATGGCCACTTCAATATCGTCCGGCTCGCGCGATTGGTGATCTGGGCCAAGGCTGAGGCGGTCTTGATAGACATCATCAGCGACCGCATCGATGGTCGGGATCCCCGGCAGGACACCATATTTGAAACAGCCAAGCGCCGCTGCCAGCTGATCGCCGCTAGCAGGCGCGATCGTGTGCCCGAGGAAGGCTTTCACCGCGATCACCGGCCAGTCTTCGATCCCAAAGGCTTCGGCGACTTGATCGAAAATTTGCGACTCCGAAACCCGGTTTTGCGGCGTGCTAGAGCCGTGCGCCAAGACCATGCTTTTGTCGCGGATCGTCTCTTTGCCGACCACCGCCGTCGCCGCTGCCACGGCTTTCGCCATACTAATATGGTTACCAGGCCCCGGCGCCGTGATCGATTTCTTGGTACCGTCCGCATCGATGAAAACATCGGTGATCGAGCCTAGGCAAGGCGCGCCGAGCTCCATCGCCAGCGCGTCATCCATCAGAATGAAATATTGGCTCGACTCGCCAATTGTGAAACCGCAATTCTTGCCAAACGGACGGCTGGCGCGACGATAATCGATCTCCTCAGAGCCATAGGTCTTGATCATGTTATCGTCGCTCGCAAGCGCGCCCATTGTGCCGAAGCCATCCATCAGCTCAGGTCCTATTGGCGCCTCGCTATTGCCGACCATGGCAACACGGATCTTTCCGGCTTGAAGATCCGAAACCGCATGCCGCAAATTCGAAAGAAAAGTCGCACACGCCGCGACCGAACTGCTGGCAATGCCGACATTGGACAGGACATAGGCATTGATGAAATCGGTCGGCATGGAGTTGATGCCCATCACCAGAGCTTTGGTGGTAACCCGCTCGCCCTTCAAGCGGGCTTGATGCATACCGCCATAGCCTTCCTTGTCCATTTGGCCGAAGCCACTGGACGAATAGACACCGACCTCATCAGGATTGATGTGCTCAAGCACCGTATCCCAATCGATCCCCATCGCGCGCAACGCGTCGGTGGCGCCAAACAGGGCCATTTGCAACCCGCGCGGCTGAAAGCGAGAATTGTACAGGCTCGCCATTTCAAAACCGCTCGGCAGCTGGCCTGCGGCTTTGATCGGAAACTCACGTGTGTTGTTGAACTTTACATCGAGCCCATCATTCACGGTAACGCGCGAATTGGCCTCACCTTGCGGCTCGACCGTCCAACCCTCTGGAATAGGCCTTGGCAGACGATCATTTGCGATCACAAATTCCAGCGGTGCCCCATTCCCCCGCTCATCGCCTTGCAACGTCGCATTGGATTGCCAGTAAAGCGCATCGACATCGAAATGGCTGGCTTCCACCCGGCGCACAAGGGTTCCTTCGAGCACCTCGGCTTCAAACCGCTCAGCGACGTCCGACGCGCTCAGGTCGGCGCCGTCTTTCGTACGATAGGTTGCGCCATCATCGGTCTCGACCAGCCCCATCATAACCGCGAGACCCGCAATCGTGTTCTGGCGCTCTTCAGATGATAGCGTTTCGATGATCATCCGCCGGAAGCTCTGAAACCCCGAGGTTCGTCCCGCTGCGTTGACGCCGCCCATGCTCACAATGACTGGTAGCCGCATCCAATCTACTCCTGTTTTTATTGATCGCGCGACGGCTCATTAGAATCGCGCATTGAACGCCGGAGAGTGTTCACATCAGGCGCGAAACGCAACCGGCTTTATATTATAAGTTGATCACTGCTCGACGCGGACAGATTCGTGCAGGTTTGGCTCATATCCGTGTGCGAGTGCTTGGCAGGTGATATGAGGTGTTAAGCGAATACCGTGCTCTGGCAGATCGGTGGGTGGACCGTATCCTGAAAATCTCCACGGATAGGCCTGCCCTCGCCATTTCAGGAATGGGGCGGCGCCGGTGGTGAACATCGCACCATCTGGAAGCGCCGCGACCTGCACCGATTCCCGCTCGGATTTGCCTTTCAATACGGCTTGGATTTCACCCGCGATGGCGTCACTCAAATCAGAAGCCTTAGGCCGGTAGCGAAACACACCAGAGCGCACCAAAGCTGCGCGAAACCGTTTTGCGTCCGAATAGCGGCACTCATAGCAGGGCCGATGGCCAGCCGCGAACGAGGTGACTTCGTCGAGAAAGAACAGTTCGGTGTAGGATCGTTCGGCCATCAGCGCGCGCTGGCGCTCCTTAAATTCCAAGACACACGTAATCCACTGCCGCGTTTTCCATTGGGTTGGCTTGAGCGTCCTCTCTTCTGTGTGAAAACACCCGCCGCGATTGCCCATCAGCGTGCCCCGCTCCGGCACCGCATGGATCAAGCCAAAAGGATCAACGCGGTTTTGCAGGGGCATGGATCAACTCTCTTCGCCGCCGAACCGCTCGGTCCATTCTTCGACCATGGCGTCTTCGATCTTCTGGAACAGAACAGGTGGCGCTTGAATCGGAAGCCCGTGGGGCAGCGCGTCGAGCAGACCTGTATCTTCCGGGGATGGCCAATTGCGATTGCCTTCTGGAATGCCGAGCGTGTCGAGAATGCTCTTGGCTGTATTCGGGATCAGCGGCTGGGCGACGATCGCAAACAGCACGACTAGATTGAGCCCTGTCCGAACACCGACAGCGGCGGCGTCGACATCATTCTTATACTTCACCCAAGGCTCGGCGCGCGTGAGATATTCGTTCCCAGCGGCCCAAAGCGCGCGCGTTTCAGCAGCGGCTTTTCGAAACTCCATCGCCTCATAATGTTCAGAGATCCGTTCGAGGCTGGCTTTCAGCTCACCCGCCATCCAGGCTTCGTCTTCGCCGGGCGTTCCGGTGTCCGGCAACACGCCATCAAACTTGCTGACAGTATATTTGGTGATCCGGTTGACGAAATTACCGAGCACATTGGCAAGGTCGGAATTAATCGAGGCTTGGAATCCTTCCCAGGTAAAGGCCGCATCGGAACCTTCCGGCGCGTTTGCCATCAGATACCAGCGCCAATAATCCGCTGGCAGTAAATCAAGCGCTTGGTCCATAAACACGCCGCGCTTTTGGCTGGTCGAGAATTTCCCGCCATACCACGTCACCCAATTGAAGGCCTTCAGCTTATCGACGGTTTTCCAAGGTTCATCCGATCCGAATATCGTGACCGGGAAAGAGACAGTGTGGAACGCGACATTGTCTTTGCCCATGAACTGAACATACTCGACGTGGTCTGCGCCCTTATCTTTGCGCCACCAGCTTTCCCAATCGCCGCCATTCGCCTTCGCCCATTCATCGGTCGCCGCGATATACTCGACCGGCGCGTCGAACCAGACATAGAAGACTTTGTCCTCAAATCCCGGACGCGGATTGCCGTCCGCCCCCAGCACGGGAACGCCCCATTTCAAGTCGCGCGTAATTGCCCGATCGCGGAGGCCCTCGTCTAGCCATTTCAAAGCGATTGATCGCGCCAGGTTCGGCCAGTCTTTCGACGCCTCGACCCATTCACGGATCGCGTCCTGCATTTTCGATTGCAGCAGGAAGAGATGCGCCGTGTCGCGGATCTCAATATTCGTCCCGCCAGACACCGAAGAATACGGATCAATCAGATCGACTGGGTCGAGCAATCGCCCACAATTATCGCATTGGTCACCCCGAGCTTTCTCATAGCCGCAATGCGGACACGTGCCCTCGACATAGCGGTCAGGCAGAAAGCGACCATCATCCACACTACAGACTTGTTTCGAGACCCGTTCTTCGATCAGGCCCTTCTCCTCAAGCACGCGTGCGAAGTGTTGCGTCAGCGCCTTATTCTCATCGCTGGAGGAACGCCCGAACCAATCAAAAGACAGCGTGAACCCCTCCCCGAGCGCCTTTTGCTTCTCGTGATAGTGGTCGCAATACTCTTGCGGACTGATCCCCATCTCTTGGGCGGCGAGTTCAGCCGGCGTGCCATGCTCATCCGTCGCGCATATATAAAGGACATCATTGCCGCGTAGGCGTTGGAACCGCGCATATACATCGGCAGGCAATTGCGACCCCGCGAGATTCCCCAAATGCTTGATACCGTTGATATACGGCAAGGCCGAGGTGATCAGGATGCGTCGTTTACTCACGAGTTTCATTCCTCTAAGCTTTCCCTAGCGTTAGATTGAGTCGGCCAGAGATTTCGGCCTGTCTAATCGCGTGATGGGATAAAGGAAACATCCTTAAGGAGGGAACAATGCCAAAAATTGCAAGCGTAAATCTACTCGGCGTGCTGCTCGCAGCCGTCGCCATGTTTTTTATCGGGTTCATTTGGTACGGGCTATTATTCACCGAGCCATGGATGGCTGCGAACGGTCTATTCTTCACCGATGAAACCAAAAGCTATATGCAATGGCTTGCCGCGGATGGGCTTCAAACCGTTGTCGCGGATGCTGCGCCGGATCCGATGATCATGTTGGCCGGTTTCGTGCTGTCACTCGTGCTCAGCTTTGGGCTCGGCTGGCATATGAAGCAAAAGAACATCACAAAGCTGGGCACCGCGGTCCTGTTCGGACTTTGGATCAGCCTATTGATCGGATTGCCGCTGATTGCTTATGACACGGTCTACACGCCATACGGCTCGCTGATGGGCTTTTTCGTTGATGGCAGCCACACCGTCGCAACCATCATAGCTGCCTGCGCGGTCTTATCTTTCTTCGACTAGACCCGTGGATCTGTAAGACCCACCATTAAAAAGCCCCCGGATCAGACCGATCCGGGGGTTTAGTTTAAATGCTCCCGTGGGAGAGTGAGGAGCATCTGGGAGGAAACTCTTTTTGGACGCCCTATCCGATCTGCGGCGCCCAGGCCGACAGGCGGACTTCCACATTCCGGGTCATTGGCGCATTCGATACCGCCTGTGACGCTGGGGCCTCAAACCGCGCATTCACCCGGGTTCCGGTCAATTCATGCGATGCAAGCGCATCTGTGACCGCGTCCAAGCGCGCCTGCGCCAATTGCTCAGCTTGGCTTTGGGTCTTTGCGTCGGGTGCATTGGCTTGCAGTGAGACCGGTCCAAGAATGCAGCCATCGAGCTGCTCTTGCGCGGCCTCTAAGACCGCCATCGAGGCTGCGTTCAGGTCACTTTCGCCCGAATTGAAGTAAACGTTCAGCACCTGGGCGTCGCAGGACGCCTCTTCGGCGGGGGAATATTTCTCAGTTGGCGGCGCCGGCAAAGGCTGCGCATTCGCCAGGCCCGCTGCGGCGGCGACTATGCTCAGGCTGGTAAGGGTCTTGATCATTTTCAGCTCCCATCTTGCGTGTGAACAGGAAACGCGGAGCGCGGGGCGAAATCATGCCCGGATCAGGATGAAATGTGGCAACTGCATGATCTTGTAATGACGGCTTGCGCTTTGCGATGGCTCATTATAAACGACCCGCCAGTGCCGCTATAGCTCAGCTGGTAGAGCAACGGATTTGTAATCCGTAGGTCCGCGGTTCGAGTCCGTGTGGGGGCACCATTTCTACCTGAATTATCTGCCTTCTCAGTTTTGCCCGTTGATTATCGGTTTTGCACCCGTTCGAAGTTTGCGCGCGCCCTGGACGCAGACGCCAGACACAATAAACCGCCCAGCGCATCGGCCCTGGGCGGTCCATAGAGTATCGTCGAATTCGGGGCCTTTTAGTCGGCGCCGATATCTTCTGACAGCACCGTCATGTTAAGCGCATAACTCGTTTCGCCATCGTCGACGTCTTTATAGACGACCGCCAGGAATTCCGCACCGAGATAGACTTCGACGGAATCATCGGTCTCTTTGCGCGCGATCAGGCGCAGGCCGGGATTGAGTTTTTCTTTCAGATACGCCTCGAGGCGTAGCACTTCTTCGCGGCCCATGGCTCACTCCTAAATTCTTCTCGCCACGACATAGCGGCATGTGACGCCTGTGCAAACGGGGCAAGCAATAATTGAGCAGTATAGACTGTGAATTGCGGTTAAGCCTTGCTCAGCTTGCCGCCTCGTCTGGGGGGTTCACCAAGCCCCAAAGCTTGGCCGAGCCCCACCAAATCAGCTCCACGACCACCCGCGCGATGAGCGTCATCAAAATCCCGAAAATCGCCGCTTCATTGATAAAGACCCGAAACACCGCGATCCCTTGATCGCCGAGATTTGGATTACGGATCATATCCAAATTGGCGAGGTAATTGGCGAAATCATTGACGCCATTGAAGGCGCTAGGGACGAACAGCACGCCCAGCATCATCAAGATTAGAACCATGAAAAACGTCGCCAGAATTTTGGCCGACGCGTTCGATAGCGCCCGGAATAGGATCCACATTTCACTCACCCCTTATGGTTTATACCGCGAACCATACCGAGATGACGCTCTGACGTAAAACGCAAATGTTTTACTCGCCGCTCCAGTTCGGCTTGCGCTTTTGCGAGAACGCCAGCGGTCCTTCAATAAAGTCAGGGCCTTTGACCATTCGGCCGATCGCGTCATATTTTTGCGAAAAGGCCTCTTGGAAGTTCGCGGTATCGAGCCCCTTCATCGCGACTTCTTTGGTTGTGCGAACCGAAGATGGCGAGCATTCGGTGATCATGCCAGCCCATTTCATCGCCGCATCCATCAGTTCAGCTTGCGGCACGACCTCATTGACGAAGCCGAGCTCTTTACCCTCTTCCGCGAAGACGTGGCGGCCGGTGAGCATCATGCCCATAGCGCGTTTTAGACCGATCTGACGCGGCAGACGGTGCAGGCCGCCGGCAAGCGCTGCGAGGCCAACTTTTGGTTCCGGCAAGGCAAATCGCGCATTGTCTGAGGCGATGATCAAGTCGCAAGCAAGCGCGATTTCAAACCCGCCGCCCATGGCAACGCCGTTGACCGCAGCAATTACCGGCTTGAACATGTCATAGCGATTGGTCAGGCCGCCAAAGCCGCTCGGAACGGGGAACATTTCGCCGCCCTCGGCCTGATAGCGGAGATCGTTGCCAGCACTAAAGGCGCGATCCCCTGCCCCAGTAATGATGGCAACCCAAAGGTCTTTATCAGCTGCGAACTTGTCGAAAATCTCACCCAAATCGCGATTGGCTGGCGGATGCAGCGCGTTCATTTTTTCCGGACGGTTGATTTCAACCACCAGAATATTGCCTTCAATTTTGGTGTTTACGAATTCGCTCTCGATCATGCTGACCTCCCGGAAAATCTGATTTCGGTCTAGGCTATGGTCTGCAGGCACCGAATCAAGGATGACGTGGCGACATGCCGGATAAGAATGCGCTCGATCTATCATCGATTGATCCCCCGATTTGGCGGATCATGGTCGAAGACGTGGTCTATGGGCCCTACACATTTGGACAATTGCAAGCCTTCGCCGATGAGGGCCGCTTGAGCGAGACGTCAAAAGTGGCGAATGGCGATGGCGGGGCTTTTTTGCTGGCACGGGCGCATGCCGAGCTGATGCCATTTTTCCAAGCTCGTCCCGAGGCGCCTAAGCCCGAGCAAAATACCGAGCCGTCGAATTATTTCATCACCGTCCAAACTGATGGCGATGGCCGCCGCGCGGTGATCTCATTCTTGAACGAGGTCGGCACATTCTCTGAGCTTATGCCTGGCAGTTTTATCCTGTCTTCGCCCCAAACGATTGTTGAGTTGCGAGCCAGCCTATCGACTGTTTTGGCTGAGCGCGGTCGGTGCGTGATCGTCAATGCGCGCACCGGTCAGCTGGCCTGGATGGGATTGAAACCAGACGCGGACGCGCACGCTAAGATGATTTGGAAACGCGACTAAGCGGCGATTTCAACCTCTTCCGGCGTCATCGGTGCGATTCCTCTAATCATATCGGCAGCTTTCTCAGCAACCATGATGGTCGGCGCATTCGTATTGCCGCCAATCAGGGTGGGCATCACTGAGGCATCGACCACCCGCAAACCATCAACGCCGCGCACACGCAACTCGCCATCAACCGGGTCTTCATCGTGGATACCCATCGCAACCGTGCCGACCGGATGATAAATCGTCTCGCCAAAGGTGCGGATGAATGTGTCGATTTGCTCGTCAGTTTGCACATCTGCGCCGGGTAGAGCTTCGGCACCGCGCAGCGGTGACAAGGCGGCCTGCCCGACAATCTCGCGCATCATTTTCACCGACTCGCGCATCGTGATGCGATCGCCTTCGGTGGCGAGATAGTTTGGATCAATCGCCGGATGCTCGAACGGATCGTCGCTGGTGACCATCACTGTGCCGCGACTTTCAGGGCGCAATTGGCATGAGTGAATGGTGAACCCGTCTCGCTTATAATCGTAATTGCCATGATCGCGCATCATCGCATTGACCAGATGTAGCTGAATGTCTGGCCGATCCAAGCCTTCTCGGGTTTTCAGAAACGCGCCGGCTTGTAAGAAATTGTCCGCCCCTGGCCCCGATTTGGACATCAAGTATTTGATCCCGACCGCCAGCTTTTTGAGCCCCGCCTGTTTTGAATAGGCAGAGGCTTTTTGCGTCATTTCGTGGATCACAGTGACGTCTAGATGATCTTGCAAGTTCGCGCCTGTATTCTTGCTGTCGAACACGCATGTGATCCCAGCTTTTCGAATGTCGTCCGCTGGTCCGATGCCGGAGAGTTGCAAGATCTGCGGAGACTGCACCGCTCCAGCGCACAGGATGACTTCTTCATTAGCGTGCAAGGTTTCTGGCTCGGCGCCTTTCTTGGCGACCACTTCGACGCCATAAGTCTTGCCGCCTCGGAACACCACGCGCGACACCAAGGCCGTCGACATTACGGTGAGATTGGGCCTCTGCCCCTCAATCGGGCGCAAATAGGCAAAGGATGCGCTCCAGCGCTCGCCTTCATGGATGGTGCGCTGATAGGGGCCAAACCCCTCTTGCTGCGCGCCATTAAAGTCTTTGGTTTCTGGGTAACCGGCCTCGACACCCGCGCGCACGAACATGTCATACAAGCTGTCTTCAAGCGGGCTGTCGCTGACATTAAGCGGGCCCTCCCCGCCATGGAAATCATCTGCACCGCCTTCATAGGTTTCAGATTTGCGGAAATAAGGCAGGACATCGGCATAGCCCCAGCCGGTGAGCCCGGACTGCCGCCATTGATCATAATCGCGCGCATGACCGCGAATATAGATCATGCCATTGATCGAGGATGATCCGCCCCAGCCGCGTCCGCGCGGCCAATAGAGTTTGCGGTCATCCATGTGTTTTTGTGGCATCGTCCAAAACCCCCAATTGTGCGGGTTTTCTTGCTTAATCAGACCGCCAACCCCGGCAGGCATACGAACCAGTAGCGATTTATCCTTTTTGCCCGCTTCGATCAGGCAGACGGAAACATTTGGGTCTTCGCTCAGTCGATTTGCTAAGACACAGCCAGCGCTTCCAGCACCTACAATGATGTAATCAAAACCCTTTTTTTCGGCCATTATACTTCCCCAGGGGTCATTATTTCTCTGCCAATACTAAAAGATTGGATTCGCTATCAACCATTTGTGAACCCAAACTGCGTATTGTCAATGAAATCAGACCGGTGCGCGCAATCGCGCACGTTGATGAGTGCGTTTATGAATTTACCCATTCGCAAAGATGATCGCGACCAACCGAATGTCCGCCAAAAGCCCGATCGACGGCGGCATCAGCGTGTTGAGTTGCGGCTGAGTGGGCGATTTATGTGCGACGGCGCGGATCATACGTTTTTGACCGAAGACATCTCTTGCGGCAGCGCGAAATTAGAGGCTGCTGCGGTTCCGAGCATTGGCGCAAAAATTATTTGCTATTTCGACGAACTCGGCCGGGTCGCGGGTGAAGTAATGCGCAAGACCGAAAACGGATTTGCGGTACGATTCCAAAGCCCGCAGCATAAGACCGATAAGCTCGCTGATCGCTTGGTTTGGCTTCTCAACTATGAGAAATATGGTCTCGCGGACGAACGTGCCGCACCGCGTAAAGCGACAGGTGGCCCGGCACTGATCACTCGCGCCAATGGCAGCCAATTGCAATGCCGTGTCATCGATATTTCGCTCACAGGCGCTGCGTTTGAATTTGACGGACCGGTTCCGATTGTCGGCGAACATGTTCGCGTTGGATCGCTCCGCGGCGCCGTCGTTCGCGCGATTACAGGCGAGTTTGCAATTCGCTTTCTCCACACCAAGAAAGATTAGCTCACCGCAGCTTTTACTTGAAGTCTGATGGCGTGGGCGCCATGTAAGCTCACACGCCTCGAGGAGGATCGGGTTCATGGAATATAATCCGGATATTGGCGCCCGGCCCCCAGTCTGGACACGCCTGCGTTTTGAGGCCCGCGCTGCCGCCGCTGATGAGCCGACCATGGCGAGCTATATTGATGCGGCCATTCTCAGCCACGAGACCATTTGCCAAGCGCTCGCGTTTCACCTAGCTGAGAAAATCGCTGGTCCCGAAATGCGCGCGCAACAAGTTCGGCAAGTGATTGCCAATGCCTATGATGCCAATCATAAGCTGGTCGAAGCCGCAGAAGCCGATATGCAGGCCACCCTCGAGCGCGATCCCGCTTGCCGCGGCATGTTGCAGCCCTTCCTCTTTTTCAAAGGTTTTCTGGCGCTGCAAACCCACCGCATCGCTAACCATCTCTGGAAACAAGGCCGCGAAACCCTCGCCTTCCACTTTCAATCACGCGCCAGCGAACTGTTTGCCGTCGATATCCACCCGGCGGCGACGATGGGCAAAGGCGTGATGCTCGATCACGCGACAGACATCACCATCGGTGAGACGGCCATTGTTGGCGACAATTGCTCGCTTCTGCACGGCGTAACGCTCGGCGGGACAGGCAAAGAGATTGGCGACCGCCATCCAAAAATTGGCAATGGCGTTTTGCTTTCAGTGGGTGCGAAAGTGCTCGGCAATATCCGTGTTGGCGACGAAGCCAAAGTGGCTGCTGGCTCGGTCGTACTCAAAGATGTTCCGGCACAATGCACAGTGGCCGGCGTACCAGCTCAGCAGGTCGGCGGCCCATGCTGCGAACCCGCCCGGAGCATGGATCAAGCCATCCCGGACGACATCCAGAAATAATTAGAGGCGATTGCCTTTAATTTTATTGCAGCGGGCATGCAGCAGCTGCAGGTTCTCAGCCATGTCGGTGCCGCCTTTCGAGACCGGAATAACGTGATCCAACGTCGCCCGACGCTTGGCCCAGACCTGCGCATGCGGTGCTTCAAATCGGTTCTTTAGCATCGGGGTGCCACAGCGCGCGCAGAGGCCTTTTTGATCGCGCCAAAGCTGCTCAATATGCGCGTTGGCAGAGAGTTTATACGGCTGGCTCAAAGCCCCTCCGGCACATCCCAGCCGCGCCGCGCGCAGGCCGCGAGCACTGTGTTCTGCAACAAGCAAGCAATCGTCATCGGCCCGACGCCGCCGGGCACGGGTGTAATCGATCCCGCCACTTCGGCGCAGCTTTTATAGTCGGCGTCCCCAACCAGTTTCGTTTTCCCCTCGCCTTTCTCAGGCGCGGGCACACGATTGATGCCCACATCGATGACGCAGGCACCAGGTTTCAGCCAATCGCCCTTGACCATTTCCGGGCGTCCAACGGCAGGCACCACTATGTCCGCCGTGCGGCACAGCGCTGGCAGATCGGCGGTTCGCGAATGCGCGATTGAGATCGTGCAATTCTCAGCCAAGAACAGTAAAGCCGCTGGTTTACCGACCAAGATCGAGCGCCCGATCACGACCACATGCTTGCCAGAGAGGTCCTCGCCCAGCGCGCGCTTGGCTAGGATCACGCAGCCGGTCGGCGTGCAAGGTCGCAAGCCAGGCTTCCCGAGGCTTAGACGTCCCGCGCTCGCCTCAGTCAGGCCATCGACATCTTTCGCGGGATCAATTTTTTCGATGGCCGCGGCTTCATCGAGACCCTTTGGCAGCGGCAATTGAAGGAGAATGCCATCGACATCAGGGTTTGCGTTGAGGTCAGATATCAAGTTCTCGACCTCATACTGCGTTGCGTCCTTAGGCAATTGATGGTGCAGCGAGCGCATGCCGCATTCTTCAGTCTGGCGGACCTTGTTGCGGACACAGACTTGGCTGGCCGTGTCCTCACCGACCAAGACAACCGCGAGTGTAGGCTGGTCCGGCAGCGTTTCTACGGTCGCTTTGACGCTGGCGCGGACATCCGCCGCGACCTCTTTGCCTGAGATGACTTGTGCTGGCATTGCCTCAAAAACTCCCATCAGCGCTTCTGCGCCACGCCATAGGGCGAGACGCGAGATTCGTCACCAGCTGGACGGGAATTTCTTAAAACGGGATCGCCAAAATGAACCGCGGAATGGCCCAGTCACGCAAGAATGGAATGGCCAGAGCGATCACCAGGATCGACAGGTCCAAGTTTCCGAGCGGTGGAATGAAACGACGGATCGGTCGCGCCACGGGTTCGATTATCTGGAACAAGAACTGATAAATCGATCGCACGGTCTGATTGCGATTGTCGACCACACCGCCCACCATAAGCCAACCAAGAATGACATATGCCAAAAGAAGAAAGAAATAGATCGTGAGGATGGGGGAAATGAAATAGCCGTGAAGGGCAGCGAGCAGGTCTTGCAAAGCTCAGACTCCGTTATTGTTTGAACCTCAGGTAGAGCGGTTCATCGCCGCCCGCAAGGTGACAGCTATTCCGTATTGCGGAAGCGTCGGGATTGGCGGTCCATGACCATGCGTCCTAGCGGATCTGGTAAGACTTTGCTGAGCGCTGCAAGGCCCTTATTGACGGCGCCTGGCACAACCACTGGGTACCCGCGTTCACAGGCATCGATCCCGGCTTCGACCACAGGCTCGGCTTCCATCCACATCCAGTCTGGCATTTCATTGCTGCGCTCGCGCGTGCCGTTCACATCGTGGAACTCAGACCAGGTGAAGCCCGGGCACAGCGCGGTACAATGGACATCATCATGTCCAGCAGCTTTCGCTTCGGCATTGATGCTTTCGGAGAACTTAATCATGCCCGACTTCACGCTTGCATAGAGCGTGTGACCGTTTGAGCCTGGCGTGAACCCGGCCAAGGATGCGACATTGATGATCCGGCCAAATCCGCGTTCAGCCATGCCCGGGAGCACTTTATGGGTGAGCTCAATCGGCGCGGTGTAGAGTACACGCAAGAAGGCCGCTTGGTCCTTCCATTTCGTATTGAAGAACGTTCCAGGCAGACCATAGCCAGCGTTATTGACGACACCATCAACATGCCGGCCTGCTTCTTTGACCTCTTTCAGAATCGTATCAACGCTGTTCGCGCGCGACAGATCTTGAGAGATGACGATGGTGGAGACTTTATATTTTTCCTCCAAGTCACGCGCCAGCTTTTCGAGCCGATCGGCTCGTCTCGCTGTCAGCGCAACATCCCATCCTAACGCAGCATATTGTTTGGCAAACTCTTCGCCAATGCCCGCCGAGGCGCCCGTGATGAGCATGAGTTTTCGATCTGTCATTGGGGCCTCCTAATCGTCTTTCCGCCATACTCTGACTTTGGTCAGAAACGCCAATTGCAAGCGTTCTGCAGTGAAGCCGGCTTGTTCCATGTGTGGGTCAAACGCCCAGTTTAAATAGCCTTTATAATAAGGCTCGTGAAAGCCTTCGGGGAAATATTCCAAAAAGCCGTCCACGCCTTCATTGTCACCGAATTGTAGACTGTCAGCGATGATGAAGGTTCCGCCCGGTTTCAGTACCCGCGCGGCTTCGGCGATGACTTGCGGGCGCACGCGGGGCGGCAGTTCATGGAACAGATAGATCGAAATCAGGTGATCGAAGGACTGATCATCAAACGGTAGCGCTTCGGCCTTTCCTTCAGCCACCTCAACATGTGGCCAGCACCGGACATGTTTGCGCGCCGCCTCAGCATAAGGTGGAGAAAGATCGAGGCCTGTCAGCTGGAGCTTCGGCATGGCGGTCATGATTTGGCTCATGAAGCGGCCTGTCCCGCAAGCTAAGTCTAAAACCTGCATTTTGCGTTGATCGTTGCCGCGAACCTGTTTCACTAACTCAGCCAGCGCAGCCCGGCGCATCGCGTCGCCTGCGCCAGTGAACAGCGCCTCCACCTGATGATCATAGATCTCGGCACTGTCCTCACTGAGCCATCCATCGGTTTGATAGTGGAAGTTCTGGCGATAATAGGCCGGGAACCGTTTTGGATCCGCCGCTTCATTCGTGCGGACTTCGGTGCCATCGCGGTCGAGGCGGCGGCGGTCAACCTCGGAAACATCATTCAAGAAACTCCGCGCCCGCCTCACCGCTTTTGGCAAATCGCGCAGGCGAAGTTCTCGCTCAACAGGGTCAGGGTAAAGACCAGCCTCAACATTGGCGCGATCCTGCCGAAACAAGTCAAAATAGGCTTTGCGCAACGCTTTCAGATTCGGCTTGTTTTCAGGCTTAAAGATCGGCTCACCTGGTCGGTTAAACCCAGCTGAGCGTCGCCGTGCGAGCGCATATTGCCCGCCATACCAGGCTGAGCGTAAGCCTTGCGCTGCGGTGTATCGCGCCCGGCCTGCCGTCTTCATTGCCGTATCAAACAATCCCATGGGCCCTAACATGGCGCTGGCGACCCTGATCGTCCAGTGCAATGCGCGTCGCAGGCTTCAGGTTCCGTTCAGACTGGTTCAGGCAACGATATTGCAAGATACGAATAATGGGCGGGTGCGCCTAAAAAACTGGAGATCCTTTTATGATCCGAACCAGCCTCTTTCTCGCGGCGTCGGCTTTTTGCCTCGCCCCGGCCGCACATGCCGATCACGATCATTATCGCGGCTATCACAGCCCGCAACCAACCATTGCGAGCGCCGCATGTGAGCGTCAAAAAGATAGCGATCGCCTAGCGGGCGGCTTGGTCGGCGCAGTCGCAGGCGGCCTGATTGGCGCGGCGATTGGCGGCGAGCTCGAGCCCGACAATGGCTATCACCGCTATCGCGGGCATCGCGGATATCGAGGTTACAGGGGCCACCGCGGCTATCGTGGTTATCGGCGCGGTTATTATCACGATCGCGGCGATGATGGCGCTGAAATCGCTGGCGCGCTGGTTGGTGGCCTGCTTGGCGCCGCAATTGGCAGTGAAGTCGCAGGCGATTCGACCAATTGCGCCCGGACCTACAGCTATGAACCCTCTGGCCAGTATCGCAATGCGGGCGGATGGGGCAGCCAATACGCGCCAACGCGTTCTCCAACCGGCCCAGCTTGGGAAAACCCCGAAGTGCCGCAATCACAGCGCCTACCGGCCTCGCAGCCTGTTTCGGCCGCCTATCCAAGCAACCCCGCTTATCCAAGTGTACCGGCTTATCCCACGGACGGTGACTATGAGCTTTCGGGCGCGCCGGACAGCGTAAACGGCGCGGGTGAGTGCACAACGGTCCGCCGTGAAACCCGTCTTCCAGACGGCACAGTCATTCGCGAGCCAGTGGAAGTTTGCAAAACCGATGATGGCCGTTGGCAGATGCCAGAGCCGATCCCAGGCTATTAAACGCGTCAACAGAACCGATTGAAAACACAAATAGGGGAAGTTCCGCACTTCCCCTATTTTTTTGCTGGCCTTATGACAGCGCCATGACTGAATATTTTAAGCCCATCTCTTTTACGCAATGGCCTGAGAACAAAGCTGCGTTCGCAGACGCTCTAGGACGGTCCTTCCGGGAAACTGGTTTTGCGGTGATCAGCGATCATCCGATCCTTCAAGGCGTGATTGACCGCGCCGTGAACGCGTCAAAAGCTTTTTTCGAACTGCCCGAAGACGTCAAAGAAAAATACCATGATGCGCCCGGCGGCCGCCAACGCGGTTATACGCCGTTCGGCACTGAAAATGCCAAAGGCGCCGCCTCTGCCGATCTAAAAGAGTTCTGGCACACCGGTCGCGCCCTGCCTGAGGACAGCCCGTATCGCGCGACGATGAAGCAAACACCCGCGGTTCCGGAAGTCGCTGAGTTTGATGAAGCCACGCGCGATTTTTACGACGCTATGGACGAATTCGGCGCGCAGCTTTTGCGAGCGGTCGCGCTTCACCTCGGCCTGCCTGAGACCTGGTTTGACGACAAAGTTCAGTTTGGCAATTCGATCCTGCGCCTCCTCCACTATCCGCCGCAAGACAACCCGCCGCCAAAAGGCACGGTTCGCGCTGGCGCACATGAAGACATTAATGTCATCACGCTCTTACTGGGCGCAGAAGAGGCAGGTCTTCAAGCGCTGCACAGATCTGGCGAATGGCTCGACGTGAATCCACCCGCAGGATCACTCGTGATCAATTGCGGAGATATGTTGCAGCGTTTGACCGGCGGGGTTTTGCCTTCAACCACGCACCGCGTGCTGAACCCATCGCCAGAACGGTCACGCTTTCCGCGCTATTCGACGCCGTTTTTTCTACACTTCAATCAAGACGTAATGATCGAAGCCCTGCCGCAATGTTTGGACGAAGGTGGCAAGGCAGAACCACCGATCACTGCGCAAGACTATTTGATGGAGCGCTTACGCGAGATTGGGTTGATCAAGACTTAGCGTCTGGATTGCCATGCCGTTCAAACCAGGCGGCTCGCTCAATTTCCCAAACATTAGATTGGCGCGTGGTGCCGTCCGGACGCTGGCTGGTGACCTCGCCTTTGTGCACCATGCCAACGCGTTCCATCATGTGCCCGGTGCGCACATTATCAAGCGCGCCAGTGGCAAAGATCAGATCGAGCTTTAACGCCTCAAACATCCAAGTGAAACTGGAGATCAGGCCGCGAAGCCCTGCCCCTTGGCCTTGCTGATCCTTTCGTAAGGCACCGCCCAAATCGCCCGCGCCCCATTCTGGCCAGACCTCAAAATCGGAATACCCGATCACTTCATCTGCGTCGTTGAACCGCACGAATAATAGACCTTCACCGCGTGCCCGTTCCTCAAATTTCTGTTCGATGAAACCGCCAACGGTCTCCACAGTCAGTGGGCGCGGCAGCGTATAGATTGGCCCGTGGATTTCAGGATCGCTCAAGAATTCGTACAGCGCTTCGGCATCAGACAGGCTCGCAAGCCGAGCCGTGGAGGGTGGACCAGGCACGAAGTCGACGCTGCGGACGGCATCTCGGATCGCCGCCTCATGTTCAGGCCTCGTTTTGTTGCGCGTGAGAGGCAGCTCGCCCATGCTTAAGTCTCCGCAAGGAGACGTTCGACTTGCGCTCGGGTTGGCAGGCTCGGTTGAGCGCCCGCCTTGGTGACGGCTAAAGCGCCTGCCGCAGCAGCAAATCGCAACGCCTCTTCCGGCGCTTTTCCTTCAGCGAGCGCGACTGCAAGTGCGCCGCAAAACGTGTCACCTGCCCCCGTTGTATCGATAACGGGAACCGAGAAGGCCGGGACACGCGCAATCTCTTTTCCCATCGTATACAAGACTGCCCCTTCGCCGCCGAGGGTCAAGGCAACCATGCCGCCTGTTTGATGTAGCACATCGCCGTAAAAATCAGCTTCTACTTCATTGACGATCAGCAGATCGGCATCGCGGAGCAGACCGAGCGGGACCTCTTGCGCCGGTGCGAGATTGATCACCATCAAAGCGCCCGTCTCATTCGCCCGCGCAGAGGCCGCTTCCACTGCAGCAACAGGCACTTCGAGTTGGCAGAGAATGACGTCGCACTTGGGCAGGTTCAAAACATCCGTCGCACTGACCTGGGCGTTCGCGCCGCTGGCCACCGTGATTTGGTTCTCGCCCTCAGGTGAGACGGCGATCAGAGCGACGCCCGTTGAAGTACCGATCTCGCTCATGACCGCTGAGACATCGACCCGATCTTGGCGCAAGAGCGCGAGCGCGGGTTCGGCCAGCGCGTCATCGCCGACACAGCCGGCCATGAACACGTCTGCTCCTAAGCGCCGGGCGGCGAGCGCTTGATTAGCGCCTTTTCCGCCGGGATGTTGGGCAAACCGGGCGCCGGTCACTGTTTCACCTGCCTGCGGCAGCGGCGCACCGCTGGCCACTAAGTCGAGATTGATCGATCCAACGACGCCGATCCGGACAGTCATGTTGCATACTCCAAATGACGGCACAGCGCGTCGAACACGGCTTCGCTATCGGCATGCTCATACCATAGAACATTGCCATCTTCGCTAAAGGTGGGAACGGTCCGCCCAAATTGCTCGCCATTCTCTGTGACGACTTCAACAGTTGCGCGTCGTCCGGTGAATAGGTCCGGATCGGTTACCGCGATCACCGTACTCGGATCGTGCAGCGGCGCTTCACGTTCGCCGTTGGCTGAGAATTCGAGCTTGCACGACGCTTCCAAAAGATCTCCAGCGATCTGGCTTTGACGGGTCTTCCCCGCGCGCACATTGCCCAGGCGTTCAGCGGTCGTTCGGATTTCATGGGTGACGTCCAAGCTCAGGCAGCGGATAGACAGCCCCGAACCGAACACAGCGGCAGCGGCATGCGGGTCCGCAAACACGTTGAACTCAGCGTAAGGCGTAATGTTCCCGCCTTCACGGTCAGCGCCGCCCATCAAAACGATCTCCGCAATGCCCGCCGCGATGTCGGGATCCATCGCTAAGGCCAATGCCACGTTGGTCATCGGCCCTGTCACAATCAAAGTGAGCGGGGTGTCCTGAGCGGCTTTGCAAGACTCAATGATCTTGTTCACGCCGTGCATTTGATCCTGAGGCCGCTGAGGCGTCGGGAAGTCGATATTGCCAAGGCCGGTCGAGCCGTGAAAGTCTTCCGCGGTGACCGGGTCGCGCAAGATAGGCCGAGGGGCCCCAGCACAGACTGGGACAGGAGCGCTCGGGTCTGCCGCCTCACGAATAATGCAAGCATTGATCGCGGTCTGCTCGCCTTTCACATTTCCGGCCACCGTGGTGATGGCGAGTACATCCAGCTCTTTCGCCCCGAACGCTGCGAGCAAAGCCACCGCATCATCCAGTCCGGGGTCACAATCGATTAAAACGCAAGTCATTGAAATGCTCTGCGGCGTCGAAATCGCGATGGCAAGCCTTGAAAGCGTATCTGCGTTCGCTAAACCCGTTCAGAGCAAGACTTTACGAGCAGGAGCTAGCCCATGAACGTTACCACGCAGATCGTTGACTATGAGCAGAATGGTGAAACCTTTGAGGGCTTTCTTGCCATGCCTTCAGCAGCGCCCAAAGGCGTGGTCTTGGTCGCGCATGCTTGGGGCGGTCAGTCCGAGTTTGAGCAAAGCAAAGCCAAATTGGTCGCTGAGTGGGGCTATGCTGGGTTCGCGATTGATGTCTATGGCAAAGGCAATCGCGGCGAGACGAATGAAGAGTGCGAGGCTCTGATGACGCCGCTCGCGAGCAATCGAGAAGAGCTGCAATCGCGCCTCTCGCATGCGCTCAGCGTTGCGAAAGACAAAGCTGGCAGTTCGAAAGCCGCCGCGATCGGGTTTTGCTTTGGCGGGCTCAGCGTGCTCGACATGGCACGCAAGAATATGGGCGTCGAAGGCGTTGTGAGCTTTCACGGTCTGTTTGGCGCGCCGGGCAATACCGACGAGACAATCGGCCCGAAAGTGCTAGCCTTGCATGGCTGGGAAGACCCGATGGCGACGCCAGACGATGTCATGGATTTCTCGCGCGAGATGACCAAAGCGAAGGCAGACTGGCAGTTACATGCCTATGGTGCGACCCTGCACGCGTTCACCAATCCCGCTGCCGCCAATCCAGATTTTGGAACCATGTATGATGCTGGCGCGGACCGCCGTAGCTTTGCCGCATGTAAGGATTTCTTGGCGGAAGTTCTGGGCTAGACGGCTTTGCGCGTGGAGCTCGCCGAGCCCCGAATCCGTTCACCGAATTGCTGATGGATGCCTTTATCGTCGCTTACGCGACGAGGCCTGCGATCAAATAAAGGCCCGTCGCCGCGACACCGCCCACCAGCGCATAAGGCAACTGCGTGCGAACATGTTCCATGTGATCGCATCCCGACGCCAGAGACGCGATAATCGTCGTGTCTGAAATGGGTGAGCAATGATCCCCAAAAACGCCGCCGCCCATGACCGCAGCAATCGCGAGGGGCAGCGGCACCCCTGCCCCAACGGCTAGCGGCACAGCGACGGGTACAAGAATCCCATACGTGCCCCAACTGGTCCCGGCCGTGAAAGAGGTAATCCCGGCCCCGATGAACAGGATGGCCGGAATGGTCCAAGGTGCGGGAAAGCTTGATGCGATGCTGGCGATGAACTCACGCATGCCAACCGCATTCAGGCTCGCTCCGAGCACCAGCGCCAGATAGATCATCGTGACGGCAGGCAAAAGGTCGCCCATGCCTTTGAAGCCTAAATTGACGAGATCGCCCTTGGCGCGTTTGGAATGGGCCAAGCAAATGAACGCTGCAGCCGTGGCCAGGATGACCGACCACAAGATCGCCTGCGCCCCAGATCCTTTGCGAATATCGCCCTCGCCGGTCCAGAGCATGAAGCCGATCGTGCCGCCGATCATGATCAGGAGCGGGATCGCCATATAGATCGCTCGCGAGGGCGGTTCCGGTGCTTCATTGAAAGGACCTGCTGTAGAGATGGTTGAACGACTTCCCGATCGTTCGACAGCCGCTAAAGGGCCAAAGGTCTTGTTTGACAGCACAGTGGCGATGACCAATGCGATCGTGATCCAGGCATAAAAGTTGAGCGCGATGGTCGACATCAAAACGCCGGTTGCGCCATCGACGCCGTTCTCGTTCAGCAGGCCCAAGAGATAAGCGCCCCAACCATTGAACAAGATCAAAACGCTGACCGGCGCACAAGTCGAGTCGATAATATAGGCCAAGCGTTCGCGGCTAACATTCAGCTTATCGAAGAGCGGACGCCCCAAAATGCCAGTCGTCAGCAGGCTGATATTGGTCTCGACAAAGATCAGTATCCCGCAAATCGCGGTCACCAATCCTGCCCGGCGCGGCGTTGAGGCAAAGCCGGAGTTTTGCAACCGTTCCACCATCGCGCTGATGCCGCCGGATCGCTGCATATAAATGATCAAAGCGCCAATGATCAGACAGAATAAAAGAACACGCGTATTGTAGGAGCTGTCGAACACGCCGACCGCGCGATCAATTCCGCCCAGCGCGCCCATAAAAGGGTTGAACCCAGCAATGATGGTCTCACTCAGCCAGATTGCGATGCCGAGCGCCCAGAACACGTTCCGCGTCCACACCGCGACGATGATGGCCAGCAAAGGCGGCGTGATGGTGAGCCATTCCATTGGACTAGTTCAGGATGTTCGGCGAAACGAGATCAGAGGTCCGAGCGTCATCAGCCGCGCGAACAAGACGGAGCATGTTGCCGCCCCAAATCTTTTCGACATCTTCGCGCGTATATCCGGCAGCGAGCAAGTCGCGGGTGATCTTTTGCAGCATGGACACATCGCTCATGCCGTCGACCCCGCCGCCGCCATCCCAGTCGCCACTAATCCCGACATGGTCCGGCCCGATCAGGTCGAGCACATGAAAAGTGTGCTCCATGAATTTCTCATAGGTGGAGCGCGGCGCCGGGAATTCGCGATTGACTTCTGCGCGCGCCGCCATCCAGGCTTGGAGCGTATCTGGATCCATTTCACTTGAATTACTGCCATAGGTTTCGGCGAGCGCTTCAAGCGCTGCGACCCGTTCCGGTGATGGCTCAAGCGCTTCGAGATAGCCGCCAAAGATGTTCATTTGAATGACGCCGCCATTCTCTGCCAACTCAAGCAAGAGCATGTCATCGATGTTGCGCGGATGGTCATAGACCGCTTTCGCGCCGGTATGGGATAGGATGATAGGTGTTGTGGAAAGCGCCATCATGTCCCGCACGGTTTCATCATGCGCGTGGCTGCCATCAAGAACCAATCCTAACCGGTTCGCTTCGCGCACCAAGTCTTCGCCAAGCGGGCTTAAGCCGTCATAGATTTGTGAGATATCGGTGGCGCTGTCAGCGAACTGATTGTTGGCAAAATGGACCGGCGCAATCATCCGCAAGCCGCCAATATAATAGTGCTCCATCAGCGAGACATCGGTGCCGAGCGGATAGGAATTTTCCATACTCTGGAACACGACTTTTTTGCCATCCGCCAAAATGCGTTCGGCGTCATCGGCATCAAAAGCAAGCTCAACTTCCTCATGATATTTCGCGGCGAATTCGCGGATCGCGGTTTGGCGCAAGAGGCCATGGGTCCGAGCGGCGGCGTAGCTTGCCTCATCGAGCGGGCCTTGCCGGGTAAAGATCACCCAAAACCCGCCATCCAAGCCGCCTTCATTCATGCGCGGTAAGTCGACATGCGTGCCATCTTCTTCCCAGGTCTGACGGCGCTTAAAATCGTATGCTTCGGTATGGAACAGCGCGGGCGTATCCAAGTGGCTGTCAAACACGGCAATCGACTCATGAAACTGATCGTCATCTGAGAGCGGTGCCTCGCTTGGGGCCTGGTTCTCCGAGATCTCGCTTCCAGCATCTGGCAGCTGAGGCGCACATGCGGCCATCCCAAATGCAACCAAACCCCAAACCCCATATCGCAGCATGTTCGAACTCCTTCAGATCTTGTTCTTGAGGTAACGAAGAACACGATCAAGGCAAGTCTGAGGACGGATCAAACTCCTAAACCAACTGCTCTAGACCGATGAAGCGCAGCATTCGGGCGAGTTCGGCTTCAAGTTTCGCCGCTCGTGCCGCGGTCCACTTCACTTTTGGTTCTGTCCATAATTTGAGGACACGCAACGTGCCGGCTTTTCGATCTGCCTTGATTTCGATCCGCCCGACAAAGCGATCGCCCTCCAAAAGCGGATAAATATAATAGCCCCATTTCCGTTTGGCGGCTGGGACGAACATCTCGACTGTATAATCAAACCCAAACAATCGCTTCAAACGTGTCCGATCCCGCGCCACCGGATCGAACGGATTGAGGATGCGCAAGCGCGAAGTGGGGGCTTCGATATCTGCTAATCGGGTCTCAATATCCCCTGACGCCCATGCGGAAATAGTACCGCGATCGGCTGTTTCGATCTCTACCGGCACCAGCTGCCGTGCATTTGCCGCCGCCCAGTCTTTCGCTTCAGCATTGGAGACCGCGTCCCAGAATCTTTGAATATCGCCCTCAGACCCGAACGCCATGCGTTCAAGCGCGGCCTGACACAGCCAATCAATCTGCGCCTCATCAGAGGGCACTCGGTTTAGCAGCTCGGCGGGGATGACGCGTTCGCTGAGATCATAAAACTTGGTGAAATTTTCTCGGTGCGATGTCGAAAGCTCGCCCGCATACCACATATAATCGAGCGCCAATTTATGCGGCGGCCGCGCCCACATTTTCTTCTCGCCCACGACCTTGGTGTCGAAGGCTTTTGTGCATAAAGGGCCCTCGGCGCGTATGCGGTCTTTGATATTGTTACGGCCATCAGCGTCCAGCATGCCGCGATGCCATTCCCACTTTCGAACCTTCGCCTCGAGCCGCCGGAACTGGCGTTGCCACATCGGATAGAAATCCATCGGCAAGACCGAGGCGTCATGCGTAAAATGCTCAAACACTTTGCGATGTTTAGCGAGATGCCGATTGAGCATCGGCTCACGATAATTCTGGTTTCGGCTCCACAGAATGTGATGGTGCGCTCGCGCCACCACTTGGATCGTATCAAGCTGCACAAAGCCGAGCTTTTGGATCAACGCATCTAGATCGAGAGGGCCGGTTGGCGTGGCCGCAAGCCCTTGGCCTGACAGCCAAAGGCGCCTCGCATCCCGGTTCGAAATTTTCAGCGGAGAACGATCCACAAGAATTAGTCCGTCGCTGGACACCCGCCGCCCGCGGGATCACTTGTCTTCAACACCCAATCGAAAGCGTTCACGAGAATGTCGCGATAGGTCTGGCTGTCATAGGCAAGATCAGAATGCCCAAGCGCCGAATAAAAACTACGACCCTCGCCCGGACACCCAACCCAAATCACCGGGTGGTCGAGCGGCGCTTCGCCCATGGCCCAAGTGGTGAGGTTTTGAACATCTTCACCTTCAGGTTTGAAATCCGTCTCATGAATGCCTGCGAGCGGGTGTAGGCCATAATCGCGAGGATGGCTGTCAAAGAAGTACCACTCATCATCATGCTCCCAGACCAAAGGGGTGCCTGTCATGATCGGATGAGCCTCATCCAATGTTTCGACCCGAACGATATGGAAATGAGGGGTTAGCGGATGCCCGGTGAAAGTTGGCCCGATGAGCGATTTCGCATACCACGGCCAGTCGGCATGGGTATTGTCGCCAGAGCCGTGCAACCCGATCCAAGCGCCGCCGGCTTCGAGCCAATCGCGAAAGGCGGCTTCTTGATCGGGGCTGAGCGTGTCACCGGTCGCATTATTGAAGACGATGACATCAAACCGAGCAAGATCGTCGGCATTGAAGATGGCGGCGTTGACCGTTGTGAAAATTCCAAAGCCTTTCGCCCTTGAAAGCTCGACAAAGAATTTATCCGCGCCCGCAATACCCTCATTGTGGCGCCAGCCATTCGTCTTGGAAAAGACGAGGATCGCAGGTTGTTGCATCCACTTTGTTATATGGGGCGGGATCTGGTCATACACGACCGGCGTATCGGTTCCGTTTTGCGCCGCGGTCGTTTGAACACTTAGTCCCAACGTGAAAGCGGCGATTGCGAACAGAGGCCGGAGCCCTCTCCAAATCGGTTTCATCCTTCACCCTCCATCTTTTGTTTGCGGATCGCCCGCCACTTGGCCAAGCGCTCGGCGATTGGGCCTTCACGGCCTTGCCCTTTAGGCTGGTAAAGATCCACCCGGTCCATGCCATCGGGGAAATAGTTTTGCCCGGAAAAGCTGCCCTCTTGATCATGGTCATAGGCATAGCCATCGCCATACCCTTGCTCTTTCATCATTTTTGTCGGCGCATTGAGAATATGTTTGGGCGGCATCAGCGAGCCGGTTTCTCGGGCGACCGCACGGGCGCGTTTGAGGCCCATATATGACGCATTGGACTTGGGCGCGGTGGCCAGATGCACGACAGCATGCGCCAGCGGGATCAAGCCTTCTGGTTCGCCTAAACGCTCAAACGCGCGGGCCGCCTCGCCAGCGACCATCATCGCGGTGGGATCGGCCAGGCTGATATCTTCGCTGGCCATCACGACCAGTCGCCGAGCGATGAATAGCGGATCTTCGCCGCCCTCTAACATACGCGCAAACCAATACAGCGCCGCATCTGGATCGGATCCGCGTACCGACTTGTGCAAAGCCGAGATCAGATTGTAATGCTCGTCGCGGCTCTTATCATAGGCCGGCGCTCGCTTTTGCAGAGCCTCCGAAAGCTGTTCTAATGTCAGTTCTGTGCCTGTTTTTGCCAGCGTGAACGCTTGCTCTGCCAGATTCAGCAAATAGCGCCCATCTCCATCTGCCATATCGATCAAGGCAGACCTCGCGCGCGCATCTAGCGGAAGATCGCGCTGCATTTCGGCCTCGGCGCGGCTCAACAGTGTTTCGGACGCCTCGACCTCGAGCCGGTTTAGAACCAACACCGCACAGCGCGAGAGCAAAGCGCCATTCAGCTCAAAACTTGGATTCTCTGTCGTTGCCCCGACCAAGGTCACCGTTCCCGCTTCAACATGCGGCAGGAAGCCATCTTGTTGGGCGCGGTTGAAGCGGTGGATTTCATCAACAAAGAGCAATGTGCCCTGCCCCATATCTCGCCGCCGCTGCGCAGCTTCAAACACAGCGCGCAAGTCTTTGACGCCTGAGAAAATTGCTGAAATTGCTTCGAAATGAAGATCGGTTTCCTGGGCCAATAAGCGCGCAATCGTGGTCTTACCCACACCTGGCGGACCCCACAAAATGATCGAGGATAAATTGCCGGTCGCGAGCATCCGGCCCAGCGCTCCATTCGGTCCGAGCAAATGATCTTGCCCCACAACTTCTGCCAAAACCTGCGGACGCAATTTGTCCGCCAATGGACGCGGCGCAGAGTCTGATAGACCCGATGCGGAGAAAAGATCGCTCATGCCGTCAGCCATACCCTTGTCACCTCGCTTTGATAAGCAATTGCTTGTCATGCTTTGCTTTGCGCCGCAAGAACATAAATAGAACAGCTCGAAGCTCTATCCAGCGAATAGACCGCACGGGTTGAACGCGAAACACTTCTCGATTGCTCAGATCTTGCAACCATGGCAGAGACAGCGCGCTGCGTTGAATCTGTTGAGTGAGATATCCGTATGCCCAATCCCGTTTCCGCTGCTCCACCAAAAGGCTTGGTGATCGCTGCACCGAGCTCAAACACTGGCAAGACGGTGTTCACGCTCGGCCTTGTCAGCGCCCTGCGGGCGCGCGGTGTGTCCGTCGAAGTCGCGAAGGGCGGCCCGGGCGATATTGATCCACAATTCCTAAGGCTCGCCACTGGGCAAGACTGCTACAATCTCGACAAGTGGGCGTTTGGCGAAAGTCAGCTTCGCGCCCGCGCGCAGGATATTTCGCGAGCCCGCGATCTCCTCATTATTGAAGGCATGATGGGCATGTTTGATGGCGCGGCGAGTACGTCAGGATCAAGCGCAGATCTCGCAGATACACTCGATCTTCCCGTTTTGCTCTTAATCGATGCGAGCGGTCTTGCTCAATCCATCGCCGCCATTGCGCATGGGTTCGCAACTCTGCGAGACCGCCCGAAAGTCTGCGGCGTGGTCGCCACGCGGGTTGGCAGCCAGCGCCATGCTGAATTGCTCGCGGAGCCTTTGGAGGAAACAGGCATTCCATTGCTCGGCACGGTGATGCGCTCAGACGCGCTGACCATCCCGTCCCGCCATCTTGGCCTGGTGCAAGCGACCGAGCGCAACCAAACTGACGCCTTAGTCGAGGCCGCCCGGGGCGCGGTTGAACAAGGCGTCGATTTGGACGCTTTGCTCGACGCTGCGGGCACGCTTCCGCAAGCCCCTCCGCCGCGTCGATTGCCGCCGCTCGGTCAAAGAATTGCGGTTGCACGCGACATTGCATTCGAGTTTACCTATCCGCATATTTTGAACGATTGGCGCGCAAACGGGGCCGAAATCTCCTTCTTTTCTCCCCTGGCGGATGAAGCTCCGAGCGATGGAGCTGACGCGATTTTCCTGCCGGGCGGATATCCGGAATTACATGCCGGTCAACTTTCGAATGCCCACCGGTTTCTAAGTGGACTACGCGCCGCAGCGGATCGCGGCGCCCTGATTTATGGTGAGTGCGGCGGCTATATGGTGCTCGGCCAAGGCCTGATGGATGCGAACGGGGTTCGGCACGCGATGGCGGGTCTGCTCGATCAATCGACCAGCTTCGCGGAAAAGAAGATGCATCTTGGCTATCGCGCCATCACGCCAGAGCCGAACCCATTTTGGAACACGGCCCTACGCGGGCATGAATTTCATATGTCCGTACTGATCGATCCCGGCACGGACGCGGCTTTGTTCCAGCAACGCGACGCGCAAGGCATGGATCTCGGCCTCACCGGCGGGCAGCGCGGTTCCGTGATGGGATCGTACACCCACATCATCGACCGAGCCCCAACAGACTAGAGCGGTGCGACTAGAGGTTCACGAAGCCGCTAATGCTGCGGCCGTTTCGGTCGATTTCAATTTCCCAGCGGCCAGAGTCGCGGTCAAGCGCAGCGTCCAAGTCATCAAGCGTTTTGATTGGCTGGCCATCAACAGATTGGATGATGTCGCCAGAACGCACCACGCGGCGCGCATAAGCCCGGCGCATTACACGGGTCACCAAAACGCCACTATCAAACGGGTCGCGACCGAGCTCTTCAGCCAAGCGCGGTGAGAGTTCAGCGACTTCAGCGCCTGTGAACGGATGACGACCTTCCAACAGGACGACTTCCGCTTCGCTCATGCCGGGCGGCGGCGCCAAGCGCGCTGCGATGATTTGCTCATTGCCGCCGCGCAGCACACGTAGCGACACATCCTCACCCGGCGACTTGGTGGCCGCGAGGAATTTAAGCCCGCGTTCGTCATAGACCTCGCGATCATCTATGCTGAGAATGAGATCGCCCCGGCGTAAATCGGATCGATCAGCGGGGCCATCATCATAGACTTCAGTGATGATCACGCCGAGCGGGCGCTCCAACCCTTGCGCCTTGGCAATATCGAAGGTTACAGACTGGCCTTTAAGTCCTAACCATGGACGGACTATTGTACCCTCATTCACGGCCGCATCGACGACGCGCTTCACCATTTCAGAGGGGATCGCAAAGCCAATACCGTTCGAGCCGCCGGAGCGTGAGAAAATCGCGGTATTGATACCGACCAATTCGCCGCGCGTATTGACCAAAGCGCCACCCGAGTTTCCAGGGTTTACCGCCGCATCGGTTTGCAAGAAGAAGGCATAATCAGACACACCAACATCGGTTCGTGCTGTCGCGGAGATGATCCCCGTCGTCACCGTTTGACCGACGCCAAATGGATTGCCGACGGCCAGGACCAAGTCGCCGACTTCCACCCCGATCGTGCTGGCATAACCAAGCGTCGGAAGAGCATCATCCTCGGTCTCTATCCGCAAAACAGCCAAGTCCGTCCGTTCATCAGCGAGGATCAGCTCAGCAGGATATTCGCGGCGATCTGCTAAGACGACAATCACCTCGTCGGCGCCATCAATCACGTGATTGTTTGTAACCACGATGCCATCGTCGCCGACAATCACGCCGGAACCGAGCGAGTTTTGGACGCTTTGACTATTCGGTCCGCCGAAGCGGCGACCATACATAAACTCTTGCATCGTCATGCGGCGCTGAACGGTCTTCTTGGTGTAGACATTGACCACAGCGGGCGAGACGTCTTTGACCAAAGGCGCGTAGCTGAGCTCGATTTGCGCTTGGGATTCGGGCACCACTTTGTCCCAGAAATTCTGCGCAGACGCAGATCCGTAAAGCGGGCTCACCAGAACGAGCACAAGGGCGACCAGTACCACGAGGACGGCCACGAGGAATTTAGAGACGTGTTTTGTCATGCTAGAAACGTAAGTCATGATTATGGCTCTATTCCGGCGTACTGGCGGACGCAATTGGGCAGACATGACATTTCAGTTAGGCACCTGTTATTGTTACGGAAACCTAAGCGTCTTGCCCGCGCTTTTCGGCAAGGGCTCGCAAGTTTTTCTCGTGGTCATCACGGCTGATCCGGTAGAAACTGACGGAGATCAGCATCAGTGACCAAAGCGTGAGCAACATTATCGCGTACCCAAAGCCGAGGATCGCAATCGATTCAGCGCTCGCCTCCTCAGGTCGCATCCCTGGGACAATGGATGCGGTCGCGAGGATGACAGACGCGCTCAAGACGCCGATGCCTTGCGCCAGTTTCCGCATGAAGCTGATGCCGGCAAAATAGACCCCTTCAGACCGGCGGCCGGTCTTCAATTCGTTCTCTTCAACAATATCAGTCACCATAGAGGCCGCCAGCATCTGATAGGCAACAATCAGAGCAATATCGAACACGGTGATGAGCAAGATTGTGTAATAGAGCTCATCGGTGCCGTTCGCCGGAAACAGGCCCAGTAGACGTGCAAATACTGGAGCGGGCGCGATGGTGAAGGCGAGGATACCGATCGTTATCGCCGCGCGCTTTTTGCCAAACGCTTTGCCAGCGATGGGCGCGATCACGAGGGCCAGCGCTGGTGACATGAAGACGGCGAGCGTGAGGCCCGAAATTTGTTGAGTCGTGAAGCCCCAGAAGAACCCGTTGATATATTGATTGAGCGTGGCTGATACGCCCGTTGCAAGCAGCCCAAACAAAGTGGCGATGAACAGCGCTCGGAAGGATGGATTGGAGACAGTTTCCCAAATCTCCGCCACCACTTTCAAGGGCGTAAGTTTTCGCGCAGCGGGCGGCGGCATCAAGTGCGGAATCTGCCGATGCGTCCCGACTGAGGACAAGAAAATAGCGAGGAAGATACAACTCGCCCCGAGCAAACCATACGTGTGCCAGCCATCCAAATAGAAGAACCCGGATGGGTCTTCCTCCGTCGACTTCAGCAAGAACGCAAACAGGATGACTTGAACACTCAGCCCGCCCACCCAGGCGAAGAAATAGCGGAACGACATCAGAGATGTGCGCGCGTCATAATCTTGGGTCAGTTCAGCGGAAAGCGCATGCTGTGGCACCTCGTACAATGTGTACATCAGACGCACCAATATGGTCAGCGTGAGGAGCCAGCCAAACAAACCCATGCCTTCAAGCCCTGCGGGCGGATTCCACACGAAGAAAAAGCCAATCGAAATCGGGATCATCGCCGCATACATGAAGGGATGACGCCGCCCATATTTGCTTTTGAGATTGTCTGACCAATAACCGACGACAGGATCCGAGACCGCGTCAAAGATCAGGGCGATCCACAGAGCTGCTGCAACCAAGACGGCTGAAAGCCCGAGCACCTGGCTGTAGAAAAGTAAGAGCACATAATCAAAGCCATTATTCTTGATGCCGCCGGCGGCGCCGCCAATACCATAAGCGATGCGAGTCAAAAGACCGGGTTTGTGCGGCACAGCGCTGGCAGCGTCAGACATATGGGCTCCTAGGATAGCTCTGTATGATTATTCGGCGACGTTCTTGGCAGCACGCGCTCGCTCAAGGGCCGCAAGATTGGCAGCATGGTCTTCGCGGCTGATTTTGTAGCGTGAGAGAAGAATGATCATCGTCATCCACAGCGCAAGCAAGCCAAACGCATACCCGGCTCCAAGCACAGTCAGCGTTTCAGATGAAAGCTCACCCGGTTGCATGTCGCGAGAGAGATCAGCAGCCGCGAGAACCAGCGAGGCTAGAAACAAACCGCTGCCGCGAGCGAGCTTGCGCATAAACAAGATACCAGAAAAGAAAATGCCTTCAGACCGGCGCCCGGTTTTAAGCTCACTGTCTTCGACGATATCGGCGATCATCGAACTCGAGAGGATTTGGAATGTGATGATCAAAGCAACATCGATCACGGTCACACCGAGGATGAGATTGAATAGGGTCTCGGTACCGTTAGCTGGCATCACACCTGCCAATCGCAACAGGACCGGCATCGGGGCGATCGTAAATGCGAACAAACCCACAATCAAAGCGCCGCGTTTCTTGCCCAGCGTTTTCGAAACGATCGGGGCGAGCACGAATGCGAGAATGGCTGATGCGAAGACGCTCAAAGTCAGCAAGGCGGTCTGACTTGTTGTGAACTCCCAGAAAAATCCATTGATGAAATAGTTGAGCGTCGCGGCGACACCAGAGGCCATAAACCCGAACAGTGTCGCGACGAACAACCAAAGGAACGACTTATTTGAGAGCGTCTCGCGGATCTCTTTGAACACAAGGCCGATGCTCATTTTTCGGGGGGCAGGCGGCTGACGCAGATGCGGAATATGCGAATGCGTTCCCGCCGCACAAATGAACACGGACGCACAGATCATGATTGCTGCCATCAAGCCGTAGGTTTCATACCCATCGATATTGAAGAAGCCGCTGCCATATTCTTCGGTAGGAACCAGCAAAAACCGCAAAGCGAAGACCGCGATGAACAAGCCGCCCATCCAGCCAAACACATACCGGAAAGACAGAAACGAGGTCCGCTCGTCATAATCGTCGGTAAGTTCCGCGACCAAGGCGCTGCTCGGGACGTCATAAAAAGTGAAGGACACACGGACCGCGATGGTGATCGCTAAAAGGTAGGGAAACAGCTCGTTCCCCTCTAAGCCCGCGGGCGGATTCCAGACAAAATAGTAGGCGATGCCGACCGGAATGATCGCTGCATACATAAAAGGATGCCGTCGTCCGAACCCAGTGCGTAAATTGTCTGACCAGTAGCCAACCACAGGATCGGTCACGCCATCGATGATCATTGCGATGAGAAGAGCTGCGCCAACCAAGGCGAAGTCTACGCCAAGCACCTGGCCGTAATAGAGTAGCAGGAAATACTCGAAACCGTTGCTTTTGACGCCATCCCCTACGGCGCCGAAGCCGTATGCGAGTTTCGTCCAGAAACCAGCTTTACGCTCAGCTGCTTCGGCCATTCTTCCTCCTCAGAAAGTGTGGCGGGCTTCTTTCATTCGGCCCGCTTCACCGTTTTAGTAAGGCTTACAGCCCAAGAACCATCTTCGACATGATATTGCGCTGGATCTCGTTCGATCCTGCATAGATCGACGTCTTGCGATAGTTGAAATAACTCGGCGCGACCGGCCCGGCATAATCGGGCGTTGCAAGGTCACTGTTCGCACCGGCGCGGGCCACGGCGAATGTGTCTTGCACGAACGGCGCCGCATAGCCGCCTACCGCTTCGAGCGACAGTTCGGAAATCGCCTGCTGCGCCTCAGAGCCTGCGCATTTCAACATCGAGCTCTCAGGACCGACCGCTTGACCTGCAGACAAAGCTGAGAAGATACGAAGCTCGGTGGCATTGAGCGCTTCGATCTTCATTTCCATCGCCGCAATTTTGCGCTGGAAGTCTGGATCCTTGAGCAAAGGCTCGCCGCCAGATTGCTCGACACTGGCAAGCTTTTTGGTCTTCTGCAGCGCGTTCTTGAGCCCGGGTGCATATGCGTTTCCGCGCTCGAACTGGAGCAAATATTTTGCGTAGGTCCAGCCCTTATTTTCTTCGCCGATGAGCGCGTCTTCGATTTTGACGCGCACATCTTCAAAGAAGACCTGATTGATCTCTTGCTGATTGTCGGTTGGGCCATCTAGCGTCGGCAAGGAGGACACGGAGATGCCCGGCAAGTCCATCGGGAAGACGAGGAAGCTAATGCCTTCTTGTGGTTTGCCTTCTTTCGACGTGCGCACGAGGCAGAAAATCCAATCGGCCCATTGCGCATGGGTGGTCCAAATCTTGGAGCCGTTCAGCACATATTCGTCGCCATCACGCACCGCGCTCATTTGCAGCGAAGCAAGGTCAGAGCCGGAACCAGGCTCAGAATAGCCTTGGCACCACCAGATTTCAGAGCGTTTGATTTTAGGCAAGTGCTCCGCCTTTTGTGCGTCATTGCCAAACGCCATGATCACTGGCGCGACCATGGATTTGCCCATTGGTGACATTTGCGGTGTGCCCGCAGCGGCCATTTCCATGTTCAGAATATAGCGCTGCCCCGCGCTCAAATTGGGGCCGCCAAACTCTTCAGGCCAATTGGCGACGAACCACCCGCGCTCATCTAGCTTTCGTTGCCATTCGAGCATCCCGTCCTTGTCGAGATATCCGTTCTTCGACATCGCATTGCGCGCTTTGAGCTCGTCGGTGTAATTGGCCGCGATCCAGTCGCGGACCTCTTTTTGAAATGCAAGATCTTCTTTCGTGAATGATAGATCCATCACAGGCTCCTATTCGACGATGTCAAACATTTCGATTTTCGGCGCGCCTGCGAGACAAGCGCCAAGGCCAGGCTGAGCAGCCTTGAAATAATCGGTCTGGCCATGCGCTTTGAGCGCGTCTCCGGAGGCGTATTGCTCCATGAAAATATAAGTCGTGTCCGACCCTTTAGCTTTATAGAGCTGATAGGTCAGGCAGCCTGGTTCATTCGCTTTGACTTTCGCCATTAGGTCTTTAGCGACGCCTTCAAATTCGCCCTGCTTTCCGTCCTGAATCTCAAGTGTTGCAACAACGCCGATCATCCCGGGTCTCCTCATGTCTTATCAATCTGTTCCAGATCACAGTATGGCGACCGGAGCGAACCACAAGCCCTCCCCCCGGGAAACCTGTTTAGCATCCTTTATGTTTTTTGAACATGTTCAATTTTGGTTGAGCGCCAAAGTGGGCCAACAAACAAGATCAGCACAATGATATTGAACAGAGCGTTCGATCCATGGCCTGATGTGATCGAGCCAGCGCTGTCGAGCACAAACCAAGCGAGATAACCGCCGACAACCGCACGCCGAATGGCTTCCGGCGCCGCGTCATAGGCCGTTCCGGAGAGGCTCCAAATCAAAACGCCCCAGCCCATCAAAAACCCGCCGGCCAGCGCGCCAATGAACCGCGTATCGCCGGGCGCATACGTCTGAGCGCCATCGATTGGCCAAGCCAGCAAGTCGGTGGTGAACCTAACCGGCTCAACCGTTGCGTCAAAGGTTCCAAGGAAAAAGATTGGACCATAAAGCATTACGAAGAAGGCTGAGATTTTCAGATAGGTCTTGTGGGCTTTGAGGGAATACATCTTGGGCGCTCCTGAGCAAAAATTGTAGCGATCGCTACATATAAAAACCAAAATGACGTTTCATCCAACGCGTCATTTCGTCTTCCTAGGAGATTGCCTCAGGCGAAGGCCCGCGATTCGACGGCTTCGAGCGCTTCGTCCAACACGTGGACACCGGCCCCTGGCTTGGGCGCTTTTTCGCTGAGCACGCGTCGCCACAAACGCGCGCCTGGCATGCCGCTAAATAGGCCAAGCATATGCCGTGTCATCGAGGAGAGGCGCACGCCCTCGTCCAGTCGCGCTTCGATATAGGGTCGATAATCGAGTACCGCGCCGAACGGGCTTAACACCGCAGCCTCGGGATCAAACAGAGCTTGATCCACCCCGCCGAGTAAATCTGGCGTTTGATAAGCCGCGCGACCGAGCATCACACCGTCAAAATTTTTCAGATGCGCGGCGCTGTCTTCGAGTGTTTTGATGCCGCCATTTAAGACAATGGTGAGGTCGGGTCGATCATGTTTGAGCGCTTGCACCAAATCATAGTCCAGCGGCGGAATTTCGCGGTTCTCTTTCGGGCTGAGCCCCTTGAGCCACGCTTTGCGGGCATGGACTGTAAACACCGAACACCCGGCATCGGCGACTTGATCGACGAAATTATACAATGTCTCCTTTGGCGGATCCTCATCAATCGCGATCCTGCACTTCACAGTAACCGGGATTGAAACCGCCGCGCGCATCGCCGCGACACAAGCCGCAACCGTTTTTGGTTCGCGCATCAAACAAGCGCCAAACGCGCCTGACTGAACGCGGTCAGATGGGCAACCGCAATTGATGTTGACCTCATCATGGCCAAAGCGCTCAGCGATACGCGCCGCTTCGGCCATTTTGTCCGGCTCATTGCCGCCAAGTTGCAGCACGATCGGATGTTCATCATCTGAGAACCCAATCAAGCGCTCACGATCGCCATGGATAACCGCATCCGCGGTAACCATTTCAGTCCATAACAGCGCGCGCTTCGACAGCACCCGATGAAACGACCGGCAATGCCGATCCGTCCAATCCATCATCGGGGCAATTGAAAACCTATAGTCTAGATTATTCGGCATGATCGATTTCTCGCCCGGTCTGCACACTGCCAGATTACCAGAGGTTGGAGGGCGTGTGTTTCAATCCGAGCTTAAGACCGCTTGTGGCCTTTCTTTTCAAGACGCCAGCGCAGTGTTTCGATGCGGTCTTGGCCGAAGAAGGGTTCGCCTTCGAAAACCATGGTCGGCACGCCCCAATGTCCGGCCGCCTCGAGCGCGTCTTGATTAGCCTCGACCTCTTTCATTGGGTCATTGGCTGCTATGCTCGCCTCCAACTCGGCGAGAACTAAGCCCGCTTTCGCCACTGCTTCGGCCAAGCGATCGCCTTGATCCCAGCCGGGCTCACCGCCCCAGATCAAGTGTGAAACATGATAGGCAAGCTCGATCCCTTTGCCGCGCCGCGCTGCCTCAACGCCCAGCCCCGTGAGGCGATAAATGTAAGGCTGTTCTTCTGCGACTTCCATTGTCTCATAGTTTTGGACAATCGGATCGGGCATCGGAAACGAGATCTTCATGCCGAGGAAATCAGCCCGCCGGAACGAATCCATGATGATATATTGCGCCGGTTTGCGGTCGCCAGAGAATAGCGTGCTGGCGGCGCGAACGGCAATGGGCAAAACCGGCCGCAGATTGACCTCGACATCAAAATCCTCGCGCAGCTTCAGCAAATCCGGCGTGGCGATATAGGAATATGGGCTCCGAAAAGACCAGAAGACATCGACGGTAGCGCTCATGATTGGGGATCCTCTTTATATTTGCGGTCTCACTTGCCGCTCCGGATCAATCGTCGAGCCTTTTTACCGAGGATTCAAGTCTTCCCGAGGGTTAGTCAGGCATCGACCACCTCCGAGAGACCCAATTCCCTAATGTATTGAACGCCGTGCGTCCGATTATGGCGACAGACGGTACCCGCCCGCCTCGGTCAGCAAGAGCCGAGCATTTGCCGGATCTGGCTCAATTTTCTGGCGCAGACGGTAAATGTGCGTTTCGAGCGTATGCGTCGTGACCGCCGCATTATATCCCCAAACCTCAGACAATAGCTCTTCCCGCGCTACGGGCTTACCGCCGGCGCGATAAAGATATTTGAGAATATTGGTCTCTTTCTCGGTGAGGCGGATCTTGCGATCATCCTCTTTCACCAAGAGCTTCATGCTCGGCCGGAACTCATATGGACCAACATCAAAAGTCGCATCTTCGCTTTGTTCAAAGCTGCGCAGGTGCGCGCGAACGCGGGCCAGTAGAACAGAGAATTTGAACGGCTTAGTGACATAATCATTGGCGCCGCTATCCAATCCCAAGATTGTATCCGCATCGCTGTCTTGCCCTGTCAGCATGATAATCGGCGCCCGAACCCCTCGTGTGCGCATCAGCTTGCAGGCCTCGCGACCGTCCATATCCGGCATATCCACGTCCAAGAGGATGAGGTCCGTCCGTTCTGCTTCAGCCAGTTTTACGCCGGTTGTTGCATTTTCGGCTTGCAGCACTGTGAAGCCTTCATAAAGATCAAATTGCTCCGCGAGGGCCTCGCGCAGCTCATTATCATCGTCCACGAGCAGGATGGTTTTGGTCACCGCCATGACTTTCTCCCTTGTCTAGTGGGCAGCAGATAGAGAATGAATTCAAACACTTCATTACACGGTTCTTCAGCTGATGTAACAAAAAGGAGAGCAGTGCGTGACTGATTTTTCGTTAACGGCATCCGCCGATGGATCATTTAAAGCGGGGAATTTGATCAGCACATGCGCCATCGGGCGAGGCGGTGTCGTCGACGCCCAAGACAAACGCGAAGGTGACGGCGCCACCCCGCGCGGAGCATGGCGCCTCAAACGCGTTTTCTATCGCGCCGATCGCATTGCTCGACCGGAAACCAATTTACCGGTGATCTCGCTTAGGCAAAGCGATGGCTGGTGTGATGCGCCGCACCATCCGCTTTATAACCGGCCCGTCACCCTGCCCTTCGCCGCCAGCCATGAAAACCTCTGGCGCGAAGACCACGCCTATGACGTGATTGTTGAGCTCGCGCATAATGACGATCCTGTCGTGCCAGGCCTAGGCAGTGCGATTTTCTTTCACCTGCAGCACGAAGATGGCCGTCCCACCGAAGGCTGTGTCGCCGTCTCGCTTGAAGATATGCTCGAGGTTTTGGCGCGCGTGTCGGCTGAGACATTTCTTGAGATCGAGGTTTGAGAGAACGCGCGCTCCGATCACGGCACTTACAGCGTTCGGTCGAGAGCAGACATCAGACGACGGTGCCCGCGCTTTTACCGCTCTGCCAGCGCAAGCTGGCACCCATGGCGACTGGCCGATGTTCTCGAGATCGCACCCTGCCGCCATAGATCCTGACTTTCGTCAGGAACGCGGGGTGCGCGCGGCCGTTTCCGTAGGAGCCCCTCATCCTGAGCGAAGTCGAAGGATAAAGGGCTGAGCTTCCAGGGACTTTGCAGTGAGGTCGCCTCGTCCTTCGACGTCGCTCAGGATGAGGCTGCCTGGAAGATGCTCACGACACGCGTCCCCCTCGACAGCAGCAGGCTGTCTGAGGTCCCATCGCGGCCCGCACGCGCGTGTTGTAATTTCTCGCGCTGGATCCTCAGACCGCTCCGCGATCGAGGATGACGCAGTCCTCGCATTCTCCCATTTAACGCAGGAAACTGATGACTGGGCTGGGTCAGGAACGGTCGTGATTAAATTGCAACTCATTAGGTTAGTGCTTACGCGGTGAGGCTTTGAGCTTACCGGGACTGTGGCCGGTCCAGCGTTTGAACGCGCGAGAGAAAGAACTTGGATCAGAGAAGCCGACCAGATAAGCGGTTTCGTTGACCGAGACCTTTTCCCCTTCCAAATAATGCCGCGCCATTTTGTGCCGGAGCTCATCTAGGATCGCTTCGAAAGTCACACCTTCTGATTTGAGTTTTCGGTAGAGTGTTTGACGCGACATATTGAGCGTCGTCGCAATGGTCTGCATGTGGACGTCGCCGGTGTGCAAAATGGGCAGGAGATGCTGTTCGACTTCAGAGCGCACTGTGCGGCTTGCTTTCAGCTCGTCCAGCAAGTGTTCGGCATGATTGGTCAGCACGCCAAATACGTAACGCGGCTTTGGCCAAAGCTGCAGCTTCGGCCAGGCCGGATCAACCAACATCGAATTGCGATCTGAGCCGAAGACGACCGGACATTGCAGCACGGTCTCATACTCGTCGCCATAGCTTGGTCGGGCATGCGTTACATGAGCGATCTTGACCAGGCGTCTCTTTTTGAAGTTGCGATTATAGCCGCAAATGAACCGTCCGAGCGTCGACTCGGTCAGCTCTGGAAAATCATTGGGGTTTTTGCGCGTATCGTCGATCCATAAGCCGTCATCGCGCTCAACCAGCTTGAATCGGTCCTCGCCTTCCGCGACGCCCTCGACCTCGATGACCAGACGATGATAGCGGTTCATCTGCTGAAAAGCTTCCAGCATGGTCGGCGCGGCATGGGCCACCAGGCCAACGATCGACAAGTCTTCAAAATTGACGAGGGCGCCGAATGTGAGCGCCAATGATGGCGCGTTTGCAAGCTCCTTACCTGCCCGCATCAGCGTCTTGAAAACCGCAAAACTAACCCGCGTCTCAGGGTCGGTTAAATCGTCTTCGCTGAGCCCGCCGCGCTGAAGCAAGGCCGTTCGGTTCGCGCCCAATGACACCGCCAAGTCTACTAAACTAGTGGCATATCCGGCCGAAACGGTCGCTTGCGCCATGAGGGATAAGCCTTTCAGCGGGGTTGTTCTGTTATCTGTTACCAGATGTCATGTCTTTGATGGAAGGCGTCATGCCGCCAGCATCTCAGGTTCGATACATTTGGCTTGGAGAGAGCCCTCGAACGCAGAGAAAGTAACATGACAGAGATAACCGTCCACCCGGGACAGACACCGCTCTATCCCGCCCGGCAGATGTTGAAACACGCCTCACAATTCTGGTTTTTGATGACCGCGCTCGGGCAAATGGCGTTCGTCGCCGATATCGCCGCCTTTTATGGCGGCTCTGCGATGCGTGGCGATTTCGACGCCTGGGATGGCCGCATGTTTAACGGATTCATCTCCGGGGATCTGATCGGCAATATCAATATCTTGCTGCACATTTTTTTCGCCCTGATCATCACCGCCTGCGGTCCGGTTCAGTTCATTCCAGCGGTTCGCAATCGGTTCAGAACCTTTCATCGCTGGAATGGCCGGGTCTATGCGACCAGCGCGATTCTGATCTCGATTGGTGCGCTGTATCTGACCTGGACGCGCAACGGCATTGGTGCGGCCGTCAATGATATCGGCGTTTCGCTGAACGGGATTGCGATCATCGCCTTTGCGGTGTTGGCTGCGCGAACGGCGATGCAGCGGGATTTGCGCGCACATCATCGCTGGACCTTGCGCTTGTTCCTGGCGGTCAGCGGCGTTTGGTATATGCGTTTAGGGTTTGGATTTTATGCGCTGGTGACCGGCGGAGCGATGCCGGGCTCGACCTCGATGTTGGACGGCCCGTTCGACATTGCCCTGAATTTCGGTGTAACTCTCGTGCCGTTGGCTTTTCTGGAGCTGTATTTTCGCGCGGCCGACGCCAAGCATGACGCATTGAAAGTGCTAATGAGTGTGGTTGTTGTCTGCCTAGGCGTCGCCACCGCGCTCGGCGCTTTCATGGCCGCTCAGATCTTCTGGTTATCCAGTTTTAGTTGATGACGTGAAACGGTCAGTGCTGCGCTGTCTTCATCACCCCCATCCGGCTTTATGATCCGCAACATACACCTCCAGCGCACGCGGCTGACGGTCCAGCAAAAACTCGATGTCATTTGAGGGACTGAAGGACATGCCCATTCGAACGGCAAACGTCATCTCAGCGTTCATTTCAGCATACCAAGGCTCAGCGCCTTGTGCGATCAAACCGTCTCGCATTTGTTCGGGCGTGATGCCAACAAATGGAATCTCGCGACCCAACACAGCGCTGATACGACTCGCCGCTTGGGCAAAGGTCATCGCATCCGGACCGGTCAATCGATAGGTGCGATAGGTGTGCCCCGGCTCGGTCAGCGCTTTAATTGCGATTTCGGCAACATCGCGCACATCTACAAAACTCGTCTTCCCGGGGCCTTCGGGAAACGCGACCATGCCGGCGGCAACAAAGCCGGCAAAATTCTGCATGAACCAATCGGGGCGCAAGAAAGTCCAGTTCAGGTCCGCTTCCCGCACGATCGCTTCAAGCTCTCCGGTACGGCGGACAAAGAAAATATCACTCTCTGGATCGCCCTCAGCAGAGAGCATCACAAATCGCTCGATCTCGGCCTGCTTCACTTGTTGCACAATCCGCGTGAGATCGGATTTAAACGCGTCGCTCTGATTGGTGACCATGTAGACGGCGTCGATGCCGTCGAGCGCCGCCGCGAAGGCGGCCTCGTCATCAAACGCGCCGAGCGCGGTCTCATATCCTGTTTCGCCAATCATGCCGCGCGCTTTCTCGGCGTCACGGACATAGACTCTAAATGGTGTTCCCCGCGCAATCAGTTGTCGCGCGATTTCGCTTCCGACATTCCCCGTCGCTCCGGTTACCAAAATCATCCGCGTCTCCTTTAAATATCTGTGCGTTGGGCGAAGGGCGTGAGGCTCGTCACCAAAAGATGGGTGAGCGTTTCAATCGCCGTTTCTGTGGTGAGTTTATGCTGATGCAGATCATCGCAAATTGCATTCGCCGCTGCGACGAGCGCTTTGTACAAGGGACTTAGCTGCTCCGGCCGAGCAACCAAGACGCGCTCAAAGGCCCGTTCGAAACTGGCGGCATGATTGATTTGAACCGCGCGTCCTGCATCCCGGGCTTCAGAATCCGCCTCAACCGCAGCGGCTAGGAGTGTCAACGCGGGTCCAGCCTCTAGCGCACAGTTTATGTAAGCGGTTGCGACAATCTTCGCGACGGCAGGGACGGTCGCTGACGCTCGTTCGATCTTGGCCTCAGCATCTGTCTCGTAGAACCGGCTGGTGTCGTCGAGGAGCGCAATCAAAAGACCCGAGCGAGTCCCGAAATGGTCATACGCGATGGGCTTACTGACCTTGGCTCGCTCCGCCAAAACGGCGAGCGTCAAGGCATCCGCGTCCCCGCTTTCCAGCATCGCTTTGGCGATGTCTAAAAGCTGGCGACGGCGCGCGGCTTTGGTCAGACGCTTCGGACGCTGTTCGGTATCGGACATAGATAGACTCATTACCTACCATTCGTAACTTACGTTTCGTAGGTAGCGAAAACTTCGCGTCCGTCAAGCACCCATGAGAAAGATCAACCGCGTGTTAACCAATTGACACATTCCCGCCACACGAATCACCGAACTCTTAATACGGGGCGGGCTTCGTAAGGAGGCTGCAATGTTTCAGCTGACTGAGTATGCACCTGAGCGCCCTGAATTTGGGAGCTTCTATCTTGTCACCGAAAGCGGCGAGCATGGGCCATATGAGACCTATGACGACGCCGTCGACGCGGCCGAGCGCCCCCCAGCTAACATGATCGGGTTTAATCCGCGCAAAGGCTATTATGTCGTCGACCGGAGCGAGCCCGAGATAGGCTAGGCCAGTTCCGCCATATATTCCTGCAGCTTCATCACCGACGGCACGGAATGCTCACGCAGCTTGTTCATGATAGCGAGCTTTTCAGTTTCGTCTTCTTGAATGCCTGAGACCAATTGCGAATAGCCATCAAGACGGTTGTCACGCAGCCACTTTCGCAAGTCTTTTTCTTGCGACCAATTGAACTGGTTCATCATGAAAGCGTTCTGCATGCGGATCCAATCCGTGGCATGATTGGGAAGCGGAACGACTTGGCAGAGGCGGTTCTTTTCCTCTTCGGTGTCACGGGTCAGCTCAATGTGAGCGATAAACGCGGCGCTAAACACCGGCTGGACGGTTCGAACCGTCTGCAAACGGATCGTATCCCCTTCAAAAACAATCGCCTCTTCTGAATTACCGACCGCACAAGCCGAGCAGTCCACGAACAGCGTATCAGGATCGTTTGGCAGCGTGCCGTCGTCGAAAATGATCTGATCTGGTTCGATGCGCTGGATACGCCCTTTCCGGATCACGTTTTTTACTTTCCGAAGCTCCGCAAGCTCTGGGTCAGAAATCGTCGCGCCGTGGAACATGGTTGGACGCACGCTCTCATCAATCCGTACAAAGATCCCCGCCTGCTCAACTCGATCAAATAGGTCGTCGATCGAGGTGGAGCTTGCGATCGCCTCCATTTGCGCTGCTTGAGCCCCCATCGTGGCTGCAAAGAATCTCGGATCGGGCTGGGTGGTCTCGCGACGCATCAACCAAGCATCGCGCGGGCGCACCCAGTGAATTTGATCAGGATCGACATGGTTCTCGAGCAGCCAGATCACAGCATCGATGCCGGTCTTACCACCGCCAACAATCACGTAACGCGAGGGCTGCTCTGAGACTTTCGGAAGATCATTGAGCGGCATCATTTTGACGCCGTCGACGACTTCAAAATTCGGCGTGTGCGTGGACGGCACCGTGGTCCGAAGCCAAGTCGCATCAACGATTTTCTCGCGCGCGACGACGTCATACGTCTTTTCTGAGGTCAGCGCCGAGATCTTGCCATCCCCTTCATACTTACACATTGGCAAATACGTGACGCGGCCCGTCGGCAGGAATTGGTAGCGCATGACCTCATCAAAACAGGCCATGATCTCCGGCCCCGTCGCGAGGTCTTGCAGGCCTTTGTTCAGGCCGATCGTGTCGACCACCCCTTTTGAGAGCTCTTTAGAACTGACGCCATAATAGGCGGAGGGCTGGTGCAGGGTAACGAACGGATAGGCGTCATTCCAATGCCCACCCGGCTTCTGGTGCATATCGACAATCAGCACCGTTTTATCGCTTTCTGACAAGATGATATCCGCGAACGCCATGCCCATCGCACCGGCGCCAATGATTAGATAATCGACCTCAAATTTCTCCGCAGACATGTCAGTCTCCTCGTCAGCATCATAGACCTTGATAACAGTGTTATTGCGTGTTAATAACACTGTTATTGAAAGTCAAGTGGAATGTATCTGTGGTCGAGGCTAAAGCAAAAATCCTAATGGCGGCTTCCGATCTGTTCGCCAGTTCGGGTGCTGGTGGATTGAGCGTGCGCGCCATCTCAAAGCGTGCCGGCGTCTCCACGATCGGTATCTACAATCACTTCAACGGCAAGCAAGGCATCTTGGATGCGCTCTATATTGAAGGCTTCCAAATGGTCATGGCGGCGATCCATATCGAAGATCCCGACTTACCGGCCCGCGAAACAGTATTGCTCGGTCTATCTAACTATATCGCAATGGCGGCTGAGCATCGCGGGCATTATGAGCTGATTTTTGGACGCGGAGACCCAAGCTACACGCCCTCCTCCGCTGCGATTGCGGTGGGTGAGGAGGCGTTTAACCGGCTGACCTATTTAATCTCCCGCGCGCTCCCAGCCTCTTTATCCGGTCGCGAGAAACGTGAAGCCGCTTTGCAATTATGGGCGCTCACGCACGGTTATGTCAGCCTACAAGATCACGAGGCGACGGAACTGATCCCCAATGCCGCTTGGCGAGATCTGATCATGCGCGCCGTGACAACTCATTTAGATGCGATCATCGCCAAGCACGCAGATCAATAATCGCGTGCGCCAAACAGCGCCGTCCCAACCCGAACATGCGTAGCACCGATCCGCGCCGCCAAAGCGTAATCGCCACTCATTCCCATGCTGATTGTCCTAAGATCGTGCCGATCTGCAAGTCTATTCAGGAGAGCAAAATGAGGTGCAGCAGGTTCATCGGCCGGCGGAATACACATCAATCCAGTGATCTCGCCCGGATAGGTTTCACGGCTTAGCTTCAGAAGCGCCTCAAGCCCGTCGATGCTCACCCCGCCCTTTTGCGGCTCATCGCCCGTATTGACCTGGATCAATAGCTCCGGCGGCTGCGCGCCGCTTTTGTCGATCGCTTTGATCAGCGCCTTGAGAAGCTTCTCGCGATCGAGCGTCTCGATCACATCAAACAACTGAACCGCCTCTTCGGCCTTATTGGTTTGTAGCGGACCAATCAAACGCAGCTGCAGGTCTGAATTTTCCGCGCGGCGCGCGCTCCAACGTGTTTGTGCTTCCTGCACCCGGTTTTCGCCAAAGACCGTTTGTCCAGCCTCCAGCGCCGCCTCGATCCGTTCGTCGGGTTGGCGCTTTGAAGCGGCGACCAAAGTGACGCTCTCGCCGATCTCAGAAAGGATGCGCGCGCGGGCTTCGCGGATGGTTAGGGTCTGTGTATCGTGGCTCATTATGGGGTTGAAACACCAAGCCGTCTCCGCTCGCAAGTGGCGCGCCGCAATCCGGCGGGTTGAGACCCATTTTCCGCCCGTGTTGCCGCCGCTTTTATTCCTCACAGACCCCCAGCGCACGCCGAACCCGTTGAGCATCGCTGCAGCCTTGCCTGATGGAAGCGGAATCATTTATCGGCACTTTGGCGCGGAAGACCGGTTTGATATGGCGCCTAGGCTGGCAGGCGTTGCGAGGCGCCGGGGGCTGAAGCTGCTGATCGCTGCCGATCCGAGCCTGGCGCTTGAAGTCGGCGCGCATGGCGTCCACTGGCCGGAAGCGAGACTTGCCGAAGCGCGGAAATGGCGCGGCCGTTTCATGTTTCAAACCGCAAGCGCGCATTCGAGACGCGCGATCGATCGGGCCGCAAAAACCGGCGTGGATGCTGCTTTGGTTTCGACCGTGTTTCCATCGACCAGCAAGAGCGCAGGCGCGCCAATGGGGCGACTGGCATTCACCCGGCTATGCCAAAAAGCGCCGCTGCCTCTGTTCGCCTTGGGTGGCGTTAAAGCGGCGAATGCTCTCCAAATCGCGGACGCGGGCGGGCTTGCCGCAATCGAAGGGCTTAGCTAACCGCGCGAACCGCCTCGGCGACAGATTCCACCGCCTCATCCATCAATTTCGCATCCGTCGCTTCGGCCATGACCCGGATCAACGGCTCTGTCCCAGACTTCCGGATGACCAAGCGGCCTTTCTCGCCTAGCGCTTTCTCGGCGGCAGCAATCGCGTCTTTCACGCTCTCTTCTTCGAGCGGCGCACCAGATTTGTAGCGTACATTGACCAATTTCTGCGGCACCGGGTCGAACACGTGGGCAATTTTAGAGAGCGGCTTTTCCCGCTCAACCATGACGGCCAGCACTTGCAATGCCGCCATCAAACCATCGCCAGTGGTGGAATAGTCAGACATGACAATATGCCCAGACTGCTCTCCGCCAAGATTGAACCCACCTTCTCGCATCCGCTCAACGACATATCGGTCGCCAACTTTGGTGCGCTCCAGCTTTAAATCCAGGCTCTTCAAATGCTGTTCGAGCCCAAGATTAGACATCACTGTCGTGACCACGCCCGCTTCCGAGAGTTGGCCGCGCGCTTTCCAGTGCTCCGCAATCAACCCAATCAACTGATCACCATCAACCTCATTGCCTTTTTCATCGATGATGATGCAACGATCGGCATCGCCATCGAGCGCGATTCCAATATCTGCGCGGTAGGTTTGAACCGCCTCTTTGAGCGCGTTTGTATCGGTGGAGCCGACTTCGAGATTAATATTGAACCCGTTCGGCTCAACGCCAATTTTGAACACTTCCGCCCCGAGCTCATACAGCACAGCGGGTGCCACCTTATAGGCCGCCCCGTTCGCGCAATCGATACAGATACGAAGCCCTTTGAGGTTCATCCGGCGCGGGAAACTGGCTTTGACGATTTCAACATAACGCGCTTGGGCGTCATCGACGCGTTTAGCGCGACCGAGATCCCCGGGACCCGCAAGCTTATCGTCGAGCGCTTTATCCATGCGGCTTTCAATTTCCAGCTCGATTTCATCGGACAATTTGTATCCATTCGGGCCAAACAGCTTGATCCCATTATCCTCAAAACTGTTATGGCTGGCCGATATCATTACGCCGAGGTCCGCTCGCAAAGATCGCGTCATCATCGCAACGCCCGGCGTTGGCAGCGGCCCAAACAGGGTCACATCCATTCCGACAGAGGTAAATCCAGCCACCAAAGCCGGCTCAATCATATAACCGGAAAGTCTTGTATCTTTCCCGATAACCACACTGTGACGGCGCGGACTCGTCGTCCGAAAGTACTTTCCAGCTGCCATTCCTAAACGCATTGCAATCTCCGGCGTCATCGGAGGTGTGTTCGCCGTGCCACGGATTCCGTCGGTTCCGAAGTATTTGCGTTTCATAATGCGCTAATTCCTTGCTTCGTCCCATTCTGAACGGTTTGCTGCAGTCCTTACAGGCGCCATGCCACAATTTCGCTGAAGTTTCCAAGTCAGGATACAGACCCTGATGGCACATCTTCTGCATGTCAGGCGCTGTTGGGGAAAAGAGAGGACACGCAAAATGCGTATGAAATCATTCCTAGTGGGCGGTATGCTCGCAGCTTCACTCGCCGGATGCGCCACGGGGCTTCCATCCGATATGACTGTCGCAGAATACTGCGCCAACCCAGACCGTGCGTCAGAAGAAGTCTGCCGTCTAAAGGTCGAAATTGACGGCAACGCCACCGCGCTTGCTGAAACAAATATGAGCTTGCGCGAAGCGCGTCAGATTTCTGACAGCGCCATGGCCGCAGCCGCAAATGCACAATCGTCTGCCGATGCTGCGCAAAGCCGTGCGGATCAAGCTTTTGCGCTGGCCAATCATCTGTCCGAAAAAGACCTAGACTGTAAGACCACTACGGTTCAGCAATCTACGACTGGAACTTGTGAGCCAGGCTATACGGTGATGGGCTGCGTTCAAACGCGCTACACCCACCGCGCGGGAGGTCTTTCCTTCCTGCGTGAGCTGAACAATGAGCAGTGCCGTTTCAATAGCCAGGTGCTTGAAATGCAAGTGCGCTGCTGCCGGGCCGCAAATGCCGGCTCTAGCGTCAGCGGCTCTTAAGCTAATTTTGCTTTTTCAATAGAATTCTACTGACAAGGGGATCCAAAGGGTCCCCTTGTTACCTTTTTGCGTTCGTGTCTTCGACACATTCAGTAATAGGATTTGCAATGACGGGATCGCGATGATCGGACTAGGGACACCGCGGGACGACACAGCAAGCGTGGAGCAAGAGTAGATGTGTGGAATCATTGGTATTTTAAGCCAGCAAGGCTCGGCGGCGGATCGCGCCATGGAAGCGTTGCGGCGGCTCGAATATCGCGGCTATGACAGTGCCGGTATCGCCACACTCCATGACGGTAAACTCGATCGCAGGCGCGCCGCAGGCAAGCTGAATAATCTGCGCGACGTTTTGAACGAAACTCCGATTTCTGGCAGCGTCGGCATCGGCCATACCCGTTGGGCCACGCATGGCGCTGCGAACACACAGAACGCGCACCCTCACGTTTCTGGATCTGTGGCGCTTGTCCATAATGGCATTATCGAGAATTTCCGCCATCTCCGCGAATCATTGGAGCAGCAGGGCCATGTGTTCGAAACGGAAACTGATTCTGAAACCATCGCCCACTTGATCACATCCAATATGAAAAAAGGCGCGGATCCGATCAGCGCCGTGAAAGCCTCGCTCGCTGATTTGGAGGGAGCATTTGCGCTGGGGATTATCATCGAAGGTCATGAGGACCTGATGATTGGGGCACGCAAAGGGTCACCGCTGGTGATTGGCGTTGGCGAGGATGAAATGTTCCTCGGCTCGGACGCCCTTGCCGTGGCCCCGTTCACCAATCGAGTCGTCTATCTCGAAGAAGGCGATTGGTGCGTCTTGCGGCAAAGCTCTTACGAGGTTTTTGATACCAGCGGCGCGGTTGTCTCCCGCCCCGAAACCATCGTGCAAGCCGCGGGCGCCGCGGTTGAAAAAGGCAATTATCGCCACTTCATGCAGAAAGAGATCTTCGAGCAACCCGACAGTACGGCGCGCACGATCGGGGCCTATGTCAACGCACTGGAGCAATCGATTGAGCTGCCGGGCGACGAAGCAGCCATCGACTGGGCGGAAGTTACCCACCTTCACATGGTCGCCTGCGGGACCGCTTATTATGCGACCTGCGTCGCCGAATATTGGTTTGAACAAATCGCCGGATTGCCGGTTAAAACAGACATCGCGTCGGAGTTTCGTTATCGCGAACCTGCGCTGCCAAAATCTGGCGGACTGGCGCTTTTTGTCAGCCAGTCGGGCGAAACCGCCGATACGCTGGCTGCCCTGCGCTATTGCAAAGAGGCCGGACTGAAAACCGCAGCGGTGGTGAATGTCCCGACCTCGACGATCGCGCGCGAAGTTGATTTGGTGTTGCCAACTCTGGCCGGCCCGGAAATTGGGGTCGCTTCGACCAAAGCCTTCACCGCGCAGCTATGCGCCCTCGCGGCGGGAGCGATCGCGGCCGGCAAAGCGCGAGGATCGATCGATCGCGGGCGCGAGATTGAACTGGTTGATGCGCTGAGCGGAATTCCGCGCTTGATCTCTAAGAGCTTCGCGCTGGACGCTCCGATTGCAGGCCTTGCGCGGGACCTATCGAAGGCGCGGGATGTGATCTATTTGGGCCGCGGCGTACACTATCCGATCGCATTGGAAGGCGCTCTAAAGCTGAAAGAAATCAGCTATATTCATGCCGAAGGCTATGCCAGCGGAGAGCTGAAACATGGTCCGATCGCGCTGATTGATGAAGAGACGCCGGTCGTATTTGTGGCGCCGTTTGATAACCTGTTCGACAAGTCACTATCGAACCTACAAGAAGTGGCCGCTCGGCGCGGAAATGTCCTGCTGATCAGCGATTCTGAGGGCTTGAAAGAGGCTGGGGATACGCCGGAAAATGGGATTGAAGTACCTGCCTGTCACCCATTTGTGGCGCCTATTCTATATGCGGTTCCCGTGCAGATGTTGGCTTATCATATTGCGGTCGAAAAAGGCACGGATGTCGATCAACCGCGAAATCTCGCAAAATCTGTGACGGTCGAATAATTCAATTATTGGTATGATCGTGGCCCGGCCTGCGAGGGAAGCAGACCGGGCGCTAGATCAAGCTCATACAACTGTTCCGAACAACCCAATGGTTAGGGCGGCGCCGAACACGGCGAGCGGAAGAGAGACGGCTGAAGCGATGAAGCTCGTCCGAGCTTCAGATAGGGAGGAAACACGCATGGGATTTGTCCTTCTTTGCGTTTCGGACAACGGTTATTCGCTGCCCGTGAACATCAGATAGGGACTCAAAAACAAAATTCAATGAATGATTTGAAAATTATTCAGCGTTCAATTTCTCACGCGTTTTAATAGAAACGCTCAACCCAGCCAGGATGATGTCCATAACGCCATCCAATTCGCGCTCGAGCTTCGGCAAAGTCAGCCGCGACCAAAGCTGGGGATATCGGAACTTCATCGTCGCTGATTGCATCATTTCTGCAATGAAATTGGGGTTTTCCATCGATGCAAACACGCCTTCAGAGACGCCCTGCTCCAAGATTTGAACCAAATAAACGCGCTCTTGTGCCATTTCTTCATTGGCGAAGGTGGGCCGTTCGCTCGAGAGCACTTCTGCAACTTCGAGAACTTTCGCATCCTTATCAAGTTTCTCGAACGTCGTTTTCAATGCAGTATGGTGGAACACGCGCATCTTTTCGGCGGCGGGCAGTTTGCTGCGCACCAATGCCGCGTTCTGGGCGTTGATCTCCATATTGAGCTTGCGCGCCATGGCTTCCGCAATGTCTATCTTTGAGGCAAAGAATCGATAGATGTTGCCAGCCGACATTCCGCAGTCGCGGGCAATCTCAGCCATTGTGGTCTTGGCGTAGCCATAGTGCATGATACGCTCCATGGCGGCATGGAGGATTTGCTCACGAGTATCGAGTTTTTCGTTCATTGGATTAGAATATAGGAAAAGTGTGAATGATCAACAAATTGTTCAATTTCGCACACAGTTGTGAGAAAACGTGTGACTGAATTCAGCCAAATCGGCGTCCTCGGCGCCGGCGCCTGGGGCACCGCCCTTGCCGCATCGCTCTATCAGAAAAACGAGACAGGGTCCTCCAACGTCCCTGTCTGGGCACTTGAGGCAGAGGTCGCCGACGCCTTGCGTGAAGGCCGAGGAAACCCGATTTTCCTACCCGGCATTGAGCTTCCGAAGATGCAAGCGAGCACAGACTTAAGCGCGCTCGCAAGCTGCGACGCCATCTTGGCGGTTGTGCCAGCGCAGTTTGCGCGATCCGTCTTTAGCGACCTCGCCACCCTAGTTCGCCCCGGCACAGCCATTCTTCTATGCGCCAAGGGCATTGAACGCGACAGCCTCAGTCTGATGACGGATGTCTTGAAAGAGACGATCCCTGACGCCATCCCTGCCGTCTTGTCCGGCCCGAGTTTCGCCGCTGACGTATCACGCGGTTTGCCCACGGCTGTCACGCTGGCCTGTGAAAACGAAGCCGTCGGCAAAGCTCTGATGGATGCGATCGGACAACCCGGCTTTCGTCCTTATTGGTCAAATGACCTGATCGGCGCCGAAATTGGCGGCGCGGTCAAAAACGTCCTCGCGATCGCGTGCGGGATTGTTGAGGGCTTGCAGCTGGGCCGTTCTGCACATGCCGCGCTCATCGCTCGAGGATTTGCTGAGATGACCCGGCTCGGCACCGCCATGGGCGGCCGCGCTGAGACGTTGGCAGGCCTCTGCGGCCTAGGCGACCTCGTGCTGACCTGCTCCTCACCTCAGTCGCGTAATATGAGCTTCGGTCTGGCGCTCGGCCAAGGCCAGAGCGCGAATGATATCCTAGCCGCGCGCAATTCCGTGACCGAGGGAGTCGCTACCGCCCCTGCCCTTATCGCGCTGGCGCAAAAGCACGGTGTCGAAATGCCTATCTGCGCCGCCGTCAATGACATACTAAGCGAGCGCACCACCGTGACCGAGGCGATCACAAGCCTGCTCGCGCGTCCCTATAAAGGAGAATAGAATGCCGCTTTTCCTCGTAAATGCTCGCGACAAGGCCAATCGCTCGGACCTTCGCAAAGCCACGCGGCAAGCCCATTTAGAGTGGGCGAGCGACTACCGCCATAAGATCGCAATGGCTGGCCCCGTGCTATCGGATGATGGCGAGACAATGATCGGATCCACGTTCGTAATCGAATTCGACACGCTTGATGAAGCCGCCGCTTGGGCCGCAGCAGATCCTTACGCCCATGCTGGCCTGTTTGAACGAACAGAGATCATCCCGTTCATGTGGCTAATTGGAGACGGTCCGAAGAATGGCTGATGCGGACAAACCGTTTTGGGAGTCCAAACCGCTTGAAGCTCTGTCGACGGACGAGTGGGAATCGCTCTGTGATGGCTGCGCGAAGTGCTGTCTAATCAAGCTGGAAGATGAAGACACTGGCGAGATCGCATTGACCCGCCTTCATTGCAAATTGCTGGACGCCGAGACCTGCCGCTGCAGCGACTACCCTAATCGCAAACAGCACGTTCCCGATTGCGTCATCCTAACGCCGAAGGACGTCTCAGAGCTGCGCTGGATGCCAACGTCTTGTTCATATCGGTTGGTCCACGAGGGCAAACCTCTACCCGATTGGCATCACTTGATCAGCGGCGATCGAGATCTGATCCATCGCCGCGGCGCCTCAATCCTGGGTCGAACTTTGAGCGAAGACACGCTGTTCGACCCAGATGATGTTGAGCAAATCGAAGATTGGATTGTCGATTGGGAAGGCAATGAGCCTTAAGGCCCTTCGATTGTATAGCCTTTGTCTCGCAGCATCGTAATCACGCTATCGGGTCCAGCAAAATGCCCAGCACCCGCCGCGATTAGGATGGAGCCCGGCTCCTCGAGCATCTCTTCAATCACTGGCACCCACGCCTTGTTGCGGGTGACCAGTAAGCGCTCATAGGCGTCGTCGGTAAAGCCATAACCTTCCGGATCCGCCATCAGCGCGCCAATCCCCGCAACATCACCATCAGCCCACTCATCAACGAGCAAATCGAGCATGCGCGGCGTCTCGTCGAGCAGAAGCGCAGATTCGTAGAGCATCTGGATTTGATCGGCTTCGCTTAACAAGTCGAATGCATCGGCCTGCTGCGAAATGCTCTCAAGATAGCCAAAGGATTTACCGGCCGCGGCGCCTTCCGCCTCAATCACGGTTTCCACGCCAGAGTTAGGGTCATAGCCATCATTGACCAGCTTCATCACCCCGAGATTGACCGATGCCATCCAAGGCTCAAAAGTGTTCATCGCGTCGAGCGGCACGCCAATCGAGTCAAAGGCTGCGCTGATCACCGCCTCATCCTCATCGTTCAAAGCCTCTTTCAACGTCCGGCCATCTTGATACATGCCGCGGGCCAGAAAGTCGGTAGCAATTGCGCGCTGGGCCGCTTCGCTTTTCATATCGACTTCAAAGACAATCGTATCAGCATCTGCGATCGCCTGATTTAAAGCGTCCGTGCGCCACTCAAGATCCGGTCGCAGCAAGTGAACCGTACCGAAAATATTTATGGTGGTGTCTTCGTCAGACAGGGTCCACATCACCGGTGCGCCCGGCCCAGACGATGCGCGGGCATTTTCCAAAGCCCCCTCGAACCGGGTCAGAACCTCTTCTTTCGATACGCGAACCGGCGCGTCAGCGGTTTCCGTCGCAGCGCTCGTTTCCGCGTCACCGGTTGAAACCGTGTCACTATTTCCGCAAGCAGAAAGCGCCAGGGCAAATCCCAGGATGGCGCCGCTCGCGCCCAATCGTAATCTGTTCATAATGGTTCCCTTTTGATTGGTTTCTATGTGCGTATCTCAGAGCTGCTTTCAAGTTTATTACACGCATTCTTCCAATTGCATCCCCCTCCGGCTTGGCGTAAGAGGCGCGTGGAAGCACCTATAGCTCAGCTGGATAGAGCGCTGCCCTCCGAAGGCAGAGGTCAGAGGTTCGAATCCTCTTAGGTGCGCCAGGTTTTTCCAGAGATTGCGAAAGATACGCCCTACTCACAGTCTGAAGGGTCATCACCCGGCATCTTCGCGCACCGCCGACGAAGGTTTGCGCTTAAACATCAGCCAAAACCCATAAGCCCCGGCCACGACGAGCATCGCACCGATGACGGCATCGAAGCCAACCGAGAACCAAAATGAGAAAGGGTCTGACGCACGCTCTACGATCGCGTCGCGGATTTCGGCTTTTCCGTCAGAGATTTTCTGAACCGCGCCTTGAAAGATCAGTATCAGGCCAAAGACGATGAGAGCGCCGTTCAAAACCGCGGCAAATATGAAAACGCTCACGCGCTCGCCAAATCGCATCTCGAAGCTCTCCGATACCTGTCTGCTCACCTTAAAATGCGTGAGAATGACAGAAATCGGCTCAAAACACCGACGTTTACATGCGCGCGTCAAAGCCCAAAGCTTAGTCCGCTGGTCCCAATGAATATACCAAGTCATCAGGGTACAGACCGCCAATCGGTGTTCGAGATTCAAACCTCTCAGCCTCGCTCCCTTCCGGCAGCGGCATCTCCTCAACCCAATCGAACACAACAGTGCGGTTTAATACCCGCCACTCGCCGTCTCGTTTTACGAACCAGTCGAGATAGCGCCCCTTCATGTCCCATTGCTGCATTTGCCGTTTCGCACCCAATTGCCTTTGGAAGGCTGAAAAGTAGGATTCAACCGCGGCGCCTCCGTCTTTGAACTCAATCAGGATGTTGTGCACCTGATGAATGCCTCTCTCGACATAAGGTAGCGTCTTCATCGCCCAATCCACAAAGCCCATCGCATTGCCTTGATAGGGCCCATGATGATCTGTGCCATCCGGCCAATAGGAGGATCTCAGCAGCGCTTTATCGGCGCGATCGATGCCCCGGCAATATCGGTAGATACAGTCTCGGATCGCATCCTTGTCGATCAGTCGCTGTAGGGCTTCATTCAATTCGGGCGCTATCGTCATGTCGCCGCCTCCATCTCGAGAGTTCTGATCAACACCTGTTTCTACAGGATCGATGGCGCATCAAGCAAAAACACTGCGCGCTAGGACCGCGGTCACGCTCTTTACTCGCCAGACGCGCGTGATAACCCTGCGTTATGCGACTACGACAGATTGAAGTCTTTTATGCCGTCTATTCGGCTGGCTCCATCAGCAAGGCGGGAGAGCTTTTAGGCGTCTCGCAACCGGCGGTATCGAAAGTGCTGCGGCATACGGAAGACACGCTCGGCTACCCGCTATTTGAGCGGACGGCGACGGGCTTGGTGCCGACCAAGGAAGCAGCAGACTTATTCGAAGGCGCGGCGAAAGTCTTCAACGAGGTGAACCGGTTTCGCGCCCGCGCCGCAAATACCAAGCTCGGTGATGATAAGCCGCTTCGTATTGCGCTCGCGCCGAGCATTGGTTTGTCAGCTGGACCGCGCGCTGTGGCCACGTTCGCCAAGCGGCATGGCGAGACAAGTATTGAAATTGAAACCTATCACTTCGATGAGGCAGTCAACGCCCTTCGAACCGAGCAGACCGATATCGCGATTGCCTACCAACCCTACCCCCGCGAAGGATTGCGCATCATCCCAATCGCCACCGCGAAGTTTGTTTGCGTCACGCCGAAAGGCCACTGGGCCCACAAGCAAGACCAAATCTCTGCTCGCGATTTGACCGGCGAATCTGTCATCTATTTGAACGTCGACGCGCCGCTCGGTCACCTCTTGAGCTCGCACCTAGAGAACGTGTCAGATATGCAACAGTCGCAACGAATTGTCGTAAACACCTATTACATCGCCAAAATGCTCGTCGCCAGTGGCGCCGGGATCGCGGTGGTTGATGAATATGCCGCGCGTGCGCCATCTCTGGATGAGGTCGATACTTACGGATTCTCCGAAAACATTGGGCTTTCAGTAGGAGCCATCGTTCGCGAAAACTATAATTTGTCGGTCTCGGAACGCGCCTTTTTGAATGATCTAACCACCGAATTGAAAGCCGTTTCAGGCTAATTGCCCATAACTAATGGTTATACCCCTCCTGCTGCAAAGACGTTGCCCGGCTGAAAATCCTACGCAATCTGCACGGTGATGAGTTCTATCGGGAGGAAACAGATATGATCGTCAAAGCTTCGTTCAAAACGATGTTGCTAGGCAGCGCGGTGATCGCGACGGGTCTGGTCGCACAAGCTCAAGACTCGGACGCAGACGCCGAAGACGCGCGCGAACTCGACAAAGTTGTCGTGGTTGGATCGCAAATTGTTGGATCCGACATTGCGGGTGCGCTTCCTGTCACGGTTCTAAGCGTCGATGATATTGACGTCACAGGCGCAGCCAGCGGCGATGAGCTCCTGCGCTCGATCCCGCAAGTCGGCGACATCATCTTCTCTGAAGCCGAGTTTACCGGCGTCAACGGTGCGCGCGGCGATATCGGCTCGATCAACCTTCGCGGCATCGGCACCGGCAACACGCTGGTTCTACTCAATGGCCGCCGCTTGGTCTTGCACCCGGGCACTCAGGTTGAAGACTTTGTGCCGGTCAATACCGTCAACTCGCAATCGCTACCCGTCACCGGCATCCAGCGTTTGGAAGTCTTACGCGATGGCGCTGCGGCGATCTATGGCACCGATGCAGTCGCTGGCGTGATCAACACGATCACCCAAGATGATTTTGAAGGCCTGGAAGCCAGCGTCCGCTATGGCGGATCAGAAAATACCGATCTGCGCGAGCTCACCGGCACGCTCAAATGGGGTAAGAATTTCAATAATGACCGCACAAATATTTCGGTCTTTGCGAACTTCCTAGATCGCGAAGGCTTCTCTGCCCTCGATCTACGCAATTCCAGCACCGAAGATCTGCGCACCTTCTTTGAAGGCACCCCATTCGAAGGCGACACCCAATTACGTAACCTGTCGACCCAGACTCAATGGGCAGAGTTCCGTGCGCTTGGCGGACCAATTGCAGCGATCGGTGATGATGATTTCCACATTCAGCCTAACACATTTTCCGGCTGTCTTGTCGATCTCGGAAACGGCGTTTGTGCTGACAATGGCGGCTCAATCGATACGTCTTTGAGACTAGACCGTGCACGTTATCGCGAACTGGTCGGCAACACAGAGCGCCAGAACGTGATGGCCTTCTTGAACCACGAGACCGATGACGGTGTCGAGTTCTTCGCCGAGGCAACGTACTATCACGCAGACTATAATCGCGAACGGGAAGCCGCTCAGATCCTGTCCAGCGGGCGGCTGACTGTTCCGGCAACCTCTTTCTACAATCCATTTGGCGTCGATCTCCAAATTCGCGATTATCGCCCCTTGGATATCGGTCCGCGCCGGGTTGATGTTGAAAATGAAAGCTATCGCCTGCTGGGCGGAGCGCGTGGCGATTGGGGCACCTGGAACTGGGAAACTGCACTTCTGCACTCCGAAGCCGAGACCACTGATGTGACCACTCGGGTCAGCAATACCCTCTTCCAGCAGGCGCTCGCCCGCACCACACCAGATGCGTACAACATTTTCGCTGGCGGCAACGTCACCGACACGAATGCACCGGGCACATTCAACAATCAGAACCAGGCGACCATTGATAGCTTCCTCGTGCCTGTTTCGCGGGTAGGTGAAACGTCTCTGACGTTGATCGACTTTAAACTTTCAAACGGCGCATTGATGGAGCTTCCCGCGGGTGGCCTCGGAATCGCGCTTGGCGCCGAATTCCGCGCTGAGCAGTTTAGAGATGACCGCGACGCCCGTTTGGATGGCACAATCGTGTTTACTGATCTTGTCACCGGCAATGTCATCCCAAGTGACGTGATGGGCTCAAGCCCAACGCCAGACACAGATGGTGACCGCGACGTCCTTTCGGCCTTCGCAGAATTGGCTGTTCCCTTGGTCAGCGAAGAGATGAACATCCCGCTCGTCCACCGGTTAGACGCACAGCTAGCGGTTCGCGCCGAAGACTATTCTGATGTCGGCAGCATCGCGAAACCAAAAGTCGCGCTGTCTTGGTATCCTCACCCTGATTTCCAAGTTCGCGCGGCATACTCGCAAGGGTTCCGAGCACCTAACCTGGAGCAAATCAACGCGACGGGTATTCGCCGCGTGAATGGTGGCCGCGAAGACTGGATCTTGTGCGAAGCGACAGCCCGCGCCAATGGGACAGACTTCGACACTGGCGACTGTGACGGCAATTCGGTCGAGAGCGTTCGCTCAGGCGGCCCGGATCTGCAGCCGGAAGAGAATGACAACATCTCTATTGGCTTGGTCTATCAGCCATCCTTCGTGGATGATCTGACTTTCACTGTCGATTGGTGGCGGATTGAGCAAGAAGATGTCGTCGGCATTTTCGGCGATCAGAACCAAATCTCCTTGGATTATGTGCTCCGCCTACAAGGCAGCTCGAACCCGAATGTTGTTCGCGCCGCACCAACAGCTGACGAAATCGCGCTTTACACCGCAGCAGGTCTCACCCCGGCCGGTGAAATCGTTGAAGTCGCCGACCAATACGTCAACCTCAACCCACGTGAATTCGAAGGTATCGACTTTGGCGTCAATTGGGGGCTCGACGCCGATCAGCTCGGAACGTTCGATTTCAAAGTGAATGCTGCCTATTTGCAGGAAGCTTTCCAAGCACCGTCCGCGGAGGCGAATGCGATCCTATCAGCGGTCGATGCCGGCACAGCCAACGATGCGGTTGATGTACCAGGTTCACAGGACCGCGTGCAGCAGAACGGTCGCCCAGAATGGCGCGGCAATGCCAGCGTAATTTGGCGCAATGGCGCCTGGGGCGCAGGCTTGTTCTACAATTATGTGGGCGAGGTTATCGACACATCCGTCACAGGGCCAGATGGTGAGATTTTCGAAGTCGATCCTTTTGAAACGGTAAGCCTGTATGGCCAGTACACGTTCGAGGAATGGCTCGGCGGAGACACCCGCCTTCGCATCGGAGCGCGGAACATCACCGACGAAGATCCACCACTCGCAGACGAATTTGCAAGTGGCTATTTCCCAAGTCTTCACTCCAACCGAGGGCGCTATTGGTACGTGGATATCCGCAAGGAATTCTAGTCCGTGCCATCGCAGGTGAGCTTTTTCCTTCCGGAGCTCACCTGCATGCCTAGGTGCTTGTTATGAAGATCGCGATCATTGGAGCCGGCGTTGTAGGAGTCACCACAGCGTATATGCTCGCCAAGATTGGCCACGAAGTGAGCGTTTTCGATCGCGAACCTCGCGCCGCTATGGAGAGCAGCTTTGCGAATGGCGGACAGCTATCCTACGGCTTCGCTTCTCCGATGGGGACGCCAAGTCTGCTTGGCAAAGTCCCAAACATCTTGTTCGGGCGCGATCCAGCATTCCGGATGCCCTCTACGCTCTCTTTTGCATTCATGCGTTGGTCATTGCAGTTTTTGCGGCACTGCCAAGCCCGCCAGTCTCGCGCAGACGGGGCAGCACTCTCTGCGCTCGCGCATAGATCGGGCACCGTGTTCGAGGAAATTCTGGCCGATATCAATTTCGACTTCGGCCATCGCACCGCCAACAAGCTCGTCTTGCTCAAAAAGGAAAAGGATGTTCGCGATGCCGAACTGGAAATTGACCAGCCGCGCCGCGAAATTCTGACCTGGGACGCGTGCCTAGAACGCGAACCTGCGCTGCAGGGTTATAAGGGGGAAGCAGCAGGCGGATTGTGGATCCACGGCGACGCGGTCGGGGATGCAGCCCGGTTTTCCGAGCAAATGGTCAAGCATTGCGAAACCGGGTTTGGCGTGCGGTTTTTCTTCAATACTGACATCACAGACATAAACTCCCCGCGCCACGGACAGCATCAATTGGTCATGTCCACAGGCGAGAAAGAAAACTTCGACGCGATTGTTGTGTGTACGGGTGTGGCAGGCACACAATTCTTGCAACGCCTCGATATTCGTTTGCCGATCTATCCTGTCATGGGTTATTCGCTCACCGCGCCTTTGGGCTCCAACCCGCCTGAAGTTGCGATCACAGACGCCGGATATAAAATCGTTTTTTCTCGAATTGGGGATCAAATACGGATTGCTGGCTTTGCCGATTTTGGCATCGCGAGCGAGGAGCGTCGGCGCCAGCGTGTGCAAGATCTTATTCGAACGGTCCGCACCCTGATCCCTGACGTGGCCGATTATGCAAACCTGAAATCAACCTGGATCGGCGCGCGACCTGCGACGCCCAGCAGCCTGCCAATTGTCGGTCAATCTAAAGTTCCAGGCGTTTACTTGAATATGGGGCATGGCATGTTTGGCTGGACCCTGTCCGCCGGCGCCGCGCAAAGCCTCGCTGACACAATCGGACCCGCAACCCACGCCTCCCGCGCGGCATAAGAAGGATTTCAAATGATTAGATCATTCGCCCTCATCGCCCTCATGTTTGGGGCAGCGTGTACGCAATTTCCGATCGACAAAGCACCTGTCGAGATCCTCGAAGGTGACGTTTGCCAGACCGAGGCGTTTAAAGTCGACGCGGACTTTGCAGCGGCTAACATGGCATCTTGCAACGTGCTGACCGCAAATGCGATTGAGGTTCAGCTCAAGCCGGAAAATACTCCGATCAATGCCAGTCCTTGGTATGCTGTGCGATTGACTCCAAACCAGCCGGGCAGCGTCCGACTGATTTTGCAATATGACGAGCATCCTCATCGCTATCGGCCAAAGGTTAGCTATGATGGTGTGGCCTGGACAGTGGTTCCAAGCGACCGGGTCGATAATAAAGCTGCAGGCTATCGCGTGAGCCTTGATTTGGATCTCGATGATCGCCCACTTTTTGTATCGGCCCAAGAGCTGTTCACGAATGAAGCGCACGAGGCGTGGGCAAACGCCCAAGCGGCTAAACCATTTGTTGAGATGAGCGAGATTGGCGCTTCGATTGAAGGACGCTCAATTTCCATGATCGAAACCAAGGCTTCTATCGATGCGCCAAAGACCGTGATGCTGGTCGGACGCCAACATCCACCAGAAGTCACTGGGGCGCTCGCCATGGTCAGTTTTACGAACGAAATCTTGGGCGACTCTGAGCTCGCGCAGCGCTTCCGGCAACAGTTCGACCTCAAAATCATTCCAAACCTGAACCCAGATGGTGTCGAGCATGGCCATTGGCGGCACAATATGGCGGGCGTGGATTTAAACCGAGATTGGGGTCCGTTCACGCAGCCTGAAACGCAAGCCGCAAAATCTGTAGTCGATCAAATTGAAGCGCCGGGCCTCGCCCTGTTCTTGGATTTTCATTCGACGCGGAAGAATGTGTTCTACACCCAACCTGTTGGCGCCGATGGTACTGAGTATGGGTTCACCGCAGAATGGCTTCAGCGGGCACGCGCGAAACTTCCAGCCTATGCCTTTGATCGCCAAGGCGCCCATAATGTCGATTTGCCAACCTCCAAAACTTACATTTTTGAGGCATTCGACATTCCGGCAATCACCTACGAACTCGGCGACGAAACGGACCGCACAGAAATCGCCGAAACAGCGCGCATCTTTGCCCAAGAGATGATGACGCTCTTGCTCGAGCGCGAATAGTCAGCATGCGGATCCCTGCCCTTTTCGCTGCGGCCATGGTCGCCCTCTGCGGCTGCCAAGAGTCAGCCGATCCACCGACACTATATGACGTGCAGATCACAGGCGGTCTGGTCTTTGATGGCGTGTCCGAGACCGGCGTCTCCGCGGATGTCTTCATCCAAGACGACAAGATCTTATTCATCGGCGATGGCGAAGCCGCGAACCTTCAAGGCGAGATGATCATAGATGCAAGCGGACTGATCGTGGCGCCGGGCTTTATCGATCCGCATACCCACACGACCGCCGACGTTTTATTTGGAACAGATGCCAAAAAGCTGACCGGCTACCTCACTCAAGGGGTCACAACGGTAGTATCGGGCAATGATGGCGGCGGGCCGACCGATATTGCCGGATCCTTCCACGCGGTCGAGGCGCGCGGGGTTGGACCAAATTTTGCGCTGTTTACCGGGCACGGCTCGATCCGTGGCGAAGCGATGGGGCGAGACAATCGACCACCCTCGTCTGAGGAGCTGGCGCAGATGAAAGACGCGCTGCGGGCAGCTCTAGAGGCTGGCGCGCTGGGGCTTTCGACCGGGCTCTATTACGCGCCTGCTTCTTACGCTTCGACCGATGAAATCATTGAGCTTGCAAAAGTCGCGGCTGAATTTGGCGCGCTGTACGAGTCGCATATTCGCGATGAAAGCACGTATTCAATCGGTCTTTTAGGCGCGATTGAGGAAGCCATTGAGATCGGACGGCAAAGCGGTGCGCCGGTCCACATCGCTCATATTAAAGCGCTCGGAGTCGATGTTTGGGGCCAGAGCGAAGCGGTGATCGCCGCCATCGAAGCCGCGCAAGCCGACGACATAAAAATCTCCGCTGATCAGTACCCTTGGTCAGCGTCTGGCACGCGGATATCCAACGCCCTCATCCCTAATTGGGCCAAAGCCGATTCAGATGAGGCGATGTTTGAACGTTTGCGCGCCGCTGAAAACCAAGACCGCTTAAGAACCGAAATCGCAGAAAACTTGCGCCGAAGAGGCGGGCCAGATGCAATCCTTCTCGTCGCGCGCGCCGAAGGCCTACCAAGCCGAACCTTGACGGAAGAAGCGGCGGCTTTGGGTCTCGACCCGATTCAAGCCGCGATTGAAATCGTCCTAGGCGGCGATTCTCGGATCGCTTCATTCAATATGCAAGACCAAGACATTGAACAGTTCATGTCCCAGCCATGGGTGATGACCAGTTCTGATGGCACCAATGGGCACCCTCGAAAATTTGCAAGCTTTCCGCGCAAATATCGCACCTATGTGGTCGATAAGCAGGTTTTGTCTTTGGCCGAATTTATCAATCGTAGCACCAGCTTGACCGCGAACACGCTGCAACTTTGTCAGCGCGGCAAATTACAAGCGGGCTATTTTGCGGACGTGGTTGTGTTTGATCCAGAAACGTTCGGACCAGTCGCTGATTTTTCCAACCCAGCCGAGCTGTCGACCGGAATTGTTCATTTGTTCGTAAATGGCGCGCCCACCATCAAGGATGGTCGCGTCGCCTCTCACCTTAATGGCCGGCCCCTGCGCCGCGCTGATTGCTCTTAAAACGGAGACCCCAGAATGATCAAAGCTTGGTTTAAAATCACTCTGTGGAAGCGGATTCTCGGAGCCTTGGTTCTCGGACTCATCGCCGGTTTAATTTGGGGCGAAGGCGCCAACTCGATCCGCTGGATGGGCGATATCTTTGTGCGTTCAATCAGAATGCTGGTCGTTCCGCTAATCTTCACAACACTGGTGGCAGGCGTGGTTTCGATGGGAGATGCCCGGCGGCTCGGCTCGATCGGATTAAAGGCTTTCGCGCTCTATCTGGGTACAACCGCGATCGCGATCACGATTGGGTTGGTCTTTGGCACGATCCTACAGCCTGGCGTCGGCGTCGATTTGTCGGGCGCCGAGGCGCAGACCCTGACCACAGCCACGACGCTCGCTGAACGGCTGATCAATATGATTCCGATCAATCCAATCCAGGCGCTCGCCGAAGGCAATATTCTCGCCGTGATCATCTTTGCAATCTTGATCGGGATCGGGATCATCATGGTGGGCGATGAGGCCAAGGTTCTGAAAGACCTATTCAATGCTGGGTCCGAAGTGATGCTGAAGCTGACCTTTATCGTGATGGAACTCGCGCCGTTTGGTGTGTTCGCCTTGATCGCTTGGGTCGCCGGCACGCAAGGCGCGACCACATTGCTGAAAGTCGTAACACTCGCGGTTGCAGTCTATCTTGCCTGTATCGCTCATATTGTGATCGTGCAGTTCGGCATGGTGAAATTCCTCGCCCGGCTGCGCGTGTTGCCGTTTGCGCGCGGCGCTGTAGATCCGCAGCTTTTGGCCTATTCAACCTCTTCAAGTGCGGCGACGCTGCCGGCGACAATGGCCGCGGCGGAAGAGAATATGGGCATTGGCGTTCCCGTCCGCTCCTCCGTCCTGCCCTTGGGAGCGACGGTCAATATGGATGGCACGGCGCTTTATGTCGGGATCGTCGCGCTGTTCTCGGCGCAGGCGTTTGGGGTGCCGCTCGAGCTCAGCGACTATTTGATCATTGGCCTCACCACGACTTTGGTGTCGATCGGCACAGCCTCGGTGCCATCGGCATCCCTCTTCTTGTTGGCCGCGGTGCTGACTTCAATCGGGATTTCCGCCGAACAGACAGCCATTATTGTCGGCTTCATCCTCCCATTTGATCGCGTGCTCGACATGATGCGCACAGTGGTGAATGTTACAGGCGACCTCGCCGTCGCGACGGTGGTCGCGAAATCCGAAGGGGAGCTCGACGAGGAGACCTATAATGCTGCGCCTGATCTTTAGTGCCTTAGCGCTCGCGGTATCCCCTCTCGTCGCCGGATGCCAAACCACAGCTGAAGCGCCGGCTGAAGGATGGCTTTCGGGCCGTGTTGTCGATGTCTCAGGAGCGCCACTATCAGCGACGATCACAATCGGTGCGCAGGCCTATGAAACTGATGAACGAGGCCAGTTTTCGGTTTCTCCGCCTGAAGCTTTGGTGCAACGGCTCGAGATCGCGGCAGACGGTTATTATCCGATGCGGCACACTTTCAGTCGCGCCGAGCTGACAGATAATCCGCAGTTAGATGATGTGGTTTTGGTGGCAAAAAAACCTGGCCGCACGATGTTTGTTTTTGGCGGGGATGCGATGATCGGGCGGCGGTTTTACGCGCCTTTCGAAGGTGAGCCGGTCTTAGTGTCACCTGAGTCTGTGCTCGAGGATTCCAAAGCCTTATTGCAAGAGATGAAGCCCTATTTGTCACGCGCAGACTATGCCTCGATCAATCTCGAAACCCCGATCTTCGACACACCGCCTAGCGACCCAGCTCCGAAATTTGTGACCTTCTACTCAGCGCCGGAAACGCTCGAAGCCCTCGAATGGGCGGGCGTGGACTATGTCGCCTTGGGCAATAATCACGTCTATGATTTCCTTGAACCAGGCCTGGATGTGACACTCGATAACCTGCGTGAAAGCACGCTCGATTTCTCGGGCGCAGGCAAGACGGACACAGATGCTCTAAAGCCGTTTCGGCTACTGCGCGGGACCGATAGATTTGATTTTCTGAGCTATGTTGGATGGCCTGCTGGTCCGCCGAGCCAAAGCGCAGAAGCCGATAAAGGCGGCGCAGCACTCGGCACGACAGAGGCGCTTCTAGCGACCACAGAAACAAGCATCGGCGCAAACGGAATTCCGGTGCTGCAATTCCATGGCGGATTGGAATATGTCGAAGAGCCGACGCTCGCGATGGAAACCAAATTGAAACGTGCGGTCGATCGCGGGGCTGCCCTAGTGATTGCACATCATCCACACGTCGTTCAGGGCCTGGAGCTTTACCAAGGGAAGCTCATCGCTTGGTCGCTCGGCAATTTCCTGTTCGATCAATATTTCTATTCAGCGCAATCCGCAGCCCTGCTCTATGTCTGGATGGATGGCGATCAGTTCCACCATGCGGAAGCGGTGCCGATCTATATTAAAGGTTATCATCCGACGCCAGCGGTCGGGCCGATGCGGAATGCCATTAATCGTCGATTGTTCGACCTATCGGCGAAACGAAACACACACCTCGCGCGCTCTGGCGGTCATATGATCTTGTCGGCCGCCGGGGTCTGGCAGCATCCAACACCACAGTTCGATGTCGCAGTCGACTGCCAGAACGAGACGGCTCGGACCGGGCACGATTTGCTCGCGCGCGGTGACTTCGATGCTCATGATTTGTTTGGCGCACCAGATCGGTCTTGGCTCGATCTGGATGAACGGATTTCGATCGGAGCACAGTCGAGCGCCCTCTCCGGCTATTCCATGCGCATCAGGCTCGGTGCTGGAGAGACAATCACAACCGGCATGCGAAAGTTCCAGCGGGTCTTCACGCCAGGAAATCCGATGACGGTTCGCGGTGCGGTTCAATCATCCGCCGAGGCGGAAATCAAAGTCTACCTGCAAGTCCGTGCGACGGGACAAGGCCTGCAAGACGCATTGGACAACGGACAAAAGATATTCCTCGGCGAGGCCGTTCTCCCCCCGAATGAACCGGTCCAATTGGACTTAGACTTCGATAGCCCTAGAACACGGGCCCGCTCTATAAGGGTATTGCTAGAGGTGACCTCGCAAGGCGCCCCAACCGACACCACCCTTGACGATCTAGAATTGATTGAATGGAAAACGCCATTTCAAGCCGATGCTGGCCGATGTCCATCTCGGGCGAACGCTCGCTAGGCCTATCAGCTCACGTCAATAAATCGCGGATCGCACTGTCTAGATGAGACGGTGTTGTCGGTTTCTCAATGACACTTAGAAAGCCGGCGCTTAGGGCCCGTTCTTTCAAGGAATCTGAGTAGTATCCGGTGATCATAATCCCCGGCGTTTGGTCGTTCAGTTGCCGGGTGCGGCGCATCAGTTCGAGCCCGTCAATGCGGGGCATTTTATAATCGATCAGCAAACAGTCTCCACCATGCTGACCATTCATCAGCAGGAATTCCGTGCCATTGCGATAGGCGTCGATGTGAAAGCCGCGCGCCCGTAACAGCATGGTCATCGACCGGCGAACGTTCTCATCATCTTCCACAAGAACCAATCGAGACGGGGAAGCCTTTGAACTCTGTTGAAGCGTGGGGCGAGGATCAATCATATGTTAGGTCGTATCGCCCTATCGCCATATCGTCTCTAAGTAGTGTTCCCAGCATCAATCGGCACCAATGCCAGCCAAAAACGCAAATCTGAGGGCGCTGGAGAGGCTATCGGCTTGAAGCTTTTCCATCATGTGCGCGCGATGAATCTCAACCGTTCGGGGCGAGATCGAAAGGGCTTGCGCGATGCCTTTATTGGTGAGGCCATCGACCAGGCATTCTAACACTTGTCGCTCGCGCGGCGTCAGCTCGGTCAGCCGCGCCTTCGCCTCACGACTCCGCTTGTCGTCCGCGGTTTGATTATCGAGCAGATTGAAGGCGCTATCGATGGCGCCTACCAAGGCTTGTTTCTCATATGGCTTTTCCAGAAACTCGACCGCACCGCCTTTCATGGCCTCCACGGCGACCGGCACGTCGCCATGGCCTGTCAGAATGATGACGGGCATGTTGATCCCTCGATGGTTAAGCGCGCCTTGGACCGCCAAGCCGTCCATACCTGGCATCCGGACGTCTAGCAGAATACACCCTTCATGATCTTCCGAGACGCTATCGAGGAAGCTCATCCCATCAGGAAAAGTTTTCACTTTGAACCCAGCATGACGGAGCATGAAGCTCGCGGAATGGCGAATGGCTTCATCATCGTCGACCAGGAATACAGTACGGTCAGTCATCTCCGGAAGCTCCTTGATCTAGGCGAAGCGAGAATTTGAACGCCGCTCCGCCTTTGTCGGACGGCGCATACTCGATGACCGAGCCGTGCGCATCCATAATGGTTTGGCAAATCGAAAGTCCAAGCCCCATGCCGCCAGGTTTGGTGCTGTTGAACGCATCAAAGGGTGAGGACTCGTCGGCGCCCGGAATGCCCGGGCCATTGTCTTCGATCGTGATCTGCGCGAGCTCATCTTCGACGTGCGCTCCAACAAAGACTTGCGGGTTGGCGGTTTCAGACAGCGCTTCGATGGCGTTTCGGATCAAGTTCACAATCACTTGTCGAAGCTGCAAACGGTCCGCCAGGACAGGCGGAAAATCCTCTGGAATTTTAGCGATGACCCGCGCGAGCTGACCTTCGAATCCGACTTTGGCAAGCGAGGTTGCGTCTTCGACAACGTCGCGAAGATTGACGGGTCGCATATCTAACTCACCGCGCGAAACATAGTCTCGCAAGCGTCTAACGATCTGTCCGGCGCGGATCGATTGGGTTGCCGCCGCATCGAGCGCTTCTTGAATAAAGGCGAGCGTGTCGGCATCCGCATCATCGAGCAAATCGCGCGCAGCCTCCAGATAATTGGCCACAGCCGTGAGCGGCTGATTAAGCTCATGCGCCATGGCTGAGGCCATCGTTCCAACCGCGCTGAGCCGGGAAAAGTTTGCAAGCTCGACTTGCATTTGCGTCACCCGCAACGCATTGGCCTGCTGCTCCGACATGTCTCGTATATAGCCGGTAAACAGCCGTTGTCCGTCTATCTCAGCCTCACCGATTTTCAGCTCAACAGGAATCGAAGACCCGTCGGCAAGTTTGGCTTCGACAATTCGGCCTATGCCAATGATCTGTTTCTCACCCGTCGAGAGGTAATTTTTGATATACCGATCATGATGAGTCTCGTTCGCGCCCGTCATCAGCATCGAGACATTTTTTCCCGCGACCTCACTGGCCGTATAGCCGAACAGCCTTTCCGCTGCCGCGCTGAAGGCCAACATTTGACCTTGTTGATTGATCACGATCATCGCGTCCGGCACCGACGCCAAGACACTCCGCATCAATGGCTCAAGCGAGCGTCGGTCGGCTATTTGCCCGGTGGCGTCATTCAAGACGGGATGCTGATTATCTTCCATCAGCCACCCTTTGTAATGGGCGTCACGCATGGTTCAATCCATGTGACAAGCGACAGAGCGACGCTCTTTCATGATCTGGAAAAAAGCGAAGGCGGTCAGCGCTAAGCCGAGCAAAAATAGGTAACATCCCCAGCAATGAATTTGTTCAAATCCGTTCGCTTGTGCGAGCCCGATATTGAGGGTTTTCCCGGTGCAGGTCTGTAGAGACAATACCGGCGGCAGCGTGCCCAGATGCAGCCAAGTTTTCAGGCCTCCAACACCCATCATCAAAAGACCAAAAATAGCTTGAACAGGAATCGACATCGCGCGCTCCAATGCGTTGAGAATGGTGTCTTTCTACAAAGTGCGGCGGCGGCGCACATAGGGGAAATCCCTTATTCAGACACATCGCGGCCACGGATATCCATCGCTCTGACTGAAACCGCCCCGGTCGGGGACAATGGAAGGGCAGAGCGACGATGACGCAATTGGTCGGGTCCGTCAGACGCGGAAACAATACAAGCATACTCGCTGTGGGGGCGCTGGTTGGCGTCTTCCTCCTATTGGCGCTGCTAATGGCGAGCTTCGCACAAGACACGGGTATGGAAATTCAAGCGCTGACCTTTTTGGCGTTGGCTGGCGCCTTTCTGATCGGCACCGCGCTCTGGGCAGGTGGGTTGGTTGATCGCGACCCATTTGATGAAAGCGAATATGAAGACACATTGGTCAAATTCGGGACCGCCGCCGCGATGTTTTGGGGCTTGGCGGGACTTTTGGTCGGCGTGGTCATCGCGCTGCAGCTGACGTGGCCGAACTTATTCTATTTCCCCGAACTTGGCTGGACCAATTTCGGACGCCTAAGACCGCTGCACACCAGCGCGGTGATTTTTGCGTTTGGCGGTAACGTTCTCCTTGCCACAAGTTTCTATGTGGTACAGCGCACCTGCCGGACCCGGATCGCTGGTGGCATGTGGCCGTGGTTCGTGTTCTGGGGCTATCAGATTTTCATCGTGCTGGCCGCGACCGGCTATTTGCTCGGGATCACTCAATCAAAAGAATATGCTGAGCCAGAATGGTATGTCGATCTGTGGCTGACCTTGGTTTGGGTCGTCTATTTGCTCGTCTTTCTGGGCACGCTGTGGAAGCGCAAAGAGCCGCATATCTATGTCGCCAACTGGTTCTATCTGTCTTTCATTGTGACAATTGCGATGCTGCACATCGTCAACAATCTCTCCATTCCGGTTAGCCTGACGGGCTCTAAATCGGTGCAAGTTTTTGCCGGGGTGCAGGATGCGATGACGCAGTGGTGGTATGGCCATAATGCGGTCGGATTCTTCCTGACCACGGGCTTCCTGGCGATCATGTACTATTTCATACCGAAGCGCGTGAACCGGCCGGTTTACTCTTACCGCCTCTCCATCGTGCACTTCTGGTCACTGATCTTCATCTATATCTGGGCCGGGCCGCACCATTTGCATTACACAGCGCTGCCGCAATGGGCGCAGACTCTCGGCATGACCTTCTCGATCATGCTGTGGATGCCGAGCTGGGGCGGCATGATCAATGGTGTCATGACCCTGTCTGGCGCTTGGGATAAGCTCCGCACTGACCCGGTCGTTCGGATGATGGTCGTCTCGCTCGCCTTTTATGGCATGGCGACCTTTGAAGGCCCGCTCATGTCTGTGCGCGCGGTCAATTCGCTCAGCCACTATACCGAATGGGGCATTGGCCACGTGCATTCTGGTGCGCTCGGTTGGGTCGGCTATATCAGCTTCGGGGCGCTCTATTGCCTCGTGCCTTGGCTCTATAAGAAAAAAGGCCTGTTCTCGAAATCACTCGTCGAGTGGCACTTCTGGATCTCCACGATCGGCATCATTTTCTACATGATTTCCATGTGGTTCGCCGGGATCATGGAAGGCCTAATGTGGCGCGCTTATAATGAGTATGGCTTCCTCGAATATAGCTTCGTCGAGACCGTCGAGGCCAAGCATATCAGCTATATCATCCGGATGGTGGGCGGCCTCTTATACTTCAGCGGCGCCGCGATCATGGCCGATAATTTGATCCGCACAGCGCTCGGCCACGGCGAGGCAGAAGCCCTCGAGCCGACCGCCACTGACACTTACGCAAAACCTGAGCCGCGCGCTGCGTTGGCCCCAGCCGAATAGGGATCAGCACAATGGGACTGATGAACAATCACGGCGTCGTAGAACGTCACTCTTTGCTCCTCACCATCGGCATTCTGGTCGTGGTGTCGATTGGCGGGATCATCCAAATGGCGCCGCTTATGTATATGGACAACACGATCGAGAAAGTGGACGGCATGCGCCCGTACACACCGCTCGAACTAAAAGGCCGCGACATTTACATCCGCGAAGGGTGCTATGTCTGCCACAGCCAGATGGTGCGTCCGCTGCGCGATGAAGTAGAGCGCTATGGCCACTACTCACTGGCGGCCGAGAGCATGTATGATCACCCGTTCCAATGGGGCTCAAAGCGGACCGGTCCAGATCTCGCGCGTGTCGGCGGCAAATATTCTGCAGAATGGCAGGTGGACCATTTGGTTGATCCGCGCGCTCTGGTGCCAGAAAGCATCATGCCGCCATACGCCTTCTTGATGGATAAGAAGCTGAAATATGACGGCATTGAAGACCGCTTGCGGACTGAGCGCCTGGTCGGGGTTCCTTACTCTGATGAGATGATCGAGAATGCCAAAGGCCATATCCTCGCGCAGGCCGACCCGAATGATAAGGGCTTCGATTATTATGACAGCCTGATGGGGCTCTATGAAGCTGAAGCCGGTCGCGAAGGCACAGTCGAAGCCCGCGATTGGGATGGCAATCCAGACGAAATCACAGAGATGGACGCGCTGGTCGCTTACCTCCAGATGACCGGCACGCTGGTCGACTTCTCAACCTACCAAGCTGATGACCTCAGCAATCGGCGATAGGGGGACACAGCGATGTACGAACACCTCGCAAGCTTCGCGCAAACCGGCGGCCTCATCTATTTCGTGCTGATGTTCTTGAGCGCGCTCACCTATGCGCTCTGGCCCCGCAATCAAGAAACTTTCGATGCTGCGGCACGGATGCCGCTCGAAGATGGAGGCCCGCACAATGGCCAATGAAATCAAAGACATTGACGATCATAGCGGCGTCGAGACCACCGGTCATAGCTGGGATGGCATCAAGGAGCTGAACAATCCCCTGCCCCGTTGGTGGCTGTTCGTTTGGTACGGCACAATTGTTTGGGCTGTGATCTATATGATTTTCATGCCCGCGATTCCGGCTTTGCCTGGCCTCGGCACAAACACAGCCGGGCTGCGCAATCACTCCGACCGCGATCTGGTCGCTGAAGCCGTTGCGGATTTGAAAACCGCGCGCGTGGAACAATCCGCCACTTTGCTGGAAGCTTCGCTGGAAGAGATAGAAACAGATCGCGAGCTACAGCAATTCGCCCTTGCGATGGGTGAAAGCCTGTTCGGAGACAATTGCGCGACGTGTCATGGCGCTGGTGGACGCGGCGCGGTTGGCTATCCGATCCTAGCCGATGATGTTTGGCTGTGGGACGGTACGCTCGATGGGATCGAATACACGTTGCGCCACGGCATTCGGCATGAAGACGATGATGCCACGCGCTTCTCTTTGATGCCGTCTTTTGGACGAGACGGCTTGCTCTCAAGTGAGCAGATTGATGGCCTGACCCATTATGTATTGCGCGTGTCTGGCCAAGACTTTGACGCCGGGCTCGCCGACAGTGTCGCGGAGCTTTATCAGCAGCAATGCGCGAGCTGCCACGGCGCGGATGCGACTGGCGACCGCCTCCAAGGCGCCCCCAATCTGACTGATCAAGAATGGCTGTTTGGGAGCACTGAAGCTGCGATCTATAATACGATCTATAACGCTCGGAACTCGCATATGCCTGCTTGGCAGGACCGGTTAGACGATGCCTCGATCAAAGCGCTGGCGGTCTATGTCCACACATTGGGCGGGGGCGAATAGGCCGACGCGCCATGGGACAGACGACGCTCAATATGCACCCCTCTGCGGGCCAAGGCGGACCAACCCCGCCACCACCGCAAGACCTCTATGCCAAGCGCCAGCAAATCTATCCAAAGCTGGCGCATGGCAAGTTTCGACTTGTAAAATGGGTGGTGATGGCGGTCACTTTGGGCGTGTACTACCTCCTGCCCTGGCTGCGCTGGGACCGTGGCGAAGGCATCCCAAACCAAGCGGTTCTGGCGGATTTTGAAAGCGAGAAGTTCTATTTCTTCTTCATCGAGATTTGGCCGCAGGACATCCATTTCCTAGCCGGATTGTTAATCTTAGCCTCACTGGCCCTGTTCCTGGTGACCTCCCTACTTGGGCGGGTCTGGTGCGGCTATACCTGCCCTCAAACGGTGTGGACCGATCTTTATATTTGGGTCGAACGCGCCTTTGAGGGCGACCGGGCGGCCCGCATGCGACTCGATCATGCGCCTTGGAGTTTCAACAAAGCCTGGCGCAAACTTGGCAAACACACGATTTGGCTCGTTATCGCGTTTTGGACCGGCGGCGCGTTCATTCTCTACTGGCATGATGCGCCAACTGTCGCGCGCGGTTGGTTCACAGGCGAAGCGCCGCTCTCGGCCTATTGGTTCGCGGCGATCCTCACCATGACCACTTACTTTTTGGCGGGGTGGATGCGTGAACAAGTCTGCACCTATATGTGTCCCTGGCCACGGATCCAGGGCGCGCTGACTGACGAGCATGCCCTGAACGTCACCTATCGCTATGATCGCGGCGAACCGCGCGGACCGAAGCGTAAATCTGAAAGCTGGGACGAACGCGGCGATTGCATTGATTGCGATCAATGCGTGCAAGTTTGCCCGGTCGGGATCGATATTCGCAACGGGCCGCAGCTTGAGTGCATTCATTGCGCGCTTTGCATCGATGCGTGCGATCAGATGATGACCAAGATTGGGCGCCCGACGGGACTAATCGCCTATGACACTGATGTGGCGGTGGCGGCACGCGCCAATCATCAAACACCTCCAAAATATCGTGTCCTACGCACCCGGACGGTGCTCTACGCGCTCCTCATCTCCGGGATCGGGATCTTGATGGTTTGGGGCCTTGCGACCAAAGCCACGATTGAAGCGAATGTGCTGAAAGACCGCTCACCGCCTTTCGTGCAATTGTCCAATGGTGACGTGCAGAACGGCTATACGTTGAAGCTGGTCAACAAGCTCTCGGAGCCGAGGGTGATGGAAGTCACAATCAGCGGAATTGATGGTTTGGCCTTCTCAGTCATTGGGTTTGATCATGAGGGCGACGCGCCGATTGAGCTGCCTGTCGAAGCGTTCGGCGTCGATCGTTATCGCATCCTCATCAGTGCGCCGCCTGGCACGCCGCAACGCCAAATTACGATCTCCGTCCGCGACATCGAAACCGGTGAAACAGACACCAATCGTGCATCCTTTAGAGGACCAAACTGATGATCCAAGCCGATACCAATCTCGAGATTGAACGCCCTGGAAAAGAGCTCAAGGGCTGGCACGTTTTGCTGATCATGCTCGGCTTCTTCGGCGTCATGTTTGCCGTGAATGGGGTCTTTCTATTCCACGCAATCACCAGCTTCCCCGGCGAAGACATCAAGAAATCGTATGTCCAAGGCCTAACCTACAATGACACACTCGCCGAGCGCGCCGCCCAGGCAGACCTCGGTTGGCGAGCGGAGGCAGGCGTTAGGGACGGTCAGCTGATTGTTCGGCTCCACGATGCTGATGATCAGCCATTGTCGAACCAGCTCGTGATTGGAGAGTTGCGACGCCTAGCCACGCATCAAGATGATCAAGTCCTGACGTTTCAGCCTAAAATAAGCGGCGAATACGCCGTCGAGACGGGACCAATGGCCGCCGGTCAGTGGTTGCTTCGTGTTAGCGTTCTCGATGCCGGCGGTGAAGACGTTTTGTTCCGGGTTGAGAAAACGCTGTTAATGCCATGAGCTCGGTTGCTGAAACCGCCTCCTCCGGGTGCCCGTCTGGGCTCGCGCCCCCCTCGACATCGCTGGCCGGGGATTTGTCGGCTTTTGTGCGCGAGAAAAAAGGACTTAAGACGCTCACGCTGTCTGTCCGCGGCGCAAAATGTGGCGGCTGCCTATCAAAGATCGAACGCGAAGTTGGCACGATTGCTGGCGTGCAGCAGGCGCGCATGAACCTATCAAACGGCAAGCTCGTCGTCGACTGGACGGGCCATACGTCCGCCGGTGAGATCGCTGATACCGTCTCGGCGCTCGGTTATGGCGTCTCTGCATTTTCAGAAGACCAATCTGCGAAAGCGGCAAAATCTGAAGAGCGCAGCCTCTTAATCTCGATGGGCGTTGCCGCCTTTGCGCTCGCCAATATCATGCTCCTATCTGTCTCGGTTTGGGGCGGGCATGGCGAGATGGGCGAGCAGACGCGCACGGCCTTGCACGGTATTTCTGGCCTTATCGCGTTGCCGGTCCTTCTGTTTAGCGGGCGGCACTTTTTTCAGTCCGCCTACGCCGCGCTTCGGCATGGGCATGCCAACATGGATGTCCCTATCTCTTTGGCGCTGACCTTAGCATTTGGGGTGAGCGTTTGGGAGACCATGACTGGCGGCACCCACGCCTATTTTGATGCCAGCGTCATGCTCCTGTGCTTTTTGTTAATCGGGCGCTTCCTTGACGCGAGGCTCCGCCGGCAGACACAAGCTGCGGCACATGAATTGGCGGCTTTGCAAAATCGCTCTCTCAACCGCCTCGATCACAACGGTCAAGTTGAAGCGGTCCGCGCCGACCAAGTTGAAAAGGGCGATATGGTTTTGCTCGCAGCTGGCGAACGGGCGGTGATTGATCTCAAGATCACAAGCGGCCAGAGCGGCATTGATGAGAGCCTGGTCAGCGGTGAGAGCCTGCCCCGCCTGATTGGGCAAGGCGAAACGCTCTATGCCGGTAGCCTCAATCTCGATCAGCCGCTCACGGGTGAGGCGCTTGGCCCTGCGTCTGACTCGCTACTGTCGCAAATCGCGGACATGCTGGAAGCGGGCGAGCAAAAACGCGCGCGCTATCGGCAAATCGCAGACAAAGCGGTCAGCCTTTATGTGCCCTTCGTCCACACCACCGCGGCGCTGGCGTTTCTTGCTTGGATCCTGCTTGGCGCGAGCGTCCATCACGCCGTTCTGATCGCGGTCTCGACGCTCATCATCACCTGCCCCTGCGCGCTTGCTTTGGCGGCGCCGGTGGCTCAAGTCGTCGCGTCTGGGCATTTGTTTAAACGCGGGATCTTTCTACGCTCTGGAGATGCGCTCGAGCGGTTCGCGGAGGTCGACTATGTCGTGCTGGATAAGACCGGTACGCTGACGCTCGGCACGCCGCGTCTGGTCTCAGACCATGGCGGCGAGCTGGTCCTCGCCGCTCAATTGGCCCGCGCCAGCCGGCACCCGCTCTCTCGAGCGATCGTTGCCAGTGTGGGCCCCGGCGCCATCGCCAATGAGGTCAAAGAATATCCAGGTCTTGGAGTCGAGGGCGTTATTGATGACCAGCGCTATCGGCTCGGATCAGCCGAGTGGGTCGGCGCGGCAAAGAACGACGCGTCAGACGGCCCTTCGCTTTGGTTTGCCGCCCCAGATGCGCCGCCGATATTGTTTCGCTTTGAAGACCAATTGCAAACAGACGCCAAAGCCACGCTTGACGCTTTTAGACAAGCTGGATTGGGCGTGGAAATTCTCTCCGGAGACCGCGAAGAAGCGGTTGAAAGAATTGCCGCAAGCCTCGCCATCGACACTTGGCGAGCGGAAGTTTCCCCGACCGGGAAAGCCGAACGTCTGAAGGCGCTCAGCGCGTCTGGCAAAAAGGTGCTCATGGTCGGGGACGGATTGAATGATGCCGGCGCGCTGGCGCTCGCGCACGCCTCGCTCGCCCCAGGCGGAGCCATGGATATCTCGCAATCAGCTTCAGACGCGGTCTATTCCGGCGGTTTAAGCGCGCTGAAAACCGTGCTCAGCGTGTCCAAGAAAACCAAAACGGTGATGCTCCAGAACTTCGCGCTTGCGGCGCTTTACAATTGCATCGCGGTGCCGATCGCTGTGACGGGTCACGTCACGCCGCTGATCGCGGCTATCGCCATGTCAGCCTCCTCTCTGATCGTCACCCTCAACGCCCTGCGAATTAATCGGAGCCGCGCATGCATATCATCGTCTATTTGATCCCTGTCGCTTTGGGGCTTGGCCTGCTCGGACTAGGTGCGTTTTTGTGGTCGGTGGCCACCGATCAATATGATGATTTAGATGGCGCCGCGCACCGTATTCTGATCGACGATGACACGCCGCTTTAATACGGATCAAATCTTTCAGAATAGATCATATCCAGCCGCCAATGACACTCAGGAATGTCCCTGATACAGCGGCAAAGCACGGCTTCCTAAATTTGAATTAGAACAAAGCATAGGAGGCTATTCATGTCCGTTACCGTCGCGCTTGGTGGCCATGCCGCAACCATCCACCCCGCCATCGAAACTGCCATTCAATTCGCCAAAAAATTGGGCACAAAACTGGATGGTTTTTGCGCCCTGCCAGACCCTTCCAATGCCGCTGTCGATATCACCGGCGCGGAGACCGTGGTCCTCGGCTCAACAGCCATCGCGTCGATGGTGGAAGCGCAAAAGGTACTGGTTCAGGATTTGAGTGCGGCGTTTAAGAAACAAACCAACGCGCATGGCGCTTGGCTGCAAGCAAGTTTTGAAAAGCAAGTCGGTTCGGTGGCGCTACACGGCGCGGCCCATGCTGCGCTTGCGGATGTATTTGTGGTCCCAAAAGAGGCAACGCAATCCAGCCATTCCCTCAACCCTGTTTTTGAACACGTCTTGATGGAAACCCGGCTGCCTTTGGTCTTGGCACCAAGCCAGACAAAAGACAGCGACACATGCCTCATCGCTTGGGATGGAAGCCCTCTTTCCGCCCGCGCGGTCCGTATGCACATGCCGCTCATTTCCAGTTTCAAAACCGTGATCGTCGCGGAGAATGCAGAGAAGGTCCGCCATCAATGGGCGAATGCATGCGAAGGATCAGCCGAACGCTTAACAGAGCTATTGCATGAGCAGCGACTAAACGTCGAGCGCGTGAGCCTTGAAGGGCCAGTGTCGGACGCGCTGTTAGATGCTTGCGATGCTCACAATGTCTCACTGGCGGTCATGGGCGCTTACGGTCACACACGGATCGGGCAAATGCTGTTCGGCGGCACGACCAGCAAAATGCTGCGCGCTGAGACAGCTCCAGCGCTCGCGCTGTGTCATTGATGGAGAGCGACAGTCTGTTTTTTAGATCAATCCTGACAGATGGTTTTGCGCGTTCAGATTAAAATGAGTGTGCCGTACAAATGCACGAATACTATTCTAAGTTCGCCCCTCAAGGATCGCCCACAATCAGAAGATTACGCCAGGTTAATCTGCTCACTCGTCCGCGAAGACGCGTGATCGCGCAATAGCATTGCTGGGATCGCGTCCCCTGTCGATACCCGTCAATGCGCGGTGCGCGTAAATTTATGGAAGTTTGCAACATCACGTTGCCCATCCACGTTCCAAACCACCAAAACTTGAGAATATTTAGCGGTCAATCAATCGTACATTTGAACGATTTCAACGAATAATTTGGCCAGGCACGGGTTGCGTCGTAGGCTAGTCGACTGGTCGCGTGACGATCAATTCATTGATGCGATTGGCCTTCTGCTTGGCGAACAAGACATTGTGGAGATACCAAACTTCACCATCTGCCAGCGTGATCTCTATGTCGCCCGTTACGACCAGGCCAAGCATTCTGTGACGCAGGAAATCATCTTTCAAATACCGGCAGCGGGCATTCGCTCCGCTTTCGGCTCGATCGCCGCTGCCCCAAAAGACCCGTTCGCGAACTTGTCCGGGGGCAATCTCATAGAATTTCACTTTGTCGAATCCGAAGATCATGATCGCCCACATCAGAAAAACGGTAATTCCGACGAACCAGTAGAAGGCCGGGCTCATCCGAATATCGAGACCGCCAATAAAGGCGGCGATTGGACCGGAAAGATTGGCCATGGCCAGCAAGATCCCGCCAATCGCTAAGATCAGCCCCAATATCACGGAATTCGCGCCGCGAAGTTTGACCGTGGTTGAGAAGATCACAAACACTAAAACGAAGACAAATGCCTGCCCTTGAACGCGCGCCGCCGCCTCAGTTCCTTCGCCAGAGACAAACATAGAGAGCAATCCAAAAATCAAACCCAGTCCCCAAATCGGCCACCAATAGAGAATGGGAGAATGGGTATAGACTTTCAGTTCAGAAAGCTGGTTGAGCGCGTCTTGCACGCTGCTTTGTTCCGGCGTTGGGGGCGCGGCTGGTGCGGCTGCAGGTTGAGCTGCTGGCGTCGGTGTCTCGGACATGCAGTGTCCCTCCGTCTGTGCGCACGAGCTTAGCAGCCTGCCCGACGAAGAGGAACTGAAATTTTAAAACAAAGCCTGAGCGACTAAGCGGTTTCGTCTTCGCTTGTATTGCGGCGCAATTGCTGCTGCTGAAGCGCCATAAGCGCCATACCCCGGAACAGCGTTCCACGATCTTCAGACGGTTTATAGCTCAGACGCTTATACATCGTGACCATGCCCTGGCAGATCTCTTGCGGCACGCCTTTAGAGCGTTTCTTTGAGCGCTTATCGGCATTGGCCAGATGTGACATCATCTGATCCACAGAAGGTTCGAGCGTCGCGACGTTCATCATCCAATTGGTGATTTCATTACGGGACGCGGCGCGCCGGTTTGCCACGGTTTGAGGCGCCCCCAACAGTTCCACGATCAGCTTGGTTTCGCGCTTACGCAAATCGTTCGGAAAATCTTTGACATGTTCGAGCTCTTCGCCATTGGCCAAACGCTCGCAATCTTTCGCATTCTCTTGCTCGATATGTTCGAACGTTGCGATCATGATTGAGATCATCTCTTTGACGTCTTCATCACTCGCTACGCGCGACAGTTGCAGCAATTCATTGTTCAACTGTTTGCGCATATGGCGGCCCGCCAAATATCCAGCCTCGCGCGCGGTTCGGCCGCGGCTATATTCGCGGAAGGCGTGACGCCGAAAATCACCGTACATTTCTGGACGGCGGTCCTTCAGAACGACGAACATTTGCCCATAGAGGTCGCCGCTTTCGGCGAGCTGGCTGACTTCAGCATCGAACGCGGCAGGATCGATTGGCTCGCTTCCGCATGCGGCCAAGCCAATCAGGCCAAGCGCGAGAAACGAAGCTTTGATGCGGTGACGAAAAGTCATGCTGACCTCTAATTCCAAAGACGATGCTGTTGGGCTTGCTTTAACCCATGGTTCTCGGCACCTTGGCAGAATGACCTTAATTTCGTGATAAGCGAGGCCCTATGTTTCAACTGAATTCGGTAATAAGCGCGCTAGCTCTAACCACACTCACCGTCGCGTGCACGGCTCCAAGCTCCACAGAAACTGGTGAATCCGATCCGGCTGTTGGACGTGTTGAGAGCACCGCAGAACTCACCCGAGCCCCGATTGAAATCACCGCCAATATGCCGACGGCGGGCACCAATCTGATCGATCTCTACACCTATCTCCACACCAATCCGGAACTTTCGTTCAAGGAGGTCAAGAGCTCGGCGATATTGGCGAATGAATTAGAAAGCCTCGGCTTTGAGGTTGCCACAGGCCTGGGCGACACTTGGACTCGCGAGAAGTCCATGCGTGACAATGGCGTGGTGAGAGACGGCGTTGGCGGATATGGCGTTGTCGGCGTGTTCGAGAATGGCGACGGCCCGACCGTGCTTATTCGCGCCGATATGGATGCCCTGCCGCTAACCGAACGCACGGGCGTGCCACATGCCTCAACCGTAATCGACGAAACTTGGACAGGGGTGACCAATGGTGTGATGCATGCCTGCGGGCACGATATCCACATGACCAGCTGGGTCGGCACCGCGCGCAATCTGATCGCGGCGAAAGATGACTGGTCAGGCACATTGATCATGATCGCGCAACCAGCTGAAGAGCTCGGCAATGGCGCTAAAGCGATGATTGCGGACGGTCTGTTCGAGCGCTTCCCCCTGCCTGACTACAATCTTGCGCTACATGTCTCTGCCAGCCTGCCATCCGGCACAATCGGCTATGCCCCAGGCTATGCGATGGCGAATGTCGACAGTGTCGATATCACGGTCAAAGGCGTCGGCGGCCATGGCGCCTATCCGCACACAACCAAGGACCCGGTCGTAATCGGGGCAGCCATTGTTACCGCCGTGCAAACCCTGGTGTCGCGGAACGTGAGCCCGCAGACCCCGGCCGTCGTCACAGTCGGATCGTTCCAGGCGGGCGCAAAGCACAATATCATCTCTGACGAAGCCAAACTGCTCCTCACCGTGCGTTCTTATGATGAGGAAACACGAACCATCCTTTTGGAAGGGATTGAACGGATCGCGAAAGCCCAAGCCATGGCCTTTGGCGCGCCGGAACCTGAGATCTTCAACGAGCCCGACTACACGCCTTCGATCTATAATGATCCTGATCTGTCAGCGAACGTCTCAGCCGCGATCGCCGACCAGATTGGCAGCGACAATGTCAAACAAGTCCCCCCCGTGATGGGCGGCGAAGACTTTAGCCAATATGGGCGGACCGACGCGAAAGTACCTGGTTTGCTCTATTGGGTAGGTGCCGTCGAGCCAGATCGCTGGGCCGCAGCGCAAGATGGTGCCCTCGCTTTGCCGTCGCTGCACTCACCATTCTTCGCCCCCGATTATGAAGCCACGATCGAAACCGGGGTGACCAGTATGACGACCGCGGCGCTGGCTTTGTTTGAACAACCATAAAGCGCGCACCCACCAGCCGAGTTCCCGTGGCGACACCCCTGGCGCGTCTGAATTTGGCCACTAGGTCTTAAGTGAAACAGTCTTCAGGGAGCGCCTCATGGATGTCAGCACCGCGATTAAGCAACGGATTTCAACGCGAGCTTTTCTCGACACACCCTTGCCCGAAGCCGACGTCAAACAATGGCTGACCGACGCCCAACGCTCGCCGTCTGGTGGTAATCTACAACCCTGGCGCGTCATCGCTTTAACGGGCGACGCCAAGCAGGAAGTCGTGGATCTGGCTGCAGCGAAGCTGGCGGAAAACCCGTGCGGTGAGCCGACCGATTACCCAATTTATCCTGAATACATCTCTGACGCCCAAAACGCACGACGCCGCGCCGTCGGCGAAGACATGTACGGAAAAATCGGCATTCCCCGCGAAGACAAAATGGGGCGGATGATGTGGTTTGCGCGGAACTATCAATTCTTCAACGCGCCGCTCGCCCTGTTCATCGTCATGGACGAACGCGTTGGCCATGGCCAATGGGGGCATACCGGCATGTTCATGCAAACGCTTTGTTTATTGGCCGAAGAACGCGGCTGGGGCACCTGTATGCAAGAATGCTGGGGCATCCTCCGCCCAAGCCTGAAAGCCCATCTCGGCCTTGGCGAACACGAAATGGTCTGGTGCGGCATCGCCGTCGGGCACCCTGACAAAGCGGATCCTGTGAATTCGCTCTACACGGATCGCGCTGGCTTAGACGAGTTTGCAGAGCTGCGAGGCTTTTAGGGGCTTCGCGAAGGTGGCGGCAGGGCTCATCTTAAAACGCTGCGCGTATGATTGCTTTCTGTATCAGAGCGCACATCGGGGTCGCACCACAGCCATCCTGCAATCCTGGGATGTGTGCTTACGTCTAACATAGACGAAGGGGATGATTATGAACATAAAGCAGATAGCGCTCACTGTTGCGTTTTGGGGTTTCGCGATTTTGTGTCTGATCGTCGTTAATATGATCCATAATCACCCTGAAGCTTTAAGCGATATGGGCATCTTTCAACCCGCTGGGGACGTCGCTCAGTCACTTGTAAATGAAACTGGCAAGTGGACGGCAACGTTCATAATTTTTGCCACGGTTGGAATTTTGTTCGTTGTGTCACACATTATTTTCGAGGCTGAAAAGGGCGAGTGATCGACATTGCCTGCCGCGGACTATGTGTTTCGGGTTGCGAAGTCTTGCGCGCAGGCGGCAATCCGATCTACCGTAAGCATTAATCGAACGCTTCACGAGACCGGGGGATATTTGTGAAACACCTTTTGTTATCAGCAATCATGGGGGTCGCGTGCGCACCATGGGCAACAGCAGAAATTGAGTGGGATGAAATTCCTGGCGCCCAGGCGGATGCCTATGCGATTGGCAAAGCTCAGAAAACGGGCATTTTGAGTCAACGCGAAATTCTGTTCTGCAAAGCCCATTGGGAAGGGTATTCTGAAGCTGTTTCCGAACAAGAGATGTATCGGCTATTTCCTCCATTGACGGCAGAATTTGTGCATGGCGCCGTCGACTATTGGGCGGCGAAGCTCGAAATATCCGATTATGACGCCGAGCTGGAAATTGCAGACGCCGCATATTACGCGCTCATCCATATTGGACCGTCCGCGGAAGACAAAGTCGAAGCTGCTAGAAAATTGGGGCCGTGTGCGCCAGGCGACTAAGCTCGCACAACAAGACCGCGCCTCATCGCAGGAAGACAGCACCACCGTATCGCGCGTCCGCTTATGACCCGAAGAAGACGCACCAGGCAGCTCTTCAAGCGCGCTAACCTGATCGCTCAGCGCTTATCGCTCAGAAAAAGCACCAAGGTCTGACGCATTTGCGTCTCAGCGTTCCGCGCGAAAGATTTCAGGCGACTAAGTCTCGCTCGTTTCTTCCAATGGCCACACAATAAATGCTGAGACATCGCCCCGCTTCGACCCAATTCACGCCACAGTACGGCAGCAGATTGAGCGCATGGAGATTACCCGCCGCACCTGTTTTCAGAGCTTCTTCGCGCTGCCTTTGCTGCCCAGCATTGCCGGGGTCAACGAAACCAAAGCCGCCAAACTGATCGTACATGCGCGATCGCAAATCGGCGTCACGACGCGTTATGACCCGGCTTATGTCGCGCTCGACTATCCAGGCGGCGATGTGCCTCGTGACCGCGGGGTCTGCATTGATGTGATCATCCGCGCCTATCGCGAGGCATTCGAATTCGATTTCCAAGAACAGATCCACAATGACATGGCGGCGCACTTTGGCGCCTATCCCCGCCGCTGGGGCCTCACCCGAACCGATCGCAATATTGATCACCGGCGGGTTCCGAATGTCGAGACCTGGCTTGAGCGTCATGGGCATGAACTGCCCGCCTCAGACTGGCAGCCCGGCGACCTAATCTCGTGTCGGGTCAATGACACGCTTCCGCACATCGGGATCCTGTCGAGCCAGAAGGATCGCCAAGGCCGCTGGAAAGCCATCCATAATATCGGCCTCGGCACGCGTGAAGACAGCCGGATCTGGAATTACGGCCACCAGCGTCGCTTCCGATTTTTGCCTAAGTAAGCATCATCCGAATGCGCAGGAGATGCTCGTCCCAGCCTTTGTCATGATCAGAGAGTTGCTCAAGGCTCGGGATACCTTCATGCGTCATCGTCAATTGCGTGCCGCCATCGACTTCCACCAGGTCCCAGGTCACCGTCGTGACAGCGCCCTTCAGCCATTGATGCGTAAATGTGTGGACCAATTTTTTCGGCGGATCGCTCTCCACGACATCGCCCCACATTAATTTGCGATCTTCCTTATCGAGATCAAAGCTCAAATACTGGAATGAGACGTTTGCCGTCAGATCACGGTCGGTTTCATGGAACCAGCGCGCGAGCAGGTCTTTCTCTGTTAAGTGCCGCCACACTTTCTCACGCGTCGCTTTCAAATAGATCGTCTTGATCATAGCTGGATCACTCATCATCCGCCTCCACAGCTTGTTTTAAATTTTCGAGTTTCTCGTCCCAGAATTGGCTGAAGAAGCTCAGCCAGTCGGAAACAGTTTTGAGCGCCTCTGGCTGCAATGTGTGCAGCCGCTCGCGCCCCTGTGCGCGCACGCGGATCAACCCACCCTGCTCTAAGATCTTCAAATGCTTGGATACTGCGGGCCGCGTCATCTCATAGTTCGATGCAATCGCGCCCAAGGAGTGCTCGCCCTCTGCCAGCATACTCATAATGCTCCGGCGCGTGGGGTCGGCAATCGCGCGAAAAACCAGTTGCTCAATCATAACATGAAACCTTTCAGTTTCATTGTTAAGAAACTATTTGGTTTCATGTCAAGCAGAATTACAAGGCTGGCCTAACGCGCAAAGCGCGCTAAACAGGCGCCATGAAAATCGCGACCTGGAACGTAAACTCCGTCAAAGCCCGCCTGCCCACTGTGATCGAGGTGCTGAAAGCCATCGATTGCGATGTCGTCTGCTTGCAAGAGATCAAATGCGAGACAGACGCTTTCCCCTACATGGAAATCGAAGAGCTCGGCTATAATGTCGAGGCACATGGCCAGAAGAGCTATAATGGCGTTGCGATGCTCTCGCGCTTTCCAATGGAGGACGTGGTCAAAGGCCTGCCCGGCAATGAAGAGGATGAACAAGCGCGCTATATTGAGGCGCTCATTCTCAACGACAATCCCGTCCGCGTCGGCGGCTTGTATTTGCCAAACGGCAATCCCGCGCCTGGCCCCAAATATGATTATAAGCTCGACTGGATGGGGCATCTCAAAACTCATGCGGCCAACCTGATGCAGGCTGAAGAAGCTCTGGTCCTGTGCGGAGACTATAATATCATTCCACGCGCCGAGGATTGTTGGGACGAGACGGTTTGGTCAGACGACGCTCTGGCGCTTCCGAACAGCCGAGCGGCCTTCCGGCGCCTCAAACATCTCGGGCTGACCGAAGCCTTTGAAGTGGCCGATAATCGCGGTCACCAATACACGTTTTGGGATTATCAAGGCGGCGCTTTCCCAAAGGATCATGGCATCCGCATCGACCACCATTTGCTCAGCCCGCAAGCGGCTGACCGATTGGAAAGTGTCGAGATCTATCGCAAAGCGCGCGGCTTGGAAAAACCGTCAGACCACGTGCCTGTGATCGTCGAACTGACGGACTAGTCTGTAACGCAGCGCTGATTGTAGGTCTGAACATCTTTGTTGAGGTTCGCGACAAGCAATTGAAGCGAGCTTTCTTTTTCGAACAGGTCAGCCTTCAGCGTGTCATACGCGGTTTTTGTCGTGTCCGCCTCGATCGCTTGCGCTTCTCCAAAATTGCGCATTGCTTCCGCATTTTCCCAAGCATCACCCGCCGCTTCAACCTCATCGACCAAGGTCAGACGCGCCTCAGCGAGGGATTGCGCTTCGGCCTGCTTCTCCTGCAAGCTCGCGGCCTGCTTTGCACAAGATTGAGCTGACGCCATAGGCGCAGCGAAAACGGTCAATGCCATAAGGGCGCTCAAAGAGGAAATCATTGGTTTCATGACATTTTCTCTAGTGATTAAGAGCTGAAGCTTATCTGAACGTAGACGCCCAGATCTGGTCCAAAGTGTGACCATACCGAGCTCTGTTCAGTCTTCACCTGATTCTCGCTGGGCGCGATTCACTTGTTCAGGATCTGCAAAACAATCGATCACATTGAAGATGGCCGCGAAGTCATCGAGCAGTTCCCGCACGCGGTCTGGATTGTCCAGCGGGGTAAACATCGAGCCTGGCTCAAACAGGTCGCCACCTTCGAGCGCGATCAGCAGCTCATTGTTCTGAAAGCTGCAGCGGAGTTTGCCGCCTCGAAAGACTTTCTCGAGCTCGATCAGGCGCTGCATCAGATCCGGCGTCAGCAGGAAACGAGCTTCGACTTGATCTGTTCCGAACACCTCAAACGCGTCTTCAAACTGTTTGGATTCGAGCTTGACCCGGTCCATCCCGCGTCGGCCAAGAAACCGGTTGAGGATGCCCGCATCGCGCAGCACCAAAGTCTGTCCATGAAACGTCTTATGGAACTGAAACCGCAAACATTGGCCGTTGAATACGGTGACCCAGCGCGTGCGGGTGCGACCCTTGGAATCGGTCGTCCGCCGCCGCTCTTCCAAGTGGGCTTCAAAGAATTCGAACTGAACGCCATGGCGCTCGCCCGTCAGCCGGTCTTCAAACGCTGCTCGATCCCAATCCGGCACCAGGCCGGCACCGCGCAAATCGACAATGCTCTCTTGCACCCCCGGCTCAGGATCGAACATCATATCGAACCGCGCCACCACCGGATCAACGATCATTTGTTTGGCGCGTTTGCCGATTTGGTTCAGCGGATTGCGCCCTGCCCCATGGACTGCAAATCCGATAATGCCCGCGACAATCGCGAGCTGGGGCACCCGAAACACAAAGAAGCCAAAGATCACACCGAGCAAAGCGACCAATCCGCCGGCCCATGACCAACGGATTGAGTTTTTTGCCGCAACTTGCCGCTCGGCCTCTTGCGCGCGCAGGGCGGGCCGAAGCTCATCCTGATAGACCCGCGGAAAATCCGCAAAGTCATTCGGGAGCCCGCGCATGGCGAGCAGGATGAGTGGATCTATATCTGTGTCTTGTTCCCAAGGACCTTTAGATGTCGGCGTAGACATGGCGTTCTCCGGCAAACCCTTCATGGGTTACCGCGCCAAGATGGGCAGGACCGACCAATTTCGCAAATTTTGCCAGCGTGCCATTGCCATAAGCGGTGACGCGCGGCTGCCATTTGCGTTTGCGATCTTCAAGCTCGGCCGGGGTCAAGCGCACATCAATTGTGCCTTTCTCCGCATCGATGATGATCATATCGCCATCCTCAATGAGGCCAATCGGACCGCCTTCTTGGGCTTCTGGGCCAACATGACCAATGCAGAAGCCGCGCGTCGCGCCCGAGAAACGTCCATCCGTGATCAGCGCGACCTTATCGCCCATGCCTTGGCCGTAAATCGCTGCTGTCGTCGACAGCATTTCGCGCATGCCCGGGCCGCCTTTCGGTCCTTCATAGCGGATGACCAGAACATCACCTTCATTATAGTCGCGATTGGTGACGGCCTCGAAACACGCTTCTTCGCCATCGAATACGCGCGCTGGGCCCGTGAATTGAAGCTTCTCCAAGCCAGCGACTTTGACGATTGCACCGTCTGGCGCGAGTGAGCCCCAAAGCCCGACGACGCCGCCATTTGGCGTAATCGGTTTTCCAGCCGGATAGATCACTTTCTGGGTTTCATCGAAGCTCATATCTTCGAGATAGTCGCCCCAGCTTTTGCCGGTCACCGTCAGGCAATCTGGATTGACGATTTTCTCATCCATCAGCGTTTTCATCAGCATTGGAACACCGCCCGCTTCGCCGAAATCTTTAGCGACATAATTCCCGCCAGGCTTCAGATCAGCGACATAAGGCGTGCGCTCAAACACTTCCGCGACATGGCGGAGGGTAAACTCAACCCCGCATTCATGCGCCATGGCTGGCAAATGCAGCGCCGCATTGGTCGAACCGCCGGTCGCAGCGACAACAATCGCAGCATTCTCAAACGCTTCGCGCGTACAGATTTCACGCGGGCGGAGATTGTTGGCGACAAGATCCATCACCACACGCCCTGACTCGCGGGCATAGCCGTCTCGGTCTGTCCAAGGCGCTGGCATCGCGGATGAAAGAGGCAACGCGAGACCAATCGCTTCGCTAACACAAGCCATTGTGTTCGCCGTGAACTGGCCGCCACAGGCGCCATCCCCTGGGCACGCGACCTTCTCAAGCGCGCGTAGCTTGTCGTCGCTCATTTGGTTCGATCCGGCTGCATGCGCGCCGACCGCTTCGAACACGTCGAGCACGGTCACATCCCGACCTTCAAAACTGCCCGGCATGATTGAGCCGCCATAAAGGAAGACAGATGGCACGTTGAGCCGCAGCATGGCCATCATCATGCCTGGGAGAGACTTGTCACACCCGGCAACACCGACCAGCGCATCATAGGAATGCCCGCGCATGGTCAGTTCAACCGTGTCAGCAATCCAATCGCGGCTCACCAAAGACGAGCGCATGCCTTCATGGCCCATGGCGATGCCGTCCGTCACAGTGATTGTGCAGAACTCGCGCGGCGTGCCGTCAGCAGCTTTGACGCCCTCGGACACGGCGTGCGCTTGGCGCATCAGAGCGGTGTTACACGGCGCCGCTTCATTCCAACAGCTCGCCACGCCGACAAACGGCTTTTGAATGTCTTTGGTCGAGAGCCCCATCGCGTAATAATAGCTGCGGTGCGGCGCACGGGCCGGGCCTTCCGTCACATGGCGGGAAGGGAGTTTGGATTTGTCCCAGGTCTTACTCATAATCACATTCCTTTATTGCGCCGAGCCTTAGCCGCTCCGCGCGCCCCTGTCACCCACACAAAAAGGGCTATTCTTGCTCAAAAATCGCCGTTTCCATCCCGTCTGGGTCGATCATGCCGCGATACATACCCTTTGAGTTGAAAACATACTCATAATCGCCATTTCCATCGATCACGACGACACCGCCATCACCGCCAAGCTCAGCGACTTGATCAAGGGCGCTCTGCGCGGCATCGCCAACGCTCTCGCCCGCCAGTTCAACCCGCGCGCAAATCGTTTTCGCCACGGCGACGCGAATGAAATACTCCCCATGTCCAGTCGCCGAAACGGCACAGACGCCATTCTGCGCATAAGTTGCCGCGCCGATCAGGGGCGAGTCACCGATCCGTCCAGCCGCCTTCGCGGTCATTCCGCCCGTCGTTGTGGCCGCCGCGAGGTTGCCATCTACATCAATCGCAACAGCGCCGACGGTTCCATGGCGATCCGCATCGGTCCGCTCGCGCTCACGCAGCACGCGCTCAAGCGACTGGCGCCGCCGGTCCGTGTCAAAATAAGAATTGTCGACCAGTTCGAGACCGACGGACTCCGCAAACGCGTCCGCGCCCTCCCCCGCAAACATCACATGTTCCGACTGGTCCATCACAGCGCGTGCGGCGAGGATCGGGTTCTTCACCCGCTTCACCCCCGCCACAGCGCCTGCATCACGCTGCGCCCCGCTCATGATCGAAGCGTCGAGCTCATGTTCAGCGGCGGCCGTAAACACAGCGCCCTGCCCGGCATTGAATAGCGGATCATCTTCCATGGGGATCACAGCCGCTTGGACCGCATCGACCGCGGATCCGCCATTGCGCAACACATCGGCACCGGCCTCCAAAGCCGTTTCAAGCGCTGCGGTATAAGCGGCCTCGCGTTCTGGTGTCATATTCTCGCGAAGGATGACACCAGCGCCGCCATGTATGACGAGCCGCCATTCAGGTTGGTCAGGACCAGACACGGGAACGACCTCCTCTGCTGTTTCTTGAATAGGTCCCTGACAGGCAGCGATCAGAACGGTCGCTGCGGCAAGCACAGTGCGAAACATGGCGGTCTCCTTATAGGGCGGCGAGTTGCTCCCGTGCGAGGCTAAGCTTGTCGCGTGTGCCCTGCAAGTCGGCCAGACGCTCGCGCTGTTCAGCGACAACTTCTGGCGGGGCTTTGGCCACGAATGCGTCATTGCCGAGCCGTTTTTCGAGGCCCGTAATCTCGCCGCCAAGCTTGCCGAGCTGTTTGTCCAGTCGGGCAATTTCTTCGCCCGCATCGATCAGGTCTGCGATCTCGAGCACGATTGTGGCCTCATCGGCCACGGTTTTAACCGAACCTGCAGGCGCTGTGTCGGCGAGGTCAAACTTTTCGAGCCGCGCTAGGCGCATGATGACATCGCGGTGGGCGTCGACGCGGCGTGCCGTTTCTTCACTGGCGCCGGTCAGGCTAACGGGCACTTTCGCGCCAGCTGGAACGTTGACGTCAGAGCGGACGGACCGGATTTGCGAAATCACCCGCAGCACCCAGCCAAGCTCATCGGCGGCGGCTTGATCTTCAAAACCACCTTTTAGGCCCGGCCAGCTCTGCTGCATGAGAAAGTCCGAGCGCTCGCTGGTCTGTTCCCACAAGGCTTCCGTGATGAAGGGCATGAACGGGTGCAAGGCTACATAGGTCTGCTCCAGGATCCAGCCGAGCACGGCCTGGGTCTCTGTTTTGGCTGCAGCATCGTCGCCACTGAGGATCGGCTTGGAAAGCTCCAAATACCAGTCGCACAAAACGTCCCAGGTGAAGTGATAAGCGGCGCTGGCAGCATCATTGAATCGATAGTCTTCAATGGCTTCCGAAACGGCTGCCGTACATTTGTACAGCTCACCAACAATCCATTTATTGATCGATAATTCAAGGCTTTGCGGGTCGGCGCTTCCGCCAAACTTCGCTTCGTTCATTTGTGCAAAGCGCGTCGCGTTCCAGAGTTTTGTGCCAAAGTTCCGATACCCGGCCACGCGCTCAACCGAGAGATTGATGTCGCGGCCTTTGGTGGCCATGGCGGCGAGTGTGAAGCGAAGCGCATCCGCGCCATAGGCTTCAAAGCCCTTGGGATAGCGTTTGCGGGTCGCCTTCTCGACTTGCGGCGCTTTTTCCGGCTGGCGCAGGCCCGTCGTGCGTTTCGCCACCAAGGCGTCGGCTTCAATCCCGTCAATCAAGTCGACGGGGTCAATCACATTGCCCTCAGACTTGGACATTTTCTTGCCGGTCTCATCGCGAACGATGGCATGGATATAGACATCTTTGAACGGCACTTCGCCATCCATGAATTTGATCCCCATCATCATCATCCGGGCAACCCAGAAGAAGATGATGTCAAACGCGGTGACCAGCGTTGCGCCAGGATAGAAGGTCTTGAGGCCATCCGACTCTTCTGGCCAACCTTGGGTCGAGAAGGGCCAAAGGCCGGAGCTGAACCAAGTGTCGAGAACGTCTTCGTCTTGCGTCAGCGAAACGCCCTCGCCAGCTTTGGCCTGAGCTTCGCCAAGTGTGGCGGCGCAATAGTGATTGCCTTTAGCATCATACCAAACCGGAATCCGGTGGCCCCACCAGAGTTGGCGGGAGATGCACCAAGGCTCGATATTCTCCATCCAATTATAATAGGTCCGGTCCCAATTCTCGGGCACGAATTTGGTCCGCCCCTCGCGCACCGCTTCAATCGCGGGTTTTGCCAGGGTCTCAGCATCGACAAACCATTGATCCGTCAGCATCGGTTCGATAACGACGCCGGAACGATCGCCAAAGGGCTGCATGATTTTCTTATTCTCAACATAGGGAATCATGGGCGCAGAGGTGGGAGACCCCGGCTCGGGGGCCGGGGATGCGGCCTGGTCACCCGACTGTCCCGGACTTGATCCGGGATCTTCCTGCGCCGCTTCCGGTTTCCATTTCGGATCCGCGATCATCACCGCATTGCCTTCTGCCGTAATGTCCGCGATCACGGCTTTGCGCGCTTCAAACCGGTCCATGCCGCGATATTGGTCTGGAACCAGGTTCATCGCCGCGACCTTGGCTTCGTCAAAACTCTCTGCGCCTTCCGCGATACGCTGCGCAACTTGAGCGACAGCGTCATAGGCCTCGCCATCGCTGCGCATATGACCCTTCTCGTCCATTAGCGCATACATCGGAATGCCGCCGCGTTTGGCGACTTGATAGTCGTTAAAATCGTGCGCGCCGGTAATCTTGACCGCGCCCGAGCCAAAGTCTGGATCTGGATATTCATCGGTGATGATCGGGATCAGGCGGCGATGCTCTTTCGGCCCAACGGGAATTTCGCAGAGCTTCCCGACAATTGGGGCATAACGCTCGTCAGATGGATGCACAGCCACCGCACCATCGCCGAGCATGGTTTCAGGCCGGGTTGTGGCGATCGAGATATAGTCCCGTGTCTCTTCCAGCGTGACATTACCGTCCGCATCTTTCTCGACATAGGTGTAGGTCTCCCCGCCCGCGAGCGGATATTTGAAGTGCCACATATGGCCGTCGACTTCTTTATTCTCGACTTCGAGATTGGAAATCGCGGTCTGGAATTGCGGGTCCCAATTGACCAGGCGTTTGGCGCGATAGATCAGACCGTCATTATAGAGATCAACAAAGGCTTTATTCACCGCTTTGCTGAGATCTTCGTCCAGCGTGAATTTGGTATTTTCCCAATCACAAGATGCACCGAGGCGTTTGAGCTGGTTCAGGATGGTGCCGCCAGACTCCTCTTTCCATTCCCAGACTTTATCGATGAAGGCGTCGCGCCCCATGGAGCGCCGGTCCTGATTGCCGCTTGCCGCGAGTTGCCGCTCAACCACCATTTGCGTCGCGATGCCCGCATGGTCCATGCCGGGCTGCCAGCGAACATTCTTGCCACGCATCCGTTCGAACCGGCAAAGAATGTCCTGGATCGTATTGTTGAGCGCGTGGCCCATATGCAGGCTGCCCGTCACATTCGGTGGCGGGATCATGATCGCATACGGCTCGGCGGACGTGTCCATACTTGGCCGGAAACAGCCCGCCTCTTCCCAGCGCTGATAGATACGCTGCTCATGGGCTTTTGGGTCAAAACGCTGGTCGATCATTTTATACGGTCCGGTCGGTCATAGAGAGAATCGAAAAAGGCGCGCCATCTCTGGCGCGCCCGTCTCTTTAGCAGAGGAATTGTGTGGGTCTAGCCAGCCATGCGCGCAATTCGCTGCACTTCGGCTTCCACATGCTTTTCAACAATGCCTGGAAGGTTCTCGTCGAGCCATTCTTTGAGCATTGGGCGCATCATCTCGCGCACCAGGCCTTCAATCGTGGTTGTGCCACCAGCTTCTTCGCCAAACTCAACATTTGAGAGCAGCTTACCAAGCGCGCCTGCAGCCGCGGTGACGGTAGCAGTATCAGTAAGGGGGGCAGTTTTAGCGACCATGGGAGCTTCCTCTTCAATCACGGGCTCTGGTTGAGGTTCTGGAACCGGGTCGAACGTATCTTCGACAGGCTCCACCTCAGCCTCGGCAAAATCTTCAACCCCTTCAAAATCAGTTTCTTCAAACGTCTCGAAATTATCGTCTTCAACGACGAAATCGAGGCTGTCATCCGTTTCAGTTTCCGCTGCAAAATCAGCATCGCCTGACAGGTCATCCATGGATTGACTGATCGCGGCGAGAACATCTTCTTCGCTCTCAACCGGCGCTGGCTCTTCGGCCGCGCTCTCGAACATACTGTCATCTTCTGTGGCCGCTTCAGGCTCTGGCGCAACTGTGTCGTCGTCAGCGATGATTTTTCTTATGGAAGACAGGATCTCTTCCATGGTCGGTTCTTTTTGTGCTTGCTCGCCCATATTCACGTCCACTGAGTTTGCTTCTATTAACCGGCTACTTCAGGTCGGTTAACAAGGGATTACTTGGTTAACTTATCACAAGCCCGCAGTTTAACCCAATCAGCTTAAAGGGAGAGCTGCCCCATCGCGCGCAAAAGCTGGTGCGTGGCCACGAAGGCATCGCGGCGCGCCTCGATCAAGCCAAGACGGGCCTCAAGCAATTGCTGCTCTTGGTCGAGCACATCGAGCGTGGTTCGGGTGCCGACACTGAGCTCCTCCTGAGCGCCCTCATAAGCGATTTCAGCGGCCTCAACTTGCAGTTCTGACGCTGTGATGGCCTGCTCAGCGGCGATATTGCCATACCAAGCTTGCGCAATACTGGCCGTGATTTGGCGCTCCGCATTGATCGTCTGCAAACGGGCCTGTTCGCGCTCAAGTCGAGCGGCGCGAACGCGGCTACGCAGGATACCGCCTTGGAAGAGCGGGACAGACCCTTGCGCCAACAGACGCACCTGCGTGTCTCGATAATTGTCAGCCGGCAAAGTCTGAACCCCGGTCGGCGTGATGACGGACGCCTCAATATCGAACGTCTCTTGCGCGCTCGCTGTCCCGACCAAGGATAGGCTTGGCTTGCTCTCACCTTTCGCGCTGCGCACGGCTTGCTCGGCCGCCTTTTCAGCTTGCCGCAAGGCAATCAGGTCGGGATTTTGCGCAAGCGCCGACTGAAGGGCTGCTTCATAAGAATCCGGGATGGCAGGCGCATCGCTGGTTGGCGCGAGATCGCCCGCGGGCTGGCCAACAAACACTTCATAAACTGACAAAGAAGCTTCAAGCTGCGCTTCAGCGCCTGAAAACGCCGCGCGGGCGCCCTGCAAACGTGCTTCGGCCTGTTTGACGTCTGTGCGGGTCGCAAACCCTACATCAAACCGGTCGGTCGCTGCCCGCAACTGCTCCTCGAGCAGCGCAACACTATTGGCGCGGATATTGATCGCTTCACGGTCACGCAGCACATCTACATAAGCGGTAACCACGTTCAGGATGAGATCTTGCGACACGCCATCGAATTGCGCATTCGCGGCGAGAATTCCAGCTTGAGCTTGATTGATCCCGGCATTGATCCGCCCGCCTGTATAAAGCGGCAAGGTCGCTTGTAATTGTGCTGAAGCGATCGGCCGGTCGCCGACATTGAACGCAATCGGCTGGTTGCTGTCGAGCGACTCATATCCGCCCGAGGCAGAAAGATCGACCGTCGGCGCCCGTGCGCCGCGCGCTTGGTTGAGTTGTTCGCGCGCGATACCGAGTTCAACCCGCTGCACTTCCAGCGACGGATTGGTTTGGAACGCCGTCGTCAGCGCATCCTGCAAAGTTTCAGATTGCCCAGGGAGCGCGAGCACCAAAGCGGAGAGTGACACCAAAACAGATTTACGCAGCATGGGAGGCCTCTTTTATCTTTATTGCGTCTCTATTTAATGCACCTTCCGAAAAAGTGTACACTGTTCACTCTTTTGTCGCGGCGCACCTAGATTTGCCCAAACACCATTGCGCACAAGACACTTAACCGCTTCTGAAGCGCCGTGAGTGAGCGGCCTTTCTGCCAAACATGCCGCATGCGGAAATGCGCAACGGCCGGACGCAATTGTGTTGCGACTTTTTGCTTTAAAAGGGGCGCATCGACAGTGCCCCCTCGCCGCAATGCCGCCCATTCAAGCGCAATCGCGCCGAAATCGCTTGCGTCTGTGCCGACGATCTGGGCTGCAATCTCTACGAGAAGGTTTTCTGGTTCCGCATCGCGGTCATCCTGCAGAAACGCAGCCTCATGCGCCTCGACCAGCGCCTCGAGTTGATCGATATTGATACCCGCTTCGGTCAGGCCAGACGCAATCGCTAAGACCACATCATGCTGGCGCGGCGCCCCGGCTCGAAGCTCGCTCAACGCATCCCGCCACCATTGGAACCGGATTTGCCCCATCGTATGGTCGGTGACCACGACCCGAACACGCGCCAATTCATAGTAAAAAGCATACAAGATAATTAGCGCGCGGCGGGCTTGGTCTGGCGCATATCGGCTTGATAACCAGCGTTCTTCATCGACGGTTTGAATCCGCTGATCCAAACGCGCGACAATTTCTTTCAGAGAATCACTAGCAGGGCTGGTCATGAAACCCATATCTGTGGCAAACGCTGCTCAGAAACAGCGAAAAAATTCCTTAAGGAGACCAATGACATGGCTTTTGACCTTCCCGAACTTCCGTATGGCCGCGATGGCCTGGTGCCGCATATCTCAGAAGACACGCTGAACTTCCACCACGGTAAGCACCACAATGCCTATGTTGTGAATCTCAACAAACTGATCGATGGCACAGATCTGGCGAATGCTTCACTGGAAGATATCGTCAAGGCAGCTGCTGGCGATGCGGCAAAAGCAGGCCTGTTCAACAATGCTGCGCAGGTATGGAACCACACCTTCTATTGGCACTCTATGAAGCCAGGCGGCGGCGGCGCGCCACACGGCAAGATCGCAGAGCTGATTGATCGCGACTTCGGATCATACGATGAGTTCGCAACCCAGTTCAAAGCCGCTGGCGGCGGACAGTTTGGCTCAGGCTGGGCGTGGCTGGTCATGAAAGATGGCAAGCTGGCGATCACCAAAACGCCGAACGCAGAAACACCTCTGACCGAGGCTGGCGTCACCCCACTCCTAACCATGGATGTTTGGGAACACGCTTACTATCTCGATTATCAGAACTCGCGTCCGAACTATATGGCAAGCTTCCTCGACAATCTCGTCAATTGGGATTTCGCGAACCAGAATCTGGCTGACGCGGCTTAGTCATAGGGCCCCTGCCCGACGACAACCCAAAAAGCACACTTTTCAACTGACTGAAGAGCCCACCTTTGCCGGTGGGCTTTTTTGCACTATGTGCGGCGCAACATGTTTGCCGGCGCAGTGATTCTAAGTCGGCCCCGCTGTTCAATTCGGAACAGCTTGATGAGACCGATTTTAGACCCTCCAGCTGGACAACACATTGACTGACACCCCAAAGATTACATTCGCAGAGCTCAATCTCGACCCCCGCATTCAAACGGCAATTGACGCCGCTGGATACGAACATCCCACCCCGATCCAGGAACAAGCCATTCCTGTAATCAAAAAGGGCGGCGACGTGACTGGGATCGCGCAAACCGGAACCGGCAAGACCGCAGCCTTCACTCTGCCGATGATGCACCGCCTGGCCAAGGGCCGCGCCCGGGCCCGGATGCCGCGCAGCTTGATCCTTTGCCCCACCCGCGAACTCGCCGCACAGGTCTCAGAGAATTTCGAGACTTACGGCAAGGACCTGAAACTCAATATGGCGCTGCTCATCGGCGGTGTGAGCTTTAAAGAACAAGAACAGAAATTGATGCGCGGCGTCGACGTGTTGATCGCCACGCCAGGCCGCTTGATTGACCAGTTTGAGCGCGGAAAGATTCTGCTCACCGGCGTCGAAGTCTTCACCATCGACGAGGCCGACCGGATGCTCGATATGGGCTTCATTCCGGACATTGAGAAAATTTGTAAGCTGCTGCCACCGCGCCGCCAAACCTTGCTCTTTTCAGCGACCATGCCGAAAGAAATCGCGCGCCTGGCTAAGACATTCCAAAAAGATCCGATCCGGATCGAAGTGGCCCGCCAATCGAAAACCGCCGAGACGATCAAACAGCATGTCGTCAAGATCGCTCGCGGCGATGACAAAGCCAAACGGACCGCCCTGCGCCGCGTGATTGAAAGCCGCGATGTGAAAAATGGCATCGTCTTCTGTAACCGCAAGCGGGAAGTCGATATCGTCGCAAAATCACTGTCCAAGCATGGCTTTAGCGCCGCCCCGATCCATGGCGACTTGCCGCAAAGCGCGCGTATGGAGACGCTGAACAAATTTCGCGATGGCGAGCTACAATTGCTGGTCGCTTCGGATGTTGCGGCACGCGGACTTGATATTCCCGACGTTGGCCATGTGTTTAACTACTCACCGCCGCCAAAAGACGAAGACTATGTCCACCGGATTGGACGGACAGGTCGTGCTGGGCGCGAAGGCGAAAGCTTTACCTTGGTGGGGCCGGACGACGCCAAAGGCTGGCGCGGCGTGATGATGCTCATCAAAACCGATGTCGAAGAATATATGCCCGAAGGTCTTGAAGCAGAGCTTGAAGATCTGCCTGCCGACGAAGGTGGCCGTCGAGGGCGCGGCCGCGGCGAACGCTCAGGACGTGGCCGCGGGCGACGCGATGAAGGCCGTGGTGAGGGTCGGGGCGAAGGTCGAAGCGGAGGACGGGGTCGCTCCAAAGATCGCAAAGAGCGCGCTGACGTCGGAGAGGATAATGCTCCGGAAGAAGCAGCGTCCGAAACCACAGAAAAGCCAAAGCGCGAGCGCAAAGAGCGCCCGAAGCGTGATTTCAAACGCAAAGATGATGATCTGATTTTGGAGCCTGCTCCCGATGATGTGAAAGGATTCGGCGAAGACGTCCCGGCTTTTCTGAAATAAAAATAAGTCTTGCGAAGACGATTGCGCCAGATAATCTCACATCACTGCTTGAGTGAGATTACACATGAAGACCACTTTACTTCTGATTATTGTCACCCTGTCTCAATCTGCACTTCAGATTGCTGCGCAAATCGACGATTACCCTAAACCACCGCTTGCCGCCTATGGGGCTTTGCCGCAAATCGCGGATGCGGAGCTTTCTCCCGATGGCACAAAAGTCGCGACAATCGTCCATTTGAAGGACGGATCGCGCTTGGCGGTATTAAGCCTCGAAGGTGCTCCACCCATTCAACTTGGCCTCAGAGAACTGAAAGCGCGCGGCGTTGAGTTCTATGATAATGACCATGTCATCCTTCATGTGTCCGAAACAACGAAAACGTACGGATTTCGGGGAGAATATGAGTATTCAGGCGCGTTCGTGTTTGATCTGGAAACCCAAGATGTCAAACAATTATTGAAGGGTACGCAAGGCGTCTTTCCGGCCCAAATCGGGCTTGGAACCATTATTGGTCGCAGCGACAAAGCCGGTGAAGTATTGATGCCGGCCCTTATGGGGGCGGCTCATTCGAATCCAAACCTCGATCTGTTGCGCGTACCTCTTAACCGCCCCCGAGGGCGCCGGTTCGCGCGCGGCACGGCTGATACACGAGACTGGTTTGTTGGCGATGGCGGGATCGTGCTCGCGCGCGAGCGCTACAATAATCGCAGCAACAAATACCAGGTTCAGTCTTACAAAAACAAAAAATGGACAACGATCTTAGAGATCGAAGACGAAATTCTTCCAATGTCGATCCGAGGCGTCATGCCGGACGAGACCGGGTTGGTCTTCGCCCAAGTTCAGGATGATGGTTTCGACGCCTTGATGAAACTATCGCTCGACGGCGAGATCAGCGGGCCTCTTATCCCTACAAAAGACCGCGAAATCATCAGCACATATACTGACAATAATCGTAAGGTCTTAGGCATCCGCTATGCGGGCGTTGAGCCAGACTATGCTTTTTTGGATCCACTGCTCAAAGACAGTTATGAAAAGATCTCGGCGCAATTGCCAGGTACGACGATCTATTTGGACTCTTGGACCGATGATCGATCGAAAGTCTTGTATCGCGTGTTCCAGCCCAGTCTCGGACAGCTTTGGGTGTCGCATAGCCGCGAAGATGATACGCTGAAAACGGTCGTGAAAAGCCGACCAGACATTCCGGCGACGGCGCATGGCATGTTGATGAATATCAACTATCAAGCCCGTGATGGATTGACCATTCAAGCCATTCTTACCGCGCCGCCAGATTATCGACCAGGCGAGACCAAACCGCTGCCGACCCTGGTTTTGCCACATGGCGGCCCAGCATCGTATGACAGTTTCCGGTTTGATTGGATGGCGCAATATTTCGCCAATCGCGGCTATCTCGTGTTTCAGCCTAATTTTCGCGGCTCAACTGGATTTGGACGCGAATTTGAAGATGCCGGTCGCGGTGAGTGGGGCGGCAAAATGCAGGACGATATTACCGATGGGCTGAACGCTCTGGTCGCGGCACAATATACCGACCCAGAACGAGTCTGCATCGCGGGTAGCAGCTATGGCGGCTATGCCGCGCTCGCGGGCGCCGTTTTCACGCCTGAGCTCTATAAATGCGTCATCGCGATCGCCCCGGTCAGCGACCTCAACCAAATGCTAAAACAGGAAAAACGCGATTATGGTCGACACCATTGGGTCGTCAGCTATTGGGAAAGTGTGATGGCAGCTGGAGATGCGCGCCGCGAGAAACTGCGTTCTATCTCTCCTGCCAACTTCGCAGAAAATGTGAAGGCGCCTGTTCTGCTGATGCATGGTGATGACGATACCGTGGTGCCTTACGCCCAGAGCACAAAGATGAGAAATGCGCTCAAGCGCGCCGGAAAAGATGTCGAGCTGGTCCGGCTGAAGGGCGAGGATCACTGGCTATCCGTGGCAGATACCCGGCTGCAAACACTCGAAGAGATGGACAGATTTCTGTCAGAGCATTTGCCGGTTGAATAATAAAAGCCGCCCCGGAGAGCGGCTTTCAAAAATCGACCAGCTCGGCCCTATTTCTTGAGCCGGCCTTGCACTTGTTTGCGGAATTTCTCGCCATAAGGCGGGCGCATCATAGCAAGGAGCTCACTACCCGTTTGCGTATAGATCGCCTTTTTGTGGCTGAACTCGAAAAACCCGTCGCGGCCATGATAGGCGCCCATACCAGACGGTCCGACGCCGCCAAATGGCAGGTCTTCTTGCGCAACGTGGAACACCACATCATTGACCGTAACCCCGCCTGATGTGGTGTTGTTGAGAACCATCTCACGCTCATTCGCGTCATCGCCGAAATAATACAAACCCAGTGGACGCGGATGGTCGTTGATATAGGCCACCGCATCTTTCGTCTCATTGTAAGACTTAAGCGGCAGGATCGGTCCGAAAATTTCATCCTGCATGACTTTCATATCATCAGTCGGGTTGAGAACGATATGCGGCGCCATTTTATGGTGCGGCTGCTGACTGAAATTCTCGTTCTGCGGATTGATCTCGATCACTTCGGCGCCCTTCTCGCGGGCATCATCGAGGTAAGAGTTGAGCCGGTCATAATGGCGCTGATTGACGATCGATGTGTAATCATCATTGTCTTTGAGGCCGTCGGCGAACATCTTTCCGACGGCGGCTTGAGCAGCGCCGACAAACTCGCCAGTCTTTTCCTCTGGCACGAAGGCATAGTCCGGCGCCAAGCAGATCTGGCCTGCATTCATCGTCTTACCCGCCATAATCCGGTTAGCGGCTTTTTGCAGATCTGCCGATTTCCCCAGGATGACGGGCGATTTCCCGCCAAGCTCTAAGGTGAGCGGCACAAGATTGTCCGCCGCCGCGCGCATCACGTGATGGGCGACAGAGGTCGCGCCTGTGAAAATGATGTGATCGAACGGCAGTTTGGTGAACGCTGCTCCGACATCCGGGCCGCCCGTCACAACCGCGACCTCTTCTTCGGTATAATATTTAGCGAACAGCTCAGCCATGAGCTCAGACGTTTTTTCGGTGAACTCAGACGGTTTAATCATCGCGCGATTGCCCGCTGCGAAAACATTCGCCATTGGCGCGAAGGTCAGGTTAACGGGAAAGTTCCAAGGGCTGATCACACCAATGACGCCTTTTGGTTGATATTGAACCTGCGCTTTCGATCCGAGCAATCCGAGCGGAAATTCGACCCCGCGCTTTTCCGGCCGCATCCATTTGCGGAGGTGCTTCTTCGAAAATTTCAGCGCGCCAATCGAACTCGCAATATCGGTCAAATTGGATTGGTCGACAGAGCGGTGTCCGAAATCTTCAGCCATTGCTTTGGAGAGGGCCTCGCCATGCGTCACCAAGAGGTCAATCGATTTGTCGATCCAGGCCTCGCGTTGCGCCGCAGACGGGATTCCGTCTCGAATGTTTGCGGCCTTTTGTTTGGCGAGGATGGCGCCCATGCCATCCGCTGTCAGTCCGTCCAATGCCATTATTTCCTCCGAGGTATATTATCGTTGACGTAAAGGATAACCCAGAACCAGCAGAACACAAAACGAATCCGCCTGCCGCCACGTCACGGTTTTCAGCGGCGCTGAGCCGAATAGATTAAATGAAAATGGGAGAGCGCCATGAGCTTCACGAAGATTTCTTATGAGGTGGTCGACGATATCGCGACCATCGCCTTCAACGATCCAGCAACGATGAACGCCGCTGGGATGGACACGATTGAAGAATTATCGCTGGCGATCGAACAGGCGGCAGACGCCGCACGCTGTACGATCATCACAGGCAATGGCCGGGGCTTCTGCTCTGGCGCGAACCTTTCAGCACGACCTGATGGCGCGCCTGAGAAAGGCAAGCCGGATGCCGGTAAAGGGCTCGACACGCACTATAATCCCTTCATCAAGGCGATGCGCACGCACCCGCATCCGATCATCACAGCCGTGAACGGTCCAGCCGCCGGAGTTGGGTGTTCAATTGCGCTCATGGGCGATTTCATCATTGCCTCTGAAAGCGGATATTTCCTACAGGCCTTCCGCCGGATCGGACTGGTACCAGATGGTGGCTCGACCTTCCTTCTACCACGTATGGTCGGGCGCGCGAAAGCAATGGAAATGACCTTGTTTGGCGACAAAGTCTTCGCCGATCAGGCGCTGGAATGGGGCATGATCAATCGCGTCGTTCCAGATGATCAATTAATGGATGAAGCGCGGGCTTACGCGAAACGTCTGGCCGATGGGCCAACCCAAGCGCTGGCATTGATCAGGGATCTGGTATGGCAGGCCGAAGACAATGACTTTGACAGCCAGCTTCAGGCGGAGCGGTTTGCCCAGCGAACAGCTGGGCGTCAACCTGATTTCAGAGAAGGCGTAAAAGCGTTTCTCGAGAAGCGTCCGGCGAATTTCCGGAACAGCTAGGCGCGTGAATTAGAACGTCATCCGGCGCGGCGACTTCACTTTCGCGCGTCGAGCTTGGATGGCGACATCAAGGGCTTTACGGCCCCAAGCAGAAGCTTCGTCACGGTCATCAAGCGCGTTTACCGGAAGTGAGACATAGCTCATGCGAATGGTCTTTCCGGTATTTGGATTGGTCCATTCGAATGGCTCTCCGCCCTCGGATTCCAAGTGCTTTTTGAGCCGGTCGTCTGATTTTACATAAACACGATCTTTGTCGATCAACGCGAACATATCTTCGCCGGAATAGACCCCGGCACCGCCAAACATTTTCCGTATTCGGATGCGTCCTAGATTGGCGAATAGGTCTTCTACATAAGTGTGGAACGGGTTGTCCAATTTCGTCATTCAATTCCTCCGGTGGTGACCCGTTATCTGTCTACCGGACCAAGCACCGGCGCGTTTTCGGGACTTACGCTGCGGAACATGGTAATTTTTTGCGGCTTGGCAAGCCTGACAACGCTGACAAACCGCGCGCTAACTCATTTTTCTCGTTTTGAGGCAGAAAATACCCTCAAGAACACACCATATTTCGAAGTGTTTCGCCGATTAGGCTACCAATCAACCGCAGCGTAAACCAATTGCTGGAACTGTGGCCGGATCGGGTAACAGCCGGTTGGGATCATCTGCGTGGCTTGAATGGCGATCATTTCTTCCACCGGGTCGATCCAGAAGAATGTGTTCGCAAGCCCGCCCCAGCTAAAGGATCCGACAGATCCTGGTGTCAGCGTTTCCGCCACATCGACCACTGTCGATCCGCCCAGTCCGAATCCGTTGCCTTCCATGCGAGCCTCAGAGAAGGTTTGATCGCCCATCTCTTTGATCGTCTTACCGCCTGGCAAATGGTTCATCCGCATGAACTCAACCGTCTTAGGGCTAAGCAAACGGGTGCCTTCCAGGCTGCCGCCTTGCAGGAGCATCAGACAGAAGCGGTGATAATCGCGCAACGTTGAGACCAATCCACCACCGGCATTGAGCAGTTTTGGCTGGGTTTTGTAGGCTTTGCTGTCTGCCCCTGCCCCGTCGCTCATCGTGACTTCGCCCGTGATCGGGTTTTTCGCATAGCACGCCATCAACCGGTCGAGCTTGCTCTCTGGGACAAAGAAGTCGGTATCGACCATGCCCAGCGGCTCGAAAATCCGCTCGCGGAAAAAGACGTCGAGCGACATCCCGCTGGCGACTTCAACCACGCGGCCGAGAATGTCTGTTGAGTGGCCATAATTCCAGCGCTCGCCGGGAGAGAAGACGAGAGGCAGTTTGGCGATACGCGCGCACATTTCGCCCAATGTCTCTCCCTCGCCTTCGCCGAGGTTTCCGATTTTCTCAGCCCGATAGAGCGCGTCGACTTCGTGCTGGAATAGGAATCCATATGTGACGCCCGTCGTGTGGGTGAACGCATCGCGCACCGTCATGGGCCGATCCGGCGCGCGGGTTTTATAGTCCTTCAAGTCGCCGCCATCCCAGACTTGCGTGTCCGCAAACTCAGGAATGTAGCGAGAGATCTCATGATCGAGACGGAGAATGCCTTCATCATGCAGCATCATCGCAGCAACCGAGGTGATCGGCTTGGTCATCGAATAGATCCGGAAAATCGTATCCGGACCAATTGGCGATCCCCCTTCGAGATGAGTCTTGCCGCGATAGGCCTCATGTACGATTTGGCCATTGCGAGAGACCAGCGTCGCCATACAAGGCAGCTTGCCATCTTTGACATAGGCCTTGTCGAAATAGTCCGGAATGTAATCCAGCCGCTCGGAATTTAAGCCGACATCTTCTGGCGCAAATTCGTGCTCGGTATCGGCCATTTAAATTTCTCCGCGTTTCGCTGCGCGGCTGAGCTCGCGGGCGATGATGATCTGTTGGATTTGAGTCGTGCCTTCATAGAGGCGGAATATGCGCGCGTCACGGAAGAAGCGCTCAACGCCATAATCAGCGACATAGCCGGCGCCGCCAAACACTTGCACGGCGCGGTCCGCAACCCGGCCAACGGCCTCCGACGCGAACATTTTACAGCACGAGGCCAGCATTGTGACCGGCTCCCCCGCATCGCGTTTTTTCGCTGCGTCTAAGATCATGCAGCGCGCGGCATAGGCCTCGGCCTGGCTGTCGGCGATCATCGCTTGGATCAGCTGATGTTGCATGATCGGCTTACCGAACTGTTCGCGCTCCATGGCGTAATTGACCATTTCGCTGATCAAGCGATCCATCATGCCAGTGCAGACCGAGGAAATATGCAAACGGCCTTTATCGAGCACGCTCATCGCGACTTTAAAGCCTTCGCCCTCACCGGCGACCATCATTTCAGCAGGCACGCGGGCATTGTCGAAATTCACGTCACAAATATGCGCGCCTTGCTGGCCCATTTTCTTTTCTGGCTTGCCAACCGAAAGACCCGGCGTGTCGCGCGACACGATGAAGGCCGACACGCCCTTAGCGCCCGGCTCGTCTGGATTGGTGCGCGCCATGACCGTGAACAGATCCGCGACATTGGCATTGGTGATATAGCGTTTTCCGCCGCTCAGCAGATAGCCGTCGCCATCCTTCGTCGCCTTGGTCCGCAGGCCAGCCGCGTCAGACCCGGCTTCGGGTTCGGTCAGCGCGAAACTGGTGACGATATCGCCGCTTGCAATCCCTGGCAGATATCTCTCTTTCTGCTCTTCGGTGCCGAACAGGACGAGCGCTTGTGAGCCAATCCCAATATTCGTCCCGGCAACTGACCGAAAGGCGGGAGAGGTCCAGCCGAGTTCGAAGCCAACCAAGCATTCGGTTTCCATATCGAGGCCCAGACCACCATAAGCTTCCGGCACCGCAAGCCCGAACAGGCCAAGCTCTTTCATTTCCTGAACCAGCTCATCCGGCACGAGATCATCCTCAGCCACTTGCGCCTCGGCCGGGACGCAGCGCTCGCGCACGAAGCGGCGCACTTGATCAATCAAAGCCGCGCGAATTTCGGGATCAAAAGCCATGGATCAATTCCTCCTGAGACCCACAATACCGAAGCTGCTCGCCAAGTCGAACCCTGACGCATCGTCACGCTAGCGAATTGTCGTCACGACGCTATGTCTGCTGACCAGGAGGGCCGATTATGGAAGCTAAAACAATCACTGAAGGCGAGTTTGCGGGATGGTCAACTTGGCCGAATGAACCGTTTGAACATGACGCCGCCGGCCCGTTCTATTTAAAGCGCGAAGAGGATGGGCAAATGGTTGCGGCCTTCCGAGCGGCGCGGAAACATATGAATGCGGGCGGCGTGGTGCATGGCGGCGCGCTGATGACGTTCGCCGATTTCGCGCTCTTCGCTCTCGCCCATTCAGGCGACGATGACGGCTATGGCGTGACGGTAGCGTTCACCTCGGAATTCCTCTCCGGCGCGCTCGAGGGCGAGCTGATCGAAGCGCGCGGCGAAGTGATGGGCGGCGGACGCTCAATCACTTTCGTGCGCGGCGTCATCACGGGAGATGGACGCCCGGTCTTAAACTTCTCTGGCACGATCAAGAAACGGCATAAAAAGGCGACCACAGGCTAGCACCTCTGCCTGAGCGAATGATTGCCTCATGTTGAGCGAAGTCGAAGGATGCCATCCCAGATCGCACCGCCCTCGTCCTTCGACTTCGCTCAGGATGAGGGCTGGTTTGGTGCTCGCCTTAATTCTCGACCGTAAAGGTGAGCCCGGCTTTTTCGGTTAGGCGCTTGACCAGAGGTCCGCCCATCGCCGGTGCTGGGGTCCAAATCCCGCCTGGCGTACCCGTATCATCTTTGACGAGACAGATGGCGCTTTCAGCAATCATCTTGGAGGTTGAGCCATAGCCTGGGTCTTTATCGCCGGTAACGCCCGCGATGATAACTTGGCCGTCGGCGGATGTGCCGTGGAACATGACGTCATAGAAGCCGGCTTCGCGCTCTTCCTTGCTTGGCCCTTCGCCAGGCTTTGGACCATCATCGCCGCCCATCATATCCATGCTGGCAATCGCTTCAGCTGCCGCTTTGCCTTGGTCGCCAGGGCCGGTCAGCATCATCTCATCATAGGTGAAGTCTTCACCATAGGCATGTCCCATCAGGGCGTTTGAGCGGTGGACATTCTTGGTGTTGATCGACGCCATAATGAAAGGCGCAGACCAGCTGCCAATATCGGTGTCTTCAATCGGTTTCATTCCGTGCGGCTGATCCGGGCCTTGGAAGCCCATGGTCAAGCTGAACGGGTTTTGCAAAACGCCCAATAGCGAAGGATCTTTGCCGACAGACGCCATGGTCGCTTTGAAGCTTGCTGCGGTGCCGCCAGAGAAAGTGCCTTGCATCTTACGGACGCGGCCTTTGATGCGCGGGACAGGCTTGCCGAACCGCTCTTTCGCCGCTTCTTGAGTGAACCAGACGCCGAGATCGAACGGGATCGAGTCGAACCCGCAAGAAAAGACAATCCGCGCACCGCTAGCTTGCGCCGCGCCTTCATATTTCTCGATCATCTGGTGCATCCAAGCCGGCTCACCACAAAGATCGACATAATCAGTGCCCGCATCGGCGCAGGCAGACACCAAGGCTTCGCCATAGAGCTGGTAAGGCCCGACAGTTGTGCAGATACACCCGGCCCGTTCGGCCATGGATTTAAGGCTGGCGGGGTCATTTGCATCAGCAACTACGAACGGCGTATCCGCTGGCGCGCCGATCTCGTCGCGGACAGCGGCGAGCTTGTCAGCACTCCGCCCCGCCATGGCCCAGGTGACGTCGCCGCCGACGCCATAGGTCTTAGAGAGATATTCAGCGACCAACCGGCCTGTATAGCCGGTTGATCCATAAACGATGACGTCAAATTCGCGGCCAGTTGCCATGGCACCCTCCTAATGTTGTTGCCTTTAACTGGGGCACAGAGGGGGCCTTGGCAAATGTTATCGCCGCGTCATGTGCTGCGAGACAGTGCCTGGTCTTACCAGAACGCTGCGTACAAGCCGATCAAGATCGCAATCGCGACACCCGCTGAGACTTTGAACGTCGTCGTTGTGGTGAAGCTGATATCGCTAAGATCAACTGGCTGATGCTCTTCAGGTGGCGGGGTCAGCAGGGACACAACCACACCAATGATCACGCAGATCAAGAAGATGAACCAGATCCGGACCACGAAGGGCATATTCGTGACGTTAAAGTCGGCCAGACCCAGGATCGGGTTGAAGACCGGCCCAAGCAGCGCTGCAACCCCGCCGCCATCTGATCCAGACGCGGTGAAGAAAAGCAGCGACAGGATCACGGACGAGATCAGCAACGCAAAGGCGCCCGCTGTATTGGTCCGCTTCCAGAAGAAGCCGAGTACGAAGACGGCCACAATGCCTGGCGCAACGAAGCCTGTATATTCCTGAATGGTTTGGAAGATACTGGTGCCGCCACCGAGCAGCGGGATGGCCAAGAACAGCGCGATGACCATAGCGGTTGCCGCGGTGATCCGGCCGATCAGAACATAATGCCCTTCCGCCCGATCTTTGGCGAAGAAGTCGCGATAAATATCCATCGTAAAGATGGTCGAGATCGAATTGATCATCGAAGCCAGCGACGACACGATGGCCGCAACCAGCGCTGCAAAGATCAGCCCACGAATACCAACCGGCATCAGCGCCATTAATGCGCCATAGGTGCTGTCCGGCTTGGCGCTCAGCGCTTCTTCGCTGAGACCTTGAAGGCCATTCTGAGCGAGCCACAAAGCAGCGATGCCTGGGATCACAACAATCAACGGGATCAGGAATTTGAGGAGCGCCGCAAAGGCGAGACCCTTTTGCGCTTCGGCTAGGCTCTCGGCCCCGAGGGCCCGTTGAATGATGTACTGATTAAAGCCCCAATACGAGAAGTGGAGCACCCACAATCCACCGAGCAGCGTCCAGATGCCTGGCAGATTGCGATAGCTGGGATGATCGCGGTCTAGGATCATTTCAAAATGGCTTGGCAGCTCACCCATCAGCGTATTCAATCCACCAATGGCGCCGCGATCGCCGCCGACCATTGAGAGCACAAGAATTGTGATCGCAAAGCCGCCAAGGATCAGAATAACGACTTGGATAATGTCGGTCAGCGCCACCGCTTTCAGACCGCCATAGAGCGAGTAAAGCAAGGCAAATCCGGCTAGCATGGCCATGCCTGTAAACACGCCGAGGCCCGTCACCGCTTGGATCGCAAGCGCACCGCCATACAGGACCGTGGTCAAGTTCACCGCGGTGAAGAGGAAGATCCAGAACACCGCCATAATCGTTTTCACGCTCGGCCCAAACCGGGTCTCAAGGAATTGCGGCATCGTATAGATCCCGCGCTTCAAGAAGATTGGTAGGAAGAACGCGGCAACAATGATCAAGACCATCGCAGCTTGCCATTCATAAGCGGCGATCGCGAGACCGACGACAAAGCCCTGCCCCGACTGGCCAATAATCTGCTCTGCCGAGATGTTCGCGGCAATCAAGGAGGCCCCAATCGCCCACCAGGGCAGCGCCTTCCCTGCGAGGAAGTAATCCTCAGTATCTTTGGTTTCGCCTGCGGGTTCCCGCGACACGAAGATGGCAATGGCGAAGAGTGCGACCGCGTATAGGCCGACAATCACCAGATCGATGGTGTCCAATGACATGACTAAATTTCCTCCCTGGAGCGAGTTCGAGCTCGTCCTTATCTTAGCCCTAACCAATTCTTGACAGCGGTGTCAACCATTGTCGTATCTTTCTATGAGCTGTGATTAGTTTTGAGAGGATTCAGTATCAGGCGGCAAGATCTGATCCGCGAGGTTTTGCAGCTGCGCACCCTGCTCTGTTTCAGGTGGAAAAACCACCAACGCGGACTTTAGGTCTTCACGCGCCTGATCGATATTTCCCATCACCGTGCGGGCCCGGATGAGCCGCATCCAGCCCTCAAAATCGCTCGGATCTTGCTCAAGGCGCACAGCGAGCCCCTCTACCATGCCTTCAATCATCGCCGCCTGCTCGTCAGCGGTCATCGCTTCAATGCGCGCGCGGGCTTCGGGATCAATCGCCGGGGCGTTCGCGCGCTCCTGCAGCATCTGCAGGACCCTTTGTCGCTCGCTCACAATGGCCTCAGCACCATCTGAAAGCTCTATCGCGACATTGTAGGCCGCCAGTCCGTCTTCCACCTGGCCGAGCCGCAAATAGGATCTCGCCAGCAGCACATAGCCATCCGCCGGTGGATTGGGATCCGCCTCAAGCCGGCTTTTCAACTCAACGACCAGGCCTTCCAGTGTATCTGGCAACGCTGCCGCCTGTTGGGCTTGAAATTCAGCAAAGCTGATCGCCTCGAATTGCGGGCTGCCGACTTGCGAGTAGACCCCGACACCGCCCAGCAACAAGACCGCTGGAACAATCGCAATGACAACCGATTTCAATCGCCGCTCGCTTGCGACCTGCTCTGGGTGATCCAGCAAATCTAAGATCCGGCGATCCAAAGCATCGCGCGCCTGACGCGCCGCATCGGGGCTCAATCGCCCCTCTGCCTCATCCAGATCTACGGTCGCGCGCTGGCGCTTGGCCTCATCCAAAGCGCCGGGCGCTTCACTGGCCACAGGCCGCAAGAATGGGAAGATCAAATAGGCGCCCGTTGCGAGCAGGAAGACGATCAAGATCACCCAAGCCATTATACGGTTTTGTCCTGGTTCAAGGCTTCGGCGATGCGGGCCTTGTCGGCTTCACTCAGGGCCGCTGGCTCGGGCGCATTCTGCCCTGACCGCAGCCGCGCCGCAAACCAGACAAGCCCAATCGCGACCAAAAAGAGCGGCCCGGTCCACAGCAAGATCGTATTCATCTGCAGCGGCGGCGACATCAACACATAATCGCCATACCGCGCGCGCAAATATTCGCGCGCTTCATCATTGCTATCGCCAGCCTCCACCCGTTTGCGCACCAGATTGCGCATATCCTCGGCCAAAGGTGCATTGGAATCATAGATGGATTGATTTTGGCAAACCACGCAGCGTAAGGTTTTCGAAATTTCCTCGGTCCGTGCATCAATCTCTGCCTGCTCTTCGGCGCTGATCTCTTGCGCGATCGCCCCCATGCCCAGGCAAAACAGAAGCACTCCAGCCAGGATCAAATGTCTCATGACGCGGCCTCAGCTTCGATTGCGTCGATCACCGGCCGAATGGTCTTGGTCCAAACCTCCGGCGTGATCGGGCCGATTTGTTTGTATCGAATCCGGCCCGCCGGATCGAGCACGAAGGTTTCTGGTGCGCCCGTGACGCCGATCTCGATCACCAGCTCGCTTTCAGCATCAAACACAATTGCCTGATAAGGGTCGCCATGTTTGACCAACCAAGCCAGCGCGTCTACTCGGTCGTCGCGCCAATTGATGCCGACGATGCGGACCGTTTGATCACGCGAAAGCTGCATCAGGGTTGGATGCTCTTGCAAACACGCCACGCACCACGAGCCGAACACATTGACCAGAGTGATCCCGCCGACCAGATCAGTTTGGCTAACCATGACCGCTTCATCGCGAAGCTCAGGCAGTTCAAATGCGGGCATCTCGCGATCGATCATTTCAGTCGGAATGACGCTCGGGTCGCGAGTCAATCCGATGGCGAGGAAGATCACCAAGACGCCAAACAGGCCAACGGGGAGCAGATGCGAGAGTTTCATACCTCTACTCCGCTGCAACCGGTTGAGCGGCGGACGCTTTGGCGCGCCGCGTTGCGAAAGCATGGCGACGATCCACGACAGATAGGAACCCGCCAAATGCCATCATCAAAGCGCCGATCCAAATCCAAATCACCAGCGGATGATAATACACGCTTACCACCCAACCGGCTTCCGGGTTGCCGTCCCCTTTGGCGGCATAAAGGATCCGCAAGACGCCAATTTCCATCGCGCCTTCGGTCGTATTGTTCCGCTCGACAGGATACATTCGCTGCTCGGGATCGAGGGTGGCGACATATTGGCCATTCCGTTCGATCATCACGCGCCCCGTTTCAGCGATGAAATTCGGACCTTGGGCGCGGTCGACAGATTCTAAACGGAACTCGTATCCGGAAACCGAAATGCTTTCGCCGATTTTCAAACGGTCGACTTCCTCTTCCGACCAGACGCCCATGGCGACAACGCCGACCGTGCAAACCGCCAGGCCGAGATGCGCGAGCGCAAAACCGTGCGTCGCCCCCGGCAGCAGCGCGAACCGTTTGAGCAGATTGCCGAGCGTGCTTTTCGTCTCTCCGACGCGAAGCTTACGCGCAAAATTCGCGACAGTTCCGAATAGCAGCCAGACCGCCAGCCCGATCCCGATGGCGCCGAACACGGTCTTTCCAAAGAGGATCACAGCTAGGGTCACAGGCACAGCCGCGACGGCCATGATGAGCAGGGTTTTGCGGATGCGCTGCCAGCTATCCGTCCGCCATTTCATCAAAGGGGCAACGGCCATGAACAGGATCAGCACCGCCATAATCGGCCCGAAGGTTCGCTCGAAATAAGGTGGACCGACGGTGATTTTATCGCCGGTCATCGCATCAATCACGAGCGGATAGAAAGTTCCGAGGAAGACCGTCGCTGTAGCCACAACCAGGAGGATATTGTTCAGCACCAATCCGGCTTCACGGCTCTCAAACTCAAAACTCGCGCCATGCGCAATTCGGTTCGAGCGCAAGGCGTAGAGCGCGAGAGCCCCGCCCGTCGACAAGATGAGAAGTCCGAGAATGAACACGCCTCGATCCGGATCGACCGCAAAGGCATGCACGCTGGTCAACACGCCCGAGCGGACAATGAAGGTTCCGACCAAGCTAAGCGAGAAGGTCGTGATGGCGAGCAAAAGCGTCCAGCGAATGAAACTCCCGCGGGCCTGTGCGACCAGCGTAGAATGGAGGAGCGCTGTCCCGGCGAGCCAGGGCATGAAGCTGACATTCTCAACGGGGTCCCAGAACCACCAACCGCCCCATCCGAGCTCATAATAGGCCCAGACACTGCCAAGGACGATGCCAATGGTCAGGAAGCTCCAAGCCATCAAAACCCAAGGTCGCACCCAGCGCGCCCACATCGCATCGACCCGGCCTTCAATCAGAGCCGCGACCGCGAATGAGAACGCCACCGAGAAGCCGACATAGCCGAGATACAGAAACGGCGGATGCAAGGCCAAGCCGGGGTCTTGCAAAAGCGGGTTCAATCCGATCCCGTTTTCCGGAATGGGCGATAGGCGCTCAAACGGATTGGACGTAAAAATTAGGAAAGCTAGAAAGCCGGTCGTGGTCAGACCTTGGATCGCGATTGCCCGCGCGCGCAAACCGGATGGCAGAGTCTTTCCGAACCAAACCATGGCCGCGCCAAACAGCGCCATCACCATCACCCAAAGCAGCATGGACCCTTCATGGTTCCCCCAAGTGCCGCTGAACTTATAGATCATCGGCTTGGTGGTATGCGAGTTTGTCGCCACCAATTTGACGCTGAAATCCGAGGTCATAAACGCGTGTGCCAACAGGGCGAATGCAAGGAAGCAAAACAGAGCCTGAGCGATCGCGGCACGATCCGCAAACGCCATCGCGCGGCGATCATTTTGATGCGCACCTTGAAGCCCCAACCATCCCTGCAGCGCACTAATCAGCAGCGCGAGGACCAAGGCAATCTGTCCAATCTCTGCGAGCATGAGGCCTCTTGAATAAAAAGGCGGGCCACGCTGGTCCGCCTCTTAGAACTCTATATGTCAGAGGCTGCGGCGCAAACCAATGCTTCGTCTGGCCGCAGGGCTTTCGCTTATTCAGCTGCAACTTTCGTCGCCAGCTCATTCATAACGTGGAGCGGCGGCTCGCAGGCCCAATCAGCGATTTGCTCAAGGTCATAGTGACGGCAGGCTTCCATCAGCATCCGCACTTCGGTCCACATATCCCCATCCACGATCGGCATGAACAGATCCGCGATATTGTCGATACCGAGATAGGTGCGCACGCCCGCATTCTTGAGCTTGACGAACGGGCCGATCGAATTGTGCAGCGGGCCCTGCATCGGCAGCTGTTTCATCGACAGCGCCGCAGATGGGCAGATGACGATGCCAACGTCGGCTTCTTTACAGAGCGCCACGATCCGGTCCTGCTCGCTCTCATCCTTGGCCGATACTGAGATCGAGTGGATGCCATAGACTCGGCCTTGCATACCGTGCTCGATGGTCTTCAGACAGAGCAATTCAGTCTCGTGCTGGAACGGATTGTTCTCTTGGTCAACATGGACCTCAACCATTTTGTTGAGCTCTTTCGCCGTTTCCATCACGATGTCGAGATGTTTGCCTTCTTGTGGGCGATCGCGAGACGGCAGACCGCCGCAGAAATCCGCCAGCTTACAGGCTTCGATATATTGTTCCCGTGAGGCTTCATCGAGCACGCCTTCCAGCGGCTGAACCCCAATTTCAAAGCGGATTTTGTCTTTGAAACGCTCTTTCACTTCGACCGCAGCGTGGATCGGCTTGAGGCCAATAATGCTGTCGGCATCGACCATGGTCCGGCAATATTGCGAGCCTTGATCGACGACGGTTTGCAGCGCGCGCGAGATCCTCTCAACCAGATCCTCGTGCGTATAATTCTCTTTCAAGTGGCGATAGAGTTCCCACTTCTTCTCCATATCGGCAAAGCCAAGCGCCAGGTTTTCCGGCGAAATCAGATAGGCTTTGTCAAAATGGCCGTGATGGTTTGACCAACCGCCGCGCTCGCGGACCAGCTCGAGGAAACGGGTGCGCAAATCCCATGGCCGGTCTTCGCTGCCAATCTTGTAAGAATACGTGCCTTCTTCGAGATCTGAGAGGACCAGCTCAATCGTGTCGCGCGCGACTTGACGGTCGGTGTAGAGCGGAATGCCATGCTTGACGGAGAGTGACCGGATGCTGGCGGCATCAGAGGCTTCATCATAGGTGGAGTCGCCGGTCAAAATGTTGACGACGAAATCAACTTTACCCTCTTGGATCAGCGTTTTGATATTTGGCTCTTCATCGCTGGAGATTTTACGAGCGGCAATCGATTCCACGTCATTCTCTGCAAGGAAACGGTGCGTTCCGGGGGTCGCGTAGAGACCCACGCCGATGTCAGACATTTTACGGCAGGCTTCGAGCAGGAATTCTTTGTCTTCGGTCGCGCCTGCACTGATCAGCAAAGAGCGTTTTTGCCCTCGCGCCAGCATTTTCAAGTTGAAGCCGATAAGATCGATTTTCGAATGGGTATCCAGCGCAGCCATGGTTAGTCCTCTCCTTGAGCCGTGTTCGCCATCGCCGCCGAGCGCGCAAACGGCCTGAACATGGTTCGATTCCCGCCTGAGTCAATCGACCGGCATTTCGTTTTTTGTGCGTAACCAGTTTGGTTGGCCTGCAAAACCATTGCAATCCCAACAAAGCAAGCCCCCCAAAGCCGGAGGGCCTGCGATTTGATGAAATTGTGATCTCGGCTTAGGCGCGCGCCGGAAAGACTTTTGGATTTCGCAACAGTGCTGAACTGATCAGAGCGACCAGTAGACCAACCGGGAAAATCTCGACAAAAGTCATTGGTATCCGGATCAGCGGGTTGGCATACCCCGCCATCATCTGCTCGAGCGCTTCGGTTTTTGCGGCAAGCTCATCGCCCGTCAGGCCCTTTGCTTCATAGCCCGCAATCGCCGTCTGCTTATAGGTCTCGACCCAAGCAAAATCCGTCAGGTGGAGGCTTGCTTCCCAGGTCAGAACGTAGAACACTGCGGCAACAGCAGCGATACCGACCCCTAAGCCAAAGGCCGGCAGGAACTTTATCACCCCGCCCAGATCTTTATCGCGGTAGCGTTTAATGCCGACAAAGATCAGCGACAGCACGATCACCATGGTCAGATAGCCCTGAACCTGTGACCCAGCGCCTCCATTCATGGCCATTCCAGTCGCCATGATGGCAATAATTACGACGCCCGCGATGGCGCCATATACGAACATGATACGAAACATGATTGCTCTCCCTTTGGTTCAGATCATGGCGCAAGGCATGACCAAACCGCTCCCCTAACGCTATCACCCGTTCGGGTGATTTTCGTGAATGACCAGGAAATCACCCTATGGGATGAGTTGCAAATCCTTGGCTTTTTGAACCGCTTGCAAGCGCTGGCTCACGTCGAGCTTTTCATACAATCTCGCGACGTGGGTTTTTACCGTATTCGGTGAGACATGCAGCAATTCGGCAATTTCTCTGTTTGAGTGTCCGCCCGCCAATTGCTCGAGCACGGCGTATTCGCGATTGGTGATGCCTAGGGACTGCAAAGCGGCCTGATTGAGCAAAAATTCTTGGGGTTCGGTTTTTGGTGTCAGCACCCGACCGATCCAAATGCCGAGCGCTGCGAACCCCAATCCGATCAGGATGATATAAATCTCCGTGGTGAAGACACGTGCCATATACTGGAACTCCAACCATTCCAGCGCAAACACCAGAATGGCGAGCAAAGTCGCATAAACAAGGATCCACCGTGTCATCGCGAAATCATGCCCAAATGCGACGCGATAGACCAGAGCAGAATATGGCGCTCCAGGCCTAAATTCGCCAATGGCGCGAATCGCGGATGCGCTGTTCTCGTAAAAATCCACCTCTGGAGCGTCCCGACCTAGAACTTTGTAAATTCTCAGCGCCAATCACCGCGTCTATCCGTCAACCAGATGCTCCGAAAAGTTCAATCATTTCTGGATATTAATCCGCACACTGTTTCGCAATACGTGAAAATGGTGTAGTGATTGCAAGGATGACCTGCTCCAAATGCGGCAGAGTCTCGCATTTTTGCCCCAGTCCAGCTTATAGTGATGACCATGAGTGACGAAATTTCCCCCGACAGACTAAAACCTTCAGACGCGATTGAGCGCTTGCAATCCGCGCAGAAAGCCTCCGGTTGGCTCGCTTGGGGCGGGCTTGGCCTCGCCTTTCTGTGGTGGGTTGCAGCTCTGGTCGGAACCGTTTCGATGCTGGGACCAGAGACGATTGGCGCGATGGATCCAACCCTGGCTGTCGCCGGATTGATCGCAATCATCTTGCCTGGCTTAATGCTGGTCCTCGCCGGAATGATGGCACGGGAACAAGCGCGCGCGACGGCGGCGAATGCCTTGGTGCTGGAAGCGGCAGCTCGGCTACTGCTCCCTGCCGAGACGATGGCAGATGAAGCCAAAAGTTTTGCCAGCGAGATGTCGACGGCCAGCGCCGAAGTCGATCGCTCCATGGGGCACGCTTTGTCGGCGATGAAAGCCATGTCGGCAGAAATTGGCGATGAACGCCAACGCCTTGAATCTGTGACCTACGCGAGCGCGGACAATGCACGCGAGCTGGCGACCCGCCTCGGCAGTGAGCGAAATGGTTTGGAGCAGCTGGCCAAAGACTTGCGCGAACAGACCGATCTTTTGAACGAAGCCATTCCAGAGCAAGCGCGGTTGATGGTCGATTCCGCTAAAGCGGCTGCGACCGAAGTTGGCGCCGCTGAAGAAGCCCTGCAAGGACGCCTGGCAAGCCTCGACCAAACCGGGCGCGGTCTGGCGCAAAAGATCTCTGCGATGGACACTCTGGCTGCCGAAGCGAGCGAGCGAAATGAAACGCTTCTCTTTGCGATCGCGCGAATGGAAGAGAAACTCGAGCAATCTCGTAAGACGGTTGAAACTGCTGCGCGCGCCGGTGAACTTGCCGCCGCTGCCGCTGGCACGACAGGCGACCGCCTGATGGAATCGGTCAAAATCGCGCTCGACGGTGCGAAAGAGGCCAGCAGCCAAATCCAAAATCAAACTTTCGAAGCGTCAGAATCCGCGGCCCGCGCCTTGGCAGAATTGAAAGAAGCCGGGCAACAGGCTGCAGCTGCTGTTCGCGCCGCGGGCATGGCCGCTCGGGCAGAAATGGATATCTCTGAACGCCGCGCAAGCAGTACGAGCCAAGCGCTGCTCAAGAAAACCAAATCGCTTGAAACGCGTGTCGCACAAGAACTGCAGCCAGCGGGCGCTCCAGCAGATGCAATGCTTGAACCTGAATCTGCAGCTGACCCAATTGCTGAACCAGCACCAGAGACGCCTCAAGACGCCGCGCCAAAAGTCACCCAGGTGATTCAATCGCCGTCGCGGGCCGTTGAGGAAGATCTGTTCGAGGCAAGCGCCAATCGGATGGCAAAAGCCATGGCGGCTGAAGACGAGATCGACCCGATCAGCGAAACACAAAACACAAATGGCACGAACGGCGGTGCCCATGATGTCTTTGCAGAAGACGACACACCCGTCCGCCTTGAAAAGCCAGTTGCGTCCGCCCGTCCGCCAAGAACCGGCGACTCCCTCAGCGACATCATCGCTGACATGGAGCGCGATGAACGCTCTATCCTATCGCGCGAAGAAACAGCTGAAGCCCTGCTCGGTCAGCTACAAGAGTCTGGCATCAAATTGACCGATATTTTCCGTCCCAAGGACAAGAAGAAAATCGCGGTCGCCGCTCGCAAAGGTGAGAACCAGCGCCGCTCAGCGACCAGTCAACAAGTCGGGCGCCAAGTGGAGCGCGTGCGTCAACGCCTGCGCGGCAATCTTGAAATGATGACCCTCGCGCGCGATTTCTTGGCCCTCGAGGAATCTGATGCGCTAAACGCACTCGAGAACACGCACGCGTCAAACAAGAATGCGAGCGCCCGGTTGGCGACCTATCTCTTGCTCGACGCGGCTGTGACCTAGGCCTCTATTCGCCAATCCAATCAAATTCAGGCTCTTCCCACCAAGGGAAGAAGCTTGGCATGCCTTCCGACACTTTGACCGGATAGACCGGCTTGCGCTTCTCGAGGAAGCTCATCACGCCTTCGCGCGCATCTTCTGTTTGGCCGCGTGAATAGATCGCTGCGCTGTCGACAATGTGGGCTTCCATCGGATGGCTGGCGCCGAGCATGCGCCACATCATCTGACGGGTTAAAGCGGTTGAGACAGCAGCTGTATTCTCGGCAATCTCATTCGCCATGGCGCGCGCGACCGTCATCAGATCGGCTTGCGGATGCACTGAGTGAACCAGCCCGCCTTTCAAGGCTTCCTCGGCTGGGAAGACCCGCCCCGAATAACACCATTCCAGCGCCTGCTGAATCCCGACCAGGCGTGGCAGGAACCAGCTCGAGGCGGCTTCAGGGTTGATTCCGCGGCGGTTAAACACAAAGCCAAATCGCGCATTATCCGAGGCAATTCGAATATCCATCGGCAATTGCATTGTCACACCAATGCCCACCGCTGCCCCGTTGATCGCGCCAATCACCGGCTTCAGACTATCGAAGATCCGCAAGGTCACGCGGCCACCGCCATCGCGCTGAATGTCGATTTTATTCGTCCGACCAACCTCGCCCGTGTCCGCGCGGGCTTCGTAATCAAAGGTTTTCGCGCCTTCAGAGAGGTCCGCGCCGGCGCAGAAGGCCCGGTCTCCTGAACCCGTAACAATTACTGCGCGCACGTCATCATTCGCGTCTGTTTTATCAAACGCATCGATCATTTCGTACATCATCTTGCCGGTAAAGGCGTTCATTTTGTCTGGGCGGTGAAGCGTCAGGATCGCGATATTGCCTTCCTGCTCTAGTTTGATGGTTTCGTAATCGCCGAGGCTGGTCATGGCGCTCTCCTATCTAATGTCTGAAGCTAGGAAGCGGTTTCTCACAGCAATCGTCAACCGTGACGCAGCGTTGCCCCTTTTGAAACCGTGACGCCTGTGTCATCTTTCAGAAAACCAAAGACCCAAGGTCGATCGCATGGGAGCGTAGAATGGCAGAATTTGACTATATCATTGTCGGGGCCGGTAGCGCCGGATGCGTGCTAGCCAATCGCCTCACCGAAGATGGCAAATCCACCGTCTTGCTCTTGGAGGCAGGCGGCAAAGATACCTCACCCATGATCCACATTCCGGTCGGCTATGCGACCACGCTAAAAGACCCCAAGGTCAATTGGCTGTACGAGACAGAGCCTGATCCCGGCACCCATGACCGCGTCCATACATGGCCGCGCGGCAAAGTTCTGGGCGGATCATCGTCGATCAATGGCCTGCTCTACATTCGCGGTCAGCGCCAAGATTATGATGGCTGGGCTCAGCTCGGTTTGCGCGGCTGGTCTTATGATGACTTGCACCCCTATTTCCTGCGCAGCCAAAACCAGGAGCGTGACGGCATGGACGGGCACGCCAAAGGCGGACCGCTCAATGTCTCGGATGTGACGGAAAAGCATCCGGTCTCCGACGCCGTGATCGAAGCAGGCAAAGCCATGGGCCTCCCGCACCGCGATGTGAATGGCGAGGACCAGGAAGGCGTGGCTTATTATCAACTGACCGTGAAAAATGGTCGGCGCTGCAGCGCGGCTGTGGCGTATCTCAATCCAGCGAAGAAGCGGCAAAATCTGCAGATCGAAACCAAAGCTCTCGCGGCAAAAGTGCTGTTCGACGGCAAACGCGCCATCGGGGTGGAATACACTCAAAATGGTCACACCATCACCGCAAATGCCCGCGCTGAGGTGATCCTCGCAGGCGGCGCGATTAACAGTCCGCAACTGCTTGAGCTGTCCGGCATTGGTCATCCTGACCTCTTAGGCGCGCAAGGCATCGATGTGGTCTCGGCTCTGCCAGGGGTTGGCGAAAACCTGCAAGATCACTTCGTAATCGGCAATCGGTATCGGATGAAACCCGGCAGCCCATCAGTGAACCAACAGTCGCGTGGCCTCGCCATGATTGGGGAAGTTTTCAAATATTTGATCCAACGCAAAGGCTTGCTGACGCTTTCAGCCGCGCATGTAGCCGCGTTCATCAAAACACGTCCTGAGCTGGCGACGCCTGATGTGCAGTATCACATTTTGCCAGCGACGATGGACCTGCAAAAAATGACCGAGACCGGCGATATGGAGCTGGAAAAACAGCCCGGAATCACAATCGCGCCCTGCCAGTTGCGGCCTGAAAGCAAGGGCTCAGTGCACATCAAATCGGCGCAGCATGACGCCCACCCAGCGATCCGGCCGAACTATCTGCATGATCCGATCGACCAACAAACAGCCGTCGCTGGCCTCAGATGGGCACGAGAGCTCGCGGCCCAGCCTGCCCTCGCCCAATATATCGAACATGAGCTTGAGCCAGGTGAAGCGCTGCAGACGGATGACGAGTTACTGGAATTCGCCCGCGAAACCGGCGGCACAATCTATCACCCTGTCGGCACCTGTAAGATGGGCCCCGACGGCGACACGATGGCCGTGGTTGATGATCAGCTGCGCGTGCGCGGCGTCGAGGGCCTCCGCGTGGTTGATGCCTCGGTCATGCCGCGTCTGGTCAGCGGTAACACAAATGCCCCGACCATTGCGATTGCCGAAAAAGCGAGCGATATGATGCGCTCAACTGCGAAAGAGAGTGTGACCGCTTAATCCATGCCTGGTGATATCCCGATCGAAGCGCTATTCGCGCCGTTCTTTGTTCTGTCCGTCGCGATTGAATGGTGGTCTGTGAAGACCGGCCGCGCCAAAGGACGATACGAAACCGCAGATGCCGTTACGAGTATGGTGATGGGGTTTGGCAATGCGATTGTCGGCACACTGACGGGTGTCGCCGCGCTTTGGATCATGATGCTGGTTTGGCCCTATCGGGTGATGACAGTTCCGACCACTTGGTGGAGCTTCCTCATCGTCTTCGTACTCTACGACTTCGTCTATTATTGGAAACACCGTTTCGCGCATCGCGTGCGCTGGTTTTGGATGGAACACGTCACCCACCATTCGAGCAAACATTACAACCTCACCACCGCCCTCAGGCAGCCTTGGTTTGGACCGTTCACAGGCTTGATTGTGATCGGTTGGTCGCTGGTCGTCCTCGGCTTCCACCCCGCCATCATTGGCGTCGCCGGCGGAATCAATTTGGTCTATCAATTCTGGATCCACACCGAAGCAATCGACAAGTGTCCGCGCTGGTTTGAGGCGGTGTTCAACACGCCGAGCCATCACCGCGTTCATCACGCCACCAATCCGCGCTATCTCGATGCGAACTATGCAGGCGTGTTCATCATTTGGGACAAAATGTTCGGCTCATTCATCGCCGAGTTGGACGAAGACCGGCCAGACTATGGCATCGTAAAGCCGCTTAATTCGTACAATCCGATTGTCGTCGCGTTTCACGAATTCGTCGCCCTGCTTCGTGACTGCGCCGCAGATGGCTTTAGGCCCCTCACCTGGTTCAAGCGCGCGGCCAATGCTCCAGGCTGGAGCCCAGATGGCGCCCACAATCGCACTGAAGAAATCCGGGCGCGTTGGACAGCGGAGCGAGAAACATCTTAGCCCGGCCGGACTGGCAGGACTTGAGCATGTTTGACGCTGCCATAAGCAAAGCTGGTATCAATGCTGGCAATACCCGGCACACGCTGCAACTCGCGGCGTACGAAACTTTCATAATCATCGAGATCGGCAGCGATGACGCGGAGTAGATAATCCGACCGCCCCGTCATCAGCCAACAATCCATCACTTGCGGCATGTCTTGGATCGCCCGCTCAAAGGCCGACACCGCGTCGTCACCATGGCGTTCAAGCTTAATCCGAATGAAGACTGTGACTGGCAGGCCCCAGGCTTTCTGATCAACCAGCGCGGTATAGCCTTTGATCACGCCTTGCTCTTCCAATAGGCGCACCCGGCGCAAGCACGGGCTCGGCGACAAGTTCACTTGCTCTGAGAGATCTTGATTGGTCAGGCGACCTTCCGCTTGCAAGGCCTGCACGATTTGACGATCTTTGCTATCCATAGGCGCTTTCTTGGCAATTTCTGCCAATTATTATGGATTATACAGCCTTATTTGGAAACCCCTGCGGCAAAAATTAGAGTATTCTAGCGCAAACGGAGGCGTGCAATGATCGATGATGCAGATAAAGGGTTCTCAACCCGGGCCATCCACCATGGATATGATCCGCTCGACGCCGAAGGCGCGCTGACCCCGCCGCTACACCTCACTTCGACTTTTGCGTTCGAGACCGCGGAACAAGGCGGCGCGCGCTTTGCCGGGGAAGCCGAGGGACATATTTACACGCGCATTTCCAACCCCACGACCGACTTGCTAGAGCGCCGCATGGCCTCGCTCGAAGGCGGTGAAGCCGCTGTCGCCATGGCCTCCGGCATGGGCGCGATCACGTCTGTTTTGTGGAGCATCCTGCGCGCCGGCGATGAGCTGATCACTGACAAGACGCTTTATGGCTGCACCTTTTCTTTCTTCCAACACGGTCTCAGCCGGTTTGGCATCACTGTGCGCCATGTCGATTTGACCAATCCCATCGCGCTCGAAACGGCCATGACGGACAAGACGAAAGTCGTCTATTTCGAAACCCCGGCCAATCCGAATATGCGCTTGGTCGATATTGCAGCGATCAGCGCCATTGCCCGGCGCCGCGGCGCGAAGACCGTCGTCGATAATACATATGCGACGCCGGTACAGACCCGGCCTTTGGCGCATGGCGCAGATATTGTTGTGCATTCCGCCACCAAATATCTCGGCGGGCATGGCGATTTGGTTGCAGGCATAGCCGTCGGATCCGCTGAAGATATGGCGGAGGTTCGGATGATCGGGGTCAAAGACATGACGGGCGCCGTCTTAGCGCCGTTCAATGCGATGTTGATCCTGCGCGGTCTCAAGACGCTAGAACTGCGCGTCGAACGCCATGCCGCGAGCGCCCAGCGCGTGGCGGAAGCGCTTGAGGCTCATGCTGGTATCGAGACCGTCCACTATCCAAGCCTGAAGAGCTTCCCGCAGCACGCCTTGGCGAAGCAGCAAATGACCGGCTTTGGCGGCATGATCGCGTTTGAGCTGAAAGGTGGATATGCGGCAGGCATCGCGATGATGAACCGGTTGCGGATGATCCGACGCGCGGTCAGCCTTGGCGATGCGGAAACGCTGATCCAACATCCGGCCAGCATGACCCACTCGACTTATACGCGCGAAGAGCGCGAGGCGCATGGGATTAGCGAAGGCCTAGTTCGGATTTCGGTCGGGCTCGAGAATGTCGATGATATCTTAGACGATTTACACCAAGCCCTCGGCACGAATGAAAGCGCCGCGGCTTAAGCGGTTCAGCTTTTCTCAAACACCACGCTCAGATTGTTCGCAGGCATGTCGAGAACGGCGATCAATTGCAAGCCGGCCCGCACCGCCAAGGGCACTAGGTCTCGATCCAGATCTCGCACGCCCCAGCTTTGATCCCGGCGCTTGAGGTCGTCGCTGAACCGCGCATTGGAAGGCGCAATCTCTCCATTGCGTGCAAACGGGCCATAGAGCATCAGCCGGCCGCCGGGTCGGAGCAAGCGGCCCGCCCCAGCAATCAGGCCGTCGGCGGCCGCAAAGGGCGCGATGTGGACCATGTTCGCACAATACAGGCCATCCCAAGGGGCTTGGCGCTCGGCATCACCCCAATGCGGGCGAGTCGTGTCTATGGTCAGTGGGCCCTGCAACCGGTCGTGCGCTTGATGATCCCGCCAGGCGGCCTGGCTGGCTCTGCTCGCCGCATCAATATCAGAATAGGTCCAGATCAGATCCGGGGCCTGCTCGGTAATGTGCGCCCCATGCTCTCCAGTGCCCGAGGCAATCTCCAAGATAGCTCCAGACAAAGGCATCAAAGACAGGAACGCCTCGCGCACGACGTCTTTATTGCGCCCAGTCGACGGCGAGAACCGTCGACCATCTTCCGTCGTCTCTCGCTTTTCTAATGCCAGCGGCTGGCCCGAAGGCGCTTTCTGATAAGTCGCATTTTCATCGGTCATGCGTTTCTTGATAAGCGGAACCCAAATCGAACGAAAGCCGCTATTGGACTAAGCGGCGCTCGAAGCCAGGACCTTTTTGGGCGCATAGACAAATTCTTCCGCCGTCAGATCAACCAAAGGCAATTCCTCACACTCGGTCCAATAATCTTGCGTGTGTTCCCAGATAGGATCTGACCCGCGCTTCGGCATTAAGTGCATGGACCGCATCAGATATCCCGGATTGAAATTGTCGGCGTCCATCCAGGGCAGCAGCTCCATACCCTTATCCTGCGGGCGCAGTTCGACGCGAACTTCCCCCATTTCAGTTGCGTCCATGTGGTTGAGCAATCGGCAGACGAAATCTCCCATCAAGTCGACGCGCAACGTCCAGCTGGCGCGGAAATAGCCAAACACCCAAGCCATATTGGGGACACCCGTAAACATCATCCCGCGGTAGGTAACAGTTTGGCTGAAATCGACCGGCTCGCCATCCACTTCGAACGGAATGCCGCCGAGAATTGAGAGATTGAACCCAGTCGCTGTGACAATGATGTCGGCGTCCAAATGCGCGCCGGATTTCAATTGCAGGCCGGTCGGTGTGAACCGCTCGATCTCGTCGGTCACCACGCTGGCCGCACCGCTGGCAATGCCTTTGAAGAGATCGCCATCAGGGATGAAAGCGAGGCGCTGCTGCCATGGCCGGTATTTCGGCGTGAAATGTGGATTGAGATCAAAGTCGGGACCGAGATAAGCCTGCGCCGCTTCAAACAGTTCGGCTTTGACGACATCCGGTTCGGTCAAACAGCGCTGACAGGTCTCGTCCTGATCAAATAGGGCTTTCTTGCGCGCCAGCTCATGGACGAGTTCATCAGAAACACCGATCCGGCGGAGCTCATCAGCAAACTCGTTGCGATTCTCCGCTGGGAAGAAATAAGTCGGCGAGCGCTGCAGCAGCGTGACATGCTCGCACTGATCCGCGATCGCTGGAACAAGAGTGGCGGCCGTTGCGCCGGACCCAATGCAAACAACGCGCTTGCCAGAAAGGTCGATATCTTCGGGCCAGGTTTGCGGATGCACAATCTCGCCTTGGAAGTCGGCCATGCCCTCCCATTCTGGCGTATAGCCTTCAGCGTGATTGTAATAACCTTGGCACATCCAGAGGAAGGTACAGGTGAAGACCTTCTCTTCACCATTATGCTCAGCGTGGACCGTCCACATTCTATCTTGGGAGGAATATTGCGCGCGAGTGATCTTGTGGCCGTAGCGAATGTGATCGCCAATCGCGTTCTCTTCGATCACCTCGCCCATACAGGCGAGAATCTCGTCGGCAGTGGCAATAGGCGGCCCGACCCAAGGCTTGAAACGGTACCCAAATGTGTAGAGATCACTATCCGAACGAATACCCGGATAGGTATGGGTGCGCCACGTACCGCCATAGGTCTCCATCGTCTCAAGGATGAGATAGGATTTATCCTTGCATTGGGTCTGCAAGTGATAAGCTGAGCCAATGCCAGAGATTCCGGCTCCCGCGATCAAGACATCAAAATGTCCATCTATCTGTTGCGTCGCCATAAGGCATTCCTCCGTCATTTTTCAGCAGGCTGACCTGCACGAAGATCAGCGCCAATACGGAGAAAGCCCTATCTATCGCGGCGTCAGCCCGGCCTAAGCCCGCGGCTTGAACCGGTCGCGCAACTCTGGCTTGAGAATTTTGCCGTTCGCGTTGCGCGGCAGTGGCTCGTCCTGGAACTGAATTTCCACCGGCACTTTAAACGCTGCGATTTGATTGCGGACATGCGCGCGGAGCTCGTCTTCGCTTGCTTTCATGCCAGGCTTCAATTGCACCACAGCGCCAACTTCTTGGCCGAGGATTTTGTGCGGAATGCCAACCACCGATGCGTCCATCACCGCCGGGTGATCGTAGAGCGCGCTCTCGACTTCGATACAATATATGTTCTCGCCGCCGCGGATCAGCATGTCCTTGGCGCGGTCGACCAGATAGAGGAATCCTTCCTCATCCAGACGCGCCAAATCGCCAGTGACAACCCAACCATCAACAAAGGTCTCAGCCGTCGCTTCAGGCTTGTTCCAATAGGCTTTGCAATTCATCGGGCCTTTACACCAAAGCTCTCCAACCTCGCCTGGTCCAAGCGTCTTGCCGTCAGGATCAACGATTTTGAGCTCAACCGCACCTGGAGGAGCGCCTGCGCTGTCTGGTCGATTGACATAGTCTTCGCCAATATTGAGCGAGGCTGTTGCGCAAGTTTCTGTCATGCCCCAACCATTGCCTGGCGCGGCATCCGGGAAGCGCTTCTTGATCGTTGAGACCAATTCGGGTGCAGATGGCGCGCCGCCATAAGAGACAGCTTTGATTGACGAGAGATCGTACTTGTCGCGATCTGGATGCTCCAGCAATTGCCAGGCAATCGCTGGAACGCCGCCCACATTGGTGATGCCTTCATTCTCGATGATCGGCAGGGCTCGGCCCGCATCCCACTTATATTGCGCAACGATTTTGGCGCCTTGCAACATGCTCGGGATCAGAATCGCGAACGCGCCCGTCGCATGGAAGAATGGGATCGCGAGCAAAGTCGCGTTCTGCTCATTCGGATCTGGCTCTGGCGGCTCTTCGCCTCGACGCAGCAACATGCGCATCTGACACGTCAAAGAGTTGAGCATATTGGAAACAATCGCCCGGTGCGTTGCGAGCGCACCTTTTGGACGCCCAGTCGTGCCTGATGTATACATGATGGTCGCGTCATCATCGGGACCGAGCTCTACATCTGGCAAGCCGATTTGCTTTAGATCGCCCCAAGAATTTGCGGGACCAATCAAAGCTTCCATTGAACTGATACGGGTATCGCTTTCGCCTTCCCCGCCGCGCATCATGATGATCGATTCAAGGTCGGTGAGATTGCCCAGACTATCGCGAATACGATCCAAGATTTGCGGGTCGACGACCGCGACTTTCGCGCCGCTATCTTTGAGGCCGTATTCAAGCTCATCACCGGTCCACCAGGAATTCATTGGTGTTGCGATGGCGCCAATCGACAGCGCCGCAAAGAAAGGCACAGGCCATTGCGGATAGTTCCGCGCAATGATCGCCACCCGGTCGCCTTTTTGGACCCCATACGTGTCTTGCAAGGCTTTAGCAAAATGCTCTACAGCGCGCGCGAATGCCGAATAGGTCACCCGCTCGTCTTCATAGACAAGATAGTCCCGCGCGCCGAATTGCGGTTCCGCCAATTGGAAAATCGCGCGCACGGTTGGCGGCGCTTCCGAGTAGATTTTCATCGGCACACCATCGACCACGCCATCGGCGAGTTTTAATGGCGAATCGGACGCCGCGATTGCCGCATTCGCTTGTGCAATTGAAATGACGGGCCAACCCTCAGGCAGCGCTGCTACAGCCATGTTTTCCTCCGGATATTTTATCTTTGTTCCAAACGGATATGCGGCAAGCGCCGTCCCTACGGAAGGGGCGACGCTGCGGCAGGTCTGAATTTGTTTCGTTTTTGGGAATATTTCGGCACTTTTGAGTGCGATTTAGTCAGCCTGAAGCGTCAGAGGGTCGATCTCGAATACCGACCAATCATCCAAGGCGTACGGATCATCCAGAGCCAATACGAGGGGCTCGACCGCCTCAAGCACAAAGACAGGCGTCGGACTCGCCTCCGCAAGCGTCAGTGTCGGTTCGTCTTCGACGAACTGTTCGGGACTCGCCTCAGGCTCCGGTGGCATCATTACAATAGCGAAAAAGGCACCAATTGCGGCAAGAAAGACCGTCATAAATGACTGCATAGGGGCTGGCTCACGATTACTCTACACTGCCCAGCCACTCGCAAAGCCTATGCCACTTTTTTGGTTAATGCGAGTTACTTTTCGCAGAGCCTAAACGGATAGTTTTCCGCCCGATTGAGCCGCCCTATTTCCCGAAATCACAGAAACGCACGGTCCGGTCCGTACCGTCCGGTTCGATCAGCTTATACATCGGGCCAGTCAGCTCAGCGCTGTCACATAGATAGCCGATTTGATACATGTCCAAGATGTACTCATTGGCCGGCGTCAGCGCGTTCGCAAGCATGATATCGGCTGCTTCTTGATGTTCACCAAGACGGAAGCGGTATTCAAACTCCTCGGTGGGTGAAACACCGCCCATTTCCAGCTTGCCGTTCAGGCTCGTCGCTTCACCGCGCGCATAGTCGCGCAATTCGCTGGCGGCGGGCCCATTCGGGTGATCAGGATAGGTTTCTAGAAACTCATCGAGCGCCTCAATACCACCCCAAACCTGGTTGCCTTCGCCAAGTTTAAGTTCGGCCATGCGATAAAGCGCAGCGGCTTTTTCGTCATCGCTGGCGTCTTGCTTTCCAATCAACTGTTCCAGCCGCATGATCGCTGCTTGCTCATTGCCCGCATCGACCAATTGATCGACGGTTCCCATGGCCAAATCAAACACGCTCGGCTCTGCGGTTTCGACCGGTGGCGGGGCGTCAACAATGACAGGTGCTGTCTCAACCGTACTTGAGGCGCAGGCAGCGGTGATGGCGATGGCTGTAATAGCGATGAGTGAGCGCATGATATGATCCCTTTGTCTTCTATGACTTAGCTGACGAGCCGCGATGGCGAGACTAAGGCGAAAATCAGGAGTCTACAGACGCCGGACACCAAGAAGCATCTGCCGCATGCTCCGGCATCGGTCCATGCACGTGAACCGGGTCATCTTCGCCCGCACAGACATAGCCCGCCTCACGCAGTAAGTATAAGTGGAGATCGGTCGGGGTTAGCCCGGAATTCTTGTAACGCATTGCGCCATCATCAAGCTCCCCCATCAGGACTTTATCATCGAACCAATCGGTGATGTTTTGCAATCCGGATAGCCGCCGTTGCGCGTTCTCGATTTCAGTTGCCGCGAAGACTTCATCGCGTTTGACCTCACTGACTCGAACGTCTTCCGGGGCAAGGGTCAAAAACGCTTCGAAATCCTCAATTGCCCCGGGCAAATCGAATTTCGCCGTCCAGCGTTTTTCTGCGCGCAAGAAGAGCGCGTCTGCGCGCTGCTGCGGGGTCAAATCCGTCCGCGCCAAGAGCGACGTCAGGGCCGCATCGGCGGACACCACGCTTGGATTGGCTTGGATCTGCTCAGATTCAGACGCAAATACCATCGGATCAAGTGTGGATGGAACCGTCTCACAAGACGCAAGGGTCATGAGGCCGAGGCAAATCAAGGGTCGAAAAATCATAAATGCTCTTCTTGTTATTCGGTTCCGATAACAAGACGCTGTGAGACGTGACTAAGGCCGAAAAACGGCAAGCACTGTGATGGTCATCTAAGCGCGAGCGAAACGCTCAATTTCAGCCACATCACCCCGGCCAAGCGCTTCGATGGCGCGGGCTGCAATATGCCGTGCGGTGAGCTTGGCTTCTTCATACATCAACTCTGGCTTGTCCTGATCTTGGAACATGTCTGGCAGATGCATGGTGCGGACTTTCAGACCTGTATCGAGCGCGCCAATGTCGGCGAGATGATGTAAGACAAAAGCTCCAAACCCGCCTTGAGCGCCTTCTTCAAGTGTGATCAGAACTTCATGCTCGCGCGCCAAGCGCTCGGTCAGCTCGGCATCGATTGGCTTGGCAAAGCGGGCATCCGCGACCGTGCATGACAAGCCCTGCGCCGCTAACATGTCGGCAGCTTTCAAAGCCTCTTGCAGACGTGCGCCATAGGAGAGGATCGCGATGGACGTGCCTTCTTTCACGATCCGGCCTTTGCCAATTTCCAGCGGCTTCAGAACGTCTGGAATCTCGACGCCAAAACCTTCGCCGCGCGGATATCGAAACGCAGATGGCCGATCATTGATTTCATTCGCCGTGGCAACCATGCGTGCAAGCTCAGCCTCATCGGAGGCGGCCATACAGACCATGCCCGGCAGAGCGCCGAGATATCCGATATCAAAACTCCCGGCATGTGTGGGGCCATCGGCGCCCACCAGCCCAGCCCGATCAATTGCAAACCGTACTGGCAGACTTTGGATCGCCACGTCATGGACGACTTGGTCATACCCGCGCTGCAAGAAGGTCGAATAGATTGCCGCATAAGGCTTCATGCCATCTGCGGCCATTCCAGCCGCCATAGTCACTGCATGCTGTTCAGCAATACCGACATCAAAGGCGCGTTTCGGATAGGCTTTTTGGAACAGATTGACGCCTGTTCCCGATGGCATCGCCGCGGTGATCGCGCAGATCTTGTCATCGGTCTCGGCCAGTTTGACCAGCGTGTTGCCAAACACATCCTGAAACTTCGGCGCGCCGGGCTTCGACTTTTGCTGCTCACCCGTGACGATATTGAATTTCGACACACCGTGATACTTGTCCGCGCTATTCTCGGCAGGCGCATAGCCGTGACCTTTTTGCGTGACCACATGCACTAAGACCGGGCGCTGCATCTGTTTCACATTTTCCAAAACGGGGATCAGCACGTCGAGATCATGGCCATCTATCGGCCCGACATAGTAAAAGCCAAGCTCCTCGAACATAGTGCCGCCCATAGCGAACCCGCGCAGATATTCTTCCGCCTTACGCGCCGGATTGGCGAGCCCGATCGGCTGAACCACAGATTTGGCGAGCTTGCGCAGCCCGCGATACGAGCGGCGAGACACTAGACGGCTAAAATAATGGCTCATCGCGCCCACCGGCGGGGCAATCGACATGTCATTATCGTTGAGAATGACCACTTGGCGCAACTGATCGCCGCCAACATTATTCATCGCCTCATAAGCCATACCGGCGGTCATTGAGCCGTCGCCGATGACAGAAACAACGTGATTGTCTTTGCCTTGTAGGTCTCGCGATGTCGCGAAGCCATGCGCGGCTGAGATCGAAGTCGACGCATGCGCCGCGCCGAACGGATCATAATCGCTTTCAGCGCGTTTTGTGAAACCTGACAGCCCACCGCCTTGGCGCAGCGTGCGGATGCGGTCGCGGCGCCCGGTCAAAATTTTGTGCGGATAGCACTGATGGCCAACATCCCAGATCAGCTTGTCTTCAGGCGTGTTGAAAACTGAATGCAGCGCGACGGTCAGCTCGACCACGCCCAGACCCGCACCTAAATGTCCACCTGTGACGGAGACAGCATCAATGACTTCCTGACGTACCTCATCAGCAATTTGCTTCAGTTCTTCGCGCGATTTGTCGGTCAAATCGTCCGGCGTCAGAACCTCGTCCAGCAGGCGGGTATTTTTCAGGTCTGTCATCCAGCATCCTCCTAGAGCCGTTGGCTCAATAACCGGTAACTTTAGTGCTTTCTATCTAAAACAAAATCGACCGATTGCAGCAGGATATTGGCGCGATTGCGGAAAATTGCGAGATGTTCCTTCGCTTGCGCGGCGAGGAGCCGCACCCGTTCTTGGGCCTGTTCCACCCCTAAAAGCGTCACGAAATTGGCTTTTCCTGCCTCTGCATCGGTACGCAAAGGCTTGCCGACATCAGCCTCATCGCCCGTCGCATCAAGCAAATCATCAGAGATCTGATAAGCGAGGCCCAAATCATGCGCAAACCCATGAAGCGCATGACGCTCGGCTTCATTAGCCCCCCCAATGATGCCGCCTGCTTCAACAGAATAAGAAATCAGAGCACCGGTTTTGAGGCGCTGCATCCTGGTAATCGTGTTGATGTCGCGCGGGCTATCATCTTCGAGCATGTCGATCATTTGCCCGCCAACCATGCCCAAAGCACCGGAGCAGTCTGCCAAGCGCTCCAACAGTTTGAGCCGAATGTGAGGGTCCTGATGGGTGTCGCGATTGGCCAGGATCTTAAACGCGAGCGTTAGCAAAGCGTCCCCCGCAAGAACCGCCGTCGCTTCATTAAAGGCTTTATGCACGGTTGGCTGTCCGCGGCGAAAATCATCATCGTCCATACAAGGCAAATCATCATGCACCAGCGAATAGCAATGCACGCATTCCAACGCCGCCGCGGCCCGCAAAAGGCTCTTTTCCGGCGCATCAAACATCGCGCCGGTTTCAATCACATAAAAGGGGCGCATCCGTTTGCCATTGGCGAGCGCTGAATGGCGCATTGCACGCATAAGGTCGGCCTCAGGCCCTTGGGCGGGCGGGATCAGTTGATCAAGGGCAACCGTGATTCGATCGGCAATCTCGGTCAGCCGATGACTGAAATCCGGGTCGCCGACATCGGCCATCAGTCGAAGCTCGCAGGCTCGGTCTTCGCCGCGCCATCAGAGCCTTGTACGATTTGCTCGACTTTGAGCTCAGCCGATTTCAGCCGAGCTTCGCAATGCTTCTTCAGCTCCGCACCGCGCTCATAGATGGCGATCGACTTCTCGAGCTCGACATCGCCCTGCTCTAGCTGGCGGACAATTGTCTCTAGTTCCGCAAGCGCTTCTTCGAAGCTCATTTCTTTGACGGGTTTCGCCTTAGCAGCCATGTCGATATTCCGGTTTAACGCTGTTCGACCGGCACCCTAGAGGCGGATTGAATTCGCCTCAATGGCGATTTCATCGTTTTCCACGATATTCATAAACGCGATAACTCCAATACTTGTCAGCGCCATCATAGACACAGACCCAGCCAAGCCGCTTGAGCGGCCCGCGGAGCATACGATTGAACCAACCATGGGCGGCTAAATAGACCGACTTCCCATCGGCCGCATCATGCAAAACGGACGCGGCTTCCGCGGCGCGGGCGCGGGCTTCGTGCACCCCCTCGCCGTCGAGCTTATGACCGCGAAGCCAAAATATCCGGGCCAAAACGTTCCAAGTCTTGGGTAAATATTTTTTGGTCGCAAAACGTGGCGGCGGCAAAGGCGCCTCGTTAAAGATCGCGTTGGGTTCAGGCGCGCGCCCCCCTGTAGCCCATTTGGCTGTCTCAATCGCTCTCGGCCGCGACGAGCTTAACACAAGATCCACGCCCTCAACGCAGTCGGTCAATTTGGCTGGAGGGGCTTGGTCTTCGGCCAAACTGCCCTCTTCATAGCGCTCCCACCAGTCGCGATATTCTTGCCAACTCAGTTTAGGTCCAACCGAACGATTCAGCGCAGGCCGCCCGTGCCGTGATATGATGATCGGGCCTCGAACCGCTTTTGGCGTCTGATTTTGATTTCGCTCGGAAATGGTGACCCCCATCGATCTCAAACCTTGAAAGCCGATTAGACAGGATCGAGATTCGCCGCAAGCCGTGAAAAACCCGCGTCGCCTCTAAGCCGAGCGCGGCCCCAGTGCATTTAAGATCCCGCCAGCGCGTCCAGCCAAGCTGGTCTCAACAGAAGCAATTTGGTCCATACGCCGCCGCGCCCGCGCCATAATGGTCGCAGCTCGGTTCGGCATGACCTGCTCACCAAAGCGCCATGCCCGACCGACCACGCGAGACGGAATCAGCTGGTTCGCATGACCGGCGATGACGCCCGCTTCAATTGGCATCTGCAGGTTCGCATAGTGGCGCTTATAGTGATCAAAACCTGGACCTGCATCATACAGACGCAGCCCGTCGGCACACATTTGCTCGAGCATTTCTTGTACGAGCATATTGCCCGGTGAGTATGAACCGAGCTCTTGGTCGAAGGCGGTAATCCAACCGTGCAGGACGTTATCTGATTGCAGATTAAACTCCGCAGCGGCGAAACGATCATTGAAGAATAGACTGCTTAGGCGCGCTCGCAATCTCGGCCCTTCGAACTGACGCAAACGATCAAACAGGGCGCGCGTCCAAGGGGCTTTGAGGACGTCATGATAGCCAGTGCGCGCAAACTGGGTTTGCTTTAGCTCGAGCAAGCGCTGATAGTTTGCATCCGACCGGTCATCCCATTGCATGACGATGTCACCAAATTCACGCTCCGCCTTTCGGTAGACCCGGCGCATTTTTTTGAAATGTTTCGGCCAGCGTTTTTGTTGGTCGGTGAAGAACCCTTCCCAGCCCAGTGACAGGTCAGTCATGTTCGCGCCAACGCGTTCAAGGTCCGCACTTTTCTGAAATCCGCTCGGCATGAAGCCTTGCGTGGTCATGCCAGAAATATCGAACCCGGCTAGAATTTCTTGAGCGGAGAGTTCTGTGTCTTCGGATAAAATTGGGCCATTCCAGTCGGAGAATGGTGACCCGATCGGTCGCGCCCAATTCCCAGGCCGAATATGGAGCGGCCAAACCGCAAAAACCCCTTCGCGGTCGCTGGCAAAGCCAATCCGAGTATCAGACCGAACTTCTCCGACAAGGCGGGCAAAATCTGGATCAAAAAACGGGTCATCGTAGACCGATCGCGCATCGCGAAGCGTGGCATAAATTTGCCACTGCTCTTCCGACATCTCGTCCGGACGATACAAAACGTATTTCAAACCACTAGCATCCCACGCGTTCTCGCAACTTAAGGTATGCAAGCACCGTACCGGAAAGGCTTGGATTTATGCTGAATGGGATCTGTTAAATTGCTTACAATCCGCGCCAGACGCGAGATTTCATGCACGGGTCGGCTTGCGCGCTGCCGCAACGATAGAAGGAGAACAGGACCGTATCTGCGCGTCCAATGAGGTTTTGGAACGGTACAAACCCAACCGACGCTTGTTCTGGGGCCCATCCTTGGCGCGGATTACATCCGGCCTGATCAACCACACCCGCATCATTCGCTGGGCAATGTCCCGTTGGATTGCGCCCATCCATCGAATTGTCGCGATTGTCACCCATGAACAGGAAATGCCCGTCAGGGACGGTATAAGTGATGGAAATATTGGTGCCGGTCTGGCCATCAATATCATGGGTGACCCAGCTTTTGCCGTCATAGGACTCGGTAAATTCAGCAGCGGTGACACTCGCGCCGCTATCGTGCTGGCGGTAGCGCACTCGGCGCACGAAGTTGCGCTCGATCGGCGTGCCATTGATCGCCACAGGCTGGCCATCGCGGACGGTGACGGTGTCGCCGGGCAATCCAATGATCCGTTTGATCATGACCCGCGCGGTGTGGGTATGCTCGAACACCGCAACATCGCCGCGTTTGGGTTGGCTGGCAAAGATTCTGCCATCCGGCAGCGGCACATAGCGCCCCAGGCTGAACGGCAGTGAATTGCGAGAATAGCCATAGGCGAACTTGTTGACGGTGACGCGATCGCCGACTTGAAGGTTCGGCACCATGCTTTCAGACGGAATGACCCGCAGCTCATAGAACAGGCCAGAGAAGACCAAAAAGACCGGAATGAAGATTGAAAGCGTGATGCCCCACTCGCGAAGCTCCTTCACCACTTTTTCTTGCAGCGTCAAAGGCGCTTCGGTCGTCGCTACTGTTTCAGTCATGATAAACGTACCGCGGTTCCATAAGCCAGTAATTCGGCTGAACCGCCCATAATCATACTCGTTGTGACACGCAAACAAATCACCGCATCTGCGCCGCGCTTTTCAGCATCTGCGATCATTCGGTCAATCGCCTGTTCGCGCGCTTCTGCCATCAGTTTGGTGTATTCTGGCACTTCGCCGCCGACTAGGTTTCGAAGCGCAGCCATAATGTCCCGACCGAAAAATCGCGTCCGCACAGTATTGCCGCGGGCTGTGCCGAGAATTTCGGTTACCTCGCGACCTGGAACAGTTTCACCCATGGTGACGATCATTCTACGCGTTCCTTACTTATCGACCGTTTTCGAATAATGGTCGTCTTCCGCATTGTTGAGTCGATCCACAATCACCTTTGCCAGAAGCACAAGAAACCCCAATCCGACAAGGCCTGGTATCAGCAGGACTGCCCAGAAAGGTGCCCCGACAGCCTCTTCGGTTTGTTGGAATAAGACGAACAGTCCAAACAGCGTCCCGAGCGCATAGATCCCACCGCCAATGACGATCAGGGCGATTCCAAGCGTGAACCAGCCTTTGGTTGTTCCGGTTTCCTGCATGCGGGCCTCCTCAAGCGATCAAGCTTGCTCATGTCCCTTATCCGATTGAAAATGTCGAGATCAAGGCGCGACGGGATTAGGCTTTTGCCGCGTACCAGGCAACGCCGCTCGCATCCATCGTTCGCTCGGCTTGGTCATTGGCGATCAGATAGTTGAGGTGCGCCAAGGCCTCCCCCGTCGCCATAGAGAGGACGTCGTCGCCAATCTTACGCCCGAAAATCGCGGGGAAGATGTCAATCACCCGGCGCGGTTCTTGGGCGAGACGCTGATGTAAGCGCCGCAAGGCAACACCATGACCTTTGATCAAATGATCAAGCCGAGCATGGGCCCCGCGAAACGGTTCATTGTGCGCTGGCAAGACCAAAACATCTTCCGGTAGCTCGGCTTTCAGCTTCTCGCAACTGTCGAGCCAATCACGCAACGGATCGCCTGCAGGTTCGGTCGGAAACACTGACACATTCGAGGAGATTTTCGGCAACAATTGATCGCCTGAGATGACCAAGTTCAGGCTTTCGCAGTATAAGCAGCTATGCTCCGGCGAATGGCCGTTTCCGGACACAACCCGCCAGGTCTGTCCGGCCATTTCAAACGAATCGCCATCCTCGATCCGGTGATACGCATCGGGAAGCCTGGAAACACCGCGCCCAAAGCCGCCAAAGCGCGACTTATAGGTTTCGATCTGTTCGTCCGTCCAGCCGGCCGCGCGATAGAATTTGGTCCCCGCTTCTGGCGCTTCACGGCCCGTGTCGGCCACCAGCATACGGCATGAAATATATTCAAGGCGACTGATCCAAAATTCTGAGTCTGGGAATTTCCGGCTGAGCCAACCCGCATTGCCGATATGATCCGGATGCATATGCGTGACGATCACCCGCCATACCGGACGACCACCAAGCTTCTCTTCAAAAATCTTCCGCCATGCCGCTTTGGTATCGTCGAGCGGCATGCCGGTATCGACAATCGACCAGCCGCGGTCGCCATCATCGATCAGCCAGAGATTGATCCATTGCAGCGAGAAAGGCAGCGGCATCCGCACCCAATGCACGCCGGGTGCGACTTCCATTGTTTCACCAACCGCCGGTGTTTCCTCGCCAAACGGGTATTCAAGCGGCGCGCGACCGGCTGTCTTGCCTTCAAAACCATCCATCACAGATCTGTGCCACGCGCTTGGCTTTGGTCCAATCCGTCACCATGCGGCATGACCGAACGGCAGGCCTATCGCGTTTCGACGCGCGTGACTTTGGTTCCCTCAATGCTGACACCCGCCATCAGGCCCTTCTGATCGAAGATAAAGGCATACGCATCATCTTGAAGGGTCGATGAAGACAAGTTCTCGGCAACGCCTTGGTTGACCACGACGACGGTTGGTCCGACGCCAATTTCCCAACCATCGGAGCGTTCGAGATAGGACACGGCATCTTCGTTCATCAGGAAGACCGCATAGCCATACGATTGCGCCCCAGCCTGCAAGCCCCACGAGCCCGTAAAGGAGGTGTAATAATCGACGGTACTGCCGCCGCGACGAAGTTCGCCTTCACCATACGCGCCGCCAAATACCAATCCGGCTTTCACGATTGACGGAAATACCAAGACCGCCCGCGATTGCCGAGAGATCGCGGCTGCGGCTGGGTTTTCCCGCACTAGCTTATTCAGCGCCTGCGAGCTGTCCGCAGACAAATCAGCGCGCGATGCTGATGATGTGGCCGTCGTTGAGCAACTCGCCAATGTTCCCATTGAAAGGACAGCTGCAGCCGCCATGATGTTCGTAAAGGCACCCATTTGGACCTCCTTAAGTGAATTTTCCCCGCTTTACGGAGGAAGAGACCCTCCGACAATCAAAAGCGTCTAAATTCGATTTAACATTCGACCACGTTGACTGCCAAACCGCCTTCGCTCGTTTCTTTGTATTTGGATGACATATCGAGCCCGGTTTGGCGCATCGTCTCGATCACTTGATCCAAACTGACCTTCCCGGCGCCAGACTGATGTAGCGCCAAGCGCGCCGCATTGACCGCTTTCACCGTTCCGATCGCGTTGCGCTCTATGCACGGGATTTGGACGAGCCCCCCAACCGGATCGCAGGTCAGCCCCAGATTGTGCTCCATACCGATTTCTGCGGCCGCCAGAGATTGTGTGGGGCTCGCATCCCATACTGCCGCCAGACCGCCCGCCGCCATGGAACAAGCGACGCCAACCTCACCTTGGCAGCCCATTTCAGCGCCAGAGATCGATGCGCGCTGCTTGTATAAAAGCCCTATTCCGCCGGCGACGCATAAAAACCGTCGCGCTTTGGTTCGGCTGGGCACACCATCATCATCGCAGCAATAATGCCGAAGCACGGCTGGCAAAATGCCCGCCGCGCCATTGGTTGGCGCCGTTACCACACGCCCTCCAGCAGCATTTTCCTCGTTCACCGCCATGGCATAGACATTCAACCAATCGAATAGAGCTTCGCGCTCATTCACTCCGGCGCCAGTTTTGAGTTTTCGGTAGAGGTCCGGAGCGCGGCGCTGAACATCTAACCCGCCAGGTAATATGCCTTCAGTATTCAGACCACGCTCAATACAGGCGAGCATCGCGTCGGTGATGAGGTCGATTTGCGCATAGGTTGTCTCCCGCGGGCGGCGCTCATCCTCATTGGCGAGCACCAAAGCATCGATCGCCATCGGCGCTTGCTCGCAGAGTGTCAGCAGTTCTGCCGCGGAGCCGAATGAAAATGGTGACCGCGCTTTATCTTCGATCACGTCATCCTTTGTCGGGCGCGCTAGACGCCGCGCCGACGTGATGAAACCGCCGCCGGTTGAAAAATATACACGCGTAAAACTCGGCTCATCAGCAGATTCAGCGCGATACAGCCGGAGTACCATGCCGTTTGGATGCAGCTCCGGCACAATGTCTCCGCGATACAGGATATCGGAAAGCGGATTGAAGCGAATATCCGCCTGCCCCGCGACGTTTAGAGATTTGGTTTGCACCGCTTTCCGAAAGGCCGCCTCTGCCTCATCTGGCTCGGCGGTTTCAGGCTCGAAGCCGAGCAATCCCAGGATCACCGCTTTATCGGTTCCATGCCCCACACCCGTGAGCGCGAGCGATCCTTGCAGCTCGACCTCTACCCGGACGGCATCGGCGAGGTGTCCCGACTTTCTGGCTTCTCGCAAAAAGCGTTTTGCGATCCGCATCGGACCGACCGTATGGGACGACGACGGCCCCAACCCAACGCGAAACAAGTCCAGTATCGACAGCATTTCTGGCGCCTCTCCACAATTCGACCGCTACCCCTAGGGTGACCTTGCAATCACGGCAAGCCCAGGCCAGGGTCAAAGAAAAGCCAATTCTGGAGGGATACCGAGATGCAATTCAGTCGGAGACGGATACTGCAATCAAGCGCAGCGATTACAGCACTGGGATCATTGGGCGCCTGCGCGGGAGGAGACGACACCTCGCCAGACACCGGCACGCTTGAGGTCGAGACACCGCCCGTTGAAGCGGCACCTGAAGCTTACACAGCCACCGCCATCCCGGATGGGCTTGAACAACTCGAAATGCTGGCCAATGGCGCAGCCACCTCGCTGTCCTTGACAGAAGCTGCGATCGCGCGCTCCAAGGCGGCGCATCCACGCATCAATGCGGTGGCAACTGAGTCGTATGACAAGGCGCTAGAGGCGGCGGCAAATCCGCCAGAAGGCCGCTTTGGCGGTGTTCCAACCTTCATCAAAGATTTGCTGGATTGGGAAGGCGACCAAACCCTCTATGGCTCCCGCGCCTTTGAAGGCTATATCGCTCAAAGCGATGGCGACTTTGCCAAAGCCTGGCGCAAGGCGGGTGTGGTCAGCCTCGGAAAATCAACCTCGCCAGAAATGGGCCTCATCTCTTCGACCGAACCATTGGTCACTGGGGCAACAAGAAACCCTTATGATCTCAGCCGGATCCCAGGGGGCTCGTCTGGTGGGGCCGCCGCTTTGGTCGCGGCAAGGGTTGTGCCCTTCGCACATGCCAGCGATGGCGGCGGCTCGATCCGGATCCCAGCGGCATGTTGCGGCCTGTTTGGGCTGAAACCCAGCCGCGGCGCCCTGCCAATCAGCCGTGATTCAGGGCCTGTCGATATCTCGGTCAATCACGCTGTGACACTCACTGTGCGCGACAGTGCGGCTTTATTCGCGGCAGCCGAAGTTGACTTAGACACCGATCTGCCGCGCACCGGCAACGTCACCGAAGCCTCAACGCAGCGGCTCCGGATTGGTTTCGCACCAGAGCCCATCACAGATGCAACCATGGATGCGGAAACGCGCGCCGGACTTGAACGGACCGCCGAGCTTTGTCGCGAACTTGGACATGAGGTGGTGGACTATACCGTACCGATTGATGGCAACGAATTTAGCGACGCCTTCTTACTCTATTGGGCCGCTGGAGCGGCAGCCTTTGCCCAGCAAGCCAGCGCATTTTCTGGCAAACCGGTTAGCCCAGAAATCCTTGAACCGTGGACACTCGGTCTGGCGCAGGAATTCCTTGGCCGGCAAGCCGATATGCCGGCCGCTATTTCCTATCTGCAAGGTTTTGAAGCCGTCTATCATTCCTGGTTTGACGACTTCGACATTCTGCTCACACCAACGGTTTCAACGGTGCCACCAAAAGTCGGCAGCCAAGCGCCAGATGGTGACTATCAAACCGTTCGCGCAAATGTGCTCAATTTCGCCGCCTACACTGCGCCAATGAACGTTTCTGGCGCGGCCTCGATGAGCGTGCCTTTACAATGGAGTGCCGACGGTCTGCCGATCGGGTCCATGTTCTCAGGCAAGCGCGGCGATGATGGCAAACTTCTCGCTCTCGCTTATGAATTGGAAGAGGCGCTGCCTTGGATTGACCGCCTCCCGACGTTCAAGCCTGCCTAAACGGAGACATGATGATATGAAACCCATCCTTATTGCTGCTTGCGCTAGCTTCTTCGCCTCAAGTTTCGCGGCGCAGTCTGAAGTCGTGGCCTCGGCACCAGATCATTTTACGCTAAAACTCGAAGCGGAGTCTGAGCTCTCCCCGACTGAGATGTGGGCGCGCCTGATTGAGCCATCGGAGTGGTGGTTGCCCGATCACTCGTTCTCTGGCGATTCAAACAATCTCTTTCTTGACCCGCAAGCCGGTGGGCTTTGGCGCGAAGAGTGGGAAAGTGGTTCGGTTTGGCATGGCACTGTCTTACAGGCGCAACCTGAAAAGACTCTGGTTTTGTCTGCCCCGTTCGGTCCGTTGCAAGGGCTAGCCGTGACCTCGATTTGGACGATCACGCTGTCACCACTTGAAAGCGGTGGTACCAAGGTCACGTTTGATCACGTCACCAATGGCACCGCAGCGAGCAATCTAGATGCGCTGGCCCCTGCGGTCGATTTCGTCAAAAGCGAAGCGCTTAAAAGCTTGGTTCAACCAAACGCGGAATGAACAGCTTTCCGCAAGGTCGCGCTTGCCGGAGCATCCAAAGCCCGTAACTCTGCCCAATAAGAAAGATTGGGCATGGCTGAAACGAGCACAAATCCTGACACGCCGTTACGGCCGCTAACATCCTTTCAACAAGGCATGATCGCAATTGCGAGCGTCGCCATGGGCGCGGGCATGTCGATCAATTTCGTCGTCGTCGCGCCTCTGGCCCGAAAGGCAGGGCTCACCGAAGTGCAGGTCGCCGGGATCTTGACGCTATCAGCCGCGATCTATGCCTTGATGATCCCGCAATGGGGGCGCTGGGCGGATCGGTTCGGCCGCAAGCGCGTTATGGTGTTCTCGCTGATGGCGATGGGCTTCACCAATATGGCGTTCCTGTTTGCGCTCGCGGCCGCCCTTGCTGGCATGATCACCGGCATGACGATGTTTTTCACCTTGGTCTTTGTGAGGATCTGGTTTGGCTTACTGTCGCCCGGTCTGCAGCCAGCAAGCATGGCCGCAATGACGGATGCGACCACCCGCACCAATCGTGCCGCGGGGCTGGGCATGCTCGGTGCCGCGATGAGTATTGGCTCTATTCTTGGCCCCGCCGGTGCCACAGTACTAGCACCATTTGGAGCGCTGATGCCGCTTTGGGGGTCAATCATCCTGTGCTTGTCCTGCGGTGTCTTGATTGCTTTCGCCCTGCCGAAATCGCGTAGTTCGCGGCAAAGCGCGAAACGACCGCCCCCGCTAGCGATGCGCGATCCGCGTGTTTTCCCGCATTTGCTCTTCCTGTTCACCTATTTTGTCGCCGTCGGAATGATCCAGCAGACCTTGGGTTGGTTTCTAGAGGACCGGTATGATCTCGGTGAAGAACGCACCGTGTTGTTTGCAGGGATCGCTTTTGGCTGCCTCGCCGTTGCAATGGTGGCGGTTCAATTCGGTTATGTTCAACCGCGCAAACCAGACCCGCGCCGAATGTTGCCAACTGGGCTGTTCTTAATCGCGCTGGGATACGTGCTCGCCAATATTCTGATGCCCTTCTGGGCCGTCTGTATCGCCTTCTTAATTGTCGGTGGTGGTGCAGCCTTAGCCGTACCAGCAGCCAATGCGCTCGGCAGTCTATCGGTCGATCAACACGAGCAGGGCTCAGCCGCGGCTCTGCTTGCCGCTGCGCCGCCGTCCGGTTTCATCTTTGGCCCATTGATTGGCGCCAGCCTTTACCAGCTCGGCGCGCCGCTTCCGCTCTATGCCTCCGCGATCGTTATGGGCGTATTGGGCGCCTATGCCGTTTTAGTGGTTGGCCGGCGCCCGCTAGGTTAGGTTCGCTAATCCGCTGCGATCATGCAGAATGCGTTGAGCTTGTTGCCATCGAGATCACGGAAATAAGCAGCATAAAAGCCGCCGCCCCGATCGCCAGGCTTGCCTTCGCAGGTGCCGCCTTGCTCAAGCGCAATCGCGTGTAGGCGATCAACTTGTTCTGGACCACTCGCTTGCAATGCTACCATGGTGCCATTGCCGACACTCGGCGCATTGCCATCAAACGGTTTGGTGATCGCGACGCCCGCAGGGCCGCCCATTTCGCCCCAGGCGATGAACGTGTCTTCGTCCATCATCCGGCCAACGCCCATTTCTTTGGCAATTGCATCGTAGAACTTTGCGTTCCCGGCCAAGTCATTTGTGCCCAAAGTTACATAACCAATCATTCCAGCCTCCTTGTTGAGGCTGGAACATTACATGAACATGCGGGCTTGGCAAGCACTACATCGCGCTAATGCCGCCATCGACTTTCAGCTCAGCGCCGGTGACGAGCTTGCTCTCATCACTTGCGAGATAAAGCACGGCATAAGCAATATCGTCAGGCTCACCGACTTTGCCGAGCGGGATTTGACGGCCGAGCTTCGCCAGGCCTTCTTCTTCGCCGAACATTTGCTTCACACCGTCCAAGATCGGCGTGTTGATAAAAACGGGGTGGACAGAGTTACAGCGGATTTGCCCGCCGGTTTTGGCACAATGAAGCGCGATGGATTTCGACATGTGCCGCACCGCCGCTTTCGCCGTGTTGTAGGAAACATAATTGCCGCTCGCGACAATGCCGGCAATCGAGCTGATATTGACGATCGAGCCGAGGCCATGTTCGCGCATCAGCGGGATCGCGTACTTACAGCCAAGGAAAATCGAGTCGACATCGACTTTCATGACCTTTTGGAAGACTCCATAATCTTCGTCTTCAACACTGCCCAGCGATCCGATCCCGGCATTATTGATCAGGATGTTCAGCCCGCCCATCGCGTCGTGCGCCTCTTGAACCACGGCTTTCCAGCGATCGCCATCGGTGACGTCATGATGATAGGCAAAGGCCGTTCCATCGCCGAGTTCGGCATTGATTGCGGCGGCCACAGCATCAGCGCCCTCGGCATTAATGTCCGTGACGGTGACGGTCGCCCCTTCGCGCGCCAGCATCCACGCGGTGGCTTCGCCGAGCCCTTGTGCTCCGCCTGTCACGATAGCTTTCTTGCCTGATACGCGGCCCATATGGATCCTCCTCAATCTTTTGTCTGAGCGTGGTCTAACGCTGCCTTCTAAGGCGGCGCAAGCCCTGACGCGGCGACGGACGCTCACGGCGAGTTGAAAAAACGCGATTTGAGAATTGCCGCGCGGCTCGCGAGATAGGTTTCAGTACAGTTTGGAGATTTTCATGCGGACGTCCCTTCTTGCCCTGGCTCTGGTTGTGGTTACGCTTTTGGTTCTATCCATGCGTGGCGGCGCGCAGACGCTGCAAGAGCTGCCAGCCGCGACGGCGGCGTCGACGGGCCCGGTTGTAGCAGAGCTCTTCACCTCACAGAGCTGCTCGTCCTGCCCACCGGCAGAAAAGCTGTTCGCGGACCTTGCAGAGCGGGATGATCTGATCGTGCTGGAATGGCATGTCGATTATTGGGACCGGCTTGTGCATGGCCGTGCGGGGGCTTGGAAAGACCCCTATTCAAATCCCGATTACACCGCCCGCCAACGCCAGTATAATCGCGCACTCCGCGGCACCGCCGGGGCTTACACGCCGCAGGCGGTGATCAATGGCGCGTCCGAAACCGTGGGCAGTCGCAGCCGTGAAGTTTCAACCCTGCTCTCCGCAGCTCCGCATGCCATGGCCACGGTCGAGGTTTCCGCATCCGGCGACACAGCCCAAGTGAACATCGGCGCCTTTGATATTGCACTGGACCGGACCGCAGACATCTACCAACTCACCCTATTGCCCGAACAAGCCACAGCCGTGCCGCGCGGCGAAAATCGCGGCGTCCGGCTGTTCAGCCGCAATGTCGTGCTCGATGCCGAACAGATTGGCACCTATGACGGTGATGCGGTTGTATTAGAGATCGAAACACCCGCACCAGAGCATGGTTGCGCGATCATCATCCAAGAGAAACGCGGCAATCGCCTCGGCCCGATTCTTGGCGCGAGTTATTGCTCATAATTATGAAAGTTTCGAAGCAAGCGCGTCCATGAAGCCCGCGAGTTCAACATCCAGTGCCGTCACCCCACCAGCGTCATGCGTGGTCAGGGTGACTTCAACGCGATTATAGACATTGAACCATTCTGGGTGATGATCCATTTGCTCGGCTTTCAACGCGCATGAGGTCATGAACCCGAAAGCGGTTTTAAAGTCGGCAAAGTTAAACGTCTTTTCGATGGCATCGCGATCGCCAGATTTTACCGCCCAACCCGAAAGTTTTGCCACGGCCGTTTCAGCCCCGATTTTGGTCGTCATTAGTCGCTCGTTTCTGTTTCTTGAACTGTCTCATGAACGAAATAGAGCCAGCGGCCATCTTCGGCAATCGCTGTTCGAAGTCCAGGATAGGCTTCCCCCGCACGGATGCGCTCAAGGCCAACATCGCCCACCAATTCCCGCAAGCGCGCACGATCCGCAAAATCGAGCCGCTCCGGCATTAGGTCATCGGCGTCCTTGGCCGCAAAGTCGGGCCAAATATACCAGGTCTGATCGCCAACTTGGCGCGTGCCATAGGGGCCGTCGAGCAAAGCGCCGAGCCGCACGAGCGGATCAAACCCTGTGCGGCGAAGCAGGTCCCAATGAACCCGGTGGGATTCGCCCGCGAAATTGGAAACAAAATTTTCTTCTGAGTTCGCCAAGCGCACGAGGCGCGATAGCGAGTTGCGGTCTAGGATGTCACGAATGTCAGCAATTTTTGCGTCCACGGCCTCAGTTAGCGGCGTGACCGGTGCTTCGACTTCAACCGGCGCTGTAACCGCTGGCGCCGCCGTCACCATGACACGAATGCGCGGCGTGCCGTCGCTCTCACCGCATCCGGCAAGCAATAAGGTCGATGCTAATCCTAGAAATAGTGCTCTCATATGCCCTCAAAACTGGTAGCCTCTCGAAGATCCTGCAAGAGCTGAGCCTCGTTTAACACTTTAATCGTGTGCATGCCCATGGCGCGCGCGGGTTTGAGGTTAATGCCCAAATCATCGAGATAGACACAGCGCGCTGGATCAACATCTAAGGCTTCACACATGAGCGCATAGATCCGCGGATCCGGCTTGCGGATCCCGAGTTTCGAGCTCTCAATCACATGATGGAATTGTTCCATAATTTCAGAGACTTGAGCTGCCTTTTTGGAGTCTGAGCTCATGCCAGCGCCCTTGCCGACGGGGGCATTATTGGTGATGCAGCCAACTTTCACATGCTGTTTGCAAATCTTAAGCGCGTCGACCACCGCCGGACGGACCTCACCCGATAAAAGCCCCAAAATGTCCGTGCCCGGCACCTCATGTCCAAGGGCTCGGCTCTCATTTCGGAACAATGTATCAAATTCATCCGCTGTGACTTCTGAGCGCTCTAGCTTTGCCCAAGCGTTCTCCTGAATGTTCACCGCATTCACTGACCGCACAAAGTCTTTGGGAAGTCCGTTGCGTTCTTCATATCGGGTGAACGCCTCAAAAGGGGACGAGGTGAAAACCCCGCCAAAATCCCAAATTACAGCCTGCAGGTCGGTGGTCATATTGTCTATCTCGCGTCGATGAGGGTTTTCTTGTGTGCACGCTCCATAGCGTCATGGCCAGATGCTTCAAACCCCACAGCATCCAGCAAAGCCTGATCGCGGTCTTCGCCTGGATTATCAGTGGTCAGCAAACGGTCGCCAACAAAGATCGAGTTCGCGCCTGCCAAGAGCAGCAAAGCCTGTTCGCCCTCGCTCATGCCTTCGCGGCCTGCAGATAGGCGGACCCAGCTTTTCGGAAAAACAATCCGGCAAGTTGCAATCGCCCGCGCCATCTCTGTGACGCTCACGGCTGGGCTCTCGCCGAGCGGGGTGCCTTTGATTGGCACCAGCATATTGATCGGCACGCTCTCAGGGTGCGGTGTGAGTTTCGAGAGTTCGTGGATCAAGCCGATCCGATCTGCGCGCCCTTCTCCCATCCCAAGGATCCCGCCAACACAAAGCTTTACGCCAGCCTCTCGCGCCTTGGCCAATGTATCGAGACGATCTGAATAGGTCCGCGTCGTCACCACGGTCGTGTAATATTCTGGCGAGGTGTCGAGGTTGTGATTGTAATAATCAAGACCAGCCTCTTTCAGAGCTTCGGCTTGGCCGTCTTCCAGCATGCCGAGCGTGACGCAGGTTTCGAGGCCTTCAGCTTTCACCGCCGCAATCATCGCCGCAACTTTTGGAACATCGCGGTCTTTCAGCGAGCGCCAACCTGCGCCCATGCAGAACCGATCCGCGCCGCCTGCTTTCGCACGTTTTGCTGCTGCGACGACCTCTTCCAGGGGCATGAGTTTCTCAGCGTCCACATCGGTATCGAAATGCGCTGACTGACTGCAATAGCCGCAATCTTCGGGGCAACCACCTGTTTTGATCGACAATAGCTGAGACTTTTGCAGAGCGCCGTCCGGCCAATTGGCCCGCTTCACTTCAAGCGCTTGCCCAATCAAAGTGTCCAAAGGCTGCTCATAGATCGCTTCGATCTCGTCTTTGCGCCAATCATGGCGCGGCATATCAAATGGCATGGGAGGATCCTTGTTCGTCTACTCAATTCGCCGTGTCTCTGCACAGTCGATCGGAGTTTCTTCTGTCTCAGCCCTGCGCTGATGACAAGACTGTTCAGCCGAATTCCTCAACACATTCGCCAAGCGGGGAATGCGGCCTATCTTCCCTGTCATGATCACTCGCATTTTTCTGCTTTTCACCGCCCTCATGTTCATCGCATTTGGCCTTTGGTCGATCACCGATCCAGCCGGCATGACCACCCGTCTGGGCGTATCCGCCGAAGGAATCGCTGGTGTTTTTGAGATGCGCGGCGTTTATGGCGGCGTCAGTCTTGGCGCGGCTTTGTTGTGTCTCTTAGGCGGCTTGCACACGCGGTTTGAGTTTGCGGCGCTGTGTTTCATTGCAGCCTATATGGGCGGCTATGTTCTCGGGCGCGGGGCATCTTTCGCCTATGGCGACACAGCCATGGACTCAAATTGGTATTTTGCGGGTTTCGAGCTCGTCATGTTCATGATCGCCGCTCTTTTGGTGCGCCGAAAAGCATAGAAAAAGCCCCACCAAATTGGCAGGGCTTCCTCCAAAAGAGTTCTTGTCTAGGCTTTGGCTTAGAAGGTTTTCCGAACCGTCACACCGTAAGTCTGCGGCTGGCTTGGATAACCATCAAAACGGCCAGACTGGGCAACACCCGGGAACGTCGTGATGAGATGCTCATCATCAAAGAGATTGCGTCCCCACAACGTGACCCCAAGACCGCCGGCAGATTCAAATCCGAGCGATGCGTTGAAGAGGTTAATCTCACGCGTGAAGCCCGTTGCGTTCAATAGAGCGCGCGGCTCTGGGCTAGAGACGGGGTAGAAGTCTGTATCTTCTTCATACTGCCAGTCGGCGCGGAAAAATCCGCCCCAGTTTTCGTTCAGGCCAAAATTGTAGAGCACTGACGTTGATGTGATGACTTTCGGAATACCGGTCGGTGTTTCACCGGACTGGTCGACTGAGAAGTCACCGCCTGACGCGTCAATACCGGAACCATTCGGGAAGCTGTCATATTTAGGATCGATAAACGTCCCTGCAAAGTTCAGCGTCAGGTTCTCAATTGGACTCCAGCTCGCGTCGAGTTCGAGCCCCATCGCAGACTGCTCTTCCGCATTGGTCAGCACAAACCCTGTACCGAGGAAGACATTGCCTTGGAAGTTTTCGATTTTTTGGTCGAAAATCGCGACATTGAGCGCAAAATTTTCCCAAGAACCTTTCAACCCGATTTCAAAAACCTCAGAGTCTTCTGGTTCAGCGAAACGCGTTCCAACTGTCAGATTAGGCTGGGCCAGACCCGCATCTTGGATCGGAGACGATGGCGCCGCGCGAATGACTGCGCCCGTGAACGGATCAACAATCTGCCCGATCGACTGTTCCGTCGCCAATACGAAGGATGGTGTAAAGTCTGATGGGAATGGACGACTGTCGCGGCTCAAATTAATCGAGCTCGATTTCCAACCCGTCGCATAAGACCCGTAAACATTTACATTGTCCGATAGATCATATGCCAATCGGAACGAGTATGTGAATTGATCATCATCCGTCATCCCGTCTTCGATCGCGTTCGGAACGTTCACGAACGGTGGTTGGAATTGGAATCCAGCAAAGGCGGCCAATGGGTTTGACGAACCTGGCGCAAAGGTCGCTGGGTTGGCTGGGTCGAACGCCGGATCCGTAAGGTCAAAGTTACTTGCAATATTCAGAGCGACCGCTTGAATGCCCGCATAGGCCGGAGATGAGACAAAGGCACCAACCTGAGCCGGGTTAGTGATATCAATGCCATTCGCCTGCGCGACGCCTACGACCAACGCATTGTAACCCGCCTGAGCAAGATCCAATCCGGCAAGCGCATCGGTCGACTGGATATTGAGACGCGATTTTTTCTCGTTGCTTGTATAGTTGAGACCAAACGAAGCAGTCAGGCGGTCGGTGAGATGCCAGTCTGCCGTTCCGAACAGAGAGAAAGCTTCGTCGTCTTGACCAACGCTTTCAAGGGTGCCGCTACCGTCAGCACCTACGGTCCCTGCTGGAAGGTTTACGGCAGGCTCCAATAGTCCTGCAATGGCATCCGGGAGCACACCAGCGGCTTGTGCCCCCGTAATCGCAGCGATCACAGCGGGATTTGTTGGATCCCCAGAAAGTTCAATTTGACCCGCAACGTTTAAGAAATCGCGGAACTGTGAATCATAAGTAAGTTGGCTATCGCGCGATACTTTTTCATCGAAGTAGAAGCCGCCGACCATCCAGTCCAACGCGCCATCTCCATTAGACGTTAAGCGAACCTCTTGCGTAAAGGTTTCGAGCGCAACATCATCCCGCAACGATGCGAGATCAGCGCTTGAAAAGTCGATATCGTAATCCTGGAATGCGTCGTTCTCGCGATAAGCTGTAATCGTGCTGAGGGTAAATCCATCAAAATCGATTTCGCCATGCAAAGAAATACCGCGATTTTCCACCGTATTTACTGGCAATCTGTTAAGTGCAACTTCACGCGAGAATGCATCACCTGGAGATGCGATTTGCCCCCCTAGAGATTCAACCACAGCGCGGTTCGCAGCATCATCAACAATGTTGGTGACCACGCAGCAAACCTCATCAATTTCATCAATATCGGCAATGATTCGCCATTCTTGATTCTCAGTAGGTTCGAACATCAATTGGCCGCGCAAATTCCAACGATCACGCTGGTTGACGTCTGCGCCAGTCACAATCTCAGTCGCGGTTCCATCACGCTGGTTGATGCCACCGCCGAGAGAGAAAGACAGTCCGTCAGCGATCGGGCCGGTCACATAGCCTTTATAACGTTGAAGATTGTAGTTACCGAAGCTTGCTTCGACATTGCCGCCAAACGTGTCAGACGGCTTGCGGGTCACAACGGATACAACACCGGCAGAGGCATTTTTGCCAAACAGAGTAGACTGAGGACCGCGCAGCACTTCGACGCGCTCGATTGACGGCAAGTCGCCGATCTGCGCCGCAGCCCGCGAACGATATACACCATCAATAAAGACACCAACCGAAGGTTCGACACCAACATTGTTAGAGCCATTACCAAAGCCGCGAATTGTGAACGTCGCATTGGCCGAGGTCTGGAAGGTTCGGATGCCCAAAGACGGGACAACTGACTGTAGATCGTTGAGATCCAGGATCTCTGCTTTTTCAATCGTCGCGTCATCGACAACTGAAACAGCAACCGGAACATCTTGCAGAGTTTGCTCGCGTTTCGTCGCCGTGATGGTGATTGTATTCAGGCGCTTGGCGTCGTCTTCGCCATCTTCCTGCGCCATTGCGCTAAGGCCGCTTCCGGCAACCAGTGCTGTAAGACCAACACTGAATGACAGTGCGGCTTTCAAACCAAAATTAGGACCTGTGTGTCTATTCATCTCACGCCTCCCGACAAGATTAAGGAATATATGTTTCTGGGATCCTCTCTCTACGGAGGACTCACAAACAGGAGTAGTTGAAACCTTCCACCTGACAAGATCAGATTTACAGAAATGTCCGGAACCTGATTTGTGGCGGTAAAACTGCAACAGGTATTGCAGACTGCAGAGGTCGCCCTGCAGCCTGAATACACTGTTTCGTTGGAGATATGGGTTAGTTTACGCCCTGACCAACCCCGCCATCGAAGACCATGGCTTGCGCCTTGGACTGGCGGGTCCGCTCAACCTGGCGCTCGACAGATTTCATCACCGTGCGTGAGCGTGGAATACAAGTTTTGTGCTGGGCTTGAGCCGTGACCAGTTTGATCCCAGGTCCATGCCGACGCAGCAAAGACCGCTCATTACAATCGCGCTCTGGCATCTGCGGCGCACAGGCGAGGTTTCCACCATGCTTATGGGTCAGGGCTTCGCCTTTGCGACAGGCAAATGTCTCGCCATGCGCGAAGCTTGCTTTGCCATTTTCAACACTGCCTAGCGTCACTTGCATGCTGGTGCCCGCCATGCAGCGGAACAACTCACCTTTATAGGCGGCAGGAACATGCTCGCTCGCATCCACGCGTGAAGCCGGATGCGGAATGCCTTTATCGTCAATACAAACCGCTTGAACCGGTCGAACAATTGTTTTGATCGCGATATTCTCTTCGCAGAAGTTTTCCTCGGTTGGAATCTGCTCGGTGATTGTCTCTAAATAAGTCTCGTCGGCGCCTTCAACATTCAAGGCTCCGATTGCGGATGGCGCGACGCCTTGGGCTTGGAAGTAACCGCCACCGCCGCCAAACACGACACTGCTATCACTTCCAGAGACGACACTCGTGCTGAGGAAGCTCTGCGTGCTCGTATGGATGCTACCTTGATGCACAGAAACGTTCGATCCCGTGATCATAACGTTCGGACCTGATACATTTACGCCCGGCACATGTACGCGCGGACCTTTTGGCCCCTTACAACAATGGCCGCCATCATAACCGCCATTCGATCCCCCCATATGCGCGCCTGGCACAACAGGGCCGTGGCCGCCGCCAGAGCCGCCACCTGCATAGGCAAGGCCACCCAATATAGTGGCAGATAAGAGGCCCGCTCCCGCGAGAAGGGTGTTCCGTGTTGAGACGGTCATTCGATCACTCCCGAACAGTTCGCCTCTCAGGAAGCAGGTTCCGTGCCGAGTTTCCCCTCTCCCGCGAACCGAGCCCCAAAATGAACCGACATTCGCCCAATGCGCGAGCTGCAAACTGGCGCAAACATTGCGGCAGTGGTCTCAAACCGAAAAACAAACGTGTGGCTGAGGCGCCGCGCAAAGAGAACTGCGAAGATGACAAGAACAGACCACCACCCAAACACCCAGACCCTGCTCTCAGCATGGGCGCGTATGGACCAATCTCCGGAGCAAATGGACAGAAGTGTCCGCGCCAGCGATCACCCAGATCTATTAGAGTGTTTGTTCGTGATCGAGGAGTCTGAGGAAGGCCGCTGGCTGTTCCGAAACGCTGGGAACCGGCTTGAGACATTATTAGGGCGCGCTTTAAGTGAGCACGATAGCTTGGCTCTGTGGCGGGGACACGATCGCACCATGGTCGAGTCTCTTATCGCATCCGTTCGCGAGAGCCGGAAACCTGGCATTCTCGCTGCAACAGGCGAAACCCTGACCGGAACCCAAGTCGATATTGAGCTAACTTTGGCGCCTTTGCCCTCCCCACTCAAGAAAGCCAATCAGAACCGTTTGCTCGGTTTGTATCAGATTTTGCAACCGGCCCCTGTGCTCGGCGGCCGTCCGGTTTGGCGCCACCGCGTTACCGCGATTTATCCACCTGCGATTGACCGGCAACCGGCTCAGCTTCGCCTAGTCGCGAATAATGATTGATCTGGGCGGGACTTAAGCGGCTTCTTGCGCACGCGCGATGAGTTCAGCTTTTACCCGCTCGGCCAATTGCTTCACGGTGAACGGCTTCGACATAAAGCCCACCTCTTGGTCGCCATCCAGTTTGGCAGCAACATCTCGTTCGGCATAGCCTGACATGAACAGCACTTTTGCGGTTCCAAGCAGCTCTTTGGCTTCCCTGATAAGGGTTGGGCCATCCATACCTGGCATCACGACATCCGAGACGATCAAATCAAATCCGCCCGGATTGTCTTCGAGAATTTCGAGAGCTTCCTCGCCATCGCAGGCTTCTTCGACATCGTAGCCGCGCGATTTGAGCTGCGAAGCCGCAATTGAGCGAACCCCATCTTCGTCTTCAACCAGCAAAATGCGCCCGCGCCCTGAAATATCGACCGGCACAGGGATCGCATCAACCGGAGTAGGTTCAAGAATTTGAACTTCCGGAATCTCATCGGCTTTCAGCGCTGGCAGATAGATCTGGAACGTGGTGCCTTTGCCCGTTTCGCTGATCGGACAAATATAGCCTTCGGACTGTTTGATAATCCCATAGACCGTCGAGAGACCGAGGCCGGTTCCAAGCCCTTTCGGCTTGGTGGTGAAGAACGGATTGAAGATATTCGCGAGGTGTTCGGGCGCAATGCCGTGCCCGGTGTCTTCCACTTCAATCAGCAGGTACTCGCCGGTCTCAACATATCGGAAGCCATGCTTATGGGCATCCTTCTCCGTCGCCCGAGACGTGCGAATGGTCAGTTTCCCGCCTTTGCCGCCATCCATCAATAGAGCATCACGCGCATTCGTGGCGAGATTGATGATTGCCGTTTCAAGCTGGTTTCGGTCCGCTTTGATCATCGGTAGGTCGCGACCATGCACAACGTTGAAATCAATCCGTTCATCGAGCAGCTGGCCCAGCAGGATCGCAAACTCGGACAAGAAATCGCCTGGCTCGAACACTTCGCGACGGAAAGTCTGCTGACGCGCATAAGCCAAGAGCATTTGCACCAGATCTTTGGCGCGCACTGAAAACTCGTGGATTTTTTTGACGTGATCGAATGACGGATCGCCAACCGGGTGTTTGGTCAAAAGCTCATCATTATTCAGCATGATGCCGGTGAGCACATTATTGAAATCATGCGCAACGCCGCCGGCGAGTTTACCAATCGCCTGCATCTTCTCGCCTTGAGCGAGGCGCAGTTCGAGCTCTTTCTGCTCGCTCATATCGATGACGTAAGCGACTGCAGGTTGGCCGCGTCCATCCAACGTCACGAACACATTCACATGCTTCTGGTCTTCATCGGCGAGACGAAGTCCAACCGGCTTGTCGATGGAATCGAGCAACAGCTCACGCAGCTTGTTTTCGCCCTCTTCGGCAATGAAGAGATCGATAAAGCGCGTCCCTGGAGAGGCGCCGCCACCAGCGAGCCCCATAAGCGCGCGGTTGCTATCCGTGATGATCGCCCCCTCAAGCGACTGACCTTCAAGACGCACGGCGCCAAAAGGCGCATCATCAAACATTGGATCGCCGTCGGGGCGCGGCGGCCGACTGGCCGAGGCCGCGAGCATTCGGCTTTCACCATCGAGGAGGTTTTGCGCGTTGGCGAGCACAATCGTGCGCCCTGCCGCATCAGCGCCTTTTCCGTGCCAGGTCGTGATCGTTTGCACCGGCATTTCGACGCCGTCTCTCGAGCGGATCATAATATCCGCGCGACCCGGCACACCTGATTTGCGGTCGCGTCTGAGCAATTTCACAAATTCCGGACGCATAATGTCGTCGAGACGAATGTTCTTCGCGCTTTCTGAGACCCCAAGGATTTCGCGCAGCCATCCATTTGCATATGTGATCGTGCCGTCAGGTCCGGACGAGAAAAAGCCCATCGGCGCGTCTTCAACATACAGCGCGCGCATGTCGGCTGCGCCGGTGACATGATCTGAGCCGGTGATCCGGCGCAAACGCCAAATCACGCGCTCACCTTTGAGCGGTGAAACAGATGCTTCATACTGGACTGGGAGCGCCTCGGTCCCGAGCGTCATGGCAGGCAGCGTTTCGCGCCGGGTTTCGCCGGCTTTTGCAGCTTTCGACAAACGGAAGATTGGTGCCGCCAATCCTGGCGCAGCGCTGAAGATGCGGTCGACCGAAACAGGTCCCATTGCATCAGATTGCCCCAGCAGCGCCATTTGCGTGAGCTCGGTATAGGCTTCGTTCGCCGCGACCGGCGCACCGCCGCGATCACAGACCAACGCGGCCTCATCAAGCGCATCAATCCAAGAAAAACGCGGGGTAACCGGCTGCATCGCATCCGCCATCGCACCGCGTTCTGGGAAAAGCCCCATTCGGCGCCCAGCGCCGCGCAGAATCCATAGCAAGAAAACCATGCCGCCCGCGGCCATAGAAATCAGGAGGATGAGCCCCGTGGGTCCACCTGCATTTGGCCAAGCTAGGCTTGCGCTAGAAGCGCCAATGGCGAGCAGGATGCACAGCCAAAACCCCATTTGCAGCCAGTCCAACTGCCGCGTCGGAAGAGCTCCGGTTTCAGTTTGGATTTCAGGCGCTTCACTGGCCATAGTACTTAACTCCAACACAGACCCTGCACAGTCTGATGATTCGCGCCTACTTACAGCAGGTCGCTATGTGAGGACACACATGTCCCGCCCCAATTTATTCTTTTGCACTCGAAATGGTTAATCAAACGAGAAGGCTGGTTAATCTCACATGACCATTTATACAGGTTTCATTACAGATCTCGAAAGGATCCTCATGCGTTTCGCAGCCTCAATTCTCCCTCTAATTTCTGCCGCCGCGTTGGTCGCCTGCGGTGTGCAATCTCCAACCTCGCAATCGAACACGCCCGAGACCTCGTCCGCAACGGACGTAACCTCCGTTAATGCCGAAAAAGAGGCAGAAACTGCGCGGCTGAATGAATGGTTCGAAACCAAATATAATGAGTCTGTTTCTCGCAGCCCTATGCGCGCGACGTTTCTCGGAAGCCGGGAGAACTATGACAAATGGGATGATGTGACCGATGCAGCGCGCGATGCCGAGATGGAGATTTTACGCGCCGATGTCGCTGAAATGCGCGAATTGTTCGATCCTGAAGCGCTCACCGACCAAGGAAAACTCTCATTCCGCTTGGCTGAATATGAGCTGGAACGCGATGAAATCGCTAATCAGTGGCGAGGCCACAGATATTCCTTCAGCCAAATGCGCGGCGCACACGCCTCGATCGCCTCATTCCTGATCGGTCAACATAAGGTGACGAGTAAATCCGATGCCGAGGCCTACATCGCTCGGCTTGAAGGGGTCTCAACCTATCTCGGACAACATCTTTCAAATGCTCAGGCTTCCGCAGAGCAAGGCATTCGTCCGCCGCTCTTTGTTTATGATTTTGTCATCGAAGGCGCGGGCAATGTGATTGACGGCTACCCATTCGAGGGCGCCAGCTCAGACCGTCCATCGCCGCTTTATGCAGACTTCATGAGCAAAGTGAATGCGCTCGTTACCAATGGCAGCATCTCACAAGACGAGGCCGATGCACTCGACTTCGAGGCCCGCGGAGCCTTACTGGATCACGTCTACCCAGCCTATTTCGAACTGATCCAGTGGGTCGATGAGGACAAGGCCCACGCTACGACCGATGATGGTGCGTGGAAGCACGATGATGGCGCCGCCTACTATAATGCGCGTCTCGAATTAATGACGACGACGGACATGACTTCAGACGAGATCCACGACCTTGGACTGGCCGAAGTCGATCGGATCCATGGCGAAATGCGCGCGATCATGGCGCAAGTTGGGTTCGAGGGTACGCTCCAAGAATTCTTCGACTTCACCCGAACCGACCCGCAATTCTTCAAACCCAATACGGATGAAGGAAAAGCGGAATATCTCGCTGAAGCGACGGCGATGATTGATACAATGCGCGGAGCGCTCCCCAGCGTCTTTAATACGTTTCCGCAAGCCGAATTAGACGTCAAAGCGGTTGAACCATTCCGCGAGAAAGCCGCCGGAAAAGCGTTCTATCAGCGTCCTGCGCCAGATGGCTCACGCCCCGGAGTCTATTACGCCAACCTATATCGCATGCAGGATATGCCACTCTATCAAATGGAGGCGCTCGCCTATCATGAAGGCATTCCTGGACACCATATGCAGCTTGCCATCTCCCAAGAACTCAACGGCATTCCGAAATTCCGGAAATATGGCGGCTTCACAGCTTATACCGAGGGCTGGGGGCTCTATTCCGAGTTTCTGCCAAAAGAGATGGGCTTTTACGAAGACCCCTATTCCGATTTCGGACGGCTCGCGATGGAGCTGTGGCGGGCAGCGAGGCTGGTCGTTGATACAGGCCTGCATGAGAAACGATGGCCCCGAGAAGAAGCGATCGACTATTTGCTGACAAACACGCCCAACCCCGAGGGCGACTGCCGCAAAGCGATTGAGCGGTACATCGTCATGCCCGGGCAAGCCACAGCCTATAAAATCGGAATGATCAAAATCCTTGAGCTGCGGGAAAATGCGCGAGAACGGCTCGGCGACGCCTTTGACATTCGCGATTTCCACGATGTCGTACTTAAGGATGGTCCGGTGCCGCTTCAAATTCTAGAGGAGAATGTTGAGACCTGGATCCGGTCACAATCTTAACCCGCAAGACTATTCCCGTAGAGGAAGCTTTTTAGAAAGCTGATTCCATCGTTTAGGTTTTTTTGTTGCACGATCGCAAGATCTTACCCTATTGGAGCGTTATGAAACTAGCAGTCCTAAAAGAAGTGGCCGAGGGCGACGCTCGCGTTGCGGCCACACCCGAAACGGTCAAGAAATATGTCGGCTTGGGCCATGAAGTGACGGTGGAAGCCGCTGCTGGCCTCGCAGCAGGCTATACTGACGAAGCTTACACCGAAGCTGGCGCCAAAGTCGCAAAGACGGCCGCCAGCGTCACCAAAGGGGCAGATGTCTTGCTCTGCGTTCGGACGCCGGATGCCTCTAAATTGCCAGATGGGGTTACCGTCATCGGCCTGTTGGATCCGTTCAAGTTCGATGCATCCGCTTTCAATGCGAAAAAAGCGACCACTCTGGCTATGGAATTCACGCCACGAATTACCAGAGCGCAAAGCATGGACGCCCTCTCAAGCCAGTCCAACTTGGCAGGCTATCGCGCGGTGATCGAGGGCGCGACGCTTTATGGGCGCGCCATGCCGATGATGATGACGGCCGCGGGCACGGTCGCCCCAGCAAAAGTCTTCGTGATGGGCGCTGGGGTCGCAGGCCTACAAGCGATTGCCACCGCGCGGCGCCTTGGCGCCGTCGTGACGGCGACCGATGTTCGTCCGGCAGCGAAAGAACAAGTCGCGTCGCTCGGCGCGAAATTCGTTGCGGTCGAGGATGAAGAATTCAAAGCCGCTGAAACGGCCGGCGGCTATGCCAAGCAAATGTCTGAAGAGTATCAGAAGAAACAAGCTGAACTCGTCGCCAGCCACATTGCCAAACAGGATATCGTGGTCACCACGGCTCTGATCCCCGGTCGCGCCGCGCCGGTCCTGGTCAGCGCAGACATGGTCAAAACGATGCGCCCTGGCTCAGTGATTGTTGACATGGCGGTCAGCCAAGGCGGCAATTGCCCGCTGTCTGAGCCCGATAAAGTCGTCGACTCCGATGGGGTCAAAGTCGCTGGGTTCACAAACCTGCCGGCCCACCTGCCCGCTGATGCCAGCGCCCTCTACGCCAAGAATTTGATTGCCTTCCTGCCGCTGATCACAGCCGAAGATGGCAGCCTGAACCTTGAGACAGATGATGAAATTGTCACCGCAATGCTGCTCACGCGCGGCGGCGAGACTGTGAATGAGAGGATTTCCTCATGAGAAAAGCCCTAATTCTGGGCGCTGTGGCAGGAGCGATGGCCCTGCCCGCCTATGCTGCAGAAGCCAGCACGATTAGCCCCACCGTCTACTTGGCCGCGATTTTCGCGATGGCCTGTTTTGTCGGGTATTATGTCGTTTGGTCGGTGACCCCGGCTTTGCACACGCCTTTGATGGCGGTGACCAATGCGATTTCGTCCGTGATCATTGTTGGCGCGATTGTCGCTGCAACTGCGTCCGGCGCTGTTCAAGGCGGCTGGATCGCAAAAGCCCTCGGCGGCGTTGGCGTGGCGCTCGCGAGCGTCAATATTTTCGGCGGCTTCCTCGTCACCCAGCGCATGCTGGCCATGTATAAAAAGAAAGGAGACTAGTCCGATGGAACAGTTCCAATCGACTTGGGCCCCTTTGCTTTATCTGGCCTCTGGGATCCTATTTATCTTAGCCCTCCGCGGGCTCTCTAGCCCAGCCACCAGCCGCGCCGGAAACCGCAATGGTATGATCGGAATGACGATCGCCGTGGGCACGACGCTGGCTTTATTCTGGAATGCGCTGGACGCCACGACGTGGGGCATTCTCGCGGCTGGCGCACTCGTTGGCGGCGGGATTGGCGCCTACATCGCCCGCAAGATCCCAATGACGGACATGCCGCAGCTTGTGGCGGCGTTCCACTCGCTGGTTGGCCTTGCCGCCGTGCTCGTAGCCGCTGCGGCGCTTTATGCGCCGGTCAGTTTCGGCATCGCTGGCCCGTCCTTGTCGGTCACAGATATCGACACAGGCGCATTGATCGCCCAAGTCCGCCTAATAGGAACAGCGTCCCTGATTGAGTTATCGCTGGGCTCAGCCATTGGGGCGCTGACCTTTACCGGCTCTGTGATCGCTTTTGCGAAGCTCAACGGCAACATGTCTGGCGCGCCTATTCTTTTACCTGCACGCCACTTGCTGAATATTGCGATTGGCGTCGGTATCGTCGCTTTGATCGTAATCCTAGTCGGCAGCGGCGGTAGCGCCACATGGGCCTTCTGGGGGCTAACGGGGCTCGCCTTGGTGCTCGGCATCACGCTGATCATTCCAATTGGCGGCGCCGACATGCCGGTCGTGGTCTCTATGCTCAACTCTTATTCTGGTTGGGCAGCCGCGGCGCTCGGGTTCACACTCGGCAATTTCGCGCTGATCATCACTGGCGCTTTGGTTGGCTCTTCAGGCGCGATCCTGTCTTACATCATGTGTAAGGGCATGAATCGGAGCTTCATCTCGGTTATCCTGGGCGGCTTTGGCGGCGATGATGCGGCGGCAGCTGCAGGTGGCCAAGAAGAGCGTCCGTTCACGCGCGGCTCAGCTGAAGACGCGGCCTTTATCATGAAAAATGCATCTAAAGTCATTATCGTGCCGGGCTATGGCATGGCGGTGGCTCAGGCTCAGCACGCGCTGAAAGAGATGTGCGACAAGCTGAAAGAAGAAGGCGTCGATGTCTCTTACGCGATCCACCCCGTGGCGGGCCGGATGCCAGGGCACATGAACGTCCTGCTCGCTGAAGCCCAAGTGCCTTATGATGAAGTGTTCGAACTTGAAGACATCAATTCCGATTTCCGGAATTCGGAAGTGGCGTTCGTGATTGGCGCAAATGATGTGACGAACCCTGCGGCCAAAACCGACAAGACCTCGCCGATCTATGGCATGCCTGTCTTGGATGTTGAGAATGCCGGCACGGTGCTCTTCATCAAGCGCTCGATGGGCTCTGGCTATGCCGGGATCCAGAACGAACTCTTCTTCCGCGACAATACGATGATGCTCTTGTCGGATGCGAAGAAAATGGTCGAGGATATCGTCAAGTCGCTCTGATGGCGGGGCGATATCCACACTAACAAAATAAGGGAGCGGTCGGGCATGGCGATCAAAACGAGATTCACCGAAGAGTTTGGAATTGAACACCCTGTCGTCCAAGGCGGCATGCAATGGGTGGGCTATGCCGAAATGGTGGCACCCGTCGCGAATGCAGGCGGCCTCGGCTTCCTGACCGCTCTGACCCAGCCAACGCCAGAAGATCTCGCCAAAGAGATCGCACGCACCAAAGAGATGACGGACAAGCCGTTTGGCGTGAACCTGACCATCCTACCGGCGATCAAACCGCCGCCTTATGCCGAATATCGTCAAGCCATCATTGAAGGCGGCATCAAGATTGTCGAAACTGCAGGCTATAAGCCGAAAGAGCATATCGATCATTTCAAACAGCACGGCATCAAGATCATCCACAAATGCACGGCCGTCCGTCACGCTTTGTCGGCGGAACGGATGGGCGCAGATGCGATCTCGATTGATGGCTTCGAATGCGCCGGTCACCCAGGTGAAGATGATATTCCAGGTCTGATCCTGATCCCGGCAGCGGCCAACAAAGTGAGCGTACCCATGCTCGCTTCCGGCGGCTTTGGTGATGGCCGCGGTCTCGCGGCGGCGCTGGCGCTTGGCGCCGATGGCGTGAATATGGGCACACGCTTCTGCGTCACTCAAGAAGCCCCGATCCATGAGAACTTCAAACGCCAAATGGTGGAGAATGACGAGCGCGACACAAAGCTGATCTTCCGCACCCTGCACAATACAGCGCGCGTCATGAAGAATGCGGTCAGTACAGAAGTGGTTGAGATTGAACGCGCGGGCGGCGCCAAATTTGAAGACGTCCAACATCTCGTCGCCGGCAGCCGCGGTCGCAATGCGATGGAGCTTGGCGATCCTGATGGCGGTATCTGGTCGGCTGGACAGGTCCAAGGCTTGATCCACGACATCCCAACCGTCAAAGAACTGATCGATCGCATCGTCGCCGAAGCCGAAGATGTCATTAAGCAGCGCATGTCGGGCATGCTCGCCTAAACCGTAACATCTCGCGGCCTTCCAAATCACCTGACTCAGGTTAAGCTCTCCCCATCAGATAACCATCTAAGGGGATCCATGATGGGCGAGATCATCGCAGAAGTGTTTTCCGTCAGCGGCCTGTTCACGTTGTTCATGTTGCTATTATTGCAAGCCGTGCTCGGCTTCGACAATTTGCTCTATATCTCAATTGAATCGCAACGCGTCGGACCTGAAAAAGCGCCCATGGTGCGCCGTTGGGGGATCGCCATCGCCGTGATCCTGCGAATTGTTCTCTTGGTCGTTATCGTCAACCTGTTCTCACTCTTGGCAGAGCCTTTGTTCAACGTCGCATTCAAAGGTGTGATTGAGGGCGAGTTCACCCTCCAAGCGCTGGTCACTTTGGCGGGTGGCGGTTTCATCATCTACACAGCCATCAAAGAGATTCATCACTTACTGGCCGTCGACCATATCGAGCACACTGAAGGATCGGCCGGTAAATCCATCTTGCAAGCGATTGCGATGATCGTATTGATGAACGCCGTTTTCTCGTTCGACTCGATCCTGTCAGCGATGGCGATTGCGAATGTTGAGGTTGCGAATGTCGTCAATGCCTCTGGCGACGTGTTGAGTACGTTCACCGGCACTGTGGTGCAGTGTAAAGCCGATTTGATTGCCAATCCGGTTGCGGGCGCCGTCGGCTGCGCGCCCGGCAAAGACTATCAAGTTTGGATCATGGCGATTGCCATTCTGTCCTCCGGCGTGGTGATGATCTTGCTGGCTGATTATGTTGCCGACTTCCTCAAGCGCAATCGCATGTATGAAGTGCTTGGCCTGTTCATTCTCTTCCTGGTCGGGGTTCTGCTGGTGACCGAAGGCGCGCATCTCGCGCATTTAAAACTGTTTACCTTCCCCATCGATGCGATGAGCAAATCCAGCTTCTATTTGGTCGTTGGGGTGTTGATCATCACCGACATCATCTCAACCAATTACCAGAAGCGGCTCTGGGCGCAGCGCGAAGCGGAATTGCGCAGTTCAGGCAATAAAGCGGATGATGCGATCAAAGCCGTCGATGCGCACATCGCGAAGCATGGAAATATTGGGTGATCGGAACAGCGACGGGCGCTCACCGATTATGTGTCGAGCGTCCGGGCGCGTTTCGTGATCTTCACCGCAACTTTATTGCTCTTGCGGCCCATCCGGCCCTCAAAGGCAGGTTCGCCATCTCGGCCGCCTGAGAGCAGCTCTACCGGCTGATCCGCTGGCAAACCAAGGAGCAAGGTCGCGCCCGCTTTGAGTTCGGTGATCCGGCTTAGCGGCACGGTAAGGCTCGCCAAGCGCGCGGTAAGCACAGCCGTCACAGGCACAGGCGCAGCTGGTGTGTCGGCCGTCGCCTGTTTATCCTCGGGCAATTCTGATTGAATGACTGCGAGTTCGGAATGCAAGCCAGGCGCTTCAACGGAAAAGTCACCAATCGACACATTCGACGACGATAATAGGCTGCAAACATAGGGAATATCGGTTTCGATCGATTGCAGTTTAAGACCGTCGCCAATCACGTCTCCAAGCGGCACCAGCAATTGCTCGAGCAAGGCACAATCAATCGCACTCAGGGTCCAACCATCACCAATTCGGCCGGTCGATCCACGCGCGCCACAAGCCTTCGCAATGATCGCATCGGACAGCGTGGGCGGCAGACAAACCAAGGCATGGATGTCCGTCTCTGACGGCCCAAGACAAGCAATCGCACTCGATTTTCCATTCAGCAGTGCGGGAAGTTCAGTGCGTTCAATTGTGGCCGCCTCGCTCAGCGTGACCGCTGCTTTGAGGCCTGTGCCCAGCGCGAGCGCGCGCGACATGCGAGCGCCGAGCACGCGATAATGTTCGCTCGCACGATCATCTGTTTTGGTGAGTGCTTCATCGAATATCACCGTCTCTTGCGGCTCAATTGATTGCGGCAGCGGAGGCACTTCCGTTTGATTTTTAAGGGTTTCAGGACGCAGCAGCGCTTCAATTTCCGCGGCGGTCAAAACGCCCCGCGCGGTTGGAAACACGGCGTCTTCGTCTGCGTTTTCCACAGCCGAATCCAGATCGGCAGAGCCCTGCCGATCAAGTGTCTTCGGATTGCTGGGACCGTCTCGCATTCTGCACCTGTCACCGAGGAAAGCTTATCAGTGCGTTAACACGGTTAATGAAGCGTTAGGATTTTCGAGTCCGTCTGCCGGGAATCGCTCAATTAATCGTCACGAACGACGCGTTCATTGCGCTCGTGGCGCTCTTGCGCTTCAAGGCTGAGCGTTGCGGTTGGACGAGCTTCCAATCGGCGCAGACCAATTGGCTCTCCAGTATCATCGCAATAGCCATAGGTGCCATCATCAATCCGACGGATGGCGGCGTCGATTTTAGAGATAAGTTTACGCTGACGATCGCGCGTGCGCAGCTCTAATGCTTTGTCGCTTTCAGCCGAAGCACGGTCAACAAGATCCGGGTGATTTGAGGATTCCGCCCTCAGATTTCCGATGGTCACTTTCGCGCCATCTAGAATTTCATCTTTCCAATCTTCAAGCTTCTTGCGGAAGTAAGCTTTCTGCTTGGCATTCATGAAATCTTCTTTGTCAGACGGCGTATAACCGTTGAGATCAAAGTCAGCCATGGAATCAAATCCTCTACCGAGTTTGCGCGCCCTATACTGCGGTCACGTTAGATACGCAATCGCAATAATCAGATCATTGGCCCCAGAGCCTAGGGCGAAATGTGGCGTTGGCGGGGCTTATACACGGCTTTTGCAGCTGATCACGTAACGAAGACTTGATCTCTGGGGCCGCTTCGTGCGCTAAAGAGATAGGCAGTCTGCGTAAGACAGAAAACAGGACCGGGCCGAGTATATGACCTCCCGATGGCGGCAACGAGAAATCGAGCGCCCGTCTACATGGCGGCAATCTTTGCTGTTCAATAGCCTCATCCTCCTGCTTCCGATTTTCGCCGCGAGAATCATTATCGCTGCCTACACATCCGATATTGCGACCGACCCGTTGAGTTTGGATGCCCGCACCGAAACCCGCCAAGAAATCGAAGACGAATTCCGCGCCTTAGTTATCCCCAATGGGACAGAGCGCCGGGCCTGGGCTGAGCGGATCGGACAAACCATCGATGAACGCGATTTCTCCGCCGCACGTGGATATTTGCTGGCCGCGCCTTTGATGTTGAACAAACAGGACTCCGCTGCAGTGCTCGCCGCAGCGGACGCTGAAAGTTCTGGCAGCCGCGACCAGAGACTGGCGCGCGCAGCTTTGCTCTTTCTGCCGGAGGATTTACGCGCTGCGTATCAGCGTTCAACCGCACCGCCCCCACCGCCTGAGCCAGCGGCAACCGAAGACGACACGTCTGATGAAGATGACGTAGACACTGAAGAACCTCAGGTGGAAGAAGATACACCGCGGGCGACGGGCAATGCCTTTCAACTGTCTCCCGTCGACGAGCCGTTCTCGGCGAAGGGATCGTTCTTCCTGCTCGGCGACCCCGCCGACCTAACGCGGCGCTCTCAACGTTGGCTCGCGCAAGAACAAGTTGATGGGCTGCAGCTGCGATTGCGCGCCCTCGGACTGATGACCCAAGACGATCCCAATCCTGAATCACAAGCGGTGTTCGAAGCGGCGTCGATCTTGCGCGCTGCGCACCGTGCTGGGCGGCTCAATGATCGCTTTGTGAGATATTTGAACAGCCGGGTTGAAGACGCGCTACCAGAAGAAATTTTGCGCGCCGAACTCGCCACCGCCTTCGAACCTGTGATGACCACAGAAGCGCGAACCGTTGAGGTCGTGAAAGCCTATGAAACCACGCTCCAGCCTGAAGCTCGCGAGCGGCTGGCGCGGGACATGATGATCATTGCACGCATCGCGGAACTGACAAGTTCTTCCGGCGCCATTCGGCTAGTTGAACAGGCTCGCACACCAGAAGACATGCGCCGCGCTTTATTGCTATCGGAATCTGGCGGGCACCGATCCGTCGCGCTCGCCCGCGAACTTGGCCCTGACGTGCTCGGTCTGGCCCAGATTGGCGTCAAATGGAGCTACGGCCTAGCCCTGCAAGTGATGGGACTGATGGCGCTTGGCATGGCGCTGATCTGGACGACGCTCTCTGCGCTCATCCAAGCCGAGACCATCCGCTTCCGTTCCTAGATCCCGAACGCGCCTTTGATTCCATCGATCAACAACTGAACCGACAGTGCGGCCAGGATCACACCAAAGATCCGCGTGATGGCACCTGCAATGCTTTCGCCCATCGCTTTGACCAGCGGGCCTGCGGCTAGAAAGATCAGCAAACAGATCAACATGTTTGCGCCGATCGCGCTGAGCACGGCGCCCTTGCCGATCCAATCATCGTGCTGAGACATGTACAGCATCGCGGTGGCGATTGAGCCTGGGCCTGCCAGCATCGGAATGCCCACCGGAAACACCGATACATCATCAAGTTCGGTATCTGTGTCCTCATTGTCGGCGAGAACCGACTCAGCCCGATTCTCGCGCCGCTCTGTTCGTTTCTCGAACACCATATCGAGTGCGATGATAAATAGCAGGATCCCGCCCGCCGCGCGGAAGGCGTCTATCGTGATATGAAGTTTTTCCAAAAGCCAAGCGCCAAAAAAGGCAAAGCCGAAAATAATCAGTGTGCCGACCAAGACCGAACGCACCGCCATAGAGCGGCGATAGCTCGCGGGGCCACGGACTGTCAGTGATGCAAATACGGGCGCGACACCAAGCGCGTCGATCAAAACAAAGAAGGTCACGAAGGACGCAGTAAAAATGGAAATGAATTCGCCGGACATTATCGGCTCCCTCAATCAAAACAGAGGCTGGCCCCCTAGCCTTGATCCTTGAGCGCGTCGAGGATTGCAGCCACATCCGGATGCATGTCGGGTTTGCCAGAACGCATAGGCACAACACTGGAGGAGCTCTCGCCAGACGAAAGCGTCAAAATCATACGATGACCGCGCAAACGTTGCAGTAAGCCAGCTAGGCCTTTGACGCCGTCAGCGCGCAGTATCTTATTGTGACCGATATCTACACAAATCGTGTCAGGCGCATCGCCGGCTTCAATCAGCGCGATGCCCTCGTCGAGAGAGACAATTGGAGAGGGTTCGGGGAGTTCTATCATCGTAGATCGATCAGCCATTCCTCGCCCCCGCCGCTTTCAATAGTTTGCGGCACAAAGACAGAGCTTGGTAAGTTTCAGCAGCAGCGCAGGCGGTTGAGACCTGGATCAATAGATCGCGCTCAGTCTCATCCTTTGTTTCATCCATAAGCGCGGCAATCGCGGTTACGGTCTGATCGTAAAGCTGCCCTTCGGTTTGCCCCGTCAGGTACATTTGCATCACAGCGAAATAGAGGTGCTCCACCGAACTCTGAGTGGATTCAGGTTGCAGCACATCTTTTTGACGCAAAACGCGCGCGTGATTTTGTAGGAGGATGGTGCCCCGTCGGTCGCCATTGCGCAGCACAGCGCCGTTCACAACGACCGCTTCATTTGGCTTCAATGACAGTTTGAGTGGCATTTATAACGCTCCCAGTCGTAAACTGGTTTACGCGGCAATGGTTAACGCACACTTTCAGTTTGGTAACATGGGTTCGAAAGCCGATTAGATTCAGATGGTTAACCGGTCCAGGACAGACCTCCACAAAGCATTTATCGCGAATCACAGACCTCTCGCCACGTAAGTCCTTGCTTCTGCCCTCCTCAGGCTTATCCTTAGCGTAAACGTAAACGAAGAGGCTTCCCATGCGCTTTGAAGGCACCGAGAATTATGTCGCAACTGAAGATTTGCGGGTGGCTGTGAACGCCGCGATCCAATTGGAGCGTCCGCTGCTCATCAAGGGCGAGCCGGGAACCGGTAAGACTGTGCTCGCGATCGAAGTCGCGAAAGCCCTCGGATGCGAGTTGATCGAGTGGCATATCAAATCGACCACCAAAGCCGCGCAGGGCCTTTATGAGTATGATGCGGTCTCGCGCCTGCGTGATGGCCAAATGGGCGAAGAACGGGCCAAAGACGTTAAGAACTACATCAAGAAGGGCAAGCTGTGGGAAGCCTTCACCGCCAAGAAGCGCCCAATCCTGCTGATCGACGAAATCGACAAAGCTGATATCGAATTCCCGAACGATCTTCTCCAAGAACTCGATCGCATGGAATTCTATGTTTACGAGACCGATGAGACGGTCAAAGCGAAGCAACGCCCGATCGTGATCATCACTTCAAACAATGAAAAAGAGCTGCCAGACGCCTTCCTGCGCCGCTGCTTCTTCCATTTCATCAAATTCCCAGACGAACAGACAATGAAAGAGATTGTCGACGTCCACTATCCCGGCATCAAAGACAAGCTGGTCTCAGACGCTCTGACAACTTTCTACTCGATGCGCGAAGTGCCGGGCATGAAGAAAAAGCCTTCAACTTCAGAGCTGCTTGATTGGCTGAAGCTGCTGATGAACGAGGACGTCGATCTGGAGACCCTGCGCGAGCAGGATCCGGAGAAACTGACCCCGCCTCTGCACGGCGCCCTGCTGAAAAACGAGCAGGATGTGGCGCTTTTCGAACGGCTGGCCTTCCTCAACCGGCGTCAGTCTGGCCCGACACCGCGCGGTCCCGCGGGCTAGTTCTTAGTCGCAAAAAACCAAACGCTCCGCATTGCCATCGCCGCCCTTGATCGGGCTGTCTGCGCGCGCGCGGACTCGCCAGCCTTGCGACGCGAGCCAATCGACAAACGCATCTTCAGCGCGCTCAACCGCGCCGGTATCGCTGACGATACCGCCCTTGCCGACATATTCGCGGCCGACCTCAAATTGCGGTTTGAAGAGGGCGATAAGCTTGGCTCGCGGGGCCGTCAAAGACAGAGGCACGGTCAGCAATTTGTGTAGAGAGATGAAACTGGCATCGCAAACCACGAGATCTGATGGTGATTGGACGAGTTCTGGGGTCAAAGCCCTGGCATCGGTGGCCTCCAACAAGGTGATCCGCGGATCATCGCGCAAGCCCGCATGCAGTTGATCTCTACCGACATCGACAGAGACGATATGTGCGGCGCCGCGGGTTAAGAGCACTTGGGTGAAGCCGCCGGTTGATGCGCCGATATCCAAACAATGCAAGCCGCTCGGGTCGACCTCGAATATATCGAGCGCGTGATTGAGCTTTATCCCGGCGCGAGAAACCCAAGGATGCTCCGCCTCCGCTTCAATCTTGGCGTTCGCTGAGATCTTCTCCGACGGTTTTAAGAGCACTCGGCCGCCGATTTTGACCTTACCCGCAGCGATCGCGGATTGCGCCGCGGCCCGGCTTTGAAAATGGCCCAGCGCAACAAGTATTTTATCGGCCCGATCAAGTTTTTCTATCACGGCTGACAACTCCAACGAACGCTCTACACTCACGATCAACAGCCAATGGAGCCCATCTTATGATCCGTAAAGCCCTTCTCATCGCCCTTTTGCCGTTTGCCGCCTGCGCAGACGCCCCGGCTCAAGACGAAACCCCATCCGTGCCGGACACTTCAGAACAGCTGCCGAGTGCTGCAGAAGCGCTTGGTCCAGCGGATGGCGTGTTCCCGTCCATGCTGCGTATGGGCGGCGAGATTGTCGGCGTCGACGGCAGCGTGATTGGCAGCCTCAATATCTTAGATGGCCCAAACGGGCTTCTCATAGAAGCGGTGATTGAACCGGGCGGCTTAACCCCTGGCTGGCATGGTCTGCACCTTCACCAAGTTGGAGATTGCAGCGATGCTGGCGAGTTTAAACTCTCGGGCGGACATGTCGGCAAAATTCCGGACGGACATGGCTTACTCAACCCGGTTGGACCTGAAGCGGGCGATGTTCCCAACATTTGGGCCGGTGCCGACGGATCCGCAGGATATGAAGCTTTCACCACCCTCATATCGGGCGCAGAGCTCGCAGACGAAGATGGCACGGCATTGATTATCCATGCAAATCGCGATGACCACATGACCCAGCCGATTGGCGAAGCCGGTCCACGCGTGGCGTGTGCGGTGATCCGCTAGCCGCTATTGCCGGGTTGGCGGCGGTGGCAAGGGCGCGGTCGCCAATGGTGGATCTTCGATCGTGAGTGTACGCGCGCCGGCCGCGGGTGCGATCTCGTCCAAAGATGTCATGTCGAGGACTGGGATCAGCTGGTTAGCCTCCTCTGCGGAGACATCGCCATTGGCGACACTTTCCATGAGGTTGGCTTGCGCTCTTTGGATCTCGAGGCGCATATCATTGGCGTTCTCAAGCTGTGTCACATAGGCATCCATGACCTTGTTGCAGTGCGCCGAAAGGGCCGTTTCACCTCTGACTGGCGCGTGCCGCAAATGTTCAAAACAGAGCTGTACACCATAATCATTCTGGATCAGCGCCATGGTGATGTCGCGTACGGCTTCGGCCACCGCATAAGATGGCGGATAGGCTGGAGTCGATGGCCACGATCCGGTGACGCCCCCCGCCGATGAGTCAGTTGCAGATGGCGCTGTTTCAGCCAGGCGATTGCTAGTTTGTTCAGTGGCGGCCGCGGACGCTTGCGCATTCGATAAAGCGCGGGCGCGTGACCTCAAATCGCTGATCTCTCGACCACGGCGCTCGACTTCTTCGCCAGAGCAACCGGGAGCGTCCGGCGCGCCGAAACACTGGTCTTGAACATTTTCCAGAACCGTTACGTCTTCCTGCACGGATGCAATCTCATTGCTGAGACGAGTTTGTTCGGCGGACGCCATCGCGGCGCGTTGCAAATATTGTTCGCGATAGTTCATGTCACTGCCAGCAGACGCGCTGACAATTGCATCGCCGCCTTTAACCGAGCCAGTCAGCTGCTCAATCGCCAGCAGCGCAATCATATTGGTTTGAAACCGGCGCAGCATGATCGAGTACTGTTCTTGCGAGAGCCCATTCATATAGGCTTCGCAAACCCGATAGAATCCATCGCGGAGGGTTTGGATGGTTTGCGTCCGCAGGCCGATATTAGCAGCCGCTTCGGAAACGCCGCCTTCTGCAGACACCGCATTCGAAATATCGGAGACGCTGACGCCTGCCTGCGCGGCGATGGCTGAGAGCGCATCCGGTGCGGGTTCTGCGCAGACGACGCGATGATCTGAATCGCTTCGATTATTGGAGAGCACGGCGCGTTGCTCTGCATCAATGAAGACACCCGCCGGCGCTGATGCGCGGCCGAAGCCCGATCCAAGGGTCTCTTTCTTGTTGACCGCCGCCATATTTCCAATCGAAGCGCAAGCTGTGAGGCACAGGCCACTCAGCAAGACTATACCAATGCGTCGCATAACGTCCTCCTCCACCCCGACAGGACGCGAGAATGTGAAATTAGTCAAGGAGGACAGCGGTTTGCCGCTGATTTCTATCGCAGAGCTTTAAACCAGGTCTCCAGGGCGCTCGCGTCTTTCTCACGCGCAGATCGGACTGCCATCGCTTCCTCGTCTTCGCCCCATTGCTCAGCCTGCCAGGTTTCATCCACACAAGATGCGGCTAAGGCCTTTGATGCCGCAAGCGCGCCGCGTTCTACCGCAAGCGCCAAAACGGCTGACCCCAAAAGACTGCACCCCCAAGCCAGCGCCGTCAGCCGAAAATCGTCAAGATCCATCGCATAGTCGCGGACGGCATCCAAACTCGCTGGTGGCTGCGGACTGGCCATCAATCCAACCACCGGGACAAGGACGATCCCAAGCTCTTTACCAGCCCAGTCTCGCCAAGGCTGCCATGCCGTTTCTTGCCGCTCACGCAAGCCCGCAGGGGTTTCAACAAGATAGCAAGTCACGTCGGTGCTCGCATAACGCGCCAATTCTTCGGCAAGCTCTTCCCGTGTTTCTGGTGTACGATCGAGCGCGACATTCGCGAGCCGGGTGAGTGTCATGCCTTGAAGATCAAGTGTCTCACCTTGAGCGGTCCATTCTTCAGCAATCGCCCGAGCAAGCGCCTCACTGGGAAGGGTCAACGTTGCTTTGGCAGGCGTTTTGATCGGTCGCCCATCAAGCTCGACGGAATATCCGCCATTGCAAGTAGAAACTGAGGCTTGTTTGTAGAACCGCTTTGGGAGGTTGGTCTTGTCCATTAGGATACCCGCTCCGCAAATTGATCGAGACCAGCATTCAAGGTCGTAAAGTCATGGTGAACTTCGTGCGCGCCGACACTTTCGAGCTCATGCGCCTGGCCAAAGCCCCAACTGACCCCGATTGTGTGAATATGAGCATTCAACCCCATCCGGATGTCATGCACAGCGTCGCCAATGATCAGCGTTTGATCCGGCTCTGCACCAACCGACGCCATCGCTTGCTCGCACATGAACGGATGCGGCTTACCCGGCCCATCATCGGCGCACCAGGTCGTATCGAACAGTTCGCGCAAGCCATGTTGTTCAAAGAAAGCGTCGATCCCGCGTCGCGCCTTGCCGGTTGCGATGCCCAATAACCAACCATCATCGGCCAGGCGTTTCAGCGTTTCTGTCGCGCCCTCATAAAGTGGCTCAAACCCGTCGCCTTCTGCGCGCAATTGAACGAAGGATTGGCGATAGGCGTCCACCAAAGCATCCAGCTTGGCGCCTGAAACAGAGGGCGCCAAAATTTGACATGCTTCCGCCAAACCAAGACCGATCGTCTTGCGGGTTTCTTCATAGGGCGGCGGCGGCAGATCAAGCGCTTCAAAGCTGCGCACCATTGCCGATTGGATCACCTCGCGGCTGTCCACGATGGTGCCATCCATATCCCAAATTGCCAGTTTTAAACTCATGGCCGCCCTTTAGGCGGCAGCGGCCTTTCTCGCAACCAGTCTTTGCCAGAACAGGAATAGAGGCGAGGCAAGCTCGAGCACCATGCCCGCAAATTGCGTCTCAAGGCCCGGACCAACCGTGCTGTGCGAGAGTAATCTCGCCAACCCACCAATAAAAATCGCCGCACAAATGAAAGCCAACACCGTTCCGTGTTTCTCGACATTCGGGATCGTCCACCAAAGCAACATCGTGACCAGCAGATAAATCGCCGACAGGTAGCGAAGTTGATTATCGATCGCCGCCGGATAGCCGCCGTCCGGCATAAAGTAAGACGCACCTATCATGATGCCCAAAACGCCGAAGGCAAGCGGGATAAGGGACAATATCCCGAGCCCGATCTGCAAGCCTAATTTCATGTTCTAAACCTCCACAATGCCCGACGAGATTTCTTTTGCGCGAGCTTCAAACGCCGCTTTTGTCTCGCCTCCATTTGTGGAACAGACCAAATATCCGCCGCCCTGTCCAATGATCAATCTGACTAAGGATATAGGCGGGAACTCGTCCATGTCGAACCATCGAGGATCAGCTTCAGCCGATCATGCATCCGAAACGCTTGGTCTTGCCAAAACTCGAACTCCGATGGGATCAAGCGATAGCCGCCCCAATGCTCGGGGCGCGGAATGTCATCATCATCGCCATAGATCGCGCTAATCTCGGCGACGCGTTGATTGAAGGTCTCGCGCGTTTCAAGCGGCCGAGATTGATCGGACGCGATCGCGGCGATGCGGGATTGCGGGGCGCGTTGTTTGAAGTAGCTGTCGGACTGTTCGGACGTCGTTTTTTCGATTCTGCCGCGGACCCGAACTTGGCGCCGCAAGCTCTTCCAGTGAAAACAGATCGCAGCGCCTGGGTTGGCAGCGATATGAGCCCCCTTGGCGCTGTCATAATTGGTGTAGAATTGCAGGCCTGCATCCGCGCTCAAGCCGCGGAGTAGAACGATGCGGACATCAGGCATCCCAACTGCATCCACCGTCGCCAGTGACATGGCCGAGGAATCATTCGGCTCATGCGCGTTGGCCTCCTTCAACCAAAGCTCAAGCAGTTCAAATGGCTGGTCCGTGTCCGGGATCAGCGGGCGGTCACCCTCAGTCGCATAGTCCGCTGATGACGGCGATCTTGGGATGGAAACGGGCACATCGGTCATTCAGTCTGATCCAAAGAAGGCGTTAGGGGTTTGGCAGGCGCCGGTTTTGCATATAGGAGACCGCGAGCATCGCAACCACGGATTAGCCCTTATGTCGCATAACACATTTGGACATTTATTTCGCGTCACAACTTGGGGCGAAAGCCACGGACTGGCGCTTGGCTGTGTTGTTGACGGTTGCCCCCCAGGCTTGGCGCTCGACGAGGCTTGGGTGCAGACGTTCTTGGATCAACGCCGCCCGGGCACCAGCCGCTTCGTCACCCAGCGCCAGGAACCTGATCAGGTCAAAATCCTTTCTGGTGTGTTCGCAGATGATCGCACCGACGGACAAGTGACAACCGGAACCCCGATCAGTTTGATGATCGAGAATGTCGATCAGCGCTCGAAGGACTATTCTGAAATCCGCGACCGCTACCGTCCAGGTCATGCTGATTACACTTATGACCAAAAATATGGTGTGCGCGATTATCGCGGCGGCGGACGGAGCTCTGCCCGGGAGACGGCTTCGCGAGTCGCCGCCGGCGCAGTCGCCCGGCGCGTGCTGGGCGACGATATCCAAATTCGCGGCGCAGTCGTTCAAATTGGCGAACACAAAATCGATCGCGAGAAATGGGATTGGGACATTACTGGCGACAATCCGTTCTGGTGTCCGCACGCGGAAATGGCGCAGCAGTGGGAAACCTATCTCGATCAGGTCCGCAAATCCGGTTCCTCGGTCGGCGCAGTGGTCGAAGTGCAGGCTTCAGGCGTTCCGGCTGGTTGGGGCGCGCCGATCTATGGCAAGCTGGACAGCGAGCTCGCCATGGCCATGATGAGCATCAATGCAGCCAAAGGCGTTGAGATTGGCGCTGGCTTTGACGCAGCCGCTTATACGGGCGAGCAAAACGCCGATGAGATGCGCATGGGCAATGATGGCGTGCGCTTCCTGTCGAACAATAATGGCGGGGTTGCGGGCGGGCTCTCTACTGGTCAGGACGTGATTGTCCGGGTGGCGATTAAACCCACTTCGTCAATTCTCACCGAAACGAAATCGGTGACGCGCGACGGCCAAGAGGTCGATGTGCGCACCAAAGGCCGCCACGATCCGTGCGTTGGAATCCGCGCAGTCCCCGTCGCAGAAGCGATGCTGGCCTGTGTCCTCGCCGATGCAAAATTGCGACACCGTGGACAGATCGGGTAATGTCTGCCGCAAAAATTGAACCGCTCAGCTTGGATCGATCGGACCTCATTATCGATCTGCTGAAGGAACTTTTCAGCTTCTACAATCCAACCGCGTCCATCACCGATGACGACCTTAGGCACCATCTATCTGAGAATCTGCTTTCCGCTTCATCAGGCTTGGAATTAATCGTCGCGAGCGAGGAAGGTGGATCCATCATCGGCTTTGCAGCAATTGGGTTCATTCATTCCGTGGTTGACCCACGTCCACTCCATTCGAAACAGTGTTTTCTGAAAGAACTGTATGTTTCTAAGCGTGAAAGAAGCCGGGGCATTGGCCTCCAACTCATGCAATGGATCGCTGATTACGCCATTTCGAAGGGAGGTTCCCGGATTGATTGGCCCGTCAAAGCTGACAATTCCGGAGATATCAAGTTCTATGAGTCACTTGGTGCTGAGCGTGTCGAAGACCGTTTAAGCTATCGTCTTTCCGGCGCCTCTCTCGCTCAGCTCGCCGATGCAAAATTGCGACACCGTGGGCAGATCGGCAGTTAAAACTGCACTGGTTCATTTTGGATTCAGCTTTTTTAGATCATGTCGCGCCCGTCTAATCACAGGAGCTAGACATGACATTCTCCCAGATTCTAAAACTCGCTGCCTTTGCGGGCGCCATGACGATCGCTTTGCCAGCTCACGCGCAAGACGCGAGCGAAAACGGTTGGAGCGGCGAGGGCTCACTGAGCGCTGGTGTTACCACCGGCAACACTGAAACCACAGATCTCGGCCTTGCCGTCGACGCAACCCGGACCATGAATGTCTGGAAAGTCGGTCTACAAGCCAGCGCCGATTATGGCGAAACTGACGGCGATGAAACCAAGAACCGGATTTTCCTCGGCACCAATCTTGACCGCCAGATCAATGATCGTCTCTTCGGCTTTGGTCAGCTGACCTACGAGCGCGACGAGTTTTCAGGATTCGAATCGCGCGCCTTTATCGGTGGCGGTCTCGGCTATGAAGTTCTGAACGGCGACGCGACGCAGTGGACGGTGCGCGGCGGCCCAGGTCTCAAGATTGACGAAATCGAAGCTGTTTTCGATGCGACGACCGTGCCGCCAACTCTGCTGAGCGAAGCGACCACCGAAGAATCGTTTGGTGCAACAGCCGCCTCAAATTTCGCTCACCAGTTCAATGACAATGTCGCCTTCACCAATGATTCGACCGTCGTTTATGCCGACACATCGACGCAAATCGGAAACGTTGCGGCGATTACGGCAACTTTGACCAATACGCTATCTGCCCGCGTTTCGTTCGAAGTACGTCACGACACTGATCCAGTCGACGGATTCGAATCCACAGACACAATTAGCCGCGTTTCGCTGGTTTATGGATTTGGGAAGTAAGCGCCTGAACTCCTGATCAACATCCCGCATTGCCCAATTTTCTGAACAATGATCGCGTATCAACTATCAAAGGCGCAGGAAGTTGGGACATGCTGACAAGACGCGATCTGGTACTAAAACTCTCAACCGCCACTGCCCTCATTTCTACAGTGGCAAATAGTAAAATGTTGGCTGCCCCGATTACGGAGCACTCGAGAACTTGGTTGAAAAAGACCGATGAACTGACCGCCATGCTGCTCGGCGAAACAATTTCCGTTTCCGATTGGCGCACGGGGCTCTCACAGTTCAATAATCACTTTCATCTAGAGGAAATGCTGAAAGAAATCGACTTTGAGCGCCTTAAAACGGAAGTTGAATTTGCTAACTTGGGTGTAGCTACCGCCAAAATCGAGTTCGCCGATGATGATGTTCGCGAGCTTTCATTTATCCCAAAATTGTTCGCAGTAGGTACAGGGCGAGCGATCATTCCGCATGGCCACAGCAACATGGTATCCGCGCATTTGGTGGCCTCCGGCCGTTTCTATTTGCGCCAATATGACCAAGTCGCACTCGATGCAGACTCGATGCTCGTGCGTCCAAGTTTTGATGATATCGTCGCAACGGGCGATCTATCTTCGATTGGCAAAATTGAGGATAATGTTCATTGGTTCGTCGCGCTTGAACCGTCCTACACGTTCGACGTAATTGTAACGGGACTAGATGCCGAGGCGAATCGAAATTTTGACATTTATAATTTGGATATAGACGCTGCTGAACCCGATGGCGCGTTCCTCCGAGTTCCCAGGTTAAATGTCCAAGAAGCACTCGAAAAATATGGCTAGTTGATCAGATTGAAACCACTATAAGTCCAATAGCATCTGGCAATTGCAGCGATCATACGGCGTCGGAGTCACCTCATCGCCGGTGAGTTCGCGAAAGCCAAATTTGCGATACAGCGCCAAAGCTGCCTCGAGTTTGGTATTGGTCTCCAGCCAAATCTGCTTCGCGCCCATATCGCGTGACTTCGACATAGCGGCTTTCATCAAAGCGCGGCCAATGCCCTTGCCTTGAACATCTGTTCGCGCCGACATTTTGATCAGCTCGAGAACACCGTCACCATGTCCGGGAACCAGACCAACCGTGCCAACCGGTTCGCCCGCATACTCGGCGATCAGAATGGCGCCGCCTCTGTCCAGAATATGGATTTGCGGATCTTCGAGTTGCGCGCGGTCTTCCGGTTCAACCGTGAAATAGGCCTCAATCCACGCGAGGTTGAGATCGCGGAAAGCGGTGGCATCAGCAGGCGTATAGTCTCGGACAATCATGTCCGAACTATGCTATCCAACGAAGGCGCGTTCAATCACAAAGTCGGCTGGTTCGGCGTTTGAGCCTTCTTTGAGGCCGTGCTCTTCCATCAAGCCTTTGAGCTCTTTGGTCATCTCGATGGAGCCGCAAATCATTGCACGGTCAGTCGCTGGATCGAGGCGCGGAACGCCAAGATCTTCGAATAATTTCCCGGAGCGAATGAGGTCCGTGACCCGGCCAGCGCGATCAAATGCTTCGCGCGTGCAGGTTTGATAGAGCCGCAGCTTGCCCTGGCCGATCTCGCCAATGTCGGGATCGTTTAGGAACGTGTCGACGGTCTCTTGCGAATAAGCGAGCTCAGCAACATCGCGGCACGTATGCGTGATGATCACTTCCTCAAATTTTTCATAGGTTTCAGGATCGCGCAGAATGCTGGCAAAGGGCGCAAACCCTGTTCCGGTTGAGAAGCAATAAAGACGCTTGCCCGGCACCAAAGCATCATGCACCAGCGTGCCCACAGGCTTTTTGCCGAGCAGAACTTTGTCGCCCACTTGGATCTTTTGAAGTTTAGAGGTCAGCGGGCCGTCTGGCACCTTGATCGAATAAAATTCAAGCGTGTCATCCCAGTTTGGGCTGGCGACGGAATAGGCCCGCAGGAGCGGTTTCCCATTATCGCCCATAAGGCCAATCATGATGAACTCACCAGAGCGAAACCGGAAGCTCGCGGGCCGCGTGATCGTGAATTTGAACAAGCGATCAGTATAATGATGGACCGACAGCACCGTCTCTTCAGTCGGCGCATTTGGGTTCACTTTTTTCGCGGGCGCTTCAGCAGCTGCAGTCATCGCGATCTCCTAAGAACGGTTCTCAAGCGCCGCAGATGTATGATCTGTCCGCTTATTGCAAGGGTTCGAACGAACGCATTAGCAGAGCTAAAACTATCCGGGGAAGTCCTTAGAGCGGCAATTCGCCGGTGACCCAGTTCACATCTTCGTTGGTTGTCTCGGTCAAAACACCTAGCTCATAGATATTCTCATAGCCGTAACCATAGAGATTGATGAAGGTCGGAATGTTGAGCGCGAGCGAAATGCGTTTCAATGGGATCGGCTCTGCATCGTCACTGAAATTATTATTGCAATAAATCAGCACGCGCGTGTCTTTGTGCGGGATCACCTCTGCCAGTTTTTCGTCTGTAAAGTCCGAAAACGGCAAGTTCACCGCTCCTTCTATATGCCCCATTTCGAAAGCATATCGGCTACGGGCATCAAGGATGATCGTGTTTGGTGCGTCGGCCATGTCGTTGAACGCTTGCAGCGAGAGCAATCGCTCTTCGCGGACCTGAAACACTTCGTCACTCAGGTCTAGAAACCCGCCAAAATCAATTTCAGCAGAGCCTGACTGGTCTTGGGCGCTGGCGGCGAGACCGATGCCGATAAAGGTCGCAATCGCCAATAGGCCGCAAATTAGGCTGTTTCGAACACAATTCTTTTGGGCACGCATGACGAGCTCCATGTTTCACCCCAATCGCACGGATAAACCTTCATTGTGGCAGGATTGCGCGTCGAATTTGGTGCTAACGCCCCAATGATTCTTCCCAATGGCGGCGGCAAAGCGAGACATAGACCTCTTTACCGACGCTGACTTGGTTGCCAGATTTTATCGCCTGGCCATGTTCATCCATCCGCGCGGTCATAATGGCTTTCTTCCCGCAATGGCAGATCGTCCGAGCTTCTCGCAAATCGTCGGCAATCGCGAGCAAAGCGGCGGATCCCTCAAACAATTCCCCTTGGAAATCAGTTCGTAAGCCATAACAAAGCACCGGCAGATTCAAGCGATCGCCGACCCGCGCCAATTGCCAAACCTGATCTTTGGTCAAGAATTGCGCTTCATCGAAGAAGATCACATTTAGGCCTGTCGCGGCATGTTCTTTTTCGATGGCCGCAAACAAATCGGTTTCCGGCCGGTAGAGATGCGCCTCCGCCTCCAAACCAATGCGCGACTCGATCTTACCCATACGAGCATCGGGCGCGGCGCCATAATGCCCTGAGGTCCACAGCATGACCTCCATCCCGCATTCCTTATAGTTATGGGCCGCTTGCAATAAAATTGCGGACTTCCCCGCGTTCATCGCGCTATAGGTGAAATAGAGTTTAGACATGTGGATTGGCTTAGACGATTCTTTGCTCAAACACAGCGGTGAAGGAGAGATTTGAGATGCTGGAAATCCGCCCAAATTGTGAGCTTTGCGACCGCGACCTCCCTCCAGACTCTACCCATGCCATGATTTGCAGCTATGAATGCACTTATTGCGCAGACTGTGTGAACGGGCCGCTCTCGAATGTTTGCCCGACCTGTGGCGGCGGGTTTCATCCGCGTCCGATCCGTCCGGCAAAAAACTGGCGGGACGGCAAACGCCTCGGCCTCGAACATCATCCCGCTGGCGAAAAACGCTATCACTCGCCGTATGGCAAAGAAGATCTTGAGGCCCATGTGGCGCGCATCAAAGACATCCCGCCGGATCAGCGATGACGCTGTCTCTATGTTTGCCACTAGGGGCGCGCGGCGTCATCGCTAGCCATGCAGACCTTTTAGGGTGATAGAAAACCTAAAAGAGATTCGCCCATGGCCACTACCGCATCCTTGCCAGCCCTTCCGACACAGCCAGCGCGTGTTGATTGGCCAACACATGAATGGCTGGAGGGGGATCTACCCATTCAAGCGGATAAAGCCGGTTTAGAGAAACGCCTCGATCACGCATTCTCCAATCCAGATAGCCTCGGCAAAACCACCGCCTTTCTCGCCATCCAAGGCGGTAAGATCGTCTCTGAGCGCTATAATGAGGGCTTTGGTCCTGATGAGACCTACCATTCATGGTCAATGGCAAAATCGATGACGCATGCGCTGTTCGGGATTGCGCTGGGCGACGGAAAGGTCGATCTCCACGCGCCCGCAAATGTGCCGGAATGGCAAGGCGCCGATGATCCGCGCGCGGCGATCACGATTGAACATTTATTGCGCATGAGCTCTGGGCTTCAGTTTACTGAAGATTATGAAGACTCAGGCATCTCTCACACAATCGAGATGCTGTTTGGCGCCGGAAAGGAAGATGTCGCGCATTACGCCGCCGCCAAACCATTAGACCATCCGGTCGGATCGGTTTGGTCTTATTCCAGCGGCACCACGAACATTCTTTGCCGCTTGCTCGCCGACACGCTGGATCTCGATCAAACAGGGTTTGAAGCCTTTCTACGCGACCGGTTGCTCAACCCGATCGGGATGCGCTCAGCCATCCCGAAATTCGATCCCGCTGGGATTTTTATTGGATCAAGTTTCTGCTTTTGCACGGCGCGAGATTTCGCCCGATTTGGCCTCCTCTATCTGCGTGATGGCGTCTGGGACGGAAAACGTATTTTGCCAGAAGGCTGGGTCGACCATGCCCGCACGCCGACGCCAAATGTGCCGCCGGAAGAACCGATGCGCTATGGTGGTCAGTGGTGGCTGGACCTGGCTGGCCCAGGCAGTTTCTCGGCGAACGGATATGACGGACAATACATTGTCATCGTACCGCAAAAGGATCTGATCCTGGTACGCCACGGCATGTCGGAAGCGCAAAAAGACAATGTCCGCGGCTGGCTGGCTGATGTCGCGTCCTGCTTTTCTGAGGTCTAAACAACCAGACGGCTTAAGCTGGACGCAGATAGAGGGTCTCGTTCACAGTGATGAGTTCCGGCGGCTGCGCCAGGGCCTGGCATTTTTGCTCGGTATTCTCACCTGTTTGAACATCAAAATGATAGCCGTGCCACGGACAGGTCACTTGACCATTTTCATCCACTGAGCTGTTCTCGAGCGGCCCCAAAAGGTGCGTGCACACCGCACTGTGCACGAGCCACCTGCCCTGCCACTGCCGAACACAAAACCGGCCCTGCTCCATCTCCACGACATGCACTTGATCAGGATCCAAATCATCGGTGCGTCCAACTAGAATGTCCTTTGGGTCTGGTGCATTGGCAGCCCATCGCAGCCGATCATCCAGCGCTTCTTGGCGACCGGACATCAAGTCCAGATCTTCATCGTACAGCGTTGCATATTGCTGCTGCATATAAGCGAGGATCATCTCGGCGCCGGTTTCATTCTCGGGGGCTTCCGGCAAATAGAAGCGCACATCCACTTCGATCTCATTTTCTGCGAGTTCTGTGGCTTGCGTATGAATTTCTATTCCCGTGCCAGGCCCCGAGAACACAGTTGAAACCCAATAATGCTTATCGCTTTCCACTAGAAGATCGAGCAATTGATGCGATGCCGGTGCCCCCTCGGGCAGTCCGATTTTCGCGCGCCAGCCCCAGGTGCCGCTATCGATCAAATCGATCGAAGAAAAGGAGGATGAATGAACGAAGGGAAGATGTTCCCAATCGTAGGCATTCTCCATCATCCGCGCGAGATTGATCGGCAGGCGGCGAACATAATTGCCGAGATAATGCAGCCCCGCGACACGATCAAAATCGACTTGGTTGGGCCGGGCCGCAGCTAGGGACTGCTCTGTGTCGGTCAGCATGGGGTTCGCGCTCCTGTTCAAGCGATCTAGACGCCGGCAACCTCGCTGGCGGCGGCTTCAGCTTTGACCCATTTAATGAAGGCGCGGACGTCTTCTGTCAGGTGACGACCTTTTGGCCAAACCAGCCAATAGCCATAATCAACGCTGATCGAGCCATCCGCAAATGGCGCGATTAGACGCCCAGCAGCGATATCCGCCGCAGCGATCGCGCGCTTCGCTAGGACGACGCCTCTTCCGGTTGCCGCAGCCTCAATTGCGAGCGCAGATTGGTTGAAGCGCGGACCGCGCGTGCCATCCACATCGGCCCCTGCCCCTCGCGCTTTCAACCAGCTGGTCCAATCCGGACAAGATGGATCAACCTCAGCGCTGACATCATGGATCAGCGTATGTTTGGCGAGATCAGCCGGCTTGCGGATCGCGTCGTTGCCATCCAAAAGTTGCGGTGAGCAGACCGGCAAAACCATCTCATCGAGCAGTTTCTCGGCCTTCAATCCATCATAGTCACCAGCGCCATAGCGGATCGCAAAATCTGCGTCAGCAGTGGTGAAATCTGTCAGCCCGCTATCCGCGCTCACCCAAGCCTCAACACCGGGATGCGCATTGTGGAAGCCATCTAAGCGCGGTGCCAACCATTTTGCGGCAAAGCTCGGCGCTGAGCTAACCATGACGCGGCCCTTTCGGGCCGGCGCTTGCATAATCCGCCCCGCTTCGGCGATTTGATCGAACGCCTCACGGACCAAGGGCAGCGCGGCTTGCGCGGCATCAGTGAGCAGTACGCTTCGGCCAGTCCGCTTAAACAAGGGGGTTCCGGCATAGTCTTCCAATTGGCGAATATGCTGCGAAATCGCCCCTGGCGTCACATTCAGCTCGTCCGCGGCTTTGGTGAAAGACAATCGTCGTGCAGCGGCTTCGAAAGCGCGCAAGGCGTTTAGTGGAGGGAGGCGATCATTCGTGTCAGACATAGCTTACGTCTATAACCAGATTTTGATTGTAGTTTCTCTAAACGATGGGATAAGGCTCATACGGTTGCTGAAACCGCTCCGTCAACACATTTCTCCGGCAACGATCGTTCAAACGGGATCATCACGCCATGCGTCTCTTTCCTGCGTTTTTCTATACGGACAATGCTCACGTCACTGTGTTTGGTGGCGGCGAAGAAGCCCGTCGCAAAGTCCGTCTGCTGGCCAAGACGACGCTTCATATTACAGTGGTCATCGATACCGAGATTGAGCCAGGCTTCGCTGAAGAGTTTGCTGGACGGATTACGATTGCCCCGCGCGACATGGCCGGCCAAGCCCTCGACCGTTCGAAGTTTGCGATTGTCGCCTGCCGCACAAAAGAGAATTGCGAACAGTCGATCATTTGGGCGCGCGAATATGGCATCCCAATCAACGTCGTCGATCAACCAGAAGAATGCGACTTCACGGTTCCGAGCATCTTGGAGCGCGGCGAGATCGTTGCGGCTGTCGGCTCTGGTGGTGCAGCCCCGGTCCTAGCGAAACGCGTCCGTACAAGTTTAGAAGCGCTAATGCCGCAAAATATGGGGCCGCTATCAGAGCTCGCGCGCGACTTCCGCCCGCGGGTTTATGAGGTTCTAGACGATGGTGTGAAACGGCGCCAGTTCTGGGAAGCGGCGCTGAATGGCGCGCCGGCTGACCTGGCGATGTCCGGCGACTTCGATGGCGCTCGGGTGGCCATGGAAACGCTCCTGCAAGAGATTGCCTCGCCCGCCAATCGCGTCGGAACGGTCGACATTGTCGGCGCGGGTCCTGGTGACCCGGAATTGCTAACTCTGAAAGCGTTCCGGCTGATCCAAAACGCTGACATCGTTTTCCATGACCGTTTGGTTAGCGATGAGATTATGGATCTCGTCCGCCGCGATGCAACGCGCGTGTCCGTCGGAAAATCGAAAGCCAATCACAGCGTTCCGCAGCCTGAAATCCATGACCTGATGATTGAGGCCGCCCGCAAAGGTCAACGTGTTGTACGCCTTAAAGGCGGGGATCCATTCATCTTCGGGCGCGGCGGCGAAGAAGTTGAAGCGCTGCGTGAGGCCGGAATTGAGCCGAATGTCGTTCCCGGGATTTCATCGGCGCTTGGCTGCGCGGCGTCGGCTGGATTGCCGCTCACCCATCGCGATCACGCCCAGACGCTGACCTTTGTGACGGGCCACGCAAAATCTGGCGACGTGCCAGATCTCGACTGGGACGCGCTCGCAAAACCCACACAAACCGTGGTCGTGTTTATGGGCGTGGGGACCGCTCCGGATATTGCAGAAAAACTCATCCATGCAGGCCGGGCGAGCAGCACACCGGTCGCGGTGATCGAGAATGGAACCCGGCCAAACGAGATCAAAGTCTTCGGCACACTCGCCGAACTGCCACAATTGATCACGCGCGCGGGCATCAAGGGTCCGGCGCTGCTGGTCATTGGTGAGGTGAGCGCCATTCCTGCAGAGGCCTTAGAGAAACTTTCATCGGAGGTTGCGGCATGACATCTGTCCGCCCGAAACTAAAACCAGACACACCGAAAACCGTGACCGCATGGGAAACCGCAAGCGGCAAAGTTGTCTGGTTGCGCGCTGACCAGACTTGGACCGAGGATGCGAGCGAGATTGGCGTCTTTACCGGCGACGCAGCCGACGCCGCACTCGAGCATGCAAAATCCCAAGAAGGCGCGATCACCGATCCCTATTTCATGGAAGTGACCGAAGATGGCGAAGTCGCCGGTCGCGAAACTCTGCGCGAGACCATCCGTGCGACAGGTCCAACCGTACCCTACGGAGTGATCATCCGATGACCGGCCGAGAGATCACCAAGCTCACCCTCTATGGCGATAGCATTTCTGGCAATTGCCAGAAACCGCGCTGGACCGCCGACTATCTCGATGTGGACCATGACTGGGTCGAAGTGGATATCTTGGACGGCGGCACTCAGACCGAAGAATTTTTAGCGCTGAACCCAGTTGGCCAAGTCCCAATCGCGCGCTGGCCGGATGGACGAGTCTTGCCGCAATCGAATGCGATTATGCTCTACCTGGCGGAGGGCTCTGACCTCATCCCAGAAGATGCGTTTCAGCGCGCACAAATGAATTCCTGGCTGTTTTGGGAACAATATTCCCACGAGACCTCAATCGCCGTGCGCCGGTTCAAGAAACACTATTTGAAACTTCCAGACTCAGAAATCGATCCACAATTGATGGCGAAAGGTCGCCGGGCGCTTGGCGTTATGGAAATGCAGCTGACCTGGACAGATTGGCTGGTTGGCGAGGCTATGACCTGCGCCGACATTGCATTGGTCGCTTATACGCGTGTGGCGCACGAAGGCGGCTTTGATCTGGCGCAATTCCCAAATGTTGAACGCTGGGTGAGTCGCGTCGAAGGCGCGCTTTCCATTGGCCACGCTATGCCCAAAGAAGGGGTGACACTTTAATGTATCGCTATGATGAATTTGACGCGCAAATTGTCAAAGAGCGCGTCGATCAATTCCGTGGCCAAGTCGAACGCCGCTTGTCCGGAGAGATCCTCGAAGACGAGTTTAAGCCGCTGCGTTTGCAGAATGGCGTTTATTTGCAACTGCATGCCTATATGCTGCGTGTGGCCATCCCATATGGCCAGCTGAATGCGGCGCGGATGCGCAAACTGTCTAAGATCGCGCGCGATTATGATCGCGGGTATGGCCACATGACGACGCGCCAAAACATCCAATACAATTGGGTTGCGCTGAAAGACATTCCGGACGTGCTGGAAGAGCTGGCCGAAGTGGAAATGCACGCCATCCAGACCTCCGGCAATTGTATCCGCAATGTCACTTCAGACCATTTCGCAGGCGCCACCCGAGACGAGATTATGGATCCGCGCCCGTGGTGTGAGATCATCCGTCAGTGGAGCACCTTCCATCCGGAATTCGCGTTCTTGCCGCGTAAGTTCAAAATCGCTGTCACCGCAGCCGAGCATGATCGCGCTGCCATTCGGGTCCACGATATTGGCCTGCATATGCGTGAGCGTAATGGCGTGGTTGGCTTTGAAGTCCATGTCGGCGGCGGCCAAGGCCGGACCCCTATCATTGCCGCTTTGGTCAATGAGTTCGTACCAGCGACGGAAATCCTGGATTATCTCGAAGCGATTATGCGGGTCTATAACCGCTTCGGTCGCCGAGATAATAAATACAAAGCACGGATCAAAATTCTGGTCACCGAAACCGGCGCGGAAGAGTTTACGCGCCTGGTCGAAGAAGAATATGCAGCTCAGCAAAGCAGCGAAAAAATCGCCCTGCCCCAGGCTGAGATTGATCGCATCAATGCCTATTTCGCGCCGCCCGCCTTTGAAGACAAACCTGAAACCAGTGATGGGTTCGAGCGCGCCAAAGCCGCAGACCCGGCCTTCGCCAATTGGGCCAAAGTCAACCTACACCCGCATAAAGTGCCGGGCTACACCTCTGTTACGATCAGCCTCAAGCCGATTGCCGGGCTCGCAGGTGATGCCACGGACAGCCAAATGGCGGTCATGGCGCATTTGGGCGAGAGCTATGGCTTTGACGATATTCGCGTCACACACGCCCAGAATGTGGTGCTCCCGCATGTCGCGCTGGATGATCTTTATAATGTCTACCGAGAGCTCGACGCGGCTGGCCTCGCAACCGCGAATGAGAGCCTGATCACCGATATGATCGTCTGCCCAGGCCTTGATTATTGCAATCTCGCTAATGCCCGCTCGATCCCTGTCGGACAAGAGATCCAGAAGGTCTTTGCTGACCCGGCTTATGAGCAGGATATTGGCAAGCTGCACATCAATATTTCAGGCTGCATCAATGCTTGCGGGCACCACCATGTCGGCCATATCGGCATTCTCGGGGTCGACCGCAAAGGCGAGGAATATTACCAAATCTCCCTGGGTGGGCGCGCGGATGAGAAAGCCGCCGTCGGTCAGATTATCGGAAAAGCCCTGCGCCACGAAGAAGTGCCGGGCGCTGTGAAGACGATTGTCGATACTTATCGCGACCTTCGCACCAGTTCAGACGAGAAATTTATTGAAGCGGTCGAGCGCCTCGGCGTCGAACCGTTCCAGGAGGCGATCTATGCCACTGATTAAAAATGGCGCCGAAGCCGACGACACATGGACCTTTGCCGAGGACGGTACCGACCTTCCATCTTCAGGATGTGTAACAGTCTCTTTAGCTAAGCTAATAGAAAATTCCGAAACGCTTTTGGGACGAAATCAGCAAATTGGCGTCCGTTTAGCACCGGCTGATGATCCACATGATTTGACGCCATTTCTCGACCGTATCTCATTGATTGAAATAGACTTTCCGAAATATACGGATGGTCGCGGCTATAGCCAGGCTCAGCTTCTGAGACGACGCTTAGGCTATGAGGGTGAGCTCCGCGCGGTGGGCCACGTCTTAAGAGATCAGATTCTCTACATGAACCGTTCAGGGTTTGACGCTTATCAGACCTCCAGGGCCGACCTACCTAATGTTGTGCAAGCGCTGGAAGAATATTCGGCGTTCTATCAACCCGCCGCGGACGGCCAGACTTCGGTCTTTTCGAGGCGCCACACGAAAGTCTAAGGCGCATGCCCTATTCAGACATTAGTTTGCGGATCGACGAAGATATTGATCAGCGCCTCACGCGCTTGAACGATGAATTGCGCGATGCCTCTGCTCAAACCATTTTGCGGGCCTCGATCCTGCGCGAATGGATGGGCGAGCTCACTTATGTCTCAAGCTTTGGCGCTGAAAGCGCGGTGATGTTGGCCCTGATCGCCGATGTCGATCCGGACCTGCCAATTGTCTTCCTCGAAACCGGCATGCATTTCCCGCAAACCCTCGATTATAAAGAGGAATTAATTGAGCGGCTCGGTCTGACAAATGTTCGGGATATCCCGCCAGCTGAAGACGAGCGTCTCGCGGAAGATCCGAAGAATACGCTTTGGAAAACCGATCCAGACGCTTGTTGCGCGCTGCGCAAAGTGCGCCCGCTTGAGCCTGCCTTGGAAGGGTTCGATGCTTGGATTACCGGACGCAAACGCTTCCATGGCGGCGCCCGCATGTCTTTGCCTGTGTTTGAACATGCCAGCGGCCGGTTCAAAGTGAACCCGCTCGCCGGATGGACCCAGGAAGACGTCCAAGCCTATTTCAAACGCCGTGAACTGCCGCGTCATCCACTGGTCGCCCAGGGCTATCCGTCGATTGGCTGCTGGCCATGCACCAAGCCCGCCGAAGACCCCAACGATATTCGGTCTGGCCGCTGGGTGGGTCGCGACAAAAGCGAATGCGGCCTGCACATTGAAAAGACCGAGCGCCCGCGCGTCTTCTAACCGCTAAGCTCTTCAATCATAATTTTGCCGGAAAGCATGTCTTTATCCAGGGCATGCTTTCTGCGTTTTGGCCTGCCCTCCTATTCAGCCTGTTTTTTACCGCGCCCGCTTTTGCGCAGTCACAACCGGCGGCAGACGTTTTGGGCGAAACGCTCTTGGCGGAAGCCTTGCGCGCCAAAGCGGATGCCGCAAGCGAGATCCGGAATGATCGATATTTCAGCGTCATCGATTATCGCGCGCCTTCGAACGTTGCGCGCTATTTTCTGATCGACACAAAGGATATGAGCGCTGAAGCCTTCTTGGTCGCTCACGGCAAAGGCTCAGACCCTGATCATGATGGCATGGCCGACCGGTTTTCGAATATTGAAGGCTCAAAAATGACCTCGCTCGGCGCGTTTGTGACCGGGAAGACTTATTATGGGATGCATGGGCTATCGCTGAAACTGAAAGGCCTAAGCCCGCAGAATGATCTGGCCGAGCAACGGCTGATTGTGATCCATGGCGCGGACTATGTCTCACCGGACCGCTCCCTTCTCGGCCGCAGCTGGGGCTGCCCGGCGCTCGAGCGAGATGTGGCGACCCGCGTCATCCCTCTCATCAAAGGCGGCTCTTTCCTATATGCTGTCGGCACCGAAGGGGAGGAACCGATGAATGACCGTGGATGAATTTCGAGCGCTCGCGCTTTCGCTTCCAAAAGCGATTGAAAAGCCGCATTTCGAGCGCGCTAGTTTTCGCGTAGATGCACCGCGCGGGAAAACCATCGCCACCATGTTGGAAGCCGACAAAACCGCGAACGTGTTCTTGAGCGTGGAAGAACAGGAACTGCTCATTGCGGCCGAGCCTTCGGTCTTCTCGAAAGTTCCCAACAAATGGGGCGATAAGGGCGCAACGACGCTTCAGCTAGCAAACGCCGACGAAATCACCGCGCGCTCGGCGCTGCATATGTCTTGGCGTCACGCCGCACCGCCTAAACTTCAAGACTTGCTTGAATAGTCTGACGAGTTCGGCTTAAAGCGCGCCATGTCTGATCAAATGCCTGACCGTCTCTCGGTAAACCCGAATAGCCCTTACTATAACGAACAATTGCTGCTGCGCGGCGTTGGGATCCGCTTCAATGGCGAGGTCAAAACCAATGTCGAGGAGTATTGCATCTCAGAGGGCTGGGTCAAAGTCGCCGCTGGCAAAGCCGTTGATCGCAAAGGCAATCCATTGACCCTGAAGCTAAAGGGCACCGTCGAGGCCTGGCTAGAAGACGGCCAAGACAATCAAGACGGCACCGAATAGGCAACTACTCAGCGTTCAACGCATCATAAACGGCTTTGACACTGGTCTCGCGCAGCTCGAGGGGCTCACCCGGGTTATTGCCGTCGAACACCTGCACCATGCCGATAAAATAAAGCTCGTTCACCGGGTCGATCCAGAACCAGGTTCCAGCCGCGCCGCCCCAGAAATATGATCCATTCGGCGTCTGCGTTTCTGCCAGGTCGGCATCTTCAATCGTGCCCACCGTCAGTCCCATCCCGATTCCCAAATATTGCTCGCCGCCATTCATCCCTAAAGTGGACATGACCGCGCCGTCCGGCATCACACTTGTGGTGATCAAGTCGATTGTTTCAGGCTTGAGGATACGCACGCCCGCTAACTCGCCGCGATTGAGGAGCATCTGTGAAAAGCGCGCATAGTCATCCATCGTCGAGACCAATCCGCCGCCACCTGACTCATATCCGACGGTTTCCTTGCGGAACATCACGCCGGGAAACGGCACAGGAACCAAGGCACCAGTCTCTGGATCAAAGCCATAGACTTCGCTGAACCGGTCATAATCCTCGGCCGGGACATAGAAGCCTGTATCCGTCATACCCAGCGGCTCGAACATGCGAGATTGGAGGAATTCTCCGAAGCTTTGGCCGGATAATTTCTCAATAATATGCCCCTGAACATCCATGCCGACACTGTAGAACCAATGTTCACCCGGCTGGAACAGGAGCGGGATCGAGGCAGTGCGATCAATGAAGGATTGAAGGTCAGGCGATTCAAGCACTTTCAAATCGCGAAAAGCCGAATTGACGGGATCTGCGCCGCCGAGACCATATGCAAATCCCGACGTATGAGACATCAGCTCGCTCATCGTTGGGGGACGCTCGAGATCGGCCAAAATTGCCGTGCCGTCTTCATTCACCCCCGCCAGCACTTTCAAGTCTTCGAACTCCGGCACATATTTCGTGACCGGGTCATCGAGCTCAAACAAGCCTTCTTCGTACAGCATCATCATGGCCACGCCGGTGACAGGTTTGGTCATAGAGTAGATGCGGTAGATCGTGTCATCCTCGATCGGGGCTTGGGCCTCCAAGCCGCGCAGACCGGTCTTAAAGTCGCTAATCTCTTCGCCCTGGTGAACGAGGCGCGTGTGGATACTGTAGAGACGGCCATCGGCCACATATTGGCCCATGGTCTGCTCCAGGGCCGCGATCCCTTCAACAGAGAAAGCCGGTTTTGCGACAGGTGTTTCGACGACAGGCGCAACGGTTTCGACAACGGCCGGCGCTTCTGCAATGGCTGGATCAGTATCCGGCGCGACAGTCGCGCAGCCGGTCAATGCAAAGCCAGACGCCGCAGCGAGAAGCAGCCTTTGATAAGTGAGTTGAAGCATGACGCCCTCCGAGTTTCTAGGAATCCCTTGCGGGACTCGGCCCGGCTCGACAAGACCTGCCGTCGCGATGTCACTAAAATGTGCTCAGTCGCGCTGAAAGCCCATATTATCGATCAAGCGGGTTGGCCCCATCCAAGCGGCCGCGAGCACCCGGCCCACCTCGCCCACTTTTGTCGCCCCGTCTGGCAGATCTTCCAGCGTCAGCGGGTCAACCGCACTGACATAATCCAATCGTTCAAACCCGGCCGCCGCAATACGCGCGCGGGCTTCTTCCAGCACTTCAGAAACCGGCGCACCAATCGCGAGTCGGGCACAGGCGCGGTGCAAGGCCCCGCTAATCACGTTTGCTTTCACGCGCTCGTCTTCGTTCATATAGGCGTTGCGCGAAGACTGCGCCAAACCATCCGCGTCCCGGAAGGTTTCGCCCCCGATGATTTCAATCGGGAAGCCCAAGTCGCGCACCATCCGCCGGATGATTTGGAGCTGCTGATAGTCTTTCTCGCCAAACACAGCGACGTCAGGTTGCACATGCACGAACAGCCGCGCCACCACTGTCGCCACACCATAGAAGAAGTGTGGACGGAAAATCCCGTCGAGCAAATCAGACATATCGGCAACGCGAACATCTGTTTTCGATCCGTCCGGATACATCTCCTCAACGCTCGGTAAGTAGACAATATCTGTGCCGACCTTAGTCAAACGCGCAATGTCGGCTTCTTCTGTGCGCGGATAGGTGTCGAGATCTTCGCCGGGTGCAAACTGGGTTGGGTTCACGAAAATACTGACCACGGTGATATCGGTTTTCGCATTCGCGATCTCGACCAAAGACAGGTGCCCATCATGCAAGGCCCCCATGGTCGGTACGAAGCCAATCGTGCGGCCGGCCATCCGGTGGGTTCGGATCGCTTCTCGCAGATCAGATAGGGTGCGGACTCTTGTCGGAGATTTAATCATTACATTCGCGCCTGAGGAGAATTCGTAAACTCCCCGTTAACCTTTTGAGTAGATTCTTTAACACATGAGAAAGCACATCTTCCCCCGCCTTAAAGCGCTGCTCGGAGCAGCTTGTGCAACCCTCTACACAAGGCAGACGCGGCCCGCCACGCCGAAGTTCAGCCTTGAGCCAGAACCTGACCATTTGCGCGAACAAAACGACTGCTGGTTGTTTGAATCCGACGCCGGGCACGAAGCGGTTCGGACTAAGCTTTCAAAAGATATGGACGCGATTGCCGATAATTTGGCTGGCCTGCGTGAAACACTGGCCTTGATCCACGGGGAAACGCCGTTCCCGGTCGAAGCGACCACACTCACGCCGTGCGCGATTACGCATCATGACGAAATGCTGTTCGATGGTGAGCCGCTCGCGCCAACCATGCCAGCCCAAGAAGAAATCTCTGGCGGAGAGCAAGTCTTCTTATTCGACGATGCTCCAACTTTCGAAGACGAATTGACGACCCAAGCTCAGCAACACGCCGCTTGATGATTTAAAGGAGATCCCTTGCGGCCATGGCCGATGGATATCAACCTCCCCGCGACGGTGCGGACACGCTAACGCTTTCGACCCCGGCACAGAAACAGTGCCGGGTTATCGTTGTTGGCAATGAAAAAGGCGGCGCCGGTAAATCTACGGTCTCAATCCACCTCGCCATCGCTCTGATGCGCATGGGCCGGAAAGTTGGCGTGATCGATCTCGACGTTCGGCAACGCACGCTGACACGCTATCTCGAAAACCGGATGCGCTGGATGCAATCCACCGGCGCTCAGCTGCCCATGCCTGAAATCATTCGGGTCGATGCCAGCATGGAGCGCGATCTTGATATTGCCGAGAAAGAAGAGACCGAGCGGTTCCACACCTCTCTGGAACGGTTGAAAGCGGTTTGCGAAATGGTGATTGTCGACGCGCCAGGCGGTGACACCTACCTCTCTCGCATCGCCCATATGGCTGCCGATAGTTTGATCACACCGCTCAATGATTCCTTTGTCGATTTCGACCTGCTCGGCGACGTGAACCCGCAGACGCTGGAAGTGCTGCGCCCGAGCTTCTATTCAGAGATGGTTTGGCAGTGTCGCAAGAATAAAGCTCGCACCTCACGCCAACCGATCGATTGGATCGTTATGCGTAATCGGGTGTCGCCGCTCGAAGCCCGCAATAAACAAAAGGTCGGCGAAGCGCTGCTCAATCTGTCCAAACGGATCGGGTTCCGGCTCGCGCCAGGCCTGTCAGAGCGCGTGATTTACCGCGAACTCTTCCCGGCCGGCCTCACTCTGCTCGATTTGACCGAAAGCGGCTCAAACGTGTCCTTCACGATGAGCCATGTCGCGGCGCGCCAAGAGCTGCGTGATCTGGTGATCATCATGCAGCTCCCGGAGCTCGCAGGCGTAGAAATCGCGTTTTAGACACTTACCACCCCAAACGTAGACCTGCCCGCGCCCCGATCTCACCGCGATCCGGCGCAGCACCGATGGCAATGTTGGCAGACCATTTATCATGCAGCCGTTTGGTGCCTGAAAAGGCCAGCGCGGAGCTGCCTTCGAAATAACCTGCATTGAGCGTAAAGGCAGCGGTTTCATTCGCTTGCAGCCACGACGAGCCAGCCAAAGCATTGGCGATCGCAACCCCGTTTTTGTTGCTGTCGATTTTATCCGCCTGGTCTGCCACCACTTGGGCAAGCCCATACACGCTGAGGCCGAGGCTTTCAAAATCCGACTGAAGCATCTCAATAGAGTCACCATAATCCGTCATCCGCGCAATTCTGGCCTGATTTTCACTGGCCATCGCATATGCAGTATTCGCGGTTTCCGTGTTCGCGTCGATTTGCGCCTCATGCTCGATCACGGTTTTGTCGACCGCCTCAAAACGGGTTTCATGGCCCTCCATTTGCGTCTCCATCTCTTCAAACCGAACCGAATTGCCTGCAGCTCCCTCTTCCAGCCGCTGAATGTTCGCCCGATTGGCATCTATATCTGTGCGATTGCTCTGAATGGCGCTGGTATTTTTACCGATCGCCGCAGTGTTTGAAGTAATATCGGCGCGCAGATCCAAAAGTCGGCCTTCATTGTCCTCCACCATGCCCAATCCTTCCGCCAAGTCTTGCTCGAGTTGAGTGATCGAGGATTGAGCCGTCGCAATATCGGAAGTGTTTTGAGCGATGTTTCCCGCATTCACGCTGATCTGGTTGTTCAGAACATTGATGCGTTGGCCATTGCCAGAGATTTCCTGCTGCAGATTTGCCACCGTCTGACCGCCATCCGCGGCGAGATTGCCCGCGGAATCAACCGTGACAAGCTCTAAGGCTCCATTCTGCAAATCTCGCGATTGCGGACTGACCAATCCAGGCATTGTGTAATTAGAGGTCGGCGGCCCCAACATGAATTGGTTGTCGCGCGATGTTTGGGCGCCTGATCCGAATGCAAATGAGTCACTGAACAGCGCTTGCGCGCCGGTTCCGAAAGCTGCGGAATTACTGCCGCCAGCGCGCGTATTGACGCCTAAAGCGATTGCGTTCGTGCCCGGTGCCGCTGCCGCAGGTCCGGATCCATTGATATCGAGATAATCCGTCCCAGAGCCGGCCGCAGCAATTGCCGCCTGCATTTGATCAAGATTGACGGCATCTGTCCCCGCCGTTCCCGCCCCAAGATTTGTGATCCGGCGCAGCCGCGACTCATCCAAACTTGTGATCGGATTGTCCGGCCGCCCAACCGAAATTGTGTTTTCTTCATCCGCGAGTGAGAAGGATCCGAGCGCGACAGAATCTTCCGCCTCGGCGCGAGCCTCATAACCAATCGCTGCGCTTCGGCGCACCAAAGCATTACTAAACGCGCCGATCGCAAGCGCATGCGGGGCATCCGGCGCGATTCCGGCGACGGTGCCGATAGCGATGCCGCCGTGCGAACCTGGTTCGACATGGGTGCCTATGCCGAGCACAATGGCTTCTGGCGCTCCGCCCTTGGTCCCGGATCCGATTGCAATGCTCCCACGCTCAAGCGCCCGTGCACTTGGCCCGATCGCCAAGGCTTGAAGATTTGTCGCAGACGCTTGACCGCCAATGGCAATTGAATCCTCGCCAGAAGCAAGGGCGTCAGCCAAATTGCTATTCACAACCAAATGCGAACGAACCACCCCAGGCCCTGCCATTCCCACAAGCAGATCAGCAACCGTTTTATCGCCCTCTAATCGCCCTCGGAGCTTGATTCGTGCAGCACAATTATACGGGCGCACGGCCATTGCCTTGGTTCGCTCACCGGAGTCGATCGTGTTGATTACCTCAGGCTTGATCGGCGCGCCATTATCGCAGGCTTCTGCTGCAGCAAATTGAAATGTGGTCGATAAAGCGAGGAGCCCGATGGCAGTTCTGCCTATCAAATTGGCATTCATTATAAGGTTCCCAATGCAGGTGAGACCTCAATGCCAACTCTAAATATGGATGGCTCGAGACCTCGAACCCCTCATGAAATCAATCATGGGTTGAGATGCCTAGATTAGTCACTATCCCAACATCTCATTCTTATTGTCTCATTGCATCCATCCGGTTTCGAAACGACTCACCATAATCGGCAAGCGGCGGCGCCTAGCCACGTAATTTTCGCAAGGAGGCGCGCTCTGATTGGCCGATAAACCAATTATAGGTTGGATATTCTTCCCGCCGAGAATTGATCCTCGCCGGCGGCACATAAGACCCTTCCCCAAACAGCGCGCCAGGCGGCATGGTGAAGGCCTGTTTCACTGCGCGGTTGAAGTTCGCATTCGACGAAAACCCCCACTTGTCCGCAACATGCGTTAAACGCCCGCGCTTAATGCCACTATCGGCGAGATCCCAGACTGCAACATGCAAGCGCCGGTCTTGAATATAGCGCCGCACCCCGCCATCCGCTTCGAACATTCGATAAAGCGTCGCGCGGGAGAGGTTGAAGACATTGCATATCTTCGCCGGAAGAAGAGTCTGATCGCCGAGATTCGCTTCTATGTATTTTCGAATAATGTCGTTTCGGGCTCGCCACCACCCAGCCCGCTCAGACGCAGGATGACGATTATGCCCAATCAGCGAGCTGGTCATGTGGATCAGCGTGTCTGTTTCAAAATCCGTCGCCACAGGCGTTTCAAAGAATCGAGAGATCTCTTTGCCGAGCGTCTCTCCTAGAACAGTGCTTTCATCCACGACGATCGGATCTATGGCGGACCCCAAAGGCAAGCCGAGCAAGGCGCGCGGGATATATATCGTCTCCCCGACCGCTTCATGGTGGCTACCGCGAAAGCTCTGAAAGTGATCTGTGATGGCGATCTGGTTGGGCCGGTGAACGAAGCTTTTGAGCTCAAAGTCCAGCGTGGCATACCCCGCGCGCAACCGCCTCACCGAAACCACGCCCAAGCGCGCCGACAGTTTGTGATTTGCGTGCTGGACCAATTGCCACCCTGTGGCATAGCGGGCCCCTGCAAGTTCCCCCCTGACAACGCCCTGCATAAAGTTACCGCCAGAATTAGACCGAGGGTGCTGCACTCTTATATCATATATCGGCGCCCAAATGGCCGCCCAGACATCGCGCGGAATGGGCGCGAGTCGCCAGTCTTGCGGAGTCTTTTTGGTCGGCGAGATTGGATAAAGGACATCATGCATGCCTTTTTGATAGCTGTGTTTGAGGCAGAATAAATTCTCATCACGTCTCAAACTCACCAGAATTCACAAGTATTCGAATTCATATCTTGTTAATACATAAATAGCCGAATGCCGAAAATTGAGACGCTAGGGTAATGATCTTTCAGAAGATAATTCATATACATAACCTGTACGGGGGCCGTGAAACGTCTTCGTGCATTTGAATAGCTCTTAACTTCCTATTGGTTGCAAATACTAACGTCCCCTAGTACTCACGTAATCAATAGGTGCGCCTTGGCCGTTTAACGCAGTCGGCCAAGGCGCAATTTTTATGAGCCTCAATCTCGGTCGACCTTGCCAGAAAACGATCCGCTCGATACCTCGTGCTTATGCGCAACCGAATGATCCCCATTCAGCAACAAACGCCTCACATGCATGTGGCGAATGTTGGCGTATGTTTCGAGAACTGACCTAGAGCTTTTTGCTTGCAACTCGATCCCCAACCCTCGCCAAACCGGCGAGGTTTTCTTTTGGACACTCGCCGGAGATTTCAAAGGAAACCAATATGTCCCTGATAACAGATGCTGAGATTGAAAAACTCACCGCGCGCTTCATGGATCGCACACTGCCCAAGTCGGAATGGACCCACCGGGCTCATTTCGCCGCGGCCTTGCACCTACTCGCAGCCGAAGACTTAGATGCACGATCCAAAATGCCAGAGATGATCCGAGCCTATAATGAAGCAACCGGTGTCGCGAACACCGACACAGAAGGCTACCATGAGACCATTACAACCGCGTCGCTCCATGTCGCGGCAGCCATGTTACGGAAAGCGCCGCCTGGCACTTCTCTGGTCGCGATCTGAGACGCCCTGATGGAAAGCAAATATGGGCGGTCGGATTGGCTGCTCGAATATTGGTCGCACGAGCGCCTGTTTTCGGTTGAGGCGCGCCGCAGCTGGATCGCCCCAGATCTAGCTGCCTTCCCATTCGGGCAAGTAGCGCCTTAACCCTGGTCGCGATCCAGGCCGATCCAGTCTTGGGATGGTAAGCCATAGATCATGTCCATGACTTCAAACTGGAGCCCGACAGGTTTGCGCGCGTTCGAATTCCATAGCGCCACCACGCCCGATTGGCGCTCAGGGTCGAACAAGATCATAGACCGATAGCCATCGACCGCGCCGCGATGCCCAACCACGCGGTAGCCAGGCTCGCCATATTTATAGACGCGCCAGCCAAGCGCATAGCGCGCATCACGCAAGTGCCCGCCATATCGGCGGCTCATGCTCGACTGCTCGCGCCGCGTATAGATTCGGGGCGTATGCAGCTCAGTGAGAGTGCCCTCGTCCAAAACATCGGGCTGCAGCCCCATTTGAGCTTGCGCAAACCGCGCCAAATCCAAGATCGAGCCATTCACGCCGCCAGCTGCAGGAACCCGGTAATAAGAACGTTTAAGCGGACGCCGAACCGGCCGTGCATCCGCGCGGCGTTTACGATAAGGCTCAGCCCAAGACAAAGAGCCCGTTAGCGCCTCAAGACCATAACTCGCATCGCGCATTCCCAGCGGCTGAAACAGTTCGAGCTGAACCACTTCTTCAAATGAGACCCCGCGGACGGCTGCAACCACTTCAGCAATCGCGTCAAAGGCCACGTTTTGATAGGTATGGCACTCCCCGATCGGACAGGTCCGCTTCAGGCTTCCCAGGCTTTTGCGGATCTCAGCGGGGTCACGTCCATCTTCGAGCCGCGTATCATATGCATTCGGAACGATGCCGATTTTGTGCGCGAGCAAGTCTTCCAGCGTTCCAACTTTTTCGCCGCCCAAGGGAAGGCGCAGCGAGGTTTTGAACTTGGAAATCGTATCTGAGAGCGCCAATTGGCCCTCTGCGGCCATCTTACCCACAGCAGTGGATGCGACGCCTTTAGACAAAGAGGCCCAACGAAATACCGTATCCGGCGTGACCGCATCGCCGCCAAGCTTGGTGACACCATAGCCTTCGGCAAATGTAATCTCACCATCTTCTATGACGGCCACCGCGAGGCCAACCATGTCAACCTCTTCAGCGAGACGGGTTAGACGGTCATCAAGGGTTTCGTAATCAACCGGCGCTGCATTCGCTTGCGCGAAGATCGAAAGAGAAAAGATGGCAAATACGCTGAACAGTCTTAACACGATGAAGCTGGCTCCTTGAGCGCGAAGAACTTAATTAGATTTGGAGCCTTCGTCGCCTTCGGCAACCACTGTGTTTGTTCCAAAGATTTTACCGTTCAAGACCGGCATCGCCGCGCCGTTTGGATCAACCGGCGGCTGAACCTCGCTGAACGACATCCGCAAGCGTAGTTCCGGCTCTAAATCGGTTGGTTCAAAGCTTTTATACGCAGCTTCGATGAGGTCCGTGACGTGTTGATCGCGCGAGCGCGCGGTTGATCCGCCAAACATAATTGCGACCACTCGGCGGCCGCGACGCTTCGCACTGCTCATCAAGTTAAAACCAGAAGCTCGAGTGTACCCGGTCTTGATCCCGTCAACGCCCTCAACGCTGCCAATCAGGCGATTATGGTTCTTATAAGTTGACCGACCCCAAGAGAATTTCTTGTTTGAGAAATAGCCATAATAGTCCGCATGATCCTCAAGTAGGCGTTCGGCCAGAACCGCCATATCGCGCGCCGTCGACAGCTGCTGCGCGTTTGGCAGTCCGGACGCATTTTTAAACGTCGTGCTTTCCATGCCCATGGCTTTGGCTTTCGCCGTCATCAGCGTGGCAAATCGGGCTTCAGTTCCGCCCAATCGCTCGGCGACCACAACCGCAACATCATTAGCTGATTTAGTAATCAGGGCATTGATCGCTTGTTTTGTTGTAATCGTCGTGCCCGCGCGCAGCCGCAGTGAAGATGGCGGCTGTTTCGCTGCTGTTCGCGAGACCGGAAGCTTTTCGTGGAGCCGAACTTCGCCCGCCTTCATCGCATCGAACAACATGTACAGCGTCATCGCTTTTGTCAGGGATGCCGGATAGCGCGGGGCATCAGCGTGACGCGCGTGTAAAACCTCATCGCGCTCTAAATCAACAACGATGGATGCATATTTCTCGGCGGTCGCGGTGGGCGTAAATCCAAGCGTAAACGTAGCCGCAGCAACAAGGGCGGATTTCGCGAAAAGCGCTGGGATATCGAAACGCATACGGGGGATCTCCAAAAATCGGCTGCCCCGGGATCCCCGAGGAAACTCTAGGATCAATTCATAAGGTTAGCTACAGGTAAATGCACATGGCATTTTTGTTAGGATTTGCGGGCCAAATCTTACCAAAATTATAATTTTGTGCGGCGCACAATTTTTTGTTGCATGCGCGAATGTTTCGCGTATATTCCGTAAGGTTAAATCGATAGGATCTGATCATGACGGCTGCGACCTCCTCTCCCTTCTCTTTCCCTTTCAGCGCTTTCAATCCCGAGGCATTTTCTGGTATCTTTCCAGAAAGCGATTCGATGAGCGCTTTAGCTCGTGGCGCGATGGAAGCATCAACAGCAAGCACCCGCGCCTCCGTGAAAGGCATGCAGGACGCAGGCCAAACCATGATGGCGCATTTCAAAGAACAAATGAGCCTGTCTGTTGAGACGGGTAAAAAACTGGCAGAAGCTGGCTCGCTCGAGGATGCGATGACGATCCAAACGCGTTTTGTGAAGTCTGCCTTTGAAAACAATCTAAAAGGCTTTAGCGAGCTGTCGGAGCTTTACACCGAAACCATGCGCGACGCGTTTTCCCCTATCGCTCGCCAAGCGAAGAAAGCGGCGAAAAACGCTAAAACGGCTTAGGCGCTCGCTTTCAAACCAAAAATCTATTGAAAACCAGGCCGAACAGCCTGGTTTTTTGCTGCTTGGTCGCTGACAAAATGGTTTTGGGCATGCACAGTCACGCCCATGTCAGATTTCATCAATTTCAAAACGCTAAAGCGTCCACCGAAGCCGAATACGTGTTTGGTCGCTCCCGACAATCATTGCCTAGCCTCCGAGCCGGACTTCGCCGCCCCAGACCTTATGATGACGGGCCGCGGTCTATTCTCGAAACTGAGTGAGATCATTGCCTCGGAACGCAGCTTTGGAAAAGTCGAGTCGGACGCCGATGCGCTTCGCATCAAATTCGTCGCCACGACCGGCCTGATGCGGTTTAAAGATGACGTGGATATTGAGATTATTCCAAACGATAATGGACGCGCGACCTTTGCCATCTATTCCCGCTCACGGGTTGGCTATTCAGATCTTGGCGCCAATCGCAAACGCGTCACAAAAATAATTGAGCGCGTGACCGCAAATTGATCAAATTCAGGCTTGATCCTTTAGCGACGCAGCGTCAGTCTACACAAACCCAAAGGAACACTTATCTTCTAGCTCATGTCTATCAGAATTGACCGCATAACACTCTCAGATCCGGAAGGCCCACAAGGCCCGAACGATCCTGGCAGAGATGATGATGGCGGTCTTGGAATTGCCACCAAGACTCGCGTTCGCACCAAAAAGCCGAGCATGTATCGCGTCTTGATTCTGAATGATGACTATACGCCGATGGAGTTTGTGGTTCTGATCTTGGAACGGTTCTTCAATAAGAGCCGAGAACAGGCAACGCGGATCATGTTGCACGTTCACCAAAAAGGGGTCGGCGTCTGCGGCGTCTACACCTACGAAGTGGCAGAGACAAAAGTTGCGCAAGTCATGGATATGGCGCGTCGAAACGAACACCCGCTTCAATGTACGATGGAAAAAGAGGACTAGGAGAATAAAATATGCCGAGCTTAACCCCTAGCCTTGAATCAGCCCTCGAACGCGCCCTCACCGCGGCGGGCGAGCGCCAGCACGAATACGCAACGCTTGAGCACTTGCTGCTCGCGCTGACCGAAGACGAAGACGCGGTCGAAGTGATGAGCGCCTGTAAAGTCAATATTCCAGACCTAAAATCCGCGCTTGAGCAATATATCGACGAAGACTTATCCAGCCTGATCACAGACACGCCGTCTGGTCGGGTCCAGCCAACAGCGGCCTTCCAGCGTGTGGTGCAACGCGCAGTCCTACATGTTGAGAGCTCTGGTCGTGACGAAGTCTCTGGCGCCAATATCCTAATCTCAATCTTCTCAGAGCGCGAAAGCCACGCGACATACTTCCTGCAGGAGCAGGATATGACGCGCTATGATGCGGTAAACTATGTCAGCCATGGCGTTTCTAAAGTGCCGGGCCAAAACCGCCCATCGACACCGCGCGGTGCCGAACAAGAGGAAGCGCCGCCAAACGCACCGCAAAGCGAGGCGCTGGATGCGTATTGCGTCAACCTCAACGAAAAAGCCAAACAGGGCAAAATCGATCCCTTGATCGGTCGCCAAATGGAGATCGAGCGCTGTATCGAGGTTCTGTGCCGCCGGGCGAAGAACAATCCGATCCTGGTCGGCGATCCCGGCGTGGGCAAAACCGCAATTGCGGAAGGCCTCGCCCGCATGATCGTCAATGGCGAAGTGCCGGAGATCTTGGATGATGCCACGATCTGGGCGCTTGATATGGGCGCGCTTCTGGCCGGCACCCGCTATCGCGGCGATTTCGAAGAGCGATTGAAAGCGGTCATGAAAGAGATTGGCGAGCAGGACAAAGGCATTCTCTTTATTGATGAGATTCACACCATTATCGGCGCCGGGGCGACGTCTGGCGGCGCGATGGATGCTTCGAACTTGCTTAAGCCGGCGCTTCAGAATGGCGAAGTTCGCTGCATGGGCTCGACCACATTCAAAGAGTATAAGCAGCACTTCGAAAAAGACCGCGCACTATCGCGCCGGTTCCGTAAGATTGATGTCGTCGAGCCAAATGTCGAAGACGCGGTGAAGATCCTCACCGGCCTGAAGTCGACCTTCGAAGACTTCCACGGTCTGCGCTACACCAATGACGCGATCCGCTCTGCCGTCGAGCTCTCGGCGCGCGATATGACCGATCGCAAACTACCGGACAAAGCCATCGATGTGATTGACGAAGCGGGCGCCACCCAGTGGCTGGTTCCGGCCAGCAAGCGGCGCAAGACCATCGGTGTCAAAGAGATCGAAGCGATCGTAGCCAAGATTGCGCGCATCCCGCCCAAACAAGTCACGAAAGACGACGCGCAAGCGATCAAATCGCTTGAGACCGATCTTAAACGCGTGGTCTATGGCCAAGACGATGCAATCGACGCCCTGTCGAGCGCGATCAAGCTGTCGCGCGCCGGATTGCGCGAACCGAACAAGCCGATTGGCTCTTACCTGTTCACCGGTCCAACTGGGGTCGGTAAGACAGAAGTCACGCGCCAACTCGCCTCTATTCTCGGCGTCGAGCTTCACCGCTTCGACATGTCAGAATATATGGAACGCCACTCGATCTCTCGCTTGATCGGCGCGCCTCCTGGCTATGTCGGTTATGATGAAGGCGGCCTCCTCACCGATGCCGTGATGCAGCACCCGCATTCTGTTGTCCTGCTCGACGAGATCGAGAAAGCACATCCGGATCTGTTCAACGTTCTGCTGCAAGTCATGGACAATGGCACCCTGACCGACGCGAATGGTCGCAAAGTCGACTTCCGCAATGTCATCCTAGTGATGACCACGAATGCGGGGGCCTCGGATGCTGCGAAGAATTCCATCGGCTTCGGCCGCGGCCGCAAGGATGATGAGCAAGAAGAGGCGCTCAAGCGCCTGTTCACGCCGGAATTCCGCAACCGCTTGGACGCTGTCATCACATTCGGCGGCCTGACCCCGGAGATTATCGAGCGCGTGGTCGAGAAGTTCGTTCTACAGCTCGAAATTCAGCTCGCGGACCGGAATGTCACGATTGAACTGGCAGCTGGCGCGCGCGATTGGCTCGCCAAACGCGGCTTCGACGCCGAATTCGGCGCCCGTCCCTTGGCCCGTGTGATTTCTGAGCATGTAAAGAAACCGATGGCCGAGGAATTGTTGTTTGGAAAACTCGCCAAAGGCGGCACGGTCAAAATTGGCCACGACAAGAAGAAGGACGAATTGACCTTCAAATATGTCGAGGACAAGCCAGCGAAGCGCAAGCCAAAAACCCCTGGCAAAGGCAAGCCTGAGAAGGTTTAGGGAGCAAGAAAACCCCGCTCCCGAGTCTTTCCTAGATGATCAAAGCCGACTCGGGCGCGACGATGAGATGCGGCACTCCATCACTCGTCTTCGCCCAAGAGATCCCCTCAGGGGATACGAACGCCGTCACACGTTGCCGATGCGCGGAGAAACTCTCCCAGTCCACGACGTCGACGGGTTCATCAAAGTGGATCGTCACTTCATAGCCCGAGCCAGCCTGCAGCTCGCGGACGCCATGAATACGGCCTGAAAAATTGCGTTTCAAATATTGGCCACTGACACGTTCGCCAACTTGCCAGCTCGTTTCGGGCGCGTTGGAGAGGCGAGCGGAAGCGGTGTTCCAGTCTCGGAACCCCATCTCTCTCGCCACCACTTCTAGAGCTGCAGCGAGGCTCATGTTTGGGCCGTTTTCAGCTTTAAGTGTTCGGTCGCGCGCTTTGGCTTGCACGCGGGTATAGATATGCGAGGTCATCGCAAGATCCTTTCACAAGTCCTATTGGTCACGCAAAGGGCGGGGCTCGCATTGCCGCCAGACCAGATGTGAAAAGGTCTGCGAAAAATCCAGCTAGGCTGGGAGGACTTCACCCCGGACAATCCGTCCAGCGAGCGGCAGGCGCCTCAACCGAGGGCGGCATTTGCCCGATCGCGGTCGCGAAGTCAACCAACACGCTCGCGTATTCGCGTCTAAGACTTTTCTGGAACCTCTTCCATGATCTCCATCATCCGGTCATGAAGGTCTGCTTCCCAGGACTCAGCACGCTCTCGAACCCGGGCCACATAAGCCTCATTCTCATGACCCGGAATGTTGATGTCATAGACATCCGCCACTTCAATCATAGATTGCTGATCCATCTCGTGGAAAGCGTCTTTCATCTGCTCTGCGGCCTCGCGCGACGTACCGAGGGCTTCAAATGCTGAGCGGCCGATGCGCAGCGACGCGTCATAAGTCTCGCGAATAATATCGCGGCAGCCATGCGCCCACAACTCATAAGTGTGATGCCGATCCACCGCACGCGCGATCACGTGCAGGTTTGGATAATTGCGGGTGGCATATGAGACGAGTTCAGTGATCTGGTGCTTATCATCAATGGTGACGATCAAGAGCTTCGCCTTCTCAATCCCGGCCGAGTGCAACAGGTCCGGCCGCGTTGCATCGCCGAAATAAGCATGACTGATCCCAAACTTGCGCAAAATATCGAGCTGTTTGGCGCTATAATCGATGACGGTTGAGGAATAGCCTGCGGTCCGCAGCATACGGTCGACAATACCGCCGATCCGCCCACGCCCGGCAATGATAATGCCGTTTTCTTCTTCAATCTCATCGGCTTCTGATTCCTGCCCGCGCGCATAAATATTGGCGACGATTTGATCGTAGAGAATGAACAGCAGAGGCGTGATCAGCATGGATAGAGCGACCACTAAGAGGAGAAGGCTCGCGATCTGATCCGGAAGGATGCCATTTGAAGAGGTAAAAGCGAGCAAGACAAAGCCGAACTCGCCAGCTTGCGCCAGGCCCAGTGTAAATAGCCAGCGCTGCGCTCCGCGGATTTTGAATGCTGTCCCGAGCAGGAAGAGCACGGTCGCTTTGAGCGCCATTAGTCCCATCGTCATGGAGATCACGACGCCAAAATTCTCGGACAAGAGATTGAAATCAATTCCGGCCCCAACTGTGATGAAGAACAGGCCGAGCAGGAGTCCCCGGAACGGGTCGATGTCAGATTCCAGCTCGTGCTTGTATTCGGAATTGGCGAGAACCACTCCCGCGAGGAAAGTGCCAAGCGCTGGGGACAAGCCAACGAGCGTCATTAGAAGCGCGATCCCAATCACCATTAGTAGAGCCGTGGCCGTAAACAGCTCGCGCAAATTGGCACCCGCCACGAAGCGGAACAGCGGCCGCGTCAGATAGTTTCCACCTAAGATGACAGCAGCGATCGCGCCTAATGTCACAAGCATGGTCTGCCAGCCATTCAGACCTTCCACCAGGCTCAGGGAGTGGCCATGTTCGTCGCCGCCACCAGCGGTCAGTTGAGCCGTCTCAATGCCAATGACATCCGGAAACGCGAGCAACGGAATGATCGCCAGCATGGGTATGAAGGCGATGTCTTGGAATAGCAAAACCGAAAAGCTCGCTTGCCCGCCGTCGCTTTTCATCAGACCTTTTTCGTTCAAGGTTTGCAGCACAATCGCCGTCGATGAGAGCGATAGGATCATCCCAATGATCAACGCTGTGTTCCAGGATTGCCCAAACGCCATCGCGACTGACATAACCAGCGCCATTGTCGCGAGGACCTGTCCCCCGCCGAGCCCTAAAAGGCGCGTTCGCATTTGCCAGAGCAGTTTGGGCTCGAGCTCCATGCCGACCAGGAACAGCATCATTACGACGCCAAATTCGGCAAAATGCTGGAGCGAAACCACATCCACGCCGAGCACGCCCAATATGGGAGCAATCGCAATCCCCGCGATTAAATAGCCGAGGACAGACCCTAGCTTTAAGCGCGTCGCGATGGGCACTGCGACAATGCCAGCGACCAATAGAATAAAGGCGAGCATCAGAAAATCAGACATGGAACAGCCCTCAACAGCGGTTAGTTGGCTCGATATAGACGGATTTGCTTAGAATGCGACCGCATAGAACTTATTCCACATTTGTGCCGCGATCTGATGCTTGTTCTCGGTTCAGGTTATGATCTAGATTGCGGCGCGTAGGCGTTGGAAGGTGGACGCATGTTTAAGTGGTTTCTTGGGGCATTTGTCGTAATCGCAGCAGCGGCAGCAGCAGCCTGGTGGTGGCTTAACCGGCCATTGGTTTTGCGTCACCCAGAGTTCGGGACTGATTGCGCCACGCTCGTCACGGGCGCGAATCTCAATCAAAAGGTTGATTGCGTGCGGGTTTGGTATGGCACCAATCGCGAATTAGCGCTTGTCGCAGACTCCCAAAACCAACCAATGAGAGATGTGATCGGCGGCCTTGGAACGCCTGACGAGCAATTGCATTTGGGCCGCGCAGATGTGTGGCTGCCAAAACTCGTCGAGGAAGGCGGAAGCCGCGCCTTAGGCGAGACCCCACACGCCAAAGGCGCAGCCCCCACAGAAACAGATAGACTGGCGGAATATGTCTTTCTGACCCGGATCACGACGAGCGGCAGAGAAACCTTCACGTCGACCTTGCAAGACGCCATTGATCAAGATGCGATGGATTCCATTCTGCTGTTCGTACACGGATTTAATGTGAAATTCGACGACGCACTGGTTCGCGCGGCGCAGCTTTCAAATGACCTTTCTCGCAATCCCAATTTCGATGTCGGAACGCCGGTTCTGTATAGCTGGCCATCCGCGGGCGCCCTCTCCCTCGCCGATTATCGCAGCGATCGCGAAAACTCTTTGGGTGCGGCGCCCTATCTCGAACAATTCCTAGATGTTTTGACCGAGGATATCGATGTCAGCCGGATCAATATCATCGCACACTCAATGGGCAATCGCGTGCTGACCAAAGCGCTTGAGGATTATGCGCGTGACTATCTCGAACGCCATGATCGCGGCGATGAGCTAGAGTTTAGAATCCTCCTCGTCGCCGCCGACGTGGAGCGCGACATCTTTGATGCCGCCAATGGTGTTTTCGACAACCTCGACGCGAATGTCACGATCTACACATCAGACACAGACCGGGCGCTACATGTCTCTGGCTTGGTCAATCAGGCTAAACGCTTGGGCGATACCGACACCAACAAGCCCTATATTCGGCCAGTCCAGAATTATCAGACGATCGATGCGACTGCTGCCACTACCCAACTGTTTGGGATAGGGCACAATTACTATTCGGATAATCCGACCATCCTTTGGGACATGATGTGCACCATCGGGGAGACGGATCCGCAAGACCGCGCGCTCGAAGTGGCGCGGTTTGGCGACTTGCCAGACGGCGAGCAATATTATCGCGTGAACACGACGCTCTCGCCAAAAGATCAGGCCTGTAAGCTGCGCCGCACAGCCTACCCAACGACACAGCCGGTGCCGGAAGATACGGAGCCAAAAACAAGGTCTATGTCTCCGCCAGTGGCAATGAAGGAGGAGCCAGAAGCGATCGTTGCACCACAAGCCCTCGCATTCATGGATTTCTTCTATGTTGAGGACTATGACGATCTCGACCTGACGCCTTATCTGCCGATCTTAGAGCGCACACTCGACAGTGATGCTGAGATCGAATCGATTGCCATTCGTGCCTTCTCAGACACAGTCGGAACCGACGCTGAAAATCTCGCCCAGACCCAGCGCTATGCTGACGCCGTAAAAGCTTGGTTTGTCAGCCGCGGTGTGGATGCAGACCTAATCACGGCGACCGGTCTAGGCGAAAGCCAGCTGAATATGGAAACCGGGGATGAGGTTGATCAGCCGCTCAACCGGTTTGTTGAAATCGAAGTTCTGAGCGCGCGCTAGGTCCCGGCCTTATCGGCAACCACACGAAAGCCGAGTGAACGGTCCCGGACGGTGGCCCGATAGCGAGCGCGGTTTGCCGGACGATGTTCTGCCGCATCCAGTCGAAACGATCCGCCTTTGACCACGCGGCGACTGCAATCACCGGTTGTGACGGCCTGGCCATTGGTCGGCGCGTCGGCGTGATTATTGATATAGCAATCGGCGACCCATTCCCGCACATTTCCGAGCATGCCGGAGAGGCCGAACGGGTTCTCTGGCAGCGCAGAAACAGCACGAGTTTCACCTTGTACGACCCCTGCCCCAGGATAATCATTGCCCCACCAGAACAGGGTTTGGGTGCCCGCGCGGGCCGCATATTCCCATTCCGCCTCGCTCGGAAGACGGAAGCTCGCATTGGCTTTGGTGCTCAGCCAGTCAGCATAAGCTGATGCATCGCTCCAGCTAATGCCGGTCACTGGGTGCCCATCTTCCCCACCGCCTTGCGCAGGGCGGCAGCCGCCATCATTGACACAGACCTGCCATTCGGCGCGCGTAATTTCCGCTTGGCTCATCCAAAAACTGGCGACCGTCACTTCCATGACAGGGCCTTCATTGCCCGAACGTCCGCGCTCATCTTCAGCGGACCCGAGTACGGCGCTGCCACCCGGAACGCTGATCATGTCAGGACACTCCGCGCAGGCGAGTATTTCTGGTTCCGGCGGGCTCGGCTTTGTCGTCCCGGCCTCCCCGTCTTGCATAGCTTGCAACCCAAACCACGCGCCGCCGCCCACCACGACCAATCCGCCCAGAAGGATTGGCACCAGCCCAGAGGGTTTCTTTTTCTGTTTAGTCGCGGGTGCTGGCGCAGTTGGTTGAGCTGCCGATGGGGCGGGTGCAGCGGCCGCGGGTTTCGGCGCCTTTTTGGGTTTGGATTTAGGAGGCGGCGCTGCGACTGGTTTTGGATCGACGGGTGCCTCAGCCGCGCCCGCACGGGCTTTTTCAAGCGAGCGTTGAACGTCCGCCGCAAACTCTTTCCAGCGCTGATCTTCGCGATCCCCGGACCATCCAATCAAGTCTGCGGTCTGAACAAGCTCAAACATAATCGGGCGCTCGGCGTCCTCGATCATAACCGGCACAAGTTCGCACTTTCGTTGTCCAAGCGTCGCTTCCGCACGCACCCATTTTGATTGCACTGAGGTTTCCGACCAGAGCACGATCACAACTTGCGCATCGCGCAACATGGTCTCTGTCACCTCATCATAGGTTTGACCCGCTCTCAGGATTTTGTCCCACCAGACAGAGAAGCCTTCGGCCTCGAGCGCTTCCGCCATGGTTTGTGCGATCGGCCTATCGGCACGGCTATAAGAAAGAAATATGTCTGCCATCGTCCCTACCTGCTCCCAATCGATTGGGTTAACGCGTCCACACATCTCAGGAGTGGCATAGAAACTCTCCAAGCGAAAGCGATTAGTCAGGTTTTGCAGACAATCGACGCTGAAAAACCCATTATCTTACAGATATTAAGGAGGATAATGTGTTGCATCTTATCAGCCTTATGTGTTTTCTCACATGACGGGATTTGAGGGTGCGGAAGAATGAGTTTTAGGTTCAATGACGAGCTCTTGCTGTCGGAAGCCGACCGCGCTCTGGCTCAAAAAACCTTCCCGAATGTCTATTTCGCGCTCGACCATCCAGAGCTCCGCGAAGAATTTGGGCGCGTCGACGCCATCGCCGTTCGGGCCAAAAACACGTCCCAGCGGATTGGGTTTGCGGCGCTGATTTTCGCGACGCTCTCGTTGCTGACCTTTCCGATTGAGCCGATTGTGAAGGGGATTTGGCAGAACACGGATGAGTTCCAAACCATGTTCAGGTATCTCACCATTCTCGGCGCCATTATTGGATTTCTGGCGCTGATTTTTGGCAATCTCGGCCTCGGATTTGGCAAGTTTAAGCGGAATTGGCTGCAGCAGCGTTTGATCACCGAACGGCTGCGTCAGTGGCATGCGCAATACCTTATTGCTCACGCCACAGAGATTGCGCGCATTGCGGGCACGAGAGAAGGAAAAGAGGACTGGCTGTCAAAGCGATCCGTCGCGTTTCAGCGATTCAAGCGCGGCTTTGTCGACCAAATTGGCAGCGAATACGCAAAGTACACAATCTCATCTGCAGCGTCTTTTTCTGGACAAAGCGTATCTGACCCAAAGGCGCGAAACGCGTTTTGGATAGACGAGGCGTGGGCAACGGCCGCTGCTTCTAAGCCCGAAAAGGCGCACCAAGACAGTTTGAAAGAAGTGTACCAGGCTTATGAAGAAACGCGGATGCGGGGGCAGATCCAGTACACAAATTATGTCCTATCCGCCGACGGCAAATTCCTATCCTCCCCGGCCAAGCAAATCCACATTCTGGGCAATCTCAGCTATGTCTTAGTCATCCTCGCCTTCATGGCCAATTTCGCAGCGCTGATCAGCGCGCTCTGGCCGCAACCGCTTGAGGGGTGGGCGAGCGTGTTGAGCTCACTCGCAATCGCCTTCGCCATCATCGCCGTGGGTGTCAGAGCAACGCTAGAAGGCCTGCGTCCCGAACGCGAAACCCGTCGAATGCAATTTTATGCCAGCGCCCTCAACCATTCCCGTACGAGTTTTGAGTCCGCCCGCGCACACGGCAAACGGATGGAAGCGATGAGCATGCTCGAGCGCGCCTCCTATGATGAAATGGTCGAGTTTGTGAGCTCTAATGAGCAAGCGCGATTTGTACTTTAACCGGCGCCACAGGTTACGGCGACGTCGTCATCGGCGGTGAGGTAGTCTGCCACACGGTAGGGTTCGTCGGTCGCCAGCAAAGTCAGTCCACCATCGACGAGATCCTGAAACTCGCTGAGATCGCCGTCGGCAATGTATTGGTCATCCAGACGCTCACCTGGCCGGCCGAGCGTGCCAAAGGCGGCTTCAATCCCGCGGCGACCAATCGCCTGGAAGGCGCGCGGGTTTGGATTGCGGGTCCCGAGCCAGGCCACAACATTTTCAAAATTGACGCCCGCTGCTTCCAGCTCATCTTGGTGGTCTTGGCTGTCGAGACCCGCCGTCATCATCAGATCCGGCGCCAAGCCAGCAACCTCAATCGCCTGTTGGTCATTATAGGTGATCAGAACCACGTTGTTCTCCGCGCCCGCGGCTCGGACTTGGCTGATAATATTGCGGAAGCTGGTGGTTGGCTTTTTATCCAGCTCGACAATCGCGCCGCTTTGCTTGGCCCATAGCAGGACGTCAGACAGGTTTGGCGGCGTGAAACTAGTGATTGCGCCACTATTGTCTTTGAGGTTCAGCCTCTGAATCGTCTCCCAATCAGTGTCCGCGACAGGGCCATCGCCGGTTGTCGTCCGTCCGAGCGAACGGTCATGCATTAAGAACAGAACACCATCGCGGCTTTCCGCGACATCGATTTCATGGATGAGCAAGCCTTGGCTCGTCGCATATTCCAGAGTCTCCAGCGCGTTTTCGGGATAGCCAGGGGCTGGCCCGGCGCGGTGAGAGGCGATCAACACCCCGCCTGACTCGCGCACGCAATCGAAGAATGCCGGCAATGGTCCGAGCGCTAGACCCGTCCCCGCTTCTGTAGGTGTAGATACCGTCTCAGCCGCGCCATCAACTGCCGGAGGGCCAAATTCCGTTACCTCAGGCTGGCAGGCACTAAGCAGCAGTCCTGCTGCCGCGAGCGATGGGAGGAGAGATTTCATCAATAAACACTTTCGATTCTTGCCGATCAATGCTGGGCAACCTACAACACTCTGTAGGCCCTGTAAGGGGCGAAAAAACTACAAATTTATGGAGGAAACCGATGCAAGGCATCATGCAGGACTGGCAACTGACCAGCAATAAAATTCTCGAGCACGCGCAGCGTATCAATCCGACCCGCGAAATTATCACACGGCGCGTCGGCGGCGCGATCGTTCGCACATCCTATGGCGAGCTGTTCGACATGTCGAAACGCGTGTCTGGTGCTTTGATCGAAGCTGGCATTTCACTCGGTGATCGCGTTGCCACCCTTGGCTGGAACTCTGCTCGCCACATGGCCGCTTGGTATGGCACAATGGGCATTGGCGCTGTCCTGCACACGATCAATCCGCGCCTCCACCCTGAGCAAATTGCTTGGATCGCCAATCACGCCGAAGACAAAGTTATGATCTTCGACATCACGTTTTTGCCAATCCTCGAAGCGGTGAAAGATCAGCTGAAAACCGTGAAGACGTTCGTGATTTTTGCGGGCGCAGACGACATGCCGGAAAACTCGCTCGGGGCTATAGCGTTCGATGAATGGATCGCTGGAAAGCCTTTGACCGCGGGCTGGGGCGACTTCCCAGAAGAAACCGCTTGCGGCCTTTGCTATACATCAGGCACCACAGGCAATCCCAAAGGCGTGCTCTATTCGCACCGCTCTAACGTTCTGCACACGCTGATCACCATGTCGAAAGACGCGATGGGGATGGGCGCCGATGATGTCGTGCTGCCAGTTGTTCCAATGTTCCACGCCAATGCTTGGGGCTTGGCATTCGCCTGTCCAGCGACGGGTGCCAATATGGTCATGCCTGGCGCGCAAATGGATGGTGCCAGCATTTATGAGCTGCTCGACACTGAGAAAGTAACGATTACCGCAGCCGTCCCGACCGTTTGGCTCGGCCTGCTCACCTATTTGCGTGAGAACAATTTGAAGCTGCCGCACCTGCGCAAAGTTCTGATTGGCGGCTCAGCCATTCCTGAGGCTATCTTGCGCGCGTTTGAGACTGAATATGAAGTCGACGTGATCCACGCTTGGGGCATGACAGAGACCAGCCCGCTTGGAACCCTCGGTTCGCTGCCACCGCATTTGCTCGATGCCGATATCGACACGCGTATGGCGCAAAAGCTTAAACAGGGGCGCCCACCGTTTGGCGTTGAGCTCAAAATCGTCGATGACGAGAACAAAGACCTACCATGGGACGGAGAGACCGCCGGGCGCCTCGTGGTTCGCGGTCCTGCCATTGCGGGCGGCTATTTCAAAGGCGATGGTGGCAATGTCCTCGACGAGAATGGCTTCTTCGATACCGGCGATGTCGCGAACATTGACCAATATGGCACGATGCAGATCACTGACCGCGCGAAGGACGTCATCAAGTCTGGCGGCGAGTGGATCAGCTCGATCGATATCGAGAATATCGCGGTTGGCCATCCGAAAGTCGCGAACGCTGCGGCGATTGGTATTTACCACCCGAAATGGGATGAGCGCCCGCTTTTGATCATCCAATCCGCACCCGGCGAAGAGCCTTCAAAAGAGGAAGTCCTCGCCCAGCTGGAAGGCAAAATCGCCAAATGGTGGACGCCAGACGATGTTCAATTCATCGAGGAAATCCCGCTCGGCGCGACGGGCAAAATCAACAAGCTGAAGCTGCGTGAAATCTTCAAAGACTACAAGCTGCCGACAGCTTAAGAGGCAGTGATGCAAACCATAGCTTTTATCGGCCTTGGCAATATGGGGGGTGGCATGGCCGCCAACCAAGCCAAGGCCGGGCGCACAGTGCGCGCCTTCGATCTGTCAGACACCGCGCTCGTTAAGGCGTCCGATTCAGGCTGCATGGCCTGCAGTTCTGCCGCAGAAGCGGTGCAAGGCGCAGATGCTGTGATCACGATGCTGCCGGCCGGTAAGCACGTTCTCAGCGTTTATGAGAATGACATTCTGCCGATGGCGGCTTCAGGCGCGCTGCTGGTTGATTGCTCAACCATTGATGTCGACAGCGCCCGCAAAGCAGCAAGCCTTGCGCAGGCCGCTAATAAGAGCTTTCGCGCAGCAGATGCCCCCGTCTCAGGCGGCACAGCAGCAGCCGATGCGGGCACACTAGCCTTCATGGTTGGCAGCGCCGACACCGACTTTGCGGATGTCGAAACCGTGCTCGAGCCGATGAGCCGCGTGACCATTCACGCGGGCGACAGCGGGGCTGGCCAAGCGGCGAAGATTTGCAATAATATGCTGCTGGGTATCTCAATGATCGGCACGTGTGAGGCGTTTGCTTTGGCAGAGCGTTTGGGCCTTTCGGCGGAGCGCTTTTTCGAGATCTCAAGCCAAAGCTCAGGGCAGAACTGGTCCATGACCTCCTATTGCCCGGTCGAAGGCGTCGGCCCGGCTTCGCCTGCTGATCGCAATTTCGAAGGCGGTTTTGCGACCGATATGATGCTGAAAGATCTGCGCCTCGCGAAAGAAGCTGCGATATCGAGCGGCGCGGTGACGCCCATGGGCGGGCATGCTGAAGCGCTCTATGCGCTCCTCTCCGAGCAAGGCCTCGGCGGCAAGGACTTTTCTAGCGTGATTGAACTGCTCGCCAAAGGCACCGTTAAATAGCGCGTTCACACGCCATAAACCTAAAAGCTGCAAGCTCTCAAAGTTAATCTTGTCTGCCTTAAACCAGACGTAATTTAGCGAGAGACAGCTTGTCGATGACGCTTTTCCTCAGCCTGGCTTTTCCTCTGATCACTGGCAGCGGCCCGATGGACGAAGCCTTGCGCGCGACCGAAGCGCCTGAAACGCTGCGCGCCGCGTTTACTGTGGAAATGACCAGCGCCAAAGCCAGCCGGACCTACACCTACGATCCGCGCGAGCCGGACGGTCGACGGTGGCAGCTGGTGCTTGCATCGGGCGAGGATGGCGACTTAGACCAAGCCGGCGCCGCCTGGGGCGCGGAAATTGCGCCAGATGGACGACTGTTTCCTGATGATCTCCGCGCTAGCCTCGGAACCACAGTCTATGTCGACGATTTCGACGACGCCTGGCGTCTCAAATTCCAGCACGCGCCTTCCGCGAATGACAGCGCGCTGGATGTTTGGGCGACGCAGCGCCTGCAGGCCGAAGCCTGGCTCGAACCTAAACAAGGTCATTTTTTACGGATCGACTACACCCTCCCCCGTCCGGTTCGCGGGCCAAAAGGTGGCCGTCTGACAAAGTTCCAACAATCCTATTTGCTTGAGACCGAGCCCGAATGGGGCCTCACTTATATTTCGCAATTTGCGCTGAATTTCGAAGCGAAAGCGCCGTTTCGAACGATCCGCCAAAACTACCGCGCCGTGATCACCGATGCGACCTTCTTTTTCGCAAGCCCGGCGCTGGAACAAGAATTCGTGTCGGCCAAATTCACGCCGCCGATCCCGCACTGAATTTCGTCGCAGAAGAGTGGTTGCAGCCTGGCCGAGCGCAGTGTAATGACCCCGCTTCTAATGGTTCGGTAGCTCAGCTGGTTAGAGCGCACGACTCATAATCGTGAGGTCGGGAGTTCAAGTCTCCCCCGAACCACCATTTACCCTCTTGATTTTCATTACTTTTTATCTCAGCAAGCATCAGCTCGGATATTGATCTGTAACGCAATTGTAACGCAACCTCCGTGAGAAACGTATCGATCGCTGCTGTCGATTTAAAAAGGTAGGATGGGTCAAACGGTGCGTAGATCTCGGTCGTGCTCACATCCGGCGATTTATGACCAAGTTGAGCAGCGACTTCCCAAGCTGGAACACTGCTCTTTCTGAGCCACCGAGCCATTGTGTGTCGAAGCCCGTAAGGTTGAACAGCATCATCTAACTCAGTCGTCTTCCGCAAAGTGCGCCACGCAGTTCGAATGCTCTTTACCGGCCCACCTTTGAATTCGATTACGTGACCGGTTTTGGACAGTTCATGCTGCTTAAGAAGCCAGGGTTTCAAAGTTTGGGGGATCTTTACTTGAGGTCGAAACTTGAGCGTTTGCTCTCGCCCCTTCGGATTCAGGTCGATCAGTTCGTTACGAAAGTCGATTTGACTGAATTTCAGATCTAAGATCGCCCGGTTTCTCGCGGTCGCGGAAAGCATCAAGATGATGAACGCTTTCAGGTGATATTCCGCATGGTCGATCAGCATTGCAACTTCCTCGACTTCCATCGGGCGACCCTTCGGCGGTGGCGTAGGTACTTTCACCAACTCGATGTATGGGACAGAAGCGATCTCTCCCCGCTTCCAAGCCCAATTCAGTGCAGCTTTTCCAATCGTCAGGATTTGTCGAATGCTGTTCTTGCTCAGCCCCAATTCTTGTTCGAGATACATCCGAAACGCCTGTTGGCGGGCGGGAGCGCATGCTTCCTTGACTGTAGCTGTCTTGTGAAAGTCTAACCAATATCTCAGATATCTTTGAACGTTGTCAAAGCTGCGAAGCTTGGATCCGTATTGTTCGTAATAGCGGGCAAAAAGTTCTGCTAACGTAGCATCCTCAGGCTGCTCTTCGGTTTTTGTGTGAAAAAGCACAAACCAATCTGTTAGTGCTTGCTTGGCCTCGTCAAAATCCGATGTGCCGAGGCTAATGCGGCGTGTTTGTCGAGCTTCGCTGTCAAACCACGTTCGGTACCACGCTTCACTCTTGGGGCGCTTCGAAAGCCAGAACTCTCCGATTTGGAACGGTTTGTCAGAGTTGTATCTGGGCATGGTGCGCTCTCCACTGCATTGAGTAGGCATTGAATCAACTGAAATCCAAAAAAGCAAATCTTTCTGGGCGAAACGCGGACAAACTCAATTTCACCGCTGGATCGGAGCCTCCTCAGAGACACAACAGAAAGATCCAGAGCTTTCGCCGCCTCCTTCTCGGAATACTTGCCATACAGGTCCAGCCCCTGAGCCTCTGCCATTCGGTGATGAAACTTCGTTAGCTCCGGGGGCTCCAGCATCGATGTTACTCCGCCGCCACTGGCTGCTGTTCGATCTGCAGAAAATCGTCTTCATCGAACACAGCATCTGCGAGCGCTTCGCCGAGCAGCTTTCGACCCGAGTTTAGCCGGTCAGCAATGAGCGCTCTAAACCCTTCCACAGCGGAAGACGCCCGCGCTTTGGCGGCCTGTTTTTGTTCCCCAGTCATGGGCGGCGCAAATGCATGCTGATACCAGACCTGCATATCAACCATCTCGATGACGGCATTTTGCTCGCGTTCAATTCGAGCCAAACTTCGGATCATCTCATCTTGGCGTTTGATGAGGGCCGCGTCTCGTTCGTGCTGGATCGAGATTGAAAAGTAAGCGTTCAGTGCGTCTTCGACAACGGACGATTGTGTCATGCCTTGCTTCTTTGAGAGCGCAACGACTTTAGCGTGCACGTGGGCAGGCACGTATGCGACTAGGCGAAGTTTCATCAAATCAGCCCAACCAGATTTGTGTAATACTCTACTTTCATAGAGCTAAGTCTGCCGATTGAGACATCGCCTCGTCAAGGCTGAAAATCGTGAAAAATCGTGAACTTTAGTGAGCCTTTACAAGAACTTGCCGGCATTTGCGGTGACTTGCCGGATTTTGCCGCCATTTGCAATCCGCGCAATGTTAAAGAGGCGCTCCAACGACGCCTAAGCATACGAAAATCACCATATCTTTGAATCGAACGCGAATTTCAAAACCAGATTTCGCGTTTCAGGAGAGTAATTTCCGGTCTCTTGAATACGCGCTTAAGAGTACCCGTCGACTAGCGGCTGAGACCTCTGTTTCGCCCAATTGTCCAAGCAATATCTCTCGTACGCGACATCGTAATCTCGATGGGACGAGCTCTCAGCTTCTCCAGACTACGCTTCCACGGCACAAGCGAAAACTCGCGTCCACGATCGATGACCGCAAACTTTGCATGCTCAGTCTGGTGGATGCGTTTGAACGTCCCTTCGACCCGATCCCCAGGCTGTATTGCGCGATAGGTAAGGCCCGTCTCTTTCGTGATGTCCAAAGACGCATGAAGCATGCCTTCTTTTTGGAGGAGCTTTAGATGATCATTGTTCAGCTCTTTGGCGTCTCGGTCGCTCACAATCTCGCGCTGGAAGTGACGCTTCATGCGCTCATCCATCGCCGATCGAACATCTCCCCCAAGACCGGCGCCTCCAAGGGGTTCAACTGCTTGGCCAGCGAGCTGCTGATCTAGCCACGTTTCACCGAAAGCGCGGACCTGGCTTTCAAATACCCTACCCTCCACCTTGCGGACGATGTTGGGAGAACGGTTTGCCGCTTTCCCGAAATGCTCATCTACGCGGTCAATGAATTCTGGCCCGATTGAATAGGCGGTTCCATGAAATCGCTGCACGAGGCCTGCACGTTCCAAAGCGGCGATGCGATTCCTGATCATCGCTAAGTGTTTCGCGCTGACGTTAGGATCAGATTGCTTGTGATTTGCGAGGCTACAGATCCCGCGGTTTTGAGCAGCCACATCGATAATCGTTTGATCCATTCCAAGCGCACCGGGAGACCGTGGTTTGATCTCGAGCATATCACCTGGATTTAGATCCTTTGGGTAACTGGTTCCAAGATCGAAGTGATGCACGCGTCCATCTAATCCATCGACGATGGCGTATCGTCGATCCATGAGCTCATCATCGTAGCCGATTTTTAGAAGGCGCCCATGAACGGCGTTACCATACTTGAATGGCCCCTGTTCGTGGGCGCTGATTCTATCCAGTCCGGCCCTTCGAACAGCGCGCTCAATTCGTACGGCTATCGTGTCGGAATTCTCCAGAGCATTGAGGGCGACATCGAGCTGATCATCCACGCTCCAGACCCCGCTAGATTGGTGGCGCGCAAGCCCCATGCTTCTAAGCGTGTGTAATCGCTTCTTATAGTGCGGACGATTGCGTCTTAGGTTGTCTAAATTAACCCCGCCATTGCGATCCATCTCCCGCATCAAGATGCGGTCCATCCGCGTGACTTTTCTGAGAGCGGTTTCTCGCTCGAGTTTGGCAGCAAGTTCAGGCTCGGTTTGCAAGCCAAGTTTGCGGGTAAGAAGCGCGCTGCCGCGTTCTCGCATTTCATGCGAGAGATAATCTTTCGAGATGACGAGATCTTTCCCATCATCGCGCTTCCCGCTCATCACAATATGCGTGTGTGGATGCTCAGTGTTAAAGTGATCGACCGCAATCCAATCGAGCTTGGTTTCAAGATCGATTTCCATCTGAGAAGCCAGGTCCCGAATTAAGGGCTTTAGTTCTTGAAGTTTTTCGCCATCTTCAGGTGAGATAATAAACCTGAAATGGTGACGCTCATCAGCATGCTCCTTGAGCCATTCTTGGCCATCGATTCCCTCGCTCACATCATTGTAAAATTCTGCGGGTTCTTTGTCCTTACCTGCACCGTCTCTTTCTAAATACGAAATGTGGGCTCGCTGCGATCCCACCCCGCTCCCGGACAAGCGATGGACGCGAGCCTTGATCATCACGCGGCGCGCTCCTGCAAACGCGGTGGATCGGCCACCACCCCCAGTGTTGTTTGAACGCTTACGCGCGCCCTTCAGGTAAGCCTTCATGCCCTTTGATTTGAAACTGCCTTCTGACCGGATGTGTCCGAGCTTTGGCTGGAAGTCGAAGTCGCTATCTCCGCTCATGGCATGCACCATGTAGCGCTGAGCAATCGCCCATCAGTATTGAGAGTTTGGACAAGATAGTGCCAATTGTGCACCAATGCGCCCCTAAATCCGACTCGCGCGTATTTACAGTGGTGACGGGCGATCGAGAGATTTGAGCGACTCGCATGGTTGAACGATATGACTCGCGTCAAAGCCCCACCCCCATTGGCAATCTGTGTCTGTCGGACACAGTTGCTTTTATCTTGCGTTACTCCGCTCTTTGTCCCTACCCTTTCTCCTGCTCGCAAATGACAGATCCAGGTCATGAGATGGACCTCGCCCGAACAAGCGCGTCGAACACTTCAGGTTCGTAAGGCTCGGGCTCTTTATTCTTAGAGATTTGCAGGTGCACATGCCGCCAATAGGCCGGCGCAATCTCGTGCATAACGTGCGCTTCGGAGAGCATATCAACCACGCGAAGCGCACGTTTTGCTCTCGTTTTTCCGAAGGCATGGAGCAACAGATGGGCGCCCGGATGTACGCCCGGAATGCGCGTTAATTGCTCTCCTGGCCAACCCGCTTGAGCGACAACAACGCGCCATGTTTGGGTGCCAAATTGATCACCACGCCACCGAACAAATCCGAAAATTTGTGAAGGTTTGAAGCGGAGTTCTTCTTGGTTTTCAGAGGTGCGAAAAGCCTTCTTCGGACGCCCAAATAGCAGCCGATCATTCCCTCGATCTCCCCGCCGCGATAGCGAAAGTTGAGTAATTGACTTTGAGTTTTTCGCCGTATCCATACAACAATACACGCAAACTGGAGGCCAGAAGCTGTATTTGGCCCAGCTCATTTCAGCAGCGATAGCGCTGCTGGCTCCTAAATCGCGGACGTTAGAAATCTATCGACACCCCCATCCCCGTCTAGGTTCCGTCCAATGAACGATCACTAAGAGCACCTTTTGCCGCATCCAGAATAGCAAGTCTCAAATCGTTATGATGGTCGTTCGCGCTCCGCGTCTTTTCGCCCCTAGCTCGCAAAAGTTGACCAGTAGTTCATCAATGATTAGACACTATTTAATCAATGATTAGATATAGGGTGAAGCGATGATCAAATACGATTGGTTATGCTTCCGAAAATTTCACCATCGGTGGCAGGCTGACCAATCTGGTTGCTCGCGGCGCAGGGGGATTCAGCGTCGACGACGCCCGATCACAGGGGCGGACCCAATTATGACCAGCACAGGTTCGTCAAAGAAAATTGAGGAAAATGCAAAATGAATTCTGAGCAAGTTTTGTTCACACCACTCAACCTCCCAAATGGGGTGACCTTGAAGAATCGCCTGTGCAAGGCAGCCATGGAGGAAAACCTCGCAACCATTGGTCAACTGCCTGATGGGCGCTTGGAACGGTTGTATGCGCGTTGGGCTGAGGGAGGTGCGGGCCTTGTTCTAACTGGAAACGTCATGATCTCGCCGTCGGCGCTAACCGGGCCCGGAGCGGTCGTCCTAGAACAAGGGACGGATCTAGAACCGTTTCGGCGTTGGGCGAAGGCTGGCACAACAAATGACACGCAACTTTGGATGCAAATAAATCATCCGGGGAGGCAAATGTATGCCGCTATGGGCGAGGAAGCGGTTGCGCCTTCGGCAGTGCCGGTATCGATCGGCAAATACTCAAACTTGATCGCCCCGCCTCGGGCGCTCAGCGAATCCGAAATATTGGAGGTCATCGATCGATTTTCCAAAGCGGCGCGGCTCGCTGAACAAGCGGGTTTCACCGGAGTTCAAATTCATGCAGCCCATGGATATCTGACAAGTCAATTCTTGTCTCCGCTGACAAATCAACGGTCGGATCGATGGGGTGGCTCTCCGGAAAACCGGGCGCGTTTTTTATTGGAGATCGTGTCGGCCGTTCGAGAAGTCGTATCGCCGGATTTTTGTGTTTCGGTAAAACTCAACTCTTCGGATTTTCAGAAAGGTGGCTTCGAGCTAGACGATGCAATGAATGTTGCAAAAAAGCTAAACAATCTAGGCGTTGATCTATTGGAACTCTCGGGTGGATCATACGAAAGTCCTGCCATGTACGGGCGACGCGCGGATTCGACCACATCTCTTCGGGAGGCCTTTTTTGTCGATTTTGCCCGACAGATCGCTCAGGTTGCGAACATGCCGATCATGGTTACCGGCGGCATTTTTCGGAGAAAAACGGCGATTGATGCATTGCAGATGGATAAAGCTGGTTTTGGCGTGAGCGTTTTGGGAATCGCCAAGGCCTTCACCCGGGTCCCTGATCTTCCAAACGAGTGGCGCGCGGGTCGATCAACAAATATCAAACTTCCGAGCGTATCGTGGAAGAATAAAACCCTAGCTGGCGTGGCAACATCAGCGATTGCCCGCCGACGACTTGTGCAACTCGCGAATGGCAAGCAAACGAAGCGATCTCTATCGCCTCTCGTGAGTCTCATCTGGGATCGAATGCGGATAAAAAAACTCACTAAACGATATCGCCTATGGCGCCGCTAAATCCGGATCGAGCTTTCAACAGCCGAAACCGATGACCTGCGCGACATCTCGAGCAGCGTTGAAGGCGATACTCTGTTTTGCGTTGGAATAGGCTTGAACGCACGCCAGGTTGAGAAAGTTAACCTGAGGACTCCGCAGATTCTGCGATTTTCTCATAAACCCGATTTCGACCTGCAGAACTCAATCAAAGCTGTGCCAATCCCGTTTATGCGCCCCAGTTTTGGCAGATCCTTTGTCATTTCCCCATCGTAGAACGCTCCGGGTTGAGAGTCCTTGCGACTAGAATCGTACGCCGCGAACAGCTTTGCTGCTCCTTGATTTGCAGAACCGAAAAAAAGCGGCCCCAATAAACGAACAAACCAGGGCAGCCCACGACTCGAGGTCATTCCCGTTTTGCTGGCTCCGGGACTAGCGCTTAACACTGATACCCCTTTTTCGCCAAATCGATCAGCCAACTCATAAGTGACAACTGACAAAGCCAACTTAGACCTTGCGTATGGCCCTGCAAGCTGGCTGAAACTTTTTGGATTCTCTAGTTCGTCTAATGATAGATCCCGCGCTCGAAACATTGAGCTGGATGACACATTAATGATTGCTCCTCCGGCTTGAGACACTGGGGCCGTCAATAGGTGCATTAATACAAATGGCGCAATCAGATTGACTTGCGTATGAATTTCGACGCCATCTGGAGAAGCCAGCACGCGATCAAGAAGTACGCCAGCGTTGTTGAACAAAATATCAATCGCGATATCCAAGTCTAATATTTGCTGAGCAACGTTCTGAGCGCCGTTCGATGTGCCAAGATCACCTGCAACTAATTTCACCTGAATGTCCGGGAAATCATTTGCCAGTTTCGATTTCAGGCCTTCGAGCTCATCTTGCTTGCGGCCATGTAACACTAGATTATAGCCGCGCTGCGCAGCAATCTTAGCGAGTTCAGCACCGACCCCCCCCGTTGCGCCGGTAATTACACAGTTAGGTTTATTCATAACTCGCTCTCATTTAATCAACGATCAGTTTTTTTAATCATTGATTAGATTGTGGTCAAGGTGAACCCGCGCGTTCCAGTCAGAAGATTAAAGAAGCTGAGTACTCTGACGTCACTCACTTGAAGAAATATGACGCTGCTGAGCAGATGCCAAACGATCGATCACTGGCAGCGGTCCCTATGCGCTGCGGGTGGAAACGGCGGATGTTTTTTGACGATTTGCGCTATCGCTCATCGGAGTAATCAGCTGCTCATGCGACGAGAAAACTTGACGTCCCAATTGACGAAGGGGTCAAAGCAATAAATAACTGCATAATACACATAATTAATCCTCCCGGAGGCTGAGACGCAGGTTCAATCTAACACTCGGAAGAGTGGGATCGCTATCGGCATCCTAGGCCCGCGAAATGGATTAGGCCCGCGCTTCAACCGCTCATCATGGCATCAAGGAACTATATTATGTCAGTAAGATCACTCTTCGTCTCAAGCATCTTGACCATTTCGATTGCTGCTCTGGGGCATACCGTCAGAGCGCAAACCGCCCCGGACATTCCGAACGCCGATAATTCTTCCCCGGCATCAGCGATCGATCAAGTTTCGCAACCTCAGTATGAAGTCATCGTCGAAAAGAACATCCCCATCGTAACGCGCGATGGAACAACTCTTTATGCTGATGTTTACAGACCCGATGCTAGCGGCAAGTTCCCGGTTCTCGTCGCCCATGCACCGTACCAAAAAGACATCGACGAAGTCTTTCCGAAGCCAGTTCCCGGTTATCCCTCCCGCGAGATGCCGATGGTCTCATACTTCGTACCTCGCGGCTATGCGATTGTCCGAGTGGATCCTCGAGGGGTCGGGCGGTCCGAGGGTCAGTTTGGGATTTTCACTCGTCTCGGTGCTGAAGATGCGTATGACACAATCGAGTGGTCTGCTCAGCAACCATGGAGCACCGGCAAGACGTCAATTGGCGGTGGTGTGGGGTACTATTCGATAGCCTCGTGGCTAGTTGCAGCCCTTCGTCCGCCGCACTTAACAACGATGCTCAGTTGGGACGGAGACGCCGATATTTATCGAGGCCTATCTTACCGGGGTGGCATTTATTTTCAGCAACTCGGCGAGTACTATGAGAATGTCGCGGCTTTACAATTGCTCCATGATGATCCGCTGTACAACCGAGATGGATTCACCCGAAACTTTATCGCCGAAACTCTTCAAAATTCATTGGTCAGTGACGCGATTTGGGAAGGCCGGATTCCAGATCTTAGCAAAATCGATATACCAGTTCTAATGACTGAAAGCTGGGGTGTGAACACGATTCACGGTCGCGGGAATATAGAAGCGTACTACCGGATGCGCGAAATGGGGAAACAAAACATAAAGTTGCGCGTTCACGATAATCATAACAAGATGATGTACCCCGGCGGTTGCCAGCAATACGGCGACCACACGTGCGCGTTCTTCAGCGAAGAAGGCCTTCTTGAGCAGCTACGTTGGTACGATTACTGGTTGAAGGGAATCGACACGGGTGTAATGGACGAGCCGCCGGTGAAGCTCTGGGTTAGAAGCGGCCCGGACAGTGGAGTGTTTCGGTTTGAAGAAGATTGGCCACTACCGTCGACGCAATGGACTAAACTCTATTTGAGCAACGCCGTGGCGGGTGTTCACGACCAGTCCGTCAATGATGGCAGCCTGTCGCTGGACGCATCCGGAGATGCGGATTCTGTCACTTTTACTGCGGGGCCATTTGCCTATGCTCGTACACTGGGAATGGGATTGCCGACTGCAAGTTTTTCGACCTCGCCGATGGAGAACGACCAAGAGGTATCTGGACCTATCGCGTTGAAGCTTTGGGTCAGCTCTGAAACCACCGACATGGATATCGTCGCTCATGTCAGAGATATCGCGCCTGATGGGTCTGTCGACAATCTTGCTGATGGTTGGCTGAAAGTGTCTCGCCGAAAGCTGGACCATGAACTTACACGCAAATTTCGCCCATTCCACACCCACGACGAAGAGTTGAAAATGGTTCCGGGCGAAATTTATGAGGTCGAGATCGAGATCTGGCCGATCAGCCATGTGTTCAAGAAGGGACACCGTTTGTGGCTGGACATCGACTCGAGTCCGGGCGGATTCTTCAAGCATGCGCGATACAAGAACGGTAGTACGAATACGATCTATTTCGGTGAAGGACGACGCTCCTATCTTTTGATCCCGTTGATTCCCGCCAGGAAGTAGTGAACGAGATAATCAGCCTCTGTCTGATGTACGTTTAGGACACAATCGGCCGAGATAGCAGTCCCGCGCCGCCTGTTCGGCGCCGATTAGACAGGAGGTCCACTAATGTTGTGGCGCTGACCATCGCCACCGCACTCGGTGCCACCCCGGCCACGGCACTAATCCGCCGACTGCATCTTGGAAGGAGCGCCGAATTACAATCAGAGCGTCGAGAATTATCCCGATTGTGAGGGTGCCGCGCGTGTATGATTAGAACATTCCATTTAACCTTTGTAATTCGGTTCAGACGCCTGCTTGAGACTCGCCATATAACTACGAGTAAGCGGGTATTTTCTGCTCACCATGGCGGCCACCAAGTAGGCTAAGGCAGGAAGGCCTGCGAATACTATCATCAGGTTACGGATTTCGGCGGGTCCGTTTTCGCCAGCTGGATCAAATCCTGCGATGAGTCCAAGCAAGACGAATGGAACACCGATGGCAAAGCTCTGGCCCGTTTTGAAGGCGCTTGTCATTAGAGCGAAAAATACACCGCTTCGGTCTCTGTGCGTTTGGAGGAGATCCTGCTCAACGATGTCGGCGATCATCGAACGGGCGAGCGCGGCGGGTGCGCCAAACCCTACTCCGCTGACAACTACTGCAACTGCGAGGGCCGCATAGCCACCGACCCATGAAAGCGGGATGTAGGAAACGTGCGCGACAAATGCGAGAATGCATAACCAGGTCAGCGTACGATGCTTGTCGGTGACCTCCGAAAGCTTCATCCACAACGGCATGGACAACAGACCCGATAGAAAAAATAGCATCAACATGGCGCTAGCCCCGTTCTCAACTCCAAAACCCCACTCCGCCGCGAACAGATAAGTTGCCCCGGTGCTAGCAATTGCCAATCCGATGCAAATCTCAATAATTACAACACGGATTAGCGCTTCGTTTTTTGCGATCTGCTTGACGACCGACCATGCATTAGCCGTCAATGCTGGATCCTTTTGAGGTGCTATTGACGCATCGGGCACTCGCCAAATGGCCCAAGCGGTACAGATTGGCAATGAGACCAGCAGCACCAAACCCATTATCTGCGTTTGACCGAATATATCCAAGGCCATTGCGTTCTCAAGTATGGCCGGCAACGCCAGCAGCGAGAGGAGCGAAATAGATCCAAAAACCTCACGCCACATGAAGTACCTAGAGCGATCATCGTAGCTCTGAGCGAGGGTGGTTACCCAAGCCTGATGCGGTGTCTGCAACATCGTGAAGCCGGCGTAGAGAACCAAAATCCAGCCCAGTAGATACCAGCTGCTTACGCCATCGCGCGGAGGCATGTAGAGGAAATACCCAGACACCATGAGTATCGGAAGACTGAGCACCATCCAATGAGTAACGCGACCAAATCTAGATGGGAAACGATCAATCAATACGCCCATGATCGGGTCTGTGATCATGTCCCAAAGTCTTGCGATCATGAACAGCGCGCCAGTGACATCGAGCCCTAACTTTAAATCAACCGCGTAAAATTTGGGCATAAAGACGGCAAAGGGCAACCCAATCGCGGCTAACGGGATCGCGATCAAACCGTAAGAGATAAGCTGCCGAGTGTCGGACCTGACGGCCTGATCCTTGCTGGGGAGTTTCATGTACTACTGTTCCTGATTCTGATTGATGTTTTCGAGACCAGGCCCTTCCGCTCATGGGCTGCGTGATTTCGCCGCCCAATTCGACTGCACTGAATGCTCGTGCTGCTTTTGGCTTCCATCTCGCTGGTACCCTTGGAGGCTATCTGTTGACCTCAATGACCGTGCTCGTGCTGACAGAATTACACTCCTGTTGACTTTTGCACAATAGTGTTCAATTATGATCAAGCGCGTCAATTGCAAGAGGTTTATTTTGAGAAAGACAGCCGTCACACACCGAATCCATGACGCCGCGATCGAAATTTTCGCGACAAAGGGCGCAACAGACATCAACGTGAGCGAATTGGCTCAAAAAGCTGGAGTCGCGCGCGGCACAATCTATAGCCACGTCGATCATATTGATGGTCTCTTCGATCAAGTGGTCGCTGATGTTTCAAGCGACATGTACGCGCGCACACTTGCGAGCGTCGAAGGTATAGACGATCCCGCCCACCTACTTTCAAATGGTGCGCGAATGTTCATCCGAAGGAGCCATGACGACCCTTACTGGGGCAGGTTCATGATGAGGTTTGCCTTGAACGCCGAACCGCTGAGAGGCATCCTGACTGACGCACCTACGCAGTATATTCGTCGTGGAGTTCAATCCGGCAGATATAACCTCGGAGCAGCGAGCGTGGAATCGGCCGTCGCGCTCCTGGCAGGAACGACCCTTGCCTCTATGTTACTCGTCATTGACGGACATCAAACTTGGCGCAAAGCGGGTTCAGATGCGGTGGAGTTAATCCTAACTGCGTTTGGAATAGAAGAAGAAGAAGCTCGCGAAATTTCAACGAGGGAGTTGCCTAAATTGGCGCCCTCCCCGTAGGCGCACACTGACCGGCTTGGATATCCCGTAAAGACATCCAGTAGAAAGCCGAAAACCGCGCCGCTGCTCGCTCAATTTGAGGCCGTCAGCCAACAGCCAGAACATGGCTATCTCGCAAGTTGATCACAAAGATGTAGCACAGCTTTTTCACACAGGAATCTAAATCCGATGACCAACCAACAAAAGACAAAGTCAGGGCAAGCGATGCCCACTACGGCGGGCCGCCCAGCCCACAAGTGGAGCTCGGAGGATCTGCAAGCCGCGGGACTCGACCCACGATTTCGAAGCGAACGATTTGGGGAGCCAGGAAAACAGCTGCACGCAGTTTTTGGCGGCCAAGGAGAGCCCCTAGTGCTTCTCCCTGGATGGCCCCAAACTTGGTATGCTTGGCGCAGAACGTTAAATGCACTTGCAAGCGAGTACACAGTAATTGCAGTTGACCCGCGGGGTTTCGGTGGGTCTGACGCAGCACCTGGCGACTATGACGTCGGCACAATCGCCGACGAATTGGTGAATTTCATTCAATCCGAATTTGGATACAGAAAATTCAACCTGGTGGGGCATGACGTCGGCGCTTGGATAGCTCACAGCATAGCGGCGAGGCACGCAGAATCCGTTGCGGCTGTTGTTCTTTGTGAAGCAATTATTCCCGGTTTGGTAGATGGACCGCCGATGTTTCTCCCGGCTCCGTTCATAGAGCGTGCCTGGCATTTTGCGTTTAATCGAGTGCAGTCTTTGAACGAGATACTAGTCCAAGGCAAAGAAACGGAGTTCCTGCGGTTTCAATTCGAGAACAAGGCGCATCTGCCGGATGCGATTAGCGATGACGACCTCGAAATTTACGCGCGCGCCTACCGATCAGCAGATCATTTACGTGCGAGCTTCGACTACTATCGAGCGCTTGACCGCAATATTCAACTTACCGCAGAAAGCAAAGCGAACCCATTTCCCATGCCCGTGCTAGCAGTTGGTGGCGAGTACGGAATGGGCGCAGGGCAAGAGCAGTCTCTAAAACCGTATACGAACGACTTAACCGGCCGTGTTGTTCCCGGCGTTGGACACTATCCAGCTGAAGAAGATCCGCACGCCATGGTCTCCGTATTGTTGGACTTCTTCAGTCAAACCTGAGTCGTACGAACGGTTCCAGAGCCGACTTTCTGACGCCACTGCGCAGATGTGGTCCAGGCGAGTCTGCCAGCGAACTATGTGTATTACGCAAATAATCTAGCTGAGCATCTTGACGGCAAAATTATGCATGCATAATACACGCAATGTCCCGCGACTAGGCGCTAAAGATGCTCGAGAAAGCGATGTGACACTGATGCGATCCGATTCAGATCGGGCAATCACGTGTCGCCAGGCCTCGCCACCATGAACGACGCAACAAGCCACAGAGGTTTCACTAGGAAAGTGAAAAAATGAACACACCGATAGATGGCCTGCCGCTCGTTCTTGGCGGTAATGTTTTTGGATGGACCGCGAAAGGCGATGAGGGTTTTGCCGTCCTCGACGCTTTTTATGAGGCAGGTGGCCGAATGATCGATACCGCCGATGCTTATACTAAGGCCATGCCCGGACACAGCGGTGGCGAATCTGAAACGTTCATTGGGCAGTGGTTAACAAGCCGCGGTGTGCGTGACGAAATGAAAATCCATACAAAGACGGGCAAACTCAATCCCGGCGACGAGCTATACGAACTTTCTACAGTGTCCTCGACGATTGAGGAGTCCCTAAACCGCCTCCAAACCAACCATGTCGACCTCTACTACGCACATGCGGACAACACTGATGTGCCAATTGATCAAATCGTTGAAAGCATGAACACGACTGTCTTCGCAGGCAAAGCCCACGCGCTAGGCATTTCGAACATAACTCTCCCACGATTCAAAATGGCGTTGGACGCAGCTGCAAGAACGAGCGCGACAAAGTTCTCCGTATTGCAGAACCAAATGAACCTATTGGAACAGGATGACTTCGATCCAACCTATCAACAGTTCTGTGTCGAACATGGAATTTCAATGCTGCCTTATTTCAGCCTGGCATCGGGATACCTGACTGGGAAGTACCGCACACCGGGTGATTTTGACAAATGGATGCGCGGCAGAATGACAAAGCGATATACGGAAAACGGTAAGAACGTCCTCGCCGCGATGGATGCTATTGCAACAGAGACTGGCGCTTCATTGGCGACAATCGCGCTTGCATGGCTTGCGAGTCAACCCGGCATTACTTCCCCAATTGCCAGCGCCCGGACAGTTGATCAACTCGAACAGCTCATCGATTTCACACGCCTAAAACTGTCTGAAATCCAAATCAAATCCCTGACTGAAGCTGCGGCACAAAGCCCAACAGCCTCAAGGTGACCCCCCCCCCCCCCCGCAAGGCACCGCGAATTTTCCTTCGCGACCTCAACTTCGTCGACTTGAAAACATGATAACATTCTAAGGAGATCATAGATGCGCCACTCTAAACCCACCGAGCAGGACAGCAAAACTGACTACTCTGTATCGCCGGTTGAGCACGAAATCGTCGTAGATAAAGATGTGCCTATCCAAGTCCGAGACGGTACAACACTCTATGCTGACATATACAGACCCAATTCGCCGGGCAAGTTTCCAGTCTTGTTGGCACATTCTCCATATCTAAAAGACATCGACGAAATGTTCCCAAAGCCGGTGCCGGACTATGATTCAAGAGAAATGCCCATGGCATCATTCTTTGTACCACGCGGCTACGTCATTGTACGCCTAGACGTACGCGGCATTGGAAAATCTGAAGGCCATTTTGAGTTATTGTCCTTGCAAGAAGCCGAGGATGCTTACGATGTTATTGAATGGGCTGCGCAACAGACATGGAGTAATGGAAGGTCCTCTGTTGGCGGCGGCGTCGGTTATTATTCCATAGCATCTTGGAAAGTTGCCAGCTTGCGACCGCCACACCTAACGACCATGCTAAGCTGGGACGGCGATGCCGATATCTACCGCGGCCAGGTTTATCGGGGTGGGATGTATCTCGCTGCGCTTGGCTTCTATTACGAAATTATTTCCGCAAGCCAGCTTTTAGCAGGCGATCCAGAGTACAACTTGGAAGGATTGTCGAATAACCCTTTCTACGACAGTCTAACCAATCCCCTGATCAACGAATTCTGGCAGTCAAAAACCCCGGACTTAGCCCAAATCGACATCCCGGTTCTCATGACTGAGAGTTGGGGAGTAAACACCGTACATGGGCGCGGAAACATTGAACCATTCTTGCGCATGCGAGAACTCGGGAAAGAGAACATCAAACTTCGAATTCACGACAACCACGATCAAGCGGTTTATCCAGACTACACGAAATATGGGTCACATACTTGTGCTTTTTTCAGCGACGAAGGATTGCTTGAACAGTTGCGGTGGTACGACTATTGGCTCAAGGACATAGATACTGGCATTATGGACGAGCCTCCCGTCAAAGTGTGGGTTCGCGGGGGCCGCGATGGCGGCGAGTTTAGGTATGAACATGATTGGCCACTCCCTGATACACAGTGGACAAAATTCTACCTCCACGGTGCGAGCGCAGGTGCAGTAACGAACTCTCTCAATGACGGCAGTCTGACTAACGACCCATCTCAAGAGCAGGCAATCATATCTTATGAAGTTGGACCGGAAGCGTACGCACGCAATATGTATATGGGACTTCCAACCCTGAGCTTCTCTACGCCTCCGCTAGACGTCGATACAGAAGTGACTGGTCCGGTTGTTTTGAAACTTTGGGTCAGCTCTGAAACCGACGACATGGACGTGGTCGCCCACCTTAAAGATTTGGCACCCGATGAAAGCGTGGACCAATTGGCGGATGGATGGCTCAAAGTCTCTCACCGTAAACTTGATCCAGAGTTGACGAGAGATTTCCGCCCATTCCACAGCCATGATGAAGAACTAAGCATGACCCCAGGCGAGATTTATGAAATCGAGTTGGAGGTTTGGCCGATAAGTCATGTATTCAAAGCAGGACATCGAATTCGGCTGGATATCGGGGCCTACGCACCAGGTTTTTACAACAAAGCGCCGTACAAAATCGGCAAAAAGAACAGCATCATCATGGGCGGTCAGCACAACTCTTATTTGCAACTGCCGATCATCCCGCAACGCTAGAGCGAACAAACCAGAGAACCTTACCCTGAATCATTAGGGCAACTGAGCTTCACCTGACAGCCTCGGTTGCCTTGATGCACTCATACCGAGTAAACGCATCGTCGCGCCGGCACACCAACTTAAATATGTGTTCCCCAGACGCTTCCAAAGCACTGCGCGTCTTTGATTTTACTTTCTTGGATTACTTTTCCGCTCTTGGTATCGCCCCGAACTTCGCTATCCGGCTTGCCCTTAGCAGCGATCAAAAATGAAGTTGGCTCGCAGGGGCAACACCATCCCAGAGCAGTTTGAGCGACACCAACAACAAAGCCCAAGTCACAATCTTGTAGAATATTTCTTCTGGAACGATACTCACCAATCGCACGCCAGCAAACACAGCGATCACAGCCGGAACTACCAACACCGCGGCAACTTGAAGGTTCGTCGGACTCAGCTGACCCAGATAGTAGTACGGAAGGATTTTTGCTGCGTTCCCAATCGCAAATGCAATAGTTGTGGTTCCCATAAAAACCGCTTTCGGCATTTTCAAGGGCAGCGTGTAAACCTGGTATGGGGGTGCGCCGGAGTGTATCAAGAAACTCGTAAAACCAGTGAGCGACCCCCAGAACAGGCCGGGCCATACGCGGGCAGGCTTTTCCGCGACAATATGGTTTGAACGTAGTAGACTATTTAAGGCGAACACCGCTCCAATCAGACCGACAATGGCCGTGACTGCATTCTCAGGAACCACGCTTGCGAACGCCCAAGCCCACCCCAAACCAATCATCATTCCGGGAACAATGATTAAGAGCACTCGTTTGTTAAATTCGTGTCGATAAGCGTAAACTCCAAAAACATCTGACACAATATAGACGGGCAAAAGCAGTCCTGCTGCAGCGAAAGGATCGATAACAAGAGCCAAGATAGGCACACCCATCATCCCTGCTACCGGCATGCCGCCCTTACCGATGCCAACCAGCAGGCTTGCTATGATTGCGGCAAACCAAAACGCTGTTCCATCCATAGAAAAGTATCCTTCGTTCTATCGTAGTTGTTTGACCCACGACCGCGAAGACGCCACCAAAACAATCGTCTGGATCGACATGCCTGCAACGTCGCGTTGCGTTTCAGATGCCAAGAAGGCGCTCCCGATATCTCGGTGAATGGGCATGAAAGGTGCTGCGAGCTGGAGCAACTACCAGAGCGAAGCAGGCGACGCTCACTCCGCATATCGACACACGTGTTGAATTTTCCTCTTTCTTATTCAACTCTTTATGTGCTTTCTGCGCACGCTAGTTTGGAGGCAACATGGCGTCAACAAAAAATGTGCATAATGCACCTACCTCGGCACAACTTCGAGAGTTACACAGCGCTTTGCTTGAAATTGTGGGGGTCATGAACCGGCCTCAACGCGACGAAGCAACCATTCGCGAAGCAGGCATCTCCCTTGATCGAGCGCTTTTCGCTCTTCTTATTCTTGTGGAGCGGTTTGGCCCGATTGGTGTGGGTGACCTAGCAGATAGAGTAGGTCGCGATCATACGACCGTCAGTCGCCAGGTAGCTAAGCTCGAAAAGCTAGGCTTGATTACTCGGAAGGTCGCCGCAGACGACCGTCGCTTTCATCGTTCCATTGTCACTCCAAAAGGCAAAGCGATGACTGATCGCATTGATGCCGCCCGAGAACGCATTGCAGCAGACATCGCTAAGTCATGGAGCAAGCGAGACATATCTGAGCTAGTTAGACTTTTGCGAAAACTTGCAGACGCTTTGGCGACCGAGTCTTCGAACAAAACCGGCAAATCATAAAGTTGGTAATAAAGAACGACAGTCCTCAATACCTAAGCCGCTCCAGCACCTCGATGGGTCGCCAACTAATTAATGTGCAGATTGGTTGCGTACTCAGTCTCAACGTGCGCACAGCGTGGGCGTCTCTCCAAAAGTGAATAGAAAGACTGATTTAAACCGGACTTGCGAACTCAATTGATTTTTTTGCGGTTCAGCGACCGTGAGACATTTTATTTGTTTTGCTTAAGAAGGTTGTTGGCTCATCGTGACAGAACCAAGGAGTGACGATGAGCGAGAAAACCGAAAGTGACGAGCAGCACACTGAAATGGTGAAGCGCCGCACCCGGCACAAATATTCAGCCGAAGAGGAGATCCGTATTGACCTGGAAGGCATGCACGGGGAACACTCGATTGCAGAGCTATTTCGGTGCACGGCGATTGCCCTGAGCCAGTGTTATAGCTGGGCGAAGCATTTCATGGAGGCTGGCAAGAAACGCCGAACCGGGACCACCTAATCTAAGCACTTCACCTTTAAACCGCCCCAACAATCGAGAATTTCCCAATACGCGAATTGCTAGAGCGCTTTGCGTATTAGATGACAGCACCTTTGCGTTTGTTTGAGTATCCTCGTGCGGCACCCTGCATTGACTCGCAACTAATCATTGATTAGTTGCTGTGGAGACGTCACCACTAGTTCCGTCAAAAATTCACTTAACCTAACCGTAGAACGTGATCGATCTTTTGCCAGCCAATCAAAGCACACTCGGATTGACTACGTTGATTGAGCCGCAACAGGTATCACGGTCCCAATACAAGCTGCAAATAACCCCCGAGCTATGCGTCGGAACACCGGAAAAAAGATTTATGTTCGGTGGGGTTGGTCTTGGCGCATCATTGTTTGCGTTAGAAAAGACAACTCGCGCTCCTGTTATTTGGGCGAGCGCGCATTTTTTGAACTTTGCCCGCCCTCCCCAAACCCTCGCACTCGAAGTAAACACTCACAAATCGGGTCGCTTCATCGAACAAACGAGCGTTGAAGGCTTTGTCAATCGTGGCACCGTGTTTCGAGTAGCCGCAGCAATGGGAACGCGACCAGATGAGTTTCCGGCACAATGGCAAAAAATGCCATTGACTCCGTTGCCAGAAGATTGCCCCTTGGGGCAGCACTGGAGGAAAGGGTCCACCAGTATTCACAGCGGATTAGAGGTGCGCGTTGCCCGCGGAACGTACGGAAGCGATCGTGTAAGTCAGAGCGACCCGTTAGGAATGCTCTTACTTTGGGTACGCCCTAAGAACCTCGACAAGATAACGGTTCCATTTTTGGCGGTGCTAGCGGACCTAATACCAGCCGGTGTGGGGAACGCGCTAGGGATTAATGCCGGCGGAAACAGCTTAGACATAACTCTTCGACTGACTAATACGGAGCCAACAGAATGGGTAATGGTCGAGATCAACATTCTTACAATCAATGCAGGCTTAGTGCATGGCTCCGCTAATCTGTACAATCAACGAGGCGAGTTACTGGGCATGGCAAGCCAGTCTCTAATATTGAGAGTTCATTCCCCCGACACAAAATAAGCCCCCCCCGAGATCAATAATCTGGTCCTCGGGTTTATTGGAGCACCGGTGATATCCTACTCGATATCAGCCTTTATCGCAGATGGACATCCGCAAACCTGAGCGGTTCAAGTTGAACTGGGGGCGTCTCGGTGAGCGCAGTCTTCAAAAATGGCGATCCAGCTCGAGTTCAAAGATCAACTTCGATGGATATTGAGCTGATCCGTAACTAGGTTTCGATAAGCGTTTCGATCTAAAGAAAGAGCGAGGTGCAGCTTTGTCCCCAGGAGCGAATCGCCGAGCGCAGGAAGTAAAACTAGCAGGACGGTCAGGGCTGCTTGTTCGCGTTTATATTGCGAGTCCCCATGTGATTGTAGGACAGAGACAAGCTCGGCCACGGTTTCGCACAATGGCGTCAACAACTCTCGGTGCCCGCTGGAGGCAAGCCAAGCAATCAATCGACCTGCACCGTCTTCGTCAAATCCGTCGAACACCAAGTCAATAATACTTCTTCTTTCGACTGTGCCTTCACGGAGTTCTAAAATCGCTTGCTCTACTGTCGTCACCAGGTCCCTCGTCATTGCTTCTGCAAGCGCCGCTTGTAGACCAGCAGCGGAACCAAAATGGTGCGCGATGGTGCCATGCGCCATATCGAGTTTACCCGCGACTGCTTTCAGCGTTATCGCCTCTGGGCCAGATTCCAACAGTAATGTGCGAGCTTCCTGCAAAGCAATCTGACGAGCTTCTGCCGGAGACCTTCTACGTCGTTTCTTATTCGAATTTGTTATTGTCATGAGTTTCAATAAGCTCTAATTATATTGCATACACCGATCACCACTACATTGCTCGGCCCGGTAGCGCCAAGTTTTTGTGCACGCCGCCGAAACGAAAAGTTTATCGCCGATACGGAAGGATATTTGGAATATGCCTGGCACCACTACTAACAATCTAGGCTCGGATCTGGACGCTTCCACGCTTCCACTTGATCAGTTAGATCCGGCGGATCCTGTTCGATTTGAGCACAATACAATGTTGCCGGTTTTCGAACGTCTCCGCCGCGAAGATCCTATCCATTATACGGAAAACAGCATGTTTGGCCCGTACTGGTCGGTAACTAAATGGCACGACATAATGAGCGTAGACACTGATCATGAAACGTTCTCATCCGAACCGCGTATTTCTCTGATCCCAAATGTCTCACCCGGACAACAGGAAGAAATGCAAGCCTTGCAAATGTTTATATCGATGGACCCACCAAAACACGGTCAGCAACGTAAGTCAGTCAGCCCGGCAGTTTCTCCGACAAACCTGCGGGAAATGGCGCCACTGATCCGAGAACGCGTTGGCAAAATTCTAGATAGCTTACCCATCGGCGAGAAATTCGACTGGGTTGACAAGGTTTCGATGGAACTAACCGCGATGACATTGGCGACCTTGTTTGGGATGGATCAAGACGATCGTCGGCTTTTGACGCATTGGTCCGATGTAGTCACGGCAATTCCCGGCCCCGGTCGCATCGTCGAGACTCGAGAAGAAAAGCTTGGCATTTTTGGAGAGTTTCACGCATATTTCACTGAACTATGGAATCGCCGTGTTAACTCAGACCCGACTGGCGATTTGGTCTCCATGCTGGCCCACAACCCCGCCACACGTCACATGCAGCCATTGGAGTATTTCGGGAACGTCATCTTGCTCACGGTTGGAGGAAATGACACCACACGCAATACGCTGACCGGGTCGGTTCTCGCTTTGCATGAGAACCCCGATCAGTATTCCAAGCTGAAAGCCGATCCGGGTCTTTTGCCAGCAATGGTTTCAGAAACGATCCGCTGGCAAACCCCTCTCGCCCATATGAAGAGGCGAGCTACTCGAGACGTGGAGCTTGGAGGCAAAAAAATCGCGAAAGGCGAATCGGTGGTGATGTGGTATGTTTCTGGCAATCGAGATGAAGATGTCATCGAACAACCAAATCTTTACAATATCGCGCGGCCGAACCCGCGGCAGCATATGTCTTTCGGATTTGGAATTCATCGCTGTGTCGGTAACAGGCTGGCTGAACTACAGCTTAGAATTGCGTGGGAAGAAATCTTCAAACGATTTTCAGAGATCGTCGTCGTGGACGAACCGAAGAGGGTCCATTCTTCGTTCGTAAAGGGATATGAATCCATGAACGTCATCATTCCGGCCCGCAAGTAGTATTCATGAACGACGAAGAAAGCGGGCACAGAAACCCGGCCGCGGATAGAGATGAAACCGAATTCAATGAAATTGTTCGTGCAAATCTAAAGCGCAACTACGCGGCGAATTTTTTTCATGGCATGCTAGGCATGACGGGGTTCCGACTCGTCAACACCCCAACATTTCTACCCGCATATCTATTTTTGATTTCAGGATCCAACGCCATCGTCGGCTTGGGACTGGCGCTGCAGCAAGTGGGCGGCATTGTTTCCCCAATCATCACCGGTAATCGCGTTGAGCATCGCGATAAGGTGATGCCGGCCGCCATGCTTCTAGGTATACTCAGTCGATTGTCGGTGCTGGGCATAGCCTTAACCGGTTGGTTCGTGGTTGGAAATATTCAAGTAGCCGCACTGTTGGGATTTCTGTTCTTCTTCGGCGTATTCATGAGCGCGCAACGCGTCGTTTTTCAACTCCTCTTATCGAAGGTCATTCCAATCCGTCAGCGAGGGCGATTGCAAGCCTGGCGAAACGCGACCGGGGGTCTTGTCGCGGCGGCTCTCGCCTACTTTTCTGGCAAAGTCTTCATCGCTCAAAATGCTCTGGGCAACGGTTATGCGACGACTTTTCTGTGCGCATTTGTGTTGACGAGCCTCGGTTTGATGGTCTTGCATTTTATGATTGTTGAACCAAAATCGCCGCAGCTGCGCCCACCTATGCGATTTACCGATCGCCTAAGAGAATTTCCCTCACTCGTCTCCGAAAATCCAAGCTTTGGTTGGTTTTTGCTGGTTCAATTTTTTGCGGCCATGGGTAGAATGGCAGCTCCTTTTTATATTCTTTATGTTGGCGAGAAAATCACGATTGACGGCGCGACATTGGGTTTGCTCTCGCTCGCCTATCTTGGTGCCGGAACTGTTTCAAATTTGGTTTGGGGATATCTCGGGGATCGAACAGGTTTCCGACTGATACTCGTTCTCGCGGTACTAACCTGGATTTCGGCAACCTTACTATTGATCTTTACCTCGTCAGTTCCGTTCATATTTCTTGCTTTCTTTGGGTTTGGCAGCGCTCAAGCCGGCTACTTGATGGGATCGCAGACAATTGTTTTAGAGTTCGGCGAGCGTAGAGATTTACCTATGCGCATAGCGCTCTCCGCAACGGCAGAGAATGTGGCTGCTACGATTGGTCCGCTTGCTGGCGGAGTGATCGCCGACCTGCTCGGCTACAATTTTGTATTAGGGGTCTCTCTTGTCGTATTTTTCATGGCTTTAACACTGTTAGCTTTTTCGGTTGGTGAACCTCGCGATACGCGTGGTGTTTGATGCTATCACCGCTGTTCGATACACGCTCATCTTCATACAAACGGCATTGGCGCACGGTCTTTTAAATGGTTGTCCCTGCACGCATGCGATCGGTTATCGCGCTCTGGTAATGGTAGCGACAATACTCACCGGGGGACCGGCCCAACATTGTTGCGCTTATTACCGACTTTGGATTCGGAGATGAGAGCGCCAGGCTTTTCTATTTGAGCATCATGTAAACGTTTAGAGCGTCGGCCGGCGGTTTGCTTCGCTTACGGCCGGGCAGCCTACGGACGAATGATGATAGAAAACTATGCTGCAGAGGCGACATTAGGTCGGTCCTTCATACTCGCAATTCTACGCTCGCCAATAATTGAGAACTAGCGTCGTTCTCGAGTTCAGCTTGCGTTGTAGTGTTCTTCATTTGAGAGCAGACGGTTTTGCGGACTAAAAGCGAATTCTGAGAGAAACGCTCCCACGGTGTATGGTGCTCTCTTCGGAAGCTTCCAAGTTGTAACCGATGTTAACCTCCAGAAGTTCGGATTGCGTATTCAGGCCCAGACCGAAAATTACAGCATCGGAGTAGGTTTCGAAGGCGTTTACCTCGAAGGGATCAAGGCTGTCGTTCAACAAAGCCTCAGCGCCATAGTTTGTGTAGTCCAGAACCGTTCGATATCCCAGTCGAGCTTCAGGAATTACGAACGCGTTGCGCGAAACTTCCCATTGTGTCCCAACCCTGAGATCCGCAACAGCTGAAACCTGTTCTGTGACAGCCGAACTTATTTGGTAAGTCAGCGTTTCATAACCGGTTTCATTGTATCCGTCTTGATCGAGGCGAAAGTAATCCACACCCAATGATGGTATCACAAACGTCGATGCAAATTGCATCGCTGACGAAACGTCCAGGTTCACCGATTGACTGAGTCCAGACCAGGCCCCTTCGACATCGTAAGCCAGCTCATTGAGTTTAATGGTTCGATGGCTGTTAAAGTCATTTTTGTACGCCTGCCCAACCAATGTAACATCGACCGCACCGACGGCCTCCTGTAGGTAGAGGCCCGCACCTAGTGTGGAGTACATTATCGGACTGAGACTTCGTGACTTAGCGGTGTAGTCTCCGCTAGAAAAAGACCCAATTATCCCGAATGTGTCTAGACCGCCCAATCGGCGATCAAGTCCGAAAACGAATCCAACGCCCTCGCCATCGTATCCCGGCGCATCGGGCTGCGGATCAACTTGCATGCTCGTGAGATACTCCCCCACCCAAGGTCGCCAACCGATTTGATCTTGGCTATCGCGACGTTGAATAGACTGTTTGATGGCATCTTTGCCCGATAAGGTGTGCGACGCTAACACACGGCTCACTCCATCCGTGGCGTGGGGAGTTAAGCTCTCGAACGTCCTTGTGAATTGTTGTGCATCGGTGATTTTGGTCAACGCCGCACCGAGGTCATCGTCTGCAACAAATGAGGCTATGACGGCATCGAATGCCTCGGTTTGATTGGCGCCTAGACTCATCTCCGAAGGCGTCTTCAGGCGATAACTCAAAATCAGCTTCTCCGTCTGTTCGCTGATCTGATCCAAACCCACAAGGTAGATGTATGGTGTATCTTGCAGTATCGTTTCGTCTAAGTTCCCAGAGAATTCGAGCTGAGCCGCGGATAGGATCACCTTCTGAAATGCATCAGCTTGTAGGTCTTCGAAAACAACTTTGACTCTAACGTCGGGCCCAAGTTTGGCTGTTTGACGAGCAGTCAGGATGGCTGCGTCGCTCAGGGTTTGTTCCGAGATCGTGAGTTGCAGGCGAGATTGACCGTTCATCTCGAAGCTGTCGACGACTGCGTTTGTATCCGCGGATAGGTTTAGGTCAGAATTCTCAACAAGAACTGCGAGTTGCGTGGACGAACTGCTGAGTTTTCCAGATAACTCAGAACCATTTGTGAGGCGGAGATTTGCAATGCCGCTGTAGAATTCGAGATCACCATTTAGTTTTGCAGCGTTGAGCGAAAGCGTATTTTCGCCAACACCGAAGCGGACATCACCATTCAATGTGCTCTGTTGAAGCGTAAATATATTTTCGCCCGCGCCAAAATCCACGTTACCCGAGATCGATCCGGCTGTTGACGTGAACACGTCATCGCCGCGCCCCAATAAGATATCGCCGATGATTTGAGGCGTTGCCTCATCCCTGGCATCGACAACATCGTCACCATTCTTGTCTTCGGTCGGTGTATTACGCTTCTGTTCAATCATGACACCTTGCGACGCACCATGCGCCCTCAGGTCAATGGCGATCGCCCGCCCTGTATTTTCGACCACGGTGCCATCATCCCTTAACCCGGCAGCTATGCGATTGGTATTCACTAGTGAGCTGAGGGTTCCGCTTTCGTCCAGGATCGCGATCGCGCTCCCGGCTTCACCCGTCGTAGTAACTGAAATTGCCCCCGAATTCTCGATCGTTTCCAATTGTGCTCCAGGCGCAATCGAGATTCCTATAGCAGTATCATCGAAGCTGGTACTCGTCTGTGCCTCGATCGAACCTGCGTTAACAAATCGAGGAACAATGGCACCGGTGTTCAGGTCAATCGCAACGGCGTCCGCCAAGAAGGCCGACGCTTGTATTGCCCCTTTGTTGTAGATCCCGCCTTCCACGCGAGTCTCGTACTGGCCATCGGAGGAACCAGATACTTTGACGGCCGTGGCGTCGTAGCCAACATTTAAGCCGTTCACCGCGACGCGACCTCGGTTGATAAAACCGTAATCGTAGTCAAACGTCGCCAATTGCTCTGTAAAGTCTTCATCCTCGTCATCATCAGTCGTATCACGCACGTACTCGCGCACTCGGCCAAGAACCAGATGTTCAGCATTCGTGTTACCCCAGTCTGGACTAATAAAAATTGCCGGAGCTGAGCCCGTGGAGACGACTGAGCCTGTTGCGCGATTCTCGTCAAAATCTTCAATTGTATCCTTGGTTTCGTCTTCCTCATCAGATTCTGAGCGAAAGTTGTCATAAGCTCCATTGATCAAGAGGCCCTGGCCAAGGCTGCCGCCAATGGCCAGAGTTGGACCACCGTCATTCAGATCTTCCGCATCGATTCTGTCTGAAACCGGCTCGGTGCTTTCATCAATGCTGGTTGGTGCAATATAGTTGGACACGCTTGTCGACGTGAACCCCGTAGAACTCAAGCTGCTCTCAATCGTGAGGCCACCTGAAACGGATCCTGAGAAACTCGCCGCAGACGCCCCCTCTCCGCGAACGTTGATTGAGCCGCTCAGGAGTACGTTACCGTAAATTTGTTCCCGAACATCGACGCCGAGTGCATTTTCACCAACAACTGAGATGTTTCCATCGAGCGTCAGATCGCCTACCAGATCAGATCGTAGCGATATCGCAGCGGAGTCGTTTCCTTCGATAGCAATAGTTGACCCAACGCCCGTCGTGATGTCTCCCAGGTGGCGCCCGCCCGCGTTCAGTAAAAGACCTACGCGACCGCTTCCAATCGCAAGTGGACCATCCAGGTCGCCATCATCATCTTCGTCTTCCCGAGTGTATTCTTCAAGAATGGAAATGCGTCCATTGTTTGTGACGTCTGATGTGCGGTTTGCTTCAACCTCGATCGCGACGATATTGTCATTCTCGTCGAGAATGATATCGCCGTCATTTCGAACATCATGGTCACTGTTTACGGTGATCGCCGACACACCTTCAGCATCTTCTAGTTCAATCGCCCCATCCTCGGTGATTGTTACATTGCCGCCGGCATTTTCATCCGCTGATGCTGTATCTATTGGCGTTGTTCGCTTGGTTGAGATTTCTTCGGAGCTGGCCAGCTGCGCCTGATGAACCGTTAGCAATAATGCCAAAACGCACAATCCGTGCGCTCGGTTAGAGCTAATCCACGCCCGTGGTTGACAAGGCAACTGCTCATCAATCACGTCGGCGCTCACGATTCCGGTTCGGCAAGGGATCCGAACGGTTTTTTCTCGTTCATCCGCCACTTGCGGGGGCAGCGCAGTGAGGCTGTCCTGACGGGCTCGGCAATCTATGGATTTTTTCATTCAGCGTTCACGCCTTCCGCTCAAATTTGCTTTGGGCGGATAAGCGCAGCTGAAGCGCGCTAGATCATTTCAGAAGTTTCGAAATGTATGTCAAAGTGTGTCAAAGTCGGAGGCTCGACAAGAATCGACACTTGATTTCATGTTTCGGAGTTTCACCCCTGAGGCAAAACTGTTCATTGTGGCAGCCTTCGTTCGTTGAAATTGACAAAGTCCGGATACCCAATTTTGAAGGCAAACCAACCCCATATTCTCGTCATTGACGATAGCGAAGAAATTCGCGCTCCACTGACACGCTACTTTCGCGAAAACGGATTCAGGGTGTCTGCCGCGGAGAATGCGGAAGAAGCCAGGAAATGGCTAAGACGTTCTTTCATCAATTTGGCAATTCTTGACATTATGATGCCTGGACAATCCGGCCTAGACCTTTGTCGAGACCTACGACGCACCTCGGAAATTCCGATTATATTTCTCTCTGCCAAAAGCGAAGAGATTGACAGAATTGTAGGGCTTGAAGTTGGCGCAGATGACTATGTCACGAAGCCATTTAGCCCTCGCGAACTCCTAGCGCGAGTGCGCGCATTGCTCAAAAGGTCTGAGGCCAATCCATTTTCCAAGCCGAGCCCACACGTCAGTCGATATTGGTTCGCAACTTGGATTTATGATAGTGGGCGCAAAGAGCTCACCGACCGTAACGGGATCGTGACCTCGTTGAGCACGATTGAAGGCCGATTGTTGCTCGCGTTCTTGCGGAATACGCAACAAATCTTGTCACGCTTTGATCTTATCCGAGAAATCTATGGTGACGCAGATCATCAAACGGAAGATCGCAATATCGACACTCATGTGAGCCGACTTAGGCGCAAACTCGGCAACAACGCAGATGATATCGAGATCATCAAAACGATATGGGGGGAAGGTTACATGATGCTGGTTGAAGTGAAAAACACACCATGAGGCTAAAACCAAGTCATCTAGCGATACCAATCGAATCAATCATTGTCTCCGTTATCACCTTGGTTCTGATGTCGGCAAGCGCGATCGCTGTATGGCACTCTCAAACATCGCAAACGTCATTCGTTGGGGGCGTAGACCTCAACCTTAAGCTTCCGCAAATCTTGCAGCAGCTGGACAATGCACCAGCTGACCGAGAGGCGCTCGATCGGCTGGTTTCCGCATTATCGAGGGTTGGACTCGAGCTAAGGTTGTCGGATTCGCCTAGCGTTTCCGAGGACGATTTTGACTCGATGGTGTTTGAACGTCTATCTCGGCGGCTCAGCCGCCTAGGGTATACCGCAAGTATTCGTGTAGATAGTACGCCCATCAACTCAAACACGGTCGCGTTTGGGATGGCTGCGCTTCCGGGCTCTTTACAGCTGTCAAGAATTGACGGTGCAACTTCCGTGGAAGGAGGTTTGCGGGGCGGGAATTTGGCTGAGAGGGTCGAAATTCGAGACACACACCCGATGGCTGGAATCGCACTTCAGCCACCCGGCCAAGTCGAACTCTCAATTTTGTTAGGGCAAGAAAAAAACAATCTTTGGCTGAATGCGAGAAGCGTTCAACTCGTTCGCGGAAGTTACAGTCCTTGGCCGTTCGCCTGGATCCTGGGCATCGGTCTAACGATGATCATCTCCAGCTATTTTGTGTCTAAGCCTTCTGCTCGAACTTTACATGCACTTGATACCGGACTGAAGGCGCTCGATATGCATCAGAGCACAGTGGTTTTACCTGTGCATAGTCGAGGGCGCGCGACGCATGTGATCGAGACGTTCAATCGCTTCTCCCGTTCAACCAGCCAAACACTAAAAGAGCAAAATGAAATCCTCAACTCCGTCTCACATGATCTGCTTACACCGTTAACATCGCTGAGAATACGTGCTGAATTTATCGCAGATCCTGCGCTTCAGAACGAAATTCTTCAGACGATCGACGACATGGAGCACATGAGCTCCTCCCTTCTGGAAGCTGCCCGAGGTGGAGCAAGCGCGGAAACGCCGCGTAGACTTGAGGTTTCATCGCTCCTTAACGCAGTTTACGAGGATGAAGCGCGCGCTGGCAGACCTATTACGCTGGGCAATCTCGAATACGCGCTGAGTGAAGCTCGCCCCGTTGAGCTTCGGCGCCTGCTACGGAATTTGATCGACAATGGAATTCGGTATGGTTCATCTGTTGAATTGAGCATGCAGTTAGATGGCGACAAAATTGAAGTTCTGGTACGTGACCAAGGACCGGGTATTCCAGAGCATCAGCTTTCTGCCGTGTTTAAACCGTTCAGGCGCCTTGATGAGTCGCGAAACCGAAAAACAGGTGGATACGGCTTAGGTTTGACGATCGCGCGCGCAATTGCATTACGCAATAACGGCCAACTCTCACTTGAAAACCAAGAGACTGGCGGACTGCTCGCAAAATTGACCCTTCGAAGACTTGTGGACTAGCGCGCACACCAGCTCGAAACATGAAGCGCTTTCACGCATCTCGCTGATTGAACGAAGCAATCGGTTCAGACCGGATCTGGAGACTCCATTAGATCGTCAAACGGTGTCACGACTATCGTACTACCTTCCAGATTCAGCGCACGGCGCAACAACACCCTAAAATTATCGAACATCCGAGCCGACGCTAATAGCTCTCGGTTTTCGATCGCTAAAGTCGCCGCTTTGTACATACGCCCATAATCAATGCGGTCGAGAAAAATATCTTTCATATCCTGATAATCTTCCGGATCGGTTGTCAAAACCCCGGCGTCATGCAGACGCTCCAAGTCCACCTCAGACAGGGTCATTTCAGTAATCCTGCGCCCATCGCTTCTAACTAAGATGAATTTCACCCCACCCCCTTCCGAGCAAAAACACTCCAAGTCAAAATTAGTTTAGATAAAATAAAACAATTCGATCAATCAACTATACAGTTAATTTATTTTTTCGAAATGTAATATATGCTACTCAGTTATGCCTGTTAGAATTTTTAGAGTGTCGAACGCAAAATGATCGAGCCGTGTATCTTGAAGTCGGCCTTCTAGTGCCGGCCCGATGCTCAAACTGGCAGCTCCGTGCATGAAACACCAAACTGACACGGCAGCGATGTTGGAACCGCGAGGGGCGCTTCCGCTAGATTTCTGCTCGATGTCTTGTGCAAGCAACTCAAATACTGGCGCCGCGAACGGATGCAAAAGCGTCTTACGATCTCCTTCGGTTGCTTCAGCCGAAAACATCAATTGATACAAAGCCGAATGAGTTTGGGCGAATTCCAGATAGGCACGCACCATTCCCAGCAACCCATTTTTTTCGTTCGCCGCAGACAACAATGCTTCTAATCTCAAAAAACCCCTTTGACACAATGCAACAACAAGGCCCGCACGATCGCCAAAATGGTGGTATGGTGCACCAGGAGAAACACCTGCGGTCCTCGCGAGCTCTCGCATCGAGATTGCATCCAGAGAGCGATCACAAAGGACATCCTCCGCCGCATCGAGAATAGCGGATTTTAAATCGCCGTGGTGATAGGTCGCTTTGGGCATCTTTTCGTCCATTGCTCGCAATATTGGATTGTTAATTGACCACTGATTAGATGTAAATCAGCCCGCTATAAAACCGTGGTTTGAACGATCAAACCAGATTGCCCAATCGGGTTCTCAATTGCCTTCATCAATATTAGTGCCACCCCCCACATCCCGGGCATCCCAAATAGAGGTTGCACCAGTGGATAGCGCATCGATAGCAAGTTAAGAGCGCAGAAAAATAAATCACTAACGCATACCGACCTCGAACCTCACAACTCGGCTACGAACTCTCCACGACGACATACGATAAATAGCAAAGAACCAATACGTTACGCTTCAGTTGGTAACGACACACAGTTCGAGTATACTTTACGTGCAATGATTTGCGCCTTCCCTTTGACCTTGCCAAGGTTGGGCTCGTCATTCCTAGAAGCGGACATTACAAACGACGAACTTCAATATTGTTGTTTTGCGTTCTGCGCTAAACATCATCGCGGAACTTCCCGCGTTTCGTTCTGGTGAGTTCGCTCTCGATTTGCCGCTTCATGCGTTTGGCAAGCCAGACCGGCGTCGCTCCCTGTTTTGCAGAAACCTTTTTGCGGCAGCAGTGCCTGATAATCTTTCCAGACCGGCACGGACAAAGCCAATGGCCTTTTGTGCTCGCGCTCGCAAGGATCCTCAGCCAATAATAAAGCGGCCTGATCTTGGCGCTGACCCCAAGGACATCGGCGTACGCTTCGACCAGGCCAGCTCCATAGTGGGCGCGCTCGCCGGTTGGCGGAAACCTGCCATGTTTCTCATAGTATAGCTGACCCAGGAGAAAGTTTCGGACCGGAATAGTGAGGAACGTTTCGAAGCGATTGTCCGGTCGGCGCGCAAGCCACTCCTCTGGGACATAAAGGCAAGCTGAGCGATCGGTGTTCACGTGTCGGTCAGGCGACGTGGGGATGCGATCACCCATCAGCACCACGACGGGAAGACCGGATGGATAGTTTGGCGGAAAGTGAACCCGCAGGGTGAAACTGTCTAAATCAACGCCTTTGTCGCGAACGACGAAACGACCTTTGGCGAATAAGTGATCGCCGCGCTCTTGAAGTCTCAGAAAGGGCTGAGCCGCGAGCGCCGTTTGGACCTCGTCATAGATTTCCGGTTTGGCGACCCACCAGCGTCTCGGTTTATCTCTGGGCCCATGGCTGTGTCGGCGCATCTACATTCTCTGCAGCACTTGTAATGACCGCGACGCGCGCTGGTCCGGTTAACTGTGCCTCACCGAATGCTGCACCCCAGCCATATTTTTCAGATTGGTTCAGCATGGTCGACGCGACGGTTCTGAGCTCCGACAAGACCGTTGAACTGAGCAAGTGAGAAAGATCATTGCCGCTTGGGTTTGCGGGATCCTCGATCGCTGGCAAGTTGGCACCTTTCACCAGCCGCTCCAGAATATGCGTGAACTGACCGTCCAGACTGGTGAACCGCTTACCCTTGAGAAGCTCAATGATTAGCAAATCGAGCGCAAACTGCTTGATATCGAGATCGTGTCGGACGCGCATGAGCTTGCCAAGCTTCAAGGCATCGACCACGCCGCTATATTTGATGTGGTCGATATGGACTTGCAAATTGGTTTTTAAGCGAGATTTCTGTCCATCATTCTGATGGAGATAAGCATCGCCGCGCGTATCATCGACGAAACGGCCTGGGACAACATCGATGTAAAGGCGGTCACCTCGCTGGCCATCATTTTTGGCGAATAGTCGTAAGGCGGCGGTTTTGGGCTGGATGTAATAGTCTCCGGCCAATGCCCGAGCAGTGTTATTATAGATCTCTGGAAGGCTGTTTCCCAAGGTGTTGTCGTCATGTTGAGCGTACACGATGATATCCAGATCGTAGCTTTCCTTGATCATTGTCCCTTTGGCTTTGGAGCCACCATATCGGATCGTGGGGTTGGCTCCGGGAAACGCCGAGCGAATAGTCGCTTCGACATTCTCCCGGTGATCCCGAAGCTCGCACATTTCGCGGCTTTCCTGCGCAATTCGCTGCGCGTTGAGAAGGGTATTTAGGTCTGACGTGCGGGTCATTTAACTAATCTCCAATTGAAACGTGAACCCGCCCTTGGCCACGTCATTATCGTATACATGAAGGGGAGCTCGCGCCTTTGGCAGTCGGTCTTTTCCAAGACTGACAGCAATCGGTGCCGGCACTGCCGGCATCAGCGCGAGCGGTTTATTATCGCCATGTTTTGCAGCGATTTCGGATTGAGCGTCATGCCAGAAGCGGCGAAACGCTGCGAGGTCGTCAGCGGAGCTCAAAAAAGTGGGAGTGGGCGAGGCATCAGCAAGCTCAATCTCGTAGAGCGTGGAGCCGGTTGAAATGTCGTCAGGCAGGGTTTCTCGCGCGATTTTGCCGCTTAGCGACATAAGGATTGCAACAGGCGCCTCTGCGCCGCGATCTTCCAGGCAGGTCATTTTGTAAGCGACGGCATTGCCGGTGACTTGCTGCTTCCATGACCAGTCTTCGGTGTCACGATGACGCTGATAAAGGTCGACCGGGACTTTGTCGCCAAGGCGTGATCCCAAATAGGCAAGCAAGGGAATTGGGCCAATGGCGAATAGCGAAACACGCCCAGCCACTTCTACAGGCCCGCCCGGGCGATAGGCGTGATCGAGGCGTTGATCGATCAACCGACGCCCAACAGAATGAAGGTCTTCTTCCTCACCGAGACCCGTGAGCGCTGTGAGATCGATGCTGGTTTCGCGGCCATCGTAAGGGTGACGCGGCAATATGGCTTCGAACATATCGTTACGGGGAATTTCAACCCGATACCCTCTGATCGGCGCCGTGAACGAGATAAGGTGAGAGCCAAGATCGGGCGCGGCATCGAGCAGGGCGTCGACGCGGCGCTCATGTTTCTCCTTCATGGCTTTTAGAGCGGCTGTACTGAAGCGTTCCGGATGATCATCGATTTCCTTATGGCATGGCTTGCAAAGCGCCATGAGATTATCAACATCGTTGATGTCGATAGGACGCGCGGGATCATCGCCGCGCGGGCCTTTTTCGGAGAATGCAACAATGTGCGCACGGTCCGCGTAGGTGCCAGGCTGCTTGGAGAGATGGTGTTCAAATAGGCGAACATTGCAACCTTCACGTTCGCAGCGTCCTCCGGCTCTGATGAATAGAATTTGGCTAGTCTTTGCGGGGATGGCGCGTTTAGGCGTAAAGCAGGGTGCTGCTGGCCCAACAGGCTCAGTCTGAGTTGCTTCGGCGTGGTTTGGCTTACTTTCCATCAGCACTTTCCCTCGCGGACACCACAACATGAGGTAGGAACGATGATCTACAGGCACAAGACTTGGGGCCGAAAAAAGTTCACGTTTGGTTCTTATTGGGCCTGATAGGGCTTAGCGCGTCTTGCGCTCAAGCAAACGAACGGCCAGCGGGCGGGACGCCTACGGAAGTTAAGCTGAGTTGTATCTGCTTATGCTCGCTCACCGGTGGAGCTAAGTCGTCAGGAGCTCAGGACTCTCAACGCTCGCTCACGCCCCTTCTCGGATTTGTCTCCGTGATCGGGGTTCGTCATCAACCGGCAAACCTCCTCAATAGTGTTTCGAGTGATTGCCGGAACGCCATCTAAATTCTTCTGAGAGAGCATCGCATCATACGCCCGGAACCTAAGTTCGACATGGCTCGCAAATAGGTTCAAACGGATTGGAAATCTGGTTTTCAATCGTTCGGATACATTAGGCAAGAATGGCGTGTGACTGTCCTGGACCACATGTGCTGAGAGCACTAGTGCTGCTAGCTCCTGCGGTCGCTTGCCGAGCAATTCGAGGATCAGCGTGTAAGCAAACGCCAGCTCAGGAATCCGTTTAATATCCTTCAATATCTCAGTTAGCCGACCGATTTCAGCTTCTCGAACCAGTTTTGGCTGCTCTTGGAGCTTTTGAATTACACGTTCGAGGTTCGACTTAATGTCTATGAGACTTCCACGGTCTGCCGGGTCCGTGCTCCCCGCGATCCGTTCAAGTTGAGCGATCGAAATCTGATCTTGGATCTGATTGAGCTGTTCATCCGGTTCTCCGGCTAGGACTTTAAATCGCTCAACCATCCACTTTGCACCCGCTTGCAATTCTCGGTTGGGTGAATGGACGAGTTCGCTCAGACGCTGCTGGCTGTAAGGCAGCGCCTGCGGGTGATGCGATCGAGATCTATCGTAGTGCTCTTGCACTTTGCGAACGAACGTGGCTCTGGGCTCGAATCCTCCATTCCCATCGGATCGCATCCCTTCTTCGAAAAATTCTCTTTCGGTGAAAGGGTCAAATGCGTTCAGGTGACCGATCGCATAAAGACGGCGTTGCGCGCGATTGCGTTGCCAGATGCCGAATGCCTGTAATAAGGCGGCGAGCAGAACCAGATCGACAACCGCTCGAGAGGCAAAAGTAAGGTGCATTCCCAATGATGAACTGTCGCTAGGTTCGTAAGGTCGCTCGATGTCGATGTTATAGACTTCCCACCAATCCACGAAGGGCACAGCTTTGGCGAGTTCTGCCCCGAAGAAGCGCGACCAATCAATAAACGCGTTACCGGAAGCGAGATCAGGATTATACTCAAATGCGCCTGTCACACCCTGAAGCTGAAACAAACACAGGGGGACAAGAATGAAGAGCATCGCGTAACCGAGCAACGCCTCATCCTTCAAATCGTTATCGAACCCGATATGAATTTCGCGCGTGTTCTGACGTTCCAGGCGAGACGCCGTTTCACGATCGGCTTCAACCCAGGCCCATCGCCGACCCAATGAAATTGCGAGGACAATCGCGAATGCGAGCGGCACCAATCCAAATGGGCTGGGCAACGCGTATCCCATCGCACTCAATGGCACGATTATGAGAATGACAAACAAGTGTGGCATTCGCTGCTGAGTTGCACCCGACAGCGGAGCGACGAGCCGAACGAGAATTGAATCTAGCCAGCTATACCAAGCCGCGGGTGAGATAGTGGGAACTCCCGCGACCTTCGCCTCAGCGGCAATCAAAGCTGTGGCTTCGCGCCGGTCTCGGAGAGACTTGGCGACAAGGGGCGCCGTGATCACCGCCAGAAACGCCGCAATCACGAGCATAGTAACAAACACTCCAAAATTATCTTCGATCTTGAACAGCCGGCCTCCAGCAGCCCACGCCAACGTGCCGATAGCTAGTACGCTGATCGTTGCAATCGCGAAGGTTAGCGGCGACACAACATCGGATCGAAACAGTTTGATTCTTCGTCTACGAGTTTCTGCTCGGGCGATTAGGAGTGCTCCAATTATTGCTGGAATGTACGACGCGAGCATTAACCCCAGCAGGATGTGAACTTGGACGGTGTTGATTGGATCGTTGTTAGCGGCGATTGAGAAATCGATTTCGCCGATACGCCCTTCATTTACAGCGACAAAGACGATCGCAACTACGGCAATCTGGCAAGAAATGAGATAGACAAAAATCTCGCTGAACCCTCGTCTAACGAGAGTAGCCTCAAGGTTGTTTCTGCGCTGCTCCCGCTTTTGAATCGCTGGCCCTAGTTGGCCCCAAATGCTAGCAATGCGAATAAGTTGAAACCCAATTAGTCCTAGCACCGTGATGGTCAGTGCGAACGTCCACTCGAGGAATGTAGGTAACACCTGACCATCGACGGCATGCCATCCGATAATGGCCAGCCCCGCGAGCGCCGATAGAACTGTGAGAAAGCAAAACCCGATATAGACAAATTTCGGAACTGACTTTTGGTTTCGATTTTTTCTGCTCGGCCGATCACTCATCCTCGGCACCTTCCCCACCACAATTATTGATAGATTCTAGTCTAGCACTTCATTTCGAAATTGTAACAAAAATCAACTTCGCTTCAACGGTAATGCGCTAAGGGAATGCTGAACTGATGTCTCCTTTTGCTCGGCGCGCTCAACAGGTCGTTGCAACACTTTAGTTTGATTTCAAAACTGGAGTGGAGCGATGAAACGACGTCGTCGAATATATTTTACTGAGGCTCAAAAGGCAGAAATTTGGGATCGCTGGCAACGCGGGGAGTCGATGTCCTCGATCGGGCGCGGCTTTGAGCGGGACTCCTCTTCGATCCATCCGCTGATTTCTCGCACCGGCGGATTTCGACCAGAGCCACGCAAGCGGGGACCCCTGGCCTTGAGTCTTTCAGAGCGGGAAGAAATCTCCCGCGGTCTTGGGGCGGATCAATCGTATCGGTGCATTGCCAAACATCTGGGGCGAGCGCCATCAACGATCAGCCGGGAGGTGATGCGCAATGGCGGCCGCAGGGCCTATCGCGCGACCAAAGCAGATACAGCCGCCTGGACACGCGCGCAGCGCCCCAAGCTCAACAAACTGGCTTGCAACAAAGTGCTTTGCCGGACAGTCTCTGCCAAGCTTCGCCAGCAATGGTCACCGCAGCAGATCGCAGGCTGGCTGAAAAAGCAGCATCCGGAAGACGAGGCGAAACGCGTGTCACATGAGACCATCTATCGAAGCCTGTTTGTGCAGGCCCGCGGCGCGTTGAAGAAAGAGCTGATTGCATATTTACGGTCTCCCCGCTCGATGCGACGGCCGCGTGCCTCCAGCCTGCGCCAGTCGGGCCTCGGGCAGATCAAGGACATGATCTCAATCCGTGAGCGTCCGGCCGCTGTGGAAGATCGCGCCGTGCCAGGTCACTGGGAAGGGGATCTCATCGCTGGCTCAAAGGGCAGTCACATCGTCACGCTGGTCGAACGCCACACGCGCTATCTGATGCTGGCCAAGGTTGATAGTCGCGACACCGAGACGGTCATCGCAGCGCTGATCAAACAATCAAAGAAGCTGCCAAAAGAACTCTACAAGTCGCTGACCTGGGACCGCGGCAAGGAACTCTCGGATCATAAGCGCTTCACGCTGGCGACTGACATCCAGGTCTATTTCTGTGATCCGAAAAGTCCCTGGCAGCGCGGATCGAACGAGAACACCAACCGGCTGCTGCGCCAATATTTCCCGAAAGGCACGGACCTGTCGGTCCACTCGCAGGCTAAACTCAACGCTGTCGCAAGACAGATGAATGAGCGTCCAAGAAAAACGCTGGACTATGACACCCCAGCTGAGCGATTAAATGCCTGTGTTGCAATGACCGGGTGAATCCACTCTCGCATAGCAGACATAGCTGCTGAGACTTGGCGGGATTCCATGCAGACCACGTCAAAGTCCTCCGCTGTTAAACCATGGAACAAAGCCTGGCTCATCGTGCCAGCTTCAAAACCAATCCGCTCGACTGAATAGCCTTTGGACCGAACATGATTGGAGATCGCCTTGACCTCGCAATCCAGGTTGGTCTCTTCGATCAATTCACCTTCGGCACTAAGCACGCACATCGCCACTGACCGCAGTGAGACATCCAATCCAATAAACACGTTCATGGTATTCTCCTTCATGTCCGCAGCCCAATGCTGCGAACCTATCAGGAGCTCGACTGGCGAACAGTCCGTCCGATTACCCATGCTTTTGCTCGCGTTGCCGCCAATCGACATCTTTGCAAGATGGCATGGCATCAGACTTCGGCACCCATAGTCGCGCGATGTAGATCACCGAAATCCCAAACTAATCACACCCACAACCAGTTATCGTGAGGTTCGATCATGTAACGCAAGTGTAACGCAAACCACGATTTTATGCGGTTTCGCGTGACACCCTGTGATCGCCAAGAATGATGAAGCATGTGTTTTTATTGTTTATTTTTCTTGGTTCGTATTCCGGCATTCAACTCATAATCGTGAGGTCGGGAGTTCAAGTCTCCCCCGAACCACCATTTACCTTCCCGATTCGCTTTGCATTCGGTCGCGCCCTGCGTGATCATCCGGCGATTAAGCTTTTATCACGATGTTAGCGGTTTGCTACAGCTCGACCGATCATTAAGCCCGTTGTCTTTGTCCGGTCCTCATTGCAGTCCCGACGGAACCGAAACCGCTGACAAATTCCTTGCCTTATTGAATTCGCGCATGCGGCCGAGGACATCGACCCCGACTTGCGCGTAGAGGTCGAGCAGATCCACAAGAACCCAATTTTCGCGGATCAGTCCATCTTTCAGGCGCCAGAAATCCAAGCTGCGGAGGAGCACTTCCTTATTTGCAGGCGCGATCCCCATCCAACCGTCGTCAGAGAGCGTCAAACGCATATTTGGCCATCCCGTCTCGCAGACATAATCGCCCTCCCCGACCCAATGCGACATCAATTCTCCCATTGCATCGAGTTTGCGATCCGGCATCGCGCGTAGAAACGGAATCTGGTGCCAATTGCGGAAACCTGAAATACCGCGCCCGGTTCCGATACCCGCGGGGCCATACCAATTGAAGCGCGGATGCCAATAAGCGCCCAGATTCATCACGGCAGGGTCTGGGTCCGCTGGATATTTACAAAGATCCTCGAGCATATTGACGACATGTTGATAGGCCTCGCTCCCATCGCCGCTGATTGATCGCCCATCACCGCTCATCGGCGCCGGCGTACAGAGAAACGCGCCTAATTGCGGCGCCATGGGCCAAGCGCGCGCTTGCATCATCAGCTCCGGAATATCCCAGATCGCTTGCACCTCAACGACTTGTCCGTGTTCAATTCGAAAGAACTCATGGTATCGCATGTGCGCCAGGTGGCCTGTGGGCGGAATGTCGAGAAATGGCGCGGTAAACGTGCCCATATAGTTGCCCATCATGCCGACCCAGTCGTGGCCCTCGGGCGTGGTCCCCGCCATGACGATCATGTCGCGGCGCTCTAGATCTGCAAACGCGCTGAGCAGCGGCTTGTAGCAGTCGCCCATAAAGGCTGCGGGGCTGGTGAACGTGCCAAATGGGTGGCACATGTGAATAAGGGCGTCCGGCGAAATCAGTTTCGATAGGCTTTGCTCAAGGCTGGAGGCATCAGCGGTTTCTGCGGCAACGCGGAAGGGTTTAACGATCGCTTTCAATTCGGCGGCTTGCATTTCAATTGGTGTCCTGATGCATTGGGCGTCGCGACGAATACACTCAAATTTAGTGGATTAGCGCAACTTGAAATCCGATGGATAACAGGATTGCATTCGAAGTCAATTTCGCTAAACCTAAGCCAGAACGAGGGTGAGATGACGACAATTCAACAGGCTAAATCGGTTGTTCAAGCGCACATGAAAGCGTTCGATTCGGCACCCAATGAGCAATTGCTCGCGCTTGGCTGCGACGCTCTGAGCCGCGAATTTGCGTGGCGCAGCATGCACCCATTCTATGAGAAATCAGGGATCGACTCCGTGGTTTCGGAATTCTGGCTGCCTTTGCGCACAGCGTTTACAGGCCTACAGCGCCGCGAGGACGTGTTTTTTGGCGGGTTGAACGATGTCGATCATGGGCAAACCGTCTGGACCTGCAGCATGGGGCATTTTGTCGGCCTGTTTGATTCAGATTGGTTGAACATTCCCCATACCGGACGACTGGCGCACCTGCGCTATGCCGAGTTCATGTGCGTCCGCGATGACACAATTGTCGAGAGCGCTTTGTTTTTTGACCTCATCGGCCTGATGCATGAAGCGGGCGTCTATCCCCTGCCCCCGATGACCGGAACTTACTTTGTTTATCCCGGCCCGCGCACCCATGATGGGCGGCTCATTGAACAACAGGACGAGGCCGAGACAGAAGCGACCATTGATTTGATCAACCGGATGATTGCGGACTTGGATTCCATCAATCACCTCAACGCCGAAAAATGCTCGCCCGATCTGCTGGCGCGCACATGGCATGATGACATGACCTGGTACGGACCGTGCGGCATCGGCGCGAGTTTCACAATTGAGCGCTACCAAGAACAACACCAGTTTCCCTTCCGGCTAAATCTCGTCGACAAAACCTATAATGGCCACGTGGCCCGAATTGCCGAAGGCAGTTATGGCGGCTTCTTTGGCTGGTCGAACTTGAGCAATCGAAATGCAGGCGGATTCCTTGGCTTGCCTGCTGCCGCGACCTCAAGCGACATGCGGGTGGTAGATGTGTATCGCCGCGACGGTGACAAACTCGCCGAGAATTGGGTGTTTATCGACCTGCCCTTCTATTTAAAGCAACAAGGATTGGACGTGCTTGAACGGCTCGCGCAATTGCGCCGCTTATAGCCTGTTCCGCCATCTCCCACGGACGCGAATGGATGAGTTGAAATGCCTGAAAAGTCTGCGATTTTCCTGCCCGGGTTCATGTGCGACGAGCGCTTGTTCGCGCCCCAGATGCAAACCCTCTCGCGCGCTGGGGTTGCCTGTTTATTCGCAGATCTAACCCAGGCCTGTTCGATTGAACGCATGGCGGAACAAGTTCTGAAATCGGCGCCCAAGAGATTTGCAGCGATCGGGCTATCGATGGGCGGAATAGTCGCGCTGGAACTCTATCGCCAAGCGCCGGAACGGATAACCCATCTGGCGCTCCTGAATACTACGGCGAGAGCTGACGCTGCAGGCCCTGCGAGAAAGAAACAGCTCGGCCGGGTCGCAGCAGGCGAGCTTGATCTCGTGCTGCGCGAAGAGCTTAAGCCGCAATACCTGGCCCCGGCTAATCGCACCGAGGGTCGGCTCCGCATCCTCGAAAATATGGGCGTAGGCTTGGGAGAGGACGTGTTTTGTCGGCAGACAATGGCTTTGACCATTCGGCGCTCATATTTGGATCTGGTAGACCAAATTCATTGCCCGACCCTGTTATTAGCTGGCGCCGATGACACGGTCTGCCCGGTTGATCGTCATCGCGAAATTGCCGACTGCATCGACCACGCCGAACTCCAAGTGATTGACGCCTGCGGCCATATCTCGACCTTGGAGCAACCTGATCTCGTCTCGAAGGCCCTGCTTGCCCTATTAGAGCGCCCGGCGGCGCATACAACAAAGAGCGGAAACTGCACTTTAAAACTGGTCAAAAACGCAAATTGACTTCGAATGCAATTTGAGTATGCATAAGCTCAGAAAAGGATGATGAGCCATGTCAGAGACCATCGCGCGCACCCGCCAGGGAATAGAAGATCGGATCGTCCGATACGCTGATCTAGCGCCATGTTTAGACGCGTTCATCGACACGAGAACTCCGGGATCGGACAAGAAGGAAAACTTCACCATCATTGGCCCTGGGGTCTCGGAAAATCCCAATCAGCATGTCCACATTGCCGAACCGCACGGCTTCAATATTGGCGGCGCCAGGCAGCCGCCTCATTGTACAAATTCCCAACATAGTCATGACACGGTCGAAGTTTTTTACGTCCATGCTGGCCAATGGCGATTCGACCTTGGTGAGCATGCTGATGACGCACAAATCTGCCTCGCGCCAGGCGATATGATCTCAATTCCGACCAATGTGTTCCGAGGCTTTACGAATATTGGCGAAGACACAGGCTACCTTTGGGCTGTGTTGGGCGGCGATGACCCAGGTCGCGTTTTATGGGCGCCGACAGTATTCGATATGGCGAAAGATTATGGCTTGATCCTGCTCGAAGACGGCATGCTGATCGACACCAATAAGGGCGAAACCATTCCAGCTGGAAAATCACCGATGCCGGTCACCAGTGAAAGCCAGATTGCAGCGCTGGATGTATTCTCTGATGCCGAGCTGGAAGCTTGTGTCATTCGATCTGGTGCGAGTACCAATTTTGGCGCCTTCAATAGCCTATCTGGCATTGCCGAGACGAAATTGATCGGACCCAAACCGATTGACTGGCTGCATGGCTTCACGCTTAGCGAAATCGAGATCTCGCCGGGCGCCACTATCCCAGCACATCGCCTCGATAGTGCAGACGTCTATTTCGTTCATTCTGGCAAAGTGATCATCGCGATGGATGATGACAAAACCATCCTAACCGCTGGCGACACGGTCACCTTCCCAGCCGGCGTACATCGCAGCCTCACCAACGCTAATGATCAGGCTGCGCGCTTGGTTGCCGTTCGCGGCGGCGATGAGGCGCCGACGATTACGTGGACATGACTCAAGCCCTTCTCGGAAAGCGCGCTGTCATCACTGGCGCCAGCCGCGGCATCGGCCGCGCGATATGCGAAATGCTGCATGTCGCCGGTGCGGAGATCATTCCAATTGCCCGTCCATCCGATGCGCTGGATGAGCTTGTCGCCGCTTGTCCGGATCGGTGCACGCCATGGGCCGGCGACGCGGCGTCTGATGAACTTTTGCGCTTTCTGCATGATCAAGACCGGATCGATATCCTGGTCAATAATGTCGGCACCAATATCCCGAAACCTATGGATAACGTGACTGACGAAGACCTCGACTTGATGCTCGATCTGAACGTCCGCACCACCTATCGAGTCTCCAGAGCGGTCCTCAAATCGATGCCGGACGGCGGACGGATTGTGCATATCAGCTCCCAAATGGGACATGTTGGATCGCCCAACCGAACCGTATACTGCATGACCAAACATGCGATCGAAGGCCTGACCAAGGCCATGGCGGTAGAGCTCGCTGCGCGCGGTATACGGGTCAATTCTGTGGCCCCAACTTTCGTCGAGACACCGATGACCAAACCTATGCTAGATGACCCAGATTTCTCTGCCTTCGTCAAGCGAATGATCCCGCTCGGCACGGTCGCTAGCACCGACGATATCGCCCAAGCCGTGCTATACCTGTGCGGGCCTGCCGGTAAAATGATCACCGGCCATTCGCTCATCGTTGATGGCGGTTGGACGGCGCAATAAGGACCACAATGAGCAGCAAACCAATCACCCATGTCGCAACAACCGACATCGCCGACATGATGGCGCCGGGCCCAGAGCGGCGCATGGAGCTTCCGGGTTTCGACGAAGAGTTCGTGGATTTTCCTCACTATATCATCCGTATCACCGAACGGATCTGGCACGATCGCGCCGTAGAAAAATGCCTCGATTGGTATGGTGTAGACTGCGCGATACATACGATGGCGGGCGACATTAGCGGCGCGCAGACCGTCGTTGATAATACATGGGCAACGCTCAAGGCGTTCCCAGATCGCCGTCTCGACGCTGACAATGTCATCTGGTCAGATGAAGGCGATGGCACGTTTTACTCCTCTCACCTGATCACTTCGAAAATGACCAATGAGGGCCCAAGCGAGTTTGGCCCGGTAACCGGCCGCCAGATCCGGATTCAAACCATCGCCGAATGCCTCTGCAAAGAAAACAAAGTGATCGAAGAATGGTTGGTGCGGGACAATCTCGCAGCCGTCATGCAGCTCGGATTTGAACCCGATCGCGTCGCCAAAGAGCAAGCCCAAACCGACAAGATTAATGGCTTCAGCTTGATTGAGTTTCACGAAGACAATCGCGCCGCCACCCTAAACGGAGATGCGTGGAAAGCGCCGCTCGCGCCGGCATCACAGGTCGCAGTCGATGCCCTTCGCGCCAGTCTGTCCGGCGCAGATGAAAGCGCGCTGCAGTCGCATTATGACTTCAGAGCAGACGCGCAATATCCGGGCGACGTTTCCCTGTACGGACCAGACCAGATCGCCACTTGGTGCGCCGAGCTATTGAAGGCGTTTCCAGACCTAAAAATCGCCATCGATCACGTCGCTGAGATTCCATATCTCGGAGAGGCTCGAGACGTCTCTGTCCGCTGGACGGCGACCGGAACCCATGAGGGCGCCGGTCGGTATGGCGCGCCAAGCAATGCGCCGATTTACATTCTGGGCGTCACCCAATTCAGGGTCATGAACGGCCGCGTGCGCCAGCAAGTGACCATTTGGGATGACATCGCCCTGCGCCGACAAATTGCTACCGCGAGATATGAGCGTGGATGATCTTCCCTATATCGTCGATGCGCACCACCACCTCTGGGATTTAGACGCGTGCCGACATACTTGGCTGGCGGAACGCGGCGTTGTTCGGTTCTTTGGTGACCCCGCGCCGATTCAGAAGAATTACCATGTTGAAGACCTTAAGGCAGATCTCGGCGCCTTGCCGGTCAAAAAATCCGTCCATATTCAAGTCGGCGTCGATGACAGCCTGACCGAAACCGCATGGCTGCAGGAGCAATCGACCCAACACGGTTTGCCGTCCGCGATCATCGCTTTTTGTGATCTAACGCAAGACTCGGTCTCGCAAGATCTCGAGGCGCATGCCGCTCACGAGGCCGTGCGCGGCATCAGACAAATCATCGGACGCAGCGCCGAAGAAGACCGCAAGACAGGCACATCAGGATTGTTGAGTGATCCCCGTTTTAAGAGCGGTCTGCGGATACTTGCCGACAAGGGATTGTCATTTGACCTTCAACTGACTCCGCCGCTCATGTCCGCCGCGGCTTCGCTGTTTTCGCAAGTCCCAGACCTAAAGGTTGCGCTGTGTCATTGCGGCTCCCTCAGCGCCTTCGATCCAGACAGTTTAAGCGAATGGAAACAAGGCCTTCAGACCCTAGCGGATCTGCCCAACCTGATCTGTAAGATTTCAGGCTTCGGAATGTTTGATCATGGTTGGTCGCAGGACAGTATCGCGCCATTCGTTCACCGCGCGATCGAAATATTCGGGCCGGAGCGATGCGCATTCGGATCGAATTTCCCCGTCGATAAGCTTTATGCGAGCTATGAGGAAACGATGGGTGCCTATCTCAAAATCTGTGAGGTCTACTCACCTGAAGAGCGGGATTTGATGTTCCGGACGGTGGCTGAGGATTTCTACCAAATTTAGAAATGCTGGCGAACTTTCGCGGTCAAATCGGCTGCCCCAGACAACATGAATCCGTGATCGGAGCCGAGGAGAAACAGGCTCGCCCCAGCCGCACGCCATTTGGGCAGTTCCTCGAGATTAGCGGTGAACATGCCGATCGTAACGCCTGCATCCTTTCCTTTCTCGCAAATCATCTCGACCGCCTCGATCACGGCTGGATCGTTCGGCCCATCCGCGCCTAATGAGATGGAGAGATCAGCTCTGCCGATGAAGAATGCGTCGATCGCTTCAACCGCGAACATCTCGTCTAGATGCTCCAAAGCCTCGGCGTCTTCGATCTGCGCGACCACAACGGTTTCCTCAGCGCTTTTGGATTTGTGTTCCGCCATTTTGCGGGCACCATATCCCGCTGCCCGCGTTGAGCCAGCATAGCCGCGGCCGGTGCCGAAATGTCCATTGGCGGCGACCGCCCGCGCATCCTCGCCCGTGATTACATGCGGCACCAAGACGCCGGTTGCGCCGCAATCTAGCGCATTCAAGATGTGCTCAGGACGGTTCGCCGGAATGCGAACCAAGCTGGGTTTGCCGATATGGTTCAGCGCCAAGACGCAATCATTGATATCGCGGCGATCAAATGGCGAATGTTCAGCATCAAGGCACACCAGATCGAGATCACTGCGCCCGAGCACCTCACACAGCATGGCCGACGGCGTCTTCAGAAAAGTTCCGATCAGCGGTTTCTGCGCGCGAAGATCCGCTTTGAGCGTCATGACCAAAGCCGACCCGATGCGAGCTCCGCTCCGTCGGCCAGAGTTTTCAGTTTGGCATAGACAATATCTTCATCCACCGCACCGAAGCCGGCAAAGGTTGAGAACCCGCAATCGGTCCCCGCGATCACGCGCTCTTTTCCAACAATGCCCGCGAACCGCTCTATGCGCTGCGCCACCAATTCTGGATGCTCGATGAAATTGGTGGTCGAGTCGATGACACCAGGGATGAGGATTTTATCTTTGAGCTCACCGCGCTGCTCCGCATCGGCGAAGGCCGTCCATTCATGCCCGTGTCGCGGATTGGCATTCTCAAATAACAGAGCTTGCGGTTTGGCTTTCAATGCCACCGGCAGCACTTCATCCATGGGCGCATCACAATGGTGTGGCCCTTCATAATTGCCCCAGCAAATGTGCATCCGAACACGATCACCTGGCACATTGCGCAGCGCATGGTTGAGCACTTCAACATGCTGACTCGCAAGCCGGTGATAATCCTCAAGCGGCTTGTCCTTGAACATCATGTGTCGCCCGAGGCCGAGATCAGGCGTGTCGAGTTGAAGGATATGCCCTGCCCCTACAATCGCCTCGTATTCCGGTCGCATGGCTTCCGCCAAGGCTTCAAGATACTCATCTTGGGTGGCGTAATGCTCATTTGGTTGAAACAACGCAATTACGCCCGGGCTCGCCGCATTCATAAAGCTATCGCTGTGCCCCGCACCATCAAGGGCCGCCGAGAAATGTTTTAAGTCAGCTTCCAGCGGCGCCATGCTTTTGACTTTGATCTCACCGACGCATTTCGGTCGCCGATAGGTCGGCGTGCCCCCGCCCTTGGCCTGCCGCTCAAGAAAGCCTGGAAACGCTTCGAGGTCTGCAGGCGCACGACGGGGACTGTCGCCGTCAAAGCCAGTGATGCGATCCTTGATATAGGTGGCGTAGGAGATTTTACTCATCTCACCATCGCTCACAACATCGACGGATGATTGTCTTTGGCGTGCAACGGTGTCTGCGACAGCGCTAGAAATGACGGATTCAAAGGTCTGCTCATCGACCGCTTCACCCGCTTCGTGCGCGAACACGAGATCAGTCACCTGTTTTGATCTCGGCAAGCTTCCAACATGGGTGGTTAGAATTCGATCCTGGCTCGTTTCCATCGCGTTTCACTCCGAATATGCATTCGAAGTCATACGCTTATGTGGGCGCGCGAGCAATAGATCCGCCGGGAATAACCGCGCCTTCAAAGACGCGTTTTTCATGCGATTGATCAGGCCGCTCAACGCGATCAGTAATCATCTTCACCGCCGCTTCCGCCATCCGGCCAATTGGCTGGCGAATTGTCGTCAATTCATAGCTCGCAAACTGCCCCATCCCGATGCCGTCAAATCCGATAATTGAGAGTTCTCGCGGCACAGACAATCCGAGCACGGCTTGCGCTTCATCCATGCAACCCATGGCCATCATATCGTTGATGCAAATCACCAGACTCGGCATCAGTTTGGATTGAGCTTTGATCTCCTGGAGTCCGGCCGCACCGCTTTCATAGGTAAAATCGCCTTGAGCCTGGGCAACAATTTCAATGCCGGATCGGGTCAAACTTTCTTCTACGAGCTTGATACGTTCGCGGCTAACCATGTTTTCTGATGGCCCTGTGACAATCGCAGCTGTGCGGTGCCCCAACGTTTGCAATTGTTCGACAAGCTCATTCACCTGCTCGGCGGGGTCGCAATATACAACCGTATTCGGATGGTCGGCAAAATAGCGATTGAAGAACACAACAGGGATCTGTCGTTTCTCAAGAATCTTATATTGATCCTGCGACATGTGAGAGGCGGAAATCACCCCATCGACTTGGAATTGCCAAGCCTGCTCAATCACCATTTCGGTGTCTTCTTCATTGTCTACGGTGAAGAGTAAGGCGCGCAGACCAGCGGCGGAAAGCTGCTCGGTGATCTTGAACAAGACTTCCGGATAATAAAGATTGAGCCGTCCAGAAACCAGCACAGCGACGAGATTAGACCGTTGAGTGATCAGGCCGCGCGCAATCGCATTTGGCTGATATTCGAGCTCTTTCGCCGCTTTCATCACCCGTTCGCGCATCTTACCAGAAATGCTCGCTCCCGGCTTAAAACACCGCGACACCGCCGACTGCGAAACACCCGCCAGTCGGGCGACGTCATAAGACGTCGCACGCCGACCTTTGATCAACGGGATGACATTGTCATCGGAATCAGACGGTTTGTTTTTGCTCGGGTTGTTGGCCATAGCGTCTCACACGAATATCTGCCTGTTCTTTGTGACCTGCAAACCCTTCTAAAGCGCAAAGACGTGAGCAATATTCCCCAACCATTACAGATGCTTCCCGCGTTGCGCGTTGGAATGTACAGGTCTTGATGAACTTACCAACCCAAAGCCCACCTGTATAGCGGGCGGCCTTCATCGTCGGCAGGGTGTGGTTGGTCCCGATGACTTTATCGCCATAAGAAACATTGGTTTCCTGCCCCAGGAACAAGGCACCGTAATTGGTCATATTATCGAGGAAATAGTCTGGGTCTTCGGTCATAACCTGGACATGCTCAGACGCAATCTCGTCGGCCACTTCGACCATTTCTTCGTAAGAGTCACAGACGATGACTTGTCCATATTCTCGCCAGGCTTCGCCCGCGACATCAGCGGTTGGCAGCCATTTCAACTGACGCTCGACAGCTTCCATCGTTCGCTCGGCGAGGCCTTCGGAATTGGTGAGCAAGATTGCCGGTGATGTCGGGCCGTGCTCTGCCTGCCCTAACAGGTCAGCGGCGCAGAAATCTTCGTCGACAGTTTCGTCAGCGATGATCAGCGTCTCTGTCGGTCCCGCAAACAAATCGATGCCGACTCGGCCAAACAATTGCCGCTTCGCTTCCGCGACAAAGGCATTGCCAGGCCCAACAATCATGTCGACGGGTGCAATCGTCTCAGTCCCGATTGCCATGGCGCCAATGCCTTGCACACCGCCAAGCGAGTATATCTCATCAGCGCCCGCCATATCCATGGCAACGACAATGGCTGGATGCGGCCGGCCTTCGAATGGCGGCGCCGTCGCAATGATGCGCGGCACGCCAGCAACTTTCGCCGTGACGACACTCATATGCGCAGATGCGATAAGCGGATATTTGCCGCCTGGAATATAACAACCGACCGAGTTAACCGGCACATTCTTGTGGCCGAGCGTGACCCCGGGAAGGGTCTCAACTTCAACATCACGCAACGAATCTTTCTGGATCTGGGCGAAGTTTCGAACTTGCTCTTGGGCAAATCGGATATCGCTGATCGCTTGCTCGTCTAGCTCTTCATAGCAAGCATCAATTTCCTCGCGCGACAGCCGGTAGCTTTCAGGGCTCCACTTATCGAACTTTTCGGACAGATCGCGGACCGCTGCGTCGCCACGCGCATCAATATCCTCCAGGATGTCCTCAACCGTTTTGCGCACTTGCGCATCGGCCTTTTGTTTGATGTCGGGATCAATCCCCTCTTTGAGCCAACGAGCCATAGCTATCTCCTTAATATGGAGCGTTCTCTAGCATTTTTGCATTCGAATGCAAATTGAAAAGTTTACGTTCAGAGCGCTTATCCGCCAAGCGTTCCAAACCAGGCCAGAAATAGAATGATGACAGCGAAGAATCCCAACAAATACCAGGCGATTTGGTCGATCCGACCGGGCACCAAATACCAACCGTCCTGTTTTTCAGCCAAGCCCTGCTCTTTGAAACGGCGGATTTGACCGATCACTGTTTGCTCGTGCCAATCGGTCTGAAACCCATCCAGCAGGATGCTCGCTGTCCATGACACCGCGATATTGATCACACCCCCAATCACCACATACCAAGGCCAGGCGACATTGGCGGGCTCGAGACCGAATAACGGGACGCCTGCAACGATCGCATAGAGCCCCACAAACCCCGCGACGACCCCGACCAGCAGGCCGCGTTCCGTCGTGTGTTTCGACAAGAAACCGAGTCCAAACATGGCGAGCTTCGCCCCGACAAAATAAGACGCAACTTGGCTCAAGCGCTCCAGGATCGACCCGCCACTATTGATAAAGGCAAAAGCGACTGGAACGGCGAGTGCTGCCCAAACAATCGTGAAGATACGAGATGCGCCCAGGAAATGCGCGGTACTGGCCTCTTTTCTGAAAAAGCGCTGATAGAAGTCGGTCACTGAGATTGTAGCGAGAGAATTGAGCGCTGATGACAGGCTCGACATAGAGGCTGAAAGGACGGCCGCCGCGAGAATACCCATCAGACCCGGAATCGCCAAAGACTGCGCAAATACGAGAATAATTTCGTTCGGCTGATCGAAAGGTTCGCCTTTGAAGTGCACATAGAGCAAGGCACCGATGAAGAAGAACAAGAAGTAGATGAAGAAGGCTGCGAATCCCATCATCAGATAGGATTTCTTGGCATCTCCAAGCGTTTTCGCGGCAAGCGCACGTTGGACCATCATCTGATTGGTGCCGTAGACGGTGATGTGAAACAGTGTCATCGCCAAGACACCTGCCCAAACCGTCGGCGCGACGGAGAAATCTAGCTCCGTCCGGATCGGATTGAGCTTGCCATCCGTGGCCAAAGACTCGAGCGCGCCGGACAGTGGGCTCACCTCTCCAAGCAAACCCCACAGCACAATCCCTGCTCCCACAAACAGGATGACACCCTGCAACACGTCCGTCCAAATCACCGCGTTCATGCCGCCCATCATTGTATAGACCAACACAACGAACGTCATGCCGATGATCGCGATGCTGACATCGATACCCGTCGCAAATGTGATCACGACCGCTGTCGCGGTGAGGATCGAGGCAGTGGTTATGGTTTGGGTCAGAAGGAAGATCGCGGACATGACCGTTCGCGACGCTACGCCAAATCTCTGCTCGAGATACTCATAGATCGATGCGACACCGCTATTGTAGAAAAAGGGCAAAAACAGAACGACGACTACAAAAATGACGAGCGGATAATTGATATGAATAGCGAGCGCCGCCATGCCGTCCCCGTATGCCCAAGCGGGCCCGCCAAGGAAGGACAAGGCGCTGACATAAGTCGCAACCACCGAGATACCGATTGCCCACCAGGGTGCAGAACGGTCGCCAATCTGATAATCCGCAGCAGTCTTGACCTTGCGGCTCATCATGTAACCGAGAAACAGGTTGCCGATCAGATAGGCCGCAACAATCGACCAATTCAGTGCGCCAAATTCCATGCTAATCAGACCTCCCAATCCGATGAATATTCGAGCAGGTATTCTCTAACGGAACCCTATGACTTCGAATGCAAATAATACCCTAGCGGTTCTCGCCTTTTTGGCAATTAGTTCCTTTAGCGACACCATCATCCGCGAATACGCAGAGGTCATTTTGAATGAATTGGGCGTGACCTGCGACAGATCCCGGTGGTGAAAACCACTCGTGCTCGCTCAAACCAAGGCTGTGCGTATTGCCGGCATATTCGTATGTCTGGCAGGTACCGCCAATGGCGGTGATGTCTGCGCAAAGCTGTTCATTCCATTGAGGCAGCGAATAATAGTCCCGATCTGAATAATGAAGGTGAAGCAGTTCAGTTAAAAATGGCACCGCATTCGTTCCACCAATCTGCGCGATAGGCGCGAGCAATCTCGGATCATGCGCCACGAAATCGCGCCCTTCAGCATTCACGGCGATGGCCCAAGACAAGTCCCCATATTCCCGAACTCGAGCGTTCAACGTGGAATACATGTCCGTCGCTTTTGCGCTCATAGCTTCAGCCACTGTTGCAGCAGAGAAGGTTTCGACCTGCCAGGTCCAATCCTCTGGATGAGGCGACCCAATCCAGTCAGGCGGAAATCCAAACACGAAATTTGGGTTGCTTGATCCATCTTCACCGGTCGCTGATCCGGTCCAGGTTCCGTCTCCGGATAAGAAGGCTTCGGGACTCGTACTCATCGCTTCAAACGTTGCAAGCTGAGTAAAGCGATCGGCAATGTTTCCCGCCCAGATCGATCCGCCCGCGAGTTCAAGTCCCGACGCAGCGCCCTCCCCGACCGCCGCTAACACGGTGAGTGCAACATCGCCGCCCTGCGAATGCCCGTTGATAAACATGCGGGATGCATCAACTTGAGCCGTTTGCGGCACACCATCTTCGCCAGTGATTTGGATCGCTCCTGGTCGAGTGCTGATCGCCATCAGGTTCATCACGTCCACCGCGTAAAAACTCGGCATCAGATAAGCGCCATTGTCCCAGGCCAACATATCGCCGTGCCCGTCGGCTGGAATGCCATTGACCGTTCCGTGTCCGCGATATCCAGGGACCAAGACGACAAACCCGGCATCCACCCAAGCATTGATGACGTCGCCATAAATGTCACCATAGCTGGACTCTGTTGTGCACGCGAAATGCCAGTCCGGCGCATTTTCAGCTCCGACCCAGCCATGAGCAAAGATCATGACGGGGTACCCTGTTTCAGGCGGGGCCGAGTTCGGAACATCGATGCGCGCGTACACGTTGTGACCTTCGGACGAATAAGTTGCGAGAGCCCGCAAGGCTGGTTTTGAACGATCACCGCTCGCCTCTTGTGTGGTGCAATCTCGATCAATGCGTGCAACCACGTTCAATTCACCGCCGCCATATGCGCGGCTCCGGAGCGCTTCGATTGATAGATCTGAAAGCCGGTCCAACCGATCGCCCGCCAGCCGGTTCGATGGTCCTGCATCCGATTTTACGGCGTCACCACTGATACATCCGGCGGCCAAGAGAGTCGCGGCAACGGACGCGAAGAGTTTTGGGATCGCTTTGGGATCTACGCGCATGTTTCCTCTCGCATTCTTCTCATTGCGATTGATACAAAAAAGGGGAGGCCCTGGAAGGCCTCCCCTTAAGCGTCATTCGCGCATCCAGCCACTGTGGAGGATTAACCGAACTGCGCGAACGCCGTGTTTTAGAAGTCCACGCCGAGACGAACACCCCAAACTCGAGGGTCAGAAAAATTCGCCTGAATTGAAGCCGTGGCGATGTCCGCTTGGCTTGGCGTGAAGATGATCGCGCGGGTCAATACCGCTTCATCTTCGAGATTTTCGACAAAGCCTTCGACTTCGAACCCTTTGTTCTCATTACGCCATGTGACGCGCAGATCCGATTTCGTGAACGAGTCTTGCTCAGATCCCGGAACGTTGAAGTCAAAGCCATAATACTTGCCGGAATACGCGGTCTGGAACAATGGCGTGATCGTGTTGCCATTGCCGAGATCGAAGAAGTACCCGACCTGAAGCGATGCAGAAACTTCCGGCGTAAGCGCAGGTCTCCATCCTTCCAGAGACAGAGCTGGCACGCCGCCAGCAGCCACGATCTCACCCGTTGTCATGGTGACGTCCTGGCGACCTTCGAAATTACCAAGTCCGTTGACCCGGCCAACCTGATAGTCGCCGAATTCAGCGTCTTGTAGGGCCAGGGTACCATTCACGAACCAATTGTCGCCTGGCAACCAGTTTGCCTCGACTTCAAATCCGGTCGCGTCAACTTCACCAGCGTTCTCAGTATACTCTGAAGCGATACAAGTGGCTGGAACGGTTGGATCGATACAAGCGGTCACGAAGGACTGGGCGTGCATGTCGCGATACTGGTTGTGATAGAGCGCAACGTTCAGCGTCAAAGCGCCATCAAGCAAAGTGCTTTTGATGCCAGCCTCATAAGCTGTGACCGTTTCCGGATCATAACTGGCAGGTGCTCCCGCAGCAACAAGCGAAGAACCGTTCACACCGCCGATGCGATACCCGGTCGATGCAGTTGCATAGAGCAATTCATCATCGCCGAAATCAAACTCTGCGCCAGCTTTCCAAACGAGTTCATCGGATGTGCCGCCAGTCGCGCCGCCTCGGAGGGTGTTTTCATCATCATTCCAACGCAAGCCGCCAAGCACACGGAAATTATCGGTCAGCGAGTAAGTCGCGTTCCCAAATAGCGCCATAGATTCGGTCTCGAACGTGTCTGACGTGGTCGTGTTATAGCGCTGATATTGGCCATTGTTCAGGAAACCGAACTGCCAATCTGCTTCTGATTGGAACCAGAAACCACCCACGAGCCACTCAAGCGGACCTGTCCCTTGTGAGGCCAGTCGAATTTCGCCGGAATAGCTTTCTTGGAGCGTATCATATCCCGCGAAGCCGTTATTCAGAGCGTCGCCGCCATCATATGCGCCGTTGGAATAATCACCGTCATAGAATTGCAGGTTCTCATAGTCATCATAGGCGCCAATCACAGACAGTTCGGCCCAGCCGAGATCATAATTGACCTGAAGATTGATGCTGTCACCCGATTGCTTTGATCGAGACAGAGCATCTCGCGACACCGAGTATGGCCCAGCATCTTGCTCTGTCGCTTCACCGCCTGGTTGAGTCCGGCCAGACGCATCTGGTCCAGGCTGGTAACAGTGACCGTTCAGGAAGGTCGAATTTGCCGACAATCCCGTTGAAGTCGTCGCATCCTGGTTGTTGCGATAGCATCCGATTTGTTGGTAACCCCAAATCGCTGAACCGTTTGTATCTTGCTCAGTTGTGGTCCAACGCAAGGTTGCATCAAACACATCATTTGGCTGCCATTTGGCCGTCGCCCGGAACGCCATCACATCCTGATTGTGAAGATCGTCACCTGGGCCTTCACGGTAGGTGTTTTCAATATAGCCGTCGCGAACTTCTCCCATGCCAGCGAAGCGCAGAGCAAATGTATCGGAGACAGGCACGTTCAAAACGCCCTCAAGACGCTTCTGATTATAGTCACCCAGGGTGATCTCAGCTGACCCTTCGAGCTCATCAAAGTTGGGCTCATTCGAGATGATGTTGATCGTACCGGCAAATGTGTTCCGACCATATAGGGTGCCCTGTGGTCCGCGCAGCACTTCGACCCGATTGAGATCGAGATAGCTGGCTAGGACTTGCGTTGTGGTCGCGACATAGGCGCCATCATTGAAAATACCGACAACTTGCGCCGCTTCCGGACCAACATTGTTTGTACGGGCGCCACGCATCGCGACCCGCGCTTCATTGCCAGAATAGCCAACGTTCAGACCAGGCACGATGAGTCCGAGACGCTTTGGATCAACGATCCCAGCGAAATCCAGAGCTTCTTCGTTCACCGCGGTGATCGAAGCGGAGACGTCTTGCACATTCTCCTCGACCTTGGTTGCGGTGACGGTCACCGTGCTGAGGCGACGGCGCGCGTCATCATCCGCATCTTCGGCGGTGGCGCTGTCTTGCGCAACGGCTGTCAGTGTTGCTGCCGACAGGGCAACAATCGCCGCTCCGCCAAACAGGCTTTTTGTAAAAAACGAGCGTTTGCTCATGGCATTCCTCCCAATAATCTGTCTCGATCAGGATCACGAATGCATTTTTTGACTTCGAATGCAAGAATGATTTTTTAGCCCACCGCATTCGAAGTCAGTTTTACTCCGAGTGTTGCAAAATGGGCTCAATTGAGAGTGGGCGTTTTAGACATCCCGTGAAACTGAGCTAGGCACAGGGCAGGATTGCCGAGGTCGACATTATAATTCGGGCAACAGTCCGTTGATCGAGACGGGCTGTCAGGCGGTGGAGCGCGACGTCATTCTTACTCAACCGTGAAAGTTAGGGAGGTGGTATAGCTTCTAATATCGGTCTCTGCCCCCTCTGGGGACGGCGCTTGTAGCCGGGTCATGATGAGGTGAGTTCCGAGGCTTTCGAGCGGGATTTCAACCCGGCCTTCGAAGTCTGACCGGTAACCGATCCCCTCGTCTTCGACGCGATCTTTTTGACCGCTCCATGTCAGGACGAGCTTCTGTCCCGCTAGCGGCACCCCATCAAATAAGAGCGACACTGAGAACGTGTCGCTTCGGCCCAAAGTCGAGGGATGCTGGGCTGGAACAATCGCCAGCCGTCCAATTGGGTGTCGAACGCTCTTCCAAGTCGGCGCACCAATGGTGACGTATGTATCTGAGACGGTCGCGGTTTGCGATGTGAGCACGGGCGTGCCGTCTGGCACATAGATCGGCTCGGCATCTTCGCCATTCACGAGGTGATATCGGTCATCGAGCAGAACATATTCGCCGCCCTTCCGGCCAAGGCGCTCACCTGTCGTGATCCGGGTCGTGCCTTGATCTGTGATCTTTTGCTCTAGGATTGTGGCATTGGCAAAGCGTTCGATCCGGTCCGGCACAACCGATTCTCCGTCCGGTTGGATAATCGCAAAAGCGTCTGATCGAACCGGGTATTTCGGCACACAACAATAATCGTTGAACGAGGTCTCGATCGTGATGGTCTGGTCGAGAGACGGCGTGAATGTCGATGGCTCAATATAAGCGGTGTCAGCTGCTGCCGCGCCCGCCAAAGCAAGCGCCGCAAGCGTGGTCCAGACGGATTTGACCATGATTAGTTCAAGCTCGCCAAATTAGTCGTTGGCCGCAAACGATCAGCTAGAGCGCCAATGTCTGGCGTGACGAAATGATTGATCACGTCGCGGGCCTCAGCCAAAGCTGGCTCCAGGGCCGTCTCGCCAGACTTCACCTCGATCGCGAGCGCGAGGAGTGGATTGTAAAGCGCCTCGGTTTCACCTTGGATGGTGATAGCAAATCGTTCATGCTCCGCTTCGATACGGTTCCATTCGGCGCGAACGCCTGCCCAAAACTCTGCTGTTCCGGCCCAATAGTCTTCCGCGGCGGAGACAGGGTAATCATCGAATGCGAGGTAGGTGTTGACCCCAACCTCACGCACCAGCGCGCGCGGCGTTTCGTCGAGCATGAGTTTCGAATTATCCTGCTCATGGACCCAGCCCAAAGGCGTGATCACGTGGCGGTTCACCGCATCGACGGCATGATAATCATCGCGCGTTGTCATATCCCGGCGCGGCAGCGGGCGCCATTCTTGCGGCGGAGTCCATTCTGCAATGCCGTCCTCATAGGTCCAGGTCCCAACCGCGCCATAGCGCGGCGCATCATCGACTTGATAAACGGTTTGAGACCAACTCCCCGCTCGCTCAGAGGGCGGAACATCCTGCCATTCCCAAGCATTCCCGCCGATGAAAACCAGCACACGCGCCGGTTCATATTGCCAATCTTGCCGCCAGTGTTTCACCACGAAGGGAGAGTCATCTGGTCCGACCACGAGCAAATGTTGCAGGCTGATAAAGTCGCCCTGGTCCTCAATGACCCGGACAGATTCGTGCCCGCCCGAGAGCTTAGGTTCTTTCAGCTCGTAACCCTCCACGAATGACACGGTCTCCGTAAAATCAAAGGTGACTTTGTAATCGCCGGCCATGGCGAGAATCGAGCCTCTGTCTCGCTCGAAAGTTTCAGCAACCGGTTCTGCTGTGGCCGTCGGCTCGGCACTGACCAGATCAGTGGTTGTGGAACAAGCTGTCAGGACGCACGCAGCCGCGAAAAACAAGCCGGTTTTGAGAGGGGGCATTTCGGGATCTCCTATGAATGAATGTCTGAAATGCACATATTGCAAATGATAATGACTTGCAATTGCAATATGTGGCGTATAGCAAGATTTCTGTAATTGAGAATCACTCGCAAAACTAAACCTCAAAGGATTCCCTATGTTTCTCCGCTCTCATCGCAGCGAGCTGCGTGCCGCCTTGATTGCCTCCACCGCGCTCATCATAGCGCCTGTAGCCGTCTCTCAAGACGCAGAAACAGGCGATGACGAATTACGCGAAGAGACAGTTACGGTTTACGGGACATCTAACCCCCTCCCCGTTTTCGATTATCCAGGACAAGTCACCGTGGTCGATCGCGAGGCGATCGAAACCCTCGCGCCGTCTACGGTTTCCGAAGCGTTGAGAGATGTGCCCGGCCTTGATTTCGCTGGCGGCCCGCGGCGCACCGGAGAACTCCCAAGCATTCGCGGGCTGTCTGGTCAGAACGTGCTGATTTTGCTCGACGGGGCGCGTCAAAGCTTCACCTCCGCACATGATGGTCGCTTTTTCGTCGATCCGGATCTGATCGGAACCGCGGAAGTGGTTCGCGGACCAGCCTCGGCGCTATACGGTTCCGGCGCAGTCGGCGGTGTGCTGGCTTTTGAAAGCGTCGATGCGGCGGACCTTCTCCGTGAAGACGAGACATGGGGCGCTCGGGTCCGGCTCGGATATCGGAGCGTGAACGAAGAGGCGCTCGCCTCCCTCACCGCTTATACACAGCAAGGAGCTTTTGATGGCTTAGCCAGTTTCGGCATCCGCCAATCGGGCGATATTGAGCTCGGCTCTGGCGCTGATTTGCCGTCGGACGATGATATTCAAACAGCCCTTCTAAAAGGCAGTTACGCGGTGACCGATACCCTGACGATAGAGGGGTCTTGGCAGCGATTCACCAATACCGCGATTGAACCCAATAATGGACAAGGTGTGGCTGGCGCGGGTGACGGCGTTCTCGATCGCGATGTCGAGAAAGATATCACCACCGATACGTTCCGCCTCGGCGCGACCTATAATCCTGCCGCTAATGACTGGTTGGATGCCGGGTTCGTGGTCTACCAAACCTCCAGCGATGTCGATGAGTTTGACGCGACAGTGCCGCGAACCACGGTGCGCGATATTGAAACCACAGGTGTCAGCCTACGTAATGCCTCGCGTTTCAACCTCGCTGGAACAGAGACCACGCTCACAATTGGCGGCGACTGGTACAAAGACGAGCAAGTCGGAACAGACGACCAGACCACAGACCGCACGCGCGGCGGCGTGCCGAATGGCGAGAGTGAGTTTACCGGGATTTTCGCGCAGCTCGAAAGCGTCATTGAAACGCCTGCGGGCCAGTTCATCCTCATTCCAGGCATTCGTTTTGACGAATTCGAAAGTTCCTCAAGCATCGCGCCGGGAGCGGATAACTCTGATGACGCTGTCTCGCCGCGCTTTGCTGCGAGCTTTGCGCCAGGGGGTGCAGAGTGGCTGCGTCTGTTCGGATCGTACTCTGAAGGGTTCCGCGCGCCTTCGATCAACGAGCTCTATCTCGATGGCGTGCATTTCGAGATTCCGCATCCGGTCCTATTCAACCCGGCTATGGGATCATTTGTCTTCGCGCCGAATAATTTCATTCCAAACCCAGATCTAGTGCCCGAAGAAACGCAAACAATCGAATTCGGTGCAGGGGTTGATTTCAAACAGATTTTCGTCCCCAGCGACCGCTTCCAAGCCAAAGTGTCCTATTTCGAAACCGAGGCGGATGATTTGATCAATCTGTCCGTGAACGTGGTCCCAGCAGCCACCTGTTTCGCACCACCATTCTTCCAACCGTGCGATTGGGGAACGTCTGAATCCGCGAATGTCGACCGGGCCGAACTCGAAGGTTGGGAAGGTGAGATGAGCTATGATTCAGACCGCTTCTTTGCCAGTGCAAGCTTTGCCACAATTGAAGGCACGAACCTGTCAGACGGGTCTGATCTCGGCGCGCTGACGCCCGATCGCCTGGCGGTAAACTTGGGTTTGAAAGTCCCGGAATTCAACTCACGCATTGGTGCCCGCCTGCAACATGCCTCGGATTTCGAGCAACGCGTTTCCGATGGCGCGGGTGGTTTCACGCTGCAAGACCAGCGGGACGGTTATGTCGTCGTCGACCTTTACGCTACTTGGCATCCAGATTTCCTCGACGGCCTTCGCTTGGATCTCGGTGTCGATAACGTTTTTGACGAAGACTATGAGCGCGTGTTCGCGGGGGTCTCGCAACCCGGTCAGAACTTCAAAATCGCTGCGTCTTGGCAGTTTGGACAATAGGAGCCCCAGATATGTGTTTGCCGCTCGATGATGTCGCCGTGACTTGTTGGCTTAAGATGCAAATTCGCGAGTTGGAAGCACGACAGGAAGAACTAGGTCCACATCAAAGCTTTAGCCAGCTCGCCAAAAGCGCCTCTTTTTCTTGATAATCACGTAGCGCTGCATCAGGTGTTCGATGCAGCAGCGTGATCTGGTCGCCTGGGCGAATTTGGCCAAGCAAATGACGGTCGCAACGCGCGATGCTGGCGATGCGCGGATACCCGCCTGTCGTTTGGGCATCGCTGAGCAGGACAATCGGCCTGCCTGAAGGCGGGCATTGCACACTACCAGGAAAGACCGGCGCGCTTTTCATTTTTCCATCGCTCGCAATGGTGAGCGTGTGCCCTTCTAGAGACACGCCCATCCGCGTGTTTTGACGCCCGGCCTGGAATGTCTCATGGAACAGCGCATCTCGGGAGGCTGGATCAAGCAGATCTGTCTCTGCCGAGTCGCAAGCCCGCAACCCGAACGCATGAGTAAAGACTGGACGAACCGCGCTCGGCGTCTCGAAAGTCTCCGTCAACTCAGGCAAGGCGTTTGCGGACAAAACATCGCCCGGCTGAATGGCACGCCCTTCATGTCCTCCAAACTGTGCCGGCAGATAAGTCGAGCTTGAACCAAATTGGACCTCGGCTCTAAACCCGGAGTGCACGGCCAAATAGGACCGCGCGCCGACATTAGGCGGAGTGATCTGGAGCCGGTCCCCGGGCTTCAAATGCCAAGTCTGGTGTAAGGCGATGTCCCGACCGGAGACGCGTACGCTCCCGGCAGCCCCGGTGACCGCGATCGAACAGGCCGCCTCGATCTCAGCGTCAAACCCGCCAAAGGTGATCTCCAAACAGGTTGCGTCTCTCGCATTCCCAACGAGCCGATTGGCGAGCGCCATGGAAACCGCATCGGCGGGTCCCGCATTCGGGACACCAAAATGGCGATATCCCTTCCGCGGCGCGCCTTGGAGTGTGGTTTGCAAACCTGGTCTCAGAACCCGCAACATCTAAGCCGCCGTGAACTTTACAGACTGCCCCGGCTGCAGAAGAAACGGGGTCTCTGAGCTTACGTCAAACAGAGGTGCGTCCGTTCGGCCAATCAGCGGCCATCCGCCAGGCCCCGCCAAGGCATAGAGCCCAGTATAAGCCGCACTGATGCCGACTGATCCGGCTGCCACGCGTGGTCTTGGCGTACTCAGACGCGGGATCTCAAACCCGTCAGGCAGTCCCGATAAATAAGAAAAACCAGGGGTGAACCCGATCATCTCAACCCGGTGGATTGCCTGTGTGTGCAGCTCGATAAAAGCACCACGGCTCAGCTGCAGCGCCTCGCAAATCTCGTCTAAATCCGGACCGTATTCACCGCCATATTCAATGGGAACCTCAATCACAGGCCCCGTCATTTCGTCCGCCCTCTTTGGAGAGGTCACCTCAGCAAGCCAGGCTTGAACCGCTTCAAATTTCGCAGGTTCGAAGCGCACGCAAACGCGATCAAGCCCAGCGACAACATCCTCGGCCAGCCCAACGCTGCGAAGCTCTCTCGCGAGCGTTTGCGCATCTCTTGAACTTTCGACTCGAAACTCAAAAACGTCATCGGCAATCCGCGTCGGCGTCAGTGCGGCGGACATAGGGAAATCCCGCTCTGTTCCAATGCCGCTCTGATGGATTGTGCCGCAGCAAAAGCGCCGGGCGTATCGCCATGGACGCAAATCGTTTTGACCGGCAGCGAGATCGCGCCGCGATCATAAGTCTCGACTTCGCCTCGGGTGGCCATGCCCAGCGCCTGCTCTGTTTGCGCGTCAACGTCGTGGATCACCGCGCCTGGCGACTTTCTGTCCCGCAACTGACCATTGGCTTCATACGCGCGGTCGGCAAACCCTTCGGCGACAAAAGTGACGTCATTGGCTTGCGCTGCCGCTTCGAGTTCGGAATTGGGCGGCCCGAATAAAGCGGCCTCCGGTAGCGTCTCAATCAACACATTCACAACGCTCTGCGCGAGCCCAGCATCTAGGGCGGCCATATTATACAGCGCGCCATGCGGCTTGAGGTGCGTGATCGGAATGCCGAGCTGATCGGCCTCTGTTTTCAAAGCCGAAACCTGGCCACGGAGACTGGTTTCTAAGGCATCCCCGGACAAAGCGGACTTGGTGCGGCCGAAATTCTCCCGGTCCGGAAAAGAAGGGTGCGCCCCAGCTGCGACTCCACTTTCCTTCGCAAGCATCAGCGCTGTCCGCATCGATGTCGCATCACCGACATGGCCGCCGCACGCGATATTGCAGCTGGTCACCACCGACATCAGCTCAGCGTCGAACGCGCAACCTTCGCCTAGGTCGGCATTTAGATCTAAGCGCAAGCTCATGCCATCACCCCAGCAGCGCGAAGGATCGACCGCAACCCAAGGCCGAGCGTGATCAAGACAATCGCCCCGCCTGCGAGATTGGCCGCGAGCGTGTTTGTCTGCACGCCGAGCAAGTCTTTCCGGTTCATAATGTAGAGCAAGAAAGCAGCGATGATGGGCAGAAGCAATCCATTCGCATATTGCGCGATCAAGATCAGAGAAACGGGCCGGATGCCGAGCAGGCTGATGCCCGCGCCCACGACGACAACGAAAAGTGCTGTGCCGCGGAAGAGTTTCGACTTGCGGTCTTCATCCCCACCGATGATCTCACTGAGCGCGAATGCCGTGGCCATCGGCGCCGTGATCGCGGAGGTAAGCCCAGCGGCGAACAATCCGATCCCAATCACATAGCGCGCGCCTTCGCCAAATGTAGGCTCAATCGCACGGGCCATATCGGCTGCGCTTGAAATCTCTAGGCCGCTCTCAAACAGACTACTGGCTGCCGTCGAGAGAATGAGAATAGACACAAGACCGCCCAACCCGATTGAGATTGCGGAATCTGTTCGAGCCGCTCGCGTGCCCTCGTCGTCGGCCCATTTCCGCCGCGCGGCTGCAGCGTGAAGGAACAGATTATAGGGTACGATTGTTGTACCGATCAGCGCGATCGCCGTGAGCGTTCCGCCATCTGGAATGCGCGGCACCAGTCCGGCCGCAAGCGCCCCAAGATCTGGCTGTACGAATAAAATGCTCAAGATAAAGGCCGCGCTCATCACTAAGACGAGCCCGATCAGAAGCTTTTCCAATAGCTCGTAGCGGCCAATAAACACGATCACGCCCGCCAAGACCGCCAGGCCTGCGACCAAAGCAGATTGACCCGGCGAGGCCTCGCCAAACAAAGCCCCCAGTCCGAGCGCTCCGCCGCTGAGATTGCCGCCTTCATAGGCACAGTTCCCGATCAACAGCGCGGCAAATACGAGCCCGCCCACGACCCATTTCATCGCAGGCGCGGGCGCGCTTTGCATCAAGGCTTCACCCAGCCCAAGCTGCGCACCGGTTCCCAAACGCGCGGCCATATCTTGTAAAATCACGGTCGCGATCGTCGCAAAAACAAGCGCCCAAATCAGCGCGAATCCGAAATTGGCACCGGCAAGCGTGCAGGCGGTCACGGTACCGGGGCCGATAAAAGCAGCGGCGACCAGAACGCCAGGGCCAAAGTTTCGCATCTTGGGTTGTCCTTAATTCAGGCCGCGCTGGGTCGTCAGATAAGTCGCGAAACTGGCGAGCCAGTGACTGCCCGAATAGTGCTCATCCGAAACCGCAGCGATTCCAGCCTCGCGATGCAAAGCCGCCGAAGCGAGCAAAGCCGCAATGCGCGGATCACCTTCTGGCAGCGCGCTCGCAATACCTTCCAACGCCCAAGCGCGAGACAAGTTGACGCCGTCTAGATGGACCAGCTTGCCGTCCGAGGCATCCAAAACGATCCCCGGCTCCAGCCAGTCGCCGCTGCCATCAGAGGGGATTTGCGGCAAGAACGCACCAAGCCAAGCCGAGAATTCGACGCCTGTTAAGACGCGCCGCATCAAGTCTGCTTCCATAAGGCATGGCGACAGAAAGTCCTCGCCGGATGGTTCATAGCTCAGTGGGCAATTCACATCGCCCCGATGGAATTTGAGGATTTTGTTCGTGAGGTCTTGCTCAAAGCTCTGATCGCCAACGGTGCGGGCATAGTCGAGCATCAATCCAAACGCGAACGCGGTTTGATTGTGAGTGCCTAAGCGGACCGGGTAAGACAGATTTGGCAGCCAGGTACGAGTCTTTGTAACGATGGCCTCTTCAAGCGGACGCAGAGTTTCTCGCCAGGTCTGCATTTGTGGATGGTCACTCTCTTCCAGCTCCGCCACGAGCTGCAAGTACCAGGCGATGCCATAAGGTCGTTCAAACGAGTTACGGCCCGGCGCGAGATAGTAAGCCAGCTCGCCCTCGAAATTTTCGGGCGTGAAGCTTTGTGACAAAGCGGTCCGTATGTCCTCAGCGAGGACCGTCTCAGGATGAGTGTTTAGGAGGCGGGTTAAAAGCCAATGCCCGTGCACCGAAGAGTGCCAGTCAAAACATCCGTAAAATGCTGGGGTGAGCTCCCGCGGCGGCTTCGCATCTTCGGCCGATTGCATGACATGGCTGATCTTGTTCGGATATTCGCGATGCACACAATCAAGCGCAAGCACAGCAAACCGGTCTTCGACCGTCACGGGCGCAGGCCGTTCGGCGGGTGGCACGAGATCGACTGCCGGCTGTTCTGACTCTTGCCCGCCAGAGCAGGCAGCCACCGCGAATAAGGCGATTGCCCCAAAATATGATTTCATGTCGCTCAATCCCATTCACCCTCGATTTGAGAAAAGCATAAAAGATCAATCCGACAAGTCGATGGCGTTCCTGAGCTTGTGAAATGCAGCTTTTAGGTGCGGACGCGCCAGAAGATGAAACGCGCCAGCCGCCAGAGACCGTACAGCAAGCCCAGCAACACAAGCCCGAGGATGATGAGCGCCAGACGATTGTGTTGATAGAACCGCGCCGTGGCATTGTCAGCGACGGCTTGGGCCGAGTTATACCCCTCGGGCATTTCCAAAACGCCATTTGCCGCGGCATAGACCGCATATTCAGCCTGCAAGTCCGCAAAACGTTCTGGCTCGACCGCGCTTAGATCTGTCGTTTCGCCTGGATCGCTAACGATATCGAACAGTTTCCAATTCGCATCTCCCATAGGCGGCATCGAGCGGGTGATTTTGTACTCGCCTTTATAAAGCGCGCTATTGCCTGAGACTTCAATCGCTCGGATGTCATTTGGACCATAGACGCTCTCAGCCTCACCGCGCAGCAAGGGGAGCAAGGACCGCCCTGTCATCGGTTTCGAACCGCTCGGCGCAGAAGGTGCAGCGACCCAGTCCAGCAAGGTTGGCGTCAAATCCGACACCATGGCCGGCGCATCGGTTTTGGCCGGACCGATCTCTGGCCCAGCAATGATTAGAGGCGCTCTTAATCCGCCTTCCGTGGCGTAGAATTTATACAGCGCTCCAGGGGTCGCTGCGGCGGCCGCCCATTCCGGGCCGATAAAGCCCCAACTGCCTGGCTGTCCGGCACGCTCGGGATCGATATTATAGCCATTCATCGACTGCCAAATTTTGAGCCGCAGATCTTCGTCCCCGCGATTATATTCCGGGCCATTGTCGGACGTGATCACAAAAATCGAGTTTTCATATTGGCCTTTGGCTTTCAGATAATCGACAAACCGCCCGATATGAAAATCCATGGCATCGAGCATCGCTGCGTTGACTTCCATCATCGCAGAATAAAGCTCGCGATCACTCTCGCTCAGCGCATCCCAGGCGCGCGCATGCGAGGGCATATCTGCCATCTCGGCATTTTGACTGATCAAGCCCAAATCTTGCGCCCGCGCGAACCGCGCCTTTTGGAGCGCGCCCCAACCTTGATCATAAACGCCGTCATATTTGGTGATGAATTCGGCTGGCGCTTGCACGGGGATGTGGATGGCCTGAAAGGGCAGATAAGCGAAGAAAGGCTGCTCTTGGTCAGTGCCGTCCAAATACTCGATCATTTTGTCCACGATGAACTCGGACGAGTAAAAGTCCTCTGGCAAAGCCGCCTCAACGCCGTCTTCCCACCATGGCGCGTCTTTGTAGTAAGGCATGTAGGATTTATCGTCCCAATTGTCCGCGCCGGAGGCCGCCAAGGCAAAAGAGCGATCAAAACCGTGACTGTTGGGCATTTCATCTTCGGTCTCGCCCAAGTGCCACTTGCCGCTCATCAGCGTGCGATAGCCAGCCGGGCGCAAGCGGTCAGCGAGGGTTAGAACGCCGGGTTCCAAAGCCATCGTGTAACCGGCCTGACCTTTATGTTCTGGCGGCAGAACTTCTGGGATCGTCGCGACACCCGTCTGGTGGTTGTCGAGGCCGGTCAGCAACATGGCCCGCGTCGGCGAGCACAGCGGAGAGGTCCGATATTGGGTAAACATCACACCGCGCGCCGCCAGCGCATCAATATTCGGCGTTTGCGCTTCACCGCCATAGACGCCGAGATCCATCAAAGCGGCATCATCTATCAGAATGACCACAATGTTCGGTTTCGTTTGGTCCGCAACTGGTTGGGCGAAAGCGAGTGTCGTTCCGGCTAGAAATGCGACAACCGAGAGCAATATATTACGCATGGAGATCCTCCTTCTCCGAGATCGGAGAAAGGTATCACTACAAAATTGCAGCTGGCCACTGTCGGATCCGATCGCGTCATTTTTATCCAAAACAGGGATAAAAATGACAATCGAAATGTCAATATCGCCCTATCCCAGTCGGCTTAAGGCGCGGTCTCGGCCCATCAGAACCAGCATTTCGCCCACGCTCGGCCCGCGCTCCATACCGGTGAGCGCTTTGCGCAAGGGCATGAACAGGCCTTTGCCTTTGCGGCCAGTTTCCGCTTTCAGGGCAGATGTCCAAGCGCCCCAGGTCTCTGCTGTAAGCTCGCCTTCAGGAAGCAAACGCGCTGCCTCTGTGATGAAATCTTTGTCTTCCGCATCAATGACCGGCGTGATGTCCCCAAACGCGACCGGGACAAAGCGCGCAGCATCTTCAATCGTCGCGCAGTTTTCGCGCACGAGCATCCAAAACGCTTCATTTGCAGCAAGCGGATCGACCGCGGCCAATCTCGCTTCGGCGTCGGCATAAGACATATTGTGTGTGATGGCGGCATTAAGCGAGGCCAGATCTGCTTCATCAAACCGCGCAGGCGCCCGGCCAATTTTACCGAAATCAAACTCATCCGCGAGTTGGGCAAGCGACTCGCGAATTTCGACATTGTCGCTGGTACCGAGTTTGGCGAGCAGCGAGCAAATCGCCAAAGGCTCGATGCCTTGATTGCGTAACTCGCCCATTCCAAGCGAGCCGAGGCGTTTTGATAGGCTGGCGCCATCTGCGCCGACTAGAAGCGGTGTGTGCGCCATGGCCGGGGCGGTGCCGCCGAGGGCTTTGAAGATCTCAATTTGCGCCCCGGAATTGGTCACATGGTCTTCGCCGCGCACAACATGAGTTATCCCTGCTTCGATATCATCGACGCAGCTGGGCAGCGTGTAGAGGTAGGAGCCATCGGCACGGATTAAGACCGGATCTGAGAGACTGCTGGTCTCAATCGCTTGCTCGCCTCGAACCAGATCATTCCAGATCACCCGCTCACCGCTCAGTTTAAACCGCCAATGGGGTTTGCGCCCTTCAGCTTCGAACGCGGCTTTCTCATCATCGGTGAGGTTGAGGCCCGCGCGATTATAGATTGGCGGCTTGCCGCGTGCGCGTTGCAGCTTACGCTGGCGGTCGAGCTCATCAGCGGTCTCATAACAGGCATACAGCAAGCCCATGTCGCGTAGTTTGTCAGCTGCCGCGTCATATTGATCGAACCGCTCGGACTGTTTGAACGTATCGCCCCATGTGAGCCCGAGCCAAGTGAGGTCGTCTTTAATGCCTTGCTCATAGGCCGCCGTTGAGCGCTCAAGGTCGGTATCATCAATCCGCAGGATAAATGTCCCGCCCTGCCCGGTCGCAAAAAGCCAGTTGATCAATGCGGTACGAACATTGCCAACGTGCAAGTTGCCAGTTGGCGAGGGCGCGAAGCGAACGATAGGTTTGGTCATGGCAGAAGCCTTAGTGAATTCGAAGCGCTCCTTCCACACGAAAACGCCTCAAATGCCAAGTCATTGCCGCCACAATTGACAGCAAGGGTCGAGTCCGCGCACCACGAATCTAAAGAAAAGCGAGGAAATCATGATCCGGACTGTCATATACGCCGCGTCGGCCGGTTTGGTCTTAACCGCCTGCAGTCCGTCAAATACGGATCCCGCCCCCGAGACAAAGGTGCCAGACACAGTGGTCGAGACAGAATCGGACGTTTCGGCCGATCCCGAAACGCCAGTCTCTGAAGCCGATCCTGAGACGCAAGCCTCTCCGGAAGATATCCCAACCATTGGCTATCCTGATGGCTGGGAAATGCAGCTCTATTGGTCGGGCGAATATCCATCCGCTTTTTCGGTCACCCAAGAAGGCGTCACGGTGATGGGACATGAAACCATTACGTTTGAGGTCTATCCGCCCATCTATTGCGGCCTCCCGCACAAAGCGACCTACAGCCCGTGGAACCGAGACCGCAATAATGCCGACCAGGTCGAATATGTTTCAATGGTCTTCCCAACCACGTTCACGATTAAAGAAGACGTGACGATCAACGTACTGGTCGGGGATGGCGAAGAGGAGCTAACCCTCACAACCGGTGATCAACTAGTTTATAAAAGTTATCTCGCGGAAGGCTTTTTCATCGCCGAGAAAGACGGCGTTCAGTATGAAATGAACGAAGCAGATCTTCCCCAATCGACGGTGTTTGAGCAGGGGCCTGAGGATCAAGAATGGGTTAAGGTGACCTGTGACGATGCAGAAAAAACGCGAGCTTGGGTCCTCTATGAAGACGCCATAGGGGCGCCAGGCGTTGAGCCGTATGAATATACCGGCTTCGCAGAGGCCGCTGATCTTCCTTAATCGCGCTCGGCGCTGCGCAAATGATTTCCTTGCCCGCGATTATGGTCTATCTCGCTCCTACCGGGATAGAGGAGGCACCCCATGAGCGACGCGGTAGATACCCCTAAAGCAGGCTGGCGGATGAAAGTCGCGATTTTCGCGCTCGCGGTTTCAATTTTCACCGTGCTTTGGTTTGCCATTGCCGCGCTCGGCACGAAGTTTGGTCTCTGGCCTTGGCAGGTTGGACTTGGACAAATGACGATTGGGATTGGTCCCGGCATTGCGATGCTCGCGCTTGGTCTGTCTATCATCGCCCAAGTCATCGCACTGATTAAAGCGCCTCGGAAACAGGCCTTTATTCTCGCGCTTGCCGCCACGCTTATTGCCGCGTTTTGCATGTTCCGCCTCGCCGGCCTTGGGGCGCAAGCTGGGGCCCTGCCGCCGCTGCACGATATCCAAACCAATTGGGATGATCCCATTCAGTTTAGCGAAGCTTTGATGGCCGATCGCACCGCCCAAGGCGAAACCAACCCCGTGCTCGATGCGCCAACCGTTCCTGATTATGCCGAAGAGCGCTGGCCCGGCACCGCGGGTCGTCTTGTGTCAGAAATTCAGGAAGAAGCAGAAGCTAAAGAGGCCGGAAAAGGGACCGTCTATCCGAAGATGGAAACGCTTTATTTCAGCCAATCCCCACAAGAAGTGGCCGCCATTGCCGAACAGATCATGGACCGCAAAGGCTGGGATATCCTAGAACCCGAAACACTCACCGGCGATCAAGTTCAAATCGAAGCAATCGCCACATCTGGCTGGTTTGGCTTTAAAGACGATGTCGCAATACGCCTCCGCGCTGCGAATGGCGCCACAGCCGTCGATATTCGTTCCACCAGCCGCGTCGGCCTATCCGATCTAGGCGCCAACTCGACCCGGGTTTATGGCTTGATGGTTGAACTCGAAGACCGCGCCCAAGGCCGCCGCGCGCCTTAGAGGCAAGCCTATTATCACCGACACAAAGCCCGTACCCCAGCAGGGTGCGGGCTTTTTTTGGGAGGCGCATTGCTCCCCGCGATCATGTCCGAGCCGGAAGCGGTGAAGTGACTTAAAAATGCCTCTGGTTTAAGTTTGTTTCACAACATGTCTTCTATGGGTCAAACGCGGACACGCGAGTCTCAGGCCCTCATCCTGAGCGAAGTCGAAGGATAAAGGGTCGTGCTTCCCAGAAGCCCGCCTCGTCCTTCGACTTCGCTCAGGATGAGGCTCAAAGAAGGATTTTCATTCTTTCGTCCGCTCCGACGCCGAAAGCTGACACGATCAGAGCGTCCACATCTTCCAGAATAACAGTCGCTGACTCAATATCCGGGATATGCACACGCTCTAAGCGTCGACTTTCGTCAACCGAAACTCGCTTTGAACAACTGGACGCGCATCGCTTGCGGTGACGCGTCCTTCTTCGATCAGTTTGAACATATGACCGAGCAAGCTCATGCAAGCGGCAGGAAACAAGCGTTCTTCGAGCCCGACATACATGGCTTTGACCATGTCAGGGATTGCGGTTTCGCCCGCTTTCATTTGCGCAATCACCCCGTCTTCGCGATCTTGGCGATGCTGGCGATAGGCTTGGATGAACTCTTTCACAAAGGCTTTGCCTTCAATCGGAGAGCCGTGGGTTGGCCAAAGAATATCGAAGCCGCGGTCTTCAATTTTATCGAGGCTGTCGAAATAATCAGCCATATTGCCATCTGGCGGCGCAACAATTGTCGTCGACCAGCCCATGATATGATCGCCGCTCAAACAAGCATTCTCTTCTTTCAGACCGAAACAGATATGATTGGTCGTGTGACCTGGCGTTTCGATCGTCTCCAGGGTCCAGCCGGGACCTTCGAACAAGTCACCATCGCAGGTGCATTCATCGGGTGTGAAGCCCGGATCGTCTTCGCTGCCCAGCTCGCCTTTAGCGGTCGGCTCGCCGCAGCCTTTGGCATAGACTTTACAGCCTGCCCAATCGGCCAATGGCTTGGCCAAAGGCGAATGATCAGAGTGACCATGCGTCACCAGAACATATTTGACTGTCTCGCCTTCAAGCGCCGCTTTCAGCGCGTCAAAGTGCTCTTTAGTGTTCGGGCCGGGATCGATCACCGCAACTTCGCCATGCCCGACGATATAGACGCCGGTTCCGACATAGGTGAACGGACCTGGATTATTCGCGACGACACGGCGCAGGAGCGGAGAAACCTGCTCCACTTTGCCATATTCGAATTCAATTTCACGCACAAAAGGTATTGCCATGGGAGTAATGCTGCTTTGAGTTTCTTCTTGTTTTTGTCGTGGACATATCTGCCCTGATTTCACAAGTCAGGCAAACTACTTACGTTTCGGCGCGAACGCAGCGACAAAGGCTTTGGCCATGCGGCGGGTCGACTTCAACTTGTCGCCAAGCTTGAGGGCGACCGGTGGGCCCATATCGGTTTTGTTCGCGTCGACGATGTAGATTCGTCCCGACGCATTGTCGCGTAGCACGTCGACGCCGCCCCATTCCAGACCGATCTCATCAGCAAATCGTGATATCACGCGAATTTCATCGTCAGAGTAACAGTTCTGCGGCGAGTCGAGCAGAACTTCAGTATTCTCGTTGAGGAAGCGTCGGCCGATTGCGCGGCGCTTGCGGAACACGACGGCGGGCTCGCCGCCGCAAATGCAGCAACGCAGATCTTCGATCAGTCCGCCCGGAATTTCATTGTCGACCAGCACTTGATACGTCTTGTCAGCTAGCGGCTCGGCCAGTGGACCTTCCAAGATCCGGCCATCATGGCAGGCATTCTTTTCAGACTTTTCGACCATCGTGCCGGTAAAGACTGTCGGATCAACGGCAAGGCTATATCCAGCGGCCCGCTCAAACGCAGCCGCCACATTGGATTTGGAAATGTCTTTGCAACCAAAATTGACCAATTTGGCGCCGGGTTTGGTGACCGGCGGGGTGTGATCCGTCTCAGTCGAATCATCAAATTGGAAGACGATGTCGGCAATGCTGGTGTCTGAAATCAGTTTTGCGCCCGAGGCATGCATGACCGGCCAGATATGGTACCAAGGTCTTGGTTTTTCAGGATAAAATGCGATTGTTGGACGTTTATGTCCGGTAATCCGTCGCCATGAGCGCCAGGATTGTGCGAGCGTGTAGAAGGTCAGCCAGGTGAAGATGTCGTTCGCGAGCTCGCGAGTCGCCGGAACGCGGTGCCCAGTCTTTTTGACCAGCCAGGCGCCATCTTCATATTTAAAGTCTGCCAACCAGTTTCGTGACATACTTTACTCCTCAGCCGTCAATTCGGCGCTTTTCTGGTGGATCGCATGCTTAACAGAGGCTAGCAAGCTCTTTCGATCAGCGGAAGTGAATAAGTGCTCACAATCAAGTGACGCCCTTGTTATAAGAGCGGTTTCAACGCCGAAAGATCATAGCCTGCACCTGCAGCAGCGTCGACGATTTCATCCGCCATGCCCTGACCTGCATGGGTCATCGCCCAAGCTGTGATCGAGCGGGTTCCAGTGCGACAATAGGCCAATACCGGCGCCGGCGCCTCGGCCAAAGCCGCATTGTAACGCTCTAGAATATCCGGCGTGGGCGCGCCAGAAAACGGAATCGCGACAAAGGCCAATCCCAACGCCTCAGCCTGTTTGCGAATATTGCCCATACGCGGCTGTTCGACCCCGCCTTCACCATCAGGACGGTTCGCAATCAGCGTTTTGAAACCAGCGTCTGCAATCACCTGGACATCAGCTTCATCAATTTGGGGGGCGACTGCAAAACCGTCTGTGACTTTGCGTATTTCGACCATTCCATAACTCCGGTGTAGATGGGCGTTGACTTTGCCTCTTTGGACGTGAACGTAAGAAGTGTTGTCGGGGCTGCCAAGCCCCGAGTGTTGATTCAATTACACATACCTCTCGAGGAGCCCGACTCAGTGTCAGCCCTGCAGCGTACACTTTCGAGAATTCCTTGGGCCGATACGGCGCGCCGTCTGCTCATTGCTATTCCGACCCTTCTTCTAATCATCACCGTCGCGTTTTTCATGATGCGAATGGCGCCAGGCGGACCTTTCGATGGCGAGCGTAAGCTCAATGCCGCGACCGAGGCGGCTCTTAACGCGAAATTCGGTCTCGATAAGCCGCTCTGGCAGCAATACACAGACTATCTTTGGGGGGTTGCTCAGCTCGACTTCGGGCCCAGCATGAAAACCCTTGGCAAGAGCGTGAATGACCTCATCGCGGATGGTCTGCCGATCAGCCTCGCAATTGGCTTTTTGTCAATTTCACTGGCGATTGTCGTCGGCACGGCAATGGGAATATTCGCAGGTCTGCGCCAAAACACAGCTGGCGATTATTCCGTTATGGGTTTTGCAATGGCGGGAATTTCGATCCCGACCTTTGTCACGGGCCCGCTACTGATCCTGCTCTTCGCGCTGACGTTTGGGATCTTCGCCGTGGGCGGCCTTGGAACTTACCCAAATATCGGGATGAGTTTTCACAATATGACGCTGCCGGTGATCACACTGGCCCTGCCTCAGATTGCGATCATCTCGCGCCTGATGCGGGCGAGCGTGATTGAAACCATGCGTTCAGGCCATATCCGAACCGCTCGCGCCAAAGGACTGAGCGAGCGTGATGTGGTGATGAAACATGCACTGCCATCAGCGATCTTGCCGCTGGTGTCTTATGTTGGCCCGGCCATGGCGCGCGTGATGACGGGATCGCTGGTGATTGAGCGCATATTCGGACTGCCCGGCATGGGATCATACTTTGTCGATGGCGCGATCAATCGCGACTACACGCTCGTGATGGGCGCTCTGATCATCTATGCGACGCTGATCGTGCTGTTCAATCTGATCGCAGACATCCTTTACGCCCTGCTTGATCCGAAGGTGAAATATGACTGACACAATGGATCTGACAGGCCGTAAGGAGGCGGTTGAAACCGCCATTCAGGGCGGGCGTTCCCTGTGGGACGATGCCAAAGCGCGCTTGTTCCGAAACAAAGCTGCCGTTGCTTCAATGTGGATTCTCGGCGTGATGGTGCTGTTCGCCGTCGTCGGCCCGTTCTTTTGGGTCCACGATTACAGAACGATTTCAGCGAATGTTGAACTCGCCCCGACATTTGAGAACTTGCATTTACTCGGCACCGACACACAGGGTCGCGACAGCTTGGCCCGCTTGATGATTGGTCTGCGCATTTCGCTGGCCGTCGGGCTTGTCGCCACAATCGTTTCATTGATCATTGGCGTCACTTGGGGGGCCGTCGCTGGATTTGTTGGCGGACGGGTCGACAATATCATGATGCGGTTTGTCGATGTGCTTTATGCGATGCCATTCATCTTCTTCGTCATCCTACTGCTCACGGTGTTTGGCCGGAACATCATTCTGATCTTCGCTGCGATCGGCGCGGTCGAGTGGCTTACGATGAGCCGGATCGTTCGCGGCCAAACGCTCGCCATCAAGAATATGGAATATATCGAGGCGGCCCGCGCGACGGGCGTTCCCTTCTTCACCATTATTCGCCGCCACATTCTACCAAACGTGGTGGGACCAGTGGCGGTCTATGTCACCCTGACCATTCCGGTGGTAATTCTAGCAGAGAGCTTCTTGTCTTTCCTTGGACTCGGCGTGAATGAGCCGCTCACCTCCCTCGGCGTATTGATTTCAGATGGCGCCAAAGAGATGCAGGACAAACCCTGGATGCTGCTCGCGCCGGCACTCACCATGATGATTACTCTGCTTTGCTTGAACTTTATCGGCGATGGCTTGCGCGACGCATTGGATCCGAAAGAGCGCTAATGCACCTGACGCATTTCATCATCGATGACTTTGTCGGTGACCCCGTCGCGGTGCGCAATCACGCCCTCTCATTGACTTATCCGCCGCGTCCGGAAGGCGTGAATTATCCAGGCCGAAACGCCAGCCAAGCACTCGCCTTTCCAGGTGTGGAAGAGATGGTGAGCAGTATCGTACACGAGCCACTAAAACCGGTTCCGGCGCCACGCTCTTCACACGGAATTCCGCGCCTTGCCAAAGCTGGGGACACGAGCAGTTCCCATGTCCATATCGACAATTTTCATTGGTCGGGCATTCTCTACCTAACGCCGGACGAGCATTGCCAAGGCGGTACGCATTTCTTCAAACACAATCCCACTGGCTGGGACATGGCACCCGTTTGGCCTGGCATGGCGGAGAAAGCCGGCTATGCGGACGCAAAGACCGCGATGAACGAGATCCTTAGCCAGGACATCTATGACGCATCAAAGTGGACGGAGACGATGATGGTGCCGATGAAGTTCAACCGCCTTGTCTTGTTCCGCGGCTATCTCTGGCATGACGCTGGGGTTTCCTTCGGGACGACGCCTGAAAATGCGCGCTTGATCATCCCGCTTTTCTTCGCCAATCCGAACTTGCAGCCGCAGCAGAAATAGATCTGTAGCTTAGACAAATAGGTCCAAAGGATCCCGCCCAGCTTCGCTTTCCAAAAAGCCTAAAGTTTCAAACGTCTGCTTCATTGTCCCGGACAAGGGCGCCTGAACCGTCAAGGGTTTGCCGGATTTGCGCGGGATCACCATCGCGCGCGCGTGCAGGTGCAAGCCCCTAGCGACGCCTTGCGGCACCTCGCGGCGGGTTTCGTATTTGTCATCGCCTAGGATGCTGGTGCCAAGCTCGTGCATGTGAAAGCGCAATTGATGCATGCGGCCAGTCGACGGTTTCAGCGCCACCCAAGCTGCCCGGCGCGCGGCGGTGGATACCGTGACATAATCAGTAATCGCGTGTTTCGAGACTTTATCGCCATGGGCGCCCAAAATCATGCGCTCGCGTCCGTCTTCATCCACGCCCTTGCGCATCCAAGATCGGAGCTGTCCCGCCGGCGGATGCGGCACACCGACCGTCACTGCCCAATAGGTTTTCTCCATATCGCGCGAGTGGAATAGGTTCCCGAGCCGTGAAGCTCCATTCGGGTGTTTCGCAATCAGCAACAGACCTGAGGTTGCTTTGTCGAGCCGGTGCACCAGCCTCGGCCGATGCTCGCCATCTGACAGCGCGTCCAACATGCCATCGATATGGCGTCCGCCCTGCCCCGTGCCTCCTTGCACAGCAATGCCGGCTGGTTTGTTGAGCACGAACATCTCATCATCCTCATGCAGGATGAGCGGCTTTAGGAACGCCAGCGCTTTTGCATTTGGCTGAGTTGGCGCACTCCATGGCGCATTAGCGTCTTTCGCCATCTTCGATGCGAAAGGCGGCAGCCGCACCGACATGCCCGCTTCGAGCCGTGTATTGGCTTTCGCACGCGCGCCATCGACGCGAATCTGACCGGTCCGGAGAAGCTTTCCAAGTTCGCCCTGGGTCATCGGCATGCGCCGCTTCACCCAGCGATCAAGCCGCACGCCGCCTTCTTTTTCGGAGACAATTTCTGTGATGACTTGTCGGCTCATGCCAGCAGCCTTTTCAACGCTAAGAGCCCAGCCGTGAAAGCGGCCAAAGCGCCGACCATATTCAGTCCGGCAAACACCACGCCTTTCATCAGCTCGCCGGTCATAAACATATGGACCGTGTCGCGAGAGAAAGCAGAGAAAGTCGTAAACGCCCCCATCATCCCGACCCCGACCAGCAACCAAAGCGTGTTTTCGAGGACAGGCTCGCGGCTGGTAAACCAGCCCATCATCGCACCGAGAATGAAGCTGCCCGCGACATTCACAAACAGCGTCGCCCAGGCACCAGACACGCCGCCATGCTCGGTAAACGCCAAGCCAACGCCATAGCGCATAGAAGCGCCAATCGCGCCGCCAATCGCAACAAGAAGAAATCCGTTCATTCGGGGCTCTTAGTGGGTTTCGGAAGTGAGCGGAAGAGAAGCAAGTGAGGCAGAATAGGATTGACGCAGGCGCTTGCACTTCGCATCCTCGCCTCTGGGAGGCAATCAATATGTTCATCGGACACTATGGAGCCGCATTGGCGGCGCGGGCGGTGAAACCCGCAATTCCTCTGTGGCAGCTTTTCGTCGCCGTGCAATTGGTCGACTTTGCCTGGGCTGGTTTGGTTCTAGTCGGCATTGAAAAATTCGATGTCGCACCCGGCTTTATGGAAGCCTCGATCTTGGATTTACATCATATGCCTTATACCCATTCCCTCGTGGCCGCCGTGATTTGGGCGATCGCTGCTGGGGCGCTTTACGCCGCTTTACGAAAGGGTGCCAAAGCCGTGACGGCGGGCGTGATTATTGGGCTCGCGGTATTCAGCCATTGGCTCACAGATCTGATCGCACACGGCCCAGATTTAGCGCTGTGGTTTGGCGGCCCGAAAATCGGGCTGGGGCTTTGGAACAGCTTGCTCTGGACCCAAGTCGTGGAGATCGGCCTACTCTTGATCGGCGGCGCGCTCTATCTCGCGCATACTAAACCAAAGGGCACGGTCGGACGGTTTGCCCCATGGCTGCTGATTGGCTTCATGCTGGCGCTGCAAGTCTATAATCACTTGCCGGTCGATCATCCGCCAGCGATCCCGCAATTTGCGATCATGGCGCTTGTCGCGTTCAGCCTCTTGGCAGCTTTGGCTTGGGCCACGGATCGGACGCGGGAGCCAGCTTAGCGGGCTTGGCGCTTTAGACGGTTCAACGCTTCATCAAGTGCTGACAGATAACGCGACCGATCAGCCTTTGAAAACGGCGCTGCGCCGCCAACTTGATCCCCGCCCGCGCGCAGATCAGCCATGATCGCGCGCGTCGCAATAGCGCCGCCAATCGAGTTTTCTGTAAACGGCTTGCCATTCGGCCCCAGCACGATCGCGCCTTTCTTAAGAGCTCGCTCCGCCAGCAAGATATCCGCCGTCACCACCACACTTGCGGCATGCGCCAGTTCGACCACATGATCATCAGCGGCGTCAAACCCGTCGCTAACCGTGACATGTTTGATCAAGGGATGCGGTGGTACACGCAGAAAGCTATTGCTAACCAAAGTCACCGGCACCTCATGGCGCAAGGCGACTTTATAGGTCTCATCTTTGACCGGACAGGCGTCCGCATCGATCAAGATTTGGATCTGACCCGCCACTATTTGTAGAGGCACCAGCGCATGATCGCTTTCTGCACATGAAGCCGGTTTTCCGCCTCATCCCAGACTAGCGAGTTTGGTCCGTCAATGACTTCTGCATCGACCTCTTCGCCGCGATGGGCTGGCAAACAGTGCAAAAATTTAGCGCCGCCTTGCGCGAGATCCATCAGCTCGTCGGTGACCGCATATGGGTCGAGTTCTGCAAGGCGCGCTTCCCCGTCTTTGTCGCCCATGGAGACAAATGTATCAGTGATCACAACGTCGGCACCGGCAACGGCTTCTTCGGCGGTTTCGTAGAGATCGACGCGGCCTTGAAGCTGGCGCGCAATTTCAACATCTTCATCATCCGGCGCATACCGGTCTGGCGTTCCAATCGCGAAAGAAAAGCCAAATTTTGGCGCTGCGTGTAGGAAGCTGGAGCAAACATTATTGCCGTCGCCTACCCAAGCGAGGCGCGCGCCTTTTAGATCGAGGCCAGATTCTTCAAGCGTCTGAAGATCTGCCAAAATCTGGCAAGGATGCGACCGGTCGGTCAGGCCATTGATCACTGGCACAGACGCCGCTTCCGCAAACACTTCCAGATCGCTGTGATTATTCGCGCGCAGCATCACCATATCGACATAGCGGCTGAGCACGCGCGCGGTGTCTTCAACCGTCTCACCGCGGCCGAGTTGCATGTCCGAGGCGGTCGCGATGATTGAGTCGCCGCCCAGCTGGCGCATCGCAGCTTCGAAGCTAAACCGTGTCCGAGTCGAGTTCTTCTCAAAGATCATCGCCATTGTATGGCCCGCGAGCGGCGCATCGGCATCGGTTTTACCCTTTGGCCAGCCTTGTCGGGCGCGTTTCATCGCATGGGCTTGGTCCATGATGGCGCGCAGTTCGCTTGCCTCAAGCTGCCACAGATCGATGAAGTGCCGATAGGTCATTTGCTCCCCCGGAATCTCGGAAAAGCGGCGCTCTTAACCTATTTCCGCGGCGAACGCCACTCAAAGATGGATCATGCGTGATCTGCAGAAATGCCCGGAGAATCCTCCCTCTAAGGCGACTGAAATTGAACTAGCGAACCGCGTCCATCTCAAGTAGAGGCAGAAATACGAATACTTGGCTTTGCAAAAAGGGTTGAGGCACATGGATCGAGTGTTGATTATCGGCGCCGGAGCGGCTGGCTCAGTTGTCGCGCAGAAATGCGCAATGGATCGCGAGACGTTCAAACATATCACACTGGCTTCGCGCCGTTTGGTCTCGTGCGAGAACGTCGCCAAATTGTGCCAGACGCCAATCGATATTGCGCAAGTTGATGCCGATAATGTCGAGGAGACAATTGCCCTTATCGAAAAGGTCAAACCCGATCTCGTGATCAATATGGCCCTGCCTTATCAAGACTTGCCGATCATGGATGCCTGTCTTGCCACTAAGACCCATTATATGGACACCGCGAATTACGAGCCGCGCGATGTCGCAAAATTCGAATATCACTGGCAATGGGCCTATCAAGAGCGTTTCAAAGAGGCGGGTCTAACCGCCATCCTCGGCTGCGGTTTTGACCCAGGCTGTACCAACATCTATTGCGCCTATGCCCAGCAAGAGGGTCTGCTCGACGAGATCGAATATATCGACATTGTCGACTGCAATGCGGGCGATCATGGCAAGAGTTTCGCGACCAATTTCAATCCAGAGATCAATCTGCGCGAAGTGACCCAGGACGGGCGTTATTGGAAAAATGGCGCGTGGATCGAGATCCCAGCCCTCTCCATTCGAACCCTAATCGACTATCCCGAAGTCGGCCCGAAAATGTCTTACCTCATCTATCACGAGGAAGAAGAGAGCCTGGTCAAACATATCAAAGGCCTGAAACAGATCCGCTTCTGGATGACCTTTGGCGATGAGTACATCAAGCATTTGGACGTGTTCAAATCGATCGGCCTGATCGGCCTCGAACCGATCAAGCACAAGGGTATGGACATTATCCCGATGGAATTCCTGAAAGACTTGCTGCCCGTGCCGAGCACTCTGGCGGAGGGTTATACGGGTAAGACCTCGATCGGCGTCATCCTGCGCGGCACCAAAGACGGCCAGCCGGTGACCAAGATGATCTATAATGTCAGCGACCATACGCAGACGAATAAAGAAGTCTCAGCCCAAGCGGTCAGCTATACGACCGGGGTGCCGCCAGTCTCGGGTGCGGCCATGTTCTTCAAAGGCGAATGGTCCGGTGCGGGCGTGTTCAATGTCGAGCAATTCCCAGCCAAGCCCTTCCTCGAAGACGTCGCCAAACGCGGCCTGCCTTGGCACGTGATTGATGTGCCAACCGGCAAGCAGGACGATTTGTTCGAGGTGGAGACTTAACAGCAGCCCCCCGCCTCTTTGGCGAGCGGTGTGTGCGGAATCTCGTCGCGCAGATCCTGGCCATAGGTCGGGATGCTATCCATCGTGTGGAACATTTCCCAGACGACGCCTTGCGGGTCTTTCGCCCAATGCTTGTTCGACTGTGCGTAGCAGCACTGTGCACCGGGTTCCGCCAACGTAGACTGTTCCGCGGCCAGCAGCGCAGCATTGACCGCTTCGAGCTCATCATCGCTCTCAACTTGGATGCCTAAGTGATCCACGCCGCGGGTCGCACCATCGCGTTGACTGACCGCGAGATTGATCTTCGGGTCCTCAAGCATCCATTTCATATAGTCCGGCTCGTCGACGGTCGGCGCCTGGCCAAACAGGGCGGAGTAATAGCGTTTGGTCGCGTTCATATCGGCAGCGCTGATGTGTACATGTAGGCGTTTCATGAGGTCTCCAATTCAAGCTGAGTTTGGACAGACAGCGTGCCGCGGCAGCAGTCTTCCATGAGAAATTCGATGAGCGATTGCAGCGCCGAATAGTCCGCCACTGAGATCAGCGAGCGGCCGTCTCGGCTTTGCCGGATCAGGTCGGCCTCGGCCATGGCTTTGAGATGATGGCCAAAGGTCGTGGCCGGGATTTTGAGCTGCGTGCGCATTTGCGACACGCTCAAACCTTTGGCCCCGGCTTGCACTAAGAGACGCAAGATCGCGACCCGATTAGGATGCCCAAGGGCGGCGAAAGCAGAGGCTGCACTGTGATCGTTCATAACATCTATATATCTAGTTTTTTAGATATATCAAGTGCAGGTTCGTCATGCCACAAAATTCGGATTGCTTATTCGGCACTTGATTGAAGAACGGCATCCATCCCAAGATGCACTCTAGGCAGCGGAGACTTGGACATGACCGCACTGAGAGTGAAGTATTTGTGCACCACATGCCAAGTGGCGATGTCGCGCACATTTGTCCGAGATACGGTCATGAAATGCGGCCGTTGCGGCAAGCCACTATCCTACGTGCACCACAAGTTTCGCGCGCCGTCTAAGCGAGATGACTGGTTCTGGAAAGTTATTCGTTATCTGGAGTCTGCCGGCCAAATTCGTGAATTGGATCGGGGGACAATTCCGCAAAATATGCGCGAGGCTCGCGCCCTAGTGGAACAGAAACGACAAGCCGAAATCGCTCTATCGTCTCATCACAAAAGAGCATTGGCCGAGAGAAAGTGGAAACGTCGGGAGGAAGTCGAGAGAAAACGCCGACTGGCCTGGAAGCGACGCTATTGGGCTAATTTGGCTCGAACAGGCACTAAAGACTCCTAATCGGTTTGAACACGATTTCGTGTGCTGGCTTGAATTGTATCGAAAAACCAAGCACCGAGCGCTTCAAAATCGCTCGAAGGAACAAAGAATGAAACTGCCCGTCTTTTCCAGCCTCATCGCCGCAGCAGCCTTGCTTGTCTCTGCTTGTTCAGGCGCAGCGATTGACCCCGACAAGCCGCTCTTTGTCCCGGCGGTCGATTATGCCGATTTCACGCCCGCTGCGGGATGCGCCGCAGATGTGCCAGATGCGATTTACCGCGCCTGTCTTGATCCAAAGGAACTCTACGCGGCAGCAGTGACCTCAGCCCAAGAGGCGAGCAATCCGCTTATGGTCGTCTGGGGCTTTGAAGAATGCCCGTATTGCCAGGCCTTTCAAAAGGCTGAGTTGAATGAAAACAATCCGCGCACAATTGCAGACTTTGTCGGCAACACGCTCTCAGACAAACAGCGCAAGAGCTTGCCGAATGGCGGCGCGGATTTCCAAGTCAGTGTCCTGCACATCCAGGTTCGCACCCCCGCCGGCGCAGACCTGGCTGAGCAAATGGGCGTCACCGATATTGCCCGCGAACGCGGTTGGCATCGCGTCTGGTCGCCATTTGTGACGTTTACCCGCCCTGGCTCCGATACATTCGTGGCGCAGACGCAATTCGAGCAAGGCGAAAAGCCCTGTGAATATGTCGATGATTTCGCGATTAGCTTGCAGCAGCTCAACTATATTCCAGCCGATCCAACCAAAGTTCGGAAGATGTGCGCGGCGGCTTAACCTGCCCTGGCGCGATGACTTGAAGCACGTGAATTTGCTCAGTACATTTTAGCCTTAGCGATAGGCGAGGGCTAAAGCATGAAGATTATCGACGCCTGGGCACAACACCCAACTCAGCGCCATTCCGAAAACCCAGTGTTCGACTCGCTGCGCCGCTGGACCAAAGGCACGATCCCAGATCAACAGCTTCCCGTCTCCACCACGGTTGCGGCGATGGACCAAGCCGGCGTTGAGATCAGTCTCATTTGCGCCTGGCAAGCGCCGGGCAAGGATATGATCACCAATGACGAAGTGGCGGCATTCTGTGCAGAGTCTAACGGGCGCTTGGTCGGCGTTGGCTCGGTCGATATCTCAAAACCCATGCAGGCGGCGCGAGAAATTCGGCGGTGTGTTGAAGAGCTAGGCTTCAAAGCCATTCGCGTTCTGCCCTGGCTCGCAGAACGTCCGCCGACCGATCGCTTATTCTATCCTGTCTACACGGCTTGTTGTGAGATGGGTGTGCCGTTTTGCACGCAAATTGGCCATACAGGACCGCTTGCGCCATCCGAGGTGGGACGCCCGATTTATCTCGATCAAGTCGCGCTCGACTTTCCAGAACTGGTGATCGTCGGTGGCCATATCGGCTACCCCTGGACCGAAGAAGCCGTGGCCGTCGCGACCAAGCATGAGAATGTGTATATCGACACATCCGCCTATACGGCCAAACGGTATCCGCCAGAACTTGTGCGTTATCTGAAATCCAATGGCCGGAAAAAAGTGCTGTTCGGCACAAATTATCCGATGATCACACCGGCCAAAGCGCTAGAGGGTTTGGACGATCTGAACCTCGATCAAGAGACGCAAGATCTGTTTCTGTTTGAGAATGCGGCGCGCGTGTTCGACTTGAGCGCTTAATGTCCCTAAGCTGCCCCCATGTTCGACACCATTCTTTACGAGATCGAGAACGGGCGGGCCCGGATCACGCTCAATCGGCCTGACAAACTCAACGCGATGAGCCTGAAAATGCAGGCTGAATTGTCTGAGGCACTTTGGGATGCCGATGCCCGCAAGGATGTGCATTGCGCCATCATCAAAGGGGCCGGGCGCGCTTTTACAGCCGGTTATGATCTGGCTGGCGGTGACAGCGTTCCGATCTCACGGCTGCAGTCTGAAAACCCAGACGCGCCCTATCGCGGTTATCGCAGCGTTGATGACGACATTTGGCAACTCGAACGCGCCCAGCGCTATCGGATGACCGCGTTCGACATGCACAAGCCGGTGATCGCGCAAGTGCATGGCCACTGCAAAGCGGGCGGAACCGATCTGGCGCTGCTCTGTGATATCGTGATTGTCGCCGATGATGCTGAGATTGGCTTTCCGGCCGGGCGCGATCTCGGCGCGCTGCCGAATCAATTTTGGCTGCACAATCTCGGCCCGCAATGGACTAAGCGTTTGTTGCTCACAGGCGATACAATCAGCGGTAAACAAGCGGCCGAAATTGGCTTTGCGCTGAAAGCCGTGCCTACCGATATGCTCGAAGCCGAAGTTGAGGGCCTTGCTGATCGCTTTGCCCTGATTGATCCGGACATTCTCGCCGCCAATAAACGCGCGATCAATATGGGCCTCGAACTGATGGGCGCGCGGACGCTGCAACGCTATGCGGTTGAGAATGATGCAAGAGGCCACCAAGCGGCCAGCGCGAGAGGGTTTGTCAAACGCGCTAGGGAAGCGGGTTTAAAACAAGCGCTGAAAGAGCGCGACGCCCCATTCGGGGATGGCCGCGTAAAGGTGCACGGACCAGAAACCCGAAACTCTGACGGCAAGCTGGTCAATCCTGAGGATTAAGCACGTAGCTCACCGGGATATGCGTTCGGATTGCAATTCGAAGGTGCATCTTCACTTCTGTTTCTCTATTTAAGCGTCACGCGCGCAGGGCCGCTTTCCGTCAAAAGGATCTCATGCATGTCTGATCAGATTTCGACCCCGTGCTTTGTGCTCGATCTTGCCCGCCTACGTCAAAATCTCGAAACCGCGAAACGGGTGCGCGACGAAGCCGGATGTAAAATCCTGCTCGCCACCAAAGGCTTTGCCCTGCCAGCCGTGTTCCCGATCATGCGCGACTATCTTGATGGCACCACAGCCAGCGGCGAGCATGAAGCGCAACTCGGCGCCGAGACCTTCGGCAAGGAAGTTCATGTCTACTCCCCTGCTTATGCGCCCGGCGAAGTCGAGCGGCTCAGCGGCATTGCCGAACATATCTATTTCAACTCAACTGCGCAGGTCCGCCAGTATGGCGCCATCGCCAAAGCTGCAGGCACGAAAATCGGTTTGCGCGTAAATCCAGGCTATTCGAACGCGACCCTGGGCGGTGATCTCTATGACCCTTGCGCGCCAATGTCTCGCTTCGGGGAAATCGCCAGCAAGCTCGATGAGGTCGATTGGGATTTGGTCGACATTTTCCACGTCCATGCGCTATGCGAGAGCATGGCGGATGGCTCGATCGGCTTGATCAATCATGTCGCAGAACAATTCGCGCCTTATCTGGCCCGCGTCAGCGCGGTGAATTTTGGCGGTGGGCATTTCCTCAACAAGCCAGGCTATGATGTCGATGCCTTGATTGCCTCCATCAAAGGCTTCCGGGAGCGGTTCCAGATCGAGGTCATTCTTGAGCCTGGTGGCGGCCTGGTCGTCGACACAGGCGAGTTGCATGCCAGCGTTATTGATCTGCATTGGAATGACGGCGCGATCGCGCTACTCGATGCCAGCGCCTCGACCCATATGCCGGATGTGCTCGAAGCCCCTTATCGCCCAGACGTAGTCGGCGCAGGGCTGCCAGACGAACAGGCGCACACCTATCGTCTCGCTGGCCGCACCTGCATGACCGGAGACGTCATCGGCGACTATTCCTTCGCCACCCCGCTAAAGCCCGGTGACCGCGTGATCTTCACCGATCAGATGCACTATTCCTTCGTCAAAGCGAACACGTTTAACGGCAACCCCCTCGCCAATCTCGCCCTCCGCCACGAAGACGGCCGGATCGAGAGGCTCAGTGATTTTGGTTATGAAGCGTTTCGGGAGAGATTGGGGCGCTAAGACATCGCAGCGTCTCAATCGAATGACGCTTAGCCGCAATGACGACAAATCGCGGCCAATTTCTTAAGCAAAGCGCGTATCATGGATCGTATGACCGAGATCTCCCGCGTCGATGAAACGCTCACTCGTATCTTGCCCAACCTTGAGCGCTGGCTGAACAAAGGCCTGTCCGAGCGCCTAACCAAAGGCCTGGTTGAGTTTCTCGTGTTCGGCATCAAACAGGCCTGGGCGTGTCTGTTTGGCGGGCTGTTGCTGCTTGGCATGATGGTGACCGGCTACGCCTATCCCGACGCCGCGCCGATCGCGCGATATGATTTTCTCGTGCTCTATGCCGTAGCGATCCAAGCATTGTTTCTAATCACCAAACTAGAACGCCCAAGCGAAGCGATTGTGATTTTGATCTTCCACATTGTCGGCACGGCGATGGAAGTGTTCAAAACAGAGGCCGGGTCTTGGGTTTATCCAGAAGACAATGTCCTGCGCATTGGCGGCGTGCCGCTCTTTTCAGGATTTATGTATGCCGCGGTCGGGTCGTACTTTGCCCGCGTCGCCCGGGTGTTTGAGTTTCGCTGGACGCATTACCCGCCCGTCTTAGCGACCTTGGCACTCTCGGCGGCGATTTATGTGAATTTCTTCAGCCACCATTATGTCTGGGATGTCCGCTATGTATTGTTTGGCCTGACCGCGCTCCTGTTCTGGCGCACCCGCGTGCATTACCGCGTCTGGCGTTGGCGCCATCAAATGCCGCTTCTGCTCGGCTTTCTTCTGGTCAGCTTTTTCATTTGGATCGCCGAGAACATCGCGACTTTTACACGGATCTGGCTCTACCCCAATCAGGAAGCCGGTTGGCATCTGGTGTCGCTGCAAAAGCTTGGCAGCTGGTATCTCTTGATGATCATTTCCTGGGTGTTGGTGACCCTGGTGCACCGGCCGCAAGCCCATAGATCAGACTAGCTCGGCCACACTAAGTGGCATTGTGCTGCGGTTCCCAGAGCTGGATCGGATTGCCCTCAGGATCAAATACAGTCGCAAACAATCCGTTTGGATAAGGGTTGCCCTCATCCATCTTCACCTCATTGCCGTTGGCCCGTAATTGCGCGACCATTTTCTCCAAATCGTCGACGCGGAAATTCATCATGAACGTCTTGGACGGATCATCGCCGAAATAAGTCGTATCCTGGGCGAAGGGCGCGAACACTGTGGGGCCCTCATCTTGATGCCAGGGCTGGGTCTCATAGTCACTTGGAACCTTATCGATGCCGAAATTCTCGTCATACCAGGTGGCCAGCGCGGATGGATCTTTGGCGCGAAAGAAAAATCCACCAAACCCTGTGATGCGTTGTTTTTCAGACATGTCGTTCTCCCAGAGCGTTGGTCAATCGATTATCTTCGAAAAAACGATTGACGCAATGCGTGCCTCGAATATTTAGGTCACACCTTAAAGGAGCTTTTGAGAGCAGATGAACTAGCGGCACCGGACCTCCGGCATCTCTTCCCGCACTGGCGCGTTTCCCCGCGCCGGACATTTCATACGCCCTAAAAGGACTCATCATGCCCCGCTTACAAAACAAAACTGCGCTGGTCACCGGCGCCGCTCGCGGCATTGGCGCCGCCATCGCAACCGCTTTCGCAAAAGAAGGCGCAGATGTCATCGTTTCCGACATCAATGACGCGCAAGGCCAAGAGACGGCAAATGCGATTGGCGCCCGCTATGCGCACCTAGACGTCTCGTCCGAAGCCGACTGGCAAAACGTTCACGGCGCGCATCCTGAGCTCGATATTCTCGTCAATAATGCCGGCATCACCGGATTTGAATCCGGAGAACTGGTGCACGATCCAGAAAATGCCTCACTCAGCGCTTGGCGCGGCGTGCATGGCGTGAATTTGGACGGCACCTTCTTAGGCTGCAAAACCGCCATCGCAGCGATGAAAACAGCCGGTCGCGGCAGCATCATCAATATCGCTTCGCGCTCTGGCTTGGTCGGCATTCCCGGCGCAGCGGCTTATGCCAGTTCAAAGGCAGCGATGATCAACCACACTCGAACCGTGGCGCTCTATTGCGCGCAGCAAGGTTGGGCCATTCGCTGCAATGCCATCGCGCCCGCCGCCATCCTCACCGCAATCTGGGAACCAATGATCGGCGACGGCCCAGACCGGGACGAGAAAATGGCCGCCCTCGTCGCGGACACGCCGCTAAAGCGATTCGGTCAGCCTGAGGAAGTCGCAGCGCTCGCGATTATGTTGGCCAGTGACGAAGCCGCTTATATGACCGGCGAAACACTGACTTTGGATGGGGGCTTATTAGCGGGTTCTGCGGCAAGCCCCGGCTAAGTCGAAACCGCTAGGATTGGCCGGTTTTCTTGACGGCGTCCGCCAAGCTGAACTTCCCGCTGCCCGGCTTTAAGGGTTGCGGCTGTCCCGCTGCGGGCGCCCAACCGGAGAGCCAGATAATCTCAAAACTCGCGCGGACTTTGCCATCCGGATCGCTGAATCGATCGAAATAGATCTCGGACATCCGCGCCAGGATCCGGCGCGAGAGAGGCCGCCGCTCTTGGCCGTCTCGAGGCGCGAAGGCGGCTTGCTCGCCCATGCCCTTCAAGTCACGCAAAAGCTTCATTGGGTGATCGTATCGAACTGTGACTCGCTCAACATCCGCCACGGGAAGCGCAAAGCGAGCGCGCTGCAGAAGGCCCGCCATGTCTTGCAGGCTCGGCAGCGGAGACAGACGCGGGCTAACGCCACCGGTGATTTCGCTTTCCGCTTCGATGAGCGCGCTGCGCAGTTCCTTCAGCGTTCCCCCACCAAACAGGCTGGCGAGAAATAGGCCATCGGGCTTCAACACCGTGCAGATTTGGCTCAGCAAACCGGGCAGATCATTGGCCCAATGCAAAGCCAAAACGCTGACCACCAAGTCAAACGTGGCCGGGTCATAGGGCAGCGCGTCATCATTCATAGATGCCGCCGTGACCGCCTCAACTGACAAGCGCTCAGCCATCACCTTCGACGGTTCCAGCGCGCTGACCCGGCTTACATAACCGCTCTTTTTAAGGGCCGCGCTCGCCTGCCCCGTATGGGCAAACAGGTCGAGCGCATGGTCAAACTCACGCGGGCTATCACGGAGTCTGTCTAATAATTGAGTCGACTCCTTGACCTTAAGGAAGGCATACTGATCAAAATCAGACGACGCGCGATCCCGATTACGGATCCAACGCACGCGATCAAACAGCACAGGGGGTGGAGACGGCGACATGAGTTCCGATATGCACTGGACCACGCGATCCGCAAGAGCGGGCCTGAGGTCACTTGCGAATTTTGTCTGGCCGCAACGCTCGATCCTGACCGGCGAACGCCATGGTGGCGACGGGGTTTTGACCGCTGATGATTTTTCGAGACTGACCTTTTTGAACGGCGCTGGATGCCGCAGTTGCGCTGTGCCACTGGAGGTCGATTACGGCGAACACAGCCTATGCGGCGCCTGCGCAGCCAAAGCCCCCAAATGGGATCAAGCGCGCGCAGCAATCGCTTATGATCAGGCTTCGCGCCAAGCGATCCTCGAACTGAAACATGCCGGACGCAGGGATGGACTCAGCGCGATGAGCAATTGGATGGCGATGGCCGGGCGAGATGTCCTGCCAGAGACCGATTGGCTTGTGCCCGTCCCGCTACATTATCAGCGCCTGGCCTCGCGCGGATACAATCAAGCCGCTTGGCTGGCCCAGGCCGTTGCCCGCAAGACCGGGACGCTCGCATTGGTCGACGCCCTCTCGCGCAAGCGCAACACGCCGAGCCAAGGCGGGCTTACAGCGCGGCAGCGCCGGCGCAATGTTGCGGGCGCTTTTGAGGTTCGAAAATCTCGCTTGGGCCGGATCAAAGGCAGCACGGTCACTCTGGTCGATGATGTGCTGACAACTGGATCAACGCTCGCCGCATGCACCAAAGCGCTGAAAAAAGCCGGAGCGAGCCGCGTCAATGTGTTGGTGCTGGCCCGCGTTGTAAGAGAGGCAGATCTTACCATATAAGGGGCGACCCGTTGAAAGGACCGCTCTGACATATGGCACAAGTCACCATCTATACCCGCGCGTTTTGCCCTTATTGCAGCCGCGCCCTCAGCCTGCTTAAGCAAAAAGGCGTCGACATGACCCATATCGATGCGGGCATGGACTCGAAGAAAAAAGCCGAGATGATTCAAAAGTCTGGCGGGGCGCGTACGTTTCCGCAGATCTTTGTCGGCGATATCCATATTGGCGGCTGCGATGAAATGATGGCGCTCGAACGCGCTGGCAAACTTGATGCTCTGCTCGCGGCCTAAATGATCAAATACGCGCTCATCTGTTCTGATTGCGATTCGGAGTTCGAGGCTTGGTTTGCCTCCTCTGGTGCGTATGACAAACAGTCTGAGCGTGGTTTGGTGGAATGCATGCACTGCCACGGTACGAATGTCGGCAAAGCGATCATGGCACCGGCTGTGTCTGGCACCAAAAAGTCGGGGCCGCCGGATCCGCAAAAAGTGTTCGGCAAACTCGCGGCGAAAGCCCGGCAGCATGTGTCTGAGAATTTCGACTATGTCGGCGACGGGTTCGCAACCGAAGCCCGCGCCATGCATTATGGCGAGACAGAGCACAAACCGATTTGGGGTGAGACCACCGCCGATGAACGCGAAGCGCTCAAAGAAGAAGGGGTCCCTGCTGAACCGCTGCCCCCAGCCTTCACGCCCGCAAAACCGCGGGATGAAGACAAGCTCAATTAGTTCGCTTCGATGAACGCGATCATGATCCGGACGAGTTCCTCCGGATTATCTTCCTGGATGAAATGGTGCCCGCCTTCAATCACTGTGTGCGGCTGACCGGCGGCGCCGGGGACGGTATCTTGCCAGATTTTGTCGCCGCCCGCTGTCACCGGGTCACTGTCGCCAAACGCCGTTAGGAATGGTTTGTCCCATTTCGCGAAGACCTCATCCATAACCTTCTGGTTTTGCCGTAACTGAGACGGCACCATCATCGGAAAGATCCGCGTTGCCGCGCGATAAATCTCATCAGGAAACGGCGCGGCATAACCCGCCAACTCTGCGTCTGAGAGCACACGCGTCGTCGCGCCTTGAAACAGAGTGGGAAGGTCGAAATTGTCGGAATGGCGCGCAAACGCGATCCAGCGCGTGAAGCGAAACTCGCCATTATCATCGACACTGTCCGGCTTGCCTTCACGCCATGTCGCAAAGCGGATCATCGGATAACCGATCCAGCCGCGCAGCCCTTTAGCGGCTGGAAGCCCGGTATTTGACAGCATGATCCGCGCGTAGCGATCCGGATCGGCAGCGACCATACGCAACCCAATCAACCCGCCCCAATCTTGTGCAAACAGAGTTGCGCCTTGCAGGTCAATCTGCTGGGCAAAGCCCGTCATCACATCGACATGCATTTGATAGCTATGATCGGACTGTTTGAGCGGTTTGTCAGACTTGCCAAAGCCCACCAAATCTGGCGCGATCACGCGGTAGCCAGCTTCGGCGAGGGGCGGGATCATATGGCGATAGAGATAGCTCCAAGAGGGCTGGCCATGCATTAGCAGGATGGTCTGTCCGTCGCGCGGGCCCTCATCAACATAATGGACCCGATACCCCTCGATCTCGATATAGTTTGGCTGGAACGGATAATCGGAAAGATTGGCAAATCTTTCGTCAGGCGTCCTGATCGACTCCGCCGATTTCCAATTCGTTGGTGCCTGCAAAGCGATCACCAAGACAACAGCTAGGATCAGTCCGACAAGCAAAATCCCCAAAATCAGTTTCATCATCACGCCTTCCAAATGTGTTTTGTCCGTTCGCACGTGTTGCAATAAATGACACCTTAAATGTCAGAAGCAAGCGCTTAAAGAGATTGAAAAATTGGTCCGGACGCGCGGTGTTGACGATTGGCGTTGCGACCTAGATCCGCTGCATCGCACCCGCACAGAACTTTCCATAGCGGTTCGCATGCAGCATATCAGAGCCCTGCACGCACCCTGGATATTCAAACCAGCACAACCTCCGCGCGTGACAGCCCGCCATGCTGGTTCACACAATTGTTATCACCACTTTGTGTTGAGCATCGTTGCAAAACCCGAGCACAAGCGGTGTGTGGAGGGATGTTAGGTCAGGGTCGATTTGCTGAGTCGCTAAGCGAAATTGATGTTTACTCGGGGACTCCGAATGACTGACTTGCCGTCCCGCTCATTCAACTTGGTTCGCGTTGGCGAAGCGGCTTTCGAGTTTGACGTCATGATTTATGGCGGCAAACGCTCGCACTTAAGACCGCTGCTCATCTGCCACTCGATAGAGTTCCCGGTTCCGCCTTCGGAGATGTTTTGCGGGGCGATGCAGGCGGCGGGCTTACAAGTGATCTTTGTTCGCCGGGCCGGGTTTGGCAGGTCGTCACCGCTGCCCCAAGCCTTGGTTACCGACGCGCTCATCCGCTCTGGCGCCACGGCGATGGCCGAGGCCGTCATGATGCGCCAGCTTATGACCAAGCTTGGCTTATCGAATGCCGTCCTGCTCGCAATGGGAAGTTCGAATCTCGTCGCGTATAGATTGGTGAAACTCGCCCCCGAAATCACGTTCACTGTTTTCACCAACCCCGTGTTTAATCAGGATATTTTTGAGGTCTTCACACCGGATTGGTTCAGAGCGATGCTCAAACAAATCGTGACGAGCAAAAGCGGATTAAAGGTGGCAATCCAAGGGATGAAGCTCCTCATTCGCAAAGACCCTGTCGCGTTCTACAACCACATCTACCAGAAGAACGCGGACGATTTGCAATACGTCCGAGACAATGCTGACGATTATTGCAAGGCGGGCCAATTGGCTCTCGAGACGACCCCGGCGCAATTGTTCTACGATGCCGTCATGTTGCTCGACCAGGATCCGCTCCTTCGCGACGGGTATTTTGGTGACACCGATGGCGTCGCACTGATCGGCGCAGAGAGCTCCGAATATTGGCGCTCACAAATGAACAGCGAAGCAAATCGACTCGGATTGCCGGTCGCCCACACCCCTAGAGGGGATCTATTTTGCGCCTACACCTCTCCTGAGACGCTGCTTGAGCTTGTCCACTCACAAATCCCCTTAGCGCGTTTCGAATTGGCTTAGCTCAGAGTCCTACGTCGTCAAATACACAGATTTTTGCGCTGAAGCGCCAAAAAATGTTGCAATCTGTAGTAGTTCTTTGTTGCAAATCGCGTCAAATTGCGTGACTTTCTATTCATGACCGTAGCAACACACAAAAACGGGCGTTGATCGATGGGGGACAACAAACTTTCGGTTGAAGACATCGAGTATGTCGCGGACATGCTACGCGCAATTACCTGGGTGAAAGATGACCTGGGCCCCGTTTCGAACAAAGCAATCGAAGACTTGGAAGATAGTCTCGTATCAGCTGAGACCGCGCTTCGACGCATCGCTGCGGAAATGGAGATTTCTGTTTCTGGCCAAGCGAAGTCGAAATAGAGCTTTTTGAGCAATCACTCTCGCGGATCACTTGCTGTGTCCCGGGAAAACACACCGCTAACAAACCCCACTCATCCCCGCATGGCCATGACCGGCGCGCCTGAAACTGCGTTTCAGATCCGGCGAGCGCATTGCAGGTTCGTGATTGCCAGCCAACATGGCCCGGTCTAGATCGAAAGGAACGATAGATTTCTGGGAGAATGAGGCATGGCAGACGCGGCTGCGGGGGCACAGACAAAAGGATTTCTCGGCTGGGTCGAGCGAACCGGCAATAAATTACCTGATCCGGTCTTTATTTTCTTCTATTTGATCATCTTACTGGTCGGGATTTCGATCGTCGCCGATCTGTTAAATGTCTCCGCTAACCACCCAACCCAGATAAATTCAGACGGAACGCCACAAGTAGAAAGCGCCGTCAGTCTGCTGTCTGCTGATAATATTCAGCGCCTTTGGGTCGATATGCCCAAGACGTTCACCCACTTTCACCCGCTCGGATATGTGCTCGTTGTGATGCTTGGCGCTGGGGTGGCGGAACGATCCGGCCTATTCGCAAGTGCCATTCGCGGCGCGGTGCGAAACGCTCCAAAACTCTTGCTCACGCCGCTCGTCGCTTTGATCGCAATGCTTTCAAATCATGCGGCAGATGCTGGCTATGTGGTCATGATCCCGCTCGCGGCGATTATCTTCGCCTCAGCTGGACGTCATCCGCTTGCCGGTATCGCAGCGGCCTTTGCTGGGGTCTCTGGCGGGTTCTCGGCTAATATCTTCCCCGGTCAACTCGATGCGCTGCTCTATGGCATCACCGAGACGGCTTATGATGCGAGCAGCATTGATGCTGGCTGGACCATGAACATTGCCGGCAACACCTATTTCATCATGGCGCTTTTATTCCTCTATATGCCGATCATTTGGTTTGTGACCGATCGCATTATTGAGCCGCGTCTGGGCAAATGGGTGCCGGATGAGGGATCGGATGCGCAAAGCGATAGTGATGAAAACAAACCCCTCACCGATGATCAGAAGAAAGGTCTCTCCCGCGCTGGCTTGGCGGTTTTGGCGGTTTGCGGCCTATGGGCAGCGATGACATTTGGCCCAGGCACACCTTTGATTGATGAAAGCGCCTGCGCAGGCGAAGCGGCGGCGGCGGGCACGTGTAGCCCGATTTCCAATTATGCCCCCTTCTTCCGGTCGCTCGTTGGCGGGTTCCTCGTCCTCTTCCTCGCAGCAGGTTGGGCCTATGGCGCTGCTGCGAAGACCATCAATAATCACAGAGACCTGGTGGATATGATGGCGGAAGCGATGAGAGATATGGGCTATTACCTGGTCCTCGCCTTCGCAGCGGCGCACTTCGTTGCGATGTTTGGCTGGTCTAATCTTGGACTAATCACCGCGGTGCACGGCGCCGATGCGATCCAGTCGAGCGGCTTACCGCTGCCCTTAGTGCTTGGAATGATCGTCTTGTTCTCAGCCCTGCTGAACCTATTTGTCGGGTCCGCGAGCGCGAAATGGGCGTTGATGGCACCGGTCTTGGTACCGATGCTAATGTTGCTCGGGATCAGCCCAGACGGCGCGACCGCGGCTTATCGTGTCGGCGATGGCGCGACCAATATCATTACGCCTCTCATGGTCTACTTCCCGCTGATCCTGGTTTTCGCCCAGCGTTGGAAGAAGGATTTTGGACTGGGCAGCCTGACCGCGATGATGATCCCTTATTCCATCTGGCTGCTCATCTCAGGCGTAGGCTTGATGATGATCTGGATCTTCCTTGGATTGGATCTTGGACCTGGCGCCCCGGCCCAAATCGCGATCGCAGGAGCAAACTAGAGCCCAAGCTCCTTTTGCTTCCCGGCAAAGTCTTCCGGAACTGGCGCCTCGAGCGCCAGTTTCTTTTTGTCTGGCAGAGTGATTTCCAGCGCTGCCGCATGCAGCATCAATCGATCTGACCCGTCTTTACGATCACCATAAATGGCATCTCCTAGGATCGGGCAGCCGAGCTGCGCGAGGTGCGCGCGGATCTGATGCATTCGCCCCGTCAAAGGGCGCGCCTCAATCAGTGCGACCCCTTCCGCGCGCGCACGCACCGTCCAATCGGTTCTTGCGCTGTCCGCGCCTTGCTCAATGCTCCCAGGCACAACCGATCGCCCGGTCTTGCGCAAAGGCACAAGGATCGATCCTTCATCGGCTTTAGGGATCTCGCCTGAGACCAAAGCAAGATAGGTCTTCCGCACGCGACGTTCCGCAAACTCAGCTGACAGCGCAGTGATCGCCGGTTTGGTCTTGGCTGCCAGGATCAAACCTGACGTGCCAGCGTCAATCCGATGAACCAATTGCGGGCGCTTGCCATTCGAGCGCGCGAAGGTCCAGAGCAAGTGGTCAAGTGATGTCCCGCGATTGCCCCGCGTCTGCACGGCAAGTCCAGATGGTTTATTGAACGCAAGGACAAATGCGTCTTCGTAAATGACCAGCGACCTGACAAATGCCTTCTGATCTTCAGCAATGTTCGGGATCGGGCGATTTTTCATAGAGCTCGCGGGGCTAGGCCGAGACCAACATACCGCTGACAATGACGGTCGCTGCGATGATCGTCGTTGTGAAAATGATCCACAAGAACAACATCAGAAACAGGCGCAAACCTGACATCATGATCCCGGTGGACCCGACCACAGCAAGACTGCGCCAGACATAGATGAGAAATCCTACAAAATACCCAATCACCAGGATATCAGGGAGATAAGGCCCGGCGAGCATCATCACCGCGCCGGTGAGATAAATCCATGAGTGCAAGTGCAGTGCATGCACGGCATGATCGTAGACATAAAGCGATCGCCGCCAAATGTGCAGAATACAGAACGAAATGATCGTCATTGGCACGATCAAAATGCTCAAACGCGGCAACCATTTTTCCAATTCAGCGCCAAACTGATCTTGGTTTTCGAGCACCGCAAGGATTTGTCTTTCGATCCCTTCCCGCAACTCATCATCAGAGGTTTCGACGCTGATATTTGCGCGCTCCAAACGCTCGCGCGCCGTCTCTGGGATGTCTTCGAGCGCACCGTTTTCTTGAGCTTCACGCAGACCATTTGAGATCTCAGCGCGGGTTTCATCATCAACGTTGATATACTGTCCAGGAGGCACGAGCGCGAACAGGACAAAGTAGAACACCAAGCTCGCGATCAAGAACAATCTGAACGGCGGCACATACCGCGCGCGTTTCCCAGACGTATAATTCTTGGTGAGCCGCCACGGCCGAAACAATAAGACCGGCAGCGTTCTCGCCAATCGCCCATCGACCGTAAACGTGTCAGAGATCGTTTCGCCGATCAGCGAGACGATTGGCCGGTGAAAACTCGCAGCGAGCTGACCGCAATTGGTACAGTAGCGCTCTTCAACCATATGGCCGCAATTGCGACACGGCTGCCCCGATAGGTCAGCCGATTGCCGCCTGGTCAGACCGCCGAGCGAGGCGATCCCAGCTGTTTCGAGCTCTACTGACATGGTCCCTCCCCGAACCTGTCCCTATTCGCTTCCAGTTGTCTCCGCGCCAACATCAGACGGGCACAACCAACGCGACCGGTGATTATCCTCGGCGTTTTCGGCCCACCCGGTGAGGTTTGGATCAACCAGATTTTTCGTCACCTCAAACCACATTGGCGTAATCGGATAGTCTTGCAACATGATCTCTTCAGCCTGAGCGAATATCTCTGCGCGACGCTCCAGGTCTCGCTCTTGGCTCGCCTGTTCGAGCAAAGCATCAAATTCAGGGTTGGAGTAATTGCCGTAATTTTGCTGCCCAGCATCTGTATCAAGCAGATAAAGATAGTTGAGCGGATCATTATAGTCGGCGAGCCAGCCGCCATCGGCGACTTCGAAATTGCTTTGTCGCAGGTCCGCATAAAGCACTTTTGTATCTTGCCGCAGGATCTGGGCATCGACCCAAGGCGCAATCTCGTTCCAATTCGCTTGCGCAACCGGCGCGGCTTTTGGATTATCACCGGTGGAACGGTGCTTATACTCAAACCGTAGCGGATTGTCCGGGCCGTACCCGGCCTCTTCCAACAAGGAACGAGCCTCGGCGAGGCGATCCTCACGGCTCATAGATTTCCACTCTACTTCTGGGCGGTTTGTTTCATAATTCGCGATCCCCGGCGGCACGAAACTATAGGCGGGGATGAAGCCAGGCGTCAGAACATTATCAACCAGGAATTCCCGGTCCAATGCCATCGCAAGCGCTTTGCGCACACGAACATCATCAAACGGGGCTTGGCTCGAATTGAAGCTCCAATAGGTGGTCAAGAGCCCCGGCGTTGTGCGCGCCCAGCCTGGGAAACGCTGATCTATTTCAGCTTTTCGGCCACCGTCGAAATTATTGTTTATATCGAGATCACCCGCTTCCATACGGCGCTCAACGGCTGCGAGGTCTTCAAGTTCAAAATAGCTCACGCGCCCAAAGCAGAGCGTATCAGCTTCGTAAAAAAGCGGGTTTGCTTCAGCCACAAGCTGGTTACCTGTTTGCCAGAATTTGAGCTTGTAAGGGCCGTTTACCTCGATGTTTTCTGGCTGCACCCAGGCTTCACCGAACGTTTCCACAATATGCTCAGGCACGGGAAAAGTCGTGTAATGCGTCAGCAGACCCAGGAAGTAAGGCGCCGGCTCTTCAAGCGTGATTTCAAGCGTTCTTTCATCGACCGCGCGTACCCCCAATTCTTCAGGGGCCACACGCCCCTCATTGAGCGGCTGAGCGTTCTTGATGATGTAGAGCAGAGACGAGTATTGCGACGCGATGGCTGGATCTTGAATGCGGCGAAGCGCATAGACAAAATCGTTCGCTGTTACCGGTACGCCATCGGACCAAGTCGCATCAATCAGCTTAAAGGTCCAAACCAGACCATCTTCGCTCGTAGTCCAGCTCTCCGCCATGGCCGGGATGACTTCACCGTCTGGGGCATGTTGCATTAAGCCGTGAAACATATCGCCGATGACAATGTTTTCCCAAGCGGCGGAGGATCGATGCGGGTCGAGCGTATCGACTTTTGCGGAAATCCCGCGGCGCAGGGTCAGCGTATCGTCACCGGATCCGCCGCCTCCGCACGCTGAAATAGCGAGGGTGAGCGCTAGGGCCGAGCCCGCGAGAATTTTGTTCAACCGCATCGATAGGTCCTTTTCGAAAGAGATATCGTAGTTTTATCAAACTGTTTCAGACAATTCAGGCTTTGCCCAGGTCAGCTCTGTCGCATCTGACTGGTTCTCGCCCCACTGCCTTAGCGGCGACGGAAAAAGCCAACAAAGCCAAATAGCCCGGCAAGCAGCGATCCAATTCCTCCAGCGACCACAGTGATCGGGCTAATCGATTGCGCCAGCGCAACCGCTTGGCCGATCCGTGAGACTTCAACCTCAACCGAATCTCTGAAAGTGCGAAGCGGCAGGGCTTCATTGTCCATGAGCGCAAAAAGTTCGATGACAAGCTCTTGATTGCCGACCGCCGTGGGTGTCACTTTCCAGCGCCATACATTCTCTGTGACTGGGGAAATGCGCTGCGTTGCCGGCGTGATGGCTTCCACTGAGAAGGCTTCGCCTGACACAAGCGCTTGAACTGTATCGGTGATTTGCGCTTCGCCTTCGACGATATTGCCGGTTCCGGGCAAAGGCGCGGTTGCGTCGCCATTACCGGTTCCATCGAGCGCCAGTGTGACAGTGAACGGGCGGCCGAATCTCGCTGATTTCGGCGTCTCATGCGCAATCGGCACGGTGCGTAAGGAGGCGAGTAAATCATCGGTCGACGTGGAGGCGACACCGACCATATCGTCCAGCGCGGGTTTATCTGTCAGGCTCCGTGTCGGCGGTGTCGACCGCGCCATTGGGGGCTCATCGCTGTTCATATCCAGATTAAACCCGACACTGCCGGGTGGCGGAGTGCTTTCGGCACTCGTGCCTTGGGTTTGCATATATTGATGTCCGCCATAGGCGAGCGCAGCGCCGCCAATCAGGATCAGCAAGAACGAGAAAAATCTCAGCATCACAGACCTCCAACTCTCACAGTCTTGTAAGCTCACCCCGCCATTAGGGGAAGAGTTAACTGAACCTGCATTGAATGAGAGCGCCATACGCTGGCTGCAATGTCACATCAAACGCCGGAAGCTGCGCTAGTTCGAACGCTCTTTGGTCGCGGTGAATCGCAACTCTGGGTTCTTTTCTTGCGCGTATCCGACGTCCCAGGCATTCTTTGCCAAATAGACCGGCGCATCATCTAGATCTGTGCCGGAGGCTGACTTGTTCTTATCCAAAAACGCCCGAAGGACCGCCTCATCATCGCAATGGATCCAGCGCGCAACATTGTAAGGCGCCGCTTCGAACACGACGTCGAGGCCATATTCATTGGTCATGCGCTCAGCCATCACCTCAATCTGCAGCGCACCGACCGCGCCAACAATCATGTCTGACCCAATGCTTGGCTTGAACAATTGGGTCACGCCCTCTTCTGCCAGGCTCTCGAGCGCTTTGCGCAAATGCTTGGCTTTCATCGGGTCGATTGTGCGTGCGCGGCGCAAGATTTCAGGCGCGAAGTTGGGGATGCCAGCAAACCGGATATCGCCGGTCTCAGAAAGACTATCTCCGACGCGGAGTTGGCCATGGTTCGGCACACCAATCACATCGCCTGCATAAGCGGTCTCAGCGATCTCGCGATCCTGCGCCAGAAACATCAGCGGGTTATGGACATTGATCTGCTTACCTTCGGCTGTCTTGAGGCGCATGCCTCGTTTAAACTCGCCTGAACAGAGCCGAAAGAAGGCAACCCGATCCCGGTGATTGGGGTCCATGTTCGCTTGGATCTTAAACACAAAGCCCGCCACGCCTTTGTCGCCGCGTTCCAGAGTGTGGTTCTGATCTTTCTTTTGACAGGTTTGGGGACGCGGGGCCGGTGCGAATTCTTCTAAGACCGCGAGCAGTTCGCCGACTCCAAAGTGGCGCAAGGCTGTCCCAAACACGACCGGCGTCATATGCCCCTCTAGAAAGGCTTGTTTGCTGATCTCAGGCAGCATTTCGCGAGCCATCTCGCTGCCCTCTTCCAACTCTTCAAGCGCGCTGGGGTCGACATCGTCGCGAACGGCGTCCAACTCCACCCGCGCCGACTCGCCAGGTGTTAGGCCCTCATCAGCCGTCTTTTTGGAATAATGTAGAAAATCGCCGGTGCGCAGATCCACCATGCCGCCAAACCGCCGTCCCGAGGCGGCCGGCCAATAGAGAGGGGCACAATCGAGTTGCAGCTGATCCTGGATCTGATCGAGCAGTTCAAGTGGGTCGAGCGCTTCGCGGTCCATTTTATTGATGAAGGTCACAATCGGAATGTCGCGCAGGCGGCACACTTCAAACAGTTTCAGCGTTTGTGGCTCGATCCCTTTGGCGGCGTCGAGCACCATGATCGCGCAATCTGCAGCGGTCAGCGTTCGATAGGTGTCTTCAGAGAAGTCTTCGTGGCCTGGCGTGTCGAGCAAATTGTAGACATTGCCGCGAAACTCAAAGGTCATCACAGAGGCGCTAACGGAGATCCCGCGATCGCGTTCAATCTTCATCCAGTCCGAGGTCGTCCTGCGACGTTCTCCGCGCGCAGCCACTTCGCCCGCCATACGGATCGCACCGCCAGCCAAGAGCAGGTTTTCCGTAAGCGTCGTCTTCCCGGCATCGGGGTGAGAGATGATCGCAAAGGTTCGGCGACGATCTGCCTGTTCTGACAATGACATGGACATAATATTCGCCTCAAAAAATTCCAAAGCGCGATCTAGGCGGTTTTGCGGAGGGCTTCAACGCATGTGTCTGCGGAAACCAGAAACCGGACGTAAGTTTGGGGATCTCAGGCGCGGATACGTTCGCCCTGATCATTCGCCGCGCCGCGTTGATAGGTCTCTAAGACCAGAGGCGGAATGTCCCGCAAATGAGGCTCGACGCTGCCAGACGCCGTGGGCTTGAGGATCAAACTATTCGCGCCGGTTTTCGCGATGATCAGAGCGGCGATGTCCGCGAGCAATTCACGATCATCCTCGGATTGTGTCTCGAGCAATTCTTGGTAACGGTTGGCAGCATGCTCGACAGCGTCGTGGGCCCGCAATTGCCGCGGGTCGCCGCAGCCAATCTCACGCCAGCGTTCCAGCAAATGCGCTTCCGGCGCTGGTATCTCAATCACCTTGTCATTCAGCAGAAACAACATGGTCCACCCCTTAGTTCAGGGTCCATGTCGGTTAATTACGGTTAATGAAGCGTTACAGACGCCGATTATGACGGGTATTCGATAGGCTCGGTGATGAAGTGCCGAGCGCTACGATCTTCAATTTCAATCACCCAAAGATCACGATCGCGGCTCCGAACGCGTTCGATATAAGCGTCTGCGCTGGCTTCGTCTGGACCAACCTCTTGGCTCTCAAGGTCGACAAAAACCCGAGTCCCCTCCATCGAGGTTCGGGGGACATAAATTCGAGCGCCGCCGCTCAAATCAGCCACCTTTATAACCAGATCGCCACGCTCCTCATCGCCACTCTGTAGAATGAAGGCGGAGGCGCCCTCTAATTGGGCGCGCCGGATCAGTGCATCGACCCAGAGTTTTGTATGCAATCGTTCTTCAAACATGACCAACCAAGTCTTTCGGCATTAGGATTGCATTGCGCTTTCTTGTTGATGTTTTGTTTACCCTGATGGATCGCGCTAAAATGAACAAGTCCGCGCTGCTTAAAGGACTGATCCTCTCTGTCTCATTGGTCCTGACCTGCGCGAGCGTTGCAGCTCAGCCGCGTCTCATCGCTGAAGCTCAATCAGTCGTCTTCACCTGGCCACTTGTCACATTTTTGAGTGTGATCATGATCGGCGCGGCTGCGGCAATTATCTGGGACATCAGGTCAGACTAAAGACCTGCAGCTCTTATTCTGCCGCGCGCTTCTGCGCCGCTGATAAAGCAGGGAGCGTGACCATAACTTGCGTGCCCTGACCCGGCATTGTTTCGATCCGCACCTGTCCTGACTGCAATTCAGCCAACCTCTGAACCATTGCGAGCCCCAAGCCGGTGCCTGCCCGACCTTTGGCATTTCGCCCTTGCGCGAATGGTCGAGCAATCCGCGCAAGATCTTCGGCGTCCATGCCCGCCCCTGTGTCGCGGACACTTAAGACGCACATGCCATTTTTCTCAAACGCGCGCATGGTCACCGTATCACCGCGCGCCGAATATTTAATCGCGTTCGAGACCAGATTATCCCAAATCCGCCGCACCGCCCCCGCATCCGCCAGCGCCATAACCTCACCTTCGCTTCGCAGTTTGAGTGTGACACCTGACAATTCAGCAATCCCTTCGGATTGGCGGAAAACACTCTCACCGCTTGCCGCAACATCAAGGGGGGAAACATCTAATTCATAAGTTCCAGCTTCGGCTTTGGCATAGCCGAGAATGTCCTCGACCAACCGCATAAGCGTGTCGCCGCTTTCGCGGATCAGAGACGGATAATCCTTGTAAGCATCTGGCAGAGGTCCGCGTAATTCCGCATCCATAATGTCTGCAAAGCCTATAATTCCATTCAGCGGACTCTTCAGATCATGCCCTAGGCTGGCGAAGAATTGTGTGCGTTCCAACACTTCGGATTTTGCGTCCGAACGATCTTCAATTTGAGGGGTTAAGAGCACGATTTCGCCTGCGCTTGATGGCCAACGGAAAACAGAGAAGGCGCCAGTCACAAGGGACAAGTTTGACTGGGTCTTCGCCTCAAATTGCGGCAGGATTTCTTCTAATATTTTGCCGACCTTCAACCCTGGAACATAGTCAGCGTGTCCCTGATAAGCCCGAATGCGCCCCTGTTTTGAGACACTAAGAACTAGGATTGGATCATTTTCGGTCACAACCTCAATGGTCGAAAGCGAAGGAGCGACTTCAATATTCGTCGGTTCCGTCCCAGAGCGCTGTAACAATGCAATCAGTTGCAGGATGATCAGCGCGGTTAACAGGCTCGCGCCCAGCCAAATCCCGATGAGACTCCCAGACAATATTACAGTCAGCGCCCCAATTCCCGCGACCGCCGACCCGATCGCCATAACGAAAGAGTTAATCGAATATTCTCGATCAATCGGCTTTGTCTTAACGGAATGGTCAGGTCTGTTAGGCATTTTCACGATATGGATTCATTAAATTATCCGTCAGAATCCAAAATTCATCAGACGCTGGTCTATGCGCGACGCAAAAGATGGGCCAGGGTCGGGGTCGTAGAGTGAGGGAGCTTTTCATGACCATTAAAACCGCAATTTCGGCTGCCATCGTAATTGCTGGCTTGAGTCTACAAGCGACAGCTCAACTTGTCACGCCAGCACCCCAAAAAGTATCGGCCACCGCGCCGCAATCGGATCCGCTCGCAAAAGCCGCAGCGCTCTATGCGACGTATCAAGGGGACGTCACCGACGTAAAATCGAACGGCTTCTCATCTGCTGGCGATATCGAAGATTCGCTCAACAATTTGGGCGGACACAATCCAGAACAGCTTACCCAAGGGTGGATGGCCTATTCCGCTTTGGTCGCGGCCCAGAACCCAGAATTCCGTGCTGCCGTGCTTGATATCGAAGGCTATTATGGCCGGGACATGCTGATGAGCGGCATGCAGAACGACATTCGCTATGCACGCACATTGAGCGGCGGCAATGCCGCGGTCAATCAAGCGCTGACGGCCGTGAAAGCCGATAGCAGCCGACTGATCGGCGCCGCAGCATTCGTCAAAGAACAAGCTTACAGCCTCCAAGGCTCAGGCTGGGCCAAAGGCCGACTTGGCAACTCTAAAGCGAAAGCGACCAGTCTGTTTGCATCGACGCAAACCGGCATCCCCGCCCGCGGCAGCCTAGTTCAGGCCATGCACGCGCCAGAGATCAGCACCGTATTGTCTCAAGCAGGTCAATCGGGCGCTCCATCGGTTTGGGAGAGTGTTTCAGGCGCGGCCAGCACCATCCGTGTGCCATCTGCGGTGACGAGCTTCGGCCAATCAAACCGTATCGCGCGCGGCAAAGAACCAATCGCCGATCGGATCACGACACTTGCTGCCTATCGCGTCTTGAACGCTGACCCGAGCGTGGCTGGCTCTATGCGTCAAGCAATGAGCGAACGTGAAACCCAAGCCTGCCTCAACATGGCAAACTTGAACCTGCAGCAATGCGTTGCTGCCGCCCACAAACATTATGAAGTGCCCTTCTGTATCGGCGAGCATGCGCTCTCAGATATCGGTAAATGTATCGGGAAAGTCTCTGGGTAAGGCCGTTTAGGCCCGTTTCAAAGACCAAGACCACCCAAATTCCAAACGCCCATGGCCTAACCGCTATGGGCGTTTTGCTATTTTACCAACTCGCGCCGGGGCGAACACGATAAGCATAACCACCCAACTGAATCACCTGCCCGTCTTGAATGAGCCTAGTCAGCAATTCTTTGTCTTCCTGCGCGGCCTGCGGAAGAAGGCCAGGTTTAAAATACCAATAGGTCTGACAATTGGGATCAATCGCTTTTCCGCTGCGCAGGTACCATTTCAGATCTCGGCCGCCTTTGAAATCTGCTTTGTACGCAGCGACAATCGGATTCTGACGAACCATGTCATGAGCCGAGAAGATCGTCCGGCAGCCTTCCGTTCGCTCGATGTCCGCGCGCAGCGCATTCGCCCCTACATGTCCGCCCAAATTGTTCATGACGTTTTCGGACGCAAGTATGTAGTCTCGACTGCCGGTTTCAATCACCGCTGCGCTAACCAGCGCGAACGGAATGAAGACGGCAAACACGCGCCGGTCCAAGCTCCAGCGGGTTTTCAGGAGTCGCGTTTTCCATGTCTCAAATGACGCTGATACAGGCCTCCAAAGACCAGTTTGTTTCAATCGATCCGGCCAGTTCTTCGACGCGGTCGCACCCGCAAGCCCCGCTACCGATAGCGAGAACAACCAACCTGAATTGCGATCATCATAGCTGCAGCAAATGCCCGTCCCAATCGAGCCTGCGATGGCGACGAGAGCGATCAAAGCCACGATCAACCGCTCTCGACCGCGCAAGAAGAAGATCGCGATCGTCATCAAGCCCAAGCTCGCCAAACGTACAAAATCGGCGAGATTGTCGACTGACAGGAATAGAGCGAGCCCGCGGCTCCAAATATCATCAATTTCAGTTCGGCGCGCGCTAAGTGAGATCAATCCTTCGATCTGAGATCCCGTCCCCATAACGGCATGTTGATAACCCGAAAAGAAAACCGCAAAAACCAGGACGGGTATCACCAACCCTGAGATGGCTAAGAATAGGTTTTTCCAGTCTATTCGCCCATTAAAATAGTCGTACGCGGCAACGATCAGACCGAGGACAACGAGCGGCCAGCCCGCCTGTTTCGTGACCGCTGCAATCCCGAACAAAAAGAAGGGCAATAACCAGATGAGCCGGTCTTCACTCGTGGTTTTGGATTCGTCCTTGGTCAAAAATAGGGACGCCACACCGGCTGCGATCAGGAGCGCGACAGGCTGGTCCATATAGCCCCAGGTGAATTTGTGCAGGATCTCTCCCGTGCCAAGCAAAAGCCCTCCAGCAAAGACTAAAGCCGCAGCCGCTTTGCGCCGACGCCAAAGCTCCCAACTCACGAGGCTCGCCAACACAATCAAGATGAGGTGCAGATTTTTGCTCAAAACCTGCCAGGGCTCCGCACCTTGCGCGGCATAGATCACCGACCAAAGCGTCGGCCAAAGAATGGGATATGGATTTGGATACGGCGCGTATCGCCCAATCAGCAGCTCATTCGCCCAACGGTTCCACGAGACAACCGCATCCCAAGTATCAAATCCGAAATGCTGGCGGGAATCTGCCTTGAGGACCCACAACAAAGCGGCCACACAAAACCCGGCCAATAGGAGCGTGCCCAATGACAGCTCTACCTGTTTCGGCGACCGATTTAGAAAGACGAAATTTGCGGTGATCAGAATGAGCGCGAGCCAGATCAGTATACCAAAAGAGAGTGGTCCAAAATTCATCCACCAAAGCGTCGAGAACACATAAGCGACGGCGATGGAGGCAGCGCTAAAAACGCCAATGATCGCCGGGGATGCGGGCGCGTCAGAGCGGGCAAACCAGACGCTGCCTGCGCCGCACAAAACCAACCATACCCCTAATAGGCCTCCAAAAATCACGGTTTGGTTCCTTTCCCACTGGATGGCGCTTTATCGAAGAAAATGAAGTTCCGCTGGACGACGAAATTGATCGAAAAGAAGAACGTGTTTCCGATCAGGGCCGCGACAATTCTTGGGACATCGAGCTGGGTTTCTGCGAACCAAACAAATCCGTAGAGAAACGCAAGATTCACGCAGACGAGCAGAATGTAATAGAGCGCTTGGTTGGCAAAATCCCCCGACGAATTAAACACCACCGATCGGGCAATCGTGAAAAACAAAACCACCGACACGGCTCGTGCCAGGACCAGTGTCGTTAGGATTGTGGCGTCGAGCGCGGTGAGGACGACTACGAGGATCGCTTCACACAGCGACACCATCAGCGTGATCAAAATGTACCGAAGCAAGACCCAGTAAACTCGCGCTGAATCTACAACGGGATTGAAGTGAGAGGTGGGATTTCCCGGCTCGTAAACCGTCGTAATTTCAACTTGCTCTACAGCTCGGGCATGCATGAGCGCAGTGAGCATTTCGATTTCATATTCGTAGCGGTTGTAAGCGATATCGCTGATCAAGCGGAGGTCTTCGCGGCGGATCGCGCGCAAGCCGGTCTGGGTATCCTGAACATCGACCCCATGGATTAATCGAAACAATTGCCTTGTCAGAACATTGCCGAATCGACTGCGAAGCGGGACCGATCTATCAAACCTCCGGACCCCCAAAACTGTGGTTTGGGTTTCACGTGACCGCGCCGCGACATTCAGGATGTCTTTGGGCAAATGTTGGCCGTCCGCATCCGCGGTGACAACAAAAGACACCCGCTCCACCGATTGTTCCAAAGCATAGCCAAACCCAAACTTCAGCGCCGCGCCTTTGCCTTGATTAGGAGATTGAGTGAGAACCGTGACCGTTTCGAGCTGTTCCAGCTGCTCAAAGATCACGGCACGATCAGGTGAAGATCCGTCATTGATGACTAAGATCTCCAGCGCAATTGCGCGTGATTGAGCCAAGGTCATCGTCTCCGAAACGATTTCAATCAAACTTGCGTCCGGCTCATAGGCAGGAATGATGAGAAGGCAGCTCACGCGTCTACTTTTCTGTAGACCAGATAGCCTTGGGTTAGACCGATCAACCAATTGATAGAGCTATGGACCAAGTCTCCGTAATCTCGCGCGGCGGCTTGGACTTCATTGAAACCCAATGGCCGCTCATCGTGAAACTTCCATTGCCCAGCAAGCTCAATCACTCCGCGCAACACGCGATATAATAGAGTCGGCGTTGGAAATGTGATCAGGACGATGCCGCCTGGTTTGCAAAGCTCAAAGTGGGACTGTGTGCACCTGGCAGTGTTCTCCAAATTGAAATGTTCAATTAGGCCAACACTATAAACGATGTCGAACCGGCGCTCGGGAGATGAGATCTCGAGCGCATCTTGGAGTTGACCGGTGACCAGGCTGGAGTTTTCGAACCGCTGATTGAGTAAGCCAATACCATACGCATTGTTGTCAATCGCCACATAAGTTTGCGGTTCCATTTGCTCACATACCGCATCGACAAAGCAGCTATTGGCGCCCCCAAGCTCAGCGATTTCTGGATGTTCTGTTCGGCAATAAGTTCGCATCAGATTGATGATTTTGCGCTCACTTATTTTGCGTGTGAACCGCGCGGTAGAGGCTGGCTTCGCATAATACTCATCCCAATCGGTTGGCTTGGTGAGCATGACAGACCCTTTTTGACACCACACAAATCCACTAATCTGAATGCTTCCGCTTGATACAGAATACACGGCACCAAGAAAGCATATTCATAATTTTCGCCAGTAGTATGCAAAATCAACTCAGGTCAACACGTACTTTTATAAATAACGAATACTTTGAATTGTTTGCCAAAAGAATTCGTTTGCCTGGCGTCTCAATTCACGATACGCGACGAAACCCGTGCAGCCCCAGACAATGACATTTGCCCATGTCCCTCGAAAAACTCGACGCCACCCAAACGCGGCCAAACATCGAGGGCATTGCGCCATATCGCTACACCTTGGACGGTGGCGGGCGGCATGCGGTCCAACAACTCATTGACGAAAACAATGCCAAACTTCTGCTGGAAGTTGGCGTCTATCTCGGCGGCTCCTGCTATGAGTGGTTAGGTCATTCCGACGAGTTGCACGTGATCGGGGTCGACACTTGGTCGGACGCCTATAATGCACGTGCGGACCTCACTCGTTATCGCGAGATCAACACGTCTTGCTTCCGATACATTGATGATATCGATGCCTTTATCGAGAGCACTGTCGAGCACGGATTTTACGCGTCTGCATTGGCCAATCTGAGCGTCTTTGGCGACCGCTTTCACCCCTATCGAGGCCACGCCCCAGAGGCGCTTTTCGAAATCCGGGATCTCGGCGTCGAACCTGACATCATCTATATCGACTCGGCAAAAGACCGCATCAATCTCAATGCGGCTTATGAGTGTTTTCCCAATGCTAAACTTTGCGGAGATGATTGGACCTGGGGCGCCTCGCTCGGCCACCCGATGCAAGAGGCCGTCAATGGCTTTGCGGAAGAGAACGGATTCAAAGTTCGCGCCAGCGGCGCGACATGGGTGCTGGATAAAATCGCTTAAAATACCGGTAGTTACCAGCCGCCGCCGCCACCTCCGCCGCCACCGCCACCAGAGAAGCCGCCCCCGCCGCCCCCTGAGCTTGAGCTTTGCGGCATCGCGGTTGAGACGCCAGAACTCATGCCCGACACCATGGATTTGGTCATTCCACCCATCGAGCCAAAGGTTCGCGCGCTGACATTTGTCCAGCTGGGATCATAGGCTTTGGCCGCGTCAGGGATCAAACGCTCGAAATGCTTGGTCCAGGGCTTTTCTACCCCGAGCGCAACCGCGTAAGGCAAGAATCTCTCGTAGCGCTCAACCGTCATCGGCGGCGGGGCGTCGCTGCCGACCTCGACAGAATTCAGCTGCAGCTTCTCGGCCTTGTCCATGTAGAGCCTGAACCCTTCCAAATGGGTCCGAACTTTTTGGCCCCGCCGCGTCGGCGCAGGCATCAAATACATGAACAGCCCATTCAGGCCGAGCAAAGCGAGAATGGCCAGCGTGTGCCACCAGGTCCAATACGAATGCTGCAAAATGGCGAACAGGATCGCAAAAACAGACAATGCCCCTCCCAAGATCACATAGATCGGGTTCCACTTGAAATAGGCACTGCCATAGCGATCCGTGACTGTTGTTTTAAACTGTTCATACGCCGCGGTGAAATCTGCATCATATTTTTCACCAAGTTTTACCCGGTCACCACCGTCGAAAACGTCTTCAAACAGGCCGGCCATTTCAGGCGCCATGCTTGGCAATGATGAAGCTCCTGCTTTGGTTAGTGTGGTCTTTTTCTTATTGTCCTTATCGACCTCAATCCGCATCAGGCCGTTAGAAGCGAGATACATCAGGCTGGCGATGAGCCCATCATGCCCGTTCAGGGTGCGATAATAGATGTGATGCGCTGCGGCCGGCGAATAGCCTTCCGGCGGTTCGTATTGCGGGAAGACGGGGCCTTTGACCGGGTCACGCCCAACGCGGTCGAAACTGCGATAATAGAACATGAGCAACCCACCAAAAGACAAAAGTAGCGCCGTTAGAGAGCCATTGCGCGCCCACCAGAGCCAGCCTTGATCCGACAAGGACGGCGGATCGATCACGCCCTTTTCCAGGCCAATCGAAATGGTCAGCCCCTCTCGCGCCTTCAGCGCCTCAGTCGTTTCGAAGACATGCGTATCGCCCATCTGGCGATAAGTTGCGTTGCGCTCAGCCTCACCAAGCCCGCCTGTATAGATATTGGTCTCGGTGATCTGCGCACCGTCCGGCAAGGTCACTCGCGCCGTCGCAGAATTGATTGGGAACACCCAATAATTGCCCGTGACGTTCCAATAGAGCTCGTCCTGATTATCCAAATAGTGGATCTGGTTTTTCACGCGATAGCGGATTTCATACACATGCTCGCGGTAGTCCAAATAGCGATCTTCATGGCCAATCCGCAAACTTACCGCATAGCCCTCTCGCTCGCGTTGATAAGGCTCTTTTTGGCCGTCCTTGCGAACGCTCAGAATTTTGTAGCGATAGGGTAGATTTCCGCCGGTTTCATCATCCTTATAAAAGGCCGGGAGATCGCGCAGAATGCCGCGCCGAATCTCGCGACCTTCGACATTTATCGCGATCGTTTCGGTGACATAGATGTCGCCGTTTTCCTGGACCTCAATCTCTACATCAAAGTTTCGAATCTCTTCTTGCGCTTCCGCGCTCAGGTAAAACGAACAAATTAGCCCGATCGCGACCAGCAACAGTCGAAGGTGCATCATTCGCTTGGCCCGATATCCAGTGAGGGAACCGCACGATCGGCCAGTGTGATTTCAAAAAAGTGGCGCCGCGCAAACCCAAACATTCCGGCGACGAGATTGCCAGGGAAACTCTCCACCGCGACATTCATCTCGCGCACCGCACCATTATAGAAGCGTCGCGCCATTTCGATTTTATTCTCGGTTTCCGACAGTTCGTCTTGGAGCTCTTTGAAATTCTCGTTCGCTTTCAAGTCAGGATAGTCTTCCGCAAGCGCCATAAGCCGACCAACCGGCGCGCCGAGCGCGCTTTCCTTATTGCCGCGCTCGCTGGGGTTGTCTCCAGCTTGCAACGCTGCATTGCGGCGCATGATGACGTCTTCAAACAGCTGCCGCTCATGGCTGGCATAGGCCTGAACCGTGGTCACCAATTGCGGGATGAGGTCCGCGCGTCGCTTGAGCTGGACATCAATGTCCGCCCAGCCATTGTTCACCATATTCCGTTTGCCCACCAATTGGTTGAACAAGATGATCAGGGCGGCCACCAGCACAATTGCTATGCCGACGCTTATATAAATTGCTGTCAAAACAGCCCCCTCTGCATTGGTTATCGAAGACGCAACGCAACCTTAAGGCAAGATTGCGCGCGAATGAAGCAAAACCCAGGAAAACGAGGCTGATTAAAGCTGAACCTCGCTTAGCTTGCGACTTCCCAGCTGCCGAGCGCCGCGTCCATTATCGATACCGCCTCACGGACATCAGAATCTTCGATAATCAGCGGCGGCGCCAAACGCAGAACATTGTTTCCCGCTACGCCAACCAGCAGGCCGGTTTCACGACAAGCGTTCTGGACAGGTTTCGGCAAGGCCTTCAATCGCAGTCCGGTCAGCAGGCCTTTGCCCGTTACGCCATCGACCTTGTCAGGGTGGCTGTCAGCGAGCGATTTCAGCCCCTGCGCAACCGTACCAGACACGCGGCGCACATTCTCCAAAAACGCTTCATCAGAGATGATATCCCAGACAACATTTCCGACCGCCATTGCGAGCGGGTTGCCGCCATAGGTTGAGCCGTGGCTGCCGGGCTGCATGACAGCGCCGGCCGCTTCAGTTGTCAAACAAGCCCCGAATGGGAAGCCGCCACCAACGCCTTTGGCGACGCACATAATGTCGGGTTCAGCTTCGGTCGCCCATTCATGCGCGAAGAGTTTGCCGGTCCGGCCCATGCCGCACTGAACTTCGTCATAAATCAGCAAGGCGCCACGCTCATCGCACAGTTTCCGCATGTCGGTGAGACAAGATTCAGGGATCGCGCGGACGCCGCCCTCGCCTTGTACAGGCTCAACCAAGACCGCAGCCGTCTTGTCCGTCACTGCCGCATCAAGAGCCTCATGATCGCCAAACTCAACTTGCTTAAAGCCAGGCAGCGGCGGGCCAAAGCCTTCTAGATATTTCGGGTTGCCGCCCGCATTGATCGCGCCGAGCGACCGGCCGTGAAACGCGCCCGTGAAGGTGACGATCTCATAGCGGTCGGCATCATCATTCGCCCAATGATACTTGCGGGCGGTTTTGAGTGCGCATTCAATCGCCTCGGTGCCAGAATTGGTGAAAAAGACGCGATCAGCAAATGGCAAGCGCTCACACATTTTCCGGGCAAGCTCTTCGCCAGCCGGAACCCTGAACATGTTCGAGGTGTGCCAAAGCTTTTCAGATTGAGCTTTCAGCGCGTCGACCATCGCTGGATGCGAGTGACCTAATGCACTCACCGCAATCCCGGCGACGAAGTCGAGATAGGATTTACCCTCCTCGGTGATCAGGCGAACCCCCTCGCCACGCTCAAATGCTTCTTCTGGAGGACGGTATACCGGCATGATGTGCTGACGTGGATCGGACATGTTTTGCTCCTGTCTGAAACGATTATTGGCGTTTTCGCCTTTCAGGACGCTCTGCCAGCCTATTCTTTAAAGTCAACTCAGGAGATGATTCCTGCAATTTTTCACCTCATACGTTACACTTGTCACAACAATCATGCTAAGACTCATGCTGATCCGCGGTGAGATTTTCCTTACCATTTTTTCAGGAAAAAAAATCCGATTATTCATTGACGAAAAACGATAAACTGTTATTGTTTTTCAATAATAAATGATCTGGCGGCATCCCTAACCTCTCTCCCCCTGAGCGTCGCCCGATTGATAATCTCACTCCAATATCTTGGCGGCTCCCATTTGGGGGTCGTTTTTTCTTTGTGGAATGTGTTGGGAAAGACGCGCACAGCGCCAAAGAAAAAAGGCGCGACCGATTGGTCACGCCCTGAAAAGTGATTGCAGCGTTTCCTCCCAGAAACTTGCCTGTTGTGTATTGCCACTTTGTCGCAGCGCGTCAAGCACTTCGTGACACCTTCTTAACAAAATTCTCCAAGACAGCGTTGTCAGAGCTGAAGACCTGGTTAATCGTTGCAATTGTTACAGTTTTCGCGCCCCCCTGGGCGAGTGTACGCGCTGCCTCACTCGCTTTTTGAGACGCACAGAGAGCGATTTGATCGCTCACACGCTTGAGATCGAACGCCGTCATCACTGATTCTGGAATCGCACTATCTGATTCGATCCGAACCAAAGCGCGCGCCGAAGCTGTAGCTTCGATCCCGTCTGAAAACACTTCGAGTGTTTGCAATGCGTCTGCAGACCAATCTGCGCGGAGCGACCCCACCAAAGAGGCTTGGCTTTTCAGGATGACACCATCATCCAAGACTTTGAGATCGTTGGCTTTCAAAGTTGCGCCGGTCGAGGTGATGTCGACGATCACTTCTGCAGTCCCCGCGGCTGGGGCCGCCTCCGTCGCGCCGGGGCTCTCGATCAAACGGTACTCTCCGACAGCTTTATCCGCAAAGAACTGTCGTGTGAGTTTGAGATACTTGGTCGCGACGCGCATCCGTCGCCCATGGCGCTGGCGAAACAAAGCGCCGGCCGCCTCGAGATCCGCCATGGTCTCAACATCCAGCCATGCGGATGGAACCGCGACAATCACATCGGCGCCGCCAAAATCAAGCCGCCGCATAACATGCACATCGCGATCGAACGCGTTCGAGAGATCATGCAGCAGGTCTTCGCCTGTAATCCCAATATGCAGGTTCCCAGCGATCAGTTCTTCGGCAATCTCGCGCGCTGAGAGCAACATAATGTCAGCACCTGGCAGCCCTTTGAGTTCCGCACGATAGCTGCGCCCGCCGCCTTTTTGGCGTAGCTTAAAACCGCTTGAGCGGAGCCACTCTTCCGACTTCTCCTTCAGCCGCCCCTTTGAAGGGATCGCAATCGACAAACGTGTCATGAGCGTTCTCCCAGCAAAGTCTCAACCCGGTGCGGAATGATAATTCCGCCTAAGGCCGCGGCATCGACCTTGCCATTCGACAGGTCAGATAGTAGCGAGTCATATCGGCCGCCTGCAACGATGGGGCGTCGCCTTGCGCCATCATCGTCACCCGCCGCGATCTCAAAGACGAACCCGTCATAATAAGTAAAGCGCCGACCAAACCGCGTCGCAAAGCGCGCTGATTTGGTGAAACTCGTTCCGATGGCTGCGAGCTTTTCTGTGCGATCGGCGAAGCGCTGCAACACATTGTCGAGTGACGATAGCCCGCCATCTTTGGCAATTGTTTCTAGCGCGCCAGGCGCTTCTTCGAACGGAACATCGAGGGTCAACACCCGTTCAATAAGCTCGGATTGTTCATCAGAGACTTCGAACCCTGCGCCGACACTGGACCTTGCGTGCAATCGTTCAACAATCTCTTCAGCCGACCGATTACCCACCGGTCGCACGCCGGTGATCGAAAAGATGTCCTCAACGAAAGCGGCAATTTCTTTGCGGCTCATGCCTGAAACACGCGCAGGCAATCCGCTCTGATTGCGCGTCTGGCCAGACAAATAGGCCCGCACACCGCCTTCTTGGCGGAAGGCGCGCCGTAAGCCTGCCGACACGTCCTCAGGAAACCCCAGAGCCTGCACGAAAGCAGGGAATATCGAGAGATCGCCGAAGCTTGTGTGACCGCTTTTAACTCCACACACTTCAGTAGCGTCGACAAGCGTTTGAAACAGCCAGACATCATGCGCTGGATCGCTGGGCGCGCCAAACCGTTCAAGCCCAACCTGCTCGTATTCAAGCGGATCTCCTTGATTTGCCGGCAACCGGAACACCGGACCGCGATAGCGTCGGCAGGTCTCGCCCAAACCGTGCTTTTGGCGCAATCCGCACTCGGCCTGCGCCACTGGCAAAGTCAGATCTGGGCGGAGCGCCCATTCCGTCGCTTCGCCGTCGACGAATGTACAAATCCGGCTGCGGACGGTTTCACCCGACAATTCAAGCGGCACCGACGCCTCGATCAAAAGCGGCGGATCGACAAGATCGCCATCTTGAGTCGCGAGGGCGTTCTCGGCGGCCTCGGCGATACTCATTGCTCTGCCTCCACGATCTCGCGGATGCGTGCGATCATTTCGGCTCGGGGCGCTTCAAGCTGGCCCGGACGCGCCTCACGATACTCTTGATTGCTTTCAATCGCAGCCGCTTGACGCGCGCCTTCCTTCAAATCCTTGATCGTGACGACGCCTTTTTCAAGCTCGTCTGTACCGACCATGATCACAGCCGGCGCGCGGCGACGATCCGCATATTTCATCTGCGGCCGCATGCCCGAACTGCCCATGTAAGCTTCGGCGCGAATGCCAACGCTGCGAAGCTCGGTTGCGAGTTGCAAAGCGATCGCTGGATTTTCGCGATCCATATTCAGGACCACGACCGGGCCATTGAGCTCATCAATCTCACCGCTGATCGAAAATGCGGCTGCCAGGCGACTGATTCCAACTGAGAATCCTGTTGCGGGAATTTTTTCGCCCGTGAAGCGAGCGACCAAATCATCATAGCGGCCACCGCCGCCCACAGAGCCAATCCGAACGGTATTGCCGTCCTCATCCTTGGTCTCTTTTAGCAAGTCGGCTTCGAACACAGGGCCCGTATAGTATTCCAACCCGCGCACGATTGAGGGGTCAAACTTTACGTCACCCTCTGGTGTTCCAAGCGCTGAGAGCGCCCTTGTAATCGCCTCGAGCTCAGCCAAACCAGCTTGCGCGTCTTCGCCGCTACCGACCGCTTGGCCGAGCGCTTCGATCGTTTCACCGCGTGTGGCCCGTCCGGCTTCCGCAAATGCCAAGACGCGTTTAACGCTCGCCGCATCGAGGCCAGCGCCCTTAGTAAAGTCGCCGCTTTCATCCATACGCCCGGCACCGAGCAAGTCAGCCACGCCGCTTGTGCCAAACTTATCCAGCTTATCAAGTGCCCGCAAAATTGTCAGACGAACCGTTTCGCCCGTCGCGCCGACGCCATCCAGCACCGCATTGAGCAGGCGGCGCGTATTCACCCGGATGGCAAACTCTCCATCAGCAGCACCCGCCGCCCGCATTGCTTCAGCGGCCATGGCGATCATTTCAGCATCAGCGTGCGCCCCGGCGGCGCCGACCGTATCGGCATCGCATTGCAAGAATTCACGGAACCGTCCCGGCCCAGGTTTTTCATTCCGCCACACCGAACCAACGGCATAGCGCCGATACGGCTTTGCTAGAGTTTGCCAGTTTTCGGCGGCGAACCGGGCCAGCGGCGCGGTAAGATCATAGCGCAGGCTCATCCATTGGTCGTCATCATCCTGAACCGCGAACACACCCGCATTTGGGCGATCTTGGTCGGGCAGAAATTTTCCCAGCGCGTCGGCATATTCGAACGCCCCAGTATCGAGACCTTCAAATCCCCAGTTACGATAGACGGAGGTTACCCGTTCAATCATCGTCTGTTCCGCGTGGATCAAGCCTTCTCGCTTATCCGGAAACCCGCGCGGTTTCCGCGCCAGATCCATCGGTTTTGGCGGCTTTTGTTTGCCCATTGGTCAGCCTTTGCGTTCGGTCGCGCTCCGCATAGACGAAGCCGTGGTCAGTGTGAAGGTTGCGCGAACAAGGAGACCCCTACTCGATCAACCCAGATGGAAATCGGCGAACGCTCAAACTGTTGGCTCAAAAAGATGAGATGAGAAAACTTGGAGGCGCACCGAACTCATTCGCGCCTCGGGGGACGCGTCAGGTCTTTGGATGAAGATGATGCAGATGTGTTTTCATGACGCCGCGCATACTGAAGCCGACTGCGCCCGTCAAGCCGTAACCCCGTAGGTGTCAGTGTGTGGCGGCGTGAGTTCTGTGAAAATTCACCTATCGGCTCAACCGAATCTTATCGACGATCTGGTAGAAATTTAAACCTGGAATTGAGTAGAGCTTTTGAAACGACTTCTTGATTTTCTCGGCGCTTTCTTCCCGAAGACCCTATGGGTCCCGGATGATGGCAGCCTGATCCTGTCGACGGAGGACATCCATCGGCGGCGGATGATCTATGTTTCGCTCTTCGCCTTTGTAATGACGGCGGGATACACCGCACTGCAAGTCTATCAATTTGGATTTGCTCAATCGGCTTGGTTCAATCTCGGCACGGGTGTGCTGGGCTGTTTTCTGTCTTTGTTTGCCTTAAAAGTCAGCCTTTGGCGCAAACGGCCTGAGCCTTTTATTCGCTTACTTTTGATGGGCTTTTCGGTCTTGCTCTGGGCAGAGATTTATTTCGCTGGCGGGGTCACGGGCTATCATATCGGTATCCTGCCATTACTGCCGGTCGTTGCTGCAATCCTGCTGACAGCGCGCGATACAATTATGTTCACAGTGTTGAACATTGTCGTTGTAGCGGCCTTCGCCATTTTGGCTTTCCAAGGTCAGTTTATCCCCGTCTTTGATATCTCGTCAGAGCTCAATGCGCTGATGACGTCGATCATCATTGCGATTGCGATTCTCGGCTGTGGTGGCGCTGCTGTCATGCTGGTGCAACAAAGCGAAAAAGTGAACCGTCAGCTATTGGAACTGGTTGAGTATCAGTCGCACCTCGCCGCCCACGACCACTTAACCGGGCTCGGCAATCGGATCAGCCTTCAGAAACGATTTGAGAATATTGCTCAGAACGACGCGTTCGACATTCTTTTGATCGACTTGGACGGCTTCAAAGCCGTCAATGACACCTACGGGCACAATGCCGGTGACTTTCTGATCAAAGCCATGGCCGACCGCCTGCGTGAGGTCACCGATCGTCAGGATCTGCTGGTTCGCCTCGGCGGGGATGAGTTTGTGATTCTGCTTGAAGACGTCGACGGCACCCTGGGCAGTGTCCGAAAATATGCGGAATATCTAATCGATATTGTTAGCCGCCCATATCGCTGGCAGCAGGCCGTGCTTCGGGTCTCCGCATCCATCGGTCATGCCCGCTTCCCGCACCACGGCACGAGCCCGAGTAAAGTGCTCAGCCTGGCTGACAAAGCGCTCTATGCTGCGAAAGATGCGGGCAAAGCCCAATGCATCACATACGGGTCTGAAACCTTCTTAAGTCTCGGGCGCGTTACCGGGTCAGGGCCTCAAAGTTCTGAATCAAAACGCAAAATTGCCGCATTCACCCCAAATCTGCGCCAAAAATCTGGATAAGAGTGAATATTCCACAAAGCCGGGGCTTCCGGCGGCACTCGAACCATGGTTCAACAGCCACTTAGTCAGAGCCCAGGCAGTATCTGGGTTTGGAAGCAAAGGGCTGAACCATGACAACGCTTGCACTCGTAGATGATGATGAAAACATCGTCGCCTCTTTAAAGATCTTCTTTGAAGCTGAAGGGTATCAAGTCCGCACCTATCATGACGGTTTATCTGCGCTCGGCGCGCTGACCGATAGTCCGCCTGATCTTGCTATTCTCGATGTAAAAATGCCGAAAATGGATGGCATGGAATTGCTCAAGCGTTTGCGCCAAACCTCGGAATTGCCGGTGATTTTCCTGACCTCGAAAGATGAGGAAATCGATGAAGTGATCGGGTTCAATATTGGCGCCGATGATTTTGTTCGGAAGCCTTGCTCAAACCGGCTTCTATCGGAGCGCGTCAAAGCGGTGCTGCGCCGGTCGCGATCCGCAGATGCCGCCCCAGAAGACGGCGATGTGAAACCGATTGTTCGCGGTCGACTGACACTTGACCCCAATCGCCACTCTTGTTCTTGGGATGGCCATCCGGTGCGCCTGACCGTGACCGAATTTCTGATCTTGCAAGCGCTTGCCCAGCGGCCGGGCTATGTAAAGTCACGCGATAATCTGATGGACGCTGCGTATGATGATCAGATCTATGTCGATGATCGGACGATCGACAGCCATATCAAACGGCTGCGCAAAAAATTCCGGGAAAGCGACAAAGAATTTGATGCGATCGAAACGCTGTATGGCGTCGGTTATCGCTACAATGAAAGCTAGCTTTCAATTTAAGGGGTGGGACAATGAAAACACAGACCATATTGATCGGGCTTAGCCTGGCTGTTGCCGCATGTGGCGGCGCCCCTGACGCGGCGGATCCATATGCGGATCTTGCGGACAATTCGCTCCTTGTGCGGTTCGAAGCGAACCCGGACATCGCAGAAGGCCAGTGCAATCCTAACGTGCACTATGCGATGCGCACGACGGAGGAGAGTATTCTCCTCAACGTCAGTATTGAAGTCGTCGATCAAAACCTGAGCGGCTCTGGCCTGGCGATCTTTGACGCTGAACAATCCGGTGTGGCGACGAATACGGGCGAGCTGAATATGTTCGACCCTTATCCCCTGCCCTGTTCAGAGCTGACGGTTCGCGTTTCCGAGATTACCTGCCGGGCAAATGATCAGGATGCTGGCGAACCATGTCCAAACCCGGTCTTCGAAGGCACGGAAATGTTTGCAGACTTTCGAGGCCTGCCAAACAATTAGTTTGCCAGTTTGAGCCAGGCGCGTGCAGCGGCGAGTGCAGACTTGATCTCGTCTTTACAGAGCAAGTCGGCCATTTCCTGACGGCAAATTTTTGCATCGTCACAGCCTTTGAGCACAGCCAAGTTGAACCATTTATGCGCTGCGACCAAGTCTTGCTCGCAATCAACGCCTTCTGAGTAAGCCAGGCCAACGCGGTATAGCTCTTCACCTGTCGCGGTTTCAGAATTCAAACCGGTCTCTGGTGCAATATCAATCGCCAAATCTGAATATGGCATCTTCTTTTCCTCTCATCTGTCGAGAGGTGTCCGGCTCTAGTTTTCTAAAGTCCGGGACACCCACCATCACAATCACCAATACCTCGGCGACAGGGGTGAGATTGCCGGACAGGCTTTGCATTAAGGTTAACGCCTAGAGCGCTGAAATGGCAGTGTATTAATAAAACCGGGTCTGGCTGTTAACTTCGAATGAGATATTCGGATAATTTTGCACCGGCCACCGGAAAATCGCTGATTTCCGGTAATACGGGCCGTCTCGAGAATTTCTCATTTTTACCATGCCTAATACTCAGAGCTGTGAGCAGGGCTCGTTTTCTGAAGACAATCGCAATCCGCGTTTGGATTTGTTACATGGCGAACATGCTCAATCGACTTCCCCCTCTAAATGCGATCAAGGCGTTTCACGCGGCGAGTCGCCACCTCAATCTGTCTCGCGCCGCAGAAGAGCTCGGCGTGACCCAAGGCGCGGTGAGCAAACAGATCCTCGCTTTGGAGGATTTTATCGGCGCCAAACTGTTCGAACGCTTGCCAACGGGACTCGAACTCACGAGTGAGGGAACCTCCCTTAAAAATGTCACCTGGCCAGCGTTTGAATTGCTGCTGTCGGGTTTTTCTCGTTATGAACGCCGCCCACCGCGCTCACAGAAGGTTCGGATTTCGACGCTGGCATCTTTCGCCTCAAGTATTCTGGCGCCAAGGCTGGGGCGACTTGAAGCAGCGTTTCCCGAGGTTCAGTTTGAGATCCTGACGTCGGATCGCGTACTTGATCACAGTCGAGAAGAAATCGATTTCAGCATTCGCTATGGACAAGCGAGCGCCAAAGACTTGCAATACGACCCAATCGGCTCAGCCCGGATCGTTCCCGTTTGCGCATCGGGCATCCAGATGGACCCGAAATCCCTTTTGCGATTCCAGGTGTTCTCTATCAATGAGTGGCGTGCCTGGGAAGATCAGCATGGTGATGGTTTAACCCGACATGGCCAAAATCTCGTGATTGAGGATTTTGTCGTCGCCCTCAGCGCTGTCCTAAAGGGGCAAGGCTATGCCCTCCTGCCAGAGCTAATCGTCCATGACCAAATCCAAACCGGCCAGCTGACAAGGTTTGGCACTCCGTTAGCCGATTGGCCGTACCAATACTATCTCGCTTACCGGCCACAAGCCGCAAAGCGCAAACCTGTCGCGTCGATCATGGCATGGATCCGCAATGAAATCGCGGCATCATCCGCGACTTAATTTGCGCGAAAATTACTCATACCTCAGTTGACGAAGCCGCGATTCTCATGGCCGGCGGCGCATGCCATCTCCCTCTTCCCGCCCCAAGATGGAAAAGGAGATGACTATGAAGAAGACATTACAACTCGTTCTAATCGGTGCCGCTCTGTTGATGACAACTCCAATCGTGAGTGCACAGTTGTACGAACCCGTGACGGTTTCGTTTGAGTATGATCGCTCTGCTCCAATTAAAACGACTTACCGCAACGCGTTAAAGCAAACGGAAAAAGCGTGCGGGCTCAATCGGGAAATCGCGCCAATGAAACGGGCCCTAAAACGAACATGCGTGACACCGATCTTAGAGCAATTTGTTCTCGCCACGCAGGATCAAGATTTGATCGCTTTTTACGAACGCAAAAACAATGTTCATATCACTGCTAATCGTATCGCCGCTCACTAACCCGGTACGACAGCGGCGATGAGCCGAGGCCCTGGTGCGGCGATCGCGTCGGCCAGGGCCTGATCAAAGGTTTCCGCAGTGGTCGCTTCGACGGCGGGAACGCCCATACTGGAAGCGAGCTGAACCCAATCAATATCAGGTCCGCCAATCGACAGCATGTTTTTCGCCGCCGGGCCCGGATTACCAGCGCCAGTGCGATAGAGCTCAATATTCAGAATGCGATAGGAGTGATTGACGAAGACAATCGTCGTCACATCCGCGCCTTCGCGCGCCATGCTCCACAGAGCTTGGTTTGTGTACATGCCGGCGCCGTCGCCGGACAGACAAATGACTTTCCGATCAGGCGCAGCGATCGCGGCTCCAAGCGCCAGCGGCATGCCCTGCCCGATCGCTCCACCGGTCAGCATCATCCAATCATGCGGTTGAGCGTTTTGCGTGGGCAAGTAAGACAGAAGGCCATTGGAAACGCCATCATCTGAGACGAGCGCGTTTTCTGGCATATGACGCGCGAGGCTTTGACCGACAGCCTGCGCCGTGAGATCTCCACTTGGTTGCTCTGGCTGAGCAAGCCCTTCAACCGGCGCGGCGTCATTTGTATTCAACGCATCTGCGAGCGCCGCAAGCGTCATCGCACTATCTGTGCTTGCATCCCCAAGATCTAAAAGCTCACAGCCTTCCGGGACGAGTAGGCTTGGTTTCCCAGGATAAGAGAAGAAAGCAACCGGCGCGCTTGTTCCAGCCAGGATCATCAGATCGCTGCCTTCGAGATCACTCATCGCTCCTTCAGCGAAATATTGCATCCGCTCTGGTGCGAAGACCCCGGCCCCGCGGCGCATCTTTGCGTAGAACGTATCCGTCAGCACCCGGATGCCTGCCGCTTTTAGGCGCGACGCAGCCTGCAACCCGGTTTCGGTTAGAGCTGTGCCATTCATGATGATCACTGGTTTGCTGGCTTTCGAGATCGCGTCCGCAGCGGCCGTGACGCGCTCGTCTGAAACCTGTCGAAGCGTGGGCGCAGGCAGGCGCGCCCCCAATTTTCCGCCTTCGAGCCAGGCGCTATCGGCGGGTAGGAGAAGAGAAACGGGTCCGGGCTTTGGGCCAAAGCTCGCAGCAAAGGCTTCCGCCGCCAGCTCGCCGGTTTGATCGACTTTGTTGGCAGATTTGATCCACCTCGAATTCGGCCCAGCAAGGCCAACAATGTCTGAGGTGAGCGGCGCATCATATTTGAGATGAGGCACGGCATGATCACCAATCACATTGATCATCGGCGTGTTCGCGCGGCCAGCATTGTGAATGTTCGCGCCAGCATTGAGATAGCCTGCCCCCAAATGCAGAAGCGTCATCGCAGGGGTTCCGGCAACCCGGGCAAATCCGTCTGCGGCACCCGTCGCGACGCCTTCAAACAGACATAAGACTGATCGGATGCGCGGCTCGCCATCCAGCGCGGTGACCAAGTGCATTTCGGACGTACCAGGATTGGCGAAGCAGGCGGTGACGCCATGGTCCGCCAGGGTTCCTACTAAAGCCTGCGCGCCCGTCATCTTTTGTGCGTCTTGCTCGCTCATGTCTGCCCTCTTGCATCTGTGTGTTGCACAGTCTCTAGCGCGACGGTTGAGAAAGAACAGACCCTTCGCGTATCAAGACAAGACGGGACGACACAAGGCCGCCCCGCCAAGGTCCGTAGACAAGCCACAAAGGGGATATGGCTGCGAGGGAACCGAAATTCGCGCCTCGCACGAACTATATCTGCCGCCAAGATCTGAAATTCAAGTCAACTTATCCATGAGATCTGCATTTCTTCTGTATTCGCGCGTTACAGATTTATGACATCACGCTCAGTACGCGCGCCATAGAGCTTGGACACATCTTCGGATCGCAGCCCTTGGGCCTTGTTTTGATTGATGTATCCCTTCTCAGTGATCTCGCCCGCATCCGCTTGCGGCGGTGTGGTTTGCAGCAAGATCCGCGCAATCCGGCTGGCGGCGTTTGGATTCTGCCGATTGTGCGCCGCAAGGCCAACGCGGACCGCTTCAATCACTTTTGGATGTTTCGCGAGCTGATCGAGCGGCAAAGCCTCACCGACCAAACGCTGGCAGTATCCCTCGTTCAAGAAGCCAAGCAAACACACATTGTCTTCGTTTAAGCCGCAAACAACGGCGTCGGACAGGGCACCGTCCACCGCCTGCACAGCCTGCACGCGAAGCTTACCGGCCGAGACCCATGTCCCATTCGCCAGCTTAAATTCTTCCGCCGTCCGACCATCAAAAGCGAGACCCTTGTTCGGTTTGTCAGGATCAACAAAGCGAACCGCATCGCCTAAGCGGTAAAACCCTTCTTCATCAAACGCGGCTTTGGTCTTCTCTTCGTCCCGATAATAGCCAGGCGTCACGTTCACGCCTTTCACCCGGAGTTCCATCTTCTCGCCGGCGGGCACAAGTTTGAACGTGTTGCCTGGCAAAGGCAGACCAATCAGCCCCATCGTGTCATTTGGCCAATGCACATTGCTGGCGGTCGGTGAGGTCTCTGTCGCGCCATAGCCCGCAGACAAAGAAATGCGTTTGCCGGTCACGCGCACGGCGACAGTTTGGATACGCTCATAAATATCCTGCCCCATCGCAGCGCCGCCATAGGCCATGGAACAAATGCGCTCGAAGAAGGTCTCCGCCAGAGCCTCATCGCGCTCAAACTCCGTGGCAAGCGCCGCCCAGGCCGCGGGCACTGTAGTGTGCTGCGTGGTCGAGATTTCTTTCATGTTGCGGATCATCTCTGGCAGTCGCGCAGGCGTCGGCGCACCCCAATCGAGATACAGTGTACCACCCCAATCGGTCATATTGTGCAAGATCGCATTGGCGCCATAGGTGTGGCTCCAAGGCAGAAAATTGCACATGATCTGAACCCCGCCGGAAACCTCGTCGAGACGTTTCTCATCCCAAACCGAGCGGATCATTTTGGCGTTCGCTGCGATCATACCGTGCGTGTTGATCACCGCTTTCGGTTCGCCCGTCGAACCAGAGGTGAGCATAAATTTCGCCACCGTTTCCGAGTTTAGTCGATCATAAGCCTCCGAGACAGAGTTCCCGCCGGGCACCGCAAAATCCTCTAATGACTGCGTCTGATACCCCTTTGGTGCATTGCGCGAATACAAAACCAGCCGGTCTTCGACCTTCATCCCATCGAGCCCGCGCTGATACTCTGCGCCATCCTCGACATAAATAAAGTTTGGCTCGATCAATTCATCGACATAATTTAGGCGCGCAAAATCTTGGCTCAGCAGCGCATAAGCCGGCGTAACGGGAACCACAGGACAGCCCGCCAGCATCGCGCCGTACATCACCAAGGCATGATCAATCGTATTGCGCGAGAGGATCATCACCGGCGCATCCGCCCCGGCATTCAGGAAACCTTGTGCAATCGCCTGCACTTTTGTCCACGCCTCCGCATAGCTGATCTCTTGCCAGCCCTCTTTACTCGAATCGATTGGGTCACGTTGCGCGAGCCAGGTGCGATCCGGCGCGTGTCCGGCCCAATGCCGCAAGGGCCAAAGCATGTGTGGCGGGTGGTCTTTCAGAGGGTGGCCATTGTCCAATAGGATTGATCCGTCCGCGCGCTGATCAACCGTCATCTTTTGCGGCAAGTAAGGCACTTCGCGAAATGGGATATGACTGGTTTCACTCATGGCTTAGCTCAAACCTTTCGTTTCGATCTATTGGCGACGACCACTTAGCGCTCAGTGAATCGCAGCTCAATCATGAGGCGTCAGTCCGCATGCCTTACGCGGTTAGTCAACCTTCCCGCTGGAGCGCGGGATACTCGAACCGGTTGGCAAGCACTGGCGCTGTCATCGTGATGTCAATTCGGTGTGAGCGAAGGTGATGACGGGTTGATCAGACGTTAAGTGCCGCGCCGACAAGAGCGGGCTAGGTCCCAGGCCAAGCAAAACACAAATGGCTATTGGAAGGACTTTGCCTATGTCTCGCTTCGCTTTTGCGGCTCTTGCCGCTTCAACAGTTTTGGGGGTCTCTGCGCAGGCCGATCAAGAGCCCGGCTTTTATGTGTCTGGTTTCATTGGTGCTGGCTTTCCGGGTGATGCCGACTTGCGCGGCACCCAAAACCCCGTTGCTGGCGCTCCAGGAACGGCTGGCGCGCCTGCCAATATTGACGCAGATTTTGACAGCGGCACGACTTTGGGCGTTGCGCTTGGCTACAAAACTCCATGGGAATTCTTCGGACTCTTTCATCCTCGCCTTGAACTCGAATATTCCACCCTCGACGTGGATGTGGATGGCGGCAGCTTTAATGGCGGCAACCAGCCTTTCTCAGGCGATACCGATATCGATTTCTTTCTGATCAACAGCTATAACGACATAATCTGGGACGATGATCAAACCCTCATCCCGTATGTTGGCGGCGGCCTCGGGGTTGCGAGTGTTGACGCAAACATCCTCTATGCTGGGGGCGGCGCAACCGCACCGAACTTCGTCGCAACCGGTAGTGATACAGGGTTCGCGAGCACCGTTGCAGGCGGCCTGACCTGGCTCACTGGCTCACCCTGGGAAATCTATGGTGAAGCGCGCTATTATCAGGTTCGAGACCTTGAGTTTGATCGCCGCTTCATTGGCGGTGGCGCAGACCTGTTCAATGCCAGCGTCGATGACGATTTCGACGGCACCAGCCTTACCATCGGCGCACGCTACAAGTTCTAAGAGATACCTCCCCTCTCTCGATCTCTTAGATCTGCCCGGCAACGTTCTCTCTCTGCGTTGCCGGGCTATTTTTTGTCAGGATGACATTGGCCGCGGTAGCCTCTACATGCGATCTCATGGCTTCACCCTTTACATATCTGCCCCATCGCGCTGTTCTATCTTTGGCCGGACCAGACACGATCACGCTGCTGGAACGGCTGGTTACCAACTCGACCGAAGACTGGACCCCAGGCGAAACCCGATATGGCGCGCTTTTGACGCCGCAAGGCAAAGTCATCGCCGATTATCTTGCGATCAGAACCTCTGAAGGCGTGCTCCTAGACGTCGCCGAAGCGCATATCGAAGACCTCGCTAAACGCTTCAAACTCTTTCGGCTTCGCAGCAAGGTCGAGATTGAACGATTGGAAGACGTTTTCGTGATTGCTGGAATAGAAGACGCTCCAGAAGGCGTTCAGCCGATTTCGAGGGCACACGAAGTCTATCTCGACCCAAGATATCCAGGTGGGCGTTTGCGCGGTCTCGCTACCAAAGAAAGTTGGCCAGCATTGGATGGCAAGGATGCCCAGGCATGGTCCCCCGCCATGGATGCTTATCACTTAGACCGCATTCAGAATGGCGTTCCGGAACAAGGCTTCGATTTTGGCAGTGCTGAGGTCTTTCCGTCCGACATTAATATGGATGTCCTCGGCGGTGTGGCCTTAAACAAAGGCTGCTTTGTCGGCCAAGAAGTGGTTAGCCGCATGCATCGCAGGGGTAAGATCCGTAAACGAACGCTCACGGTGGAGCTGCCCGCGGGCAAAGACCTTAAACCAAAAGCCGATATTCTCGCTCCAGCGCCGATCGGGTCGCTCACCAGCGTCGAGGCACCGCTTGCGCTCGCTCGTATTCGCATCGACCGATGGCTCAAAGCAGAGGCTGATGGCACCCTGGCCATGATTGATGAAACCCCTGTCATAATTACAGAACCGGATTGGCTTCAGGCCGAACTGGCGGCTATGGACGAAACATGACCGATCAAACCCCATGCGGCTGGGCGCCTATCGATGATCCCCTATATCGCGCCTATCATGACGAAGAATGGGGCGTACCGGAATATGACTCGCGCGCGCTTTGGGAAAAGCTTCAACTCGATGGCATGCAAGCTGGTCTTGCTTGGATCACGATCTTGCGCAAACGCGAAACCATGCGCCAAGAGTTTGATGGGTTTGACCCCGAACGGATCGCCCGATGGGACCAAAAGCGCATTGAAAAAGCGCTGACTAATCCTGGTATCATTCGCAGCCCGAAAAAAATCGAAGCGTGCATCGGTAACGCCAAAGCTTTCTTGGACGCCGCTGACAAAGGCGAAGACTTTTCGGACTTCTGCTGGAACTTTGTCGACGGCAAGCCAATCGTTCACCAGCTTCAAAATTATCGAGACGGCCCAACAAAGACCGAAATATCAGAGGCTTGCTCAAAAGCCCTAAAGCAGCGCGGGCACAAATTTGTCGGCCCCGTCATCGTCTATGCTTGGATGCAGGCTTGCGGTCTGTACAATGATCACGAAGTCGGCTGCGTTCGGCACAAAGAAGTTCAGGAGTATTATCGATGAAATCTCTACTCGCGCTTTCGCTCGTGGTCCTCGCTGCGGGCTGTATTTCGACAGCCGAGTTCGATCGGGATCAGGCCTATGCGAAATGTAACTCGATCTCCAACAAGTCGAGCCGCGATCGCTGTATCGCAGATGCCATTAGTCGCGCCGAACGCGAACGTCATAAAGATAATGAGCGCCTCGAGCAAAGCCATGAGGATGCTGAACGTCGCGAACTCGGGCGCGAAATCGCTGGCGCAGGCGACAAATGATGCGACGCGCGGTCTTGCTGATGATGAGCGCCGCAGTCCAAGGTGGGTGTGTGCTCGTGCAAGACGAATATGACCGCCAAAGCCTAGAAGAGTGCCGCGAAGACCCCGCGCCAAATAAGCGATTAGACTGTGAACGCCGGGCTCATGACGCAGCCGCGGAACGCCGCCGGGACCACCTCTCCAAAGACTAATCGACCCGATCTCTCCCCTGACAAACCACAGTTTGAACACACTTCTCCGCAAATAAGTGATCAATCGCTCACGGAGACTGTTGATGCTTAAACTCGTTCAAATGGGACTTGTAGGCTGTGCCTTAGCGGCTTGCACGCCCGCCATTCAAACCCCTGAAATCGACGCCACTTGGCAAGACGTACTCGCCGAACAAGGATTGGCCGCCGCCGAAGTCACGCTGTCTGAACAGGTGCGCAGTCCTGACACGGACTTTCTGCTTGGTGGCATACAATTCCTGCGCGCCAGCGAAGCGATCATGCAAGTGCGATATCAAAACTCATCGGCATCTTTGGCTTTGATCCCGGGCATGCGCAATTCGCTCCCCGCCAATCCAGACGCCAAGTTTGACCCTGCATTCTTGGAGCAGGCGATGACCCAAGCGCTTGAACATTTGTCTCGCGCCGAAATCACACTCGCCCGCGCAACAGGAGAAGAGATCGGTGTCGAGGTTCCGCTAACCGCCATCTGGTTTGATGTGAACGCCAATGGCACCCGCGAAGATTGGGAATCGGGCCTTGCAGTGATGGCGGAGTTGAACGCGACGCCGGATGCGGCCTTTGATGGCCTGGTTCGCTTTGACAGCGCGGATGCAAATTGGCTCAAAGCCTATGTCCACGTCATGTCTGGCATGGCCGAGCTTACTCTAGCGACCGACCCTACGCCCGCCATTCGGACCGTCTATGAGGGGCGACGGGACATGGAACAGCTTGGCGAGATTGAAGGCCTGTTCCTCGACAATGATACAATCGACACGCTCGCCGCTGTCTTGTTGACCCTGCGCGGTGTGCCGGACAAGACCCGCACCCGCGCCGCGCATGCGCACTTCAAGTCCATGATCGCTGAAAATCGCGCCTTCTGGACCGCCGTCATGCGTGAGACGGATTATGAGCGAGAATGGTTGCCTAATCCGCAGCAGACCTCCGCTTTTGGAATTGAGGTCGATGAAGAAATGGCCGCCGGTTGGCAGGCCGTATTGGTCGAGATTGAGAGCCTATTAGAAGGCGAGACTCTTGTCCCTTATTGGCGGATGGAAAACGGCTTCGAAGCAGAGATCGGGATCGGCGTGAACATCGCCAAATTCCTCCAAGAGCCTGGCGATATGGATATTATTCTTTGGCTACATGGCGCGGGCGCTGCCCCTTATCTCGAACGCGGCAAGCTTGCTCGGCTGGAGGCCTGGGACCGGTTTGTTCGGATGACGGGCGGGAATGGCCTGATGTTCGCGGCTTGGTTCAACTGAATCTGACCGACACTGACGCCTCGACGCGCGCCGACCATCGGCCTAAACTAAGGCCGAGAGAGATAAAAGTCGCCGAGGCGACGCGCGAGGCATTGCATCATGAACACCCCCGTCATTTCGGCCACCGGACTTTGGACACCCTCGGAGTCTGTGTCGAACGAAGAGCTTGTCGCCAGCTTCAACGCGTGGGCAGATAAATGGAATGCCGACCATGCCGGCGACATCGCCGCGGGAACGGTTGAAGCCAAAACCCATTCCAGTGTTGAGTTCATTGAAAAAGCGTCTGGAATTAAATCACGCTTCGTCGTCAATAAATCGGGCATTATTGATCCAGATGTGATGCGCCCTGACATCCCTGAGCGTCCGAATGAGCAAATATCAGTATTGGCCGAGATCGCGGTCAACGCAGCCAATATGGCGCTCGAGCGTGCGGGACGTGATCCGAAAGATGTCGATGCCGTTTTGTGCGCCGCCTCTAATATGCAGCGCGGCTACCCGGCCATGGCCGTAGAAATCCAGGATGCACTTGGCATTGAGGGCTTTGGCTTTGATATGAATGTGGCTTGCTCGTCGGCGACGTTTGGCATTCAAACCGGCGCAGATTTCGTTCGCTCTGGCAGCGCGAAATCGGTGCTCATGGTCAATCCAGAAATCTGTTCGGGTCATCTGAACTTCACCGACCGCGATAGCCATTTCATTTTTGGAGACGTCGCCACAGCGGTCTTGATCGAGGCCGAAGACGTGGCGCCGGCGCAGCACTGGAAAATCCTCGGCACGAGTTTGAAAACGCAATTCTCTAACAATATCCGCAACAATTTCGGCTTCCTCAATCGCTGCGCGCCTGACGGTGTTGGGGCAACCGACAAACTCTTTGTTCAGGAAGGTCGCAAAGTGTTCAAAGAAGTTGTGCCCATGGTCGCCAAGATGATCATTGCCGAGCTTGAACGCTTAGAGCTCGAAGCGCCGAATTTGCGCCGGATGTGGTTGCATCAGGCCAATGCCAATATGAACCGGCTGATTGCCTCTAAAGTGCTCGGGCGCGAAGCCACACCGGATGAGAGCCCAACCGTGCTCGACACCTATGCAAACACAAGCTCAGCAGGCTCAATCATCGCCTTCCACAAAAATAGCGATGATATGGTCGCCGGAGACAAAGGCCTGATCTGCTCGTTTGGCGCAGGCTATTCAGCGGGCACGGTGTTTGTCGAAAAGGCCGCCTAAACCACTAATTCCTCCTCAACGTCCAGCACCGGTTCTGGCTCAGCTTGCCGCCCATAAAGCAGCAAGAGAGAGACAAAAGCGATGCTGGTCGCCTGGGAGGAAAACAATTCTAACATGAGCGCGAAAACCCAAGCCGGTAGACTTTGCGATGGCTGCGTCTGAGGCACCGAGGCTTGGGCGCGCAAGTCCGCGCGCGCGACAGCGATCTTTGCTTCCAGATCAGCGCGCCGTTTGGCTAGTCCAAGCTCATTCTGGGCGTCACGATATGGTTTCTGATGGGTACGGCCTGCTGCCTCAACGCCAATCAGATAGGCCTGCAAGCCTTCAATCGACCTGGTTTCGGGCGGAATGGCCTGCAATTGCCGCGTCCAGTCTGCGATCTCTGCTTCAGTGAGCGCGCGCATATCATTGGCGCTTTTCCAGGTCGCTGCTTGGCCCTCGGCATTGTTCATCATGAACAGGCTGGTGCCCGCGATCGAGGTCGCCGCGCCTGCAATCGCAAAGATCAAAGCGCGTGCCGCCTCTCCGCGCCGCCCGCCTGAAATATGCCACCAGAAGAAAGTGAACCCGCCGAACGAACAGACCGAGGCAATCACCCCGCTCCATCCCCAAATCTTGGCTTGAGTTGGATCGCTAACGCCAAGGCTAAAAGCTTGAAAATTGGCAAAGCCAGACAAGCCCGCCGCCGCAAGCCCGGCGCCCAGAAAGATCAGCGCCAGCAAGGACATAATGATCCGCTCGCCCCAGCGCCCATCAGATTTTGGGCGCGTCGGCGGCACAGCGGGTTCGGGTATCTCCGGGATCAGTTCGGCTTGGATTGGATCGGGCGCGGCGGGCACGAGCGACAGCATCGGCTCCGGCAAAGACACCGGATCTGGCTTAGTTAGGCGCGGTTCAATCGGAATAATCTCAGCCTCGGAAAAAGGCTCATTATTCCACTCCGCCGCGTTCGACTTCTCTCGCAGATAAGCCAGAAGCGGCCCCTCTATACCGCAGCCATTGCAATGCACACGGCCCCGCGCGAGCGATAGCTTTAAACCGCGATGCGCGCCGCAGCCTGGGCAATCCTCATGCGCAATGCCGCGATCATCAAAAGCTTCCTCTAAACCCGCGCTTCGCAATGCTTGGTCTAGCACGTCCGATGTGGTGACGATTGCGCTCATGACAGCCCTTTAACAACAAATGATCCCTTTATGTTCTCATTATGTTTCTTTTTCACCCTCGTCAAGCGCAACGTTTGCGTCAACGGAAAGGAATTAACTCGACGCAAACCCGTATCAGACATATACGTCATACTATGACACGCATCCGATCCCGCACGCCCGCCACTGGCAAACGTCGACTCCACCGCCGCCGCTGGCGCGGTCCAGAGAGCGCAAAGCCGAGCCGTGAAGAATTGCTGCAAGCCGCAGCCGATGAGGCGCAGCTGAATGGCAAAAGCCTGACCGCGATCCGCAAACATGTATTGAACGTCTTGTTGGATGCCCAGCGCCCGCTCACCGCTTATGAAGTGCTGTCTTCGCTAGAAGGCGTTGGCTCCGTTTCACCGCCAACGGCCTATCGCGCGCTCGACTTTCTGGTGTCGCTTGGATTTGTGACGCGGGTTGAAAGCTTAAACGCTTACCTCGCGCTCGATTTGGGCCCGAGCGATACCCCCCTGGCCTTTTTCGTTTGCGAGACTTGCGGACAAGCGCAAGAGATCCCCGCCACAGATGCGATAGTGAGTTTGATCTCGGAAGCCGACAATCAGGGCTTTGGCGTCAATCATGCGTCGCTAGAAGTACGCGGAGATTGTCGCGGCAAACTCGGCTGTGACGCTTGGAGCGAAAGCATCGTGACCGCCGAAGACTTAGGTTCGGTCGACCAGCACAGCCACGAATAAAGCCGGCTCATCGCCCTCTACCGCCCAAGCGTGGTTGGTCGCGCGCTGCACGACAACATCGCCCGGTCCGATCACCGTTTCTTCCTTATCAAGGATCAAACGGACGCGGCCTTTCACCAAAATAATCGCATCAAGCGTGTGCGTTGTGTGCATGGCCGGATGTTTAGACGTGTCCGGCTGATGATCGCCCGCGCCCATCGCGATAAAGGCTTGGCGGGTTAAATCCGCGATCATTTCAGGCGGCGCTCCCTCTGGGGTAGGCCCGGAAGAAAACCAGCGAATTTTCACTTTACCTTTTTCTGGCGAAAGCTGCGGCGTGCCAGCCGCTTTGTCCTCACAAGGGGCGGGATCGAGGGGGCCTGAAACCTCATCATGCCAAATCTCGAACAATCCACCGAGATCGCCAGATCGGAACTCGTCTGCTGGGCCGCCATCTATCATAATGTGCGACTTCCCGTCAGCATCATTTGCGGTCACGATCCGGCGTAGTCCGGACAGCATCTCATCCATTTTGCTCATCTGTTTCCTCCTCAAGCGGCGCTTATGCTACGATTGACGCAAGTTAAGGCACATTTCGAGCCGCGCGGCGAGGTGTCTTGACGACCCCCTGTTTGATTTTCTAAATCGCCCACTCAACGGAGACTTTATGTTTAACTTGTCTGAGTCCTGGTAAAGGCCCGCGCCGCGCGCAAGCAACGGCAATGGGCCCGAAACAGATCCAAACCCTGACCCGCAATTTGGGTCAGCCTGTTTCTACGCGCCTGTTAGGCGCACCAATGGACTTACACACATCATGGATATCTCACGCGCCGAACAGCGCATTCTGCACTTGCTCGCTCAAGGCGGGCGGATCGAAGTTGAACGTGGCGAAAATCGAAAAGTGGAACGCGTTCTGTGTATCAATCGCGAAGGATGGCGGGCCCCTGGGCTGGATCTTTGCTTGTTTCGCAAACTGAAACGACGCCGCGCGATCGCCTCAAAACAAGGCCAGCCCTACCGAATTACGCGGCGCGGCTTGGAATTGGTGAGGTCTGAATTCGACAATCGCTAGTATAAACGGGAGAGGCTAGGTCAAAAACGTGACTCTCCCGTCACACTTGCTCACTATGCTGTCATTGCTGAAAATGAAGGCTTTCCTGTTCTGCGAGCGAGTCTTAACTGCTTAGTAAGGCGACACAGTCGTTTAATGTATTCAAACACCGTCAGGAGGCTTTCAGAATGATCCCTCGATCCGCCGCGATCCCAAAAAACTGGAAAACCTTTAGCTTTTCGAGCTTCTTCTCCGCCTTTTTGTATCCCGCATTAGGGCTCGCCATGCTGATCACGATGATTGTTTTAGGGCTTGCTTTATCGGGTCTGACCTTGCGCTGGTACTATCTGCCGCTCGGTCTTGGCGTTGTGGCGCTGTCGATCTTCATCTGCAATGCCGGCATCGGCCCGCTGCATCGGATCCTGCAACACAAGGCCGGTGAACTACGCGCACCGGGCCAAGTTGTGACAATGATCAATCTGATGATCGCCATGCAAGGCACCGTGCGTGATTGGGTCAATTATCACAGCCAGCACCACCGGTTCTCTGACAAGCCTGGCGATCCGCACAACCCGTTTGAATCAAAGCGCTGGGCCTGGGTCGGCTGGATCATCTGGCGCGACGCGAAAGACATGATGCGTCCAATGCCGAACTGGCTAAAAAAGCAACCGATCGTCGATTGGATGGATCGTTCCTACAATTCGATCTCTTTGGTGCTGCACCTATTTATCCCAGCTGCGATATATTTGATCGTCTGGGCCGCGGGCGGATCCTTGGTCCTGACCGCCATCATCCATGCCTGTTTTGTTATCGGCCGGGCGATCCAATTCCACGCGACCGTCTATGGCATCAATGTCCTCGGTCATCTGCCAACGCCAAAGTGGGCAGATCATTTGATCGGGCTCTTAACCGGCGGTGAGGCCTTCCACGACCATCACCATGAAGAACCGCAAAGTGCGCTGCACCGTCCGCGCAAGGGGCTTTGGAACCGGATCGTCGATTATAATGGCACGATCTTGCTGGTGTACGAAAAGCTCGGCTGGGTGAGAAATCTCAAAATCGCCCCACAGTTTGCGTAAGATCGCTTCTCGCGACGATAAACTGGCGCGCTCTTGAAAATTAAGGCTTGTAGCTTGAGACCTCGCTCAAGAAGGATGCCTTATGCCTAATATCGCCAATGATCCTCGCCTCGACCCGCGCCTCAAGGCCGTGCTCAGCATGCTGCCGTCCGTCACCGAAGAAACCGATGTCGTCTCGCGCGAGGCGCAGCTCGCAGAGGCCAACACACCCGAAGCGAAAGCCGCGACAGAGCAACTCCGCCAAATGCTCGAAATGATGGACAATGAGGATATCGCGCCATCAGACGGGCTCGAGATTTCAGAATTGGAATTCCCCTCACAGCCTGACGGAAATCCAATCAAAATCCGTTTCGTCCGTCCCGAAGGACAAGAGAAAGTTCCATGCGTCTATTACATCCATGGCGGCGGGATGATGATCTTCTCTTGCTTCTACGGAAACTATCGGGCGTGGTCGAAAATCATCGCGGCCAATGGCGTGGCCGTAGCAATGGTCGATTTCCGCAACGCGTTGACGCCATCTTCCGCCGAAGACGTTGCGCCCTTCCCAGCCGGACTGAATGATTGTGTCTCTGGGGTTCGGTGGCTGCACGCAAATGCTGATCAGCTTGGCATTGATGCCGACCGGATCATTGTTTCGGGTGAAAGCGGCGGCGGGAACCTGACCATCGCAACCGGACTAAAACTCAAACAAGACGGCGATCTTGGTCTCATTAGCGGTCTCTACCCGCTTTGCCCCTACATCGCTGGACAGTGGCCGCAGGATGAATTGCCGTCTTCGATCGAGAATAATGGCATCCTGATCAATCTCCACTCAAACCGCGGCGCCATGGCCTATGGCATCGACGCGCTCGAAGCGAAGGACCCGCTGGCTTGGCCGCGTTTTGCCAGCGTGGAAGATGTGCGGGGCCTCCCTAAGACCATGATCAGCGTGAATGAGTGCGATCCGCTGCGTGATGAAGGCATCGCCTTTTACCGTCTCCTTATGCAAGCGGGGGTTTCGGCCAGGTGTCGGGAGGTGCGCTGCACGTGTCACGGTGCCGAATTGCTGATGAATGCCGTGCCCGACATTAGTGGCGACACCGCCGCCGATATTGCTCGGTTTGCCAAACTGGGGCGCGAATAATTTTAAAAACGGCTGCGCGCCAATCGCATCAAATCTGCCCGCCAATCCCAACTTGTGGTTTAGGATTGGCGGCGTTTTGCCGTTTTTGATCCAAATCGGAACAGCTTTACCAACGAGGCCCTAATGCGCTCGCGCGGCTTGCGTCCAATTTTCACAAAAATTGAGCGATCAGGCTGAAACTGGTTTTAAGGCCGCTCCTGTATACCCATCCCATCGCCACAGAACGTGGTGTCGAAACCAAATTGGATGGTGGAACTATGACGCAGAACACGCAATCTTTGAGCGTGCGCGGCCCTGACGGTCGCCCGCTCACTCTTTCAGACCTACCAAAGCCAGGCATCACGCGCTGGGTCACACGCCGCAAAGCAGAAGTTGTTGCAGCCGTGACCGGGGGCCTATTGTCTGAAGAAGAAGCCCTGACCCGCTACGACTTGAGCGAAGAAGAGTTTTCAGGTTGGCGCGCGCTCTATTCTAAGCATGGCCGCAAAGGCCTGCGCACAACACGCGTGCAGCAATACCGCTAAACCATTGCGCAAGGGGATTATCCCCTTGTTAAAGCGCCGTTTACGACGCCACCCGTAAAAGAATGCGGGTTAGCCCGCATCTGCGACGGGCGAAGGTATCCTTATGCGCGCTAAAGACAGAACGCCCACCACGCGTCTTTTGGCCCTCGCTGCGTTTCTCCTCGCAGCAGGGCTTTTGTCATTGCGCGCCTATGATGTGTTTGGCACGCCGGATGCTGAACCGGCTGGTGGCGCCGCGGAACGTGAGATCACCTATTTGCTTGAACCAATTGCGGGTAAAAACCGCATTCGCGTTTCGGTGACCGGGCACAGCCCCAAAACAGTCTTAGTGATGATCGATGGCGCCAATGGCGAGGATCTCCGCGCCGTGCGCACCCGCGTCGAGGCCGTTCTATCGGCATCGATTGGCTTTGATCCGGAGACCGACACACTCACGCTGTCCCAGTTTCCGTTCGCGCGCGGGGTGGGCGGCAGCATGACACCATTCGAGATCGCCGAACTGACCGGCCTCGGCCTTTTAAGCCTCATATTACTTGGACTGGTCTTCGCGCCAGCGCCCGCGACAAGCCAAGCCGCGCCTGCACCGATCCGCGATCGCACAAGCGAACCAGCGCCGCAGGCGCGCTCAGCACCGCAAGTGACGCAAGTGCTTGAGCCCAATCAAGATCTGAACGACGCGACAAGCCTCGCCGAAGCCCAACCGAGCCAGACCGCAGATCTGGTTCGCGATTGGATGTCGTATCGGGAGGAATAGATGACGATCCCGATGCTCTCTCCTCAGCCAGGCCGCGCGGACGGTATGATCCGAAGCGCCATGCTGATGCGCGCCTTGGGCGCCAAAGCGGCATCGGTATGGTCGGAGCTCTCTCCCCAAGATGCGGAACGGCTGTCTGCTGCCATGCAAGCGCTGCCCGAAGACAGCGCGGCAGAGCAAAGCGTCCTGCGCTCTTATGTTCAGTCGATGCAGGGCCGCGCGACGCTTGGCGCGCCCCAAACTTCAACTGTCTGGGCGCGGCTCTCCAAGACAGACGGCACATTCATAGCCGCCCTTACCCAAAGCGAGAGCCCCCAGGTCATCGCGCTCATCCTCTCTCGCCTCGCGCCCGAAGCAGCTGCGAACGCGGTGCGCGCTTTGCCGAGAAATTTAGCGACTGAGGCTCTCAAACGGCTTCTCAACTTGGGCGATGTGCACCCATCAGCGGTACGCGCCATTGAATTGGCGCTTGAAAACAGCCTGATCCAATCGCAATCGACCGCACTATCTGGCGGACACGAACATGTGGCGCGGATCTTTGACAGTCTCGATAGCGGTTCTGAGACATCGCTCTTGTCCTCGCTCGACAGTGCTGAACCCGGCGCTGGTGAGAAAATCCGAGCTTTGATGTTCACCTTCGACGATCTGGCGACCCTCGATCCAGGTAGCTTGCAGACCATACTGGGCAGCGTCGACCGCGCGGTGCTGACCGTCGCTCTGAAAGGCGCATCGCAAACGGTGTCTGATGCCTTCTTTAAAAATATCACTCAGCGCGCTGGCGACCTCCTACGCGAAGATATCGCGGCGGTTGGGCCCGTCCGTAGAAGTGAGATTGAAGCGGCGCGTGCCGAGGTTTTGCTGGTCGCTCGAGCATTGGTCAAACGCGGGGATCTGTTGCCGCAAAACCAAGATGACGAGCTGATCGAATGAAGCGGCGCGTTGAGTCTTTGACCCCCTACCCCTTCGCGAGCGATTTTAGCGCGCCTGCCGCTCAAACCCGCGACACCGTACAAATGAGCACGGAAGAGCTGGCTTTGCTGCTTGCGGATGCTCAGGCCAGCGGCGCCTCAATTGCCCGCAATGACAGCTTGGCCGAACAAGCCGATAAGCTTTCGCAAGCCTCGGCTGACCTCAAGCAAGTCCTCGCCAGCATTGTGGATCTCGCCGCCCATCTTGAAACCGCAGCGATTGATGAGAGCGACCGCGCCGACGCCCTAGATCGCGTGCGCCGCCTCGCCGCAGTTGTGATTCAGGGCCAAGGTGACTTATTTTCCGAAGGCAGCTGATTTGTTCATATCTCGGCAACCATTCAGCCCCAATCTGGCCCTTCTCGCAGATCAAAGATAACCGCCTCATGACCACCAATCGCGCTCTCGAAGACTCCCTCATGGATGCCCCGGTAAAAGTGGATGTCGTCCTTGGCGAAGCCAGAATGCCGATGGAAGAGCTGATGGGCCTATCAGAAGGCGAGATTGTCGAGCTTGAGAACCAGACCACTGATTTGGTGGATATCTATGTCTCGGACCGGTTGATGGCGCGGGGCCGGCTGGTCGTCGCGGATGGCCAACTTGGCGTGACCTTGAGCGAAATCGTCGACAGCCGTTCACCAAGTTTCGCTTAAGCCCGAACCATATCAAACTACTCGCGCGCCATTTTCATGGCATGCGATGCGGCGAGTTCTAGCCCTTCAATGGCGACGCCGCTTCGCACCATGATGCGAAATCCGACATACACCGATAGCAACGCCTCCGCTCTCGCTTGCACTTCGGCCAGACCGAGGTCTGGGAAAAGATCTTGCAGCGGAACGATCAAGCCCTTGGTGAGCTGCTCGAACCCGATCGACACTTGCGCCTTGGTTGGGACGTCCAGGTCAGCTTGATCGGCCGAGGCATTACAGAGAAAACACCCCGATCGGTCATTCTTAGTTGCCGCATTGAGCGGCGCTCTGATCAGGGCTTCGATCCGTGCCTGCGGAGGAAGAGACCCGTCTTTCAAGGCGCTTGCCGCCGCTGAAACCACATCTGTGTGATATTGCGCCAGCGCCTTCAGATACATTGAGCGTTTGTCTCCGAAAGCCGCATACAGGCTCGCTTTCTGCAACTCTGTCTCTTTCATAATCATTGAAAGAGAGACGCCATCAAACCCATTCTTCCAGAATAGGTGCATGATTTTTCTGAGGATTTTGATGTCATCAAACTCTCTCGGACGGCCTGGTGCATTTCGATCACGCATCTGTGATCTCCTATATTCTTGACCGATTGGTCTTTAATCCATATTTCAACTCTCGCAGACGCAAAACGTCTCGTTACACCCAATTAAAGACCAAACGGTCAATATTTCAAGAAGGAAGATTAAAATGTCCCAGTCAACTGCAATCCTCGCCGGTCAATCCGCAGACGAGCTCAGCGCATTGTCTCAGAAAGTCACCGGTATTGGCCGTCATGGTCTTCGATTCTCGATCGCTGGTGTGTTGGGCTGGATTGGCGCGATGAAATTCACCGCTTATGAAGCCGGCGCCATTGAGGGCCTGGTTGCCTCCAGTCCGCTAACCAGTTGGCTCTACAGTGTGACCAGTGTTCAAGGCGCCTCTAACCTGATCGGTTCGATCGAAATCGTCACCGCGATCGCTCTGATCGCCGGATTGAAATTTGCCAGAATTGGCTTGCTCGGCGCCGTCGCTGCGGCCTTCACCTTCCTGCTGACCTTTAGCTTCTTGCTGACCGCGCCGGGCTGGGAACAAAGCCTAGGCGGCTTCCCCGCTCTGTCCGTTGTTCCAGGTCAATTCCTACTCAAAGACGCCGTTTTGTTCGCAGGAGCACTGTTTCTCGCCGGCAATGAGCTGAAGCGTGTGGCCGACGCCGCGTAACCCTCAATCATCCAATCGCGCAGGTCGCTAACCGGCGATCTGCGCGGCCCAAGAAAGGATCACATCATGTCTAACGCAACCACCACGTCTCGCATCATCACGCTCGGCCTTTTAGCTGCCCTGACAGGCGTGATCTGGACCATCGCCCTGGCGCAGCAACCATCGCTGTTCGCCTAAAGCTCCAACCCGCACCTACCGAAAGGACCGCTCCTATGCCGCATATCCTGCTCTACACGATGGGCCATTGCCCATACTGCAAACGCGCCAAGGCCTTGCTGCGCGAAAAAGGCATCACCGATTGGGAAGAATACGATCTTGAAATCGTCCCCGAGAAACGCGGTGAAATGCTGGCTCGTTCAAACGGCCGACACACCGTGCCGCAAATCTTCATTGGCGACACGCATGTCGGCGGCGCGGATGATCTCTTCAAACTCGATGCTGCAGGTCGTTTGGACCAGTTGCTCACCCTCGAACCACAACTCTAAGGACTAAGACTATGGAACAACAAAATCTCGCTCAGCTCGACACGCTCCTCGGCATGCTCGCACAAGGCCAATTTGTCGAAGGCATGGAAGCCTTCTTCGCCCCAGACGTGACCATTCAAGAAGTTGGTCAGGCGCCCAAAACCGGTCGCGATCACACCATCGCAGTCGAGAAAGATCTACTCGCCGGCGTGTCGGAGTTCATCCAATATAGCGCTCATTCCAAAGGCGCTGGCGGTGACAAGACCTTTTATGAAGCGACCATGGAGTTCAAAACGACGGATGGTCAACATATTGTCCAAAACCAAGCTGTGGTGACGACTTGGAAAGACGGAAAGATCGTGGACGAGCGCTATTATCATAGCAACGTCTGATCAGTAACGCAGAGCCCGCGCGTCGCCAGGATAGGACGAGGCGTGGGCTCTGCTCTTGCTATAACCGCAAGAGTGATCGATCACAGACAGGACTATTTCATGCTAGGCGGTTGCAATGGCACTCTCGTTTAAAGGCGCAGGACAATTGCTGGTCCGTATCCCAACGGCGCTGTTTCCAATTGCGCTCGGGCTGGCAGGATTGGCCTCCGCTGCGATCATAGCCGCGCCCCGGCTCAATCTCGAGCTTCTAAACACGATCGGCATGGGCGTTCTCTGTCTGGCTGGCGGGATTTTAGTCGTGGATGTCTTGCTGTATCTGATAAAATTACTGCGCCACAGCGACGAAGTCGCCGAGGATCTATCCACCGCCAATCGCGCAAATCTCCTCGCTCCAGGCCTGATGGCAGCGATGGTCATCGGAGGCACATTAGCCGATGCTTGGTCGATGGGCGGCGTGATCTGGGCTGCCGCGTCGGTGCTGCATGTGATTTTGCTGATTGGTTTTGTCGGGCGATGGCTCACCCATGATTATGCACCATCTGATTTGAACCCGACTTGGTTCCTTCCAGCCGCGGGCATCATGACCTCCGGCATGACCTGGCCAGGCATCGGGCCAGTTGAGTTCCCTTTACTGACATTTGGCATCGGCGTGATGGTTTGGGTCATGCTGCTCCCCTTGGTGTTCCGCCGTTTGGTTTTTGAACCTGCGGTCGCCCCAGAATTGCGCCCCAGCCTATTCATTGCCGCGGCGCCGTTTGGCCTGGCCGCTGGAGCGCTTCTGACCTTATTCCCAAACCTTGGCTGGCACGCGCCGAACTTGCTGCTCAGTGGCGGCGCGTTCTTTATCGCAGTCTTGTTGTTGCAGCTGAACTTCATCCGCAAAGCCGGCATCACGCTCAGCTGGTGGGCGACGACGTTTCCCATCGCGACTGTGGCGGCTGGGTATTTTAGGATTTCGGATCAATCCGGAAATATTGCGCTCTATGCGGCGATGGGTTTGCTGATTGTCGCTTGTTTCACAACAAGTTTCGCACTGATCGCAACTGTCCGCGCAACCTGGTGCACCTGCGCAAAAACGGTGCGCAGAACCGAGCAACAAATTGAGGCGATGCAAGGCTTGGGATAGTTTGTTTGGGTGCCGCCATGCGTGACAGCTTTTTGGGCCATCCACATTAAACATCGCCCACAAAGGCGCGAATTCGTAAAAAACTAATAAATCAACAGAATCTGTTAACCATTTCGGCGCAACACTCATTTCATAGAGTGGAGTGTGCTGTATGCGAATGAAGATGTTTGCCGCTGAGTCCTTAGAGGCAGCAAAGGCATTGATCTTCGCGGAAATGGGCGACGATGCGATCATCTTGTCCGAACGCGAAGTGCCAGGAGGCGTGGAAGTCCGGGCGGCGACCGATAAAATGGGCGGCGGAATGGTGCCCAGTGAGTCGCGGATACTAACGCGCCTCGGCGCAAACCCGTCTCCACGTTTGGTTGAGAGCCCGATCCGCAATCGGGTTCGCGACTCGCTGCTTTGGCACGGCACGCCTGAACGTTTTGCAGAACGCATCGCCGATGCTGGGCTAACCGGCGGCTTCGAAACCAGCGAGCCTGGCTCTGCGCTGGCTGCCGGTCTCGACAGCACCATCACTTGCGATCCAATTCCGCCGGTTCCGCACAGAAACATCGTGCTTGTCGGCGCGCCAGGTCATGGCCGCACGGCCACAGCCGCAAAGCTCACCCGCCGCGCTGCGGTCGCAAAAGCTGAAGTGCTGCCAGTTGCTGCAGATCTTGATCTGACAGCAGGCGGCGCGCAACTCGCTGCTTATCTCGAGAAAGAGCAAAACCAAGTCCGTTCGGTCACCACACCAGACGATTTGTTCGCGTTGCTGAAAACGATCAAAGAGAATGACCAGCGCTGCATCATTGATATGCCGGCCATCATTCCGTTTGATCAAGAAGATATGGCGAGCTTGCAGGACCTGTTAGCGGTGATTGATGCAGAACCTGTGCTCGTGATCAGCGCCGAAGGACACCCAGAAGATCAAGCCGAAGCGGCAAAAGCCTTTGCGCGTTGCGGCGTCCGCCGTGCGATTGTCACCAAACTAGATGTCACGCGTCGCCGCGGCGGTATCGTATCCGCGCTGATCGCTGCCAAAATCTCATTCTCCCACCTCGCCATCACGCCATTTATCGGCGGCGGCTTGGTCCCCGCGACCCCATCAAGACTGGCCCAGTTGCTGACAGAAGACGCACCTGCCCATGTCGCTCTAAAAGGAGCCGCATAATGAGCTTCCTCCTTCCAAAATCGCAAGAGCGCCCGAACCAGCGCCCTCCGCGACGCGTCGAGCCTGCCTCGATTATCGCGGTTGGATCTGGCAAAGGTGGGGTCGGGAAAACCTTCATGTCGATCACGTTGGCCAGCGCGATGGCGCAAGCCGGTCGTCGTACACTTCTCGTCGATGGCGACCTTGGCCTCGCCAATGTCGATGTCCAGCTTGGGATCGCGCCAGAAACAGATTTAGCCGCGGTCATTGCTGGCTGGGTTGAGCTTGAAGACGCGGTAACCCCCGTCGATGGCGGGTCTGCTAATGGCGGGTTTGATGTGCTGCCAGGCCGCTCAGGCTCGGGCGCGCTGGCAGAGATGTCTTCAGAAGAAGTCGCTCGTCTCGCCGCGGGTCTCTCCGCCCTCGCGCTGCAATATGATCAAGTCATCTTAGACCTCGGCGCAGGGATCGAAGCCAATTGTATGCGCCTCGCGCGCGCCGCAGATAAAGTTCTGATGGTCATCACCGATGAACCGACCTCAATGACAGACGCCTATGCCTTTATCAAAGTACTAAAAGGTTACGCGCCGAGTGTCGAACAGATGATTGCGATTAATCAGTGCGAAACCAGAGCCGCCGGCCAGAGCACGTTCTCTGCTGTGTCTCAAGCCTGCCAGACTTTCCTCGGCTTCCGTCCGCAACTTGCTGGCACCGTTATTCGGGATGACGCGGTCCGCGAAGCTATTCGCAGCCAAAAAACGTTAATCTCAACAAATTCGTCCTCTCAACCGATTCAGGACGTTATCGCCATTGCTCACACGCTTCTCGGGCGCACTGGGCAAGACCTTCATTCTTAAGAGGTATGAATAAAAACATCGTTTCGAATGCGATTGTTAAATCTTCGGTTACTTTCATTACCTAGATTCACAATGGTTAACGATCACGCTAGGAAAGCGAATAGACTGATTCGGGGAGCTGAATATGCGAGTCTTACTAATTGAAGATGATAATGCGGTCGCCCGCAGTATCGAACTGATGCTGAAGGCCGCTGGCTTTAACATCTACACGACGGATCTCGGTGAAGAGGGCGTCGATCTGGGCAAGGTATATGAGTATGATATTATCATTCTCGATCTCTCGCTTCCGGACATTTCTGGCTATGACGTGCTGAAACAGCTGCGTATGGCTCGGGTGAATACACCTGTCCTGATTCTGTCTGGTAACCCAGACATTGAAGCTAAAGTGAAAACACTCGGCTATGGCGCCGACGATTACCTCACCAAGCCATTCAACAAAGACGAACTGATTGCTCGTATCACGGCCATCGTACGTCGTTCGAAAGGTCACGCTGAGAGCGTTATCCGCACCGGCGAAATCCTGGTGAACTTGGACGCAAAGACTGTTGAAGTCGACGAAGAGCGCGTCCACCTCACCGGCAAAGAATACCAAATGTTCGAGCTGCTCAGCCTCCGTAAAGGCACGACGCTCACCAAGGAAATGTTCCTCAACCACCTGTATGGCGGTATGGACGAGCCTGAACTTAAAATCATCGACGTGTTCATCTGTAAGCTGCGCAAGAAATTGCAGCAGGCCACAGGTGGCGAGCACTATATCGAAACTGTTTGGGGCCGCGGCTATGTGCTTCGCGACCCGAAACCGAAGAAGGAAGCGGTCGCCGCTTAACCCTTCCTCACCCCCGAATTACCTTTAAACCCGGTGCGCAAGCATCGGGTTTTGTTTTGAGAGGCAGCTGAAATCGGGATGGATTTGGGATGCTAAAGTCTTTTAACTCGGATATTGATTCAGCTGTCGATGCCGGTCGATATTGCAAGCCTTACGCGAACACGTCTGGTTGAGGCGCGCCACCTCAAAAACCGCCATCTAGGAGGAAATCTGTATGGAAATCTGGGACGTCTTCGCGGTTTTGAACGTGTTTGGTCTGTTTGTATTTGCCATCTCTGGCGCCCTCACCGCGATCCGCAATCAGCTCGATTTTCTGAGTGTATTGATCATTGCGTTCTTTACCGGCGTCGGTGGCGGAACGATACGCGATGTATTGCTTGGTATTTCACCGGTTTGGTGGGTCAGTGACCAATCCGCCGTGATGATCTGTATCGCGGGCGCCATTGTCGCGAGTGTTACGCATCAATTATTGTGGTCTCGCCAGAAAGCGCTGATTTGGGCGGATGCAATTGGTTTGTCCGTGTTTTCAGTAGCTGGCGCACAATCAGCGCTCGATGCAGGCGCGCCGGCGATTGTTGCGATCTTCATGGGGGCGGTCACAGCAACATTTGGAGGCATCATTCGCGATGTTCTCTTGAGTCAGCCCTCGCTTATTCTCAAACAGGAAGTCTATGCAACCGCAGCTTTGGGAGGCGCGACGGTGTTTGTGATTTTGAGCGAAGTTGGACTGTCGATGGAGCTGGCTGCGATCTTGGCCGCACTATTAACGCTCGCCATTCGCGGCGGGGCAATCGTCTTCGGCTACTCACTTCCTAAGCTTGGCGGCAACGTGAAACGGGACCCTTAGCGAGCACCCGGTTTACAGCGACTTCAGCCACGGATCTTAGTTATTCGTGGACCCGTGCCTCCGGCCAGAGGCGGAGGAAATTCTCTGTATAGAATTTGGTTTTAACGGCTTCGTTCGCGTCTGTGAGATAGCCTTCAAACTTGCCAATCGGGTCACGTCCGCCCTCTACATGAGGATAGTCGGACGAGAATAAATACAGGTCCGGCGAGGATTGCTCGATCAAGACACTGACATCCTCGACCGGGAATGGCGTGAAGCCCATTTGCATAGTGAGTTGCTCAGACGGTTTGCGGGAGAACCTCAAAGTTTCATCTACGCGGCCATAAACGCGGGTGACCCAATCGAGCCGGCGCAACAATTCCGGCACCCAACCCGCGCCAAGCTCTACTGCAGCGCCGCGCAAGTTTGGGTGACGCTCGAACAGCCCATCGATTAGCATCATTGAAAGGAAGGCTTCGACCGGCTGGTGCAGGACCGCGGCATCTTTGGTTCGCACATTTTCACCGCCGCCCATCCAGTCGCGTACGGCGGCACGGCCATTATTGCTCCACGATTTCAGCGCCTGCAGCGGCGACCCGCCAACGTGCAACACGAACGGCACACCTGCTTCAGCGAGGCGTGCCCAGAACGGCTCTAGATCGACATGGCCCGGCGCAAACCCAATCGGTGCGCGATGCGGCACCCAGATCGCTTCCATGCCGCTTTCAATAGCGAAGTCGAGCTCTTTAATCGCAAGCTCGGGCGTATCGAGCGGAACAATCCCAACCCCCATGAGCCTCGGGTCGTCAGCGCAGAAATCAGCCATATGGCGATTGTGCGCCCGCGTCGCTGCGTAGCGAAGCTTCGGGTCCGTCTTAGAACTTGGATGGAAGGGAAGCACGACCGAATGGGTTGCAAAGACGAGTTGCTTTTTGAACCCCAACATGTCCATCGCTTTCGATCGATCACTCGCATTGAACGCCCCCAAAGCTTGGATCTCTTTTGATTGCGAGATCAGTGCATCGCCTAAAGCGATTTGATCAGCGACATGCGTCTCCGAATGCTGGCCGCCCTGATCCATGATCACCGCGACTTCTTCATCGGTCACAAGAGAGGCCGAGTAATTCACTTCCGGGATGTCATCGCGCACATCTGGGTCGGCATACTTTTTGAGGAAATCTGGCAGCTCCATGATGTGACTATCCGCATCATAAATGGCTCGGTTTGCGGGCGCGTAGACCATGATGAATTCCTTCCACATCAAGCTTCAGAGGAAGCGTATGAGATTGGTGGCGCACAGGCAAGCAAGACCTATTGAACGGGGTAGCCAGTGGCGCAGGTTCAATCTTACGGCGCGCGCATCAACTTTCTCCGCCTTGGCAGAGGCCTTTATATTTGGTTCAGTGCCGGACATAAAAATTGGGGACCGGAGGAATGCCGAAATGACACTGACAATCACCCCGAGTGACCAAGCCTGCGGCGCATCCGTCACAGGCGTGGACCTGACCCAGCCTTTAGATCCGCAGATGATTGATGACATCCGCGCCGCCTGGCTTGAGCATTTGGTCCTGTCCTTCCCCGACCAAGCAATGAGTGACGATGACCTTGAACGCTTCACGCTCTGTTTTGGTCCCTTTGGAGATGACCCTTTCATTGCGCCAATTCCCGGCCGAGATCATATCATTGCGGTGAAACGCGCGGCGAACGAGACCTCGCCCATCTTTGCCGAGATTTGGCATTCTGATTGGAGCTTTCAGGAAACCCCGCCGGCGGGCACCTGCCTGTTTGGCATCACTATCCCGCCAACCGGCGGCGATACAATGTTTGCTAATCAATACAAAGCTCTAGACGAGATGCCTGATGAGTTGCGGCAGCGGCTAGACGGCAAGAAAGCCATCCACTCCGCCGCCCGCGGTTATGCCAAAGACGGCCTCTATGGCGACGGCGATGCGAGTGATCGCAGCATGGATATCCGTCCTTCGAATGCGGCGCTAACGAGCCACACTCACGATATTATTCGCACCCATCCCGAAACCGGTCGCAAAGCCATCTTTAGCTCCGCCGCTTATATTACCGGGTTTGAGGATATGGATCCGGAGGCGTCGAATCAGCTCCTCATGGATCTTTATCACTGGCAGACCCGGCCAGAATTCCACTACCGCCACAAATGGCAACCCAATATGCTTGTGATGTGGGACAATCGATCGGTCTTACATATGGCCACGGGCGGCTATGCCGGACATGACCGCCTCTTGCATCGGACAACGATTGGCGCGCGGGTCGCGAGTTAAGGCGTTTCAAAGATCGCAATTTAGACGCTTTGGCCTGCGCTTTGCTTGCTCTCATGGGACCTAAAGGCAATCCCGGGATCGGCTCCGATCATGCAATCAAATGCTCAGAACATCGCAGGCAATGTCAGCGTGCTTCTGCTTGGCGATTCTCGCATGGCCTTTCCGATCGCCAAAGCGCTCCACAAACAAGGCGCGCAGGTCTTTGCTGGGGTCTCGATCTATAGCAATTACCTTGAATGGTCGCGCTATTTACACGGCACATTCTCGCATCCGTCGACGGATAATGGCACCGATGACGCCTTGCCTGCCATCTTGAATTGGCTTGCGCAGAATCCGCAAATTGATGTCATTCAACCCGTTTCAGAATCTGCGTCACGACTGATCATGCGGCATCGCGAAACCTTCGAGCGGATCGCAACGCTGATTATGCCATCGTCGGAAACCGTCTCGCTTTGTTCGAGTAAGGGCGAGATGTTTCGGCTATGCCGAGAACTTGGGGTGCCCCTCGCTCCGTTTGAAATCATCGAGTCCCAGGACGCTCTGCTCGCTGCCAGCCAACGGATTGGGTTCCCGCTCATCGTAAAGCCGTCAAATGTGGATGCAGAACTGTTCGGGCGCAAAGCGATTATTACGCAGTCTGAAAGTGAGCTTGCGTCAGCCTTCCCGGCGTGGCCGAGCGAGCATCCAGAATTGATCATTCAGAAATTCGTCAAAGGTCCGCGCCACAGCGTGATTTTTAGTGCGCAAAACGGGCGCTTGCTGAAAGCGGCGGCGGTGGCCGCTTTACGCACACATGAAGATGACGGCACAGGTTACACAACGCTGGGGGTTACAGTTGCGCCTTCGCAGCCCGTTAAAGACGCGACCGAAAAACTGGTACGCGCGCTCGATTACAGCTTCACCGGATGCACGCAATTCATCGTCGATCCTGACACCGGCGAAACGACCTTTATGGAGCTTAATCCACGCACCAGCCTTGCACGCATCTCCGAAGCTGCCGGCGTTCATCATAGCCTCCTCGGATTGCAGCATGCTCTAGGCGTCGACCTGGGCGATCAAGATGATGCCTGGGACACCAAACACGGTGTCCGATACGTTTGGACGAAAGGCGACTTGATGCGCCTCAAGCGCGGTGTTGCCACGGGTCAAAAGTCGATCTTCCAGGCGCTCTACGAACTTCCTAGCATCGGATGGGACGCGGTTCGATCTTGCCATGCCATATTCGATCTTTCAGACCCTATGCCTGCGATCGGCACCTATTTGAATCCGATTATCGAGAAGTTTCGGACCCCGAACGACAAGACCGTTACTCATGGGTGTGAGGCGAAATATCAGACATGAAGATGAAGCGGATCAGCAGCGGGTTTGATCGGATCGCGATCATCGTCATCCTTATGGCAGGTTTGCTCGTTCTGGCGACGGCTGTGCAGCCTTGGGTCGACCCGCGTTGGCTTTACCTAGACACGCAAACCGTCGGAGAGCTCTCAGGCGACTGCTGCCATATCTATGACGGCGCGATCTCGACTTTGGGCATCATGATCTGGGCCGCTACGGCTGCGATATTGTTATTCACCGCCTGGGTCGGCTACGGTTTGAGACAGAAAGACCTAACCAATACTACCCTTCAAGGTGCTGTGGTTTCAACTCTGCTAGCGCTGGATGACGCTTATTTATTTCACGAAATCGTATTTCCAAAATTGGGCGTTCCGCAAGTCGTGATCATTGCGATCTATACCGGGATAATGGCGGCATATCTCGTCTGGAACTTTCAGTTTTTCAAAACCAAATCGAGTTGGATCCTAGCGGTTAGTCTGGCGGCCTTTGCCGCAAGTGTCGGGATCGATCAAATCGCCCACAGCATCAAGCCCGTTTGGGTCGTCCTCGAAGACGGCGCCAAATTCGTTGGAATCGTGTCCTGGTTTTTGTTCCACTTTTCGCTGTTTTCAGACAGCGTGGTTCGCGCGCAGGTCGTGTCGAAGACTTAGTCTTCGTCCTCAACCATATCAGCCCAGAAGACATCCGCGCTGGTGCGGATGGCTTCAACCAAAATGCAGATTACTGCGAGGGAGAGCACCCACCATGCTGTGCTGGATTGCCCAGCCCAATTCACCAATGTCTCAATCATCACCATGCCTCGGTCTTGCGCCGTCGATCAGGTGAATATGACGGCCACGTCTTAACGAGAGCTGAGTCAAATTCGGCACAGCTGAGGCAATTCGTAATCAAAACCGCCCTATTTCTTTACGCCTGACCGATTTTGCGCAATCACCGGTCGAATGAGTTCAAGAATGCCTTCCCGAAAACCTCCGGCTCGAGTTTGGCAGCGCATGCTGTCCGGACGCCGTTTAGATTTGCTTGACCCTTCCCCAGTCGATGTCGAGATAGAAGACATCGCGCACGGGCTTGCACGGGTCGCGCGCTGGAACGGACAAACCAAAGGCGCCCATGCCTTTTCGGTCGCTCAGCACAGCGTTATTGTCGAAGCCTTATGCGTACAGCTCGAACCGCGGCTGGATCCGAAATCCCGCCTCCTGGCGCTTCTGCATGACGCGCCCGAATATGTCATCGGCGATATGATTTCACCGTTCAAAGCGGTGCTCGGGGATGGCTATAAAGACATCGAGGCGCGCCTTGCCTATGCCATCCATGCCCGGTTTGGCTTGCCCGCAGAAACGCCAGGTAGTTTGAAACGCTTGATCAAAAAGGCTGACAATATCTGCGCCTGGTTCGAAGCCACCCAGCTTGCCGGGTTCTCTGTTGCCGAATCGGATCGCTTTTTCGGGCATCCGCCGCGCGGAATCCAACTCGACCTGCACCCGCAGCCCACCGAAGCGGCGCAAGCTGAGATGATTGGCCGAACCGTCGCGCTGCTCTCAGAAATTGAGGCACCTGCATGAGCCTGCTGATTGGATTGTCAGTAGTGATCGTCGCGTATGATGGTGAGAAACCACGCGTCCTCACAACCCGCCGCGAAGGCGGACTGTTGGCGCTTCCATTCGGTGCATTTGACCCAGGCGAACACAGGACCTTTGAACTGGCTTTGCGCGGCTGGGTGAAAGAACAAACCGGTTTTCAACTTGGTTATGTTGAGCAGCTCTACACATTTGGGGACCGCGACCGCGAAAGCCCAGAAGCCACCTTGCTCGACGCGCCCGCAAATGCCCGCGTGGTCAGTGTCGGTTATCTCGCGCTGACGCCAGAAGCTGAGCGATTGCCAGAAGCGTTCGAAGCGCGTTGGCGCGGTTGGTATCGTCATTTCCCATGGGAAGATCGACGCGCTGGGCGTCCGGCGATAATTGACGACGAAATTGGACCGAGGCTGTCAACTTGGGCAGCCGGCAACCCGGATCGTTTATCTCGCGCCGAAAGCGCCTTTGGCCTGGCGGGCAATGATTGGCCCGACGAAGCCGTCCTCGAGCGCTATGAACTTCTATATGAAGCGGGTCTCGTCTCCGAATGCGCTCGCGATCAAGGCTTGCCATTGCCAGAGGTCCTGCTCGGCGAACCCATGGCATCGGATCACCGTCGTATCCTCGCAACGGCGATGGCCCGCTTGCGTTCGAAAATTCGCTATCGGCCGGTTGTGTTTGAACTGATGCCTGCGCGGTTCACACTCACCGCGTTGCAAAGCACGGTCGAAGCCATTCTCGGCCAGGGCCTGCACAAACAAAACTTCCGCCGCGCTTTAGAACGAACCGGCTTTGTCGAGGGAACCGGCGAGATGGAAAGCAGCACTGGCGGCCGCCCCGCCGAACTGTACCGCTTCAAACGCGAAGCCCTTCGCAAAACCGGCGCGAGGGGGCTAAGCGCGCCCGTGCTTCGAAGTTAAGGGGACCCAACCAATCTGCTGGAGGAGGCAGGATGGCAAGTTGGGACAAAATTATCGCCGTCTACATGATGGCCAATCGAAAGAACGGAACGCTCTATACCGGCGTGACATCAGACCTCTTGAAAAGAAGCTGGCAGCACCGCGAGGCCGTGTTTCCAGGATTCTCGAAGAAATGGGGCTGTAGGAAACTTGTTTGGTTCGAAACGCATGACCTGATTGCTGAAGCCATTCGCCGCGAAAAATCGATTAAAAGCTATCGCAGGAAGAATAAAATCAATTTGATTGAGACGCACAATCCTGACTGGCGTGATCTGTACTTTGAGCTGCTTGAATAACGTCATGTCTCGCGTCTCCCTCGACGAGCGCAGCTCGTCTGAGGGCCCATCATCCGAATTTTAGGTCTCGAGATGGGCGCCCAGATCGCTGACGCGATCGGGCGTGACGCATGAACTTACCTTCTCGCCAAAACCAAAAACACCGGAAACGAAAAGCCTGCGGCTAAGCCGCCCAAATGCGCGGCCCAGGCAATGTTCATAACGCCGACATCGCCGCCCAGAAACGCCAGGACCACATTGATGAGGATCCAAGGCACACTCATTGACCAAGCGCCCTTCCAGCCATTGCGAATGTAGCCGACCGCAGGAAGTAATCCAGAAATCGCCGAAGACGCCCCGATCGCGATGCCGTCTTGCGCTTCGATGGCGTACCAAAGCATTTGCGCAAGCCCACCGCCAATGGCGCAAACCGCGAAGAAGGCCAGGAACAGGCCTGCCGCAAAGGCCGACTTACCAAGCGCTTGCGCGATGATCGGTCCAATCGCGATCAGCATCGCCATGTTCAGCATCAGGTGAAACGACCCGCCATGTAGGAATGTGTGCAAGACATAAGGCGCGAAATCGCCCCAGGGCCGGTACACATTTTCAAAGCTGGGACCGCCTGCAAGCGCGGCCACCGAGAACATCCAGTCTTCAGTGGCGCGGGACGCGTTGAACTGGATCAACGACACCGCGACAATCGCGCAGGTGAGCAACAGTATGACCGTCGGAAATCCTTTGCGGAAAATCGGAGGCTTTTCAGGTAGATCGGTCTGATCATCATAGACTTGCATGCTCTACATATGGCGCCTGGTGCGCGGAGCGCTAGCCCTGCTTTGCCGCCACGTGACGGCTTGACCTTCTTCCAGCTGCGGCCACGATCGCGGTTATGACTTTGACATTTGATGACCTCCGCCCGCCCTGCCCGCATATGGATGACACCCACACAGAATGGCGCCGCTCTGTCCGCGGCTTCGTCGACAAAGAAATCATGCCTTATGTCGAGGAATGGGAAGAGGCCGGCAGGATCCCGCGCGAGCTGTTCAAAAAGGCCAAAGCGGCAGGCATTCTCGGCATTGGCTATCCAACCGAATATGGCGGCGAAGGCACAGAATTTGATCGCTTCCACGGGATCGTGACTTCAGAAGAACTTGCGCGGATTGGTGCCGGCGGGGTGTCCTCTGCGTTAATGATCCATGGTATTGGCCTGCCGCCGATCATGGCGCTCGGCACCGAGGAAATGAAAACCGAAATTGGCCGCAAAGTCCTCTCGGGCGAAAAACAAATCAGCCTGGGGATTACGGAACCGTCCGCTGGATCGGATGTCGCCCAGCTTAAAACCAAAGCGGTCAAAGACGGTAATGGCTGGCGGGTGAATGGGTCGAAGACTTACATTACCGGCGGCATGACCTCGAAATGGCTGACCACCGCGGTCCGCACCGGCGGCGAAGGCATGGGCGGCATCTCGCTCCTGCTCATCGATCTCGAAAGCGATGGGGTCAGCCGAACGGATTTGCCCAAGCAAGGCTGGTGGGCTTCGGACACCGCCACGATCCACTTTGATGATGTCTTCGTTCCGGCGGAAAACCTGATCGGAGAAGAGCATAGAGGCTTTTACGGCATCATGGCGAACTTCAATGGCGAACGGCTCGGCATGGCCGCGCAAGCCGCCGCCTCAGCGCGGGTTTGTGTCGAGGAAGCCGCTGCTTGGGCGCAGGAGCGTAAGACTTTTGGAAAACGCCTCGCGGATCATCAAGTCATTCGCCACAAGATTGCCAGCATGGCGCAGCGCGTCTGGGCAACGACGACCATGCTCGACACTTTTGCTTGGCATGTCCAGAACGGCAACACGCCCGTGGCCGAGCTTGCTATGTTGAAAGTGCAAGCCACCGAAACACTCGAATTCTGCGCTCGTGAAGCGATGCAGATTCTTGGCGGCGCCGGCTTCATTCGCGGCCACCGTGTCGAGCGGATCTATCGCGAAGTTCGGGTCATGGCGATTGGTGGCGGCTCCGAGGAAATTATGCGCGACCTGGCCGCCCGCCAGCTCTCCGTCTAGGCTGATCTTAGGAGGAAGAGCTTATGGACAGTTTTAAAGACAAGGTCGTGGTGATCACAGGTGGCGCGACCGGCATCGGCTTCGGACTCGCCAAGCGGTTCGGCAAAGAAGGCGCGAAGATCGTGATCGGCGAGCCGCGCCAAAGCTACCTCGACACGGCCTTAGCGGAACTTAAGGCGCTCGGCATTGACGCGTCCACCATGGTTATGGACGTGACCGACCCGAAAAGCATAGAATCCTTCGCCGACTTTGCCTGGAACACCTATGGCGGCGCGCATGTCCTAATCAACAATGCCGGGATATCGATTGGTCGCAAAGCGATGGTCGATGTGCCGCTTGAAGACCTTCACCGGCTCATGAACGTCAATTTCTTTGGCGTGTGGCATGGCGCGGCAATCTTCGGCAAACGGATGATAGAGCAAGGCGAACCGGCGGCGATTTACAATCTCGCTTCAGAGAACGCCTTCTTCAACGCGGTGCAAAAGAGTGCGCCTTACATCGCCTCAAAGCACGCCGTCCGCGGGCTGACTGAAGCCATGCGGGATGAGTTTCCCGACTTCATTCAAATCGGCATGATTGTGCCGGGCTTTGTCGCCTCGGACATGACCAAAGGCTCTGAACAATTCGCCATGGATGCAGATACATTCGCGGACAAAGTCGTTGAGCAAATCCGCGCCGGTGAGTTTTACGTCGTTACACACTCTTACAACGTGGTCCGGATCAAACCGATCCATGACGCGATCGAAGCCGCCTATGAGCGCAACGCACCGCGCTATGACGGCGATGACGAATATGACGTGCCGACGCTAATTGCGAAACTCCGGTCGCGTCGGGATGGCACATAAATTGGTTCAAAGCCTTCATTGGCGAAGACTAAAAAGTGCCCCGAACCGCAGCCAGTTCGGGGCAAATGGATTGGCATTGTAAGGAGGCAGTCGGCTAAAATTTATAGCCAAAACCAATGCCAACCACAGTCGGGTTGATGTCGACATCCGCATCGACAGTCGCTCCCAAAGCGGTGGTGAAATCGACGGTCACGTCTGTATTGATCCAGACCTTCTTGATATCGGCATTGAGCAGCCAACCGCCTGGCTCGCCATCGAGGTCATAGTCGACGCCAACTTGCAGCGCGCCGCCAAAGCTTGGATCATAATCGATGCCGTCCGCGACAGATCCTTTGTCCTCATCAAAGAAGAAGGTCGCGTTCACCCCAGCGCCGACATAAGGCTTAAACTGTGTGCCGGTATCGAAATGGTATTGCAGCGTAAGGGTCGGCGGCAGCAGCCAGACATCACCCAGATCGACTGTCGCATTGTCGAGCGCACCCGGCACCGTCACGCCAACCGCGTCAACATCATGCGGGGTCACCGCTAGGATCAGCTCGACCGCAATATTGTCGTTAAAGAAGTAAGTGATGTCGAGCTCAGGCACGTATTGATCGCCAATATCGACACTGCCTGCCAAGGCCGCACTGCCGACCGACAGATCTGCACTTTCATCGGGCAGGACACCAAGAACGCGACCACGAACCATCCAAGGATTGTCATCTGCATAGGCCGCAGCCCCAATCAACGCAGATGTGACCATGAGGGCGGAACAGAATAAAGATTTCATAACAGAGCCTCTTTCTAGGGGTTACCCAGCCTAGGTATGACCTTGATTTACATAGTGAAATGCACTCATTCGCCGCGCGGAAACGTGTCACGCGGCATAGGCGCTCATATCCGTATTCCCCCTAAGTGACTGGGGATGAGAGACTTGCGATGGGTCGAAGATTCCGGCCCATTCTCCTCGGTTCCCTCTTCACTTTTGCGTCCAATCGTCCAACATAGCGCCCATGTCCGATAAGCATGCACACGTCCACGCCAATACGCCTTGCAGTCCGCAAGACGCTGAGGCCTTTCTGGTACAGGCCGAAGCCTTGGTAAGCGGGAAAGGGCAAAAGCTCACACCAATCCGCCGGAAGGTCCTACATCTTTTGCTGGAGAGCGAAGAACCCGCCAAAGCTTATGACCTTCTGGCCAATCTTGATGGCGAAGGCGCTGCGAAGCCGCCGACCGTCTATCGCGCCCTGGATTTCCTGCAAGAAATGGGATTGGCGCATAAGATTGAAAGTCTCAACGCTTATGTCCCTTGCGGGCACGCCAATCACGAGCATTCGGCTGTGTTTCTTATTTGTCAGTCTTGCGGCGGCGCCGAAGAATTGCACGCTATTGAAACCAGCGCGGCCCTGTCAAAGGAAACCCAATCAGCGGGCTTCTCAATTCAAAACGCAGTGATCGAAGCACGCGGCACCTGCCGGAAATGCGCCGCATGATCCCGTTGTGGAAAGGCATCGCGAACACTTGGGACTGTGACGAGATGGGGCACATGAATGTGCGCGTCTATGTCGAAAAAGCCATGGAAGGCTTAGGCAATCTCGCTGGTGCGCTTCAGATGCCGCACGCCTTCCGCGCTAACGCCCCCTCGACCCTACTGCCGACTGAGCACCATATTCGCTACATTCGAGAAGCCCATGCGGGTAAGCCGCTGACCATGACCGGGTGCGTGCTTGAGTGGGATGAGACAAGCGCGCTGATCTATCAGGATATGCGCCATGGTGACGGCAGTCCCGCGGCTGCGTTCCGCACCCGCGTCCAACACGTGGAGTCCAAAACCGGCAAGCCATTTCCATGGAGCACTTGGACGCGGGCGCAATTAGAAGCCCTGATCGACACGCCGCCGGAAGACACAAAACCGCGCGGAATCGATCCTGCCCTCGCGCCCATTCCCAGCAGCATGGCGACCATGGAGCAAGTCACCAAAGCCGGCGCTCCAGAGATCGGCCGCGGCATGGTACTGCCACGCGAATGCGATGCTTTCGGCCGGTTCTGGGCGCCTTGGTTCATGGGCCGAATTTCAGATTCTGTCCCTGTCCTACTGCATGATTGGCGATCCGAAATCGCGGCGTCCAATGGCGATGTTCGGATGGGGGCTGCGGTGCTCGAATACCGCCTCATCTACCGAAAGTGGCCGCGTGCTGGCGATCGCTTCGTCATCCATACCAGTCTCGCTGATGTCGCAGAGAAAACCCATTCGCTGTCGCATTGGGTGTTAAACCCGGACACGGGTGAGGCCTACATTACCAGCCAAGCGGTGGCGGTGACCTTCGACTTGGACAAACGGAAAGTTATTCCAACCCCTCCGGACCAAATCGCTGAGCTTGAGAGAATAGCGCCTCGGGGATTAGTCCTATAAGCGGCGCGCTCCATGTTCGCGAAGCGCTGCCCAATGATGGTGCCGCCGCGATCCAGGTCTTACGCGACTCGATCACCTCACTTTGCGGTCCGGACCACCAAAATAAGCCTGACCTGCTCACCCCTTGGCTCGCCAATAAGACGATTGAGTCTTTTCAGGTTTGGCTTGGGAACCCTGAACGCATCCTCAAACTTGCTTGCCTGGAACACCGGATCGTTGGGGTCGGCATGGCGTCGACGTCTGGAGAGATCCTCTTAAACTATGTCTCGCCGGACGCCCGTCTTTGCGGGGTTTCGTCTAAGCTTTTATCGGCGCTGGAAGACGGCCTCTTCGAAGCGGGCCACACGAAACTGAAGCTCGATAGCACGCAGACGGCTCACCGCTTTTATCGCTCTCGCGGCTGGCGAGATGCTGGTTCACCGTTTCTCGACGGCGGGATGCAAAGCTATCCGATGCACAAAACATTGGCCGCAATGCTTGACCGCTAGTCTTCCCAGGCGCGATCACGCTTTAGATTTGTCGCCATGGTCTGGCGCCCATAGGTCGTTGAGACCCGGTGGACGGTGCAATTCAACATGCCGTCTGCGGCATCTTCTCGTTCCATCTGGTCTTCGCTGCAGGACACGAGCAGCGTTTCCTCAAATGCGGTTTTTCCGAAATACGAATCTGAAACGGCGCCAGCCGTTCCAATCAAGATGAAGCTTGCGAATCCGCAAGCCACCATCGCGGCAATCCGACCCTGCATATTTTCTCTCCCAGGATCAGCGGAGCAGAATATTAACCATTTGTAAAGTCTAGCGGCTTCGCAGCGACCGCTTCATCGGGCCCACATCATCAACTCCTATCCCTTCAATCAGGCTCGAAATGTAGGACGAGAGCTGATCGCGCACATCATAAGGCGCCTCCATTGGGAGGAAGTGTGTTGTGTTCACGCGTTCCTTCAAAATCAGGTGCGGGCACTTCTTGGTCAGCCGCGCTGCGACCTCGTCTGTCAGCACAGAATCGCTATCGGGCCTCAGCACCGTAATCGGGATCTTGTGTTTCTTAACTTTGCCGATCGCGCCCCAAGGGCGATTACGCTGTGCCATGAAGGTTGCCGCTTCCCATTTCGGATCACAGAGCAATTGCCAAACCTGTTTATCGCTGTCGGGATCATTGCCATCTGTTCGATCAAACGCATCAAGAATGTAATCAGCGAGGAACGGATCGCGCCAGGTCGCAAACGCGCCGCGGCCCTTATATTTGTACTGAATATGCTCACGGGAATCGAATTTGTTACGCCTGCGCCTAGCCTGTTTGGCCATATGATGACCGCCGCGCCGGAACCCGAACGGCATTAAATGCATCGCCATATAATATCGCGGCGGTAGGATCACGGGATCGACAAGCACCAGACCCGCAACCTTTTCCGGGCGCGCGCCTGCAATCATCAGTGCCACAGTCGCACCCATCGAATGTCCGCCAAGCACGACGGGATTAATCGGCGATTCGCGATCCAAAAAAGCGATGACATCGTCGCGATAACGCCTCCACGACTGCAACGAACCCGGTTTGGCGGGCAATGTCGAACGGCCATGCCCGCGTAAATCAACCGCTTGTACCTTCGTGCGCAAGCCAAGCGGCGCCAAAATCGATTGATAGGTCATGGCATTAAACCCGGTGGCGTGAAGCCAGAGGGCAGCCAGTTTTTTCGCAGGATCTCCAAACTCCAAAGCCGCTAAATCGCCTTCGGAAGTCTCGAACGTAAAACGACGCATTCTTTGCCTAAACTCTACCCAAATACTCTTCGCAACAGATCCGTGGTTCGAGCCAACGGATTATCGCGAATCTTCTGTTCTTCAACTGCGAGATAATTGAACAGTCCATCAAGGCCAAATTGGACCGCATATGTGGTTAAATCAGATTTGTAATCTGTTGCCGCAATTGCGAGCAGCGGCTGGCTTGATGTGACACTGTCTAGAGCGCGATAGGCACCAGAGGCGTCCAAAGCGGATTCCACATAAGGCGTGAAAGTCTCGCGCAGGCTGGCTTCAGTCCGGCCACGCAAGAAATCGGTCGCTGCGGTATCGCCGCCGCGCAAAATGCCAAGCGCATCTTCAATCGTGATCGATTGGACCGCCTCGATGACAATTTTCTTGCCCGCAGGAACCGCATCCTCTGCAGCCCGGTTCATCCGCAATTGCAGCTCATCGAGTGGCCCAGACAGACCAACACTTGAGAGCTGTTCTTGAACGTCTCCCAGTCGGCCCGGCAGTGGGATCCGGATTTGAGGATCTTTCCAATAGCCATCCTCCACACCGATTTGGGAGGCGACTCGATCGGTTCCAATTTCAAGCGCCTGTCGAAGTCCGGCATCCACTTCAGCAAGTGTCAGCTCGCCACCTGGGCTTTGCGCCCCTTCGATGCCGCCAAGAACGTCGCCTAAGACTTGGCCAAAATCGCCGCCCGATCCGGATTCGCACCCGGCAGGTATTAAGGTTAAGGCCAAAGCCCCGATGATCGTTGCGCGCATCTTCATATCCCTCCACCAATGCTGTCCATGAACCAAGTTTTGGCTGTAAAATCAAATGTCTATCTACTTATCGCCGCGACAGCCTGGTGATACTAGCCTGCTTGATGTAGTTTAGCGAGGGATTTGGAGACGTACACATGCTGAAGAAAACACACGAATGTTTCACAGTGTCAGTTGAGGACAAGGTCGCGCACATTGTGCTGAACCGGCCGCAAGCCATGAACGCAATGAACAAAGCGTTCTGGAATGAGCTGCCTGCAATTGTAAACGAGATTAACACGACCGCCGCGGCCCGCGTGATTGTCATTTCCTCAGAAGGAAAGCACTTCTCTGCTGGGATGGATCTATCGGTGTTCGGCCAGGATGGCGCTGTCATGCATGGCAAAGTGGATCGTCATATTGCGGCTGAAGCGTTTCGGTCAAACATCAAACAGATCCAATCCTCCTTCAATGCGCTTGAAGAGGCTCGGATGCCGGTCCTCATCGCTTGCCAAGGCGGCGTGATTGGCGGCGCGATCGATATGATTTCTGCTGGCGATATTCGCTGGAGCACCAAGGACGCTTTCTTCTGCATCCAGGAAACCAATATCGCGATGACAGCCGATGTCGGCACCTTCCCCCGTTTGCAGCGCTACATCCCTGAGGGCTGGGTCAAGCAAATGGCCTATACGGGCGAACGTCTCGGCGCTGAAAAAGCGAAAGAGATTGGCCTCGTCAATGAAGTGTTCGACACCAAAGAAGAGATGATGGCGCATGTGATGGGCGTCGCGAAGGAAATTGCTTCGAAAGATCCGCTTGCGGTGACCGGGTGCAAAGTCCTGATCAATTATGGCCGCGATCACTCTACTGCCGACACGCTTGATTATATTGGCGTTTGGAATTCCGGCATGATCCCGCCTTCGCATATGCAAGAGGCTTTCGCCGCAAAATCAGAAAAGCGAGAGGCTGAGTTTCCAGATCTTTTACCGCTGCGCACCTCGCCCATGTAGCCTTCGCGCGCTAACTAATTCGAAAGACGACCGTCGCTTTTAGCAAGTGGCGGTCGTTTTGTTTGGCGATCCCGCTGGCAAAGATCAGCGTGCGTGTTTTGCGATCAATGCGGCTTTCGAAAGCGATCTCATCACCAGAAATCGCTTCCGCAGACACATCAAAAGTCACGGAAACAGAATGAAGCTCGCCCGTCTCCAATTGGCTGCCGCAATGATGCTCGATCACCGCTTGCAGCAAAACGCCAACCTGAATTGTGGTCCATGCGCCCGCTGCCGCGGACGCCGTTGACTCCGTTTCAAAGCTGAGCGCGGAGAGAGGAATTGTAAGATCGTTCAAACTCGACATGGCGCTGCTCTAATTCGAGCGCTGCAAAAAGAAAAGGCTCACGGCGCGATAATGCCATGAGCCTATCAAGAGGAAGCTGTTTTAGATCGGAAGCCTAGGCTGCAGCAGCGGTTTCCCGTGCGCCAGTCAGCATATCCGCCACCACGAGGTCACCGAGATGCCCAAAGGCTTCCATACCATAAGTGGTTTGCATGTATTTGCTGATTGAAGGCAGCAAGAGTGAGATTTCTTTGTGCCCGAGACCGGCTTGATGGAGGCTGGTAAACATGCCCTCGCCGACATGACGGCGGCCGCCCGGTGTTTGCTCGATCAAGCGCGCGATCACGGAGGTCGCTGCGCCATGGTCTGCGCCGGTTGTCGCAGACAAAGTCCGCGCACCTGGCATTTTACGGAAAATCGCTTCTGCCAGGGGTGAACCTTGGCGTTCAGCTGTATTGAGAACGATGCCCAATGCGCTGCGGGCTTTCACCTGCGTCATGCCTGTCGCATCAGCGCACGTTTTAATTAGGTTTTTCAGCATTGGGCAGCTCCTTCTCGATTGATCTCTAGGATCAAGCCTAGCTGCCACGCCTTGCCTGAAGGTTACTATTCGGAAGAGATTCATTCACTTTCGAGCGAAAGTGGTTAAGCGCCGTTAGCACCGAGTAAACAAATCAGGCCGATCTGTTTACTTTTGGCCGATTACATCCGGTTTGGCGCGGTAATGCCCAAAATCCCCAGCCCGGCTTCAAGTTGATGCAAGACGGTTTTACAGAGGGCTAAGCGCGAAGATCGCGTTTGAGCATCCACATCATCCTTGAGGATCGGACACGCCGCATAGAAGGCGCTGAACGATTGCGCCAATTGGTAGACATGTTCGCAAATATAATGCGGCATCCGTTTCTCGCGGGCGAGCCGCAGCGCAAGCGCAAATCCATCAAGGGCGAGAACCAGCTTTCGCTCTTCCGGCGCTTCGATCGTGATATCGCCAGATGCAAACCCCTGCTCTGCTGCCCGGCGCAGGATCGCTTTCAGTCGTACCGCGGCATAGAGCAGGTACGGACCGGTCTTGCCTTCAAATGAAGTGAAACGCTCAAGGTCGAACACGTAATTGGTGGTGCGCTGGTTTTGCAAATCGGCAAAGCGCAAGGCTGCGCGCGCCACGAGCGTGCTGATTTCAGCTTTCTCGTCTTCGCCAATATCGCCAGACAGGCCCGCCTCGCCAATCCGTTTCGAGGCTTCCTCGAACGCCATTCCATTCAAATCGGCCAGGCGCAAAGTCCCGCCTTCGCGGGTCTTGAACGGTTTACCATCTGTGCCGTTAACGGTGCCGAAGCCGAGATGCTCAAGCTGATCGCGTCCGATATAGTCGGCTTTGTCAGCGGCCCGGTAGACTTGCTCAAAATGCAAGGCCTGGCGCTGGTCGACCACATAAAGGATCCGGTCAGGACCAATCGTCTCGACCCGGTCTTTGATCGTGGCAAGATCTGTCGCGTGATAGCCCGTCGCGCCGCGCGAATTGACCAGCATAAACGGCGGCATCGGGTTTTTGAGACGCGGTTGGCCATCTTTGCCCACGGTTTCGATATTCTCATCATCGCGCGCAATCTCAATGATCCACGCGCCATCATCCTCAGTCGCCAGACCTCTAGCCTTCAGCTCTTCAACCATGGGCGCGATCAAAGGATCGACATCGCTTTCGCCTTTCCAAAGGTCGAAAGACACATCTAGAAAGCCATAATCAACTTTCAGCGCGGCAACGGACACATCGATGAAATGCTTAAGCAATGCCCGGTAACCGGCCCGGCCCGCTTGCATTTCCGCGACTGCATCTTGCGCACGTTTCGCATAAGCTTCGTCTTCCTTTGAGCGCCCTGACGCCATCGGGTAAAGCCGAGACAAGTCTTCCATCGTGACCGGGGGTTCTGTCGGGAAAGGACCTGTTTGGGCGGCATCAAAATAGATCAGATCTGGCTGTTCATCCATGACGGCGATGATCAGCAGCCCCATTTGCAGGCCCCAATCGCCGAGATGCACATCGCCAGTGACATCGTCACCTAAAAAGCGGAACAGGCGCACTAAAGTGTCACCAATCACAGCGGATCGGATATGCCCGACATGCATCGGCTTTGCGACATTCGGGCCGCCAAAATCAAACACGATTTTTTCGGGATGATCGACCGCTCCGCCGCCGGCCCGTTCGTCCTGGCCAATAAAGGTGGCTTGTTCAGCGAGTGCGGCGGCGCTGACCGTGATATTCAAAAAGCCTGGGCCTGCGACATCAACGCGCTCGACCACATTGGCCTCGGCAATCTTCGGCGCAATCTTCGCGGCCAGCTCGCGCGGGTTCATACCGGCCTGTTTGGCGGCGCCCATGCAGCCATTGCACTGAAAATCAGCAAGTTCGGGACGGTCTGACTGCTTCACCGCGCCCCAGCGCGCTTCTAAGCCCTCAGCCTCAAAAGCCGCGCTGCACGCGCCCGCCAATTGCGTCGCGAGATCTGTCATGTCGTGTAACTCCCGCGACTATTGGCCAGCATTCAGGCGGAAGCGTCGCCCTTGGCGGTTATAGTCAAGCTGTTCTTCGGTCAGATCAAAGCCGATCAAGACTTCGAAGTTTGCGGCCGATACAGATTCGTCGGCTCGGGGAATGATGATCCGCTGCAACAGCTCGGTTTCCGCGGTCACCGGTCCGTCAGAAAAATCAGCCGAGACCGTGAAATGCTCTTTGTGCAGCACTTTGCCGCTGCGCCGTGTGACAGCGACCCAATAGCCGTAATCATGCCGATCGCTGGTGCCAGCAGGTCCTTGACCAAAGGCAAAATCGATCTCGACTTCGGCGCGCACCGGGTCGGTACCGGCATACCTGCAATAGAGCCGCACGCCGACAATCTCGCCGGTATAGGAAACGTTCGGGAAGATCTTCTCTTCGCCGTTAAACTGAACCACGCGCGAAACGTTATAGATGCTTCCAGCAGGCGGGCATGTGCCAGCATTTTGGCGCGTATCGAACGCGTCACCAATGCCAGAGCCTGATTGGCAAGCGCCAATCGCCAGGGCGAGGATGGAAAGGGCGATGATTCGCATATGTGATGCCTTGTCACTCTTGGCCTCGCGGGCGAGGCTATCCATTTACTGCTCAGAGTGTTACCGGGCGAAGAGACGGCGCGCAACGCCCTATCTGCGTCGCAATTGTGAGGACAGTGTAAGGTTATGAAGCCGCTCAGGATTCTGCTGGCTGCCCCGCGCGGCTTTTGCGCCGGTGTAGACCGTGCGATTCAAATTGTCGAAGAAGCGCTGACCAAATGGGGTGCGCCGGTCTATGTGCGCCACGAAATCGTCCACAACCAACATGTCGTCTCTCGTCTTGAGCAATTGGGCGCGGTGTTTGTCGAAGAACTGGACGAGTGCCCCGATGATCGCCCAGTCGTGTTTTCCGCACATGGCGTCCCGAAATCTGTCCCTGCCGCGGCGGCGGCGCGGGACATGGTTTTTGTCGATGCAACCTGTCCCTTGGTGTCGAAAGTTCATGTCGAGGCCTCGCGTCATAGCCAAGCGGGCAAAGAGATTGTGCTGATTGGCCATGAAGGTCACCCCGAAGTCATTGGCACGATGGGGCAGTTGCCAGATGGCGCGATCACGTTGATTGAAACAGTTGAAGATGTCGCCGCTTATCAACCGCAGGACCCTGATAATCTAGCCTTTGTGACCCAAACGACCCTCAGCGTCGACGACACGGCGGAAATCGTCAGTGCGCTGCAAAAACGGTTTCCGTCGATCAGCGTGCCGCACAAAGAAGACATCTGTTACGCCACCACGAATCGCCAAGAAGCGGTCAAAGTGATGGCCGAACGGGCGGACTTGTTTCTCGTGATTGGGGCGGAGACCTCGTCTAATTCCAAACGCTTGGTCGATGTCGCGCTGCGGGCGGGATGCCCTGAAGCCTATTTGGTCGCGAGTGCGGAGAACATTGACTGGTCCTGGTTCGAAAATGTTGAGACCTTGGGCCTGACAGCGGGTGCGAGCGCGCCGGAAGATCTGGTGCAAGGTCTGATCGCCGCCTGCCGCGCGCGCTACGAGATTTCGGTTGAGGAGATCACGACCGCAACTGAAAGCGTAGTGTTCAAACTTCCGCGCGTGCTCGAGCGCACTTAGTCCAGCCCGCGACAGACCGGCAATTGCGACTCTTTCAGGCCAGCGCTATAGCCCAGCGCAACCTCGCAGATTCGCTTTGATCGGACCCCGACTATGATCCCACGCTATGCTCGCCCCGCTATGACCGCCATTTGGGAGCCCACCAGCAAATATGGCATCTGGCTCGAAATCGAGACGCTCGCCGCTGAAGCGATGGAAGAGCTCGGCCAGATCCCGGCAGGCACCAGCGCGGTGGTCCGCGAAAAAGGCGCCTTTGAAGTCGCGCGCATCGATGAGATTGAGGCCGAGGTTAAACATGACGTCATCGCCTTTCTGACCAATGTCGCTGAACATGTCGGTGAGCCGGCACGCTTCCTCCATAAAGGCATGACCAGTTCCGATGTGCTCGATACGTGCCTGAACGTGCAGTTGGTACGGGCCACTGATCTGCTCGCGGAAGGCTTGGATCGCGTCCTCGCTGCTCTGGAAAAGCGCGCCTTTGAGCATAAGCTGACCCCAACTATTGGGCGCAGTCATGGCATCCACGCAGAACCCACCACATTCGGGATCAAGCTCGCAACCTTCCATGCGGAATTCCAGCGTGCCAAGCGCCGCCTTGAGACGGCGCGCGAAGAGGTCGCCACTTGCGCCATCTCGGGCGCGGTCGGCACATTTGCGAATATTGATCCGCGCATCGAAGAATATGTGGCTGAAAAGCTCGATCTGACGCCGGAGCCGGTTTCGACCCAAGTGATCCCGCGTGATCGCCACGCCGCCTATTTCGCGGCTTTGGGCGTTATCGCGTCGTCAATCGAGCGCCTCGCAACCGAAATCCGCCACCTGCAGCGCACCGAACTGTATGAGGCTGAGGAGTTCTTCTCCAAAGGCCAAAAAGGCTCGTCGGCGATGCCGCATAAGCGCAATCCCGTGCTGACAGAAAACCTGACCGGCCTCGCCCGCCTTGTGCGGATGGCCGTGGTCCCGGCGATGGAAAATGTGGCGCTTTGGCATGAGCGGGACATCTCGCACTCCTCTGTCGAGCGCGGCATTGGGCCTGACACGACCATCCATCTCGACTTCGCGCTACACCGTTTGGCTGGCGTGATCGAAAACCTGCTCGTCTATCCAGACAATATGCAGGCGGTGATGGACAAGATGGGCGGCCTGCACAATTCGCAGCGTGTTTTGCTGGCCCTGATCGAAGCCGGAAACAGCCGCGAAGACAGCTATCGCATGGTTCAGCGCAACGCGATGAAGACATGGGCCGGCGAAGGCGCCTTCCTCGACCATCTCAAAGGCGATGCCGATGTGACCGCGAAGCTTTCGGACGAACAGCTCGAGAGCTTGTTTGATGATGGCTACCACTTCAAACGCGTGGATTATATCTTTGAGCGGGTGTTCGGGCGCAGTTGATAACGCGTGTGTGATCTGATCGCTCGCTGAACTGTGCTAACTTAGCTCGGCGTGATTGGAGCTGAAGATGCGATCTTTGTTGACCTGTTTGGCGATGGCCGTTCTTGGCGTGTTTCCCAGCCAAGCTGAGCCGGTGCTCAAAATTATCAACTTCACCGCCGATTGGTGTCCAAACTGCCAAATCCTCAATCCGCGTATTGATGAGGCCATATCTGGCTTCGCACCTGGTACAATTGAGCGCGTTGATCTTGATGTGACCAAGATGCGGGGCGCGGAATCAGTCATCGAACGCGCGGCGGTTCAGACCGATGCCATCGTCCTCGCGGGCGAACACCAAGCCGCTTATCTCTGGGATTGGTATGGCGGGGTCACTGGCATTGCGGTTGCGGTCTCAGCGGATAATGGCGAGCCGATCACTTGCTTTATGCGCCCAATGAAAGCCGATGAAATTCAAGATCGGCTCAAACTGGCGAAAATCCTCGCCGAAAAGGGCGAACCCGGACAGCGCAAACCCGATGGCCCGGACTGCCCAGCGCCGATGCGCGGGTAACACACGGTTAAGCTCTTCGCCTTCACCCTGCCTCAATTTCTCTGCACTAAACCTCGCTGAAGTTGTGCACGAAAGGTGAGCAGGCGTGAGAGCTTCAAACGGCAAACCCGGTTTAAAAAAACCTGCTCGCAGACCCAAAGCGTCTAAGGCGCCCAAGGCACAGGGAGCGACTGTGGGGATCTTTCGCGGACGTCCAATTTTGAAATGGGGCCTGGTCTCGGGCCTGGTTTTGACGCTGGGCGCGCTCTTGGCGGCCTGGCTCTATTGGCAAAGCCTGTATCGCGGCATGCCCAGTCTGCCCGCCACCGCTGAGCTTTGGGATGCTAATCGCGAACCAGCGATCGAATATGTCGATCGCAATGGCAAAACGATTGCCATTCGCGGGCCGCGCTATGGCCGTGCAATCAAGATTGATGAGCTCCCGCCGCACGTCCCGCGCGCCTTTATCGCTGCTGAAGACAAACGATTTTACGAACATGACGGTGCCGACACCCAGGCCATGGCCCGCGCCGCCATGTCGAATGTCATTTCCAGACGCACGGTGTCTGGCGCGTCTACGATCACGCAGCAATTGGTCAAAAACCTGGTTCTGTCACCAGAACAAACGCTCAAGCGAAAAGTCCAAGAAGTTCGCCTCGCCCGGCAGTTGGAAGAGCAGCTATCGAAGAATGAGATTCTCGAGCTTTATCTCAACCGAGTGTATTTCGGCTCGGGCTTTTATGGCCTTGGCGCGGCATCTCGCTTCTATTTCGGCAAAGATCCGCAAGACCTGACCTTGGCTGAGGCGACGCTTCTCGCCACGCTTCCAAAAGCACCGTCTCGCCTCGCTCTCGACAATAACATGGAGGGTGCCAAGCAAAGACAGGCCTATGTTCTGTCCGAGATGATGCAGTCGGGGTTCATCACGCCAGAAAGCGCTCAAATCGCCATGAATGCCGATGTGACGCTGGCGCCTGATCCAGAGCAGAATCCGCAATTTGGCTTTATCTTGGACGCCGCGACCGAGCGGGCGAACGAGATGATCCCGGAAGTCCCAGACGATATGGTCATCACGCTGACGATCGATTCTGAGCTACAGAATAAAGTCTCGGAAGCCCTCGAAGCGCGTATGAATGAGGAGTCTGAGGAGGCAAATGCCGGGCAGACAGCGGCCATAATCATGAACCGCCAAGGCCATGTCCTGGCGCTCTATGGCGGCCGGGACTACACCGAAAACCAGTATAACCGTGCAATGCAGGCACGGCGGCAACCAGGCTCGGCGTTTAAGCCATTTGTATTCGCTGCGGCGCTAGAGGCTGGCATCGGCCCTTATGATGTGCGGATCGATCAGCCAGTGACAATCGATGATTGGTCGCCAAAGAACTTCTCTCGCGCCTTTATGGGACCGGTGACAATCTCTGAAGCGCTGCGCGACAGTCTCAACACGATCGCCGCCACCCTCGCGCAAGAGACCAGCGTTGAGTCGGTCATCTCGACTGCCCGCAAATTCGGCATCAGCGAGGACTTTCAACCCTTCCCATCGATTGCCTTAGGCAGTCAGGAAGTCACGCTGTGGGATCTAACCCGTGCCTATGGGCCGTTCATGACGGGTGGTCGGCGCGTTGATCCCTATCTGATCGAAAAAATTGAAACGACCCGCGGCGATGTCATCTATCAACGTGCAGAATATGAACCGGCGCGCGTTTATGAGAGAGAGCTTGCCGAGACAATGACCGCGATGATGGCGGAAGTGATCCGCACCGGTACCGGCAAAGCCGCCGCAGTCAATGGTTGGCCCATCGCTGGAAAGACCGGCACCAGCCAATCCTCACGCGATGCGTGGTTCGTTGGCGATAGTTCCGAACTGCTCGGTGGCATCTGGACCGGCAATGATGATGATACGCCGATGAATAAAGTCACCGGCGGCGGTCTGCCCGCACGGCTTTGGTCTGACATGATGAAAATCGCCCATGATGGCCGCTCTCCTAGCCTCTTGCGGGGCGCCGATAAGCTGATCCAACTCACACCAGAACAACAAGCGCGGGTCGGATACTATCGCGATCTCGGCATGGCCTTTGCCGGGTTGGCGGAGTCTGGGAATTAAAGGCTCACAAGAGTTTGATAGCCATCGGCTCTATTAGGCTGGTGATCTTGAAATCAGCGCTTTAAACGGGCGCATGCCCAGCGCGTTTCGCATTTTTATTCTGACGTCGCTTGCGATGGTCGCGTTCGCCGCAAACTCGGTCCTTGGGCGGTTGGGCCTGGTTGAAACAGAGATCGGCGCGGGCAGTTTTGCTTTGATTAGATTAGTGAGTGGGGCGGCAGTATTGGCCGCGATCTGCCTCATCCAATCGAAACGGATTTCAGGCTCGATCCGCGGCGGTGTCTCATTGCTAATTTATGCCGGTTTTTTCTCCTACGCCTATCTCGCACTGCCCGCGGGCATGGGCGCGATCATTCTGTTCGCGATGGTTCAAATCACTATGCTTGGCTGGGGTTTGATGCGCGGTGAGAAACTATCAGGCTTGCAATGGCTGGGATTCTTAACCGCTGTGGCCGCGCTGCTTTGGTTGGTTTCGCCCAGCTTAGAAGCGCCTCCGCTTTGGGCGGCAGCGATGATGGCGCTAGCCGGGATCGGTTGGGGCGCGTACTCGCTGATCGGGCGTAGCGCTCGAGATGCAACGGCCGCCACCACTGGCAATTTTGTTATTGCCAGCCTGCTCGCGCTTCCTCTTCTCGCGGTTGTTCTATTCGTGGCGCCCGAACCGGCCCTACCCCTTAATGGTATTGTGATCGCCGTGCTTTCAGGCGCAGTCACCTCTGGGCTCGGTTATGTGATTTGGTACCAGGCTCTGACAAGCCTCACCGCAACCCGCGCCGGTATCGCGCAGCTCAGCGTGCCAGCGATCGCTGCGATTGGCGGGGTCCTGTTTTTGTCTGAGCCGATCACCTTCCGATTTGCGTTAGCGACGACCGCAATCTTGGGCGGTGTCGCGCTTGCCGTCTTGACCGCAGCGCCGCGCTCCACCAAAGCGGGGGAATGACAGATCCCGCACCCTCTCCAGACAAACCGGGAAAGAACGCGTTCTTCTTCGTCGTCATCGCGGTTATCCTCAACATGATCTCATTCGGCATCATCATGCCGGTGATGCCCGCTTTGCTCGAAGACATTACCGGCCTCGCGGCAGCGCAATCAGTCTCATATGGCGGCTGGCTCGCTATGACCTTTGCGGTGGCAAATTTCTTCGCGATGCCGATCCTAGGCGGTCTATCAGATCGATATGGGCGGCGACCGGTCTTGCTCGCATCGATCGCAATGCTGGCGGTGGACCTGCTGATCATGGGCCTCGCTCCGACCCTGGCAGTATTATTTATCGGCCGGTTCTTAGGCGGAATGTTCTCCGCCACCTATTCGGTTGCAAATGCCTATATTGCCGACGTTACCGAACCAGAAGATCGCGGACGTGCGTTTGGCATGATGGGAGCGGCGTTTGGGATCGGGTTCATTCTCGGCCCAGTCTTTGGCGGCTTCTTAGGCGAGATCAATCCGCGCCTTCCTTTCTTCGTGGCTGCGGGCATTGCCAGTATCAACTTCCTTTATGGCTTTTTCATTCTGCCCGAGAGCCTGAAAGCAGAAGATCGCCGCGACTTCAGTATTGCCCGCGCGAACCCGTTCGGCGCGATGGTCCACTTCTCAAAGGTCCCGCGTGTGGCCTGGTTCATTGTCGCGATTGGCCTGTTCCAGATTGCGCACGCGGTTTATCCGTCGACTTGGAACTTTCATGGCGAAATCCGTTATGACTGGTCGGAGTTTGAGATTGGCCTGTCGCTGGCCGCGGTCGGGATTGGCTCTGCGGTTAGCCAAGCCCTGCTCACGGGCTATTTGATCAAGCGGTTTGGCCCCATGCGCGCGGGTCTTTTCGGCCTGATCGCCAATATGGGAGCGCTGTTTCTGTTCTTCTTGGCCGAAGCGCCGTGGATGGCGTACGCTGTGATCTTTGTGTCCGCGATTGGCGGCGTCGCGATGCCCGCGATCAATACGATCACCTCGACCCTGACACCGCGAAACGCGCAGGGTGAGCTGCAAGGCGCGCAAGCCAGTATGATGGCGTTCACGCTGATTTTCAGCCCAGTTTTAATGACCCAAACACTGCAATATTTCGCAACGCTACCAGAGGCGCATGCGCTTCACACCGGCGGGGCGGCGTTCCTATTGGCGGCCATCATTACCGGTTTGGCCATCATCCCCTTCCTGATCGGCGCTGGGATCAATCGGCGGGCGATTGCCGAGGCCGCGCAAGACCCCGCGCCTGCCGAATAAAAAAGGGCGGCCCCAATCTGGACCGCCCCAATTCAATTCGTGACAATAAGGCCTAGCGACCTTTGGTGACGAGGCCGATAATGCCGCCAATCACACCGCCGCCAACGCCGCCATTTAGGAAGCTGCTGAGCAGTCCCATAATCGCTTCACTGCCGAGCAAGGATTGAAAGCCGACATCGGCTGCGTTCATGCCGTAACCACCAGCGAGACCGCCGATAATCCCAGCAATGGCGCCTGTTCCGCCTTTACCGCCAAGTGCTTTTGAGACGATTGGTCCAAGGACCGCACCGCCAACACCATTCAAAATGAGTGGAATAAACTGTTCCATGTTTTTGCCCTCCCGAGGCTATACGAGGGGCCTGTTTTCAGATCTCCCCTCACGTAAGGCACCAGAATTTTTGAATTCTGCCAAGGGCTCTCGCGCAGAACGAGAGTCTGGGCTAGGCAGTCTCATGGCTGATCTTCAACCTGCTTTATTCCTCGATCGCGACGGCGTCATCAATGTCGATCGGGGCTATGTGGCGCGGGTGGACGACTGGGAATGGGTGGACGGCGCGACCGCCTGTATCACCGCTTTTAAGGCCCGCGGCTGGTTCGTTTTCGTGGTCACCAATCAGTCCGGGATCGCGTTTGATCATTACACAGAGGCCGATATGCAAGCTGTGCATGATCATATGACCCACGGGATCGAACAGGCTGGCACCCAGATCGACCGCATCTATGCCTGCCCGTTCCATCAAGACGGCACCAATCCACGCTATCGAAAAGACAGTTTTGACCGCAAACCAAAGCCTGGGATGATCCTTCAGGCCATGGCCGATTTTCCCGTAAAACGCGAAGCAAGTTTCTTGATTGGCGACAAACAAACCGATATCGACGCAGCCCATGCCGCCGGAATTGGCGGTTTTTTGTTCAAGGGCGGCCATCTCGGCGATTTCGCGGAATGGGCGCTCGCGAGTTTTGAGGATGGATCAAGATGAAAACGATCGGTATGATTGGCGGGGTCAGCACCGAAGCGACGCTGATCTATTACAGGACGATCAATGCTTTGGTTCGGCAGCGGCTTGGCGGATATCACAGCGCCGATATGCGCATCCATTCGGTGAACTTCCACGAGTATAATGGCGCGCATGAAACCCGCGATTGGCCGTTTATTCGAGCGGGTTTTGACCAGGCTGCTAAAGGCTTAAAAGGCGCTGGGGCAGAATTCATCGTATTGGCCTGCAACACGCTGCACACGGTGGCCGATGCGATTGAAAACGCGACGGATTTGCCATTTCTCCACATTGTCGATGCGTGCGGTGCAAAGCTGCAGGCAGATGGCCGCAAACAACCGGGATTGCTTGGAACAGCGTTCACAATGGAGCAGCCCTATTTTGTCGATCGGCTGGCTGAAACCACGGGCATGACCCCGTTACTGCCAGATGCGGAGACCCAGAAAGAGCTCAGCCGGATCATTTTCGAAGAGCTCACCCATGGCGTGGTGACCGATGCGAGCATTGCCTATTATGAGGAAGCGATCGAAGATTTAAAAAAACGCGGGTGCGACAGTATCATTCTTGGCTGTACAGAGCTCGGCCTGCTGATCACGGACAAGAACAGCCCGCTACCGCCTTATGACACCGCCCTTATCCATTGCGAAGCGATCGCCGATTACATCTTGGCCGCGTAAGGCCTAAACGCGTTCGAAATCACGAATAATGACCGCGCGGATCTCCGTTTCCGGATAAGCGCCTTCGAGCCTGGTTTTAAACGCCGAGACGATAAGGCCTGGCAATTCCCATTCCCGGTAGGGCCCGAAATCGACGCTTTCAACGGCCTCAATTTTTAGGACGCTGACCGCCAATCCATCTGCGTATAGCGATTTGGCTGTCTCGGGATCGGTTAAAACGCCGACTGAAACCCGCAACCGTCGAGAATTGGGCCCGGAGTCTATGGAAATCGTTGCAGGTGCTGTATGATAGATGGCGCTGTCGCCAGAGAAAGTGACCGTGCCATATTCATTATCGAACGTGTTCGGTTCCGCTTGGACGACATCAGAGAGCAACTTTTCTTTAGGCGCGTCGGCAGACTCTGTTGCCGCTGTTTCATAACCGCCGTCGGACTCCTCGGCTGTGATTTCTTCGGCGGCTTTATCGTTTCCGCCAGAGGTTGCGAAAATGAATCCGGCGCCGCCCAATGCCGCAGCCAAAACAGCTGCACCAATCAAACCGATGGGAGACTTCAAAAGGCCTAGAAAGCCGGGCTTACGCGGGCTTTCCGCAGGTTCCGTAACGGTGTCGGTATCTTCGCTCATGTCGGCGTTCGAGTCCGCATCAGCTTCTGGTTCGGTGCCTTGAACCGGAACGGTGACCACCTCTTCTGGGTCTTCAAAAACCACTTCATCCGGAACGGGCGGCGTCTCGACTGCCGTTTGATCTGCGCTCAAATCAGGATCCGCTTCTATTTCCGTCTCTTCAGTCCGAACGGCGACCACTTCTTCTAGTGCCTCAAAAACCACATCATCGGGAACTGGCGATGTCTCGATTGCCGTTTGATCTGCGCTCACGTCCGTCTCCAACACGCTGAATTTCGATTACAAGTTGAAATTCATAACCTGAATAGTCTTAAGATTCCTTTTGATCTCAGGGATGTGTTTGCAGAGCGGACGTCCGATCCAGCGCGCCTAAAGCGGCTTTAGCGTCTTTCCATTCAGACCGCCCATGCGGCAGACTTCCATCCACTCGTCTTCCAGGACTGGCTGGACTGACAGCCGCATACTGGTGACGAGCGACATTTTCTCAAGCGCTTCGCTCGCTTTGACGGCTTTCAGTGTCACTGGCTCCGGCATGTCGGTCAGGGCGCGGATATGGACGCAATCCCAGCGCTCATCATCTGTGGTTGAGTCCGGCGCGCTTTCGGCTGAAACTTCCACAATTCCAACCACTTCCAGCCCTTCATTAGAGTGATAGAAAAAACCGCGATCGCCAATTTTCATCTCGCGCATATTGTTGCGCGCTTGATAATTGCGAATGCCGTCCCATTCTTCGCCCGCATCGCCTTTCGCCTTTTGCTGGTCCCAGCTCCATTTGAACGGCTCCGATTTGAACAGCCAGTATTTCATGTGCGCTCCTACAAGTAATGCAGGCCATTTAGGTCGCTTTGGGATCAGCGTCCACTGGTTGGTCATCGCCTTCGGTTTGTCGCAGACGTCCTTTCGCAGATCGATGGCGCCCATCGGCAGGTTTCAAACCGCTCGCCACCCCGAGGCCAACAGCTGGCATGTTGCCATAAACGGTCTCATGCTGCCCATCTTTTACCAGGAAAGTCTCGTGCCATATCCCAACATCGCCATCTGACCCGATTTCCTTGTTGAAGGCTTTCCAGGCAGGCAAATGCTCGTGATCTCGGCTCACGGAGTAGGCGTGCAAATGTTCAAAACTGCGCCAATATTGAACCAGGTAGGGGCTGCGCAAACTGAAAAAAGTCTTGGAGTGGAGCAAACCCAGCTCGGGATCCTTTTCAAGCTCGGCTAACATGCGCGGCATCGCCGTGATCACTGGGAACCACTTCCAAAACTTCCATAATTTGTGGACGCGCATTCCGATCAGGAAAATCACGAAGTCACCTTCAATACTCGCCGTCATCCGCCCCGGAATGAGTTTTGTCATGGATAGGCCCTCCCAGTCATTTTTTCTTGGCGCTATGGGTCCGGCAGGCTTCTGCAACCAGCGGCTCAAGCTCTGTCCAGTGCTTATAGTGCCGAATGGCCGCTGAAGCCCCCAACCAAGCGTCCTCAAACGCGTCGCGCGTATCGCCATCCGCCAGGATCGGCAAAAGCGGATCGACGCTGATCCGGATCGTGAACACCATGGCACCGGTCTTGGGCAGTTTGCGAATAGTTTGGCGTTCGACCCGCAAATGAAGGTCTTCGACCTGTTTATTCACCGCACTTGGCCGGTCGGGGGTATGGCGCTTGTCGCTCGCCTGCACCGTCCAGTTAAAGCGCTCCAGAACAACGCCCGGTTTTAGACCAGAGAAGATCCGTCCAACCCGCGCCGCAAGCTCAGGGTCGCCGCGGGGCACGGGGCTGTGCAACGCCCCAAGGTCGAGGCCGATCCGCTCGGGCAAGGTCCAAAAGGTCGGCGCACAGAGGACGCCCGCGATAAGTCGCCAATCGTTCGGGCGTGACGCCTCCAAAATGCAAAGATCATCCGAGACCAGTGAGGCTGCCTCTTCGAGCGCTGTTGGCATATTCTGGTTCGGCACACGCCCCGTGGCTTCAATGATCAGTGCCAAAAGCTCTTCGGCCGCCTGACCGTCCAACGCCCCGCCAGCGACATTGGCGCGCATCATTTTCAGGACCAGACATTTGTCTCGCAGCCAGGCATCTGACTCCGTATCAGGGGTCAGCCATTCAGAGACGGGAATAGGCGAAAGACCGGGCTCAAATTTCGGAATGCCTTGTAAAAAAGGCAGATGCGGAGGGGGTCGCGACTTAAGCGACACCCGCGCTGCCCCAAGAGGCGAAGCCAGCGATTTTCGGCGTGCTCGGCAGATACATGGTCTCGAACTGGTCGAGCTTGAAGCCTTCGGCCTCGAGCATGGATTTCGTATCGCGTGTCAGGTGGCAGCCGCCCGCCATCCGTTTCCAGAGCGGCTCGATTCGGCGCTGCCATTTCGCGACGCCTTCATCTGGTGCCAGACCATGTTCTGAGAACAGGACTTTGCCGCCCGGCTTCAAAACCCGACGCAACTCCTGCAAAGAGGCCCGCCAATCTGGGATCGTGCACAAGACAAATGTGACGACGGCCGTATCGACGCTCTTATCCTCGAGCGGCACTGCTTCAGCGCCGCACGTATAAATATCACTGGGAAAATCGTAATCGCCTTCGGCCATCGCATTTTTCGCCCGTTCCACCATCGGGGCGTGTGGTTCAATCGCGTGCAAGTGTTTAACTTTGGCGGCATCGTAATAGTCGAAATTTGTGCCGCACCCGCAACCAATCTCCAGGACGACGCCTTCGGCTTCTGGGACCACTTTCTCGCGCTGTTTCATCATCGGCTTGGACGAGCAAGCACATGAAATTAGCGGCGGTAATACATATCGATCCCAGAGCCCAAACATTACTCGCTTCCTTCCACCATTCTCCGGCGCGTCTGGCCGTCCATGGGTTCGACCACTAGCGCATTTTGCGTGATCCGAACACGGTAGCTCAAATTATCCGCCATGGGGAAATAAACCGCCGACCCAAACGGCGGCGATCCGCCACTATTTTTTGACGTCACCATGCCCGCTGAAAACCAAGACGGCTTGTCGCCTGCAGGTGCGTCTTCGCTGAGGACCCGATCAAGCTCTTTCTCGCCGCTATAATTGACCAGCGCGCCATAGACATCGAGGCCAAGCTCTTGGTCAAACACTTCAATCTTGCCGTCCTCGCTGACCCGCCGGCCATAGGATGTCGCGCGGGTCAGATCGGTTGAGCTAAACCGGCGGGCATAGCGGCTTTCAATGAATTCTAGACGATAGAGACTGTCATAACCGAGCATCTGTCTCATCGGCGAGAATCGGATGACTTGCGCGCTGACTTGGAATTCATCGCCAATAAATCCGTCTTGAACGATCACCTCGCCAGATGGCAGCGTCATGGTCATCGTATAGGTGTCTTCAGCGCTATTATCTTGCACAAAGCTGATCTCAGCGACATCGCGCTCTTTGGTCAGTGCCTTATAGGTTTGCAGGTTTAACCCGACAAAGGTTCCAATCCCCGCCGCGCCCAGAAACCCGATCCCGAACAAGAACCGCAATCCACCCGCCGCCAAGCGCAGCTTCATCAACCGCCCTATGCCTGCGAAACTCAATGCTAAACCGACAATCCCTGCAAGCGCCGGTAAGATCCACCAGATCATCATATGCCACCTCCTTAGAGCCGCCCCTTATGGCTCGTTGGAATTAACTATATCAGTGGATTTTGATGAAGACAGGGCACGCGCGCAGACTCCCTCACCATCACGCGATAAGTCACTGAATAAACATCTGTTTTTAAATTACTCGATCCACTGGTTCGAGCTGAAATTATGGCTGGCGGGATGCGCTATAATGAACCATGAGCGCCTTAAGTTTGATCCGGATGCAAGGACTGACCTAAAATGTGTTCGCTATTCCCGATCACATGCTGGCTGACGCCGACGATCAGAGGGTCAGGCGCGCGAGCAACGCGGCGGTCTTTGTCGGGATAATCCAATGAAGACAGGAAATGCTGCATACAATTGATGCGTGCACGTTTTTTGTCCGAGGATTTGATGATCGTCCAAGGCGCATCCGCAGTGTCCGTATAGAAGAACATCGCCTCTTTCGCTTCAGTGTAATCGTCCCAACGGTCCAAAGACGCGCGGTCAATCGGAGAGAGCTTCCATTGTTTGAGCGGGTCATGCTGTCGCGCTTGAAAACGTTTCTGCTGCTCGTCTTGGGTGACAGAAAACCAGTACTTGAAAAGCTTGATTCCTGAGCGGGTCAGCATCCGCTCTAGATCGGGCACCTGACGCATAAACTCGAGGTATTCTGTTGGATTGCAAAAACCCATAACGCGCTCGACGCCCGCTCTGTTGTACCAAGATCGGTCAAACAGAACGATCTCACCTTCGGTCGGCAGATGGTTGATATAGCGCTGAAAATACCATTGCCCGCGCTCTGTATTCGTCGGCTTCTCTAAGGCGATGACCCGAGCACCGCGCGGGTTCAGATGCTCAGTAAAGCGCTTAATCGTGCCGCCCTTGCCTGCTGCATCACGACCTTCAAACAAAATAACAATTTTTTGGCCGGTCTCTTTGACCCAATGTTGAACCTTCAAAAGCTCGACCTGCAGCTCTGCTTTGTGGCGTTCATACGTCTTACGTCGCATCTTCGTTTTGTACGGAAACTCGCCATTTTCGAATAATTCACGAATCCGATCCGGATCATGGCGCTGTTGCCGAGCGGTGAGCGAGGATAGCGCCTCTGCCGAAGCGTCACCAAAGGCTTCGCTCTCAGGCAAGCCTGATAATGTTTCATGAGCCATATCTGATCCTCCTACCCTATCCGACGGCGACGTCAGGATGGCGTAGTAAGACTCAGATCAAATACGCAGACTCACCTATATGCGCAGAAATACGGGCAAAATGATTTTAAGCGTTCGCGGCTTTCGCGGCGCGTTTGCGCTCGTGCGGGTCCAAGTGGACTTTGCGCAGGCGAATGCTTTCTGGTGTGACTTCCACCAGCTCATCATCGGCAATGTACGCCAAAGACCGCTCCAGCGTCATTTGCAGCGGCGGGGTCAGGCGCACAGCTTCATCCGTGCCGCTGGCGCGGACGTTTGTGAGCTTCTTGCCTTTGAGCACGTTCACTTCGAGATCATTGTCGCGGGTATGCTCGCCAACAATCATGCCTTGGTACACTTTAGCGCCAGGGTGAATCATCATCGGGCCACGATCTTCGAGGTTCCATAGCGCGAAGGCGACGGCCTCGCCTTTATCCATCGCGATCAGCGTTCCGGTACGACGGCCTTGGATTTTGCCTTTATAAGCCGCGTATTCGAGGAAGACGCGGTTCATGATCGCAGTGCCGCGCGTGTCCGTCATTAGCTCGCCTTGATAGCCGATCAAGCCGCGGGTTGGCGCGTGGAACACCATCCGGGTGCGACCAGCACCTGATTGCTTCATCTCAATCATTTCGGCTTTGCGTTCTGACAATTTCTGCACAACCGCGCCGGAAAACTCGTCATCAACATCGATCACGACTTCTTCGATCGGCTCCAGGCGTTCACCGCCCTCGCCTTCTTTATAGACCACTTGTGGACGCGAGACGCCAAGCTCATAGCCTTCGCGGCGCATGGTTTCGATCAAGACAGCGAGTTGCAGTTCGCCCCGGCCTGAAACGATGAAAGACTCAGCCTCAGTGGAGCGCTCTACTTTCAGCGCGACATTGCCTTCGGCTTCGCGCTGCAGGCGGTCCCAGATCACCCGGCTGGTGACTTTGTCGCCTTCAGTGCCGGCGAGCGGGCTGTCATTGACGCGGAAGGTCATAGACAGAGTTGGCGGATCGATTGGCTGAGCTTCAATCGGTTCCGTCACGCTCGGATCGACAAATGTGTCAGCCACGTTGGCTTTCTGAAGGCCAGAGATGGAAACGATGTCGCCGGCCTCACCCACCTCGATCGGTTCACGCTGCAAGCCTCGAAAAGCTAGGACTTTCGAGACCCGGCCACTTTCAACCAATGAGCCATCGCGAGCCAGGACTTTGACGGTTTGGTTCGGCTTGACCGTCCCAGAGGTGACGCGTCCGGTCAGAATGCGGCCGAGGAAATTGTCCGCGCCAATCGTCGTTGCGAGCATTCTGAATGGACCCTCTTCGACTTTTGGTTCCGGTACGTGTTTGACGACCAAGTCGAACAGCTCATCCATATCGGTGCGCTCTTCTTCATATTGAGTCGACATCCAGCCATTCTTCGCGGAGCCGTATAGGATCGGGAAATCGAGCTGATCATCATCGGCGCCGAGCGCGTCGAACAGGTCGAACACTTCGTCAATCACTTCGTCTGGGCGGCGCTCAGGCTTATCGATCTTGTTGACCGCGACAATCGGGCGAAGGCCAATTTTCAGCGCTTTCGAAACCACGAATTTGGTCTGCGGCATCGGCCCTTCGGCGGCATCGACAAGCACGATGGCGCCATCCACCATAGACAGGATCCGCTCCACTTCGCCGCCAAAATCAGCGTGTCCGGGCGTATCCACAATATTGATCCGCGTATCGCCCCAGACGACGCTGGTCGTCTTGGCGAGAATGGTGATGCCGCGCTCTTTTTCGAGATCATTAGAATCCATCATCCGCTCGGACGTGGCTTCATTTTCGCGGAACGTGCCAGACTGTTTCAGCAAACAGTCGACCAGGGTTGTCTTACCATGGTCAACGTGGGCGATGATCGCAATATTGCGAAGGGAAGTTGGCTCGGTCATCGGGAGGGGCTCTCAAAGCGCTATTTGTCGTTGCGCGCGCCATACACGGGACCGGGGGCTTTGGCTATGGCTTGTGGACACTCCCGCGCCCGCCGCCGCTGAACTTGGCGCTGACAAAGCGTCAGACTTTGGTTAATCAGAAATGGGGCGGACGAAATGAGGGATATTATGCGTCTGATTTTATTGTGCTTGTTTGCGGCCCTTTCGCTCGGCCCAAGCGCGGTCGCGGAGAAACGGATCGCCTTGGTGATTGGCAATAGCACCTATGAAACAAATGGCTGGACCCTCGCGAATCCGACCAATGATGCAGAACTGATCACGCGGTCGCTTGAGGCTGTCGGATTCGAGGTGCATCAGCTGCTCGATGCCGACAAATCCGCCATGGAGGAAGGGTTTCAGCAGCATGCTGATCGGCTCAAAGACGCTGGCGAGGATGCGGTTGGCTTTTTCTTCTATGCGGGGCATGGCGCCCAGCATCGCGGCCTAAACTATCTCGTTTCGACCGATGCGCGCTTACGATCGGCAGCAGATCTCATGCGCCAGCCCAAGCTCGACCTGTTAATGGACTATCTCGACTATGCGGGGAACCAGACCAATTTTATCGTCCTCGATGCGTGCCGGAACAATCCCCTGCCCGCCTCAATGCGCAGCGCCCCGCAAGGTCTTGCCAGTAGCCAGAAAGTGCGCGGCACCCTGATCGCTTATTCGACGGCACCGGGCATGGTGGCCGAAGATGGTGAAGGACGGAGCAATAGCTCTTACACGACCTCGCTCGCGGCACTGATGACTCAGCCAGGCTACTCCGTTGAGACGATGTTTCGGGTCGTCGCGACACGCGTCGAAGACCTCACAGAGGGCTATCAAATCCCTTGGACAGAGAGCGGGTTGCGCGGGGAGGCGGATTTCTGTTTTGCCGGATGCGAATTGCGCGGTGAAAATGATCTCGAAACCGAAGCGCTATCGGAAGCGATCTCAAGCAATGATCCGATGATTTTGGAAGTCTTCCTCGACCTCTTCCCAGAAAGCGAACACCGCAATTTCGTTGAATCGCAAAAGCGCCAACTGGAAATCGAACGCAGCGCGGCGCAAGAAATTGCCGATGCTAAAGCCGCCAATGAAGCGGTCCGCGAGCTGTTTGGCGTCGATCGGCTGATCTCAGAAATGATTACGCCCTGGCAGGATGAGCCGCAGCAGATCACAGCGCGCTTGGGGATGGAAACACGGATCCTCGAAGGCGACCCGGCCTTTGCCAAACTGGATGAAGCTATGTTCGTGTTTTTCGACGAAGGCTCGAGCACGCTCTCCGAAGCAGCGAAGACCAATCTCGATCTGTTTCTGAAATACACGGCGGATTCTCACATTCTCGAGGCCGGGCCAGGCAGCTTATCCATCATTGCCAGTTGCAGCCCGGATGAGACCAGTCTCGAAATCTGCCAAGGTCGGGCGTTCAGCGTCGAAAGCTATCTGCGAGAGCTGGGCCTATATGAAACCGCGATTTTGCAATCTGAGAATTGGGGGTCGATCCGCCAGATTTCGGCCGGCGATAGCGGGATCGATGAGAACGATTTGAACAGATACGCCGCAATCATGCTGTTGAACCGATAGATCTGCTCCCGAACGCCGCAATAACCGGGAACTCGAAATTAGCTTGACTCATAATTATCAAAAATGCTAATTAGCATTTATGGCAAATGAAGTCTTCAAAGCGCTTGGACACCCTTTGCGCCGCCAAGTTATGGCGCTGCTGCAAAAGGGACCTAAGAGTTCAGGCGAATTGGCCGAAGCCTTTGACGCGGCCTGGCCAACCGTCACACGCCATTTGAATGTGCTCAAGGATGCCGACCTCATCACGGCAGAGCGTCAGGGCACATCCATCATCTACCGCACGAATACAAGCGTCGTTGAAGACGCTGTCACCGCACTGCTTGGCCTAATCGGTCGCGACAATGGTGACGATGACATCAAGGAGGCCGCAGAATGATCCGGACGGGTTTAATCGCATCAGCGATCACAATCACGCTTATGGCAGGAATTGCTATCTGGGCGGGGCAGCAACTTCCGGCTGAAAACATTCCGGTACATTGGAATGCCGAAGGCGTGGCGGACCGATTTTCTGACAAAAATGAAGCGCTCTTTCTGCTTTGGCTGCTGCCCACCAGCGCTCTGTTCGGGGCTTTAGTGTTCTCACTACTGCCGCAGATTGAGCCAATGCGAGATAATCTGTTTAAAAGCCGCAAGGCCGATAATGCGGTCTGGATCACCACGATGCTGCTCTTCCTCGGTATCCATTGCGGAATCGCCTATATGATGGTGATTGGCAGCGGTAGCGACATGCAATCGAACGAGTTTGTTCGCTTTGTGATTGCCGGAACCGGCCTGCTCTTCATTATCCTCGGCAACTACCTGCCCAAGACGCGTCAGAACTGGTTCCTTGGCATTCGCACACCGTGGACGCTTTCCAGCGAGTTTACTTGGGAAAAGACGCATCGTTTGGCGGGCCGCTTATTTTTTCTGGTCGGCCTCGTCTGCATGGTCAGCGCCTTCGTAGTTGACGGGATTGGCCTTGTTTTTGTGGTCACCGGCGCCGCAGTTGGCAGCGCGCTGATCAGTGCGGTCTATTCTTTCATCATCTACCGCAACGCACCCGATAAGCGGGTCAGCCCAGACTATATCGTCCAGGCACCCGGGCTTCGCAGAGCCCAGACCTCTACTCGATCGTCTCTTCTGCTTTCAGCATCACAGCCGGCTTATCGTCGCTGAGCATCTCAGTCGGCATCGCGGCTTTCGCTTTCGCACTCGCCCAATCACCGGCATTGACCCGCACAGCATAAGCGCGCGTTTCGATAACACCTGGTCCTGGACGAGCGGTTGCCAGCACGTTCACATAGTGGACGCCAGCCGATTGAGGCTGAAAATCCACACGCCAAGTATGCGTCGTCACATCCGACATGGCGACCTCTGTCACCCGCGTGGCGCCGAAGACTTCAAGCCCATCACCGCCCGTTGCCTCAAGCGTCAGTGTGCCAGTTGGATAGCCTTCATTCACTGTGATGGTCACTGCGCTATTCTCACCGACTTCAAGCGTTTTGACGGCCGGGTGCGAAAAGGTCACCGACGCGCCGGGCTTCACGGTGCTGATCGGCGGCGCCAACGTCACTTTGCTTACAGCCCCATCAGCCGCGATCTCAGCCCTACCACTCGGTGCCACATCGCTGGCCGGTTGTTGCGCACAAGAGGCGATCAAAACGCCCGCGCTGAGCGTTAGAAGGCCGAACAGTTTTCCAGTCTTGGTCATGGTGCTTGCCCTCCTTTATGTCACCGAGAAATCGAAACAGCTATCGCCAGCGGTGTCTTCGTCGAAATTCTTGAAATCATAGATTTCGATCGCATAAGTCCCAGCATCTAGCGTTCCTGTCCATGTTTCGGATCCGTCAACGCCAGACTCCGCACGCCGATCCTGTCCACGATTGTCGCTCGAGAACAAACGGCCATTTTCCCAAATCCTAAAATCGGGATCCGTCGTTCCGGCAGGACCCGATGTCTCAGTCGCCGCCATGGTTAGAGCGGTCGTCGAGTTTAGGGTCAGTGTGATGAACTCTCGCACGCCATGGCGATTGGTATCGCCGTTTACAGCGGTGGAGCAAACAGTGAATGCGGCTCCGCCAACCGTTGCGGTTTTGTAGACCGGCAGCGATTGAGGTAGCGCGCCATTATTGGTCTCGCCAACGCCGCGCGGGCCGCTGCCATTGATATCCTCGGCCGCCAGCAAAGTATCTAACGCTGCGCCACTTACGGTGGCTTCGTCGCGAACCCGATCAGCAAAGGCAAAGATCGTCGTGAAATCTGGATTATTGATATAAGCCGGATCGGTGAACGCATTATAGATCGCCGCTAAGCCGCCATCGATCGTGTCGACGCCATCATCATCGCTATCATAGATATCGTAGAGGATTTGCTGAACTGAAGCCTCATTGAACCAGCCTTGGTCGCGCGACGAACTTGGCACCTCGGTCAGGTCGGATTCGACGCTAAACGCGAACCCGCTCGATTGCTGCGCGCCGTTTACATCACGATACACAGGATCGTCCAAGATCATCCCGGAAAACGCATTGCCCCAGCCTTCGCCAAAGGACAAACGCGAGTCGAGGCGCGGGGTTAAGCTATGCGATCCGCCGGGCGAGTCAGAGCGCGCCAACTGGTCTTCGAAATAATGCCCGAACTCATGCACCACTACATGTGTGTCATACTCATCGGTATCATTGTTTTCCGCGCCAAGAATACGGACTGTCGGGACACCGCCCGCTGTCCGCGTATAGGATGAGGTCCCAATTTCACCATCAGCGACATTCCCGCTGGTCGGCACATTGTTCACGCTCCACAACACTTCTAGGCGTGGAAAATTCACATCCGTATCAACCGCAGCAATGTCAATGACCGCGTCATAGATCCCATCAAGAATCGCAAATGGAGCGGCGGCACGCGCTGTCGCTGACGTGTAGCCACCAACACCGCCGTTTAAGCTTTGATCCCAGCCAGAGCCGGCATTCAAGTTACGGGTTGAATTGGCCGATCCGGAACTCGTCAGGCTCCCCTGCAACACGTAAATCGCATTGCTGCTCGTATTGTCTAAAACCTGAATATTCCACGTCGCGCCGCTGGTGCTGATCATCTCGCTTCGGACGCGCACGCGCACTTCCGTGTCGGCATCTACCGTGACCGAATAACCGCCATTTTCATCGGTGGTGTCGGTATCAAGTACGGTCCCACTGCTATTGACGACTTGCACCGTCACGCCCCGCGCAGGCTCTTGTGTGATCGCATTATAATTAAGACTCGAAGCCACGACCTGCGTTGCCGTTGCCGAGCCGATCTGGTGCGGGACCTTGTCGAACGAGACCTGCCCCGAAATCTCCACAGATCCCGATGGCGGAGGGGGTGGTGGAGGAGGAGGTGGTGGCGGAGGGGGTGGTGAGATTTGTGTCGGCGGCGGCGATGAAGACCCGCCACCACCGCCACAGGCTGCAACCAGCCCGGTGGCCACAACTAACGCAGTTGCATTGACGAAATGCTTGAATTTTGGAGGTCGATTGGACTTCAAGACGGCTCTCCCCGCAGCACAATTACAATCATAACGGGAAACCAACCCCTCGACGACTAATCAGAGGTTAACGCACACAATTCCCCTAGGCTCAACAAGCTGCGCGAAGTTGAGTTTAGGCGCAAGCAGACAATGTCTGCATGACAGAAATTTGAGACCGCGTGAGCGGAGAACGACAAAGAGCGCAGAGAAAAATCTCTGCGCTCCCCGCTCTCTCCCGCGTCATGTCCCGTGCCCACGGGGAGGAATTTTACTCTACCACTCTACTTAACGGTTTGAGCCTTTGCGCTCTTTGACGTCTTCTTCTTCCGCGACGGCGCGGTCTTCAGCGTCAAACTCGATCTCTTCCGAAACACCTTTGCCATAGTCGCGCGCCTTTTTGGCAAGACGCTCTTGGGTCACTGACAAAGTCCCAGCGCTCACAGCCATCTGTTTGTTTGAGCTGACCCCGACCGCGTCAGCATCTCCGAAGTTCGCGAATTCTGCGCCCAGGAAGACCACTTCCCACCCGCGGGCTTCTGCCCGATCTAGCGCGGCTTTAGCGCCTTCGCGTGTCACTTCGCGGGACGAGTTTTCATGACCGTCCGTCATGATCACAATCACCGCTTTCTCAGGATTATCCGCCTCTGCCATCGTGATGGTGCGGTTGATCGCATCAAATAAGGGCGTCATGCCGCGCGGGCTGACCTCATCATTAGTCACATCCGTCCAGGCATCAGGCGTGATTTCTTTGCGTAGGACGTCGAACTGAAACCCTTCTTGGTGATCAAACACCGCCAAGGTCACTGAAGTTTCAAGATCATCGGCTTCGCCATCTTCAACTTTTCCAACCGCGGCAGCATAAGCATTCACAGACCCGAGCGCCTCATCCCAAATGTCCGACATCGAGCCGGTGCGATCGAGAAGGATATAGGAGGAAACAGCATTCATAATCGGCGTATCCGCAATTGGTTCAGGGGAAGGTTTGGTTTTGGCGTGGGCGCCAAACGCCAAAGCGGCGGCGGCCATTACGCTTGCGACGGTCAAGCTGGTGCGTTTCATTTGGTGCGTCTCCCATTGGTTTTCGTGTGAAGAGAGTGTTGCGAGCAAACAAGGCAGCGGGCTGGCCGCAATCAAGGCATTTTAACCTAATGTGTGACCTTCATGCCCGAATTCAGTCATCGCCTGTTCAGGTTCAAGTGAGATGCCCCTTGCGCTGCAGAGCAGTCCGCGCCATACGCGCCTGAATCAAAAATTGACGATGGAGTCGACAATGTCCTCTGCGCCCAAAAAAGTTGTGCTCGCCTATTCCGGAGGGCTCGACACCTCCATCATCCTGAAATGGCTACAAACCGAATTTGGCGCCGAAGTGATCACCTTCACCGCCGATCTCGGCCAAGGCGAAGAGATCGAACCGGCCCGCGCCAAAGCCATCGCGGCGGGCGTCAAACCAGAAAACGTCTTCATCGAAGATGTCCGCGAAGAGTTTGTCAGCGAATATGTCTTCCCGATGTTCCGCGCCAATGCAGTTTATGAAGGCGTCTACTTGCTCGGGACTTCGATTGCGCGCCCGCTGATCGCTAAGCGCCAGATTGAGATTGCGGATCAAATGGGCGCTGATGCGGTCTGTCATGGCGCGACCGGCAAAGGCAATGACCAGGTTCGCTTTGAGCTTGGCTATTACGGCCTCAACCCTGACATTAAAGTCATCGCCCCTTGGCGCGATTGGGAGTTTAAATCCCGCACCGATTTGCTTGCTTTCGCAGAGAGCCAAGGCATTGAGATAGCCAAAGACAAGCGCGGCGAAGCGCCTTTCTCGGTCGATGCCAACCTGCTCCACTCCTCGTCAGAGGGCAAAGTTCTCGAGAACCCAGCCGAAGCCGCGCCGGAATTCGTTCACTTGCGCACGGTGGCGCCAGAAGATGCGCCGGATCAGCCTGAAATCATCACGATCGGCTTTGAAAAAGGCGATGCCTGCGCCATCAATGGCGAGGCAATGAGCCCGGCGACGATCCTGACCAAGCTCAACGAATACGGTCGCAAGCACGGCATTGGCCGCCTCGACCTGCTTGAGAACCGCTTTGTCGGTATGAAGTCTCGCGGCATTTACGAAACGCCCGGCGGCACGATCCTGCTGACCGCGCATCGCGGCATGGAGAGCATCACGCTCGACCGCGGCGCTGGCCATCTCAAAGACGAGCTGATGCCGCGCTATGCCGAGCTGATTTATAATGGCTTTTGGTGGAGCCCGGAGCGCGAAATGCTCCAGGCGGCAATTGACCATTCACAACGTTTCGTCACCGGCGAAGTGAAAGTGAAGCTGTATAAAGGCGGCGTTCACCTGGTCGGCCGCGACAGCCCCTACTCGCTCTACCGCGAAGACATTGTCACCTTTGAGGATGATCACGGCGCCTATGATCAGAAAGACGCCGAGGGCTTTATCAAGCTGAATGCGCTGCGCCTGCGGATCTTAGCGGGGCGGGATCGGAAATTTGGGAAGAATGGGTAGGACGCAGGCCTCTCCAATCCCGACACCAATCCAACTTACGCGTTCCCTCGGACGAGTTCCGAGGGTCCATCGCGCGAGCTTGAACCCCGATCGGGAGAGATCGCATCGCTCTCGTCCTATACCGCGTCATCCCGTGATGGATTGCCCAGACAAGCTGGGCAAAGCGCTGGATGGAAGGGATGCGCACGAAATGCCAATCTTGCCAGAGAACGTAGATTAAGCGCTCCCCACAGCTCGTCTGCGGGGCCCAACGCCTGATCTTTCGGCTTCGATCGAGAGCGCAAGCCCTCCTTTCGATCAACAATCGAAAATGAGACGCTGCGAACTTGAACCACTTCAACAATCCAATACTCAAAATACGATGGCGCGGTTTGATTTCATCGCAACCTATATCATGGCCAATCGCAAGAATGGCGCGATTTATACGGGATGCACGTCAGATCTTCCGGCGCGCGTCGGTCAGCATAAACAAGGCGTAGGCTCAAGATTCACGCGGCAATATCGGTGCTTCAGCCTCGTTTGGTATGAACGGTTCGAGGACTTGGCGTTTGCGGTGCACCGTGAGAAACAAATCAAACGCTGGCCGCGCCAATGGAAGATCAATTTGATCGAAGCGCGCAATCCGATCTGGCTCGATCTATCGCGTGAATTGGTTTGAACGGCGCGACGATTGGTGGCCGCATAAACACCGAATCCGCGAGCAGAATTTCATTCTAAGCGCTCCCTCGGACTTGTTCCGAGGGCCCAGCACGTGATCTTGAAACCACGACCGGGAGGGATCGCGCCGCTCCCAATCCAAGCCGAGAGACCTCGTGATGGATTGCCCAAACAAGTTTAGCAAAACGCTCAATGGTGGGGTGGTGCGCCGAGCCTCAATCCATGAGGGCGCGCAACGGATCTAACAATACAATTTCGCCGACTATCTTGCCCTGCCCAAACTTCTCCCCCAAATGCCTCCCACACAACACGGCTGGAGGAGCAGCGCCTATGACCACCCCTATCTATAAATCCACAATCGGCGTGATGATCCGCCAAGCCGAAGCCTTGGTTGGCATTATGGCGGCTGGGCGCGAGCACCTGGGCGACGGCGCGGACGCGTTCATCAATGAAAAGCTGATCGATGACATGCTGCCCTTCTCGTTCCAGATCCGGGCCGTTTGTCATTCGAGCTATGGCAATGTGGAAGCCATCCGCGCCGGACAAGCTGGCCCTCCGGGAGAGGCAGAGATCAGCTCTTACGCGCAGTTGGAAACAATGCTCAATGAGACGATCGAGCACCTCAAAACAATCGATCCATCAGAACTCGATACGCTGATCGACAAAGACCTGGTCTTCGTCCTGGGCGATTTCAAATTACCGTTCAAAGGCCTCGGCTTTTTGACCTCGTTCGCGATGCCGAATTTCTTCTTCCACATGACCACCGCTTACAATTTGCTGCGCCAAAAAGGCGTCCCGATCGGCAAGCGGGAATATCTCGGCGCCATGGATATGAATATGGGCTAAGGCCCCGATCCCATCAAAAAAAGGCCCCAGACGCCTGAAACGTCTGGGGCTTCTTTTTTGGGGGTTTGACTTAACCTGCGTGGAAAAGCGATGTGATCACATCGGTTCCAGACGCGCCACCCGAGCGGCGACGTCGACGGCGGCGCATCCGAGATTGCAGCTCGTCCCGCGCCACTTTCAAAGGCTGGGCGTCAGCTTCTTTAGCTTCGAGATCTTTGCGGTTCTCACAGAACTCAGCATAGGCTTCGAGTTCGGGCTGCAAGTCGATCGCAGCCAAATCGACCATGATCGTATCGTCCAAGAAGCCAATGCCTGGCAGATCATCTGGGATGATATCATTCGGGTCGGCAAAATAGGCGAGCACTTCCAACACGCGCTCCCGGTCATCACTCTCAAGATTCCAGTCGCGGTCTTTGAGCATGTCGACCATATTTTGAAGCGTCAGCATGCGTGAGACGACAAAAGTCGGTGGATCGCTCTCAAGTGCTTTCACAGCCAAAGCTTCCGCCGCGAGGATCACACGATCATCATCTCGCAGGGCGCGGTTCTTGCGAGCCTTTGACAGGCGGTTACGGAAATACTCGATGTCTTTCGGACCGAGTTCGAAATTGATGCGTAGCGTATCGCCTTGTACGTCCATAGGCTTGATCTCTCCATAAGCGCTTTTGAAACAACACGATGCCGAGAGACGAGCGCAGATGCAAGAGCGAATTTTAATCGACGCGACCGCTTTTCGCTTGCTCGATTAAAGGATCCGGGCTTCGGTCAGGAGGAATTAGACGGGAAGAAACGATGACACGCATTTCGCCAGCACCGCCGGAACAGCTCGCCGAAAGCAAGGATCTTCTGGCCCTCGCCGCCGCCGCGATGGGGTTTGAAGCCAACTCTTTGAAAGTCATGGCAAGACAGCCAGCCATCCTTCAGGGCTTTATGGGCTTGTCGGCTGCCTTGCTGGGTCCGAATGCGAGCCTCGACCCCGTGCTACGGCAGATGATTGCGCACATTTCCAGCGCGGCCGCGGGCTGTGCCTATTGCCAGGCGCACACGGCCCATGGCGCGGAACACCGCGGCGCGGATGCGGCCAAGCTCGATGCGCTTTGGTCGTTTGAGACCAACGATCTGTTCAGCCCCGCTGAAAAAGCTGCGCTCGACTTGGCTTTAGCCGCAGGCAGCGTGCCCAACCAAGCCACAGATGAGCAGTTCAACGCGCTGCGAGCCCACTATAGCGAAGACGAAATCGTCGAGATTGTTGGCGTGATCGCTCTGTTTGGGTTCTTGAATCGCTGGAATGACACGCTCGCCACCACGCTCGAGGATAGCCCGCTGGCCTTTGCAGAAGCCCATCTCGCGCCGCGCGGCTGGAGCGGCGACAAGCATAAGGACTAATATGCCCATTCGCCCTTACCGTTCCGATGACTTTCCGACGCTGTTTGCCGCAAATGAGGCCTCCGTGCCCGGCGTCGGCGCCGAGACAGAATCCAGCCTCGCCAAATGGATCGCGCTTTCAACCTGCTTGGTCGCAACGCACAGGGGCGATCAGCCTTTGGGCTTCATCACCGTGATGGAACTCGACCAGCCAGAGTATGACAGCCCGAATATGCGGTGGTTTGAGGCTTATGCCGGTGAGACGGGGAAATCCATCGTCTATGTCGACCGCATCGCGCTTTTACCCGAAGCGCGGGGGCAAAGGCTGGGTGAGGCGCTGTATGCAGCGGCCTTCACCCAGTTTGCGGATCGCGATGAAATGGGCTGCGAAGTCAACACTCTGCCAGATAATCCCGGATCGCACCGGTTTCATAAACGGCTGGGGTTTAACCAGGTTGGCGAAGCGGTCGACCGGCCGGGCGAGAAAGCGGTCCGGTTTTACACCCGCGCTCTCTAGCGCCCTATCATACTACGCTCTGCCCAACTTGTTTGGGCAGCCCAGCTCGTCATCTCTCCGCTGAGATCGGGAGCGACGTACTCCCTCCCGGTCCTACCCACGCCATCGGATGTTGGGCCCCACAGACAAGCTGTGGGGAACGCCCAAATGAACAGGCGCGGCTTAAACCGCCACGACTTTCTGTTCGATCGCACCGAAGATCGATTTTCCGCTCGCATCTAGCATATCCAGGCGCACTGTATCGCCAGGCTGCATGAACGGCGTTTTGAACTCACCGGTCGCAATCTTCTCAATCATCCGGATTTCAGCGATGCAGGAATAGCCGAGCCCGCCTTCACCCACCGGTTTGCCGGGTCCACCATCGACGCCTTTATTCGACACGGTGCCCGAACCGATCACTGTGCCAGCACTCAGCGGGCGCGTCTTCGCCGCATGCGCGACCAGCCGCGCCAGAGAGAACGTCGCATCGACGCCGGCTTCAGCTCGGCCAAAGGCGGCGCCATTATAATCCACGCGCAGCGGCAAGTGGACGAGATTGTCTTTCCAAGCGGCGCCCAACTCTTCAGGCGTCACCGCCACAGGCGAGAACGCGCTTGGCGGTTTACTTTGGAAAAAACCAAACCCCTTTGCGAGCTCTGGCGGAATTAGACCGCGCAGCGAGACATCATTGCAGAGCATGATCAGTTTGATGTGATCGGCTGCTTCCGCTTCGCTGACGCCCATCGGGACATCATCGGTGATAACCGCGATCTCGCCTTCCATATCACAGCCCCAAGCGACATCACCGAGCGGGATGTCATCGCGCGGACCCAAGAAGGCATCAGAGCCGCCTTGATACATCAGAGGGTCATCATAGAAGCTCTCTGGCACTTCGGCGCCGCGCGCTTTTCGGACCAGTTCAACATGATTGATATAGGCCGACCCATCGGCCCATTGATAGGCGCGCGGCAGCGGGCTTTCGCAATCATGCTCATGGAACCGGAAGGTTGGGACAGAGCCAAGCTCAACGCCCTCTGCCATACGGGCGAGGCGCGGGGCAACCATTTCCCAATCATCCAATGCCGCCTGCAAAGTCGGCGCGATCCGCGCCGCATCGGTGCAACGGGTGAGGTCTTTGGACACGACGACCAGACGCCCATCGCGTGAGCCATTTTTGAGTGTGGCGAGTTTCATAAATTAGCTCTCTTGTTTGATCTTCTCATGCAGCCAAGCCGCGTGGCGCGGGGCCTTTTTGGTTTGGCTCCACTCTTCGAGCATTTCAGGCGCGACGCGTTTCAGCTCCGCATACTGATCGGGCGTACCAATATCGCAGGCGAGCTCTAAACGGTGGCCGTTCGGATCGAAGAAGTAAATCGATTTGAAAATGCCATGATGGGTCGGGCCAAGCACGTCGAGCCCATGCGCTTCAGCCCGCTCTTTCGCCGCTAGCAGCTCTTCCATCGAGCCAATCTTGAAGGCGATATGCTGAACCCATTGCGGCGTGTTCTCATCGCGGCCCATATCAGGCTGTTCTGGCAGTTCGAAAAAGGCGAGCACATTGCCATTTCCGGCATCAAGGAAGATGTGCATGTAAGGATCATAGGCGCCGGTTGAGGGCACATGATCTTCAGCAATCGCGAGCTGGAAATCCATGCCCAGAACTTGATGATAGAACTCGACCGTTTCTTTCGCGTCTTTGCAACGATAGGCGACGTGGTGGACGCCTTGCAGGTTCGGGACATTACTCATCTTTATTGCTCCGCTTCGGGAATAGGATCACGCCGATGACGCCGCCCACCAGCGCAAAAAACGCACCCGCGCCAGCATCAACGGCATATTTCATCACCCCTTCGGCTTCATAGACATAGTCTTTCGCAAACGTTCCAATGAACATGAATACGATCGCGAGTATGATCGCCGGCAGGGACAGTCTCGACACGTTTAAGCAGGCTCCTCAACAGCCAGAACACCACGCTCAACCTGATCACGTTCGATGCTTTCAAACAAGGCTTTGAAATTGCCTTCGCCAAAGCCGTCTTTGTAATCACCGACGCGTTGGATGAACTCAAAGAAGACCGGGCCGAGTTGCGGCTGCGCGAAGATTTGTAAGAGCAGGCGCGGCTCGCCGCCTTCGGTCGTACCATCGAGCAAGATGCCGCGAGACTTCAGCTCGCCTTCCGGCTGGCCATGCCCAGGCAAGCGCTCAGACAGCATTTTATAATAAGTCTCTGGCGGCGCCGTCATAAACGGAACGCCGAGCTTTTGCAGCCGATCCCAGCAGGCGACCAAGTCGTCACAAATGAGCGCAATATGCTGAATGCCTTCGCCATTAAACTCGCGCAGGAATTCTTCGATCTGACCTTTTCCGCCCTCGCCTTCTTCATTCAGCGGAATGCGGATTTTGCCATCCGGCGCGGTCAGCGCTTTTGAGGTCAGGCCCGTATATTCGCCTTTAATGTCGAAATAGCGGATCTCTTGGAAATTGAAGAGCGTCTCATAAAAATCGGCCCAATATTTCATCCGGCCGCCATAGACATTGTGGGTCAAATGATCGACGACTTGGAACCCGCAGCCTTCTGGGTGTTGCTCAACGCCCGGCAGATACTCGAAATCGATGTCATAAATGGTGTGGCTGCCATCGCCGTCAGCATAGCGGTCAATCAAATAGATGATGGAATTGCCGATCCCGCGAATGCCGGGAATGTGGAGCTCCATTGGGCCAGTTTCGACAGACACGGGCTCCGCGCCTTGCCCCAGCAAATGCTCATAGGCTTTGCCGGCATTGCGGACGCGGAAGCCCATGCCGCAAGCGCTCGGGCCATGCTCGCGTGAGAAATACCAAGCCGCAGAGCGCGGCTCATAATTGGTGATGAAATTGATCCCGCCTTGGCGCCAGAGCTCAACGTCTTTCGATCGGTGACGTGCGACTTTGGTAAAGCCCATGCTTTCAAAGACAGGTTCTAGAACACCTTTTTCAGGCGCAGAAAATTCAATGAATTCAAATCCGTCCAAGCCTGCCGGGTTTTCGAACAAATCGGCCATGTCGTGCCTCCATGCATGAGAGTATCGTTTCTAGGGTCTTCGTATCAGCAATTAGTTGCATATGCAACTATATAGATTGGGACTAGCGCCGCTCTTCAACGCGCGCCAAAAGGAGCGGATGGAAACAGATCGTCTCGCTGCTCTGAAAGACCTCACCGAAGCGTTCGTGCGGCGCCCCGGAACCGTCACGGTGCATGTCGCCTCGAAAACCGACCCGGCGCTGTCTGTCGCTTTGAACACGGCGCAATCGCTACCCTCAGCCAGTGTGATCAAGGCGGCGATTGCCTGCGCAGCGGTCGACACACCTGGACTAGACCTCGCGCAGACCATCCCGCGGGCAGACTTGGATGACACCTTTTACTGCTCCATCCTCCACGCCTTCGAGCCCGAGGACGTGCTCTCGCTCAAGAGCTTGATTGGCCTGATGCTGATCGTCAGCGATAACCCCGCGACCAGCGCGATCCTAGAAGCGGTCGGCACGGACACGGTAAATGCCTGGCTGCGCGAGAACGGCCTGACAGAGACCAATATCGAAGTCGGGTTCGATGATGCCTCGCTCGGCGCGCCGCTGCGGGCCAACCTGACCACCGCGGACGATTGCCTCACCCTGCTCAAATTGATCGACCAGACACCGCACTACGGCTTCATCAAACGCATGCTCGCCAACAATCTCCGCAATGAACGGATCCCAAAATGCCTGCCGGATGATGCCGTGATCGCGCACAAGACGGGGACCCTAAACGGCTTGGTCCACGATATTGCCATCGTGGAGAGCCCCATCGCGGCTTATTATTTGGTGGTCTTGGCGGATGGCTTGGAGGACGATGCAGCTTTCGCGCGCGACCTCGCGGCGTATTCGGATAGCGTGTACGGGCTTATGGCCGGATAGAGACCAGCCGAGTGGCTTAAAACGCCCGATGGTGTTGAAAAACTCCGAGTCAAAGTGGCCGAATTCTGATTCAGTGATTTTCGTGCAGATCGAGGAGATGCGCGATGATGGGACGATTGGACGAAGACGGTGCAAAGCTGTTCTATGAGTTCTCACTGGAAGAGATGGTTCCGGCAGATCATTTGCTGCGCAAGATTGGCCGCTTCCTCGATTTCGATGACATCCGGGCGCACCTAAAGCCCTTCTATAGTCACACGGGCCGCCCATCGGTTGACCCGGAACTTATGTGCCGGATGCTGATCGTTGGATACTGCTATGGCATCCGATCGGAGCGGCGCTTGTGCGAAGAAGTTCATCTGAACCTCGCCTATCGATGGTTTTGCAAGCTTGGCATTGAAGACAAGGTCCGAACCACTCAACTTTTTCCAAAGCACGTCATGGCCGGTTCCGTGAGAGTGACTTGTTTCGGAAACTGTTCGAGCAAGTCGTGTTGTGCTGCATGTCCGAGGGCTTGGTCAAAGGCGAGGGCTTTGCGGTTGATGCCAGTCTGATCCGCGCGGATGCGAGTGAAGACCGCGCTGTTGAGAAGGGCGAGCCTGTTGACTGGTCAGACCCAAAGATCGCTTCGCGCCCGGTGACAGAATATCTTGATGCGATCGATCAGACCGAGACTGAAAATAGCACGCCACGCAAGAAGGTATCCCTCACCGATCCGATAGCGCGTTGGACCGCTGCGGTTGGCGGCAAAGCCCGGTTTACCTGGTCAACCAATTACCTTTTGGATGTTGAGACATCGGTTATTATGGACGTGGAAGCCACGCCGGCTCATCGCACCGCTGAAGTCGATGCTGCGAAGCTTATGATCAACCGGACCGAGGATAGGTTTGGGCTCAAGCCCAAACGCCTGATGGGAGATGGAGCTTATGGTGCCGGTGAAATCCTTGCTTGGATGGTCGATAAAAGAAGATCGCTCCACATGTCGCGCTGCTTGAGCCGCCCGGCGCGCCGACGACAAACTTCACCGTCAAAGACTTCGTGTATGATCAGGACCGTGATCTTTATACCTGCCCGAATGGCAAAGAGCTGCGCCATCAACGACGAAACTATAAGGTGCCGCGATCAGGCATCACGAAAGACAAGAAACGAATGTACAGATCGAGCAGCTCAGACTGCGCGGTCTGTCCGCTGAAAGACAAATGCTGTCCCAACGCGCGTAACAAACGTGTTGGTCGATCCATCTATGAGCATGCCAGAGACGAAGTCAGGCGCCTGAGAGAAACGGATGAATACGAGCAATCGAGGCGAGATCGAAAGAAGGTCGAGATGAGCTTCGCGCATCTGAAATGCCAACATGGCTTGCGCCGATTACGATTACGCGGCCCCACTGGAGCCAATGACGAATTTCTCCTCGCTGCCACCACCCAAAACCTCAGAAAACTCGCCAGATACGCCCCGAAACCGTCTACCACCCTCCAAAACGCCGCGTGATACGGTCGAGAAGAGCGAACACCCTGCAGAAAAAGAGGCCTGAACACGATCGAAGAGGAAAGCCCGCGCTCTAGCAGCAGAGTTTTTCAACAGAATTGCCCTAAAACAGACGGTGAGCGTAAATCCGATACCTAGAGGTCTCGGGTTTCTTTAGCGAAGCCATCACCAGCCCTCGCCAACTCTGCTTTCCAGCATGGCCAGTTTGTCAGGGTTACGCATTATGTAGAGCCAAGCAATCTCACCATGCGGCGATGGCGCGAGGGTTATCACAGAATCAACGACCCCTTCCACGCGTCGTACGATTCCGGGCTTGCTGTTGGAGATGCAAGGTTCGAGGGTCCAGTTTTTTTCATCCGCAAAACGATGCCAAATGGCGGCGTAAACCTGAATTATATCCTCTGGTCCAACCAAAACACGTCTTGCGGCGCGGGCTTTGCGTCCACCATCCGAAATCGCAACTGCATTAGGAGCAAACAAGCTCTTTGCCTCTTCAAAGTCATTCGCCGCGGCGGCGGCGAAGAACTTAGAAATGAGTTCCTGGACTTGGTCAGGAGACGCATCAAATCGCGGTCCACTCTCTTGCAGTTTCTTATGTGCGCGACTGACCATTTGACGACAGGCCGCTGCGCTCTTTGCCAACGTTGCAGCGATATCATCATAACCGGCATCAAACGCTTCACGCAGAATAAAGGCGGCGCGCTCTTCCTCTCCCAAACGTTGCATCGCCCAGAGCAATGCAAGTTCGCACTCTTGCGCCAACTCGAAGTCCTGTTCGGGCCCGGCATCGCTCTGCACCAGGGGTTCCGGAAGCCAGGGGCCGACATAAGTTTCGCGCCGCTGTCTCGCTGAACGCAGGGCGTCGATCGCAATGTTCGTTGCTGCTCGGCGCAACCAGGCGGCAGGATTTGAAATGGAGCTGTGATTAGCATTCATCCACCGTAGCCAAGTGTCCTGAACAGCATCCTCAGCGCCCGCGCGGTCCCCCAACATACGATAGCAAAGCGAAATGAGATGTTTCCGCTCTGCTTCAAATGTCGAAACCGTATCTATCATGTCGCCTCGCGCTCTATCGTCTTTATGTTGTCAAAACAGATCTGCTGGCACGCATGGCCGTATCCGAGGCCGCGCTTGAAAACGGGATAGAACCGCCCCGATCCGGCGGCAAATGATGCCGCGATCAAACCGCGTCGACCATGTTTGGCTTCGATTTGGCGTTGAAAATCTTCGACGTTTAGATCACCGCCTATGGCGGCCATTGCAAACTGGAACCCAAGTCCAACATCTCCTGCGCGTTGCGGATCCCCCTCGAAACAGCTTTGCAAGTCTGCCGGGTCAGCGCCTGCTCGGAGCGCCATATCGACAACCAATTGCGCACAGGGGCCACAATCGCCCTCAAGCGTAGAGGCGAAAATTGCGCCGACCCAAACGAGCTTCGCATCTTTTGGGCCGCGATATTGGCTAATCATTGGAAAGCCAGACAGACGCAGGCCCGCACCTGCAGATGTATTGATCACATCCAGCATGTAGCCCACATCGTAGTCGTAGGCACGGCCGAATGCACGCGCACCACGCCTTAGGATCCACTTGATCATTCGATGTCTCCTTGAAGTTTCATCGCTGCGAACAGCGCAAGCCAAGCGGGCACTTGTATGCCGACGAGATTTATCAAAGCGACTTGGTCTAAGGGCGTGCCGCGCGCAATCCAAACCCAAGCGTGTAGGGTTGCGTGCAGGCACACCCAGACCGCACCGAATATTGCGACGGACCGGTTTCGATATCGCCCGCCCCAAAGGAGCGCTCCGCCACTGGTCAAGAACGCGAGCCCTGCATCTTGAATAAAATGTGTGTTGAACGGTCCCATCATGGCGACGCCGGGAGTCTGGTCATAGAACACTTGCGGTGCTGCAAACATGTAAATGGCTGTGAAGAGGTAAAGTCCTCCGACGCCGTAGAGTATGAGTTTCATTCGATTATCTCCATGCCTCAAACTAATGACGAGACAGGATGACAATCTGTGACAGGGCGCCGATTATTGCGCCGGATTGATCAACACAACGCCGCAGCCCTGAGCACGACGGACCGTCTTATTATCGCCCCGCAACAGCCGCTAGCGCCGCGGCAAGAGCCGCGCATCCTGCGGCACAGGATCTTCGAACGTCTTGATCGTGTCGCCCGTGGCCTCGTCGATCAAATGCTGGATCAGCTCGGGGAAGAGCAAGGGTTCAGCCGCTGCTTCCCATAGGAAGAAACCATATGACCCTGGAATGGCGTTGATTTCATTGAACCAGAGCTCACCCGTCTCCTGATTGCACATGAAGTCGATCCGCGGAGCGCCGCGTTTGCCGAGCGCGGTGAAGGTCTTGGCGGCATAGTCGTAAATCTTGTCGCGCAGCGCGTCTGGAATGTCCGGATTGATGTCGCGGGTCAGAGACAGCATGCCTTCGGACGGCTTAAACGCGCCTTTGGTGCCGCCATCGCTGGAGAGATATTTCTCGCGAAAATCGAGCAATTCGGCGCCTGACTTAGGCCGCTCAATCGCGGAAAATTTGATCTCGCCGTCTTTGGCAATCATGGCGATATTATATTCGACCAAGTTCTGAACCTGCGGCTCGATCAGCGCGAGCGTGTCTTTCTTGAGTACATATTCAACCAGCGGCCAGAGATCATCATTGTCGCTTTTTGCGAGGCCTACCCCGACACTTGAGCCAAGATTGGCGGGTTTGACGATGACGGGAAACCCAAAGGACTCACGCACTTCTTTCAGCACAGCTTCAGAATGATGCACGCGGTCGCGATCAACTGTGACATGCGGCAACACATTGACGCCGGCGGCTTTGACCAAAGACTTCGTCACGTCTTTGCGCATTGCGATGGCATTACCAGACGCGGACATGCCAGTCACCGGAATGCCAAGCAGTTCAAAATAGGCTTGCACGCGGCCATCTTCTCCGAACGTTCCATGGAAGACTGGCAGCACGCAATCAACGTTATCGATGGGCGTGCCGTCCATGGCGCACATAACCGGGCCATTATCGCCCCAACGAAACATGACTTGCTTGGCGAGCGGTGGTTTCGGGCTGTAGCGCGCAATGTTGCGGAGGTTCGCGCCGATCCAGAACCGGTTGGCGAAATCGGTATAGACCGGGATAATCTCCAGCCCGCGCACGTCTGCGGCGTCCATTAATTGATGGGCGCTAACGACGCTGACATCGTGCTCAGAGCTCGCACCCCCAAAAATCACCACAGTTTTCAACAGTTTTGCCAATTTTTCACCAGTCTTAAGTCTTAAGCGCGCTTACTGTATTAAAGAGCGAATCGTTGAGCGGGATCAAGCGCACCTATGAGCACTGCATTGAAGCCAAATTTGGTTCAAATTGGGGACGCGACCAAACCCGCCATTGTGTTTGGGCATGGCTGGGGTCGAACCTATAATGATTTCATCCCCGTTGCCGAAGCCCTGGCCCCAGTTGCTCGCAGCTATCTGGTCGATTTTCCAGGCTTTGGCGACAGCCCGCGCCCCGACCAGGCCTGGGGCACCGAAAATTATGCCGAGCATATGGTCGCCTTCCTGCGCGATGAGCACGGCTTGAAGAATTACACTTGGGTTGGCCACTCCTTTGGCGGCCGCGTCGGCATGCGCATCGCGGCCAAGCACCCCAAGATCATCAATCACTTGGTCTTGGTGGCCTCCGCTGGCGTGCCGCGCACCCGCACGCTCGGCCAGCAATTGCGCGGCAAACAGCGCAGTTGGGCGTTTAAGTTCCGCAAGTCGATGGCGAAATCGCCTGAAGCGCTTAAGGCGCTGGAACAGCAATATGGCAGCGCCGACTATGTCCACAGCCGCGAGATCGGCATGCGAGACATTTTCGTCCGCACGGTGAATGAAGACCAGACTAGCTCGCTGGGCCAGATCACCTGCCCGACCACGGCGATCTATGGCGGGTTGGATTTTGAGACTCCGGTTGAGGTCGGTGAGAAAATCGTTGCGGGGATATCCGATGCGCAGCTAGTGGTCTGTCCGCACTTTGATCATATCTCGATCTTGGACCGGGGCCGGCATCAGATCGCGCTCAGCATCAAAGAAAATCTCGGGGGCGCGTAAAGATGTTGCCTTATCTTCCCTTCGCGCTCTTCCTGCTCAGCTTGGCAGGGTTTGGCATGGTTCGGATCAACACGATCCTCACCTATTTCCAGCAAGAAGAGTATGATAGCTCGCGCTTTCTCGGCGCGGTGTTTCGGGTGCGTTTGTTCGATGTGCTCGCAACGCTGGGATTGCTGGCGCTCTTTGTAGCTCAGCATTTTATCGAACTTGGCAACTACGTTTGGCTCATCGCAGCGGCTTTACTCACGCTGATTGCCCTGCCCGAGCGCGGGTACACCTATAAGAAAAAGCTGGTTGCGACAGATCGATTAAAGCGGATCCGCTGGCTCGCTCGCGGGTTCTATCTGATCAGTCTCGGGCTGGTTTTCGTCCACGCCTATGCCGTGTTTGCGATTATCCAAGCGGTGCCGCTTTTGATCATGCTGGCCAACCGCCTGCTGCGCCCGATGCAAGACAAAATCAATCAAGGCTTTGTCGATCAGGCGATTGAGAAGCTCGAGACATTTCAACCCGTAACGATTGGGATTACCGGCTCGTTCGGCAAGACGACGACCAAACATATTCTCGCTGAAGTGCTCGAATCTGCAGGGCCAGTTTTTTACAGCCCTGGCAGCATCAATACCGTGCTCGGCCTGACCCGGAACATCCGCGAGAAATTGCAGCGCGGGCACAAATTTTTCATCGCCGAAATGGGCGCTTACGGCATCGGCTCGATTAAGCGGCTATGTGATTTCAGCGACCCTGAATTCGCCATCGTCACCGCGATTGGCGACGCACATACCGAGCGCTTTGGCAGCATTGAAAACATTGCGCGCGCCAAATCTGAGCTGGTCGAACATGTCTGCGCGCGCGGCGGTCAGGCGGTCATCCCGGTCGAAATTCTAGACCATGAGCCCTTTGCAGAATTGAAGACCGCCTACCCCAATCTGGTCAAAACCGTTGGCCATGAGGCCAGCGCGGATTTTCAAATCGTCAAAGCCGAGCTTGAAGACAGCAATTGGGCGATTGAGATCCAGCCGCGCGATGAGGCTGGCGCGGCACCGATCCACTACACGCTGCCGTTGCTCGGCGACCACAATATCCTCAACTCGGCGCTGTCAGTTGTCCTCACCTATTTGGTCAGCCCCAAGACGGTGAACCGGATCGCCGCCTTTTCCAAAGACGTGGAACAGGTTCAGCATCGGCTGCAAAAGGTCGATAATCCCGGCCAACCGCTGATCCTTGATGACGCGTATAATTCAAACGAGATCGGCTTTAAGAATGCTGTGAAAGTGCTTCGTAAGCTCGCCGATCAGCGCGGCGGGAAAGCCGTTTTGGTGACGCCTGGCGTGGCTGAGCTTGGCCTCGAACATGACCGCGTGCACAATCGTCTGGGCCAGTTTGCCTCCGAGCATTGCGACCTGGTGATTGCGATCAACCCTTCCCGGATCGAGAGCTTCGTGAAGGCCATCGACCAAGACCGCACCGATTTTCATACCCGTGCTTCCTTCGCCGACGCGCGGCGATTGGTGAGTGAACTGGCATCCGACAAAGATGTCGTGCTTTACGAGAACGATTTGCCGGACCTTCTGGAAGAGAGCCGACTGCTTTAAGCTCGAAACCCGCAGGCGAGATTATGCGGCGCGCGCCAACGCTTGAATGCGGTTGAGCGCCTCGTGCAGCTGGACAATTGGCGAAGCGGAAGGCGTCTTTTTGTCCTCAGACCATTGATCAGAGTGGAATTTACCAAGCGCCATTTCACGCGCGCGGCTCACGCGGCTCTTCACAGTGCCTTCAGAGCAGCCGAGCACCTCCGCCGCTTCCGCATAGGTGAAGCCCGCCGCTGCGACGAGCAAGAAGGCATCGCGCTGCGCCTCTTTCAGCGTTTCAATGGCCTGTAGCATGCGGCTGAGCTCGGAACGGGTCTGCAATCCGCAATCGGCGACAAGGTGGAGTTCAATCTGCGTCGTAGAATCTATTTCTCGCACCCGCTCCGCGCGCTTTTGTTGATAAAACTCGTTGCGGACAATCCGAAACAACCAGCCGCGCAAGGCGCCTTTTTGGGGATCAAAACTTGTCCTTTTTTCCCAAGCTTTGAGGCACGCATTTTGAACAATATCATCCGCCCGCACGACATCGCCGCAAAGCACCCGCGCATAAGCACGAAGATCTGGAAGGTGGGTTTCTAAAGCGTCAGAAAACATCGCGAATTCTCAATATTTCCACTCTGGATAGTACCCGTTAGCTAATACTTAGTTTCTAGAAGTCGATGTCTTTGGCAACGAAATACAGGCAATGACATAGAAAATGGCGCGCAAAGGCCGCGGCCACGACACTTTCTGCTGGTGATAATATGCAATAATTTCAACGCGCTAATGCCAATCTCCATTGTCCTCGGAAGTATGTGAAGTCTAAATCCGAACTAAAACCTGCCCTATAGAAATTTTGATTTCAGAGACTTTGCGAATGGCGATCGGTTTCTAAGAAGTTAACACTATTTACGATTAATTAACCAACGCTGCAGACATCATTGGTCAACGAGGGGCCGTTATATGTTTGCTGATGAACTTGAAAAACTCCTGCCAGAAATCCGTGCCTATGCGCGCATGCTCTGCCTCGATCGAGACGTATCAGACGATATCGCCCAGAACGCCTGTCTGAAAGCTTGGAAAGCGCAAGACAGTTTCGATCCGAATAAAGGATCTCTGAAAGCGTGGATGTTCGTCATCACGCGCAATGAGTTTCTTCAACACATTCGAAAACATAAGCGCACCGAAAGTCACGCGCCGACCGATTTCGAAAACTGGCTGACCGAAGACTGTCAAATGTCGACGAGAGCCGCCTGCTCTGACGCGATTAAGGAGCTGTTTGCGCTCAACCCAGATCAACGGGACGTTTTCATCCTGGTTGTCGCCGCGGGCTATTCCTACGAAGAAGCTGCGAGTATTCTTGATTGCTCTGTTGGAACGGTGAAAAGCCGGATCAATCGATCTCGCGAGAAACTGCAAGCCCGGCTGTCCGAACCAGAATCGGACGTCGAACCTGATCCCGAGACCTCGCTCGCTTTTCTCAGCATGCAGGATGTATTCGGTCGCGTCGACGCGCTGACCAGACCCGCAGCTTAGCGCCCCGCCGCAAGGATTTTCTCGAAATCTGAGGTTTTTCAAAAAAGTTTGGAACGATTTCCAACCCTGAGACGTAGGGATTATGGAAACGCCCGTTTCCAAATCTCCATTATGACTTACCCGCACCCTCTCCGGTGCGGGTTTCTTTTGTCTGGGAGACGCTGTTGACGGCGTCGACACTGCGATTGTGTGAGAAACCCGGAATGTAAACTGTTTTACAACCAATGGTAGAATATAAGGAGATACACGTATAAAAGAATACCCGGAGAGAGCCCCATGATTTCATACCCGCCCCCGAAATTCGAGGAACAGAAATCGGAGATTCTCCAGCGATATCAGATCTTGTATGATGACAATGCCCTGAGCGCGACCTCGTTCGCAGACTCCGTGGCCCTAGCGCTCGATACCCCATTTGTGATCGCCGCACTGACCAATCGCTATCGCAGCTGGTACCATTGCACCCATGGTCTGGGCGCCTTTGCGAACAGCGATTTGCAGACCTATTTCGCCCGCATGCATCTGGCGCAATCTCGGTTCGAAGTGGCCGACATCAGCGAAGAAGAGTTCTTCCTCAGCCATACAAGTGGGCTGCAAATCCCTAAATTTCGATCGCTTGCGGGCGTTCCTCTAACCGACCCTAACGGCAAACGGTTCGGGACGCTCTGTGTGGGCGATCGCAAGACCCGCGAATTTACCGAGACCGAGCTCAACATTTTATCGAGCTTTGGGCGGCTTGTGAGCAACGATATCTGCGTTAAGAGCGCCGCGCGCTACGCCGTCAAAGATTTGATTGAGCTCGAAAATGAGAAATGCGACTTGTTCGAGCTGGCCACCATTGACCCGCTCACCAAAGCGCTTAACCGCCGCGCTTTTATGCGCTTCTCAGAACGCGAGTTGGCCCGCTTCAAGCGCGACAATGCTCGCATCTCGACGCTGATGCTCGACATCGACCATTTCAAACAAGTGAACGACGTACATGGTCACGCCACGGGAGACAAAGTGCTCTCAAAAATGGTCTCCATTGCGTCAAACGTCCTCCGCCAAGAAGACCTCATCGGTCGACTGGGGGGCGAGGAGTTCGCGATTGTATTGGTCGACGCCGATGCGATGTCGGCCGCTAAAGTTGCCGACCGTATCCGGCAAGCGATCAAACAGGTGAAATTTCCAAGCGAAGCGGGACCTTTCAATGTTTCTGTGAGCATTGGCGTTGCCGAGCCGCTTCTCAATGAAGCGAGCATCAATGACGCGCTCGAGCGGGCCGACGCTGCGCTTTACAATGCCAAGCGGAATGGCCGCGACCGGGTTGAGATCGCAGCAGAGAATGTCTCGCCCTTCGGCCATGGTGCGAGCCCCAGCGTCACAAACAGACGCGCGAACTAAACTCTACACATAGTTTCCTCCCAGAGCCGCAATTGCGGTTCGCCCATACCAAAAGCGCCGCCCGAAGAGACTTCGAGCGGCGCTTTTTTTTGGAGGCCCGCCGCAGGTAGCGGGCCGGTCCAGTTTCCTTATAGGGTGAAGTGATCCATCACGCCCACAATCCGGCGAACAGCAACCATATAAGCGGCGGTTCTAAGGTCTGGGCAGTTGGGGTGGGCTTCACGCACTTCACGCATCGCGACATAGGCCGCGCGCATAGTGTCATCGAGGCCTGAGCGGACAAGATCGATCTCGCCAGCGCCGCACTCCAGCTTCTTCCTCAAAGACGGATCGACACCATTCGGCAGGACCGCTTCAAGCTGCTCAAGGAAGGCGCGACTGCGCGCTTCTTCCTGACGGCGCTGCATACGGCCAAACCGGATGTGCGAAATATTCTTCGCCCATTCAAAGTAAGACACGGTGACACCACCGGCATTCGCGAACAGATCTGGAATGATCGTGTGGCCACGCTCGACCAAGATATCATTCGCATCGGCCGTGATCGGGCCATTCGCGGCCTCAATGATCAGGCGAGCTTTGATCTTGTGAGCATTCGCATAGGTGATCACGCTCTCACACGCCGCCGGGATCAGAATATCGCAATCATATTCTAAACCGAGCGAGCCATCAGCAACAAACTCGACGCCAGCGAACTCAGCCAAAGGCTTACGCGCCATCAGGTGCGCTTTCAAAGCTTCGACATCGATGCCCTTCGGATTGAAGACCGCGCCATCGCGCTCAACAACGCCGACAATTTTCGAGCCATCTTCCTCACTCAAGAATTTCGCGGCATGGTAGCCGACATTTCCGAGGCCTTGAACGACAACGCGCTTGCCATCAAGCGAGCCGTCTAGTCCGGCAGCTTTGACATCATCCGCGTGGCGGAAGAACTCTTGCAGCGCATATTGAACACCGCGTCCGGTCGCTTCGGTCCGGCCAGCAATCCCGCCTGCGTTGAGCGGCTTACCGGTCACACAAGCCCGGGCATTCATGTCGGTCGGGTTCATGCGGCGGTACTCGTCCGCCATCCAAGCCATTTCGCGCTCGCCAGTCCCCATATCAGGCGCCGGAACGTTCTGCGATGGATTGATCAGATCGCGCTTGATCAGCTCATACGCAAACCGGCGCGTGATTTTCTCAAGCTCGTGGTCTTCCCACTCGGTCGGATCGATAATCAGACCGCCCTTTGAACCACCAAACGGCGCTTCAACCAAGGCACATTTATACGTCATCAAAGCGGCGAGCGCTTCGACTTCATCCTTGTTCACTTCGATCGAATAACGGATGCCGCCTTTGGCCGGTTCCATATGCTCTGAGTGGACAGACCGGTAGCCTTTAAATGTGTGCAGCTGACCGCGCAAACGGACTGAAAACTGGACTTCATATGTGGAGTTACAAGTCTTGATCGTCTGTGCGACATCTCCCGGCAAATCGAGCAGATCAACGGCGCGATCGTACATCAGATTGACGCTCTGAAGAAAGCCAGTCGTTAAGGGTTTTTTAGTTTGGAAATTCATTTTGTCCCACCTTTCCTGATTTTATACAGGATACAATGCATTGTTTTAATTGAAGATAATTGAAACAAAAAGTTCCGGCGGGTTGAGCAACCTAATCGTAAGTATGGTAACTCAAACCCGCCAAATTTCACTTGATCAGGTAAGGTTTTGTTTACCCAGAAATCCGCAAGTCAGAGATCGATGTAGCAATCTTTCGATACGCATCTTTGAGCTCAGCCGCCGATGTCGGATCGAAGTAAAAATCCGGACCAGATGCGCAATAGTTGAGCACTTCGCGACCTGAAGTCGGCGCGCTCAACGCCACCGAATAAACTTTGATGCCAGATGCTTTCATATTGTCGCAAAGGTTGCGCGCTTGGATATTTGAATTGCCCTGTTCAGGGAAAATCTCAGCATTGAAGGCGCCATCGGTCATCAAGATTACGGCTTTGGTGCTGTCGGGTTCGGAATAAGAGAGGGGTGCGGAACCGCCGGTGAACACTCCCCCCCAATGTTCTGAGACCAAATACCACGACCAAGCCACACCTAGATGTCCCGCGGTTCCGCCGCCGGCATTTAGGCTTTTGAGGTGATTGATCAGTGTTGTGCGATTATTGGTCAAAGCGACTGGCTCGCTCTCGCGACATTCATCGCCATCATACCAAGAATGATCTGGACGGTTGGGGTGACCAACATGCCAGACACCGCCATCGCGATGATCTTCATCCTCTTCGAACCAAGCTTGTTGATGCGCAAGATAAGCGCCGGTTTCCGGCCGAGAATCCGTGAATTTTTCGTCGCCATCACGCTCCCAAACACAAGTTGAGGTCAGTGTGTATTCAACCTCTCGAGGCGGACTCGCTTTGCCGCGCACAATCTCAAACTTGATCGTCTCATCAAAAAGTTTGCGGCCGCGCGCCTTTTGCCCAGAATAAAGACGGACCCGAAGTTTGTAGTCGCCCTCGCGCCAATTGCGGCCATGATAGTCGCCGCGCCGATCTCCATACAAAGCGTAGGGATCAAAATTTTCTGTCTGTCGTTTTGATTCTCGCCCGGAAAGGTCAAACCGTATGCTCTTAAATCGACCGCGATACGGGCTTGAATTAGGAACAGACACATCGATGGTCATCCTATGATCTGTCCGGTCGTTTCGGTCCCAATCTTCGATTGCGATAACCGCATCATCACCGATCAGGGAGACAAACTCATCGCGATCCGCATCCATCAGCGTAACCGTAATATCGTCGAGGAGGTCGCCTTCCGTGACCTTCGGACCAGAATCGCCACCGCCTATTGTATGGGTGTAGGTGCGGGTCGCTGGAACGCCAGTCACATCCTCGAAGTGAAGGCCAGCATTAACCATCGTATTATAGGTCACCATGCTCAGGCGTGTATTTTCGATCAGCTGCGGCGCTGCATCAGCGGGCAATAGAATATCAATCGCATCCGTCGCGGCAGCCTTTAAATTGGTGAGGCGGCTCGAACTGTTCATTGAGCCTGAAACGTCAAACATGAACGCAACATCGATCTTATCGATCCCATACTCCGCCACAGCCGCGACCGTGAAATCCATTTTCTCTTGGCCGATTACACGGGTTAGCGAGGTAGGCTGACTGCAGCTCATTGCCGCTGTAATACGCTGGGCAGATGCTCCGATCGCGACATTCGGGGCTTCACAGGTCATCCCGCCATTCATTGGATCAAGTTGAGCATTCATAAATCCGGAAAGCGCAGCGCTAACCTCAGCATCGGTGGCGCCGGTCTGTTTCACGCGCGCGGCAGCGAGGATTGCCGAGTCCAGGATCACCTGAACCTTTTGTTTCTTTTTGATCGTGTTTTGGAAATCGATCGCAAAGCCCGCGACGGCGAAAATCGGTATCAAAGACAGTGCAAAGATCACCGCAACCTGGCCGGCTTCATCAGATATTTTTTTCAATTTTTTTATGGGCATAGAACGCAGTGAACCTCTCCATCGAGGCCCAAGGATCTAGCAAACTATAGTTAATTCCCGTTTGGGTTGATCAATCGAATTTTCTATTGAGGGTAAGGATTGAGTCATATTCTGTTGAGAATTGACAGAGGCAGCGCCCGCTAATCTTGGTCATCTAACCAGGCTTTGAGCTTTTCGCGATCGACCGTCATCAGGGCGCGATCAACCCTTTGCACCAAGCCGAGCTCTTCGAGACTTTTGATCGCTTTTGAAATGCTGATCCGAGTCACCGCAAGGATTTCAGCGAGTTCAGCTTGGGTAAACTCGATCGCAGGGCGGTGCTCTGTAATCAGCATGATCCGTTTTCCGAGGCGAATGATTAGAGGCTCTTGCCGCTGCTCTCTCAGATAGCTGAGCGCAACGAAGAACCGTTCGGAAAGATCTTTAAACAAATATTCGGCAAACAAGACATCCTTGCCGATCATTTCATAAACGGTCTCGCGCTTGATCAAGACGAAGCGTGTTTCAGCTTTCGCCGCTTCAATCGCGAACGGATTGACAATCTGAAGGTGCATCCCGGCATGGTGCAGCACTTCACCAGGTGTGCGATAGACAGCGGTTGGCTGGCGCTGCCCGTCTTGGAAATAAACCAGCGTGGCCAAGCCGGACAGGACAATCAACAAATGTTTATCAGTTTGGCCCAGCGCGAGAATGGTGTCACCGTCATCTGCCTGGTAAAACTCGCCATGCGCTTCAATTAAAGCCCAGGCTGTATCGCTGAGACCTTCCAGACGATCTTCGGCACGGGGAGACACTTCACGCAGCACTGTAGGCTCCTCTTTGCGCCTCAACTGACGGCGATCGACAGTCTAAGCTGGGTGCACTGAGGTTCCACGCACAAATCTTGTCTGTATTAAACATATCGAGACTCGCCCCTATTCTCGCTCTGTAAACAAGTTTGCACGCATGCCCCGCCATAGACTTTTTCTCAGCGCCCGACTGTGACGCGGCACCAGATCGAAATCAGTTTTTCTATTTTCTATTACAATCGCAACAATTGCTACAGTTTAACTGACATCGAAACAGTCATATGTGACTGCGTTTAGAAAGCCATATTCTAGAAATGCGACGCCATGGGGCCCAACCATCGCGCCAGATTCTCCGGTTTCGGTGGTCGCGGCGCAATACATTGTATGGTCGTTGAGATTTGTCAGGCTCACTTTGGCGATAATGGTCTTGCCCTTACAGGCATAGTCTTGGGTGACTTTCACGCCATTCCTGACCGCCAAGGATGATCTCGGAAAGCCAAACGCCTGATCGAGCGAGGCACGGCATTTTTTAGCGTCCAATTGATCGGTGAAAGGTGTGGCATGGACGCGGTCAAAGCTAGCGCGCCGGATCGCCGCCTCACTCAAGCTGGCCGTTGTTTCACACCCCGCCAATGCGATCATCAAACTACCGGTCAGCAAGGCTGAAAATGGGCCGTGAGACATGTGAGGCTCCCTCATTCGAACGCGGGCTCATTTCGGCAGAGTCGCCTTAAGAAAATACTATTCTCGATTGAAATGTATCGCCGAGCCGTTCGAGACGACGATTGAGCGTCAGGGGTTAGTCATTCGTAAATTTTCTACTTTATGTTGTTTTTTGAAACGTGGCCGATTCGGCCCGTCAAATAGATGAGACCCGTATGGCAAAGTCCGAAAACAGCCCCGCACAAGCGCAGCGCAGCCCGCTCACGCTGCTCGCTACGACCGCCTTAGCCGTCTCTAATTTGATTGTCGGAATATTGCAGGAAAACAGGTTCTTAATCGCCGCCAGCGCCGCCTTGGCAGGCCTTTTTGCGGTGGTCTATTTGGTCCGGATCCACCGCCCTGAGCTGTTCGAAAAATTTTCACTCGGCCGGGGTAAAACCGGATCGCGTGGGCGGCGGAAATTTCCGCTTTCGGTCTTCGTTGCGATCTTGTTTGTCGCCCTCCCTGCCCTCTTTTTATTCATGCAGATCCTGCAACCTCAGTATAATTTCAATTTATAATTGATTTACTGATTTACCCTTTAGTTGCTCCATGTCCTTGACGACCCCTGACGAAACCCCTGTTGATGAAGCCATTGGCCACCGTATTCGAATGGCCCGGGTCAACGCCTCGATGACCCAATCCCAGCTCGGCGAGCATTTAGGCTGCTCGAGCCAGCAGATTCATAAATATGAGCGTGGCAGCAACCGGGTTTCAGCAGGCACGCTATTCGTCATTGCGCAGCTGCTCGAATATCCGGTTGATTGGTTCTTTTTAAATCCGCAAACACCGACGGAAACAGATCCAGTCGCCAGCGTGCCGTACCACTGATCCAGACTATTTCGACAGAATGGCGGCTCGGTCTAACTCCGCGGTCAATCCCGCACGGGTCAAGATTGATCGCATCTGTTCGAACAGTTTTACGTCCGCAACACCCGCCAAGCTGACCTGGCGAACTGAGCTGGATAGAATGAAGTCAATCAACCCATCTGACAGGTTGCGTTCCGCGCTGAAGATCGGCTCATACCGGCCAATTCGGATACCCAGCTCATTCAGCCCTTCGCTATTATGCTGTTGTACAAAGGCCACCGGCTGCTGCGAGACGCGCGCATCATCGATACGTTCATGCAATCCAGTGAGTCCAGACGGATCGGGAACCCGTTTGCTCGCAGATAAAACAAGCAGGCACATGGCTAGGCCGCCACTTCGTGCACATCACCGCCGCGGGTGGCAGACTGCTCCAAAATTCCAGGCGTGTCCCAATCGCCTTCAGGTCGAATAATCATCATAGGATCAGAGTTGAGCCGGATCGCATCCGGATGCGCCGATACAGAAATTTCCATCTCGCAATACTCGAAATCCGAGAAAAAGAAGTTTGGATGATCGTCCATCAGGCGGCAGTTTAGCGTTTTCGACCAAAGCGGCCAGAGGCGCGCCTGAATTTGCGCGAGCATTCGGCGATAACCTTTGCGGGACGCGATTTCCAATGACGCCGCCAGCATCACTTTAACCACGCCGCTGCCTCGATAGGCCGGCAGGATGCTGACGCGTTCGATCTTACCAAATCCAGCAAACCAGCGCAGTCTCAAAGTCGCGATTGGCTGTCCGTTTGAATAGGCAATCACGTGTGAGGCGCATAAATCATTGCCATCAAATTCTTCTTCATACGGGCAGTCTTGCTCGGCCATATAGACCATAGACCGCACCGCCACGACTTTTTGAAACGCATCAAGCGTCCGAACCATTTCGATCGGAAATTGCTCAATCAGTTCAGGATCAAGTGGTTTTGCGAGACCAGATTCGCCAATCGGTGAGATCTTGAGCATCATGCCACCTTTTGCTCTGGCACGACCAAAGCCCCTTGCATCCAGAGTTTTTCGGCGCCGAAGCCCGCTGGCGACCAGCCAAGGCTTTCCATCGATCGCGCGCCATCTTCTGTCGCGGCGCGGGCAAAGCAGGGCACCTGGGCGTAAATCGCCATCCGGATTACCCCTGCGCCGCTCATAACCGCCTTCCGCGCTTCTTTCGTCTCGCCGGCATAGATACCGATATAGACGCCCGCACAGGGCTGACCAACCGCAGCGACATGCGCATCATCAGGTGTTTTTGCCACGAATTCATTGTCTTGGACGGCATCCAATCCGGCTTCCGACAGGGGAACTGAGATGACCAGGCCTTCAACTGGGTCACCGAACACCCACGCCGTTATGCCAGTTAGATCGTGCAAATGTGCAAGCGTTTCTGAGCTAATCAAACGGTCGTCAATCAGACGTTCGCCCAGCGCCAACATTTCCGGAATTTCTTTTTGATTCGCCGTCCGCCAACCAAAATTCGACATTTGCTCAATCATTTTGGATTGATCGACAATAAAGGGATATGTCGCGAGTCGTTTTGCTGCATTGGTCATCAATTCGCTCCTTCTAAATGAAGGTTTCTCACAATTCGTTTGCCTGCGATGCAGACAGAATCGAATTGGGGTAGTACAGAAATCGTATAAGGGGCCCTAAATGTTTGAGAATCTGGACTGGGATAAGCTAAAAGTCTTTATAGTTGTTGCCGAACTTGGCAGCATGAACGCGGCTGCTTCGCGTTTGAAGGAGACAGCTCCAACGGTTTCCCGAAAAATTGACGATCTCGAGCGGTCCCTCAATGCGCGCCTTCTGTATCGATCGCCGCGCGGGGTGACCTTGACTGATGCCGGTAAAAAAACCTTACGCTATGCGGAAATCATGTCAGATGCCGCAGATGGATTGCGCAGCGACGTGCTCGATCACGACTTGCCCGCTGAAGGCTCGGTCACGCTTTGTACGGGCGACGGTCTCGCCACTCATTGGCTCGCCCCGCACCTTCCGGATTTTCATTTGCAGAACCCCAAGATCGAATTGCGACTCGAAACCACTGATCGGCCAGACGCCGATTTGATCAATGAGAAGGCCGATATCGCCATTCAATTCCAAGAACCGGGCCGGCCAGATATCGTCTCGAAACGCCTTGGCGTCTTGCACTATGTCTTCTTCGCGTCGCCCGATTACATCAAAAATTTCGGACATCCGACGAGCGTTTTCGACCTTTATAACCACCGCTGCATCATTCATTCCGGATATGTGAACCAGATGGAGCGATGGGCGCCAAAAGCTAAAGAATTCAGAGACTTGATCGATTTTGCACTGGTCACCAATTCTGGCGCCGTGATGGTTGAAGTCTGCGCCAAAGGCGGCGGCATCGCGCTCTTACCAACCTATGTTCACGGGCTCGGCAAGAATATTGTGCCCCTCAACCTCCCAGAGGTCGCCCCGATTCGGTTCTGGCTGACCTATACAGAGCGAGTTCGCAGAATGGCACGTGCACAAATCGTGATTGATTGGTTGCGCGGCCTGTTTCACCAGCAAAAATCCCCCTGGTTCAAACCTACATTTGTTCACCCAAGAGACTATGCAAATGGTTCTCTTGAACAGCGTGAGCAAAGTCTTGCAGATTCTGGCTCTGACAATCCTTAGAATTTGCGCGAGACCCTATTTTTGTTTGGTATTACAAAAATTATGTAACTGTCCGAGTTGCTATAACGCTCAGACTTAGGCTCCAAACAGGTAAAGGGATTTAAAACAGAGACAAACCTATGTCCGGTGATCGGGATGCGCCTAAGAGTCCGCCAGAATGGCGGTCGAAAAAGCCAATGGGTGAGGCATTGCGCGATAAATATAAAGAAGTCCTGCACGAGCCGGTTCCAGAAAAACTCAAAAAGCTGATCGAAGCCCTGAAAGAGCAAGAGCGGAAAGATCGCGATAACTCTGAATGTGATTAAGCCCTCGACATCCAAATTTTGGCCAGTACGGCCCTCACTCACAAAAAATTGAAAAAAAATTCATCCAACTCGGAACAATTCCGAGGAGCAGCGCATTGATATCATGTGAGACGCGAAAACGCGCCACGCTAATCAAATGCGTTGCAAGAAGGAAATTGTAATGGGGACCGAAAAACTGATCGAGCAAGAGCTGCCACAATGGGTAAAATCCGTGCGCCGGCATGCTCATTTTGCGCAATCGATCGAGACAGAAGAACTCGCAGATGCAGAGCTCGAAGTGCAACTCGGAATGATTGATGCGATCAGCGCAAAACAGGCTCTGGGGCCAGTTGATATGCTGCTAAAGCTCAAGCTTTGGGAAAACTATGTCGCGCCAAATGGCAACACAACAGATCTGCCATCAGAGGCCAATCTGATCCTGTCAGTGATCCGCGATTTAGAAGCTTTTGTAGATACGCAAGGGGGCTCTATGGCGAGCTATCCAGGCGGTCATTTGGCCAAGGTCAGTTAAGACCCTGAACCCTTGGCCAAACGGTTTCGGACGCAGGGACTAGCGGGTGCCTGCGAGCCGCAAAACTTCACGTACTGGACCCAAATTCGCGCTTTGGCGCAGATCTAAAAGCAGGTTCATGCAATCATCAAAATCGGTCGTACCTGACTCTTTGACGGCGTGAATTCGGTCAACAATATCCTCATCAAAGAACCAGCTGATCGGGATATCGAACACTTTGGCAATTTCATAAAGCGTGCCCGCTGAGACGCGATTGACGCCCTTCTCATACTTCTGAACTTGCTGAAAAGTTAGCCCGATCATATCGCCGAGTTGGCCTTGGGTCAGCTTCGCCGCGCGACGCGCTTGGCGAATACGACGGCCCACTTGATGGTCCACGTGGGACGGTGTCTTAGCACTCATTTGGTTCTCCATGCATTCAGGCGGCGTTTTTATGATTGAATTTGCCACTCTTCGCGCAGGGATAGTACGGCTGAGTTTATGAAGAGAAGGTAAACTTGTTTACCTTGATCACGAATTGTTCAGCACGGACTGCGAAAAGACCGTTTGGCGGAGCTCGTCCTGAATCGCCTCTGTAGCGGCTTTTAGGGTCGCAATTTGCCGATCGAGAATCTCCTGACGATGTTGCATGTATCGCAAATAGCCATTGGCTATACTCATTTGTGTAAACCCGTCTTGCCGTTGATCGAGTTGCTGAAATTCGCTTTCGAGTTCAGCGCGCTTTTGCTCAACCCCGCGCAGTTCCGACATCAGCGCGGCCAAGCGCTGGACCTGGTCTTTATGCTTAATATCCAGCAATTGCGGAATGATCGGATCAACTTGCATGGCCCGGACCTTTTAGATGCTGACGAACCCGCTCAACATATTGGATCGCCGCTGCGACGGCCGCAAAATGTTCTCTGCGGATCTCTTCTTCCACTTCAATGAGACGATATAGCGAGCGCGCGGTTGGCGGGTCGCGATAGATCGGCACATTATTGGCTTGTGCAACCTCGCGAATTTTCGCGGCTAAGTGATCAACGCCTTTGGCCACACAAATCGGCGCGGAGTCGCCGTTCGGATCCCATTGCAAAGCCACCGCATAGTGTTCCGGGTTGACCATGACCACGGTCGCAGATTCGACATTTTTGAGCATGTCAGAGCGGGCGATCTGCGTTCCACGCTCGCGGCGCTGCTGCTTCAAGTGCGGATCACCCTCGCTTTGTTTCATTTCCTTTTTGACCTCTTCGCGGGTCATTTTGAGGCGCTCGGCGTGCAGATATTGCTGTAGCGGGAGATCTAGGAGCGCGAGCACGATCTGGAAGGCCCCAAAATAAAGGATGAGTTTGAGGATTTGCTCCAGCGTGAATTCGACCAATTGGCCTTTAGAGATCGCGCCCGCTGCGTAGAATTCGGACGCGAAATAGATCATGAAATAGGCTGCGATCAGACCGGCAAACATCATCTTTGCCGCGTCTTTCAAGAAGTCGAGCATGCCTTTCGCGCCATACTTGTTCTTGATGTTCTCGACCGGATTGATCTTTTTGACGTCGGGTTTGATCTTTTTGGTTGAGAAGGCGATCGCGCGCTGAAGGATGAGCGCCAGCAGGACGCAAGCCACAAGCACGCCAAACAAGGGCAAGATCGAGTACATCATACCCGACATGACTTTCCGCGTCTGCGAGCCCTTATCTGCAAATATATCCAGAGCGTACCGGTCAGCATGATAGAACATGCTGGCAAAGCCATCATTCAGAGCTTGTGAGGTCAGCATCAAGAACACCAAAGTGCCCAGGCCAATACCCATTATTAAGCCGGCGGCATTGGCTTCTTTCGATACCGGAACATCGCCATCCTCACGCGCCTGCCGAAGGCGCTCATCGGTGGCATCAAATTCCTTTTCGCCGGACTGGTCGTCTTGCTCTGCCATGCCCTATAACCACACAATCAGCTGCGCGATTTGATCTTGCCAAACCATCAGCATAGCCCCGATCGAAATCGCGAGAAGGAACATTCCGGCGCCGACCAAGAAGGGCGCGCCAACAAAAGCCACCATCATTTGCGGCATGGCTTTATTGATGAAGCCGAGACACACATTGTAGAGCAGGTTCATCGCCACAAAGGGCCAAGCGAGTAGGATCGCGAACGCAAACGCGGCATAGATGCTGTCGAACAAAAAGGCTTGTGCGATCCAGGACGAGCCGCCCACCGGGATCGTCTCATAAAGGCCGATCCAGCTGGCAAAAACCTCAACGTGAAAGTTCATCGAAAATAAAACCGCCGCCCCCGCCATAGACAGCAAGTTCGCAGTTGCGGTTTGCGCTTCGTTTTCAAGCGCCACCCCCAAAGGTTGCGCCAATCCCATCGATTGCGCGATGACACTGCCAGCAATGTTCAGCGTCCAGATGACCACCCGCAATCCAATCCCCAAAAACAGGCCGAGCAGCAATTCTGTGACGATGACAATGCCGAGATCTGTGAGATTGCCGGGCAGGACATAATCCGTGATCCCCATGCCCGATATCGCCGCAGATAGGCCGAGCAGAAGATAGATACGCACCTGCGCGGGGATCATCTGCTCGCCAATTCCCGGGATCAGAATGACCACAAAGGACAGCCGGGCCACCGTCAGAATGAACTGGGCCACCCATGCTGACAGGTCTGGACCGAGCAGATCCAGGAGCGGGATCATACAATCCCTACGATTTGCGGTTTGCTGCTGGAGCGGATCTCTTCATAGGCCAGAACAGCATTGCGAATGCCCTTGCTGGCGAGCACGGTCTGCAAGAATCGGCGCCGCTTCGAGGAGGTTGCAATCGCCGCAACCACGCCGCGCTGGGCCGTCTCGTTCAGCTTTTCTTGAATGCCATTGAGCAGCTCGCTGAACAGTTCAGGGGGCAGCGCGATATCGGAAGCGCCGCCATCTGATTTGATCTCGTGCTCGGCGAATTTTTGCTCCCACGCCGTTGAGAGCTGAACCAGCGGCAAACGTCCATCCGTATCCTGAAGCTTGTTCAAGATTTGGAAGGAGAGGCGTTGACGCACCAGCTCAACCATTTGCGACTGATTGGCACCTTGGGCTTTCGCTTCCCCAACGGTTTCCAGAATGAGGAAGATATTGCGGATCGACACGCGCTCTTCGAGTAAGCCGCGCAGCACGGCCAGCAAGGTCTCAGGCGGCACTTTGGTCGGGATATACTCATCCAGCAATTTCTGATTGGCCGCACTGCGGTCGCCATCCGACATACTGGTCAGCGCATCCAAGGTTTGGATCATCACCATGCGTGTAAAGATCAGCGAGAAATTACCCTGGATCAGCTCAAGCATGTGCGTGGCGAGCACTTCAATCGGCTCGATCACCGGCGTGCCAGCAGCCACCAATTCTTGTTTCTTGGTCGTCGGCAGCCAGCGCGCGGCGGCCTTATAGACGGGCTCTTTGACATGTTCCCCGGTTAGGTGCGGCAGCTGATCTTCTTCAATCAGGGCCAAGACTGAGCCTGGCCGCAACAGACCACTATCGACAGGCACCCCCTGAATGTTCAGGCGATAGGTGTTGCGCTCCATGGTCGGATTATCGGTCATCCGGATGGATGGCAGAACAAAGCCATATTCTTCGGCGATATAGCGCCGGATTTTATCAATTCGGGCCTCAATGCCACTATCACCTTGCAGCACTGTGTTGACCAAGTCGGGCGCCACTTCGAGGTGGATTTCATCGGAATGGATGGAGTCGCCGATTTGGTTGGCTTGGGTTTCTGGGGTCTCCTCGGGCGTGTCAGCTTGCGCTTCAACCGCTTGCTGCTGTTTGCGCAGGAAGTAAGCGGTGACGCCAAACCCGATCGAGGCCAGCATGAAGGGGAGGAAAGGCAGACCCGGGAAGAGAGCAAACACGGCGAGCAGGCCGGAGACGATCATCAGCGAGGTTGCATTGCCGCCAAGCTGCTTGCCGAGCGCCTCGTCAATCGCGCCGTCATCGCGCCCCTTGGAGAGCAGGAGCGCCGCAGATACTGAAACGATGACCGCTGGAATTTGCGAGACCAGGCCGTCCCCGACGGTGAGCACAGAATAGTTCGCAGCCGCTTCACTGAGCGAGAGGCCATGCACCGCCAACCCGAATCCAATGCCCGCAACCAAGTTCAGCGCGGTGATCAGAAGGCCAGCAATCGCATCACCTTTTACAAATTTAGACGCACCATCCAGTGAGCCAAGGAAAGCAGCTTCTTCTTGCTCTTTTTGACGGCGCTGTTTGGCTTCTTCATGGCTGATCGCGCCAACCGCTAAGTCAGAGTCGATCGCGAGCTGTTTGCCTGGCATCGCATCCAAAGCGAACCGCGCCCCAACCTCGGCCATACGTCCCGCGCCCTTGGTAATCACCATGAAGTTCACAATGATCAGAACGCCAAATACGACGAGCCCGACAAACAGGTTCCCGCCCATGATGAACATGGCAAAGCCTTCAATCACGCCGCCCGCAGCATCGGTGCCTGAGTGGCCCTCTGAGATAATCAACTTGGTCGACGAGACGTTCAGTGCGAGCCGCAAGATCAGGGACGCTAAAAGCACGCTCGGAAAAGAGGAAAAGTCGAGCGGCTTTTCAATAAAGATCGAGGTCGTGAAGATCAGGATCGCAAAGGCAAAGGACGCGGTCAGTCCTAAATCCAACACCCAAGCCGGCACCGGCAGGACCATGACCAAGATTACAAGCATTAAGCCCAGCGCGAGGAACGCGGTGGGCGATGCAATATCAAGCAGTTTCGATTGCGTCATCAGGGTCTCAGAGCGTGATCATCGGAAGAATGAAATTGTTGAAGAGATCGAGACAGACGCGCGTCATGTAACCGATCGTGAGAAAGAAGACCGTCACCACGGCAATGATCTTCGGCACAAAAGTTAGCGTCATTTCTTGAATCGAGGTCAGCGCTTGGACCAAGCCAATCGCAAACCCCAAGACCAAAGAAACGCCAAGGATCGGCAAGCCCATGAGCACGCCGGTCCACAAAGAAGCCCGAAGGACCTCAAAAATTTCAGATTCGCCCATCGTCCCCGTGGCTCCATTCTAGACTGGCATGCGCAGTAATTCCTGATAGGCCTCGACCACCTTGTCGCGGACCGTCACGGCAGTTTCGAGCACCATCTCAGCGTTCGCTAAGGCTTCGACCATGGCATGCGGATCCGCGCCGGAGACGGCGGTATCGATTGCGGCTTGCTCGGCTTTCTGCACGGCGGCTTTAAATTCAGATGCCCCCTTTGCGACCACATTGTCTTCGGCAGCAGGCTTGGCTGGCGCTGCCGATGAGGTCGCAACTTTTGCGGGGTTGAGCGAGTTATAGGCTCCAAAACCGAAATTGTTCATTCAAGCCTCCCTATCGCCGCAACACGTCCAGCAGCGAGGTGTACATGCTCCGCGCCTGCTGGAAGGTATTGAGGTTGGCCTCATAAGTGCGGTTGGCTTCGCGCATGTCGGCCATCTCAGTCACCAGAGAAACATTTGAGAGCGTGATATAGCCCTCATCATTCGCCATCGGGTGGGACGGGCTGTACTCTTGCTCACCTTCGGTTTGATCAAGTGCGGTTCGAAGCGCCCCAAAGGACAGCTCATTGCCAGCGCCTGGCTCGGTCAGCAGGATTTTGCGTTGATAGCCGGGCGTATCAACGTTTGAGACGTTTTCGGCGCTCACCGTAATGCGCTGAGAGTTTTGACGCATGCCCGCGACAGACTGCATCATGGAAAATTCAAATGGGTTCATATCCTAGTCCCCTATTGCCTCCGCCCAAGCGCAAGCTTCATCATGTCCAAAGATTTGGAATAGACGGTCATCGCCATATTGTGCTTGCCCACGGCTTCAGCCGATCTGAATACTTGCTCTTCAACGCTCACCGTGTTGCCGTTTGGCGAGGCCGAATCTAAATTTAGACTGTGTTGAAACGGCTGATTGAAATCGATTTTCTCGACGTCTGGTCCGTTGCGTTTCATGAAGTCTGCGAAGGATTCGATTTCCACCGCTTTGTAGCCTGGCTCATTCGCACGCGAGAGGTTTTCAGCGCTCGTTTTCTGCGTTTCAGCCGCATGACGCGCCATCGCCCCGTAGATTTGGAACAGAGACATGTCAGAAAGCATCGGAAAATCCCTTAAGGTTAACGTTTCCGCAAAATTTGCGACTATAAGTTGAAGAAAGGATTAACAGATACCCTGGGTTTAATTAACTTTTAGCATGTCTCGCCCCATCACCTCTCCCGCCCGTTTATGGGGCGCCGTGACCGAAATCCTGCCCGGCATGATTGAAGTCTCCGGCGTCAGTCACGCTGTGGGCATTGGCGATTCCGTAACAATTGAGAAGCCTGGTGAAGATCTGATCGGCGAAGTGATCACCGTGATGGGCGATTGTGTGAAAATCCTGATGTACAGCTCAACCGATGCGATTCGGATTGGCGACCGCGCCTTCATCACCGAACAAGATCAAGTTGAGGTCGGCGATCATTGGCTGGGCGCGCTCGTCAATTATCGCGGCGAGGTTCAGACCCGCCGGATTCCGAAACAGGGCGCGGGTTTAAAACAGAGTATGCCGCTGCAAACCAGCGCCTTGCCCCCGTCGGTCCGCAAACCGCTGGGCAAGCGTCTGCTGACGGGGCTGAACGTGACTGACACATTGCTGCCGATCTGCGCGGGACAGCGCATTGGCCTGTTCGCAGGATCCGGTGTTGGGAAATCGACGTTGCTCGGCACCCTTGCGGGCGGGATGAATGCCGACCGAGTAGTGATCGCTTTGATTGGCGAGCGCTCGCGCGAGGTTCAAGAATTTATCGACGAAGTCTTGCCGCCAGAGGCTCTGCCTAAAACCACAGTGATTGCGGCGACGGCGAATGAGCCGCCCGGCGCCAAAAAACGCGCTGCGTTCTGCGCGATGGCCGCGGCAGAGTATTATCGTGACCAAGGCCATTCGGTCCTCTTCTTGTTTGACTCGCTGACGCGGTTTGCCGAAGCGCATCGCGAAACGGCTTTAATGGCGGGCGAGACACCAGCGCTTAATGCGTTTCCGCCGTCCACTGTGCGCGTGGTCTCAGAGCTTGCCGAACGCACCGGCCCAGGTCCAAAGGGTCTTGGGGATATTACCGCGATCTTTTCTGTATTGGTCGCCGGATCAGACTTTGAAGAACCGGTCGCGGATATGGTGCGCGGCATCTTGGATGGGCATTTCGTGCTCTCTCGAAAGATTGCCGAGCGCGGCCGGTATCCAGCGATTGATGTCTTGCGCAGCGTCTCTCGCGCTTTGCCAAAAGCGGCGACGCCTGAGCAAAACGCCCTGCTCCACACCTATCGCAATTTGATCACCACTTATGATGAAATCGCGCCAATGGTCCGCGCGGGATTGTTTGAATTTGGAAAAGATCCGCATGCGGATCTGGCTTATTCGCTTTATCCCAGTCTCGATAAATTCCTCACCGAGCCCAGCAATGGAATAGAGACCGCGTTCGAGTATTTGCAAAGCCTGATGCAACCTGCGCTCAGCACCCCTGAAGCGGTGCCCGCTTAAGCGATTAGAAATTGCTCAAAAACAGATTTTGGCTCGCGACTGCGCCGAACCCGACAGCATTGCTCAACAAGGTGAGCGCCGTAGCGGCTGATCCAGTTGCCGCGATATTTTGATTAAGCGAGTCCAGCACCTGATAGCGCTGGATCACGCGATCAATCACGTCCGGCTCGGTCAGCTGGTCGATCGACGAGATGCTGAATTTCTTCTGCAATTCCTCATCGAGGATTTCGGCCTGCCGATCGATATCTAATGAGGCAAACTCTGATGGCAGGCCTAACGCGGTTTCCATCACGGTCCGCACCGGCACGCTGCCGAGCATGCGATAAAGATTGGTCTGGTCGGTCGAATTGGAATCTACAAGATCGGCAATTTCGGTCTGATAGTTGAGGCTTAGCCGCATCGCATTGTCTTGCTGGCCAACCGCCTCTTCAAAGGATTCAGACGCATATTGCGACGTTAGGCGTTCGACTTGTCCTGATGCGAGATTGATCATGCCCTCAGAATTCGGCCGCAAAGCGTTGGCGAAATCGGTATAGGCTTGGTTGTTCAAGCGCGCGAGAAAGGTGCTTTCAGGGTCCTGCACTTCCTCGAGCACATTGCGGACATAGCCGGTTTTCCAGGACTCGTCCGCCAACCCAAATGAGGTTAGCGCGATCCGGCGCAAACGGCCATCGGTGACAAACTCCTCCACCGCGATCGGTTTGGAGAGCTTCTCAGTGAAATAGTCGATATCGTTTTTGATCTGCGCAGAGTTTGAGTAGGTCTCGAGCTGCGTGTCATATGTCGACTGCAAAAAGGCCCAACCACCCAGACCTGATAGAGGAATGACCGGTTGGAATACCATTTAAGCCGCCAGAGCGTCGTTTCGATCTTGCCCGAGCATTTGGCTTTCGAGCTCGATTACCTGCTTCAAATAGCACAGCGCAGAATAGTAATTGCCGCGCCGGATCATTTCGCAAAGCGTTGGGATCAGATCGGGTTTAATCGGTGAGAATGCGTCTTTAAGATCCTCGCACGCCCGATAGAGTGCGGGCAGTGTATCGTCTTCTTCGAGATCTTTTGTGATCAGAAGCTGGATTGCGTAATAGACCTGCTTAACGGGGGTATCGACTTGGTCGGGCCGCAAAGCATCGCGGCAGCGCAGAACCATAACATCCGGACTTGGCACGCGAATGCGTCCGGGTTTGTCGCCGTTTTCCAGCATTGTTCCGTTGATAATAAAACGCTCACCAGGAGCGAGTTTTAGCATTAATCCGGACATTCCTAGTCCCCTCCAGCTTTACTCTTTCGCCGTTTAAACCGTTTTGAGCCCCTGCATTATGGACTCGTTGATTTCGATCAGGTCTGCCAAATGCGCATCGCCTGAAAGCACTTGCATAGAGTGCCGGCGGACAAAGACAGCGAGCTCGAGGAGGGACTTCCGCGTCGCCTCTGGGAGCTGATTTTCAGGGTGAAGCAAATCGGTGGAGAGAAGGGTCCACAATTCGAGGTTTCGATTGACGGCATCTGCCCATTTGGGAGCGTCAGTTTTTTCGAGATCGACCGCGTCTCTCAGCGCATCCGTGATTTGATCAAACAGAGCATGTTCGAGAGATTTGTTATCCGCGGTTCGGTTCCGAACTTCACCATACGCTTTGACAGCTAGAGCCTGCAATCAAGCCTCCTAGAATTCTAAAATGAAATCTGGGGCGCCCCGAAGAGCGCCCCAGACAATTGAGTTACTATCGGAAGAGTGACAGCAGCGACTGAGGCGCCTGGTTCGCGATAGACAGAGCTTGGGTACCAAGCTGCTGCTGAACCTGAAGGGCCTGAAGCTTCGCTGAAGCGGCTTCCATATCTGTGTCTGTCAGACCACCGATACCGGTTGTCAGTGAGTCGACCATTGTCTGAACAAACTCGCTTTGTGTATCGATCCGCTTCTGAGCAGAACCGAAGCCAGCTGCGGCGTCGATTGAGGTATTGAGAAGCGTCTCAATTGAGCTCAGAGCTGCGGTTGCACCAGCGTCCGTCGTAACGTCGATGGTTGACAAGTTACCAAGGCCACCAGCCGACGTACCAGCGGTACTGTCGTTTGTAGATTCAGTCTGAATGCTAACCGCTGCACCAGAATTGTTGGTGATCGAGATTGAGTTGTCAGTACGAGACACAACATAGTCAGTCTGACCAGTTGCTGCGAAGAAGTTTGAAATCTGAGTTTCAAGGTTCGCAGCAACAGAGTTGGTGCTCGCATCTGCATCAGCAACATACTGGAATGTGCGCTGACCGATATTGTTATTGGTCGCCGTGTCATCAATGATGATCTGGTAGCCATAACCGTCAGCAACCGATTCGATATCGATTGTTTGGGTCGCGCTATCAGCAACTGATGCCGCGGTACCAGCGTTTGTGCCGCCATTGTCGATGATTGTTAGGTCATCAACAAAAGTCGTACCGAATGTTTCGCCAGTTGCGGTGTTCGAAATCGACAGGTCAGTCCGTGCAACGTCGATATAAGACGCCGAAACAGTGCCGGCAGACGAACGGTCGAGAGACGCCAAAACGCTAACGTCTTCAGTGGAAGAACCGTCGATCAGGTTCAGGCCGTTAAACTGAGCCGCACCAACAATAGATCCCACCTGGTCACGAAGCGCCGCGATGTCGGTTTGGATTTTTGAACGGTCAACGTTTTCTTCTTGAGCAGAAACGATCAGCTCTTTCATGTCCTGAAGAACGTTTGTGATTTGCTCAGAAGCAGACCGGGCAACACCGACAGAAGAGTTACCAAGGTTCAAAGAGTCTTGGATCTGCTTAAAGCTCTCAACGTCTGTAGACATAACAGTCGAGATCGCCCAGATCGCCGCGTTATCCTTGGCGCTGGAAACTTTTTTACCGGTTGAAATTTCTGACTGAACCATTGCGAGGTCTTTGTTGATGCCGCGCAATGTTTCCAGTGCGACCATGGCACTGTTGTTCGTAAGAATACTAGACATTGATGCTTATCCTTATTTGGTTTGGTCCTAAGCGGGACTTTCTGTTCAATGCCATCCTGACACCCCGTTTATACGGGAAACCACTCTTGGTTGTATTTACCGTATTACTATCGCAGGGTGTACAAACCCTTAATTCCGTTACGCTTTACTTTCGAAGCCGCCGCGAGCGCCAGAAAAGTGCACTTTAGAGCCTGACTGATTGTAGGACCCGACCTGCGAATCGCTTTGCAGACGATCGAGCCGACTGATCACGCTCTTTAATCCATGCTGCATGGCGCGGAGATGCCGCCCGTGCTCATCCGCCGTGGCCTGAAGTTTAACCACGCGCTTGATCAGTGTTTGGGGTTGGTCTTTTAAAGCACCGCCCTCAATCGCATTGGCCAGCGTCGTCAGATGTTCAAGCTTCGTGCTCGACAAAGCGTTCAATTCGCTAATCTGCCCTAAGACAATATGTTCCGCTTCCTGTTCAAATACAGTTTCGATCGAGTCGAGGCACGCTTCTAAATTTGCACTATTCATTGATCAGTCCCTTTGCATCTGTGTAAGCGGCCACTGGCGTTGGAAGTTCTTTATCTAAGAGGCCGAGCGGCTGTTGCTGGGCGAGGTCTTCGGCAATCGCTTCAACAAAGTATCGCGAGAACATAGACGCCCCTTCGCCGCCGCCGAGTGTCATTGCTTTCTCCAACCCCGTATGGGTGAGAAGTTCAGCCCAGAGCAATTTTTCAAAGCGCAGCTTCGCATCCTCTGACATGTCTGTCGGCGCTGGTTTGGTACCCTCCGCCGAGGTCGAGGCGGCGAGCTGATTACTGGTGATCGGCGATAGAGGTTGCACATCGCACTCCTTGATTGGTGAATCAAAATTAAATTTAAAGTTGTTAATTACCTCTTTACGCGCTCCTGTTGTATTGCGCGCAGGTTTTTGAAGAGAGCCCGATGATCTCTGTCTTAATGTCTGAGGGTTTGGCCCCGTCGAACGGCGCTAAACCACACGAACCCGCCCGCGATGCGTCGCGTCCGTCCAAAGACGAGGCGTTCTCGTCCGATATGGACTCCCCTGACGACACGTCTGACGTCGCCTCTGAAAAAGAGAGCGCCGCGCAAGACACCGTCGCAGCCGCACCAGCCGAAACAGATCAAAAACCGGCCCCCGCCGGCGAAGACGGATCTCAACTGAATGCTGTAAAAGTGGCGAAAGATAGCGCTCAAGCTGAACCCACTGGTGCCCTCAACCTAGATGCAGAAATCGCGGCCGATGACCCAGATATCGCCGCTAAAGATACCGCCTCTAAAGAGGCCAATGCCCCGCGCACAGCTGAGATCGTCGACACAGTCAAAACTGCGGCATCCGCCGCGGTGACCGCCGGTGACGCCAATCTCGACGCTCCTGTGCAAACGCAGGCTGAAACGGCTGCTCCGTCCCCTGACGGGGAACCGCGTGCGCACGGATCTGAAGACGCTGCCACCATCAAGGGCGCGCCGGAAGCAGATGCTGAGATTAAGCTCGATCCGCGTAGCGGCGACCAAGCCTCTGCTGATGGCGAAGTGACGCCCCTGAAATTCGCAGACACATCAGGTCAATCTGGTGACCAGAATCGAGGCCAGACTAGTCTAACCGCGACGCCAGAAGCTGATCCGCGCTTGGCGGGCGACGCGGAAGCCGCCCCCAGCGACCTGGTGCGGACAAGTGAACTTGCCGACCTAGACGCGCGAAAACAGAATGCCGCTGCTGCTGGCAACGAAAAGCTCATTCAAGCAAGCGTGTCTCGTGACGGGGCGCCGGTCTCTTTTGACCCCGCTCTATCCGTCGTCGCCGCATCTTCGAGTTCTAGTTCAGTAGGTCCCGTGCCCACAGGAGGCCTCGCCCCAACGACGCCTGCGCACGTCATCGCTGCGCCGTCGGATCTGACCAATATTGTCATGAATGCGCTCAAAACTGGCGGTGATCCGCAAGAGCAATTGGTGGTTCAGCTGGATCCGCCTGAATTGGGACGCGTCCTGATCGACTTTAAATTCGACGCGCAAGGCGTTCAGCAAATTACCGTCACCTCTGAAAATCCTGAAGCCTTGAAACGCCTTCGGGAATTGCATTTCGAATTGACTGAAGCCTTGAAGCAAAACGGCCTCTCAGACAGCAATCTGTCGTTCCAGCAACACACGCAAGATCAGTCGCAATCAAATTGGCAGGCCCCTGAATGGGGGCGTGCGCAATCGCAATCCATTGCAGCCGCAGATCGAGATTCTTCGGCTGCCTCCATGCCGCCTCTCCCTAACTTCCAAGGGAGGGATCGGCTCGACTTATTGCTTTAGGAGTAAGCTATGAGTGAGATAAATCCTGTTTCTTCGACCGGATCTACCGGCTCGACAAACACAGCGGCGGCAAACACGTCAGCCAATCAAACCAGTTTCAACGAAGACTTTGACACCTTCTTGCAACTGCTCACCGCACAAATCCGAAACCAGGATCCGTTAGAGCCGACAGACTCAACTCAGTTTGTTGAACAGCTCGCGACCTTCTCCTCGCTTGAGCAGCAAGTTGAAACAAATAATACGCTGGGCGACATCGCCACTATGATCGGCAATCTCTCCTCAATGCTGGCCAATGAATGGCTCGGCCAAGAAGTCGCGGTGTCCTCTAAGCATGTGTCCTATGAAGGCAAACCCGTCGAGTTCGAGGTCGATCCTGCTTACGCTTATGATGAAGCGGTGCTGACCGTCGCCGACAGCCAAAACCAAATCATCTACCAAGAAAAGCTTGATGTTGATCAAGGACGGTACGCTTGGGATGGCGACCTCTCCAACCAAAAAGGTCAAGCCGATGATGGAATCTATCAGTTCCAGGTCGACTTGTTTGAAGATGGCCAAGTGGTGGCTTCCACTCCGGCTGAAATTATCAGCAAAGTGACCGCGCTGGGCAATGAGAACGGCCAGTTGCGCATTGGCACAGATAGTCGCCTATCGGCCAATCTGAGCGACGTCCGGAAGCTCGACGCGAATTGAGTTAAAGCGAATTTGTGAGGACCTACATTAGGTCCTGTTTGGCCATATCCACAATCAGCACATTCACGATCCCGTCGGACACAGAGTCTCGAAGGTTCATCAAAAGCATTGAGCGGATCATTTCATAATGCTCAATATTGGTGGGCTCTTCGAGCGTTCGACCATCATTGCTGAGCCCGATCAGAGTCGTCATGATATTGTCGCGTAGTTTCGGTTCTTCCGAGAAAAGCTTGTCGGATGCGCCAGAAGCGGTTTCAAGCGTGACGTGCAAAATGACGAGGCTTTTGACCTGATCTTCGCGCATCACCGGGACGACGAATTCTCGGCTAAATTTAAAATATTCAGACTCGCCCGTTGAAGCGTATTTGTCGCCTTTCTTGGCATCGCCTTTCTTCTTGCCATGATCGTCTTTTTTGTAATCCCCGTGATCATCATGGTCGCCATGATCATCCTTGGATTCAGAATGATCTGAACCACCAGCCGCCGCTGTCGACGGCGTCTTCAGCATAACGCCGGCAAAACTGCCAATAGCGATAAAAATAATAGCAACGAGGCTGGTGATGATCAGTTTCATGATTGGATCCTTAGAAGGGGAGTACTTTTTCGAGCACTTTCGGCACCATGCCGCGTTTGATCCCGGCTTGGGTTTCTCCGCGGCTGAGATAAGACAGGTTGGCGTCGGCGATTTTCTCGTAAGACACTGTGTTGGTTCGCGTGATATCTTGCGCGCGAATGACGCCTGAAACGGTTAGGTATCGCACTTCGTCGCTGACTTGGGTTTGCTGATAGCCAGCAATGACGAGATTGCCGTTTGGCTCCACGCCGACGACGCGGGCCGATAATCTGAATGTGACTTGTTCCGCCCGATTTAGTGAACCATCGCCTGTGATCCCTGAGGCCCGGTCATAGTCGATGGCAGGCGACAGGCTGGCACCATTCGGCAGAAAGCCGCCAGCGGCCTGCGGCAAGCCGAGAAGCGCCGCAATGTTAAACTGTTCATTGGTTTGACGATTGCGTGACAGAGAGCTTTGCATGCTGGCTTGATCATTCATGTCGACCACAACGGTGAGCAAATCGCCAACATCTTTGGCGCGGCGCATACCCAGCAGTGCGTTCGGCGCCGTGGTCCACAGCGAAGCAGATGTTGCTTGCGGTTCTTGTGTATAAGCGGGCTGAGTTTGCGCCCAATAGGTCGGCTGCTCATGCACGGCAACATCTTGCCCATCATGCGCGCCGCCTGAAGCACATGCCGACAAAGACACAGCCACTAATCCCGTAAATGCGGGAATTCCTAATTTACCCATATCCAGCCTCCTGCTTGAACGATTCCTTCGACGGTTTGGCGCGACTCAAGGTTCAGAACGGGCACTCGCTCGTTCAACCCTGCTTCGCCCAAGGCCCGACCCGTCAGGGTGATTTCGAGCGGACCTTTCATATATTTCAAAGTGACCAATTGATTGCGCTTCACCAGGCGTGGCGAGCGAGTATCTTTGGCGGCAATTGGCTGGCCAGCATAAATCGTGCGGCTGACCTCTCGACCGAGAAGCTCCGCATGCTGATCTTGCCAGACATCGTCCGCAGGAGACGTGTTTTCTTGGGTGATCACAGACCCAGCGCGTAACACTTCATTGGCGGTTAAAGAGGCATCGACAGAGAGGCCAAGCGCCAGACAAATCAGGCTAATCATTATCTTAGCCTCGTGGTTGCAGCGAGCATTTCGTCAGAGGCAGTAATCACTTTCGAGTTCAGCTCATACCCGCGCTGCGCTTCAATCAGATCCGAAATCTCCTTCACCACATCTACGCCAGAATCTTCCAAAAATCCCTGCCGTAATGAGCCCACCCCTTCGCTCCCAGGCACCAAGCGATTGGCTTGACCAGAGGCTTCTGTTTCACGGAACAAATTATCCCCGATCGCCTCGAGGCCTTTTTCGTTCACGAATGACGCGACTGAAATCACGCCAATCGATTGGCCTTCGACTTGGTTGTCAAAATAAGCGGTCACCTCGCCATCGCGCGAAATAGAAATGCGCTGGGCATCGTTTGGAATCGTAATGCCATCGGCCAGCGAGTAACCAGCGGCGGTGACGATCTCGCCATCGGCGCTGCGATTAAGTTTCCCATCGCGCGTATAGACCGACTCGCCATCCGGGGTCCGAACCTCGAGGAACCCCTTGCCATCAATCGCGATATCAAGCTCAGCGCCCGTTTCGCGAAGCGCGCCTTGGGTGATTGCCATCGACACCGATGAAGCTTTCACCCCCGTACCGAGTTGAATACCAGCCGGAACGACTGTGCCCGTCTGCGAGGTGATTGTCCCAGGCGTGAGATATTGTTGATAGACCAGGTCTGAAAACTCGGCGACGCGCGGCCGATAGGCGGCGGTGCTCATATTGGCAATATTGTTCGAGATAACGTCGACGCGCGTTTGCTGCGCCGCCATCCCTGTTGCTGCAATCTGGAGGGATTTCATGGCTTAACTCCTGTGCCTATCGGTCTCTAACCGCTGAAATAAATTGCGTGATGCGTTGGTCCTCTCGCTCCAACAAAGTTTGTCCGGCCTCGTAAGCGCGATGCACTTCAATCATTCGGGCCATTTCTAAAACGGGGGATACATTGGAGGCTTCCAATGCGCCTTGTAGGACAGCGGCGCCTGCTACTGGCTGTAAGCCGCCATCAGCAACAAAGCGTGTGTCTGTCTCGCGCTGCAGCTGTCCTGTTGGGTTAAACACGCCAACCTGGCCAATGATCTGACCATCGGATGAGATGGTGCCATCGCCGGCAATGGTGACATTCGCTGCCTCGGGCGGGATCTGGATGGGTGAACTGCCTTCGCTCAGCACTTTCGCGCCGTCAGCTGTCACCAACTCGCCTTCTGCGGAAATCTGGAACGCTCCAGCGCGGGTCAGCCGCTGTCCGGCATCGGTCTCAAGCCCGAAAAAGCCTTCGCCTTGGATCGCCAGATCAAACTGGCCGCCAGTGAATTTCACAGTGCCTTGCGTCAGATCGAAACTATGCCCGGCAAGCCCGCCCATAGAGAGCGAAGGCGTCTCTTGCCCTGTGGCCATGACATATTCAGCGAAGATGGCGCTGTCGGTCTTATAACCTGATGTGTTTGTATTTGCGATATTGTTCGCGACGACTTGCATCTCTTTTAAGAGACCATCTTGGCGCGCCAGCGTGGTGTAAATACTATTGCTCATTCATGGCTCCTGCCTGTGGGACCGCCAGCGCTTTTCGAGAAGACTCAAGAAGGTCTGCGATCTGATACGGGCGAATCTCTCGCCCCGCCCCATCTGGGGAAATTCCTTTTGAAAGCTTGATCGTCCGCACACGGTCTAGACGCACAACTTCCTCGTCCGATAGACCGGTCACGAGCTTGGCGAGATCAACGTCCCAAAGCGCCCAATTGTCGACAATGGCGCCCTGCTCAATCAGCTCAAGCTGTTTGCTTGGATAGGCAGCGAGGCCCGTATAAGCGGCTGTCGCAATGATCGGCAGATTGGCCTGCAAGGCGCGAATTCCGGCCATGCGGTTGATTTCGGCTTCGGTTGGGAAGTCCTCGCGGACATCAAACAAATCTTGATCGACATGGCCCCAGAATGCGGCTTCGGCGAGCATGTTCGCGACTTCGGGGGTTTGCTCAACCGGCCCGAGGAATTCCTTGACCATGCTGAACAAACCCAACTCCAGAGCTTTGACGGCGCCCTGTTTGCGAAGGTCTGTGCCATAACCATCAATCGGGAGATCGCTATGGAAGCGCGTAAGCGTATGCAGCGCGTTGAGCGCATTCGCCGGGTCGTCGTCGGTCAGATAATCATCCAGCGCGCGAACAGTGTAGCTATCAATCGAAGCCCGAACCTCGTCACGATTTGCGACCGGCAACGCGCGAATGCGCTGCAAGCCTGCATACAAATCCCCGCTTGCAAGGTGATCGATGACGAACTCCAGAATCGGATCGAGATTGTGCTGAGTCTCATTCGTCTCGAGCATGTTCCACGCTTCTTCGAGTACAAATGAGCGGACGGTTGGGCGGAGCTGATCACTGCGCTCAACTAAAATCAAAAGCGCCGCCAATTTCAGCTTTGGCCGACTCATCAGCATGACCAAACGGTCGTCTGATTCTGCGCCGCTCGGCATATCAAGGATCGCCGTCTTCAGCGCACTCAGACGCGTCGAATTCTCAATTTCTTGCGGTGTGAAAGTCGCAATCACCTGTTGCGCGAGATCGCTGCGCCGCTCAATCAACAGCGATGGCACGATGAGCATCGCGGTGTCTTCGCGCAGGTTGTATGGCAGGGTTCGAATGCTGGCGATCTGATTGGCAAGTCGCTCAACTCCGCCCGGCTCGAACAAGACCAATTGCGCCGCCGCGTGCCAAATCTCAGCTTCGGAATGGCAAGCGCTCAGCGCTTCGAAGTAAGCAAGATCAGGCCGCACCCGATTTTCCATCAGCGTGATGAATTTGCGGTACGGCTCCCATTGCGGCTCTTCCCGAGCATTTAGCAGCGCTCGCGATTCCGCGTAGAGGCCCAAAGCGAGTTTTGATTTTAGATCCGCACGAAGCTTTTCGTCTATGCTTTCATCGGCAGCGGCATCAATCGCGTTGGGCAGCTCGGTAAATTTCCGCAATGATCTGACCACGGAGAAATCGAGTGGATAAGGCTGCGCGCAATTCCCTCGCGCGGCTGGCATTGATCTGATTTCTGACCCATCGGCCTGCGGCCCATCCTCGCCCTCGGCAGGGACAAGAAGTCCGCCGCGGATCGCGGTTTCGACAAATGCGTCGAGGTCTTCGCCCACAGCTTCTTGGTCAGTTTCTGCTTCAGGTTCAGAAACGTCGTTCGCTCCGGTTTGCGCATGAGCTGCGGAAACCAGAGCGATGAAGAAACTTGCGGTGGCAAGACGGCGTATCATGCGGCTTGGCGTAATCCTTTCACGGCTTCTTCAACCTCGTCGAAGGACGGGCGGACCCTGGCCGGGGCATGTCGGCGAGCGACTTCGACACAGATATTGATCGGGTTCTTGTGCAGGCTCGACACCAGCACTTCGCCAATCATCTCATAGAAAAAATGCTCTTCTTTGCGAGTATGGGCGACCTTGGTGGCAAAGGGGCCGACGACGCCGTAGGCCAAAAACACGCCAAGGAAGGTTCCGACCAGCGCGCCACCGATCATACCCCCCAGAACTTCTGGCGGCTTGTCGATCGAAGCCATGGTTTTAATAACGCCGAGAACCGCCGCAACGATCCCAAGGGCCGGTAGAGCGTCGGCCATGTTCTGCAGTGCGTGCGAGCCATGCAGATGGTCTTCGAGGAGCGCTTCAAGGTGCTTTTCCAGAAGCTCTTCGACTTGGTGAACATTGTCGAAATTCATGATCATCGAGCGGATCGTGTCGCAGATCATTTCAATCGCGTGGTGATCTTTGAGAATTTTCGGATATTTCTGGAAGATCGCAGACTCTTTGGGCGCCTCAATGTGCGCTTCAATGTCGACCGGGTTTTCTTTGAGAATGGTCAAGAGCTCTGTCATCATGCAGAGCAGGTCTTGATAGTCTTTCTTCTTCCATTTGGGGCCAGCAAAAGCTGCGCCGAGATCACCGGCAGTGTGTTTGATTGTGGCCATATCATTCGCAGCCAAAAACGCACCAGTCGCCGCGCCGCCAATCATCATCATCTCAAATGGCAGCGACTTGAGGATGATGCTCATCTTACCTCCGGCGAGGATATACCCGCCGAAGACCATCACCATGGTCACTACTAAGCCTAATATCGCGTTCACCGGTACTCTCCTTTTGACCCGTACTCACCCATCTTCATCATGCCGCCGTCATCTCTTGGACGAACTCAGGATCGATCTCTGATGTCAGCTTGACTGCGCGCTGGTGTTTCCAAACACCGAGCTCCGCCATCGCGATATCAACCGGACCGTCCACGGTTTTTGCGGACACGATAAGCTTTGAACGATCAGTGCCGGGCAGCGTAATGACACTTCCGCTCTCGAGGCGCGCGCATTCCGCGACACTCATCGGCACCCGATCGATTATGATTTCCAAATTGACGCTCGAATTCTGAACCCGGGGCTCGTCGAGACTTGGTGGTTTCTGCGTTTCTTCGGCATTTGCGTTTGCAATTCCGTCCTCAGAAGACGCCATGGCCAATGCAATTGTCTTTTCGAGCTTCAGCGCCACGCCAACCCGCACCGCCTGGCCTTCGATATCGCTTAAATAGTATACAAGCAGGCAATTGCCTTCGACCGACAGACTCTCAAACGCGACGCAAGCTGGCGGCTCGTCGTCTTCCTCAATCAAACCAAACGCGCGGGTGACGGACTCGCCCAGAACACTCGCCGAGCGCTCCAAAAGTAATTGTAAGAAGAGTTGCGGCGCCTCTGCTAATCGGGCGGGATCTTGTTCTAATTTATTACCGGCCACGCGTGCGGCAATCAAATTGTCGATCGAAACGCCAACAATGAAATCGTCCGACTCACTTTCAAAGCCATAGAGATAGGCGCCGAACAGGTCGTCTGGGAGCGCTGCGCCACGGCACACTTCACGCGACTGCAATCGAACCTTGTTTTCCCCGCCTAATGTCTCGTCGAGCCATGTGGCCACAGAGGATTCAAGCGTCAGCCAAAAGGACCGACTCTGCAGCACTTTTGGCGGCAACCCACCGCTCGATTCAAGCTTTTTCCGAAGAACGGACGTCAAATTGCACCCCTAGTGATCACGCGTAATCTCTACCCACGATTGAATTTTAAGGTGAATAAAACGTTATCGGCGTCGAAAAAATCGCCGTGTAGTTGTATTTCGGAAATTTACCTTACTTTGCTAATCCAAGCCCACTGAACAAAACGGGTGTACGTTATGGCTGCTGATGGTGCTACTGGACTTGCTCCAATCATTATTAAGAAGAAGAAAAAAGTCGTTGGCGGCGGACACCACGGCGGGGCCTGGAAGGTTGCATATGCAGACTTCGTGACCGCGATGATGGCCTTCTTCCTGCTGATGTGGCTGCTCAACGCGACAACTGAAGAGCAGCGCAAAGGCATCGCCGACTATTTCAACCCGACTATTCCCGTCAGCCGGATTTCTGGCGGCGGCTCAGACGGGCTGAATGGCTCTTCGATCTTCACCGAGCAGACTTATGCGCAAAAAGGAACCGGCGCGACGCGAGATGCGACCGCGGGCAGCCCCTCAACCTCAAAAACCGGCACCCCGGATGAGGAAGGTTTGGCGCAGGCTGACGCAGATATCGTTGAGCAATTGCAGCTGGCGATTAGTCAGGAAGCCCCGCTATTGAACGAACATATTCAGGTTAAACTCTCCCCCGAAGGGATTGTTATGGAGCTTGTCGACTCTGAGGATGTTCCCCTGTTCCCGCGCGGCGGCAGCGTCGCGACTCCGCTTCTCACTGAACTCATTCAAACCGTAACCCAGTCATTCGACTCTTTCGGCAATTCTGTGAAAGTGGTTGGTCACACAGATTCAGCTGTGTTCAGAAATGGCGAAGGGTTCGACAATTGGGATCTTTCTGCCGAACGCGCGAACGTCGCGCGCCGTCTGATGATGGAGGCTGGATTCCCGGCAAGCCGTATCCAGGAAGTCTCAGGCCGCGCCGATACCGACCTGCTGGTTAAGGATGATCCGTATGCGGCACAAAACCGCCGGATCTCGATCACACTGCTCAAACAGGAGATCAGTGGTTAAGGGGAGTTATCCGTCTATTAACCTATGATTTCTACTTTCGGTTGCATCGACTGCAGGAGCAACCGACATGAGTATCACATCATCCTTGAACGCGGCCGTTAGCGGCCTCAACGCAAACGCCACCCGCCTCGCAACAATTTCTGACAATTTGGCGAACTCTGAAACGTTTGGATACAAACGCAGTGACGTCGACTTTTCGAGCATGGTGCTCGAACAGCGCAGCTCAACTTATTCTGCTGGCGGCGTAAATGTCGACGCGTTCAAAGATGTGCGCGCAATTGGCTCTCTGATTTCAACCGGTAACGCCACCGATATCGCCGTGGCAGGCCGGGGCTTGGTCCCAGTGACCGACCTTCAGGGCACAACGCTGAATGGTGATGATCGAGACCTCATGCTCCTGCCCACAGGATCCTTTTCCGCAGATCAGAACGGCAACCTGCGCACCCAAAGCGGCAAATATCTACTCGGCTGGCCAGCCGATAGCGCCGGCGATGTTGGTAGCGTAAGCCGCAATAGTGGCGGCAGCTTGCAGCCGGTCAACATCTCGACATCGCAATTCGTTGCCGCCCCAACTGGCCGGATCGAGATTGATATCAACCTCCCAGCGGATGCGACCCAGGCCGGGGCCCCGGCAGGCGCTTACTCGCTGCCAATTGAGTATTATGACAATCTTGGCCGAGCGCAGAATGTGAGATTGGAATTCACACCTGTGGTTCCCGGTACCGGTTCAAGTAATGAATGGAATGTCCAAATCTTTGATGAGGCTGGCGATCCATTGGTGTCCGTCGGTGATTTCAATGTCACTTTCTTGGATACGACCGGAAATGGCGGTCAGATTGATGCAGTCACAGCATCTGGGGGCGCCACCTATTCAAACGCGACAGGCTTACTTTCAATGACGTTTGAGCATGGTCCGGTGGATATTTTCATTGGCCGTCCAAGCGACACGGCTGGGATTACCCAGCTTTCAGCCGCCTTCTCACCCACATCGGTCACCAAAGATGGGGCGCCAATTGGGGATCTGCAATCTGTTGAGATTGACGATCGCGGTTATCTTCAAGCGATTTATGATACCGGCTTCCGGCGCACATTGTTCCAGATTCCGATTGCGGACGTTCCAAATATGGACGGCCTGATCGCCCGTGATGGCCAAGCCTTTAGCATCTCAGCTTCAAGTGGCGATATGTATCTCTGGGATGCCGGAACCGGACCAGTCGGATCGATTTCTGGTTATTCCTTGATGGAATCCACCGTCGACATTGCAGCCGAGCTTACCGACTTGATCGAAACGCAACGCGCTTACTCTTCGAGTGCGAAGATCGTGCAGACCGTAGACGAGATGCTGCAGGAAACGACAAACCTCAAGCGATAACGCTTAGTCCGCCAAGAAAGCCAATGACGTGAGCATTACAGCTGCCATTCAATCCGCAAGGTCTGGGCTCGACGTCATTGGTATGCGCGCCGATTTGGTCGCAACCAATGTCGCCAATGCGACGACGCCAGGATATGTCCGCCGGTCTTTGACCGTCAGCGAGACGATTCTCGGCAATCAAACTGCCGGCGTGCAGGTGATCAGCGTTGATCGCTCTCAAAATGAGATCATGACCGCTGAGCGCCGCAGCCTCTCAAGTGATTTGGCACAAGCCGATATCCTCAGCAGCCGTTGGGGATCTCTGTCTCAACGGATCGGTGATGACATCGAGTCTTCTGCGCTGTTCCAAAATTTGAGCTCATTGCAGGCCGCGATTGATGAAGCGGTGCTGAGCCCTGAATCTGCGACCCACGCCAATACGGTGGTGCAGTCAGCAAACAATCTTGTTCGAGAGTTTAATGCTCTATCGGATCTGATCACCCAGGAGCGTTGGCGCGCTGAAGGAGACATCCAAGAAGGCGTCACAATCGTGAATGCTTCGCTCAAACAAGTTGAAAACCTGAACAAGCAAATTTCAGGAGTTGATCGAACGACCGCCCAAGCGGCGGCCCTTTTCGACGAACGCGATCGGGTGATAGACCGGATTGCCGAATATCTCCCCGTGCAAACGATCGACAGTCAAAGTGGCACGGTCGATCTACTTACGGCTGAAGGCGTGTATTTGCTCGCCGGCACCGCACGCGAGATCGATTTCAACCAAGCCAATGCGATCGGGCCCAATATTACGCTCGGCAATGGCTTATTGTCCGGCATCTCAGTGGACGGCACGGATATAACGCCCGGTGCAACCTCCTTCGGCGCGGTCTCAAGCGGGAAATTTGGCGCGCTGTTCACGCTGCGCGACACAGACCTGCCCGCGCTTGAAGGTCAGCTTGATATCATGGCGCAGGACCTGATTGATCGGTTTTCCGACCCCGCACTTGACCCGACGCTGACACCTGGCGACCCGGGTCTGTTCTTAGACACCAACGCCGCTGCTGGCGACGGCGTTGCAGGGCGTTTGCAATTAAACGCCTTGGTTGATCCTGATCGCGGCGGCGCCGTTTGGCGATTGCGAGATGGTCTCGGGGCGGTCACACCCGGACCACCCGGGGACAACACAATCTTGAGCAATATGTCCGGTGCCTTCGATACCGTAAATGCGATCAGCGTCCCAGGCCTGCAAGGCGGGTTCGCATACTCAGATCTCGTCGCACAATTGGGTTCGCTGACGGGTCAACAGCGCATCCAGAATGAATCCGTTTTGTCATCAATATCGCTTCAGCATCAAACGATAAGAGAAGCCGAGGCCCGGGAAACGGGCGTCGATATCGAGACTGAGATGCAAGACTTGCTGATAATTGAGCAAGCTTATGCCGCCAATGCCCGCGTGATCCAAACAGCCAGTCAGATGCTGACAGAATTGATGGAGATCTAAGTCGATGAACTCGATTTCGCTCAATGGTTTTCTCAACGCATCGGTTCTGAATAGCGTTTCAACTCTCAAAGAACGCATCGCTTCAAGCGCCCAAGAGGCGACGTCCGGGCTCCAATCTGACCTTGTCGGCCACCTGAATGGCCGCATTGATCAGGCCTTGTTGAGCGACAAAGCGATCAACGAAAACAGAGCTGATCAATCTCGCATCGAACTTCGTAATATTCGCCTCGACATCACCGACAATACGCTGAGCTCGCTGCGAGACCTGACCGAAGGACTCTCGCTCGAAATGCAAAGCGCGATCGGCGTCACGGACGTGCCGCGGCAAGATGCTGTCGCGCTCGAGGCCAAGGAAGCGATCACCGAAGTCCTCTCACGCCTCAATGCGCGGCATGGCGAGCGGTTTCTCTTCTCTGGTGACGCCACAGCGACCCCGCCTTTCGCAGATGCCGACACGCTGCTCAGCGATATCCGCAACATCTCACTGACCGCGGTGGATGAAGCAGACTACGCGGCGCAAATCGATACCTATTTCAATGACCCCGCAGGCGGGTTCCAGACCTCCTTCTATCAAGGTTCTCAAACCGCCAGCGATGGCGATGCGGTCTTGGCGAACCAACAAGCTTTTGCGGATTTGTTTCAGGGCCTGGCTGTGCTGGCTTTGGCAAATACGTCTGAAGGTCAACCTTATGCGCGCGCAGGCACACCGGCGCTGGATCAGGCTCTGTCTCGCCTGGAAGGCGGGCGCACTGGCATTGTCGACGTTCAAGCCGGCGTTGGTATCCGCCAAGCAAACCTGCAAAACGAGCAAGTTCGCCTTGAGCGAGAAGAAACTCTTCTCGCGGCGGCTTTCATCGATCTTGCCGGTAAAGACCAATATGAAGCAGCGACAGAGCTAAGAGAGCTCGAGGCGAACCTTGAAGCGTCTTACTTGCTCACCTCTCGCCTCTCGAACCTCTCGCTCCTCAACTATCTGAGATAATTATGCGCTTTTTGTCCTCTCTCCTGAGTATTGCGGTCTTGTTGACCTTAACCGCCGCACCTATCGCGCAAGCGCAAACCAAGTTGCGGGATATTCTTGATATTGAAGGGGTCAGAACCAATGACCTGGTCGGTTACGGCATTGTGGTCGGTTTGAACGGAACCGGCGACTCGGTTCGGAACTCGCCCTTTACCGAAGACTCCCTGTCCAACATGCTCGAACGTCTTGGCGTGAACGTGCAAGGTGAAGACATTCGGCCGAATAATGTTGCAGCCGTATTGGTCACCGCGACCCTGCCCGCATTTTCGCGCAGCGGGTCGAGCATTGATGTCTCGGTCGCTTCGATTGGCGATGCTGGCAGCCTTGAAGGCGGCACCTTGATCCTAACGCCCCTGCGCGGCGCCGACAGCCAAGTCTATGCTGTGGCGCAAGGCAGTGTGATGGTCAGCGGCCTTAATGTCGAAGCTCCTGGCGCGCGCGATACAGTCGGCACACCCACGACCGGCGCGATCCCCGCCGGCGCGATGGTCGAGCGTGAAATCGCGTTCGACTTCAACGCCCAGGAGACCCTGACCCTGGCCCTGCAAACGCCAGATTTCACCACTGCCGCGCGGGTTGAGAACATTATCAATACCGCGCTTGGAAAGCCTGTCGCCTACATGCGCGACCCAGGCACGATTGAACTTAATATTGGCGCAACAGACGGCTCTCCCGCGCGTGTTCTCGCGGCGATTGAAAACCTGCCCGTCCAAGTTGAAACCCCGGCCCGCATAGTGATTGACGAAAAGTCAGGAACGATTGTCCTGGGTCAAGACGTGACGATTTCTCAAGTCGCAATCGCGCAAGGCAATATCTCGATCCGCGTGCGTGAGAATCCGGTTGTTGTGCAGCCTAATCCATTTGCGGAAGGCGAAACGATTGTCTTGCCGCGCACCGATATTCAAGTCGGTCAGACCGGCAATCAAAACATCGCTGTGCTGAATTCAAACACCACGCTATCGCAGCTGATTGATGGCCTCAACGCGCTCGGTGTGCGGCCGCAAGAAATGGCTGACATCATTCGTGCGATGAAGACTGCTGGCGCGATCCATGCCGAACTTGTGGTTCGATAGACCACTCTGAAAAATAGAAACTTGTGAGTTAGAAAGGGGCCCTTTGGCCCCTATTCTTCTTCCGGCTCAGGGCGTTCGAGCACAATCAACTCATCGCGTTTCATTTCCATCATCTTCATCAGGAAATCTTTTTGGATTTGTTCAGCAGCCTCAGCGCTCGGCGCTTTCATCATGCTCAGATCGTCGCGAATACCGTCCGCCATCCGGTTGGAGATATTGTCCAAGAAATAGTCATAGACGGCCTTATACTCACCCTCCAAAACCTTCATCAATTCAAGCAGGAACTCTTGATCCAGAGCTTTGAACAAGACCGGCACATAATTGCGATTGAGCATGGTTGGAATGTCGACCAGTTCGAACATGCCCTTCTGAATCGCGTCGACCTTTTCAGCATGCTTGTCTGACACATGGCCCATGAGGGACGACCGGCGGTCGTTCGGCATCAGGCTGAGAATCTCGCCAACGCCTTGCAATTGCGCATCGCCATCATCTTCGTCTTCTTCAGGCGCGAGCAGGAATTCCATCCGCACCATCCGCGCTACAACAGCATCAATTTCATATGAAGGCGGCGGCGGATTGACCATCTCGCTGAGGACTTTCGACTGCTGGCCTTCTTCGAGCAAACAAATCAATTCCGAACACAGCGTCGCATCGAGATTTCGCAGGATTAAGCCGACAATATTGGGGGTCAGACCCGACAAGTATTTGGCGATATGGGCGGGCTCTCGCTTCGAAAACGTGTCCCAAAGGCGGCTGAAGTCTTCTTTGTTTTCAGGCTCCGGCAGCTGGTCTTCCAGGCTCTCTTCTTGCGGCGCCCCGTAAATTACGTTGAGCCGCGACTCATCGAGCAGGCTTTCCATCAATTGCCGAGAGGTCTCCGACCCGCCTCGTAGCGCGCCGCTTGAACGGCGCAAATGGCCGAGAAAGTCCATCACAATTTCCGTCAGCTGCTCGCGCGGGAGGTATTGGATCGTTTCCAATGATGCTGCGACATTGGCGATCGCATGATCGTCAAGCATATCGACAATAGGTTTCGCCGCGTCTTCGCCAAGCACAGCAATCACCACCGCCGCGCGTTGCGATGCGGTTATGTGCTGTGTGCTTTGCGCATTAGAAGGAGCATTCGACACTTAAGCATATCCTCTCAATAGGGCTTCGGTGATTTTCAACCACCCATCCGCCAGTACAAAGAATCCGAGTTTAAACGGCAGTGAGACCACAGTCGGCGGCACCATCATCATGCCGACCGCCATTAGGATTGAAGCCACTACCAGGTCGATGACCATGAAGGGCATGAAGATCACAAAGCCGATCTGAAACGCGTGCTTGATCTCAGACAGCATGAACGAGGTCGCAAGCAATGAGAACGAGTGTTCTTCTTCCGGCCCCACCGGGCGGTTGAGCGCATCGGAAAGCACAAACAACGCTTCTGGATCGGTCCGGCGCAGCATGAACTCACGGAACGGCTCTGTGGTCAGCTGCCATGCCTGCTGCTCTGATAAGCCGCCCTCGATGTAAGGCGATAGGCCTTCGGTCCAGGCCTGCATGAACACGGGTTCCATGATGAAGAAGGTCAGGAACATGGCGAGCGCCATGATCATCATATTTGGTGGCGCTTGCTGCACCCCGAGCGCTTGGCGCAAGATGGAAAAAACGATCACCATGAATGGCAGACAGGTGACCATCATCGCGATGCCAGGCACCAGGCTGAGAATGGTGACGAAGAGGAAGAGCTGGATCACAGTCCCGCTCAGGCCCTCGCCTCCGCCGCCCAGCAAGTCGCCGAGCGGTCCTGCTGCATCATCCGGGATCACTTGCGCAAAAGCCGCCCCAGTTAGGACGGTCATTGAAAGCGTTAGAACAAGAACGGAGCGCCAGAAGAGGCTCTGCCAGCTCGTGGTCGGCAGGCTAGCCATCTTCTTGTTCCTCGATTTGCGTGAGACGAACGCCAATCGCGCCATCTTCAAGCTCAATCAGCTCACCATGCGCGATCAACCGGTCATCAACCAGCAACTCGATCGGATCTTCGATTTTCGCGGTAAGCGGAATGATTGTGTCTGGTCGCAATTGCAAAAGCTCTGCAACGCTGAGCTTTTTGCGCCCAATCGAGACGACAACATTGACCGGCAAGCCATAAATGGACCGCTTATATTGGTTCTCTGGCGCGATGCTCCGGCGCTCTGTTTCACCAACAACGTCTTCTACTGTTTCTGGCTCTGACATCCTGTCCCTCTTACACGCTTTCCGACCCGCTCATGCGGGCCAGGCTAGACTCAACAAATCGCTGCATGTCGAATTGCAAACCGCCGGTTTGCCAATCTGCATCGACGAAAATTTCAGTTGCGGCGTCGAGCATTTGCAGCTCGCAAATCTCGTTCAACCGCGGCGACGCCTGAATGGCATTTTGAAAAGAAACGCCAAATTGGGTTGGCACTTTCAGCACCAGCTTTTCAATTTCCGGAGGGGCCGTCTCTGCAAGCTCGCGGGTGATTTCTTCGGCCAGAAACGCCTCTGCCAAGTGCGGAAAGGCGGTTTCGATAAAGTCACGTGTCAGTTCGGTGACTTTCGCCACCGCGGCACGTTGCAACCCGTCCATTTGCGCCTCGAGGCTTTGCAGGATGGTGCCTGTATCGATTTCCGGCTGCAACGGAGCGATCGGCGCCTCAACGCTCTCTTCCGCGTCTTGCAGCGCGTCTGGTTGATCCGCTTGCGCTTCAAGCTCTGCGTCAAACTCAGCATCGTTTGACGGCTGCCCGACCATCGTCCGGCGGTCCTTTGGCGCCGGAGCGAGCGCATTTACGTGAAAGCGCGGAAGCGAAAGCGGCGGCAAACTATTCATTGGCCGCTTTCTTTCTGTCTTCTTTCAGCCAGTCTTGCAGTAAGGCGGCCGTCTGTTCCTGATTCTCGCTCGTATAATCTTTCAAATAGTCGATTGGATCGCTCGATTGTTCGAACAGCTCCCCGTCCAGACCGCCCTCTACGGTGCCGTCACCGGAACCTTCTGCGTCGCGATTTGCGGTGCCGCCTTGAGCAAATACCGGACGCATCACACCGAACCCGAGCGCGAGGACAATAATGCCTAAGAAAATCGCCTGAATGGCGGACCATAAATGCTGCTCGATTAAACGTGAGACCATGCCTGGTGCTGGCGTCATCTCGACCTCTGGCAAAGCTTGGAACGGCATCAGCTCAACCGTCAGCGTATCCCCGCGATCAACCTCCAACCCGGCTGCGTTGCGAACCAGTGCTTCGAAATTCTGACGCGCCTGCTCAATTTGGGTCGCCGCGTCCGCAGCCGTGAGATCAATCCCCAGCGCTTCCTGGTTGAGCAGGACCGCAATCGACACGCGTTCGATTTGGCCTGGAAGGCGCTCTGTCTGTGTCCGGGTTTCATTCAGCTCATATGCAATGCTCTCAGTTGAGCTCTTGCTTGTGCTCTCATTCTGGCCGGCGCCGGCATCGCCTTGCGGCAGGTTGCTGGCCACGGTGAGATTGCCGCCGCCTTGATTGGTTTCGTTCGAATCATTGGTCGTCCGCGATCGAACCACCCGCGATTCGGGGTCAAACCGGACGTCAGAAATCACCGTGCGTTCGCGGCTGACATCAACACTGACCGAGACTTCGGCATTGCCGTCACCGAGGCGCGCAAACAGAAGGCGTTTGATTTTCTGCTCTAGCGCTGAGGCCTGATCTTCGGCGACAATCCCAGGCGCTTCAGCCGTATCGGCTGTGGGGCCCGCAAGAATGCCATGCCGCGGATCGATCACGACGACATCTTCAGGGTTCAGCCCGGAAACTGCGAGCGCGACAAGGTATTGGATCGCCTCGGCCTGCCCATTATTCAAGCGGCGCGCGGACGACAGTGTCACGGATGCGGTCGGTGTCGGCGAAGCCCGCGAAAACCCTGAGCGCAGATTGGCGCCAATATGCACACGCGCGGAATCGACGCCCGGCGTGGTCAGGATGGTGCGCGTCAGTTCACCTTCTTTGGCGCGCCAATAGGCAGCATTGTACATCTCTGACGTAACCGAGAAGCCATTGACGCTGTCGAGCAGCTCATAACCTTGGATGGATTGGCGCGGCAGACCGTCGCGTGCCAGGGCAAATCGCGTCCGGTCGCGGACATTGGCCGGAATGAAAATCGCCTCGCCGCGAATCTCATAAGACACATCAAGTGATTCGAGTTCGTTGATCACCTCCCCAGCGCGGACCGGATCAAGACCAGAATAAAGCAGAGACATAGAAGGCTGCAGGGTCGTGCGCACTAAGAAGGTCATCGCCGCCAATACGCCCAAAACGGCCGCGGCGAGCATGATCTGACGCTGCAAACCCAGCGCGCGCAGATTGTCGATGAACCCCATAAGACCGCTTTCTGTTTTCTCGCTACGGTTGAACTTAGTTAATTTCTCGGGCGAAAGCGTTAAGGCTTCCTTTACTAGGGATTGTTTTAAACAGGAAAACTACTTCTAGTTTTATGAGGGACACATGAGCGACAAGCCAGAGGCCAAATCTGAAGAGGCGGCCCCACCATCCGGCGGCATCAATATGATGGGATTGCTCGTGCTGGGCCTCGCCTGTGCGGCGACCTCCTTTGCCAGCGTCTATTTCTTAGCCCCCGCCCCGACTGTCGCAGAAGCGGCGACCGTGGAGGCGGAATATGAGGTCAAAGAAAAACCCGAAGAGAAGAAGAGCCTGACCTATACACCGGTCCAGGAAATCTTGATTACAATCGGCAGCGCGCCAGCGACGCGCTATCTCAAAATGCAACTTTCTGTCGCCACTGACAAAGCCGATGCGAAAAAGGTCAAGCCGGTGGAAACCCAACTGGTCGATGCATTCCTGCTCTATTTGCGGTCGGTTGAGCTGGATGATTTTGAGGATCCGGCTTTTTACAAACATATGCGTGAGCAACTCGGTCGCCGAGCTGACTTAGTTCTAGGGGACGGCATTGTCGAAGGCGTCCTGATCACTGAATTCTTATTGAGGTAAAAGCGTGCCGATTTCTCCTTTCGATATTGCGATCATTCTGATCTCTTCTGTGGCTTGCATTTATTGCATCGTGCTGAGCCGCCGCCTGCGCGCGCTGCAAAACACCCGCAATGGGCTCGGCGCGACGATTAAAGCGCTGTCTGATTCGATCAGTGCCGTCTCCGCCACCACAGATGAAACCCGCTACCACGCTGGCGAACTCGCAGCGCGTTTAGCCCGCCTGATCGAAGAGGCCAAAACATCCTGTCAGCGGGTTGAAGCCCTCACTCAGCGCTTAAACGAAGCGCATGACCGCGCTTCAACCTATACACCACCCATTCACCAACCTGTACCGGTTCCTGCGCCTGTACCTGCACCGAGCAATGGCGCCGTCCAGGAGGCGCTCGATGAGTCAAATCAGCGCCTGCAAGAAATCACGGAAATGATGCACCGGCTGAAAGACCTGTCTGAACAATCGGTCGCTGAAGCAGAAAAGGAAGCACCGGTTCTGCGCCCGCTTCCGACGCAATTACGGCCCCGGATGAAAGTGGTGTAAGGCATGGCGATTAAAGCTGCGAACCGATCGAATGTCCTTTTAACGCTGGGCGTCTTGTTCACGCTTGGGGCGGCCACACGCTTGATCCCGGCAAATGTTGCTGATGCCCGCGAGGCTGACGCTGATGACACGGTCGAAACTGTATCGGCTGAGCCAACTAAGGCTGAAACGACAAACGCTGCCGCCCTGCCAATTGAAGGGCAAATCTGTTTCAGTGAAGATCTGTCAGCGGCTCTGGCTTCAGATCAATTGCGGCTGGAAACAGAGACTGAAAAGCTCGCCGCCCGGGAGCTGGAACTGCAAGCGCTGGAGGCCGAACTGGCTGAAACACGCGCGGATTTGACCGCGCTCCAGGCCAGTTTGGAGACCCGCTGGGAGGATATGCAAGCCTTTGCTGGCGAAGACCTCAACCATTTGGCGCAAATGTATGGGGCGATGAAACCGGACCAAGCGGCGACGATTTTTAATCAGATGGATCCAGGCTTCGCAGCTGGCTTTCTCAGACTGCTAAATTCAGAGCAAGCCGGCCTCATCATGGCGAATATGGAATCTCAGCAAGCCTATATTGTCAGCGTCCGTCTTGCGAGCATCAATGAAGACCTGCGCCGCGAAGAATCCTAATTCTGAGGTGCTAGACCGTTAGCGCTCACTCTTTTGTGATGGCATCCTTAATGTCATATTACTACTTTAACTAGAATTGGTCTGTATATTGCTTTGACCTTGCGCATTAACCACGCAGGATCAGCGATAGATATGACGATAGCGCATCCGGATATGTCCGTGACCATCTTCCGGCAGACTTGGACCACGCGAGACGACCTCCGTGCGAACAGAGACTGTGTGTTTGTCTATGGTGATAATGTTGCGCGGGAAGGCCATCGCGGCCTTGCCCGGCAAATGCGCGGTGAACCAAATGCGCATCCAATATCGATCAGTTGGGGCCCGTTTGAGCCTTTCACACATGCTACAGCTGCGAAAGCAAAGGCTCAAATCGAACAGGACTTAGACGCGCTGCTGGCGCTTAAGTCTTCTCTGATCGTATGGCCGCTGATTGGTATCGTGCCGGATTTTCAGTCCATGCCAGACGAGATTCATCACTATTTACAGGTCCAAGCGCAGCACCGTTTTGGGCTGACTGACCCCGCCTAAAGTCCAAAGCAGGCCCGCGACGCTTTCGCACAGCCATGCCTGCTGAATCCCGTTTGGAATTAACTCTAATTAAAACAACCCTAGATAGAAGTTTCTCATCGAATAATGATGGGATCGGCCATGGCATCGGCGGCGCAAGCACAACAAATCGAAACGGAAGACGACGCTCCCGTCAGCGCACGCACGCTTATTTTTAAGCATTGCAAGGCCGCATTCGACGAGATTCAAAAACACGGCACCCCGCCTGATCCAACCGCTTACGCCGTTTGGTACGCCTATGTCTCGCGCAATCCGGCCGAACTCAGATTGTCTGTCGACCGGATTTTGGCCAGCGGCGGCGCCCTTGATGACTATGAGCTAAACGAACTTTATCGCGAACATGTCAGCCCGAACCAATCGGTGGATAAGAATGAAGCGATAGGCAAAGAAATCGAAAGCAGCATTCAAGACGTCTCGAAGCTTCTAAAAGCTGGCATGACGCAGAATGCCCATTTTCGGACGACCCTGGATGATTTGGCCGAAGCGCCGACAGATCAAGCAGATGAGCAGGATTTCAAATCCCTGCTCGACCAATTGATCTCGGAAAGCCAAAAAATGGCCGTTGTTTCAACCCGGCTAACTGATGGGCTGCGCAAGTCACAGGAAAAAGTGCAAAAGCTCAATGACGAGCTCGAACAGGCTCGCCGTCAGAGCTTGCTCGACCCCCTTACATCCGTCGCCAATCGCCGCGCCTTCGAGAACCGGATGCAGAGCCAAACTGAAGAAGCCAATGCCACTGGATCGCGCTTCTGCCTGGTGCTTGCAGATCTCGATGAGTTCAAGTCGGTAAATGACAATCTCGGCCACCAAGCCGGCGATGAAGTGCTGAAAAAGTTCGCGTCGATCCTGTTTGAAAATACAAAAGGCCAAGATCTCGTGGCTCGTTATGGCGGCGACGAGTTCGCGATCATCCTACCAAATATTGATGTCATGTCGGCCTATAATCTGATGGTCGCCGTCAAACACCAGTTTGAACAGGTCCGCGCTTCAACTTCCCAGTCTCATGCGGCTCAGATCGAGGCGACGGCCTCGTTCGGCATCGCGCCGTTCAAACCCCGCCGCACAGTGGAAGATCTCGTCACAGCGGCCGATACCGCGCTAAACAAAGCCAAATCACTTGGCCGAAACCGAGTCTGTGCCGAAGGGCTGTTTTAAGCCGTCTTCATCGACCTTGGATGAGATTATCCAGCCCCAAAGCGGCGATCTGATTGGCTTCGCCTGGCAATTGACCGAATAGAATCGGCTTTCGGTTCGGCGGGCGATAGTCCTCCCCGCGAATTTTGCGATACTGCGCGGTATATTTTTCCCATGTCGTTATCCCATCCGCTTCAGGCTTAATCACCCGCCGCGAGGTCGTGACGCCGTGGTGGAACTGGTGAAATGTGCCTTCCCCCAGGATCGAATAATAGCGGGTGTCCGGCAAGCGCAATAACCGGTTCAGAAAGTCGAGATTGACCAGGCCGCCGCCGGGAATATCGAACGCTTCATCATACCCGCCAAGCTCATCATACAGGCTCCGCGGCAGGATCGGCGCATTGGATTCATTCAAATATCCAAACCACCCATATCGAGACGAGCCCGCAAGCGCACAAATCTCGAACAACCGATACCCATTTTCGGGCCAATTGATGGATTTTAGCAACTCGTCTTCGACCTCTTGGCAATAGCCTTCTTCGACGGCGATTTGCTGCAATTTATCGCCCAAATGGAACCCAGCCGTAGACGCAAAGGCGCGCGGGCTTTGGGCCGCGGCCTCAAGCCCCCATTTCAATAGACCAGGGCTCGCCATCCGGGCGCCATCAATCACCGGGCAAACCAAAGGCGCGGTCGACAGCGCGATCCCTTCATTCAGCGCGCGCGCCGGCGAGGGATGCGCGTTTTCGACAAAATGATAGCGAACATTGGCCGGCCAACTCTTGTGGATCTGTTCCGACACAGGCCGCGGAGAGCCATTCTCCATCACGATGATCTCGACATCGCTCTCTGATATACCGGTCTGATAAGGCGGCAAGAATGACGTCACCGTACGCGGTACTTCCCGCGCCATATTATAAGAGATGATGATAATACTGATCTTGGGCACTGCAGGTCTGGCAGTGCTTCCCCCCGCGCGAGCGGCTAGCGATCGCCTCAATTTAGCAAGATTTGATATCATTGGACCTACATCATTTGCGCGCCGCGGCCACAACTTGCAATCGTTCATTTTCGTTCCGCAAGTCGCAACAACTCTGTTCCGTTACTCAAATCAAGATGCTGATCACTGTGAAGCCTCTTTTACGGCACCTCAAGAGTTGGCAGAGTGCCGCGTCGCGAGCTATTAGAGCGGCGAACACAATGTTGATACCAGTTAGATTGGCCTAGAAATTAAAAATGGCAGGTTTTCTGATCCTTGGCATGCACCGGTCCGGCACATCCTGTTTAGCAGGGTGTTTGGAAGCTGGTGGAATGAGACTCGGCGCAGTCAATACTTACGCGCCCTTCAACAGGAAGGGAAACCGAGAGCATGAGCCAATTCGCGATGTTCATGACGAGATCCTAAGTCTCCACGGGCGATCTTGGGACAATCCACCCGAGCAGCAAATTCCAATCACCTGCGACCACTTACGCCGCTTGCGGCAGCATGTGGACGCTATCGACACATCAAATCATTGGGGCGTCAAAGACCCTAGATCAATGTTTTTCGCCAATAGCTGGCAACAAAACTTCGATTGCAATTTTATTGGCACTTTTAGACATCCGGTAGACGTTGCAAAAAGCCTCGAAAGCCGTGCGGCGAGGACTGGGAAAACGATGAATCGCGAAAATTCGCTGCAGCTATGGAAGATATACAACACGCAATTGTTGGAGCTGCATCGTGCTAATCGGTTTCAGTTGATTCGATATGGAATAGATGTAAAACTCTACTCAGATCAAATACGTGACATTTCGCGCCGATTAAATTTGAATCCTAACGAAGCGACCGAGTTTTACACCCAGGACCTGACACATCACAGCAGCGTCGAAACACCCGTGCCAAAGTGCTGCCAAGATATTTGGGATAACCTAACTAGCGCATGGGAAGACTTCGAGAGACAGTGTAATCCGCGCAAAACATGAAACGCCTAAGCCTAACAGGGAGACCTCCGTGCAAGTGCCTTTTTTAACCGCCTTATTTCGCCTCGTTGCGGGGGCTGATCGGAAACAACAGGTCAAACCAACACAATCAGGATACTCATTGCTAGAGATCTTGGTCGTGCTTGCGATTATCTCAGCCCTGATGGCAATTGTCGGACCGCGGTTCCTTGGACACGTAGACCAATCAAAGGTTGTGAGCACCAAAACTCAAGCCAAGAACTTAAAAGATGCGCTCGCGATTTACCGGCTCCAATCTGGAAGTTATCCGGACAAGACAGTTGGGTTAAAAGTCCTAATCGACCCACCGGTTGGCGAGAAAATCCTTGATGAAGAAGCGCTTCCGGTTGATGCTTGGGGAAACGCATTTCACTATGAGCCGCCAACGGAAGTAAACGGTCGAACCTCTTCCATTCGAGTTTATTCACTCGGGGCGGATAATGAGCCAGGCGGCGAAGGCCTCAACGCCGACATTTATGGTTAGCAGCCAATCAAACCAAGGCGGTTTCAGCCTAATTGAAACGCTTGCAGCGCTGGCGATCCTGGGACTATTAGCGTCGACGGTGGTCGTCAATTTGACACCTATCGTTGAAGAGCGACGATTTAACTCCATTGAGTCAGCAGTAGAAAATGCAATCTCCGCCGCTCGAATAGCGAATGTCCACGAAAGGCGCTCGATTTCCCTCATAAATTTTCTCGGTGAGAGACATCCAGAACTAACAGGATTCGTGCTTCTCGACTCGGAATTGAAGGTTGTTTCTCGTGGCGCCTGCAATGAAGGACAGCTCGCAATTGAGTATGCCGGCAGAATAAAGCGCTACAGTGTTTCGCCGATCACCTGCAGCTTGACGCCCCTGGCATGATTATTCGCTCCCCTTCAGAACAGAACGAGTCAGTCCAGCAAGGCTTTTCACTTGTCGAAGTATTAGCGGTCATAATGATCGCGAGCACGCTCCTCGTCAGCATGATGTCAATCCTGGTGATGTCTCAAAGATCGTTTCAAGAATTCTCTGATGCAGACGAACGAGCATCAAAACGCTTCTTCTTCGAACAACAATTTGAGGCATTTGCCGGAGCGTTGGAGACCGTGCCCCACCCGGAAATCGAAGGAACTTGCGAACTCAGCGGAGATAAGGACGGCTTCAGTGGGTGTTTCTACGATATTTTCGATGGGTTTGGCGGCATGCGAGCCTTCGAGTTAGAAATCGAAAGCACTGATTTGGGTTCAGTCGTCTGGTTGAAGTACAACGAGCAAGAGATCCCATGGTTCGCGACAGAGACAAAACTATCGATTACATACCAAAACATTGGTGGCGAAGATCAGGAAACGTGGCCAGTCGAAGATTCGCAGCCCACGCCTGCCGCATTGTTGGATGAGCCGATTCCACCGAGTGCGATAGTATTACAATTTGCCGCCACAGGCCCAATTCCAGAAACGAGAAGATTGTTTGTTACGAAGCACCGTTAATTCCGAATATGCTCGCGATCAGAATGGCTTCGTCATGCCTTTATGCCTCGTTGTCATCGCGCTCCTCGCCCTAACTGCAGCGACTCTGTCTCAATCACTCCAGACGGCGACAGCACGGGCGCAGCTGCAAAAGGACGTGATCGACTTTGAATGGTCGATGCACAATTTAGAGCAACAGGTCGTATGGAGATCCGTGCTTGAGCGTGCCGTCGTGAACGCTCAGTTTGACGGTCAAGCGATATCCGGTCGCACGGCGACGCTCATCGAACTTTCAGGGCCCTGGGACAAACGATCCACCCCGATGGAATGGCAGAGCCTTTACGAAAACGAAGATCTAGAAAACGATCGATACGAAGTAACCGTTCAAGACACCAGAGGGTTGCTTGATATAAACTATCCTAGCGAGAGCTATCTGAGCTTCGCGCTCCGCTCCATGGACATTCCACCCTCAAAAAGGCGACGTGCATTGGAAGAAATTCGATCGCGAATATCGGATTTCCAAGCGCTAAGGATCGTTGGGGATGAGGGATATCGCACCAACACTGTTACTGGACTCACTGGGATCGCCGATCTTTGCGGTCTTGAAACATGGGGATCATTTGAGCTGTGCGATGCTCCGGTAGCGCTCGCTAAATATCTGACTTTCGGATCTGGTTCGCTTCCGAACATCAAACTCACGCCAGACAGTTTACGTGACGAAATGGGCGTCCGGGCCTTCGGATCCAGCGACGCCGCACTTATTTCCGACTGGGAACGTGTTCAACAGCGCGAGGGATTTTATGATCCTCTGCTTGCATCCGGACCAGGCGGGTCAAGGTTTCACGTCTGGCTCCATGATCAAAGCACTGGGACACAGCGGTTTTTTGAGCTACATCACTCCTTGGACCCAAACCTAAGCCCATTTCGGATCACCCAAAGATTTGAAGGCGCTGTCGCCGAAGAGGAATAAGGTGGATACCGCCGGATTGTAGAGTATTATGATTTTCTCACCCTCCCTCATTTACTTGGATCGAGAAGGACAACTCTCTGGATCTCTGGGCGGTGTTCTGTCTCAATGGCTCACCGGGAAGCGCATCGTGCTGTCTCGTGCGATCTGCTCACACGAGCGAATAAAAAACGATGCCGGACTAACCCGGCAGAATCAACTCAAGCGCGCATACCTACACGCGATCGAGAAATCGCCCTATGATCGCCCCGGAGTATTTCTTCAAGCGTTAGACCAGGGCACGGCGATTTGGAGCTGGAACGCGGATTTAGTCGAAGATCAATCCGGTGAGAAAAGCCTGCTTTGCGTTCCAGAAAGCGCATTTTACAAAGGGTTGTCAGACGGATTCCACGTCATCCAATGCTCAGACGGCTTTGAAGGGATGTACTGCGGCGGGGATGAAATCCTTCTCAGTCGATGGTGGCCAAATATGCCAACCGAAAACGACTGGTTACGGTTTACCCTGAATGCCGAGCAATTTGGTGCAAAGTCAGGTCCGATTCCAGAAGCAATCGCAATCAAGTCTTTTCGGCGAGGCCCCCCCCCAAAAAACCAGATCGGCTACCGCGAAGCATTTCGGATGGTTGATGTTCCGCGGCTAGTATCAATTGGCATACTAATCGCGACACTCGTCACACTGTATCCGGTATTTAGGTGGGCGAATCTCAGCGCCCAATCTTCCTTTCTTGGATCCGAACTAAGCGGGATGTCGGCGCAATTTGACGAGCGTATAGACCAAATTAGAGAACGCAGCGAGTTGTCCGCCTCGATAGGTGTGTTGGCAGACGCTGTAGACATCGAACCTTCATTTATCCCGTTTTCCGAAGGCATATCAACGATCCAAGACGCCGGCGGCGAGATCCACAGAGTTTCATTCGGAGACGGGCTTTGGGATGTGGGGTTCTCAACAAAAGCCGATTTCAGCGAGACCGAATTGGTCAGAATATTAGAAGAGAACCCAAAGCTTGACGCAGCATCAGTTGAAGCCGACCGGCGGGCTAATTTTTGGATTGCGCGTTTCCGGAACAGCGCAGAGGAAGCCGAGGAATAAGCAATGAATAGACTGCGGCTCTATTTCGAAGAACAACTCACGCCAATGCTTGGCGCTGCACTGGCGGCTTTGTTCTTACTCATCTGCTTTTGGATCTTCGATGCAGTCTCGCGAGCTAATCAGGCTCTTGAAAGCCGAATCATAGATCAAAAATCAGAACTCTCGCAGATGCAACTCCTATCTAGCGAGCAAAATCAGGTGAGCGAGAATGTTGTTCTCGCACAGATGTTAGAGACTCTCGCCTCCAAGACTCTGCGCGAAGAAACAGAAGGCCTTAATTCGGCTTTGTTTCAGCAGCATATCAGACAGACGCTTCAGGAGTGCGGAATGGAACGCGTCTCAATCGCTATATCTGTTTCCGAAGACCCGGAACTTCCAGGCCTTTCTGTTTATGAAGCCGCCGTCAGAGCGAGAGACGCGGATGGCGTTTTCGCTCTCTGCTATCAACGGCTATCAGAAATGGAAGTCGCTGCTAAAATCGACTATATCAGATGGACGAACTCCGGATTGTTTCAGGTAAATGTTCTGGGTTTCTCCGAGCTGTAGGGTAGATTATGTATTCGCTGTTGACCGCATTACATACAAAGCAAGTATGGTTAGGGATCCTAGCCCTATCTGCTTGGGTTCTACTTCATGCTGCGCGTCCTATAAATTCGGAAGCGCTTGCCGGAACGTCGGTAACGAATATCGCGGATCGAGTTGAGCTCAATAGAGGTTCTGATCTCAATGATGCCATGCAAAAACTCACTCGATCGGGTTTCTACGTACCCGTTGTCGTCGACGACCCAAGCGTCACCCAGGCAATCGATATTGCTGGCGCTGAAGCTGCCGCCGTGCCTACGCTGAGGCTAACGCGTTCTTTGAATGGGCGGTGGGCCGCATATTTCGGCACTGGCGAGCAGCGAATTATTGTCGAAGAAAATGACGATATCCATGGCTGGGTCGTTTCTGATATCGGCCCTGCTTCGGTTCAACTCACTAACGAAACGGAATCGCGTCGAATCTATATTTTCGACCGCTTACCGGATGCAAACTCGGAAGATTCGCAACTATGAAACGGTCCCACTACGCATATGTGAGTTTGTTCGCACTAACGCTCAGCGCCTGCGCGACGAGTAGCAATTCTGACGGTCTTGAAGCCTCGGAGATTCCTCAGGTGCGCCCCCAAACGCAAGTAAACGTGGCCAGCACGGCAAATCCAAGTGCCGTACAGTCTGCAGAACTGGGTGTTTCTGAAGAAAACACAGCGGGCGAAGAACTAAGATTCGGTACAGTTCCAAGAATCGGGACACGTCAACCCGTCGAGAGAGTATCCACACAAAGCTATCCGCCTCTCCCAACCGGTGATCTTCAAATGGCGCTAAGCGCTAGCCAATCAATTCCGGAATTCATCGATGTTGTGTTCGGCGATATTCTTGGAACAGGTTACACATTGGGTCCTGGCGTCGATAGCAATCCCGGTATTGTAAACCTACGCACCCCTTCGGAAATGTCACCGCGCGATCTCTACGATACTGCCGTCAACACACTAAGCCTGCATGCAATTAGTGTTGCGGTTGAAGAGGATGAGGTCAAGATTTTTGCGGATGAAGATCTTCGTGACTCCTCCCCTCGGTTTATCCCATCGCGCGCCAGAAGCTCAGTCCCAGCAGGATTGCAACCGATCGTTCAGTACGTGGAAATTTATGCCCGCGATCTGAACGATATGGCACAAATCCTCAAGGACGCTTTTCCAGACTCCAACGACCTGACAGTTCGCGTGAACAGGGCCTCCAATTCGCTAACGATTGCAGGGCTACCACAGCAGACGTCTGAAGCACTCAAGATCATCGAGGAAATGGATGAGCTAGATTATGCAGATACCGATTACGCGGTTTACACGGCGCGAAACTGGAGCGCTGAAGAATTAGGCAAAGCTCTAGAAGAATTGCTAATTTTAAATGGCTTATCGGTATCCAGCCAGCGCGGGGTCACCGCATCGGTAAACCTCAAGACTCTGGATTACACGCAGCAAGTCTATATTTTTGCGCGCCGGCCTGATTTCCTGGAACTCGCTATCGATACGATCCGAATGCTGGACTCCGATGCGTCCCCGGACGATCTGCGGACCACACGAGTATACAAGGCAAAACACTATAAAGCGGAAGATCTTGTCGGGGTCTTAGACAGTGTCGCAAAATTGGGTCAAGCGAGTAGCGATCCTGCACAACTCGCAGCGGGATTGGAGGCTCCAACACAAGCGAGCGGTGGTCCGAATAATATCGCGAACACCGGAAACTATGTCGTCGATTTGCAAGGCAATCGGATCATATTTCAAGCGACGAATGATGAATACGCCGATACGATTAGGCTCTTAAACCGAATTGATGTTCCAGCGTCCGAAGTTCTGATCGAGGTCACCATCGCTGAGGTGACACTTACAGACCAAACCCGGTCGGGTGTTGAGTTTATTTTCAATCAAATCGGTTCGCGCGGCTTCGCCGTCAATGCGGGAACGCTTGGGGGATTAGGTCTTGCCTCCGGCGGATTCTCCGGTCGCGCTCGCAGTGGCGACTACATCTTAGACTTCAGCGCCTTTGCGTCTAACAATGATGTGAATGTCCTCTCTACACCGAGAATCGTTACGAAATCCGGCTCAAGTGCAAGCATTCAAGTGGGTACCGACGTGCCGCTCATTGTTTCGCAATCGGCCGGCGACTCACAGTCGCAAGGCTCCACGGATATTCTACAAACGGTTCAATATCGCGAAACCGGTATCTTACTCGATATCACGCCTTTGGTCCTATCGGAGGATCGGATCGATCTAACAATCAGTCAGGAAGTCTCCTCGGCCGAAGACAATGAAAACCAGTCAATACCCTCTCCGTTGATATCGAACAGAAGCCTCCAAACGGAGCTAACTTTGCAGGATGGTCAGTCGGCAATTTTGGGTGGGTTGATTGAGAACAGATATAGCCGGGGCATTAGCGGTGTGCCACTCTTGAAAGATATTCCTGGCTTGGGGCGAGCCTTCAGTACGGAAACGCTCAACAATTCTCAAACAGTTCTGATGGTGATGATCACACCGTACATTCTCAACTCGAGAGAGGACCGAGCAAACGCAGTCAATGCATTATCGGACCGAGTGAATGACGCGTATTTGAAATCGTTCGCTGGTTCCAAGACATTCACAAAACCACCAGCTCCCATGCACGTGACGCCGGAACCACGGGAATTACCCGAAAACTCTCTTCAAAGTGACGAGACCATAATCCATGGCAAAGTACAGGCAAAAGACGACTTTTAAGACCCCTTGTTGTCTCGGCGTGCTCAAGCTTTCTACGTCTCAACGAGATCAATATGGGATGAGCACGATTGAAGTCATTGCGGCTTTGCTACTGTTCTCGATTGCCTTGCTACCGATCGCTCAAGTGCAAATGAACGCTCAACGTGGGTCGGTAATTGTTAACGAAGCCGAGACGACCGCCAGACTTGAACAACAAGCCCTCACCTATCTAAAGTCTGTCAACTTTGCGGTTCGCCCGACCGGAGAATATTCATTTGGAGATGGATCGCTCAAATGGACCTCTGAGCTCATGGCACCTGACGCTGAAATCATATTAAACCAACGTCGGATCGGTCTATATCGTGTTCAGGTGGAGCTGACTCATGAGCAACGCTTGCTGTCCACACGCTACCTTCACTCGACCGGCTGGCGATAATCTACTGACACAAACGCCAAACTTAAAGGGATACGTCGTACAGGCTTGTCATCGACGTGACCAAGGCGATGACCACGGTGCCAACGATTAGCGAAATCACCAGGATGGCAATCGGCTCGGCCAGCTTTCCTAATCGACTGGACTTGGAATTCACTTCTTCATCCAGCGTGTTTGTCGCAATCAAGAGCATTTCTGCAAGGCGACCCGACTTAACGCCGGTAGAAACGAGGCTAAGGACAAGCGAGTCGATCCCTTCGACTTTCTTCAACGCCTCGTCCAAAGCCAATCCCGAGCGCAAATCACGGGTTACGCTTTGAAATTCAGATTTCATAGCCGGATCCCGTACGGATTGATTGGCTAAGTGCACGGCGTCCAAGAGATGGGATCTGGCATCCACCGAAATGCCAATTGTTCGGGTCCAATTCGACATATCTGCGGTATGCATTAGCGGTCCGAGCACCGGGACTCGATATCCAAGCCGCAGGAATACGCTCCGAACCGAGCTTGACCGCCAAGCCATCAGAACAATGGCCGCAACGCCCCCCAATACTCCGAACAGCAATAAAGAGTTGCCGACCATAAATTCGCTGATCGAAAACACGACGTCAGCGATCATAGGTAAACTCTCGCGTGAGTCCCCAATCATTGAAGAGAAACGCGGGACAACAACGTAAAACATGAAGACGACGGCAATCACTCCAACGATCAAAAGGAAAGTTGGATAGGTCAATGCGTCTCTGAGCTCTTTCTTCATTTTTTCCTGTAGAGAGAGCTGATCGGCCAAGAGCGACATCACACTCCCCAGACGTCCTGTTTTTTCTCCCAGTTTAACCAGGTTGAAAACGAGAGGCGGAAATTCCGGCATCTCGGTTGCCATCGCATCTCCCAAGGTGATACCAGCCCTCAATTTCTGTGAAACAGAATCAAGCTGATCTGAGATATGCTTGTGCTTGGTCGCCCCTTTGAGGCTCTGGAGTCCTTCCAAGACGGAGACTTCAGCATCGACCAGAACCGAAAACTGCTTAAGCAACTGGTAGTAGTCATTGCTCGACGGCTTGCCTGATTTCAGGTCTGATTTCGCGTCTCTGACCTTAGAGACCTCAAACGCACGAATCTGGCGGGATTGAAGCAGCCGAAGCGCTTCTCGCTCCTCTACGGCCTCGATTTTTCCCGAGACCTGAGTTCCGTCAGACGCGACACCTTTATATTTGAATATGGACATAGAACTTCTTCAGCGACATCAACTATACCAGCGTCCGAAAACGCGCTCAATTTCTTCAAGCGACGTCAGTCCACGCGACGACTTCTCTATCCCATCCGTGACCATGCTCACATAGCCATTTGATCGTAGCGCTTTTTCGTCCATGATCTCGGACAGTGATTTTTCCGGAAACTTATTGACCATCGAATGAGCGTTCAACAACTCGAACACACCCACCCGTCCGCTGTATCCACTGTGCCCGCAGTGTTCGCATCCAACGGCTTTCCGGTAATTTCGTTGCTCCGCCGAAACGCCATCCGCGTGCAATCGCGATATCGCGTGGGAGACCATTTCACCATTGGCTTGGGGGACCGAGCAATGACCACACAAACGACGCAATAATCGCTGCCCGAGCACCCCGCGCAGCGAGGCTTTGATCAAAAACGGCTCTGTTCCCAAGTCTTGCAGGCGCTCAATTGCGCCCGCTGCTGTGTTGGTGTGCAAGGTTGAAAACACCATATGGCCCGTCAGTGCAGCTTGAACAGAGACTTCAGCTGTCTCTGGATCCCGAATTTCCCCAACCATTATGACATCCGGGTCATGGCGAAGCATCGCCCGCAATCCGCCGGCAAACGTTAGGCCGATCTCTGAATGCACTTGGATCTGTCCGATATTCTCCATCTCATATTCAACCGGATCCTCAATAGTGATGATCTTGTTTTCACCATTATTGAGCAGCTCCAACACGCGATAGAGCGTGGTCGATTTACCGGACCCGGTCGGACCAGTTACGAGGAAAATTCCATTCGGCAATCTTACAAGCGACTCAAGTTCGCTCAACAGCTTTGCGCCAATTCCTAACCCCTCCAGGTCAGGCAGTGACGATTGTTTACGCAAAAGACGGAGTACAACACTCTCGCCATAAGTGGATGGAATGGACGAAACTCGCAGGTCCACTTCTTCACCAGCCACCCTAATCGTCTGTCGTCCATCCTGCGGCAAGCGCCGCTCCGAAATATCCATGTTCGACAGAATTTTAATGCGCGTGACGACGGAGTCGAAAAGTGCTCTTGGATTGATTCTTTGATGCGCGAGAACGCCATCGACTCGAAAGCGAGTAATGAAATCGATTTCCGAGGGCTCAATATGCACGTCTGATGCGCGCAAATCGACTGCGTCGGAAAGCAAACCGTTCACAAAATCGATGACCGGTGCTTCTTCCGCGAGTTCCCTTAGCCGCGCGACATCGGTGCTGGTCTCTTGCTGCAGGTTCCGGGCGCCCGCATCTGCACTCAATTGAGCAAACAAAGCATCCAGCGTGCGATTGGTCGCGAGAAACTGTCTTAGGGTTCCGTTCCAAAACTTCTGGATGTTTTCTTCACCGCTTGTATCTAACGGATCCCGCTGAATGAAATTCAGTGTTTCGGCATCATCTCCATCGATCCAGATCACCAGATCAAGCGCACTGAGCCAGCCGTCGCTCACATCTAGAGCAAGCATCCCCCTTTTGATATCATCGAGCGATGGAATTGGGGTGGCAGAGGTTTCGATACACTCGATCGATAGGACCCGTTGATAAACATCTAATAGATCTTGCTCTCGCAGCAGCCCGAGCTTCATAACCGCCTGGCGAAGACTCCCACCAATATTGGTTTGAAAGCGTTGGACCTCCGCCAACTGCGTCTCCGAGAGCAATCCACATTCGACTAATGTGCCTGATATACTGGTAGAAAATGCGATGTCGTTTTGCACGCGATTGACCTCGTATTGATAGCGTCGATCCTAAACAAATCTCAGGTAAAAAAAAGAGGGCGCACAGCGTGCGCCCTCTTAGATTTTGTGTCTGTCTCAGACAGTTTCCGACTTAGTCGTCACCGTCCACAGATGCACCAGCAGTAGAGTTGTTGTTGCCGAATGCTGTGATGATGTTCGCAGCATCAGAGTTCATCAGACGGTCACAATCAAGAGCGGTTGTTGCGCCGATGAAGTTGAACAGAATGTCTGCTCGACCAAATTCGCCAGCAGCTGCGCCGATATGAGCGTTCGTGATGACAACCTCAGGCTGGCTGAAGTCATAAGACTGCATGGTGTAAGACCCGTCGAACGAAGCTCCGTTAGAAGAGTTAGACAGTGTTACAATCACGTCTGAAGTCGCAGAACCCGCACCTGTTACGCGCCAAATGTTGGCAGTTGGCTTGGTTGCGTCACCGACCCAATCGAAGGTTTCACATGTTTCACCTTCATAGTTCAGGTCATCAAGTGTTGCGTCTGCAATTGGCTCGTCATCAACGAGTGTTGCATCAGCAAAGTTCAGAAGACCCATGCTTGTGGTCACGTCTTGCTGAGGAACTTGCGCTGAAGAAGCACCGGTCAGAACTGACACTGTAATGTTCTCGATGAGATCATTCACTGCCATTGCAACGTTTGCAGCCACAGTCAGAGATGCCGCTCCACCTGCGCTGAACGCATCGGTGTCAGCACCTTCTTCAGTGTTTGCAGAGTCTAGACCGGTTGGATCAGAAACGTTCACGTCAAATGTCGCTGAAGTCACGTCGGTAGCTGTACCAGTGATCGTCGACAGAGCATTTGCACCATCGTTCAATTCTGTAACAAAAGCGCCGCCCGGTAGGGTCAGACCACCTGGGTTAAACTCAACGGTCAACACACCGAGTGTCGCAGTTGTAGCCGTATCAGCTGGACCTGCCGTCGTTGTGCCGTCAGCGCCTGCATCTGTCGCAGAAGTTGTCACACCAGCTTCAAACGCTTCGAACTCGATTGAGTCGAGGAATGAATCGTTCGCACCCGCGAGGACGTCTGTTGCGATTGAGCCCATGTATGCGTTACCACACGTGATAGCCGCGTCATCCAGCGAGACAGTACCTTCTTCGAAAGTAACGCCGCCAGTGGTCTCAATAGACACTGTGAAGTTCAGCTCAGATGGGCAACCGCTGTACATGATTGGCAGTTCGAGACCAAAATTGTCACCAACGACGTTGTCGTTAGAAACCAAGAAACGGACCGCATTCTCGCCTTCTTGGCCGGTTTGCGCCTGACCAGCGATTTGAACAGAAGAACCTGAAACAGTGATACCTGAACCGCCGTCGCCGTCAGTTACCTCAGCACCGGTCAGATCTGCAGAAAAAGTTCCGCCAGATACCGTCACGTCCACGAAATAGTTTTCGCTCGCCGCAAATGTACCAGTCGCATCAACACGAAGCTCAAAAATACCAACATCAGAACCAGTCGCTGCGAAGCTTGCTTCTTCCGCAACAATAATGGCTGACTCAATCTGAGTGCCTGTGAGGCCAGCAAGTGTATCTGCATCCCCTTGTGTAACTTCCAGAGCTGCAGCGCTCCCCGCAATCAGAGCTGCCGACGCAGCTGAGACCAAAAGTTTATTCATACTCATACGTAAATTCTCCGTTCAGTTTTACGCTCTCCCACAGCACTGCGCGCTGATAAAGACCGCGGGGCAAACGCCCGCACCCACTGCTAAAGAACACTGCGACCGCGATGTCAACAGGTTGGAGATTGATTATTAAACGGCCGCAACTTTTTAGGACAGGTATTGCGAATTTGCCACGACCAAAAATCTGGATATTACCATAATAAACAATCACTTAGGGGATTTCTTGAGGGCTTTATTAACCAATTCAACTTGTTGCAGTTGAACCACGCCAAAGCGTTTCAAAATCATGAGCTGCAAAAAGCGATTTTGCGCGTGAAATTAATCATAAGTGTCTGGTTTCTCGCCGTGTTACAACAATAGCGAGCGAACGCTCCATCAACATTCAGTGGTGATTCGGACGGCTTGAAAGGATGCAATTCGATCCTAATTTTGCTTTATTTTAAAGAGGCGCTGGTTGCGCGGATGACTAAAGCCATCAATAGGTCGGAGCACCAAACCAACCTTCCCCCCCAATGAGGTGATCTGCTCTTGACTGAGATGAAACGGGTCTCTGTCCGGATAAGTGGTAATACCGGCGGACTGTTCTGATGGCAGGTGCGGATTGTGATCTGTTACAAAGAAGGTCGCCATGACGGTGGATTGCGGATGCATACACTGAGAGATCGACCGCAAGACAGACAAACATTGATCTGGATGCAAATGAGTGAAAAGCGAAAAGGCAACTATGAAGTCGAACGACATTTCAATCGGCAAAGCTTGGGTCGCATCGTGCTCAATCAAATTTTCTCTTGGTAGTTTGGTTCTCAATTGCTCCGACAATTCGCGCTCGTATCCGGCATCAAGCAATGGCAGATTGAGATCTGTGCCATAGTATTGTCCAGGATCTAGAAAGTCGACGAGCTTCGCCCCCAGTCGCAGAGACCCGCAGCCAACATCCAAAACCGAGCTTGACGGTTTCATACCCAGATGTTGCAGGCAGTTTAGTTGGAGTGTTCCGAGTTCTTCCCATAGCCCCCCAATCACAACCCTATGTCGATCAGAAGCGACGAGCTCTTTGATCCGTTCGGCGTCGTAGTACTTACTCATGGATGATGAGCCCTTCTTGAGAGGATTTAAATAGTCGAGACCGCGATCGTAACGGAAGCCTGGGGGCTTCGACAAGAATAGATTGCTCATTTTGGATAGACATTCAAAAGCGGCCGGGATAGCGAAGCCCATCTTACGCGTTATGGGCAGACTCCGAATGAATTCCTCACGCCATGGTCGCGCCATCATCATTCTTGGCATGCATCGCAGCGGCACCAGCGCGCTGGCTGGGACTTTGCGTGCGCATGGCGTTTATTTTGGCGAGGTGCTCGATCAGGGCATCCAGTATAACCCAAAAGGTCTGCAAGAAGCGCCCTCGATCCTGTATATGCAAGAAGACCTGATGGCGAAGAATGGCGGGGCTTGGCATAGCCCACCCGACGAAATCAAATGGCAGCCTTTGCATAAGGCGGTGCGCGATCTGTTTATTGAGTCGCGATCGAGCCAGCCCCTGTGGGCCTTTAAGGACCCGCGCACGCTGTTGACGCTCGAAGGGTGGTATGAGGTTTTGCCAAATCTCGCGGGCGCTGGGATCTTCCGTCACCCCGCAGAAGTTGCGATGTCGATCCATACGCGCAATGGGTTTGCTCTGGAAAAATGTCTAGAGATTTGGTGCGCCTATAATCAGAGGCTGCTCGACTTCCACCACGCCCATAAGATCCCGGTGATCGAATTCGTGGGCGACCAAGCCACCATGGAGCGAAGCTTCAAGTCTATGATCGACGCCTTAGGATTGGGCGATAACGCGCCTGAACAGACTTTCTTTGAGGCTGGGATGAAACATCAAGACCGGCCGGATATGGCCCTCACGCCGCGCGCGATTGAGCTTTACCAAGCGCTGCAGGCAGCAGCCTTGTAAGTCATGCTCAGGATCCACTCGACCCGGCTTTTTCCCAAAGATCTCGGCGCGGACCAATACCGCCTGACGGGGATCGCGGCGCGTTGCGATTGGGTCGTATTGTCAGACAAGGCCGCTCCGCAGACGCATCTCATCAAGCAGCGCGGCGGCACAACGCCAAAAACCGTGTTCCTGTCCTTTCGTTGGCAACGGGTGGCCCTGCGATTCTTCGTCGAAACGGTGCTGCCGCAAATCACAGGCCCATTCATTCTCGTTAGCGGTTCTGAAGACACGACCATCCCGAACCAAACCGATGCCCGTATGGCGCCATTCGAGCAGCAGGATCGCGTCGATGTCGCGGCAATCATAAACCATCCCTTGCTCACCGCTTGGGTGGCGGAGAACCTGGACAGCGCCAGCCATCCAAAACTCCACCCGCTGCCCTTGGGCATGGTGTTCAATGAAGACCCGCATATTCGTGAGATGGTCGCGATCCCAACACCGCCGCCGCTTTCCGCCCGGCCGCTGAAAGCGCTGTGTGGTCACCGCGTGCGCCCTGGCGTCCAATGGGAGGCTCGGCGGAAGGTCGCCGATCTTGCAGCCCATGATTGGAGCGATTGGTGCACGCGCCTTGAAGAAAACGTCTCCGAGCGGGCCTTCATAGACCAAATCGAACAACATGCTTTCGTCTTATGTGTCGAAGGCGGCGGCTTAGACCCCTCGCCAAAGGCGTGGCTCTCGCTTTTACATGGTGCAGTCCCAATCATCAAAAGAAGCGCTCTGGACAAAGCCTATCAGCGTCTCCCCGTGGCTTTCGTAGAGGACTGGACCGCTGATGCGCTCACGCCCGCGCTACTGCAGCGCTGGCACCAGGAATTTTCGCCTCTGTTCGATCAAGCCGCGCTTAGACGGGCCATGCATAAACGCCTCGGGTTAGACTATTGGTGGGATTACATTCTCTCGCGCAGATAGCGGCGCTCGCCCAGTCGTCTCACACCCACCACGTTTCCCAAAGGTCTGCAGGTTCGGCTAATTCTGGGCGGAGGTCAGGGCGGGCGATGGCGCCGAGGGCGATTTTGGGCGGTAAGCCGAATTGGCTAGAGAAGGCCGCCTCAAACGCGTCCAAGGAAGTGTATCCGCAATAGGCGGCGACATCTTTAGTCCGCTTCGGATTGGCCTCACCGAACGCCAGGCTGCGCAGCGCATAATCGAGCCGCCGACGCGCGATATAGTCATCCAATTTTCCAGCAACATCTAAAGCGGCATAGATTTGTCCGCGCGGCGCGTCGAACACATCCATCAAAGCCGTCAAGGACAGCTCTTGGTCGAATATGTGCGCGTCGACATATTCCAGAAGTTTCGGCTTTAGCGCCTGATCCTCACCCGCCTGCCGCACGTTTCGGTTTAGTAGCGTCGCTAACAAGGCCGAAAACCGGTCGGCTTCTTGCGGCACGTCTTTACGGGTCATCTGGTCAGCGTCGCGAATAACGCGCTCAAGCTCCCCCGCCACTAAAGCGCCATCCGCCGATTCGAGGTCCAAGATGAGACGGGCTGGATGCCGCAATGGATCATATCCGACCCGGCGATGCGGCACCATGATGCTATAGACTTCAGATTGCGCTGCGATCGAATAGAGCTCTCGCGAATAGTCGAACAGGCAAAACACATTGTCACCAATGTCAAACATCTCGCCCTCATGCCAAATCTGGGCTCCGCCACGCCGATAAATCCAGCCAAACAGAATATCCGGCGCGCCTTTAACCGTCGATGATCCCGGCTTGCAGCACATGGTCTGCGGATCGAAGAAGACGTGCGAGAACACCAGTCGCTCAATCACCCAGCTTTGCGCATGCGCCGCGAATGGCCGCTCCGGAACGAGAAGCGGCTGCACTTTGTGCATATAGCTCATATACCGCGCCCAAGCCTCCGGCCGGTCGTCTGAACTATGCTCAGCAGGATCGAATCCGAGTTTCGGTAGCTCGGTCATTGATATATGATAACGTTTTTCGCGAGCGGCGGATAGGCGAGAAAATTCCGCGTGTTCGGACGCTAGAACGCCAAAACCTGCACCCAGCGCATCCCAAACACCAGACAAAGGACAGCCACTAAAAAACCGAGTATTTTCCGAGACTTACTTGGGGAAAAAATAGATCTCTGAGAACATGCCCGCTCTCGACGTAAAAGGGGCATGCACGCCAACTCGACTGTCCCGGCCTTGATCTGGGACCTCGTGCGATAGATCCGTGACCGGCGCTGGAGATCCCGAGTCAAGCCCGGGATAGGCGGGGTTCTCTTTAAGCCTCATTCTCAGCGAAGTCGAAGGACGAGGGCCTCCTACGGAAAGATCCGTGCGCGCACCGCTTTCCTGACGAAAGTCAGGATTCACGACGGCTGGGCCCAGTCTCAAAAACCTAAGCCAGCCGCCATGGGTACCAGCTTGCGCTGGCGGAGCGGTAACAGGGGCGCTGTCGTCTAATGTCTGCTCCCACCCTTTCCGACTACAAAAAATCAAAACCCCAAACAGAAAAACCCCCGAAAAACCGAAGTTTTTCAGGGGTTTATTTGGGTGCGGGAGTAGGATTTGAACCTACGACCTTCAGGTTATGAGCCTGACGAGCTACCGGGCTGCTCCATCCCGCGTCAGAGTGGCTCCCTCCTATGAGGTTACCAGAAACGAAAAAACCGGCACAAGGCCGGTTCGATTTGTCCACCAAGCAGCTGGTGGGCCCGAACCAGTCGAGCAATCTATAAGGGAAGATGTCTGTTTTTCATCACCAGCTTTAGCTGACCCGGCAGCGACTTACTCTCCCGCGCCTTAAGACGCAGTACCATCAGCGCTAGGGGACTTAACGGCCGAGTTCGGGATGGGATCGGGTGGGGAACCCCTGCCATAACCACCGGGTCGGCAAAAGCTAGCAATGTAAGAAACCAATAAGTAAAAAACCGCAGATATTTAATTTAATGTTCTGGGATGTTTCTGATCTTAGTCCGCATGAGGCGTTCACCACCACACACGAGTTTCTAAAGATCAAGCCAATCGAGCAATTAGTACCAGTAAGCTCCACGCCTCGCAGCGCTTCCACACCTGGCCTATCGACGTCCTAGTCTAGAACGGCTCTCAAGGGAAACCTGGTTTTGAGGTGGGTTTCCCGCTTAGATGCATTCAGCGGTTATCCCGTCCATACATAGCTACCCTGCAATGCGGCTGGCGCCACAACAGGTCCACCAGAGGTATGTCCATCCCGGTCCTCTCGTACTAAGGACAGATCCTCTCAAGTTTCCAACACCCACGGCAGATAGGGACCAAACTGTCTCACGACGTTCTGAACCCAGCTCACGTACCACTTTAATCGGCGAACAGCCGAACCCTTGGGACCTGCTTCAGCCCCAGGATGTGATGAGCCGACATCGAGGTGCCAAACGATGCCGTCGATATGGACTCTTGGGCATCATCAGCCTGTTATCCCCGGAGTACCTTTTATCCGTTGAGCGATGGCCCTTCCACTCGGGACCACCGGATCACTATGACCGACTTTCGTCTCTGCTCGGTCCGTCGACCTCACAGTCAGGCAAGCTTATGCCATTGCACTCAACAGCCGATGTCCGACCGGCTTGAGCTTACCATCGCGCGCCTCCGTTACTCTTTAGGAGGCGACCGCCCCAGTCAAACTGCCCGCCAGGCTGGGTCCCGGTCCCATCCAGGGACGCGGTTAGACAACGAAAAGAATAAGGGTGGTATTTCAAGGATGGCTCCACAACGACTGGCGCCGCTGCTTCAAAGCCTCCCACCTATCCTACACATATTATTTCCGGTGCCACAGCCAAGCTGCAGTAAAGGTTCACGGGGTCTTTCCGTCTGACCGCGGGTACCCCGCATCTTCACGGGGACTTCAATTTCGCTGAGTCGATGCTGGAGACAGTGGGGAAGTCGTTACGCCATTCGTGCAGGTCGGAACTTACCCGACAAGGAATTTCGCTACCTTAGGACCGTTATAGTTACGGCCGCCGTTCACCGGGGCTTCAATTCGACGCTCTCACATCTCCTTTTAACCTTCCGGCACCGGGCAGGCGTCAGACCCTATACGTCGCCTTGCGGCTTCGCAGAGCCCTGTGTTTTTGATAAACAGTCGCAACCCCCTGGTCTGTGCCCCTCAGTTCTAGTTGCCTAGAGTGAGGCCTCCTTCTCCCGAAGTTACGGAGGTAATTTGCCGAGTTCCTTCAGCATCGTTCTCTCAAGCGCCTTGGTATTCTCTACCTATCCACCTGTGTCGGTTTAGGGTACGGTCTATACGGGAGGGCTATTTCCTGGGACTTCCAGGCTGCCACCCCAATCCGATAAGGGATGACAACTTTCGAAATCCGTCACACACTCCCAGGCCCACGAATATTAACGTGGTTCCCATCGGCTACGCCTTTCGGCCTCGCCTTAGGGGCCGGCTAACCCTGCGCAGATTAGCTTTACGCAGGAACCCTTGGATTTTCGGCGAGCGGGTCTCTCACCCGCTTTGTCGCTACTCATGTCAACATTCTCACTTCCGATACCTCCAGCATGCCTCACAGCACACCTTCGCAGGCTTACGGAACGCTCCGCTACCGCTCTTACGAGCCCACAATTTCGGTAAATGGCTTTAGCCCCGTTACATTTTCGGCGCAGGATCGCTTGATGAGTGAGCTGTTACGCTTTCTTTAAAGGATGGCTGCTTCTAAGCCAACCTCCTCATTGTCAAAGCAATCCCACATCCTTTCACACTTAGCCATTATTTGGGGACCTTAATTGGTGGTCAGGGTTGTTTCCCTCTCCACGACGGACGTTAGCACCCGCCGTGTGTCTGCCGATTAGTACTTCTCGGTATTCGGAGTTTGATAAGGTTTGGTAATCCGGTGAGGACCCCTAGCCCAGTCAGTGCTCTACCCCCGAGAGTATTCGATCGACGCTCTACCTAAATAGATTTCGCGGAGAACCAGCTATCAGCAAGTTTGATTGGCCTTTCACCCCTAGGCACAGGTCATCCGAGCACTTTTCAACGTGCAACGGTTCGGGCCTCCAGTGCATGTTACTGCACCTTCACCCTGCCCATACCTAGATCACTTGCCTTCGGGTCTAATGCTACATACTCAGTCGCCCTATTCAGACTCGCTTTCGCTACGCCTACACCTAACGGTTTAAGCTTGCATGCAACACTAAGTCGTTGACCCATTATACAAAAGGTACGAGGTCACTCCGAAGAGCTCCCTCAGCTTGTAAGCATCCGGTTTCAGGTACTGTTTCACTCCCCTCATCGGGGTACTTTTCATCTTTCCCTCACGGTACTAGTTCACTATCGGTCGGTAAGGAGTACTTAGGCTTGGAGGGTGGTCCCCCCATGTTCAGACAGGATTTCACGTGTCCCGCCCTACTCGAAAAGGTCTTCATTTTACAGCTACGGGGCTATCACCCACTATGGCGCAACTTTCCAGATGCTTTGCTTTATTTCAGACCAGGCCTGGTCCCCGTTCGCTCGCCGCTACTAAGGGAGTCTCAATTGATGTCCTTTCCTCCGGGTACTTAGATGTTTCAATTCCCCGGGTTCGCTTAATAACACCTATGTATTCAGTGTATTATATCTCTCTATTGAAATGTATGACCAGCACCCAACCGGAGTTGGATTATAGTCAAACATCTCGGAGATGGGTTTCCCCATTCGGAAATCACGGGATCAAAGGGTGCTCTCGCCTCCCCCGTGCTTATCGCAGAGTGCCACGTCCTTCATCGCCTCTTACCGCCAAGACATCCCCCGGATGCCCTTTTGACGCTTGATCTCATTTTTGAAACTCATGTGCAGAGGTGAACGCCCCGTACGAGACGGCGCGAACCCTATACATATGGGTTTCGATCAGACTTTGTTGGTTTCTTTAACAGACTAACCCTTTATGACAGGCTCACCTCGTTACTCCATCCGGTTAGTGAGGAGCTTGCTGTCGATGACAGCGAGGCGGATTAATCTTCCCTTACGATTACAAACATCCCGGAGACAAGCTCCGGAAACTTAGACACTTTCTTCATTTGCTATGCGGTTTGACGCTAACCAACCACCAAGGAAATGGTGGAGCCTAGCGGGATCGAACCGCTGACCTCCTGAATGCAAATCAGGCGCTCTCCCAGCTGAGCTAAGGCCCCGAAAAGGGTGGTGGGCCGAGGAGGACTTGAACCTCCGACCTCACGCTTATCAGGCGTGCGCTCTAACCGCCTGAGCTACCGGCCCCAATTACTAGGTTGCCCGGTAGCACCAGGCTATGTCCCTGCCAAGCGGCGAGGAACAGCAAATGAAGGAAGAGAAACGAAGACGGCACAAACAACCGCATAGTTTTTGTTGGTCACCGATTGCTCGGGCCAACGATTGTCTTTGAACGTTGCCATAAGGCGTGAGCCTAAATGACAAACATCCTTAGAAAGGAGGTGATCCAGCCGCAGGTTCCCCTACGGCTACCTTGTTACGACTTCACCCCAGTCGCTGAACCTACCGTGGCTTGCTGCCTCCGAAGTTAGCTCACAATCTTCGGGTAGATCCAACTCCCATGGTGTGACGGGCGGTGTGTACAAGGCCCGGGAACGTATTCACCGTGGCATGCTGATCCACGATTACTAGCGATTCCAACTTCATGCCGGCGAGTTGCAGCCGACAATCCGAACTGAGACAGCTTTTGGGGATTATCCCATTGTCACTGCCATTGTAGCACGTGTGTAGCCCTACGCGTAAGGGCCATGAGGACTTGACGTCATCCCCGCCTTCCTCCGGCTTAGCACCGGCAGTTTCCCTAGAGTGCCCACCCAAACGTGATGGCAACTAAGGATGAGGGTTGCGCTCGTTGCGGGACTTAACCCAACATCTCACGACACGAGCTGACGACAGCCATGCAGCACCTGTGCACTGGCCCCGAAGGGAGAAACCGATCTCTCGGAGTCGTCCAGGCATGTCAAGCGTAGGTAAGGTTCTGCGCGTTGCTTCGAATTAAACCACATGCTCCACCGCTTGTGCGGGCCCCCGTCAATTTCTTTGAGTTTTAACCTTGCGGCCGTACTCCCCAGGCGGAGTGCTTAATGCGTTAGCTGCGTCACCTACAGGCATGCCTGCAGACAACTAGCACTCATCGTTTACGGTGTGGACTACCAGGGTATCTAATCCTGTTTGCTCCCCACACTTTCGCACCTCAGCGTCAGTATCAGTCCAGTCAGCCGCCTTCGCCACTGGTGTTCCACCGAATATCTACGAATTTCACCTCTACACTCGGTATTCCGCTGACCTCTCCTGATCTCTAGACTCCCAGTTTCAAATGCAGTTCCAAGGTTGAGCCTTGGGATTTCACATCTGACTTAAAAGTCCGCCTACGTGCGCTTTACGCCCAGTAATTCCGAACAACGCTAGCCCCCTTCGTATTACCGCGGCTGCTGGCACGAAGTTAGCCGGGGCTTCTTTACTAGGTACTGTCATTATCATCCCTAGCGAAAGAATTTTACAACCCTAAGGCCTTCATCATTCACGCGGCATGGCTGCATCAGGCTTGCGCCCATTGTGCAATATTCCCCACTGCTGCCTCCCGTAGGAGTCTGGGCCGTGTCTCAGTCCCAGTGTGGCTGATCATCCTCTCAGACCAGCTATAGATCGTAGCCTTGGTGAGCCGTTACCTCACCAACTAGCTAATCTAACGCGGACCGATCTTTCACCGATAAATCTTTCCCCCGGAGGGCGTATACGGTATTACCTTTCGTTTCCAAAAGCTATTCCGTAGTGAAAGGCACGTTTCCACGCGTTACTCACCCGTCTGCCACTATATCGTTCGACTTGCATGTGTTAAGCCTGCCGCCAGCGTTCGTTCTGAGCCAGAATCAAACTCTCAGGTTGAGAATTGACTTCTGACGATGCGTCATATGCTCCAGGAAAATGGAGCGACGCCTAGCTATAAAGCTTGTTTACGTTTTGACGAGAAACCCTTGCACAAATCACTATCGACCGAAGCCGATATTTTTTGTGAAGGTATTTCTTTTTTGAAACGCAAATCGTCATAGTCATATGTGGTCCTAAAAGGACCGCAAGTCGCCTATGCCGCCTGCGTTTCTCTTCCTAATTCCTGCGATGTCAAACAGCTGGGCCGGAGCCCGATTTGGCGTCTGGAGCATGGCGCCCCGTCGACCGGAAGTGGCGGCTTATACAGCCACCGAATTTTGCGTCAACACCCTTTTTTCGACTTTCTGCAGAGCAATTTCAGCGGACTGAAAAACCCTGATTTTGAGCCGAAAAATCTCTCTGAGCCGTTTGACCGGCCCCGAATAAGAGAGGCATTTCCGTGAAGCGCGGTCTCTACAGACCTGACCTCACCCCGTCAACACCGTATTTCACCAAAACTGCAGAAAAGGTTGCAAACGCAACTTTCTCTAATTTTGGCGACGCAAAGCCGTTGAGCCGTTTAACCGGCCCCACAGATTTGAGGCATTCACGAAGCAAGCCCCCATATAGAATCTGTTCGGGGGTTTTGGCAAGCAAAAAATTCGCCTGTTACGCACATTTCTGCAGATCGTGCATTAACCTTTTAGACACCCTGTTCGCAGGGCCTTTAGCCACTGCGAATCTAGGCCTCCATGGCCTCTGCTTCCGCCAGTACGGCATCGATCTTATACTTCACCAGGTCACCGATCGAGATAATCCCTTTCAGAACGCCCTCATCCACGACTGGCAAGTGGCGAATCCGTCTGTCCGTCATCCGCCCCAGACATGTATCAACGTCTTCTGCGGGTGAGGCCGTAATCACACCACGGGTCATCGCTTGGGAAACCGTCATCGATACGGTCTTTTCGCCATTGCGCGCAAACCGGCGCACAATATCGCGCTCAGAGAGCACGCCGCTCAAATCACCCGCATCATCTACCGCCACGATCGCACCGATTCTCTTTTGGTCGAGCAGATTCGCCGCCTCGGCCAATGTCGCTTTATCGGAAATCGTTTGAACCGAATTTCCTTTATCCTTGAGAATCGTATCGATCAGCATGCGCCACCTCCCTGTGTGTGATTATATATAAAGGCTATAGCACAGCTTCCACGGTTCGCGAAAATATCCGGCGTTTTGTTTCAAACCGATACATTGAGCCGGTCAAATGCCCCAAATCGGGGAGAATCGCCCGCAATACACTTCGCCTGACGCGCGAATAGCGCAACAGAATACCCCAATATTGGCATGACCGTTGCAACCTTCCCGGCAAATGGAACTAGCGGGAAAGAATGCCAATATGAAAGCGCCGAAACATACCCGATCATTTTGCATTGGCGGCCTTGCCGTCCTTGCAGGTGGATCGCTCCTCGCCGCGGCCCTCCCGGCCCAGGCGCAAGAAGCCAGTTCGGTTTCAGAATTCGAACGCCCTTACGGGTTCGGATATGGCGCCGAATCGCGCCCCTTTTCTGCAAACACACGAGACCGCCTCGGAAATCGCGTCATCATTAATGGCTTGATTGAAGGTGGATCTGGGCTCGGCACCGGCCTTTATACCGGTTGGGGTCAAACCGATGGCGCCGCCGGCATGATCGGCACAGGCACCGCGGTGGGCAATCAGCTGAATGTCATCACCAACGGATCGAACAATACGATCATCATCGATTCGACACAGATCAATAATGGCGACCAAACCGTCGTGCTCAACGGGGAACTGGACTTAGAATGATCAATCTCATGAAAATCCTTCCGCTCACAGGCGGTAAAACTACAGGCGCCGTCCTCGCTTCGGCTATGCTTGTCACTGGCTGCATCTCTCCAGTTGCAGGCCCAGGCGGCAATTATACTCAGCCGATCGGCGGCTCACCGGTCACCGCAAACCCAACCCCTTATTCAAATGGCTTGGTCTGCATGGGTCATTATGCACGACAGTCTGGTGTTCGCGCCCCGCGCATCGCAGTTGGACGGATCCTCGATTATACCGGCAAGGCCGATATTGAAGGCGGTCGCCGGGTCACTCAGGGCGGTTCTCTGATGGCGATGTCTGCGCTTGCCAAAGCTGGCGCGGTTCTGGTCGAACGCTTTGACACGTCTGTCGCCGAGCTCGACCTCAAATATAAGAACAATAAGCTAATCGGTGATGCACCGGGCGAGTTTGATAAAATTCACGCCGGATCAATCCCTGGATCAGACTTCTACCTGGTCGGCGGCATCACTGAGCTGAACTATAATATCCGCTCTGTTGGTGGCGAAGCCTTTGTTGGCGACACCGATGCGACCGATCCGAAAGGGACAGCCGGGGCGAAACTGTTCGTCATCAATGTCGGCCTCGACCTTCGCCTGGTCAAAACCGACACTTTGGAAGTGTTCGACGTGATCTCTTATCAAAAGCAGATCATTGGACGCGAGCTCTCATTCGGCATTTTCGACTTTGCCAATGGCAATGTCTTTGATGTCGGCGTTGGTGGCCGCGCGCAGGAGCCTATTCAATTGGCGGTTCGCTCAGTCATCGAACGCGCTTCGCTCGAAATGATGGCCAATCTTTATGGCGCGCCAAACGCAGATGTTTGCGCCCTGACACGCGGCGTCATCTCAACCAATAGCGTCACTGGTGACTACCGTCCGTTCCGCGCGCAATTGGAAGATTACAATGGCGGATCGCGTCAGTCTTCGAATAAATGGCATGAAAACCGTGACAGCGGCTACAAAGCCAAATCAGATGGGCCTGCCCGCTAATGGCTGCGCGACGAGAAACCCCACCGGTCAAGGTGCTTCGCTACACGCTGGCGCTCGGCTGTTTTGCCGGCGTCGCGCTGCTCGCCCCGCCTGCCCTGTCTGAAGGACAACCGGCAACGGTTGAGATTGTCCAAGTTCAGCTCAACGATGTCTGGTCTGATATGACAGTGGTGATTCCCGAAACCGCTTGGGAAGCCACCTCGACCTCGACCGCTGTTGGCAATGCCGCGGCAGGCCTAGTCATGCAAGGCACAGTCGATCTCGACGCGACACAGACGCTTGAAGGCGATGTTCGCGCTGATAACCAAGTGTTAGGCGGCACGGCCGGGCTCGCTGTGGCAACGACAACCGCTTATGGCAACTCAACCACTGGCGGCACCTGGTCGGGTGACAATTACTATCGCGCAGAACAAGTTTCCAACGGCGATGTGTCGGCCAATACGCGGGTCGATATTGAACGCGCGAACAATATTGCGACGGCCACAACCGGCATCGCCAATGTTTCTGTGCCGACCGATGAGTGGGGCACGAACGCGGCCTTCCAAATCCAGGAAAGCAATGGCTCTGTAGAAGCCACAACCGATGTCGATATGTGCTGCGATGGCACCTCGGCGAGTTTCGCAACCACAGCTGGCGGCAATGCGGTTTCCTCGACCGGAACCACCAGCACAAATTATAATGGCGCCGTCCAAACAACCGCTTCCGGCGAGACGATTACTGCCTCCAGCGATGTCTATATGGGGTATGGCCACAATGTGCTGACCGCGACCACCGGATTCGGCAACTCAGCCACCGTCCACAATGAATGGGGCTATGCCACGCTCGGCCGAGACGGATCAGAGCTCTATCAAGGCAATGACTCCGATATTGATGCCCAGTCTTATGTGACCCTCGATGAGTGGTCAGGCTATGCCAGCTCAAGCGCCTATGGCGTCGGCAATGCCGCTGAGATTTCAAATGTTGGCTCTGATACCGGGCTTTATGCCATCCAAAACAACACTGGCTCGGTCTATAGCGAGGCCAGCCTCAACGGCACCTCAAGCTATGATGGCGACGGCATTGTCACCGCCACTTCAATCGGCAATGCGGCAACCGCGACGCTGTGTAATATCTGCGGCGACGCGTCCCTGCACGGACAGACCCAGCAATACAATTCAGGATCAGTGATCGCGCGGGGCAGCGCGACCATTGGTCAATCTGGCAGCGTCTTCGGATCCGCCACCGCGGTTGGAAACTCATCCACCTATCAATCAAACGGACACCAGATCCGGTAAAGCTTGCGACACGAAAACCCCCGCTTCAGCTGAAGCGGGGGCTTTTTGATGTGTGCTGGCGAGATTGCGCTCAATGTAAGGAGCACCCTGAAATTATCCGAGCGAGCACAACACCGTCAGGCCCTCATCATGAGTGAGGTCGAAGGATCAAGGGCCGGGCTTCCCATGTGTTATTCGGTGAGCCCGCCTCGTCCTTCGACATCGCACAGGATGAGGCTGATCGGAGACATAGTCGCCACACGCGTCTCCCTCGACAGCCGCAGGCTGTCTGAGGGCCCATCAAGGAACCTATCCGCGTGATGCAAACTCGCGTGTTGGATCCTCAGACCGCTGCGCGGTCGAGGATGACGCGAAACTCCTGACGTTCTCTCCGACACCGAAAGCAGAACGAGAACGGCTCAAGATTCTCTGCATGAGCCTATGGAATAAGTACTTTTGGAAATAGCCGAACCCCCGCCTCAACCGAAGCAGGGGTGTTTGATTTCCACGGTATCTATTTCAGGATGAAAGTCACCTTCATCACCACACGATATTCTTTGATTTCGCCCTTATCGAGGACGACCGATTGATCCTTGATCCAGGCGCCTTCAACATTGTTGAGCGTCTTGTTCGCTCGAGCGATGCCTTTTTGGATCGCATCGTCGAAGCTCTTCTTCGACCCTGAGATAATTTCTGTAACGCGTGCAATAGCCATTCTGGCCTCCCTTTGTACTCGCAGGTCTAATACCTGGAGACCAAAACTGGCCGGACAAGCCGCGCTTGGCAAGCCTGCAGCCTCATAGCGCGGTGACTATGAATTCAGATCTCGACCAAAGGAGAAGCCAAAAGATGACACCTTCTCCTCGTCACGAAACATGGTCTTTTCAGACATATCGCAGCCGAGATCTTTGCAAAGCGCCTCATAATCGTGTGCGAAACAATGCCATTTCGGATCGAAACTCGTGCCTTTGCGCGGCCATTGACGTTCAAGCACCGTTATCACCGCCACCGACTTACAGCAGCGCGCCAGTTCTGACATTGAATGCTCAATGTTCTCGAACGGGATATGCATCAGCACATGAGACGCGATCCCGATTTCAAATGCTCCGTCTGCAAACGGGAACTTGTCTAAAGGTCCTTCAATGAAGTTCGCATCAACGCTGATTCCAGCGGAGTCCGCGGCCTGTCGTGCGCGATCATTGTAGTTTGTGGACAAATCTAGCGTCGCGATCTTTGCGACGCCTTTGTAGAGCGGAAACAGACGACCGACTCCCGGTCCCAGCTCGAGCAGCGAACTCGCTCCGGATAGCATGGGTCCAAAGAAATCAAGTTCGACCTGACCTATCCCAGGATTTGCCGCTGTGTTTGGATGCTCTCTGGTATTCCAATGTTCGACCGGATCGTATTTGTCTGACATAATGCGTCCCCTGCATTTACGTTAGCTACAACAAATTACGTGCGATTTGGAAACAGACTTTCTGCAAATTTGCCGAAGCAAAACCCCACCGGGTTGCTTGCCCTAAGCCGCCAATTTTTCTGGTGAGCCAGAGCCGCCTTTTGGCGTCGCTTCGACCGGGATCCAGCAGACAACTTCCGTGCCGCCGCCAGGCTGGGACTTAATCCCGACATTGCCGCCATGCAGCTGGACAAAGTGTTTCACCAGCGACAGCCCGAGGCCGGCGCCGCGTCGATCGCTTGAAGTAAAGCTGTCAAAACGGGTCGCTTGATCTTCAGCAGGAATGCCACGTCCATTGTCTTTGACGGTCAGCTTAGCGGTGTCGCCCATTCGTTCGGCCGAAATCGTTACTTGTCCGCCCGGATCAGTGAATCGCAGCGCGTTGGAAATGAGATTGAACAGCACTTGCCGAATGCGCTTTTCATCGGCTTCGATTTTGCCCAGGCTGTCTTCGATATTCGAGATCACTTCAACCTCGGTATCAGCCGCATTGGTGACGCCGATGGTCACGGCTTCTTTGATCAAGGCCTTGAGGTCGACTTGGGTGATATCGAGATCCATCCGCCCCGCTTCGATCATCGCCAGGTCGAGAATATTGCCGATCAGATCATTCAAATGATTAGACGCCTCACAGATCGCATCCACTTTGTCGCGCTGCGCATCATTGAGATCGCCAATGCGCTCCATTTGAAGGAATTCACCATAGCCAAGAATGGTCTGCAGCGGCGAGCGAAGTTGATAGGAGACGTTTTTAACAAACTCGGTTTTGAGCCTGTCAGCTGTTTCAAACGCTTCCGCACGATCCCGAAGCGCGGTCTCAACAGAGCGCTGCGCGGATACATCGGCGAATCCGATCAGCGTGTTCCCGTCCGGCAGCGGCTTGGTCACATAGGTCAGGATCGCCCCGTCCGAGCGTTTCATTTCGCCCGTGGTTTCCTGGCGGGCGCTTGGGTCAGTGATATGGCCTTTGATGGCGGTCCAGGTCGCTCGATCGTGGAAGAGCGGCACACAGAAATCTGCGATATCATCATAGTCCGGCTCATCCTTGAGCAAGTCTTCTTCAACGCCCCAAAGCTCAGCAAAAGCGCTATTCCAAAGTTTCAACCGCCCATCGGTGCCAAACACAACGACGGCTTCATGCAAGCTGTCGAGGGTTTTGCCTTGGGTTTTGATCATGGCGTTATATTTGGTCCGGAGATCGAGTTCGCTGGTAATGTCCTTAAACAGGATCAACAATCCGCCCATAGGGTGGCGCTGGCGCGTTACTTTTAAGGTGCGATTGTCCGGCAAGTGCCATTCGTCTTCTTCGATCCCGCTAATATCGAGATAGTAAGACAGCTCTTCGGCGCGCCATTTCGCATATTCAGATTGCGCTGGCAGTTTACGCCGCTCACGCAAGCGATCGAGCAATTGGCCATGGCTCGGCATATCGAGCAGGAAGCCCTCATCCATATCCCACATTTTCGCAAAGGCGCGATTGTGGAAGGTCAGTTTGCGCTCGCCGCTAAAGATCGCCACCGCATCGGCAACATGGTTCAGCGTCTCGTCATGCGCTTGAACATGTTTGTCCAACTCGTCGCGCGCGCGCTCTTGTTCAGTGACGTCAAACGCCATGGCGCCAACGCCGCCTGAAAGTGGGAAAGACAAGATCCGCATGGCGCGCCGATCGCCGCCTATGGCGATGTGGCGTGTCTCATCTAACTCTTTGCCTTCGGTCAGGGTCTTGCGAACCTGTTCTACGGCTTTCTCATCCAACATGACCTGACGCTCAAGCACGCGGTCCAGGCTGTCGCCGTCGACTGCTTCGACATAGGCCGGGTTTGCCCATTGCAGGCGTCCAACGCCCGAAATCCGCCAAGCTGGGAATGGCGCTTTGCCGAGCATATCCAAGAAGGCTGTCGGATCACGCGCGATCACTTGGCGAGCCTCTTCAAGCCGGCCACGGGCGGAGCTTTCTTCCAGGCCTTTAATCGTCGAGTCCGTGACCCAGACGACAACTCGAGCGCCGGCGGTCCGGCCATCCGCTTCGAGGAAGCGGCCATTCTGTCCGATAATGGTCAGCGAAAACGGATGACCTTCTTCGGCGAGCTCGCGCAAACGCAAGCGCAAAGTTGTATCGATACCGCTGGCGTCGCGCGCTTCCAGATCTGCAAGCCCTTCAATAATTCGCACCGCCGGATCAATTGAAACTGCATCATCGGTAAAGCGCAACAGGCTGGCCAGCGCGACCGGCGAGCCGTGAATTTCAGGCGGTGTGATTTCGTCAGCATCGACATCAATGTCTTCACCTTGCCAAACCAAGATGACACCAGGATGTGCGCCCAGCACTGATTTAAGCTCGGCCACAGAAGATTCAGCATCATGGGCTTTATCTTTATAGCGTTTCGCAGCCCCGCGCGCGCCATCAGACGTCCGCAAGGCCCAAAGGATGAACGCCAATCCAAGCGCCAATGCGCCGACCGCAATTATAAGCGGGATCTGGTCTGCCGTGATTTGCATGACATCCTCCTGAAGCCCCAAGGCGAATCACTCGCTGGCGCATAGCTCTACTGGTTAACCGAATGCTAGCTTAGCGTTAAGTCCGGGTTAACGAAGATGGCTTGAGCGTTAAGGATTTACACGTCTCGCCCAACAAGAAAGGGCTGCAGCAATCGCTGCAGCCCCTCGAATGTGCCGATACCGGGCAGCAAAGCCTATTTGAACAAAGACGCTTTGCGGAAATGCTTGACCAGAAGATAGTAGACCACGGCGCGGTATTTTTTGCGCACAGAACGGCCATAGATTTCCATCACTGCGTCCAGGCCTTCATCCAGCTTCGGTGTATCTTTCAGACCAAGTTTCTTGATCAAGAAACTCTTCTTCACAGTCTCAAGCTCTTTTTTCTGAGTTGCTGAAACCGTTGATGAGTCATTGTTATAGATCGATGGGCCACAAGCAATCGTGACCGCAGTCAGCAATTTCATGTCTGGCTTCATCTCGCACTTCTCTTCAAGATCCTTCGCATACTTGGCGATCAGATCGTCACGCTTACCCATAATATTCCTCCGTGGGATCGGACCGCGAAGTCTTGCGGCCTTGAGGTTCAGAAACGGTACTCAACTTATAGGACTATCTCTCGAGCGGGACTCGACAGCGCGGTCAACCCGTTTCCGACATCCATTAAAAACTGGCAATCTCTTGCCTTCTTGCAACGGATCGCCAAACTATAGCCGTTGAACTGACAGAATCGTCATGCGGTGTTCATCTTGAACGGCCCTATATGACGGTAAGCGTCGCGTGGAGTATTTATGATCCGTACCCTATCACTTGTCAGTCTCACCTGTTTGAGCCTGTGCATTTCAGCTCAGGCGCAAGTCGATGAAGACGAGCTGGTCCGGCTGCCTGGACAAGGCGAGATCCGATCAGAAGGTCTCCGTCAAAAAGCTAAGGCGACTCGTTTGAAGCCAGGCGCTGGTCTGCTGATTACGTTCGATACGAATGATGATGAGCGCATCAGCCCGTCCGAGATCGAAACCGGTATCCCGATCGCGTTTGCCAGCGCAGACAAGAACCAAGACGGGTACCTCACCGCGCTTGAGCAGCAAGACTGGGCGGCCAGCCTGCCCACACGCGATGACAGTCTCGCCAATCCGTTCCGGTTCGATCCGAACCTTGATCGCCGTGCGGACTTAGAAGAGTTCACATCCGTAATCAGCAATCTCGCTTCGGATTATGCTGGCAAAGACAGCACGGACATTTTGGTCTCTGACCTAAAAGCCCCTCACCCGCGCGCCCAAGAGCGTCGTGACGGGATTGAAGAAGCGATCCAAGACCAACGCCGCGACCGTCCATCGAATCGGCGCAATCAGTCCGCCCGGAACTGATCGACTGGGCGCCATCCGGTAAACTTGATCCGCAGAAGAGTCTTTGCTTGAGTGAACGCTTAGGGGCCATTCAAGGATCAGACCGATGCGCTTGCCCACAATTATTGCAACGTCTCTGGTGATCGCCGCCTGCGGTGCACCCGCTCAGAACATGGACTTCACAAACGGCACTTGGGTCGATCTGACTCATGAATTTGATGAGCGCACACTGCATTGGCCCACGTCTGATCTGTTCGTTCTCTCGACCGTTTCGGAAGGCATGACGGAAGGCGGCTACTATTACAGCGCCTATGCGTTTCAAGGCTCAGAACATGGCGGCACACATTTGGATGCGCCCATTCATTTCCAAGCCAAGGGGCAAACCACTGATGAGATCCCGCTCAGTTCCCTCATCGGCCCAGCCATCGTCATTGATGTGAAAGCCAAGACAGAAAATGATCGAGGGTACGGAATTACCGTCGAAGACATCACCGCTTGGGAAGCCGAGCATGGTGAGATCGAAAACCGTCCGATCGTGCTCTTTAACACGGGCTCTGCTGCGCTCTGGCCAGATGCAGAGGCTTATCTTGGCACCGGCCGGCGTGGCCCAGGCGGCGTCGCCGAGCTCAATTTTCCTGGCTTGACCCCAGACGCTGCGGACTTCCTCGCCAATCAGCGATCGGTGCGCGCCGTAGGCCTCGACACACCAAGTCTCGATATGGCTAATTCGGCGAGCTACCTCGTCCATCGAACTCTGTTCGATAAGAACATTCCCGGCTTTGAAAATGTCGCATCCTTGGATGGCATCCCTGCTCGCGGTGCCCATGTTTTTGCGCTGCCTATGAAAATCAAAGGCGGCAGCGGCGGCCCGCTGCGTATGGTCGCCTTTGTGCCAGATGACGCTTAAAGGCTAACGCCTATCCGGCGCGACCGAACGCTTCTTTCAGCCAGTCTTTTACCTCGCCGTCAAAGTCGCTTGGCTCGCTGAGCTTTATCTTATGGGTGCACATGCCCGACATCGCTTCGAGGCGGTCTTGTGGCTCGACCCCTTTGAGATTGAGACCGAGATCGATGCGCGTTTTTGTGCTCGGCTGAATCAGCGCGAACTGCTTCTTACGGCGCAGGCTGACGCTCGTTTTCTTAGGCGCGATCTCAAGCTCACTGCCGAAGGACTGAACATAAGCAACAATCGCATCGTGGAGCGGTTTCAGCGCTTCCTTGCCCTTATATTGATTGGCGACGAGATCCTCATCCGCGACATCCAAATTGCCGATACATTTTTGCGCAATCAGGTTGGCGAAGCCATGGGTCACGCCATATTCGCCCTTGAGCAGTTTCATGATCTCGCCATGCTTCACCGCACCACTCTTGGCCACCAGTGACTGCCAGGCCTCGAGCGATTTACCGGTTTTGTCCGGCATATTATCGATCATGGTTTGGGCGAGCTCTTGAGGGGATTTTGCCATGCTCTAAGCCTCCTTCACGATTTTGAGGTCCGACGGATCGCGTTCCAGCGGCCAATGTTCAATCCGCTGCTCTTTTTTGGCAAACACCGCCATGACCGGGGTCATCAGCGTCACCATCTTTCCGCTAAAGGCGGGCTTGCCTGTCTCGGCGAGTGATTTGAGATTTTTCGCGATAAACACCTGACCGCCAATCATCTGTTTGTGCAAATCACTGCCTTCGATGGCGCGCTCGATGATCAGATCAAATTCGGTGCCGCCATCTTTCTCTCTCAACTCATAAGTAACCTGGCAGGCATCGTCTTTGAGATTGGTCATTTTGAATGTGTGGCTGTAGCGATGGGGTGGCTCAAAGGCGAGCACTTCCCCAACCACCATGGCGATTTTCCGATTGGGGTGGACCATCCGCATCTGCACGCCCGGCTTTAATCCATCTTTTGTGTCGCAGACGCTGCCAAAGAAAAAGGGCAGCGGCTTGTCGGTGGCGACCAAGATCGACCAAACGGTTTCGATCGGCGCCTCAATAAAAGTGCGGTGAACCGATTTTTCGGCATAGTTGGGCTGGTCAGTCATTTTCCCCCTCCTCTTTTGGTACTGTATTGGTTTGAGCGACATGTTCCGCCGCCTGTTTGATAAAACTGAGACGATCCGCCCAAACGGCGCTGAAGCGATCGATCCAACGCTCATGGATGGCCTGGATCGGCATCGCGTTCAGATACAAACGCCGCGAGCGCCCATCCTTTTGGCTGACCAGAAGGCCCGCCTCTTCTAGGACTTTCAAATGGTTCATGATCGCGATGCGGCTGACATCAAAAGCCTTGGCCAGCTCGCCGACACTTTGACCGGGCTTGTCGCGCACCAAGTCCAAAATGCGTCGGCGCGTTTGATGCGCCAAAGCGTGGAAGACCAGATCCATATCGTCATTAGTAATCATGTAATTACTTAATTACATTAAAAGCTAGGAGTCAACGCCTACCTCCAAGAATCTTGTTCCACATTGTTTTTATGAGACTAAATTCGCGCCGTAGGTCCAAAGATCGCTAAAAATCAACCGCGCGACCGGCCTTCTCCCAATCGCCATAGCGCACGCGCTCTTCCTTAGGGCCGCCTTTTTCGCTGGACCGTTGATCCTCCAAAACGGCTTCTTTGGCTTCTTGTTCGGCGCGGCGGGCTTCTGCTTCAGCCAGCGCTCTCTCCGCCGCTGGGCTGATCTGTTTCTTCGTGACGAATTTTTCATCTGACATGAACAAGACTCCCCGCTTTGTTAACTAATCCATATATGTTCCGAGACAGAACGTATTCTTTCAATCCACGCGTGCAAGGAGCCATGTCAAATGGGCACAGCCAAAACCTTTATGCTACTCGCCGCACTGACTGCCCTTTTCATGGCGGTTGGGTATCTGGTTGGGGGGCCTATGGGAATGGGGATCGCCTTTGTAATTGCTGGCGGTCTCAATCTGTTTTCCTATTGGAATGCCGATAAAATCGTCCTGCGCATGCAAGGCGCGCGGCAGGTCGATGACAATGAGCGTAGCCCAGTGATTCGCACCTTCGTTCAGGACACCAAAGCCCTGGCACAATCGGCGGGCATGCCAGAACCGAAGATTTACATCATCGACACTCAGCAACCCAACGCCTTCGCGACGGGGCGCGATCCGCAAAATGCGGCTGTCGCTGCGACCACTGGTCTTCTGAATATCCTTTCACGAGAAGAAACCGCCGGCGTCATGGCGCATGAGCTTGCCCATGTACAAAATCGCGACACGCTGACCATGACCGTCACCGCCACAATTGCAGGCGCGATCGGCATGCTGGCCAATTTTGCGCTCTTCTTCACCAATCGCGAGCGGGGCGGCATGCTGACCGGATTGGCGATTATGATCTTTGCCCCAATGGCGGCAGGTCTCGTTCAAATGGCAATTAGCCGGTCGCGTGAATATGAAGCCGATAAGCGCGGCGCAGAGATTTGCGGCAATCCGCTTTGGCTCGCCTCAGCACTGGCAAAGATTGATCGCGGCGCGCGGTCGACCGTCAATCGCCGGGCCGAGCAGAACCCGGCCATGGCGCATATGTATATTATGAACCCGCTCGCCGGAAAGCGCGGGGACAGTCTGTTCTCCACCCATCCCGCCACGCAAAACCGGATTGAAGCGCTGCAGCGACTCGCCGCAGAGATGGGCGTAGAACCTTCAAGTGTGCGGCCACGCCGCGCCGCTGGCCCGTGGGGATAATTGACCTTTTGCCATATCTAAAAGTCCAACCCGCATGAGCGGCGCCACAACGCGCCTTGCCGCCGCGCAGCTCCTAATGATGGTGCTGGAAGAGCGCCGAACCTTGGATGAAGCGCTCGCCACCACAGATGCTTTCGAACAATTAAGCGGCGCCGATCGCGGCTTTGCCCGCGCTATGACCAGCGCCGCCTTACGCCATCTTGGCCGGATCGATCTCGGCCTCGCGCCTTTCTTGGATCGCCCTCTAGAGACCGCGCCACCGCCCTCGCGCGCATTATTGAGAATTGGCGCGGCCCAAGCTTGGCTGCTGGAAACACCTGATCATGCGGTCGTCGGTGAGACGGTCTCTGCTGCAAAGATGTGGCCGCGCGCGCAGCGGGCGACCGGCTTTCTAAACGCCGTTCTTCGAAAAGTAGTCGCTGACCGATCAGGATTTGACGCCGCCCCGATGGAAGCCAATTGGCCCGAATGGCTGCGCGCTATGATCAGCCAAGGCCTCGGCGCGAAAGCGGCAGCTGCATTGGCAGAAGCTCAAACCCGGCAGCCGGAAACCTATCTCACGCCCAAAGACGGCAACCCTGCCGCTTTGGCTGAAAAACTGGGCGGCGAGGCCGTCGCGGACGTTTCAGTGAGCATCGAAACCAATGCCGTTGACGCCCTTCCTGGCTATGAAGATGGCGACTGGTGGGTTCAAGATGTGGCGGCGACCTTGCCCGCGCGCTTGCTCGGCGCATCCGCTGGAGAGCAAGTCTTAGATATTTGCGCCGCTCCGGGCGGCAAAACGTTGCAACTGGCGGCAACGGGGGCGAATGTTACCGCGATTGATCGATCAAAGCCGCGCCTTAAGCGGCTCAAACAGAACCTGTGGCGCACCAAGTTCAAAGGCGAAGTAGAGGTCATCCAAGCCGATGCCACAGAATGGCGACCAGAAACGCCCGTCGATCGCATTCTATTGGACGCGCCGTGTTCGGCCCTGGGCACACTCAGGCGCCACCCCGAAGGCGCTTGGATCAAGGCGCCCGAAGACGTTACCCGGTTTCCGGACATTCAAGAACGGCTGTTGCGCGCCTGTATTGCGATGCTCAAGCCTGGCGGCACCTTGGTCTATTGCGTATGTTCACCGCTCCCCCATGAAGGCGCGGATATTGTTGAGCGCGTATTGACTGAAACCAACCTCTCTCGCGCGGCCATTCGCCCCGAAGAATGCCCGGGGTTTGAAACCTGCGTCACAGCGGCCGGAGATCTTCTCACACTCCCGGTGGGCACGTTCGGACATGACGCGTTCTACATCGCTCGCCTGAGACGCGATTCCTGACCAAATTGTCATAAAAACAATCGATTCTGCCCCAATCATGCCTTTTCAGGTTCATAGGACGTTCAGCCAATATCGGTGAAAACCGTATCCATAGTTTCCCGTGCATAAGGAGCACACCCCATGACGACTCTTGTCTCAGCCGTGAAGGCCCCAACTAAACTTTTCGCTGGCGGAATTGCCGCCATGACCCTCGCTGTTGCTGGGTGCCAAAGCACCTATGGCGCAAATACTGTCAGCTCTTCCAGCGTCGGCTATGCGATGACCGTGAAACCAGGCGTTGTGACCAGTGTTCGCGCGGTGACCATCAAGCCTGACCGCTCAATTGTCGGCACCGCAACCGGTGCTGTCCTTGGCGGACTTGCAGGATCTGAGCTTGGCGGCGGCGATAAAGCCCAAACCGCGGGCGCGATTGGTGGCGCCGTCCTTGGCGGTATCGCTGGGAACATGATCGGCACAGCTGCTGGCACCAAACAAGGCCTCTCCGTGACGGTTGAGTTCAATGACGGCAATGTCAAAGCCTTCGTCCAACCGGCAGATACCAATCTCCAGCCAGGACAGCCTGTAAACGTCGAATTCCGTGAAGACGGCGCTTATGTTGTCCCGGTTCAATACGCAGGCGGATACTAACCCGCCACCTGCGATATCCCCTGTATCAAAACTGCCGTCAGCCTTGTGCTGGCGGCAGTTCCGTTTTAGGCGTTCAGCATGAGTGAGGTGTTGATTTCACCGTCGATTCTGTCGGCGGATTTCGCAGAATTGGGCGCAGAGATTCGCCGAATTGATGAAGCAGGCGCAGACATGATCCATGTCGACGTCATGGATGGGCATTTCGTGCCGAATTTGACCTTCGGGCCGCCCGTGATTGAAAAGCTGCGCCGTCATAGCGACAAACCCTTCGACGTGCATTTGATGATCGCTCCGGTTGATCCTTTTATTGGCGACTTTGCGAAAGCGGGTGCAAATATTCTGACCGTGCACCCTGAAGCAGGCCCTCACCTTCATCGCACCCTGCAGGCGATCCGCGCTGCGGGCATGAAACCGGGTGTGGCTTTAAATCCCGGCACACCTGCCGACGTGATCGATCCGGTCATCGACGATGTCGACATGATCCTGGTCATGTCCGTCAATCCAGGCTTTGGCGGCCAGAGCTTCATTGAAAGCCAGCTCAGAAAAATCGAAGTCTTGCGCCAAAAAATTGACGCCACCGGTCGCGACATCATTCTGGAAGTGGATGGCGGCCTCAACCCGGAAACGGCCCCGCGCGCCATCTCAGCTGGGGTAACTGCTATCGTCGCCGGATCAGCAGTCTTCCGCGGCGGCCCGAGCGCTTATGCCGACAACATTTCCGCCTTGCGCGCGCCCGCGACAATTTAAGGCTGTCTCCCTGCGATGAGTGAAGCCCATTCCTCCGATCCGTTAAAAGCGAAGCGTAGCGACGCTGAGGATGCGGCAGTGTGGGAAAAATTTGCTGGACGGCCCGGCGAAGACGCAAAAGTTTCAGCCGTCCACCGCTTACGCATTGCCGGCAACGCGCCTGAAGGATTTGGCTTACATATGCGCCAGATCATTCCGCCGGACGAGCTGCGCGGTGAGATGCTGATGCGCGGTGTTTGGCGGATTGGCATGGACCGCCTTGAACATGAAGATGGCGCCGCCCCCTGGTCGGGGGCGATGCCATCTCGGCACTATGCTAACCGATTGCACCGGTTTGATTGGCTTCCCGATCTGTTCACACAAGGCGATGCCGGAGCTGACCGCGCACGGTTTCTGGTCGATGATTGGATCGATAATTTCGGCCGGTTTGACGGCTTCTCTTGGCGCATGGGTTGCGCTGCGGACCGCGTCTGGAACTGGATGCGCTGCGGCGCAGCTTTGTTTGAACAAGGCCTGCCAGAAGCTTGCGACACCCGGTTGGAGGCGCTTGGACGTCAAGCGCGCCACGTTTTGGCACTGGTCGATTCTGAGCTCGAACCGAAAGCCCGGTGGCGCGGGTGCACGCTCGCGGTGGCGCACGCAGTCTGTCTGGGACGCGGCAAGGGCCTGGACGATGCTGAAATGCGGCTCGAGAGCGAATGTACCGCCCAATTCTTCGCAGATGGCGGACATGTCAGCCGATCACCTGCACGGGCGATGCGATGCTTGTCTGATTTGATCGCCATCCACGATCTGCTCAGCCGCAGTGATCGGGAAATCCCGGAATTTCTGACCCGTTGGATCTCGCGGATTGGCGGCATGGTCGCCTTCTTCAAAGCCAGCGATGGGGCTCTGATGCCCTTTCATGATGGCGATGAGCGTTGGCCGGAAGCGGTCAGCGCTGTCCTCGATCATATGGAAACGCCGCCGCGCCGTTTCTCCGTCGCGCCAAAATCTGGCTTTCATAAGCTTGAGAAGCAAAACACCGTTTTGATTCTCGATGCCGGGGCCGCCCCAGAGCCGCCTTTTGGCGACAAAGCCCATGCCGGTGCGCTTGGGTTCGAGCTGCATGATGGCGATGCGCGGCTGATTACGTCCTGTGCCTGCAGCCCCGAAATCGATATCGCGTTCCGCGCCGCGGTGCGTCATTCAAGTGCGCATTCGACGCTGATCCTGGCAGATACAGATTCCTCAAGGTTCACTCCGAATGAGGATACCCGCCTCCTCTACCCACATGGCCCGGAAGGCATCTCAGCCAAGCGGCTCGAAGAAGATGACGAGATTTGGCTTGATGCGCAGCATGGCGGCTATAAGCGCGAATATGGCCTGCTGCACCGGCGACGGCTGTTCATGTCGGGCGATGGCAGACGGTTGACGGGCGAAGATTCTTTGGCACGTCCCGTGTCTGCCGGAGCGACGGAAGATGATGCGCCAATCGTTTATGCATTGAGATTCCATTTGCATCCGACCGTCGAACCAGAAATGGCGGGCGACTCAATTCTGTTACAAAGTGAGCATGGTGCGAAATGGCGCTTCAAATCTAGCCACGCTAAGGCCATGCTAGAGGAGACGATCTACTTAGGGAGAGGGATCATCGAGCGGAGCAAGCAAATCGTGCTGAGCGGCAAAGCCTCGCCCGACAGTGATGGTTCGGCGCCCCCGAACTGCATTCGCTGGGCCTTCCTAAAGGTGGAAAACGGATGAAGCCGCAGGTTGAAGCCAGACGGGCAATGGCCCTGACGCTCGGCTTCGACGTGTTCGCAGCCTTTTTATCGATGCTGGTGGCCGTCCATTATCGTTGGATCGCCACAGATGGAACGCCGCCTGACGCGTGGCCAACATCTCTCATCGCCGCGGGATCTTTTGCGCTTGCTGCTGGAGTCGCCTTTTTTGCTCTACGAGTACACAGACAAGTTTGGCGCCATTCTGGCTGGCCTGACGCGGCTCGGATCATTCAAGCGGTCTTCCTAACCGCCCTCATCTTCATTCCTATCATCTTTCTCTGGAATCGATGGGTCGGATTCCCGCGGACCAGTCTGCCGCTGGCTTTGCTCGTCTGGGTGACTTTGGTTTTCTTGGGTCGCATGGTCGCCCTCTCACGCTCAACCCGGCGGCCTTTTCAGATCTTTCGCGGCACGCGCGCCGACGCACCGCCAGCGATTTTGGTCGCCAATGCAACTGAAGCTGCAGACGTGCTACGCGACCTGCAAGCCACAAAAGGCGGCGCTCCGGTTCGGATATTAGGCTTGATCGAAGCCGACGGCGCTGAGCCTGGGCGCGCGATCCGCGGCGTTCCAGTATTCGGCGACCTGAGCGAACTCGGCAAAATGTTGGACCTTTTGGCGGTGCGCTATGACGGCACGCCATGGGTCGCTGTCGCCGGCACAGTCCGCGCGCGCGAGACCATGAACCAAGTTCTCGAACTCGCGACCCAGCATGGCGCCGAGGTCATGGCGCTCGGCTCAAATCGCGAGGGTTTACATCTCCAGCGCGTGCGCCCTGCGGACCTGTTGGCGCGTCCGGTGCGAAAACTGGATATTGAACCCCTCCATGCCCTCCTCAAGGGCAAACGCGTCTTTGTCACCGGCGCGGGCGGAACCATCGGATCACAATTGGTCCAGCAATGTGCCGCAATGGGGGTCTCGCAACTCACACTCTTCGATGCGTCTGAGTTTAATCTCTACGACATCGATCTGACACTGCGGGAATCTTTCCCGGACTTAGATGTGTTCGCGCAAATCGGCGATGTCCGAGACAAAAAGCGCCTTCAACAAACGGTGCAGCAGGCCAAGCCTGACATCATGATCCACGCTGCCGCGCTGAAACATGTGCCGCTCATGGAGATGAATGCCTGCGAGGCCATCCTCACAAATGTCGGCGGGGCGATTAATGCGGTCGATGTCTCGATTGAATGCGGGCTCGAACGATTTGTCTTCATCTCCACCGACAAAGCCGTGGACCCAGACAACGTGATGGGCGCGACCAAACGCTTGGCCGAACTCGCCCTCGCTTATCGCGCTAAAGGCACACAGCTTGCCGTATCGATGGTGCGGTTCGGCAATGTCTTGGGCTCATCCGGCTCTGTGGTGCCGCTATTTGAACGTCAGATTGCGGCAGGCGGTCCTCTGACACTGACGGATGACCAAGTGTCCCGCTATTTTATGACCGTGGAAGAAGCCGCTTCATTGGTGCTGCAGGGCGTTGCTCATAATGGGAGCCCTGGCGAAGCCTCGCTCTATGTCCTCGACATGGGTGATCCGATCCGCATCCGGACACTGGCCGAAGCGATGATCCGCATGAAGGGCATGGTCCCGTATCAAGAGATTAAGATCAAAACGACTGGTTTGCGGCCCGGCGAAAAGCTGCATGAAGAGCTGACCTATTCGGATGAGCGATTGATCGCCACGGGCATAAACGGCCTCAACAAGGTCACGCCTGAAAGCCGAAAAATGGAGCCGCAAGGCTTTGGCGAAAATGTCGAACAACTGCTATCGGTCGCCGCCGAGCGTCAGCAAAACCACGCCCTCAAGATCCTCGGACAGCTCGTCCCGGCCTATGATCCGCCAAATTGCCGGACTTAGATGATGCCAACCCGTTGACGCCGCTGGGACTCATGATACGCGAGCGAGCGTGATCAGCCCCTAGCCTGAAAGCCGCTCAATGACCCACGCCACCAAAGTTCGCCGCGCCCTCATTTCAGTTTCAGATAAAGAAGGGCTGGTCGAACGCGCCAAGGCGCTAGCCGGCTTTGGCGTAGAGCTCGTCTCAACCGGCGGCACATCGCGTGCGCTCAAAGAGGCCGGACTAGACGTCAAAGATGTGGCTGACCTGACGGGCTACCCTGAAATGATGGATGGCCGGGTTAAAACCCTCCACCCAGCCGTGCATGGCGGCCTCTTATATTTGCGCGACAATGACAGCCACAAAGCTGACGCCGAGCGCCACGGCATTGAGGCGATCGATCTGGTCTATATCAATCTCTATCCATTCGAAGCGACTGTTGCATCGGGGGCGGGGTTCGAAGACTGTATTGAGAATATCGACATTGGCGGCCCCGCCATGCTGCGCGCGGCCGCCAAGAATGGCGATTTCGTTTCGGTTTGCACTGATGGCGGCGACTTGGATTCCGTTTTGGCAGAAATGGCGAGCTCTGGTGGCCGCATCAGCCGAGACACGAGCCGTAAGCTCGCAGCGAAAACCTACGCTCGCTCAGCCGCCTATGATGCCGCCATATCAGGCTGGTATGCGAAACAACTTGGCGAGACGGCACCTGATTGGGTCGGCTTCGGAGGGCAGCTCAATGAAGCGCTCCGCTATGGCGAAAACCCGCACCAGAACGCTGCCTTCTACACAACTGGCGAGAACCGTCCTGGAGTTGCCACCGCCCACCAGGTGCAAGGCAAAGCGCTCTCATACAATAATATCAATGACACAGATGCTGCTTATGAGCTGATCGGCGAGCTTGGAGATGACGTGCCCGCCGTGGCGATCATCAAACACGCAAATCCTTGCGGCGTCGCGCTCGGCGACAGCGTGATTGAGGCTTATCGCGAGGCGCTGGCTTGCGACTCTACCTCGGCGTTTGGCGGGATCGTGGCGCTGAACCGTCCGCTGGATGAGGCCACAGCCCAGGAAATCACCTCGATCTTTACCGAAGTGGTGATCGCCCCGGGCGCAGACGACGCGGCAATTGAAGTGTTCAAGAAAAAGAAGAATCTCCGGCTGCTGCTCACGGATGGGCTGCCCGATCCCGCGGCGCCCGGCACCTTTGTGAAGACGGTTGCGGGCGGGCTGCTGGTCCAAGATCGCGATTTTGGCCGGATCACCAAAGACGATCTAAAAGTCGTGACAAAGCTCGCACCAACCGAGGCGCAGCTTGACGATTTACTATTCGCGTGGCGCGTCGCCAAACATGTGAAATCAAACACAATTGTCTATGCAAAAGACCGCGCAACGGTCGGCATCGGGGCCGGACAAATGAGCCGCATTGATTCCGCTCGAATTGCCGCGCGCAAAGCCGAAGACGCGAAAGAGAAAGAAGGGTTCGATGCACTCCGCACGACAGGGTGTGTCGCCGCCTCCGATGCTTTCTTCCCATTCCCGGACGGCATGCTTGCCGCCGCTTCTGCGGGCGCCAGCGCGATTATCCAGCCGGGCGGTTCGATCCGTGATGATGAGGTAATTGCCGCGGCTGACGAAGCCGGCCTCGCCATGGTGCTAACCGGAATGCGTCACTTCCGGCACTAGCGCGACCATCCTTGCGCCTGTTAGCTACACTGTATGAGCACGCTTCCTCCGCCTTTCGACGCACATGGCCAGCACTGGCTGGATATTCGGGTCTATTATGAGGACACCGATTTCACCGGCATGGTCTATCACGCGAATTATTTGCGCTTCTTCGAGCGCGGACGCTCAGATTTTTTGCGGGATGCCGGGGTGAGCCATCAAAACCTGCTCGCACGAACACCACCAGCAGCGTTCACGCTGACCAATGTCGAGGTGGATTATAAACGCGCGGCGAAAGTCGACGACTTGCTGACCATCCGAACGCGTAGCCTCGGCGTGAAAGGCGTCCGGATGTATTTTGGACAGACCTGTTTTCGCGGCAAAGACGTGATCGCAGAAGGCCGCATCACCGCCGTGATGATTCACACCGACGGCCGTCCGATGCGCCCGATCCCAGAAGTGGTCGCGCAGCTTGAGCCGTACGAATATCAGGCGCCCGCCGAAAGTTAATCTTCAGCCCGACCTTATTGCACCGCATCCTGCCATTCCGGATGTTTATCAAGCGTCGCCTTGGCAAAGGGACAGAGCGGGATGATCTTGTAGCCCTCCGCCCGCGCATCTTCTACAGCGGCCTCGACCAGTTTAAGACCGATCCCCATTCCGCGCATCGAGTCCGGCACGCCGGTATGATCAATAATGATCCGCGTTGCACCGGCACGCGAATAGGTCATCTCAGCTTCATCGCCATTGATGACAAGCACATATCGCCCGCCTTTAGGACCGTCTTCTCGCATTATCTCCGCTTCCGCCATTTCAGTCTCATTGTCTGGATAAGACATAGGTCCAGGCATGGTTCCCGACCATGGCGAAGGGCACGAATAGTCTTATCTCGAAATTGCATGGCGGTGCCTCGAGAAGTGTCAGGATTTGTCAGCAGTCGGGATTAGACTAAACTGCAAAGTACGGAGGATCCTCATGGCCAAAAAGACCGCCCGCGAGAAACTCGCCGTGGAGAAGCAAATCAAGAAAGTCGTCATGGACAAGGCCTGGGCCGGCATGAAACCAGGCGACAGGATGCTCGTCGCCACCCCGCTCATGGTCGATGCCTATATTCGCAAGATCCCGCATGGCAAAACCGAGACGATCCCCGAAATGCGCAACGCTATGGCCGCGGCCGAGGGCTGCACGGGGACGTGCCCAATGTCGACCGCCATCTTCGTGCGCATGGTCGCTGAAGCGGCACTTGAAGACATCGCAGACGGTAAGGCGGTCTCAGACGTCAGTCCGTTTTGGCGGATGATTACCAGCCAAGACAAAATCGCCAAAAAGCTGAACGTGGACCCGGCCTGGATTGACGAGCAACGCGCCTTGGAGGCGCATTAGTTCCATATAGTTCTGTTTGAGATATTCTGACAAAATCATTTTCGATGTATGCGCACTCTGCGAGTTGAAGCCACCCGAGCACGACTGTTTTTTTGGGTCAGAAGCGGACATTGGGACTTTAAATGAAATCGCGCGCCGCGGTCGGAGTTTAAGAGTAGGTGGTACGCAGCTTTTCGGCGAGCCGGTCTCGGATGCTTTGAAGATGCGCGATCTTTTGATCGACCTCTTCGAGTTTCTCGCGGAACATGGCCGCAGCTTTTTCTTTTGGGAGTTTGTCTTCCATGAACATGGTCAGATAGTGCTCAATCTCTGAGAGTGTAAATCCGAGCGATTTTCCGAGAATGATCCATTTTAGGCGTTCTTGATCCCGATCTGAAAAATCATTGTATAGTCTTGTCCCCGCTTGCTTCGGCGTTGGCTTAAGTAGACCGATCTCCACATAATGCCGAATGGAGTCTTTCGTCAGGCCGACTGACCGAGCGAGCTGTCCAATTAGCATAGTATGTCTCTTTTACGCTTGACTGTGGGGTTAACCCCGCAGGTTAGAGCATAGGTGACGCGACGATTCCAGTCGCCTTTTCTCCTCGAGGACTTGCTCATGTTTATCAAAATTGGACTTGCGGTGATTGCTGCTTTCGCTGCATTCGGGGCCTTGGTGTGGTTTGCAGATTTGGGGGGGCTGAAAACGCGTCTCTTCGTTGGCCAGATCGTCAAGATGCGTGTGTCGCCAGAGCGGCTCACAAATGTCAAAACGCCGGCAGACTATGGCATGTCATTCTCGGATGTCGACATCATGACACCAGATGGCCTTCGCCTCAGCGCTTGGGAGATCCCAGCACCGATTGCATCCGACAAAACGATCATCATGAACCATGCGCTGTCGACGACGCGGTATGGCTCTGTAGAGGGACTTGATGGTGTGCCGGTTGAGTATCTGCCTATGGTGAAGCACCTCCACGAGGCAGGCTATAATGTTGTGATGTATGATCACCGCGGGCAAGGCGATAGCGATGGTGGTACAGGCAAGACTCAAATCGGCCCAAAAGCCCCGGTCGGTGTGGGGGCGACAGAGTGGCAAGACGTTATTGGTTCGCTAGACTATGTGAAAAATCATCCGACATTCGGGAATGATCAGATTGCATTTTTGAGCCAATGCATGGGCGCAAGCGCAACATTCCGCGCTTGGACGGAAGCGCCTCAGACATTTTCCGATCCACAGATCAAGTCTGTTGTCGCGATCCAGCCACCAATCGCTTACAAAATGAACGAGCGCTTCATTATCGCGAAAGCGAACATGGACATCGTGGATGAAGTTCTGGAAGCACAGATTGAGAGTTATGGATTTGGTTTTGCGGACAATGTGAAACACGTGAAAAGCCTTACGGTGCCGGTACTTTTCTCACAGGTCGAAGCAGACGAATATACGTTTGACATCGAAACGGGCGTGAATGATGTCCAGCTCATCTATGACGCCGCCGCGACGGAGAAGGAAATTATCTGGGTGCGCGAGACGGGTGATAAGCCTCACGGAACGGGCAAGCGGTTTGACGGCTATGGTTATTTTAACAAATATCCGGAAGAGCTCCTCGAATTCCTGGCTCGGAACTTTGAGATCGGTTCTGAGGGATCAGTTGATCTCGCAGAATAGCCTGGACAGGGGTAGGTTCATACAGCTTCTTGCGGTTGCGCGCGGCTTACAGCTCGTTGCCACTCACGTCTGCTTCGACGCCGGTAGCGGACACTCGCTCCGGGCCACCGATTTCCGGGTTGAATTGACAAATCCGGGGCAGCACTCATTAATCTCACGTGCTCCAACTTATTCTACAAGCCATTTCTTATCCTTTCGGGCCGCGTCTCGCCTGGATTACGGGTCTGTTGGGCATCGCCCTATCTCTGTTAATTTTCGGGTTTTTTCTAACCAAGCCACCAAGCCAATTTTCCGAAACCCCGCCTAGGATTGGTCTCGTCTTGGCCGGAAATTGCGGCGACGACTTGGCGGTCTATTCCACCTTGGATCACGACCAGAATATCCTTCTCGGTGTGTCTGTTAAGGCGTCAGAGCCGGAAGCCTATTCAAGCACGTTTAGACGGCTGGCAGATGAGGTCGAAGCATCAGTGTCCTACGCTCCGCTGAGCGACGAAATCGACTGCGACCGCATGCGACTGGCCGTGGTCGGTCCGCCAAAGTCATCCGTGACACCTGTGGGGGCGGTGTTTGGCGACATTATTGTTCAGAACCATTCCGTCGGGAGTTCTCGGCGCAGTGGGATTGTCGAAACTGCGTTGCGCGAAGATGAAAACGGACCCGGAAGTGACCGCGGCAGTGCCGACCAGGTTCGCGATGGAGCGCGCGCGAAAGTCGGTTTCGTTTCAACCGCCGATTTCCCCGAAATTATCAAACCAGCTGAGTCCGTCGATACAGATTATATCGGGCCAGAAAGCGATTTATTAGGCACGACCGATCCAGATTTTGGCGGCATTTTACAAGACTGTATCGGTTCACACGGCGCCTCTCACACAGATATCGATCTCTCCGAACACCCATGTGTCGCATTCGTCGAAGCGGAGGCTTTACCAGGTTTTGTCGGCGTCGCCATTCCGTCCACGCGTTGCGCTCAACCGGTCGGGGCCGAGCCTGTTCAGTGTATGTCTACGTCCGGACTTGTTCAAAGACGGATCGCTCCGGTCGCCTTGCTGTTCAAAATTGACTGCCCCGAATGCCGAAAAGGACAAAGGTTCGGGTTCAGTCTGGAAGCGATCTTCACCCAGATGAGCGCCTGGATTTCAGGCAATGACAAAACGGTGTCTCTCACCGCTTTATCCACCGATCGGAAAGCACCGACGCCCTGGCGGGATGACGACGCGGCGCGAACCAAACGTTTTGATGATTGGGTTTCAACGACAAAAGTCGGCGCCTATTCAACCACAATTGATAGTTATGTTTGGCAGTCAAAGAATATGGATGAGCGCCGTCAATTCAATCTCATGTGGGGCGCGATTATCCTCGGCTTGGGCATGACGATTCTGATCGAACTTTTGATTGTCTCCATCCATCCGGGCATCAGATTGCAAACCACCCCTCCGGATGAGGACGGTGTGTAATTCGCCACCAGCTCGGCCGAGCAAGGCGCACTAGTTCACATTGAGCTGTTCGGTTGCCTGATCGTATTTCTCGCGGGCTGTATCAATTCTATTCAGGTTTTCCAGCGCCCAATTCCCGAGTGCGGATACTGGCTCGCGGAACGACTCACCCATTTTGGTCAAATTGTATTCAACCTTGGGCGGGATGGTTGGGTGATAAGTGCGGTGAACGAGGCCATCCCTTTCCAGCTTTTTCAAGGTCAGGCTCAACATGCGCTGTGAGATTCCCAAATTGCGTTTCAGCTCGTTAAAGCGAAGCGTTCCATATTCTGAAAGCGAGATGATGACGAGGACGCTCCAACGGTCACCGACGCGCGCCAAAACTTCATTGATGCGCGCGCAATCAGGGCATTGGACAGAATTTAGCATGTTGGTTCCCTTCTTGTGACCAGGGGTCGTTCATGTGCCTTCTTGCGAAAACATACAGTTCCCAATACATCGTCAGTAACAAAAGTATACTGCGCTCAATGGATCACGACAATAGGAGATGGGAAATGGCCAAAACGAGTCTGCTGAGCCGCATTTTTGGGCGGAACAGCAAAAAGAGTATCGCGCCCGTTCAAACACAATCAACAGATAATAGGACGACATCTATGACCCAGAAGACCCTGCTCGAACAGCTAGATTGGCGCTACGCAACCAAGAAGATGGACCCCGCAAAAGCGGTTCCGCAAGAAAAAGTAGACGCCATAGTCGAAGCCATCCGCATGGCACCAACTTCAAGTGGCACACAACCTTTCGAACTGCTCGTCGTCACCAATCCTGAGGTGCGCAGCGAAATTTGCAAAGCCGCGAACGGTCAAACGCCGATTACGGACGGGTCTCACCTGTTAGTGTTTGCCGCCTGGGACAATTACACAGAAGCGCGCATTGACGAGGTGGCAGACCTGAACGTGAAGGCGCGAGGCGATTTGCCTTTGATCGGTCAGTATTACGGAAACCTAAAAGCCAATTATGTTCCTCGCGATTCTGAAACAAATTACGCCCACGCTGCACGCCAAGCCTACATCGCATTGGGTGTCGGCCTGGTTGCCGCGGCCGAGCAAGAAGTCGACAGCACGCCGATGGAAGGGTTTGACCCGGCCGCAGTCGATAAAATTTTAGGCCTAAAAGAGCGCGGCTTGCGCTCAGTTGTTCTCTTGCCGCTTGGCTATCGTGATCCGACTGGCGATTGGCTGCTGCCAATGGCAAAAGTCCGCAAGTCACGGGACACGATGGTGACGTTCGTCGACTAAATCGACCGACGGCCATCACCGCTATGGACGGTCACTGGTGGGCCTTCGGGCGTTGCCAGGGCTCCCATGGGTCAGGAGGAGACATTGCCGGAGTGTCTTAGCGGGGACTAACCTAAGTCGTTTTGGGACCTCGCTTTTTCGCTCACCGACTATTCGAGCAAGATTGATTGACGGAGCTCATCGATAAAAGTTCGCAGTAACGGGCTATCGCTGTCTGACGCGAACACGCCGTGCCATTGCCGTTTAAACCCGGCGTCACCCAAACGTAGTGGCACCATGTTTTGCATGTTATCACGCCTCAACATCCAGCCCGCAAGTGTGGCAACGCCAAGCCCAGCTCTTGCGAGTTCGAACATACCTTCTGTCAACGGCATCTCCGTCACGGATTTGGGCGCACACCCTGCTGGCCGCATGAACTCATCGATAATTGGTGATCCACCGGCCGAATAGACAAGCAGTGTCTCAGGTTCCAAATCGGCGGGGTGGACGACGCCGCGTTTCGCCAGCCGATGGTCTCGCGATACGAGAGCAAAGATTTCGTCCTCAAATAAAAACTCCGACTGACAATTTGGGAACGTTTCTGGATACGCACTCAGGATTAGGTCAACTTGGCGGCTTTCAAGGAGCTTTATTGGAGCGATCGTTGCGGCAATTATTTGTACGTCCAAGTTACAATCATATTGGCGAATTCGGTGCATCACTGCAGGCAGCCATCGATATGTGGTGAAACAATGCGCACCCACACGAATGCGGGCTTGGTTCTGAGCATTCAGATCGCTCAATTCGATGTTCAGCCGACCGATTTCTTGTGCGATCAATTTTGCTGTCTCAAGGGCACGGCGTCCGGACGCGTTCAAAGTAAGACGGCGCCCGGTGCGCTCAAACAGGGGTGCACCAAGCGATTCTTCAAGCTTAGAGAGCCGATAGCTCGCGGCTGGTTGGGTCAGCCCGAGGCGTTCAGATGCTGCCGTCAGGCTCCCCGTTTCGGCAATGGCAATCAGTAGGTCCAAACGATGCGGGAGAATTTCTTTCATCAAATTTTTTTATCAAAATTTTCCAATTATTCAATTGGACTTATATCGCACGGCGAGGCTAGGTGCTCGTCTCGGCGCGTGCAGATTGCGTCGTCGCTGAACTCCAAAATAAAGAGACCTCGCATGCTATCCGCTACCCTCAAATGCCTTTCGCTCCTGATCATCTCTTTTTTGCTGAACATCCCACCCGCATGTTCCGACCCCGTAGATATACAGCGGCTGACTTGGGCGGGGGTCAAACTCTCGAACGAGAACGCCACGGTCTTCATCGACACGATGGCGACAGACATTTGGGACGGCGCTGCGCCGGAAAAGTTTGTCAAACCGGAAGCCAACACGCCGCGCCGCTATGCGCTGATCACTCATATCCACAATGATCATTTCGATACCGAAGGGCTGCACGAGTTGCTCGGCGAACGAGGGTACGTCATTTGTCATCAACCGATCGCCGCTTATGTCGCCTCTCGCGGCTTCAAAGTGATTCCGGTAACGCTCAACCAATCAATTTCGCGAGGCGGTTTTTGGTTCACCGCGTTGCCGGCGAGCGACGGGTTTGGCGACGCTCAAGTCAGTTGGCTCGTGTCGACCGAAACACAGAAAGTGTTTCATGGCGGCGACACGCTTTGGCACGGAGATTTCGAGCGGATAGGCGCGCAATATGGACCAATCGATATTGCCTTTTTACCGATCAACGGCGTGAGTGTCCCGGGGCCTTTGGGGGCCTACTCGCCCCGCGTGATGACCCCTCAGCAAGCCGTGGACGCTGCCAAGTTGCTGCGCGCAAAGGTCATTTCTCCGATTCATTTTGGCGTGACCAGCGCCCCCGGCTATGTCGAGGTCGAGAAGCCATTGCAAGCCCTGCGAGATGCTGTCGCTGACCAACCTCTCTCGGCTGTGCATCTGTTGCCAGGCGACTCGCTGCAGCAATGATGCCGTGGGACGTCGCCACAGTCTCCACGCTTGCGATTGGTCGCCCGAAAGTTCAAATCCATGGCCAGCGAGAAATCCAAACCAGCATATTCAAAACACCCGTCACCGGCCCGCTTTCGGTTGGAAAATCGAATATAGAGGGTGATCGACAAGCTGATCTCAGCGTTCATGGCGGGCGCAACAAGGCCATCTATGTTTATTCAGAGGCTTACTATCCGGACTGGGCCGCGACTTTGAAACGCGACCAACTTGAGCCTGCGCAATTCGGTGAAAATCTCACCGTCGACGGGTGTCGCGATTCGGACATCCTCATTGGCGCCACAAATCGGATTGGTACGACGCTGCTAACAGTGACGCAGCCAAGAATACCCTGTTTCAAACTTGGAATCCGTTTGGGTGACATGACTGTTCCTAAGTTATTTTGGGAAATGGGCGCGCTTGGATTTTATATGCGGGTGGAGAAAGAAGGTGAGATTTGTCAGGGCGACCGGGTGCGCCTGATATCTGTACCCGACCACGACATAACGGTGCACGATCTATGGAAGTGCGTCATGCACAGACAGGTCGTCCGTGCGAAATCTGCTCTCACGCTTTTGCCTCATCTTGACGCGGGCTGGCAGAGACGTCTGCAAGCAATCGTGGCGAAAACGGACTAAGCATCACCGACAGCATCTTCATCAAACTTTACCGATATGGACTGTGGTACATTCACCCACTCCATATCCGCCTCTGCAAGAGAGTGCGTATACTGATCCTCCTTGGTGCGCGACTTGTACCTAGCGGATAACGTCCGCTTTAACACCGAAAGCGGACATTGTGTCTGGGCCATTCGCGAATTCTGGCGTTTCAGGTCCTCATCCAGAGCGCAGTCGAAGGATAATGGGCCGTGCTTCCCAGGAGTTTTCCGATAGCCCGCCTCGTCCCTCGACAGCCGCGGGCTGTCCGAGGGTCCATCTCGGACACGCTCACCATGACGCATCACTTCCGCTCCCGCTTTGGACGTCGATAGCGGACCTTCGGGGAAGGTCGCACACTCGACTTCTACGAGACACGTGTCACATCCGGTGTATTAATGGCGACCAAACGCCAAGAAACTTCGCAAAAGGAGCGTTCTATGCTCGACCTCACGATCAGTGCGATCTTTTTAGCCAACACAATCTGGTACGGATTGGGCTTTATCGCTTTCTACATTCGCAGAGACATATTCGCGAAGGTCGTCGTTCCGGTCCAGGCGGATCGCAACAATTCAGCGTATGCTGCCGTGATTGAATCAGGGCGCTTCATGGGTGGTTTCAACTTTGCTCTGTCAGCGTTGAATCTAGGTCTGTTCCTGAATCTTGCTGCCCTCGAAACGCCAGCTCAGCTTTCACTCATGTTGGCATTCAATGGCCTAGCACATGGGTCGCAATTCTTTGGAAACGTACCAATGGCCGTCCAAAACATGCAAGGTGGCGGAATATGGAACGTGTTCAAAGGTGTGATGCTTCAGATTTTTGTCATCGACTTTATTTTGATGACAGCCAACTTTTTATTGGCCCTGACGGTCTCACTATAGATGGATCGCGCCCGGCCGCCTTTGACGCTGAAAGCGGAGGATAGACGCCTCGCCCGAACAACGCACTCGAAGTCGTCTTTACGCCGCCAGCTTTTCGAGTTCTTGCTTAAAGTCCCGCAGCGCCGTTTTGCCTTTTGGCGTGATGTCATAGATGCCGGTTTTCACGCGTTCGAACCAGCCATAATGGTCATCGGCCATAATGCGTCGCGCCGTTTCAACGCCCGTCACACCCGCAACGATAGACGCTTTAGTGGCGCCGTGCGTTCGCAAATAGCCAAGACAACGCAGAGCATCTTGTCGATAGGCCGTTATCAAGCCGGACCGGGTCGAACCGCCTGTATTGGGATCGCCAACCCGTTTCGCAAATTCCTTGAGTAGCCTGTTTTTCTTAACCGCAGAGCGACGCGGTGCATACGGGCCAGGATCTGTATGCGGAAAGACGAACCCATCCTTGAGGCGCACGGTGAGCAATCCAATTCCAAGCCGACGGCATAGTGCGATGTTTCGTTTCAATGATCTCGCAAACACCTTGCCCGGTTTGTGGGGGGCGGCGATGTAAACAATCTCTGATACAGCTAGACGATCAATGGCTTGATGAAACAAGGAGAGCGAGAAAGACGTTTTTAGCTCGACCAGAACAGGCGGCTCATCACCGCGACACGCGACAACGTCCACGGCGCCAATTTCACCCTTCACGACATAGCCTTGCGCTTGCAAAAACTGCTTAATCGGGGCGTACAGATCGGTTTCACATATTGGATTTGCCATTATTTTCGAACCGTCCCTTTCTCGCCCACAAGCTTATTGAACAAAGGTAAACCGCTGGTTCGAACCGGCGAAGGGAATTTATGGCATTAGTCGCGCGTCTATTTCGACTTTACGCCGAAACCGGACCTTACTGATTGGACTTGGTTAGCCGCGCGAGATGCACAGCGCACAGTCCGGCCGTTAGACGCACCAAGTCCTCACATCTAAGGCACGTTCAGCTCGACCTGCTGACTGTCCACGATCACCATATCGTTCCAGAAGGCGAAACTTTCAGGGGTGTCTGCGCGCAAGGAGACAAAGACCTGCGCGCCGATATTTTCGGCGTCCCAGCGGCTGTTCCAATTTGTGCTCACGCAAAGCGTTTCGGTTTCTCCAGCGCGGATATTCTCTTCGTGTAAATCTGGTTCGCGGTCGATCATCTGGCCCGTCTCGCTGTGCAATTCCAGGTCATATTCCTGCATCAACGCGGTTGGGTTGAGAATATCTGCGCAGATCTTGATTTCGTCTTGGCCCATCGCATCAGCGATCCGCCGGGTGCGAAGTTCGCTAATCTCGCCGCCAGGTGCGCCGCCGAACGCCACACCGCCATAGGTGGAATTGATCAAACGATAATACATGCCGCCATGGAATTTACAGAGCGACGGCCCGACGCCCGGAACCCGATAGACAACGCCTGCTTTCCCGGTGTCGCAGATCGCAAACATCTCATCGCGCATACGGTCATCACACCAAGCCTGGCTTTTTTCTCCCATGCGGTAACAGGCGTCATGACGCGCGCAGACGGGTCGGAACGGACCGTCTGCTAATGGTTCAATCGCAGCCTTTAGGGCGCTGGGGAGTTTGTCCTGGATGAAAGCGGGGCCGCAGCTATCAGCGGCATCCATGTACGCTGCCTCGCGCGCCAGATAATCCTCGCCGACATCCGCTGGTGCATCAACTTGATTCGAAATCAACGCGCACGCAGCGGCGACCAGCGCGACCGCAACCATCGCCGCTAAGATACGCCGGTTCATGCTGCTAGAGCCCGTCTGAACCTGCCATGGGTCATCGCTTGTAATTGATAAGTCTGATCAGTCATTCGTCCCCTCCCACAGCGCCAATCCTGCACGCCGCAGCACGCTAGCGCCAACCCCGGAAAGAATAAAGCGCGCGCTTTGGGGCAGCGCCCCTTCCCCCAACCTAGCCGCTAGCTTTAGAACCGGCTATGGCGGCGCGATGAGATTGCCGCCCCGCCCAGATCTGCATTGGAACGAAGATGGCACGCCCGTCGATCAGCGTGTGGGCGACGTCTATTACTCGGTCGAGGATGGGCTCGCGGAAAGTCGCGCCGTGTTCTTGGCGGGCTGCGGCCTGCCAGAGGCTTGGCAAGAGAGATCGCAATTCACGATCGCAGAACTGGGGTTTGGAACCGGCCTCAACTTTCTCGCTACGTGGCAGATGTGGCACGCATCGGGCCCGCGCGATGGCTGGCTGAACTTTGTCAGCTTTGAAGGCTTCCCGCTCGACCTGGAAGACATAGAGCGCGCGCTGAAGCCCTGGCCTGAACTGGCTGATCTCGCTGCAGAACTGTGCGCAAAATGGCCCCCGCGCGCGAAAGGTATCCGCCAGATCACTTGGCCGGAAGAGCGCCTGACGCTCACCCTGCATATCGGCATGATCGAGGACACCCTGCCGCAATCGCAATTAAGGGCCGACGCTTGGTTCCTGGACGGGTTTAGCCCGGCAAAGAATGGAGCCATGTGGGAGGACCCTATCTGGCCGCTCATCGCAGAACGGTCAGCGCCGAGCGCCCGCGCCGCGACGTTTACGGTTGCAGGCGCGGTCCGACGCGGGCTCTCAGAGGCTGGCTTCAAGGTTGAGAAAAAGCCGGGCCATGGCCGCAAACGCGAACGCTTGGAAGCGGTGCTTGAAACCCCCGCCTCACCGGCGCTCCCAGTCCGGTCTGCGCACCCCAAGATCGCGATTATCGGGGCCGGGATCGCGGGCGCTTGTCTCGCTCATACGCTGGTAGAGCGCGGCGCAGACGTCACCGTATTCGAACAAGACGACGCGCCCGCGCGCGGCACGAGCGGCAATCCACTCGCGTTGATGATGCCGCGTCTCGACGCCGCCGACACAGTCCAAGCGCGCTTGCTTATCGACGCCTATTTAAGTGCCCAAAGCTTCTACGCGAACTGTCCTGGGGCCACGATTACCGAAACCGTTCACACCCCGCGAAATGCGCAAGAAACGCAGCGATTTCAAAAGCTACTGGCCGACCCACCTTTGGGGCTTGAGCAATTAGAAGCGCTCCGCGGGGGCGGGCTCTTACATAAGCAAAGCCTGATCATTGAGCCTTCGGTTCTCATTTCTGCATTGCTCGAAAAGGTGGATGTCAGATGGGGCACTCAGGCCGCGCCAGACCTCAACACCCGCCACATCGATGGCGAGCCGTTTGACGCGGTGGTCTTGGCCAGCGGTTGGTATATGCGCGAGGCTCTACCAGAGCTCGACCTTACAAACCGGCACGGTCAAATCGAGTGGTGCCAGTCTAAAATTGCCGCCCCGCCATCGGCCCAAGCCAGCGGGGATTATGCGCTGGCGCTCGAGCAAACTCGGCTCTGGGGCGCGACGTTTGCCGATCATGTGGACGGTTATCCTCAGACCAGTGAAAAGGCGACGGTGGAAAATAGCGAAGCGCTTGAAGCGCTCAATCCATATTGGCGCCAAGACGCTAAGCAAGCGACGCAAAATGCGCGAGCGGGCGTACGAGCGACCACCGCGGACCGTTTGCCGCTGATCGGCTGGATGCCGGACCCGATCGCCCTCAAAGCGGATCGAAAACTTCTAGAGCGCCAAGCCTGGTCGATCGCGCCTGATGCCTATGCCAGGGCTGGCATTTTCGCGACCGGAGGCTTCGGCTCTCGCGGCTTTACCTGGGGACCTTGGGCCGCCAAAATTCTGACTTCGATCTTGTTTGATGACCCTTTGCCAATTGGCCAAGACGGCTTGAAAATGATTGTGCCAAATCGGCAAATTCTTCGAAATCTGAAACGATCCGGCTCTTAACCAAAACGAATCGGTCGCGAAATATTTCCGCTAAATCGCGCGAATCCGGACGATTTTGCTCGCAAAACGGGTACTCCGCAAATTGACAGCGCTGACTATCAGTTTGACAGCGTTTACCTCGGCCCCAGGGCTGGCCTTGGCCAGACCCTTGCAGTTGTATCCGCGAAGTTCACGCAGCTGGGTGCGCTGGACACCAGAATTTTAGATCCGCGCGAACAAATTTCAGGGGAAGAATCAGTGTCTCAACAGAATGTAGAGTTGGCCGATCTCGGCATCGAAGCCGGCGAGGTCCGCACGAACTGGACCGAAGAACGCCTTTACGAACAGGCCGTCCGCAGCGGTGAAGGCGAAGTTGCCAAAGGCGGCGCTTTGCTCGTCAAAACCGGCAAACACACGGGCCGTTCGGCCAAAGACAAGTTTACCGTCCGGGACGAAACCACAGAGAACACCGTCTGGTGGGACAATAATGCCTCGATGACACCCGCCCATTTCGAAGCGCTTTGGGAAGACTTCCAAGCCCATCTTGCAGGCAAAACCCTCTACACACAGCAACTCTTCGGCGGCGCCGATCTAGATCACCGCGCGCCCGTCCGTGTCGTCAATGAATTTGCTTGGCACTCTCTGTTCATTCGCCACTTGCTGCGCATTCCAACCGCCGACGAGTATTCCGATTTCGCGCACGAGTTCACGATCATCAACAGCCCAAGTTTCCGCGCGGACCCGGCTAAGCATGGCACCGTTTCGGAAACCGTGATCGCGGTAAACTTTGCTAAGAAGCTCGTCCTCATTGGCGGCACATCTTATGCGGGCGAGACCAAGAAATCGGTCTTCACCATTCTCAATTATATCCTGCCAACCAAAGGCGTGATGCCCATGCATTGCTCGGTCAATGATGGCGGCAAGGACGATGCAGCCATCTTCTTTGGCCTCTCCGGCACCGGCAAAACCACGCTCTCGGCAGATGCTAGCCGCACGCTGATTGGCGATGATGAGCATGGCTGGTCTGAGAATGGCTTGTTTAATTTCGAAGGCGGCTGCTACGCTAAAATGATCAATCTCTCGCCAGAGAACGAGCCTGAGATTTACGCCACCACAAGCATGTGGGGCACCGTACTCGAAAACGTCGTCATGGACCCTGAGACCCGTGAGCTCGACTTCTTCGACAATACGCTCGCGGAAAACTCGCGCGGTGCCTATCCGATCTCGGCGATTGAGAATGCGTCTTTGAGCGGCCGCTGCGGCCAGCCGAAAAACCTGATCATGCTGACCTGTGATGCGTTCGGCGTCATGCCGCCGATTGCGAAACTGACGCCGGAACAGGCCATGTATCACTTCTTGTCTGGCTACACCGCGAAAGTCGCGGGCACCGAAAAAGGCGTCACCGAACCGACCGCAACCTTCTCAACTTGCTTTGGCGGACCGTTCATGCCGCGCCATCCAAGCGAGTATGGCAAATTGCTCGGCGAGTTGATCGATAAGTACAATGTCAATTGCTGGCTGGTATCAACCGGCTGGACCGGCGGCGCCCATGGCGTTGGCCATCGGATGCCGATCAAAGCCACGCGCGCCCTTCTGAACGCGGCCCTGGACGGGTCCCTCAATGCGGCAGAATTCCGCGCCGACGAAACATTTGGTTTCATGGTCCCAACCGCGCTCGAAGGCGTCGACAGCACGATCCTCAATCCGCGCGACACATGGGACGATAAAGCAGCCTATGATGCTCAAGCTGAGAAACTCGCGCAGATGTTTATCGAGAATTTCAAAGTCTATGAAGCGCATGTCTCGGCTGACGTAAACGCTGCAGGACCTAAGCTCAAAGTCGACGCTTAAATCGTCGCACATCTTAAAAATCGCCCGCGCTTTTCCGGCGCGGGCTTTTTTATGCGCGGCTGGCGGGCGGGGTGTTAGAGCTTCGACAAGTCCAACAAGCTTGCGTAGCCATCATTTAGGTCCCACCAAACTCGCCATCGAGCATTGGCACGCAGATACTCGATCATTTCCCGCGACTAGGCATCCGCACTCGGGCGGACTGATACCGCCTCATGCCATCGCTTGAGATGCTTGAGGGCCGGATCGTAAGGCACACCGACCAAGCCGTTTGCAAAATCTAAGTTGGCCAAGAGCACCGCATCGACAACGCTATAGGCGCCGCCCGCCACGAATTCATTCTCAGCCAATTGGTCGTTTAGAAGCTTGTACCCAAGGTGGACGCGCTTGCGATTTTGGTCCGCCGCTTCAGGAATCTGTTTGATCAGCCGCGCCGTTAGTGGATGGCCATGAATCCAAACCATGCCCACCGGGACCATGAAATTTAGCTCTACGCGGCGCAGCCACATCTCGATGATCGCCTTTTCAAGCGCGGTCGTACCGAAGAGGGGCGGCTCAGGGTGCAATTCTTCGAAATATCGGCAAATCGCTACGGATTCGGAGATACAGGTGCCATCATCGAGTTCCAAAACGGGAATGCTGCCAATTGGATTTTTGGCTAAAAATTCAGGCGTTTTCTGCTCGCGCTTAACGATGTCGGTATGAACAAGCGGAACCGATATGCCCTTCTCAGCGAGAAAGATCCGCACCCGCCGGGGGTTGGGCCCGGCTTTGTAATCATAGAGTTTCATCCGCCCCTATGCCCCCAACACAATCACGCTGCCATTACGGCCATAGTCAGGCTCTCCGCGATGGTTGCGGCGGCGATTGGAAAAATAGTCATCTTCAAGCGCACATGTGTCGAGGCCGAGATTGTCGACGGCGGCGATGCCCTCGTCCATCAGCACGGCCTCCACAAAGCCGGTTAGATCGAAATGTGAACGATCGTCTTTTCCCGCGATGAAGAGGCGATCGGTCCATTCCTGATCGCCAACAAACGTGTCCCGAAACTCAGGACCGACTTCATAACTGGCCTGCTGGATCGAGGGGCCGATCGCAGCGGCAATGTTCTCCCGGCTCGCGCCGAGCGCTTCCATGGCTTCGAGCGTCGCTTCGCAGATGCCCGCTAAGGCGCCTTTCCAACCCGCGTGCGCTGCCCCTATCACCCCGGCCTCGGCATCCGCAAACAAGACCGGCACGCAGTCAGCCGACAAGATACAAAGCGCCAGGCCTGGCACTTTGGTGACCATGCCGTCGGCCTGTGGGCGGGTCCGCCAAGGCTCCGTCACGGTTACAGTTTTGGCGCTATGAACTTGAAAGCATGAAAGCAGTTTTTTCGCGCCCATCGCGTCGCGAATACGGTCGCGATTATCGCGAATATTCTGCGCTTCATCATCCGAGCCTTGGCCGATATTTAGGCTCGTATAGATCCCGGTCGAGACTCCGCCTTTCCGGCCAAAAAAGCCGTGCCGCACCCCAGACAGGGCGGTCAGTTTCGAACTCTGAGCATGCGGCGGGGCGATCATGATCAGCACTTAACGTGTCCGCCATCAGAAGAGCAAGAGGGTTCCGAAACTTCAAATCGCTTGACGATGTCATATAATTACATATTGTAACTTTATTACCTTAAGGGAGGTTGCATTGTACCGATTGTTTATCACGGGTTGCGCTATCGCGGCGCTCACAAGCTGCGCCACAGCTGAGTATTCAGAACAAAGCTCGACCAGCATGGAGGCTTCAATTTTCGACGCCGCCATTGCAACCTTCGACACGGCGAAGACTGCGGCAAAGGCGTGCCACATTGTGTCTGTTAAAGTGTCGGAGAGGCATCAATGCTCAGACTCCGCGGCACCGTATGATCGGACAGCCTGCTTAGCGTTCGACGCTGCGATCCAACCCGCCCTAGAGCCATTGCGCTATTGCGCCGGTGAAAAAACCGCCGCGCAAGACCCTGCTATGGCCGAGCAATGCCAGGCCTATATCGCGCAGTTTATGGACCCGTGTTTAGGGGTTCATGCCTTACAGCTCACCTATGCCGACCAGGCGCAGAGCCAGGCGTATCGAGTGGCTAAACAATCAGGCATGAGCCATGAAGAAGCGCTGCAATCTGCAGCGCCCAATCTAACCCGGTATCGCGACTAGCGTGGGGCGCGTTTGGCGAGGATGCGTTGCAACGTCCGGCGGTGCATATTCAACCGGCGCGCCGTCTCTGAAACATTGTGGCCGCAGAGCTCGTAGACCCGTTGGATATGTTCCCAACGCACACGATCGGCTGACATCGGATTTTCCGGTGGCTCCGGCAGGCCATCGCCAGAGTTGACCAGCGCACGGACGATGTCTTCCACGTCGGCAGGCTTGGCGAGATAGTCCACCGCGCCAGCTTTAACTGCGGCAACCGCGGTTGCGATCGCGCCATACCCGGTCAAAATCACAGCGCGCGCTTCAGGGCGATAGCGATGCAGAACTTCAACCACATCGAGGCCGGAGCCATCTTCAAGGCGCAAATCCAATACCGCGAAGGCTGGCGGGTTTAGCCGTGCAATATCGCGCGCTTCAGACACTTTCGATGTCGCAGACACCAAAAAGCCGCGCTGGGTGAGCGCGCGGGCGAGACGCTGCAGAAATGGCCCATCATCATCCAAGACAAGACAGGTCCGGTCCTCAACATTTTTGAGGCTTTCATGCAGTTTAACTGTGACTGGAGATTCCATTTTCTGCTCCTTCAGCCGCTAATCTAAGTTATTTTCCGTATTGTCCAACGGCTGTAATTCAGTTCTAGGCCATACTGCTTGCACAATCGCCCCGTGGCGTGGTGCCGCGCGGTTGCGTGTCGCAATTCGGCCCCCTGTGCGCTCGATCAGAGTTTTTGCAATAAAGAAGCCAAGCCCCATATCGCCGCCGCCTAGCTGCGCCTCCCCACGCTGCGAGACATAAGGCTCACCCAGTTTTGGCATGACCTCAGCGGCAAAGCCAGGCCCATCATCGCGGATGGTGACGATAAATTGTGTATCGGTCCAATTGGCGACGACGCGCACCTCTGAATCCGCAAAACTCACTGCGTTCTCGATAAAAGCGCCCAAAGCATGGAGGATTTCCGGGCTGCGGCGGATCACCGGGACTTTCTCTTCGCCGCGCTCGGCGGCTTCATAAGTGACCGCAACCGCCACGCCGAGGCCTTTGTGAGGCGCGGCTGCCTCTTCGACCAGAGCGCTAATCGGCATGCGGGCATGGACGATATCACTGGCTTCGCGCGCGCGGCCCAAACGCTGCAAAATATCCCGGCAACGCTCAGCCTGTTCTGCCAGCAAAGACGCGTCTTCCCGATACGGGCTGTCTTCGGGCAGCATCGCATATAGCTCTTTGGAGACCAAGTGGATGGTCGCCAGAGGCGTGCCGAGCTCATGCGCGGTCATCGCAGACATCGCCCCTAACGCCGACAGGCGTTGCTCCCGCGACATCACAACCGCGGCGGCGTCGAGCGCCCGGACCATTTTCGCTTCATCCTCATTCACACGCTGCGCCGATAGGGCGAAAAACACGATCCCAATACACAAGGCTGCGAAATGCCCGCCCTCAAACAATTGCGGGAAAATGAGTTGCTCCCCTTCTCTCCAAGGCAGCTCAAACGCGAAAAATGGCATCAAAGCCGCCATGCCGATCGCAAGCGCGGAAATTAGCGCGGTGTAGCGTCCTCTAAGGCTCGAGGCAGCGACGGTTACCGGCGCGATCAAGAATAAGAGGAAAGGATTGGAGAGCCCGCCCGTCAAGCTGATCAGCAGAGCCAGCTGCACAACATCGAATCCGATTTGCAGGGCCGCTTCCCAGCCTTTCAAAAGCTGCGGTCCGACGGCTGCGAACGACAGAAACACGTTCAACCAAGCCGACGCCGCGATCACCGCTAAGCAAAGCGACAGCGGCAAATCAAAGCCTAGCCCGAAATGGACGAATAAGACCGCAAGCGTTTGCCCCGCCACAGCTAGCCATCGCAAGGTCATCAACGTCGCCAACCGGGTGCGGCCTTGCGCGGCACCAACATGCGACAGGCCCTCTGGCAAAAGGCTGACCAGCGCTTCATCCATGCTGGCGCGCGAGGCGTTCAAGTCTTCCAAATCAAGGCCCTCAAGTGCGGCGACACGGCCCCTTACCATAATCCGCTAGTTTGCACATAACGACTTCATGAAACTGATTCAGTCTGTCTCACTCGGACTTGCAGGTCTTGCACTGGCCGCCTGTAATCCGTCTTCATCGACGCCGTCGGCTGGCGGCGCGGCAGCGGGATGCATGACCCGCGCCTATGACACAATTGGCGGGCCGATCAGCCTGATCTCACATACGGGCGAGCGGGTGACTGAGGAAACTTATAAAGGCGCGCCGACGCTGATCTATTTCGGCTTCACATTCTGCCCCGATATTTGCCCCGGCACATTGGTGGCGCTGAACCGCGCATATGACGCGCTGCCGGACAATATTGAGCCGCCGCAAACCCTTTTGATCACGGTTGATCCCGAACGCGACACGCCGGAAGCCTTGGCGGAATATGTCTCAACTGCCGCCTTTCCAGACAATCTGGTCGGCCTAACCGGAACACAAGAAGAGATTGCTGCGGCCGCAGACGCCTTCATCGCGCAATATGAGCGGATTGAGACCCCCGACAGCCTGGCGGAATATACGATGGATCACACATCCCTGCTCTACTTGATGGACGAGAACTGGGAGCTAAAGACGTTCTTCGCCGAAGCGGATGCGAATCCGGACTATGTCGCCGAATGCCTTGTTCAACATATTGGATAGAGCGCCGATTAGGCCGTAATCGCCTCGACCTCTGTTCCGGCCAAATGGGCTGAGATGATCGCGACTGCGGCTGAACCTGAGCTTACGCCAAGTTTCGCATAAGCGCGGCGACGGAATGTATCGGCGGTGGCGGTCGTAACGCCCATGCGACCCGCAATCTCTCGCTTTTTCAGCCCGGCTCCGATCCACATAAGTAATTCGAACTCGCGCTGTGACAGACGCAAATGTTTCCGGGTTTTATCGCACGAGCGATGCAGTTGCAGCGTATAGTTTCCAACGCGAAACTCGCTCCGTTCTTGGTCATCGTCACTGACCACAGAATTTACCATATCAAATTTCATGACCGCGCGCTTACTCTGTTCCGCCACTGAGACAAGCGGAATAGACAGCAAGTCCTGCCACTATACTGTTTTTGATGCTGAAATTTCGCAGCAATTTGGATAAAAACCGAAGTATTAGCGCTGCCGTCTTAGCGACTATAAGAAAATAGGCGGCTTTATCCGCCGGTTGAGACACACAGTTTTTGCGGTTTGCCCCGTGGGGCGAACCAAGAATGAAACAAAAAGCTACCGCCAAGCCGCTCAATCCGCGCCCCGCTACCAAGTTTAAACCGGCGCAACCCCTCGTTCAAATCCGCCCGCCCCAGGTCCAGTTGATCTATTCCGCGCCGACGAAGATCGCACATGATCTGCCAGAGGAGACGATTATGCGCACAATGCCGCCGGCCTGCATCCGTGGTCACACCGGCTTGATACGTCGCCATCCGCCCATGTTTTAGAACCAGCATCCCTGCGATGGGATTTCCGTTCTCGAGCGCAGTATACAATCGCGCTTGCCCTTTATTGGCGCTCGCGAAAGCCAAAAGGAAACCAGCTGGATAGGCGCGATATTTGCGCGATTTTTGTTGCGCAGCTTCGGCTTGGAAGAACCATTTGTGCCGCGTGTCATCAAGCGCTTGTTCAATTACGGTGATCGGCGCGTGCTCGGCTTTTTTCAGCTGATTGCGCCATTTTTGGTGGAGGCGCGCCCGCATCTGATCCGCGTCATCAAGGTCCACAATTGCAAGCTCAGCGCCTTTGGCGATCTGCAAACCGCCGGGCCCGCGCCCGTCAATGTACGGAGCGTTCACCACTAAGGGGCCGGATAGGGTGCGGCGCACGTCTGCCAGGAGCGCAGATCCGGTCTCCGCATCAACCGCCACAGGCCCGCGCGAGAGAAGATGAAACGCGCCGATTAGGGGAAGTTTCCGGCTCTGAACTAAACACGAGCCATTCGCGCCTTCAAAGCGCGTGACCGGCAAATCTAAGGCCTGACAAGTGCGCTCGAACGCAAGAGACTGGGTCAAAGGCAAGACGATATCGGACATTTTGCAAACTTGTGGTTGAAACGCTTCACAATTGGTTAAGACTTTTGAGCGGCAATGCCCTCGATCTGTGCGGCGTAATTCCTGTACGCAATTCTCCTGACTGGGGTGTTCGGTTGGCTTTACTAACCCTGCGCACTATGTTGCACTGCACCAAATACGGGATTGGGCCCACATGCTGTACACGTTTGTTGAAATGAACCGCGCCGCGCTTGCGCCCATGCGATTGCTGGCAAAAGGCACGATGCAAGCACTGGAAAACCCGCTCAACCCGTTTTCAAAAACCAGTCTAGGACGCTCGGCCCATGCAGCGAGCAGCGTGTTTGAACGGGCCACGCGCTATTATGGCAAGCCCGAATGGCAAATTCCGAGCACAGAGATTGGCGGAAAAACCTGTGCCGTTGTGCCCGAAACCTCGTGGTCGACCCCGTGGTGCAACCTGGTCCACTTCGCGACACAAGGCGCGCCGAAAGGCCGGCCACGCCTTCTGATTTGCGCACCGCTATCCGGCCATTTTGCAACCCTCTTGCGTGGCACAGTTGAAGCGTTTTTGCCGACCCATGAGGTCTACATCACCGACTGGACAGATGCCAAAATGGCGCCGGTCTGGTTTGGGCGATTTGATCTTGATGATTATATCGATCATGTCCGCTCAGCGCTGCAACATATTGGCGGCGGCGCGCATGTGGTCGCGGTCTGTCAGCCCGGCCCTGCAGCGCTCGCGGCGATTTCGATGATGGCCGAAGACGGTGACCCAGCTCTGCCAGCCACGATGACTTTTATGGGGTCACCGATTGATGCCCGCAAATCGCCAACCGTACCAAACCTGCTCGCCGAAGAGCGCGGCTTTGAATGGTTCCGAGACAAGATGATTTACACCGTGCCCGCCCCCTGGCCGGGCATGATGCGACGGGTCTATCCAGGCTTTGTTCAGCTCACCAGCTTCATGCACATGAACTGGGATCGGCATGTCGATGCCCAGGCGCGCTTCTTCGATCATTTGGTCGAGGGTGATGAAGACAGCGCCGAAAAGCACCGCGCCTTCTATGATGAATATCTGGCTGTGCTCGATCTCACCGAAGAATTTTACCTGCAAACGATTCGGCGCGTCTTCCGGGAACACCGGCTGGCCCGCGGCACCTTCCGCTATCGCGGCGAGCGCTTGATCAATCCAGGCGCGATTAAAACCGTCGGCTTGATGACGGTCGAAGGTGAAAAAGACGATATTTCTGGCATTGGCCAAACCCAAGCGGCGCATGATCTGTGTTCAGGCATCCCGGAAAAGATGCAGATCGATTACATCCAACCCGGTGTGGGACATTATGGGGTCTTCAATGGCCGCCGGTTCAACGATGAAATCGTGCCCCGAATCAATGCGTTTCAAGACATGATAGCTGGGCTTTGACCCCTAGCAGATTACGGCGTTCTACTTAGTTACAGCCTTGTCCAACTGTGCTGGATTTGCAGTTGGAGCCTGTCGCGATAACGCGATGAAGCGCAACCGATGCAGGGGTGCGCTCTAAAAAAATCCTGATCGTCGTCCATGACGGCGAACTCGGGTGATCGGTCTGAGCTGGACGCGTCTCTACGTTCCTTCCACAGTTGAAGTACGCGACCGGCTCAGACCGTAAATAACCGCTCCAGTGATAATCAATCCAATACTCACAGCGACCTCTTGAGGCCGCTCGATCGCGACATAGCCCAAGGTCCAGACCGTCAGCGCCAGATATATCAGCGGCAGCCAAGGATAGAGCGGCACCCGGAACGGTCGTTCAAGCTCAGGTTGGCGCCAACGAAGGATGAACAGGCCCAGCACCGCAAACAGGCTATTCAGTGCGAGCGTAAAACCCGCAAACACCAGTACCTGATCAAAGGTCGCGGTAATTACGAACAGCAAAGCCAGGCCCGATTGTACTAAGACAGCGGTGGTCGGCATCCCGTCAGCATTCGATCTCGCCAAAAAACGGAAGGCTTTGATATCCTGCCCCACCACTTGCAAAACGCGTGGACCAGCGATGGTCATGGCGGAGACGGTTGAGATCAACAGAACGCCCAAAACCGCGCCGGTAAACATCGCCCCAGCCTGTCCAAACACATGCCTTGCGGCAATCACCCCGACTTCAACCTCGCCGACCATCAGGTCCGTAGGTGTGGTTAGCAAGAAGACCGCATTGAGCAAAATATAGAGCAGCATGACGCCGAACGCGCCGGCGAACAAAACGCGCGGCAAGCTGCGTTGCGGTGTCTCCAATTCATCGGTCAAATAGGTCGCGACATTCCAGCCCGTATAGGCATAGCTCACATAGATCAGCGATACCGCAAATGCGCCCGATGTGACGGCACCTATATCGCCTGCCGCAGGCAAAAAGCTGACCGGTTGATAGTCGGCCACCATGATCAAGCCCGCCGCGCTGATGATCAGAATGACCGCGACTTTGATCGCTGTGAAGACTGTCTGAAACCGTCCGCTTGTGTCCCTCTGACGAGTATGAATGAGCGTCAATAGGACGATCAGCGCGATCGCGAGACCTCGCTCAGTCCAGCGAGTTACGTCTTCAGATGCCTCTGGCAAAAGGGACGAGCTGGTATAGGCGCCAAACGTCATTGCCGCCAGCGCCACCGGCGCGGAAAACCCGACCGTCGAAGAAACCCAGCCGGACACAAAGCCAGCCCCAGGATGATAGATGCGGCCGAGGAAATTATACTCGCCGCCTGATCGCGGCAGGGCGGCGCCAAGCTCAGCATAAGACAGCGCTCCACAGATCGCGACCACACCGCCGACAACCCAAAGCATGATCAGCGCAAACCCAGACTGTAAGGTCACCAGCTGAAAACCGAGACTGGTGAACACACCGGTACCGATCATATTGGCGACGACGACCGCGAGCGCTGTCCGTGGAGAAAAGAAGGTTTTCATCGAGTCTGGCTTAAAGAGCGGAGGCGGGCCTTGTCCACTCTCCGTTCTAGGACACCCCGGATTCCTTGTTATCCACCGCATTTTGAGACACTGTGACAATGTTTTTATGTCTCTGTGTCTCTTATAGTGGAGTCGCGCACGTAATTGGGAGGACAAGGTGCACGCTTCGAATACCCTATCCGGTATCGAATTTTCGGCCGAACAGAAGCGTTTCGCAACCGGCACGACGGAGTTCATGCGCGCCAGCACAGTCCCCCTTTACGATATGACCCCGATCAAATGGGACGGGTTCACAGGACGCTACATATCGAACGCTTGGTTTGGGCAAGACGTCTTGTTTACGCAGACCACCAATGACGCAGTCGCAATCACAAGGCGCAAGTCTCAAGCTGAGAATGGCGCCCATTTGATCTTCGTTCATCGCTATTTGGCTGGCGGCGTCCGCGGGCAATTCGGAGATGTAAGCTTAGATCGCGACCCGGGTTCGATCTATTTGTTTGACCAAGCACAGCGGGTTGATTGTATTCAGTTTCCGACCACCGTGCAGGGGATGTTCATCCCCAAAAGACTGCTCGGTTACACGCCTGACCTTCATGCGCCGCTTATTCAACTTGCAGCGGACAGCCCCAATGGGCGCGCGCTCGCTGCTGAGTTCACAGCAATATTTGACCAGCTCTTCAACTTTGATCGGCTTGAATTGGCTCGGCTGGATCGATTAATAGCCTGCCTCCGTTCGGCGCTTGGAACAGCGCAAGACGACCTCGATATCAGGCGCCAATACAGCAATGCCCTGCGTGATCTCATCCGCGCCAGAATAGAACGTGACCTATCCTCTCCCGATCTCAACGTTTCGACTCTGCTTTCAGAATTCGGCGTCTCTCGAGCGTCTTTGTATCGGATGTTCGAATCGGTCGGTGGTGTTCGTCGATACATAAATGATCGACGCGTGTTTCGCGCCGTGGCTGAGATCTCGAACAACCCGATCAAACGAGGCGGAATCGCCGAAATCGCTGAGAAATGGGGCTTTAATTCCAATTCGGGTTTCACGCGCATGGTGAGAGACCATTTTGGGGTCGCGCCAAGTTCGCTCAGCCTCTCAGGTGCGCCTGAAATCGACTATCCCATGGAACCCTTGGCAAACCAGCCTTTCGCGCAGCAGACGGCATTGTTGAAAAACGAGCCGCCGATCCAAACCTGTTCTCAATCGACGCTGCTCAAACATTGCACCGCCAACTCGGGTGCTGCGACCGAAACACTCGAACCGGCGTAAAGTCATGCGGGGCTGATCAGCCAATATCCTCAACTTTCTCGCAAAGGCGCGCTGCAAAACTCGGCCGCCCCCTACCCTCAGACCCGACTCGCCGCTAATACTCGTCCGTCACACAAGGACGAACCAATGCCGAGCGCCCCGATCAATTCCGACAGCCATCTCTATTTGATTGATGCAAGCGCTTATATCTTTCGCGCTTATCACGCGCTGCCGCCGCTGACCCGTGCCTCAGATGGATTGCCGGTCGGCGCCGTGTCCGGCTTCTGCAACATGCTCTGGAAACTACTTGAAGATCTGAAAGGCGATGATCGCCCGACCCATTTCGCCTGTGTGTTCGATAAGTCGTCTTATACGTTCCGGAATGAGATGTTCCCGGACTATAAAGCCAACCGGTCTGAACCGCCGGAAGATTTGCGCCCACAATTCCCATTGGTCCGCGAGGCGGCGATCGCCTTCCACACCCATGCCCTCGAGCTGGAAGGCTATGAAGCCGATGACTTGATGGCGACTTATGCGCGCCAAGCCGAAGCCAAAGGCGCGCGGGTGACCATCGTTTCCTCAGACAAGGATCTAATGCAGCTGGTCACTGACAAAATCTCCATGCTCGACACGATGAAAAATAAGCATATCGGGCATGATCAAGTGGTTGAGAAATTCGGCGTCGGACCGGACAAAGTCATCGACATTCAGTCACTCGCCGGCGACAGCGTCGACAATATTCCAGGCGCGCCGGGCATTGGCGTGAAGACGGCGGCGACTTTGATTACTGAATATGGCGACTTGGACAGCCTGCTCGCGCGCGCGGAAGAGATCAAACAGCCCAAACGCCGCCAAACTCTGATCGACAATGCCGACCAAATCCGCATGTCGCGCGATCTGGTGACTTTGAAAGTCGATGTGCCGGTGGACGTCCCGCTCGAAGAACTCGCCGTCGCCGATCCGGACCCGAAAACACTGATCGATTTCTTGGAGCGGATGGAGTTCCGCACGATCACGCGCCGGGTCAAAGAAACGTTTGAGCTCGAGGGCACGCTCGATGAGGCCATTGAAGACGAGCCAGTTCAAATCGACCGCAGCGCCTATACCTGTGTCCGCGATTTTGACACTCTGGAAGACTGGATCGCTCGCGCCACAGCGCAAGGCTATGTCGCGGTCGATACCGAAACCGACGCTTTGGACGCCCACGAGTCCGGCCTGGTCGGCGTGTCGCTGGCGCTCGCGCCCGGTGAGGCCTGCTATATCCCGCTCGCCCATGTTGATCCCGACAGCGATCCATCTGCCGCGACCGATGATATGTTCGGCATCGATCCGCCGCGCCAGATCAATATGGATAAGGCCCTTGAGGCGCTAAAAGCCCTGTTTGAGGATGATTCCGTTCTCAAGATCGGCCATAATTTCAAATATGATGTCACCGTTCTGGCGCGCTACGGTATCCGCGTCGCGCCGATGGATGACACGATCCTGCTCAGCTTTGTGATGAATGCCGGCATGCACAATCACGGCATGGACGAGCTGTCTGAGCGCTATTTCCACCACACACCGCTGAGCTTCAAGGACGTCTGCGGCACCGGGAAAAAGCAAATCACCTTTGACCGTGTCCCGCTCGACCGCGCGACCGAATATGCGGCGGAAGATGCAGACGTGACGCTGCGGCTCTGGCTCGATGGCAAAGCCCGTCTCCACAAAGAGCATGTCACCACCGTCTATGAAACGCTGGAGCGCCCTCTGGTCCCTGTCCTTGCCGACATGGAGGCCAATGGGATCAAAGTTGATCGCGATCATCTTTCGCGCCTGTCAGCCGATTTCAGCCAATCCATGGCCCGCTATGAGGCTGAGGCCTATGAATTAGCAGGTCGTGAGTTCAATCTCGGTTCTCCGAAACAGCTCGGCGAGATCTTGTTCGATGAGATGGGCATTGAAGGCGGCAAAAAGACCAAGACTGGCGCCTGGCAAACCGGCGCAGACATTCTCGAAGATTTGGCCGCCGAAGGGCACGATCTCCCGCGGGCGGTGATCAATTGGCGGACCGTTTCGAAACTGCGCTCCACCTATACCGAGACCCTGCAGCAACAGATCAGCCCGCGCACCGGCCGCGTCCACACCAATTATGGCATGACCGGCGCGCAGACCGGACGGCTCTCTTCAAATGATCCCAACCTGCAAAACATTCCGATCCGCACAGACGAAGGCCGCAAGATCCGCGAAGCCTTCATCCCAGAGCCCGGCAATGTTCTGATCAGCGCCGACTATAGCCAGATAGAACTTCGCCTCCTCGCTCATATTGCCGGCATTGACGCGCTGAAAGACGCGTTCAACCAAGGCCTCGACATTCACGCAATGACGGCGAGCGAAATGTTCGACACGCCAATCGAAGGCATGGATCCGATGATCCGCCGCCGCGCCAAAGCGATCAATTTTGGCATCATTTACGGCATCTCAGCCTTTGGTCTGGCGCGCCAGCTCTCGATCCCGCGCGACGAAGCCAGCGCCTATATCAAGACCTATTTCAAACGCTTCCCGGGCATCAAAGCCTATATGGATGAGACCAAGAAATACGCAGCCGAGCATGAACGGGTCGAGACGATCTTTGGCCGGGTCTTGCACCTCAAAGGCATCAAGTCGAAAGGCCCGCAGCGCGGATTTGCCGAGCGCCAAGCGATCAATGCGCCGATCCAAGGCTCTGCCGCCGACATTATCAAACGCGCGATGATCCAAATGCCAAGCGCTTTGGACAAAGCCGGACTGAAAGCTAAAATGCTCCTGCAAGTGCACGACGAATTGATCTTCGAGGCGCCAGAGGATGAAGCGGAGCAAACCATCCAAGTCGTCTGCAAAACAATGGAACGCGCCCCGCTCCCAGCCCTCAGCCTAAGCGTCCCACTGGTCGTCGAAGCGGACACCGGAATGAACTGGGCCGAGGCGCATTAAGCCTTCAGCGCGGGGCCATTCGAATAGCCCCGTCCAGACGCAGGCATTGGCCGTTAAAATAGCCGTTGCGGGCAAGCTCCAAGGCGAGCGAAGCGAACTCCTCGGGTTTGCCCAGCCGCTTCGGGAACGGCACCGAGGCCGCAAGGCTGTCGAGCACTGGCTGTGGCGCGCCGAGCATGAGCGGCGTCGCAAAAATGCCCGGCATGATCGAATTGACGCGAATGCCAATATTCATCAAATCGCGCGCCATGGGCAGCACCAGCCCATTCACGCCAGCTTTGGCGGAGCCATAGACGATTTGGCCGATTTGCGCGTCTTGGGCCGCAACTGAGGCCGTCATCGTGATCGCGCCGCGCTCGCCATCCTCCATCGGCTCGAGACCAGACATACCCAGTGCTGCGTGTGAGGCCACTCGGAACGAGGCGACCAAGACGCCTTCGACGCCTTTGGCATAGGTCTCGGTATCAAGCTTCTTATAGCCGCCTGTTTCCTTGTCGAAAGCAAGCGTCTTGCCGCGGGTCGACGCCATCGCGCAGTGCACACAGATCCGCTCTTGGCCTTGCGCGGCGCGCGCCGCCTCAAAACCCGCCACGACGGAGTCTTCATCAAGGATATTTACGTGATGGAAGCTGCCGCCAATCGCTTTGGCGACGGCTTCACCGGCTTCATCATTGATATCAAAGATCGCCACCGGGACGCCCGCCGCAGCGAAGGCCTCCGCGGTCGCCCGGCCAAGACCTGAGGCGCCGCCGGTGACAATTGCTGGTGTGTCTTTCGATAATTGCATGAGAGCTCCTCCAATCGCGGATTATTCAGGGACCGCAAAAACGTGCGCGATCATTCGCATCCCTTCGAAAACCGCACGATCTTCGACATTGATGCCGTCTTCTACGAAGACAAAATCGAATACCCGATCTTCGTCGACATCACTGTGCAGCATGACCAGGAACTTGTCGCCAGGGTCTGCGGGGTGATTGACCTGGATCTCCACATTTTCGTGCGTCCCGGCCCCGACATAGGTGAATCCAGACACCATATCGCCATCTGGTCGGCCATCGATGACGGGGTGTAAAACGACCCAGCCGCTTTTCTCGATCGTCACTTCTGGAAAGGAAATCGCTGTCGATGTACCGCGGAAAGACTTCACCGCATCGCCATCGACTCGGACTTCAGAGAAGGTCGTCTCACCTTCCACAAGCGATAGTCCGTCCACAATAATCGCATTGGCCTCGCCATTCCCAATGCTCATCTGGGGCGCGGCAGGTGCCTCTTGCGCGGTCGCGCAGGCGACTGTCATGGTTGCCGCTGCGAGAATAGAAAAAGCGATTTTCGTCATGTGATTAGAGCTCCCTTATTTATCTTCGGGATGACCCTAAGCCGGATTTGCCAGGAAGTAGAGTCCTGCCTGATTAGGCCTCTAATTCTGCCCGCGCGCGCCGGAGCGCGGCTTCTGCGAGACCCAACGCTTTGTTGAATTCGTGTGCGGTTTCCGTTGAGAGCGCGCGCGTCTCTTCACTGGTTTTTCGCAAAAGGTCTAAATAATCAGCGATGAGTTTCATCTCTTCGCGATCAAGCTGACGGCGCGGTCGAATAAAGTCTCGAAGCTTTATGACGTTCGAAATGGTGAAGTCCCCAGAAGCTTGTTCCAGGTTGACCTTAAGTCGCGGGTTTTGATTCGGCTGTCCCGCGAATGGACGACAACTCAAATAAAAAGCCGCTCCAATCAGGAACGGCTTTTCTGCGAACTGGGCAATTGATTTAATATTTGACCGAACAGCCATAAGGTTTGGCGCTCGTGACCTCAGGCATTCCGCCTTGCGCAACAGCCGTCAGCGCCGCTGTCACATAATTGGTCGCTTTGTCGATATCGGCGATTTTGGTCGAGCGGATCGAGTCGATCGCGCCCTGATAGGCAAGCGTGCCCGCACCATTGATCACATACATATGCGGAGTTGTTTTCGCATCATAAGCCCGTCCGAGAGACCCTTCAGGATCGAGAATGGTATAAGTCGGGTTGGCGCCGCGCTCTACATTTTTCGCGATTGCGGCGTCTGCTTCAAGATGACCTTGTTTGCCTGGCGCAGATGATATGACTTGGAGCCAAACGATATCATCGCCCGCAGCATCGCTTTGCAAGGTCTGCATATTTTTCACAGGCTCAGAATAGTGTTTCACCACGAACGGGCAGTCATGATTGGTCCATTCCATGACAACCGTTTTGCCCGCAAAATCGCCGAGCGAAATTTGCTCGCCTGATGCTGTATCATAATCAACGAAAATGGGCGCAGACTCGCCGCTGACCGGTGCCGCATCCGCGGTGAACGCAATCATCGATCCAGCCGTCAGCGCAACCGCGGTTGCCATGCCCGCTGCCAGGCCGAGATTTCTTCGTGTGAGTGCAATCATAACATGGTTCCCTGTTATTTATACGATGGCGAATAACTTACTTTAGCTCGCTGGTTCAACAAGTCCGGTTACAAGATCGATAGAGAGTAATTCTGGCAAAACTTCTGGCGTGGTCTGTCCCGGCGCATACCAAAGATACATCGGCACACCTGCGCGATTATGTTTTTGCAATTCGAGCGCGATGGTTTTGTCGCCATTGGTGAAATCTGCCACCAAGAACGCGACATCCGCAGCCGCGAACGCATCCGTGACAGGCTGGGTTTGCAAGGTTTGCAACTTATTGGCTTGGCACGTCACGCACCATTCTGCTGTGAAATCCACAAACACGGCGCGGCCTTCCGACGTCAGTTCCGCAACCCGTTCCGGCGACCAGGCTTCGGTCTCGTATTTCGCGGCATAGGCTTCGGTTGGAGCATCTGAGGCGAGGGCTGTGCGGGCCTGAGCCAACGGCCAAATCAAGCCCGCTACGATCGCCAATCCGGCGAGACCTTTGGCCAAGCGCGACGCGACCCCTTCTCCCAAGCGAGCAATCACAACGAAAGCCGCGATCATGCCAACGAGCCAAGCCAGACCAATCACCACTTCCATGGAACTCGTGGCTGAGATTAGACCAAAGACGGGTATGATGATCGCCAGTCCAAGCACAGAAAGCAGAATGGATTTCGCGCCCTGCCCGGCGGACTTGAGTGCCCATATGCCGAAGGCGATCAACGCAGCGCCCGCAACCACCATAGCGGCCATGCGATACCCGGCCAAAGCGCCCAAGACAGACAATAACCAAGCGGCCGTGAGGAACATTGGAAAGGCGAAGACTTGTTTGAGCGTTTCCATCCACGCACCCGGCTTTGGCATGAACTTTTGCAGTCCTGGCGAGAAGGAGAGGAGCAAGAAAGGCAGCGCCATCCCAAGCCCCATGGTCAGCAGCACCAGAACGACATTCACCGCGGGCTGCGTCATCACCGCGCCGAGCGCTGCGCCTAGGAACGGCCCGGTGCAAGGCGCTCCGACCACCGCCGCAAGCACGCCCGTAAAGAACGCGCCTGCGCTGCCTTGTTTCGCCGCGAGGTCTGAGCCAACGCTTTGCACCGAGGTGCCGAGTTCAAACAAGCCGAGCAACCAAAGACCGATCAAGAAGATGACTAAGATCAACGCGGTGACGAGGATCGGGTTTTGTAGCCAAAAACCCCAGATCGCGATCCCAGTAGCCGCGCGCACGCTGAGGATAGCCGCCGCCAAGACGCCGAAACTCACCAACACACCGGCCGTGTACCAAAGGCCATGCGCGCGGGCCTCGGCGGCTTGTCCATTCGCCGCAGATGAGACCAGTCCCATCGCTTTGATCGACAAGACCGGGAGCACGCACGGCATCAGATTGAGGATCAACCCGCCGATCAGCGCGAATGCCATTAAGAGCGGCAGGCTCGTCCCGCCCGAACCACTTAACGCGCCGGTTCCGGCTGAGCGCGTCCCAGGCAGAATCGCGCCCGATGTGGTGGAGACTTCGAAGGCCGCATCGCCCAGAATGACGACACCGGACAGGGCTTCTGGGAGGGCAGCATCGGCGCCGTCCGGAGTGAGCGATAAGCTAAACCCCGCATCGCCAAAGCTCGCGACCTGGTCTGCAGCATGGATGATTTCATGACCATACGGGAAGAAACGCGCCTCGCCCGTCTGACCAGCGACCTCTGCGGCCGCGAGTGACATGACCCAGCTATCGCCTTCTTGGCTGAGGTTCACGTCACCTGGAAATTCCGGCGGCACTTGCGCGAGCGCCGCTTGAATGAGCTCTGAGGCCCGCGTGTCGGGGATTTGTCCAGCGCCGACCGACAGCATCAAGCGAATGTCGACGCTCTCAGGAATGCAAATATCTTCGCAAATCAGATAATCAGCGACGCCTTCAAAGACGAGGGGCCCTTCCACGTCCTCAGGCAGAGTTACCGCGAAGGGCAGAACGACTTGATCGGAATAGCCATAATCCATGATCTGGCCAGGAACCACAGGCAGCAATTCTGGAAGCGGCCATTCAAATGCGCCAATCCTGTCTTCTGCGAGGCCGCCGCGTTCTCGCCAAGTGATTTCAGGCGGAATACCCGCATCGCCAGGATTGATCCAATAGACGTGCCATTTGGGATCTATCTCGAAGGATAGGCCGAACCACACCGTTTCGCCTGGCACGGCAAGGGCGCGTTCGGAGATCAGCTCGACCCGCGCATGACCGCCATCAACGGGCTGCGCGGCAACCAAGGTCCCACCAAACACAGCGGTGAGAAGGAAGAATACGAAACTGCGAAGAAACGTCATTGAGTCGGCCCGATGTCTAATTATCGCGGTTGATATACACATATAACATAGGTGGAAGCCCGCTCGCGAGGATGTGATTTCGCTTTTTAGCCCCGAAAACGAAAACAGGGCGGCTCTAAAGAACCGCCCTGTTGAAATTGGTATGCGAAACAGACGCTTAGAAAGCGCCCGGTGCAGTTGGCGCTGCAGGTGCCGCAGCTGCAGGCGCGGCAGCAGCCGCTTGGGTTTGCTGCGCGATGGCGCGCTGAATGACGCGCTGCCAGTTTAGAAGCGAAATCATGTGTGCATAGATTGCGCCCAGAGCGCCATTGGCCCGCAATTCTTTGAACTGCTCATCGCTCAAGGCGTTGAGTTTGTTCTCATCAACGGCCCAATAATCTGCGATCTTTTGCTGCTCACCTTGCGGGTTGCCTTGCTGATCGCGTGGTTGGAACGCAACAGACTTCTGCTCAAACAAGCCCATCTCACGGATGATTTTAGTGAACTCACTGGTCGAACGGCGCTGACGTTCGAATTCCTTACAAAACTCAATAGCGTTTTGCGTGAACGCGCTCGGCTCGCCATTTTCGAACAGCGGCACTTCTGGCTGATTGGTCACCATTGGTGCATCGCGATCGATACAGAGCAGAAGGCGATCTCCATTATCATCATTCGCGAACACGAAAGGATAGCGGCGCACGAAGGCCGGGACATAATAGTCGACCTCTGTGTTGCCGTCTTCGCGAACAAACACGTTCTGCCCTTGGTTTACGCCCATCACGGCCACAGGCGTATAGTCATCGCCGACAAAAATGATGGGATAGGCGGTTGAGGCCATACCAAATTCAGTAACGGTCACAGGCACAGCGTGCGCGGTGCGCAAAAAACCGAACGGTTGTTCGATGGTTTTAACCCCCAGCCCGGCATGCTGCTCAGGGTTTAGAGGTTGAGGGTTCTTGTAGAACAGTACATTTCCAGTCAAACCTGGATCTTGTGGGGTCGGTGAATTTTCCACGGGTCACTCCGCTAAATAGACTGGCGGGGTGTAACGGAAATGGCTAAGCCCGACAACAGGGAGTCGCGTAAGGAATGCAGCTGTTGCGAATGTTTCATACTTTCCTACGGCCAATCCAGAGGCAAAAGCGTACCGCGCGATCGTTCCGGCTCGGATTAATCGGCGCCCTTTTGGGCATCGCGCTGCCGCTTTCTGCCTGCAGCCAAGGCAATGGCGACTCGCTCTCCGAACGCCGCGCGATTGCACAATCCCAAGCCATCGCGTCTGACTTTTTGCAAACCGAACTCGCCCTATCACCAGAGACTGCGAGCCGTTTAGGCCTGGAACAGACGCTGGGTCCAGCCACAAGCTTTGCCTTGGACAATCATTCGCAAGCAGGGTTCGAAAGACGGCGCCTGGTCCGGATCGAGTTATTACAGCGGCTGCGCCAACGGCCTCGCCTTCCGGACGAGCACCCTTTGATTGATGATCTTGCCATCGCAGAACGCGCGCTCTTGGATCTGATCTCGCTCGAACAGCTCGGCTATGGGCGCTTCAATTATCAAACCATGCGCCCATATGCGATCGATCCCTATTCCGGCATTTGGATCGAGGGGCCCAATCTTTTGGCGTTTCGGCAATCGATCACCACAGTTGAACAAGCGACGGCTTTTGTGACGAGACTCCAGAGCCTGAGCGCCGCGCTGCAAGACACACGGCGGCGGGTGATCGCTGACCAGATGGCTGGCCTCCGCATCCCGCTTTCTTTGTCAGCGGAACTTCGAGACCGGCTCGACCAAATGGCCGACCTCGAAACGGGTTCGCTCGATGAGATTTCCGCTGTTTTCGATCTCCTGACCTTAGATGTACCGGATCTTGAGCTGGAAGATCGCGCAGCTTTTGTCGCGGTGGTGGACGAGGAAGTGGCGCAAAACCTGCGCCCCGCCTATCGCGCCCTAATTGAGACCCTCTCCGAAGCCGCCGGTTCGAGCTCTGACCGATTGGGCGTCTGGGCCCAACCGCTTGGCCAAGATCTGTTTGAAGGCATTTTGAAAGCCGCAACTGGCGAGCCGATTAGCATAGAACGCTTGCATGAACGACATCTCGAAGACGCGGCCACGTTGCGCGAACAAATCGACCGCGCGCTGCAGCCGCCGCCGATTGAAGAGGGCGCTGAACCAACCGCCGAACCTGTGGTGCCGGACACGTTCGCGGAAAGACTGACCTGGTTTGAAGCGTTTTACGCTGCCGATCCTTTGCCAGCGGCCACGATAGAAGAGGTCGCTGCCGATATCCTTCTTCCGCTGGAAGCGCTCGCGCCGCGCTCCGAGTGGGCGGAAATCGCTGAGGCACCAAGCTTTGATTTTCAGACCCTAGCATTGCATGCCTTCGATACGTTCTGGCAGTCCGAACCTTATGCCGCTTGGTGGACGGCTGCTCGAACGGACCAACAGCCTTTACGCGCCCTGCTTGAATATCCCGGCATTGTTGATGGGTGGCGCCTCTATATTTGGAACGCCGAGACAAATAATGGGCGCCCGCCAGTCACACCAGTCGATCGGGTTGCGAGACGGTCGATTGATCTCATCCAAGCCAGCCTCGCGGCCACCGATACAGGTCTTCATTTGGAGCGATGGACACACGTTGAGGCGGTTGCGTATGTGGCAGAAATGACCGCGCTTGATCCGGCCATTGCAGAACAATTGGTGCTTAGGATTGCGGCACGTCCGGGACATCAAACGGCAGTCCGGGTGGCGCTGCATCGCCTGGAAGCCTTGTCAGAACGCGCCAAAGCGGTTCTTGGGGCTGAATATTCAGAAGCCGAGTTTCAGCGCACATTGATCCTAGAAGGGCCCCGTCCGCTCGATATGATCGAGAAGGATATCGAGGCTTGGTATGGCGAGCGCTTGGCCAATTAGGCCGCGAGCGCGAGGTCTGCCTGCGCATGTTCTAGAACAGGGTTTAGTCCAGCCGCGAGATCTTCAAGCGCTGCCGCACGGTCTTGTGGATCAATCTCACGCATCACAAACACTGTGCGCGCGCCATAACGTTCCGCATCCGCCCAAGCCCAGATTGGCTGCACATCATGCAGGCGGCCCCGCAACGTCGTGAGCCGAACTACGCGCCAGCCAAACGGTCCTTGCGCTGCAAACAGCGCCACACCGGCTTCTCGTGCCCATGGCGCGTTCGGCGCCATTCTAACAAATGAATAGGCCTTCCCTGACCGCCCTCGAAACTTCACTTCACGCATCGCTTGTTCTCCTTGTGTTCACATCTTTATATTCCTCTTTTGTTCTCATGCAAGAAGTTTATCGTTAACAAGGTCTTAACGGCGCGCTCGGATAGGCGCCTAAGGCCTGTGCTCCCTAGGGGGGCCGCGACTTGCTCTGTGGATGGTTTTGTACTACAGGGCTTTTGCTCACCCGCAGCATAAGGGTGAGGCGTGAGGCTTTTTACGTAATCGAAGCGCGAAGTCTTGAAGGTAGGTATCCTCGCGCCCATATAATGCTCAAGTTGAGCATAACAGGAGGCTGAAATGGCAAGACTGATCGATGCAGGACCCGGATGTCCGACCCCTACTCCTTTGCGCGGCACTGTCGTCGCTGAAGAAACCGGGCTCGCCTATGACGAAGACGTCAAAGCGAAGACCGATCACCTCTACCCGCTTGTCAGCGATTTTATCACGCCAATGGAATGGCCCGCCGTGGCACCATTGGTCGCCGCGATCAATGATCTGAAAGCCGAGAAGAACGCCGTCATTCTCGCGCACAATTATATGACGCCGGACATTTTCCGCCTGGTTGGCGATTTTCGCGGTGACAGCCTGCAATTGGCGCGCGAAGCGGCGAATGTCGAAGCCGACATTATCGTCCAGGGCGGCGTTCATTTCATGGCCGAGACCTCCAAGATTCTCGCCCCGAGCAAAACTGTCCTGATTTCGAGCCTCGAGGCCGGGTGTTCGCTCGCGAGTTCCATCACTGGCGATGATGTTCGCCTGATCAAAGAGCGCTATCCTGACTATCCGGTCGTCACCTATGTGAACACGACCGCGGATGTGAAGGCTGAGTGCCATATTACCTGCACCAGCTCGAACGCCGCGCAAGTGGTTGAGGCGGTTGCGAAGGAATGGAACACAGACACAGTGATATTGGTGCCGGATCAGTATCTGGCGAAAAATGTCGCGGCCCAGACCGATATCCGCATCATGACATGGCCTGGCGCATGTGAAGTGCATGAGCTGTTCAGCGCAGACGATGTCGAAGCTTTGCGTGAAGCGCATCCAGGCGTTGTCATTCTGGCGCATCCGGAATGTCCACCGGACGTTCTAGAAAGCGCCGACTTTGCTGGATCGACTGCCGCGCTTGCCAACTATGTCAAAGACGAGCGGCCCGCAAAAGTCGTTCTGCTGACCGAGTGTTCAATGTCGGACAATGTTGCATCCGAGAATCCAGGCGTCGATTTTGTGCGTCCCTGCAATCTTTGCCCGCACATGAAGCGGATCACGCTCGAGAACATTCTCGAATGCCTGACCGAAATGAAGCATGAAGTGACGATCGAAGAGAGCGTTCGCGTCAAAGCGAAAGCGGCGATCGATGCGATGCTGGATCTGCCGAAAATGGCAAGCCCACTGGCCTTCGAAACCGGCTTGGCGCCGATGGAGATTGAAGTAATTTCACCATCGTAACGTCTTGTCGCCGCCACAAGCGCGGCTAAGGTGAAGCTGGAGTGAGACAGGAGAGAGTTATGGCGAAGTGGGTAACAACGCTGTTCGCAGGTCTAATGTCGCTTTGCCTATTGCCGGCGCATGCAGACACCAAAGACCCAACCGATGTGCTCGGATCTTGGAGTTTCCAAACCAAACCCTATCGCCAGGGCCAGTGCATTATGACGGGCACGATGCGGCTCAGCTCGCATCCTGGCGAAGGTCTCTATGAGTGCGAACTTACCGCGGTTGAGGTTTGCTCAATGTGGGGCCGGTCAGTGGTCTTGCAACAATGCGAAGCCCGCCGGTTTGGCAATCAAGTCTCGATCCGGTCTCAAATCAAAGAAATGCTTGAGCAAAAGGTTGAGGGGCTGATCTATGTCCCGGACAATTTCAGCCTAACCATCCAGGATCAATCTCGGATGTGGGGCGCTTTGGTCTCTGCTGCGACCGCGCCGGTTGAATTTCGCCGCTCTGAGGATGGCATTTCCTAATGCGAGCTTTGGCGACCGGTCTTCTTGCATGCCTAATTGCACTGCCAGCTTTCGCCGAGGCCGGGGTCGCTGATACCAATATTGCCGGACATTGGACGTTTGAAGCCAACATCGCCGAAGAGTGCGAGTTTGGCGGCCAAGCCTATTTAGAGAAAACTGGCGAGGATCGGTTTCAAGGCGAGGTGACCGCCCGTCAAAGCTGTATCGGTTTGGAAGAAGACTATCTCGTCCGCCAGGAATGTGCCGCTTCGCAGCTTGGCAATCAGCTTTCAGTTCGCTGCCGGATCGTTGAATTTGTGAGCGGCAATGAAAGCCAATTTTACTACCCAGACAATTTCACCCTGACCATTGAATCGTCAGCGCGCATGCATGGCGCCTTGGTGAGTTCTGGAATGGCGAAACCCGCTGAATGGGTGCGCGCCGAAAGGGGCATTTCTTGAACCGATCTAGCGGGCCTCGGCCCGAACGTTTTACCGCCACTGCTCCTGCAGGCGATGCGCGCATTTTGATTGTGGGAGCGGGCCTTGCTGGCCTCTTCCTCGCCTTACGCCTGGCGCCGCGCCCGTGCACGGTAATTTCGCCTGCGCCGCTTGGGCAAGCCGCTTCCTCTGCTTGGGCACAAGGCGGATTGGCGGCCGCGCTCCATCCGCAAGATAGTCCTGAGCAGCATGCCGCCGACACAGTCGCGGCCGGGGCTGGCTTGGTGGATCCGGCCATCGCAAAACTAATCGCTGAAGACGGGCCTAAACGCGTCCGCGACTTGATCGCGCTGGGCGTGCCGTTTGATCGCACGCCAGACGGACAATTGGCACTGAGTCTCGAAGCCGCTCACTCCCACCCGCGTGTGGCGCGTGTCGCAGGCGATCTTGCTGGAAAAGCGATCATGGGCGCCCTCACAGCAGCGGTGAAAGCCGCCGGTCATATCCAGCTGATCGAGCACGCTAAAGCAGTCGGCCTACTGCAAGATGATCATGGGCGGATTGCAGGCGCGGTCTTAAAAGATCGGCGTGGACGGATCTCGACTTTTACCAGTCCGCAGACCGTTTTGTGCACTGGCGGATCGGGAGGCCTGTTCCGAGTGACAACCAACCCGCCGCAAGCGCGCGGCGATGCGCTCGCCATGGCCTCTAGTGCAGGCGCGGTGATCGCCGACCCTGAATTTGTCCAATTCCACCCCACCGCGATGGATGTCGGGCTCGACCCCTCACCGCTGGCAACCGAAGCCTTGCGCGGAGAAGGCGCAATCTTGGTCAATGCTGAGGACCGGCCATTTATGGCGGACTATCACGAAGATGCCGAACTCGCCCCGCGCGATGAAGTGGCCCGCGCCATCCATTCTGAGATTTCTGCCGGTCGCAAAACTTTTCTCGATACCCGGGCCACGATCGGCGCCGACATCAAAGACCATTTCCCAACTGTGTTCGCCGCCTGCATGGCCGCTGGCATTGATCCGCGGGAGACTGTGATCCCTGTCGCGCCAGCGATGCACTATCATATGGGCGGCATCCTATCGGATACGTGGGGACGATCGAGCCTCAACGGGCTCAGCATCTGCGGAGAATGCGCGAGCACCGGGGCTCATGGCGCAAACCGGCTCGCGTCCAATTCTCTACTAGAAGCCGTGGTGATGGCAGCGCGGATCGCTGACCGGTTGCGCGAAGCCAATTTGGTGACACCCGGCAATAGCAGCGCAGAGCTGCCGGTGGAGCTGTCAGATGAAGCGCTCCAAGCCTTGCGTCATGACATGGCCGCAAATTGCGGTGTGGTGCGCGATCGAAACGGCCTGGCCGGGCTTCTGGAACGGCTCGAGCAGCTTGAGATAGAATTCCCTGGCGCCCGCGCCCTATGCGCCTCAAAACTCATCGCTCAGGCCGCGCTTGACCGGGCCGAGAGCCGGGGCGGGCACTTCCGCTCTGATCACCCAGGCCAAACGTCAAACCCTAAGCGCACATTTGCGGTGCGCGATGACGTCCTCAAACCCGTTTTGGAAACGACCACATGACCTTTATCGCTCCGCCGCCGCTCCCAGACATCGTTCTAGAGCCAATTGTCCGTCTCGCTCTGGCCGAAGATCTTGGTCGCGCCGGAGACCTGACGACTGATGCCACGATTGCGCCCGGAACCCAGTTAACGGCCCATATTCGCGCCAGGATGCCTGGGCGGCTCGCAGGCCTCGATGCTGCGGCTTATGCGCTGAAACTGGTCGATACAGACACCAAACTCGACTTGCATAAGAATGACGGCGATACGCTGGCGCCTGGCGATGTCGTTGCGGTGATGACCGGTAGCGCCCGCTCCATCCTGATCGCCGAACGCACCATGCTCAACTTTATGGGCCGCCTTTCGGGCATCGCCTCTCTGACCGCGCAATTTGCGGATCGCATCGCCCATACCAAGGCTAAAATCGTCTGCACCCGCAAGACCACGCCAGGTCACCGAGCGGTTGAGAAACGAGCTGTCCGGTGCGGCGGCGGCACTTCGCATCGCTATGGGCTCGATGATGCCATCTTGATCAAAGACAATCATATCGCCGCTTGCGGCTCGATCGAAGACGCGCTGAAGCGGGCGCACGCCTATGCCGGGCATTTGCGGATGATCGAGATTGAAGTCGACTCGCTCGATCAGCTCGCCGAAGCCCTGCCCCACAAGCCGCACGCGGTTCTCCTCGACAATATGGAACCCGCGCTATTGCGCGAAGCGGTGGCGATGATAGACGGCCAATGCCTGGCCGAAGCCAGTGGCGTGATCACGCTCGATAAGGTTGCTGCAAAAGCCGAAACCGGCGTTGATTACATCTCTTCCGGCGCGCTCACTCACTCTGCGTCAAACCTTGACCTGGGTCTCGATATCCTCTGACCTGTCGCAAGACAGCGATCAATCGGGAGGAAATAGATGGCCAATGCGAATGGACGAAAGTCGATCTTCATCACTGGCGCCGCCTCTGGCATTGGCGCAGAAACCGCCCGCCTGTTTCAGTCCCGCGGCTGGTTTTGCGGCCTGTATGACATTGACGAGACTGGACTGACCTCCGTTGCCGGTGAGATCGGGGCGGACAATTGCCATGTTGCGAAGCTCGATGTCACCAAGCGAGATGACTGGGCTGCGGCGATGTCTGGCTTTTCCGAAGCGACAGGCGGCAAGATGAACGTCCTCTTCAACAATGCCGGAATTGGTCGCCATGGGTGGTTCGAGGATATTCCGCCCGAAGAGTCCGATCTCGTCGTCGATGTGAACGTCAAGGGCGTGATCAATGGCATTTATGCCGCCCTCCCATTGCTCAAGGACACGGATGACGCGCGGATCGTAAACACCGCCTCAACAGCAGGAGTCGTCGGCTCTCCACGCCTGGCGGTCTATTCTGCGACCAAGTTTGCCGTCCGCGGGCTGACCGAAGCGCTAGACGTCGAACTCTCAGGCCTCGGCATTCGGTGCACCAGCCTGATGCCCTGGTTCATCGACACCCCAATTCTCGATATGGGCTTAACCGAAGGCGCGAACGTCAAAATGGCCGATGAGATCCGCGAAAACGGGCAAGAGGTCTATCCGGTATCACTCGCGGCAGAGACCGCCTGGGAAGCCGCGCATGGCAAAGACGTTCACTATATGGCCGGTAAACGCGCTAAACAGGCGAGGTTCGCGGCGCGCTTTATGCCTGGCCGCATGAAAAAACAGATTTTGAGTGGATTACCACCGCGCGATTAAAAGCTGGCTCAGCCGCCTGCGGCAGATTCAATCGTCGAAAGCACGCTTGTATTCAAGCTGGCAACCGTCGCTTCTTCGCTTGGCGCTGGCGTGATCGTTTCAGGTTTTGCCTCAACCGCCGTTTCAGCTGGCGCCACGGCCTGCAATCCGGCGCGGCGTTGCGCTAAGCGAGCGCTTTGACGCGCTGATGCGACAGACCACTCGCTGCCGCGCGGAAAGCGATAGAAAATGTGCAGACCGATTTGTCCGGTCTTGATCAGGCCAGAATTCCATACCGGGTTTACATAAGTCGCGTGGTAATGCGTGGCACCGCCCGTCTTACGCTCGTTCAGATCCATCATGACATGTGCCGCGATGGTCTGGGCTTTGTCCCATTTTGCGCCACGTGGCGCTTTGTTCATGGCGCCGTCGCAGGTGAATGTGAACTGGCATCCGGTTGTCCGGGTCGCGCCCTGGTACACCACATCACAAATTGAGTTTGGATAGCGGTGATCTTTAACGCGGTTTACGATCACTTCAGCCACGCCGAGCTGACCGGCTGTCGTCTCACTGCGCGCTTCGTAATAGACTGCGGTCGCGAGACATTCTTTCTGGCGCAGCATTTCTTCGGCATCGGTGCGTTTCGGCACTTCCAACGTGACCAGGCTGCTAATCGCGGCCTTATCGCGATCGAATGCTGTGTACTGGCTGAGCGCAGAACTTGGGTCACGTTCGAGAGAATATTCAACGAAACGCAGCCAATCATGGCTCATCAGAGCAGATTTGTCGGTCAGCGCGGCGCTGACTTCAACTTGGTCTTCGCGAATTTCAGCGAGCTGAACACTGCGATCGCGGAACTGTTCTTCGTTTTGCTGGCTCGCATTAAAGCCAGAAATCATCGGCATAGACGCAACTAGCGCAAGAAACCCAGCAGCGCCGAGGCCGCCCTGAAGCGCCTTCTTGCGCTCATGCGATGACGCATGCGCACGCAGCCAGCGGCTGATACGCGCGGACACGGTCGTGCCCGTCATCGGGTTTCTGGATAATTCAGTCATTATCGTCTTAAGCTTTCCCACCACACTTGCGAGCGTCATCGCCCTGCAAGTTTCAAACCTTTTCCTTATCGTCGCGGCTCTTTTTTGCCGCTTTGGATGTTGTTCAGAGGTGTGCATATTTCCTGCCAGCCTAGAAAATCAATTCTATAAACACCCGCTAATTGCACATTTTTGGTACTGAAAGGTGACTGAATTCATGATGAATGCGTCATCTTTGGCCATACACGCCGCTAAACGTCCGAATCTATTACAGATTCATTGATGCAGCGCAGCATGGTTAATTTTCACTCAGAATCGCGACTGTTGCGGAAACGCAACACTCCAGGCGATCACAATTTATTGCGAATCCGGAACAAATTCACTGTTTGGCGAATCTAACCTTGCTTTAAAACCGCGTGTGCAGCGGCCAATCGGGCGATTGGGACCCGGTACGGAGAGCAAGAAACATAGTCCAAACCAAGGCTGTGACAGAAGATAACCGAAGCGGGATCACCGCCATGTTCGCCGCAAATGCCAAGCTTAATATCGCTCCGTGTCGCCCTGCCCCGTTCCGCTGCGGTCCGGACCAATTCGCCGACCCCTTCTTGGTCAATCGTCACAAATGGATCTTTTTCATAAATCCCTTGTTCTTCATAAGCGGTCAGGAAGCGGCCAGCATCATCACGCGAAATGCCCAAAGTGGTCTGCGTGAGATCATTGGTCCCGAAGGAGAAGAACTCAGCCGTTTCAGCGATTTGCCCCGCTCGCAGCGCGGCGCGCGGTAGCTCGATCATCGTGCCCACGAGATAATCGAGCGTGGTTCCGGTCTCAGCAAACACCGCTTGGGCTTCGGCATCGACAACCGCTTTCAGGATATCGAGCTCTTTGCGCGTCCCCACCAGCGGGATCATCACTTCTGGCACCGGCTTGGAACCGCTTTCATTAGCAATCGCGACGGCGGCTTCAAATATCGCTCGCGCTTGCATGGCGTAGATTTCAGGGAAGGTAATGCCGAGCCGGCAGCCGCGATGGCCGAGCATTGGATTGCTCTCATGCAGCGCATCCGCTTGCGCTTTCAGAGCTTTCACATCCATCCCAGAGGCCTGGGCGACTTCTTCCATCTCCGCATCGGTGTGCGGCATGAACTCATGCAAAGGCGGATCTAGCAGGCGGATCGTGCACGGCAGCCCGCCCATAATCCGAAAGATCTCTTCGAAATCGGAGCGCTGCATGGGTAACAATTTCTGAAGCGCCGCCTCGCGACCGGGCTTCGTCCCCGCCAAGATCATGCTGCGCACAACTGGAATCCGGTCAGCGTCAAAGAACATATGTTCGGTCCGGCACAGGCCGATGCCTTCAGCGCCAAACTCTTTCGCCACTTTGACGTCAGCCGGAGTTTCCGCATTGGTGCGTACATTGAGTTTGCGGACCTTATCGGCCCAGCCCATGAGCAAGCCGAAATCGCCAGACAGGTCCGGCTGCTGCATCTCAACTTCGCCGAACAGAACCTCGCCCTCGGCGCCATCGACAGTGATGATGTCGCCCTTTTTCACTTCCCTGTCACCGACGCGGAACACGCCAGCTTCGGTATCAATTTGCAGATTGCCCGCGCCACACACACACGGCCGGCCCATGCCGCGCGCAACCACAGCCGCGTGCGAAGTCATGCCGCCGCGCGCCGTTACAATCGCACGAGCAGCGTGCATGCCGTGAATATCTTCCGGACTGGTTTCAACCCGAACCAGAATAACTGCGCGCCCAGCCTCTGCGAGGTGCGCCGCTTCGTTTGAATCGAACACAACTTGTCCGACAGCCGCGCCTGGACTCGCTGGCAAGCCTTTGACCACGACATCCCGCACCGCATTGGGTGAAATGGTTGGGTGCAGCAACTGATCAAGCTGAGCGGGCTCAAGACGAAGGATCGCTTCTTCTTCGCTGATCAGGCCTTCTTTCGCCATATCGACCGCGATTTGCAGGGCGGCAGCGGCCGTGCGCTTTCCGTTTCGAGTTTGCAGCATGTAGAGGACATTGTCTTCGACCGTGAATTCGATGTCCTGCATATCCCGATAATGCGCTTCCAGCGTATCGGCGACATCGGTCAGCTGTTTGTAGACCGCAGGCATCACCTCCTCGAGCGGGGCCTCATCTGATTTAAGTTCATCCGCGCGCGCTCGGCTAATTGGTGCTGGTGTGCGGATGCCCGCTACCACATCTTCGCCCTGCGCATTGGTCAGGAACTCGCCATAGAATGTGTTGGCACCCGTGGATGGATCGCGGGTAAACGCCACGCCAGTCGCAGACGTTTCGCCCATATTTCCAAACACCATGGACTGGACGTTCACCGCGGTGCCCCATTCGGCCGGGATATCATTCAGCTTTCGATACAGGATCGCGCGATCATTCATCCATGACCCGAACACTGCGCCAATCGCGCCCCAAAGCTGTTCGCGGGCATCGTCTGGAAACGGCTTGCCGAGCTTTTCCTGAACCGCGTCTTTATACTGGCCGACAATCGTCTTCCAATCGCCCGCTTCCATTTCGGTGTCGAGCTCAAAGCCTTGGCTGTCTTTATAATCGTCGAGCAGATATTCGAACGTGTCATGCCGCAGGCCAAGCACGACATTTGAGTACATCTGAATGAACCGGCGATAGCTGTCATAAGCAAAGCGCTCACCGGCCTTCGCCGCGAGGCCTTGGACGGTGGTTTCAGAGAGGCCGAGGTTCAGGACAGTATCCATCATCCCAGGCATCGACGCCCGCGCGCCGGAGCGGACAGAAACCAATAGCGGGTTGGCCGCATCGCCAAACGTCTTGCCGGTCTTCGCCTCTAGCGCTTTTAGCGCCGCATCAACTTGCTCGTCGAGCCCATCCGGATAGGCCTCGTTCAAATCGTAATACGCCGTGCAAACGTCTGTGGTCAGGGTAAAACCAGGAGGAACTGGCAAACCAAGGCTCGCCATTTCGGCTAGGTTCGCCCCTTTTCCGCCCAGCAAATTTTTCATTGCTGCGCTCCCGTCAGAGCTCCCACCGCCGAAAGAGTAGACCCATTTGGTCTCTACACCCGCGCCATCACCCATACTGTCCTCCGTCTGACCTTTGAGGGGCGGCTCTGCCTCTCGCATGAGTCTTGAATGCAAGCCAAGCGCCACGATTAGCGCTCAGAATCAAGTCGCTATTTCCACTGACTACGCTGTCACCGAAATTTCTTGCGCAAAATCAGCAGAAATGTCCCGATAAAGGAAAATTATTGTTGCTGCACCGCAACATGATGACACAGTAAAAACACCCCAGTCAGCTTAGGTTCAGGCAAGGCATCGCAAACTCGTGAAGCATTGTGAGACGCACAGGCAATGACTGTGATGGAATCAGTGCACATATTGAGAGCACACAAGACGAGGCTAGGGCTGATGACCAAAATCAAACTGCGCGACATAATCTCGCTCAACACATTCACCGCACTCAGCGCCATCGCACTCTGCGTGGTCCTCGCCACAGATCCATCGCTTTTGGGCTAAGGGACTTATTGGTTTAGGCGCATGAACAGATCGTCCCATTTGGGATTGGTCTCTTCGATCAGTCTGATTTTCCACGCGCGTTTCCAGGCTTTGATTTGATATTCGCGGGTTTTGGCGCTCTCTCGCGTATCGTGGGGTTCACACCAAACAAGCCGAGTCACTCTATATTTGCGGGTAAAGGCGCTCCCACGCCCTTCTCGATGCTGATGGACCCGGCGCACCAGATCATCAGCATGGCCACAATAGAGCGTGCCATTCTTCTGACTGGCCAGAAGATAGACCCAAAATTGCTTCTCCATAACCCAACCCCGCCGATACCTGCGGAGGCAGGTATCCAGGGACAAATCATCCCCACGAGCACTCAGAGGTTGAAACGGTCCCTAGACCCCAGCCTACGCTGGCGTCGCCGGAACCCGGGGATTACCCCTCAATCTTAGAAAAGTCAGCGACAGTGCCGATGGCTTCGCGCATCATATTTAACAGGTTTAACCGGTTCTCGCGGACCTTTGAATCCTCCGCATTGACCATGACGCTATCTGGCCCATCAAAGAACGCATCCACTGGCGCGCGGAGATTTGCCAGGGCCGACATGGCCGCGCCGAAATCTTCTTTCGCCAAAGCCGCCTGCGCCGCAGCCGCACTCTCAGAGACCGCCTTAAATAGTGCTTTCTCTGCTTTTGCATCGAGCAGGCTCTCATTCACCGCGCCAGTAAACTTGGTTTTGTCTTTCTTCTCTTCAGCGCGAAGAATGTTCGCCGCGCGCTTAGAACCCGCCAGCAAATTGGTCCCGTCTTCACTCTCGAGGAAACGCGCGAGCGCTTCGACGCGCTTCACGATCAGAACCAAATCATCCTCGCCGAGCGCAAAGACCGCATCGATCAAATCGTGGCGCTGACCTTGGTCACGAAGGTATTGTTTGAGACGGTCGGCGAAGAAGGCGAGGAGATGAGCTTCATCAAACGATCCCCGGTGCATTCCGGCCGCAGGTCCTCCTTTGATCTGAAGAGACGTTTGGTTTTGGCGCTGGAATTCGGCCATTCCAAATACTTCTTTCAGTTTTGTCCGAACCTCATCCTCCAACAAAATCCGCACCACACCTAGCGCCGCGCGACGCAGTGCGAACGGATCTTTAGACCCGGTCGGCTTCTCATCAATCGCCCAAAACCCAACCAATGTGTCGAGTTTATCGGCGAGCGCGACGGCGATCCCAACCGGCTCGCTTGGCACCGCGTCCGAGGGGCCTTGCGGTTTATAATGATCACGAATGGCGTCGGCGACGCGCGCATCTTCTTTCGCTTCGATCGCATAATACCGGCCCATGACGCCCTGGAGCTCAGGAAACTCATAGACCATTTCAGAAACCAGGTCGGCCTTGGCGAGCTTCGCGGCACGTTCGGCCAAATCCGGATCAGCGCCGACTTTTGGCGCCAGCTCGCGCGACAAAGCCGCAACGCGTTCGACTTTGTCAGCAATCGTGCCGAGTTCTTTCTTAAAGTCGATTTTCACCAGTTTCGGCGTCATCGCTTCCAGCCCGGTTTTCTTGTCATTCTCCCAGAAGAAGCGGCCATCTTCGAGACGAGCTGACAAGACTTTCCGGTTCCCGGCCGCAATCGCCTTGCCGCCATCGGCCGCAGTAATGTTTGCGACCACAACAAAGTTCGGCGCCAGATCACCGGTTTTCGGGTCGCGCACCGCGAAATATTTTTGGTGCGTCCGCATCGAGAGCTGAATGGTTTCTGGCGGCAGCTCTAAGAAAGCCGGATCCATCTCGCCGAGAATGACATTTGGCCATTCCGCAAGACCCACGACCTCTTCGAGCAGGCCTTTGTCTTCAACCAGTTCGAGGCCATGCTTTTCGCAAATCGCTTTGGCGTCCGCCTCAATTTTTGCACGGCGGTCATCACGCGTCAGCAAGACATGTCCTGCGCCGCTCAACTGCTGCACATAATCAGCAAGCCCGGTGACCGTATAAGGCCCGCGGCCATGAACGCGGTGGCCTTCGGTCTCATTGCCGCTGGCAATGCCGTCGACTTCAAACGGCACCACTGCGCCATCAAACAGACAGACAATCCGCTGCAGCGGGCGCACCCAACGCATCTCGCCGCGGCCTGTCCGCATGGATTTCGGCCAATGGAAATTGCGCATCAGATCCGGCACCAGCTCAGCGACAATGTCCGGTGTGGCGCGACCCGGAACGGTCCGCATGGCGACATAGAAGTCGCCTTTCTTGGGATCTGAGCGAACCTCAGCCTGATCAATCGAAGTCAGGCCGGCGCCGCGTAGAAAGCCTTCAACCGCTTTTTCCGGTGCGCCAACTTTAGGGCCTTTGCGTTCTTCGCTGACATCTTCAGATCCGGCAGGCACATCGGCGCACGACACAGCCAACCGCCGCGGGCCTGACATAGCGGTGACCTCTCCGAAACTCAGCCCCGCCGCGTTCAAGCCTTTGGTCAGAGCTTCAGCGAGGTCGCGTTCGGCTTTCGCCTGCATCCGCGCGGGGATCTCTTCACAGAAGATTTCGAGAAAAAGTTCAGCCATATCAGCCCAGAATGTTTGGTTCTAAATTTGATGTCTAACGATTGGTCCGAAGGCGCGTTTAGCGGCCTGATCGCGGGCGCACAAGCGGTGTTTCTCTGCGCAACTCAGGAGGACCGCGCTCAGCGCAATGCCTAGATCGTCTCCATTTCGGTCACGGTGCGCGCGGTCGCGTCCCCATCGCCTGTGTTCACGACAGAAGACGGCTCGATCAACATGATCTCGCATTCCTCATCCGCGCCGGGGCGATGCTCGGTCCCGCGCGGCACGATGATGAACTCACCCGCGCTTACGGTTTCGACCCGGTCGCGAAACGCCATCCGCATCTCGCCTTTGATGACGACGAACATCTCGTCTTCCTCGGCATGCGAATGCCAATCGAAATCGCCTTGGATCTTGACTAAGCGAACATCCATATCATTGACCCGGCCCGCCAGACGCGGCTGCCAATGATCCGAGAATTTCTCAAACTTATCAGCCAGGTTCACTTTGCTCATGGCAAGGGCTCCTCATGGAATTGCGCGCGAATATTTGGCATCTCTGCATCGGTCATGTCGAACATCACCCGGCGGGTATACCCGCCGCGATACCGCTCGCCATCCTTGAAGCGCCAGTCCGCAATATCGGCGGTCAGAAACGGCACATCCTTGCCGCCAGACGTCTCACCGATAAATCCCGCAAACTCCGCCCGAATATTAGAGAGCTCTTCATAGTCACGGCCATAAGCGCTGGAGGGCATAATCACCGTCACGCGGAAGTCGGAATAGTCGCCAATGCCGCTCCGCCACGCCTCAAAGAATACCGGCAGGTTTTGTCGCGCTTCAGAGACCGCGTTCTGCATATCTCGATCTTGATATAGCGCGGGTGAGCCAGGCGTGGGACTACACGCCGCCACAGCCAGAATGACAAAAGCGAACAGCGCCCGGGTCATGCTTCAGCGCGCTCCGCCTCTTGGGTCGCCCATTGCTCTGCTGCGCCGCGCGCCAGATCGCGCACACGGCCAATAAAGGCTTGGCGCTCGGTCGGCGATATCGCCCCGCGCGCATCAATCAAGTTGAAAACATGGCTGGCTTTCAGCGCAAAATCATACGCTGGGAGCGGTTTCCCTGCAGCGCGCAAGGCGTTGGATTGGCTTTCGCAGTCACCGAACCAGCGCTGTAACATATCGACATCGGAATGCTCGAAATTAAAGGCCGATTGCTGACGCTCATTCTCGATAAAGACATCGCCATAAGATAGCGGCGTGGGACTGTCTGGCGCGTTGAACGGCAAATCATAGACATTATCGACGCCAAACACATACATAGCGAGACGCTCAAGCCCATAGGTCAGCTCGCCCGAGACCGGGAACACGTCCAAGCCGCCAACTTGTTGGAAATAGGTATATTGGCTGACTTCCATCCCGTCGCACCAAACTTCCCAGCCAAGCCCCCACGCGCCAACCGTGGGGTTCTCCCAATCATCCTCAACAAAGCGGATATCGTGCACGGTCGGATCAATGCCGATCTCGTATAGCGAGTTCAGATAAAGATCCTGCAGGTTTTTCGGGTTGGGCTTCAGGATCACTTGATATTGGTAATAATGGCCGAGCCGCATCGGGTTCTCGCCATAACGGGCATCGGCAGGACGACGAGACGGCTGAACATAAGCCGCGCGCCAGTCTTTCGGTCCAAGCGCCCGCAGCACGGTGGCAGGGTGCAAAGTCCCCGCGCCGACTTCCATGTCATAAGGCTGCAGGATCGCACAGCCTTGCTCGGCCCAATAATTCTGCAGGCGCAAGATCAGGTCTTGAAACGATTTTGGTTTGGCTTTGGCAACAGGTGCAGTCATGGCTCATTCAGTCTTCAGAAATTCAGAGCTTTCGCCTACTCCCGTCTGGCCGCGGGGGCAAGCTTGGAGCCCGGCTATTTCCAGTCAATGCCCGTGCCGTCGCGCTGCAGCCCAAGCGCCCAGTCAGTGCGCCCGCCGCCTTTGTCTGTGTAGAGGTATTTTGACTCCAATAGGCGCATGGGCCCAGGCCGCAGGGCTTTGCGCGCCCGCACCAGGACCCGTTTTGCCTCTGCACCAGGATAAGAATGGACCGGCAGAACGGTGATTTCCCCGCTTTGGCGCTCAAGCACGGATAAGATCCGGGCGAGATCTGCCGCGCGATGGACCATCACAAATGTCCCCTTGGGCCGCAGCGCAAACAGCATTGCGTTGATCCAGTCTTTCAGCGGCACGCTTTCCAGATAGGCCGCCTCTTTCCCTGTACCGGGCGCGGGAATGGTGCCGGTCTCGAAAAAGGGCGGATTAGCGAAGACCAGATCAAAGCCATTCTGCCAGACCGCCGGAAGCGACGCGGCAGAGCCTTCAACGATCTCGACCACGCCTAAATAGCCATTCGCCTCCACACCTTTGCGGGCAAGCGCGGCCATGTCGGCATCGCGCTCTAAACCTGTGAAATGCAGGTCAGCCAGTCGATACGCCGCTGGCAGGAGCGCTCCGCCAGCCCCGCACCCAATTTCTAAAGCGCGCCCACGCGATACGCCATCAAGGGCCGCCGCGAGCAGCAAACTATCGGTGCCGGCCCGAAAGCCTTTTACGGGCTGATAGACTTTTACCCGGCCCTCATAGAAATCATCGCACGTGATCTCGCTCACGCATCCTTCTCCACGTCGCGCAAAATGAAGCGGGCCCGGTCGGCAAGATCAGAGCGCACCGTGATCCGGATCGGCACCATTGGCCCGCGCCCATCGATCATGGCTGTATGTTCATCCAACACAAAGGGCTCAATCCCTTCTTCAAACAGGATGTGCTTGATATAAGACAGCTTCACTAAATCATTGGTGCGAAAGACTTCTTCCAAAACTCGGTCTCCAAAATGCCGCATGCGGTGGCATACCGCAGCTGCGCATGATCACATTTGCGCTAATGTATGGATAAACCCGTAAAAGTGGAATAGGACCACGGTTGTGACCGCCCAAACCCATCCTTCTGAAACGCCCAGCTATGCTGATATTGTTGATCGCATGCAGTCTATGCTTGCCGATGACTTAAACGCGACAGAACGATTGCTGGTTGAGCGCGCGAAAAGCCCGGTTGATGTGATCCCAAATCTCTCGGGTTATATCGTGTCAGCTGGCGGCAAACGGCTCCGGCCGATGATTACGCTGATTGCCGCTCATGTTTGCGGCGGCACCAATCCAGGCACCCACGCCCTGGCGACAGCGGTTGAGTTCATTCACACGGCCACACTTCTGCATGATGATGTGGTTGACGATAGCGATCTGCGCCGGGGCAAAAAAGCCGCTAAGAATGTGTGGGGTAATAATGCATCCATTCTGGTCGGTGACTTCCTGTTTGCACGCGCGTTCACACTGATGGTCGAAACCGGCAATTTGGAAATCTTGCGGATCTTGTCCAACGCGTCGTCGGTGATCGCAGAGGGTGAAGTTCGCCAGCTGGCCGCTGCCAGCCGAACCGATCTACCGACTGAAGAATATCTAACCATTGTCGAAGCCAAAACCGCCGCGCTGTTTGAAGCGGCCGCGGAAGCTGGAGCATTGTCGGCAGGCCCTGATGGCGAGGGCCATGCAGCAGCGCTCGCCTCTTACGGTAAAAATCTCGGTCTCGCTTTTCAGATCGTTGATGACGCGCTCGATTATGGCGGCACCACATCCGTGATCGGCAAAGCGGTTGGCGACGATTTCCGAGAAGGCAAGTCGACCCTGCCTGTGATCATCGCCCGGCGTCGCGGCTCAGCTGAAGATCAAGCGTTTTGGGATCGCGCTTTGAATATCGAGACCCAAGACGAAAGCGATTTAGCGCACGCGATTCATCTCATTCGCTCAACTGGCGCCGCCGAAGCCACGGTCGCTGAAGCGCAAGCCTATGCGGATCTCGCTAAGGCTGCTCTGCGCACGTTGCCGGAAGGCGCTTGGCGCGATGCGCTCTCTGATTTGGCCGATTTCTGCGTTAGCCGCGTTCACTAATTAATTCGCACAGATTTACTTGCCTGAAACCTCCGAGGCTGAGACAGTACGGGCATGTGGCGTATTTTGACTCTTTCTGCTTCGTGTCTAGCCATCACCGCGTGCGCGTCGGTCAGCCGGTCCGTCAATCCGAGCTTGCTCGAACGCGCTGAAGCGGCCACCAAATTGCGCAGCGATATCGATACGCTCAGCACATTTGCTGTCGCGAAATATGCGGGCCTCACTGAAGATCCTCTGAAATCCGCACAAAATTATGCGCGCCTATTGAGCAGCGTCTCTGATGACCCTTGGGTTGCCGAACAGGCGATATTTTCGGTGATGCGTGTCGGCGAGGTCGAACGCGCGGTCAAACTCGCAAAGCGATTGCCTCAAGAGACGATCTTACAGACCGAACTCCCGCGGCTTTTGCTCGCAGTCGATGCGGTTAAGCGCGGAGATAATGATGATGCGTTCTCTTATCTCACAACGCCTTGGAGCAGCGTTTATCACGCCATGCTGGCCCGCAGCCTCGCCGCCTGGGCTTTGCTCGAAGAAGATCCCGACACCGCGATCAGCCTGCAAAGCCAAGCCGGTGGGACTGAAGGCCTTTATGCGCTGATCGGGCAAACGCTCCGCGCGATCATGAAAGCCAGCGTCGGTGATGAAGCCGGAGCGCGGGAAGACTTTGAATTCCTATGGTCTGTCGATGCGCGCCTCGCCATGGGCGTGGAAGCCGAGGCTCGACTATTGGCACTCGCAGGCGAAACAGACACCGCGCTGACACGGCTGAGCGTGTTCCGCGAGGAAGTTGGCCGCCATCCGGCCCTCCTAGCGCTCGCTGATGAGATCGAAGCCGGTACGGTTGCACCCTTCCCTGAATTCACCGCGGCACAAGGCACCGCGCTTTCATTCTATTTGGCAACCGCTCCACAATCCTCTCAGGCTTTAGGCGATGCACCGGCAGTGTATTTCGCCATGGCGGTTTATCTTGATCCAGATTTGCATGTCGCGAAAACGCTATGGGCGGACACGCTCGATAATGCTGACCGTCGGCCTGAAGCGATCGAAATTCTGCAATCGATCCCAGAAAGCTCGCTCCATCATACCAGCGCACAAGGCCAGCTGGCTTGGGCGCTGCGCCGCGAAGGCCAAGATATGGAGGCTCTGAAAGTCGCGCGGAAAACGCTGATCCAGACCGACAATCGCAATATCCGCATTCAGCTGGCTGATCTCCTCCAATCGCTCGGACGCGACGGTGAGGCAGAGGCGACATTCACGGAGGTCATCGACGCCGACGAAGCAGCGGGCCGCTATGATTGGCGCATCTATTTTGCGCGCGGCGGCGCCAGGGAACGGCTGGGCGAATGGCCACCGGCGGAAAATGATCTGAAAACCGCGATGACGCTGAACCCGGATGATCCAACCATTATGAATTATCTCGGCTATAGCTGGATTGATCGCGGGATAAATCTTCGAGACGGGCTCGACCTGATTGAACAAGCGCTCCGGCTAGCGCCGAACAATGGCGCTATAACCGACAGTTTGGGCTGGGCGCATTATAAAATGGGCAATTATGAGCGCGCGATTTTCTATCTCGAGCGCGCCGCATCCCTCGAGCCAGATCTGGCCGAAGTCTTAGACCATCTGGGCGATGCCTATTGGCAGGTCGGCCGGTTCAAAGAAGCAGGCTTCCAATGGGAACGCGCGTTGAAGTACGCCACCGATGACGAAGAAATTAGCCGTCTACGCAAGAAATTGGATGGCGGTATCGCGTTGCTACAAGCCGCCACCCAAGATCCGATCCCTGCTTATCCATGAGCCAGTTGCAAGACTTCGCGCCAGCTAAGGTCAATCTTTCGCTTCATGTCGGCCCACCAAAAGATAATGGACGACATGATCTGGTTTCGCTGGTCACGTTTTGCGACAGTGACGTCGCCGATATCCTGACTGCAGAACCGGCCAGCCATTTCAGCCTCGCCGTGGACGGCCGCTATGCGAAAGAGTCCGGACCCGCGAGAGACAATCTCGTTCTGCAAGCCGCGCGCGCCATGAATGATGCGCTCGACGGCAATGCCCCGCCGCTCGCTTTTCGGCTGAAGAAGAACCTCCCTTGCGCGGCAGGTATTGGCGGTGGCTCAGCCGATGCCGCGGCCGCTTTGCGTCTGATCATCCGCGCGCATGGCGGTGATCGCGTGCAAGCTTTGGCCGAGACGATTGCTCCGCTTTTGGGCGGAGACGTTTTAGCTTGCTTGATCAACCTACCAGGCTTCATGACCGGCGAAGGGGACGTGTTCGAGCCGGTCTTGAGTGTCCCCAAGCTCCCTGCTGTTCTGGTCAATCCTGGCATCGCCTGCCCAACCGGCCCAGTCTTTCGTGCCTATGACGAGACCGCGCCGAGTGAGATCCCAGAACATCCGCCTTTGCCTGATAATCGCACCGCGACGCGCGCGTTCCAAACTTGGCTCAACGAGAATACGCGCAACAGCCTGCAATCTCCGGCGATGAGCATGCACCCTGAGATCACTAAGACCCTTGCTGCGTTGCAGACGCTGCCGGGCATACGCACCCTCAGAATGAGCGGCTCTGGCGCCACCTGTTTTGCGCTCTTTGACAGTCTCGACATCGCCGCCGATGGCGCGAGAATGCTCAGCGCCCAACATCCCACCTGGTGGGTCAAGTCAACGCTGTTGGGCGGCGCCTGATGAGCGCGACTGTTTGGATTGTCCCAGCCGGATTTACCGCCATCAGTTTCGCCGCGGGATTGTTCGCCTGCGCGTTGATCAAACGGACCGGGATTGTCGACGCACCCGATGGTGCGCGCAAAACCCAATCTGGGCCCGTTCCAAGACTTGGCGGCGTGGCGATCCTTCTCGGCACGCTTATTGGGATGGCGCTAGGATTTGTCACTCTGATGGTCGGCTATGGCGCCGACCCAGTCGCCATTTTTTCTGAGCTGCTGGCGGATGTGTACCAAAGCAACGCTCCGCTCGGCCTGGCCCTTTGCTTTGTCGCCATCTGTTTCTTGATTGGGCTCTGGGACGATATCTGGACCGCCAATACAAAGCTTAAACTGATTACTCTAGCTCTCGCCGCGCTGATGGCAGCCGTCATGGGCTTGCGGGCCTCTGAACTCACGACGCCATTTGGAGATATCGAAACGCCGGCTGTGCTCATCGCGGGCAGCGCCGCTTGGCTGATCGTAATGGTCAATACTGCGAACTTTATGGATGGCTCAAACGGGCTGGCGGTTGGGAGCTTGGCCATCATGGGAACCGCTTTAGCCGCGACCGCGACCCTGGCTGGCGACTGGAGCCTGTCTATCTGGTGGTTCCCGGTGCTCGGTGCGATTGGGGCGTTTCTAATGCACAATTTGCGCGGAACGCTATATGCAGGCGATGCAGGCGCTTTGGGCTTGGGCGCTCTGTTTGCCGGGCTTGGATTGGCTTCTGGACTCAATGTTTGGACGATTGCCACCATCGCCCTGCCCTTTTTAGTCGATGTGCTGATGACCCTGATTTGGCGCGCCAAGCATGGCCGCAATTGGCTCGAAGCGCATCTCGATCACGCCTATCAGCGCTTGATTGCAAGCGGCTGGTCGCATTTGGAAACTGCCGTTCTTTATTGGGGCCTTGCCGCCACAACCGGCGCCATGGCCTAGATTGCGTCAGTCGCGGGCGGGGCTGCTCCATTTGCTGTGTTTTGGGGGCTTTGGATTGCTCTAAGCGTCCTCTGGATCCGGCACCGGCGAACCTCCCAATTGAGCGATCTCAGCGGATAGGGCCGCAGAACTGAGCTTTGCGGCCTGCAGGTTCGGGCGGCAGGTCCAAGCCACCGGCAACATCAAAATCACCAAAGCGCCGCCGACAATCGTCGCCTCAACCTGCCCGCGCCCGGTCATATTGGTGAGCCCCGCAAAGATAAAGAATAGCCCGCCCACTGTTCCAAGCAGGCCGAGAATGAACAAAGCGACCCGCCATGGTGCGGAATAGCCGTACTCAATCTCCAGCTCGGGATTGGCGCGCTCAAACACTTGTAGAATGGCTTGGATCAGCCCGAAGAATTCGTCGCGCGCGCCGCCATGATCGGTATATTCGATTTTGGTGGTGCCCGCTTCAGATTGCAGGTGCAGCCAGGCGCTTCTCGTGCCGCGATAACTCACCGTGTTCCAGCTCGCGCTGGTCACCTTAGCGAGGTTGAGCGCTGCCGATCCCCCTCGCCGCATCAGGTGATCATCTTTGATCGCCCAGATCTGTTCTTTGCGGACGGGCGCCGGTTTGAAGCTAAACTCTCGCATCGGCGCCCCGCAGATTACATGTTTGGATAAGCCGGACCGCCACCACCTTCAGGGGTGACCCAATTGATGTTTTGATTGGGGTCTTTGATGTCGCAAGTCTTACAATGGATGCAGTTTTGCGAGTTGATCTGGAAGCGTGGCGGCTGGCCGTCTTCTTCCACCCATTCATACACGCCCGCCGGGCAGTAACGCGCCGATGGCCCGTTAAAGATATCGAGCTCTGACGATTTTTGCAGGCCGAGATCGCCAACTTTCAAATGCTTTGGCTGGTCTTCGGCGTGATAGGTGTTGGTGAAGGACACATTGGTCAACTTGTCAAAGCTCAGCACGCCATCCGGTTTTGGATACTCGATCGGCTTACATTTGCTCGCGGGCTTGAGATATTCATGATCCGCTTTGCCATGCTTGAGCTGCGGAATGTAACCGAAGCCAACCAGATAACGCATCCACATGTCGGGCATCCCCAGCACCGCGCCGGGCATCGTGCCGAACCGGCCCATGAGCGGCTTCACATTGCGGACGCGGGCAAGGTCGGTCCAGACCCAGCTATCGCGCACCGCTTGATCATAGGTTGAGAGCTCGTCGCCCGAACGCTCGGCCCGGATCGCGCCAACTGCTTCTTCAGCCGCCAACATGCCGGTCTTCATCGCATTGTGCGTGCCTTTGATCCGCGGCAAGTTCACAAAGCCCGCCGAGCAACCGATCAACATCCCGCCGGGGAATGACAGTTTCGGGATCGACTGGATGCCGCCAGAAGTGATCGCGCGCGCGCCATAGGCTTCGCGTTTGCCGCCTTTGAGGAATTTCGAGATATCGTCGTGATGCTTGTAGCGCTGGAACTCATCATAGGGCGACAGATGCGGGTTTTTATAGTTTAGGTGCACCACATAGCCGACTGAGACATAGTTCTCGCCGCCTTCTGAGAAGTGGTAGAGGAAGCCGCCGCCCGAACCGTCTTTTTCTTTTACCGGCCAGCCAAATGTGTGTTGGACAAACCCCGATTTAAATTCCGGATGATCGGCTGGAACTTTCCAAACTTCTTTCAGGCCAATGCCGTATTTTTGCGGATCGCAATCGGCTTCGAGGTCATATTTGGCTTTGACTTCTTTGGTCAAGGAGCCGCGCGCGCCTTCGGCGAACATCACATATTTACCCAGCAGTTCCATGCCGGGCTCATAGTCTGGCTTGTGGCTGCCATCTTCGGCGATGCCCATGACGCCCGCGACGACGCCGCGGACTTCACCATTCTCGCCATAAACGACTTCAGAGGCCGCAAAGCCTGGGAAGACTTGCACTTCGAGTTCTTCGGCGCGTTCGCCGAGCCAGCGGCAGACATTCGCCAGCGAGCCAATATAGCAGCCATGATTGTGCATGAAGGGTGGGAAAGCGAAGGTTGGCATCGGCAAGGAGCCGTTTGGTCCGAGCAGTTTATAAGTATCGGCGCCAACTTCCGTGCGAATCGGACGATCATCGCGCGTACGCCAATCTGGGATCAACTCGTCGAGTGCCTTAGGATCGAGAACGAGGCCTGAGAGAATGTGGGCGCCAATCTCGCCGCCTTTTTCGAGGACAACGACTTCAAGTTCTTCGCCAGCTTCATTGGCCAATTGTTTGGCTCGGATCGCAGCCGCCAGACCAGCGGGCCCGCCGCCAACAATCACTAGGTCGAATTCCATAGATTCGCGTTCGCTCATCAATTCTCTCCTCACAAGCTGGCGGCCGGACTTGCGCGCCACCTAGGTATATTCCAGTATCTGAGCACCTCTTTAGCCAAAGTTTACAAGGTCTCAATGCCCCAAAATGCCTCTGCCGCAGCGTTAAAGGCGCTCACCGCATGGTGGGAGGAGATGGGTGTTGATGTCGATACGGGTGAAATTGCGCGTGCGACGCAGGCGAAAACCAGCGCCAATACTGGGCCTGCACCGTCTGAGCGCGAGACGGCGGCCGTATCTGAAGCGCCTGCGCCAGCCTCCGGGCGGCGCTCGCGGAAGTCTGGCAATAAATCGCTGCATGATTGGATCCAAGAAGCGGAATCACTCGCCGCGGGGGCTGATTCGATTGAAGCCCTAAAGGCCGCCATTGAAAGCTTTGATGGCTGCCCGCTGAAACAGCTCTGCGAGAAAACCGTCGTCTATGATGGCACAATTGGCGCGCCGGTTATGGTGCTCGGCGAAGGCCCGGGCGGTCAGGAAGACCGGCAAGGCTTGCCCTTTGTTGGCAAAGCCGGGCAGCTTCTCGACAAAATGCTGGCCGCTATCCAGCTAGACCGCAAGTCGAATACACTCATCTCAAACGTCAATTATTGGCGCCCGCCAGGCAATCGCAATCCCGAAGCCGACGAGCTTGCCGTCTGCCGCCCTTTTGTGAACCGCATGGTCGATCTCGCGCAGCCAAAAATCATCATCGCCACCGGCGGCGTGGCCGCGAAATCGCTGCTCAATTCAAAGACTGGCATCATGCGGCTGCGCGGCTCAGAGCGCCCGTTTGAAACGCCCGCCGGGACCAAAGCGCCGCTCATCCCGATGTTCCATCCCGCCTATTTGCTCCGCCGCCCGCAGGATAAGAGCCGCGCTTGGCGGGATCTTTTGCTCGTGCAAGCGCGCCTCAACGAAATGGGCGTATCGCCATAAATGCCCGCCCCACTTTCGATCATTATTCCAGCCTTAGATGCTGAAGCCGTTCTGCCGCTTTGCCTAAGCGCGTTGATGCCTGGACTGGAAGCAGGTCTGATCAGGGAAGTCATCCTGGTTGATGGCGGCAGCGAAGACCAAACGCGGCGCCTGGCGGAAGGTGCAGGCGCGAAGGTGACGTCTGCGCCACAAAAAGGCCGCGCCGCGCAAATGCGCCATGGGGTCGAGACCGCGCGGGGCGATTGGTTACTCTTCCTGCACGCGGACACCGCGCTGTCGCGAGATTGGGCCGAGCGCGCCAAAGCCCATATGTCTGAGCGCATCGATAAAGCCGCCGCGTTCACTTTGGCCTATCGATCGGATCATCCGATGGCGAAACGAGTGGCGCGGCGGGCCAATTGGCGGGCCCGGGCATTGGGCTTACCTTATGGCGATCAGGGCCTGCTCATCTCCCGCAAACTCTATCAGGAGATTGGCGGGTATCCCGAGACGACATTTATGGAGGACGTCCAAATCATTCGGGCAATTGGCAAGAAGCGCCTCTCAATTCTGTCGGCCGAAGCCCGCACCGATGCATCGAAATATGAGCGCGATGGCTGGCGCACACGCAGCTGGCGGAATGTCTATTTGGTCGCCCGCTATTGGCTAGGCGCGAATCCGGAAAAGCTCGCCAAATTGTATAAATAACCAATTCGGTCAAAGGTCACGCCATGACATTGGATGCAAACTGGGACGATGAATTAGAAGCCGGCTATATCTATTTGCCGGATCACCCCGGGGCTGGGACGCCAGGTTGCGTGAGCCGCTCAATTGATGTTTTCGCTCTAGATGAAAGTCTGCGCGGATTACAAATCATTCTCGATGTGGACGAGCATAACAGAGTTATCGGAATAGAAGTGGTTCGATGAAACGCCCACACATACTGATCTTCGCCAAACCACCGCGGATTGGGCTTGCGAAAACGCGCTTGGCCAAAGACCTCGGTTCACCGGTCACGGCGCGTCGAATCGCAACCGCATTGCAAGCCAAAACCCTGCGTGCTGCCTTGCAAGGGCCTTGGAACACCGTGCTCTACACCGCACCGGATAAAGAGCTCGACAATTCCTTAGGCGGGATTTGGCCGGTCCATCTTGAGCGCCGCAGCCAAGGGCCAGGCAATCTTGGTGACCGATTGAGCAAAGGCCTGCGCGAAGCCCCGGCCGGTCCGGTCCTGTTCATTGGCAGCGACGCCCCAGACATTTCGGCCGCCCTGCTGCGCCAAGCGATCCGGCAGCTTAGCCGCCATGACGCGGTGTTCGGCCCCGCTCAAGATGGCGGATTTTGGCTCTTCGGGATCAACAAGTCGGCCCGCACGAAAAGCCCGTTTTACGACGTCCGCTGGTCGGGCCCACACGCAATGGAAGACGTCTGGGCCAATTTGCCCACGGATGCATCAATCGCCCTGCTCCCGCAATTGATCGATATTGACGACTCGAAAGACTGGGCCATTTGGCAAGGCCGCCATGAAGCAGAGGTCGATGCGCATGCGGAAGCACAGACCCAAACAGCAGACGCGAATAAAAAACCTGGCTTGTTTGCGCGCTTATTCGGTCGCGGCTGACAGCTCACCGCACCAATTCGGTTTTTTGGTCAGCGCACGCCGTCCGCGGTGCGGCCAAGGGCCCAGATGACCCGCAGCGATTCCGGCTTCGCCGACATCTTGCCCGTTCGCGGACAGCGTTATGACCTCTCGCTTATACCGATCTGGGCCCGAATTGCTGGTGATGACCAATTCAGCATCGCGGGTCAGCTCAACCATGAAGGCTTTCGCGTCAAAGCCCAGCTCGCGCTCAAACTCGCATTTCGCCCCGCCTCGAGCACCAACGCCGCCCGTCTCCGGTGCATCGACATTGGCCAATCGGAACTTCACACCATCAATCCGGCCGCTATCCCCGTCCGACCAATAGATTGAACTCTCCGATGTCGCTATGATTTGATTAGCAACAGAGTCCGAACAGGCCGCGAGCGGCACGAGCAAAAGTAGTAACGCAGTTTTCACACGCTCCGATTGAAGTGATTCGGATCGATTTTGGACCGCTCTCGTCTTTTCGGGAGACCTTTACGGAAAAACCGAATAGTCACCGGCTATGGCACATTTGCTCATCGTCTATCACACGCGCACCCAAGGCACCCGGCAAATGGCGGAGGCAGCCTATCAAGCCGCAAAAGACGAAATCGAAACCCGCCTGCAACGCGCGGAAGATACCTCGCCTGAGGATTTGCTTGCGGCGGACGGGTATCTGTTTGCTGCACCAGAAAATCTCGCCGCCCTATCCGGTGAAATGAAAGCCTTTTTTGACCGGTGCTATTATCCGGTGCTCGGGAAGCTCGAAGGCCGGCCCTATGCACAAATGATCTGTGCCGGGTCGGATGGCGAGAACGCGGCGCGCCAAACCGCCCGGATCGCCACGGGTTGGCGGCTCAAACAAGTGCAGGCGCCCTTGATCATCTGCACCCATGCCCAAACCGAAGCCGAAATTCTTGCGCGAAAGCACATTCCTGAGACCGATCTTGAACGCTGTCGCGAACTGGGAACAGCGCTGGGTGCCGGCCTCGCAATGGGCGTTTTTTAGATCCGCGCTATTTCTTTCCACCCGGCGGCATCGCGCTGACAAAGGCGAAGCCCTCTTCGAGCAGTTGAGTGACGAAGCCATCCGCCGCCAGCATCTCATCGGTCAGGCAAACATAATCGCGCATGGTCGCGCCATAGGACTTAAATGGCCCGGCACCATATTCCTCCAAAAGCTCGGCCTGTCGGGGTTTAGGCAAGCGAATGCCGAGCTGATCGTCTTTATTGATCTGTGAGAACATATGCCCATTGGCGGACGTGTAGGGATTAGCCTTGCCTTTGCGCTCAATCTGGTCCGACGCGGCGATCGCGTTTTCGAACAAAGCAATGAGATCTGCTCGGGTCATCTCCAGGTTCCTGATTACCTCACGGGCTAACCCGCGACGCGATTATCAGGCACGAATTCAATTCCGGCGTCAAACTCAGATTGCCAAACCACACGGGCAAACCGGGCCAATCCGATACGCGACGCTTTAATGCGCACCACTTTTGGGAGCGTGCCGCGGCTCCGAAACCGAATCCGCGCACCGGTTTTGGAAATATCGACAATCACGCCCTCGCGTACCTCACCGCCCCGCGTCTCGATGGCGCAGACACACCAAACGCCTTTGCGAGGTCCGCGTCGATTATTGACACTGGGACGCACAACAGGGACCGGGCGCGCCGATCCGCTCACGGCCCGTTCAATGTTGATTTTGTTTTTCGACTTTGACGAAAACATTGCGCAAATCTCAGTTACTCCAACAGAATAGCCGAAATCGCGTTAAAGTTGAATTACCTATAAATGAGGTACTGCAGTTGAAAGGTTTGTCAGTACCGGAGACCACTCGGGACCAATCGCGGTGTCACTCTACCGACCGACCAATCGGCCCACTATAAGCCCGTTCGACTTTGGCGACCCGCAGCTCATAGTGCGAATACCATCTGTCGATCCCGTTTTTCTGCGCGAGCAAATGCTGGGTCTGTTGTTTCCAGGCGAGAATGCTCTCTTCATCGCTCCAATAAGAAACGGTGATGCCGAGCTTGTCTGCGCCTCTTGTGGTTTCGATGCCCAGATATCCGGGCTGTTGTTCTGCGAGTTCGACCAGAGCCCGCCCCATGGCGTCATACCCTTCGTCATTTTCGCCAAGTGTGCTCGTGAAAATCACGGCGTAATAAGGGGGGTCTGGTGTTTTTGAAAAACCGTCCATGGTGGCAACTGCTCGTTTCTTAAACATGAGTGCATTGGGCTTTAGGTCGGTTCGACCCAGTCCCAGCGCGATACACTCATAGATTCTCCCAATGATGCCACCCGTTTCTTGCGATTTTCGGCAAGTGAGCTGATCGGGCTTAACCGCACCCGCTGCCCGCGGCGACCAGTCCCAAAAGAAAAGAGCTCCCAGATTCACTCTGGGAGCTCTTAATTTTTTCGATGAAGGGTGGGGAATTAACCCGACTTCATCTCATCAAACGGAATGTCCTTATCGACCCGCACATCTTGCGGCAGGCCAAGCACACGCTCTGCAATGATGTTCTTCAAAATCTCATCGGTGCCGCCCGCAATACGTAGGCCTGGTGCCCACATGAAGCTCTGCTGGAACAGTCCATCGGCGGGCATCTCATCGCCCGTCATCAGACCATAATGATCCTGCATTTCGATTGCTGAGTTACAGATATCCTGCAGCTGATTGGCGGTGATGATTTTACCGATCGAGTTTTCAGGTCCCGGCGTTTGGCCCTTAGAGAGTGCCGTTTGAGTGCGCAGCTTAGTCAGCTTATAGCCTTGCGCGGCGACATACCAATCGGCGAGATTATCGCGGAAGGCCGCATCGCTCATGGTCCCGGCGTCCTTGGCGTAGGACATGATCTCAGACCAATCTGGACCCGGCGATCCGCCAACTGCGAGCCGCTCATTCATCAGCGTCACAATCGCAACTTTCCAGCCTTGGCCAACTTCACCGAGCCGGTCGCTGTCTGGGATGCGAACATCAGTGAAATAGACCTCGTTAAACTCACGGCCACCTGAGGCTTGGTGGATTGGGCGGGCTTCGACGCCCTGCTGCTTCATGTCCACAATGAACATGGTCAGGCCCTTATGTTTGGCCGCTTTCGGATCGGTGCGGACGAGCAGGATGCCGTAATCAGAATAGTGCGCGCCTGAAGTCCAGACTTTCTGACCATTGATCACCCATTCATCGCCATCTTTGACGGCGCGAGTTTTGAGGCCCGCCACATCCGACCCAGCAGACGGTTCTGAGAAGAGCTGACACCAGATTTCTTCACCCAAGAGCGCCTTCTGGACGTAGCGCTTTTTATGCGCGTCAGAGCCAAATGCGATGACGGTGGGGATGCACATGCCAAGACCGATCGTAAACGGTCCAGTGGGCGCATCGAACTTGCCTTCTTCTTGGCCCCAAATCACTTGCTGCATCGGCGTCCCGCCGCGCCCGCCCATTTCCTTGGGCCAAGTGATTTTGGCATAGCCTTCCTTGGCCTTGGTCGCTTGCCAGATCTTGGCTTGTTTCATGAACTCTTCGCCCGAGACGCGTTGGCGGAGGGGTTTAGCGCCTTTTGGTTCGAGGTGTTTTTCGAGGAAGCTGCGGGCTTCTGCGCGGAATTCGGCTTCTTCAGCTGTATCGTTGAAATCCATCTGTCTTCTCCGTTCCTAAGCCGCGTTCTTCAATTCGAGCGCGCGGACCAATTTCTCTTTCCAAACTTTCGGGGCGCCAGCTTGCACCGCGAGCAATTTCGCTCTGCGATAGAACAAGTGGCAATCGACTTCCCACGTAAAACCCATACCGCCATGAGTTTGGATATTCTCTTTTGACGCAAACCAGTAGGCTTCACTGGCCGCTAAACGCGCGGCCGCCGCGGCCTCTGGCAGCTCTGCGGCATCCGTCGAGAGCGCCCAAGCGCCATAATAGCAGTTCGAGCGTGCGACTTCGTTTTTGACATACATGTCAGCGAGCTTGTGCTTGATCGCCTGATTGCCGCCAATCGGGCGGCCAAAGGCATAACGCTCTTTGGCATACTCAGTGGCCATTTCGAGACAGCGCGTCGCGCCGCCCAGCTGTTCAAAGGCGAGCAAGACCGCAGCCCGGTTCATGATCGCATCATGCAGCTCAGCGCCAGCGCCTGCTTCACCAAGGCGTTCGCCGGCCGCACCGTCAAACTTGATCTCAGCATGGCTGCGGGTTGGCTCGAGGGTCTTGACCGGCGTCCGCGTGACGCCGTCGCCATTCAGGTCGACGAGCACCAGGCTGGCGCCGCTGCCTTCTTTGGCCAGAACAATCGCATGGGTTGCGATATCGCCGTCTGTGACTGGAATTTTGGTGCCCGACACTTTGCTGCCGTCAAAGGTGACCGAGAGCTTGGACGCATCTGGGTTACCTGGGCCTTCGCTTGCGGCGTAGCAGCCAATGACATCGCCGCTGGCCACACCCGGCAGCACCGCGCCTTTTTGCGTTTCGCTGCCCGCAATCATCAGGCCTTCGGCGAAGAAATAGACCGTGCTCGCGAAGGGAACCGGCGCCAATGCGCGGCCCATTTCTTCAGCGAGGACGCAAAGTTCAAGCGATCCGAGGCCCAGCCCGCCATGCTCTTCTGGGATCGCTGTGCCGAGCCAGCCCATTTCCTTCACTTTGGTCCAAACCCCATCATGATGCGATTTATCATCATCATTCAGAACCTCGCGCACATGCTGCGTGGTGCATTCCCCGTCGAGGAACTTGCGCGCCTCATTGCCGAGGAATTTTTGATCATCGGAGAAGTCAAAATTCATGGCCCACCGGCCTCCCTGTCACTTTCTATGGCATCAACAATAGCGCGGTTGACGTGCACGGAAACCCGTGACGCCACGGTAGGCTCTACCAGGGGAAAACGGGCGAAACCGGCCCGGTCACAGGAACGTAAGATTGCATGCCGCGACAAGATAGCTAAATGAGGTTGGATACAGCCAGAAAGGGCCCACCATGCGCACAGAAACGCCGGTTCAAATCAAACTCGCAGACTATGCACCGTATCCGTTTGCGATTGATCAGGTCGAGATGCATTTCGATCTCGAACCGGGCGCGACGAAGGTACGGACCAAGATGCAAGTCCGGCGTCTCGGCGCAGGTGACCTTGTCCTTGATGGCGTGCAAGTAAAATTGGACTCGATTGCGCTTGATGGAGCAGAGCTCGCCGCAGACGTCTATCAGATCAGCGAAGAAACTCTGACGCTGAAAGACGCGCCTGATACGTTCACGCTTGAAACCCTGGTCACAATTGATCCATCCGCAAACACGGCCCTCTCAGGCCTCTACATTTCCGGTGGCCGGTTTTGCTCACAATGTGAGAGTATCGGCTTCCGTCGGATCACTTATTGGCCCGACCGTCCGGACGTGATGAGCCGCTTTAAAGTGCGGATTGAGGGCGACAAGGCCGCCTATCCGATCTTGCTTTCAAACGGGACGCTCGGCGACACCGGAGACCTTGAAGGCGGGCGCCACTTTGCCGAATGGGATGATCCCCACCTCAAGCCATCTTACCTCTTCGCGCTCTGTGCTGGCGACTATGATGTCTATCGCGACAGCTACACCACCATGAATGGCGCGGCGGTGGAGCTTGCTGTGCATGTCGACAAGGGCGATGGCGACCAAGCCGCTTGGGCGATGGAAAGCCTCAAAGCCTCGATGAAATGGGACGAAGACGTGTTTGCCCGCGAATATGATCTCGGTGTGTTTAACATTGTCGCTGTGCGCGATTTCAATTTCGGTGCGATGGAGAATAAGGGCCTCAATATCTTCAACTCGGCCTATGTGCTTGCCGATGAAGCGACCGCTACAGATGCGGATTTTGAAGCGATAGAGAGCATTGTCGGCCACGAATATTTCCACAATTGGACCGGCAATCGGATCACCTGCCGCGACTGGTTCCAGCTCTGTCTGAAAGAAGGCCTGACCGTCTTCCGCGACCAAGAGTTCAGCGCCGATATGCGCTCACGCCCGGTCCAACGCATTAAAGACGTGATCCGCCTGCGCGCGCGTCAGTTCGCCGAAGATGCCGGCCCGCTCGCGCACCAAGTTCGCCCCGACAGCTATGCCAGCATCGACAATCTCTACACCGCCACTGTCTATGAAAAAGGCGCTGAGCTGATCCGCATGCTGAAAACGCTGATCGGCGATGAGGCTTTCGCGAAAGGCATGCAAATCTATTTCGATCGCCATGATGGCGAAGCGACCACGATTGAGCATTTCTATGCCTGTTTCGAAGAGGCGAGCGGCGAGGATCTGACAAATTTCCGTCGCTGGTACAGCCAACCCGGGACCCCAACCCTCACCGCGAGCGAGATTTGGGACGAAGACCGTAACGTGCTCACGGTAATGCTGACCCAATCCAATCCAAAGACCCCTGGCAATGAAACGCCAGCGCCCCTGCCAATGCCGCTGCGCGCAGCGGCTTTCGCCCCCGACGGCAAAGTCCTGGATGACATCACTTTGCTGATTGAAAACGAAGAAACGGTTTGGCGGATCACCTGTGACACCGGACGCCCGTATGTGTCACTCAATCGCGGCTTCTCCGCGCCGATCCGGCTGGACCACCAAATCGATGATGCCCATCGTCTCGAGCTGGCCCGTTTGGACAATGATCCGTTTAACCAATGGGATGCCCTACAGGCCTTGGTGAAGAAGGATATTCTCGCGCTCGCCTATGGCCAGGCGACGGCGCCTGACACGCACATCATCACCGCCATCGCGGACGCCGTGCGCGCCAATATGGATGACGCGGCTTTCGCTGCTTTGCTCACCCGCTTGCCAGATGTCGGCGAGCTGTTCCAAGAGCACACCCCGGCCAATCCGAGCGCGCTCGCAGATGCGCGCAAAACAGTGCAGCAAGCACTCGCCACCGCTCTGTCCGCAGATGCCGAGACTTATCTTGCGAAAGCCAGCCCCGAACCGTTCCGTCCTGATGCCGAACAATCCGGCGCCCGCGCCCTGCGCAGCGCTTTTATCGGCTTGCTGGCGGCTCTGGGCGGGTCATCAGACACCGCACTGAAGACGCTGTTCGATGCGGCTGGAAACATGACCGAGAGCCTCTCAACGCTGCGCGCGCTCTGTGTCGCAGCTGGCGAAAGCAAACAAACGGCCTTGAGCGCGTTTGAAACCAAATGGGCCAGCAATGAGCTGGTGATGGACAAATGGTTTGCCGTCCAAGCCAGCACGGGCGCCGTGGCGGACATTGCGACTTTGATCAAACATCCAAAATTCGATCTCGGAAACCCGAACCGAGTGCGGTCTGTCATTGCAGTGTTTGCGATGCAAAACCTCGCCGAGTTCCACGCGGCTGACGGATCTGGTTACGATCTTGTAGCTGACATCATCAAAGCGGCGGACCCGAAAAACCCAGCTTTGGCCGCCCGTTTGCTCACCGCGTTTGAACAGTGGCGGTCGCTTGAACCAAAGGCAAAATCGGCGGCCGAACGCACGCTAAAAGCCTTGCAAGCTGGCGATCTGTCTAAGAATGCGACTGACATTATCAACCGCACACTGAGCTAATCTGCTGCCGAATCCCAGAATCGTGCCATTGGTTAACCAAACCTGAACTTTCTGAACCGTAACGAAAGCTTAAGGGATGAAAACGTGCCTCAATAGGTGCGAGCGGAAAGGAACCGGCCGTGGCGCGGCGGAAGGGCGAAAACCAAAAATCCGCTAAGCGGATGCGCAAGCGTCCAAGCTTGAACCTGACGACTGCGCTCGGATTGATTATCCTTATTCAAGGTGTGGCGCTCGGCTTGAAAGCGTTTGATGACACACAGAAATTGCGCGCGGGCACACAAGCCGAAACGCATCGCGAAGCGCTGGCCTTTTCCGAACATCTATCTGGCAAGATCGAGACTGTCGCTCAGACCCTGCAAATGGGCTATCAAGCTGGCTGGTCCTCAAGCCAAATTCAACGCGCCTATCCCGAGATAGAAACGGTCGCGACCCTGGCCGATGCTCTGACCGCGCCAACCGGTAGTCGCTTGCGCGTCAATGGCGAACGGGCAAGCGAACTCTTAGCCACCGGACAGCAAGCCGGTCTCTCAACCAATGATGATCTGATCGTGGTCTATGATCCCGACTCTGGCAGCTCCAGGCTGGCGATCACCCCGGTCGCAAACCTGTTACCAACCCCAGATGGGGGGCGCACCGCTCGCATTTTCAACGACCGGCGGAGCGGCGCAGAATTGATGTCGTCCAGCCAGGTTCGAGCGTGCTCACCGATCTCGAGCAATGCGCTGTCGGTCTGTATTACGCGCCCATTTTCCGTGATGTCTCAGTCAGCGATGATTGATCTTTTGGTCTATGCGCTGCTGCTGCTTGGCCCGTCGCTAGCAATTTTGGGCCTATTTCGCTTGTTCGAACAAAACCGGCTTGTCTCAGAAGCATTCGAAGGCGAAGCCACCCGCGCGGGGCGCATCCTCAAGACAGTCCTACATCAATCTAAAGCCGGCTTCTGGTCCTGGGACGAGAAGACCGCAACTTATCAATTTAGCGAAGAGGCGAGCAAATTGCTCGGCGCCGACGGCGAGTTGCAGCTTTCCAGACGCGAATTCCTCCGATTTGTGCACCAGGACCATGCCGACGCCGTCGAGCAAGCCTTGGAGGGCCTGTCGGAACGCGGCTTCGTCCAACAAGTCTTCACGACGCCAGATCAATCCATATGGCTCGATCTGCGCGCGCAACCTGATGAGACCAGCGGCGCCCTCAATGGGATCCTACATGATGTCACGGAGACCAAGCGCGCCCTCGCCCGAACGCGGCAAGCCGAAAACCGCCTCAAGAGCGCCCTCGAAGGCTATTCTGGGCCATTCGCGCTTTGGGACGGCCGCAAGCGCCTGATCTATTGGAACCGCGCCTTCCAGCGGGTGTTTGGCCTTGAGCCGACGGTCCGCGCCGGCATGGGATATGAGACGATCATGTTGGCCCAGGCCGCGAACGTCATTGACCGGCGCCCGAGTGAGGCCAACGACCCTGCGGACATCATCAAAACCCGTGACGGCGCATGGTACAAAATCATAGAGCGCACCGTTCCCTCGGGCGGTATGATCACGATCGGGATGGATGTCTCTAGCGATATGCGCAACGAGGTCGAGCTGACCAAACAACACGCGCGCTTGCGCAATCTCGTCGCCGAACTGGAACGTTCTGAGACCATGACCGCAGAGCTGACCCGCAAGCTCGAAGAAGAAAAGATCAATGCCGAACGCTCTTCCAATTCTAAGAATGCGTTCCTGGCCAATATGAGCCATGAACTTCGCACGCCGCTCAATGCGATTAATGGCTTCTCGGAAATCTTGGTCGACGAGATGTACGGCCCGCTCGGCGACGAGCGCTACAAGACTTACGCAAAAGACATTCTAGATTCTGGCAAACATCTTCTCGAGATGATCACCGACATTCTCGACATGGCGAAAATCGAAGCGGGCAAGATGACCGTCGATCTGCAATCGATTGATATTGTCGACCCTGTCGATGCAGCGATCCGGATGATCCGGCGTAAGGCAGAAGACAAGAATATCAGCCTGCAAATGGTGGCCAATCCTGGCCTGCCCCTGGTCGAAGCCGACCATCGCGCCATTCGCCAGATGATCCTGAACCTGGTTTCGAACGCGCTCAAATTCACCGACCCGGGCGGCGAGGTACGGGTGACCGTGGATCAAAAAGGCGATGAGCTGCGCGTATCGGTCCGTGACAATGGTATCGGCATTCCGGCCGACGCCCTACCTCGGCTCGCGCAACCGTTTGAACAGGTCAGCGATACGCGCGACCGCAATTTTGATGGCACAGGTCTTGGCTTGGCGCTGACAAAATCCTTCGCGGAAATGCATGGCGGCCGCCTGACGATTGCCAGCAAACCTGGCCGCGGCACGCAAGTCAGCTTTTATTTACCGATCAGCCAAGCCCGTTCAGACGCCGAGCCTTCAGTTGCTTAAGACGGGTCTTCGATCCCAGAAATTGCAAACTGAGCTGCCTGCGCCGCGCAATCGGTCGCCGCTGCTTTCAGCGCCAAGGCACGATCGCTCGGCTCCCCACTCGTCGCCTGCGCGCGCGCAATGATTTGCTTCCGCTCAAGCAGCGTTCGGTCCCGGGTCGCGATGAGGCTTACCGCCATCTCGCAAATCGCGGTTTCGCCCTGCAGTTTGAGGTCCGTCAATTCGGTTGCCATCTCAAAGCGCGGCAGAATACCAAGCTCTGGCAACACGGCATTGCCCGGCTCACCCAATTTAAAACTGTTCAGCATCGCCAATTGCAGCTGACGGGTCGCTGGCCCAGACCACTCGACCCGCGGCACGACACGTAAGCCGCCATCCTCGCCTTCGCTGATGATGTTTTGTCCGCTAATCAGCCGCGGCGCTTCAGGTTCGCGAACGATTAGGTCCTGCGCCAATCCCGCATAAGCAGTTTCAGCGTCGATACTATAAAGGGCGTCTGGCGCAGTGGGCTCAGGCAGGACCGAGACGCAAGCGACCGATAGGCTAAAAGCAACACCAATGATGACAGGCTTCAGGTTCATTAGCGTCACTCCTCATATGGCAAGGGATCACCGATCACCAAGCCTTGCGGGTTTTGTTCAATATCGCGGGTGAGCCGATCCAATCGCGAGATCAGCAGTCGCAACTCTTGGGCGGCTAGACTGGTTTGCTGAACCGTATCAGAGGCGCCGCCTTCGACCAGCAGCGTGGCCGCTTCAACCGCTTTGCGGCTCTCGGTCAGCATCGCGCTGGCATCCCCTGTCGCGCCGTTCAGTTCGCTCACAAGCGCTTTCAAGTCAGCGTTTAAGCTGATCAATTCTTGATCCAGTGAACTGGCAACCGACGTGATATCTTGCGATGCGACGGTGAGATTGTCGCCGGCGCGCTCCAGAGACGCCAGGGTTTGGATGCTTTGGGCCAGCAAGGCGTTGTCATCTTCCGACAGGGTTGCCGTGATATCTCGAACATTGGTGAGGATTTCACCCATGGCGGTGATGTTCTCCTCGGTCAGCAAATTGCTTAACTGATCAATGGTCATTCCAGCTTGGCCTACAATTTCGGCACCGCCATTGAACAAAGCCGTCAACGGAGTTTCGCCCGCGTCGATCACCGCGATATCCTCGTATGGCGCGGGCAAGAGCGGTCCGGCATCATCGCTGCCCGCATTGATCTGAACAAAAGTGACGCCCGTTATGCCCGCAAAATCGATGATCGCGGTGGAGTCAGATTTGACCGGTGTGGTCTTATCGACGCGCAGGCGTGCCCGAACCATAGACGCATCGCGGCGATCGATCCGTACCGTTTCGACCTCGCCCACTTTGATCCCGATATAGCGAACCGATGCACCCTCTTCGAGCGAGACGGGGCCGGGGAATACAACATCATAGATCGCGTAGTCTCGATTAAACTGCGAGGAACCGAGCCACAGCGCGAACCCGATCACAGCGGCCGCTGCCATTAAGACAAAAGCGCCGATTAGCGCGTAATTCGCACGTGTTTCCATCATCCGGCTCCCATAATTGCGCCGCGACCTCTCGGTCCCCCAAAATAATCCTGAATCCACGGATGGGGATTACGTCTCAATTCATCCATCGTGCCAGTTGCGAGAATGCGCTTTTCCCCAAGCACCGCGATCCGATCACAGGTGACCGCAAGTGTATCTACGTCATGTGTCACCAAAAACACCGTTAGGCCTAGGGATTTCTGCAAATCTCGGATCAATTGATCAAAGCCAGCAGCAGTGATTGGATCAAGACCCGCGGTCGGTTCATCGAGGAAAAGCAGCGGCGGATCGAGCGCTAAAGCTCGCGCCAAGGCGGCGCGTTTCCGCATTCCGCCCGACAGATCTGATGGGTATTTGCGCCCCGCCCAGGTTTCCAGCCCTGACATCCGGATCTTCTGATCGGCAAGTTCTTTCATCAAAGCCAGCGGCAGGTCGGTGTGCTCTTTCATCGGCACCATAACGTTTTCACGAACGGTCAGATTGGAAAACAGCGCCCCGTCCTGGAACATAATCCCCCAGAGGCGTTGCAGCGCCGCATGATCGGCCGATTGTAGATGGATCACATCCTCACCGAACACGTGGACATCGCCTTCTGACGGCTCTTTCAATCCAACTATGGCGCGAAGCAGGACAGATTTACCGGTCCCAGATGGGCCGATCACGCCCAGGACTTCGCCTTTCCGCATATCCATATCGAGATGCTCATGCACGACATGTGTGCCATAAGCGGTTTTCAGACCGCGCACTTTGATCGCGAGCTCGGTCACAGACCCATCTCCATATAGAAGATGGCGAACAGCGCATCGATGACAATGATCGCAAACAGCGCCTGGACCACTGATTTTGTGGTGTGATGGCCGAGCGATTGAACGCTACCGCCAACTTCCAAGCCCTGCCGGCACCCAATCAGAGCAATGGCAAGCCCAAACACCGGCGCTTTCGACATGCCGATCCAGAATTGATCAATCGGCACATTGTCTTGCAGCCGGTTGAAGAACACGGTCGGATTGATATCGAGCACCAGCCAACCCACCGCCATACCGCCAGCAATCGCGGTCAGCATGCCGATAAAGGTCAGCACCGGCACCATAATCATCATGGCCAACACACGCGGCGCGACGATGACCTGCATCGGATCGAGCCCCAAAGTCTGCATTGCATCGATCTCTTGGCGCATTTTCATCGCGCCGATTTGCGCGGTGAAGGCCGAATTGGTGCGCCCAGCAATGATAATCGCGGCCAAGACCCCGCCCAGCTCGCGCAACACGCCAAAGCCGACCAGTTCGACCACAAAGATCGTGGCCCCAAATTGCGACAGCGTCGTCGCACCGATAAAGGCGACCACCATGCCGACAAAGAAACTCAAAAAGGCAATGATCGGCACTGCATCGAGGCCGGCATCTTCCATGACCGACACCAAAGCCGTCCACCGCATTTTGGTGGGGCGCCAGACCGCCGAGGCGATCGCTACGATGGTCCCGCCTAAGAATGACAGGGTTTCCAGCGCTTCTTGCCATAAATGCTCAGCGTTTCGGCCCGTCCGCTCAAGCAAGTCGACGAAGCCATGCCCGTCTTCGCGAACCGGCGGCGCGTGTTCTTCTTGGGTTGCCAGCGTGCGCGCCTGGCCAAGCAGATCCAAGGCTTCTGGCTGCGCGCCTGTAATCTCTGGCGTCGATGGCGCGAACGCGCGCAAGGTGCGGTCTGCGAGATAGGCGCCAGCCGTGTCCATACTTTCCAGCGCACTTAAATCCACCTCAGCCAGCGCGTCATGGCCATGGGTTTCACCCAGATCGCGGAGCTTTTCATCCAGCCCGCCTAAGGCCATAACCGTCCAAACGCCCCGCAGCACCAGCCGCGGGCGTGCGCCCCCAATATACTCAAACGAGGGCGAAAAAGACGGATCGTTCGATTTCGACACTATTTACCTTAACCCACCAGCGTTTAAGACAGCCCGCAAAGCGTCATTCAAATTTTACCATTCCGGCAAAGACTTCATCCATGCGCCAGATGACCATCACCCCTCAGTCTTCGCCGCTTAAAGCAGCGTTTGCAATCTCTCGCGGATCAAAGACGACGGCCGAAACCGTGCTCGTCGAGATCAAAGAGGGCGAACATATCGGCCGCGGCGAATGCGTGCCTTATGCCCGCTACAAAGAAAGCCGGGTCAGCGTGGTCGCGCAACTCTCTGGCATTGAAAGCGATATTCAAGACGGCCTGACCCGCCAAGACTTGCAACGCCGCCTCCCCGCAGGCGCTGCCAAATGTGCTGCCGATTGCGCGCTGTGGGATCTCGAGTCCAAGCTCACCGGCACGCCGGTTTGGGAGCTTGCTGGCCTGCCCGAACCGAAACCCCTGCCGACCACAATGACGATCAGCTTGGACACACCCGAAGCGATGGCGGAGGCGGCGAAAGCAACCAATGCGAAAATTCTAAAGCTCAAGCTCGGCGGGCCGGATGACCTTATCCGCGTCGAAGCGGTGCGGCGGGCCCGACCGGACGCGAAACTCGTGCTCGACGGCAATGAAGGCCTCGACCCCGCCGCGTTTCCGAGCCTGGCTGCGAAAGCGGCCAATCTCGGCGTGGTCCTGATCGAACAGCCCTTTCCCGCCGATCAAGATGGCGCACTGACCAGGCGCCCTGGCCATGTCGCGATTTGCGCGGATGAAAGCATGCATACCCGCGCCGATATCCAGGGCCTCGCCAAGAAATATGACGCGGTAAATATCAAGCTCGACAAAGCCGGCGGCCTCACTGAGGGGCTGCGGATTATGAAAGAAGCCAAACGCTGCGGCATGGGCACAATGGTCGGCTGCATGGTCGCCGGCTCGCTCAGCATGGCGCCTGCGATTTTGCTTGGCCAAGTCGCTGACCTCATTGATCTGGATGGCCCGCTTTGGCTCGAAAAAGATGTCGCTCATAAGCTCCGCTACAATGATGGCATGGTCTCACCGCCGAGCCGGGAATTGTGGGGCTAGGAACAAACATTAGATAACCGCCTGCGCCCCGTTCCCGCTCTGCCAGCGCAAGCTGGCACCCATGGCGGCTGGCTAAGGCCTTTGAGGCCGGGCTCAGCCGCCGTAGATCCTGACTTTCGTCAGGAACGCGGTGCTCGAACGGAGGTTTCCATAGGCTGAGGGCGTTTGGGTATTTGGAGGAAGAAATGAGCCGCAGACGCCAGCGGAGGCTGGGGTCCAGGGACAGATCTTAGCCTCACAGCGTTGAGGTCGTTTTTTGGTCCATGGATACCTGCGTGCGCAGGTATCGGCGGAAAGCGACCTATTCATCCCCATCCGGAAAGTCAGGCGGGCTGGGCATGCGGGCCATTGCGGTGGCCATCAGATGCAACCAGATTTTCGCGTTCAGATCTTTCGCTTCGTCATCCTCGCGATTCTCGAGAGACATTTGCAGGGCCGTCAAATAACCAGCAAGCGCGTTTCGTTCTTCAGTCAGATCTGCGACTTTGAAACTCGCGCTTTTCGGCACCGCGACTTCTTTTCCAGCGAGGGCAAACAGACCGCGCATTCCGGCAATTTCATTGACCAGTCGGTCCGCCGCGCCGTCCCAGGCTTCGCCCGCCATCACGGCCATCAAGCCGCTCATCGCCGCATGCCCGCCGGAATAGTCGCCTTCCAATTTTGGCGCGACTTCGGTGACGAGTTTGCGTCCGATCCGATCGAGGATCATGCCAATATCGCTCATCCGCCTGCTCCATATTTCGGCCCCAGCCGCATCGCCAACATCAACTCGTGCGCTGCATGGGTGAACCAGCCCGACCACGCCAAGATCGGGTCATCATTCTCGCCATTCGCGAAGGCTTTTTCCGAGGTCACCCAAATGCCAAGCGCTTTGACATGCGCAAACAGAGACCACCATTCAAACGCCGCCGGATCAAACTGGCAGCCCGAGGCTTCTTGCCAAATCGCAATCGCGTCCGGCCACGGAATAAAGCCCGCGGCGCGTTCCTGATCATTGCCGCACCAGAGCAAGTCCGTCGCCCAAGCGAGGTCTTCATACGGATCGCCAATATGCGCCATTTCCCAGTCCAAGATCGCGGTCAAATAACCTGCGCCATCCTGCAGGAAATTGCCGGTCCGGTAGTCGCCATGGACGATCGAGAGCCGTTGCGCGGGCGGCGGCGGATTGCGTTCCAAGTGTCGAATAGCGGCTTCTGCGACCGGCTGCGGGTCTTTCGCATTGGTGCGGATTTCATTCGCCCAATAGTCAAGCTCGCGCCGCCAGCACGCGTCCAGTTCCGGCGTCTCGATCTCGTCGGCCAAGGCAGAGCCCTCAACCGGCAATGCGGCGATCGATCCGAGATGCCGAAAGAACTGTTCGCCAATCGTGGCGCGGTGCGGCTCGATATCATCTATTTTGAACGGGTTGACGGGATCCCCGCCTTCAATCCGCCCCATGACGAAAAAGGGCGCGCCGAGTGCATCATTTTCTGTTTCAAGAAACAGCGCTTCCGGCACCGGCAAATCGCGCTGGCCATAAGCACTCTTGATCGCCGCAAACTCGACCCGGCGCTCAGTATCGATCAAACTGTCCGGCGGGTCGCGGCGCAGGATGAGCCCTTTGGTTTTTGGCCCCGTCGCGTCCTCATATGTCAGATCAATCGAATAAGTTTGTCGGCTGGCCCCACCATGGATCCGGTTGATACTATCGACGCGCGCATTCTTGGCGCCCGGAAGGCGCGCTTCCGCATAAGCCGCAAACTTGGTTGCGAGTTCCGCCTCAAGCATCGAGCGTATCCTTCCAACCGCTTGGCGCATGCGGACCAAGCGCCAATTGCTCTAAGATCCCAATGCCTTCGCTGGACTGACCATCTGGTCCTTTATGGGTCGCTTTTACGATCGCTTGGATGTGCAGATTATCTGGTTGCTGCCAGGGCAGATTATCCGGCGTCAGGTCTTCGCGGGTCACGGCGAGGTCACCGCGATAAGAGCCATGCCCCATGCTCGGATGACCATAGCCAATGCCTTTCATCATGAACGTGGACAGCGGCTCATAGGTCACTTCATGCGGACGCCCCTGGCCATCTTCTACATGCAACGTCGCACCTGCAGCACGGCGGGTGCCTGCGTGCCACGATACATCCATTTTCGGCCGGTTGAGATGCAAAAGGCCATCGCGATCAGCGCCGTCCATTGCGAGGACCGAACGCGTGTTCCAAGCGCCGCCCGACGCATCTTCATTGACATGAAAATAGAGCGAAAGATTGGGGAAATTGATCGGCGCCCACAGCCAATAGAATTGCGGCAGCTGCATCGGTAAAACCGGTTGCGGATCACGCTCTCCGATTGGACGCACGCCCCAGCTGCGATCGCGTGTGCCGAGGAAGTCTTTGACCTCCACTGCGTCGCCATCAACGCTAAGCTTGCCTTGCCAATGGCCGTTCTGGGTCATCCGGGTGCAATCGATCAACATGCGCGGGCCTTGGCGATAGGTGAAGCGCGGTTCTTCGATTGGAAAATGCCGCCCAGTGAAGGTTACATCAAGCGCGATGCCTTCTGTCTCTTCGAGCGTCAGCCGGATCTGCTTGAGCTCCTCGATCACTTGTACTTGCAGCGGGCCAACCTTGGTGTCCATCCGCTCCATACCCAAGAGACGCGAGACATGGATCGATTTCTGCACGCCGTCTTTGAGGATAGAAACCGCTCCATCCATAACGTTCAAATGCGGATACACGCCGAACGCCGCGGCAAAGAAGACCGACCCATCAGCCGAATAGCCATTGAAGAAAAAGCGGTCATAAAAGTTACGGTCAGACCCTGAAAACGCAATGGGTTCGGGGGTTTGATGAATCGGGTATTCGTCACCTTTGGTGAGCACGGTTTCACTCCTCCCGTGGCGTGATCTCTTTTCGGATCAGTTTGGAGATATAAGTTGGCCCCCAAGCCAAGCAGGCGTCAATGCCTATCGGAGGGAGAACATGGGATCTGTCGTGACCACTCAGGAGGTGAACGCCTTCTATGACGCCGTGTTCAAAGGATCGGGCGAACAGGAACGCGTGCTTGAAGTTCGGGAAAATTATGCGCGGATCCGACAACCAGTTGATCAGGGCAATATTCGGCCCGGCGGCTATATCAATGGCCCGACGCAAATGGCTGTGGCTGACAGTGCAGCTTATATCGCAATCTTCACGCGGATTGGGATCACGCCGATGGCTTTGACCAGCAATTTGAACATCAATTTCATGCGCCCGTGTATCGGCGACGCGGTGATCGCCGAAGGCACCCTTTTGAAACTTGGCAAAACGCTCGCCGTGGTCAGTGTCGATATCCGCGCTGAAGGTAGCGACAAGCTGTCGAGCCAGGCCGTCGTCAATTATTCGATCCCGCTAGAGGACCCGTCATGATTACACTGCTCGGTGCCTTAGCCGGATTTCTCGCGGTCGCCTTCGGCGCGTTTGGCGCGCATGCGCTCGGTGACACAATGACAGAGAAAGCATCAGGCTGGTGGGAAACCGCGACGCTCTACTTGCTCGTTCATGCCGCGCTAGCCACGGCGCTTTCAGCGGGCGATGCAGAAAAGTTTGGGGGCGCAGCGGCAGTTTTGCTGGCCGGCGCTGTGCTCTTTGCGGCGACGCTTTATGCTATGGCATTCGGCGCACCGCGCTGGTTCGGCGCGATCACACCGATTGGCGGTCTTGGAATGCTGGCAGGCTGGGCGATGATCGCTTGGGTGGCCTGGAAAACCTGACCTCGCGAAACCCTTTTCTTACACCAGCCCGCCGCGTATCACCGCCGCAGCACACAAGTTAAAAGGGAGCGCTTCAATGAGCTTGTTCGATCTTTCAGGAAAATCAGCCATCATCACCGGATCCTCACGCGGCATCGGTAAAGCCATTGCCGAGCAGTTTGCAGCGGCCGGCGCCAAAGTGACGATCAGCTCGCGCAAGCCTGGCCCCTGCCAAGAAGTCGCTGGCGCTTTGAATGATCAATATGGCGAGGGCACCGCGATTGCGATCCCAGCCAACATTTCTGAGAAAGATCAGCTCCAAGCCATGGTCGACGCGACCAATGAGGCCTTTGGCAAAGTCGACATCGTGGTCTGCAACGCCGCGTCCAACCCGTATTACGGCCCCATGGAAGGCATTTCAGACGATGCGTTTGAGAAGATCCTCTCTAACAATATTATCTCAAATCACTGGCTGGTTCAGATGTGCGCCCCGCAAATGCGCGAGCGCAAAGATGGCGCGATCATCATTGTGAGCTCAATTGGCGGCCTGCGCGCCTCTCCTGTGATTGGCGCTTACAACATCTCCAAAGCGGCTGATTTCCAGCTCGTCCGCAATCTGGCCGGCGAGTATGGCCCAGATAATGTTCGCGTGAACGCGATTGCGCCTGGCCTGATCAAAACGGACTTTGCGCGCGCCCTGTGGGAAAACCCAGACACGCTGAAGCGCGCCACTTCGACCACCCCTCTGCGCCGCATTGGTGAGCCAATCGAGATTGCGGGGGCAGCTGTTTACTTGGCGTCTGACGCGGGCAGTTTCATGACTGGGCAAATGATGGTGGTCGATGGTGGCCAGACGGTCGTCTAGCATGCCAAAAATGATTGTTCCCGACAGCCTCAAAGAGCGCACAGAGCAAATGCAATTTGCGCCCGCTGTACGCGCGGGAGACATGGTGTTTTGCTCCGGTGTTATCGCAGCCCTAAAAGAGGGTGAAGACGCCACGGAAGAGGCTTATTTTCGCGGCGCCGATGAGGCCTTTGCTGAAATCGACATGATCCTGCGCGAGGCCGGTGGAAGCATGGCCGACGTGGTCGACATCACGGGCTATCACGTCGATTTTGAGAAACATATGGCACCGATTTTTCGCGCCAAAGCGAAATGGATGCCAGGGCCGTTTTTCTCTTGCTACACGCTGATTGGGGTTTCGTCCTTGTTCAATCCGCTCGGCTTTGTTGAGCTCAAAGCGCGGGCCTATATCCCGGCATGACGCGAACAGACCTTTCAAGAGATCAGCAGGTTTTCTTCGATCGGCTGCGCAGCGGCGGCTGGGACAAGCCTGCTGGGATAGAGAATCTCGGCATTCGTCCCGAGGATTGGCTAAAAGACGTGCGCTACGGCTATGTCCGCTATGAATGGCCCAACAGCGGAGATCGCGACATCTCGGATGGCCGCGTCTTTGGCGGTTGGATCGCCGGCTTTAGCGACCATATCGTCTCCATGTGCATGGCCTCAGCCCTGGAAGACGGCGAATGGTTCACCACGACAGAGCTGCAGACCCGGATCTTCCGGCCCGTGCCGAACGGCCTCATCACGATTGAAGGTCGGCTGGTCTCACGTGGGCGTACGACGGGTTTTGTGGAAGCCGACTGGCGCGATGAAAAAGGACGTCACCTCGTCCGCATCAGCGCCGCCAAAGCGATCCGCACACGGGCGGAATTGGAAGGCAATAAGCTACGCTAGGAGCGTTTTGTCACCATTTGCATGATCGATTCGATCATATGACCGGTCATATCTCTCGCATTCTTCAATTCCAGTCGGTCCATGTTCACCGGCAAGGCAAGCGTGCCGTGAACCGCTGACCAAAGCACTTGGACCAGTGTGTCAGGATCACCGTGGATGAGCGCGCCTGTTGCCTGTCCTTCTTCGATCGCGGCTTTCATCAGCGTTGGAAAAGCAAAATTGCTCAAGGGCTGTTTGTCAGGCGTCTCCAGCGCAGTGGGCCGAACAAACATCAGCGCGTTGCGATATAAGACGGCTTGATTGATCCCGAACTCGAGATAGGCGCGTAGCAGCGCTTCAATCCGCGCCACAGGATCTGAATGCTTCGCGGCGAGTGCTCGAAACTCATCGTCCAGCTGTGCAATCCGCCCCGTCCACAGCGATTGCATCAGGCCGGTTAGATCGCCGAAATAGGAATAGATCGTCCCCACCGACACACCAGCTTTGGTTGCTACGGCCCGCGCCGATATCGCCGACAAACCCTCGCGCCGGTAAAGCTCAGCGGCGGCCTGTTGAATCGACCGCCGCACTTGCGCACGCTGTTCCGGACTTGCCTTAGGTCTTGCCATATAGGCGGTTTAGGCGGCTTTCGCGATTTGACGCAAGTTCATTTCGACTTGCAGATTGGCCAGCGGCTCAGCCATCCGCTCTTCCCATTTCTCGAAATTGATATTGTTCGAGTTGCGCCCATAATACCAACCGTCGACAAACGCATCCATAGACGGCACGACCCCTTTGGGGGCCACCAGCGCGGTATGCGCCATGGTCACGGCCAAGCGGATCGCGTGATACGGAAAACGGATCTGTGAGAGATAATAAGACGCCAGCGCCAGCTCGCCAGGAATGGTCGCGCCATAGCCGGTCAGCACATGCATGAAGTCATGGATCTGCGTCCCGCGCACCATCATATAGGCCATATCGGCTGGCATCCGGTCGAGCTTTCCGGTTGATTCTAGCTGTTTCTGGAAGGCGCGATAATCACGGCCAAAATTCTCGATCAGATTGTTCTCTTCAACAAAGTCGCGATACGCAGCTCCGAGTGTGCCGGGCCCATAATGACGGAGCCCTTCAATCGTCAGCGGTTCGGCAATATAGCGCTCTTTAAGAAACTCTGTGGCGCCAGGAATGTCGTGCAACTCTTCCATATAAACATCGATGGCTTCGGTCGTCGCGCCTTCCCACCAGTCGTGGAACAAGAAATAAACCCCATAATCGAGCGGGCGGTCGACAGAGACCATGAACTTTTTGACGAAGTCACGATCGACGATGGGCGGCTTTTCAAACACGGGATTGGACATGGAATTCCTCCTCATTTGTCGTCTATGTAGCACAGGGTTTTAGTTTTGTGAACATGTTCATTTAATTATTTTTCGGTCGCTCAACTGGACTCGCTCCCGGTCTCAGCGTTTGCTGAGGAGAGAGAACCGAGGAGGATGGCTTATGCCGCTCAAATATCTACCCGCGGATACCGCGCCGGAAGCCCTGGCAGACGCGCTCAAAACAGATGGCGCCTGCATTCTCGAAGGCGCTATGTCAGCCGATGCGCTCACCCAATTAAAAGCCGAGTGCCTGCCTTATATCGAGGCGACTGAGACAGGCCGGGATGACTTCACCGGACGCAAGACCACACGCACTGGCGCGCTCGTTGCGCGCTCAGCGGCCTGCCGCGACGCAGTCATGAACAAAACCATCGTGAATGGCGCGAAGACCTTCCTCAAACCCTATTGCGAGACGATCCAGCTCCACCTGACGCAGTTCATCCGCATTCAGCCAGGCCAGCCCGTGCAGCCGCTGCATCGCGATCGATTGGCTTGGGGCGGCTATTTGCTGCCGACTTTGGAGCCGCAATTCAATACGATCTGGGCGATTACAGACTTCACCAAAGAGAATGGTGCCACCAATGTCATTCCCGGATCCAATCGCTGGGACGCAGACCGCCAACCAGTCCGCGACGAGGTTGAGTATGCCGAAATGGAAGCCGGGTCTGTGCTGGTCTATTCAGGCTCGGTCGTCCATAGCGGCGGCGCCAATGAATCCAATGGGGACCGAATTGGCCTGAACATCACTTACGCGCTTGGATGGCTCCGTCAGGAAGAGAACCAATACCTGTCTTGCCCGCCAGAAATCGCCAAAGACTTCGATCCCGAGCTGCAAGCCATGCTCGGCTATGCGATGGGCTCTTATGCTCTCGGATATTTCACCCCGCCCCTGCCACCCGGCAAGGGCCCAGAAGTCGTCCCACCAGACTTCCTCTTCAACGGCAAAGTCGCATCCTGGGGCGACGAAATGTATGAAAAAGTCTCAGCGCGAGCGAAGGATGGCGCGAAATAAGGTTTCGTAGTTCGCGCCGCGCGCTCTACTGCAGACGCGCGATCATGTGATCCGCGAGCCGATAACTCAGCGCCGTTAATGTCAGTGTGGGATTTGCGAACCCGGATGACGGAAACACGGACGACCCGGCCACATAAAGATTATCGACCCCGAAATATTTCAAATCAGTATCAACGACGCCTTGCGCGGCGCTGGTCGCCAATCGCGTGGTTCCGATATGATGCGCCGCATATCCCCAACCAATATCTTGAATGGCCTCCTCGACGCTGCCCGTCAGCCAGCTGTCCAAGGCTAATCGGCCAAACTGCTCTTTCGCCAAAAACCGAGCAAACTCCTTAGCGACCCCAAGAACCGTTTGAACCTCGCGTGCTCCAATCTTCCAGTTAAACCGAAGCTTACGAAGCCCCAACCTATCTCGCTCGGCGCCGAGGCTAACGAAATTATCGACCGACGGCGTCTGCTCAAATTCTGAATAGAAACGAATGAGTCGAAACACGTTTGCATCCGATCGCAGACTTTTCGGAATGAAACTGTAGGCAAGCTCATCAATGTTTCTCGCGGCCCAGATGGCTTTGCCAGCTAAGGATCGTGGCGGCGGCTCTATCCCCGAGGCTTGGCGCAATGTCGGCTCGTAGAATCGAAAATATCCAGCGCCAATCTGCTCGCGTTCCTGTGCCTCTGGAGAAATATTCAAATAGGGCTTCCAGAGACTTTCGCCAGCGCCGCTTTCATCCTCGGTATAAGTGATCGCAGGATCAATATAGTCTGAACCGGTTTTGGTGGCGGCGATCGTACCAATCATACAATTGGGATGCTCTTGGAAATACTTCCCCAAATGAGCACTCGCAGAAGGATCGCCCAGCGGACCTTCGTCAATCATATTTAAGAGCAGACGCGGATTTTCTAACCCTCCACACGCCAATACGAACAATCGAGCACTGGCCGTGCCTTCCTTTCCAGAGAGGGTACGAAACTTAAGACGGGTGACGTGGTCGCCCGGTTCCGATCGCTCAAAGCCAATTACATTGGCGTGCAACAAACAGTCGATGCGCTCATGCTGTTCGATCACTGCTAAGTCGCGCTCCGCCAATCTCAGCGCAAATCGAAGCCCGTCGCGACTACGATACTTCCAGGCTCGATTGTATCCGAACGCTTCATCGCCGCGCGCACCCACGCCGTTTCGCGTGGCTTGGGTAATCACCGCTCGATCACCTGAGCCCAGTTCCAAGAACTCGTGCGCCTGGGCGTGATAAGGGTCCAGATCGTCAAACGAAATGCCCCAACCGATATCCTGCGGTAGCCATGGTTTTCCGACGAGATCGTACGGGCGCAGAGCGTCAGTCTGCCCATTCCAGTGTCCACTCGTCCCACCGAATTGGCGCAGCCTTGTGCCGGTCAGTGAATAGTCGCGACCCAAGAGCTCGCCATCATAAAGGTCTTGGGAGTCTTGTTCGAAGGTTGCGCCTCCAGCCTCTAAAACGAGGACGGAGTAACCTGCGTCGGCAAGTCGAAATGCGAGCGACAATCCCGCCGGGCCCGATCCAGCGATTGCGACATCCGCGGAGTATTCTTGCGGCGCTTCGGCATCGATAAAGTCAATCAGCACGATTACAACATCCCTGTTTCGGGAGTATCGCGCTTGAGAATCAGTAACATGCCGCAAATATCGCGTTCCGTCGGAGAGAGCAGCCAATCACCGGCCAATACCAAGTCGCCAGCATGAATTTCGTCTTCAATTTGCGCCTGAAGGACCTCACTATAGGTCTCATCCCTGAGGACATTTTGTAAATGATCATGAATGTGTTGCAGCGCTGTATCGTTGAGCTGATCGCGCGAGATCCTGACGGGCAGAACTTCACCGGCCCAATTCCTCTGCAAAATATGCTCAAGCTGTTGAATGATTTTTTCGGACACAGTGACAAAGCGAACAGGTTCAGAAGCTGAGGCTTGCCGAACACCGCTGACTCCAACAAAGGCAGCGCCCGATCCCATCACGCCCAGCAATTGCCGCCGCGATGAATCTAACATTGCGGATTTGCGAGCATCACTCATGCGGCGCCCTCCGAAAGACCCGGCGCATATCCAAAAACAGCAGCGTATAGGTATAGACCAAGTTCACGGGCGGGATCAGCAAAGTCACCCAAAGCGATGGATGCAATTGTTCGTCAGCGCGGAGGTAGCGCTGGATAGATCTGACCGTCCAAACGAGAAATGCGACGTAGCTTAAGATGATCAGCAGGCGGAATACATCGATACTCATTCTATCGATCTCCGCTCAAGCTGTTCAGTTTCTTCTTCGACAGGACATGGAAAAAGAGTCCATGACCAATCGCGGGAACCGCTCCGATCGCTGCGATAATTGGAGACAGCCCATGTCGCTTACAGAGCAGAACATAGCCGGGCACATTCAAAATACTTGATATGGCCAGTGTGATGCCATGCAAGACGAGGATAAATACAATTAGATCAAGCATCGCCGCCAATCTCACCCATGAAGTAGACACTATGCCTGGCGCCAAGAAAGATCAAGCGTACACCAGTGGCAAGTCATTGAAATTTATAGATTTGTCGCGACGTGCGCGAACTTTGGATAGGCTTGAACCTCAATTGCGCGAAACTGTGTCAATAAAAGTGCTTATCGAAAGAGCGATGGGCATTGGACTTAGTCGCACTTCGGATGGCTAATCTCTTCCCGTCTACGCCCGCTTATCCTTGGGGGAGCCAAGACTAATATGCGATGTGATTGATCGGACTTGCGGAAGGACGCCCAAGACATTGGCGTGAAAGTCTTTGTAAGCTGGTAAGTCTGCCACTTCGACGCGCAATAGATATTCAACCGCTCCCGTGATGTTGTGGCATTCTCTCACTTGAGGTGACGCCTCCATCGCACGTTCAAATTCGCGGGCATCCTTGGAGAGATGAGCGGACAAGCCAACCATAACAAAGACGGTTAGCCCGGCCCCCATCCGCGTCCGGTCCAGCACGGCGCGATAGCCTTTGATCCAGCCATTCCGCTCCAGCTCCTGAACCCGTCGCAGACAGGCCGAAGGCGACAATCCAACGCGTTTCGCCAGTTCGGTATTGCTGACCCGCCCATCCGATTCGAGTTCAAACAATATTCTTGAGCTTATTCGATCTATTTCCGTCATTTATTGCTCTCACCACTCAGATTAGCACCATTTAAGTGAGAAATTGTGTGCAATCCACCGTATTATTGCAAAAAATTCTTAGGAGTGCGATATGCTGAACTTAAACGACTATGACATGTCCGCTGAACGCGGATTCTTATGCCGCCATAATACCCAGGACATTAGGCTGCCCGATGACTTGGCGGTGATTGAGCGTGTCGCCATGTCCCTGCCCCAGCTGCTTCCGACCGGTCGGGTGCGGGAATTGTTGGCAGAGCGCCTTCCCCTGATCGAGCTGCCCTTAGATCAGCTTAGCGACGCTGAAGCGCGCATGTGTATGGTGCATTATTCCTTCATGGTCCAAGCGTTCGTTTGGGGCGAGCCTGCGGCGCCTGACACATTACCGGAAAATCTAGCGAAACCGATGGTCGCGCTCGCTGATCACCTCGGCCAGCAGCCGCTGCTCTCCTATTCTGGCTATGTCCTCGACAATTGGAGTTTGATCGACCCTGACGGGCCAGTGGATCTCGACAATGTCGATATGGTCCAGAATTTCTTGAACGGTCAGGATGAGAATTGGTTCGTGTTGGTTCACGTGGCGATTGAGGCCGCTGCCGGTCGGGCCCTCGCCGCGTTCGGACCGACGATTAAAGCCAGCCGCGCAGGCGATGTCGCGAAGACGCGAGCGCTTCTTCAGCAGATCGGTGAGGCATGGAAAGACATCAACCGCCTGTTTGATCGGATGCCAGAGCGGTGTGACCCTTATATCTATTTTGAGCGGGTGCGTCCTTACATCCATGGCTGGAAAGATAATCCCGCTCTGCCGGATGGGATCATTTATGAAGGGGTCGAAAAATATGGCTCAAAAGCGCAAGCGTTTCGCGGGCAAACAGGATCGCAATCCTCGATCGTGCCGGCCATGGATGCGCTTTTAGGCGTTGGGCATGCAGCCGACCCTCTGCGTGAATTCCTAGACCAATTGCACATCTATCGGCCGCCAGCGCACCGCCGTTTCATTGATGACACGCGCGCGGCAAGCGGCGTCCGGGCCTTTGTGGAACAAGCCAAAGATCGCGCGCTAACAGAAGCGTACAACACGATCATCCAAGCCATGGCGGACTTCCGCACGCGCCATCTCGAATATGCTGCCAGCTATATCAACAAACAGCAGCGCGGCGCGTCAGGAAACGACACAGAAGTCGGCACCGGCGGTACGCCCTTCATGCGCTATTTGAAGAAGCATCGCGACGAAACATCGGCGCGCCTCATCTCAAACGCTGCGAACGCTGCTTAATAAAAAAGCCCCGCCATAATAGCGGGGCTTTTTCAATTCTGTTTTAGGAACGCTTAGGCGCTCTGACGGTTCTCATCGTCGACTTCTTCGAAGTCCGCGTCGACTACGTCTTCGCCGTCGGCGGCAGCATCAGAAGCTGCATCGGCGCTCGCGGCTTCTTCTTGCTGGGCGCCATAAATGGCCTCGCCGAGCTTCATCGCCGCATTCATCAGCGCTTGGTGCTTCTCTTGAATGTCCGCTGCGTCGTCGCCCTCTGCAGCTGTTTTCAGAGCCGCCGCAGCGTCTTCGATTTCTTTCTTCACATCATCGCCGACTTTGTCGCCATGCTCTTCGAGCTGCTTCTCAGTCTGATGCGCAAGGCTTTCCGCATTGTTCTTGGCTTCGACCAAGTCGCGGCGCTTCTTATCTTCTTCAGCGTTCGCTTCAGCATCTTTCATCATCGCATCGATATCGGCGTCGTTGAGGCCGCCATCGGCTTGGATGGTGATTTGCTGCTCTTTGCCGGTCGCTTTGTCTTTGGCGCCGACAGAGACGATACCGTTGGCATCAATGTCGAACGTGACCTCGATTTGCGGTACGCCGCGCGGGGCTGGCGGGATATCTTCCAGATTGAACTGGCCGAGATTTTTGTTGTCCGCCGCCATTTCACGCTCGCCTTGGAAGACGCGAATGGTCACGGCTGGCTGATTGTCTTCAGCGGTTGAGAAGGTCTGAGACTTCTTAGTCGGGATCGTCGTGTTGCGATCGATCAGACGTGTGAACACGCCGCCCAATGTCTCAATGCCAAGCGATAGAGGCGTCACGTCGAGCAGAACTACGTCTTTCACGTCGCCCTGCAAAACACCGCCTTGGATCGCCGCGCCGAGCGCCACAACTTCGTCTGGGTTCACACCTTTGTGCGGGTCTTTGCCGAAGAAGCCTTTCACCGCTTCCTGGACCGCAGGCATCCGAGTCATACCGCCAACCAGAACAACGTCATCAATGTCCGAAGGGTTCTTACCGGCATCCGCAAGCGCCTTCTTACACGGATCAATGGTGCGTTTGATCAGGTCACTGACCAGGCTTTCCAGCTTCGCGCGGGACAGCTTGATGTTGAGGTGTTTCGGGCCTGTCGCATCCGCTGTAATGAACGGCAAGTTGACTTCATAAGACGAGGCGGAAGAGAGCTCTTTCTTGGCTTTCTCGGCTTCTTCTTTCAGGCGCTGAAGCGCGAGCTTGTCGGCTTTCAGATCAATGCCCTGCTCTTTTTTGAACTCGTCGGCTAGGAAGTCGACGATGCGGAGGTCAAAGTCTTCACCGCCAAGGAAGGTGTCACCATTGGTGGAGAGCACTTCAAATACGCCATCACCGATCTCAAGCAATGAGACATCAAATGTACCACCGCCAAGGTCATAAACCGCGATGATTTTATTGGTGTCTTTATCAAGACCATAAGCCAGCGCCGCAGCGGTTGGCTCGTTGATGATGCGGAGCACTTCAAGACCAGCAATCTTACCGGCGTCTTTTGTCGCCTGGCGCTGTGCGTCGTTAAAGTAAGCTGGAACCGTGATCACCGCTTGGGTGACTTCGCTGCCGAGATAGGCTTCAGCGGTTTCTTTCATCTTGGTCAGGATGAACGCAGAAACTTCTTGCGGCGCGTAATCTTTGTCACGGCCTTTGACCCAAGCATCGCCATTTGGACCTTTGACGATTTCAAACGGGCTCAACTCTTTGTCTTTTTGCGCGGTCGGGTCATCAAAAGTACGACCGATCAAGCGCTTAATCGCGTAGAACGTAAAGTCGGGGTTCGTCACAGCCTGACGGCGCGCCGGCATCCCGATCAGGCGTTCGCCGCCTTCGGTAAAGGCCACCACAGACGGTGTCGTGCGTGCGCCTTCTGAATTTTCGATAACTTTGGCGTCTCCGCCATCCATGACAGCGACGCAGCTATTGGTCGTGCCGAGGTCGATTCCAATAATCTTACCCATATTTCTTTCTCTCCTTAGCCGCCGCCATTTGCCTCGAATCGGCCTGCTATGCAGCACCAGCAACCTGCGGCTCTATACACAAAGATGTCCGAAGGTGAAGACGGTGTTTCAGTCCGGTCGCCTCCGTTCCCCCCGCATGTGGGAAACGTCAGGACATGTTCAAGGGGTGGAATGGAGTTAGACTTGACGAAGAATTTAGTGGGCAAACCCTCATTTCTTACGCTACACCTGTCACATAACCCATGGAGACAGTCTATGCGCTTCCTTGCCACGCTATATATTCTCGCGCTCGCAGCTTGTTCGCCAGCCACATATGACGCTACCAACGACGACACGCCGGCCGCAGACACTCAGCCTGACGGGGTTGAAGCCTCAACAGAAACACCTGAAGCGACGGCCAGCAGCGATCGTCCAGACCTTGAACAGCTCTGGGTCACGAGCGGCTTCTCAGCGCCCGAGGGCGTGGCCGTTGAAGGTGACATATTGTACATTTCCAATGTCGCAGGCGAAGGCGGCGCGAAAGATGGCGAAGGCTGGATCAGTCGTCTGTCGCTGCAAGGCGAAATCCTGGACGAAAAATGGATCTCTGGTCTGAACGCGCCAAAAGGCATGGCCGTTCGAGACGGCAAGCTTTTCGTGTCTGATTATGACGCCTATCACGTCATCGATATCGCGACGGCGCAGATTGAGAATACTTATCCAGTCGACGGCGCTGGGTTTCTCAACGATATCACGGTCTGGCAAAACGGCGTCTATTTGAGTGATTCCGGGTCGGCGCGGATCTTTCAGATCGACGTCAACGGCTACAAAGAATGGCTCGCAGATGACCGTCTGGGCGGCGTCAACGGGCTCACCGCGGATGGCGAGCGATTGCTAATCGCAACCATGGATTCAGGCAGCTTGTTGGAGACCCGCGGCGCTCGAGACCTAACTGAGCTCGCCACCGGAATGGAGAATGCTGACGGCATCGCGGTTTTAGATACTGGCGGCTATCTCGTCTCAAGCTGGCCCGGCCAAATTTGGCATGTGACACCCGAAGGCGAGACTGTCGAGCTCCACAACACCGAAGAGATCCCGACCTACCAAAATGACCTGACCCGTGTTGGCGATATGATCATCGTGCCTAATTGGCAGCCTGGAACAGTTACAGCGTGGCGGCTAAAAACGAACTAGTTCGTCTGTCCCGCACTCACCGCGACCATCGCGGCACGCAAGGTCCGATCGCCGATCTTCCAGCCTGCTTGGAACAGGCTCGCGATCGTGCCGTTCGGGTGTTCAGATGGAATGTTCGCGACCGCCTGGTGCAGGTTTGGATCAAACGCCGCGCCTGGCTCGACCTCAATCGCGGTGACGCCATGGCGCGTGAGGACCGTGTGCAGTTCTTTTTGCGTCATCTCAATGCCGCCGAGCAGACCTTTGCCGCCTTCAGTCAGAGCGTCTCGCTCGCTCTCCGGCAGCGCTTCAAGGGCCCGGGCCATATTGTCTGAAACGCTGAGCAGGTCGCGGGCAAATTTCTCAATCGCATAGACCCGGGCATCAGATTTCTCGCGCTCGGAACGTTTGCGCAGATTTTCCATCTCAGCCATGGCGCGCAGCATTTGATCGCGCAGCTCTTGCTTCTCGACTTCGAGCGCGAGCAGTTGCTGTTCTGGAGTCAGCTCAATTGGCTCTTCGATCTCCGCGACCTCGTCTTCTTCGACCGCTTCATCCGCGGCAGGTGCGTTCGCTTTGGCCGCTTTTAAGATATCGTCCGCGGCAGCTTTCAGATCCGCTTTGCTGGCGTCTGGGCCCAATTCTGGGGCGTCGTCTTTGACTGTTTCGTCACTCATCGCTTCAATTCACTCATTCTTGGCGGTGCTTGCCGAGCACCTCTCCAACCATCCGTGCTGTATAGTCAACCATTGGAATCACCCGCGCATAGTTGAGCCGGGTTGGCCCGATCACGCCGAGGGCGCCAATAACTTGACGTTCGGCGTTCATATAGGGAGCCACAATCACGCTTGAACCCGAAAGCGGAAAAAGACTGTTTTCCGAGCCAATAAAGAGCCGCACCCCGTCTGCATCTCTTGTGGAATCGAGCACTTCCAGCAAGCCTTGTTGGCGCTCCAAGGCGTCAAAGAGCTGGCGCACCCGTTCCATATCTTCGGCTGCGGCTGTATCATCGAGCAGGTTAGCGCGGCCCTGAATGATCAACCGGCGCTCTTCTCCAGGTGCGGCGCCGCTCCATTCGGCGAGTCCCCGCTGCACCAAATCCGTTGCCGCCGCATCAAGTTGCGCTTGGCGATTGGCAATTTCTGTCCGCACATCAGCGGCGGCTTCATGTAGGGTCCGCCCCTTCATCCGCGCCGCCAGATAATTCCCCGCTTCGATCAATACGGTTTGCGGTAGACCAGGCGGGATTTTGACCAAACGGTTTTCGACATCGCCTTGCTCTTTAACCAGCACACACAAGGCCTCGCCGGTCGAGAGCGGGACGAACTCAACATGTCGAACCGCCGCGTCTTGAGTGGGTGAAGAGACCAGCCCTGCCCCGCCTGCAAGGCCAGACAGAAGCGACGAGGCTTCTTTCAACACCCCGCTTAAATCGCGGCCCGCCCCACTGAGGCGACCTTCAATTGCAGCGCGGTCGGCTTGGCCCGGATCGCCCATTTCTAGGAAGCCATCAACGAATAGTCGCAAGCCTGCATGCGTCGGCATCCGCCCGGCTGAGACATGCGGCGCATCCAGCAAGCCAAGGTCGGTTAGATCCGACATAACGTTGCGGATCGACGCTGCTGAAAGCTCGATCCCAGCTTTCGACAATGTTCGCGACCCGACCGGTTCGCCAGTTTCGAGATAGGTCTCGACAATTTGCTTGAAGATATCACGCGAGCGTTGGTTCAACGCCTGCATGATCGATGTGTCTGAGCTCATTTAGATTGAATAGTGCGCGAAGACGGGGGATTCAATCTGGGAATGAGGCTTCAGCGCACAGACTTTTGGTCAATGCGCTGAAACCGATCGCAGGTCAGCGGTCTATTCTTCTGAGAGCGCCGCTTTAAAGCCCCACCCGCCGAACGATTCTGAGACGGCAGCGACGATTTCTGTTTCGCCCGGCTCAAGATGGAGTGCGATCTGATCGACCAAGGCAATTGTACCGAGAAAACGATGATCGCGGGCGCGCCACATTGCATTGCCCGAATAAACCAGGTCGCCATTCACGAACAGTCTCACGCGATCGGAATACCCAAATGATAGCATGCGTGTGCTAGCTTCATCTGCGGACACGGTGAACCGCAGCAGGGCGGTGTTCTTTCCGTCCTTGATCGGTGTCGTCCGGGCAATATTGGCCACACCATCATTCTCAACCGCCAGGGATGTCCAAGGCGTGTCCATCACGTCGAGCACTGGCAATTGGTATGCCTCGCTGATCTCCGACTCAGCAAAAGGAGCCGAGACGTCGAACGATTTAAGGAGCCCGTCTGGCAACGGGTCTGTTTCTGCCGGTTTCCCGATAATTTGGTCACTTGCAGTCGCGTCGCGAACAGTGATGTTCGAGAAATAGGCGCCAGTCTCCTGCATCCAGGGTCGATCAGACGCGTAGAGCGCCACTTTTCCGGAGGCACTCACGCTGCGCAAATCGGGGACGTGGATCAATGGCGTGGACATGTCGCCGACAAAAATGTCTGCCTGGTCCCCGATCGCGACAATCCGCACTTTAATCCAAGTCTGTGGCGGCAACTCTGTCGCCACCGCCTCATTCGGCCCGGCATGGAGCTGCCAAGTCGCGGCGCCATTCGTCAACACCATATATTGCGTCGCGTCCGGTTGTCCGGACTGGTGCGGACGGGTGTAGAATTGTTCGAGATTGGCAGTTTCGGAATCGGCCCGGAAATTTATGCCGATGAATCCAGAAGGATGCGTCGAGGCATAATCGTATTCTATGACCATATCGCCATACTCAGCACCCTCCAGCACGGCCACGTTGCGACTCAAAAACAGGGCGTCACGCCCAAGATATGATTCGATCTTGGCGGCACTATTCTCGCCTTGGTCAGCGGACCATGTCTGGCCATCCAAGACAAACTCATCCGCAGCAGCGGTGACGCTCGCCAGTGCCATTATCGCTGTCGATGTGATCATTTTTCTCAGTATTTTCGATGCCACGTGAAAGTCTCCTATCTTGACCTTCGTGGTGTTCCGGGTGAGCAAATAAGGCAATTAAAGAAAAGCTGAAGAAGCTACAGGCTGCCAAACATCGCGCAGACCATCAGCCGTCAGCTCGGGATAAACCGCATGTCTCTCATTAAAATCGACACTTGGGCTTTTGCGCCGGACACAGGCACGCTGGACAATGGAGAAGAAACCCGGCGCTTGGAAAACCGCACCGCAGCTTTGCTCGAACTCTTGGTGCAGCAACCCGGACAGGTGGTGTCCCAATCAGCGATTCTGGATCATGTCTGGGAAGGTCGGACGGTCAGTCCTAATAGTGTTGCCGTGGTGATTTCCGATTTGAGGCGCGCCCTAAACGATGATCCAAAAGCCCCCCGGATTCTCGAAACACTTCCCAAGCGCGGATATCGTTTGATCGCAGACGTCACCTTGCCCAACCGCCCGCAAATGCCTGCGAGCGATAATCCAACCCGGCCCCACAGCATTTCGAAAACTTGGTTCGGACTTGCGGCGATCGCGATCGGGACTTTGTTGCTAGGCTTGTTCTTGGTCCAATCGGTTTCATCTACCCCGCCGGATCGCACCTCAATCATGGTGAGCGCGACCACCAATGAAACCGGCAATGACGAATATCTACCGCTGTCACGATCGGTAACTGAATTGCTATCGGTTGAGCTTAGTAAATTCGATCATTTCAAAGTCTCAGCGGATGCAAATCCCGATATCGTTATCAACAGCAAGCTCATCTTGTGGGATGGTCACCCGTCCATGTCGATTTTTGCCGAGTCGACGGAAACGGGTGAGATCCTGTGGTCCGGCATGGCAAGCGGCCCCGAGACGCTATTACCGCGACAGGTCCGCGAAGAGATGACCGCATTCGCAGAAACGACCGAGCCCGCTGCGCCAACTGAGTAGCCGGCTATTCGCCTTCAACACCTACCAGACTCTCACCCGTTAGCGGATGATTGAAGCGCGACACACGGGCAGCATAGAATTTTGCGACCGTTTCCATGTCGGCCGTATAGTCGCCACAAGGCACAAGCGTTCCGTCTAGGCCGCCAAATTTATTCTCATAATCGATAAAACCGAGCCCGACCGGCACTTCTGCCGCGAGAGCGATATTATAAAAGCCAGTCTTCCAAGCTTTGACATCTTTCCGTGTGCCTTCCGGAGCGATGACCAGGCACATTTCATCTACTGCATTGTAGGCCTCAACGACTTGATCGACCAGTCGGGTCGAGCCGCTACGATCCACCGGCAACAGGCCCCACCAACGCATCAGCCAACCGAACGTCCCCTCGCCGAGGCTTTTCTTACCCATCCAACGCACCGGAATTCGATAGTAAAACGCGATGCCGAGCATCTGCGTCAAATCCCAATTGGTCTCGTGTGGGGCAGCGATAATGACCATTTTTTTGTCCGGGGGCGCCTCGCCCAGGACGCGCCATCCCATCAACCGATACAGGCCATAGAAAAACACGCGGGCGACCTCATAGGCAAAACTGCGCGGCGGACGCTTTGAGCTCGCGGCTCTGGCCTTCATCTCTGCAATGTCCAACGGCAACGTCCTCACCCGATATATTCTCAGCCCAGACAGAAGACCCAAAACCCGCAATTTGCGGCGAGCAGCTTAAGCTATGAAAGACATATCAAATGACAGACTTCGTTCGCCCTTCCGGACGCTCCGCCGACCAACTCCGCGAGATCAGCCTCGAGACCGGCGTTACTCGCTATGCAGAGGGCTCCTGTCTGGCCAAATTTGGGCACACACACGTGCTCTGCACTGCCAGCTGGACGGATAAAGTTCCTGGCTGGATGCGCGGCACCGGCACTGGCTGGGTCACTGGCGAGTATGGCATGCTGCCGCGCGCGACCCACACACGCGGACGACGAGAAGCGGCGGCAGGCAAACAGTCTGGCCGGACCCAGGAAATTCAGCGCTTGATTGGCCGCTCATTACGCTCTGTCGTCGATCTTGAAGCGCTCGGCGAAAACCAAATCACGATCGATTGCGATGTAATCCAAGCCGATGGCGGCACCCGCACCGCCTCAATTACCGGCGGCTTTGTCGCGCTTGCGCTCGCCTGTCGCTATTTGAAAACCGAAGGCGTGATCACGCGCGACCCGATCTTGAAACAAGCGGCGGCGATTTCCGTGGGCGTTTACAAAGATGTGCCCGTGCTCGATCTCGATTATCCTGAAGACAGTGCGGGCCAAGCGGACATGAATGTGGTCATGAGCTCTGATGGCGGGATCATCGAACTGCAAGGCACGGGCGAAGAACGCCCCATGACCCGCACCGAAGTCGACACGATGATGGCGCTGGCTGAGAAAGGCTGCAACGAGCTATTCGCGGCGCAAAAAGCGGCGATCGGATAAGTCATGGAACGCCTGATCCCGCTGGCCGAAACAGTCGGTGCTCGCTTATTGGCCCGCGGTGAGACGATTGGGATTTCGGAATCCTCATCGGGCGGTTTGATTTCAGCCGCTTTGCTCGCCGTGCCAGGTGCATCGCGTTTCTATCGCGGAGCTGGGGTGATCTACACGCCAAATGCGTTTCGCGGTCTGATGGGCCTCAGCAAAGACGATATAAGCGGTATGCGCTCAGCGACAGAACCCTATGCCCGGCTCATGGCGACGACGATTAGAGCGCGTCTGCGTACCTCTTGGGGGCTTTGTGAGACTGGCGCGGCTGGGCCTTCCGGCAATGGCTATGGCGATGAGGCCGGTCATGTTTGCGCGGCGATTTTTGGCGGCCCGCCTGAAGCATTGGTCGAGCGCAGCACAACCCGCGAAACAGGGATCACGGACCGGGTCGAGAACATGTATTTATTTGCTGAGACAGCACTTGAGTTGCTGCGAGACGGGCTCGATTAAGCCGCTTCGCTCGCTTCATTCGATTGACCATCCTCAAACACGAGAATGTCGCCAGGCTGACAATCGAGTTCTCGGCAAAGCGCTTCTAAAGTCGAGAAGCGCACCGCCTTGGCTTTGCCGGTTTTCAGGATGGAGAGGTTGGCCAGGGTGACGCCGACGCGCTCAGAAAGCTCGGTCAGCGACATTCTTTTTTCCAATAACACCCGATCAAGGGTCACACGAATTGACACGTCATGGCCCTCCTAAATTGTCATTTTCTCTTCTTCGCGAAGGCGGGTGCCCTCTTTGAAGACTTGCGCCAGAATGAGAAGCACGATCACTGCGCCCCAAACGGCCAAATTGATATTGATATTCGCATCATAACCTTCGCCGAGATCCACCGTCGCCGCCAAGATCAGAACCGACGACATTCGAATGACCTCAACCAAGCCGATCGCAATCGCGATTTGGGTCAGGCGCGGCGCGTTCTCAGGGACGAATGGATCGCCATCAGCCAAAGTCGATAGGATTTTCCGCAACTGAGCACAGACAAAGGCAATACCCGGCGCAAACACCAGAAGCCCCACGAGCGCGGCCGCGATCCGCCCGGCCGGCACGCCATCGGCGCGCGCTTCAACCAATGGCAAGTCGAGTTCGCCGCCATTGAGACTGCCCAACAAGCCGATTCCGAGAATCACAAACAAAATCGTGCCGAGAACAATTGCGAGCCAGAAAATCACGGTTACGACGGTTGACAGAACTGCCGCCATTGAATTCTTGCGCGTACCTGACATGCGTTTATGTCATCCTTCTGTCATTTTGCTACGTTTGTCACATAGCACAAAGTCACAAACTTACCGTTAAACGATAAGGTCATTCGTTCAAAAAGCAAGATCGGAGCCACATTGCATGTCTCGCAAACTCGAACCGGGCCGTTTGGTCGCTGCTACGCACAACAAAGGCAAAGTGTCTGAACTAAAAGATCTTTTTGAACCTTTGGGCTTTGAAGTGGTGTCTGGGATCGAGCTGGATCTCGACGAACCCGATGAAACTGAGTTCACTTTTGAAGGAAATGCGCTGATCAAAGCCCGCGCAGCCGCCCAAGCCACGGGCGCGCCAGCGCTTTCCGACGATAGCGGGCTGGAAGTCACCGCGCTTGGCGGCATGCCAGGCGTGCATACCGCGATCTGGGCCGGCGAACCGCGCGATTTCTACAAAGCCATGGAAAAAGTCGAACGCGAATTGCAAGCCATTGACGCCCAAGACCGCAGCGCAAAATTTGTCAGTTGCCTGGCTGTCGCTTGGCCTGATGGACACGAAGTAACGTTTCGAGGTGAGGCGCACGGAACCCTGACATGGCCGCCGCGTGGCGAAATGGGATTCGGCTATGACCCTGTTTTTGTTCCTGTCGGACATGAGGTGACGTTTGCGCAGCTCGAGCCCGCTCAGAAACACGCGATGAGCCATCGCGCGGTTGCGTTTGAAAAATTGAAAGCGGCCCTGCTTTAATGACTGCGGTCGGGCGAAAATACGGGTTTGGACTCTATATTCATTGGCCCTTTTGCACGCGCATCTGTCCCTATTGTGATTTTAACGTTTATGCCGCGAAAGACCGCGACATAGAGCCCTTGCTGGACGCGATGATCGCCGATCTTCACGCGCACCGCACGGTTTTGCCAGGCCATCCGCAGCTCGATTCGGTGTTCTTTGGTGGCGGCACACCATCCTTACTGTCAGCGACGCAAATCGAACGTCTGCTCGAGGCTGCAAATGCCAGTTTCGGCCTAAAAGCCGATGCCGAAATTACGCTCGAAGCCAATCCAAATGATGTCTTAGACGCAGACCCAGCCGATTGGGCGGCGGCGGGGGTGGGTCGCTTATCTTTGGGACTACAGAGCCTCAATGATCAAGCGCTCGCTTTTCTTGGCCGGGATCATGACAGCAAAAGCGGCCGTGCTGCGGTCGACCGTGTACAAGCTTGTTTTGACAATCATTCTGTCGATCTAATCTATGCTCGCCCAGGACAAACCGCTGAGGATTGGCAACAAGAACTAAACGACACCCTCGCTTTGGGCGCTCCACATCTGTCTTTGTACGAACTGACAATTGAAGAACGAACCGCATTTGGAAAGCGCGCTGCGCGCGGTGATCTGGTGCCAATGTCAGACGATGATCAAGCCGATCTTTATGAGCTGACCCAACAGATCTGCGATGCTCAGGGGCTCTCGGCTTATGAAGTCTCCAACCATGCCCGTGCGCCTGAATATGAGTCTCGACATAATCACATCTATTGGGCCAGCGGCGATTGGATTGGTATTGGGCCAGGCGCACATGGGCGTCTGACCGTGAACGGCCAGAGGTTGGCGACCGAAGCTGCACGTCGCCCCACTGACTATATCAACTCGCAAGCAGCCAATCAGACCGAACTTTCCCCAACCGACACCGCACGAGAATTTCTCGCCATGGCGCTACGTCCAACCTCCGGGCTCGATTTGGCGCGGTTCGCAGACCTGTTTGGCGTTGATATTGATTCCGACATTGTAGCCGACCTAAGGGAGCGGAATCTCGCTCAGAACCACGGCGGCAGATTGCGTCTCACATCGTCAGGACGATTGATGGCAGACTATATTACCAGCCTTCTCGCGCCCTATTGATACCGCGACAGCGCTTCATCCAAAATGCGCTCGAGATCTTTTATCGTGGTCACCTGTTTCATCGTATGACAGTGCGGCCGGTAACGCGGCAGTTCGCTGTCGCCGCTGCCCCATTGGCTTTCCCCCTCCGGCGTCAGCCAAATGACACGCTTGACGCGCGCCGCCGCTTCCCGGAACAAGTCCAGGCGAGGATCCCCATAATTTGACCGTCCATCCCCCAAAACAATCAAGGTCGTACGCCGGTCGAGCACGTTCCAATGGTTCATTTTGAGATCTGATAGCGACTGACCGTAATCGGTTGAACTCATACCAATTGAGTTGATGATTTGATCCATGGCGGCCGCGAAGTCTTCGGTCTCAAGCGTGTCGCCGACATCCTCTAGCCGTCCGGAAAAGGCAAAGGACTCAATATCCGGCACCACTTCATTCAAACTGTAAAGCAACATCAGAAAGAAACGCACCACCCGCGCCACTGAGCCAGAGACATCACAGACGGCAACGATCTTTGCGCGATCACGCTTGGTCTGTTTCCAGGCAAGATCAAACGGCACACCATCAAACCCGGCATTGACCCGCAGCGTTTTACGGACATCTAATTGCCCGCGATTTTTCTTCCGGCGCCGCCGGGAGTGTTTCACCGCGAGGCGTTTGGCGATCTTCTGAACCAGCACCTGCATGCGCCCAAGATCGCGGACGTCCAAGGCGGTGAGCGCGGTATCGGCCAGCACATCTTCGCGAAATGCCAGCGTGGCACCAGCGCCATATGTCTCAAATGCTTGTTTGGCGTGCTCGCGCGCTCGCGAGAACATTTGCTTGCGGCCTTCAATCAGCTCTTCGGCATAGGCCTGGCCATCTTCGGTCCGCTCCCGAAAGGCTTGCATCATCTCGCTTTCGAGCCGCTCGACGCCGAGCGATTTCATCATTTGCTGGGCAAAGTAGGACACTTGAGTTGAGAAGCGGATGTCTTGCAGGCCTGCCTCTTGTCCCGCGCGCTCCATCGCCATGGCAATTGCGGTCTCGTCGCCGCTCTCCAGCAAATCGAGCAGGTCACCTGGCCCGTCAGAATCACTCGCTTCGGAATTCTCATCTTCGGATGGTGGCTCGCTCTGCGGCACCGGTTGGCGCGAGAAATAGAGATCGAACAAGCGGTCATGCGCCAGCTTTTCGGTCGGCGATTTCGCCAATACACAGCGCAGCGTATCCAAGAGCCGCTGCCGGTCCGCATAGCCGATCAGTTTCACCGCTTCGGCCGCATCAATCGCCTCACCTGTCGAGACCCGCACATCGGCTGATCGCAGCGCGCGGATAAAATCGGTGAGGACTTGTTCTGCCATTTATCCGGCCGAAACGGCGGCGCGGGCAAGTGTGCGAACATCCTTATCAACCGCCTGGATATCGCTTTCATGCTTCAGCAGCACATTCAGGGTCGAACGGACCATGTCTTCGTCCAATTCTGTAGCGTGCATGAGCAAGAGCGTCCGTGCCCAATCTACGGTTTCGGAGATTGACGGGCGCTTGCGGATGTCGAGATCGCGAAGGCCCTGCACAAAGTCCACCAGCTGCTTGAGCAGAGCGTCGGACACATCTGGCACTCGTGCGCGGACAATCGCTTGCTCGCGCTCGGCTTCGGGGAAATCGATATGAAGGTGCAAACAGCGGCGCTTCAGGGCATCGCCTAGCTCACGAATATTGTTCGATGTCAGGATCACCAGAGGCGGCACTTGCGCGCGAATGGTGCCGATCTCCGGCACGGTGACTTGATAGTCAGACAAGACTTCCAGCAAATAGGCTTCGAACTCTTCGTCGGACTTATCGATCTCATCGATCAGAAGGACAGAGCCTTTGTCTTGCTTCATCGCGGTCAGAAGCGGGCGCGGCTCGAGGAAGGTTTCGGAATAGAAGAGGTCCTCAAACGAGGTCAGCTTATCGAAAGCGGCATTGAGCGTGCCGGCGCCGTCCATCACTTCGCCGAGCTTTTCCTTCAATAGCTGCGTGTAGAGCAGCTGTTTGCCATATTTCCACTCATACAGCGCTTTGCCCTCATCGAGGCCTTCATAGCATTGCAAGCGGTTCAGTGAGATATCGAGAAAGCGCGCCATAGAGGCGGCGAGATCGGTCTTGCCGACGCCCGCTGGGCCTTCGATCAGGATCGGTTTCCGCAAATTGTGCGCGAGATAAATCGCGGTGGAGATTTCGCGCGTCGAGATATAGCCAACCGAAGCCAATCCCGCCGTAATCGCGTCAATCGAAGTGAGAGTTTCATAGCCCGTTTTCGTCATGGCCTTCTGGTAACGGGGCGGTTCCACGCCCGCAAGAATGACCTTGAGGCAAGCGCTCTGGCCAAAGCAGGTGGCGAAAGCTAGGCTCACAACAGAACGGTTTTGGAGCTTTCATATGCGATCCCTGATATTCGGTGCCCTCGCCTTATCATTTGCCACAGCGTGCCAAGCGCAAGACGCAGCACAGATTGAACTTACAGAAGACGAAATTGCCTCCGCCTTGGCGCCGAATTGGCGCGATGTGTCACCGGAGAATTTGGTCCTGATCGAAACCGGGTATGGCGACATTGTCGTCGAGTTGAATCCGGATTTTGCGCCCAATCATGCGGCTCAGTTCCGCAAATTGGTCCAGGATGATGTCTATAATGGCATCCGGTTTTATCGCGTGATCGAAGCCTTCGTTGCGCAAGGCGGATTGCAAGATGAAGAGACCATCGAGCAGTATCCGACCCTTAAGAACGAGAATGATCGGCCACTTTCGGATGCCGCCTTCGTGCCGCTCGGCAATGCCGACCTCTTCGCGCCGATGGTGGGGCATATTGACGGGTTCGCGGTTGGGCGAAGCGAAACGCTGGGCACTGAATGGCTTTTACACTGTCCTGGCGCACTCGCCATGGCGCGCGATAATGATCCCGATAGCGGCAGCACCGAATTCTATATCGTGCTCGACGCCCAGCGTTACCTTGACCGAAATTTGACCGTGTTCGGCCGCGTCATCGACGGTATGCAATATGTGCAAAAGCTGAAACGAGGTGTGCGGGCGATCGAAAGCGGCGTCATTCAAGCGCCAGACGTCGGCGACGAGATTATGTCTATGACGGTCGCCGCGGATATGGATCCGGCCATTCGCCCGGCCTATCAGGTGCAAGCCATGCCTACCCAAGCCTTTGAAGATGCAAAGACTGAAAAGCGCGTGCGCGACGAAGACTTTTTCTATCGCAAGCCGCCTGAAATGCTCGATATTTGCGGCTTTGAAGTGCCGGTTCGAAAATTACCGGACGCTGAGCCTACCCCATCGTCGGAATGATGAAGGCCTGGTCGCCAATGTCGCCTTCGGGCCAACGCGATGTGACCGTCTTAATCTTGGTCCAGAAGCGGACGCCCTCGGGGCCATGCTGATTGGTGTCGCCAAAGGCTGAGCGTTTCCAGCCGCCAAAGGTGTGATAGCTGACAGGGACTGGGATCGGGACGTTCACGCCAACCATGCCGACATTGACTTGCGCTGCAAATTCGCGCGCGGCACGACCATTCTGAGTAAAGATGGCGACACCATTGCCGTATTGGTGATTGCTCGGCAGTGCGGCGGCTTCTTCCAGGCTTGTCGCACGCACAACTTGTAGGACCGGGCCGAAAATCTCTTCCTCATAGGACCGCATGCCGGGCTTCACATTGTCGAACAAAGACGGGCCGATGAAATAGCCGTTCTCGTGGCCTTGCAGCTTGTGGCCGCGGCCATCGAGTTTCAGGTCAGCGCCTTCATCGACGCCCATCTGGATATAGTCCTCGACCTTGGCCTTGTGGGCGGCAGACACGACTGGGCCATAATGGGCTTCAGCATCTGTCGAGACCCCGACTTTCAAGCCACGGGCCGCGTCCAGCATACGCTCAACAAACTCGTCGCCGGTCTTCTGGCCGACCGTGACGGCCACTGGCAGCGCCATGCAGCGTTCGCCAGCTGAGCCATAAGCCGCACCGACAATGTCTTTGACCGCCTGTTCCATATTGCAGTCGGGCAGGATGATGCCGTGGTTCTTGGCCCCGCCCATGGCCTGAACGCGTTTGCCGTGCGCTGTGCCTGTTGAGTAGACATATTGCGCGATGTCCGATGAGCCGACAAAACTCACGGCTTTCACGTCCGGATGGGTCAGGATCGCGTCGACGCTTTCCTTGTCGCCATTGACCATGTTGAGCACACCGTCCGGGGCCCCGGCCTCACGGAACAGCTCGACGAGGCGCAGCGGCACGCTCGGGTCTTTCTCGGATGGTTTCAGGATGAACGTATTGCCGCAGGCAATGGCCACCGCAAACATCCAACACGGGATCATGGCTGGGAAGTTGAACGGGGTGATGCCAGCAACAACGCCGAGCGGCTGACGCATGGAATAGACATCAATGCCAGGGCCAGCGCCCTCGGTATATTCGCCCTTTTGCAGATGCGGGATGCCGCAGGCAAACTCGACCACATCAATGCCGCGCTGAACGTCGCCGCGACTGTCGGCAACCACTTTGCCATGTTCAGACGAGAGCAGCTCTGCCAGCTCATCCATATTGGCTTCGAGCAGGCGTTTAAACTCATACATCACCCGCGCGCGGCGCTGAGGATTGGTGTTGGCCCAGCCCGGCAGAGCAGCCTTGGCGTTCCCAACCGCGTCTGCAACTTCTTGCGTCGTCGCCAGCGCCACGCGGGCCTGCACCTCACCGGTGTTCGGATTATAGATATCGCCAAATCGGCCTGAGGTGCCAGCGACTTGCTGACCACCGATGAAATGATTCACTTCGCGCATCGCGCTTCTCCCAAACCTGTCTGATTTTAGCAGTTGAGATCGCGCATTCGGCCCGCCAAAGCAAGCCTTGTCAGTAGGTCAGTATTGGAATGTGTGGGGCGTGGGGCCTAGCCTGCCAATCGGCCTCGGAGTTCGACTGCAGAAACATGCCCTGCCGCACGAGACATCAGGGCGTCTGCAATGGTCGCAACAAGTTCTGGACCTGCTATCGGTTTCTTCAGTGCCCGGTCGGCCCCCATGGCGATACAATCCTGACGGCGCTGATCAGCAACATCGGCGGTCAGGGCAATGATCGGCACCGTTGCATTGAAGCCGCGCCGTCGGCGAATCTGATCAATCAGGCTCATCGCAGTACCATCTGGCAAGTGAAGATCTGTGAGCACAGCCTGGAACTGGCGGAGCTCAAGGTAAGACTCAGCGGCATGCAAAGTGCCAGCATGATGCACCGTCCATCCAGCTTGCTCCAAGGCGGTAATCACGATCATCGCCGACGCCTCATGATCTTCGACCAAAAGAATATCGCCAAGCTCGAACTTGCCTTTACGCGGTGCCAAGGCGTTGAGCCAATGATTGCTGTCTTGATTAGTGGCTCTCTCGACCGGCACGCTTAGTGTGAAGACGCTGCCACCATTTGGATTATCGGCGTGTGATAACACCCCGCCAAGCGCTTTCGCGAGTGCCCGAGAAATGGTCAGCCCCAGGCCCCAGCCCTTAACCCCATCAATCTCTGGACCCTTTTCAAATACTTTCATGAACCGATCGCGTTGCTCTGGTGAAAGCCCGCGCCCTGTATCGGCAACCGATAGAACCAACATCAATCGCTGCCCGACAGATTCCGTCGACAGCGTCACCTCTACCTGCCCTTCGCGGGTAAATTTCAGAGCGTTGGAAACGAGATTGTTCGCGATTTGCCGGATCCGGCCGTGATCGCTGAGCACATGCGCTGGGCCGTTTGGAATAACACCAACCCGCAAACTCAGCCCTTTGCGCGACGCTTCTCCGCCCCACAAACGTCGCAGATCACTCGCCAATTCGGCAAGATCTGTGGCTTCGGTGCGGACGTTCAGCTTGCCTGCCTCAAGCCGCGCAAAATCGAGTGTATCGGTGAGGATCCGGTCCAATGTCTCGCTTGAGCGGACTATGGTTTGGGCAATGTCTTTTTCGTACTCATCCCGAATCCGAGAGGCGAGCATGTCAGACAGGCCCATAATCGCGGTCAGAGGGGTGCGAATCTCATGAGCGAGCGTTCCCAAGAGCGGGGTAGTTGTATTTGATGCTGCGGGGTTGGGGCCTTGCGACTTGTGCGCGCCCTCCGCTGCTGCACTGCCAGAAATAGCGGCCATCAAAGCGTTGCGGAATTTCGCCGGGCTCAAAACGCCTTTAAACCGCTTATCTTCAATGATGATGCAACCACGCGCGATCACTTCATCTATCTTGGTGCCGACACGGGCGATAAAATCTCGAACGGTTGTCTCTGCGCGCAGGATAAATGCGCGCGCAGACACCAAATCCCCAATCGTAAGATCGGATTGGGCGCCAGAATTGGCACTCACGGCAAACTCAAAGGCCATAACGCGGCTAATGAGGCCCGCGGGCCGCTTGTCTCGCACGAGAATGAAATAGCTAGCGCCCGGATCATTTTGGAACAGCTCGACCACGCGCGACAGGGGAGTCAACGCGGATATTGGTTTTGCGGCTTCGACAAAATCACCCAAGCAAACGGACATAAACCGGCTCTCACACTCTACAACGCGAGTGGGAAAGTGCCTGCAATTCCTTTACGGCTTGCAAATTGCCGCAAGTTTTTTTCTATTTAATGTCGCTATGATGTGAAACGATTTTGCTCACGAGGCCATATTTCACGGCTTCTTCAGCGCTCATCCAGTGATCTCGATCGGTGTCTTCGACAATCTTTTTAAGCGGCTGACCCGTCGCTTCAGCAAAAATCTTGTTGAGGCGTTCCCGCATCCGAACGATCTCGCGGACCTGGATTTCAACATCAGACGCCTGGCCGCCGACGCCGCCCCGTGGCTCATGAAGCAGGAAGCGGGTGTTAGGCAGGGCGAAACGGTTCTCTTTCTTGGCCGCTGAATAGATCAGAGCCCCCGCACTCGCGACCCAACCGGAGCCAAGCACTTTCACCGGTGCACCGACAAATTTGATCATATCGTGGATCATATCGCCGGACTCGACATGCCCGCCCGGCGAAGAGATCACGAGCAGGATCGGGTCTGAACTATCTGAGGCCAGTGCCAGAAGACGCTCGCAAACCCGGCGAGCGAGTTTGTCATCGACGCCGCCAGTGAGCATTATTGTGCGAGCATTGAACAGCGCTTCTTCAAGAAACGCGTTCGGCTCACTCATCGGTTTCGCTTCGTTTTCGTCATCAAGGCGTGTCATGCAGTCTCCGCAATTCTCTTGGCCTGAGATTTGATGTGCGCGGCGCGCTGGGTCAAGCAGCAAGATGCCTATTTTGTGTGGGTAACCGTTAACCCAAAGATTTCAACGATCTCTTCTGGCTCTGGTTCATCTTCATAGCTATCCATCAATTCCTCATTGATTGGCACAGGCGGGTTGGCTGCAATCTCAAGGGAACCGCCCGTTTCCAGATAGGTTGCAATGGACTCAATCCACGCCTCTGCGGGCGGGAATTCGGCGGCCGCGCTGGCTTTGCCCATCCGCGTCATTGTGCCGAGATAGGTCCGCATTTGCGCAGGCTCCATACTGCCCAGCATCGCGCCCCACCCCTCATCGGGATACTCTTTGCCGATCGCATTGGCGAAGCCGAACAGTTTATCATAAATGCCTTTGTCTTCCTCGAACCACCGTGCACCTGTGAACGAGAACGCCTCACGGAAAGCCCCTTCAAACGCTTCCTCTCGATCTTCATCTTCAAACGCGGATTTCAGCGCGTCATAGATCGGCACCGTGATTCCGATATCGAGCTCATTACGCCCGAATCCTTCGGCGTCCCAGCGAAGCGCGAAATCTGCCGGGCCGGTGTCTGCGGCCCAAGTCGCATTGATATTGAAATCGAACGGGATTTGGTCGAGGCCGTGCTCGGGTAGTAATTCGATGGCTTTTTCCACGCCTTCTCGAACCAATTCCATTTGCGCGCGTTCATCCTCTGGCAGGTCATCCGCATCGACCCCGCTCAAAAACGTCTCAAAAAACACAAAGAAAAACTCGCTCAACTCATCGGCATTGAGGGTAGCGCCGGTGAGGCCAAAGCTGAGATCACTTGGGATCACCCACTCAAAATTCTCGCCATTGAAATAACCGCGATCGGCGGTGAGAATGGTTTTGTCATTGAGCTGCGAGACATAATCGGAGAATTCCCAAGTTCCGAGGCTCAGCAAGTCCCGCTCATCCATCATTGGTAATTCAGAGCGCGCCAGGAAGCCCATCAATTTGTCGAGCTTGATGTTGCGCATTTCAGCGATCTCATAACTCTCCTGTTGCGCCATCGTGAACCCGGCGGGGAAGCCCGACATGGTGATCACCTCGCCAGCTGCTGTGGCTTCGGTGTAGGCATTGGTTTGTGCGCCGGAATAGCCATGAGCAACATTCTTCTCGATATTAAAGCCTTGCATGTTTTCCGCTGCCGCAAGCTCGACGGAGACCGAGACGGATGTTTCCGCCCCCGGTTGGCGCATCTCAAAGTTGAAATTGGTATCCAGCGACACGCTTTTCTCGATTGAGAGAGAACGGGATACGGCGATCAATCTTTGTCCAGCATGGACGATGTCGACCAGTTCAGCCGGAATTTCATCGTCAATATCAGTGATCCGCTCAGCCGGCAGGAGCGCAAGTTCCCAAGGTCGCAAGGACACGCCCGACATGACAAACCGCTCGGTATTGCTGTCAAACCGGTCAAATCCGAATTCGAACCCTTCTGGCAATTCTGCATCGAGTTGCTCCAGCGTCTCATCAAAAATAGCGTTTATCGCCGGCACGACTCCGAAATAGGAAACATTCGTGCCTTCCAAGCGGCTGAACAGCGCTCCGGTCTCGGTCAGCCTCTCTCCAGCCAAGCGCGATACGAGGAGACCATCATCATAGCCCCAAAGCTTTGCAGTTTCGAAATTGATGCCAAATTTCTCTGTGCCGCCAAACCCGATGGACAGGCCTTCAAAAACCGTGGCGCCCGTGTTCGCGTCTAGCGACTTTGTATCCCAAGTCACGCTGGCATAGGCTGGCAGATTTGCGACAAGGGCTGACAAGTCCGCCTCGCTTGCGCCAGAGATGGTGTACGGATCGTTCACATATGCCATATAGGCCGCATATTCTGCATCATCGGAGGTTACGGCATCGAGATTCGTTTCGGTGGTGAGCTCCGTGGACGGAGACTCGGCGGGCGTACACGCGGTTAATCCGCCCGCAATTACGATCCCAGCAGTCCAGTATTTAAAGCTCATTTCAAAGTCTCCTTTGCTCAATGCCCAGCACCCACTATGAAAGTGTTTATCACAATTCCGGGCGCGCGCATCTGCCATTAAGGTGGTCACATCGCGAAACATGGTCCCTAACTTTAGGTGGTCAGGGATGGTGCGAATAATGTTCTTTAGATTCTTATGCTTAGTGAACTGAGCCCGAACTTGACGGCTTAGGGTCTGGCATCGGCTCCGTATTCGGATCAATCACTTCGGTCTCCGCAGGTGGCGCGCCTGCTTCAACGGCAGCGGGTGCAGGCGGTTCTGGCTGCGGCGCAGGTGCCTCAGGCGTTGCCTCTGCCTCGATCTCAACCGGCGGCGCTTCAGGGACCTGTTCAGGCACGTCTTCTGGCTCAGCTGCGGCTTCCACCGCCTCTTCAGGTTCTTCGATCGGAGCCTGTTTTTTCGGTTTGCGCTTCCAAAACGGCGCGTTTGGATCGGCTTTGCGATCATATTGCATCGAATAGAATTCATGCGCCGTATGAGTCAGCGGTCTTGGCGTGAGCTCCATCCCCTCCATGCGGAGATATTCAACGACTTGATCCCGCAAGTGTAGACCTGGCAAGGCATGGGCGTCGAAGGGTGTCGCTTTCATCCAATCGCGAACATCCCAAGATCTGGTCGACCGAGCGCGATCGGGCGGACAGCCTTTATGCTCTTCCCACAGATATAAAGTCGCAATCGAGCCAATCAGCGCCCGAACCGCGCGGTTTGCGGGCATTTCCACATCGCTTGCCCCAGCCATGGCGGCGCGTAGGGATTGTTTGTGGGCGCTTAACTCATTGTAATTGCCGCGAATAATCGTCAGACCCCGGCGATCGGCTTCGTTCGGCCGGGTCAATAGTGCATCCAGTTGCGGGTGCACGACCGGGATAACATCGATCTCGCTCCGCAAACTGCCATCAGCGATGCCGCGCAACTCATCTAAAAGGCGTTTCAGATTGAGGCGCATTTCATGGCGAATACCGTCCAGCGAGCGCTTTTCCATGTCGCGTTCGCGATCAACCCATCGCCAAGCCGACCAAGCGAGATACCCGATCGCAATAATGAGGATAAGCAGTCCGGAAACCAAAAAGGTTTCAAAAGTCGCGTTCGACATGTTCGTCTCCCCTTTATTAACCTTCTAGCAAAGGTCTGACGGGGAAGCCACTGGCAATTGGGATCTAAACAGCGACCGGCGCCTTGATGTGTGGATGCGATTGGTAATCGACCAATGTGAAATCTTCATAATCCCAGCCAAAAAGGTCCGTTTTGTCAGGGTTGAGGATCATTTTTGGCTCCGGATACGGCTCTCGAGTGAGCTGTAACCGCGCTTGATCCATGTGATTCGAATAAAGATGCGCATCGCCGAACGTATGGACAAATTCGCCTGGCTTTAGGCCTGTCGCCCGCGCCATCATCAGGGTCAGCAGGGCATAAGACGCAATATTAAACGGCACGCCCAAAAACACATCCGCAGAGCGCTGATAGAGCTGGCAGTTCAGACGGCCATCCATGACATTGAACTGAAATAAACAATGACAAGGCGGCAGCGCCATTGAGGGAACATCCGCCGGGTTCCACGCCGACACAACCATGCGCCGCGAATTGGGATTGGCTCGAATTTCTTCCAACACCCATTCAATCTGGTCGATCACGCGGCCATCTGGCGCTGCCCAGCTGCGCCACTGTTTCCCATAAACCGGGCCAAGATCGCCATTTTCGTCGGCCCACTCGTCCCAAATCGACACTTTGCGCTCTTGCAGCCAGCGCACATTTGTATCACCGCGCAGGAACCAGAGCAGCTCCACAATGATCGACCGAAGGTGCAATTTCTTGGTTGTCACCATCGGGAAGGATTCCGCGAGATCGAAGCGGAGCTGGCGCCCAAATACGCCCAGTGTGCCTGTGCCGGTACGGTCGCCCCGTTCGACACCATTATCGAGAATGTCTTGGAGAAGAGTCAGATACTGTCGCATCTCACGTGCAAACCATGACTCGCCATCCGGTTCCAGTACGAACCCACAGGCTTGGTAAACAAATCATCTGCATCGGCACCAAAATCCACAGTACAAATCTAACGGGACCTCAATCCTGATAGATTATCCCTGCGTCTCATAAAATGGGCGTTAGGACGCAGAAGCGTTGTATAAAAATGAGACACACTGAGCTTTTCAAGAATGAAGGCGGGCAGGTGGCAATTCTTTTCGGATTGGTCCTTATCCCGCTCGTAGCAGTCGCAGGATTTGCGATTGATTTCCAACAAACCGTGAAGCGTAAGGCGAAAGCCCAGCTGATCATGGACTCCGCCGTGCTCGCCGCGGCGCGCGTCAAGCAAACCGGCGCAAATGACACGGAGGTCAAGCTTGCCGTCCAGCAATATATGGACGCGCAACTCGATGGTCTTCCTGGCCTGGCTTGCAATGCTGCTGTCGTGACCGTTTCGACAACGGACGAAGAGATTGATGCCGAAATGCGGTGCCAGCAAACAACCTCTCTGATGAAAGTTGTCGGCCAAAACTATATGCCGTTCACGGTTATCTCAGGGTCAGAATATGGCATCGACAAAATCGACGTCGCCTTCATGTTTGACGTCTCAGGTTCGATGAACAGTTCTAGCCGATTGTCCAACCTAAAGCTTGCCGCGCAGGACGCTGTCGATATTCTATTGCCGGCAGATGCCACCCAAGATCTATTGGAAAACACGCGTCTCGCCATGGTCTCTTACAATGGCATGGTCAATGCGGGCGACTTCTTCGAAGACGTTGCTGGCGTGCCGCCGACCCGAACCTATACCCACACAATCTCTGGGTATGGCGAAGATGATTACACTGTCGGCGACACTTATGATGAGTTCTTTGTCGGTCTCTACGATACAGACACCGACGAACTGATCTCAGAAATTGGTGACGGCGCAATCATTGAAGTGCAAGACCACCAAGATGATGACCTGACGATTGCGGTTACAATGAACAGTTCGCACGATCTTTATGGCCAGGTCGAAAGCATGCGGCTGCAATTGTCAGGAACGGAGTGGAATGACAAAACAGAGAATGTTGAGCCCTACACGATGTATGGTGATAGCGGTCTCAACAATATGACCGGCCAAGCCTGGGACATGGGCGAATTCGAATTGCGCTTAAGAGCGTATTCTGGAAACAATCGAAGCGGTTGGAAGCTGTTTGACGACACGTTTAGTTTCACGCTGGTCCCTGAAGGGGGACAGGAACCTGAAACCAAATCCTACACGCTGACCTCGACCTGTGTTTGGGAACGTGACGGGCCATTCAGGTTTACCGATCTCCACCCGGATGTCGGGGGATATCTCGCCCACCGCCAAGCCTGGTTTGTCGAAGACGATAGCTATTCCAATGGCGGATATTGGGAAACTGGCCACCCAAGCCGACCAAATGACAGCAAATATGATGGCGATGAGTGCCGCAATATTGAGCCTGTTGAATTGACCAATAACCGTAGCACGCTGAGCACGTATATTACCTCGCTCACAGCAGGTGGTTGGACGGCTGGACACTTGGGTATTGCCTGGACCTGGTATCTGGTCGCCGAAGATTGGAACACAATCTTCACCGGTGACGCCATGCCGCTTGATTATACCGAGCCAGATTCGGCCAAAATCGTGATCTTGATGACAGACGGCGCATTCAACACTGAGATTTTCCCAGGTCAGGGAAGCTCCGATAGCCAAGCCCGCGATATCTGCGACAATATCAAGCTCAAAGACATCAAAGTCTATTCAGTCGCGCTGAACGCCCCGGACTCGGGTAAGGAAGTGCTCGAATACTGCGCCACCGGACCTGGTTACTATTTTGAGCCAGAAAACGGTGCCGAGTTGAAAGACGCCTACCGTCAGATTGCGGTCTCCATCTCAGATCTCAGAATCTCGAAGTAAACCCCCACCACCAATCGAGACACTTGGCGATGCACTTCCAAAGTGCATCGCCATTTTTTTACTCCGCAGCGATCAGCGTAGTCTTGGCTTTCGGCAAGCTGCCATTCGGCCAATTCTGCCAAAGCTCTGCTTCCCGCGCCGCAGCTGTTGCAATCGCCGCCTCTTTGACATGCCCATAGCCTCTGATCTCATCCGGGATCTCGGCGATCGCAATCGCCAGATCGAGATTTTTGTCATTCAGATCCGAGAGCATGCGCTCGATATTGTCGAGATACTGATCGCGTAATTTGCGCTCGAGTTTGCGCTCACCCGTCCAGCCGAACGGATCGAACCGCGTGCCGCGAAGAAATTTGAAGCGCTTCATCAGATTGAAGCTGGTTTTCATCCAAGGTCCAAACTGGCGTTTAACCAAATGACCGTTCTCATCTTTCTTCGAGTTTAACGGCGGCGCCAAATGGTAAGCGACTTTCCCGCCTTTAAACTTTTTCGCCAGATAAGCGTCGAACTTTCCATCCGTCCAAAGCCGGGCCACTTCATATTCGTCTTTGTACGCCATCAGCTTATAGCCAAATCGGGCAACCGCTTCTGACAACCGTTCGCCAAGGCCAGCCGCTGTCTCAGCGTCTCGCACGCGTTGCACAGCATCGCGATAGTGCTGCGCGTATTTCGCGTTCTGATAGTCTGTCAGACGCGCCGCCCGATTCTCGATCAGCTCGTCTAAACTCATCGGCGTGATATGACCGCGCGGATCTTTCGCTGGCTCGAGACGTTCTGGGTCATAGGCCGCGACCCGGCCAAGATCGAAGGCCGCCATATTGTCGTCAGCCTTCACACCGTTCAGTTTGATCGCGCGATAAATTCCGCGCAATGAGATCGGCAATTGGCCTTTTTGCCAAGCATATCCGGCCATGATCATATTGGTGTAGATCGCTTCGTTGAAATACAGGATCGCCAGTGCTTCGGCGTCAAAAGCGGCGAAGTCCGTGCTCTGACGTTTCACCCGAGCCGCCAGCAAATCGCTTTCGAATTTCTTCGATCGATCGCGAATAAATTCACTCGTCGGGGTCACATCACTATTGGCGTAAGCCGCGGTGCGATCGGCATCCATAAGGTTAAGCGCATCGCCGCCAGCGGCGACAACCAAATCGCACGCAATCATGCAATCTGTGCTCGCGGGCGGAACCCGCCCCGTGGAAATCATGTCCGGGTCCCGGGCAAAGCGTAGATGGCTGAGCACCGGTCCGCCTTTTTGTGCAAGACCGGTCATATCCAAGCTCGAAGCGGCATTGCCATCGACATGAGCGGCCATCGCCAAAATCGCCGCTACCGTCGTCACGCCCGTCCCACCAACGCCGGTGAACAAAACGTTCCAGACCTCTTCCAGACTCGGCGTCTCCGGCAGCGGAATATTATCCGCATCGATATCCGGCCGCGGCTCGTCCTTGGCAGTGAACTCAGCATCGGTGACGGTGATGAAGCTCGGACAAAAGCCTTTGACACAGGAAATGTCGGTATTGCAGGTCGATTGATTGATCCGCCGCTTGCGCCCCAATTCTGTTTCGACCGGCTCGACTGACAAGCAATTCGACTTGATCGAGCAATCTCCGCAACCTTCGCAGACTTCTGTGTTGATTAAGACCCGCGTCCGGTCTGGCGCGCGCAGTCCGCGTTTCGAGCGGCGGCGTTTTTCAGTCGCGCAAATCTGGTCATAGATCAGGACCGAAACGCCCGGGGTCTCGCGCAATTGTTTCTGGACTTTATCGAGGTCGCTGCGCTCATAAATTCTGACCCGACGCGGCAGCCCTTTGACATTCGCATAGCGCACAGGATCTTCGGTGACGATAACGATGGTCTCGACCCCTTCGCCTTTCACCTGCGTGGCAATTTGTTGAGGCGTTTGACCTGACTCGACCGTTTGCCCGCCAGTCATCGCGACCGCGTCATTATACAAGATCTTATAGGTGATATTGGCGCCGGACGTGACCGCCGCGCGGATCGCCAGCGATCCAGAATGAGAATACGTGCCGTCGCCTAGATTGACGAACATGTGGTCTTCATCAGTGGCGAAATGCTGGCCGACCCAAGCGATCCCCTCACCGCCCATTTGGCTGGTCATGTCAGTGTTTCGGTCCGGCATAAAGTTGGCCATATAGTGACAGCCAATGCCCGCCAGAGCGCGCGACCCTTCCGGCACAACCGTTGACGTATTGTGCGGACAGCCAGAGCAATAATGCGGCGTGCGCACCGTCGGCGTGGCATTGGTACGTGCCGCTTCGCCAGCCCGACCTACGCGCGCAAAATAGGCGTCTGCTTTGTCTGTGTTCCAGCCCTTTGGTAGGACGCCGCGCAAGGCGTCAGCCATTTCAGGGATCGGGATCGACCCGATTTGGCTGAGCAAAGGCTGGCCGTCCACGGTCAGCTTACCTTCAAGTTTCGGCCGCTGTTTTTCGGGCAATGGATAAAGCGCCGCGCGCAGCTGATCTTCGATCAGAGGCCGCTTATGCTCAATCACCAAGACCCGCTCCAGCCCGGCGCAAAACGCTTTAATGCCCTCTGATTCGAGCGGCCATGGCATGGCGACTTTATAGATGGTCACGCCGAGTTTGGCAGCATCCTCAGGCGTCAAACCAAGCGCCGATAACGCCTCAAACACATCGCGCGCCGCTTGGCCGGTGACGATCAGACCGACGCGCGGTTTCGCGCTCGGCAGGATGACATGATCAAGTTGATTCGCACGCGCCCAGGCTTGCGCGGCCGGCAGTTTGAACTCCCGAAGCCGCCGCTCTTTTTCAAGCGGCGGATCCGCGCGGCGCATGTGAACGCCGTCATCAGGGAATTCAAAATCGGGCTTCACGAAATTCATTCGGTTGAGCGAAACATCGACAACCGATCCGCTATCCATCGTATCCGCGAGCGCAATCATCGAGCTCCAGCCGCCTGAGAACCGGCTCATCGCCCATCCGTGCAAACCATAGTCGAGTACATCTTGGATAGAGGCCGGGTTTAGGACCGGAATCTCAGCGTCTTGCATCGCAAATTCCGACTGCGACGGCAGGGTCGAGGATTTGCACATGTGATCGTCGCCCAGAATCGCGAGCACCCCGCCTAAGGGTGAGGTGCCAGCCGCATTTGCATGTTTGAAAACGTCGCCCGTGCGATCAACACCCGGCGCTTTGCCGTACCAAATCCCGAACAAGCCATCGCGTTGCGCGCCCGGGAACAGTCCAAGCTGTTGGCTGCCCCATGCGGCGGTTGCACCTAGATCTTCGTTCAGGCCTTCCCAGAATTTCACGTCATGGGTGTCGAGCCACTTTTGTGCAGCTCGCAATTGCTGGTCGTAGCCGCCAAGCGGTGAGCCTCGATAGCCCGAAATAAATCCCGCAGTGTTATGACCTGCCTGATTATCCAGCCGCTTTTGGTCAAGCGGCAGGCGCACAAGCGCCTGTATCCCAGTCATGTACGCTTTGCCCTCGACAAGATCGTATTTGTCGTCCAGCGTGACTTCACGATGTTCCAAACCGCACTCTCCAGTGTTGCGTTTAGGTCATATATCCCAACAATGTGCCGAAAATGCTTGCCTTCTTTGCGTTTATAGGGCTTATTTGAGCAATAAATAACTAAAGAACGCGCCTATCGGGGGAAAAATTGTCTGAACAGCTCGATACTATTGATGCCAAGATTCTCGATTTAATTCAAAAAGACGCGTCCTTGTCGGTCGCGGATATCGCAGAACGTGTTGGTTTATCCTCCTCCCCATGCTGGCGCCGGATCAAGCGCATGGAGGAGGCTGGGATCATCCAAGGCCGCGTCACGCTGCTTGATCGCCAAAGCCTCGGTCTCGGCTTTGAAGTCGTTGCAAACGTCAAACTGGCGCTGCCAAGCAAAGAAAATCTAGAAGCTTTTGAAGAGCTTGTGGGCAAATGGCCCGAAGTGATGGAGTGCATGACCGTCACTGGCGCTGTCGATTATATCATCCGCGTCACCACGACCGACATGTATGCTTATGACAAATTCTTGCGCGAAAAATTGCTCGGCTCTGCCTTAGTTTCTGACGTTCAGTCGCGCATCATCATCAATGTCGCCAAGCGAACGACCGCTGTCCCGCTCGGATTGGTCAGCGATTACGTGCCCGCAGGATAAGGATCGACATAAGTGACGTGGCCATCTGATTGGCCATAGATCTCAACCTCTCCGCCCGGCCACGCTTCCAATCGCGCATGCATGTTGCCACTGTTCGGATCGCCGCCAAACAGCGCTTCCGCTTCAAAGCTTAACCAAGCCAAAGGCGCGTCCGAGGTTGCAGCGGCCCCTGCCCTGCGGATCAGGTTTGTAATTTCAGCAATCACCTCGCGCGGCGGATAGACCAAAAATGCCGAATGGTAGATGACCGTGACACCGGATGTCGGCCGGGTTTCAAGTTTCTGTTCCAACCACGAGAGCGCATCTGCTTGCGTGACCACCGTTCTTTGCGCTTGCGCCAGCTTGATTGCCGCGTCGAGACGCTCCAATCGCTCTGCTTGATCGGCCCAAGTATAGCATTTGAGGCGAAGCACTTGCTCTGGATCCAACAGATCAATCGGCATCAGATCACAAGCCGCGCGACTCGCAACTTGGACATCCGCGTCCAGATGATCAGGCACAGGCGCCCGCCAATCTGAGCGCACCGTGACGTCGCTATCGCCCGGGCGCTGCCAAGTGCCGGTCTGATAATTGAACTTGTCCCAGTTTTGGTTGAGTCCCGCGCTTGCGCCCATTTCCAACAAGTGCAGCGGCATTTGATAGCGCGCCGCGAGTTTCAAAAACCCTGGAAGGAAAATGATTGATCGTCGCGTTTCATTGGTCTGCGGCGGGCTTTGAATGAAGGTGCGAACCTGGTCGATATTTGCTGCGAGCCAGTCTTTCGCGACCGGCCAAACAGCCTCCATATCCCAGTTCACGCCGCCTTTTGGATAGACTTCGGCAAGCGCACGCGAAGTCTCCGACAAAACGGCATGATGCAGCGCTCCGGCCAGCCTTAGTCCGAGCGCATCCTTGCGCGGATTGGTCGCCCAATCGCCACATATATCTGCAATTGGTCCGCCCGTTTCAAAGTCTGCGGCGAACCGCAACTGCAAAGCTGCCGTGAATGGAGAGCCAAGCGCCTCGCACCATTTCGCCTGTTCAACGAAATGGTCGACGATTTTTGTATTGCCGAGCAAGGTCAGTTACGCCCGCTCGACACACATGGCGATCCCTTCGCCGCCTCCAATACAGAGTGAGGCCACGCCTTTTTTGACGTCGCGATCTTCCATCGCCGCGAGGAGCGTAATCAAGATACGTGCTCCTGATGCGCCGATCGGGTGGCCCATGGCGCAAGCGCCGCCATTCACGTTGACGATGTCATGGCTCAGGCCGAGCTCTTGCATCGCGATCATTGGCACAACGGCAAAGGCCTCATTGATTTCCCAAAGCCCAACCTCGTCTTTCGACCAGCCTGCTTTTGCGAGCGCTTTTTCCATAGCCGGGACTGGCGCTGTGGTGAAATTCTCAGGCTCATGTGCGTGGCTTGAAGAAGAAACGATTTTAGCAATCGGGGTCAGACCGCGAGACGCCGCTTCGGACTCTTTCATCAAAACCAAAGCCGCTGCGCCATCAGAAATCGCTGACGCATTCGCGGCGGTCACGGTGCCGTCTTTATTGAAAGCTGGGCGCAAGCTCGGGATCTTGTCCGGGCGGGCGGTGCGCGGCAGCTCATCCGCTTCCACCGTGGTTTCGCCTTTTCGACTTTTGATCGTCACTGGCGCAATCTCGCGCTTGAATTTGCCGTTCTCTGTTGCTTCTTGCGCGCGTTTTAGGGTTTCGAGCGCATAGGCGTCCTGCTGTTCGCGGGTGAACTGATACTTCTCTGCGATCATGTCTGCGAACGCGCCCATTGGACCGCCAGCATAGGCATCGGTTAGACCATCTAGCGCCATATGATCTTTCGCGGCCATATCGCCGTATTTGTGACCGTTCCGAACATCCATCAGATGCGGCGCATTGGTCATGCTTTCCATGCCGCCAACAATGACGATATTTGCATCGCCCGAAGCGATGGATTGGCGCCCCATAACTGCCGCCTGCAGGCCCGAGCCGCACATCTTGTTGATGGTTGTCGCTTCGAGTCCTTTATCCATACCGGCTTTGAATCCGGCTTGACGCGCAGGCGCTTGGCCTTGCCCAGCAGGCAAGCAATTGCCCATGATAATCTCATCGGCATCATCCGCGCCTAAGCCAGCTTCCGCAACCGCAGCTTTGACCGCCACCGCGCCAAGTTCATTTGCTGACATGCTCGACAAGTCGCCCAGCAAACCGCCCATTGGGGTGCGCGCCATTCCAACAATTACAACAGGATCCGTAGCGGTCATGGTAAGCCCTCCTAAAAGCTTTCGTCTCGCACTTTTTGTGCACCTGCGAACAAATGAAGGAGAAGACAGGCAATCGTCAAGTCACCCAAGGACAGATTCTGTCTCCAGATACCTATCGCACGCGCTGCGGAGCCGTTGCATCTAGCGCCACGGCGCGGTCCATAATGTCGATCAGTTCGTCATTAATGTGGTCTGCGGAATAGACTTTCACATGGCGCAGGGATTTGCCGGTTCCCTCGATACGATCGAGATAATCATCCGCCAGACGCGCGCCTTGCCATAGCTGCAAGTTGCAACGATCACCATGCGCAATCACCGAGAACACTCGTTCATTCCCACTCCAACAGGGGAAACCCCAAGCGAGTTTCACCGTCAGGTGTGACCACTGCGATTTGATGATGTCTTCGAGCGCGATGGCGATAATGGATTGATGCGGTTCAAGGCCATCGAAATAAGCCCTTACGGTCTTTGGCTTCGGCACAGCTTCCCCCAAGTCATTTCGCCCCAGAAATGGTTAATACCCCAAAGTGCGCTGCACAGGCCATAGGGAAATAGCGTTTTTTTTCCGGAGAAATAGAAAAAGGGCGAGCCGAAGCTCGCCCTTTTATATGTCGGTCGGGTCGGCTTACCAGATCCGAATACGGTCTTCGGGCGCCAAATAAAGCGCGTGGTCTGGTCCGACATCAAACGCTTCATACCATTCGTCAAAATTGCGGACGATGCCATTCACCCGGTAATAGGGCGGGCTGTGTGGACCGCGGATAAGCTGCTGGCGCAGAGCCTCTTCGCGATACTTATTTCGCCAGGCTTGTGCCCAGGCCATGAAGAAGCGTTGATCACCCGTGAGGCCACCCAAAACAGGGGCTTCTTCGTCGGCGCTGATCTCGCCATCGCCATTGGTATCCAGGCTCATCTTATAGGCCTTGTAAGCCATAGAGAGACCGCCAAGGTCGCCGGTATTTTCGCCCAGGCCTAGACGGCCATTTACACAAGTCTCGCCATCATCAAGCGGACAGAATTCATTATACTGTCCCACCAGCGCATCGGTTCGCGCCACGAAGGCGGCCTTATCATCTGGCGTCCACCAATCGCGCAGCACGCCGTCGCCGTCAGACTTGGACCCTTGATCGTCAAATCCATGGCCAATCTCGTGCCCAATCACGCCGCCAATCGCGCCATAATTGATCGCTGGATCAGCATCGATGTTAAAGAAGGGCGGCTGCAAAATCGCCGCTGGGAAGACAATCTCATTCCGGGTTGGCGAGTAATAAGCATTGACCGTTTGCGGCAGCATGAACCACTCAGTCTTATCGATCGGTTGACCGAGTTTGGCGAGATTGTCATCCGACGCCCACTGGGCAGCGGCCATCGCGTTTTCGAAGGCGCTGTCTGTGACGTTCAAAGAATCATAGGTTTCAAACTTCTCGGTGAACCCAATTTTCGGGGTAAACTTGGACAGCTTATCTCGCGCTTGAACCTTGGTTTCGTCACCCATCCAATCAATCTCATTGAGATTGTCGGCCATGGCGAGGCGAAGGTTGGCCACGAGCTCATCCATCGCGGCTTTGTTCTCGGCCGGGAAATACCGATCGGCATAGACTCGACCGACAGCTTCACCGAGCGCCCCTTCGACCGCGGAGACGCCGCGCTTCCAACGTGGACGCTGCTCTTCTTGGCCGCGAAGCTGCTGATTGAAGAAGGCGAAGCTTGCCTCATCGATTTCACTTGGCAGCACGCTCGCATTTGACGCGATAAAGCGCGCCGTCAAATAAGTCTTCCAGTCCGCTAGGTCAGCAGACTCCATAACCTCAGCAATTGCTGCGATACCGCCACCTGAGATCTTTTCGAGTTGGTCTTCAGTCAGCTGAAGCGCTTCAATTTCTTCCTCTGTCGGCATGACTTGGCTGACAACAAAGAATGGCTGATCCGCGACGCCGATCTCATCGAGAAAGGCTGTCATTGGGAAGGAGCCAGCAAGCGCAACAAACTCGTCTTTGCTGAGCTTATTATAGGTGAGATCACGATTACGGTTCATCGTACGATCCCAATGCGCCTCGGCAATCTTAGTCTCGAGAGCGAGGATGCGCGCCGCGCCGTCGGCTGGATCTTCATAGCCAGCTGCACCGAGCACTGTCGTCAAAAACGCGACATACCCATCGCGCGTTTCTTGGCTCTTTTCATCATCCTTGAGGTAGAAAGAGCGATCGCCCAGTCCGAGACCAGACTGCGAGATGTAGAAGATGTTCTCGTCGGTTTTCTTAGCATCGATGCTGACACCGCCGCCAATCGGGCTGGCAAACCCAACCGACGCAAAGACGCGTGCCAAATCTTCCTGGGTTTCGATCGCGTTGATCTTGTCGAGATAAGGCTGCACCGGCGCCAAACCCGCCGCTTCAATCGCATCTGTATCGACAAAGGCATTGTAGAAGGCGGCAACTTTGCCTTCTTGGGTCGCCGGATCAGGTTTCTCAGCGGCGAGATCATCGATGATGAACTTCACGCGCTGCTCAGATTTCTCGCGCAGCAGTGTGAAAGACCCATAACGGGTTTGATCGCTGGGGATTTCAAACTCATCATACCAGGTGCCATTCACGTGGTTGAAGAAATCATCGCCCGGATGAACGTCGGCGTTCACGGAATATAGATCGAGGCCAAACTCACCCCAATCATCGCGAGAACTGGTCTCAACTTTACGATCGGCTTCGACCGAGTCGCCTGCAATTGCCGACGAACCCGCGGTTTGCGTCGCCTCTTGCGGGCTGCACGCTGCTAGGACGAGCGCTGCGGCACTCGCATACAATAGTTCTTTCATTCGTTTCTCCCTGAACGTTCGAACAATTGGTAAATTGTAACGCACCCTATGCCTTATTCGGCTGGGACAGGTCTCGGTGTTTCCACACTCGTACCGATCAACTCTTCGCTATCAATCGTGACTTCGCCTGTGTAGGACTCGCCGATCTTGCGATAAGGACGTCCGCCCCAGCTCCATCGGAACACCCGGCCGATCTCGACGCCAACCGCATACAGGGTCGGAACCAAGAAGAGCGAAACGAAGATCGCAAACGCCACCGCATAACCCAGTGAAATCACCATTGGCTTGAGGAATTGCGCCTGCATGGATCGCTCGGCAATCAGCGGCAAGATGCCCACAAACGTGGTCACCGAAGTCAGCAAAATCGGACGGAACCGCGAAACGCCAGCATCGACCAGTGCCTGCACGGCGCCGACGCCTTCGGCCCGTTTTCGGTTCACGAAATCGACCAAGACCAAGTTATCATTGATCACAACACCCGCCGCCGCTGCGATCCCAAAGATCGAGAACATCGCCATGGAGGTGCCAGTGATTGCGTGCCCCAGGATCGCGCCGGTGATCGCAAACGGGATCGCCGTCATCAAGAGCAATGGTTGAGCATAAGACCGGAACGCAATCGCCAGAACGATATACATACAAATGATTGCACCAGCCGCCAGCATTTGTAGCTCGTTGAAGAAGCGCTGCTCTTCCTCGAACCCGCCAGCGGATCCGCGTTCAATATCGGGGAACTGCTTCTCAAAATCCGGCCAGAAATTGACGTTCATATCGGCCATGATTTGACCGCGCCCACCGTCGCCAAGCACGTCGGCAAAGACCGAGACAGAGCGGGTTCGGTTACGACGCAAGATCCGGTTGATGCCAGGGGCATAGGTAAAGTCTGCCACTTGGGTGAGCGCGAGTTCTCGACCGTCCGCCGTTCGTATCCGCAGATTGTCGATACTATCAAGATCTGTCCGTGCCGATTTCGGCAGACGCACCATCACGCGAACATCTTCACCATCGCGCGGCAAGCGTTGCACTTCTTCACCAAAATAAGCTTGGCGAACTTGACGGGACACATCCGCGAGCGTGACACCCAGCGCTTCAGCGCCAGGTTTCAACTCGATCCGCAACTCATCCGCCGCGGCGGTGAGATTGTCGCCAATGTCATAAGCGGCGGCATACGTCGCCAATTGCTCTTGGACCACCGCGGAGGCCTCGCGAAGCCGATCAAGGTCAGGGTGGTTTAGCGCAAACCTGATGCCCGTATCATTCTCATTATCGGTGAAATCGAAGTTGACCTCTTCCGCATCTTGAATCGGCCCGACTAATTCTCTGATTTTCTCAGAGATCTCGCGAGTCGACAGAAGTTCCGGACGGTTTTCCGGCGGCACCAAGCCAATCCAAGACTGGACCTGACTGTTCGAAGCAACGACAGACGCACCATTTAGAACACCGCCCTCATAGCCACCATCAGACCGAAGGATCTGTGAATTCCATTTCGTATTGAGCTCGGTCTCAGCCGCGTTGATGCCCGCCTGCAATTGGTCACGAACTTCCAGCGTCCGTGAGAATGGCGTGCCTTCCGGCATGTCGATCGTGACTTGTACCAAGTCGCTTTCGATTTCCGGCATAAACTTGAACGGCACGACGCGATTTGCCACCAGCATGATCGCGAATGCAAACACGATGAAAAAGAACACGATGGTTGCGTATCGCATCCGCAAAGCAAATTCGAGCAATGGCTTGTAAATGTGCTGAGCGAACCAAATCAGACTGTCAGCAATCCGCCGCTGAAAGCGTGCCAAGCCATTTTGCTTGCTTTTGTCTTCCTTTTTCATATGCGACAGGTGAGCCGGCAGAATGAACATACACTCGATGATCGAGAAGACGAGCGATGCAATCACAACGAATGTGATTTGCTGAGTAAAGGCGCGTGTTGGCCCTGTCAGCATGGCCCAAGGGGCAAATGCGATAATCGTCGTGATAACGCCGAACACCACAGGTTTGAACACGAGCTGAGTGCCGACAACCGCGGCATCAATGCCTTCGCGTCGGCCGCTTTCGACCTCTCGGTGAATGTTCTCCCCCACCACAATGGCATCATCGACAATGACCCCAATGACCAGCAGCACCGCGAAAGTCGACAACACATTCCACGATACACCAAAGAACGGCATCAACATGATGCCACCGGCAAATGCGGTAATAATCCCAATCGTCACCCAGAATGCGACGATTGGACGAAGGAATAAGATTAAGACCAGCATCACCAATACAGCGCCAAGCAGCGCTGATTCAGAGATCAGCTGCATACGGGCTTGGAATGGTTGCGAATTGTCCCAGAGAATTTCAATCTGCATCCCGTCTGGCAGAATGCCAGTCGCGGGATTATTCGCCCGGTCGATATAATCGCGGAAACTATTCGCATAGTTGACGATATCCATACTGTCGGGTTGAACGACCATAACGAACGCGGTCGGGCTGCCATTATGGGTGGCATCAAGATCCGCATCGATGAAGCCATCAATCACCTGCGCGACATCGCCAACCCGGATTGTACCTTGGTCATTTGATTGACGGACGATGATTTTTTCAAACTGTTCTTGAGTATCGGCCAAAGCCCGCGCAGTCATCGAAACATCACCGACATTCGAACGGATTTGCCCGCCTGATGAATTAAGGGATGATTGGCGGATCGCCTGCGCGACTTCCGAGAAACTCAGATTGTACCGGCGCAGCGCATCTTCGGAAATTTCAACCGAGACCTCTTCGTCCAAAACGCCTTGTAGGACCGCCAGCTCACCGCCGCTGATTTCAGCGATATCATCGCGAACGTCATCGGCCACCCGTTTCAAAGTTCGGGAATCGACTTCGCCAAATATGGCCATGCCGAAATACCAATCGCGCTGTTCCCAACGTGTCACACGGGGCTGGAAGGCGGCTTGCGGAAGGTTGTTTATCTGATCGACGCGGAGTTTGATCTCATCGATAAAGACTTGCATATCGATATCGTCGCGGCCGCGAATGTTGACAACCGCAAAGCTTTCGCGAGCAATCGAGGTGATCCGATCAAGCCCATCAATGTCGGCAACGGCTTCTTCAATCCTGGTAATAATCTGTTCTTCGACATCCTGGGGCGACGCGCCCTGCCAGCTCATGGTAACCGAGGCCCCCGCCACTGGAACCACGGGGAACATCTCTCGTTCCATTTGGTTAAAACCGAGAACGCCGCCGACAAAGGCGACAACCATGAGCAGGTTCGCAGCAACCGCGTTTCGTGCGAACCAGGATACCATTCCAAACATTACAGGCCTCCGTCACCAGCAGACGCGACGAGATCTGAGGACACGTCCGCAATACCGGTTGTGTCATCCTCGTCGTCGTCAGATTTTGCAGCTTCATTGTGATTTTTGATTGAGCCATCTTCCATGCGCTGCAGGATGGTGATGCTCATGCCGTCATTTGACCCTCGGATCGGGCTGGTAATCGCAAGATCACCTGGCGCGACATCCGGGCTGCGGAACCAGGCACCATCTGGCGAGCTGAATACCAAATCGACTTCATAAATGCGCAGGGCGCCTTCACTTGGATCGCCGATGAAGATGTTCTCACCCCCGCGAATGGCGGAGCGCGGCGCGACCAACAGGTTTTCGATCTTAGTTCCTGCAATATCTGCATTCACGAACAGGCCCGGAGCCATCGGTGCGCCATTGTCAGAGCCAGCTCCATAAGGATCGGCGAGTTCTGCGATGACATTGATCAATCTTGTTTGGCCGTTCACCGCTGCCGATGTTCGGGTGACACGGCCCGTCCACTGGCGAACCTCGCCTGCTACAGGGGCGGTGAAAATCACTTCTGGACCTGGCGCCGCCGCCGTTTCCGCAAACGCCAATGGCAGACCAAGGCGGCCAAGTTCATCATCCGTAATCGGCAAAGAGACCTCGACCATATCGGTGGCGAACACGCGACCTAAAGACTGTCCTGGCGAAGCGAACTGGCCCACATCGACGTTTTCTTCACGCACACGGCCATCAAACGGCGCGACGACAGCCGTGCGGCGTAGGGCCAAATTTGCGTCCGCCAATTGTGCTTTAGCTGATTCCAGAGCGGCCCGCGCTTCCGCCAATTGTGGTTCGCGTCGCGCCAGCGGGCTGGAATCGGTGATGCCGAGATTGATCAGATCTTGCTGGGCAATTTCGGCTTCGGCTTGCTCTCTGGCAAGACGCTGTTCCGCGCTCGCAACGCCAGACTGCGCGCGCACGACGGCGAGCTCATAATCAGCAACCTCGAGACGGACCAGCACCTGCCCACGACGAATAAAACCGCCATCGATGAAGTCAGGTGATACATATGAAATCCGGCCTGCGATTTGCGGCGCAACAATCAGCTCCCGCTGCGGGCGAACCTCACCTTGGGCCGTGACATGGAAGTCCAAATCTTCTTGGCGAATCTCTTCAGAGAAGACAGAGAGTCCCGAGAATTTCTCGTCCGCTTGTTCCGGCTCAGGCTTGAGGATTTGCACCGTCATGAAGGCGACGACGGCCATTCCCGCCAATACGGCGATTGTGATGATGATTGAAATTATACGGCTCATGGGAGGATTGCCTCTTCGGGGCTATTATTGCTCAACGCGATCGGGTTTGCAGGTTCAGGAACCGGCAATCCGCCGCCAAGAGCGAGGTGGAAACTCACACGGTTTGACGCGCGTGCTGAGCGGGCCGAGATCAAGCTATTCTCGGCACTCAAGCGTCGCGTCTGGGAATCAATCAGGTTGAAGATCGAAACCAAACCATTTGTATATTGTCGGGTCGCCAATTCTTCGGCGAGGCGCGCTTCTTCTAGGGCGCGAGATTGCGCATCTTCTTGCAACGCGAGCAGCGTATCCGCAGCGATCGCATCTTCGACTTCACGCCACGCGTTAAGCGTCGTTGCAGCATAGTTTTCAACTGCCGCACGCGCCGACGCGACAGCAGCATCACGGTCCGCATCAAGCGATCCGCCATTAAATATCGGCGCCGTCAGGCCTGCAACCAACCTTGCAGCGACTCGTGTTGGATCCAACGCATCTGCGATATCGGTTTCAGTGTTTGAAACCGACCCAGTGATGCGAAGACCGGGCAGCATTGCGAGCCGTGCTTGCTCCGCGCGCAATCCAGCGGCCACCACGCGGGCTTCAGCCGCGGCAATATCCGGGCGACGCGTCAGCAACAGCGTTGGGTTCCCAGATGGCGGAATTTGCGCAAGCTCAGGCAGTTCTGCCAGAGCTTCGAGCTCTGCGGCAGGGTATCGCCCAAGCAGAATTTCGAGGCGGCGCGTGGCATTCTGACTGGCCTGACGCTGTGCCGCAATCGACGCTTCGGCCGAAGCTTGGGTGGTCCGCGCCGTCCGCACATCCAGCGCGGAGGCCAAACCGCGTGACAAACGACGTTCTGTCAATTCGAGCGCACGAGACCGCGCCTCAAAGGTTTCAACCGCAACCCGCTCTTGCGCCAAGGCGGCATTTAAATCGAACCAAGCTGACGCGGTTTGCGCCGCAAGCGAAAGGCGCGCAGATGCAAGATCAGCTTCGCTCGCGACAAGATCTGCTTCAGCGGCGTTGATACCCGCCCGGAGCCGGCCCCAAAGGTCAATTTCCCAATTGAGATCGAGCCCGACCCCAAAAGTTGGATCATCGACGCGATCATCAATCGACGCGATGAAATTGCTGGTTCCGCCTGCTGATGCTGAGCCGGACAGGCTCGGCAATGTCCGACCATAAACGCTCCGCGCCTGAGCGCGTGTCGCTTCAACCGCGTAGAATTGCGAGCGGATCGAGGGGTTCGCTGAGAGGGCTTCATTGACCAGGCTGACCAGTTTCTGGTCATTGAACTGGCTCAGCCAATCGGTTTGGGGCACTTGGCCAGCAACGCCAGACGCCGCCCAAACTTCAGGCGCATCCGGAGCGACCGGAAAGATTGCTTCTGGTTGTCCGCCCAAGGTTGGAACACTCGGAACGCTAGAACACGCGCCCAGTGCCAGAAACCCCAATACTATACCCGCTTGTTTCATAGAAACCTCTTCACCTTGGATCGTGGCTTACGCCCGCACTAGCCGACTGTCAACAAATAATTATCGTTTTTCAATAATTGTGAAAAAGCTTTCAGACTTGCCGATCAGCGCTACCTGTTTATACGCCGGAAGGCTCATAACGGACCATATCCTAACTGGAAGTTGAGAGGTCATGTCGCAGGATAAGACAAATATAGAACCCGATCCGCCAAAGCGGTTTCGAGACTTTCTTGTCTTGACTTTGGGCGGCGTCGCGGTGCTTGCGCTGCTATTGCTGACCGGCGCAATCGGATGGGTGGAGTGGGCCACTGGTGCCGTGGTTATGACCGCGGGCGCGCTGGCTTTTTATGTGGGCTCTGCGCCTACGGGCCGAAAAATTCGCAATGCGGAAGTCCTTGAGGCTTCAACGCCGCTCCCCGTTCAGTCGGATGATCGGGCGATCACCTCCTTCATCGAAGCGCTTCCCCTCCCCGCCTTGTTGGTCTCACCCGAGCGCCAGCTTGCCTCGGTCAACCCACATGCCCGCCGTTTGTTTCGCCTGGATAAGGCGGCACAAAGCCTTCCCGTTGCTTTGCTCAGACAACCAGACCTCTTAGCCGCCGCCGAACGGGTTGCCGAAGACGGCGCCAATGAGCGCGTCGAGTTCACCCAGCATGGCGATGCTGAAGTGTGGATGGCGCATGTTCGGTCAGGTCCGGATACAGGATCTGTCCTAATTGTGTTCGAAGACCTGACCGCAGTGCGGCGCGCGGAGAAAGCCCGCGCGGACTTCCTCGCCAATGCCAGCCATGAATTGCGGACACCTCTGACGGCCATTGGCGGCTTCATCGAAACCATGCGCGGCCCGGCCAAAGACGATAAAGCCTCCTGGGATGGGTTCTTAGAGATTATGGGCCAGCAAACTGAGCGGATGAAACGTTTGGTCGCCGATCTTCTATCGCTCTCCCGTATTGAATTTAGTGAGCACCGCCCGCCAAACACACAGATTGAAATTGTTGATCTCGCACGCTCGACAAGTTCCGCGCTGACCCCGATCGCCGCAGACGCCGGGATCAGCCTGCATTTTGATGCACCAGATCACCAGATCAAAGCCATCGCTGATGCAGATGAGATTGCGCAAGTGATCCAAAACTTAGTGAGCAATGCGATCAAATATGCGCGTCCTGGCGGGGAAGTTCAGATTTTGGTTGGGGCAGCTCCGACCATGGCCGACGCGGCGCTCGCATGCGGGAGACAATCGGAAGAGCCCAAACGCTCACTTTTGCTGCAACCCTATGCAGCCTCTGGTGCCCCCGCATTCTGGCTGAGGGTCACTGATGATGGCGAGGGGATTTCAGAAAACCATCTGCCGCGTCTCGGCGAGCGGTTTTACCGCGTCGACGAAAGCCGCGGCGGTAAAATCGAAGGTACGGGGCTCGGCCTCGCCATTGTGAAACACATTATGGCGCGCCATCGCGGCGGCCTGGCGGTCGAAAGTTTAGAAGGGCAAGGCACCGCGTTCGGTGTTTGGATGCCCCGCCTCAAAGACGATGCCGCCACCTAAACCCTACACACCCCCACCTGCCGAAACCCTGATCACGCTCTATTCCGACGAGGCGATCGTCTTGGCAGATAAACCTAGCGGATTGCTCAGCGTTCCTGGTCGAGGGCCTGAAAAAGCCTTCTGCGCCCAAAGCATATTAAGCGAGCGACATGGGCCGGTGCTCACAGTCCATCGCCTCGATATGGACACGTCCGGAATCATGATCTTCGCCCGCACGAAAGACGTGCAAAGAAATCTGTCCCGGCAGTTTGAAAAACGAACGGTCGAGAAGACATATGAAGCCCTGGTACAAGGAACCGTCAGCGACACGTCCGGCACGATTGATAAAGCAATTGCGAAACACTCTTTGGATCGCCCCTTGAGGCATCTCGATCCCGAAGGTCAAACCGCGATTACGCATTGGTCTGTTCTAGATCACACCTCAGAGTCAACGCGCTTGCATTTGAAACCTGAGACTGGCCGCTCGCACCAGCTTCGGCTTCACTTGGCTAGCATCGGACATCCCATCCTGGGCGATGTATTTTATGGCGATCCGACAAGCCATGAGCGGCTTTGTCTACATGCGAAATCGCTTTGCTTCGACCACCCAAACGGCCACGCCAGAATCGAACACGTCGCCGCCACCCCGTTTTAAGTCGCCGCCTCAAATCCAAGAGCGCAGAAGTGTCACAAACGTGTCAACAACGACATGTAAGAGCGCCGGACCTGAGCGAACGACCAATCTATGCTGCATACTTTAGGATACCTTCCCATCGGATGGTTGTTGATTGCGCCATTGGCGGCTGCAGGCTTTTTCGCATTCTATTTTGGACGGCAGCAGATTGGCGCACTGGCCATCGGCCCGACTTTTGGCGCGAGACTCAATTCTCAACCGAATTTTCACGGCTATTTTTTGGCGCTGGCGACCGTCCTACCGGCGGCCTTTGTCTTCTTGCTCTATTTGCTGTTCGCCGAAGACATGATCCGCAGCACCTTGATCAGCGAATTGCCGGAACACTTGATCACGCGCGGCGCTGAGCAAGTCGCATTCTTTGTCGACCGGGTCGCAGAGTATGCTCGGACCCAGCAAACAAGTGTTACAGGTAACCTCTTATTTGATGCCAGCGTGGAGAGATTCTCCACCCTGAACGGCGGCGCACGTCTGGTCGCGATGGGTCTGGCCGTTTTGGCAGGCGCAGCCGGTTTCTACTTTGGAAAACGCCAGCTCAGCCGGAACTTTCCAGCGCGCTCATATGTCGAGCTGTGCATCACGTCTGGCCTGTTTATCTGCGCCGCAATCGCCGTTTTAACCACCGCTGCCATCGTCTTATCGTTGGTATTTGAAACGATCCGGTTCTTTAGCCTCCCCGATGGCCCAAGCATATTTGAATTTCTTTTCGGGACTGAATGGAACGCGCAAACAGGCACCCATTTCGGCGCCGTTCCTTTATTTTTTGGCACGCTGATGATCGCCCTCTTGGCGATGCTGGTTGCAGTGCCGGTCGGACTGTTTTCGGCAATCTATCTCTCAGAATATTCGAGCCCGAGATTTCGCGCTTGGGTCAAACCGATCTTGGAGCTCCTCGCGGGCATTCCGACCGTGGTTTACGGGTTTTTTGCCGCGACATTGATCGCGCCTTTCGTTCGCAATTTTGCGCAATGGGTGAATGCACTGCCCTTCACGCCAGATACGCTCCTAGCGGCGCAGCCGACCAGCGCCCTGGCCGCGGGCTTGGTTATGGGCGTGATGATTATCCCATTCGTCAGCTCGCTCTCGGATGATGTCATCAATGCGGTACCTCAATCGCTGAGAGATGGGGCGCTCGCCATGGGGGCGACCAAGTCAGAAATGATCAAACAGGTGATCCTACCTGCTGCCTTGCCCGGGATCATCGCTGCAATCTTGCTCGCCGTGTCACGTGCCATTGGCGAGACGATGATCGTGGTCATGGCGGCGGGTGGACGCGCCCTGATCACGCTCGACCCGACCTCTGATATCACTACGGTGACCTATCAAATCGTGGCTTTGCTGACCGGCGATACCGCCTTTGATAGCGCGAAAACGATTTCGGCGTTCGCGCTGGGCTTTGTCCTGTTTGGTGTCACCCTCTTGTTCAACATCATCGCGCTCCGCGTGGTGCAACGCTATCGGGAAGCTTATGACTAAGCCGGCTCTTTCCCCAGACGCGTTTGCCGCGCGACGCCTGGAACGGCGAAATGCTGCTGAGCGCCGGTTCAAGCTCTATGGCCAAATTGCGATCGGCATCGCGGTCGGGTTTTTGGCGCTGCTGCTGCTTTCAATCTGCGGCAAGGCGATGTCCGCTTTCTCGCGGCACACGATCGTGCTGACCATCGATCAGCCAGACCTTTCTGAGCGAACTGCATTTGCCGTGAGCGATGTAAATCTCGTAGTGCGCGATGAATTGCTGAATCTGTTTCCAGAAAGTGCCAGTAAGCGTTCGGCTAGGATTGAGCTGTTTCGTCTATCTACACGGCTGGCTGTGTTGCCGCTGGCGGAGGCCGCCACTGAGGACCCAGAGGTTTTCGCCGCGCCTTATCAGGTCCGCCTACCTCTCTCCGACGATCTCGACCTATACCTCAAGAACGATATCAAACAGCATCAAACCGAACCGGTGGGTCGCGCAGGTCGTTTTTCAGAAACCGCCTCGGGTACGTATCGCCTGACGGATGCAGATCCGGATGGGTTCGAGAGATTTCAGAACTTCTTAGCCGCTCTGCCTGCCCCCAGAACCGATATTTTGATATCGCTTTCGGGCGCCTGGTTTGACCTTCAAACAGTGTCAGGCGCGGCGCTTGAGTTGCAACACCTTGCCGGGCCCCTGCCCAATCTCGGTGAACAAAATCGCGCGGCGATCACGGCCCTTATCCTGCCGAGCCGGAGCCAGAACCGGCAAGTCTCCAACCATCAAATCGCGTATGCGCTGCTGCTCAAAGAACGCGATATGATCGACCGCAGATTTAATGGCAGCCTGTTTGCCAGCGCCGATAGTACCTATCCCGAGCTCGCTGGTGCCGCCGCAGCATTGGTGGGGTCGATGTTTACCATGCTGATGACCGCGCTGTTTGCGATCCCGGTCGGAATCTTTGCCGCGGTTTATCTTGAAGAATTCGCGAAGAAGTCTCTGATCACGAACATTATCGAGGTGAACATCAACAATCTCGCCGCCGTGCCATCGATCATATTTGGGCTGCTCGGCGCGGCGGTGTTTTTGAACACGTTTGGCCTGCCGCGATCGGTGCCCTTGGTTGGCGGATTGGTGCTCGGTCTTTTGGTTCTGCCGACAATCATCATCGCCTCCCGCGCGGCGCTGCAATCGGTGCCGCCGTCCGTTCGGGATGCGGCGCTTGGACTGGGCGCGTCGCATTCGCAAGCGGTCTTTCATCACGTCTTACCGCTCGCCACCCCGGGCATTCTCACTGGAGCGATCATCGCAATGGCGCGCGCGCTTGGCGAGACCGCACCGCTTCTCTTGATCGGCATGGTGGCCTTTATCAGCGAAGTGCCACAGACTCCGAGCGATGAAGCGACTGTTTTACCGGTTCTAATTTATAAGTGGTTTTCCGGTGCGGAGCGGGCCTGGGAACCGATGACGGCGGCGGTGATCGTGATCCTCCTCGTCATTCTGGTCGCGATGAATTTGATCGCGACCCTGTTGCGGCGTCGGTTTGAGCGGAGATGGTAAAGATGGCAGACACGAGCACATCTCAAAACAATTTCTCACCGGCAGGGTTCGGGATTGGTGGCGCAAAAATTGAGTGCCGCGGCATCAATGTGCGCTACCAGGAAAAGGTCGCGATCCACGACATTTCGATGAAAATTCAAGACAAATCCGTCACCGCTCTGATCGGGCCTTCGGGTTGCGGGAAATCGACCTTCTTGCGCTGCCTCAACCGTATGAATGACACGATTGAAGGCGCGCTTGTCGACGGTGAAATCATCATGGACGGCGAAGATATCAACTCGCCAGATATGGACCCTGTCACGCTGCGATCGAAAGTCGGCATGGTGTTTCAGAAACCGAACCCATTTCCGAAATCAGTCTATGATAATGTCGCCTATGGCGCCCGCATTCACGGCCTCGCAGGCTCGAAGGCGGAGCTGGATCAAATCGTCGAAGTCTCTTTGCAAAAAGCCGGCCTTTGGGATGAGGTCAAAGATCGCCTCACAGCGATCGGCACCAGTCTGTCAGGCGGACAGCAGCAACGCCTCTGCATTGCCCGCGCTATCGCGATCAGCCCAGAAGTCATTCTGATGGATGAACCCTGCTCTGCGCTTGATCCGATTGCGACGGCGCGGATCGAAGAACTGATCGATGATTTGCGGCTCCGTTATTGCATCATCATCGTCACCCATTCCATGCAACAAGCCGCCCGCGTGTCGCAACGTACGGCATTCTTTAATTTGGGCGAATTAGTAGAATTCGGCGACACAGAAATGATTTTCACCAATCCCGCGCAGCAGCGCACACAGGATTATATCACAGGCCGCTTTGGCTAAGGGAGATGCATGTGGCCGGACCACAGCACATTGTTAGCGCTTATTCTGAGGAGCTTGAACGCCTCTCCGCGGATATCTTGCGCATGGGAGGGCTCGCCGAGGCGATGATCCGAGATGCGTCGCGGGCCGTCGTTGCCCGCGATGCCAAACTTGCCGAGCTGGTGATTGAGCGCGATCACGAAATGGATCGGTTGGAAAGCGAGATTGAACGCCAAGCCGTTCGCATGTTGGCGCTGCGCCAACCGATGGCGGGCGATCTGCGAAATGTGATCGGCGCAATCAAGCTGGCGGGCGGCATTGAACGGATCGGTGATCTCGCCAAGAATATCGCGCGCCGGACGCTTGCTGTGGTCAATGAAGACAATCGCACAACGCTAAAAGGCATTGAACGCATGGGCCAGGCGGTCTCGCGCATGCTGCAGATTGCGCTCGATGCCTATGCCCGCCGAGACCCGGTCACGGCGATCAGCGTACTCCGCCAAGACGACGATATCGATAGCCAGTATAATAGCCTGCTTCGGTCTATGCTGGTCTTTATGGCAGAGGAGCCCGAACAGATGACTGCGCGCTCAAATTACCTCTTCATCGTCAAAAATCTTGAGCGTATTGGCGATCACTGCACCAATATCGCTAAAGTCGTCCACTTCATCGCCACGGGCAAACAAATCACAGAACGTGATGCCGAAACCCAGATGAGCCACACGAAGGAAGCTCAGTCATGAAACCGTTCATTGTTATAGCGGAAGACGAACCAGCCGTTTCAGAACTGCTGCGATACAATCTGGAAGCGGAAGGATATGAAACAGCGATCGCCAGTGACGGGGATGAAGCAATGTTGCTCATCGATGAGCGCATTCCAGATTTGATGCTGCTTGATTGGATGCTCCCCAAAATCTCAGGGATCGAGATTTGCCGCCGCGTGCGCACCCGCCAAGAAACCGCCAATCTACCGATCATCATGCTGACCGCGCGCACCGAAGAAGCCGACCGCATTCGCGGGCTTGAGACGGGCGCGGATGATTATGTCACCAAGCCGTTTTCCACCAATGAGCTGATGGCACGTGTGAAAGCGGTGCTCAGACGGATCCGCCCTGCGCTGATGGATGACCAGATCAAAGTCGGTGACATCCAAATCGATCGCTCGACCCATAGCGTGATGCGCGCTGGCAAAGAGATCCATCTTGGCCCGACTGAGTTTCGACTGCTCGAATATTTTGCGCAGCATCCCGGGCGTGTGTTTTCGCGTGAACAGCTTCTCGACGGGGTCTGGGGATCAGATGTCTATGTCGAAGCGCGCACCGTTGATGTTCATATTGGGCGATTGCGCAAGGCCTTGATGAGCCAGGGTGGCAATAACCCTATCCGTACCGTTCGCTCAGCGGGTTACTCGCTGCGCACGGAATAGAGATCGGCGTCTGGCCCTCAAAAATATCGCGTGCAACGCAGCTGCACGCGATTTCTTTTTATAGATCTTTGACTTTCAGGAGAACGGCTTAGCCGTCTTCTTCTTTGCCATCCTCAAGCGCCGCTTCAACGGCCTGTTCAGCCATTTCGCCCTCGCCTTTTAAGAAGCGATCCAGGAAGGCGACATAGGCCTCAGACGCCGTGATCCGGTTTTCCTTGCGCAGGAAGCCGTGCCCTTCATCTGGGAACAGGACATATTCCACATAGACGCCGTTCTCGCGGATCGCGGCGACCAGCTCATCGCTTTCAACCTGCAGAACGCGTGGATCATTTGCGCCTTGCACAACCAGCATCGGCTTGGTCACATTCTCCGCATGGAAGAGCGGTGAGATTTTGTGGTGACGCTCAGCATCTGTCGCAGGATCACCCATCTCGTCATACAATGCTTCGCGGAACGCGGCCCACCAATCAGGGATGCTTTGTAGTGTCCGCACCCAATTGGTCACCCCGAAAATATTGATACCAACTTCAAACTCTTCCGGGTGGAAGGTCAGAGCGGCGGCGGTCATATAGCCGCCATAAGAGCCGCCAATAACGCCAACTTTGTCGCCATCGACCCAATCGAGGCCGCGCAAATAGTGGCCGGCTTCAACGATATCGCGCAGGTCTTCTTGGCCGTGCCGCTTATCATCCATGTGGAAGAAGGTTTTGCCATAGCCAGATGAACCGCGATTATTGGCGGCATAGATCGCATAGCCATGATTGACCATGTGCTGGATTGCGGCGCTATAACCGCGCGTGCTTTGGCCACCCGGTCCGCCATGAACCCAAACCAGAGCCGGTACTGGATTATCAGCTGACGCTTGCTTTGGCTTATACAGGATGCCCGGAACGGTGACGCCATCAGAGGCGGCGAATCGCTCGACGGTCGCAGTCACCAAATTGTCTTCGCTGATTTCAGGATTGAGCGCGTCAGTCAGACGCTTGGCCTCACCGCCAAGCTTGGTCATGTAGAGGTTGAAAGGTGACGTATCGGTGTTCAAACCGAACGCAATTTTTGTCTCGTCCGGAGAGAAACGGATTTGCCCAAGCTCACCTTCTGGTACGCCATTCAAGACGACCTCTTCGCCGCTCGCCGTGTCGGTGATCGTCAAATCGGTCAAACCATCGGCATTGATGGCATGGATCTGATATTGCCCGCTTGGCGAATAAAAGACGAAACTGACATCCCAATCAGCCGCTATTAGCGGCGCTTTTTCGCCCGTCGTCAGATCATGCGTCCAAGCCTGGCTGAACTCGCCAAACTCATTGGTGCTACAGACCAGCTTGCTCTCATCTGGGGTGAAATCATAGGTGCCATGGGCGATATTGCCTTCATGCTCGGTCACCAAAACTGGTTCCGGTGCTTCAGCCGACAAATCCACGACATAGACATCAGAATCGGCACTTGTCCGCGGCTTGTCTAAAGCGAGCCAACGTCCGGTATCGCTCAGAGCGCCTGGCTGAAACCCGGGATTCTCAAACACCATTGTGGTGCTGTAATCGGTTGGGTTCACCGCATAGAGGTCGAAGCTCGCGGAGTCTCGACCATTGTGCCAGACATAGAAGACCTCATTGTTCGCGCGCCATCCGCCGAACGAAGCTTTCACCTCATCGCCCGGTGTGACGTCAACCAAAGTGCCGTCGAGTTCGCGTACATAAATATGGTTGAGTTCATTCCCGCCTTGGTCAGCGGAAACGATGATCCGATCATCGTTTGGGAAGAAGGACTGTGCGAAATGCGCATCCGTCTCTGAAGTCGTCAGCTGCACGACGGCGCCGTCCGCATCAATCGTCATGGCGTTGAACACGCCGCTCGCGTCAGAGTTTGCCAAAACGCGCGTGCCATCGCTCGACCAGGCATAGCCGGCGCTGCTTGCCAGGCCGAAACTCGTGGTTTGGAAGAAAGCGTCTGCCGAATAGGTCTCGAATGCGACCTTCTCCATCACAGCTTCCGGTTCCGCACTCACTTCAGCTTCGGCCGCAGGCGGCGCTTCGGCAACGACAGGATCGGTTTCGATATTGGCTGTGTTTGCGCAAGCAGCAATCAAAGCTACCGCAGAGGCGCTCATTAGAAATTTCAACATATTATACGTCCCGTAGACTGTTAAGTATGGTTAACCGTAACAGCCTGCGAGATGCTTGGCGAGCCTAAACCGACTCCGAAACGCGCAGGCCAGCCACACGCGTGATCGCGGCTTCAGCATCCGCCATGATCTGATCGACAATGTCTTTCACCGGCAGAATTTCCTTCACGCCACCTGCGGATTGGCCCATGGCGAAGCACGACTTGCTGCCATCTAAGCGGGCTTCATCTGTAACCCCGCCAATGCCGCCAATCACATCGGTTTGAACCGACAAGGCCGCTTGCATTGGAAAGGCTTGGATCTCGTCCGGGCGACGTTCCCAGTCCAGAATGTACTCGTTGGTGCGGCAGCGCATCGGCTTACCCGAATAGCAGCGTGTGCGGGTCGTATCCGTGTCGCCAGCGCCGACCACGGTTTCCTTATAGCTCTGCGCTGCATGGGCCTCGGCGGAAGCAATAAACCTTGTGCCCATCCAGACACCAACCGCGCCTAATGAGAGCGCTGCGGCGAGCCCGCGACCGTCATAGATACCCCCTGCGGCCACCACTGGAATGTTCACCGCCTCAACGGCCTGTGCAACAAGCGGCAGAGTTCCGACAAGACCCGTATGCCCGCCGCCTTCACCGCCCTGCAAAATGACCGCATCACAGCCCGCTTGTTCAGCTTTGATGGCATGTTTCACAGCGCCGCCGACGACCATCACCTTGACCCCGGCGTCTTTGAGTTTTTTCATGATCGGCATCGGGACACCTAGCCCGGCCACAAAACTGTCGGCGCCGCCTTCGATGATGACATCGACGCTCTTTTCCAGACTGGTCGGGTCTGCTGCGAGCAAATCAACCCCGAACGGCTTGTCGGTGAGCTCTTTCACCCGCGCCATTTGGCCAGCGATGAAATCTGGCGACGTCCCCGCCATTCCAAGCACGCCATAGCCGCCAGCATTACACATCGCTGCGGCGAGCTCGGCATAGGAAACGCCGCCCATTCCAGCCAGCATGATCGGATGCCGGGTTCCGAGAAAATCACAAAGCGGAGTGTGAATGGCCATAATTGCCTCCTATTTTTATTGCCTGATAGGAGGGCAACCTTGCGGCAAGACAAGGCATTCCCATGCGGAAATCGAGCAACAATGGGCCGTATGCAGATTCCCCCTGCAATTTACACGCGATTCCCCTATGATTATCGCACGCCAATCGTGGCGTATCTTCTAGAGGGGAAGAGACAATGAGTATGAAACTCTGGATTGCAGCGATCGCTGCGGCTGGTCTGGCCGCGTGTAACGCTGCTGAGGAAGCTGCTGAAACAACTGCAGACGCAGTCGAAGAAGCTGCGGATGTCGCTGCTGATGCTGCAAGTGATGCTGTTGAAGCAACTGGCGACGCCGTTGATGCGGCCGCTGATGCAACAGAAGAAGCTGCCTCCGATGCTGTAGAAGCGGCTTCAGACGCTACCGACGCAACCATGGATGCTGCGGGTGACGCTGTCGACGCAGCGGGTGATGCCGCTTCCGAGGCCGTTGATGCAGCTGCTGATATGGCAAACGATGCGGGTGAAGCTGTCACCGACGCAGCCGGCGATATGATGGACGCAGCTGAAGAAGCTGTTGAAGAGGCCGTCACAGACGTCGAAGAAGCTGTTGAAGAAGAAACAACCGAATAAGGCTGTTCTTAAGAAGACATAGAAAAGGCCCTGGGACAGCTCCCAGGGCCTTTTTTTGTTCCGAAAGCCCAGAGCGCTAGAAGATCGCGTAACCGCCATCGATGATACACGTCGTGCCAGAGTGATAACGCGAGGCATCACTGGCGAGATAGACAGCCATACCGCCAAAGTCCTGCGGCTCGCCCCAGCGCCGGATCGGCACGCGGGTAATAACCTTGGTTGTGAAGACGTCATTGTCCTGCGCACCTTCAGTCATATCCGTTGCGATCCACCCAGGCAGAATGGAATTGGCGCGAATGCCATATCGACCACATTCGGCCGCGATGCCGCGGATCATTGAGGGCAAACCGCCTTTGGTGGCCGCATAGGCTTGATTGCGCGCGGCGCCCTCAATCCCTGCCAGAGACGCCACCCCAACAACAGAACCACCAGGGTCGCCAGCTTTTGCCCGCTCAGTCATATGTTTCACGCTTTCGCGCAGCGTCCAGAACGCGCCGTCTAGATTAACCGCCATGTTCTTTCGCCAAGTTTCGGTGGTCATCTCTGCGAAGCTTGGGGCCCCAAACCCAACGCCTGCATTGGCAAAACAGCTATCGATCCGGCCCAGGCTGGAAACGACATCGGCTGTCGCATCGACCACCGCTTGCTCATCAGAAACGTCCACAGTCCAAGCTTTGACCTCGCCGGATCCGAGCTTTGAGAGCGATTCCACCGCGGCCGTGTTTGCGGCCTCTTTGCGACCCCAAATCGCAAGGCTTGCATTTGAGGCGGCCAGCGCCTCTGCCATGCCATAGCCGATTCCGCGATTGCCGCCCGTGACGAGCGCAACTTTTCCAGTCAAATCAAAAGGCGCATATGCCATTCATCTTACTCCCAAACTGTTTGTGGCTCTTCAGTCGGGGGCGTAACGGTAGGGAAAGCAAACGCTAATTCGCGATCTCGGCGTTCATTGGAATGCGTGACTCCGCACCTGCACCGGCGACCGCCGCCGGATGCTTCCAGAATGCACGAACGTAACGCGCTGGCGTTTCTGATCGACCTGCAATCGGAAGTGTCTGAGAAAATCCATGCCCATGACCATCATTGGCGCGTCGCCATATCCGAGCTCTTCAAATAAATCCGTATCAAGCACTGGAAGTTTCGATTTTGCGATCCGAAAATCGCCAAACCGAAAATCACGAAATGTATGTAAATGTGCGGTTTGCCGGGACAAGTCGCTGCCCTTTAGCTGTTCTTGCTCAAATGGGTCGGGCACAGCACGAGCCTGCCGCGCGAAGGCCGGATTCACAAAGCTGCGAACCGCGCCAGTATCAATCAGGGCAAATCCAGAAACGTCATTTATCTCGATCGGAATGAAAACCAGGCGTTGATGATCATCATATTTGATCGTCGATGCGGTCGCCCGCCGAACCCGTTTGGGGCGTCCGTCATAGACCTGGATGCGCGCGCGACTGAACTCGAAATCCACGATCGAAGACTGAAACAAAGACAGCGGCACAATTCCGTGGCGCACTGGAAATTGGTCGCTCGTGTTCACAGCCACCCGCATATCGCGCCAAGATCGGGTCCCGATCGATAGATCTGAAATCTCTGTCACAGGATACTCGCGCAATCCGCCCAATCCAAGAACGTGGGTTACTCCGACTTCCGGAACGAATGGTTGATCTGCCGCCAGATATTTATCATCGATCATCGCAATTGTTGCCGCGGTGTCGATAATCGCAGTCGATTCAACCCCATTAACTTGGATCGCGATCACCGGTCCTTGGAGTGGATCTTCGATCAGAGGAAATGTCCGCCGCTCTGAGGCCTCAGCGGATTGGAAGATCAGTCCGAGCGTCAGTGCCAAAAGGAAGAACGCAATTCCTCTCGCCTGCCCCACGAAATGTGAACCTGCATTGGCCATTCACCGAGTATGGCACAAATCGCGCGCCTTAGGAAAACGCGTCTTCGTGAACGGCGTTGCGGAGCGGCTTACCGGCCAGAAACAGTTCGAGATTTTCGAGGAACACGGCATCGGTGCGAACCTTAGATCCCTCAGTGAGGGCTGAGATATGCGGGGTCAGTGTGATCCGCGGATGGCTCCAGATTGAACTCTCAGGTGGCAGAGGTTCTTCGCGCACCACGTCGAGATAAGCTTCGGCCGGCGCGCCCGTGTTCAGTGCGCTCATCAGCGCGCCTTCATCCACCAAACCGCCTCGCCCGACATTCATAAATAGGCTTCCATTTGCCATGGCGTCAAAAAACGCGGCGTCTGCGATATTTTCAGTCGCATCCGTCAAAGGCAGACTAAGCAGCGCGACATCCATGTCTGGCAGCGCCGCCATGACGTCGCCCGGCGGGATAATCCGGTCTGCGGCGGGATCAGTACCACCGCTGCGCCGAACGCCGGTCACATCCGCGCCGAGGGCCCGCAAACGGCGCCCACAGGCCTGCCCGATCGCGCCGAACCCAATGATTAGCCATTTTGATCCAGCGATTTCTCGAAATGGGAGACGCGTCCAATTTTTGGCCGCTTGCGCCTCTCTGCGGCGCGCGCCGCCTTGGAAATAGTCCAGGCCAGCCCAGACTACCCATTCCGCAATCGCGTCCGACTGTTCATGGCTGCCAGAGAATAATTCTGCCTTCTTCCCAACGCTTGGATCATCGGATGCTCGACGCCGGCGGCCGAAGACTGAAACCAATCGAGCTGCGGAAACGCCATCAAGGTTTGAAAGAAAGTCATCACTGACGGGCTGAAATAGGCGTCTTGGGTACCGTACGCGATTGCGGCGCTTGCCTCACTCTCGCCCCAAGCATGCTTCAGGTCTCCTTCATCATCTAAGACTAGAGGTGAAACTTGATCAGAGAATCTCTTCAACGCGTCCTCGACCCGGGCAAAGGATTTTGCATGAATCAAAAGTTGTCGCATCGAGGCCTCCTCGCAGGGATCCTATTGGGGGTTTCCACCCTGTTGCCAGCTCTGCCGGCACAAGGCCAGATTCAGTCTCAAGATTATTATCGCGATGTCACTGCGCTTGCAGAGGTGCTGGGCAAGTCCCATGCGATCCGTGTCGCGTGCAATGGCCGCAATGACCAATATTGGCGAAGCTATATGCTGCGTCTGCTTGAGCTGGAAGCACCATATCAAGGCGGTCTCCGGCGCTCCATGGTGAACGGGTTTAATGCCGGGTTCTCATTCGGCAGCGATTTGCATCCGGCGTGTGATAGCAATGCGGTGAACGCCGAAAAAGCCTACGCCGCAGAGGGGCGCGATCTCTCCGCGCGACTGGTGCAAGCAAATATTCCTGGCGCCAATCCCGTCACGCCGCGATAGACTTAATCTTCGCGTTTGACCCGCGCTTTGCCGCGGCCCTGTGCCAAGGCTTTGATCGCGCCGCGAAACGTGCGCACTTCTTGAGTGGTCCAATCGCCGCGAATGAACGCGTTGCGAATATTGGTTTTCATCAACGGCGTTTTATCAGCCGGGTAAAAATAGCCGGCCCGCTCTAGCTCTTCTTCCAAATGCTCAAACATGCGGATCAGATCTTCTTTCGGAGCAGGAGGCTCGATCCCTGCCTTCTCGCCTTCCCAACGACCGACAGCGCCCTGCTGCGCCCCCCAGCTGGCACAGAACACACCCACAGCCTGCGCGAGGTTTAAAGACGCGAAACCCGGATTGACTGGATAAGTCAGAATCGCGTCGGCGAGCCCGACGACTTCGCTGGGCAGTCCATGATTCTCTGCCCCAAACAGGATACCGGTTTTTTGTCGCCGCGCCTGAACAAGCTCAACACCGCCCCGCGCATCGACCACTTGCTTCTCCATTCCGCGGGGTCGCGCCGTCGTCGCAAGCACAGTTCCAAGATCCGCAATCGCCTCGTCAATGCCAGCAAAGACGCCCACCTTCACGCCCGCGTCAAATGCCCCAGCAGAGAGCGTCTCAGCAGCAGGATTTGGCCACCCATCACGCGGCTCAACCAGGCGCAATTCGGTCAAACCAAAATTCAACATCACCCGCGCCGCCGAGCCAATATTCTCGCCAAGTTGCGGTCGATGCAGGATGATTATGGGCGCAGAAAGTGTCATGGCGCCCCACCTGCCTCATCCGATTGATATCGGTCAACCAATCGAAAGCCGCAGGTCCCCTTTTGACGCCGCTGGCAGACCTGCTATAGGCCCCCACAAACCGTTAAAGGCAAAGGACTTCCTCTCATGGCAAAGATCAAGGTCGAAAACCCAATCGTCGAAATGGATGGCGATGAAATGACCCGTATCATCTGGCAGATGATCAAGGACCAACTCATCAATCCCTATCTCGATGTAGACCTCAAATATTACGACCTTTCGATCGAATCGCGCGACGAAACCGATGATCAAATCACCATCGACGCCGCGAACGCGACTAAACAATATGGCGTTGCGGTTAAGTGCGCGACCATCACCCCGGACGAAGCGCGTGTGGAAGAGTTTGGCCTGAAGAAAATGTGGCGTAGTCCGAACGGTACGATCCGTAACATTCTCGGCGGCGTTGTCTTCCGTGAGCCAATCGTGATCAACAACGTTCCTCGCTTGGTCCCAGGCTGGACGCAGCCAGTTGTGGTGGGCCGTCATGCCTTTGGTGACCAATATAAAGCGACTGACTTCCTCGTCCCAGGTGCTGGTAAGCTGACCATGAAGTGGGAAGCGGCGGATGGCTCCGACAGCCAAGAATTTGAAGTGTTCGACTTCCCAGAAGCTGGCATCGCGATGGGCATGTACAACTTGGATCAGTCGATCCGTGATTTTGCCCGCGCCAGCATGAATTATGGCCTACAGCGCAAATGGCCGGTCTATCTGTCGACCAAAAACACGATCATGAAAAAATATGACGGCCGGTTCAAAGACATCTTCCAAGAGGTGTTCGATACCGAGTTTAAGGACGCGTTTGACGAGTTTGGTGGTACTTATGAGCACCGCCTGATCGACGACATGGTGGCCGCCGCGATGAAATGGTCTGGCGGCTATGTTTGGGCCTGTAAGAACTATGATGGCGATGTGCAGTCTGACACAGTTGCGCAGGGCTATGGCTCACTTGGCCTGATGACCTCCGTTCTGATGACCCCAGATGGCAAGACGGTAGAAGCGGAAGCCGCGCACGGCACCGTGACCCGTCACTATCGCAACCACCAAAAAGGCGAAGCGACCTCGACCAACTCGATCGCCTCGATCTTTGCTTGGACCCGCGGTCTGCAGCACCGTGGCCGCATGGATAACACGCCAGAGGTGACAGCCTTCGCACAGAAGCTCGAAGACACGATCATCAAAACTGTTGAAGGCGGTCAGATGACCAAAGACCTCGCGCTGCTGGTTGGCCCGGAGCAAGAGTGGCTGACCACTGAAGGCTTCCTCAACGCCGTTGGCAGCAACTTCGAAAAAGCCATGTCCGCTGGCTAAGATGGGCCTAGGGATCAACATCCGACGAGCTGTCCCGGGCGATGAATATGCGCTCGGGGTGGTTGGCTCGGCCACTTTCCTGGAAAGCTATAGCGAAACGATACCCGGCCCAGACTTGATCGCGCATTGTCGCAAACAACACGCGCCTGACATTTATCAGGGCTATATCACCTCGAATGATCCCAACTATGCGTGCTGGATCGCAGAATCGACAGCGACGCGCGCGCCGATTGGCTATGCCGTCACCAGCGCCGTCGAAGCCCCGACCAAGGGCCTGCCCGGCGATATTGAGCTGAAACGCATTTACGTCTTTTCCAAATATCACGGCACGGGCACGGGTCGCGAATTGATGACCCATGCCCTCGCCCATGCCCGAGAGATCGGCGCCAAGCGCATGCTGCTCGGCACCTATGATCAAAACCACCGCGCCGTTGCATTCTATGAACGCGCCGGCTTCGAAAAAGTCGGCGAACGCAAATTCCCGGTTGGCGACCAAGTGTTTAATGACATCATCATGGGTGTCCGGCTTTAGGCGGCACGGTCCGCTCCCACACCGTTTTCCTGACGAAAGTCAGGATCCATGGCGGCAGGGCGCGCTCTTGAAGACATCAGCCAGCCGCCATGGGTACCAGCTTGCGCTGGCAGAGCGGGAATATGAGATGTTGCTGCCCAATATCCGCTGTCGGCGTCGAAGCGAACATACACGCCAACCCGACTGTCCCGGACTTGATCCGGGACCACGTGCCATCAGATGCGGAGGCGGGGACTGGAGATCCCGGGTCAAACCCGGGATGGACGGGTTTCCTTTTAAGCCTCATCCTGAGCGAAGTCGAAGGACGAGGCGGGCTCATCGGAAGCTCGGCGCTTTACGCTCAGGATGAGGGCCTGAAGCGCCAGCACTCACGAATGGCCCAGACGTTTGAACGTTCCTGATGGCGACGAAACTCAGGTGGCAGATGTCGATGGATGGCAGATCGCGCACAAAAAGACAGGCATGCTTTTTCTGCGCAGAGAACAATCCATGTCAAAGTTTGCAATCGAGGCTTTCTTTTATGATGTGCTGAGTATCGCCGTCGCCAATGGCTGGCAGTTTCACTCTTGGTGCCACGAACCAGATTTACCAAACTGGTCGGCTCGAGTCGCTAATGTCCGCTTCTGACCCAAAGCAGACAATAGCGAGCGTCCTGCTTAAAGACTCATCTGAGCCATCGGATCAAACTAGCTGACCAACTCGACGCGGTAGCTTTCAATCACCGTGTTCGCGAGCAGCTTCTCGCACATGTCTTTGACGCGGGTTTCAGCGTCGGCTTCCGAGACGCCTTCAAGATCAAGCTCAATGACTTTGCCAATACGCGCGCCTGCGACTTCGCCAAACCCCATACGCCCGAGCGAATCGGCCACCGCTTTGCCTTGAGGATCCAGAACTCCTGGCTTCAAACCGACATGGACAATGGCTTTCATGGGAATCACGCTCCGCTGCTTGAGTCGCGCCTGCTTTAACTCAAACCCCTGCTTACTGAAAGGCCGTATAGGCGGCGATCGCAGAAACAGCCAATATCGCTGCCGCCACCCAAGGGACATAAGCAAGGCGGGTCATGCCTTTGATCATCTTATGGAACTGTTCGGCGTCATTCACGCGTGGAAACGGCCCTTCCGGCACCGGCTTGCCGAGAAACGTACAGAGCGGCTCCCAGCCATCCTTCACTTCAAAGACCAGCAAACGATCGGCGGGCAAAGAAGATTTGACCTCTTCGATATGCGCATTCCAGACCGTTTCGGCGTGGCCTTTGTCTTCGAATTTGCCGTCAAACTTGCCGTTCCAGATGATGTTTTTGGTCATGCGGTCGATTTTGCGGGGCTTCGGGATTAACCGTGTCCAAGCCGGTTGTTTCTTGCCGACGGCGTAAATCGTCCCCTCCGCGCTTTTATACCAGCTTTCAAAACTGCGCACAGTGAGCACCACTTTGGCGTCAGGATAGGCCTCGGCCAATTCTTTCCAATAAATACTGGACGGGAAATCCACACAGGCTTGATAGCCATCGAAAATCTTATCCCAGCCAGGACGCTCACCCCGACCGACTGCATCCCAATAATCGAGCTGTTGCGGATCATCGGTCATCAAGACCTCGACCATATGGTGACACTTGTTATAGCCGAGCTGTTCCAGGGCTGCCTTCATTGACAGCGTTCCTGTACGCCCGAAGCCGGCGCCAATCACTTGCAATGCCATAGACCACTCCCCCGTGTTTATGGGGAGCTTATTTTCCGGCGCTGTTAATGTCCACAATCTCGGCGCCTTGCCCAGATTCCTTGATAATGCCGAGGCGCCGAGCAACTTCGGCATAAGCCTCGGTCACGCCGCCGAGGTCTCGGCGGAAGCGGTCTTTATCGAGCTTCTCATTGGTCTCGAGATCCCATAACCGGCAGCTATCTGGACTAATCTCGTCAGCGAGAATGACCCGCTGCATATCGTTCTCGAAGAACCGACCGAACTCGAGCTTGAAATCGACCAGTTTAATCCCAACCCCAGCGAACAGGCCGGACATGAAATCGTTAACCCGCAGGGACAATGCGATCAGCTCGTCCATTTCATGCGGTTGCGCCCAGTTAAACGCCGCGATGTGCTCTTCAGAGACAAGCGGGTCGCCCAAATCATCATCCTTGAGGCAGAACTCAACAATCGCTCGCGGCAATTGCGTACCTTCAGCGATGCCGAGGCGTTTCGACATGGTCCCTGCCGCGACATTGCGAACAACCACTTCGAGCGGAATGATCTCAACCTTTTTGATCAATTGCTCGCGCATGTTTAGGCGTTTGATGAAGTGATTTGGAATTCCGACGCCGCCAAGCCGCGTCATCATGAATTCAGAGATCCGGTTGTTCAGCACGCCCTTGCCGTCCAGAACCGCTTTTTTCTCGGCATTGAAGGCCGTCGCATCATCCTTGAAATACTGGATCAGCGTGTTCGGCTCAGGCCCTTCATAGAGAATCTTAGCCTTGCCTTCATAGATCATTCGTTTGCGTGACATCGCGCATTCCCTCGAGCGTGTGATAGCAGGCCGACTCAGCCGCTCCGCATAATCAGGCGCTCCCCTTACGCGAAACCCAGCCTTTAGGCAAAAGGCTTCTTGCACCCACACCCCCACCACCCCTATATCAGCGGCAGAAACTGAACATCCCGAACAAGGTTGAACACATATGTCTTCATTTGACGATCGTAAGCGCGGCGAAGAAGCCAAATTCGCAATGGACGAAGCGGCCGAATTTAAAGTCATGGCGCGCCGCAATAAGCTCCTCGGACTTTGGGCCGCTGAGCTGATGAATCTGCACGGCGCAGACGCTGAGGCCTATGCCAAAACGGTCGTCCTGTCTGACCTCGAAGAAGCCGGTGACGATGACGTCTTCAGAAAAGTCCGCGGCGACCTAGATAAAGCCGGCGTTGAACGCACGGATTCGCGTATTCGTGACCATATGGCGGAATTGCTGCCGGTCGCGCGCGAACAGGTGATGAAAGAAGCGGAGTAACCCAATGACTGACGCCGTACAGACTTCAATCGACAATGCTGTGAAGGGCAATGATGTGCTGCTATTTATGAAAGGCACACCGACCTTTCCGCAATGCGGCTTTAGCTCAGTTGTCGTCCAAGTTTTGGATTATCTCGGGGTTGAATACCAAGCCGTGAACGTGCTGGAGGACCAAGGCGTTCGGGAAGGCATTAAGACCTATTCCGATTGGCCAACCATTCCCCAGCTTTACGTCAAAGGTGAGTTTGTCGGCGGCTGCGATATTATCAAAGAAATGTTCGAGGCCGGTGAGCTGAAGGACTATATGGCCGAAAAAGGCATCGAGATGGAAGCGGCTTAGAAGAAATTCGCCACCGCTCATTTACTTGAATTTCAAGGCAGTAGATTAAACCGTCTGCATGGAATCCGAGCTGAATAGACAACCCTTCATGGGCTCCCTCGCATATAGCAGTGCGATCTTTTGGATTTTGACCGCTTTCACCACCTGGTCCATCACGCTGTTTCTTCCGGAAGCAACATCGTTCTTTTTCGTGTTTGTATTTATCACGCTGCCTCTAGCAGTGTTCTCTAACACACCGTTTTTCTGGGTCGCCCTCACGGCCAGTGGTCTATGTTTCTATATCGCAATTGTAAGAAATTTTGTTGGCAAACGAAGACCAACCGTATGGTGGACGATCGGATTCAATTTCTTCGGATTGGTTATGGTTTTGACTCCATATCGGCTCGAGTATCTCGAATGGGCGTCTCGCTAAGCCCTCAAACCGCGAAAAAGAACAAATAGATGCACGCGATCAGCGGCAAGAGGCCCATCGCGAACATGATCCGGATGAACTTATAGTGCGCCACCCAATTGTCGATCTTGGCGTCGCCGCTTTCGCGCGTTTCGGTCTCTAGATCGATCCAATCATGCTTTTTCGAAAACGTGTCAGAGACAATAGATTGATCGAGCGAGTCTTCGAAAAACCGGTGCCCAAAATAGAAACTGATCGAATAGGCGATGATGCCAAGCATGATAATGATCAGCCATCCGACCCAGCCCATGCCGCCGCCAGACTCAATCACATCCCAAAAGGCAAACCCGGTCCCCAGTCCGATCACCCCGGCCCCTAAAACGATCAGCCACAACCGCCCGGTGTTCGGCGCGCGCGTATCCTCGCCCATGACCAGCGCTCCTTTTCAAGTCCGCCCTCAGCGTATATCAGCGCGGCCATGACGACCACCCTCGACCGCCCCGCCCCAATCAAGCCCGACGCCATCCCAAAAGTCGGGATCGTATCTTTGGGATGCCCCAAGGCTTTGGTGGATTCCGAACGGATTGTGACCCGGCTGCGGGCTGAGGGCTATCAAATAAGTCCGGATTATTCTGGGGCTGATCTGGTACTCGTAAACACGTGCGGCTTTATCGACAGCGCCCGCGAAGAAAGCCTCGACGCGATTGGTGAGGCGATCGAAGCCAATGGCAAAGTCATCGTCACAGGCTGCCTGGGCGCTGAGCCTGAGGTGATTGAAAAAGCGCATCCGAAAGTGCTCGCCGTCACCGGGCCGCATCAATACGAACAGGTGATGGATGCCGTCCATACCCACCTCACGCCACCCCACAATCCGCACACGGATCTTGTTCCGGAAAGCGGCTTGCGACTGACCCCACGCCACTATGCATATTTAAAGATCTCAGAAGGTTGCAATAATCGCTGCAGCTTTTGCATCATTCCGAAATTGCGCGGTGACCTTGCCTCTCGCCCGATCCATCATGTCTTGATCGAAGCTGAACAGCTGGTGCGCGCGGGGGTGAAAGAGCTTCTGGTGATCAGCCAAGACACGAGTGCGTATGGGCTCGACCTCAAATATGCGCCGCAGACCTGGAAGGGCGAGGAATACGAAACCCGCTTCCTCGATCTTGCGCGCGGTCTATCATCGCTCGGGGTTTGGACGCGAATGCACTATGTTTATCCCTATCCGCACGTGGACAAGTTCATTCCATTGATGGCGGAAGGCGCGATCACGCCATACCTCGACATCCCATTTCAACATGCCAGCGCCAATGTGCTAAAAGCGATGAAGCGTCCGGCCAAGCAAGACCGGGTGCTAGAGCGGATCCAACAATGGCGCCGCGACGTCCCCGACCTCGCCATCCGTTCGACTTTCATTGTTGGCTTTCCGGGTGAGACCGAAGAAGATTTCGAAATCTTGCTCGACTTCATCCGGGAAGCGAAAATCGATCGCGCCGGCTGTTTCAAATACGAGAACGTCACCCACGCTGACAGCCGAGACTTGCCGGGCCATTTGCCCGAAGAGGTCAAAGAAGAGCGCTGGCACCGTTTCATGGAAACCCAAGCAGAGATCTCTGCAGACCGCGCCGCGGCTCAGATTGGCACGACCCAAGACGTCATCATCGACGGCCCAAGCGACGAAACGGGTGAGTATCTCGCGCGTTCGAAAGCGGATGCGCCGGAAATTGATGGTGTGGTCTATTTGAAATCTGCGGCTAATTTATCCCCAGGGGACGTTGTCTCCGCTCAAATCACAGATGCCGATGCCTATGACCTCTACGGGCACGCCGACTAAAATTGCGCGACGGCCGAGGAGGCAACAGCCATGTTAAAGAAGATCATCGCCACCGGGCTCGCCGCCTCTTTCATAGCCACTTCGGCGCTGGCGCAAGACAGCGTACCGTTTGCGGAAGTGCCAACGCCGGAAGATGCCGAAGCTTTGCCTCTGTATGAAGGCGCCGCGCCCGGGTCTGATAATTCTGACCTGGAAGAAGTCTGGCGCAATGCTGGAACCGAACGCTGGGCGACGAATGTCACCCGCCCCACTTTGCTGCCCGTTTTACCAGAAGATCCAGCGGCAACGCGCGCAGCCGTGATCGTGATCCCCGGCGGCGGATTTCAATTCGTGTCGATGGACAATGAGGGCTATGCGATTGCCGACTGGCTGGCCGAACGCGGCGTGGCTGCGTTCATCCTGAAATACCGCACTATGGAAACCCCAACCGAGCCAGAGGCGTTTGGCGCCTTTATGAGCGCGCTCTGGGCGCCGCAGCCAGGCGATCCGCAGGTCGATGTGACCCAAGGTATTCCCTTCGCTGTTGCCGATGCTCAAGCGGCCTTAGAGCTGGTCCGCGCGAACAGCGAAGCCTGGGGCTATGACGCGGACAAGATTGGCATGCTTGGCTTCTCAGCAGGGGCGATCACCGCCCTAGGCGTCACGCTTTCAGACGCGGACCAAGCGCCAAAGCCCGATTATATTGGCTATATTTACGGTCCAATGGATGCTGTGGACGTGCCCGAAGGCGCACCGCCAATGTTCGCAGCTCTCGCAGCGGATGACGGTCTTTTTGCCGGTCGCGGTTTCGGCGTCGTTGAGGCCTGGCAGGCCGCTGGCATTCCAGTTGAGTTTCACTATTACCTGTCCGGCGGTCACGGCTTTGGCAGCTATAAGCGCGGTGTTCCAGCAGATGATTGGTTCGACCAATTCATGGGCTGGATGAAGGCGCAAGATCTGCTCGCGCCTCCAGCAGGAGAATAGTTACTCTTCCTCAAATACCTCTTCGAGAAACTCGGCCTGCGCGCGGTAATAGAACAAACGGTTCGACAATTTCCGCCAGCCATGGCCCTCATCCTCGATCCGGATGTATGGCGCCTCGATGCCATTCGATCGCAGGGTTTTGACCATCACTTCGGTCTCGTAAATATCGATCCGCGGATCCATGACACCATGCGAGAAGAGCACCGGAACTTTGATCTTATCGGCCAAACGGATCGGCGAGTTTTCAGTGTAATAGTCGATCCATTTTTGCTCGCGGATATCGCCATACTCAATCCGGTCAGAGGCTTTGAGTGCTGGCGAGGCAATCTGTAAGGCCGTAACCCAATCAGCCACCCCAAACAGGCTGACACCCGCTGAGAACGTGTCTGGATAGAGAGCCAAGACGGCGTTGACCAGATAGCCGCCATAGGAGCCGCCAGCGACCGCTGAACGGTCCATATCGACCCGGCCATCTGCGCGCAGATAATCTGCCATATCGATCAGATCGCGGACACTATCGCGACGGTTCTCTTGATCATCGAGCGTCACATAGGTTCGGCCAAAGCCCGTCGATCCGCGAACGTTTGGTTCAAACACAGCGATGCCGCGATCGACATGATATTGTACAATCGGATCAAAACTTGCCCGCGATTGTGAGGTCGGTCCGCCATGCACGATAAACAGGACCGGCGGCAGGACATCTTCTGTCTGAGAAGCGTCGTCCGGAAGATAGAGCAGCCCCTGAATATCAACGCCGTCTCGCGCCGGGATGGTGACGCTCTCGGGACGCACAAACCGGTTCAGGTCGAGGCCTGCACTCGTCGAGGTGAAAGTTGGGCTGACCGCGTTGCGGCTTAGGTCCCAGACTTTGATATCGCCTGGTGTGTTCCAGCCATTAATGCCAATCGCCATGCGGTCAGAACCGAGCGCGCAGCTAATGCCGTAAACTCCTTCGGCCAAACGTGGCGTCGTTACTGCGTCGCCGGTCGCCAAGTCGCGGACATGAAGCGTGTCGAACCCATCGACGTTTTCGGCAAAAGCGAGGTATCCGCCGGTTTCACCGCAAAGTTCGATTTGACTGGCATCGCGGTCTGTTTCAACCGCGACACTGAGCTCGCCTGATGCCACGTCATAGAGGTGCACTGCGGAAAATTCCCGCTCGACATTGCTGGAGAAGTAAAAGCCTGAATTGTCTGGAAGCCAGGCGAAGCCGCCATCACCGTGATTAGCGCGCGGGCTCGGCGCCGAGACGGTTGTCATCTCTTTGGTCTCGACATCCATCAAATAGAGATTGTCAGAATCTTCGCCGACCGTTTCTGTCACAATCAGATATTTGCCATCCGGTGAGAGCGCGCGTGCGAAATAGCCAAAAGTGCCTTCAAACAGAAGTTCGGTTTCACCTGTCGTCAGATCGGCTTTGTAGAGATCGAAATCGAGACCATTCCGTTCCGTCGACGCATAAACCGCTTCAGTGCCGCTGGCCGCGATATCGCCGAACGATCGGAAGCCACCTTCAACAGCCGGCAGTAAGAGCCGTTCTGTGTGCCCGTCGGGGGAGACAAAATAATAGGATTCCTGCTCATTGCCGTCATTGTCCGCGCCATAGATTAAGCCCGAACCGTCCGGCATCCATCTGAAGAATGTGATGCCATTGCCAAAGGTGAGCTGCTGCGCCGCGCCGCCTGTCGCCCGCGACACCCATAATTGCGGCACACCAGTCACGCTGTAACGGAACGCAACATGTTCCCCGCCCGGCGAAAGACTGGCACCAGACGCGCCGCGCGCCAGCAAATAGCGTGCGATATCGGCAGGGTCGCTGCCCGCCATTCCAACATTCACTTTGCCAGCCTCAGGCGAAATCGCCTGCAGGCTATAGTCTGGCCCGCCAATCGTTTCCTCCGTCTCCAAGACGATTTCCGGCGGCTCTGGCTTTGTTTCAGCCGCCTTAGTCTCAGATTGGGCCGTGGCGCAGGCGGTCAAGGCCGCGCTTAGCGCGATACTGGAAAGCGTAGAACGGGTCATGGTGACGTCTCTTTCTTTGAATCTAAGCGCTATTGCGCGACACGGGCGGGCCCCAGGATAACGGCATTGGCCAGCAGCATATTCAGCCCATTGAGATAAGCCCGTGTGGTCGGGCTTTGGGTGAAACCGATCACCACGCCATTGCCTTGGCGCTCGGCCATCACAAATGGCTTAAACGCCAACTGCGCGCGGTTTTCTTCCCAAAGATAACCGCTTTCGAGCAGCGTCTCAGCATCGGCAAAGCGGAACACATTTGTCCCGTCACTTTCATTCAGGGGCCGATAGATTTCCCGCCCCGTCACCAAGGCGGTCGCTTCTGTATAGCCTGCCGCGAGCCAATGGTCGGGATCGGCAATCGTCTTGACCAGAACTCCTGGAATGTCTTCCGGGCGGGCGCGGTGATCGTGAATATGTTCCTCATATTCTGCCAGCGAGGCAAAATTGATCCCCGGCACGCGGCCATTATCAGACTCGTCTGCAGCCGCCCCATCACTTGTCGCAAGCTCTAACTGGGTCGACAATAAACCAACCTCCTTGGCTGCGATTTCGCTTACCCCGGTTGAGAACGCGATCAACACGCCGCCTTCTTTGACAAATTCTTTGAGCGGCTCTGCGGACCCCATTTGCGCGACCAAGCCGCCATACGTGTCCGGAATGATCAACACATCATAAGCTGACAGGTCAGCATGGGCGAGCGCCGAGACGCGGATCGGGGTCACCGGCACGCCAAGCTGATGTTCCAACACAAACCGAGAATTACCCGCTGAAGTCGGGCTGGTGCCATTGCCCCAGGCGATCGCAACTTCCGGCATGCTCAATGCGGCGAAGGCCGAGCTGCCAAAATTCGGGCCATCCTCAACCCAGCTATTTGCCATTGGGACGATTTCCGCGCCGATCTTTTGGCTCAGGGCGGTAAGATCCCGTCCAAGTTCAGACGAATTGTCCGCGATTGAGAACACCACGCTGCCTGATGGAAAGGTCCGGCCGTTTTGAACAAAGGCTCGATCCGTGGTCTTGCCCTGCAACCCCGCTTTCAGAGCGGCAATGACAAGCCGCGCTTGGCCGCCATCCGTCCACGGGACCACATAGCCGTATTGTCCTGTGCCCGACGTAATCGCCGGGATAGGGTCTGTCGCCGACACGGGAGTCGCTGCAGAGAGATCTACGCGCCGACACTGAACTCGATCGACCCCATCCATAAGCGGCAGGGACCAGGCGGTGACATCATAAAGCTCATGATTGAGCCCGCGTTCACGACGGCTTTCTTGCTCGGCGATAAATTCGGGCGCCAAAGGCGTCGACTGGCTTAGGAGCGTTTTGATCAGGCGCCCTTGCGGCTGAGCCATATCAATAATCAGCGCGCCGTCGGGATAGCTGACGCGGCATTGCTCGCTGCCGGCGGGGACGCGTTGAACGGCAATCCCCTGCTGGGCCAGTCGGCGTCCCATGGCTTCGGCTTCATATCGAGAAGATGCCAGATTCAAGACGATATAGCGATCGCTCGCACCGGATGCCTCATCGATCGCGGTGCGGCGGAACTCAGCGTAATCGGTCAAGAACGCATTCTTGTTACGGGCGACGATTTCCAAAGTCGCGAGCGATGTCAGCACATTATTGCGCACGCCTTCGGCATAGGTCAGCAGCGTTCCATCCGAGCGCGCGAAGATGAGCCCACGCGGGGAGGCCTGCTCAAATGTCATCGCAATTGCGCCATTCAATGTTGGCCACATATCGCCATAGCCGGGATAAAACGCGTCAAACACTTCGCGGGTAAAATAGTCGACGCCAAAGCGGTCGAACCAGCTCGCCATATTGCGTCCCAGCTGAGTCTGACGCCCGAGCTGCGAGTCGGTGATGTTCGGATTGTACGGGCGCGCCGCGGGCGGGAAATAATAGGTGCTATCACCGCCCATCTCATGGCTGTCGACATAGATCACTGGATGCCATTGCATGACCGCATCAATTTTGCCCCGAGTTTCGGGCTGCGTCATCGCGAACCAGTCGCGGTTTAGATCAAACAAATAGTGATTATAGCGCCCGCGTGGCCAAGGCTGATCATGCTCGGCTGCGAACCGGTCGGCTCTCGGCTTGAGACCCAGCGCGGATGCAAAACTATGCACGAACCGGTCCCGGCCGTCCGGATTTTGGCTCGGATCAATAATGATGATCGAATTGGCCAGAACCGTATCGACCAGGGCGTCATTTTCTGCCGCGATCAGATGGTACGCCATGAACAGTGCGCTATCGGGCGGCGTGATTTCATCGCCATGGACACCATAAGACAGCCAAACCACGGCGGGCGTCGCTTCGAGCGTCTCAGCCGCCAGGGTCTCTCCAGTCGCTAGTGTTGAGAGATCAGCCTGAATAGACTCGAGCCGCGCCATATTCTCCGGCGATGAGATTACCGCATAGACCAATTCTCGGCCTTGCCAGGTCTCGCCATAAGGGCGGACCTGCATCCGATCGGGGGCATGATCGGCCAAAGCGCGCAGAAATTTGGTGATGTCCGCAGCCGACGAAATCATCCCGCCATGTTCATGCCCGACCACTTCCGGCAAGGTAGGAACGTCGCCATCATAATTGGTTTCTGGATAGGCTTGCGCATGTGCGCCCATCGCCAAACTGGTCGCCAAAAATAGGCCCGCAACTATTCTAAAAATGCCCACGTCTCACTTCCCATCTTCTATAGTTCAAGCCGTTATCGCACGCGCGGCTTGATCCGTTCTAGACCCGCCAAAAATTTTAAAGGCTCGCCTTACTCGTCAGGCGACCGTGCCACCCCTTCACGACGTGGATCAGCCCCGCCGAGCAGCCCGTCTTCGGTCACCAAGATCACGTGCAGACCACTATTCTCGCCGCGCCGTTCCTCAACATTATAGCCCGCCGCCTTAAGCTCATCGGCCACTTCTTGGCCGCCTTCACGATCAACTTCGACGCCAACACTTTCGCCACGAGCGATGATGTTCGGCAAGGCGACCGCCTCTTGCGGCGTGTGATCCCAGGCCAACACCCCAAGAATGGATTTCGCCGTATAAGCAACGATCGAATTACCGCCTGGCGAGCCGGTGACCATTTTCACGTCGCCGGCTTGGTCAAAGATAATCGTCGGCGACATGGAACTACGCGGACGTTTTTTTGGCCCCGGCGCGTTCGCAACAGGCAGATTTGATTTGCGCGGTTCTCTGGCAAAATCGGTCAGCTCATTATTCAGCAAGAACCCGTTCACCATGCGCGAGTTTCCGAACGCCGCTTCAACCGTCGCTGTCATCGAAACCGCATTGCCTTCGCCATCAATGATCGACAAATGCGTTGTGCCGGGCGCGTCTTCGGTTGGGTCTTGGCCCCACATGCCGACCATTGGATTGCCACCCAATGCGACACCAGGATCGCCGGGGGTCGGGGTTGCGCCCGGTTCAAACACTTCCGTCGCCCGCACGTCGAGATAGGTCGGATTGATCAGGTCGGCTGACGGAACTTGGACAAAATCAGCATCGGCAACATAGTGATCGCGGTCCGCATAAGCGAGGCGCTGAGCGTCAACAAAGGCGCGCAAGAATTGCTCAGGCTCTGTCGCGCCCTCTGGTAGCAAGCGGTCATACAGGCCGGTAATCGCATTTTGAGTGATCCCGCCTGAGCTTGGCGGCGGCGCCGAGCAAATCTTATATTCGCGCCAGTCCCCACACAGCGGGGGGCGGGTTTTCACTTCGTAGGATTCAATGTCCTCAACGCTCAGAGAACCTGGACGCGGCTCTTCGGCAAGCGTTGCGACGATGGCTTCAGGAATTTCGCCTTTATAAAATGCGTCAGTGCCCTCAGTCGCCACCCGGCGGAGCGTTTCGGCATAATCCGGATTGTCCCTGACAAAGCCCTCAGCAAGCGGTTCGCCGTCGGGATAGAAATAGGCGGCGCTGACCGGATGATCATCGATGCGCGTGAACATCCGCAAACGGTCACTGGCCAGCGTATTCGCTAAGCGCGGACTGACTTCAAACCCGTTCTCCGCAAGCGCGATGGCAGAGTCAAAGTTTGACGCCCAATCCATCTTACCATGGGCATCATGTGCGGTTTTATAAAGCGCGATCGCGCCGGGAACACCAGCAGACTTTCCGGATTGCCAAGCTTCCAAAAAGCCGAGCACTTCGCCATTCTCGATGAAAAGATTTTCATCTGCCGCTGACGGTGCGGTCTCGCGTCCGTCATAGACAACCGTCTCGCCGCTGGCCCGGTCATAAACCACCATGAAGGCGCCGCCGCCAATGCCAGACGATTGCGGCTCTACAAGCCCCAGCACCGTATGAACCGCAATCGCGGCATCCACCGCATGGCCGCCATTGCGCAAGACTTCCAGGCCAGCTTCAACCGCACGGGGATCGGCGGCTGCCACCATCGCGCCTTTGGTCCAGTCCGCACTCGTCTCTTCAACCGGCGGGACCGGAGGCGCTTCAATCTCAATCTCTGCCTCTTGCGGCTGACAGGCCGCGATAAAAAGAGCTGACGCTCCGGCGAGAAGGATAGTTTTTACTGACATTCGATGGCGCTCCGACTTGGCGATTTCTGATCCTCACCGTAGAGCGTAAGCGAATGACAGGAAAGAGATTTCAATGTCCCAGCCGGGTAAAAACAATCTGATCACGGATATTGCTGGAATTCGCGTAGGCAATGCGCATGACGCGGCCGCGAAGACAGGAACATCTGTTATAGTTTGCGACACGCCCAGCGTCGGCGCAGCTGCGGTTGCGGGCGGCGGCCCAGGGACACGCGAGACGGACTTATTGCTCGCTGACAAATTGGTGGATCATGTCGACGCGATCGTCCTGTCAGGCGGCAGCGCTTATGGACTCGCTGCCGGGGATGGCGTCGCCGCCGCCCTCGGCGCACAAGGCCGCGGATTTGGCCTGGTCGACCGCCCAGGTGTTCCGAAAACGCCAATCGTCCCTGCCGCCATTCTCTACGATCTCGCAAATGGGGGTGACAAATCCTGGGGCGATCAGCCGCCTTATCAAAACCTCGGACGCGCTGCCTTCGAGGCTGCCGTTCCCGGCCCTTTCGAGCTTGGCCCGTCCGGCGCAGGCTTTGGCGCGCAAGCCGGTCAGTTTCGCGGCGGTCTAGGCTCCGCTTCGATTGTCACCGAAGACGGTATGAGCGTCGGCGCGATCACGGCAGTCAATTGCTTTGGCTCAGTGTTTATGCCGGGCACAGACGCGTTTTGGGCCTGGCCTTACGAGATCAATGGCGAGTTTGGTGGCGCACGGCCGCCTGCCACCTATCGCGCCGACGCAGAAGATTGGGGCCCGGCAAAACAGAACCCGCAGCTGGGCGAGAACACCACGATTGGTTGCATCGCCACTGATATCGCCCTCACGTCTGGCCAAGCGCACCGGGTGGCGCAAATGGCGCTCGCCGGATTTGCCCGCGCCATACGCCCCGTCTTTGCACCATTTGATGGCGATGTTGTCTTCGTTATTTCAACCGCCCAAAGGCCACTTCCAGACCCAGATGCTTTGAGTTTGGCCCGCCTCGGCGAACTTGCGGCAAACACGCTGGCCAGAGCGGTTGCGCGCGGCGTTTACGAAGCGCAGTAATTTCCTGATATCAGGTGTTGCCATCACGTGGGGCCGAGAGTATGTGTCCCGCTTCCGCGCTTCGGTAGCTCAGTTGGATAGAGTACTTGGCTACGAACCAAGGGGTCGGGGGTTCGAATCCTCCCCGAAGCGCCACTTTTCTCTTCGCCTTTTCAATAAATGATGGATCAAAAATCATCAGACCCCGAAATGATCGAGTCGATCTAGAGGATTTCTCGCGGCAAGCGTTGCCAAATTAGGCGGTCAGTCTATGCCTTAAGCCAACAATAGATCGACGTTGAGATTGGGAGCTCATCATGATTTTCAAGCGATTCCTCACTGCCCTTGCTGGGACAGTTATTGCCGCTGGCTTTGCGGCTGCCGAAACCGGAACCGTCATTAAAGGCGCCGACATCATTGATGTCATCGACGGCAAGAAAGTCCGCGGCCAAGTCGTTGCGGTGCAGGACGGCCTAATCACCTATATCGGCTCTGAACGTCGTTTGCCCGACGGCGAGTGGACCGAGATTGATCTGTCTGGCGCCACCTTGATGCCAGGGCTCTCAGATAGCCATGTCCACCTGACCTCCGGCGCCAACGTGCATGGCTTCCGCCGCCTGACCCGGTCCACCGCGCGCGGCGCCATTAGCGGTGTGGTCAACGCGAAAACGACGCTCCTCGCAGGATTCACCACGGTGCGAAATCTCGGCGCGGCGGGCTTCACCGATATCGATCTGATGAAAGCCATCAATGAGGGTGAAATTATCGGGCCGCGCATTATCGGCGCGGGCCAATCGATTGGGATTACAGGGGGCCATTGCGGCGATGCCACTTTGCTTCCTTATGAGGCCCAACGCAAAACCGGGGGCCGCGCAGATGGACCTTGGGAAGTCCGTCAGAAAGTCCGCGAGAACAAAAAGTATGGCGCCCGGGTGATTAAGTTTTGCGGCACCGGCGGCGTGCTCTCGCCCAATACGTCAATCAACGCTCAGCAATACTCGCTCGAAGAAATGAAGGCGATTGTTGATGAAGCCAGATTGCTGGACCTGAAAGTTGCGGTCCATGCCCACGGCCCGCGCGGCATTCAATCTGCGCTCGAGGCCGGGGTCGACTCAGTCGAGCATGCCAGCATGATCACCGATGAAGGTATCGCGCTCGCAATTGAGCAAGGCACCTATCTGTCCATGGATATTTATGTCTCTGACTATATCCTGTCCGAAGGCGAAGCCGCTGGAATTTTGGAAGAGTCACTCGCCAAAGAACGTATGGTCGGCCGGCTCCAACGGGAACGGTTCCAGGCTGCGGTCGAAGCGGGCGCCAATATGGCCTTTGGCAGCGATGCGGGCGTCTATCCGCACGGCACCAATGCGCGCCAGTTCCCGAAAATGGTCGAATGGGGCATGAGCCCGATGCAAGCGATCCAAACCGCCACCATCAGCAATGCGACCCTGTTTGGCTTGGAAGATGAAATTGGCTCGATCACAATTGGCAAAGCCGCAGATATGATCGCGGTAGACGGTGATCCGCTCTCCGATATCGCAGAGCTCCAAGACGTTGATTTCGTCATGAAAGGTGGCGTGGTTTATTTGAACGAGATCAATCGATAAGCTCAGTTGCATCCATACAGCCGGCCTCAACCAGAATGTTTAAGGCCGGGTCGATCCCTGGCCGGTAGCGTTTCCAACGGGCCAGCGAACTCGTGTACAAAGGCTGACGCACTTGTGCAGAACTTGCCGTGGCAACCGGTGCCCGATTGGTGTGAAAATCGATACAAGCCTGCTCAAATGGCAAGCCGCAAAAATCGAGCAATCGGCGGGTTTCAGTATCGATATCTGCAACCACAGATTCGTAGCGAACCGTTGTGAACCGCGTATTGGGAAGCGCATTCTCAAACTGCTCCACCATATGCTTAAACCAGGTAAAATAGCGCGCCGTTGCTTCAAGATCATAGGCATAATTGTAATATGAAAACGAGGTCGCGAAGAGCTGGCGATAATTGCTGAGTACGGTATCGGCAGGATGCCGCAACAAACAGATGACCCGCGCGTTTGGGATCGCCTTTAAGATCAATGGCGCATAAACCACGTTCAATGGCATCTTGTCGGTAAAGATTGGTGTTTCGATTCCAACCGTCTCACGCACCCGGCGAATGTATGCCGCCCCAAGCTCCTCAAGCGGCGCGGACTTACCCGCCGCTAGGGTTGGTCCGTCCAGCACGAACGGCCCAGGACTTTTGACCTGCTGTTTCAAGAGCAGCCCGAAGTCGGTTAGCTCACCCGCCGGAGACACCTGACTATGGCTTGAGAGAATTCGATCGACCAGAGTGGTGCCTGTCCGCGGCATTCCGACAATAAAAATAGGACCCGGCGCGTCAGGCGCAGCAATCGGGAGGTCTCCCGCCAAGGCACAAGCCTGTTCGAAGACCCGCGCGTCAAAGCTTGGATCATAGTTGAGCTCTTGGCGTTTTTTGACCTTCGCTTTTTCAAGCCAAATAAGGGCGTTCGCCCCGTCCTGGAGATCCTCATACGCCTTTGCAATGGCGTGCCCGATATTCAGACTTGCATTGGCGTCTTGGCTGAACCGCGGAAACAAAGCTTCGAGCTCAGCGATATCGTTTTCGTCAGCTGTCTGTTTCGTGATCGTTACCATCGCGGCGCGGGCGCGGGCATCCAAAGGATCGAGCGCGATCACTTTACTATAGGCTTCTCGTGCCTCCTCCATCTTGCCAATGAATTGAAGCGCTGCACCATAATTGTAGAAATATTCAGGCTGGTTCGGCGCCCCTGCCACGGCTTTCTGATAGAATGGAATCGCTTCTTCGTGGCGTCCGGCGCGAGAAAGCACGACGCCAAGCGTATCCAATGTAAATGGCGTGAGATCTTTTATTAGCGACGCTTGTTTCACCGCATCCAATGCAGCTTCACGTTGGTTCAGCGTCAGTAAGTTTCGCGCTTTTTGAGCGTGCGAGGGCGCGTGATCAGGCGCAAATCCCAGCGCGCGATCGAACAGCTCTACGGCTTTCGCGTGGTTGGCATGGTCTGCGGTCAGAATGCCGAGCAGATAGTAAGCGAGATGGTTTTTGGGGTCTTGTTGCAGAACTGTCAGGCATCGCGCATGGGCGTCGCGATAAGCCTTTTGCGCTAATAGCTTTTGCGCCTCTTCCAGGAGTTGGGACACTGACATGCTTGTTTCTATCTCCAAGGCTGTCTCTGAAAACCGGCCTGATGCTGAAAAATGAGGCAAAAATGCATCAATCGCGGAGAAAATCCATTCTTGCGCGGTGAAAACTGTCACAGGCGCTTTGAGATCTCAGGAAGCTGAGTGAACTGATACATGGAGAGAGTACTACTAAGACACTGCGATAATCTATTTGGAGGACAATATGAGTCAAAAGAATCGCTTTTTAGTTTCTGGGAGCATGCTGGCGTTAGCATCTTCTGGACTAATCTTCGCAGCGCCTGCGATCGCCCAAGATGATGGCGAACCAGACGAGTTACGCGCTGATACCGTAATTGTTACAGCAACCCGCCGCGCCGAAGGCGTTCAGGACATTCCTTTGAACATTGCCGCGGTTGGCGAAGCTCAGATTGAAGAGCAGGGTTTTGACGAACTCGCTGATACGCTCGCCTTTGTTCCCGGGATTAACGTAGTTGATAATGGCGGCCGTCAGGGCAACCCTATCATCGTTCGAGGCTTGAACGCTGAGCCGCTCGGCTCAGGTGACGGCAACAATGATGGCGGCGGCACAGTTGCCACCTATCTTGGCGAAATTCCAGTCTTTGTTGACCTGAAACTGAATGACCTACAACGGGTCGAAGTTCTGCTTGGGCCACAAGGGACTCTGTACGGTGCGGGTACGCTTGGCGGCGCCATCCGTTACATTCCGAACAAACCCGATTTCAATGGCGACCTGTTTAGTGTTCGCTCAGAAATCTCTCAATACAGCAAGGCTGATGATTTCAGCTATGAGGCTGGCTTTACCTTCAACAAAGCATTGGGCGATAATTTTGCTATTCGCGGTTCACTGGATCTAGAAGACGATAGCGGTTTCATCGATTATCCGTTTGTGGTCCAACAAATCGGTGTGTCTGATCCAGACCCGGACTTCTCAGACCCAGCTGCACTCGCTGCTAACTTCAATCCACAAAAAGACGTGAACAGCGAAGAGACCCTCTCCGGTCGTATCGCCGCGCGCTGGGCGCCAACTGAATGGCTCGATGGCACACTCACATACTATTATCAGAACGCTGATATTGGTGGACGTCAGTTCTCTAGCCTGCGTTCAACCGTACCAGCTGGTCGCTATGAATCAGGTCTGCGGGTTGTCGAACCAAACGAGATCACCAACGACTTGCTCGCGCTGGAAGTAACAGCCGATCTCGGATTTGCTGAACTCACCTCTGCGACTGGTTTCAGCCGGTTTGAGGATAAGGGACAACGCGATCAAACCGATCTTTTGATCACGCTCGAGTATAGCTATGAATCATTCCCGACATTCACGGCGTTTACGTTTGAAGAAGGTCGTGCGGAGCGGATCAACCAAGAAGCTCGATTGGTTTCGACTCATGACGGCCCGTTTAATTGGATCGTCGGCGGTTTCTATAACAATCTCCGCGAATGGGGCTCTTCATCCGAGTTTACTCCAGGTTATCCTGAGTTCGCCGGATTTGATCGTCCAGACGCGCTCGAATATTTCTCGATCGGCAACGATGAAACCGAAGAAATCGCGTTTTTCGGGGAAATTGGCTATGACATCACCGATCGTTGGTCGGTGAATTTCGGGGCACGGTACTATGAGTATGATGTGCAGTCATTCTCAACCCAGTCCTTCCCGCTATTCGACCCAACTTTTGTTGCGCAGTCATTGGGCGAAATCAAGGATACGCCCTACGATCCGGCACTGGCGCAGTCTCGCAGCGGTGAACTGTTCAAGTTCAACACGTCTTATGACGTGACCGACGATGTTCTGGTCTACTTCACCTATAGTGAAGGCTATCGGATTGGTGGCCGTAACGGTACCGCACCTTGTCCTGATCTCGGACCGGATGCATCGGTTCAACAAGGCGCTTGTGCCCTCGCACCTGGACAAGAGTTCCTCGAAGCTGACGGCTCTCGTGGGGTTTCAACTCGTGATGAAACACAGTTCGGTCCCGATACGACGGCCAACTATGAGCTCGGGTTCAAAAGCACCATCCTTGATGGCACTCTGGACCTGAATGCCGCGGCCTATTTGATCGAATGGGACGGTGCTCAGCTTGGTTCGGCGACGGTGAACGCGAATATTCCGATCACCATCAATGCCGACGGCGCTGAGACTCGGGGTGTTGAGATTTCTGGTAACTGGCGTCCGAGCGAGTATTTCAGCTTGCGCGGCAGCTACAGCAACATCAGAGCAGAACTGACGGCAGACGTACCGTCTCTTATCCGGACGATTAACCCTCCAGGATTTGGATCTGCGTTTATCGACGGTCTCGCCGGAGATCAGTTGCCCGGTGCACCAGAGCATCAATTCTCTTTCTTTGGCACATACAATCACCCACTCGCCAATGGCAGAGACTTGGCCTTTAACTTTGGTTATTCGTGGCAAGGAGATGTCTTGACGCGAACTGCAAGCAAAGGCGAAGGCGTGATCCTGAAGCCTGTTCGTGTGGCGAATGCTTCAGTCGTTTACGATGCCGACACGTGGAGAGCGACTCTGTTCGCGAACAACCTGTTTGATGAGTATAATGAAACAGGTATTCGGACCACACCGCTGTCTAACCAGACGGTCAATGGCGCGAATGTTAGATCACATGGTGCCTTTGTTGGTGCACCACGATCCATCGGTGTTCGCTTCACTTGGGACATCTTTGACGGCACATAAGCGCGTCATCATCGACAATAAGGAAAGGCCGGATCATCTGATCCGGCCTTTTTCTGTGCTCAAATGAACCACAAAAATGGGTTCTTAGTCCGGCATCTCAATCCGCCGATAAACCAGGTCAGCATAATCATTGACCAGAGCTTCCGACGCATTTCCCGGTTTATAGGTGTGCTCACCAATCTCAGCCACTGGGGTGATCTCGGCAGCTGACCCCGTGATGAAACATTCATCAAAAGTCGAGAGCTCATCTGGCATGATGGCCCGCTCGATGACTTCAATCTGGCGCGCTTTGGCCAGCTTAATTGCCGTCTGGCGGGTGATGCCATTGAGGAAACAATCGGCCGTCGGCGTATGCAATGCGCCATCGCGCATGAAAAAGATATTCGCGCCTGTCGCTTCTGCGACTTGGCCGCGATAGTCGAGCATCAGTGCATCCGCATAACCTTCATTCTCTGCCGCATGCTTGGACAGCGTACAAATCATGTAGAGACCCGCGGCTTTCGCATGACATGGCGCCGTGAGCGGGTCTGGACGACGATACATCGCATGCGTCATCCGGATGCCTTTCATCTTATCGGCGAAATAGTCGCCCCAGGCCCAAACGGCGACCGCCAAGTGGATGGAATTACTTTGCGCGGAAACGCCCATCATTTCGCTGCCGCGCCAAGCAAAGGCGCGGACATAGGCATTTTCCAAGCCGGACTTTGCCAACGTCTCGGCTTTGATCGCTTCGAGCTCATCAACCGACACCGGCAGCTCAAAGCCCATAATCTTGGCAGAGTTCGCTAACCGCTCAGAGTGCCGACGTGAGGCATAGATCACACCGCCATAAGCACGCTCGCCCTCGAACACACATGAGGCATAATGCATTGCATGGGTCAGCACGTGGACTTTCGTGTCGCGCCATGGGACGAACTGCCCGTCCATCCAGATATAGCCGTCACGATCATCATAGGCTTGGTCTGCCATTCTCTTTTCCTGTCTTGCACTTTTACCCAATTCACGGGCATTCTCAGATCACTATGGTGGATGTCAACCAAATACGCGCGAATGCCCCCGGATTCGACCCCCGACTCTTCTTAAGAGACGAAGAGCTGGATTACGGAATTGCATTGCTCTTGGCCGGAGAGCGCGCTCTGATGAAAGCGGCGGGCGACATTGCACGTGACTTTTCGCTTCCCGTTCTAGCAGCGCGTGTGCTGGTAACCGTGCGCTTTCAGCCCGGTCACACGGTGAATGCCCTTCGCGAACAATTGGACGCAACCACCCCAACATTTGCCCGTATCATCGCAGATCTCGAAAAACGGGGCTTGATTGAGCGTCGGCAATCTGCACAAGGCGATCGGCGCACGCGGCAATTGTTTTTGACCTATGAAGGCAAACGCGTCACCGATCCCGCAACCATCGCGATGCGCGACCGGCTTCGACACGCCTATCGCAGCGCCGGCTCCGGCGCCGTGGGCGGGGTCCGTATGGTGTTGGAGGCGCTATTATGAGCAGAGAAACGCATCTTCTTGTGGTCGATGATGATGACCGGATCCGTGAATTGTTGAAGCAATATCTGACGCGCCAAGGCCATTCGGTGACCACTGCTTCCGAGGCCACCGCGGCGCGGAAATTGTTCCAAACCTTTAGCTTCGATCTCGCGATTTTTGACATCATGATGCCGGGCGAAGACGGGCTCAGCCTGCTTAAAGCCCTGCGCGACGAGGGCAATGAAACGCCGGTCTTGTTGCTCACGGCTCGCGGGCAAGCCAGTGACCGGATCGAAGGTTTGCGGCTCGGCGCCGATGATTATCTGCCCAAGCCGTTCGAACCGGAAGAATTGGCGTTGCGCACCGCAGCCATTCTGAAGCGAAGCCATGTCCCCCCGCCGCCAAGCGAGATTGAAATGTCGGGCCTGGTCTTCGACCCAATGAAGGGTCTGTTGACCGGCCCGAGCGGGAATATTCGCCTAACCGATAGCGAGCATCAATTGCTGTCCATCTTGTCGAAAAACCCGGGCGAACCCGTATCGCGAGAAGCGCTCGCCGCACAAACATCGAACGGTACTGAGCGCAGCATCGACGTCCAGGTGACGCGGCTCAGAAAGAAAATCGAACCTGACCCGAGGAACCCCATTCACATCCAAACAGTACGAGGTATCGGTTATCGCCTGATGCCAGACTAAACAGAGTACAATCAAAGGGGCTCTCTATGCTAAAAGTTCACCACCTTCGCGTTGGGCGCTCCGTTTTCACGGTATGGCTGCTTGAAGAGCTCGGCGCACCTTATGAGCTCGAAATCTATATTCGCAACGAAATGGGCCGCGCGCCCCCGGAATTGAAAAACGCTCATCCGCTCGGCAAATCGCCGGTGATTGAGGATGACGGCTTCATCCTCGCAGAATCTGGCGCCATCGCGCTCTATTTGCTGGAGAAGTTCGATCCGGAGAACAAGCTCGGCCCACCGGAAGGCGACCTGAAAGCCAAAGGCGAATGGAACCAATGGCTGATGTATTCAGAAGCCTCCGCTTTTGCGCCGCTGCTGATGAAGCTGCTGCTCAGCCGTATGGAAGATAAGCCGCCAGTCTTCGACATGTTCGCCTCTGGCGAGGTTGCGTTGCAACTTGGTTATCTTGAAGCGCGCTTGGCCGACCGTGAGTTCGTTATGGGCGATCGGTTCACAGCGCCCGACATTGGCACGACGTATATCGCGCAAATGGCTGAACGGCTGGGTGAAATTGGACCCTATCCAAACCTCGCTGCCTATTTAGCTCGCAATACTGCAAGACCCGCGTTTCAGCGAGCCTTGGAAAAAACCGGCGGCTAACCGGACAGCTGAATGATCTCGTCATTGAGAAAGGGTTTTGCGCATCGCCTTCTTATCGCGCCATTGAACAGGGTTGAGACGCCCCGGCGATTGATTCAGCTGGTGGGTTCGGGGCATGAGCCATCGCTGAAACGATTTTCGCAGATGATCCCGACTGAGCGCGGATCTACCCAAATCGAGGCATTAAACCTATAAAGAACGAATGGATCATCCCGCCCAGACTTTTCGACCTGGACCGCTTTCAAGCACGCTGATTGGCCTTTCGCGCCATACCCCGTTCGGTCGAGGCGGCCTGCGCAAGCTCATGGCGAAAAGCGTGCGTGCGCTCAATCCGGGCCACCCTTTGGATGTCAGCCTCTATGGCGGCCAAGCCAGACTGCATCACACAGGAAATAATTCTGAAGTCAAAGCCTTGCTCAGCCCCAAACGCTATGCGCGCGAAGAGTATGCATTTTGCCGGTCGCACATGCCGCGCGCTGGCGGCACGTTCCTCGACATTGGCGGCAATGCTGGCGTGTTCAGCCTGTATGTCGCATCTTTGATGAATACGGGGACGCTGATCGCCGCCGAGCCGCAACCCGCTATGTATGAGCGTCTGAAGACAAATTTCGCGCTCAATCCTCACCTTGCTGAGCGATTGACCCTATCCCTGAATCAAACCGCCGTCGGCGGTGACGCAGTGGGCACACTGACGATTTCAACGCCCGAAAGTGCTGGCCAAGCCTCGGCACGTGTGAAAGCCGGTGATCCGACGATCGAGGTTCCGGTCATTCCGATGTTAAAGCTGTTGAACCAATCCGGCGCCCAAAAACTTGATCTGCTCAAAATCGATGTCGAAGGCTTTGAAGATGGCGTCCTGTTTCCGTTTTTTGCACAAGCGTCGAAAGAGCTGCATCCCAAAGCCGTGGTTATGGAGGCCTGTCATGCGCATCGCTGGGAACGCGATTGTGAGGCCCTCTTGCTCGAACAGGGATACAAGATTGTGCATAAGGATCGCACCAATATGATGCTGGTTTTGGATGCGTGACGAGATGAGCGGCTTTCGACTTAGAGATTACACGCCCCGCGGCCTCTATGCGCGCCTCGCTGCATTGGTCGCGCTGCCGGTAATTGCCATTTTTGCGATCTTTTCGCTCTATTATTATCAAGAACACATTAGCGAGGTGAATGAAAAACTCTCGCAATCGATTGCCCGTGAAGTCGGCCTGATCGTCGATATCTGCGCGGCGGCAGATCATGATCAAAGGCGGGAAACACTCGTCGAAAATCAGCTCGGCCTGATGTTCGACTGCGACCATCCCGGGAAAATGCAATGGCCAGAAGCTGCGCGTGAGCGATTCAGTTATGATAAGGTGCTGCGCGGTCAGTTGGCGTCGGTTACAAGTCAATCATTCGAGGTGCGGACAGTACAAACAGGCCGTGTCCTCGACTTCCGTACGGAAGCGGAGACCGGCACAGTACGAGTGTTGATTGATCGCAAACGGGCTCTCGCCGCCAACACGCATTTTACAATCGTTTGGGTCTTACTCGGCGCAGTCATCATGTTAGCGCTCGCTTTTGCATTCTTGCGCAATCAAGTGCGGTCCATTTTGCGTCTCACCGAAGCGGCAAAAGCGTTTGGGCGCGGCCGTGATATGCCAGGCTTTCGCCCCAGCGGCGCCACCGAGATTAGAGATGCGGCGCGCGCTGTCACCGATATGCGCTCCCGCCTGATGGCCTTCACGGATCAGCGCACGGCGATGCTCGCTGGGGTCAGCCATGATCTGCGGACTCCGCTCACGCGGCTGAAGCTCCAGCTCGCAATGCTCGAACAGACCGAAGAAATCACCGGCGCCCGGACCGATCTCGAAGACATGTCGAAGATGCTCGATGAATATCTTGCCTTTGCCAGCGGCGAGGAAGGCGAACGGGCCGAGGCGCTGCGGCTTGATCATATCACCCGCACTGTGGCCGAACGGATCGACGGTGCAGAAGTGGTCGAAGCTGGAGAGATCTCCGTGACCGTGCGCCCGATGGCGCTGACCCGCACGCTGACCAATCTGATGACCAATGGCGTCGGCTACGGCACACGCTGCGAGGTGCGGCTGGTCAAAGGCCCGCGCATGGCTGAGATTCTGTTAGATGATAATGGCCCTGGCATTGCCGAAGACCAGCGCGAAGACGCGTTTCGTCCATTCCACAGACTAGATGATGGGCGATCGCAAAATGTTGCTGGAACAGGTCTGGGGCTGACGCTGGCGCGAGATTTCGCGCGCCTACATGGCGGCGACATTCGCCTTGAAGATAGTCCGCTGGGCGGCCTACGCGTGCGTTTGAGACTGCCTTATTAGGCCTCGTCCTGTTCAGGCTCGGCCGGCTTCTGTTTGCGTCCGCGATTTTTGATCCACGCGGCGCGCTCTTCGATCTTGATCAGCTCGGAATCCAAAGCAGCCATGGTGCGACTAAGGTCAGCACTGGTTTCTTGGCGCCAAGCGCGTTCCGCCTGTGCAATCGCCCAAGCCAACGCCGTGATTTGGACCCCGCGCGGGATGCGGCTCGCCCCGTCTAGGCCAGCGCAAGCCAGCGCCCATTTCGCCGTTTGCGCGCGCGCCTGAAGCCGCAAGGCAAGGCCATCAATCGACCTGTCTCGCCAGCGCAAATAGGACATCGCGCCATCGCGAACCTCTTCCATGGTTTCGAACCGGAGCATGATGACATCGAACAGGCGCGTCCGCGCGGTCTCATCCTCGTCGATGGAGCCTTCGCTCATCCCTGCATCGAAGATGCGTTCAACCGCTGCGGAGAGATCATCCTTATCGGCGACACCATGAAAGTCTTTCAGAGTGAGCCCTGCTTCCTGCGCGATTTCCGCGAGCGTGAGATCGCCCCACTTTCCGGTCTCGGCCAGCTTGAGCGCTGCCTGTACGCCGGTCTCGATGATTTCATCTCGGCTCATTCGGTCTCCTTTGAGAGGGCAATATCACGCGCGATGGCGGCACCGACCGCTTTCTCAAATACAGATGGCATCGCCTCGGGCGACATCAAGACTTCCAGCGCCGCCTGCGTCACTCCGTTCGGCGAGGTGACATTCTTGCGCAAGGTCGCGGCCTCCTCTTCGGAGCCCTCCATCAGAGCTCCCGCTCCTTCCACAGTCTTACGGGCGAGACGCATAGCGAGCGCAGGGTCGAGCCCATGGGCGGCGCCAGCGGCAGCCATCACTTCAGCCAGTAGGAACCCATAAGCCGGGCCGCAGCCGGACACCGCCGTCGCCGCGGGCAGCAAGTCTTCACCGATTGGCCCCTCCACTTCGCCAAGCGGCGCGAGTAGAGCTTTTAGGCCATCAACCGCATCTGAAGATGTTTCAGGCTTGGTACATAAGATAGTGACGCCTTTACCCACCAAGCCCGGCGTATTGGGCATCGCGCGCGCGACATTGGTGGTTCCGAGCTTGGCTTCAAGCGTCGCCAAGGTGACGCCCGCCATGATCGATAGGATGTGCGTATCTGGTCCAACCCGCGCCGCGATTTCATCCGCCAAGGATCCAAACATTTGCGGTTTCACGGCCACCACTAGCATCTCAGCGGGTTCGCGATCGGGGTTTAAACGAACACTACCATCGCTGCCCCAAGCCTGGACAATGGGTGCTGGCGCGGGATCGACAATATCAATATTGCCTCGCAATCCTGCCTTAAGCCAGCCGCCTGCAAGGGCCGAGCCCATGCGGCCAGCGCCAATCAGCGTGATATGTGTATCTGTCATGCGCGTCCTCGTCATTGACGGTCAGGACGAGGGGTTTAGCCGAGCCGCTTAAGCTTCGCCAGCAGTTTCGAACAGGGCCGCCTCGAGCGCTTCGCGCGGGGTCTTGCCGGCCCAGATAACGAAATTAAAGGCCGGAACGAACATGTTCACGGCATCAAGGCCCGCCGCCATCACCGCGCGAACTTCGCCAGTGTCCGGCTCAACCCGATCCAGCATTGGCAGTGCGTGGCGGAAAATGATCACGCCCTCTTCGGCCCAATAATCAAAGTGGCCGAGCCAGAGACGCTCATTCGCCATCATCACCAATTCGGCAATGGCCATGCGGCGCGTTTCAGTCGGTTTTACATCTAGGGTGATCGAAAAATGGAGCGCAGGAGGCTCGGCGCGATTGGCAAACATGCCGCCCATATCGCCCCATTTTGAGTTCGCGATGCATTGAAGAGTCTCATCATCCTCATCGCGTTGGAATTCCCAACCCGCTTCTGTCAAGCAGCTTTCGACAAGCTCTAGCGCATCGATTTCCATTGTCTGGGAACGATCTACGGACAGGCTCATGGGCTCCCCCTTCCGAATCAGTCAGGCATTCTTGCCTTCGGGTCAGGCTACTCATGCCCGACTCATCGCGCAAGAGTCTTGGTTAAAAAGCAGTGGACGCTTTTATTTCTCTAGGCTTTCCAAGCGCTTCTCGAGGGCTTCAACGCGCTCAAGCGCTTGCACCGCAATCGCCTTCAAGGCTTCGACCTCGTCACGGCTGGCCAAATCCATATCAGCAATCATCGCGCGAACGCGCGATTCACCAGCGGTTTTCACTTCTTCGCCAGCGGCACGCGCAGCGCCCATTGCGCCGGTCATCAAACCCGCGAGATCATCCAGGATGGGGCTCTTTGCAGACATGTGACGACTCCCTTGCGCGTCTTGAACCGATAACCATTTGTCCCTAGCAGATGGGAAACGAAATGCCGACAGGAAAGACCGCCGCATGAGTCTTCTAGCGATATCAGCCATGAGCTTCCCGGAATTCTCGCCGGCGATCTTCCAAATTGATCTTGGATTTTTGGGCCTCGGGAAATTTCCAATCCGCTGGTATGCCTTGTCCTATATTGTGGCTTTGCTGCTTGGCTGGCGACTTGCGCTCGCTTTAGTCGCCCGCCCGGCCCTGTGGGGCGGTAAAAGCCCTGCCGACCGAGACGATATCGACGATTTGCTGTTCTACGTCACCCTCGGTGTGATCCTGGGCGGGCGGTTTGGCTATATCCTGTTCTATCAACTCCCCTATCAGTGGGATCAAACCCTATCCGACCCGATGAGCCTGTTGCGCATCTGGGAGGGCGGGATGAGCTTTCATGGCGGTCTGCTTGGCGTCGTGATCGCGATCCTGTGGGTGACCCGGCATCGCAAACTCTCACTCTTGTCAGTTGGCGACATTGCCGGGGTGGTCGCACCGTTCGGGCCATTGTTCGGTCGGATTGCCAATTTCATCAATGCTGAGCTCTATGGTCGCCCAACCCCTGAAGGCAGCTCTTGGGGCATGATCTTCCCCGAAGGCTATGTGCGCGGCTCAACCCCAAGCGCCTATGATTGGGGAAGCGGCGAATGGGTCTATCGCGGCGATGAAGTCGCCCGCTATCCGAGCCAGCTCTATGAAGCGGTCCTCGAAGGCTTAATCCCAGCGATCGTGCTCACCATCTTGGTCTGGCGCTTTAAAGCGCTGCAGCGCCCGGGCTTGGTGGCTGGACTTTTCTTGCTACTCTACGCCTTTGGCCGCACCGTCTCCGAACAGTTCCGGGAACCCGACGCCTTCGTCTCAGGGCTGCCGGAATGGATCACCATGGGGCAAATCCTATCCCTGCCCATGTGGATTGGCGGCGCTTGGCTGGTCTGGGCCGCGCTCAAAAAGTCCGCGACCTCTCCGCAAACGTGACGACGCTAAAACAACGCCTCACCGCAATGATCCAAGCGAGCGGTCCGGTCTCGGTTGCGACCTATATGGATCTCTGCCTGCACGATCGTCAGCATGGCTACTACGCGACCCGGCCAGGCCTCGGCGAAGACTTCATCACCGCCCCTGAGATTAGCCAGATCTTTGGGGAACTGATTGGGCTTTGGCTCGCAAATGAATGGCAATCGCTCGGCGCGCCCAAGCAGCTAAACTTGGTTGAGATTGGTCCTGGACGGGGCACGCTGATGGCAGACGCTTTGCGCGCCGCGCACTCAGTTCCGGGATTTGTCGACGCCGTTCAGCTCCATTTTCTCGAACCGAGCCCGGTTCTTCGTTCGCATTTGACCGAGCGATTTGCGGATCACGACCCGATCTTTTTGGATCACTTTGAAGACATCCCGCAGGACACCCCGGTCTTGGTGATCGCGAATGAGTGGCTCGATTGCCTGCCGGTCCAACAATATGTGCGGGTCGGCGAGACCTGGCATGAGCGCGTCATCGGCCTCAATGACGAGAATGAGCTAACCTTTGGCTTGAACACAGACGCCTTGCCGCCAGAGATCGGCCGTGACACAGCCGAAGATACTCTAGAGCTGCAGCCTGGCCTCAAAACCCTCGCTGAAGGACTCTCCAATCTCTTCGCGCACACGGTGGGGCGTGCGCTGCTGATCGATTATGGCCCCGCCTCAGACACACCTGGTGACACGCTTCGCTCCTACCAAAAGGGCGAACAGATTGATCCTCTAACTGCCCCCGGCGAAAGCGATCTGACCTGCGATGTCGACTTTGCACGGTTGAAAAGGCTCAGCGAAAAAGCAGGCTGCACGGTGTCCGGACCGATCTCGCAAAGCGCATTTTTGTTGCGGTTGGGGGCGGAGGCTAGGCTCAATCAATTGGCAAAAACCCATCCAGACACCGCGAATGACCTCTATCACGGTATCCGCAAGCTCACAGACCCCGCAGAAATGGGAGAGCGATTTCAGGCGATCTGTATTAGCGGCTATGATTTGCCTCCACCTGCCGCATTTTAGAAACCGCTTACAAAAATTCGCGCCAAATTGACCCTAACGTCAAGGTAAGCCTTGTGTTTCTGGCTCGTCCTGCTACCTCCCGGGGCAACAAAACCTAAGCTAACCTCGGGAGTTGCCCATGAAGGTCCTCGTGCCTGTCAAACGGGTCATCGACTATAATGTGAAGGTCCGCGTCAAATCGGATCAAACAGGCGTCGATCTGGCCAATGTTAAAATGTCCATGAACCCATTCGACGAGATTTCTGTCGAAGAAGCCGTTCGCATGAAAGAAGCCGGAACCGTGACCGAAGTGGTCGCCGTATCTGTTGGACCACAACAAGCGCAAGAGACTATTCGAACCGCGCTCGCCATGGGCGCTGATCGCGGCATTCTAATCAAAACCGATGACGATGTTGAGCCACTTGGCGTTGCCAAACTGCTGGCAAAAGTCGTCGAAGAAGAGAGCCCTGATCTGGTCATTCTCGGCAAGCAAGCGATTGACGATGATAGCAACCAGACCGGTCAAATGCTGGGCGCCCTGCTCGGCTGGCCACAAGGCACGTTCGCGTCTGAAGTCAAAGCTGATGGTGGCAAAGTCAATGTCACCCGCGAAGTCGATGGCGGCCTGCAAACGGTTGCGCTCGACGGCCCAGCGATTGTCACCACAGACTTGCGCCTGAATGAGCCACGTTACGCCTCCCTGCCAAACATTATGAAGGCGAAGAAAAAGCCTATCGATATGAAAGAGCCTGGTGATTATGGCGTCGACATCTCGCCGCGCCTGACCGTCGTCAAAGTAACCGAGCCGCCAGTGCGCGAAGCGGGTGAAAAAGTCGAAGACGTCGCCGCTCTGGTTGAAAAACTCAAAACTGCGGGAGCTGTATAATGGCTGTTCTTGTAATTGCAGATCACGACAATGCGGCGCTGTCTGACGCGACCGCGAAAACCGTCACCGCAGCAAAAGCCTTTGGCGGCGATGTAGACGTTCTGGTTGCTGGTAAAGGCGCTGGCGATGTCGCTGCGGCTGCTGCTGGCATCGACGGCGTTCGTAAAGTGCTTCACGCTGATGGCGACGCTTATGAAAAGCAACTCGCTGAAGCCATGGAAGCGCTGATCGTCCCAATGATGGACGGCTATGACGCCCTGTTCGCGCCAGCCACCACAATGGGCAAAAACGTGACTCCACGAATCGCGGCCAAGCTCGATGTGATGCAGCTGTCTGACATTATCGGCATTGAAGGTCAGGACACATTTGTCCGCCCAATCTATGCCGGTAACGCGATCATGACGGTGAAGTCTTCGGATGCGAAAAAAGTCGTGACCGTTCGCGGCACAGCGTTCGACGCGGCAGGCACCGGTGGCTCAGCCGCCGTTGAAACTGTCGACGCTCCGGGCGGACCGTTCAAATCAACTTTCGTCTCTGAAGAGATTGTTGCGAGCGACCGTCCAGAACTGACTGCTGCGAAACGCATCGTTTCTGGTGGCCGCGCGCTTGGCTCTGCCGAAGAGTTTGAGCGTCTGATGAACCCACTGGCTGACAAACTCGGTGCAGCTGTCGGTGCGTCACGCGCCGCGGTTGATGCGGGCTATGCGCCAAACGATTACCAAGTCGGCCAGACCGGCAAAATCGTTGCGCCAGAGCTTTACATCGCGGTCGGAATTTCCGGCGCGATCCAGCACCTGGCCGGGATGAAAGACTCTAAGATCATCGTCGCGATCAACAAAGACGAGGAAGCACCAATCTTCCAAGTCGCTGATTACGGCCTGGTCGCAGACCTCTTTAACGCGGTTCCAGAATTGACTGACGCGCTCTAAGCGATCGACACATTCTACAGGTCAAACCCCGGTCATCGGCCGGGGTTTTTCTTTGCGTGAATTCCTCTAGGCTGCGCATCAGAGGGGGAGTTCCATGCGCAATGAGATCGCAAAACATCTAGATCATGATCCACATTTTGAGTGGCGCGGGCAGAATGTCACGCGGCTCGAGAACCTATCGGACATTGTGTTCGCCTTGGCGCTTGGCATGTTGCTGCTCACAGGCGCACCTCCGTCGAATTTTGGCGAGTTGATCGCGTTCTTGGTGAATATTGTGCCCGTCGCCGCGGCCTTCGCGATCCTGTTTGGGATCTGGAACGCGCATTTCACATTCTTCAGGCGGTATGGGCTCGCCGACACGAAGATCATTGTGCTCAACAGTATCTTGCTGCTGCTGGTCCTGTTTGTGGCTTATCCGCTTCGATTCATTTTCGACAGTCTGTTTGGCTATGTGATTTTTCTTATCTCGGCCGACCCAACGCGGCTGATGGAAACGGACATGGACATAGTGAACTCGGCAAGAAGTGTGGCCATTTTTAATGCGGGATACTCGGTGATCATTTTTCTGACCAGCCTGATGTATCAACACGCCTTGTCCAAAACCGAGATGCTTGGCCTGAGCGAAAATGAGCAACGGCTAACGAAAAGGACCATATGGAGTTACCGCGGCGAGATGATGATTGCGGCGCTCACCGCCGTCATTGCCATTGCGACGCCGCTCGGCCCGTTTGCCGGTGGCTTGCTATTCTTGAATTGGCCAAATGCGATATTCTGGCGGAAACGATTTGAAATCACGACGAACTAAGCACTGATATGCGCCACTACGCTGCGCGTATGGGGGCGACTGCGATGCTCAAACAAATAGATCCCTTGCCATGTGCCGAGTACCAGACGCCCTTCGCTGATCGGGATAGAGATTGATGTTTGGGTCAGGGCCGTTTTGATGTGCGCCGGCATGTCATCGGGGCCCTCCGCGCGGTGAAGCAGGTAGGACATGGACGGATCATTCGCATCGGGTACCAAGCGCGCAAAGAACGCTTTTAGGTCTGTCAGAACGTCCGGATCGGCATTCTCTTGGATCACCAAAGAGCAAGATGTGTGCTGGCAAAACAGGGTCAGCAAACCTTGGCGTTGATCCGCAGAATCCACGAAGGCTGCCACATCTGAGGTAAATTCATGGAGGCCTGGACCATGGGTCGACAGTTCGAATTTTGCCTGCATAACGAGCTAGCTCAATTGAACAGGGCGACCCAAGAGCCGCCCTTTAATCTTACGTATCCAAGAAGCTTCGCAGCTTACGGCTTCGGCTTGGGTGCTTCAGCTTGCGCAGCGCTTTCGCTTCGATCTGACGGATCCGCTCCCGGGTCACTGAGAATTGCTGACCCACTTCTTCAAGCGTGTGGTCGGTATTCATCCCGATGCCGAACCGCATGCGTAGAACGCGTTCTTCACGAGGCGTGAGAGACGCAAGGACCCGAGTTGTGGTTTCGCGCAGGTTCGATTGGATCGCGGCGTCGACAGGCAGCAGAGCGGCTTTGTCTTCGATGAAGTCGCCGAGGTTTGAATCCTCATCATCGCCAATCGGTGTTTCCAGCGAGATCGGCTCTTTGGCAATTTTTAGAACCTTACGGATCTTCTCGAGCGGCAAGCCAAGCTTTTCCGCCAGCTCTTCCGGTGTTGGCTCGCGGCCAATCTCGTGCAGCATCTGGCGCTGAGAGCGGACAATCTTATTGATCGTCTCAATCATATGCACCGGAATACGGATCGTCCGCGCCTGGTCCGCAATCGAGCGGGTGATTGCCTGACGGATCCACCAGGTTGCATAAGTCGAGAACTTATAGCCGCGGCGATATTCAAACTTATCCACCGCCTTCATCAGGCCGATATTGCCCTCTTGGATGAGATCCAGGAATTGCAGGCCGCGATTGGTGTATTTTTTGGCGATCGAGATCACGAGACGGAGGTTCGCTTCGACCATCTCTTTCTTGGCGATCCGCGCTTCGCGCTCCCCTTTTTGGACACGCTGAACAATCTTACGATAATCATCGATCGGAATACCGATTTCTTGCGCGACCATTTGGATTTCGCCGCGGATGAGGTCGATCTTTTCCGCTTCGCGCTCGGTGAAGCGCTCCCACTTTTTCGACATGGCAGCGACGTCTTCAATCCAAGTCGGATCAAGTTCGCGGCCAAAATAGTTCTTCAAGAATTCTGAGCGCGGGACACCATGTGCATCGGCCAGACGCATTAGCTGGCCTTCAAGCCCCATCAGCTTCTTATTAATCGCATAGAGCTGCTCAACCAGCGCTTCGATCCGCGCATTGTTGATGTGCATCGTCTTAAGTTCATCAACGATGTTCTGAGAGATGCCGTCATACGATTCACGGTCTTTCGGCGTCAGGGCTTTGCCTTCCATCCGGCGACCAACCAGTTTTTCCTGAAGCTTCCGGAATTTGCCAAAGCCGGTGGCGATTTCGTCGAGCTTATCTAGCACGCCTTCGCGAAGTTCGGCTTCCATGCCGGACATCGACATCGCTGCGCCTTCTTCTTCGTCCTCACGCTCTTCGCGCGCGTGGCGTTCTTCAACGGTCTCGTTCTCGCGCGCTTCGGCTTCTTCTTCGTCGAGCTCGTCTTCTTCAGGCGCCGGGTTTTCGGCGCCATAAGTCGCTTCGAGGTCGATCAGGTCGCGCAGCAGAATACGCTCATTTACAAGCTCGTCGCGCCACACCATCATCGCTTCAAATGTCAGCGGCGATTCACACAAGCCCCGGATCATCGCGTCGCGGCCGGCTTCGATGCGCTTAGCAATCGCGATTTCGCCTTCGCGAGAGAGCAGTTCAACCGCCCCCATTTCGCGCAGATACATGCGCACCGGATCATCGGTTCGATCAGACCCACGGGCATTGCCTTTTTTGACAACTGTGCCAGTCGCGCTGGTGGTCGCAACCGCCGTTGATTTCGCAGCCGCTTCGCCTTCTTCCTCATTGTCGACCACTGTGATGCCTTGTTCTGAGAGCATCGCCATCGTGTCTTCAATTCGGTCTGACGACAGCTCGTCTTCCGGCATGATCTTGTTCAATTGCTCAAGCGTCACATAGCCTTTGGCTTTTGCGTCTTTGAGGAATTTTTTGACTTTGGTGTCGCTGAGATCGAGGACCGGACGGTCTTCGCTTTCTTCGAGTACTTCCGCTTTGGCTTTCGCCATTTATCGCTCCTGTCCGCTGCGACCGCTGTCGCAACATACACTTTCAATTCCGTAAAAGGGGGTCAGTTCTGATCCGCCTTTTCTGCAGCTTCATTGAGACGCGCTGTGCGTGCCCGACGTTCCGACACGATCCGATGCCGGTGTCGCGCATCTTCAGCAGTGGCAAATGCCTCTCCTGCGATACGGCCGGTCTCGTCCGCGCCTTCTGGGCGTGCATACTGCTCTAAGGCGATCAGCCATTCCCGCTCCTCTGAACCGCCTTGCGGTATGTTTGGGATGTCGGGATACTTTGTTAACAGTTCTGCAGCGCGCAATTTTCCAAGACCCTCTAAATGGTTGCTCAGGGTCTTCCGGTCAACACCTGAATCTGCAGTATTTTGGCTGATAAGGGCGTCTCTAATCGCTGAAACGTCGGGATCGGGGAAAATGGCAACAGCTAACGCCTCAAAACCGACCTCGGCCAAGTGGTGACTGTCAACCGCCCGCACAACCAAGCCGAGCCCTCTTGTCTTCGCAGGCGGACCCCCACGCAGCGCAGACTGGACCACCTGGCCTCCGCGGTTTGGGGTTCTCCCGCTGCTTCTATTTGCCGATCTCAACTGCCAGAGATAATCGCGCATGCGCGCTTTGAGCTCGCGCTCATAGGCCGATTTTACCGCGCCATCTTGGATCGTGCTGGCCGCTTGCATCAGGCGCTTCTCTAGCCCGGCTTGGCGCTCAGGCGTATCCACGGCTTCAAGGTCGCGTTCACGCCGCCACAGCACTTCGACCAAAGGCAGTGCGCCATCGAGCGCTTTACCCATCGCGCCCGGTCCGTGATCGCGAATAAGATCATCCGGATCCATGCCGTCCGACAGCAAGCAGAAAAAGACGCTTCGACCTGGCTGCAACCCAGGAAGAGCCCGTTCAATCGAGCGATAGGCAGCGCCGAGACCCGCCCGGTCGCCATCAAAACACAGAACCGGTTCGGGCCCTGCGCGCCAGAGCAGGCTGATTTGCTCTTCAGTTAAAGCTGTGCCGAGCGGGGCGACGGCGTGACCGAAACCCGCCTCACACAATGCGATCACATCCATATAGCCTTCACAAACGATCAGGCCGCCTTCATCGGTACCGCCGAACGCTTCGCGCGCGGCTTTGTATCGGTAGAGCACGCGCGACTTATGGAAGAGCGGCGTGTCAGAGGAATTGAGATATTTCGGCTTGGCATCAGGCTGCAGCGCTCGTCCACCAAAGGCGATGACCTGGCCACGCGCATCCTCGATCGGGAACATGAGACGGCCGCGGAACCGGTCATACGGCTCGCCCCCGCCCTCTTTTTCCACCGCCAGTCCGGCTTCAACAATCTCGCTTTGCGAAAAGCCTTTCGATTTGAGGTGTTCGAACGTTTGCCGCCAATCATCTGGTGAAAAGCCAAGCCGGTATTTGCCCCAGCTGTTCGGGCGCAAGCCTCGTCCCTCGAGATAGCGCCGCGCGTCCGCTCCTTCGGGCGCGCGCAGACAGGCTTCATAATAAGCCGCAGCCGCTTCAGATGCTGCGATCAGGCGCAATCGCCGATCATACTGTTCTTGGCTTTCCGGCGTCGCTTTGGGCAGCGACATGCCGGCTTCATCGGCCAGTTTTTCGACCGCCTCCATGAAAGACAGCCGTTCGGTTTCCATCACAAATGAGATGACATCACCGCCCATCCCGGACGAGAAACACTTAAAGATCTTCTTCTGGTCGTTGACGTAAAAACTCGGCGTCTTTTCGTTGGTGAAGGGTGAAAGCCCGACCCACTCTTTGCCTTGTTTTTTCAGTTTGACCTTGCGTCCGATAACATCCGAAGGTCGGATACGAGCTTTCAACTCGTCAACAAAACCGTCTGGAATCCGAATAGGGCCGCTCATTTGATTAATATAGCGCGGGAAACGCCCAGAGCGAAGGATTTTAGCGGCTGGTGTTCGGGAAGATGCATGCAATTTGATCGATTTCTGAAACCCTATCCTATTGCTATTGCGGTATGTCCCGCTGCAGGTGGACATATGCGTTGAAACTAAGATCTGATCCTTACAATGTGCCTACAGAGCGCGAATTTGCCACGAGCATGATTCTGACCGGCTTGGTCATTCTCGTGATTGCGGTCGGCATTGCCGTCAGCGTGACTTGGTACACTACGCGCTTTTACGAGCCAGAGATTCACGCCCAAGCCTTACGCACCGCCACTTTCTTGCCGTTGGTTATCGTTCCGCTCTGTACCTCAATCATTGGCCATCAGGGATATCGGAACCACAAGAAAATGCTGGCCGTGGCGCATCTTGCGCGCACCGACGAGATGACCGGGCTGTCCAATCGCCGTGCCTTCATGCACACCGCCGAAACGCTGTTTGCCGAAACCGATTTTGAATATTCTGGCCTTGGTCTTTTTATCGTCGACCTGGATCACTTTAAACAGGTGAACGATGTGCACGGGCATGAAACCGGTGACCAAGTGCTGATCCACGCCTCACAACAAATCTTAGCCGCGGTCTCTGAAGACTGTTTCGTTGCCCGGCTTGGCGGCGAGGAGTTTGGGGTTCTTGTGCCGTTTCACGCGGTGCCTCAACTGCATCAAATGGCAGAAGCGATTCGGTTCCAAGTGGCGTCAAACCCCTGCTTGCACGACGATCTCACAATTCCAATTTCAGCCAGCGTTGGCGTCGGCATCGCGCACCCACGCGACACTGTAAGCTCAGTTCTATGCCGAGCAGATGACGCGCTCTATGAGGCGAAAGACAAAGGTCGCAACCGGTTTGTCGTCGCCGCTTAAGGCGCGGATATCTCAGCCCCCGCGTCAACCGCCTCTGGCTGGTCAAACCATTCTGCGAGCGCCTTATACACGGCGAAACTATGATCATCATGGGCGCGAACATAGCCTTCAGGCCAGGCGCTAGAGCGGGCTACCACGATGTCATTTTCGCGATCAATATAGAGCGTTTGTCCATTCGCGCCGGAGGCTGTGAACGTTCCATCGGCATAGGTCCACCAATGCCAGGCATAGCCGCGATTCGGGTTCGGGTGCACTTCGCCTGGACGGATATGCGCATCGTCTGAAATCGTCGCGCGATCGACCCAATCGACAGGCAAGATTTGCTCGCCATTCCAAACGCCGCCTTGTTCCACAAAGATTCCGAACCGGGCCCAATCACGGAGGGCGGCATTGTAAAACGCGCCGCCAATCTCTGCACCCTCTGCGCCAGCCCGGTCGAGCACCCATTCGCCTGAATGTTCCATACCAAGCGGTCGCCAAATCTTCTGCTCGAGATAGGCCGCAGCATCCATATCCGTCACCCGGCGGATCAGCTCAAGCAGGACTTGGCTTTCAGCGGTATTGTAGTTGAATTTCGTCCCAGGCTCATGCTCGCGTTTATATTTGATCGCGAGCTCAAAAGCCGGCTTTTTGCCGGTCACGACGCTATTGGTCATGAAATTGACGGTGTCGTCCATCTTGCCGTCGAACAGATTGGGGTCATAGCGAATGCCAGACGACATTTGCAGCGCCTGCTTAATCGTGACGCCATCATAAGCCGTGCCTGCCACCTCCGGCAGATATTTGACGAGCTGATCATCGACACTGTCAATTTTACCGTCCGCAACAGCGACGCCGACCAGGGTCGAGGTGATTGATTTGACCAGAGACCAAGTCGTAAAACGCGTACCAGCATCAGCGCCACGCCCATAGGACTCGTGCACAATCTTACCCTCATGAATGATCATCAGGCCCGAGGTTTCCATCGCCGTATAGAGATCCGCGAGGGTCCGGGTTTCACCTTCATATTCATAGGTGAACCCCTCCAACGCCGCCTCGTCCCGGCTCAGCGGCTGCCGCTCCTCCGATACAGACACGGTCCGGGTCGGATAGAGCTCGCTGGTATTCTGGAAGAAATAATCCGCATCGCCTTCAAAAGCTGTTGCGCGCGCCATCGCATCCAGCGGCGGTGGCACGAAACGCGTATAGGTAAAGACGCCAATGAGTGCGCCAAGAATAAGCGCGATCCCTGCAACCAAAAACGATTTCATGCCAGACCTCCAATCCAGGAGCTCTGATGTCGCGAATTTTGAGAGATACGTCTAGCCTATCGCCGCGCGAACAGCTTTGCTGGCGGGGCCGCATTCGATTTGACCCGGATATTTTTCGCGCAGCGCCGTCATACAGCGGCCGACATCTTTGAGCTTTGAGGCGCTCAGTTGAGAAACAATCGCTGCGGCGGCCGTTTCCAGCGCTTCACCCATGAGCGGCTTGGGCAAAAACTCCGAAATGATCTCAATCTCGTCCCGCTCACGTTCGGCTTCGACAATCCGGCCATTATCGTCGAATTGTTTGATTGCACGCTCCCGCTGCGCGACCATGGTCTCGAGCAATTCCAATATCACTTCATTGTCACATCCGGAACATTCACCGCGGCTGCGCGCGATCACGTCGCGATCATCCATTGCGCATTTTATCAAGCGCAAAGTTTGCGATTCCACACTGTTCGCATCTGTCGCCTCAGCGGAGCTGAGCGCGGTATTTATGCGATTTCGGAGTGTAACTTGGACGGTTTGATCCAATTGACCCATTTATAAGCCTCTAAAGCCGCCTTTTAGGTCCAAAACCGCTTGACGGTCCTGGCCGCAGCACTCTATTTGCCACCCGTTTGCCTGAGAAACCGTTAAAGCCACAGGCGGGCGCTGAGTCCAGCGAAACGTGGGAGATAAGGGCTACATGGACAAAAATCAATCCGAATTCGCCAGTCAGGCGAGTGGCGCGATCGCCCTTGCAGACGGCACCGTATTCCTCGGAATCGGCTCTGGAGCTGTAGGAATTGCGGTCGGAGAGCTGTGTTTCAACACCGCCATGACCGGCTATCAAGAGATCCTGACCGATCCATCCTATGCAGAGCAAGTTGTGATGTTCACATTTCCGCATATCGGCAATGTCGGCGCCAATCCTGAAGATCATGAAGACTCGAGCGATAATTCCGTTCGCGCCGCCGTCGGCACTGTGTTTCGGGATCCGATTACCCCTCCTTCAAATTGGCGCGCCGAGGATCATTTCGACGCGTGGCTGGCGAAACGCGGAATTGTCGGCTTGTCTGGCGTCGATACCCGCGCTCTGACCCGTCTGATACGCGAAAAAGGCATGCAGAAATGCGCCATCCAATACGCCCCGAACGGTAAAATCGATACGAGCTCACTGATCGAAGCAGCGCAGGCCTGGGAAGGGCTCGAAGCGGCGGACCTGGCTGCAAATGTCGATGTCGATGCCGCGATGGACCATTCAGAACGTTTATGGGCGCTCGGAACCGGGTTTGCAGATCAAGATCCACCTCAAAAACACGTCGTCGTCGTCGATTTTGGCGTGAAAAAGAACATCCTGCGCAATCTCGCCGAAGTCGGCGCGCGCTCAACTGTGGTCAGCGGCGATGTCTCGATCGAAGACATCAAAGCGCTCAATCCAGATGGGATTGTATTAGCTAACGGACCTGGCGACCCAGCCGCCACCTTCAAGCGCTCAGGCCAGCTCCTAAAAGCCTTGGTGGATAGTGAGTGGCCTATCCTAGGGATTTGCCTCGGTCATCAATTGCTAGCGCTGACCCTGGGTGCGCAGACCATGAAAATGGAACAAGGCCATCACGGCGCCAATCATCCGGTGCAGGATCTCGCCACCGGCAAGGTCGAAATCGTATCGATGAACCATGGCTTCACAGTCGACACTGCGACGCTGCCGAAAGGTGTCGAGGAGAGCCATAAATCTCTGTTCGATGGCACCAATTGCGGCCTGAAAGTCGCCGGAAAGCCCATCATCTCGGTCCAGCACCACCCTGAGGCGAGCCCCGGACCGCAGGACAGTTTCTATGTTTTCCGCCGGTTCATCGACCTGATGGACGCTTAGCGAAGCGATTTCACCAGGTTCTCAAACGCATCATAGAACCCCTCCGCGGTAATCCCATCGGTTTCCCGCGCGAGGGCGAACCCCGCACCGTTCAATGCGTTTTGCAACATAATCGCGAGCGCATCGACGCGGTGCTCGGCCACGAGCCCTTTCTTGGCGAGGTATCGAACGCCCGCGCGGACATTTTCGATGCCGAGATCATGGTCCTGCTCATACCAGCCTTGAACGCCAATCACAGAGGGACCATCCACTAAGACAATCTTCTGAAATTCTGGGCGCGCCGCATATTTAAGATAGACCCGGCACCCCGCTAAGAAGGCGCTATAGGGGTCTGTAAGGCTCCGCGCGGCGACCGCCGCCTCGCGCGCTTCGTCATCCATCTCGACTTGCAAACGCTGCCATATTTCGGCGAATAGATCTTGCTTGGACTTAAAATGGTGAAACAGCGCGCCTTTGGTAATGCCAAGATCTTCGCAGATGTCATTGATCGAGGTGTCAGCATAACCGTCTTGCGCAAATCGCGCTTTCGCGGCGGCGATTAAGCGCTCACGTGTTTCTTCTGCATCAGACTTTGAACGACGCCCCATACCCAACCGTTATTTCAGCTTGACCCACAACATACCGATGGTATGTATAATCCCCAAATGCAGACGAAAACAAGCGTTAGTTATTGTCTGCGACGGGTTACGCGAGTCTAGGGGACGTACGCGGACCAGACGCAAAGCCGGGCCAGCTTATGCTGACCCGGCTTTGTTTTTTTGACCGATTAAAGCCTAACGTTCGTCTTCTTCATCATCGTCTTCGTTCAATCGGAAAAGACGTGGATCAACCCGAACATTGGTTTCGACATCAACCAGATCAACGACCGTGGTTTGGTAATTCCCATCCACGGTGAGCCATCCGAGCAGATCATAGCTGTCTGCGTCGAACACCATGGTCAGCGTTCCTTCGAGTTCGCCACTTGCATCGCTGACGCGAATCCCAACGCGATCTTCCGAGGTCAATATGCTCAAGACTTCAACATCTTCGTCAACGTTCAGATCCGTCGATAGGATCAGCCCTAAAGGCGTCGCGCCAATTGGAATACGATCCACAGTTTCAAGTTCGCTATCTTCCATCGCGACGGTCGTCCCGTCGGAAACAATCAAGATCGGTGTCGGGTCGTCATAGTCGAAGCGCATACGGCCTGGGCGATTCAGCGCGAACGTTCCCGTGGTAATCGTGCCATCGACATTGGTTTGCATAAACTTGCCAGAAGCAGTCTCCGCCGCTGCTAGAGCAGTGCTGGCCGAGCTTAGAATTGCTGGCCATTCTGATGCGGGCACTTCGCCGTTTGTCGCCACGGGTTGAGGGGCAGGCTCGACCTCGTCCTCAAGGGTGCCGGGATCAGGAAGCGCCGGTGTCGCGATCTGATTGTCTTCAATCACCGTCTCTTCGATTTGCTCCAATGGCAGCGTGGCAGGGTCCTCGGCGGCGTCAGCCGCTTCAGCATCTGCAGGGGTTTCCACGTCTTCCGCCTGTTCCACCGGGCGCTCTATTGCCGGTGATTCATCTAGGGCAGCTTGCAGATTGACCTGCAATTGCGGACCTAAAACTAGCGCAAGCGCGAGCGTTGAAACGAATACAGATAACATTGGGACACTCCTGTAACTGAGACCCACTTAAGCCGGGCTGCGCAACAAAAACAGGGCTGAATCAAGGCTTTTATGCCTGTTTTCGTTGCTTTTGGTTCAGTTGCGCGGCGTTCAGAAAACGCCTGCTAGATCCCCGAACATCTTCAAACTTACCGGGATTGCTTTTTATTCACTTGGCGATTCGGGTCCAAAGTGGCGTTCTAGCCATGAAACTGGGGAGCTTCTCTCATGAAAATTGCACTAACTGCACTCGCGGCAGCCGCGCTTTTGGCGGGCTGTCAAAATGTCTCTAATCGCACGCTCAGCACCACAGCGGGTGGCGCAATCATCGGCGCCGGTGTCGGTATGATGGCGGGCGGCGATGACAAACGAAACGCCGCCATTGGCGCGGTTGTTGGCGGTCTCGCTGGCGCAGGCGTGGGCGTTTACATGGATCGCCAGGAAGAAGCGCTGCGCCGCCAAACCGAAGGCACAGGCATCGAAGTCCAGCGCGTCGGCGACCAAATCGCTCTAAATCTACCATCGGGCATCACATTCGACGTGAATAGCGCGGCCATTAAAGGCGATTTTTACGGCCCGTTAGACGATGTCACGACGACATTGATCGAATACCCAAAGACCGCCGTAGATATTGTCGGCCATGCCAGCTCGGATGGTCCGGATGATTATAATCAAGAGCTGTCCGAACGCCGCGCGGGTTCGGTGCAATCTTATTTGATCAATAGCGGCGTACAATCGGTGCGCCTCCGCGCCATTGGCATGGGCGAGAGCCAACCCATTGCCGATAATTCCACTCAGGCCGGCCGGGTCGCCAATAGACGCGTCGAGATCCTTCTCACGCCAATTGTCGAAGGCGGCGCCTGATCAACAAAGGCCGGAGCAAACGCTCCGGCCTTTCTTTTTGAACTTACAAACTGAGCAATCTGAAGACAGCTTATTTCCGAGAAGAGATCGGCTCGATCGGCAGATCGGTACCCGGCAAGGTCGCGACTGGCTGGTCTGAGCCATTTGGCTGCAGTGTGACGAAAAGCGGATTGGGACGCAAATCATTCATCGCGCCTGTCGAGGCATCAACCCCAGCGCCAATAATCCCGCCAAGCAGAATATTTCCGCCCATGCCCGCGATACCGTCTCCAGAGAGTTTTGGTTCCAGCAAGTGAGTCTCGGAGGCGTATCCCTTCTTCTCGAAGGTCACGTAATACGCCCATTTCCGATTGAGCTCGAGCTTACAAGGCGTGACGCAAGACACATCTCGCAAGATATGCCGCGTGTCTTCGATCGTCACTTGAGCGGTTGGCGGTGACGATTCCAAGCGAACCGTATCTTCGGTCCCTTTGGTGACCGTCGCACAGGCGGAGGTGGATAGCATGGCGGTGACGAGCACGGCTTTGAGAACATAATTCATGACTTACCTCTACAAAGAAAAACCAAAGTGGGAGTGTTTGTATTTGCAGAAGCAAGTGCTAATTGATCACAATTAACAAACGAAAAAAGGCCAGAGCTAAATCTGGCCTTTTCTACTTTATCTATTATTTGTCGTTAAGCCGCAGCTTTTTGCTTTACGCCGCCCGGAGGGAAGCGAGAGTAGAAGGTCTCGCCGTTCGCGGCCATATCGCGCAGAAGCTGCGGGACTTTGAACCGGTCACCATATTTCTCAGCTAGCGCATCCGCCTCAGCGACAAATTCTGGGATGCCCCAGATCAAGTCCATGTAAGAGGCGCAACCGCCAGTATAAGGCGCGAAGCCCCAAGCCAGGATTGAGCCAATATCGGCGTCACGGGCATCGGTGATCACACCTTCTTCAAAGCAGCGCGCAACTTCGACAGCCTGGCGGACCAGGAACCGGTTAGTCAGGTGCTTTTTCAGCTCTGGTGGGCATTCATCGACGGTAACATCAATGCGGCTGTTTAGATCAGGCCAGAGGCGCGATGGCTTGCCCTTCTCATTATAGTCGTAGAAGCCTTTGCCAGCTTTACGGCCGACGCGGCCCTGGTCTTCAACCAGCCATGCCATCATCTGACCCAGCTCATTTGAATCGTAATCAACACCAGCGGCTTGCGCCATTTGGCGACCGACTTTCAGAGCGGTATCGAGGCCGACCGAGTCAGACACTTCCAGCGCGCCCATTGGCATGCCGGACTGGCGCCCAACATTCTCAATGATCGCCGGCTTAATGCCTTCTGCGAGCATCGCCATACCTTCTTGGGTATAGGTGCCGAAGCAACGCGAGGTGTAGAAGCCGCGGCTATCATTGACGACGATTGGCGTCTTACGGATCGCCAAGACATAATCGATTGATTTGGCGAGCGTTTCTTCGCTGGTCTTTTCACCGGTGATGATCTCGACCAGACCCATCCGCTCGACCGGCGAGAAGAAGTGGATGCCGATAAAGTTCTCAGGACGCTGAGAGGCTTCTGCCAGGCCGGTGATTGGCAGCGTCGATGTGTTTGATCCGAAGATCGCATCAGCGCTGATCACGTCTTCCGCCATTTTGGTGATTTTGGCTTTCAGCTCAGGGTTTTCGAACACGGCCTCAACGACCAGATCGGAGCCTTTGACGTCATCGTAAGAATCCGTCGTGGTGATCAGGTCGAGCAGCTTGTCGCCTTTCTCCTGAGTGGTCTTGCCGCGTGACAGGTCTTTCTCGACCAGACGGCGGGCATAGTCCTTGCCCTTCTCGGCATTCTCTTTGGAGACATCAACCAGCACCGTCGGGATTCCGGCTTTGGCTTGGACATAGGCAATGCCTGCACCCATCAGACCAGCACCGATGACGGCAATCTTTTTGAACTCAGTTTTGTCATATCCTGCGGGGCGATTGCCGCCTTTGGACAGTTCTTGCATCGACAGGAAGAGCGAGCGGATCATCGCTTTCGCTTCTGGGCGCTGCTGGGTGTTGATGAAATAGCGGGTCTCGATCCGAAGCGCGGCATCGATCGGCACTTGAGTACCTTCATAGACGCAAGACAGAATGTTCTTCTGGGCTGGGTAATTGCCATAGGTGTTGGCCGCCAGCATCGCGTTCGACATGGTTGCGACTTGGCCAGCGCCCGGCGCGCGGTGGACCACGCCTCCTGGCATTTTGAAGCCTTTTTCATCCCACGGCGCTTTCGCATCTGGGTTGGCTTTGATCCAGGCTTTACACTTCGCAACCGTGTCAGACTTCGGCGCAAGCTCGTTCACGACGCCCATTTTGTGGGCTTTCTCCGCGTTAAAGCTCTTGCCTTGAAGGATTAGCGGCAGCGCTTCTTGAACGCCAATCAGGCGCGGCAGACGCTGTGTGCCACCAGCGCCCGGCAGTAGCCCGATCTTGGCTTCCGGCAGACCGAACTGGATCTTTGGATTGTCATTCGCAGCCACACGATAATGTCCTGCAAGTGCCACTTCCAAGCCGCCGCCAAGGGCGAGACCGTCCAGGGCCACCGCAATTGGCTTGCCGCATGTTTCGAGCTCGCGCAGTGTTTTGTTGAGCGAGAAACCGCGCTCAAATTGCATCGCTTTCAGCTCGGCTTCTGACATTTCAGATTCTGGCTTACCGCCGCCGGCTTGCTGGTTCATTTCACCAAGATCCGCGCCGGCGCAGAAGCCAGACGGCTTACCGGACGAGATCACCAGACCGGTGATTTTATCATTGGTCGCGACTTCTTTTGTGATCGCGATAATGTCAGCGATCGCTTTGCCGGTCAGCGTGTTCATGCTGCGGCCTGGGACATCAAACACCGCGTGCGCAATGCCGTCACCATCAATGTCGAAAGAGAATGTTTCGAGGTTCATTTGTCTTTTTCCTGAGACTCTTGGGTGTCTTCACCCTCATTGGATTCCTTAGCGGACAGCGCCACACCCAAACCGGCGCCGATCGCAACACCGACACCGATCCCGACGCCCATATTTTCGGTGGCAACACCGATTGCGAGGCCGATCGACATGCCGATTGCGATCCCGATTGGGAGACCTGAGCTGCCCATGCGTTTAAACGCGCTCGATGATCGTCGCGGTGCCCATACCGGCGCCGACGCAAAGCGTGACCAGAGCGGTTTCTTTGTCCGCCCGCTCAAGCTCATCAACCATGGTGCCGAGCAGCATGCCGCCCGTCGCACCCAGCGGGTGACCCATAGCAATCGCGCCGCCATTCACGTTCATTTTCTCATGATCAATGCCGAGCAGATGCATCATCAGCATTGGTACAGACGCAAAGGCTTCATTGAGCTCGTACAAGTCGATGTCGCTGACATCCATGCCGGCTTTCTTGAGCGCTTTCAGCGTCACATCGGTCGGGCCCGTCAACATGATGCCTGGCTCAGAACCAATTGAGGCCATTTGCTTAACGCGCGCGCGCGGCTTGAGGCCAAGACGCTCGCCCATTTCTTTACTGCCGAACAGAACCGCAGAGGCACCATCGACAATACCTGAAGAGTTACCCGCGTGGTGGACGTGATTGATCGCTTCCAGCTCAGGGTAGCGCTGCTTAATCACTTCATCAAAGCCCATAGAGCCCATGCCAGCAAAACTAGGGTTCAACGCGGCGAGGCTTTGCATATCAGCGTCTGGACGCATGTGCTCATCATGATCGAGGCGAATGCCGCCCATTTGATCTTTGACCGCAATGACAGATTTCGAGAACCGGCCTTCATCCCATGCTTGCTTCGCGCGGCGCTGAGATTCAACCGCATAGGCGTCGACATCATCGCGAGAGAAGCCCCATTTGGTGGCAATTGTATCGGCGCCGACGCCTTGCGGAGAGAAGTAAGATTTCAGCGCGATTTGCGGGTCAGATGACCAGGCGCCGCCAGCTGCGCCCATTGGCACGCGGCTCATGCTTTCAATGCCGCCGCCGATGGCCATATCGGCTTCGCCGGTCATGACTTTCGCAGCTGCCATATTACAGGCTTCGAGGCCTGAGGCGCAGAATCGGTCGACTTGGACGCCTGCTGTTGTTTCAGCATAGTCCGCGTTCAGCACAGCGATACGCGCAATGTCGCCGCCTTGCTCACCGACCGGCGATACACAGCCGAGCACAACATCGTCGACATATTTGGTGTCGAGATCGTTGCGGTCGCGGATTGCTTCCAGCGTTTGGGTGGACAGCTCAAGCGCAGTGATTTCGTGCAAGCTGCCAGATTTTTTGCCTTTACCGCGCGGGGTCCGCACAGCGTCGTAAATATAGGCTTCAGTCATGGGAGGGGTCTCCTGTCTTTAACTTGTTAAACGCATTATTTTGCTGGCGCCTTCATTGGGTTGATGGCGAGCGAAGCTCGAGCCCTCGCGGCTTCTTTGCCACGCGAGTCATATAGGTCAGCTTCAGCAAAAATCACTTGTCGACCAATGTTGCGAAGCCGGGCGGCGACTTCAATCGCGCCCACTCTCACGGGTCGTAAAAAGGTCGTGTGCAGATCAATGGTCGATGGAAAGGCGCGGGTACCAGTCTTTACTGTCGCAAGCATTCCTATCGTATCGTCGAGCATGGCGGAGAGATATCCGCCTTGAATATAGCCTGCTGGATTGGTGAACTCAGGCTTCCCATCGAACTTCACACGCGTTTCCATCTTGCTCATGTCGAGCGAAACCAGCTCAAAGCCAAGCGACTTTGAACTCTCAGCTGGCTGCGGGAAGGTTTCCGTGAGGAGATGGCTGTCCGGCAAGCTAGAGCGTCCTCGCGATCAGCATTTTCATCACCTCATTGGCGCCGCCATAGATGCGCTGCACGCGGGCATCTTGGTACATTTGGCCAATCGGATACTCGTCCATATAGCCCCAGCCGCCATGCAGTTGCAGGCATTCATCAATGATCTTACACTGTAGATCAGAGATCCAATATTTCGACATAGACGCGGTCGCGGCATCAAGCTCGCCTTTCAGCAAAAGCTCTGTGCAATGATCGGTGAACACTTTCGCCACGGTCGCTTCGGTTTTGCACTCCGCCAGTTTGAATTGCGTGTTCTGGAAATCCATAATCGTGCCGCCAAACGCTTTGCGCTGTTTGACATAAGCCACAGTTTCTCGAATTGCGCGTTCGATCATACCGATGCCTTGAATGCCGATAATATGGCGCTCTTGGGGGAGCTGTTGCATCAGCTGGATAAAGCCTTGGCCTTCTTCCGGGCCGAGCAAAGCTGAGGCTGGCACTCTCACATCATTGAAGAAAAGCTCTGACGTGTCCGCGGCTGGTTGGCCAATCTTCTTCAAGTTACGGCCGCGTTCGAAGCCTTCGACTTCATCGGTTTCGACCATCATGATCGAAATGCCTTTCGCGCCCTTGCTTGGATCGGTCTTGGCGCAAACCAGGATCAAATTGGCGGTCTGGCCATTGGTGATGAAGGTCTTAGAGCCATTAATCACATAGCCATTGCCGTCTTTCTTGGCCGTGGTTTTGATATTTTGAAGGTCAGAGCCCGTGCCCGGCTCCGTCATCGCGATGGCGCAGACGAGCTCACCAGAAGCGAGCTTTGGCAGGAGGCGCTGTTTCTGCTCTTCAGAGCCATAATGAATGATGTAAGGCGCGACGATCGCATTGTGCAGACCGATGCCAAAACCGGCAATGCCTTGCAGTTCAAGCTGTTCGATGATCACCGCATCATGCCGGAAATCACCGCCCGCCCCGCCATACTCTTCGGGGGCTGAGACCAGCAAAAGCCCCTGCTCTGCGGCTTTATACCAAACATCCCGGGGCACCGCGCCTGCTTCTCGCCAATCTTCAACGTGAGGTTTCAATTCCTTCTCGAAGAATTGCGAAACCGCTTCATTGAAGATTTTGATTTCCTCATCCTGACGCCATGGCGACAATGGTACATTGAGGACATCAGACATAGGCAAACTCCCAGAAAGTGGTTATGACGTTTACGTTCACGTCAATGTAAGCGGAAAGACGGGTTTTGACCAGGTGTGACGTAACGGGAAGTTGCAGCTGGGATCGGCAGTTTTACTGGGCATTGTGCCGATAAAAGCGCGTTTCCGGCTCTTCAGCCAAACGGATTTCAGGCGCAAACACAGCGCCCAGCCGCTCTGCCAGCTTAATCGACGCGCCATTGTCTTCGTGAATTCCGCTGATCAGACGCGGCCATTGCAGGATTTCAAATGCAAAGTTACGTGCATTTAGGGCGGCTTCGAAAGCATAGCCTTGACCTTCAAACCCTTCCCAAAGGATCCAGCCAAGCTCCGGTTCTGGCAACGCGATGGCAGTATTCAGAGACACCAATCCAACCGCCTCGCCGCTATCTTTCCGTTCGATCGTCCAGGCGCCGTGGCCAGCAATCGCCCAGCGACCCGTACCCGCTGTGAACAAATCCCAAGCCGTCTGACGATCGACCGGTCCGTCCGTGTAGATCGATCGCGGTGAAGCGAAATAGGCCGCAAATGCCTCGAAATCACCGAGCTTGTAGGGCCGCAGCACCAGGCGCTCTGTTTCGAGCGTTGGTGCTGCGGAAAACCCCATGCTTAGAACCGGTCCGCTGGCAGCGCCATCATCAGATCCGCGCCGGTTTTCAGCTTGGCCAAGTGAGATGCCGCTTCTGGCAATACGCGAGAGACATAGTATTGGCCGGTGACCAGCTTGTCGTCATAGAACGGGTCATCGCCCTTTTTCTCAATCGCGACTTTTGCCATCAGCGCCCACATATATGTCAGCGCTGTGAGGCCAAACAATTGCAGATAATCGGCAGATGCCGCCCCGGCATTGTTAAAGTCGGTCATGCCGTTCTGCATCAGCCAATTGGTGCCGTCTTGCAGCTGAGCTTTTGCGGACTTCAGGCCCTCAATGAACGGCTCGAGCTCGGCATTGCCTTCATGGTTGCCGATAAAATCATCCATCTCGGCAAAGAAGCTGAATACCGCGCGGCCACCATTGGCGGCGAGTTTACGGCCAACCAGATCGAGCGCCTGAATACCATTGGTGCCTTCATAAATCAGCGTGATCCGGCAATCGCGAACGAATTGCTCAAGACCCCACTCTTGGGTGAAGCCTGATCCTCCGTGGATTTGAAGCGCCTCATTGGCCATCTTGAAACCGCGATCGGTCAGGAAAGCTTTTAGCACCGGCGTCATTAGCGCCATATAATCATTGGCTTTTTCGCGGACTTTTTCGTCCGGCGATTTATGGTGCAGATCGCTGTAAAGCGCGGTCCAGTATGTGAACGCGCGGGCGCCTTCGATAAACGCCTTTTGATCCATCAACATGCGGCGCACATCTGGGTGAACAATCACCGGGTCCGCGGGCTTGTCCGGCGCTTGAACGCCTTTCAACGAGCGGCCCTGCAGACGGTCGTTCGCGAAATCAACAGCGTTTTGATACGCGACTTCAGCTTGGCTGAGGCCCTGCATGCCGACGCCGAGGCGCGCTTCGTTCATCATCACGAACATGGTGCGCATGCCTTTATGCTCTTCGCCGACCAGCCAGCCAGTGGCGCCGTCATAGTTCATCACACAGGTCGCATTGCCGTGGATGCCCATCTTTTCTTCGAGGCCACCACAAGACGCCGCATTGCGCTCGCCCGGATTGCCATCTTCGTCGACAATGAATTTCGGCACGACGAAAAGTGAGATCCCTTTAATGCCTTCCGGCGCGCCTTCGATACGGGCCAGAACAAGGTGAATGATGTTCTCGGTTAGGTCTTGCTCGCCACCAGAGATCCAGATCTTTTGGCCGGTGATTTTGTAAGAGCCATCCGGCTGAGGCACCGCTTTGGTTTTGATCAAACCAAGATCGGTTCCGCACTGCGGCTCGGTCAGGTTCATTGTTCCAGCCCACTGACCAGAAGCCATTTTCGGACCGTACATGGCTTTCTGCTCTTCTGATCCACCCGCCATCAACGCCTCAAACGCGCCAGAGGTCAGGCCCGGATACATGGCGAAGGCCATATTCGCAGACGAGGTCATTTCGCTGGTCGCCATGCCAACGACATAAGGTAGGCCTTGGCCGCCCATCTCAGGAGACTTACCGAGCAATGGCCAGCCATTTTCGACCATTTGTTGATAAGCTTCGGGGAAACCGTCCGGTGTTTTCACGCTCGCATCGGCGTTGCGGATACAGCCTTGTTCGTCACCGACTTTGTTGAGCGGGAACAGAACCTCTTTGGCGAACTTGCCAGACTCTTCCAGGATTGCGTCAACCAAATCTGGAGTCGCTTCTTCAAAGCCGGGAAGGTTCGAATATTTCTCGATCGACAGCACGTCGTGCAAGATGAATTGCATATCGCGAATTGGGGCGTCGTAGCGTGGCATCTGGTTATCCCTCAGATATTATAATTAAACCGTGACGCTTGCTCTAGCGTCACGGTTTGGAAAGGTCATTCAACTCATGCGGGTGAGCTGTAGTTTTTTACGCGTCATCGAGCTGTTTGCGGGCAACAGCATCGTAAGCTTTTAGGTTTTCCGCCTCAGCTGCACCTGGGCCGATTTTCTCAAGCTGGCCTTCCAGCCATTCGATCCCATTGTGCAGTTCCTGAAGCGCCATTTCGATGTCTTCGCGCTGGTTCTCAAGTTCTTTGATTTGGTTCTGGAACTTGACCAGGGACATGCGCATCTGAGCACGCTGCCCATCTTCAAGACCATAAAGATCGAGAATTTCGCGAATATCTGCCAGCGGCAGACCCAAGCGCTTCAAACGGACAATGATTTTGACGCGGCCGCGGTCGCGGTGCGAGTAAACACGCGTCATGCCGTCCCGGGCTGGGTGCAGCATATCTTTGTCTTCATAGAAGCGCAGCGCGCGGGGGGTGATTCCAAACTCTCGGGCCAGTTCAGAGATCGAATAAGTACGAGAGTCAGCGATAGAAAGAGATGTTACAGTATCAGGCATAGACGCAACTATGCCCCGTCTTTACGCGAACGTCAACGTCAGGCTCACGTTTACGTAAGCAGAAGAATGAACAAACCTTTCGAATTTCACCTTAAACGTTTACCTTTTTAACTCCGTCTTAAGGGCGATGACGCCATCTCTCTCCATTAGATATCTATTTTGGCGTGTATTTTCGAATCACTCGCGCCGGTTATTGGAGTACCGAGGATGAGCCACTACGGGTCATGGAGCGTCAAGGGGGTTGACGATCGGGCGCGCGCTGTCGCGAAAGAGAAAGCGCGCCTCAAAGGGGTCACCCTCGGCGATTATATTAACACGCTCCTCTTGGAAGGTCATAGCGAGGCTGGTCCCCGCGACTATTTTGAACGTCCAAACGCAGCCCCGCGGCACAATCCGCTGGACGGCTTGGCGCAGCGGATCGAAGCCGTCGAAGCGCGCTCAACCCTCGCCATTACTGGGATTGATCAGTCGGTCTTAGGCCTGCTCGCCCGTCTCGAAAACACGGAAAACTCCACCTCAGCAATGGCCGCCGAAGTCGAACGTATGATCGACGAGCTGCGCGAAACGCACGAAGCATTGCAAGACAAAGTCGGCACGCTGGAAGCCGATGATAGTAACGTCAAAAACCTCGAAGCGATGAAAGCGTTCGAGGATGCCCTCGGAAAACTGGCTTCGCACGTTTATGAAGAAGGTCGCCTGACCCAAGACGAAAACATGGCGATCAAAGGCCGTGTCGAGTCGGGCTTTAGCGATCTCAATGACCGTGTTGAGTCAATGGAAGTGAAAGTCGAATCGACGCTCTCTGACGCCGCGCAGCGGGTTGAGAAAGCGGTTGAACAAGCCGAATTGCGATCTGAAGGCGCGTCACGACAACTCGCCTCTCGCGTTTCCAGCCTCGAATCGTCTTTCGCCACCAAAGTCGACACAGTTGATGCCCGCGTAAAAGCGGTTGAAGGCGATGTCTCGGGCGCCATCACATCGATGGAAAGCACGCTGGTGCGGATTCAAGACCGCTTGCATCGCGCCGAAACAACCACAGACACAGCGCTAAAAGCCCTTGAGCACACTTTCGCGAGTCTCGATGAGCGCATCGACTCGGTTGCGGATATGGCCAGCCCTGAAAAAGCCCATGCTTGGAAGGCTGAACTCGAGGCGCGCTTTGATGCCTTAGCTGCTGATCTGCGCGAAAATGTCGAACAGTCGCGTCGCCAACTCGCAGATGAGATTGAACGCGCGGCTGCAGGCGCCAGCCCAGAACTGATGGGTCAGCTCGAATCTCGCGTGAATGCCCTCGAATCGGCACCGGTGACAGATCAGATCGACGAAATCGGCACCCAAGTCGCGTCGCTCAGCGAGCATATGAAAGATGCTGAGCTGCAAACAGCCGCTGCAATTGAACAAGTTGGTGATCAAGTTGCGGGACTGACCGAAACACTCGACCAACGCGTGATTGATAGCGAACGCCGCAGTGCCGCAGCGATCGAACAAGTCGGCGAACAAGTCGCCACAGCGATTAAGCATGTTCAAGCCCGCCAAGAACAGGGTCAACGCGCGCTAACCGAACGCGTCACCGCTTCTGAAAAACGCAACGAAGCCCGTCTGTCCGACGCCCTCTGCAATATTTCCGACCGTTTGGCTGAGATGCAAAACCAGACCGTGACAGCCGTCTCGCCTGTGCAGCGTGCCATTGTTTCGCTGGCCTCTCGCCTTGAGGCACTGGAAGATTTCACGACACCGCCGCATGCCGAGCCGAGCTCGGATACCTTGCCCGAAATGCCGGAGCTCGAGATCGACACCACGCCGATCCAGTTGAATGAGGTCGAGGCAGAAGAACCCGTTGAAGAGCCCATCGCGCCTGAACCAGAAGTCGCACAAGCGGCCCCAGCAGAGATTGAAGAGTTTGAAGAAGACGAAGACTTCATTGCTGGATTGCCCGATTTTGATGAAGATCCCGAACCGGTTGCCGCCGAAACCAGCGAACTTGAGGCGTCCGTAGATCTCTGGGCACATCTGGATGCGGATAGCGATACGGAGACGGATGAGGCTGGTGAGACGGATGAGGCTGATGAGGATTATCTCACTCAGACTTCAGATGAGAACGCCGCCGATCCATTGCTTGAGCAAATTGAAGATGACGAACCCGATCCCCTGCAAGAACTTGGCAGCTGGGACGAAACGCAAAACGAAGCGCGCGATTCAGACGTGTTCGCCTTTGAAGAAGATGGTTTGGACGACATCACACCCGCTTCGGGCGAGGAGGAGCTCGCGCACAATACCGATACGCTCGCCCCTGAACTGGAAGAATCCGAAGAGCCTGAGCTAGAAGACACCGCCAATTATCTTAACCGAGCGCGCACTGCAGCCATCGCGGCGGCCAGCGATCAAAGCCGCGACAAACGCGGGCGCCGGTCCAAACGCGCCGCGCATGCCAAAACAACTGGCGGCTCCGGCAAAAAACTTCCCGTCATCGCAGCAGCATCCATGTTTGCGATTGCAGCTGCCGGAGCGGGCGGCTGGGTCGCGTTACGCGGCAAGCAAGTCTCTGCGGACACGGAACCCCCAGTCTTGGCGACGAAATCAAACCTCGCAGAAGCGCCCACCGAACAGGTCGAAGAACCATCCTTGACCGGCATTGAATTTGCGGATGCGGCCCAGACGAGCTTGGACGAAGCCCTATTTGAGGATGAAGGCAGCGCCGCTGGGATAGAGGCGCTCGACGCGACGACTGTTGCGCCGGAACCAGCACAAATTGATCTGCCGACTATTCCTGATGCTTTGACGCTTCAGCGCGCGGCCGAGAATGGGAATCCAGTCGCAGAGTTCCAATGGGGTGAAGCGCGTCTTGAAGCGCAAGATCTGGCGGTTGGCGCCGATTTCATTAGTCGCGCCGCCCAGCAAGGCCTGCCGGCCGCTCAATACCGGCTCGCAAAGCTGCACGAGCGCGGACTCGGCGTCCCGAGGGACTTTGTTGAAGCGCGCTCTTGGACCGAACGCGCGGCCAATGGCGGCAATGTCAAAGCGATGCACGATCTCGCCGTCTTCTTTGCCGATGGCGAAGGTGGACCGCAATCGTATGCCGCCGCTGCTGAATGGTTCAGAAAAGCCGCGGACTTTGGCATCGTCGACAGCCAATACAATCTCGCCGTCCTCTACGAGAACGGCCTAGGCATCTCACCGAGCCAAGTTGAAGCGCTATACTGGTATGAAGTCGCCTCCATGAATGGCGATGCCAGCGCGCCTGGTAATGTCAACACGCTACGCGAAGCATTACCGCTTGAGCAATCCCAACAGGCGCTGCGCCGAGCCTCTGGCTGGTCCGTATCGCCGATGGATCGCGGCGCAAATGGCACATTCGGCACCCAGACTTGGGAACGTTCGAGCCGCGCTCAAGTTGAAGCGGTACAGACGGTTCTGAATGGTCTTGGCTATGATGCAGGCACGCCTGACGGTCTTGCCGGCGCCGGTACGCGCACGGCCATCCGCGCCTTCCAGGCCGATTCTGGGCTAGAAACATCAGGTGTGATCGATGCCAGCCTGGTTGAAGCCTTAAACGCTCAGGTCGACAGCTTATCTGGATAACTGCCGCGCGCCCCGAAGCGGATCCGCCGAAACAAGACATATAGCGCGACCACTGCCGTGATGATCGCGAGCCAGCCTGTGCCGGTGCGGGTCCAGTTGTTGACGACGATGCCCAATAGGCCCCAACCGAGGGCCACAAAGTACCAGAAATTCCGACTGATATAATTGGCAAAAACAAATGCCATCACCACGGCAGGCACGAGCGCCATCCAAAGCGATTGCCAGACGGCATCTGTGACCCCGTGCGCCAACAACCAGCGACCAAGATCAGGAACGCTAATCGACACCGCGACGGTCAACCATCCCGCGTAGAGACCTGTCGTGAGGCCAATCAGAATCCGCGTCAGCGTGCCATCATATCGCGCCAATCGATCTTGCCGATGGGCCGCCCACCACGTGCAAAATGCGATCGGTAAAAGCAGCATGAAATCAAGCCAGACCAGTCCCAGGCTTTGGGCACTCCACATCCAAACCAGATTTCCAAATGCAGCCAAAGTCAGCGGCAAGCTAACCCGTTCAATCGCATGATCCGAGGCGACCAGGTTTCGGACGGCGAGGACAAAGAGGCCAAGGAAAATGATCCCCCAAATCGAGAAAAACAGGCCGGGCGGCAATTCAGGCGGAATACCTTCGGCCACAGCGCGATCGCCAATCGTCTCTCCAATACCCATTTGCGGCAGCACGGGCACAAAAAACTGACCGATCGCCGTCAACAAAAACAAGATTTTAAGCGTCAGATTCATGCCGTCCTCCTGCGCCTGTTTGGCAGGCTGCGCCGAAAACTTCCAGTCACTGTTTTTTGAACGTGCTAGCCAGCAGCTGCTGCGGCTTTGTAAAGCGAGATGAATAGCTCTCGCGTGGCCGGCTCTGCTAGCCCTGCCCCGCCGGGCGATTTTGCCATCAGTTCAAGATCGTGCAGCCGCTCAATCAACCGCACAAGGCGCGGCGCAGGCCATTTGCGGAGTCGCGCTTGGAAAGCCGGCCAATCGGACTTCCAGACCGGCGGCTTAAGCTTCATGCCGACATTGCCGCCGCCACTATCGCCTTGCAGCGCGTGGGCTTCCAGCATGCGGCTGGCTTCCATCTCAAACATGCGTACCAGGCTGATTGGGGATAGGCCCGCATCGATCACCCGGTCCATTTCGGCTTGCGCCTGTTCCGGCGCCCCGCTCAGAGCTTTCAAGACGGCAGCCCGCGCGCTTTCATCGGCATTGGTTTCACACAAGGCCCGAACATCTTCGACAGATACCGCGCGCCCCAAATCATGGGCATAGGTGGCGAGCTTTTCCATCTCCGCATTGGCAAGGCTTCTATGGCCCGGCAGACCGCCGACAAAAACAGACAGCGCCTCAGGCTCAATTGTAACCGATCGTTCGGAGAGAAACCGCCCGACCAATTCCGACATATCAGAAGCGCTATCGGCAAACAGGTGTAGTGCAGCCGCATTGGGTGCGGCCTCAAACGCCGTGCGCAGTTTCGATCGTGTGTTCAGCGATCCGTTCTGCAGCACCAGTTTTGCCGCGATCCGATCGCTCGGCAATTCAAGCACGTCTTTCATCAAGGCGAACAGTTTTTCACCCTTGGTCCGTATGCGGATGATGGTGCCTTCGCCTAGTAATGAGACCGCTTCCAGCGCATCGAACAGGCGCGCAGGTTCGCGTTTCACGTCATCTTCTTCCAGGGTCAGAACAGTGCTTGGATTGGCTTTTTCCCAAGCCTTGATCAGCGCATTTGCGGTGTCGGCAACGACGCCTTCATCTTCTCCAAAGATTAGAGCAAACGCGCAGGCAGGATCAGGCTTTTTGGCAAAACGCTCCGCGCTTGTGCCCTGCAGCTTCATTCTTCGCTGGCCATTTTGATCCGCAAATCATCGGCAATTCGGCGGGCGAGCAAAAGCATGGCCCGGTCGGTCGCGTCGATCTGGGCGGTAATGTCTGAGAAAGGGGCGTCTGGGACCAAGAAGCTGGTCTCCGCAGAGCTATTGCCCGACACGGTTCCATCATCATGCGCGAGAACATATTGCGCGCTGACAATAATATCGGTCCGGGTCGCCGCTTCATCGGGTTGAAGTGCTAAGCGGCCAATCCGCTCCCGCAAATTGATACTAAGGCTCGCTGGTCCTTCGAGGCCCGGCAGGCCTGGCGCGAGTTCTTGCAAAAGGGCTTTGCGCAAGGCTTGCCCGGCGCGCCCATCGATCTGCTCAATATTGATATTGCCGCCGCCAGCACCGCCCGCATAGAGCGGAGTAAAGCCGCAAGCGGACAAGGTTAGGGCGAGTATGGCAATAGCTAGCTGTCTCATCACACCACGATATTCACGATCCGGCCCGGAACGACAATCACTTTCTTGATGGTTTTGCCGTCAATAAAGGATTGAAGCGCCGGTTCTGCCAAGGCTGTGGCTTCAATGTCATCCCTGCTGGCGCTCTTGGAGACCGATATTTCGGCCCGTCGCTTACCATTGACCTGGATCGGCAATGTGACGCTGTCTTCGACCAGCAAGGCCTCTTCCACTTCCGGCCACGCAGCAGCAGAGCACAATCCGTCTTCGCCAATCATCTGCCAGCCTTCTTCGGCCAAGTGCGGCATGAACGGCACGAGGCAGCGCGCCAACATCGAGGCACCCTCAAAGCGCGCAGCCAGCAGGTCATCCCCGCCTTGCTCAGCCTTTTTCAAGGCGCTCACCCATTCATGGATGGTCGCAATGGCGGAGTTGAACCGAAACTCTTCGATCGCTTTGTCCACGGCTGCGACCGCCTTGTGAGAGGTTCGGCGCAGTGCGAGCGCCGCATCGGTGTCGCTGGCCTCTGGTTTGGCGACGCTGCTCAGCGTGTTGAACAAGCCCCAGACCCGCTGCACGAACCGGCCTGAGCCTTCGGCACCTGATTGCGTCCACTCAACATCGCGCTCAGGCGGACTGTCAGACAAGACAAACCAACGCGCGGTATCAGCGCCAAATGTGGCAATGATATTGTCTGGGTCGACGACATTTTTCTTCGACTTGGACATTTTCTCAATTGCGCCGACTGAGACCGAATGATCGGTGCCAATCTCCCAAAGGCTACCATCGCGTTCTTCGACTTCCGCCGGCGTAATCCAGCGCTGATCATCGGTACGATAAGTTTCGTGGGTCACCATGCCTTGGGTGAACAAGCCTGCGAACGGCTCGCCGCTCGGCAGATCCACTTCGCCGACATCGCGCATCGCGCGCATGAAGAAGCGGGCATAAAGCAAATGGAGCACCGCGTGCTCAACACCGCCAACATATTGATCAACCGGCAGCCAATAGGCGCGCTCAGCCGGATCATCGACGCTTGCAAAGCGAGCGAAATACCAGCTGGAATCATTGAATGTATCGAGCGTATCGGTTTCGCGTTGCGCCGCTTTTCCGCATGTCGGACAGTCGACATCTTTCCATGTCGCGTGGTGGACCAGCGGATTGCCGGGCTTCTCGAAACTGACATCGTCCGGCAGTTTCACGGGTAGATCTGCTTCCGGCACAGGGACAATCCCGCAATCATCGCAATGGATGACGGGAATTGGACAGCCCCAATAGCGCTGCCGCGACACGCCCCAATCCCGCAGACGATAATTCACGGTGCCTGCGCCCAGTTTCATCGCTTCGATTTTGCCAATCGCCAGCGATTTCGCTTCGGTAATCTCTTTACCATCCAAGAATTCTGAATTCATGATCGCGCCAGGCCCGGTATAGGCGGCGTCCATATCCGCACCTTGGCCTGAGCTGACCCAAGCTGCCGAGGCGGCATCCTTATCGGATGGCCTCACAACTGGCAGGATCGGCAAGTCATATTTGCGGGCAAAATCGAAGTCGCGCTGATCATGCGCAGGGCACGCGAAGATGGCGCCGGTGCCATATCCCATGAGCACGAAATTCGCGACATAGACCGGCAGTTCTTGCCCTTCAATAAAGGGATGCTGAACCTTCAGACCAGTATCGAACCCCATTTTCGGGGCTTTCTCGATGTCCGCCTCGGACGTTCCAATCTTGGCGCATTCAGCGCAGAATGTTTCAAGATCCGCATTATTGGCGGCCATCTCGATGGTTAAAGGATGGTCGGGCGATAGCGCGACAAAACTCGCTCCAAACAAAGTGTCCGGCCGCGTGGTGAAGACTTCGACCCCGTCGGCATGGCTCGCAGGCCCGTCAGCGGCCCATTCAAAGCGCATTTGCAAGCCTTCAGATCGGCCAATCCAATTGGCCTGCATCGTGCGGACTTTTTCCGGCCATCGTTCGAGCTTCTGAACCTGCTCAAGCAAATCCTCAGCATAGTGGGTGATCCGGAAGAACCATTGCACCAATTCACGCTGCTCAACCGGCGCGCCAGAACGCCAGCCCTTGCCGTCGATCACTTGCTCATTGGCGAGCACGGTATTGTCGACGGGGTCCCAATTCACCTTGGCCTTCTTTTGATAGACCAGGCCCTTGTCCATGAATTTCAGGAACAGCCTCTGCTGCTCCCCATAATAGTCCGGATCACAGGTTGCGAATTCACGAGACCAGTCGAGCGACAAGCCTAATTTCTCAAACTGCGCCTTCATGGCCGCGATGTTCTGATAGGTCCATTCACCAGGATGGACATTCTTTTCCATCGCAGCGTTTTCCGCAGGCATGCCAAACGCGTCCCAGCCCATTGGGTGTAGAACATTGTAGCCTTTCGCCTTTTTATGCCGCGAAACGACATCGCCCATGGCATAATTGCGGACATGCCCCATGTGCAAACGGCCCGACGGATACGGAAACATTTCAAGCACATAGGCTTTTGGCATGTCGCCCGCTTCAGCGGGTGTTTTGGCTTTGAACAGCTCAGCTTTCTGCCAAGCATCACGCCATTTGGGTTCCGCCTCTTGCGGATTGTATCTTGAGGCCATGGCCTCCCCCATCAATGTTTTAATTAGTCGAGTTCGGAAGCTTTGAGATTTCGCGCCCGTACGAGGATCGCGTTCTCTAGCTGAATCCCGGTTTCGAGATCGACCGCTGCATCGGTCCAGGTGCCATCTTCATTGACCTGCCGAAACACGCTGACTTTGACACCATCGGCGCGCAGACGTGAGTCGAGAATATAGACCGTCGCTTTGATGCGCTCATCAGCGGCATCTTCGAAAGAGTGCCAATCATAGATGATTGTTCCACCAAACGGATCTGCGCTGACGAGTGGAAGCGCTTGCAGCGTATCGAGGCTGGCGCGCCACAAATACGGATTGGACCCTCCAGCAATCTCTTCGACCACTGCTGCTTCTGTTCTGTCGCTGCCACCGAAGACGCAACCAGATAGCGCGAGCGCACCGAACGTTGCTGCGATGAGCGATGAAACTGCCTTCATATCGTCATTTCCCGTTGGCAAGACCTTGTTGATTAACAGTCTCTATAGCACCTGATACAGAGCCTACCAGTGCCCATTTGCTGTACTGCGAAGCGGAGAAGGAAGACACTCATGTGGAAGCAAACATTCGTCCCCTTCGCGGCGCCGGTTTTGCTCGTGCCGATGGCTTTAGCTGACGGGCCTCAGCCGATTGAAGCTCAGCTAGAGGTCGAGAGCACAACGCTGGTTTCGCCGCACTTGGATGTCGATTCAGGGCAAGATGGTGAAGCGGTGCTGGGCGAGCTGTCGCTGATTGGCAACGTCGAAACAGTGCTCGAAAACGGCGTCCGCATCAGGGCGCGCGGCGCCTGGCGATTGCAAACAGATCACGCAAATCGGCCCGGCGGTATTGGCGGCTTCGGGCAAAATGAGGGTACCCCAGTGGGCGCTTTTTCCGGCCTGTCAGCAGGGCCCACCCTTGAGGATGGCGACACGCGCGGTCGCCTCGAAACCGCCTATTTGCAGATAGATGGCGGCTATGGCGAACTCCGTGTCGGCAAAGACCGCGGCGTGGCTGCGAGATTCTTTGAAGGTCCAAAATCTGCGCTTACGCATGCGCGTTTGGACAGCACATTGCTTGATCCAACTGGTCTTACAACCGTGCGCACACGGCATGACCTCACGGGGCCTAGCTTAAAAGTCTCGTATGCAAGCCCGCGTCTGATCGGGATCCGCGCCGGGGTGAGCTTCACGCCAGAAGCGGATGCTGACGGTCTTGATCGGCGCCCCGCAGCTGGAACCGGCGGCATCGCTCCAGACACACAAAACGCTGTCGAACTCGCCTTGAATGGCACAAGACGGTTCCGCGAATCAGGCTGGCGAGTCGATGTCGGTGCGGCTTGGTCGACAGCAGATGTGTCTACTCAAGGTCTCACCCCTGTTTACCAAGACATGCAAACTTGGTCGGCGGGAACGCGGATTGAGAAAGGGGATTGGACGGTTGGGGCGTCGTGGTTGAATTCCGAGAACGGTCTCGCAAACGGCGACTATAAGAGTTGGACTGCGGGCCTTTTCAAGGAGGCTTATGATATTGATTTTTCAGCAGAATATGGCGAATCTGAAGACGATAATGCGCAACTCAGTACGCATGGCTGGCGCCTCTCAGCAGGGCGCGATTTTGGCCGTGATGCCCGCATCGCCGTCGCATATTTGCATGACAACCTCCGGTCACCCTTGCAAGAATGGAGTGCAACCGGTGTTGTTGTCGAAATCACACTCTCACAAGAAATTGTTCAAGTGACTGGAAATTAAGGTTCTATTAATCAATCTCGCTGCTATCTGTCACCCAGGAGTATTTTATGCGCTACCTAATGGTATCTCTTGGAACGATTTGCGGCTTCGCCCTTCCGGCGATGGCCCAGCAAGACGTGCCTGAAATGCCAGCGCCGACGATTTCCGAAACAGATGTTGCGCAGCCTGATTGGTTCCAATCCTTCAATTTCGGAAATACTGATTTCAATGCTCCGATTTGGCAGGATCGTCCTTCGCAGACCTTTAACCTCGCGTGGATCAATGGCGACCGTTGGAGCCTCAGCCTCGACCTAACGTCTCGGGAAGGGGATTCCCCACTGCCGCGCGAAGAGATGTTGGCGGAAGCGGAATTCCGCATCACGCCGCGAATTACTGTTGGTGCTGATTTGAGCATTGGAGCTGAAGAGCTCGACGATGCTAATCGCTGGGAAGATCAAGAGATCGAAGCCGGCATCCGTCTTCGTTCAGCCTTTAAGTTTTAAATAAAGTCAGGCTTTCGCGCCGCGTTTGCCCCCGCCATAGGCCGGGTCTGCTTTTGCGCGCGCTTCATCCAGAGGCCAGCGCGGCCTAGCCGCAAATGCCAGACCGTCATCTTGGACCAATCCAGCCGCCAATCGCTCAGCGCCCGCAAGCGCGATCATCGCCGCATTATCCGTACAATGCCGGAGCGGCGGTGCAATGAGGCGCGCGCCTGCCGCCTGCGCCACCTCATCCAAAGCCGATCTAATCGTCTGATTGGCGGCAACACCACCCGCCACCACCAAACGCGTTTCACTAGATTGTCCGGCTTTAAACACATCAAGCGCCCGGCGGGTTTTTTCAGCCAAGCAATCCGCGATAGCCAATTGGAAAGACGCGCAGAGGTCTGACTGCCCTTGTGCATCCAAGTCTTCGGCCTCAACCACCCGCGCAGCCGCCGTCTTCAAACCTGCAAAGCTCATATCTAATCCCGGACGGTTCAGTAGCGGACGCGGCAGTGCAAATCGCGCGCTATCGCCCTGCGCAGCGAGGCGCTCAACAGCAGGACCACCTGGGAAGCCAATTCCGAGCGTTTTTGCCAGTTTGTCAAAGGCTTCGCCCGCCGCGTCATCGATCGTCGACCCCAGTCGCTCATAGGTGCCGAGCCCGGTCACCGCAATAAACTGGCAATGACCGCCACTGACCAAGAGAAGCAAATATGGAAACGGACAAGAATCAGCCAAGCGGGGCGACAAAGCGTGGCCTTCTAAGTGATTGATCGGAATGAAGGGCTTATCAGCCGCCAGCGCCATCGCTTTTCCAGTCATCATGCCGACCATGACCCCGCCAATCAGGCCCGGGCCACTGGTGGCGGCAATTCCGTCGAGTTCAGCAAGCGATATTCCGCTGTCGGTGAGTGCTTTTGCCACCACTTTATCGGCAATATCGGCATGCGCGCGCGCCGCGATCTCCGGCACAACCCCGCCATAAGGTGCATGCTCATCGATTTGGCTGTGCACGATTTCAGATAGGATCACGACCTCGCCATCCGGCTCACGCCGCAAAACTGCTGCCGCGGTTTCGTCGCAGCTGGTTTCGATTCCGAGGATACTGATAGGATGGCTCATCGCGGCGATATAGGCGGATCAGTCCGCTGTTGGAACCTTATTCGTCCAGCAGCGCCGCTTTGAGTTCCGGCAACCAAGCTTCCCGGTCGACATCATAAGCCTTCAAAGACCCAGCGAAATCCCAATAGCACCAAGCCAGACTGCGGGCGTCAAATCCCTGCCGAAGCGCCTGCGTCCAGCGCGCGCGATGCTCAATCGGAACCCCTTCATAGACACCAAACTCGCCGACAAAAATCGGCATCCGCAAGCGCTCTTGAATGGCAACCGCCTCATCCAATTCGGCCATCATTTCAGTCACATCCTCACGCGTGCCCCAGCGGACATCCGTCTTCGGAGCATCCGCCCAAGGTGCGCCCTGATGGGTAAAATCGAAAGGGGAATATTCATGATAAGTCAGCATCACCTTCGGGTCATAAGCAGGGCGCGACTCTTCAAGCGCGTCCAAACTACCCCAAAATGCCGTGCCCAGGATCACCCAACGATCAGGATGATCGAGCCGGATTCGCGCCAGCAAGCGCTGGTTCAGCGCATCAGTCAGCGGAGTTGTCATATTCGTATGCGGCTCGTTGATCGTCTCAAAAATGAGCGAGCTTGGTGCGCCGACATAATGGGTCGCAAGCCGGTCCCATATCGCTTCGAGCCGCGGGATATGGGTGTCGGGATCTTGATTGAGCTCATCATAGTGATGGACGTTCACGACCACATTCAGATCCAGCGCCTCTGCCCAACCGAGGATCTCATCAACCCGCGCCAAGAAGTCGGGCTCAATTTCATATGGCGCATCCAGGCTGGTATGAGCCGACCACTTTACCGGAAGTCGGATCGTATCAAACCCGGCAGTTTTGATCCGCTCTAAATCTTCTTGGCGAACGGTGTAGCCCCACTCGCCTTCATTCGGCGCCTCAAGCGCGCTGCCGACATTCATACATCTCGAAATCGGTGCGGCTGAGATCGGCAAGGACGTATCACGGGTCAAAGGCTCAACCGGCGCCGGTCCGCACGCGGCCAGCAATAAGACCATTCCAGCTACAAAATAGCGCATCTCGAGGTTCCTGTTCGCTTTGGCTTGCACCGATACACGTTCATCCTTAGCTGATTCCCATCGCAAGAATGGAACCAGAATGACCAGCGCTCAACCCGTTCGTATTGGGACACGCGGCTCACCGCTCGCTCTTTATCAAGCTGAACTGATTGCTCAGGAACTCAGCCGGGCTTCAGATGGCGCGCTGGTTGGCGAGATTGTCACCTTCAGCACCAAGGGCGATCAGCTCACCACAGAGCGGCTGATCAATTCGGGCGGTAAAGGCCTGTTCACGCGCGAGATCGATCACGCGGTTGATCAAGGCGAGGTCGATATTGGCGTGCATAGCCTCAAGGATGTGCCAAGCATTCTACCGCCCGGCCAGGACCTGATCGCCTTTCCCGAACGGGCCGACCCGCGGGACGGGTTTTTAACCAGCAATGGCATCATGAGACTGCAGGACTTGCCGCAGGGCGCGGTGCTTGGCACCGCCAGCTTGCGACGCGAAGCGCAAGCTCTGGCTTTGCGCCCCGACTTGAAAATTGTGCCGTTTCGCGGACGCGTCGAAACCCGGATCGAGAAACTAGAACGCGGCGAGGCGGATGCCACTTTCTTGGCGATGGCGGGGCTCGAGCGCTTAGGCCTAAACCATCTCGCAAATCCGGTACCGATCGGCGACCTTCTTCCCGCCGCTGGACAAGGCATTATCGCCGTCGCGGCTCGGCGCGATCATCTCTCGCCTGAGCTTCAGACAGCGCTCGATACAATCGACCATCCCGCCACCCGCGCCATGGCAACCGCTGAGCGGGCTTTCCTGGCCGAACTCGATGGGTCGTGCCGCACAGCGATGGCCGCGCAACTCATCAATCGTGATGGCACCTGGCATTTGATTGGCGAAGTTCTTGCCCCTGACGGCCAGAGCAAATGGAGCGCCCGCGCATCCGCGCTTTTATCTGCCTCCAAAGAAGATCTTGCAGCGCTTGGCACCCAGCTTGGGCAGAATATTAGAGATCAAGCTGGCGGTGACCTCCCGGTCTTTGAAGACTAGGCTTCGCGCATGAGCCTCGCTGATTTTCCAATCCTAGTGACGCGCGCAGAGCCTGGCGCGAGCGAAACCGCGGCAAGATTACGGGCTGCGGGACGGACACCGATCCTTGCGCCCATGCTGTCACTCCGCGCACTGCCCGACACGCCCCTGCCCCCGCCCGAGGAGATCTCGGGACTGGTGTTCACCAGCGCGAATGGCGTGCGCACCTATGCAGATCGGCGTGGCGACCGACATCTACCCGCTTGGTGCGTTGGGCCCGCGACCGCCGCAGCTGCAGGTGAAGCAGGATTTGAAACCGTTCTGGAATCGGCGGGAAATGCCATGGACCTCGCCCGCTTCATCACCAAGAACGCTCCAACCCCGAAAAAACCGCTGCTCCACATCGCCAATATCGCCGCGGCCGGGACGTTGAAAGCGATCCTTGAATCCTTGGGATTTCCGATGGTGTTTGTCCCGCTCTATGAGATGCGGCCCGCAACCAACCTGCCCGGGCCGGTCCAGCGTCTGGTGACACAAAACGAACCCGCCTTTGTGCTGGTCCACTCCGAAAAAGGCGCCAGCGCGTTTGCCGCCGCGGTCGCTCCTGGTTCGCTTTCGAATTGGGTTGGGGTCGCGATATCGGATCGCGCCAGCGCGCCGCTTGAACCGTTAAATCTGAGCGCCATCTATAAAGCAGACATCCCGAATGAGGATGGTTTGTTTGCCGCACTCGAGACCGCCCTCGCCACACTTTCGGCGTGAAGCAACTCGATATAGGCTTTTGAAAATACTCGCATTGGAGCGCCAAACATGACCGATCCATCCCTGCCCCCGTCATCCAGGGATGAAGCCCCAATCGATGCCGAGTTTGAGCCGGCTGCCCCGAGCGATGCCAAACGGCGCCCGTCTCGCTCCGGCCCAGGTTGGATGGCGTTTGGTCTTCTCGGCCTGATATCAGTCATAGCCTTGTGCTTGTCCGCCGCGCTTGCCGGATTAGTGCCAGGCTTCAAGCCAGGGGCGAAACCGCTCAATACGCTGCAAGCCGAGCTCACCGAACTGAAATCCGCGGATGAAACAGCGGCCAGCGCGATGACAACGAATACAGGCGAGATTGCCGCGCTGAAATCACGCGCTGATAGTTTGCAAGCCGATCGCACTCGCGCAGTGACGGACATTCGTACCCTCCGCCGCGAGCTTGAGACTTTGCAAGCTGATATTGCGACGCTGCAGCGCGCTCGGATCGCCAGCCTCGCAGAGACGGATGACGCGGCTCCAGAAAGCGAAAACAACCCAGACCTCTCAGCCATTGAATCTCGGGTGGCCGCGCTCGAAGACGCGCTTGTGTCCCAGCTCGGCACTTATGAGACCAGTTTGGAAGGCCTGAAAGCCCGGATTGCGGACTTGGAAACCCAAGCTGAAACGGAATCTCTGACCGCCGCGAATAGTTCCAATGCCCGCACGGAAGCGGCTTTGGCCCTTTCGGCCATCGAAGCGGCGGCGCGACGCGGGCGGCCTTTTCTGACGGCGCAGCAAAAACTCGCCGCGGCAATGCCCGCCAATCAAGCGGTCGAGCGATTGGCCACCATCGCGCCCGAAACTGTCCCAACCGTTGCAGACCTCCGTGCCGCCTTTCCGGCGCTAAGACGCGAAGCCTTAGACCGCGACGCACAAGCCGAGGGCGGGGCCAGCGGCTGGATGCGCGACCTATTTGGCGATGGCATCCAAATTCGCCAAACCGGGGAAGTCACGACAAATGACCGGCTCGATGCGGCGGCGGCGGCCTTACAAGTCGGCGATTTAAGCAATGCGATCCAATCGGTCCGCGCGCTCGATACCAATCTTCAGCCTGTCTTCACAGATTGGCTGGATAATGCGGAGAACCGACTAATTCTGGAAGAGACTTTAGAGGCTCTTCGGCTGACTATGATTGCGGAAGAACGCCCATGATCATCTTGTTCTTGATCATCGTCCTGATCGTCCTGGCAGGGATCTTTGTTCTCTGGGCCTCGCGCCTGCCGGGCGGGCTGACCTTGGATCTTGGTAATGGCACGCTGTACGAATTCGAGCTCGTCTGGGCACTACTCGCCATCTTGCTAATCGGCGCCGCCCTGGCGCTGTCTTGGTCGATTGTGACGGGGCTGGTGACCTTGCCGAGCCGGTTTAGCAAATCTCGCCGGGCCTCAAAGATCAAAGCGGCGAACAGAGCCCTCGCTGATGGCCTTCTAGCCGCTGAAGCCGGCGATGCAGAGCTTGCGAAAAAGCTCTCAAAAAAGGCTGCCCAATATGCCGAAGATGACCGGTTAAAACTGCTCCTCGAAGCCCGCGCGGCAGAGATTTCCGATGATTGGTCTGGCGCCGAGCGCGCTTGGGGGCAACTGACCCGCCTCCCCGGTGGCCAACTTGCAGGCCTGCGCGGTGCCGCCTCTGCGGCCAGCGCACGCGGCGATGCGGTCTCTGCCGTTGCCCGCGCTCGCGAAGCTTTGGAGTTAAAATCCGGCGCCGATTGGCCGTTCAACTCGCTGTTCGATAGCCAAGTGGCTGAAGGCAATTGGGACGCCGCGCTGCAAACCCTCAGCACTGGTGAGAAACGCGGTCAGATTAGCGGCGACAGTTTGCGCCGGCGCCGCGCTGTCTTGTACACCGCCCGCGCCGCGGCCCTGCAGCATAATGAGCGCAAAGAAGCCCAGCGCCTGCTCGCCGAAGCCATCCGTTCTGCCCCCTCTTTTCCGCCCGCGGCTTGGCATGGCGCGCGGCAACTAATGATCGATGGCAAGATCAAAGCAGCGCAAGGCGTGCTGGAGCTTGGCTGGAAAGCCCGGCCGCACCCCGCCCTCTCACAACTCGCCCGCCGGCTGGAAGATAATGCCAGCCATAGCGCGATTGAAGGCCGCCTGAAAAACCTGATCGCGGCCAATCCCGACCATCGCGAAAGCCGGATCCTCGGCGCAGAACTCGCTATGCAATCGCGCAGCTGGCTCAGCGCCGTGAAAGCGCTGGCGCTACTGGTAGAAGAGAAACCGACCGCCCGGCTGTGCCTCCTGCTCGAAAAGGCTTTGCGCGGTTATGGCGACCTGACCGAAGCTGAACGCTGGGGCCGGATGGCCGTCACTGCCGCCCGCGAACCAGAATGGTCTGATATTGACCCGCGCGGCGGCGCCTTCCAATACGCCAATCGCGACTGGGCCCGGATGGTCTACGCGTTTGGCGACGCAGGCACCTTGATCCACCCGCGCTACGAAACTTCGGAACGAGAACTCGAAGCAGGCCGCCCGGTCGCTCTGCCCGCACCCGGCGCCAAGCAGGACACGGTGAAAGCCCCGCGCACCGATGTCGTCACCCCGCCGCTCGATTACGTTCCTGAAGACTAAAATCCGCCTGCCAAGCGTGAAGGTTTCACTTGCGAAGCCCCGCGCCGAGCGGTAATTGAGCGCTCCTGGAATTGGTAAGCCGCGTTAGCTCAGCTGGTAGAGCATCGCATTCGTAATGCGGAGGTCGGGTGTTCAAGTCACCTACGCGGCACCATCATAATTCAATAAAAACAACGCATTAGTCGTTCATGTTCTGAGGCAGATTTTACCTTTCGGCGCATAGAGGCACACATAGGCGCAAAAATACGCATGGAGATTGGTCCAATATTCGTCCAATCAGGACGATTTCTGATTTTTGGGCGCATCAATGCGCTTTGTTTTTATTGGAAATTTTTTCATCGCGAAAAGCTTCACCTCAAACCAGGCGTGATTCGAAAAACCTCCCCTCGTGCGAGGGAGCGGTGACTTCGACTCAATTCGAGTTTGTAACTCCAATCGGCTAGCAGATTCGCAGTACAGGCATCGCAGCAAATTTCGTTTATCTACACTATTGGAGAATCTTCGTAGGTTGGGCGCGCAAAAGTGCCGTTTTCATAATTAAAGTGACCCCAATATGTTGTATCGAGAGTTGACCCACATCGAATATCTGGCGTGCGTTGAGCTGGACGCCAAATTCGACGATAATTCAACTTCTATAGGTTCAGGTTTTATTGTTGGAGATGCTGACAGCTTATATATATGCACCGCGCGGCACGTATTGGACCCTAAGTATCGCCCTCAGAATGATGGATATCGAAACGCCATTATCACGGAATGCCACGTTCGAATTCGCATCCATAAACAAGCAGGATCAATGCTAAATTATCAGCCATATGAATTGGGAGTCCCAAACCCGCAGCTGTTGTTCGACGATCGCGATCATGATGTTTGCGCGATCAAGGTGCCGAAAGCGAACATAAGCTTCAAAAATGGATTTGAACTCACTCACTTTGAGTATGCGGCGTTAGCCAACCAATCACAAATTGCTCAGTACTCAGCTTCGACGCCTGCTTACATCATCGGTTACCCAAAAACCGCACCGCCCGGGCAAAAAATGGCTTCCGGACGCCACGAAAGGATGCCTGTCATCAGGCAAGGCATTTTGGCGACGATCCCCGCTCTGACAACATCTGTGAATGGAGCAATTGGATCTGACTACGGATACCTGGATTGCTATGCTTTGAACGGATTTTCGGGAGGCCCGGTGATCGTCCCGGAGTATGGAATCGAAAAGAAACCTGGTCGACTGATCGCGACAGAGATATTTAGACCAACCCAAATTGTCGGAATGTTGTGCGGCCATTTGCGGAGCAGTGATGATCGCGCCGAAGGAAAGCACTCCGGCCTGAGTTATTATTGTTCGTCAAACACGCTGATCCGATTGCTCGACCAAAACAGATGATGTTCCAAGACACTCGATCACTCGATGCTTGGAAAATTTTTCCAATAAAGTCAGACATTTAGAGAAATTCTTCTGGTCCAATTCTCGTCCAATGAATTTTATACGTAAAATATTCAACAAATTCAAGGCATTACCGACTACGCGACAGCATTCGTAATGCGGAGGTCGGGTGTTCAAGTCACCTACGCGGCACCATTTTTAGTATTTTTATTCAATAACTTCAATTCACTATCAATAATTTTGATATTTGCATCCACCCGATAATCCACCCATTAACCGACCTCCCCCAAAAAATCACCACGGCGAATACAGGCACGAGAACCAAATCTCCTATTTTACGAGTTACAAACTCTATTTACATCGATAGCTCACCTGAAGAATCTCAGGCTGAAAGAATGGCATAAGGCTTCCCGCTCGTGAAATTCGGGCATAAGTATAATTATGACCAGACTCCCGATTTTCACAGAAACCGCAGATGGACAATTGGTGCCGATGAGGCCCAGCGCTCCACCAGACGAAGACAGCCTGCAGGAACTTATCGGACGCTTCCCCGAGATTATATCCGGCGATGGTGAACCCTTGCTCCTGGTTCAACGGGAACAGTCGGTACCGGATACCCTCGAAGGTTCCGCTCGTTGGTCTCTCGATCACCTGTTTGTAAGTCGTGGCGCTGTACCAGTATTAGTGGAAGTAAAGCGAGCAACCGATACTAGAATTCGTCGCGAGGTTATCGGTCAGTTGATGGACTACGCAGCCAACGGGGTCGCCTATTGGCGATCGGGTACTCTCGCTGAGTCGTTCGCGACCCAATCCAGTAAGGATGGCACAGATCCAGATGTGACGTTGTCTCAATTTCTCGATGGCGAAGATGCAGAGGACTTTTGGGCGCAGGTCGATGCGAATTTATCAGCTGGCCGGATCCGGTTGATCGTAGCTGCAGATGTAATACCAAAAGAACTTGCCAGAATTATCGAGTTCTTGAACGAGCAGATGCAATGTACGGTGCTGGCTGTTGAGCTGACTTACTTTGAAGCAGAAGACGGTCGGCGTACACTAGCGCCGAAAGTTATCGGAGAGACCGAGCGCACGGGACTCGCCCAAAAAAAGGGCCGTCCGATTCTCGATCCGATCAGTTTGGAGGAATGGGTCAAGAGGAACATTGCGCCGCAAGGCGAAGCAACATTACGAGGAACACAAGCTTGGATTAACTTCGTCAAGAAGCAGAGAGGTGAAGTCAGCGTCTCAGAGCAACAAGGCTCAATTCTCGCACGCTGGAGGACCGAAGATGGCACAACGACCTGGCCGTTCGTTCTGGGGGCGACCGGACGCCTTGGGACGAGTTTTGGGTGGATCAAATCTCGGCCAGCCTTCAGAAACGAGGAAGTTCGCAGAAGCTACTTACAGAAAATCCATAACGCGGTTGGTGGCTTGAGCACCGACAACACAAACGGGCATCCATCTTTCCGCGTTGAGCGTTTGAGCGAAGAAGCGATTGTAGAAGCGTTTGAAACGTGTGCGACAGACTTAGTGCAACTGGCATTGAAAAGTTAATTGGTATCGGTGACGTTTGAGGCACCACGTCTATACTTCCATCGCTGGGTGCAGACATTAGCTTAACGTCCTGAGCATGTCCCATAACTCACTCTGGCATAGTCCGAAATGAGGGCAGATAGAAACATAAGCTTAGCGGTGTAAGTCGCTCTCATTGAGACAGAATCGAACAATGCGTTGGCGCAAGCGTTTAAGTTAAAACCAACCGAACGAAAAGTCTGGCTTCGACCAAATGTTGTCGCGGTTCTGACCAACTAAAAAAGGATGACCGAATGGCCATCCCTTTTCTAAAAACTGCAATTTGTGATCAGCCTGCCGAATACGGCAAGGATGAGTGGTGCAGATTAATTTTTAAAGCGCCCTCGTCATCCAAGACGTAACCGAAAGTGTATTCCACTTTGGTTTCGTTTCCGTCAGGCCCGGTGAAGTAGTAATTACCCATGGCGGTAGCTGAATCACCGTCTGTATAGATGCCGTTGCTTTCCCAGCGGACATTGGTCCAACCTTTGATCGCAAACCCGCTGTCCTCTGTGCCCTCCGTCCCGATGAAATAGGACAGCGCCTCGTCAAAAGTTTCGCGGAACTGATCATCTGCAGCAAGAGTGGGTTTGAACATCACGGATGTGTCGCCATAGGCGTACAGAGACTCGATGTGCTGTTTGGCGCGCTTTTTGTAGTCGCCATCAGCCGCGTGAACGCTTGAGATAGCTACAATACCTTTACCCCATTCAGTTTGTGCATCGATGATGTCAGCTTTGGTAATACCAGACTCAATTGCTTCCGCACTATCTGCCATCGCCGGGGACATCGCTGAAACGATGGCCAGACCTGCGACACCGCTAAAAACCGCTTTTGATGAGATCTTCATAGTTAGCTCCTTTTGTTATGGCTGGTGCGCGCGAAAGCATCGGTAGTAGAATGTGACCCAGCGTATTCAATGCTATGTCAAAAACAGAACTTCGATTGGGGCGCTCTCACTCGCATGCGATAGCAAGTGGCTTCACATTTAGTGGATTCAAATAGATAAAAGCTATTGATGTTAAAGCTCCAAACTGTTGGCTTTTTCAAGAGTTTTAAACTCGATTGGACTGCATGGGGAACGCGTAGCGCAACCTTAGTCTCGCCAATCTGAAAATTTCACACGGCCTAAACCGTGCGCAAAAGAGATGGTTTCAGATTATGTATCGGATTGAGTCGGGGCGGCGGAGCCTGAACGTATGTGAATATCGCGTTGCGGGAAAGGAATTTCTATACCGGCCTTCTTGAGGGCTGTGAAGATTTTGAACCGCATATCGTTTCGAACGAGCAGAGAATTGTTCGCGTCGCGGATGAAGACCCGCAGCTGCAAGTTAAGTGAGCTGTCAGCGAAATCAGCAAAGTAAACGAACGGCTCAGGTTCCATCAGAATTTGAGGATGGTTTTCGGCACACTCGAGAAGGATCTCGCGCACGTGTTCTGGGTCTGAATCATAGGACACGCCGACAGGGATGATGACGCGCGCAGTGTCGTCTTTGTAGGTCCAGTTTTGAACAGAAGACGAAATCAGTTCAGAGTTCGGAACGATGATGGAGCAGCGGTCGAACGTCTCGATTTCGGTCGACCGAACATTGATTTTCTTCACGCGCCCTTCGCCCGACGCAGTGATCACCCAATCGTCGATTTTGATCGGACGCTCAAACAGAAGGATGAGCCCCGAGACGAAGTTATTGACGATACTCTGTAATCCAAAGCCGATGCCGACCGACAATGCACCCGCGATGATGGCGAGGTTTGAGAGGTTGAAGCCAAGCGCCGAGACGCCGGTAAAGAAGGCGATCAGCAGTCCTACATAGCCGACCAGTGTTTTTAGTGAATGCCGGATGCCCGGGTTGAGGCGGGTCATTGGAAGGATGCGATTCTCTAGAACGCGCTGTGCCAATCTCGTCAGGACCAGGATCGCTATGACGAGGAGCAATCCATAAATTAGATTTGATGGTGAAACTTGTATCGCGCCGATCGAGAACCCGGACATAAAGTTCAAGGCCATGGTCCGGATCTCCGTCCATTCCATGCCAAATATGGCGAGGATCACTGGCAGAGATGCTAGCGCCACTAGAATGTCGACGGAGAGCCGGGTCCAAAACCCGATTATGTCATCCGCAGGTGTTTCGTTCCTAGTCTTCCCGAAAGTGATGCGTTCGACGGCCAACAGCGTCCAGCTGCCCAGGAATTTGCGGAGCAAGAACGCATAGCCCAGGAAGAGCGCAAAATAAGCGGCTTTTTCAAAGACCCATCGCGATAGCGCTGCATAGCCCAGCAGGCTTGCTACGACCATGATCGCTGCGGGCAGCAGCAAGAGCAGCTGAGCGATCGTTTTCCCTAGACCGCTTCTTTGTGAAACCGGCCCGGCCGTTTCGAGCGTAGAGGCCTGATTGGTATCATGCTGTATGCGATGAAGCCTGCGATAGAGCGAGACCATTACTAACCCAAAGATGATTGCTGCGATCAGAGTTTCCAGTCTGAGAAGCGCTCCAAATTCTTCTCTGCCGATGAGCGCAACGAGGATCTGGTCGATCGCAAACAGGGCCGTCACGGAAATGGCTGCTAGGTGAGCACCAGAGGCCGTTTCGTTCGAGATTTTGAAGGTTCGCCAATGATCATTGTCGGGTGCGAACAAGCCACGAGAGATCGCGTTCGCGCAGAGCAGGGCAAAGACCGCCTGCGCAATTTGGTTCAGGGTCTCCCGATACGTCTCTCCGACAAAGCCTGTCTCGAGTATGAGGCGGTGCGCCGCAAAAACGCTCAGCGCTGCGAGTATAATCCGTGTCGATGTTCGGGTCAGCGCAATCGCGGGAGGCCCCGCAGGCGTCATTTCGCGTTTTGGCAGTTGCCGCCACAACTGGTTCGCGACACGGTCTTTGATTGGGATATTGATCAGGAACAGGATGACCCCGCTGCCGAGCAGCAGCCATACAAGCGTCAGGGAAGAACGCGCTTCACTTGCTTCAGCGGCGTCGGAACCTGTAAGCCAGACACGGCCCTTTTGGATGGATTGGGTCAGCTCCGTCGACGCTGTGGAGAGTTCGCTTGGTAAGTAAGGTGGCGGCGCACGGTCTAGAATTCTGGAGAGAAACGCGTCGGTGAGTTGTTGTGCAGACTCTTCCAAAAGGCTGTCGATTTGTTGTTTCAACGCGCTGGCTAGAACCGAAAGTCGATCATATTCCGCGATCCGGTCGGCATAGTTCCGCCTGAGATCTGCGACAGCAGCTGGCTCGCTTCCATTCTCGGGTGACGGCCCAAGCACCCCTAAATCGACCTCGAGTTGCGACTTCGAAGCGCGAAAGCTGCGTTGTAACTCTTCTAACTGAACGCGATTTTCCTGGAGCGTCAGGCGGGCTGCAGAGATGGCGGATGTATCGGGCGCTGAGGCAAGATCGGCTTTCGCACCTTCCACTTCAGTTTGAAGGGTATTGAAGCGTTCCGTCGCAGTCGTTGCATCCTGCGCCAATGCGCTCGTGCAAAAAACCAGTGTTGTGAGGAGCACCAAAAACCATCGATACATATCTTGCTAAAAACTCCCAGCTTCGGTCGTGGACTCTAACCGCGATTAAAGGAAATACCAGCGCGCCCTTGACAATTTCAGTTAGAGTTATAATGTTTAGAGAACGAAAGAAAAGAGGTCTAAACAATAAATGGCTGAACCAGCCGCACTTATCGAAACGTCACAAAGCGATCGGGTTTTGATTTCCATTCGGCAAATCATCCGCGCTGTAGACATTCATTCAAAGCGCCTCGTGCGCGAAACGGGTTTGTCTGCGCCCCAATTGGTCGTGTTGCGGTCTATCGATGAGTTAGGTGAAGTGACAACGCGGGCTTTATCGCTCCATGTCAGCCTTAGTCAGCCAACTGTGACCACCATTCTCGATCGCCTTGAGTCTAAAGGCTTGGTCGAACGGTATCGCAGCCAAAGAGACCGCCGCGTCGTGCATACCAAACTCACGCGTGACGGAAAGAAGGCCCTAAATACCGCGCCGCCGCTTCTCCAAGAAGCTTTTACGGATGCTTTCGAAGCGCTCTCCAAGACGCGCCGTAATGACATTGTCTCTGCCGTGAGTGATCTTGCGCAGATGATGCGGGCCGATGACCTTGATGCATCGCCGGTCCTGACCACCGCTGCGACCGCACGAACATAGATCTTCGTCGCCGGACGCTGGCAGCATCACAATCACCATCGTGCGCTCCGTGTTTTTACGCGTCGAGTGCCAACACGAAAGAAAGGAACACCTCATGACCAATACGGTTCTAATGACACGCAACGAAACACTAGACATCGACACCGATGTGAAAGCTGAAAATCGCACCGCCATTGCCGGCATGCTCAGCAAAGTGCTGGCATCGACTTACATCCTCTATCACAAGACCCAAGGCTTCCACTGGAATGTGACAGGCCCGATGTTTCTGAGCGTGCACGAGCTCACAGAGCGCCATTACAAGGACTTGGCGAAAGGCATCGATGATCTCGCAGAGCGTATTCGAACACTCGGTGAACCTGCCCCGATGGGTTTGACCGGCTACATCAATGATAGCAAAATCCCGGATCAGCCCGAGTTTCCAACCGTCGGACAAATGCTCGAAACCTTGGCGCAAGACCATTTGACGGTCGCCGATGAGATGCGCGGCATCGTCGAGGCGGCGGAAAAACTGAAAGACGTTTACACAGCCGACTTACTGACGGCGCGGATTGGCGAGCACGAAGAGGCCGCCTGGATGCTGAAAGCGCTCGCCGCTTCTTAAAGCGCGACTTTTGGCCGAACACTGGAATAAGGAGACAAACTCAATGTCGATTGAACTGACACAGAACGAAGCCCGTCAGGGTAAAACGAAGAAGAATATGCCCCTCGTCCTAGGGGTATCCACGGCCAGTGCAGCTGCCGCGATGCTCGCAATTTTCGGGATCGCACTGCTGTAAAACCTGGGGGAGCCGCATGGGAGGCGGTCGGGGCCAGTCCTTTTGGGGGCTGGCCCCTTTTTCTATAGCCAATCCGCTTTTCGAAAAAGGTAGAGCAACCCGCCCGTGAGCGCGACGAGCGCAGCACAGAAAAGCGCGAATGCATACGGACTTTCGACGCCTGGCATACCGCCAATATTCACACCAAAGAGACCTGTGAAGAAGCCAAGCGGCAAGAAAACCGCTGAAATGATTGCCAGCACGAACAGGCGTTGATTCATCGCTTCCGCGCGCTGCTCAACAATCTGTTCCTGAATGACCACAGCGCGTTCTCGGGCGAGGTCCAAATCCTCGGCGAGGCGTGTGGTAATGTCCTGGATCTCGCGCAATCGCAGTTTGGCTTCGTCGCTCAGAAACGCTCCGCCCTCTCTCACCAGCGAAGACAGAGCCTCTTTTTGAGGGGCAATGTAGCGCCGAAGTGAAAGAGCCGATCGGCGGAAATGCGCAAGCTTCTGTTTCGGGGCGGGCGTGTTCTGATCGAGCCAATCCTCTTCCAGCTCGTCGGCTTCTTCTTCCAGCTTGGCGACAATCGGTTCCAGTCGGAACGTGAGCCGATCCGCAATAAACGTCACCAAATCACCATGCGTCTCAGGTGGCTTATTGGTTCGATATAGATCGGCGAGATCATCGATCGCCCGGATAGGGTGTGCCCGCGTTGTGATAACGAGGTCGTCGGTGGCCCAAATCCGAATGGAAATCATATCGGTTGGCTCTGCGCCTGGATTGAGGTTGGCGCCGCGCAAATTGAGCAAAATGCCGTTTTCGTAACGTGCCGCTCTCGGGCGGGTGTCTTCCTGAAACAGGATACCGACAATGAGTGGATCAAGTCCGCTAACACTCTCCAGCCAAGTCCTCGCTTCGTCTGATTTACGATCCATGTGAAGCCATAAGCGACCCCGATTTTCGGACTCAAGTTCACCCGTCAGATCGTTCCATTGCAACGATCTGACATCGCCGTCTGAATTCGCCGAAAAGCCTATGATAAGTGGATCTTGCACTGTGTCCGACAATTAGCTCGCCTCTTTATTTTGTGCTTAAGCGTTGACCGGTGTTACTCGAATTCCGATTGGCGAGCATCTGTGGACGGCGGCCCCTTGGCAAGAGATTTTAGTTGGTCATCTGCAGGTTGGCCGTTAGCGGGCATCTGTTCGGCCTATTCGAGCGGCATTCAGACGCCGCTGGCCATCATGCGTTCCGCAAGATGAGGTTCCTTACAAAAGCACGCACTCAAGGGTGCTTGCTCGCAGGTGGATTGTCCTCACTTGTTGAACCTACGGGTCTGCATGACCTCCTTATGCTCTCACCAATCTCGTTTGCGCCTGTTCAGCGCGGCGACTTTATGCCGGCATTAGCTTTGCCGGATTGAACTTCTCTCCTTTGACCATCAGGGCCCAGATCATGCGGCCCATCTTGTTGGCCATGGCGATCGCAACCACCATCATCGGTTTACGCTCGAGCAAACGGCTAAGCCATGGATGCTTCGTGAAGCCGAGCTGTTTCGCTCGGATGATCATCGACATCGCGCCAGTAACCAGTAAGCGCCTCAGCTCCGGGTTGCCCTTCTTGGTGATCTTCCCGAGCCGCTCTCGCCCGCCACTGGAATGCTGTTTAGGCACAAGCCCGACCCAGGCGGAGAATGCGCGACCGGATTTGAAGATCTTTGGATCGGGTACTTCAGCGACCACACGTGTTGCGATGACCGGTCCGACGCCGGGTATCGTTTCCAGTCGCTGGCAGATGGCATTGGCTTTATGGGCCTTGAGGATCTTGCGATCCGTTTCCAAGATTTGCCGCTTCACGTGTCGGAGCTCGCTGGCGAGCGGCAGCAGGCACTCCCGCGCCAGGTCGGGGATGCGATCATCCTGATCGTCAGCCAGCGTGTCGAGGATGGCTTCAACGCCCATCCGCCCTCTGGAAGCGACGATACCGAACTCAGCCAAGTAGCCCCGTAATGTGTTGATCAGCCGGGTCGATAAACGCACCCAATGATCGCGTACACCATGCAGGGCAAGGAGCGCCTGTTGATCTGGTGTTTTGATAGGAACGAACCGCATCGTTGGCCGGGTGACGGCTTCGCAGATCGCTTCCGCATCACGCATATCGTTCTTCTGGCTCTTGAGATACGGCTTCACAAACTGGGGCGCCATCAGCTTCACTTCATGCCCAAGTGCGCTCAGCTCACGGCCCCAATAGTGCGCTGTTGCGCAGGCTTCCATGCCGACCAAACACGGTTCCAACTGATTGAAAAAGGCGAGGACTCGCGACCGGCTGAGTTTGCGACGAACGACAACCTCACCCTCCGTGTTGATACCGTGAACCTGAAAAACCGACTTGGCTAAATCTAGGCCAATAACTGTGATACTCTTATCCATAGGCGTGCTCCTAATGTTGGCGGTGTGGATACCTTCACATTACCAGCTCAGTAGAGCTGGGTGGGACACGCCGTCCACAGCATCAAAAGCAGATGGGGTGGATGGCTCCTGCTCCCGGCGTCGCAATGCGCCATAATACGCAGTCACCATCAGAGTGCTGCAACTAAGAGGAGCCACCCACATGCATGTTATCACAATCGGCATCGATCTGGCCAAGACGATTTTTCAAGTTCATGGCGTGACTGAAGACGGGGGCGTTGCCTTCAATCGCTCGCTTCGCCGTCATCAAGTCTTGCCGTTCCTAGCAAAACTGGACCCGTGCCTGGTTGGCATGGAAGCTTGCAGCACCAGTCATCATTGGGCTCGCGAGATCAGTAAGCTTGGCCATCAGGTGAAGCTAATGCCGCCCGCCTATGTGAAGCCCTATGTCAAACGCGGAAAGACGGACGCGGCGGACGCTGAAGCGATCTGTGAGGCCGTCACGCGGCCAACGATGCGGTTCGTGTCGATCAAGTCTCCGGACCAGCAGGCTCTACTCAGCCAACATCGTGCGCGTCAGCTGCTGATCGGACAGCGCACCCAGCTCTCAAACATGATCCGCGGTCTGCTCGGGGAGTTTGGATATGTTGTTCGCAAAGGGCTGAACCATATCCGAGATTTTGCTGAAGGCCTTCAGGCTGGCAATGGCCCAGCATTGCCGTCTGCGGCGCAAACGGTCATCCTATCTTTGTGCGAGCAACTCTTGCTTCTGCATGCACGGATCAAAGACCTGGAGGCGGAGATCTTCGCCGCGTCGCGCACAGACAAACGGGTGAAGCTGTTAGAGACCATTCCGGGCATAGGGCCAGTCACCGCGTCAGCGATCGTTGCGACCGTCGGATCACCCCATCAGTTTAAGTCGGGGCGTGAGTTTGCGGCCTGGCTCGGCCTGACGCCGCTCAATCGATCAAGCGGCGGAAAGGAACGATTGGGTCGGATCTCCAAAATGGGTGATCGGTATCTCCGCGCCTTGCTGGTTGCTGGCATGACATCGCGCGTCCGTGCAGCCCGCGCACGTCCAGATCGAGTTGACCCCTGGCTCGTCTCTTTGCTGGAGCGAAAGCCAGTTCGGCTCGCCACGGTCGCAATGGCGAACAAGGCGGCAAGGATCATCTGGGCCGTGCTGACACGCGGTGAACCCTACCGAGCATCTGTCACCGCATAGGAGAGAAGGACAACCAAGTTTGCAAGGACGATGAGAAGTGATGGCAATCCGGGTCAGACCGGGGATCAGGAAAACCCGCCTAATGTCGAGGACATTAAATGTCCGCAAACCAGAATGGGACCAGATCCGCGGAAACCATCAAGGCCAGAGGCACAAACGCCTCATTAATAGGCCGGACACAAGACTGTACCTGACCATGCTCGCCGAAACTTCAAAAAGCCCTTGCATCGCAGGAGCCATCCACACAAGACATTAGCTCAGCGGCTTAAGTCGCCCGATGGTGTTGAAAAACTCCGAGTCAAAGTGGCCGAATTCTGATTCAGTGATTTTCGTGCAGATCGAGGAGATGCGCGATGATGGGACGATTGGACGAAGACGGTGCAAAGCTGTTCTATGAGTTCTCACTGGAAGAGATGGTTCCGGCAGATCATTTGCTGCGCAAGATTGGCCGCTTCCTCGATTTCGATGACATCCGGGCGCACCTAAAGCCCTTCTATAGTCACACGGGCCGCCCATCGGTTGACCCGGAACTTATGTGCCGGATGCTGATCGTTGGATACTGCTATGGCATCCGATCGGAGCGGCGCTTGTGCGAAGAAGTTCATCTGAACCTCGCCTATCGATGGTTTTGCAAGCTTGGCATTGAAGACAAGGTCCCGAACCACTCAACTTTTTCCAAAGCACGTCATGGCCGGTTCCGTGAGAGTGACTTGTTTCGGAAACTGTTCGAGCAAGTCGTGTTGTGCTGCATGTCCGAGGGCTTGGTCAAAGGCGAGGGCTTTGCGGTTGATGCCAGTCTGATCCGCGCGGATGCGAGTGAAGACCGCGCTGTTGAGAAGGGCGAGCCTGTTGACTGGTCAGACCCAAAGATCGCTTCGCGCCCGGTGACAGAATATCTTGATGCGATCGATCAGACCGAGACTGAAAATAGCACGCCACGCAAGAAGGTATCCCTCACCGATCCGATAGCGCGTTGGACCGCTGCGGTTGGCGGCAAAGCCCGGTTTACCTGGTCAACCAATTACCTTTGGATGTTGAGACATCGGTTATTATGGACGTGGAAGCCACGCCGGCTCATCGCACCGCTGAAGTCGATGCTGCGAAGCTTATGATCAACCGGACCGAGGATAGGTTTGGGCTCAAGCCCAAACGCCTGATGGGAGATGGAGCTTATGGTGCCGGTGAAATCCTTGCTTGGATGGTCGATAAAAAGAAGATCGCTCCACATGTCGCGCTGCTTGAGCCGCCCGGCGCGCCGACGACAAACTTCACCGTCAAAGACTTCGTGTATGATCAGGACCGTGATCTTTACACTGCCCGAATGGCAAAGAGCTGCGCCATCAACGACGAAACTATAAGGTGCCGCGATCAGGCATCACGAAAGACAAGAAACGAATGTACAGATCGAGCAGCTCAGACTGCGCGGTCTGTCCGCTGAAAGACAAATGCTGTCCCAACGCGCGTAACAAACGTGTTGGTCGATCCATCTATGAGCATGCCAGAGACGAAGTCAGGCGCCTGAGAGAAACGGATGAATACGAGCAATCGAGGCGAGATCGAAAGAAGGTCGAGATGAGCTTCGCGCATCTGAAATGCCAACATGGCTTGCGCCGATTACGATTACGCGGCCCCACTGGAGCCAATGACGAATTTCTCCTCGCTGCCACCACCCAAAACCTCAGAAAACTCGCCAGATACGCCCCGAAACCGTCTACCACCCTCCAAAACGCCGCGTGATACGGTCGAGAAGAGCGAACACCCTGCAGAAAAAGAGGCCTGAACACGATCGAAGAGGAAAGCCCGCGCTCTAGCAGCAGAGTTTTTCAACAGAATTGCCCTAAAAAGGACCCTAGCAAGACCAGCATCACTGGATTCTGTTATCAATCGGCCAGGTATTTTGCACGGGGGCGGATGACTTTTCCGCTTTGAGCCTGCTCGATTGCATGCGCGATCCAACCGACCATGCGCCCCGCTGCGAAAATTAGGAATGGGGCATCGTCGGGCAGATCGAGTGTTAAGCAAAGCGCCGCAAGCGCCATGTCTATGTTGGCCCGGTCTTCGCCGAGGCGTTCGGCCTGGAGAATGGCGCGCTTTAGGCGTGGTTCTGGTTTGGTCCATTTTATGATGGCTTTGGCGCGAGGATCCCCCTTTGGATATAGCGCGTGGCCGATCGCCGGAATGTCTCGGGAGTTCGTGTTGAGTTTTGATCCGGGCATCGCCGCCGTGTTGCTGAGTTGTTGCTTCAGATAGGACAAGGCCCGCGCCGAGGCCTCGCCATGCCGTGGCCCGGTCAATGTTGCGTAACCAGAAAGGGCGCACGCGGCTAAGCAAGCACCCGTCGAGGCGGTCACCCGCGCGGCAAAGGAGGATGGATTAAGTTCATGGTCTGAGACCAGAACTAAGGTGCGACGCAACAGGTCGGTGCCGTTTGGGTCGAGCTTCCAATATCGCGCGAGGCGCTGATGGAACAAACCTCGCCCCGTTTTACCAGACACAGAGTCTGAGAAGCCAATCAAGAGCGATGCGCCGCGTCTTGCGATCTCATCTTCGTGCGCGATTGGTGTGTCTTGAGAGGCCGCCATTTGGGCGAGATAGTTAAAGGCCCTCTCCTTACCGGTGGTGCCTGGAATTGCGATCTCTGGCGTGTGTTCAGGGTGTAATGGATCGCATTGCCAGAGCCGGGCGGCGATGTCCTCAACGGTTGCATGTTCGGCGAGCTTAACGGCGTCGACCCCGCGATAGATCAGTCGACCGTTTCGGATTGTGGTGATTTTGGTTTCCATCACCGGGTCGCCCCAAGCAATAGCCGCAGTGGCAATGTCCGATCGAGAGCGCCCGCGCCGACGGCGCTTCACCAGAGCATCGATATCGACCTCTGAATATAGACTCGCGCGCGGATCATCGGGATGCGTTTGCGCGGAAATTTGCCCACGACTGACATAAGCATAAAGCGTCTGGGCTTTGACCCCTAGCTTGTGCAAAGCAGCTTCACGATCCAACCAAGACATATATTGATTATGTTGATCAAGATTGACGCTGTCCAGCTGTTTTCCGACATAGGCTCAAAACAGACAGGAGAAGATTATGGATTCAGGATTAGAAAATGTAGTCGCGGCCGAGACGGCGCTTTCAGATGTCAAAGGCGATATTGGGGAGCTGATCATCAAAGGCTGGTATGTCGAAAAACTCGCAACATCTTTGGCGTATGAGGACGTCACGCACCTTTTGTGGCGATCTGCCTTTGAAGATGTGCCATCGGTGCAAGAGCTTGGCGCACGGATGGGAGCGGCGAGGGTGGAAGCGTTCAAACGTTTGCCCGATGTGACGTCTCATTCGGACATCATTCAGTATTTAAGACGCGGCTGGGCCAATGAGCGAGATGACGAGACGCTCGACACTGCGATTGCACTAGCTGCGAGCGGTCTGGTTTACACCGCTGCGGCGGTGAGACTGGCTGCTGGTGAAGTGCCGATTGCGCCCGATGCGCGTTTATCGTCTTCCGCCGATTTCCTCAAAATGATCACGGGGACCGTGCCGCAGGCGCATACCGCACGGGCGCTCGACGCCTATTTGGTGACGATTTGCGATCATGGATTGAATGCATCGACCTTTGCGGCGCGCGTGGTCTCGTCGACGCGGGCCGGGCTGGCATCGGCGGTCCTGGGCGGCTTGTCGGCGCTGAAAGGTCCGCTGCACGGCGGAGCCCCTGGGCCGGTGCTGGATATGCTGGACGAGATTGGTGAGGTGGCGAATGCCGAGGCTTGGATTGATCAGGCCTTGGCAAACGGAGAGCGATTGATGGGCTTTGGTCACCGCGTTTATCGGGCGCGGGACCCTCGCGCAGATGCGCTGAAAACCGCGGCCGGTCGCTTGCCGGGTACGGCGGGCCGGATCGCATATGCTGAGCACATTGAACGCGAAGTGCTCGGAAAGCTACGCAACAAATACCCAGATCGGTCGCTAGAAACGAATGTTGAGTTCTATACAGCGATTTTACTGGAGGCGTTAGACATTCCGCGCCAAGCCTTCACCGCGACATTTGCTTGTGGGCGGGTGCTTGGATGGATCGCGCATGCCCGTGAACAGATTTCTGAAGGCCGAATTGTACGCCCAAAATCAATCTATACAGGGCCTATGCCAGAACTGACAAATGCATGAAATCTAGTATTTCGAATAACCGGAGCGGCTTAAATTCGCTCCACAACAGCCTCTCGTCTAAGCGGCGGGATGCGCCCTAGTTAAGACGCCCGGCGAGTTTAGTGGTGCGATTGTTCCGGCCTGATTACGCACGCGGTGGGTTTATTCGTTCTCGAGTAACGACGACTTTCGCGGTCGGGTCTAAGAAGGCGTTGGGTGCATCTTCCCAATCTGCCACCAGCGTCGTGACAAGTTCAGGCTTGAACGCGCCGGACTTTGTGAGTTCCAATATGTCCGGCAGGGATGCGCTAACGTCAGCTAGTCCCGTTTCGAATGAGAGCGATTTTACATACATTTCCCAGACCGGCATCGGCGTTGATTTCCGAAAATAGAAAAAAGCGTTTGTACAGACTCCCCCCGGAGAGAGAGAACGAATGGCAAAATCGAGCGCTCCTGGAAGCCCGCTTGCATCGAAGCTGATTGGATACCGCTTTCCACTGGAAAGCCGCTCGCGATACGATTTCTTCCCTGGCTTGATTTCAACCGGATTTGCGCCGACCCGCTCCGCAATCTCCAGAGAATGTCTATCTGAGCTAACGAAGTCTACTCGTTCGGCCCCCATCGCGACTGCGAGCGCCGCTCCATACAAGCCGACGCTTCTTGCCCGCCCACCAACGACTAAAACCGGTGCTCCGGGATTGCGTTTCAGGTGTGGTCCAACCCCACGCCATCCGTCTGGAATATTATCACTCGCGCTTGCGAGCGCAATTGGGTCGACTCCATCAGGCACCTGAACGAGCATGTGCTCTGCATGTGGAATCCGAACGATGTCGCTCATTGCACCTCCCCAAGCCCCCGTTGGATCCCCAAAGCCGTAAGCAGAGATTGGCGCCGGTCTGTCCGTATCGCACTGTGCCGTTCGACCCGACTGGCAGGTCAAACACTTGCCGCATGAAACCTGGAACGGAACGATCACCACGTCACCGATATTTACTCCTCGGACATCAGCCCCGACCGCGATGACCTCGGCGACACATTCGTGCCCGTATGGAAAAGGCCCTTTGAACGGTTGTTTTCCGAGGTCGTACTTAATGCGAGGATCAAACCAATGCAGCTCCGCAGCGAGGCGCAAAGGTGCAGTCAGGCTTCGGTTCAGGAATGCGGTATCGAGATCGCATCGCGCCACCGCAAATGGGCGGACCAATGCATCGGTTGATGCTTGCAAAACGAGATCGTCCGCTTCACGCCACTCAAGCGTTCTCTTCTTAATAAACATGAGTTGGCGCATGATCTTCTCCGCAGTATGGTGATTGACATATTATGGTGATTGACATATTTGTAAACCCTGATCATCGGAGTAGTGATTATGAAGGGCGCTCAAACCCGCCAAAAATTCGTTGATACCGCGAACACTCTTTTTCAGCGGCATGGATTTCACGGAGTTGGCTTATCTCGTTTGATAGAAGCCAGCGGAGCCCCGAAAGGCTCTTTCTATTTCCACTTTCCGGGCGGGAAGAAGGAACTTGCGATCGCTGCGATTGAGAAGTCGCGTCAAGATGTTCTGGCTCTGTTACATTTCGCTGCGACCTACGCAGACTCTGCCGCTGATTATGTACGCACCATCGGAAAGGGTTTGCAGGCTTGGATCACGCAGTCTGATTTCTCGGAAGGATGCCCAGTTGCTACATTTACGCTAGAGCTTGCCAGCACATCAGCCGAAATCGCAAAGCTCTGCAATGCTGCGTATCAAGACTGGAACGATTGCATTTCTGGATTTCTCGAAAGCACCGGCATTGAAGCTGAGCGTACTCAAAAGCTGGCTACGCTAATTCTGTCTAGTTACGAAGGGGCAGTGATTATGTGCCGTGCGCAGAAGCAACTGACTCCCATAAAAAACGTTAGCGATGAACTGTCGCTGCTTCTGCGTGTCTAAGCTTTCAAATCACCACGAAGAGCGTTTCGCGCACTGCTAAAGAACACTGCGGTTGGATAGAAAAACAGGATCAGGTCATGTCGCCCAATATCGAAACCGTCGTTCGAGAAAGACGCTCAACGCGGGCTTTCCTCTCAAAACCTATATCTGAATCAAGTATACGGGAGCTGTTGGACCTTGCGCGTTGGTCGCCGTCCGGTAGCAACATGCAGCCATGGCGAGCAACTGTTTTAAGTGGCAAGCCACTTGAACAGATGTGCGATATTGCTCAGAAAACGATCCTTGCAAATCCTATGGGAGAACAAGGAGAATTCCCAGTCTATCCTGCCGGGCTTAAGGACCCACACCGAGCGCTGCGCACTGAAACCGGCGAACTAATGTATGAAAAGCTAGGCATCCCGAGAGAAGACAAGTTTGCACGGCTTGAATGGCTCGCAAACAATTTCCGATTTTTCGGCGCCCCCGTCGGGATGTTAATTTCTATTGATCGCGAGCTTGAGCGTCCGCAGTGGGCTCATTTGGGGATGTTCATGCAAACCTTTGCGCTTCTCGCAGAGTCACGCGGTTTTGCGACCTGTATGCAAGAAGCTTGGGGAAGCGTACGCGAAACATTACATACTCGTCTGGGGCTGCCAGCAAACGATGTAATTTATGCAGGCATCGCTGTCGGATACGCAGACCGGGACGCAAACGTCAATTCGTTGCGAACATCGAGGCGCTCTGTCGATGAGTTTACAACCTTTCGAGGTTTCTAACCCTGTCGCTTCGCCGCAAATGTTAATCCATTTGCGATTCAGCCAGACCATAACAAAAAGACAAGCCCAAAAACTGAACCGACCATCATCATGGGTTGTATCCAAACAATAGGAACAGGAGATCGCATAAGTTTGGGTGACAAGATTTCGGGAACGTGATCGTGCGCGCTGGAAAAGGTCGCCGCGTCCTTCGCTAAAGCTTCGATTTGTCGATGCGAATATATCACTACGCTCGTCACCCCGGCACTCACGATGCCACAAAAAACAAAAATAGCGATCGCCAAAAACAGATTGGACTCGTCGCGTATTGCATGAGCAGCCGCAAAAACGCCAAACGTCAAGGTCAACCAAACCATAGTCAGATTGGCGACGCGTGTCGCCATTTGGGATCGAAGGTCAGCGATTTCATAGGGAGTCATTCGAGCAACATTTCTATCAGCTTACACAGGCTACACGCAAACGCCCGATGGGCAAGTCCAGGCTGGCGCCTTGAGATAAGCCTAATTGTCTCAAGATTGAGAATTGAAAAGCAAGCGGCTTAAATTCGCCCCAGAGCAGACGCTGACTAAGGCTGGTGGGCGAGCAAAAGAAGACATAAAGCGGTTGGACGGGAATCAAAGTTAGATCGCTTTATTGGACGAGACTTCAATCGAATTTCGATGCAACAACCATTGAGTTATCGCGGGTTTAGACTTAGGGCGCGAAAACAAGTACCCTTGGAACTGAGTGCAGCCGAGTGAAACAAGTTCATCGCGCTCGGAGGCGGTTTCAACGCCCTCGGCTAAACATTCAATGTCCAGCTTACCCGCCAAATCCGTTAGAGCTGAAACGATCGCATGCTTGTCTTTATTTGAATCGATATCGCTAACGAACATCCGGTCTAGTTTAATTCGATCCACCTTGAAACGCGTCAAATTCGAGATCGACGCATGTCCTGTTCCGAAATCGTCTAGTTCGATTTTGTATCCTAGGTCTCGAAGTCTTTTGACTTGCGAGATTGCGAGATCTTCACGGTCTCCGAAAAGAACACTTTCAACGATCTCAATTGAAATATCGTGGGAAGACAAACCGCTATCGCAAACCCTTTGATTTAACTCATCGATCAGACCGGGGTTGCGGAGTTGGTTTGCGGCGAAGTTCAAACTGACTCGCGGCACATCGATCGCAAGGTCACGCCAGGTTTTTAAGGCTTCAATCGATTGCTGAATACAAATCGTGGTAAGCTCATCGCCGAGACCATTGTCCATTGCGAGATCTAGAAAGTGAATTGGCGCGAGCGTGCCTCTCTCAGGATGATCCCATCTAAGCAACGCTTCCATTCCGATGACGCGCTTGGCTGAAACATCAACTTGCGGTTGGAAATGCACAATCAGTTCTTGCTTGGCCAATCCGCGTTTGAGTTGCTCTAAGGTCGTTCTTTGCCGCTCGCGTTGAATGCGTTGCGCTTTGGAGGAGAATTTGAAGAGACCGCGCCCTGCTGCTTTCGCGTCATAAAGCGCCAAGTCTGCGTTGGAGAGCAATAATTCCGTGTTTCGCTCAGACTGTGAATAGAATGCAATCCCAATGCTCGCATTCACTTGTAACTCTGCACCATTGTAAGAGATTGGCATGGATGCTCCGCGAATGATCGACTCGGCGAGCTTACTGGCCTTCTCTTGTGTAGCATTCTCCCGGGAGAGCACCAGAAACTCATCGCCACCCACCCGGAAGATAAGGTCGCTTGATGAAACCTGTTGAATAAGAACTTGCGCAATAACCCGTAGAATTTCATCTCCCGCGTGGTGACCGTGCGTATCATTGGCAATCTTGAAACGGTCTAGATCTATGTGCATCGCGATCCACTCTTCATCCGAGTTATCGGTGCCGCGAATTTCATCTAGTTTACGGTCCATGCACCGCCGGTTCCTCAAGCCCGTAAGCGGATCATGTAGGGCAAGGTATTCAACATGTTCCTTGGTGGCGGTCAGCTCTTGAAGATCACGAGAGAAAGAGGCCACGTTTCGGGCCATCTCTCCAATTTCATCTTTCCGCGTCGCATCTTCTACTTGGACGCTGAACTGACCATTGCGAATTCGGGTCATGTCAGACGAAAGGCGTTGTAGTGCAGAAGCTAGATGATTGGCGCGATAGAACGCGATTAGACTTCCTACGATCAAGAGCACGATTAAAGAGATCTGTGCGGCCGTCATATGTTCGCGAAATCGCGACCGGTTCTCGATCATTGCGCGTTCTTCAAAAATGCGCGCTTGAGCGTACACTGATGACATCGTCGACTGGATACGATTCTTTTTGACTGAGAGGTTTTCGAACGTCGGAATATTGCTCGAGGGTCTGAGTCCTAGAACAATTTCGGCATTGTCGGCCCACTCTATCGCACTCCGCTCGAGTTCGAGAAGAGTCTCCGCATCTACACCCATCTCAACATGTGACGTCAGTTCTTTGAGGTCAGCTAAAACTTTGTTGCGTAGAGCAGTAAAAGTCTCCGAGATTTCCTCTTGTGGGATGATCCGATCGAAAGAGGTAACTTCGCCGACATACCTATCAATTTCGGCAATCGAAGCTTTTGACGACACAACAACTTCGAGTGCTTTAGTGACCTGTTGCTGATGAATCTCAGCATACTCATGACTGTTTCGAGCTGTATCCGAAATCCAGAACATTGCGCTCGACCCGATGATCAAGAGCACAGCCAAAGGCAAAAATATGCTTATGCGCAGAGATCCAGATCTGCCATTCATCGTTCCGGCACCTCTGGAGGAAGTGCTGGCGTTGTGACGTGAACATCGTTGGCCGATAGCGTCTCTAGGAATGCGATGATCGCATCTATTTCTGAATCGCTCAGCTCAAGATCGGTGACGTCCTCTGATTTGGACGGCCGTGCCAAGCCACCCTCATTATAATGACGAAGAACATCGCGAAGCGACTGCAAGTTTCCTCGATGCATGTATGGCGCTCGAATGGCTACATTTCTCAGTGTAGGTGTCTTAAACGCAAACTGTGCCTCTGCGTTATCTGGCTCATACTTTCCGCGTCCAATGTCATCTGTGTCGAGACCTATGTCGTGAAAATCATAGTCGGTAAACGCCCAACCTGAATGGCAAGCTGCGCATTTAGCTTTACCGGTGAATAGATCGAGTCCTGCGCGTGCTTGCTGCGAAATTGCGTCATCGTCACCATTAATCCAATCATCAAACGGTGCGTGGCCAGATCTCAAAGTGCGTTCATAAGTGGCAATGCTACGAACAACGGTCCCGCCGGATATTCCGTCATCGAAAAGTGTTTCAAACCAACGTTTATACTCAGGGATCAGCATCAGCCGTTCGACGACGTCGTCGATTGTGTTGTTCATCTCTTTCGGGTGTGTGATTGGCTGACTTGCTTGTTCTTCTAGCGAGCCGACTTTTCCATCCCAATGTAGGCGCTTTGCTTCTGCTAAGTTTTCAATAGTGGGGGCGTGCCGGTCCAGCGGCTCATTCATAGCGCCGATGGTTCTGGCTGCTGGTGTCTCCCATCCAAATGACGGATTGTGGCACGATGCACAGCTCATGTTCTGAGCGCCAGAAAGACGCGGATCGAAAAATAGTTTCTTTCCTAGCGCCGCAACCTGGGGAGAGTATGGAGCATCCTCAGGGAAAGAAATCACATCAGGTCTGCGAAATTCATCGCGAAGTTTCTGGTCATCGGGCGGTCCGAGCTGACTGAAAACCGCAATGCTTCCAACGCAAATCAGTTGAAGAAAAAAGTGCCCCATTTGAGACTAACAACCCTGTATTTCGACTTTGGGTTGTATTGTGTTTTGGAGAATATTTGGTGAATTTCCATCTCCAAATTTTCGAATACGGATCTCGTCACCGGCTCGCTGTCTGTGCGTTTTGCTTTCAGTATTAGATTTCGATACTCCACTACAGCGGGCTCACGCACGGCGTGGCAAGGCATACAACGATGCAGAATTCGAGATGAGTACCATCCAATAAAATGCCCAGCCGTTTCGGCCGGGCATTCGGTTCAAGTCTCTTGCAGGCTGGGTGGGGGACGCACGCGGAGACCGAACGTAAACTTGTTTACACATTGGCTCTCGATGCACAACACCGATCAACGCATAACAGTTTTGCGAGCAGAAGGAGACATAAACAGAACTGACCGTGCAGAGCGCCTGTGCACGGTCAGCTTGTAGAGTTGGGAGAACGTCACTGTTCCATTCCAAAGGCGCGGGCGAATTCGCGCGGATCGAAATACTCCCTAAACAAAGTTATCTTACCTTCGTCTACATGGAAGAGACCGCCATAGGTCTGACGATAGGTTTCGCCCGTCGGAATGATGTCGACTTCGCCGCGATATTCGACAAAAATCGTGCGCGGATCCTGCATCGGATAGAAGACTAGATGATCGGTGAAGTTGGCAGCGCCAGACACCTCGGGCCACGCCGCATATTGTGCAATCAAAGCCTCCTTCCCTGTGACACGGCTTGGGAAGTTGCTTGGCACGTAAGGCATGTCCTGGACGGCATCATCGGCCCAAACACTATTCACCTTCGCCATGTCCTTTTCTTCCAGACCTGTGAGAAAATCCATGACGACCGCGCGGGTCTGTTGCCGAAGAATATATTCTGAAGGATCTTTGCTCGCTGCCTCAATCGCAGGACCGAACACGTCGCGCGAACCGATCTCATCGGTTACAGTAAAAGTCATGGACGTGATCTTCCATGCTTGGCCGTCATGAGCGAATTGATAGTCATACTGGCCATCGACCTGCCAGTAGGCGTCGTTAATCCAATGACCTGCCGCGACCGCGGCCGTGGCTGTAGCCGTCTCGCTGTTGATTTGCGTTTGGATAGAGGACAGGGCGTGACGCGTTCGGTCAAAGCCTGGCAATACGCTTGCCCATTCGGTCATCAGGCCTTGCGGACTTTTGATCTCGGCGGGCTGTCCGCTCAAGGAAGAATAGTCGATCATCACTTCAGGCGCATAAAGACGTTCGAGCGCAGTGAACTCGCCGCGATCAGCAAGCGTGCCCACACTTTCAACAATTGTTGTGATGGCAGCTTCGTCTTCGGGCGAGGCGTGCGCAATGGGGGAAAGGGAGAATGCGGCGGTCATAGCTAGGGTTCCAATAAAATATTTCATGAGTGTCTCCAGGGGAATGCGGGCCCAACGCATGGCTGGGCCCTTAGGATCCAGATTAGTTTTCGATGAAAAAGGCAGCAGCGTAATCGGCGGCTTTTTCGACTTGCGTCTCACTGTCATAGAAATCGAATTGACCGACGCCGTCGAGCCAGATGGACTGGCTGCCTTTAGAGGTGAGCGCAGCTTCAAACTTGCGCGCGCCTTGCGGGATGGCGGCAGCTTCAGAGTGCACGACCAGCACGGGCTGAGTGATTTCAGACGCGGTCCGCACACTGTCAAAAGTCAGCCAGCCTTCCCAGGAGGCGAGATTGAACGTGTTTTCCCATTGTGGGATCCGGCCGCGGTTTGGGTCATTGTAGTACCCGCCATCCATTGCCATGAGAGCTCCTGAATCTGCATCGCCTGCAGCTGCAATGAGTTGCGGCTCACCGGTTTCGGCTTCAGTTGCGGCAGCTGCACGGCCGGTCTCGATGAGCGCCGAGACGCTGTCTTCGCCGCCGTAGACAGTTTCAACAATTTCAGCATCGTGCAGCCACGGTGCCACGAGGGCGACAGACTGTAAGATTGGCGAGCGCTCTGCGGCCGTCGCCATGTATCCTGCACTGGCGCAGACGCCGAGACCGTTGACGCCGCTGACATCGCCGCGGGTGACTAGGAAGTTTCCTGCTGCGATGATGTCTTCGACTTTCATCTCAGGGCTTTCCAGGCTGCGTGTGTCACCGCCGCTTTCACCCCAAGTGCGGAAGTCGAACGAAAGCGCCATCTGCCCGCGCTCGGCGAGTTCAGAGGCATATAGCCCGGACATATGCTCCTTGATGGAGGTCCATGAACCTGTGACGATTACAGCTTCGGACGGGTTCGCATCGGTGACGCCTTCGGGAATATAAAGGTCTCCGACAATCGTATCGCCGCCGGAGGTGAATGTGACGCGCTCCACGGTGTAAGACCTGTCAGCCGGTATTGGCGTTTCGGCTGCAGACGCGCCTGCGAGGGTTAGAATGGAAGCAGTTGCTGCAAGGGTTTTGATGAATTTGCTCATTGGTTTGGTCCTTTAGGTTTAAGTTCCCGGAACGCTGTGTTCCGATGAAGCCAACCTAGAGGCGGGGGCGTTTGTTTGATTGCTGATCCCTGCGCAGGTTTTGAAGATTCCTGCTTTTTGACAAAACTGCCCTATATGACCCGGCATGAAGACTTACCAAGAAATCTACCCCTCCGAGCCCTTAATGCGGTCGGGCGATATAGTGCGTCAGCGGGCCAGTGATTTGCTCAGCTTGGAATACTTCGAGGCTGACCCAGATGAGATGCCGGCGCAGGCTTTCGATCAGCATCATATTCTGATCAGTCTGAAGGAAACGCCGCACCGCGTTGAAAACTGGCGGGACGGCGAGCACCGGGACTTCATCTTTCATCAGAATGAAATTGTGGTGACACCGGCTGGGCTTGAAAGCGGGTGGCGCTGGCACGAGCAATCAAGGTGTATTGTGATCACTTTGGATCCTGCGAAGCTTGAGTCCTTTACTCAAAATGAGCTCGGCGTTCTTCTGACAGATCAGCAATTGCATGATCTTCCGCAATTCGAGGACGAGGACATTACAAGTGCGGCGGTGATGCTCCTGGATGCGCTTCGCTTGCCCGGACACAGCTCAGACTTGATGTTTGAGAGCCTTGCGCGCGTGTTTCTAGTGAAACTCGTGCAGAAGTATGGCGACGAACGCAGTGAAGATATCGCCTTTTCCCCGGCATTCAGCGCCGCCCATTACAAGCGCGTTCTGGATTTTGTGGCAGACAAATATGGCCAGTCGATCCAGATCGAAGACATTGCCAGACAGGCTGGACTTTCAACATCTCACTTCTCGCGCTTATTCAAACAAACGGTCGGTGACACCCCTTATCAATTTCTGATGCGCTACAGAGTCGAACGTGCCAGCGAGATGCTCGCCGATCCGTCTAACGCGCTGATCGATATTGCGTTGGCATGTGGCTTTTCCGATCAGCCGCACTTCACCAGGACGTTCAAACAGATCAAAGGCGAAACGCCGAAGCAATGGCGAAAGAAAGCTGGATAAGAGACGATCGAGCGTCTTAGACTTGCTCATCCCTAGCCATTCATGGTTTCGGCAAAGCGAGCAAAACCAGACGCTAGCTCAGCGGCTTAGGTCGCTGGTTATCAAGCGTTTGTTGCATTCTGAGTTATTTCATTCGCGGGCCCGCCACCAAATCCTGGCGACGATCAAAGCTCAAGTATCGCTGCGTGCCTCTGATCACGCATTATCACAGATGCGGTAAAACCTATCGCCGCCAGAGTTTTCGAGTGAAACGGAACAGAACGAAGATCAAACCGCAAAATACCACACCCACAACAGCCACGGTGAACATATGTCGGCGCAACATTTTCGCTCGCGCGTTGTGGCCAATTTGAGCTTGCACATCAAAATCAGCTGGCAGCGCCACAACCTTTAGGTCCGCGGCGTAACGATTATAGTCAGACAGCATTTCTTGATGCAGTTCCGTTTCTTGCTCCGAAAGGTCGATTGTTTCGCCTGGGTCATCCACAATGTTATGCAAACGCCAGGTGGCGTCACCATGCGGTTTCGTATTTCGCGTTAGCTTGAACTGTCCTTTGAACAGCGCGGCGTTGCCTGCAACTTCGAGTCCCACTGATTCATCATCACCATAGACTTCACTCTCGGCATTCGTAAGCACAGGCGACAAGCTACGTCCATTCATGGTTTCGCTTACGGGCAATCCAGCCATATCGATTATAGTTGGTGCAATGTCGGTTACAAAGCTTCGCGCTTTCGTAAAGCCTTTAGGATCAATGCCCGGACCGCTGACAATGAGAGGTACACGGGTTCCACCTTCGCTTGCGTACATCTTAAATAGCGAGCCCGGTGCGGCGGCAGCGCTCGCCCACTCAGTGCCGATGGCAACCATACTTCCGCGTTCTCCCATACCTTCGACATCCGTATGGTAGTCGTTTGCCCGCATCCACAATTTGAAAACCGTGTCTTCGATCGGGTCATTGAACTCCGGTCCGTTATCCGATGTGATTATGAAAATCGTATTGTCGAGTACATCTTGCTTTTTCAGGTCATCGACGAGACGACCAATGTGGAAATCCATTGCTTCAAGCATGCCAGCATTGACCATCATGCTGCGCTCATAATGTTCTTTTTCTTCTTGGCTGAGTGAATGCCATGGCCGTAAATCGGGGTGCGTTTCTGGGGGCGAAGCGGTTTCCGGAATAAGCCCTAGCTGTTTTGCCCGATCAAACCGTTGCTCGCGAAGTGCGTCCCAACCCTGTGCATAGACCCCTACATATTTGTCGGTGAACTCTCGGGGCGCTTGCACAGGTATGTGGATTGCTTGAAATGCGACATAGGCAAAGAACGGTTGAGCTGTGTCTCTTTCTCCGAGATATTGGATCATCTTGTCGACGAGAAACCGCGACGAATAGAAGTCGTCCGGCAAAGTCGCTGGCTCACCATCCTCGAACCAAGGCGCATATTCGTATAGCGGCATAAACGGCTTTTGTTCCCAATTGTCGGCGCCTGAAGCGTCGAGCGCAAATGACCGGTCAAAGCCGTGTCGATTGGGAAGGTCGTTTTGATCCTGGCCAAGATGCCACTTGCCCGTCATATAAGTTTGGTAGCCCGCTGTCTTTAGCGTTTCGGCAACCGTTTCTACTTCAGGCAATAGACGAAGTTCGTAGCCCGGTTGGCCTTTCTGTTCCGGTGTTATGACTTCCGGGATTGTGCCGACACCGGTTCTGTGACTGTCCAGACCTGTTAGTAGCATCGCGCGCGACGGTGCACAGAGTGGTGACGTGTGGTAGTTGGAGAATCTGACGCCTTGGTCTGCAAGCGCATTGATATTGGGCGTATGCGCCTCTCCGCCATATTCGCCAAAATCCATAAACGCGCCATCATCGACTAAAATAACAACAAAGTTTGGCCGGGCATACGCGGTTCCAGCTGTCCATATCGCCGTGAGGAGAAAGGCAAAAAGACTCGATACGGTTTTCAACGGCATGAGAAGCTCCTCTTGACGGAACATCAATTTGGACGGGCGCGGTGGTGTTTAAAATAGATGGGTAGCCAGTCTGTCCCTTCAGCTTTCAGCTCTGGGGTCACATTGACAGGCCGGTTGGCTCGAGAATTTTGTAATAGCTTTTCAAAACGACTTTTCTTCGACCAAAGCCTCGAAACGGTTTCGTCTGAGTGCAGTCGCGCAGGTCTATGGGCGGTGACGGACTTCATTTCTTCAGGACAAATAATTTCTGCCTGAAGAATATCCGCGGCCGCATCTCCTAAGAAAAGTCGGGCTTGGGCTTTATGCTCATCACTCAGAATCTGAAATCGCTTCTGGATTTCAGCTAGGCAATAGACTCGATATGGCGCCGTCATCACCGTCCACTCTAAACCATCGACCTTATAGGATGTTGTATCCTCACCTTCTAGGAAGGCGTTTCGGTTTGCCAGTAAGTACGGAACATAGTCTGACGCCATTTTTTGCATGAGGTCTTTAAGATCGTCGGGAACCGTCGAAATTTCCGGCGCTGCATTCACGTCTTCTGGCCGCGTCGCCCAAAGTCGCGCTACCCAAGAAAAAACGTTTGGCGCACGGACTTGCATGATTTCTTGTGGGGTCGGGTCATTGCTAAAGTGCGGAAACATCGGCCCCTGCAATCCGAAATCTGCTTCACAGGGCCTGTACCCAAACAGGAATGGACGCTTTTTTAGAATTGGCTGCAAGAGGTCAAGCAAATCGATATAGAGTTGTTCGATCTGACGATTATGCCGGTCGCTAACCAAACCGTTCCGCTTGAGGTGGACGCCCGTTTGACGAGATTTAATGACCCATCTCAGCATGAACCGCGGCAGGGGCAAACCTCTGGCCGCAATCGTATACGTGAATTCATCGCTTCGCCGGCGCTCGTCCATGTCGAAGGCCCACCGATAGTATAAAGCAGGTGCCCAAAGCCACTCATCGAAGCTGTCTTCTAGAAAGTAGCTGCAAAACGCCACCAACGGGTCTCTCGGCCGGATGGGCGTTTCTGGCGTCCCATTCTCAAAGGCTTGGATGATGGGTGTTGTATCGCAAAGCCACGTACCATCTGGGCACTCGACCAAAGGAAACTGCGTGACGCCGACTTTTTTGGGAAGCTGAGCGAAGCCCGGGGAGTCGAGTTCAACATACTTGTAAGGAATGCCTTTTACCTGGAAATAGTTCTCGAGCTTTTTGGTGAAATAGGAACAGAACATTCCATAAATGGTATAATACCCCTCTTGTATGTTCGCGGTGTTGCTTTCCATTCTCTCCTCCAAAAGTCTCATTACCGTTCGGGTTCCGGGCTAGGCTAGAACAGCGAGGCGTGCTGCCCACCGTCAATGACAATGTTCTGTCCGACGATGAATCTTGCGAGCTGACTGCACAAGAACGCGGCCATCGGAGCGAGATCATCCGCCTCGCCGACGAACCCTGCAGGAATGTGATTATTGGCCAGAAAGTGCGGGCGTACGACTTCCGATACAGGCTCCAGGCCGAAGGCAGCCGCATAGTCTTTCATGATTTCATTTGCACCTTCAGTTTGGAACATGCCCGGCAACAAATTATTGATATTCACGCCATGCTTGGCGATTTCCCGGGAAACGCTTGCTGTGTAATTGATGAGGGCTGACCGCGCGGGGCCAGACATGAGGCGCCATATCATCGGGTTTTTAGCCGAGAACGTGGCGATATTCACAATCCGCCCCCACCCCTTTTCCTTCATCGTAGGTATATAGTTCCGCATGATCTCTATCGGACCGACCAGCGTGGTTTCAATCGACTCTCGCCACATGTCCGGCGTGACTTTCAAAAAGTCTCCATTGGGGGCTGGCGGCTTTATCGTGATCGCGAGAATGTCCGGCTGTGGACACGCCTCAAACAAAGCTTTTCGCCCTTGTTCTGTTGAAGAGTCGGCAACCACAGGCGTCACTGATGTCCCGTACTTCTCTGAAATCTCTTTTGCTGCATTGTTGAGGCGTTCTTCGCGGCGCGCAGAGATATAGAGATCTACCCCCGCCTCGGCTAAACGCTCAGCGGTCGCACGGCCCATTCCAGCGCTGCCGCCCGCCATGATCGCTGTTTTGCCCTTGATACCCAGATCCATCTTGGTTCCTCCAATTTCTGGAATTCATGTTCATTCTGTTTACGAGTGCGTACGTCTATTTTCTTCCGAGGCCTTCGCCATCGAGCCGCCATCGAAGTGTTTCGATCCGGTCCTGCCCGAAGAAAGGCTCGCCCTGAAAAACCATAGTTGGCACGCCCCAATGCCCGGCTTGTTCGAGTGCCTGATGATTGTCGGCAACAGAGGCGCGGACATCGGCTTCGTGCATGGCGGTCTCCATGTCAGTAAGACTTAATCCGATGTTTTTTGCTGCTTGTGCCAGGTGATCAGATTTGTCCCAATCGGGTATCCCACACCAAATCACTGCTGCCGCTGCATGTGCGAAATCGATGCCTTTGCCCAAGCTCTCGGCGATGACGCCCAGACCCGTTAGCCACCAGATCAGGGGCTGTTCCTCAGGGACAGAAAATGTCTCTCGGTCTTGAATGACGGGATCTGGTTTTGGCCAGACAAAGGCCAGACCCAGAAATTCTGCACGACGGCGCGCATCCATGACGATGTAGCGCGGTCGCTTTTTGTCGGACGCGTCGAAGATCGTGGATTTCGCGCGTAGCGCGATCGGTAGAACCGGACGCAAACGCACTTGAACCTCATAATCCTCACGAAGCTTGAGAAGGTCAGTTGTGACCAAATAGGAGTATGGACTGCGAAAGGACCAAAAAACGTCAACCACGTTCGCCATGAGATTTTCTCCTCCCAGCGCACCAAGAAGCGTGCAGCTATTGATGCCCAGAATGGGAGGCGGGGCCGAATTGCGCGAGACCGAACCAGGCCACACACTATCCATATCAGGCCAAATCGGATGCTCGCTTGCGATATTCAGACGGTGATTGTCCGGTCCAACCTTTAAAGGCACGTCCAAAATGGGACGGATTGTCAAACCCCAACTCGTAGGCAATCGAAGCCACAGCTTCCGCAGTCTCTTTAAGCAAGGACTGAGCAAGTTCTTGCCGCGTCACGTCCAATATCTTCTGATAGGAGGTTCCATCATCTTTAAGGCGTCTTCTGAGACTACGCGGGGACATTCCCATCGTGCTCGCGAGCTCTGCGAGTTTTGGCGGCGCAGAGATATTATTCAGAAAAATGGCGGAAACTCTGTGCGACAGATCACTTTCAGCATGAGCCGCAGCGAGTTGAGCTTCACACATTTCCTCTAACAACCGCACCGTCTGCGGGTCGGCTTGCTTTAGAGGTTGATCGATGAACGCCGGGTCGAGGATGACGCGGTTCTGCAACGCACCAAACATCAATGCGAAGCCAAACTGGTCGCGCACGGCACCGAAATCAGGTGGTGGCGGCAAAGCCAATTCCAGTCTTCGAACCAGATGCGCGCCATTCAGGGGGGCAAGAAAGACGCGGTCAAGGAACAAAGCATAGGCCGTGATCGCAAAATATTGGACCTGCTCATTGCGTACGGTGGGCTCCAGCGCAATCGCCAACCCAGCGTCCTTCGCGATTGTCCGCGTATCGAGCGTACGGGTGAACAGTCGCCCATATCTAGAGAACAGGCTGAGTGCGCGAGAAATGCGGCCACTATTGATCACTGCCATAATCGCCAAGCTTGATGTCGCGATATCAACTTTTTGGGAAATCCGCAGCGCCAAGTGCAGATCGTTCGTTATGGCCAGCACACGCAGAATAAACTGCTCATGTTGATGGGCGCTCAGCCGAAACGTCTCATCGGCAAGTTGTGAAGGCGAGATATCGATCCCTTCAAGCAATTCACCTTCGTTATAGCCGTCTTCTGTCAGGACCGAGAGTATCAGTCTTGGAAAGTTCGGTAGGTGTTGCACCTCACGTAGCGTTCGCTCTGATTGCATCTAACTGCCAAGTTAATGTTGGAGTATGTGTAGCTTACTATCACTCCCGTTCTTTTTTCAAATCACGAGGTACTGACGCGTTAGCGAGAGTAGAAAACACGGTTATGCTTCCATGCTTGGTCGAGATCACGGTCAGGATTAGAGCAACAAAGAATCGCTCTGGAACAACCGCTCGGCTGGTCTGTTGCGCGAGCAAAAGCATGGGTAATCGGGCGGACTGTTAGCCAGTCGAGCTCCTGATAGGTTCGCAGCATTGGGCTGCGGACATGAAGGAGAATACGATGAACGTGTTTATTGGATTGGATGTTTCGCTGCGATCTGTGGCGATGTGCGTGCTTGGTACGGATGGTAATCCGATCGAAGAGACCAACCTGGATTGCGAGGTTGAGGCGATCTCAGATCATATCCGAACCAAGGGCTATTCAGTCGAACGGATTGGTTTTGAGGCTGGCACCATGAGCCAGGCTTTATTCCATGGTTTAACAGCCGAAGGCTTTGACGTGGTCTGCATGGAATCCCGCCAAGTCTCAGCAGCCATGTCTGCTATGCGGAACAAAACCGACAAGACCGACGCGCGAGGCATCGCTCAAATTCTTCGGGCGGGCTGGTACAATCCGGTTCATATGAAGAGCCGCGAGAGCCATGAGGTCAAAGCGCTGTTGGCCGCTCGCAAAGCCATCCTCAACCGCTGCATCGATTTGGAGAATGAGATCCGGGGGCTGTTCAAAGCGTTTGGGATCAGACTGCCATCTCGTCTCAGCCGACTTCGGTTCGATGAGAAAGTCCGGCCGATCATCGAGGCCGATGATACGCTCGCCTTTGCACTCCTGCCCATGCTGGATGTCCGGGGCGAACTCTATGATGCTTATCGATTGATGGAGAAGCGTGTCATCGCCGTGTCGCGGAAGGACCAGGTTTGCAAGCTACTGATGACGGCGCCTGGCGTTGGTCCGATCACAGCCCTCTCGTTCAAAGCGGCTGTCGATGACCCAACACGCTTTAAGTCTTCCAGACTGGTTGGGGCGCACTTCGGCCTAACACCGAGACGCTTCCAATCTGGCGAGATGGATAATACGGGGCGTATCTCTCGGGCCGGCGACAAAGACGTACGCGCGACGCTCTATATTGCAGCCAACTCACTTCTGATCGTATCGGGGCGGCCATCGTCGTTGAAGGCGTGGGGCCTGAAACTGATCCGAACCAAAGGCATCCGGCGTGCCCGCATCGCAGTCGCGCGCAAGCTTGCTGTGATCCTGCACCGGATGTGGATCACGAATATGCCATTCCAGACGGAGGGCGTCGCATGATCTAAACCCTAGAGATACCCGGTTCGTCCTGGTCTGGACGAAGTGTGTGGATGACGCCGTTTATGTCTCCTGCGCTCGAAGACGAAGCGCGCGCAAAAGCAAGGCGCCCCACAACACAAGATCACACACATGCATGCAGCGGCGCCAACGCTATGCGCCAACCAGACTGCGAAGAGAAGCGTGACCCAGACTTGGCGAAGAACCGGATCAAAGACGAAAATATGGAGCTTGACCCGAAAGCCCGATTAGAGAAGCAGAAATAAACCTACAGTACGCTTTCGTTGGCATCGAAACGTACCATAGACCTGACCGCCGTCGAAAAGAATCAGAAGGTCCCCATGAGCAATTTCTGAATGATCGGAAATTTGACACCCCAACTAGTGATGAAACCGGCGGTCTAATGCACGCTGACTAGGTGAGCTTATTCTCCTATGCCGCCTCCCCTGAATGACTCTGGAGACAAATCTGGAAGCCCATGAAACCTTACATAGGATTTCGGATAGGGAAAGATCTGCACAAAATCGTCGTGAGTGTTTCCAAAGTGAAACTATATCTGATTGACCTTTAGTTTTCGGATTAGTTTGAATCCCTACGTCCGCTCGTGAGGTCTGCAACTACCCCAAAATGGTCGGAACGTTTCCGGCCTCGATGATCTTCGGCAGGCCTTCCGACGACCGCTTTAACATTCAGCGGAGCTGTAACAGCGATGTGATCAATTGAGAGCTGGTCTACGCCATTTAGTGGACCTCTTGTGACCACTTCATAATTCTCCAGAGCTAGCTCCAAAAGTTCGTAGGAGTGTTTAGGTCCCCAAGACCGTGGCATTCTTCGGTTGAAGTCTCCCAGTACTATCGTCGGGCCTTCTATTGCCCAAACATCTAGATATGACATTAGTTTTCGAAGAAACGCATTGTGTTGGCTCCATGGCTTTTCCTTGGGTGTTACGCCGAGCGGACTGGCAAAATGGTAAGGTACGCAAATTCCAACGATCCTAGTTTGGATTCCAGCTAGATTGCATAACCCTGTAACGGCACTGCCGGTCTCCTCTAGTTCATTGATGACCTCGACAGATACCCAAGGTTGATGAGACCAGATTAGCACTTTGCGCTCGTCTTCTTTTTGAGGGCTCCAAGCAATACCTTTCGAGGAGATTGTAAAACCTCCGAGAGTTTCTAAGGAGTCAACCCAAGCTTCCGTTAGGCAAATCACGTCCGGGGCGATGCTCGCAATCTCTTCGATTAGAGACTTGGCTTGCCATGAGCCGGGTCGTTTGCGTTCGATATTCCAGTTGACCAACCGAAACATAGTTTACCTTTTCAGATAATAGTTAGTTCTCCACGCGCGGAGGCGCGTCACCGCAGGGTAACTTTACTTAAGTCGCAGGTTATGACCAGCTTGCTTGATGAGCATACGAGCAGCACCATCCGCACAGTCCGACCCGTACAATCTTGCGGAGCTGGAGAGGGGACTGCATTCAATAATGGCGGCCATCTCTCAAAAGTCCGATAAGCAATTGAGTAAAACGCGTTTTGCGGGTCGTTTCATCGGTGGAAAAGTCGCGGGCGTTACAGCCATGTCAGCTTTTTATGGAGCCGTCGCAACCTTCGGTACCGCGAGCACGGGCACCGCAATCAGCACCCTAAGCGGAGCGGCAGCGACCAATGCGACTCTCTACTGGATTGGTGGACTGGTCGGTGGGGGGGTGGCTGCAGGCGCAACAGTGATGACCTTCGGAGCGACTGTAATAGGTGCTGGCGCAATGCTATGGTGGTCGCACAAGTTCGGTTCAAAACCTAGACAATTGCGCGATCTGGAGCTCCCTGAGAAGCGCATCCTGTGCAGCTGCGACATTCTTTTGCGAGCGTTGGAACCCGAAGCGAATGATATAGCGAATACTTCCCGGCGAACTCCCTCAGGGGCAGAGCGGATGCTTCTGTCTCAAGATGGAATTCAGCCGATTATAGCGGCGATTAGCTCGAGTTTGTTGTCAAAAGAAAGAGAAGAGCTCCTGAAGAAACGGCTTAAAAGAAAGTATGTTAAAACGCTCAGGGCGGAATACGAAAAGCTGGTCGAATGGCAGAGGGCGTTCGCGCGAACTTATACAAAGAAGTCCTCGAGAAGAGCAAAGCCACGTATTTCTAACGGGTCGGTTTTGCTCCAGCTTTGGCGCATCTTCTTCAGCAAGAAGGAACAAGAAGTCGACATTGAGCGCACTGCATCCGGATCCGTGTTTCTGACATTTGTACATTTGATCAAAGACCCCTCTGGCCCCATGAGCAGCGAACATGAGTTTGTTTTAGATGCCATTCGACGTTCGAGGACCGAGCTCTGTGATGCGACGGTGGAGGAAGTTTCAAACTTTTTGAGTTTGCTTTCGTCCGACGAGCTTACAGAAGTCACAAAGGTGACAAACGATCTATTTAAGGCTCACGTTAAAAATAAGTATCGGTCTTCAAATGAAAACATAGTGGGAGAGGAGCAGGATTTAGATCAAGGCGATCTCACATTTGTGCTTGAAGGAGGCGAGATTGAAAGGGTCCGGCACGTCGCTTCCATAAACACCGATGAGATCCATGAACATTTTCAACTTCATCCTGCAGTTGAGCTTCGCGCATCTGAGGCGCTAAAACCACAACAACTAATTGCGATTCTCGAGGGTCTCGGAAGCACCGAACTCAAAGAATTTGTTCTGAACCAAGATGTCATACGTCGGCTCGCAGAATTGAAAGCACTTGGGTTTATTAGCAGTATCTCCGATGAACTTATTTCATCTGCTTACGTGGTGGCCGCGACAACGGTGCATTCAATCATAGTGAAGAAACAAAGCCCGGAAGCAGCGCTCAATGACGCGCTCATCATTTCGGGCATCATTACATCCGGGAACATCATATCTAATACTCTCGGAGATTCGCTAGGGTTACCATAAGGTCGGATTGAAAAGGGCGGAAGTATTTTGCTCCAAGCCTAGAACTACTCGTTAGTGACCGAACGCCATTTGAGTACAACTTCTATAGCTCATGAATGTTTATTGTTTCGGCTTAGCGGAAACTCGAATCAGCGGTTGCGCGAGCAACAGACACAAGGCCGTCAGCCTAAAACATCTTGTAGTGAATCTAATCGTAGTTTCTAGATTGCACGTTGCATTTCTAGCGCGACCAGTGCGTCTGTTGAAGGTTTACCCAGATAATACCCCTGTCCGCGACTAACGCCCAGCAGCTTGAGCGTATCGAGCTCGGACTTGGTTTCGATACCTTCAGCGATGATTTGTGCGCTTGTCTCCCGGGTATAGAATACCAACGCGCTGACTAAAGCGCGGCGCGCCAGATCTGAATCCACATTTCGAGTGAGACTCATGTCGAGTTTTATGAATTCTGGATCAAGTTGAACAATGTGCCGCAGCGAGGAATGCCCAGCTCCGGCGTCATCAATGGCGACCCTTAGCCCGCGCTGGCGTAGGATTGCGAGTGCTCTGTTGACATCATCATAATCTTCAATCACGGCATGCTCAGTGATTTCAAGCACCACTTTGCTCAGATCGAAAGAATGCATCTTTGTCTGAAACGCATCAGTAAGCAGAGTCCTTGGTGATACGTTGACCGACAGATAAGTATCGCAAATCATGCGATCTAAATTCTGTAGAGCTACCTCAATTGCAGACAACTCAAGCTCAGTGGATAAGCCTACGTCCGCCGCTTCATTGAACCAAATGTCCGGCGAACGAACAGGTTCAACCGAGAACCGGCTCAACGATTCAAATCCCGCCGTGTTCATCGTGAGGAGGTCGATGATCGGCTGGAAAACAATATTGAAACTGGAGTTCGCTACGACGCTTCCAACACGCGCGCGCTTCACCTCAAAGTCCTGACGCGCTTGATGGTCTCTTTGAACCTGTGCGGCTGCCAAATCAGCAAACATGCGCATGGTTTCGAGATCACGTGAGTTGAGGGATAAATTGGGTTCAGGACTGAGGCAACAGAACATGCCAAAGGCGCGTCCATCAGGAAGTCTGATCGGAATGCTCATATGCGAACCGATCGGAATTGCCTGGGTAATCGGTAAGGCGGTACAAATGGGTTCTTGCGATGTGTCTGGAATGAGCTCCGGCAACCGACCTTCCAGTATATGCTGACAATACACATCCTCGAGGCTCTGGCTGTCACCGACATCGATCAGCTCTTCAAGGCCCGGCGCGCTTACGTTCCTAAAGATAGATCGACCATCCACGAACTCTGAAAGATACGCGACCGACATGCCCAAATGCTTTCGGATCACGTCCAAGGCGGAATCAACTACATTTTGATCATACGGATCTTGTATGTTTTCCAGCGCGCGAGACGAGGTAGACGAAGACATATTTAAGCTTTCAGTTTCAGTATTTCGTCTCGGCTAACAGCTTAAAGTTGTTTTTACGTTACTCTAAGGTCGCGGTATTGGAACCTCTCAGCCGCTGCGAACTGAAGCAACAAGCCTAGATTTGCAGAAGCGTCAAAAAAGCAATCAAAAGGAAACGAAAAGAACGATCTAGTTTTCTACAAGCAATCTGAAAACAGGCGGTCGAAACTACGATTGTTCTTGGTCCCCAAGAAACGATACTCTTGTCTTATTGGATTGGGTTATGACGGTCTTTCTTGATCCACCTGCTGCACTGGAATTACGATTTCGAAGTTCGTGAAGAGCTCTTGCGCCCAGCTAGCTATCGCCTCATCCGCGGAATTGCGGCAAGTCAGAACAGCTTCTTCGAATCTATCGACTGCTTCCGGGCTAGCCACCTTCTTGCAAGCGACAAACTCTTTGGATTTCTCTCTTATGAACGAACGCGCGGTCTCACTTGTTGATGCAACGAGCGGCGTTAGGAGTTGATCCAGAGCCAATTCTGGACTGGACTCTAGCGGCAGCATCGCCCCTAGCTCAAAGTATAGCTCGGTGAAGTGCTCCACGCTATCTGGCGTGGTGGTAACTTCCTTGAGGTTGATAAACGTATCTTTGGCGACCTTTTGCTTTGTGTTCTTTTGCATACCACTCAATAGTTTTTTCCAGCTTGAGGCCGTTTTCGTCACTATCTCCGTGCCATCGAGCACTCCGAGAGCATGCTGTGAAACTGCGGCGCGAAATGGTCCAACCGGTGGTCGGTAACCTTGCGACAATCGAATGAACAAGTGGGTCATTGCGCTACTGTCTTCTTCTTGGAAAAACTGCTCCCAATCAGATTCATCAAATGCGCCATAGTATGAGTCGAGAGCGGCTGGGATTTTGTCTAGACCCTCTACTCCGTATTCATGAATGGCTTCGACCAAACGAGGTGCGACTTTGAGGCTATCGCTTCCTCCAATATGATCGTCGAATTTTTCAGACCAGTTTGCGAACTTACGCAAAAACTTTGTGACTAAGTTATCGTCTAGCAGCTCTTCTATCTCAAAAAACCTTGTCATGACGTCTGAAATTGACAGGCGATTAAAGTTCGCATCGAGAACCAGGCGACGGAATGTGGGGACCAACGGTGGTTGTGATGCATCGGCTAGAGTGAATGTCATCCATTCAGCAAATCCGTCAGCTGTCGCGATAAGGCCTGATAATTCCCTTATCACTTCATGTTCATCGTCATAATTTGAAATCAGCACAGCCACGCGCGGAACTAATTGAGATATATCGCCAAAGTGAGGATGGTTTGTCGGCAGTTGTGGGGAAAGATTGCCATTGCCAGTCTTGGCAATCAGCCAGAGCAAGTGAGCGGTTACGACTGGATTTTTGCTATCAGCGGTACGATCAAGATGCCACAGCAGAGAACCATCATCGTATTGTTGTTTGATCCTAGCAATTAACGGATTTTGATCGGAAGCATTAGCGATAACACTTTTGGAAAGCTTCAAAAGTCCTTCCAACGCCGCGGGAGATAGCTTTTCAGAATGCAGTCTGTTGCAGAGCCGGTCCAAACATGTCTGCAGGAATGCTTGTTTTGCAAATTTCGGAGCACTATCTATCGCTCGAGCGACCACATCTGGCGCTGATGTAACAAGTTCCAGACTGGCGGTGGCGAGCTCCTCGTCGGAATGCCGCATTTTGAATGAACTCGCGGAAACATCCGATAACTCTCTGCTTTTTGCGAATACACCGATCGCAAACTTCTGTCCGTCAGGGAAAACGATCTGTCGAAAGAGCAATTTGGCTGCATTCGCGTTTTGCCTCACAATGGCCTGGGTGGCATAGCCGACAAACGTGACCCAATTTCTTCCGGTCTCGTGCGTACGGTCTTCGATTTCAGGTAAGCCGCTGGAGTACCAAGAAATAACTGCGCGAGTTCGCTCCGTGAGTTCTTCGGCCGGTGAATGCCCAAGAATTTCTGCCAACCCAGTATAGTAGTTGGCGTCTTCGGAGTCGCACTTGTCCAAGAATGGAATGGCCTCATCCAAATGCGCCCAGGTCTCTACCAAGTGCCGTTCGTTGAACTGATCGTGCGCTAAGAACTCTCCGGCAATAGCTAGCGAGTAACCTCGGTTTTGTGCCCAGCTCTCCGCGTTCCTTTCGATAAGGTCGGGCAAGACCTCCCAGAAGCCCGGCAACTTGGAGAGTCGCTCAAATTCACCGAATTCATATTCTTCAATTGATTTCGCGATATCTTGGCCCAGCAACACTTGGTATGCGTGTTGCGGATCAACGTTAAATGCGAGCGCAACCATATTTCTATGCCAGTCGCCGTCTACGATGCGGGCTTGGCGTCTGTCGATGATGGATGTTGATTGCAATACCGACGGGTTTTGTTCAATCCGCGACCGGTTCAATATGTATAACGCAATGTGAGCTACTGGAATGTCGTCCTGCCATTGATTCCAAATCGTGCCAATTTCGTTGACGTAGGTGTTCAGAGAACGAGGAGTTGCGTGCTTTTTTTCATCTTGAAGCCGAATATCAAATAGGCGGTGAACCTTCAGTCGCTCAGCTTCCGGCAAATTTATGGGCAAAGACCAATCCAACTTGTCGAACAAATAGTTTTTCCAATCGGTGGCCACGGGTGGTGCCACCCTCATGGTGAGGTCGAACGACTTTGCCACTAGGCTTTGCGCATTCTTAATCGCCGACTCGTGGTCGCTTTGATTCTCTTTTTGAAATGCTTCGGAGATATACGCGCTGTCGAACGGTATCACTGCTGTCACTGCGGACTGGGGAAGCTTCGCTCCTCTATTTCTAGCAGCAAAAATGGATCGCGCTTCGCTCCAAACTTCAAAAAAATTACGGATGGGTAACCGGTCGATATTGTCCAATACTAATATTATGCGGTCGTTTTTTTTCTGAGCGACGGAAAGCAATTCGCGAAAGAAGTTCTGAAATTCCTCCCCTGTCGGGCTTCGCTCATTTACATGCTGTGTAAAACTATCTTGGTCGGTTTCGCGAGAGAACAAACGCGTCGCGGCAGACAACGCAGCCAGCGGGTCATTGACATCTTTACGTAGCAGGCTCGCCAAGAATGCGAAAACAAAAACAACGTATAGAATAGGCAGCGCATACAATGCGATCTTCTGTAGAATAGGAATGATCCAATGTGGATCAGGGCTCGTGGCGAAAGCGAACGGACTAAGCCACATGTACACCAGCGGCAGCAGCGGGAATGCCAAAATAAAAAAAATCGCCGAGAGTTTGTATTGACGTGAGTTTTCGACAGTCGTCTCCACGCGACGATCGCTAAGTTGCTTAGAGTATGTTGCAGCCGTTTTTGTGGAAATAAGGTCTTTGTTTTCAAGCCAACCAATCAACTCTTCCAAAAAGGCGAGCTTGAGTAGTTTCGGTTGATGCAGCCATAAATCGAAACAAAAAAAGTGATACTTCAGTTTTGTCTCATTCGAAGTCTTAATTATACGTTCTGTCAAACGAATGACGCTCGACTTTCCAGCTCCCCACTCACCGTCCAGGCCGATCGCTCCATCATCTTCGGACAGTTCGTTAATTGCGAGAGCGAGGGAACGAGCTGTGCGCTCGTGACCTTCGCCAGAAAACTGGTCGTGTTCCGCAGGTTCGTCGCGAATGAGTCGTGCGAATTTTTTCCGCTCTGTTTCGGCCATATTCTTTCCAGTTCTATTCGAAGAGTTTGAACGCGCCCCGTAACTTTGAGAGTAATGGTAGTCGTTTTACTTATCTTGCATCAAGGTGGGTATTGGTCGAACTTTTTTGAAAATTTCGCGCTACATTTTCGTCCACGAATTTTGATTGGGAGCTTAAGAATACTAAACCCTCGCTTAGAGACTGATTTCGGAAAGAATGATCGCGAATCAAGTTTTAAGACATTGGAAGCCATCGACATGCCAAAGGTGTATTAGGCTGTCCCGAGGTTGAATTTTTATGTCTCTTGTGAGGACCTGCAGCCTAGACACGCTGTTACTTGTTCTGGGAAAATCAAATTGCGTCTCATATGCTAACCAGAAGATTTTGGCTCTGGACTGAGCAGCTCTAAAAAGTGGACGTCTAGGGCAACAGAAAGCTCATACACTGTAACAATAGTTGGATTACGTTGCCCCTTCTCCAATCCGCTTATGTATTGCTGACTGAAGCCAGATAGCTCCTCTACTCGCTCTTGAGTAAGACCTTTCTCTTTTCGAATACGAGCAAAGTTGGCTCCGACTATCACTCTCACGTCCATCCGTGGAAGTTGACATGAATAGACGCACAGCATTATCAACTATAATATGTATTTAGTCGACACTTTGATGGTCAGAACACTTTGAGAGGAAATTAGAGATGCATAAGGGCTTAGTGATAAGTGTATTTTTTTTCGCGATAACAGGCTGCGTGAACCTTTCTCCCGAAGCTAAGTTGATGGGACGCGATACAGGAGATTTTGGTTCAGGTACGATTGAAAACGTTGTGTTCGGGAATTCTGGCAAGATAGAAATTCAGCTACGAAACGAGATCTACACCGGTCAGTGGATCACTGTCAGAAACGAAGGCAGCACCCAACTACAACTAATGAGCGCGTTTTACCCTTCTGGAGCGATCGGTTTGGCGGGTGGATCTAACACCAAACGCTCAGACTTCGGCTTTGGCTCGGCGCTTCTAGGAAGTAAAATAGGAAACACTCTGCATTGCGAATACCAATATAGTTTGGTGACGATAACCGCGATCGGAATTTGTGAACACAGTGACGGAGAAATCTTCGATCTACAGGTTGGATGATCCAAAAACTTCGAGGGTCCTCTCTCTGACTTCACATTTGGGGGGTAACGCGCGATCGCAAGAATTTTCTAGCGATAGATTTTTTTATCGAAATATTTGAAATACACCGAGGGGACACTCGGGACATTGGATTATTGATTATGCTTACGTAACCGGAAGGCCATCGTAAACTTACTAATTTGACGTGTCCCAGGCGTCCCCCAATGTACGACAATTAAAGGCCGGGTAGCTCCAACGCTCGTTTTAGACCACGAAAACCTCTTGCGCGGTCTGACTTATATCTTTGGTAACCTCGCTTAAGCAGTCCTGCACTGATCTGAGTGGTAGACCATGGCGTAATACCTTCTTTCTGCGCCCACCGATGAAACTCCAGGCGTAAGCTCTCGTTGGTGATTTTTGCTGCGCTATCTTTCTCGAGACAGTCAGTAACAAACTTTCCAAGTACATCCTCATCATCTATGTACTGCATAGATCTATCTACAATGGATTGCGGGATTTGAAGTCCGCTCTCATACCACTTTACCGCTCCATCAATCGCCCACCGCAAAATAGCTGCAGTTTCGTTTTTGAGCTTGTCTGGTAGGTTTCTATCTTCTTGGCCGTTAGGGATTGTGACATCGAATGGGATAAGACAAATCCGTCTCCGAACAGCTTCGTCAATGCCTTTTAAGGCCGGGATATTATTGGCATCAACCAGCAACGTGCATTGAGGCTGAAACGTAAAATTGTCTTGGCGCATGAATCTGGCAGTCAACCAATCCCCACCGGTTATTTGCTTAATTAATACTTCGTCCCAAGACCGGCCTGGAGGTAGTTCCGACGCTCGCGCAAAACGCGCTCCTTTCAAATACGCGAGATCAGTTGCATGCTGTTCGGTCCTTTTATCCAACAAAAGTTTTGGCGAGATTGTACGTGAGTAATCTTCTGAGAGAATCTGGCTGTAAGTGTTGAACAATGTAGACTTACCATTTCGTCCGGTCCCATACGCGATGAACAGTCTGTGCTCTTTGGTCGAACCAGTGAGGCCGTATCCCAGCAACCTTTGTATAAAATCTATTTCCGCATCATTGTCAGCGAAGATTGTTTTGAGGAATTTGATCCACTGCGTTGGCGGTTCTCCTGTGGCCGCAGGATCGACGGATGTAGCTTTCAAGAGAAAATCAGTTCGTCGACGAGGCCGCCAAATTCCGGATCGAAGGTCAACAATTCCGTTCGGTGTGCCAATCAGTGACGGTTCCACATCCCATTCATTTATCGACTTGGCTGCACCGACGCTCGACCTCATCAAGGTGAATACGGCTTTAATCGTGTTTAGACTCCCGATCCGTTTATTCTGCCGCAGTCCATCAGCCGACCGGAGTGCATCGCGCAACTCGCGTCGTAATCGCGTTACCGGATCGTGTTTTGATATCGCTATAGACCAGCGTTTTCCATTCCAATTTGCCCAACGATCGAATTCAGGAATGTAGAACATTTCACCGTCCCAACTGTTTTCGAAGATTGCTGTGGCAAGTTGGTCATCAGACATGGATGCATCAATCGGGATCTTTTTTTGATCTGCTGAATAAACTTCAGCACAGCTACGAATTGCTTTCATTATTGTTGCGTGCCGATAGTCCGGGCGTTTTTCATATTTCGGCCTGATAAGAGCGGACTGTCTGAACAGACGATCCATTCTTCGGGCATCCTTACCCGTCCAAAAAGCAAGATGGTTCATTAAAGCCAGATCGGCGCTAGATCGATCGAAACCGTCCAACTTGTTATCCCCGGGATAATACTCAGACAGAACGATTTCTCGTTTGATCCATAAATCTTCGAAACTGGCTTTTTGACCGAATGAACTAGCCAACGATCTTGACCGACGGGCGCGGTCGATAAGTTCGTCATCGGATTCTAAGGCAGAGTAGTTTGGGTCGCACCCATCGGGGAGTTGGTACTTTTCAAAATCTGGGTGAGCGATGCCTGGTAGCGAGGGGTTAGCGAGTTCCTCTCGCTCTGGAACAATGGATTTTAGAACTTCTGTCCAATCGCGGTCAACTTCGACGCCATGGATACGCGCCCAACCGGAAGGGCCAAACGCGATAAACCGCCTTTGAGTATAAAACTCCTTCCAACCGTCCCACTTATTTCTCGAATTCTTGAGCAATGATTTGTCACATTTCCCAAAAATGTGGAGCCCAGCACCAGACTGAGAAACTTCGCCCCATGCTCCCGGAAAGAGGCTTACAATCTGTTTGGCTTCGTACGACCAGTCATTCGTCTCGTGATCAAAGCATTTATCAAGATCTAGAAAAAAGTACGGATCGTTTTCCGTTAGAACGAACCCAACAGAAAATCCCGTCTTTTTAGCTGTTGGATGATCAATCCAGTTTTGGGAATCAAGGGGGTCGATGGCATGACCCTTTGTATCACATGGGACTTTTGCGTGTTTACCATTTCGCTCGATAAGGCGCCAATTAATGAACTGGCTTGGCAAGCCTTTTGGAATGCTCATTTGACATCTCCGGCTTGTTCTAAGTTTTTTGCTTCCTGGATCGCTCTCTCTAGTGCGGCACGAAGTTCTTCCGCTCCTTCAATTGGTAGCAATTCAGCGTAAGGCGGAAGCTCGGCAATCCCGTGGTAGCCAACAAAAACACCCCCTGGAAAAGGAAGGAGTGTTTTTTGCCTTTGCTCACAGATCGATGATCCAGACCACAAGCTCGATATGTATTTTGTAGTAACAATTCTACGCGACATGATCAGCCTCCGAACATTCGAAGCGATTGTCGAAATTATCCAAATCGATCGCGCGCCACAGATTGCGATGTCCAATTTTTATCGGTTCGGGGAATTGGATATTTGGGTTTTGTATCCAGCGATAAATCGTAGAGCGGCTAATCTTATAGCGGCTTTCTACCTCGTTCGACGCAAGAAAAATGTTCATTTGGGCACCTCTTGAAGTTTTATGGTGCTTCATTCTTGTTCGTGTCGTTCACCGCGTCGTGGAGTAAAATTAATTTTGTTTATTCACCTACACTGCAGCGAGCCTTACTCGATGCTTTAGAGTTTTCTGTTTTTCCAAACCGTGCGCACGTGGTTGCGGCTGACGCCGTGCAACTCTGCCATCATGTTCACGATGGACTGTGCCTCATCTTTTGGGCTCTCATTAGTTCCTAATTTGAGACCCGTACCTTCATCGAGCAAAGACATCGTTCTAGCAATTTCATGATCCCTAAAGTTGTCGGGTTTTTTCCCTCGCTTCAGACGTGGTTTTGATCTTACTCCTAGCTCAAAGAGCAAAAGAAAACGGCAAATGTCCGAGCTTACGTCCCGGTCATTCTTCAGTTGCCGTTCAGCAAATCGACGTAAACCATTATAGAAAATCGCGTTATTCTCACATAGCTTGGATATTGCGTCTGAGAAGCCTTCGCTTTGCAGCCATCGCCCGAGCAAAGCGTCCGGATTTAGTTCGGGCGTTCGCGTTTTTTGAGAATCTAGTCGCCCCTTTAAAAGGGCCTTGAAGTCGTCATAGGATGCTCCAGCGGACGCCATCTTTTGGAGTTCAGAAACTTCTTTATCGCGTTCTTTTCGAATAAGGATGGTAATATCGTTTTCATCATGATCCATCGATAAAATCAGCCCACCTTTGCATTAACGCTCTTCGTTGCTCGATATAATCAGTTCTATTGTAAGAGCGCTCAACTCTAGAGCCGATGGAATGTGCCAGACACGCTTCTGCTACTTCCCATGAAATGTCTGTATTTTCTGAGCACCAAACTCTAAAACTAGATCGAAACCCGTGCGGTCTTGCGATGAGACCTCGTCGCTCCATCAATCGAGACATTGCGGCGTCTGACATCACGCCTTTTCTTACACTCGGAAACAAAAAGCCGTCCCTCGAATATGGCCGGGCTCGCGCAATTATGTCCTGCGCCTGTCTTGGAAGAGGTACCCGGAAGTCAGGTGTCTTTCCTTTCGCACCCTTCATGTTCTCATGGGGAACAGTCCAAACGTCACCCACAACTTGCTCTTCTCTCATATACCGAATGGGCTTAGATCGCGGCCCGATAGTTAGAATGAGCAGCTTCAACGCGAGATGAACGATCGTATCTTCAATGAGAGAAGAATAGAAAGCTGGAACCTCCTGCCATGGCATAAACGGCGTATGCTTCGTCACGTGTTGTTGCGCGCCGAGCAATGCCTTTGCTTTCGTCGGAATCTGTAAATCGACGTCCAGTCCCAACGCCGCACTATGCTTTAAACATACCGAAAGTCGAGCGAGCGCTTTCTTTGCGGTAGCTGGTTTTTCGTGCCAAATAGGGGCCAGCGCATTCCTGACATCTATTTGGTCTATATCAGCGACAGGAATACGTCCGAGTTTTGGTAAAACATAAAGCTCAAGCGGTGAAAACCATCGCCCTGACTTACCGTCATTTTTCAGCTCCGCTTTTCGGGTTTCGAAGCAATCCTGCGCAATATCGTTCAGCAAGTTTAGACTGCGTTCGTCGCGCCGCCTTTGTTTATCGCGCTCTTTTATCGGATCTTTTCCATCGCGAACAACGGCGCGCCAGCGATCAGCGCTTATTCTGGCTTCTTTCAGTGACACCGCCGGTGAGGGACCGAGGCCCATCTCACGTCTTCTGCCATGCACTGTTATTCTCAAAAACCACTGAGCTCCGCCGTCGGCACGCTTGTAAAGCCACAATCCTCCGCCGTCAGAGTGCTTACCCACCGGTGCATTCTTAACAAAAGCAGGTGAGAGTTTGTTCAAAGGACGGGCCATTTTCGTCCACCTTACTGTCCACCTTTTATGGTGCAACATCGTGAACTACCATGCAACAGCGTGAAGCCAGAAGTTTCTCTAAATATCTGAATTATTTGAATAACAACACGTGATGGAGCCTGCTGAGACAGCAATTCACGTCTCCTACGCGGCACCATTTTTTCCGCGCGAAACTCTCTGATCGCTCGCGATTCGCGCCGGTTGAATCGTGGACCAATATTGGAACCTAGAGCGCAAGAATTTTGCACGGGCGGGGTCAGCGTTTATACTTCACATGCCCTTGTTTGAGGTAGGTCCGTAACTCTTGGATATCGATCACCGCGCTGATCAGTGTGGTCAGGATCACGTAGACGATGAACCATGACAGTGCTGGGCTCACTGCCTGGGTCATCAACCAATAGATCAAAAAGGGCACGATAATCACCCAGTGCGCATGCCCCACTGGTCCCATCAGCTTAGAAAAAGGCGCGCGTTTGTGGATCTGGCTAGCAATGATGCCCGACAGAAGGCGGCCGAGCAGAATAACCGCGCCGGGAAGGGTCGCAATGAAAATCATGCCCCCGATGAGTTGTGGTAAGGGATAAGCGATCGCCCATAACTTGATCGTCCAGGGCAACGTGCCCATCGCATTGAACCAGATCCAAATGTCTTTGACGAAACTCATCGCTGCAACACCCGTATGCTCAGGCAGCCGCGATTTGGCGAATCCGGTCGTGCGGCATGACCGTTTCGACACCCGCCCGCGCCATGGCCAGGGTCGCTTCATCCGCAATGGATGGATGCCCCGTTCCAAAAGGCGGCGCTGGATTGTATTCGAGAATGAGCTCGATCATGCGCCCAACATCTTCACCCGCAATTAGCCCGGCAACCGTCAGACCAATGTCAACCCCGGCCGTCACGCCGCCGCCAGTGCATCGATTGCGATCCACCACGACGCGTTCGTGCATCGGGGTCGCTCCAAAGGCGTCGAGTGTGTCGATCACAGCCCAGTGACTGGCCGCTTTATAGCCGTTCAATAGGCCAGCTTTGCCGAGCAAGAGCGTCCCGGTGCAAACCGAAACGATCCAGTTCGCCGCCGCCCCTTGCTGAGCCAGAAACTCTACAGTTGCTTCGTCCTCGAGAATATCGATAGACGGCGTGCCGCCACCGGGAACGAGGATGATGTCTGGGGAGCGAGACGCTGTTTCGAATGTTGCATCGGCTAGAATCGTCGCCCCTGCATCTGTCGGGTTAGCGCCCGCTTTTTGCGCCACGATTTCCGTTTTCGAACCGGGAATTTGCGCGAGCGGTTGCATAGCGCCAATCAAATCGAGTGTTGTGAAACCAGGATAAACGAGGGCTTGAACCAGCATGGCGTGCTCCTTGAGCTTGTCATTTCGTACTGTTTCGTACATTAATATCGGGTCGTCAATAATTAATTGCGAAACGGTACATAATGTCTCAAGTGAAGCGCAAACGCGGTCGCCCCGCGAGCATCGACAAATCAGCAGCGATGCAAGCAGTCATCGAATTGTTCCGTTCAAAGGGCTATGCGGCGGTATCGCTTGATGAGCTCTCCGATGTCACCGGATTGAGCCGGCCAAGCTTGTACAGAACCTTTGGCAACAAGCTTTCTATGTATGTCGGGGCGATGAACGCATTTGGCGAGCAAGTGCGGGAGCAGGCCGTTCCGGCCTTGCAAGCAGACGGGCCATTAGAGACGGCCATTGCGAGTTTTTTAGAGGCTATGCTGTCGATCTATTACCGCGACAGCGACATCGATCCTGGATGTTTGGTCTTCGGCACCGCGCCTTCAAGCGCAGATGAAGCTGCCATCAAATCCCGCCTCCGCGTCGGGATAGAGCAACTTGACGATTTGCTGCGCTCAAGGATTCTGCGGTCCGTTCCAAACTGCCCCACCGCTCAACTCAATACCGCGACTCATCTGGTCGCAAACACATTGATTGCCTTCTCCGCCAGGGCAAAATCCGGCGAGTCGCAGGCGAACCTGACCATGATGTCCCAGAACTGCGCGCGGGCCGTTTCAGAAATGCTTGGCGTATCTTCGGCGCAGACATCGCTTTAAGACGCGATAAGCTGAGATGGATATCGCTACGCACATCAAGGTCTTTAAAGGCTAAGCGCCGTTCAGAACCGCAAACTGCTTTAGAAAAATGGTGGTCGATACTAGGTTCGAACTAGTGACCCCTGCAATGTCAAAGCGATCTTTGGGGTTTTGTCAGAGTTTGCGCACGCTTGCTCAAGATTGAAATTTTACAATTAAAACAAGATATTGTAGAGTTGTTACGGCTGCTAAAACTTGATCACCTTTGCGCTGAGTTGAGGGAGTGGTGGTAACATGGTGGTAACACGAGCTGGACGAATTGGAGATTGGAATGACCGAAGTTTCACTCAAACTGACGAAACGTAGCGCCGAGAGCTTGCCACCCAAATCCGCCAAATATGTAGCTTGGGATTCAGAGGTATCGGGGTTTGGAATACGCATTATGCCGTCCGGTTCCAAATCATACATCCTAAAGTACAGGATTGGGAGAGGTCGCTCTGCAAAAACGCGAACCATAACGCTCGGCAAACTGGAAGACTCAACACCTGAAGCCTCAAGGCGATTGGCCAGAGACTGCAAAGCCGAAGCTCGATTGGGCCAGGACCCATTCAAAACCGAAGAGCACTTGGTTGATGACGGCACCCAAACCTTCGCCGAGCTATTCGAAACTTGGCAGGAAAAAGCTGCGCATATCAGTCGTCGTACCGGTGCACTGCGCAAAGCCGCTAACGTAAAATTGGATGTAGACCGTTTAAAGATTCACGTTTTGCCGTTACTCGGTGACAAACCAATCAACCAGATCAAACTAGCCGATATCGCTAACGTGCGGGACCAGATCACCAGTGGGGCGACAAGAACCCAAAAAAAAACGAAGCCACGTGGCGTTCGGCGCGCCAGCGGCGGTGCCGGAACGGCCAAAAGGACAATAGGTATTTTGTCGAGCGTGTTCGCTTACGCCGTCGAACACGAAATTTTAGATCGCAATCCTTGCAAAGGTGTACGACTTGCTCCGAGCAAAAGTAACGAACGCTTCCTGACCGAAGCCGAAGCGGGGCGCTTGGGAGAGGTTCTCAAAAACTGGGAAAGCCGTGCAAACGCGAAGCAAGCGGTTACAATTATCCGGCTTCTTTCATTGACCGGGGCACGGCGTTCGGAAATTTCGGAACTCAAATGGTCTGAGATTGATTTCGACCAGGGATTTCTGCGACTCGGCGATACCAAGACAGGAATGTCAATTCGGCCAATTTCTAAGCTCGCGTTAGACTTGCTCGACCTACAGCCACGGGAGCATGAAAAATGGGTGTTTCCAGCATCGACAGGACCCGCAGCTTATCAAGGTCTTGGAAAAATATGGCGCCAAATAAGAATTGAAGCGGGCCTAGAAGACGTTCGCATGCACGACTTGCGTCATAGCTTCGCAAGTTTTGGAGCGGCCAAAGGTCTCTCGCTTCCTATGATAGGAGCTCTCTTGGGCCACAAAAGTTTTGCGACCACCCAACGGTATGCACACCTGACGAACTCAGCTGCTCAAAAAGCGGCTGAAGAGATTGGGCGGGTTGTAGGCGATGCCATGGATATTTCGCTACGTTAAGTGCTCTACCAGGAAAAGAACCCTCGGAAGCTTGATCACACCCAACGCTATGCGCGCAGAGTTGGTGTCAGGGCTCCAAAACCGGTCAATAGCGGCATGGCGGGAATTTCCTAAAAGCAGACACAAGAAACTGGTTACGCCCTCCACCTTGGAGGGGGTTAGATTATAACGGCCCTCGTCTGGAGCTCAGTTCAACCTCAATACGGTTGAGAAGCTTACGATCGATCTGGTAGAAATACATCAAGCTTCCCGCCACCAGGAAGAATATGCCGGGAATGATATTGAACATCATTTTAATGCCGCTCAAAGCAGCATCTGGTTGGGCTTGAACAACTCCATCTACAGGGGCCAGAAATCCATACAAAGCGAGTACCGATGAAGGTATGGCAACACCAACCGCGGAGCCGAATTTCAATGAGAACATTGAGGCAGATACCGTTAAACCGGCGCTGTTTTTCCCCGACTTCCATTCGCCATACTCAGAGCAGTCCGTGTACATCGCAAACAGCAGAGTAATCATGATACCAAAGCAGAACATCATAATTGTATGCGTGACCAAAGCAGGTAAGAATGCTTCAGGCGATATGAAATTCACGACCAATGCGGTTGCCGCGACAAAATTCGCGGTGATCATAAGGGTTTTTTTGTCGGCTTGTTTGGTGAGAGCGGGCGTTAAAAGCGCGCCGAACAATTGCCCGATAAATCCAACGGTTATGATGACCGAAGCCGCGTCCATCCACCATAGCAGTTTCGCATCGTCCAAGCCCATATTGTATTTCGTGAAAAATGCCACCGACGATAGTCGTCCGATCAATCCTATAACAATCAGAACCCCTGAGACGGCGAGTACAATCCAGGAAATGTTTTTGAAGAGGACGCCGAGGTCTTCAGATATTTTAGACTTTTGTGGAGTCTTCGGCGCAATGCGTTCTTTCGTTGCGGCGAAGGTGATCAAGAAAAGCACAACCGATAGAATGGCAAACAGGATTATGGTCAGCCGGAATCCCGTCACTTCGTCGCCGCCTCCGAGCCAATCCACCAGCGGCTTTGTGGCTGCGCCGACAAGGATCGACCCCAAGGAGGCAAACACGAAGCGATACTGCGTGGCCTTTGTCCGTTCTGTACTATCAGGATGGATCACGGCGAGGAGCGCGGAATATGGGACATTGATCGCGGTGTAAGCGAGCATGACGAGCGAATAGGTCACATAAGCGTAGACGAGCTTCCCTGTGGGCCCGAAATCAGGACCAAGGAAGAGCAAATATCCCAGCAAGGCATAAGGAATGATCGTCCACAGAATGAACGGGCGGTATTTGCCCCATCGCGTATTGGTCCGGTCTGCGATCATCCCCATTGCCGGATCCGTAAAGGCGTCGGCCCATCGGGTGATCAGAAACATAAACGCAGCGTGGCCCGGATGAATACCCCACACGTCAGTGTAGTAGTACAAGAGAAAGATGCCAAAGAAGCCATTGTAGAAATTGGAGGCCATATCGCCCAATCCGTAGGCGACTTTCTCCTTTACGCTCAGCGGCGGATAGCTGGTCATCGTCATTTCCTCCCGGTGGCGCTATGCAGATTTTCTGTCGGCCGAATTAAGTCATGCCCCAAATACAATCGATTGTATAGTGGGGTGTCAAAGGTCTTTACTGGTGTTGAGAGGCCAATAATAGAGCGCCACAGAGTCCAGCATCATCGCCAAATGCGGGTCGGTCGATCAATGTCCTGCCGGCAATCGACTCGTCTCCAAGATAGTTTGCCATCTGACGGTCATAGGCTGAACGAACCATGTCCAGAAGATGCGGCGCCAACATCAAGCCGCCACCGAGAATGATACGCTCCACTCTCAAAGTCAGGGTGAGCACGCGGCACGCTTGCGCGAGATAATCGGCAGCGATCACCCACCCATGATGATTGGGCGCAAGATCTTTGGGTTCGCCCCATCGCGCACGCATCGCTGAGACCGAGGCCAGTCCCTCAAGACAATCCCCGTGAAACGGGCAAATACCCGCAAATGAGGTATCATCTGGGTGTCGCTTGATCGGAATATGCCCAAACTCAGGATGCGTAGGCTGTCCTGCAAAATGGCCATTGAGATAAATGCCAGCCCCGACTCCTGTCCCGATCGTGATGTAGACCGCTGACGCGGCGCCCTGCGCTGCGCCGCTAGCCATTTCGGCGAACAATGCGCCGTTCACATCGGTATCGACAACTGTTTCTGTCGCGAGGGCGTCGGTAAAGAACGCATGTAAGTTAGTTCCTGCCCAATTCGGCTTGGGGGTCGAAAGGATGGTTCCATAAGTGTTGGATGTTCGATCAATATCGATCGGCCCGAAGCTCGCAATACCCAAGGCTTTCAGATCGGATCGAGAGACGACCGATTTGAAAAACGCTGCGCAGGCTGACAGCGTTTCCTCTGGCGAGGTCACGCGAACGCGATGCTTATTCAGCAGGTTACCGTCAGCGTCGCTTACGCCGCATTTGAAGGTCGTACCTCCAGCATCAATGCCGGCGAAACATGGCCTTGGATTGGTCATTTATCTCAACTCACATTAGGCGATCGATACTTATTGCAATCGATTGTATTTCTGATAGCATAAAGATCAAAGCAATTACAATCATATGTTTATACGGATTATCTCAGAGCATGCACGTCAAGTCAGCGCCAATCCCTCGCGCAAGCGGAGATGTGTTCCAGGGCGGGATAACTCACCCGGACCTATGGCTTTGGGATAGCTGGACACTCAGCGAACCATCCGGAGATCTACATCTTTACTGCCTGGCACTAAGCAGAAGGATGGCAGATGGCACCCCCATCGCGCCGCCGGAGCGGAATGATTTTGCATTTCATGTCCGCCATTTTGTCTCGTCCGATCATGGAATGTCTTGGCGTGACGATGGTCCTGTCCTAACGCCTGGACAGGTTGCAGACGGCGCTGATGCACGCAATGTGTGGAGCGGCTCAGCGCTGGCCTTGGATGATGGGCGGATTGCTTTCGGCTTCACTGGCGTAAGAAATTGCGGGGCTGATCGGCGATTCTTGCAAACCATCTGTGTTGCGACCGGCCCAAGTCCATTTCGGGTGGATGCAATCCCTCAAGCCGCCATCAGCTGCCCGCTACGCGACTATGATGCGATTGTTGAAAAGGGCTTTTATCTTGGTCCGCGCGATAGTCTTGGGAGCGATTTGGGCGAGGATGGCGGGCCGATCATGGCCTGGCGTGACCCGTTTCTTTTTTCAGATCCTTCTGGAGGTCTCCACGCTGTCTGGTCGGCCAAAATATCTCCAATACGACCGGCGATTGCGCATGCTCGACTGAAGCGGGATGGTCAAAACATCATAATTGATGAGCTGAGCGCTCCCATCGAGCTGCCAGATGCTGACTTGATGACACAAGCGGAGGTCCCGAAGCTTTATCAAGACCCCAGGTCTGGAGATCTTCTTCTCATGGTGTCGGCCTGCGATCGCCATTACGAAGGGCAACCAGACTCAGAGTTAACCCATCATCACCGCTTGTATCGCGGTGCGGATATGTTGGGGCCATGGCAAGCGATCGCTCCAGATACAAGCAAGCTGCCCGGATTGCATGGTTTGTTCGGCGGTAGCGTCATCGATTTTGATCTTTCGCTTGGCAGCTTTAAAATCCTTGGGCCTTATACCGAGAATGCCGGACCCGAAAAGCAATTGCGGTTCGCCGAACCCAAAGAAATTTTCGTGGAAACAAATATCGCCACAGCGCCGGTCGAAACCACTTAGCTTTGCTTGGTAGACGCTCTCACAATCAGACGTGTCGGCGTCAGCTGCGGATCGACGTCCTCTCCGGCAAGCTTGCGCAACAGCAGATCGACTAACATTTCTCCGCCCGCTGCAATGTTCTGATCGATCGTCGTTAAAGACGGCGTTGAAAGGCTAGCCTGACCGATATTATCATACCCGACCACAGCCACGTCGTGCGGCACCGATCGCGATTTGGACTGCAGGGCTAGCATTGCTGACATCGCCAACACGTCAGAAACCGCAAATATCGCATCAAAATCTGGACCGTTTTCAATGAAGGCGGATACTTCCTGAAACACTGATGCGCTGCCAAACTCAACATCCAACATAAGGGCTGGGTCATGTTTAACCCCCTCTGCGATGTGAGCGGCTTGGAAGCCCTCAAAGCGCAAACGGACCTCTGGCAAATCATTGGGCCCAAGGAAGAGTATTCGTCTTCTGCCAATTGACAGGAGATGTTCCGCTGCTAACCGACCGCCTTCTTTATTGTCACTCCCCACCAAGGTGTAATTGACCGGGTCCGCGAGACCTCCCCAAACAATGACTTTCTTTGCCAACGGCCCCAAGGCTTCGAGCCGGTCGGAGCGCCCCGCCTGACCGATAACAATCAAGCCATCGGCTTTGCCAGTTTGCAAAAGACGCTGTTCAGCGATTTTTTCATCTTCTTTGGGAACGCTAATGATCAAATCATAGCCGCGTTCGGAGGCGGCTTGGCTGACAGCACCAACCATCTCAAGGTAAAAAGGATCGGAAATTGTTTGGCCTGATCCCGCTCTAAGGGGAATAACCATGCCGATGGCTTCCGAAGATTGCCGTCTGAGGTTGCGCGCCGATGCATTGACCGCATACCCGGTCTCTGACGCAATCTTCAGAATCTGCGCCTTGGTTTTCTCTTTGACGAGTGGGCTGTCATTCAACGCACGCGACACAGTCGATACGTCGACATTAGCGAGCCGCGCCAACTCCGCCATCGTAATTTTACCGGGTTTGATCAAGGCTATTCCTCGTCCAGAAGCTCAAGTCTGAATTATATGCTGGCATAGGTTACTACATTGACGCAATTCGAAAAATAATTTGCGACCGAGTACGGAAACCTTCTCTTCTCCTCAATATCAAAACAGCCCGCCTGAACGGCGGGCTGTTGATAATTATCCAAAACTGGGAGGAAGGTATGTTTTGGATATTATTGCTTAGAAATTGTAACGCAAAGTCGCAGAAATCGTTCGGCCGTTGATTGGACGGAAGCGAACAAAATCACCGATGGCTGGATTGCCTTCCTCGCCTTCAGTGAAGCCAACCTCGTCGAACAGATTGTTACCTGCGACACTCAATGTGAGATTGTCTTTCAATTCGTAGTTCACATAAGCGCCAATCGTCGTGAAGCCTGGCAGGTCGAACTGGTTACTATCCTGTACCGGAGCATCCCCCGTGCTGAAGATGTTCAGACCTAGATCGTAACCTTCGCCCTCAAAATACGGATTGATGTTCAGAGTATAAGGCGCCTGACGACGCGGTGTATTGCCGAGATTGGCATTGGTTGCCGGGCCTGAGATCTTGGAATCTGTCAGCGTGACATTGCCCGATACACCGAAGCCTTCGCCAAATGTGAAGTCACCTTCAATCTCAACTCCGCTTGTATCAAATTCGGTTTGGATCACGTTTTGCGTGGTTACTTCGAATTGCGCTGCCTCGGCGACCTGAGCGTCGAAGTAAACAATGCTAAGATCACCCGCATCGAACCGGAAACGCATACCCAGTTCGAACTGCTCCACGAAGTTGAGGAAGAGATCATCGTCTGGAGACGTACCGACGCCATTTGCCACGACGAGGTTCCCAGTCGAGCGATCAGGCGCAGTTAAAGAGGCGCCTTCAGAATAGTTCGCAAAGACCGCCAAACCATCATTGACGCGATAGTTTGCACCAATCGAATAACTATCAAAGTCGGCGTCGTAATCGGTGCGGACTAGCGCAGATGAGTCAAATCGTTGAGCGCCCTGTTCGTTTGTACCGATCGTTCCATCACCGTCAGCATCAAACGGTCCGATGATCGCATTTCCGAAGCTGATAAACTGTCCTGAAACGCTATTATTTGTTTGGCGATAAGACGCTTCAACGGTCAGATCGTCCAAGTCAAAGTTTGCGGAGACATATGGCGCCGTCTGCTCAATATCGAAATCCCAATAGACTGAGCAGCAATTACCGAAGTTTGGATTGCCATAGCTTTGGCCATTGATGAAGGACCCGTCCAGCGGATTCAGAAATAGACTTGATGCGTCGTTGGTTATGAGGCGGCCGCCGCGAAGCACTGCTCTGGCATCATTGAAGCTCCAGACCTGCTCACTTGCCTGATCAGCATAGAACAAACCGGCTCTCAGCGTTACGAACTCAAACTCTCCTGTCAGGCTAAAATCGCTGAACAGGTTTCCGACATCCGGAACCGCTGTGTTGAACAGGACGTAATTGATGTTTGAAGATCCGTCCGGGTTTGTGCTGTCCAATCCAGCCGGGAACGGTGAATAAAAATTCCCCGAGATGTCTGCCCACCGCGCTTTACCGTTGAATGTGAGGATGTCGGTCAAATCATAAGATCCCTCGATCCCGATAGACGTCATCTCAGATTCCACGCCCTCGTCGACGCTGTCGCGCGAATCGCCGAGGCGCAACGCAACATCGTTGAGACCGAGCGAGTTGGTACCAGAACCCAAGTCGAGACCGTTCAATGCGCCTATAGAACCATCATTTTGAACAATCCCAGGAAGCGGCAAGAAGGTCGGCACGCGATCATCAAGATGTTTGAAATGAACGACGACATCGCCTCGATCAAATTCTTTGCCGACAGAAGCTTTGATCTGGAACCCTTCTTCCTGATTGCCAACTGTTTCGCGAACACCTTCGCCAGAACGCACAAAACCACCAACATGGTAGTAAATGCCGTTATCGAGCACGTTCCCGAACTCAGCATCAAGGCGTATGGCGCTATAATCGATACCAGATGTCAGCGCGACGGAGCCGCCCCGTTCAGTCGGCTTTTTGGAGATCAGGTTGATGATACCACCGGCCGCGTTCGGCGCTTGCGTGGAAGCAGAGCCGCCACGAATGGACTGGACTGAACCAATTGTACTGTCGACGCGAAGGTAGCTATCGGCTGTACTGAAAGCGACATCACCGACCAAGAGGGTTGGGAACCCGTTCTCTTGAAGGGACAGGTATCGTGAGCCACCTGAAGCGATTGGGAGACCACGAACCTTGATGTTCGCGTTTGCGTCGCCGCCCGTGTCTTCTGACTTTACGCCAGGGATCGCACGAAACAGCTCATTAACGGATCGCGGTGCAAGATTTTGGATTGTCTCTTCTGGCAATGCAGAGACTGACGCAGAAGAATCGAAAATCGTCGTCGCTTTCGCAACCCCGGTCACAATTACGGTATCTTGCCGCGCCTCTTCTTCTACCTGCTCTTGGGCGATCGCGCCGGCATTACAAAGCGCAAAAGCGCCCGCGCTGATGAGCAAAGATTTTTTACGTTTGAACATTTTTAGGTTCCTCCTGATAGGCCTTGTCAATCGGCTCTTCCACTTTCGCAGCATGAGTAAGCACAAAAATGCAATCGATTGCAAGGTTAAATTACAATCGATTGCAGATGTTTCGGCATCAAGACCTGTGTGTTGCAAATAAACGACACACTCGCAGCCGCGATGGATCCGGCAAAGCAAAAAGCGGAAGTAATCTGTTGCGAGAAATTGGCCTTGGTGCGTTCCTAAATCCAGGGAAGAAGCGGCGAAGTGGTTCTTTCGAAATTCCTTGTGGAGGTTTGGCTGCTCGATCCCAAAACGCGTCAGAATTCAACTAGCAGGAAGTTCCTATTAGGAGACGTGCCGAGGTCGCTGTTTGACGTCATTGGTGGACGTAAAGTCGAGGAAACTAGCTAATCACCACAGAGCCAAGGTATTTGGACGAGAGCTTGTACCTCGAGATTGGAGGACGCGAGTGAACACGGACTCGTTCCAATACCGCTTGCTTTTGGTGTTTGAATGCTACGAAGAGCCTCAATCCCATAGTGTTGATAGTGATCGCTAAGGGCGCTTCCCTAGTTTTTATCTGACTGGCTTAGATCCTCCGTCAGCGTATTCAGGGAAACGGCGCCCCTGTGGATCCCGCTGCGAGTTCAAGCATCATTGCTCGATCAGAAACTGTAACCGTATCTGCAACCAATCGTATGAATCTCGCGACCTCATCGCGATGAGCCGCCCATACCCATCCATCGAAGACTTCGAGCATTTCGAGCATCGCATCAACGCTTGCAGGCTTTAACCTCGAGACCAAACGAATTCCGACTTCCATGAAGAAGTAGAGTTCATTCACTTGAGAGGCGTCGTCTTTGATCAGTTGGGCAGCGCGTTTGAACAAAGCCTGGTAGTGGCAAATGACGCGGTCAGATAATGCGTTATCCAATTTCGGCACGGTCTGAAAGAGCGACGCCAGTAATTGAAGATCGCGGACTTCAAACCGCTTGATCCAAAACCGGACCTGCCGCAGGACGCGAGCCCACTGGGCTTCATCTAAACCGTCGATACCTGCCATGTGCAATTGGTTCAGCTTCAGCTCGTTAGCACCAAACACATCCTCGACGAAGGCGGCCCGTTCTTGGATGACTTTCCGCATCCACTCGTCGTCACCAGACAGAATGTCCATCGACCAGTCAGGGTGATCCCCGAGCCAAGACCCAAACTGATTTGGAAGACTTGCCAAACTAAGTATGGCCGGATGAGGGAACGCAGCCTCTTCTTGGAACGAAATCTCTTTAGCGACTCTTGCAACTTCCTCTTTTGGTAGATCCTCACCTGCCTCGCCAATCCAAGCACCACCGAGCCCAGAACAGAATTGAACATGAGTCAAAACGTTTGGATCAAGCACATCATTTGATCGAAGCGTGGCTTTTAGCGCGAGCCGGTTCGAGGTCGATCGTTCAACGAACACGCCCGAGAGCTTTGTAAGGTCGGCGCCACGCGGGATCAAAGCGCTGAACACGCGACCCGTCCATGCCCAAGCGCTTATCCAAATCTCTTCCAGCGAATGATCCGGCGGAAGACTTGCATAGAGGCGCAGCGCCACGGCACGCGCATAATCAAGTTGTGCATGCCGGTTTTCTGTCATCTCCAAACCCGCCTCGGTGACCAACTCTGTTCGCGCTGCGTGTGCTGCTTCGTTTTTCTCAAACAAGTGCAGTAAGTTTCGTCTGGAGACGGGATCGAAGCAATCACCCGCTAATCGTTCTGATAGGCTCTTTGCCTCCGCCTCTCCCAAACTGGCAAACCACGCTTCGCAGCATTCCGGAAACGAGATTGGAACCCCAGACCACCGGCGCACTGCCTCCAGCATCCCAACCTTTTCCGCGAGCGCTTCGAACGCACTCACATTGCCTTGTGAAAGGCCGATATCGGGCGAGATCCAATCCAGCATGTCAGCCAGACCTGGCGCCGCCAATTGATCGAGGCGAACTGCATCGCCTCCTTTTAGCTCGCAAAGTTGGTGCAGCCGTCCTTCGGGAGAATTTGACAATTCATCTAAGACGTAAGCGCGCTTTTCAGCGGAGCGCGCTCGTCCAAACCGTCTTCGCCAAAAAGTCGCGTCCGCGGCGCACATGTCGAAGGTCGCCAATCGCTCATCAAGAGCTGCTCGACGGATTGCGTGATCGCGGGCGCCGATCGCGACTGGGATGAGACGTTCAATGACGCGATCGCCGACCGCTGCTTGAATGTGGGTTTCATCCGACCTCGACAAGACAACGATTAAACCATTTTCGACAGTTCGGGTCACCTGATCATCACTGTCAATCAAAGCATCGACGGCTGTCCAGAGATCATCTTGCAGGAAAAACAGATCATTCACCTGCGTGCCAAATGTCACTCCAAGCGCGTCTCGTATGCGAGGTTCGCGGCAAATCGCTTGTTCCAACTCATCGGGGCAGACTTCCAAAAAGCAAGCCACAATGCCGCGCCCGACACGGGCCTCGTTCGATGTTTCGTCATGCTCGAGAACGTCATTGATGTGACCTGCCGTCACTTCAGCGATACCTATCACGAATGGATCCAAACCACCCGAATTGAACTCAATCGCAGGCTTTATAAGATTGGTGTAAATACACTCCAAAATCTCGGCAAACTCGCGACGTCTTTCTGGTCCAACCAAGCCAGCTTGAGACAAGAATGACAAAACGAATGAGCCATACCATAACTCGCAGATTTGGCGCGCACCTTCAGGATTGACGTCTGCGCGCCAATCAAGTCGAAAGCTTTCCATCACCCAAATCGTCGCTGTCAGATCAAGGTCTTTAGATCCGAGCGTATTTTGCAAAATCAGTTGAACAACATTGCTCGCCAATAAGTACTGTCTGATCGCCGCTTGGCGCTCATCGACCGCGTGAACGCCAAGCGGGCCGAAAACCGTACCCTGAATACTTGCAAAGCGCTCAAAGGTTCGCCGCATCGCTTCTAGTCGCGGCGAGGCTTGCCGGCTCTCATTCCAGTCAACACTCAGCGCCGCATACACCTCTTCCGCGGTCGGAAGGATGAAATCATAGCCTTGGCGCCGTAATTGAAATTTGTAGTCATCCTGTTGCGCCCGCGTGATCAAGTCGCGCTCCCGCAACATATCAAGAATGACCTGCACGCCAACAATTGGATGACGCGGGCCATTCGAGTGACCGTTCAAAAAGCGATCATCGCACCAATAGGCGGCTCTCCGACTAGAGGCATAATTCATCCCGGATCGAACCGTCAGATCGAGCGTGTTGCCCTCTTCAGCCTCGGCCTCTGCGGATGGGGCGGGCGCAAGTCGAAACCGACCCGCGCTTAACTCTGATGACAAGAATGATCGAAGGCTCGCCATTCGATCGGCGACCAAACTGCCATTTTCGTTCGACCTGAATTCGCGCTGAAGCTCTTGAGCATGTCTCTCACTCATTGAGAGTCTCACCTCACCTAACAATTGATCCAAGCGGCCAGCAACTTCTAAGGGCTCAGGCGTGCCATCTGTTAGAAAAACAGGCGCCCTATCTGAGATTACCTTCTCGATCCGCTCATCATTCAGGTCGTGCTCACAGATATCGCTATCTGTGGCGACGTCTCCTTCAAAGCAAATCCGCACCGATCCTGCTGGCCTGAGGCGTTCTACCCTGATCTCTCCAGCCTTAATGGCTTCGACGATGCGCTCCCTGGCGGCAACGCGGTCGGGCTGATTGGGGCGGGCAGACATCTCCATATCAATAATTGAATCGGCCCACGCAAATGGCAGCACAACATCGATTTCCGCTTCTTCCAAAAGCGGCCATAGATCCAAAATGTCCGCCATGAAAATAGCCGATAAATCCATCAGAACTTCATCAACATCTCTCGGACCGATACTACCTCCCACGGCATGCGAAATTTGCGGCGAGAGCCCTCCAAACTCTCCGTTCGATACAGACGGCGTGAAATAGAGCAATCCAAACCGTTCGTTGAAAACGGCATGGCCAAAAATTCGGCCATCGACATATGCGGCAGTCGTTCGGCGCGCATTGTCCGCCGATGCGATCATCCAGTCTCGGATCTCTTCAATCGTCGCTGATCGAATGGGTCCGTTCGGATTTGCCAGCACAAAGGCTTGCATATGGCGCGTATAAGGTGCTGCCTGAGCTGGCATCAGCTCCAAAGCAAGGATACCAGCGCCGAACGCCACGGCCTTATCTGGATCGAATGCAAAACTTGCTTTCAAAAATCGTTTTGCATTCTTCGGGTCTTCGCTCGCAATCGTGTTTGCCCATCGCATGAGGATTTCGGCGGTGTTCGCGATCGGATTACCAGCGCGCAACGCGCGATAGACCACTGAGCCTGCGCCTCGAAGATTGCCCAACTGAAATTGAAGCCGCGCGCGCACCATATAGTTTGGTTCAGAGGCGTCGGTGTAAATGGTCTCGGCATAAGAAAGCGCTTCGGGCAGTTTCCCGGCATTTGATAGGAAGTTGATCCGCTTGGCCGCATAGTGAGCGGGAAGCGGTTCTGGCAGATATTGCACGCTTTGGCTCTCATAATAGTCGAGCGCAGGGACCGGCCCCTCGATTTCAGCAATGCATTGGGCGATGATTTCAAACGCTACAGGGGTCGCGACTTTCTGTTCGAAAAACTCTCGCTCACCAAACAACACATCCCACTTGTTTTCACGCGTGAGCCGCATCGCCAACTCAATTCGAAGACTAATTTCAGTTTGCTGGTCTAAGAAGTGCTGCTCAATCACCTCCAATGTCGCATCGACCCGTTCAATCTCTCCAGACCGCATCCGCTCGACTTCTTGTTGCCATGCCTCAACCTGCGGGACATCGCCGAGCTCAAAGGTTTGGTCATGGTCCGCGAACAGGGTTTCCAGCTTGTCGACGTCTCCGGAGTCTCGCCACAAAAAGAATAACGACGCTGCTGCATTTAGGTCTCGCGCGTCGTTTGTCAGTCGCTCCAAGAGCCAAGCCTCAACCTTAACGCGATCAAACTCAATCTGACGCCCAAGACACCAGGTCACAAATGACGGGCAACATGGCCCGTCCTCCATGGCCGCTATGACCAGTTCAGCAGCTTTCTCAGGGCCGCCTGGCTCATCCAATGCGGCAATAAAGGTCCATAACCAAGCAAGCTCTCGGTCCGCTTTCTCCGGCGCGGTCGCAGCGACCTCCTCAAACCAAGTAGCCGCTTGAGACCTTCGCTGCTGCGAAACTGCATCTCGCCGAACGAGAAGCGGCGAATATGGGCTCGGACCAGAAATGCCCAGAAAGCCCAAGCCCGGCGCGACCGTCGCAGAATAATAAATCGCTGCTCTACAAATGCGTGCCATCAAATCATCAGAGGCGGCAAGATAGGCCTTATCGGCCTGTTCGATCGCAAGATCGTCTTGCCCAAGACGCGACAGAGCCGTGGCGCGCACACGGTGATACCAAGGCGTGAACTTGCCTTCCGGTTCTGGCCCGTCATCCAATATTTTCAAGGCGCTGGCAGGATCACGCAACTCGCTTTGATAGGCGGCTTTCAAAATGCGCTCTCTCAGCGTCCGAGGATGACTTATCGCCTCGACCGCGGCTTTCATTCCGTTTTCTTGAGCGATGATTTGGAAATCGGCATACCGGTCTTTCGGCGGATGAAGCGACCGCGCCTCTGCATGAGCGGCTTTAAAACCTTCTATATCGGTCGCGAAATCAAACATCACCGCCGTTCGAATGACCGTTGCTTTTTGCTGCGCGTTGAACGTGCGCCAAACACTCAAATCCTTGCGCAGGCGCCCAGCTTCTTCAATCAGCTCCGATTTTGCACCCTGACGAGCGAGCTGGATCAACTGGTCTATCTTCGCCTGTACCAATGGTGCCCGGCTATCTTCAAAAGCGCGAACTTGAGCCTCCAAAGCGTCGATTTGAGCTTCAGTCGCGCCTTCTACGCCCACAACACTCGGCGCGCATAAGACATGCGCCCACCTCCGGCCGAGATGCTGGACGACCACGGCTGGATGTGGCCTCAGACGATCGATCAGACCACTTTGGCTCCACACCTCGCATGTGATCCCAAGATCAAGAATAATGGACCGCGCTTCCTCCACATGCTTTTTGCGCGTTTCAGTTCGTTCCTCGCAGGCCAAGCATAAGACAAATTGGGTCACATCTTGCCGCTTCCACTTCTTGTCCCAGTTTTTTGCAAATTCTTTGGCCGCCCCAACAATTCGCTGCTTGGCCGGATTGCGGTCTGATCGACATGATCCGGCCACCAGACCGCTTGTTCCGAGATCGACGAGGAAATCTACGCCATGCTGTGCCGTGCCTCGTTTTTCGTGTAGATCACCACTAACCACATTTTCGAAATGCGCCCTAGCGACATCGAGGCAAAGATACTCAAATGCTTCATCGCTCTTTGAGCTGAAGTCAGGCCGGTTCGTTCCGGAAAAATCTGGGTCCGGAAAAGATGACATGGTTCACGATCTCTCCTTCCCCAATCGGCTTAAGTCCTGTCTTGATTGCACTAGAAGGTGATTCGTCGCGTTTACCGACGCTCAGATGAGCGAGCCAAGGCGTGATTGTTGCGCGGTTAAAAACTCGCATTTGCGCGGCAGCAAAGCCGGCGTTGCGGTTTTTCGAACGCACGACGTATCGCTTTTCTGGCGCGCGAAAGCTCGAAAGTGGACACCCTCGTGCGAAAGCGTTACTTGCAACTCAACGTCAACCAGAAAGCGAATTCTGTTTCCAGACAGGCGTGCAAACTCATCGCTTTGAGCACCAGGCATGTGCGCAAACAAACGCTTGATCAGGCCAACTCACAACATCAACTCGCCAGCTGAAACATACGCGTCATGTCCTCAGACTCAGATCCAAAAGACGACTCTCAAGATGGACTTGATGCCTCTATCGGTGATCGGCTTGTCGCGTCCTTGAAAGGCGCCGCCTCCATACTTCCACTGGCAGGTGGCCCGTTAGCCGAATTGATCGGCGAGATCGTTCCAAACCAGCGACTTGATCGCCTGACAGCTTATGTGAGAGCGTTGGCAAACCGTGTTGAGCTCTTAGATGAGGCGCAAACAAAAGCGCTTTTGCAAGACGCGGAAACAATCGACCTGGTCGAACGCGGCGCTTATTCTGCCGTGCGCGCAACGACCGAAGATCGGATCGCGCACATCGTCGCACTCGTGAATGCCGGCCTGACCAAGGGTGAGCGTGACCGCGTCCGGCGCAAACGATTACTCGGCGTGCTGGATGCACTCGATGTCGATGAGTTTTCCATCCTGCGCGCTTATGGCGTCTCAACCGACATGACCATGGGGTCAGACGAAGATGACCCGTTTGAATCCGTAGACCGCGTTTTTGAGCCGACCATGGACGACACCGAAGAGGACATTGAACGCCATCACTTATATGAACTCGGCGTCTCCAATCTCTTGAGACTTGGCCTTTTGCGGCGGCGCTACCCCGCGCGCTCGACACTTGGTGAGCTTCCTGAGTTCGACCCAAGAACGGGCGAGTTTAAAGGCAGCGTCGAAATATCAAGCCTTGGTCGCTTACTGCTCAGAGAGATCGGATTGCCAACGCCGTATGATCAGGAACGCAAGTCCAACTGATCCTGCAGCCAATGAACACACCGGGAGGAACCAAGCTTGGATCAAGCGCGACTTAAGCCTCTGAGCTTTCGTCTCCTTTTGCTCGCTCACCTGAATTGGTCGGTAGACGATCGTTGACGAATATCAGCTCCAGATTGGATCGCGATTGCAATTGAGGAGGCTTGCGCAGCTGAATTCACCTCCAGCTTTTCAAAGATACGTTTCTTGAACGTATCGACGGTGCTGCGTTGGACGTTCAGCGCGCTGGCAATTTCGGCTGATGTGAATCCATCAGCAATGAGCTTGAGCGTTTGCCACTCTCTCAGAGACAGGCCAAAATCCCGGTGCCTCTCTGCATCTATCGTCGCCATGAGCACCTCAAAGCGGCCCAGCATTTTCCAGTCTGAAGTCGTGTCCGAATGTGCCATCTAGCACTCCATTAGTTTGCCGCTCGTTGCGGTGCGTGAGCCCCAGATGAGCGTCGAAAGAACGCAACTATCGCGACCAGAGAAACCAGGCACCATGTGCCCTCCAGGACGAGAAAAGGAAGATAAGAAATCAACCAGGACGCATAAGCGGCAAGGCCCGCGCCAACGGCGTTCATGGCGCTGTACATGAAAGACTGACGATCCAGTATGCCAAACACATTCAAAGCAAATGCGATCAACAGCAAGGATACCCCGGCTGCACCGACCCAGTCTGAGTATTGAAATGGCTCTAACATCGCTTTTGTTCCTTCAAGGTTCATGTGCGTCCGCAGGGGATGGGAGGGCAAAACATCGCCGTGCGTGAGCGATTGGCTCATTGAGATTGCCGACGACCAAACAGCCAGAATGTGGCTTCATCAGCTTTCTGAAAAATCGGCCATCGCTTGCGGTTTGATGTATCGTGGCATGTTTTGCCCGGACTGTTTTGCAACTTCGATCAGGACTTGTTCGATCCAAGCCGCATCCATAATGTTCATGAACTGGCCGTCAGCACCGAAGTTGATATTGGCGCCATTGACGACCATGAAGCCCTCTGCCCCTTCTTTGCTCTCAAAAGTGTGGATCGAGCCACCCGGTTCGTAGAGATAGCTGCCCTCAGTTTGCACATCTTCGGGGTGCTCAACATAAGCCCAAGCGCCCTTGGTGGTGTAAAAGTGCACGGTGCCTGTGTGGTAATGCGTTGGCAGAATCGTTCCTGGCTCAAACCTGGAATACAATACCCAGAGCCCATTCTCGACATCGATGAAACATGGTGTCACGTGAACGCCAGGCAGCGCATCTTTGATTTCAGCTCCCTCGTGCCGGTTAAGTGTAAGCAAGTAAGGTTGGTGGTTCACTTGGCTGAGGTCAGCAACGTGCGAGGATGGGTTGGTAGCGGCGGGCTCATGAGATAAGGACATGAAGGTGTACTTTCGGTTCAGTGTTTCGAATTTGCGGTGTGGTTACTCTGCCGGAGCGTTCATCTTCTCCAGCCACCACTGGTTCAATTGCCAGATTGACTTCTCGAGCGGCGATAGACGCCCCTGTTTCGTGAGCGGGGCTTTGAGCCCTTCCCAAACTTTGTCATTGGCATCGATATCTTCGTGATGAACGACACTCACCAGAGCGGCGTTGCCTTCTGCAGCTTCACCAAAACCGTCCAACGCCAGATGGGATTTGGGTGACAGTAAGTGGATTTTTAACAGCATCCGATCCGCCGCCTGCGGAAACACTTGATACCACGCGACGCCGGTGCCTTGGAACGCCAATAAGAAATGGGGAAACATAACCGTGGCGAACAAATCGCGTTCTTGCCATGGCTCTAATCCTTCAATTGGTGGTAGCCCAGGCGCTGCCGCCTCATGCGCCGACGGCATGTGAAGAATTGACCAGGGGCCAGTATTATCGGGGATCTTTGAATCCCTGGCATGGAAAAGCGACTCCAAAGACTGAGCATGCGTCGCGATGTGGTGGTAGGCTTCCATGAAGTTCTCGACCAGAACTTTCCAGTTCCACGGACTGTCAAACTCGAGTGTTTTGACAACGACCATCTCATCGAGCTTGTACTTTTCGAAGTAGCTTGAGTAGTCCGCCACTTGCGGCGCAAAAGGGGGCGCGTCTGGGTCGAGGTTTGCCATGATGAAACCGTTCCAGAGCTCGGTTTTGATTTGGGGCAGCTTGCAGTCCTTCTCCGCAAACCCTTCTGCCCCGTCCATTAGAGGCGCGCGGATGAGCTGCCCGGTCGTGTCGTAGCTCCAGGCATGGTAGGGGCACGTAAAGAGCTTTCGCTTACCTTCACCTTCGGCGATCGGCGCTGCGCGATGAAGGCAGACGCGGGACATGACACGAAACTCCCCATCGATACCATGCACCACCATCACCGGCTGTCCAAACAGATCGAGGGATATGTATTGCCCGGGCTCAGCGATCTGATCCACGCGGGCCAGCGGGAGCCAGCTTTTTCGCATGATCTCTGTTTCTTCCAACGCATAGATATCTTCGCTTAGGTAAGCCTGCGGTGGCAGCGTGTACGCGTTCTCCAAGGGCTGACGGACGCGCTTAATTTGGTCGGCGGTAAAGTCTGGGATACGATCAATCAACGTGGTCATGCTGGCACTCCCGTTTCTTCAGATGCCAACCAATCCGACATGCCGAGTTCCGACATGACAAACGCGCGCCATTTCGCATCGTTCATTGCTTTTCGGCCAGCCAATATTTCTGGTGCAGCGACACCAGGCTCGTATCGGAGTTTTGGTTGTTCAGCGGACGCGGCTTCGAGAATTGTATCAGCGACCAGCTGCGGATTTTCGCCTGCGACTTCGCCTTCAGACGTCGACGCCACAACTTGGTCATTGAACGCATCATAGGGCGTGTCCCGAGAGAAGAAGCTCGACGCATCGGTATTGTGCATACTCATGCCAGTATTGAAGAACGCCGGCCGAATTGTGCTGACCGATATACCAAAGCGCGCTACTTCCATCGCCAGGGACTCAGCCATGCCTTCGAGAGCAAACTTACTGGCGCAGTAAATGGATTCACCGGGAATGCCCGTGACACCCGCCATGGATGAAACGAAAATGATGCGTCCGTACTCTTGCGCGCGCATAACCGGCAACACGGCGCGCGTCATGTCAGCGGCTGAAAAGAAATTGGTGTCCATGACCTGATGGATATGATTGCTGTGCAGTGTTTCTAGTGCCCCAAAACTGCTCATCCCCACATTGTTGACCAAGACATCAACGCTGCCCGTGATCGACTTGACCTCTTTTACAACATTTCGATTTTGAGTCGGATCGAGCACGTCGTGTTCTAGCACGGTCAAGCTCATGTCTTGTTCCATAGCCCAGGCATCGAGCTCTGCACGGCGCTCAGACGCACGCCGCATCGTTGCAAACACATCGAAGCCCGCTCGAGCGAGCGTTTTGGCGGTGAGTTGTCCAAACCCGGTCGGGCGAGAGCATCCAGTAACAATGGCTGTGGGCATAGCTTCCTCCTGATTTCGAGGGGCGCTGTAGCATAGGTATTTTGCTTGAGTCAATTATTTTAGATCGATCGATTTAAATTAGACATTAAGCTTCAACCTCTATAGCCATGTCACATGACCAATAAATCGCCTGATATCGCCACCAAGAAACGCCGCCCCGTCGGACGACCTCGAGGAGATGGCAAACCTCATCTGACCCGACAGCGGGTCTTTGAGATCTGCACCAAGCTCATTGCTGAGCATGGCTTTGCCGGAACGAGCATTCGAATGATGGCGACTGCATTGGATGCCTCGCCAGCATCGCTGTTCAATCTGTTCGGATCCAAGGATGGCCTGTTGAATGAGCTCATTTCATATGCAGCGCAGGCGTCGCTCTCATTTTACGAAGAGCTCAAGGCTATCGATGCCGAACCAGAAGTCCTTCTCTACAAAAGCATTTATGAAGAAGTCGTGGCCGTCGCATCGGCAGACCAAGACTATGTGGGCATCTTCTACCTTCCGGAACTCAGGAAGCCGGAATTCGTATCCGCGCAAGCTGTCCGAACTAGAATGGTTGCTCACTATGCGGGACTAATCAAAGCATGCTTAGCCAAGAACACTTTAAGGGCTGACCAATCGCAGCTCGCCGCGGAGCAGGTATTTCAGCTGACAGAGACGTCTATTCTGGCTCCGCAACTGGCGAATGAGTTGACCCCCGAGGAACAAGCAAGGGCAACGGCTGATTTCTGCTTTCGCGCTATGCGTTGCGATGAGGTCAAACTGCAGAGCGTGCGAAAAACAGCTGCAATGATCGATCTGCGTATCATGCAACCGACAGCCTAACTGTCATTGTCCCAGATATATAGGATTTCGCGTCTCAGGAGAGTTTTCTAGTCGTGCCGCGCTCAAATCGAGGCAGACCACAGGCGACCAGAAAATGTCTTTTGCGACCTTTATAGAACAGCAGCTTCCTTGCATGCGGCGCTATGCATTTGCGATGGTTGGAAATCTCGAAAGCGCTGATCAATGCTTGGCGCAAGTTGTCGAGCGATTACTCGAAGCGCGCGACGAAGAAACCCCAATCGACCATTTTCGCAAAGTCGACCTCTTCATTCTGTTGCAGCGTTCCATCGTTCAGCATGATCCGAAAAGCGCCAAAGATGTCATGCGACAGCTGGTGCTGCTCTTAGAACTCGAGGAATTCTCGATTGATAAAGTGGGCATGATCTTGGGCATCCCGCTCGATGAATTATGGCATCTGGCGAATAGCGAGGAATACGCTTCCAAGTGCGATTCGATGCGCATTGGCCGCGATTGCTAACGACTGCTTTTGATGCTGTGGACGGCGTGCCCCACCCAGCTCTGCTGAGCTGGTAATGTGAAGGTATCCACACCGCCAACATTAGGAGCACGCCTATGGATAAGAGTATCACAGTTATTGGCTTGGATTTAGCCAAATCGGTTTTTCAGGTTCACGGGATCAACGCGGAGGGTGAGGTTGTCGTCCGACGCAAACTCAGCCGGTCGCGAGTCCTCGCCTATTTCAATCAATTGGAACCGTGCCTGGTCGGCATGGAAGCCTGCGCAACAGCGCACTATTGGGGCCGCGAGCTGAGGGCACTCGGGCATGATGTGAAGCTGATGCCCCCACAGTTCGTGAAGCCGTATCTGAAGAGCCAAAAGAACGACATGCGCGATGCAGAAGCGATCTGCGAAGCCGTCACAAGGCCAACGATGCGGTTCGTTCCGATCAAAACACCAGATCAACAAGCGCTTCTTGCCCTACACGGTGTGCGTGATCACTGGGTGCGTCTATCGACCCGGCTGATCAATACGTTGCGGGGCTACTTGGCTGAGTTCGGAATCGTCGCTGCCAGGGGCCGGATGGGTGTTGAGGCCATCCTCGACACGCTGGCTGACGATCAGGATGATCGCATCCCCGATCTGGCGCGGGAGTGTCTGACGCCACTCGCCAATGAGCTCCGACATGTGAAGCGGCAAATCCTGGAAACTGATCGGAAGATCATGAGAGCGCATCGCTCTAGTGATATGTGTCAGAGATTAGAGACCATCCCTGGCGTTGGACCGGTCATCGCAACACGAGTGGTTGCGGAAGTTCCCGATCCGAAGATCTTCAAATCCGGCCGCGCCTTCTCCGCCTGGGTTGGTCTTGTGCCCAAGCAGCATTCCAGCGGCGGGCGAGATCGGATGGGGCGGATCACAAAGACAGGGAACCCAGAACTGAGGCGCTTACTGGTTGCTGGCGCGATGTCGATGATCATCCGAGCCAAACAGCTCGGCTTCACGAAGCATCCATGGCTCAGCCGTTTGCTCGAGCGCAAACCGATGATGGTGGTTGCGATCGCTATGGCCAATAAGATCGGCCGAATGATCTGGGCCCTGATGACCAAAGGAGAAAAGTTCAATCCGGCAAAGCTTTTGCCGGCATAAAGTCACCGCGCCGCTAAGGCGCAAACGAAATTGGTGAGAGCATAAGGAGGTCATGCAGAACCGGAGTTTCTGACAAGTGAGGACAATCCACTCGCGAGCCAGCACCCTCGAGTGCGTGCTTTTGTAAGGAACCTCATCTTGCGGAGCGCATGATGGCCAGCGGCGTCCGAAAGCCGTCTCAATAGGCCGAACAGATGCCCGCTAACGGCCAACCTGCAAATGACCAACTAAAATCTCTTGCCACGGGGGCGCCGTCCACAGATGCTCGCGTTTCGGAACCGCTTGGACCGTTCCAAGGCATGTGCGAAGATGCATCGGTTGACGACGATCACAACAAAGATCGAATAGCTAAGAGGCAGCGGAATGAATCGTAATTATTGGGGCGAGTGCCCATTTATTTTGTGGCTGATTGGCTGTTTCGCTCTTTGGTTTGTTCCAAGTTTTGCCGTCGCACAAGGCAGTTACTTGAACGAAACCCTGATTGAGGAAACCGCCGCTTTCGATCCCGAGGATTGGCGTCCCATCCAGGCGAAAGACTTACCAAATCTCGGAGAAAGGGTGTCCGTTTCACCGCAGAACAGGGGTGTTCTCCTATATGCAGAAGACTCAATTGCCGTCTTCAATCGGGGGAATGTGCGCACGCGCGAACAGAACGCCAGTGGGCGCCCCATCTCGAAGGTCATTCCGGAAGGACCCATTTGCTCCGCCCCCGAATGGCATCGCGAGTGGCGACAAGATAGCACGCGGTATAATATCGCACCCGTGGCCGTGCCCTCCATGCACGTTGTTGTCGTCATCAACGAGTTGCCGACGTTTGAAATATCGCGTGAGTGGTTTGATCAAACACTGAAACCGGTCATTCGTGATCAGGTGGTCGAAAATTATTGCGGCGGTAAAACGGTTTCTGTCCAGGCGGACATCTGGCTGGTGGGGCTGCAACACAGCTCAGAGGGCGAGATTTTTAATATCGCGGAATTCGCTTACCCGGAGTATCGCGTGGGTGCGAATGCCAGAGAACACAGTTCGTTCCAACTTAACGCAGGTGCTCAATCGCTGCGCATCAGGCCTTATGATGCAGGTTTCGCGACAGGTTTCTTCTATTTCTGGGACAATCTACTGGAGCCCAAGCGAACGCGCTTAAAAGCCATGGACTTCGATACAAGCGAAGCAAACACGCTATCGCTCTCTCTCGGATTTGGTGTTTCCGAGTTTGCAAATGGGAAAATCAAAACGCTGACTAAGAAATGGGAACGGCTCTCATATGCCGACTATAACTGGCACCAGGCGCAAAGCGCAAAGCGAACGCAGGACGTGCTTGCCGCAAGGCAGGAAGCTGAGGACCTCGCCAAAGCGTTTATCGCTGGCCTCGCAATCTTGCAGTTCCGCAATTATTGCTACGGAAACGATACGCCCTGGTGGGCCTGGGACCTTCACGATGTTTGGCAGCGCCGCGAACTCGATGCGTGCAAACACTACTTCGGCGAATAGCCCTCTAAGCGTGAGGAGAACTAGCAATGTCTTCCCGCGTGTTCTTGAGTTCTGAAAGCCGTTGTGTACGTGTAACCCTAAAGGATCTCAGAAACGCGAAAGGGGACATTGCGTGCTCAAGACTCTCTCAACAATGATAGTATCCATCGCTTGCCTCGCGACAGCATACGCAGAATGCGCTGTTTACGAAGCCACATCTTCGGATGGAGCAATCGAGTATAGTTGTAGCGACAATCGCCATAGTCGTTTGGCGATGCCAGGTTCGGTTCGAAATGAAGCCAATCAAGCGCTCGGTATGCCCAACCCTCGCAATTTGATTGTGAAGATAGATGCGGGTGGAACCATCATCGATAGCTGGGTCAACCAGCGCGGATGGAGGGCGACAGGACAAGGCGGCGGTGCTGACTCAAGAGCCGTATATGCAAGCCCTGGCGCTGACGCTGATGCGTTGCAAGCCGCCATTGTATCTGGCGCCCCGGTATCGGCTTGGGTCGCGACCCCACAGGGTACGAGGTTTGATCTGTTTTCGGTAAGTTTCGCTGTGAGCGAGCCTCAAGTGTCTTCACAGGACGTCGAACCCGCGCCGCTCAACTCGAGCGAAGGAGACCTTGCTGGATTCGACGCGGAGATGGCATTGGCGCATTTGAATGGGCGCACCAGTAAGGCTTTACTCGACAAGACCTGCGTCATTGAGATGGCAACAGAGAAGCGAGATGAGGTACGCGCATCATTGACCGCACAACAACAAGACGCCTCGGCGACCGCGCGCGGACGCCAACAAAATTATGAGGGCGATCGGGCCGCGACAGTTGCCAAACTCGCAGACTATAGCAGCCCTGAACTAACCGCTCCGAAAATTCTGGCGCGTATGTTTGAACACGGCGACTGTCGCAGCCGGGAACAAGCGAACGAGTATTACCTATCAGAGTGTCAACGTGCGGGCGGACGCGATTGTGAATGCAAGGCGGAGTATTTCGCAGAGAATTTCGTTTCCAAGACACGGATTGAATGGGGTGATGAAGTGCAACGCCTTCGGACAGATGCCATGTCTTCTTGCCGATAACGATCCAGTTTTGGTCGCATAAACCGGGTTTCTGCAAGTTTTCTTACGTCTGGTTTTGCTCGCCAAACAGACTCACTCAGCCTTCCTAGATTCACTCCCCAAGTATGCCCTTCGGGAGCCTTACCTCTGGCAATTATCCAAGTACATCCGTCACTATTTTTTCGATCTGAGCTGAATTCTTTCGCGACACTCCGATGGCCGCTCTCCATGCGGGTCCCTTTTCCATCGCAACTGACAATGAGTTTGCGAGCTCAGCCGGTCGATCTTCGCTAAGCACTTCAAACAGTACTTCTGCTTGAGCTAGGTCTTTTTTCGCTTTTAGGGCAGACGACGAGTGCCTGCGCGCCGCGACGATCAGCTTATGCACCGCATAACGTTCTGGCCTCGGAACTTGGACCAGCACACCAGAACGATAAAGCGCTACCGCAGGAATTGGCTCTGCGATCAGGAAATTCAGGAATGGAAGCGCCTGTGCATAGACACCAAGTGGATCCAGTTTGAGAATACCGCTATCTTCGCGCATCAATGGTACCAAGAATTCGACTTCGGTACCGCCTCCTCCGCCCATGACCCATTTGGTTGGACGATTCCTACGATCAAGCCCGGGGGCCGGTTCTAAGCTTAAATCCTTGAAGGTCTCCGGCAGGGCCGGATCAACTTCGTCTTCGATCACGAGCTTAAGGTTCTCAAAGGCAGCGATGTCCACGTCGCCTGTTACGGCAAGCGTGTTGTCAAAACGCACGCCGAGTTCGGCGCGATATAAGCGAAAAGCATGTGTCCCGATAAGCGTTCCACCCAGGCGAAAGACACCGCTCCTGGCCATTGCATTTAGGACTTTTCCAGTGTCCCGATCTAGGGCTGGAACGCCCGCGGCGCGCAATTGTGCAACCATGCTGGCACAGCGACGCTCAAAGGCATGTGTCTCTTCATTTGCAGCTTCGGCGGCCTGGATCCGTTCGCGAACCTCAGGGGTGTCTGGTCCAACATATTTCTGAGTGGTCTTGTCGCCGATCCTCTGGCGCGCGTACCAATACTTTCCTTTCTTTCCCATATCTCGAAGAAAGGGTTTTCCCGGAACATCAGAGATCGCTCGTATTGCGTGGGCCTGCAGCAGGTCCTGATATGTTGTATGGATCGAAAGGGGGAAGCTATGCATCACGCGTTACACCACATAAGTATATTTTGTAGTGTAATACACTGGTTACACCACAAAAGCAATATTTGTGGTGTAACCAAATCATCTAACCAGACGTGAAGTGTGGACCAAGCTGGCACCGTTCATGCTTCAGACTTTCTGACCAGCAATGGAGTATGCAATTTCGGTATCTGAGTTGAGTTTTAAAGATATGGAACGGTTCTCCGAACTCGGAGAACTAGCTGAACTATTTGAGTCTCTCGAAGTCGAACTCAACGGGGAGGCAATGATGCAGCTTCTAGTCGCCGATCTATTTGCCGGAAGATTTGATCCAGAAATTCCAAATGAGGTACCCTCCCGCTATGCGACCTCAAAGTATACGAGCAAACAAACGCTTGCAGTCCCAAGCTTGTCTTTTGCGAACCGGGTAATGTTGATGTCAGGAAGCGCCAGAGGCGGGTGCCGCTATTTGTATGGCACTTCGGCCGATGTTGTTGCCATTTTGTGGAAGATTAAGGCGCTGCCGTTCGATGCCCCAGAGCAATTGACGGAGGACTTTATCAGTTCAACCATCAATAGATTGTCCAAACTCCCGATAGGTAGTTATGGCGACAGAGCTCGCGACCTATTAGATTGCATAATGGTCGACAGAACCGTTTTACGGACCTGGTTTGAGGCTGCAGGGATGATGACTCCGCAAAACGGAAACGTTGATCTCGACGCCGCAAACGACCGCCACGTGGCAAATGGAGATGATCTGGTACCGCTTCGCCTCGTTGAGAATGAGAAAGAACGTTTAAAACCTGGGAGACCTTCATCTGACCTTTGGCCGCGCGTCCAGGAACTTGTAGCCGAGTTGCACAGAAAGAATCCAGAAGCGTACAATAACGCGATGGCGTCAGAGATTCATGAACGACTTGTCGCCGAGTTCCCAGACCAAAACGTTCTGGCACTCACCACTATTCAGGGTCGAATGATGCCGCTTCGGATGCAAGCACGCATCGAATTGGACGAGTAGAAATTTGAGGCAACCAGGTCGGGAGAGATTTCTTCTACAAAGGGATATGTCGCGCGAGAACTCCGCCCATTACGTGTATTATTACGACTAATTATGCGCATCTGCGCTGAAGTTTGACAAAACTGTTTTCCTTTTTCGCCAACGAAATCTGTGCTCGCGTTTCTCTATCGATCACCGCGCGGAGTAGAGTTTATGTCTAATCACAGCATTCCACATCTTGAACAAATTCTAGAAGGCAACCCTGGTTGGCTAGATGAAGCCATCGACACCCCGTCAGTCAGCAAAATGACAGGCGTGCCGATTTGCACGCTCACCACATGGCGCAGTCGAGGAGGAGGACCGAGGTTTCTGAAGCTAGGAAAAAGTGTTCGCTATCGCAGGCGAGCGGTTCTTGGCTGGATGGCTGATTGCGAGGCGCCGTACATTGATCGCGATGGTAAAATCTACCATGACTGATGTATCTACTCCGGTCTCTATTCGATTAGCCCCTGAAGACATAGACAGGCTTTCAGAACGAGCCAAACGCATTTCTGGGACTAAGACGGGAGTTGCCCGCGAACTGATCAGGTCTGGTCTGTCGGATGGCGACCCCTTCGAACAAGCCAGTCGACTACTGAAAATCGAACGAAAACTCGCGATCGTCACTCAAGACATTCACTTGTCCAAGACCTCTCAATCTGAACTCCGAGCCACCGTCGCGCGCATCGAGAAAATGTTTGAGCAACTCCTGCTTGCCCTCAGCGGTCAGTTGAAAGCCGAGAGGAACTAACATGTCGAAGATCAAAACGAATCTCCTAGCCTCATGCGCAGTGTTAGCGGTGACGGCCTTTGGGTCTTACGAATTAGGCTTCCACTATTATCGGGCTGGCGTCGAAACCGCGCCGGGACAAATTTCGTATCATGATCGGGCATTCATGGATGACTGTGCCAAGGCCCGAGTTGCGTCGCTTTTCTACGATCCTGTTGGCGTCGATACATGGTCCCACTGCAAAGCGGTAATGAAGTATTACGAAACGCAGCCGGCGTTTAATCGACGACTTAATCTCGTTTCAGCTTTATCCGGTCTTAGCGTCGCGACGCTGATCGCGTTCTTTTGGATCATGAAATACGGATCGAAGCCGCCAAAAGTTGTGCGCGGGCGACAGCACTTCAAAGGTAAGGCAGCTATCAAGCAACTCAAAAAGATATCACGCAAAGAATGCAAACAATCTGGCCAGGGCATTGAGTTTCCACTGAACGTTCCGATGAGCCTCGATAGAGAGAGTCGACACTTCCTCGCCTGGGGTAGTACGGGTGCGGGTAAGACGACTGCGATGCTCCTTTTGATGCTGGGCGCGATCCACCGCGGTGACAAAGTCCTAATCCTCGACACGAAGGGCGATCTGACTTCCAAGCTGCCATACATAAGCGGCGTTATGGCCCCGCATGATGCGCGTTCCTTGAAATGGGATATCGCCTATGATTGTCGTACCCCGCAGGAAGCGCGAGAACTGGCGGCGCGCATAATACCGGCCAGCGGATCGGACCCGATGTGGTCAAACGCAGCGAGAGAGATCTTCGTCGCCTGCATTGTCTCGCTGCAAAACACCCGTCCAGAATGCTGGAACTGGATGTATCTTCGCGACCTGGTACTCGCCGACCCAGAACGACTTCTCGAAGTCGCCCAGCGCCATTATCCAGCTGCGACGCAGTTTTTGCGTGAACCGACCAGCAAAACCACTCAGAGCATTCTGACAACGTTCAAATCTCATATGAACATTGTGTTGGTATTGGCAGACGCCTGGCCAAGAAGTTCGGGTGGCTTCTCGATCCGGAGGTGGTTGGACCTACCAAACTACGGTCCGGTAGTGCTGCAGCGCGACGGAAAGTTCCCGCAACTCTCTAAGGCCTGGCTTTCAGGGATAATTGGTTTGCTCGCAAGCTATGCTGGTTCACCGGCAATGCGGGAGAACCCAGATACTCGAACTTGGCTCTTCCTCGACGAGTTTCCCCAGCTAGAGCGAATGGACCATTTCTCCACGCTTTTGGATGTCGGTCGCTCAAAAGGCATCAGCGTCGTCTTGGGCGCGCAAGACCTCTCTCAGATCCGGAAAACATATGGCCCTGATCAAGCCAATGCATGGATCGGCATGATCGGCACGCACATCATTACTCGAATGAACCTTGGCGAGAGCGCTGAAATCACGAGCCGCTTGCTCGGCAAGCAAACGGTAGAAGTTGAGCGCAAGAGTGAGACCTGGACCAATGGACTGCGATCTACGAGCAAAACGACGGTCCCGGAGATCCGTGACGTGATCACACCTTCTGAGCTCTCGGATCATCTTGGCGTCACTAAAGATGGAATCCGTGCCTTGATGGTGGGCCCAGGGCAGCACGTGTACGACGTCGAAATTCCGTTTCTGGATCTGCCCGAACAGCGGTCTGCCAGCGTGCCTGCCGACTGGACTTCGAAATGTGCGAGAGATCTCGCTCCACTTCCAGAACGCAATCCGCTTCGCGAAGAGCGCCCTATCCTTTCTCCGGATATGGCTGACTTTATCAGCAGAAAAGCCGAAGACGGATTTGATGCGTAATGGTCGCCTCCATCTCGGCGCGCAAATCCGTCGCTGCGGCAGTCGCTTACTTCCAGCATATGGCGCAAGACGAATACTACACAAAAGAAAATGAAGCCGAAGCGGAAAGCGATTGGGATGGACGAGGCGCAGAACGCCTTGCGTTAGATGGAGACGTTAACCGGAGAGACTTTGAATCTCTTTTGAACGGCTATGATCCAAAAACTTCGGAGCCGCTCGTTCAGACTAGTAACAAGTCTCACGCTCCCGGTTGGGATATGACCTACAGTGCTCCCAAATCAGTATCGGTATTGTGGGCGCTGTCACCTCCAGCTGAACGCGTGAAAATTGAAGCGGCTCATCGCCAAGCCGTGTCGGTTGCAACAAAGCACCTTGAAGACAACCACGCCCTCACGCGGCGAGGAAAAGGCGGAGCCGTGCGTGAGCCCGTTGCCGGGTTGACGATCGCTCGTTTCCATCACCACACGAGCCGAGATCTCGACCCGCAGCTTCATACGCACGCGTTCATATTTAACGCTGCGCCGCGGCAAGACGGAACTTGGGGCTCGCTGGTCAGCCGCGAACTTTACAAAGCACAAAAAGAAACCGGCGCAGTCTATCGAAATCACTTAGCGAACGCGCTCGAACGGGACGGTTATACAGTCGATCGACAAGGTAGCTCGTTTCGCATGCGAGCAATCCCGCATCAAATCGAACGTGCGTTCTCCAAACGTCGTCAAGCGATCGAAGAGGCGGCCAAAGCACATGGGTACAGAACACCAAAGGGGATGGAACTCGCCGCGCTTCGGACGCGCCAAGCCAAGCGCCCCCGCGAGCGCTCTGCCCTCTTCCAGGCATGGTCTCAGGAAGCGCGAACGCTCGGCTTTAAACTGCCCGACAGGCGACAACAGCATCAACCAAATCTCGCTGTACAAGCAACGGTACCGAGTGAAAAAGTAACGACGTTATCGTCACCTTTAAGTCATTCGATTCAACGCCTTGTGATGACGGCCGCTCTCGCTCTTAGCTCGTCTCGAGGCATGTCCGGATTGAGCGTTTCGCTCCGCAAATCTAATAGAGAACGTGACGTGGAGATCGAACGCTGACCGTGCACAGGCGAAATCCGTTGTGGTTACTAGGTTTTGGCTGAATCTTGCGCGGCTTTGTAAGCGACAATACAGCTGAGCGTATACAGCGAAACCTTCAACAACCGTAGGTGTTTCAGACAAAATCGCTTGCGCTTTGTCAGCACCAAAGGTGCATGGGGTGTGAAACGAAACATCCCCTTTTGTTCTGCCAATAATCGGCGGCATTCAGGGCAAGTTGGAATAGGTCGGGCGTTCGATGCGGATTGGTTTTTATATTTGTTTTCAGGGTCTTCGCCTCTGGATAAAATAAAAACCGATCCATCCTGACAGGTTTCAGGGACGGCATCGAACAGGAATGCGGGCTTTCGGATTTTCTCTTCCCCGTGTGTCCTGAAGCTTCCCCAGGATGTGCAAATATTTTGTCCTGATGGGGAAGCATCGGGAGAGACCCTATGCCTGCTAAACCCATATCACCCACCAGTAATACAAAAGCCATTTCAGCCGACCGTTTCGAATGGGACAGTGAAGTTCCACGCCTCGCTCTGCGCCATCGACAAGATCGACAGCCAGCTTGGTATATTCAGATATGCGTGGATGGACGAAACTTGCGGCGCTCGATTGGCCCGAAGGCGTCGCTGAACCTTGACCAAGCCCGCGACATAGCCCGCACGCTAATCGCCGAACTCACCGGCCAAGCCGCGCCGGTGCCACTTGTGCCGGACAAGCCAACAGCAACCGTCGCTGAGTTTGCAGAGCGTTTCCTCGCACATGGGACACCAAACTGGAAACCTGCCACGCTAAAGGCGCACCGCAGCCTCTTGGCTTGCTCGGTCCTGCCTCAGTTCGGGTTCAGGGAGGTTGGCTCCATAAATGCCCAAGAGGTCGCTTCCTGGTTTTCTCAGTCTCAAGCATCGCAGGGAAGCCGAAACCGCGCGCTTGCCGTTCTCTCGGGCATGATGCGGCATGCGGAAATCCTTGGGCTTCGTACGCCGGGGTCAAATCCTTGTCAGGGGCTGCGCCGACGAAAGAACCAGTTTCAGGTTCATCAGCTTAGCCGCGAAGATTATGGACGGCTTGGCGAGGCCCTAAAACGTATTAAAGATACTGAACCGGTCGTCGTGGCTCTCATCCGATTTCTCGCCCTCACGGGGTGTCGCAAATCTGAAGCGCGGCTTCTGCGATGGGACATGCTGGACGCAAACCGCGCGGCACTTCCAGACAGCAAAACTGGGCCGCGCGCAATCTGGCTCGGCAAAGCCGCGCTGGAACTCCTCTCTGAACAGCCTCTTCTTTCTGAGTTTGTATTCTCGATCAAAGGCAAACCAGTTTCTCCTGCGCGTATCGCGAAAGTTTGGGCAATCATCCGCGAGGACATCGGGCTTCCAAGTTTGCGGCTCCACGATCTGCGCCACGGGTTTGCGTCGATTGCGATCTCGTCAGGTGAGGCACTGCGCACGGTTTCAGGTTTGCTTGGACATTCTGAACTGCAAACGACGGCGGGGTATGCCAAGTTTGCAGAAGCTCCTGTGCGGCAAGCTGCCGAGCGCGTGGCTTTGCATCTGGAGCGCACTCTTGCCGGGCCTGCTGCGAAAGCCCTGCCGGAACCGCCACCGCTGGTGGCAGAGTTTCTAGGGCAGCGGCTATCAGTTGCTGACTTCGCAGTCGAACGCGGCGTTAGTGCGTCAACCTTGCGCCAGAAGGTCGGTGCCTACAATCGCGCGCGACGAGCCGCTATTTCTGGCTCGGAGACGAACTGATGCGAAAAGAACCGATTTATCTCAGCGACCTTTCCGCTCGTGCTGCCCGCCCTGCTGGTAAGGAGTACACGCTGCCAGACAACCGATTGAGTGGGTTTGGCCTGCGGGTGCAACCCACCGGAACTAAGTCTTGGGTCCTGAGGCTCAAGATCGACAGCAAGGCAAAACGGGTCACGCTCGGCAATGCTCAAACTATGAGCGCTGAGGAGGCGCGGGCGCGAGCCCACCACAAGCTTTCAGCGTCCGCGCCTCCGGTTATCTCATTGCTGGCTGCGAACGATAAGCCCGCCATCAAATTGCATGTGCTGGCGAAAAGGTTCCTGAAAGCGAAACAATCAACATGGAAACCTACGACCATGAAGGCGGTAAAAACGTATCTCAACAGCGCGATCCTTCCGGCGTTTGGTGACTACGCCATAAACCGACTTTCCACCGCCGATATCGCAGACTGGTTCCACACCTACAGCGCGACTAGTCCGGGCGGCGCTAATCAGGCGCTGTCGCATCTGCGGAGTATGCTGAAGTTTGCGCGAGAAAACGGCATCCTGCCTCCCGACTCGCCTGATCCGTCTAAGCCCATTCGTCGCAACACGCGCCGGGCTAGAGGACGTTTATTGAACAGCCATCAATTGGCAATGCTGGGCAGTTGGCTAAAAACGCCGCCAATCCGGTGGCTTAATGTTGCCGACGCGATCCACTTGATCCTGTTGACAGGGTGCCGCTCAGGCGAAATCGCAAGACTTCGTTGGGATGAAGTCAACGAAGATCGATTGACGCTGACGACGACCAAAACGGGCGCACGCGAGGTCGTATTGTCTAAACCCGCACGCAGGATCCTAGAAACGAGACGAACAAATGCGAAATCGAAGTTTGTGTTTCCGAAAACCGCGAACTCTAATTTGCCGATTGCCTCGATAGATTCATCTTGGCGCGCAATCCGAAACCTGATCGGCTTGCCAGAAGACATTAGGTTGCACGATCTTCGTCATACCTACGCCAGTCACGCCATACTGACGGGCGAGACGCTAAACATGGCGGGTCAATTGCTTGGGCACAGGCGGCCAAAGACAACTGAAATCTACGCTCATCTTGACGCGCAGCATCTTGAAGAGGCGGCGGAGAGGATTTCGGCGCTATTAGTTAATTGGATGTCGCATCAATAGCATACCGAGTTAAAACCAGTTGTTTCATGACATATGTCAAGCCATTGGTTCGGGCTGAAAACCCGCAAGCTGACTGGGAAAGTGGTACGTACGCATCGGCTTTTAATCGTAGCAACTTCCCGGAAATGCTGGGCCGCTTACGCGCAATCATAGCCATTTCATCGTTTCGATAAATCATTCGGCGGTCCTGGCCGAATATCTGAAAACAACTCGCTAAGCGTCTTATCAGTCGAGCCCAAGTCTGAAAGAAGCTTCCGTGTTCTCTCAATCACCTTCGAGTCCCTGCTGATATAACCCAAGGGTACGGGCAAACCACGTGGGGCTTCTAGCGGTTCATGCACGATCACACTGCAGAGAACATCTGGGATCAAGAGAACCTCCAACCCTCGTGGGACGCCAAGCCTTTCGTTATCTATCGTTTTATCAAAAACCCGCGAAAGAACCCACTCAGCATTTTTTGCACATACACCAATTACATCTGGCGAATTGTCGATTTCACCATATCTGTCTTGCAAAGTTGCTACGATTTCAGAGAGATTTCTGGTAGCACCCCAGTGGGGCACATTTGGAGCAATCCAGAATATGCTTTTTGGCGAATGATCAGGCGTTGATGCGTATTTAAGTTGGTCTAGCAAACGCCTGAGGTTCTCTTTTACAAACAAGCTTCCGAGGACAGGAATCGTCTTCCGGTCTGATCTAACTTCACCGACCCTTCCGAGGCATTCATTGTAGTAGCGACGGATCGCCAGTCCATCCGAACGGGTCCACTCGGCGAGGAATTCAGTTGCGGTGGTTGTTAGGACCTCAAAGGATCGTTCAGCATCATCACTCTTAGAAATGTATAGTGTTTCCGCAAAGTCCTGCACGGCACGCAGAATGTCGACCCGGTCTTCAATTTGATACTTGTCACCCCAATCCGATAGATTGACTTCAGCTGACGTAGGACTCCGTGGCTTACTTCCAATATTGATCCTTACGGTTGCAGAAAAACGGCTTAACGGAGTAGCGCCATCCACTGAATAGAGAATTGGACGATCTTGCCATCTACCAGTCGCCGATGAAGAAAACTGCGAGAAGTTGCGTGAGAATAGACTAATTACTTTATCTCCTGCACTTGATGCGGCGGGAGCGTCCAAAATCGCCAGTTCAGGAAACCTTAGCTCTGCAAAGGTTAGGCTCTTTCTTTCTTCAAGGCACAATGAAATCAAATCTATGCCAACTTGCTTTGACAACTCTTCAACGGCAAAAATCTTGGGGATGGGAGAATCGTGTGTGAATAGCTGCTCTCCCGCCGCCGACAAACAAACTTGACCGTCGCCCCGCGTCAGATAACCAGCCTCATCCAACTCAACCAGAACATAGCTCAACTCTCGATGGTTGAGACCAAAATAATGTCCGATGTCATTCTCATCAATTTCGCCGGTGGCCTTTATCAGCCTCAAAACGAATTCGCTCAGTACAGAGAAATTCTTGGGAACCGCAGCTTTGTAAGTCACATCGAATAAACGACATGGAAGCAAACAATCATATACGCCAAGGGGGTAGAATTCGTCCGCCTCTTGCTGAGTCATCGACCCGCTAATCGTCAAGACAGCCCTTTTTGGCACCTTACTCATTTCGCCACCTCGTTTTCAGCAGAATCGCGCTTCAACAACCCAACGACATCCAAGGTAGATGCGTTGCCTTCGTCCTCCTGATCTTTGATGATGTCAGACAGCTTCGACAATGGGTTTTGTTCGGGCCAAGAATGTCGAGCTCCAACTATTATAAGCTGATCCATTGCTCGGCTCATCGCAACATTTATGCGATTAGTTTTGGCCAGAAATCCTGGTGCAATTTTTTGTTGTCCGTTTTCTTGCAGGTCACGATTGTTCCGGACTAAAGAAACTATAACGATGGGATTTTCTTTGCCTTGGTAGCTATCTACAGTATCGATCTTGATGGTTCGACGCACAGATTCGCTAAGTCTGAGATGCGCCACCTTTTGCCGTAAAAGTTCTTTCTGGCCTGCATACATACAAATTATGCCCACCAAGTGCTCAAATTTTCCTTGTGACTGAACATATTTGCGGAAGGGTTCACATTCATCGAGCGATTTCAGAAGGGCGAGGACCACATCAGCCTCTTTGCCGTTTCGCAAACTACTCGAGTCTCTAATTTTTGATTGAAAGGCATTCGATTTGAAACCGTCAGTTTCGGCCCAGATGATCGGTGCGTTGAACTCCGCAGGCAGAATGCCCGGTGGTAAGATTGGTTCTGTCCTACCACTTTTCAGCTTCCCATCATAAAATGCCCTCGAAACAAGTCGGCCAATAGGTGGCAACATTCTATACTGCGTATCAAGTACTGTGCGGCTACTTGTGCCATCAAAGCTATCGAACATTCTCTCAAAATCACTAGCGAGTACATCGCTTTCGGGAAGCCCCGTTTTTTGGCGGACTCGGCTAACAACTTCGAATGAATGCAGAGGCTCTAACTGATTGTGGTCTCCAACAAGCACAGCCCACCGCGCGGTCTGAAGTGGAACTGCCAATTCACTCGATGTGCAGCGGGCCGCTTCATCGACGATCACGAGATCAAAATATGAAGCCGTTAGTCCTAAAGAAGGGCGTCCTAGTCCAACACAAGTTCCAGATACCAGCTGACGAGTTCCAGCCAAGAAAGGCTCAAAACTTCTTCGCGCGCTGGATTCGGTAAACAAGAAATCTTGGGACAATTCCACCAGCTGTCGAAACTTCAAAAGAGCTGCTGGCGAAACCTGCATATTGGTTGGCTGAAGCAAATTAATTTGGGCAGCGAAATTACCAAACAAGTCGGACACCGAAAGGCTGGAGTCCAGAATTTGATCTTCGTCGAAACTGAGGCCCAATGCTTGCAGATTATTTTGCAAAGATCTTTTCAAGGCACTATTCTCGCTAGAGCTCTCTAATTTAGCAGTAGCGCGATACTGAGTGATCAGCGGCCGAATAACGAGTTGCAACCGCATTAGCGGCTCAAACATCGTTCCAAAATCGCCCAAGTACTTCGAAATATTTTCGAGACGCAAACGGAATTCGGCTTGGAAACGGTCTTTGAACAGCGCCTCCAATTGCTGGGTATGAAATGGCATAAGCGGCTCAGATACGACGGCCTCATTGCCCACCCGCATTAGGCTAGGCGTGCTCTCTTCATTTGAGAACAGTTTCAATACTGCCTCTGTTGCATTATTGACAGCCTCATGAGACTGGCTCGCTATAAGAACATTTCTTATTAGTTTTTTGTGCAGCGCATAGTGAACAAGCGCGGCGATAAATTTTGTTTTTCCCGTTCCCGGCGGTCCTTGCACCAGTCCAAGTGGACGTATTGAAACGGCTCTCTTTAAGGCCTCGGCCTGCGCAGAGTTTAGGCCGTAACGGTCAAGCTCTTCGTCAGTTGGCAAGCATTCGGCGTTGACAGTGGTTGCCACTGGAGCGGCAAATGCGTCCATCAAGTTCTTGATCCCCGCATTGCCTGATGCGACCCGCTCAATCGCATTTTTTCTGCGCCTAAGACTTTCTTCTTCGAAATGGCTTGTGAACTTAAGTAGCTGACCGTCTCTCACCAAATCAGTAGACGCGATGGAAATATCTGCCGAACTACTCTCAATGACCACCGAATCCTTCGACGAACGGCGAATATCCAAAACACCTACGCGACGCCAATTCCCCCTTCTTTCTTGCCTCAGAACTCCAACAGTATCTGAAAGCGAATAGTCCAGCGTGCCAGCTTCGAGTTCGAAAGGCACAACATGTCGCTTGAGGTCTGTTCGGTAGGTACTGTTACTGAGCGCGGTACCTAACGTTGAAAACTCCTCTTCAGATTCAACGAAGGAAGTCCACAGGGCACGTACGTCAACGTCGCCGGGGGTCTCGCTCGGTATTTTTGTTTGACCGAACAATTGATCAAGTGCGGCATCGCCTTCTGGGTTTGGCTCTTCCTGATCTTCTCGCTTACTATGATCTGGAGTAGCTTCACGTGCCGCCCAGGCGTTGCGAAATTCTTCCAATTCAGTGATTATGCTTAAATGTTCATAGTTGCGAGTTGACCCGGCTTCGATTTCAATCTCGCCATTAAAAACAGCAATCTCGTGTTGCGCAATTCGTTCAATCTTAGTCTGCTCAATTGAACGCTTAAAAACGCTGGTCGGGCGGGCTTCAAGATCACAGTCTATGACAAGCTCTTCACATAACCCCCGCACCATAAACCGCGATCGACTGGGGTGTAATCGAACGTGAAATCCACCTTCATCGGACACAAAAGCATGTTTTTCGAACCCCGGAGACTTCAGGACGATTTTTGTAACTTCGACTGTTTCCTTTGTAGCGATTAGGCCCGACAATATTTCCAAAACCGGACTAAGAGTTGTATTTGCCAAGTCCCCCGTCTGGCACTTTTTTAGATCACCAATAGCCATCTCAATATCATCAAATTCTGATGCTATGGGGTCTAGTAGCTCTTTAACAATTTCTACCGTAGCAAAACGATCTCGTTCAAACCTGCCGCCTTGGCTCGGAGAATATCGGCTTGTACAAATTTCACCGTCTGCCTGTGGTGCGAAATCAAGGCTATCAATGATCACCGGTTCCACTACATCACCGTCTTTGAGTACGATGTTGTCCGGTTTTAGATCTCCGTGCGTCATTCCAAGCGCATGAAAATCTGAAACAGCTTTCGTTAACTTCGAAGCTACGGTGAGAATTAGGCCACGCAAACCTTCAATGGTTTGATCGTCTTCGATGAATTCTCTAAGCACCCGTCCGTCGACGAATTCTTGAACAATCGCAATGGCATCTCCAAGCCAAGCAACCTCTTTCACAGAGACGAAGCTGTCGAAATCGCGCTTGCTGTACTCATCAGCACGACTGAGGAAATCCAGTATCTTCGCGCCCTCTCTTTGACTGTTGTTCCACGAAACAGACTTCCAAAGCTTCACCAGAAACGTTTTGCCATCAACTCTCGATTTCCATTGTTCGACCTCGGCGCTTTCCTCCAAGAGCTCGGTCTCAGGATAAGCGCTAAGAAGGGCTCGCTGCGAAGCGTACTTACCGGAAAAATTCTCCAACCCAGAGCTGATCTCAGCTCGCGTGGGACGAGCCTCAGTCGATCGGTTAAAAGCGCTCAATGCTTCAACAGCACTTGGAAATCTATCACTCGGGTCCAGAGCCAACGAGGTCTCAAACCAGGAATGCAAAGCGCCATATTCACGAAGCGGATCAATAGAAGCATCCCACTCGGCAGGCTGGCCCTCACTAGCGGAGGGCGGTTTGCCAAAGAAGAGATGATGAAGCAGAACGCCCACCAAGAACACGTCTTTGGGCATCGAATGCGCGTCCTCAATATCTAGAATATCCTCTGGAAGAATCGCACTAGATAAAAATTGGTAGCGATCGGTTCCCAGTGACTTCACCTCAGGGGTTCGGGCCGCCATCAAGTGTGAAATACGAATTGTGGAGGGGCGTTCGATCCACAAGCTGTGCGAACCGATGTCGAGGTGCGAGACTTCAATTCTATGAAGACTTTCTAGCCTTGAAATTATCTGGCGACCAACTTCGATTTTGTCATCAATGTTTAGTTTGTTGCCATCTGAGACTATCCAGTCTCTAAATCGCTTAAGTCGTTTCCTCCGATCATACACTTCCCAAAATTTGACGCCTCGTTCCGGATCATCCGCAACTAGTCCCAGCAATGCTTGCTCAGCATCTGTACCTAGTTCACGGATAAATCCGAACACCTCACGCTCTCGGCCTGCGATTTCATTTCGGCCATCCTCATTTTGAAACCGGGTGTCTGCTTGAGTGAAGTCCCAAAGTCTCAAGGTGCCAAAAGTTGTAGCGCTATTCCGGTCCTCAACTTCGTATTCAGAATATACTTTTCTTGGATGTTCGAATGTCGCTGCTTCGGATTGCGCAACATAATTTCCATATAACCGCCGTCCGGGTTCAACTACACCACTTCCTGCATTAAAAAAGCTAGAGGTAATCCTCTTCCAAGGCTCCTGGTGCAGAGAATTCGAAACAAAATAACCAAAAGCAGGACCGAATGCGGCGACTCTTCTTTTCGGATCAGCAACTTTATTGACAAAATCTTCAATCTGAAAAACGCGTTTGCGCTCATTAGTGTCCAGACCTGAAAAATCAGCTTTTGATGTAACGACAACGAAGCCCTGAATGGTGGGGACCTTTGGACGCTTTCCATTGCTGTGTTGCTTAATGTGGGCCGTCATCAGTGGAAGCAGGTCGCGTACGTTTTGCAGCATTTTTTGAACTGGCGAAGCACCTAGATTGCGGTCGCCATTCAGCCAGTTTCCGTTTGAGCTGCTGATCGGACCTTTCCAATCTTTCAAGTCAATAAGCATAACTCTGTCGGGTGCCACGAGTACAACGTCTATTTCACGCGATTTGTGAGCCGAAAATATCAGATCTAGGTTTGTGTAGGCGAACCACTCTCTGGGTAGTTTTTGCAGTGCATTAACGCCAACAACCTCGCGTGCATGTATACCAGACCCACAATTGATAATTTTCACCAACTCATCTCCACACACCAAATTGAGAACCAACTTATACGGCAATTTCAATGGTTCGGAAGAACCAACGCATGCTCAACTAAACGGAATTCGCCGTGCTGCGTGTGAATGGCGATTCGATCTTGATCCGACAGTTTTCGTGAAATAGAGTCCCCTAAGGGTCGATAGACCCGAAAGCGTATTATGCGTCTGACCGGCAAAGGTGAAAGAGTTGTCCTCTGTTTTCCTTGCCATTCCGAACTTGATGTTTTGTCCTCATACGCATCGTTTAGGTGCATGGGGTGTGATACCGAAACTCTCTTTTCCAACGTCTCTTTCGCGAGGCATTTGGAGAATGACTGAGTTGTTACGCGTGGGTTCGATTGAAGAAATATCGCTGCACTATCAGAGGCTTAGACTTTGAGAGTGGTGATCAAGAAGATGGCGTTTTCGTCCGTCTTTACTTTCATCGAGCAGGCCAGCTTGGACCCGGATTTCTGCTTCCCCGTGTGTCCTGAGCGCTTCCCCGGGATGTGCAGTCTTTTGTGTCCTGACGGGGAAGCATCAGGAGGTAATCCCATGCTCGCCAAACAAACCAAGAAAGCATCCCGCAACCAGACATCCGACAAAGATCGCTTTAAATGGGATGACAAAGAACCCGGTCTCGGCATCCGTTTCCGTGCCGGACGTAACCCCACCTGGTATCTACAAACCCGGATCGAAGGTAAAACAGTCCGCCGTTCACTCGGGCTTTTGCATGATCTATCCCTTGCTGACGCCAGAGAGATTGCGCGCGAAGCGAGAGACGAATTGTCTGGAGCGACACCTGCGCCAGCCTTGGTGCCTGAAACTCCAAAAGCAACGGTCGCAGATTTCGCAGACCAGTTTCTGAAGGATGGCGCGCCCAACTGGAAACCGGCCACCATCAAGGCGCACCGCTATGTTATTTCGCGTTTCATTGTTCCCGCCTTTGGCACCCGCGACCTTGCCTCGCTAACTGCTGAGGATGTTGCCGCATGGTGGTCCGGTCTCGATGCATCTGCCGGAACCCGGAACCGCACCCTTGCCGTTCTGTCTGGAATCATTCGGCACGGAGAACTGCTGGGCTTGCGCTCGCCGGGGCTTAACCCCTGCCAGGGGCTCCGGCGACGCAAGTCCAGCTTCAAGGCCGATAGATTGACGTCTGAAGATTATGGACGGCTTGGCGAGTCCATCAGAAGCGTTGAAACGCGCTGGCCTGTGGAAGCTGATATATTTCGATTTCTTGCCCTGACAGGTTGCCGCAAATCCGAGGCGCGTTTCCTGCAATGGAGTATGATCGACGGAAAACGGGCGGCGTTGCCCGACAGCAAGACCGGACCTCGCGCCATCTGGCTTGGGTCTCCAGCTCTCAAACTGCTCGCTGAACAGCCGACTCTCTCTGACTACGTCTTCGCCAAACGCGGCAAACCTGTTTCCAACAACCAACTCTACAAGATTTGGCACCGCGTTCGCGAACATGCAGACCTCTCCGCTCTCCGGCTTCATGACCTTCGGCACGGGTTCGCATCGGTTGCCATATCATCGGGCGAACCGCTGAGAACCGTTGCAGGTCTTTTGGGGCATTCAGACCTGCAGACGACAGCAGGCTACGCTCAGTTTGCCGAAGCACCCGTTCGCGCAGCGGCTGCGCGGGTCGCCGATCATCTGGGCGAGGCTCTGGCCGCGCAGAAGCTCCGGGCTGCGCCTCTGCCCAAAGGCATTGTCGCCGACTTCCTCGCCCAAGGTCTGCCGATGGACGCCTTTGCCGAAATCAACGGTATTAGCCTATCTACTCTGCGCCAGAAACTTGCCCGGCACTTCAAGGACGTCCGCGCGTCACGTGCCAGCAGTGAGGGTATGGAGCAATGAGCGGGGCGAAGAGACACTTGACCGATGCGCTGGCCCGAAAGGCAAAGCCCAAGTGCCGGGAATACGCCTTGGCAGACGTAGCGCTACAAGGGTTTGCCCTTCGCGTTCAGCCATCCGGTTCTAAGGCGTGGATTTTGAGGATGCGTGTTGAAGGCAAGCTGCGCCGGTTCACGATTGGATCGCCAAACACAATGAATGCCGACGAAGCGCGAACCCGTGCGTTCCAATTGCGCACAGAGCACCAGCCGAAAACTGTCATTCAACTCGCGTGCGCGGACGAACCGGCCATCACGTTCCGCGAACTCAGCCACTGCCTGCTGCAAGCATCTGTGGACGGCGGCCCCTTGGCAAGAGATTTTAGTTGGTCATCTGCAGGTTGGCCGTTAGCGGGCATCTGTTCGGCCTATTCGAGCGGCATTCAGACGCCGCTGGCCATCATGCGTTCCGCAAGATGAGGTTCCTTACAAAAGCACGCACTCAAGGGTGCTTGCTCGCAGGTGGATTGTCCTCACTTGTTGAACCTACGGGTCTGCATGACCTCCTTATGCTCTCACCAATCTCGTTTGCGCCTGTTCAGCGCGGCGACTTTATGCCGGCATTAGCTTTGCCGGATTGAACTTCTCTCCTTTGACCATCAGGGCCCAGATCATGCGGCCCATCTTGTTGGCCATGGCGATCGCAACCACCATCATCGGTTTACGCTCGAGCAAACGGCTAAGCCATGGATGCTTCGTGAAGCCGAGCTGTTTCGCTCGGATGATCATCGACATCGCGCCAGTAACCAGTAAGCGCCTCAGCTCCGGGTTGCCCTTCTTGGTGATCTTCCCGAGCCGCTCTCGCCCGCCACTGGAATGCTGTTTAGGCACAAGCCCGACCCAGGCGGAGAATGCGCGACCGGATTTGAAGATCTTTGGATCGGGTACTTCAGCGACCACACGTGTTGCGATGACCGGTCCGACGCCGGGTATCGTTTCCAGTCGCTGGCAGATGGCATTGGCTTTATGGGCCTTGAGGATCTTGCGATCCGTTTCCAAGATTTGCCGCTTCACGTGTCGGAGCTCGCTGGCGAGCGGCAGCAGGCACTCCCGCGCCAGGTCGGGGATGCGATCATCCTGATCGTCAGCCAGCGTGTCGAGGATGGCTTCAACGCCCATCCGCCCTCTGGAAGCGACGATACCGAACTCAGCCAAGTAGCCCGTAATGTGTTGATCAGCCGGGTCGATAAACGCACCCAATGATCGCGTACACCATGCAGGGCAAGGAGCGCCTGTTGATCTGGTGTTTTGATAGGAACGAACCGCATCGTTGGCCGGGTGACGGCTTCGCAGATCGCTTCCGCATCACGCATATCGTTCTTCTGGCTCTTGAGATACGGCTTCACAAACTGGGGCGCCATCAGCTTCACTTCATGCCCAAGTGCGCTCAGCTCACGGCCCCAATAGTGCGCTGTTGCGCAGGCTTCCATGCCGACCAAACACGGTTCCAACTGATTGAAAAAGGCGAGGACTCGCGACCGGCTGAGTTTGCGACGAACGACAACCTCACCCTCCGTGTTGATACCGTGAACCTGAAAAACCGACTTGGCTAAATCTAGGCCAATAACTGTGATACTCTTATCCATAGGCGTGCTCCTAATGTTGGCGGTGTGGATACCTTCACATTACCAGCTCAGTAGAGCTGGGTGGGACACGCCGTCCACAGCATCAAAAGCGGGCGTCTGGAAACCCAGCACGATTAAGGCAGTGACCACTTATCTAAACGCCGAACTCCTACCTACCTTCGGAGACCGTCCGATCAATCGGTTGACAACCGCAGAGATAGCAGCGTGGTTCAACGCCTACAGCGCTCGACGGCCAGGTGGAGCCAATCAGGCGCTCACGCATCTGCGCACTGCTCTGAAGTTTGCAAGAGAAACGGGTCGCCTACCGCGTGACGCCCCAGACCCATCGAGCCCGATCCGCAAGAACACAAGGCGCGCGCGGGGACGGCTCCTGAATGCCAACCAGCTCGCAAAGCTGGGAGCTTGGCTGGAAGCGCCCCAGCTGCGCTGGCTGGACGTGGCTGATGCTATCCACCTGATCCTGCTGACTGGCTGCAGGTCCGGAGAAATTTCGCGCTTGCAGTGGGCTGAAGTTCTTGAGGACAGGCTACGGCTAAAGGCATCGAAGACCGGCAGTCGGGACGTGGTTCTGACGCCGCCCGCCATAGCAATCCTGGTGCGTCGGCGAAAGGGCACGCGGTCACTCTATGTGTTCCCTGCCAGCCACGACCCCGGCAAGCCTATCGGGACATTGGATGTGCCGTGGCGATCTATCCGGGAGCGTATCGGATTGCCCCGTGAAATCCGCTTGCACGACCTTCGCCACACTTATGCAAGCCAAGCGATCATGACTGGCGAAACACTCAGCATGGCGGGCCAGTTGCTAGGGCACCGAAGCCCCCAGACAACCGAAATCTATGCCCACCTTGATGCGCGGCATTTGGCTGATACGGCGGACAGGGTCTCGCAATCGATACATGAATGTCTGGAATCAGGGTGCGAAGCAGCCGTTTGAACCTCTCAGGTTAGGTGACCGAGATTGGCCCGAAGCTGCCGTTAAGATTGTGTCATCGAGTGTCGCCCTTTGGCGAAACCACGTCGTAGTTTAACGATGGAAAAACAGCAGGGGTATTCCAACCCCTGCCATTCCATACATTTATAGATCTATACTAGACGATATTTCCAAAGCATCATCGACTTCAACGCCCAGATATCTGACTGTGCTTTCGAGCTTGCTATGCCCCAATAGAAGCTGAACGGCTCGCAAGTTGCCGGTTTTTCGATAGATCAAAGCTGCCTTCGTTCGGCGTAGAGAGTGGGTCCCATATGTTGCCGGATTCAAACCGATTGATGCCACCCAGTGTTGAACCAGCCTGGAATATTGCCGCGTCGAGAGGTGTGGCGATGATCTCACTCGGCTTTTAAACAGATAGTCCTCGGAATTTAGGCCTTTCTCGTCGATAAGCGCTTTGACTGTTTTGCGAGTGTTCCTTGATATCTCGAAATGAACGGGTCGCGAGGTCTTCTTCTGAATAATCACTCCGCGGGTTTTCACCTCACCTCCGGCAAAGATGTCACTCACCCTGATTCTAACAAGATCACAGCCGCGTAGCTTGCTGTCGATTGCGAGATTAAACATAGCGAGGCTCCGCGTGTTACCTTCAAGTTCGAGCCGTGTGCGAATGGCCCAGACTTCCTTCATTTTTAAAGCTGGCTTTTGGCCTGTCAGTTTTCCACCAGCGATGTGATTAGATGTTTGGAAGCTTTCCGACATAAGTGATTGAAATAGATCGTCCTGCATATCTGAGTCCTTCAATGGTCCAACCACACCATGCGGCTGGTTCGATGAAGGCATGCAATTCAGCGGCTTGCGCGAGTGGGAGCAGTCGCAAATAATGCCGAAATCGCTGAATCCAATCAAACTTATCAGCCTGATCGAATAAGTGTTTCTTCAATTTTTCCCGTAAACCCACCGCGTGAGTCCCGGCCTGTCCAGAATAACGGTCCTACCATAGTTAGTGCTGACTAGACCCAACCCGGACATCTTCTTGAGTGCAGTCCCTATCGTGTTGCGTGACACGCCCATTTGGTGAGCGAGTCTGGATTGATTGAGCGAGACTTCATCATCGAATTCCGAAAACTCCAATAGGCGCTTGCCCAGGCGCCGCGCCAGCGGAAGACGACGCTCTTCTTCCAAAGTATCAAAGGCGCGCCCCAGACGGTCACTCAAAAAGCCAATCAACTCGCGGCGCGCAGAAGGATTTGAATCGATCAGCTCCCAGAGTTCCCGCTCGCTAATCTGGATCAAATCGCAATCCTCAATGGTCTCGCCTGTATGCGATCGGGGGCGTTTCATCAAAAGCGGGAAAAGTCCGAAGGCGTCACCAACTGTCAGAATGGCGGCCACGCTTGAGTGTCCATCCTCACTGGTTCGAAACATTGAAATCCGTCCAGACACGATAAGCGAAAAGCTTTGGGCTGGTGAACCTTGCTGGTAAACGAGTCTGCCTGCTGCGATGTGTTCGCGTCGCCCCGAAGCCGCAAGGAAATCAAACAGGCGTAGCGGCAAGCGATCGCGAGCTTGGGTGACATGAGGCATTTTTGCATCTCCTGAGTGACAGATGCTTGAATTGCACAATTCTTGGCATTCTTCATGTCTTTTTTGCCGTAGCGGATTCAAAAAGGGAGGAAGCTATGCTGAGACAGTTTAGTGTAGGCATTTGCGTGTTAGCTTTGGCACTCGCGAGCTGTGGGCAAGTCGAGTCTGCCGATGAAAATGCGGAAAGCATCGCCACGGGAGACGCCATCGAGACGGCTGATACATTCGGCCCAATACCCGGACCCAGAACGTGTTTCTGGATGCGTGGCCCGCACAGCGCTGATCCGTATATCAATCTTGCCTATCCAGATGCCAACGTCTTTTATTGGGCATCCACTTTCACCGTACCGGATGACGCTGAGTTACGCATTGAGGGCGAGTATCCCTACTCGCGCTACATGTCTCTGATTTCCTATGACGAACGCGGGCGCCCGGTCGAGTCGCTTGCCGACTATCTGATCGCACCCGGCGCGGCCCCCGACGGTCCATCCAGCGCGGATCTCGCACCAGAGCGCAAGCCGGTTCGTTTTGCCTGGAACGTCGCTCATGCACAGGACGTCGATGATAATGGCCGCAGCATCAATCCCTTCATTCCCGGCAACCGCAGGGACAGCAAAAACCGGGATTATTTTGTAAAAGTGGTGAGCGCGGCCCCTGAGAACGAGCGCGCCATTGGAGAGCGTACTGAGAGCAGTAGTGGAAATATTCTCCATGTCCCGCGCTATGGAGCGGGCAATCAACAGATGGTGCTATATCGCATATATTTGCCAGATGACCGCAAGGCACCTGATGGCGGTGTCAGCCTGCCTGAGCCTGTGCTTGTTTATCCTGATGGCACGGAGCTGCGTGGCCAGGACGCCTGCGATAAATTGAATTCAAGTCAACCGCTGGCGATCTCTCTCGACGCTGTTGGCGTGCCGCCATCGGAATATCGCAAACTGATCAACCAGCCGGACAAACCTGACACCTGGCCCTCCAAGATACCGGCTGAATGGTTCATCCAACTCGACCGGGAGAGCCTGCTTGGCATCTACACAGGCTACACCAATCCGGATGCGCGGCGGTCTGAAGGCGGATTCTACCCCAACCTTGATAACCACTACATACGCACGATTATCAATCGCAAGCATGGCAAAGTCTTCATGCTGCGCGGTAAAGCCCCTTCCACGCCCACAACACACAAGGGCGACATGGTCATGGGCGATGGCGAATTACGGTATTGGTCAATCTGTTCTAATCAGGGGCTGTCAAACACGCGCGTCAATGATTGTCTGTTTGACGAAGAAATACCCCTCGATGCGCGCGGTTACTATACGGTGGTCATCAGCCGGGAAGAAGACCGTCCGAGGAATGCTGTCCCTGAATGTGGCATCGGCTGGTTGCCGATGGCGGAAGATGGTGACGGCCTGTTCGACCCAGATGTGACTGTCGTGCAAATCCGGCACATGTTGACCGCGCCAGATTTCGATCATTCGGTTCAACGCGTCTTCCGCCAGGAAAATCTCGAAAAGGTGATGGGCCAGTACCTTCCGGTTTCCAGATACGGCCTTCCCAACCAGATCGAGACATTTTTTCCATGTATGCCGCGATCCAAATCAGCGGACTGATATGAACATCAAACAGTGGCTGACAGCGATAGGACGTGTGCAAATTGCTTGAGGCGCTCGTTCGAACAAAATAATCATCAACATAGAAAAATTTAGGAGGAATATCGATGTATAAATCCATTCTCATGACGGGCGTTTGCCTGGCGCTTGTGCCAGGTTTCGCCAGCGCACAAGAGTCTGACGGCACTGAGGTGCAGGAAGCGCGCCGTCTTACTGCAGTGACAGTGACAGCACAAAAGCGGGCACAAGACGTTCAGGATGTCCCAATCTCCATCTCTGCCTATGGCGAAGACTTTATCGAAGATTCTGGCGTCGAGACGCTTGGCGATATCTCGCTTTATTCGCCAAACTTCACCATCACCAGTTCATCGCAAAAGACCAATTCCCGTATCGCCATTCGCGGTGTCGGCTCGGTTGGTAATGCAGGCATCGAACCGTCTGTCGGTGTCTTTATTGACGGTGTTTATTATCCGCGCCCGGGGTCTGTCATTGGCAATTTGATCGATCTTGAAGCGATTGAAGTTCTGCGCGGTCCGCAGGGAACGCTTTTTGGCCGCAACACGCCGATGGGCGCTCTGAATGTGCGTACAAAAAATCCGTCTGATGATTTCGAGTATTATGTTGAAGGCGGTTTCGGCTCTTATGATGCTTTTGACCTTGGCGGCGTAATTTCAGGCCCTCTTAGCGACAAGGTTTCTGGGCGTCTAAGCGCAAAATACTCAGAGCGCGGCGGCTATGGCGACAATCTGCTGACGAACGAGGAGTATGGCGAACAGGATGATTTCAATATCCGTGGCAAGCTATTGTTCGACTTGAGTGACAATTTAGAAGTCAAGGTCTCTGCCGATTATGGCGAAATCAACTCAGGCGGTCAGGCGATCGAATTTTTGAATGGCACAGAAAGCCCGGTATTTCTGGGTACGCTTCAGGCGCTTGCGGGGCCTGATGCAGCGCAAATTCTGACAAACGACCCGTTCGATCACGACATCTATCAGGATCACCGCGACAGTTTGGCTGATGAACAGTGGGGCGTTGCGGTTGATGCGTCCTGGGAACTCGGTTCCGGGCACACTCTTCGTTCAATCACCAGTTACCGCGACTGGGAAGCCAAGTATTTCGAGAGCGCAATTCGCCTGCCGATCCAGCTCTTCCCACGCAAGACAGACTATAATAACGAGACCTTCAGTCAGGAATTCCAGCTGCTGTCACCGACGGGTGAGACCTTCGAGTATGTCCTGGGCGCATTCTTCTATGACGAGACATATGAGATCAGTCAGGATTTCGATCTTGGCGCACAATTCTGTATTCCTGTCGTTGCCGGGCTCGCGGGTCTGCCAGCCGCCCAAGGCTGTGCCGCAGGACAGCAGATTGATGCTTCCGATGGTGAGTTTGCCCAGGATCTTCAAAGCATGGCCTTCTTTGGCCAGGGCACATATCATGTGAATGACCAATTATCGTTCACGCTTGGTGGTCGCTGGACATCCGACGAGAAGGACGCTGACTTCTCAAACGTTGTGAACAACCCATTCGTCATTGCGCTCAGCGTGCGTGATAATGAAAACCGCCCGGGTCTGACTGTCGACGATTCAAAATTCACATACTTCGCCAATGCCAGCTACTTCCCGGTTGATGACACAATGCTGTTCGCAACGGTTTCAACGGGTTACAAATCTGGTGGCTTTAACACGGATGGAACGTTCCCCGCCCTTACCGAAGAGCAGCGCGTTTTTGCTGAGGAAGACACGACCAATTACGAAGTCGGTATCAAGACGCAATTGCTTGATAATACCCTTCAGCTGAATGCGACGCTGTTCCGGATGGATATTGAAGGATTCCAGGACCGGGCCTTCGATGGCATTTCTTTCATCACGCGCAATGTCGGTGAATTACGCCAGCAGGGTGTCGAAGCTGATTTCGTCTGGGCTCCGCTCGATCAACTGACCTTCAACGGCGGTCTGTCCTATCTTGATAGTGAATTCCAAGATTATCGAAACGCTTCGCCGCTTCCCGGCGGGCCTGTGCAAGACCTCACCGGGCAGAGAGCGCATTTCGCTCCAGAATGGCAGGGTTCACTTGTCGCCGACTGGACGGACGCATTCACACCCATCTCCGGCACAGAATACTTCCTGCGCGGCGAGACCCAGTATGTTGGTGATCAGAATATCGGGGGTAATACCAATCAGAACCCGCAATCTTTCCAGGAAGGCTATCAGCTCTTTAACGCACGCATCGGCCTACGCGCGGATGATGAGCGTTGGGAAGTCAATCTATTCGGCAAGAATTTGGGTGATGAAGGGTACTGCCTGACGATCTTCGATCAACCTTTTGGGGGCCAACTCGGCGGGGTAAATCCTGTGGCAAATACAATTCCCCAGCGCTGCGCTGTAGGGGCTCCGCAAACTTGGGGTGTGCAACTCAAATTGAGAAACTGATATTCGCAACAGATAATCAGGACACATTACTGACGCCGCCTGTGTTTTCATTGGCGGCGTCTTTCGGTTTGATAGTGTGCGGCAACCCTCATCGGTGACTGAGCGCTAGTGATGGATTTATGGCCTTCAAGGACAAATGTTTGCAACGAACCAAACTATGAGCGCATAAATGTTGGCTACTTTTGTCCGAAAACCTGCAAAAAGCAGTCATTCGCGATTTATGACCTAATGTCTCGATTTGGCGAGAAATTTCCGTTGGTCAGGTCAAGGCCGAACGTCAGCAAAGGGCGTTGCCAGACATTAGATTTTTGAAACGCCTAGATCATCTCGTAAGGCCGCCTTTAGCTTGTCATGAGCCTCATATCGTTCCGCTACGTCGTCATTGGTCTCAACGATTCTGGCGATGGCTCTACGCACATTTGGAGGAGAGACTAAGTCACATCGCATTTGCCAATATGCAAAATTCTTGGCGGCCTTGTCAGATCGAGAGACAGCCGCCTCGTGGTATGCTTCCAACAATCCGATGTATGCCGCTTTGCGTTCTTCAAAGTTCCGTCTTTTCGTCTGACTTCTGTTTTGCAACCAAGACTGAGCGAGGGCCGTTATAATCGAACCAAGACCAAATGCCGTTAAGAGCGGAAGAACGAGCTCCGGGTTCAATTTCTTTGTCCTTTGATGTTGCTCACTGAAATTTTCGCCTTTTGAACGCTCGTATGTCTTTGCGCGTGAGTTTGAACCACTCGCCATTTGCACGTCTATCAGCAAATCGTCGATGCCAGTAACTTTCTATCCCACTAGGGTCGTCGGTCCGTATCGTATGAACAAGATCGACCTTTTCAGGCATTGAAACACCAATCTCCTTTACTCGACGCTCGATCTCCTCACTTCTACCAATTTTGTAATGAGCGCCTGACTTCAAAAGGTACACGAAACCTTCCTGAGCACTTTCCTGGACGGTGTTTGTGTCTCCTTGGTCGGGTAGTAAGTTGGCTATAGCTGCAAACTCTTCATGTCCGGCCACCCAATCGGAAAGCGCACGAAGCAACGAGGCCTTGTTACCAAAGTGCTTCGAAAATGTCGTGTGTGAGGGAAAGCTTTCATTATCGCGCGCATGCATTCGCACATCAACTTCGGCAGGTATTCGTCCGAGTTGTTGAACGAACTCAGCGTATTGTTGAAGAATACGATCCGAAGAAAGTTTACCTTGCTTTTTGTTGGGTTCGAGACCCGCTTCAATAAGAGCCGCACTCCAACTCCTCCAATGAACGCCGTACCACTCAGGTTTTCTAATCCCTGTCTCTCTTTCAAACACGACCATGCCCGGGGCGCGGTTGTTTTTTTCATAAACTCGCTGGATTTCAGATAGTATGAATTCACGAGATGGCATGTTGGTGTCCTGCTTGGGGTATTAGCAATCCCCGTAGCACAACAGCAATTGCTCCAATCTGCAAGTGCGGGTGGGTCGTCTCGTCTGCTTCGTGGGATATTTGAGCTATCAGATTTGGGTCGCATAGCGAACGAATTTGCGCGAAATATTGAATGCCAATCGAAAGACTTGATCATCATGCAAATCGACGACATTGTGACCACGGGCCGCACGGTCCGAGTCCAAGTTGGCGCAAAGTCAAAAACGGACCGCATCTGAGAGCATTGGTTTTGCTCAATAATTATGGCGGCCCGTCTTGGAGTTTCGGTATCTTCCTTCACCGCTAGGTGAGTGTGGTGTGAACTTACTCATCTATCGAGAAACACTTGGTCTATTGCGGCTCAGACGCTCTATTTTACACACTCACGACCCCAACCTTGGCAACGCTTCGATCTCTCCTAAGTCATTGAAAATAAAGAAGCACAACGTTGCCCAACGTAGTCTAACGTAGTCGATCATAGCGCAATATAGCGCTTCGAAGTGGACCGACGTTGCCCATAGGTTGCCCCACTTACACGTCCAGCCATCGTTTAATCACCGGGAAAAGTACTGTCGTTGCGATCCCATCTACGGAACGGCTCGACGAATTGCGCGGCGTAGCGGACTGGAAAGTCGGGGCGTCCAGCGACCCCGAGTTCCCCGTCTCGTGGCTGCGGGCGATCCTTGACGAATGTGCCAAGCAGGTGATCCCAGATCATGGTGAAAAGGCCAAAATTGACATCGCCTTTGACTTTGTGAGCGAGGTGATGGTGGCGATGACCTGGTGCAACCGCCCAAAAATAGATCAGAGGCCCGACCCGCATATCCACGTTGGAATGTTGCAACATGAGCTGGATCGCCACAGCGAAGCCAAGCAGCGCGCCGGTCTCCATAGGCATGCCCATCAGCAAGAGAGGCGTCGTACCGGCTGTAAGTTCAATCGCCTGATGCAGCGGATGCTTCATCAATCCGTTGAACCCATACATCCGTTCAACGCTATGATGGACGGCATGAAGCCGCCAGAGCGCTTCGATTTTATGACTGGCGTAATGCGCCATTGTAATTCCGAAATCGGCGATCAGGATTGTCATCCCGAGTTGAGCCCAAAGCGGCCACTCGCTCGGCCAGACATCGAACCCGGTCGTTATCGCCGCCACAACCGGAATGAAGGCGATCGCCGCGATATTCGATACCTCGTTGATGATCGCATGCAGCGTATCGCGGCCAGCATCCCCCTTTGAGCGGTTCCACGCCGCCTCGAAAGGCGCAATGCGTTCGGCAAGGAAAGACAAAGCGATCGCGGGCAACAGCAGCCCCGCCAACCAAAGTTTACTGCCGTCATTTTCAACCATCCAAAGGGCCGCACCGATAAACCCAAAAAAGAAAATCGGTGCGTATAAATAGCGCGTCGCGTTGCGTAAGGCTGTCATGACTCAGAAGGAACCTGCTGCGATGCCGCCGAAGCATTGGCTTGGCGCAGATCACGCCGTGCCTGGGTTAGAATTCCCCATGCCGAATGGAGAAAAATACCGACAATGATCAAAGCGACAACTAAATCTGGCCACGGCGCGCCGGTCAGCGCGACCAAACCAGCAGCAATTAAGACCGCGACATTGCCGATCGCATCGTTACGTGAGAACAGCCAGACCGCTCTCACATTTGCGTCGCCATCGCGGTAAGGGAGGAGCGGCACGATCGCGACGAGGTTCACGACAAGCGCGCCAAGTGCAAAGGCGCCCATGGCAAAAGGCTCGACCGCGCTCTGGTCAAGTATTCTGTTAACTGTCTCATACAAAATCCAGATCGCCATGACGCAGAGAAACGCGCCCTGCAGCGCTGCCGCCCGAGCGCGCCATGCGAGCGACCAACCGATCGCGAGGATGGCGATAAAAGTGATCGACCCGTCGCCGAGGAAATCGAGCGCATCGGCTTTGAGCGCCTGAGAATTCGAGAAATAGCCGCCGAAGAGTTCGATGAGGCCATAGCCCACATTAAGGACGACAACGATCCAAAGCGCGCGGCGGTAACCGGGCGATTTTTCGATCAGTTCTTCATCGGCGCTGCAACCGCAATCATCAGCCATGGGAAGGCTCCGTTCTTAGGTTTGAAGACGCGCCAAAATGAAAATAGCGTCCAACGCGCCGACAATATTGGGTGTAGTCGGCTCCAAAGTGGCGCTTCAAATGGGGCTCCTCGACAATTGTGATGTAGCCATGAACCAGAAGCGCGAATGCGACAGCGAAAAGGAATGCGAGCAGCGATCCGCTCGCCGTTGCTGCGCCCACAAACATCAGCCAGTAGCCGAGATATTGAGGGTTCCGCGAGCGCCTGTAGATGCCGTGCTCAATGAGCTCGTTTTCCTTCAGGCCGTACACCCGCGCCTGATCGCCATAGGCTTTGCGGCCAAGATAGATCACATAGGCGCCAAGGACGATGATCGCGCCGCCTGGCATTAGCGACCAGAGCGTCGGATCGTAAGCAGAGCCGCGGTCCAGCCACGCCACTGCGAACGTCGCTAGAGCATGGCCATGCATTGCAAAACCGGTCCAGATCGCCATGGGCCAGGAGACGCGGCCCAGCCTTGCGAAATCCCGTTTCACCAAAAGCGCCATTGGCAAGGCCAGGATCGCGTTTGCGATCATGATTGCTGTCAGCCCGTTTCTCAGATCCAATGTCTCAAACATCGGCGTCACCCTTTTCAAATCATCGAGTATTGTCTAATCCCTACAGTCTACAGTGACTGTAGAGGCAAGAGAGAAAGTGACGCCCCGATGAAACCGATGACGATAGGCCGTTTATCCAAGGCAGCTGGCGTGAAAGTTACGACCATTCGCTATTATGAATCCATCGACCTGATGGGAGAGCCGGATCGCAGTGATAGCGGACAGAGACTCTATGGGGATGATGCTGTTCAGCGCCTGTCTTTCATCCGTCATGGCCGCGAATTGGGATTTCCGACGGAGGCAATCCGGGAGCTGATCACCCTGCAATCCAATCCCGGCGAAGACTGCGCGGTCGTCGAAGCGATCGCTGAGGATCAACTCCAAAACGTTCGAACGCGTCTGAAACAACTCCGAGCCCTGGAGCGGGAACTGAAACGTATGATAACGAGCTGTGAGGGGGGCAAGGTTTGCGAGTGCCGCATCATGTCTGCGCTTAACGATCACAGTGATTGTATCGCGCAAACCCACGAACGCGTAACAGCGTTGTAAAAAACAGCTTGCCGCTCTAGTGGCTGTAGAGATTAAAGACATTTGGGCGGTCATCCTGCAAACGGGACAAATGAAGACGGTCATGCAAAGAACCTTCATGAGAATTGTTGTTATGTTCGTCATCGCAACATCTATTTTCGCAGCACCGCTTGCGAACGCCGTCCATATCGAGACCAGCTCAATCGATTTATGCATTGTTGAAGGCGTTCAGGACTTAGCCAATAGAGGACATGCGGACCATGAGCATGACGGTCATTTACATCAGTGCGCTCAGTGTCATGTTCATTTTCATCTAGGCAACCAGCCGCCAAGGTCTGTCCTGGCAGAGGATGGCGATAACCACAGGTTCCCTCTGAGCAGTCGAGCCATATCAGCATCCATATCGCCGCTCTTGCAGCCCCCGAAAACCTGAATCTGTTCGCGAACGCCATTTTACGCGTTCATTTCTCAACAGATTTCGGACCTTTATAATGTCAAAATACATCTATGCACCCACAGCATGTGTTGCACTTGCAATGCTGGGGCACCCTGTATCGATCGCTCAAGAAGTGACGTTGGACCAAACCACGCCCTCTGAGAATGAAGAGCGCGATAATCACGACGACCACACAGAAGATGGTCATGAGAAAACCCTGGACACGATCATCGTCCAAGCGACGCGATCTGGACGTCTGCTTCAAGATGAACCGATGCGCGTTGAAGTGATCGACCAGGAAGAAATCGAAGAAAAAGCGCTAATGAGGCCGGGCAACATCGCGACACTCGTAAATGAAACGGGGGGCATCCGCGTTCAGATCACGTCGCCTGCTTTAGGGGCGGCAAACATTCGCGTGCAGGGCCTTTATGGTCGTTATACGCAATTGCTCGCCGATGGCCTGCCTCTTTATGGAGGGCAAGCCTCGTCGATCGGATTGCTTCAAATCCCGCCGACCGATCTTCGACAAGTCGAGGTGATAAAAGGCTCTGCCACGTCACTTTACGGAGCCTCGGCATTGGGCGGTGTGATCAATTTGGTCTCGCGCAGACCCGGAGAAGAAGCCGAGAACGAAGTATTGCTCAATGTAACTTCGCGGGATGGACAAGACTTGACGGCATACACCGCAATGCCGCTGTCAGATTCCCTCGGTGTTTCATTGACAGCAGGCGCGCATCGACAAGGCCTACAAGATTTTGATGATGATGGCTGGATCGATATGCCGAGCTATCAAAGGTGGACAGCGCGCCCACGTCTGTTCTGGCAAGGCGACAGCGGTGCCGAGGTATATGCCACACTCGGCTTTATGACCGAAGAGCGCGATGGCGGAACACGTGACGGGTTTACCGTTCCAGATGGGAGCTTCTTCCCGCAAGACCAGGATACAGTTCGGCTAGACGGCGGACTGGTCGCTGACATCCCGCTCACCCAGTCTGTGGAGGGGCAGTTTCGTGCATCCGGAATGGTTCAAGATCACGATCACCGCTTCGGCGCGCTGCTCGAAGAAGACCTCCACGAAAGCTATTTGCTTGAGGCCTCCGCATCTGGTGCAAACGCGGGCACAAATTGGGTTGCCGGTGTCGCATGGCAATCAGAGATTTACTCATCCGATACGTTCCCTGCATTCGACTACACCTATGATGTTCCTGGCATTTTCGGCCAGGTCGATCACGACTTCACCGACAAAGTCTCTGTGTCGGTGAGCGCCCGCTATGATGACCATAGCGAGTATGGATCGCAATTCAGCCCTCGGCTATCTGTTCTCTACCGGCCTGGAAATTGGACATTTCGGGGGTCGGTCGCTGACGGCTTCTTTGCTCCGACCCCGTTCGTCGAGGAGATTGAAGCAGCCGGACTGTCTCGTCTCGAACCGTTATCTGGAATTGTCGAGGAGACCGCACAAACGGCATCGTTTGACATTGGCTATCGCCAAGGCGGAATTGAGGCGAATGCAACCTTCTTTGCCTCGGATGTCGATGGAGTGACCAGGCTGGAGCCTTTTGCAAGCGCGCCAGGTGGTGAACTGGACCGCGTACGGTTGGTCAACGCGCCCGGCAAAACCGAGCTTCGTGGAACGGAGCTGCTTCTTCGCTACGTATGGCGAGACTTCAAAGTTACCGGAAGCTACGTCTATATCGACTCAAGTGAGCCAGACGAGCTGGGAACCGGGCGTCAGGAAGTTGCGCTTACACCGAAACATACTGCGGGCATGGTCGCGATGTGGGAACGCCACGGCGAGTTCAGGCTTGGATTGGAGATGTATTACACCGGCGAACAGCGGGTTGAAGACAGTCCGTTTCGTACCACGAGCGACTCGTATCTAGATATCGGTATCCTTGGAGAAAAAACGTTTGGTCGGATCAGTTATTTCATCAATGCCGAAAACATTCTCGACGTCCGACAAACGCGAGAAGAGCCGCTCTTGAGGCCGACACGTGCCCCTGATGGCCAATGGACGACCGACATTTGGTCTCGCAACGATGGGTTCATCGTGAACGGTGGCATCAGGGTGAAATTCTAGTTGGTTTTTTAGTTCGCAAAAACCTGGCCGCCCAATGCACGCTGTGTTGGGCGGTTGGTCGAGCGTCTTAAACTCGTCCCACGATCGTAGCCCGTGATGACTTCATTGGGTCGATAAGCCAATGCTAGCTATTCGTATATTCGCGTCCGGCGATGTAGCTTACGATGATAGGGCGTCAATTATTGGGCATTCCGGGGTGTCGCCTCGAGCGCACTCTTTTGTGATCCCACTTAATGTTCGTTCCAGCCGCTTCAGATCAGCAATTTTCTTTCGCACTTCGGATAGATGCGCGGTGGTCAGCGCATGAACTTCAGCGCAGGAGGGCGCTTCGTCGTTCAGCCCCAACATTGATCTGACTGCGTCCAATCCGAAGCCTAAATCGCGGCTTCGCTTTATGAAGCTCAATCTCGCTAAGTGCGATGGATTGTAGATTCGCTGCTTCCCAACTGATCGAGGAGGGTCGGGCATAATCCCAACCTTCTCGTAATAGCGAATGGTTTCGACCTTCACGCCTGTTGCCGAGCTCAATCGCCCAATCGTGATGTCAGACATGCTTGCACCTATAGTTACTACAGGTTTTATCATGCTCACATGTTGGATGAATTAGAAACAGAAAAAGACGTCCAAAAGCGCGGCGGCTGGTTCGCGAGCGGCGGTGTGGTCGCAAGCTTTTTCGCCTTTATCGGTGCATCTTGCTGCGTACTACCGATCATTCTGGTAAATCTCGGAGTAAGCACGACTCTGGTTGCCAAGCTTGGCTTTTTCGCCCGCAATCAGGCTCTGTTTCAGTGGGTAACTTTGGCCTTGTTGGCGTCGGCCGCGTTCTTCGCATTTCGAAATGGACGACCAAGCATGCGCGTTATCGTATTGCTTGTGATCGGCTTTGCATTGGCAGGCGTTGCGTACATGCTGCCGTCTTATGAGAGGGAAATATTGGAATGGCTGAACTTGATGTAACCGGAGGCTTCATCGCCGAGTCTACGGTGACCTGTCCGGAATGCGGTCATCAATCAAAAGACACGATGCCGACCAATGCGTGTCAGTTTTTCTATGATTGCAAAGGATGCGGAACTGTTCTGAAGCCCAATCCGGGCGACTGTTGCGTTTACTGCTCGTTCGGTGACGTAGCCTGTCCCCCAATCCAAGTCGGCGATGATTGCTGCGGCTAATAATTACTTAGACACCGAAATCAAACATTGGGATCGCTACCCTGTGCAGTTTGGGGTTTTCTGAGCGACTTCAATTCGCACCAAAACGGCCTCTTGAATTGTCTGTTTTGAGTCATCTACCGGACATTATTTGGAGACTAATCATTCGATGAGTCGCCAATATGGGAAGTGGCTTCTCCGTCTTTCGCGTTGGACTGAAAGCGCCCGCTACGGCGACTACATCGGACCGGCGGGGTTTTTCAGGACCATTATAAAAATGTGCGGCGAATGCAGCGAATAGCCAAGGCTTGAATATACCCTATAGGGGTATTATTTATCTGCTGTCGGCATACAACTGACGCGGCGCTGCGCCCGCAACCCGAAAGGAGGCGACTTCATGAAAATCACATCTGTGGGACATACCTTGTCCCTATTCCTCGCTATTACATTTTTGATCTGCATCGGCTGGGGCCTTGTTACGCCCCCAGCGCTGCACATGCATGGTGCCTGGGAAGGTCTGCTCCCCGGCTTTGAGTTCCTGACGCCGCTTGGCTTCGGAATTGGGCTGATCGAGAGCTATCTCTACGGCTGGTATATCGCTCTCGTGTTCGTGCCGCTCTACAACCGGTTCAACAAATCTTCCTGAGCACTATCGGTCGCCGCACCAGCAAGTTTGTGGCGCGGCGTTCCCCTATTTGAGACCTTACATGACCAATCACGACCATTCCCAACACGACCAGCATGGCGATCATTGCCATTCATCAGCGCCCACACCTGATAAAGACTATGACAATATCCCTGCAGAATATTCAGGCATGGTGTGGACCTGTCCGATGCACCCTCAGGTTCGCGAGACCTCGAACGTGGGGTGCCCGATCTGCGGCATGTCCCTCGAACCGGAAACGGTCAGCGCCGAAGAAGACACGTCCGAACTCGACGACATGACAAGGAGGTTCTGGGTCGGGCTCGTCCTTTCCGTGCCTATGGTCGCATTTGTCATGGGCGAAATGATCCCCGGAAATCCGCTCGGCAATCTGGTCAATCCCACTCTCGGCGTCTGGCTGCAGGCGGTTCTGGCGACACCGGTTGTTTTGTGGGCGGGCTGGCCCTTCTTTGTTCGCGGGTGGCAGTCGGTAACACGGCGTAGCCTGAATATGTACACGCTCATCGCGATGGGGGTCGGCGTGGCCTATGTGTATTCACTTGTCGCCTCTTTTGCGCCTGACGTGTTCCCCGAGTCTTTTCGAGGTCATGGCGGGACCGTTCCCGTTTATTATGAAGCCGCCGCTGTGATCGTGACACTGGTTCTTCTCGGCCAGGTCCTCGAACTGCGCGCACGAAGCGCAACATCCGGCGCGATCCGCGCGCTGCTTGAACTATCTCCGCCGACAGCGCGGCGGATGGCCGAGGATGGCAGTGAGGAAGAGGTCGATCTCTCAGAGGTCGGTGCCGGCGACCTGCTAAGGGTGCGGCCGGGTGAGAAAATTCCGGTCGATGGCACGGTGCTGGAAGGACGCTCGTCTGTCGATGAATCCATGGTCACCGGCGAGCCGGTTCCCGTTGAGAAAAACAAAGATGACCGCGTGACTGGCGGCACGGTTAACGGCACCGGGTCGTTGGTCATGCAGGCGACACATGTTGGCGAAGACACACTGCTATCGCAAATCGTTCAAATGGTTGCTGCCGCGCAGCGCTCGCGTGCACCGATCCAGCGACTGGTCGATCTTGTTTCGTCATGGTTCGTTCCGGCTGTCATCATCATCGCCATTCTGACGTTTATTGTCTGGTCGTTGTTCGGCCCCGACCCGGCCATGGCGTTCGCCCTTGTGAACGCTGTCGCGGTTCTGATCATTGCCTGCCCGTGCGCCCTTGGCCTTGCAACGCCAATGTCGATCATGGTTGGTACTGGCAAAGGCGCTTCAAATGGTATCCTTATCAAGAATGCCGAAGCGCTCGAGACGTTCGAAAAAATCGACACGATCGTCGTAGACAAGACCGGCACGCTCACACTTGGTCGCCCGGAACTCGTTCTTGTTAAACCCGCCGGTCCGTTTGATGAGGCCGCTCTTTTAAGCCTTGTTGCCGCCGTTGAGCGTTCGAGCGAACACCCTCTGGCCGAAGCGATTGTTCGGGGTGCTGAAACACGCAACGCGCCAGACTCCACGGCGACAGATTTTCAATCGGTTACTGGAGAAGGCGCGCATGCCAGTGTCGATGGACAGGTGGTCGCGATTGGCAACTCAAAAATGATGAAACGGCTCGGCGTCTGGTCCGATGAATATGGAGTCGAAGCCGATCAGTATCGCTCGGAAGGTCAAACCGTGATGTTCGTGAGTGTCGATGGGGCGTTTGCGGGCATGATTGGCGTGGCCGATCCAATCAAAGAGACAACGCCGGAAGCGATAAAACGATTGCACGCTGAAGGGTTGAAGGTCGTCATGCTGACCGGCGACTCCAAAGCCACGGCTCAAGCTGTGGCAGCAAAAGTCGGGATTGATGAGGTCCATGCGGATGTTTCTCCAGAAGACAAGCACAAGATCGTTTCAGAATTACAGTCTGGGGGCGCGCGCGTCGCGATGGCCGGCGACGGGATCAATGACGCCCCTGCGCTCGCTCAAGCTGACGTCGGCATTGCAATGGGCACCGGGACTGATGTGGCAATGGAGAGTGCTGGCGTCACTCTGGTCAAAGGCGACTTGCTCGGCGTTGCCAAGGCGCGAGAGCTGAGCCGCGCGACGATGCGGAATATTCGTCAGAACCTCTTCTTCGCCTTCATATACAACTCACTCGGAGTCCCTGTGGCCGCGGGTGTGCTTTACCCGTTTTTCGGATTGCTGCTCAGTCCAATGATCGCTGCCGCTGCGATGAGCCTGTCGTCCGTTTCGGTAATCGCCAATGCTCTGCGACTGCGCGCGCTTGAGCTGTAAAGACCACAGCCAATCAGGCGCCCGGGCCCGTCAGGCTTGTGGCTGAGGCAATCGCAATGATGATTCCAATGAAGAGAAGACAATCGACTGTCAGTGTTTGGCGTAAAAGTCTTCGGCCAGCCGCTGGATCTTTGTTTATCTGAAGCGTCACCCAGAATTTGTTAACAGCGCCGACCCCTAAAGCAACCAACGCCAGACTAAACTTGATCGCAAGCAATCTTCCGTAGTCACTTTCGACCAGTGTGGAGACCGAACCGCCAATCTGGAGACTGAGCCAGACACCTCCGGCGATCAAAGTCGGTATGCTCCAGATCGCTACTGCGCTGAAGCGTTTCATGCACTGCAAAAGATCCGTGTCGGACATGGTTTTTACAGGCCACAAAACGATCGGCGCAGTGACCCAAAAGGCCGCAATGGCGACATGGATTGAAACAAAGATCGGGTTTAGCCCGGGCGTATCCATGCCATGGGTGTGACCGCCAAGCCCTGCGCCGGCGAAAACGGTGATCAATCCGGGCACTGAGAGCCATTTCAAGCCTAAGGCTGCAGAGATGAAAAGCACTAGTGCGCCAATCACATAGGCGAGCGTCTGATCCCTGTTCGGCGTCCATACCCAACCGAAAAGGCTGAAATCAAAACTGTCTTCAAGGCCGCCGGCCAGTACAGCATTCATCAAGAACAATCTCAGGCAGACCGCCGCTGATAGAAGAAGTGCGAAGCCAGCGATCAATCGCCGATTCTGGGCCCCGGTGATATAGGCTTGGAGACACAGGCCAGCTGAGCCGAGCAATCCGACATAAAGGACAATTTTGGTAAATAGCGTCAGTGCAACCAGCACCTGACTAGCCAGTGATCGTGAAGTCGACTTCACCCTTCATAACATGACCGTCCTTGGCCACAGCGCGCCATTTGAGGACGTACGTACCGGGCTCGAGCACTGGCAGTGGTACCGAAAACGACTTGCCCATCTCTCCCGGAGGCTCGAACGCGACCTCAACACGATCACCGTCCAATGTCTCAAGGTCCAAACCGGCGAGACCAATGTCCGCCCCGAACGAAAAGTCGAAAGACGCGGGCGCAGCTTCGATCTGCGACCCATCCTCTATGTTTGACGACACGATGCTCGTGTGAGCGAATGCCGGGACCACCGTTACCGAAAAGACCGCGACGGTGGCTATCAGATTTCTGAGGAATTTCATGAGCGCCTCTAGCGTTTGGTAAGACATTTGCTATATCTATATACCCGGTAGAGGGTATTGCCAATGAAAACTGACACAAAAGAATCTGCGCTCAAGCGCCTTGCCCGAATCGAAGGGCAGGTGCGAGGTGTTTCGAAGATGATCTCCGAAGATCGATACTGCATCGATGTCGTCCGGCAGGTCCAGGCGGTCAAAGCCGCCTTATCGGGACTGGAGAAAGTCGTCCTCGACGATCATCTGGAAACGTGCGTCGAGCACGCGTTGACCAGTGAAGACGTGGATGCTCGCCGCGAAAAAGTAGAGGAATTGGTCGCTGTCCTTGGCGGTCGGAAAAAGTGACTTTCAAATATACCCCTTAGGGAGTATAAGATGTTAACCTGTATAGAGGTAATCTGACGGACTTATGTTGAAACTGACGCGCCTTATAATTTTGGTAGCCGTCGCCTTCATGGTGGCGCGACCGGTCATGGCGTGCTGTATTACGGGCCACAACGAGGCCCCGTCATCTGTTCATTCTGCCGAGACGCCTTCTTGCCATGATGCTGCTGATAGCTCGGAGCATACATCATCAGATTCATCCGGCGAGATGCCAGGTGACATGCAAGACCCTATGGAATGCCCCGGCTGTTTCGATTGCGACAGCGCCATCATGCAAGCGCAGACGTTTGATGAAGGCGCCGTACTTACTGAATCGCCATCGGAAATCGCGGTAGCTCTCCTGACGGCGCGATTTGAAGGTTTTCATCACAATTCGACGGTTCTTACGACCGGCCCACCGGGCCAAGCTCCGCCGACAAACCCGACACCCGTAACGCTGAAACAGCGCCTGTTGATTTGATCCGGTAGCGCCGCGCGATCTTGCGCGGTTTTCGCTGCTCGTTTCAATCAACTTGGTGCTGACCTATGCCCCCACTTCGAAAACTCGCGCTTCTGTGCGCTGTCCTGGCAACGCCCCTCATGGCGATGTCTGTCGCTGCGCAGTCCATGGATGAACTCGAATCGCGTCTCTCCGACCATCCAAGTCTCGCCGCGCTCACTTATCAGGCGGACGCCAACCGGGAACGCGGTCGAGCCGCCACGGCATTGCCCGACCCAGTGGTATCGGTCGGGATCAATAACTTTCCGATCTTCGACCCCTCATTTTCGGACTTCCTGCCCACCAATAAGGCGATTGGCGTGCGCCAGGAATTTCCAAACCGGGCTGGCCGCGAAGCGCGCGCGGGAGAGGCGCGCAGCCTTGCGGCGCAGACAGATCTTGTCCGATCAGCGCAGCTCGCGGCCTTGCGCGGCGAACTCATCTCGCTGCTTCATGAAAAAGCCCGTATCGAAAAGCAGCGCGCGCTGGCCGAGCTCCGCAATGCAAAATATGACGAACTGACCCAGGTGGTGGAAACCGAAATCGATGCCGGACGTCCAGCGGTATTCAGGCTTGCTGAAATTGAATCAGAGCGCACGAGCGTCTCCCGCATTCTGGTCGATCTTGATCGCGAGACCGCACAAATTGATGCCCGCCTGATTGATCTTGTCGGCCTGGTGCCAGTCACGCCCGCGCCGCCGGTAACCGCATCGGACTGGACAGGCGAAGCCATGGACTTTCATGCCGTACGTGTCGCGCAAGCCAGCATTCGAGTCGCAGACCAGTCAGTTGATGGTGCTGAAGCGGCATGGCGCCCAAACTGGGGTGCGCAACTGACTTATCAACAGCGTGAGTCCGGCTCGAATTTCGCCGGAGATGACTGGGTCTCCGGCATGGTCACCTTCAGTGTTCCCCTTTGGGCAGAGCGCAGCCAGGCGCCAAGTCTTCGCGCTGCAAAAGCAGATCGCGCGAGCGCCGAAATGCGCTATCAGGCATCTGCGCGCACATCGGCTGCTCGCTTTGCGAGTGAGGCAGCCGCCTGGCGCGCTTCACAGGATAATATCGCGGTTCTCGAGCGCAATATCGCCGCCGTTGAAGACGAAATTGCCGCGCAACTGACCACTTATGAATCCGGTGTCGGTGACTACGCGCCGATTATCGACGGCGAAATCGCCATCCTCAAACTGCGTTCTGACATCGCCACTGAGGCAGCCCGCATGGCCGCCGCGATTGCTCGTATGAACGCGCTCCTGGTGCAATCATGAAACAGTCCTTCGTTATTTTAGCGGCCTCAGCTGCCATTTTAACAGCCTGCGGCGAACCCGCCGCCGTCGTCGGTTCAAGCTCAGGCGCCACATCGGCAACGTCGACCCCGTCAGCTGAAACGTCCCAATACACCTGCCCGATGCATCCGCATTACATCTCGACCGACCCAGATGGTTCCTGCCCGATATGCGGCATGGACCTGGTCCCGGTGAACGTAAACGCAAGCGCAACGCCCGGTGATGGCGCGATCGTGGTGGCACCTGAAATGATCCAGACCATGGGCATCAGGACGGCGCCCGTCAGCGTCACCAATTTTGGGCGGTCATTGCGCGCCTTTGGCACCGTTGAAACAAATGAACGGTTGGAAAATGTCAGCGTCTCGCGGCTTGAAGGCTGGATCGATGACTTGCGCGTCCGGGCCGAGGGCGACACCGTTCGCCCCGGCGCGTTGCTGTACCGCGTTTACAGCCCGGACCTCATCGCTGCGCAGAAAGACTACCTCGCTTCGCTCACGATCGGCAATGAGAACCGTGTCGCAGCGGTTCGCCAACGGCTTCGCTCGGTCGGCATGCAGAATACGGCGATAGAGCGCCTGACTGAGACGCGCACCATAATAGAGCGTGTTCCTGTATATGCGGAATCAGGCGGAACGGTTGCAGAGCTTCAGGTTAGCGAAGGCGACTACATCAAACCTGGCACGCCGATTCTGCGCCTGCAATCTTATGCCGGCGTCTGGATCATCGCCCGCGTACCTGAACAAGACTTGGCGCTGATCGATACCGGGCTTGCAGTCCGTCTTGAGTTTCCGAGCGCGCCAGGCGCGCCAGCGGAGGGCCGGATCAATTATATCTACCCCACGATCGATCCGCGAACGCGAACCGGCGAAGTGCGGATTGAAGTCGACAATGCGGCCGGATATCTGCGTCCTGGCGCCTATGCTGACATTTCGTTGGATCTTGGCGGTGAAGCGCGCCTTTCTGTCCCAACCGAAGCCATTCTTCGAGACAGCCGCGGCGCGCACGTGATTGTGGCTCTCGGGCAAGGCCGGTTTGCCGGGCGCGGCGTCCAGACTGGTATCGCTGCTAATGGCCGAACAGAAATCATTGCCGGTTTGGAGTCTGGTGACCTGGTCGTTGCGAGCGGTCAGTTCATGCTCGATAGTGAGGTGAACCTGCGCGAAGGCTTTTCAAAGCTTCAGGTGCCAGTGGCGACTGCAGCCGGGCCTGACACGCCGCTACCCCAGCTTCCTGTAGACGCCAGCACGCTCGCCGAGATCGACCATTTCACGGACATGGCGCTCTATTTCCACGAGGCGCTGACGGACGGCTATAAGATCGATCCCTATTTCCTCGATCCGGCCTTAGGTCTCGGTGAGACTTTGCGCACACGGTTTGCGAACACAAAGCTGATCCCCGTCCTTGAACGTTCTGAAATCGCGCTGCGCGCGGCAAAAGAAGCCCGTGAAGGTGATGCCCTGAAAGCCGAACTTGAAAGGCTCATGGAAGCGCTTGAACCGTGGTTGCTGGAGGGCGCGCCAATTCATTATCGTGATGCAGGTCTAACACTTTTCCAAGAAGCAGACACAGACCGTCTCTGGCTTCAGGAGGGCTCAGCACCGAACAATCCTTATGGCGATAACGCAGCCAGACCCGTGTCCTGGCCCGACCCTATGGCGGGCATGGCAATCGACACCGGGGAGCGTCCTTCGACCGATCCCCATGCAGGGCATCGCTAGGAAACCGTCATGTCAGATCACTCTCCCCACACGCCTGACGATCTTGCCGGACGCGACCCTTCCAAGTCATGGGTCGCCGGTCTGATTTCCTGGTCGATAACCAACCAGCTGATTGTCCTTGTGCTCTGCGCAGCGCTCGCAGTGTCAGGTTGGATGGCCGTTCAGAACACGCCGCTGGATGCGGTGCCCGATCTTACGGACACGCAGGTCATCATTCGCACAGATTTTCCGGGCCAGAGCCCTCAAATCGTCGAAGACCTCGTTACGTATCCACTCTCGACCAATCTTCTTGGCTTGCCAAAAACCAAGGACGTACGTGGCTCATCCATGTTTGGCACCAGCTTTGTTTATGTCATTTTCGAAGATGATGTAGATCTGTATTGGGCCCGATCACGGTTCCTTGAAGCGCTCTCGCGCCTTGGAAATACTCTGCCGGATGGCGCGGTCCCGCAGCTCGGTCCTGATGCGACTGGCGTCGGCTGGGTTTACCAGTACGCGCTGGTCGACAAAACCGGTGGAACTGACCTGGCTGAGCTGCGCTCCCTGCAGGATTGGTTTCTGAAGCTTGAACTTGCCGGCGTCGAGGGTGTCTCGGAAGTCGCCTCTGTTGGCGGCTTTGTTCGAGAGTATCAGGTCCTGATCGACCCGAACCTCTTACGCTCCTATGATATCCCGCTCCGGCGGGTATCTGAGGCCGTCAAGGCCGCATCCAGCGAAGTCGGCGGCCGTGTTCTCGAACAGAGCGAAAGCGAGTTTGTGATCCGCTCGTCAGGCTATGTTGATGAGAAAGCCGATCTCGAACAGGTCGTTCTTTATGCTGCTGATGGTTCGCCGGTCTTGTTGTCGGCCGTCGCGCGGATCATTGAGGGCCCCGCGCTTCGCCGAGGCGTCGTTGAGTTGAATGGTGAAGGCGAAACGGTTGCCGGGATCGTCATCATGCGCGACGGCGAGAACGCACTGACGGTTATTCAGCGTGTCAAAGCCAAACTTGCAGACCTTCAGCGCGGCCTGCCCGACGGGGTTGAGATTGTCACTGTCTATGACCGTGCGCCGCTCATTGAAGGCGCGGTGAAATACCTCGAAGAAAAACTGCTGGAAGAAGGTATCGCAGTGGCTTTGGTCATTCTGATTTTTCTCCTGCATGTGCGCTCGTCGCTCGTCGCGATCATCACGCTACCACTTGGTGTTCTGGGGGCATTTCTGATCATGTCGTTCCAAGGAGTGACGGCAAATATTATGAGCCTGGGCGGTATCGCCATTGCGATCGGGGCGATGGTGGACGCCTCCATTGTGCTGGTTGAAAATGCGAGCCGCAAACTGTCGGAGATTGGCGATAAGCCAAGCGCGGCGGAGCGACGCCGCACGCTGATCGCGGCGGCGCAGGAAGTCGGTCCAGGCATCTTCTTCTCACTGTTGATCATCACCGTCTCGTTCCTTCCGGTATTTGCTCTGACCGGTGAAAGCTATCGTCTGTTCAGTCCGCTCGCTTTCACCAAGACCTATGCGATGGCCTTCGCGGCCATTCTCTCTGTCACGCTAGTGCCTGTGTTGATGCTGTATCTGATGCGGGGCAAGTTTCGACGGGAGGAAGCTAATCCGCTCAATGCATTTTTCATCTGGGCCTATAAGCCGATCCTTCACGCCGCGCTAAGGTTCAAATGGGTGACCGTCGCTCTTGCCGTCCTAATGACGGCCAGCGTGATCGTTCCGTTGCAGCGCATCGGATCAGAATTCATGCCCGCCCTATATGAAGGCGAACTACTGTATATGCCCACCACGCTGCCCGGCGTTTCTTCGACCAAGATGCGCGAAATCCTCGGTCAGACCAATCGGGTGATGATGACCGTGCCTGAGGTTGAACGCGTCTTTGGCAAGGCGGGCCGAGCAGACACCGCAACGGATCCTGCGCCGCTAACCATGATCGAGACATGGATCAAGCTGAAACCAAAAAGCGAATGGCGACCTGGTATCACGGTCGATGACATTACCGCTGAGCTTGATGCGAAATTACAAATGCCAGGCCTCGTCAATTCCTGGGGCTACCCGATCAAGATTCGTATGGACATGGTCTCAACCGGCGTGCGCACCCCGGTCGGTATCAAGGTCACCGGCGACAATCTGATCGAAATCGAGCGCATCGCACGCGATGTTGAGACAGCCGTTGGGGACGTGCCAGGTACGCGCTCTGCCTTCGCCGACCGCGTGCTCGGCGGCAAATATCTGGAAATCACGCCGGATCGGGCTGAGCTGTCCCGGCGCAATATCGATATGGGCGTCTTCCAGACTGTTGTTCAGACTGCGCTTGGTGGCATGCGTCTCTCCCAATCGGTCGAAGGCCGCGAGCGCTATGACATCATGCTGCGCTATGACAGGCCGTTCCGCGAGACACCTGAAGACCTTGGCAATATCCTTGTCCCAACGCCGACCGGGGCGCACATCCCGCTCGGCGAGCTGGCCACGATCGCTTATACTGAGGGCCCGCCCATGATCCGCTCAGAGAATGCGCGGCTGACGGGTTGGGTATTTGTCGACATCGCGGACCGAGACATGGGCAGCTATGTCAGCGAAGCCAGACAAGTGGTTGCCGACGCAGTCAGCCTGCCGGCTGGCTATGCGGTCGAGTTCTCGGGACAGTATGAACAAATGGAGGCGGCAAGCGAGCGCCTGCAGATTGCTATCCCGGCCGCCATCGGTCTGATCTTTCTGCTCTTGATGCTGCATTTTGGCCGCCTTGATCGAACTGCGATTATCATGCTCTCGTTGCCATTCGGTCTGATCGGAGGGCTGTGGGCGGTCTGGCTCGCAGGCTACAATCTTTCGGTTGCCGTGGCTGTTGGCTTTATTGCACTCGGCGGAATCGCGGTCGAAACGGCCGTTATCATGCTGCTCTATATTGATGGACAAGTACGAACAGAAAACCCGACCAATCGGGAAGACCTGTTTGGCGCCATCACCCGCGGCGCAGCGATGCGTGTGCGGCCAAAACTGATGACCGTGCTGACAATTCTTGTCGGTCTTGCGCCGGTCTTTCTGACCGATGGTCTTGGCGCCGATGTCATGCGCCGCATCGCGCTGCCCATGCTTGGCGGCATGGTCTCAACCCTATTGCTAACCCTGATCGTGATCCCGGCGATCTACTATATCTGGGTTGGCAAAACACTGTCTGCTCGCCGCCCCAAAACTGAGGCAGAGCATACACCTTTCAACAATCCCTAAGGAGATCCCATACAATGAAACCCTTCATTCTTTTCACTGCGAGCGCCTTTGCTCTGACGCTCGCTGCCTGTGGCGGAGCTGACGGCGATGCGCCAGCCCCAACCCCCGCTGCAGACGCACCGATGGACATGGCAGACGGCACCATGGACCATTCTGATCACAATATGGGCGACGGCACGATCGGTCATGGCACAGGCATCATCAAATCTGTCGGTGCGCAGGGCGACTTCCTGACAATTGATCACGGTCCGATTGATGGCATTGGCATGGGTGCCATGACGATGGGTTTTGACATTATGGGCGATGTCGATCTGGCAGGCTTCGCCGACGGCGACCAAGTCGCGTTTATGGTCAAAAAGGGCCGTGACAATTCCTATCGCATCACTGAAATCTGTAATACCGGGACAGATGGTGAAGACTGCCTTGAAGGCATGATGGATCACTAGATCCAGATAGGGAGGGCGTGATATGGGCTTGCTCAGATGGTCTGTTCGAATTCACAAATGGGTTGCCCTGATTATCGGCCTTCAAATCCTACTGTGGATTGCAGGCGGGTTGGTGATGAGCGTGATCCCGATTGAGCAGGTTCGCGGTGAGCACAAGGTGGCTGCGCCTGCGCCACTCTCCCTTTCTCCCATCCTTGTCCTCCCCCTATCAGACGCAACAGACCGCGCTGGTCTGATCGAACTGAGGGGGGCCTCGATAGGTCAGGTGATGGAGCAACCTGTCTGGCGGTTGACGGGGGCTGAAGGCCAGCACTTTGTTGTCAATGCGCAGACCGGAGAGTTGATGACGCCCGTAAGCAGTGATCTGGCTGAGCGTATCGCGAACGCCGATTATTCCGGAACGGGCCAACTGAAAACGATCGAGCGCGTAATTGATCCACCTGCCGAATATGGAAGGCCCGGACCCGTTTGGCGTGCCACGTTCGATGATGGCGATGCAACGACGCTTTACATTGATCCTAGCACGGCAGAGGTCCGGGCGCGTCGATCATCGACCTGGCGGTTCTACGACTTCTTCTGGAAGCTACACATCATGGACTATGATGATGGCGCTGACTTTAATCACCCGCTTTTGATCACAGCGGCAGGAGCGGCAGTATTTGTCGCTTTGTCGGGTTTGATTCTGTTATTTATCAAAATGCGCCGTACGTTGATGGTTTGGCGCCGTTCCAAACGTGGAAACTGATCTCGCAAAATATTCGACGCGTTCACATACTGAAGCTTTGCAAACCGCGTAAGGCGAAAGCTGCGATAAAAGCCGATTCACCTCAGCGGAAGCGCCGCGGGAATGGTCAGCAGAACATGAGCCGCAAACGCCCTGCTTTAGAATCGCTCGACATGGAACTCGTCATTGTCCACTTCGACGCCGGGAGCAGTCATAAGGATCGCAACCCTGTGTACGTTGGGGTTGTCTCAGCGTGTTAAAATCACCCAGATCGCACTCTGATCGAGAGGCAGGAAACAGAAGTGACTTGAGCGGCCGCCAACCTCATGAGATTCAGCGGATGGGGGCCGCAAAATTATCGCGTTGGCTCACTTACTCTTGGGCAGAGTTTATTCTGAAAGGGGGTCTGGCCTTGGAGGCAAACTCAGAATTTTCGGCGTTTCCGAGTTTCAGAATCAAATTTCTTTGAGGTTTGTTCAGTAACACCTGACATGCGCCAATTCTTCCACAAGAAAATTTGGTGGTAACACGGTGGTAACACGAAGACCGAACAACTTATCTTCGGAAATTTTCATCCCGCAAGTTATTGAAATGTTGGGAGAAAATGGTGGTCGATACAAGGTTCGAACTTGTGACCCCTGCAATGTCAATGCAGTGCTCTACCACTGAGCTAATCGACCATCCGTTTTGAAGGAGGCGTCATCCCCTGTTGGAGACGCCAAGTCAAGCCTGAACTGCAACCAATATCAGGCCGCCATCACCCGTTCGACTTCATCGACCAGTTCGCGCAAATGGAATGGCTTGGAGAGCACTTTCGCCCCGGCTGGGGTCGGCGAGCTGCCGGACAGCGCCACCGCTGCGAACCCCGTGATAAAGACGATCTTCATGGCCGGATCGAGTTCGGCGCCGCGGCGGGCGAGTTCGATCCCATCAATGCCAGGCATCACAATGTCGGTGAGCAGGAGATCGAAGACTTCGCGCTCAAGCGCTTCCAGCGCGCCTTCGCCATCTTCATAGTCTTGCACATCATGTCCGGCACGGCGCAGCGACGCCGTCAAAAAACTGCGCATCGCGTCATCATCTTCTGCCAGCAAGATTTTGCTCATCGAACATCGTCCCTAAATTATTCGCACTCTTCATGGTCGATAGACCGTAAACCCTGAGTGAATATGCCGGTAAAACGCAAATAAAAAGTGAGCGTATAAGCGATTTCGAGTCGGTTTGCGATGCTCACCGTTTTTTTTGCCTTGACCTGAGGCACAGAACATCGACCTTGAACCCAATGCAAACTGCCGCTCAATCGCCTAAAACACTGGATGACGCTCTGCCTGAGGCGTACGAAATGACGCGCGCGCGCGCTTTGAAGGCGCCGGTGATTTTTGCATCCCCGCATAGTGGCACTTTGTATCCGCGGCAGATGACAGACCTCTTATCGGTTCCGCTTTGTGATTTGCAGCGCACAGAAGATGCGTTTGTCGATGAGCTTTACGTGTCTGCCCCGCGCCAGGGCGCCATTCTGCTCCAGGCGAATTTTGCGCGCGCCTTTGTCGACTTAAACCGCGATGCGCGCGAGCTGGATGCCAGCATGTTTGCTGATGGCTTGCCGCGGGTGGCTGGCATGCCAAGCGCCAGGGTGAAAGCGGGCCTCGGATGTTTGCCGCGGGTGGGTGCCAGCGGCCGCGACATCTATACCAAGCAGATCACTCGAGCGGATGGCGCATTTCGCTTAGACACGGTCCATGATCGCTATCACGGAGCCCTGCAGGCAGAAATAGAAGCGCTTAAGCAGGACTGGTCCGATGTGTTTATCATCGATTGCCACTCTATGCCGTCCCGCCAGCCTGGCCGATCAAACCTACCGGATGTTGTGCTGGGAGACCGGTTTGGATCAAGTTGCTCCGCGCGGCTCACCTCGAAGGCAGAACGGTTCTTTCGCAGCGAAGGCTTTAGCGTGACGCGCAATGCGCCATATGCGGGCGGGTATACAACGCGCCGCTATGGCCGGCCGCGGCGCGGCGTTCACGTGCTTCAGATTGAACTCAATCGATCGCTTTATATGAATGAGCTGGACGTACAAAAATCAAATGGCTTCAGCCATCTCAAACAGCAAGTGTCGCGCTTGATTGCAGACCTGGTCGATCTCGCCCTCTCAGAGAACACCTGAACAAAAAAAAGAGCCGCGCTAGAGAGCGCGGCTGTATCAGGTAAGGGAGGAAACGCCAGAAGGCGCTAGCACCACAGTGCTGATCTCAATTTATTGTGCGGCGCACAAAATACAACCCCATCTATGCGGCACTGCCGCATAACTCCGATGCACTGACGTATACGTAAGCGTCAAACAATCGCCCCAAAAATTCTAGCGCACTGATTTTTCCAACAATTTAGGCAATCGGCACGCAACTTGCTGTTGAGAGGTCCAATATCCATTTCGGGACTCCGTGAGGGGGCTCCGATCATCCGGGAGAACGGTATGACGGACAATACGGATCTTAATGTCGGAAAGCGTTTGCGCCGACGCCGACGTCTTTTGGGCATGACCCAACAGGATCTGGCCAGCATGGTCGGGGTTCGGTTTCAACAGATTCAAAAATATGAGTGCGGGGCCAACCGTGTGACCGCGTCTCGACTTTACGACCTGTCACGCGCTTTAAACGTCTCGGTTCAATACTTCTTTGACGGTTTAGAAGGCGACTCGCTTCAAGGGACGGCCGCTAACGATGCCGAGCGCCTGGATGCGGACATTTTAAGCCAAAAAGAAACGCTCGAGCTTGTCCGCGCTTATTATCGCCTGGGCGAACGCCCACGCCGCCGCCTGCTTGAATTGGCGAAAGCCTTGGAAACTGAAGCATCTGACACTGGCGCCGCTTGACCTGAACGGACCCGCGCGGCTAAGCGCGGGGCATGACAGCTTCAATCGACTTTGACGCAATCCAAACGGCGCACACGCTTGCAGATGCCGCACGGCACGCTATTGCGCCACATTTTCGCGCCTTAGAGACAATTGAAAACAAGAAAGATGGGGCGGATTTTGACCCCGTCACGGTCGCTGACCGCGCGGCTGAGAAAGCCATGCGCGAAGTATTGGCCAAGCTTCGCCCTGATGATGCGATTCACGGCGAAGAATATGGCAAGCAAGACGGCACAACCGGCTGGACATGGGTGCTCGACCCGATCGATGGCACCCGCGCCTTTGTCGCTGGACTGCCGGTGTGGACCACGTTGATTGGTCTTGTTGATGAACAAGGCGACTCTGTCGCAGGCACCATCGATCAGCCAGTCCTTGATGAACGGTATTTCGGCTCGTCTGATGGATCATTTCTCAGACATGGCGGCAAGGACGTTCCGATCCATGTCTCTGATTGCGGTGACTTGAGACAAGCCGTGATCGCTACGACCGATCCATTTATTATGACGCCGCCAGAACAAGGCGCATGGACGCACTTGCGCCATACGGCGCGGATCACCCGCTATGGTTTAGACGCTTATGCCTATGCGCGCCTCGCAGCAGGAACGATTGATTTGGTCGCCGAAGCAGGACTAGCGCCCTATGATGCCGCGGCGCTCATACCGGTCGTTCGCGGCGCCGGCGGTCTTGCCTGTGACTGGCGCGGAAACCCAGCAAAACCGGGCGGGCAACTGGTCTGTGCCTCAAATCAAGGCGTCCTTGATCAAGCTCTGATATCGCTCCGCCGATCGGCAAACTAAAGCCATTCAAGAACTAGCCAGAACGCGGTAAAGCGCGCTAGACGAAAAGCCATGGCTCAAGATGTTGCCCTCGTCGAAAAGCGGACCCCAACCCGGCGTGCCCCGGGAAGATGGCGGTTAAGCTCAATCATCGACGGCCGGGCCCTCCGGGTCAAACTCACCGCAGCGGCGCTCAGCCATGAGGGCGATGACAAAGCCGCGCGAAAAGAGGCGCTCGACATCTTACATGGCGCCTTGTTCCGAGGCCGTCTGATCGCCCAGGAACGTCTGCAACAAGGCGCTGATGGGCTCGACACCGCACGTCTGCTTTCGGCGGTGCAAGACGAAGTCCTCCATGCCTTGTTCGATTTCATCACGACCCATGTGTTCCGAGCCCGGAACCCTACGGAGGGCGAGCGCATGGCGGTGTTCGCCACTGGCGGTTATGGCCGGTCGGTGCTCGCGCCATCTTCAGACATCGATCTACTCTTTATCCGCGCTTACAAAGCCAGCCCGCATGCTGAAAGCGTTATCGAATATATGCTCTATGCGCTTTGGGACATGGGGCTGAAGGTCGGACATGCATTCCGGACCCCGCAAGAATGCGTGCGGCTCGCGAAAGAAGACGTGACGATCAAAACCAGTCTCCTCGATGCGCGGTTCCTATTCGGTGACAAGGATTTGGCAGAGGAAACCCGCGAGCTGTTCAATCGCCAAGCCGTCGTCGGAGAAGACGCCCAATTTATCGCCGATAAGCTCGGAGAGCGAGACAATCGACATGCCCGCCAGGGCAATGCGCGATATTTGGTGGAACCGAATGTCAAAGAAAGCAAAGGCGGTCTGCGCGATCTCCAAACGCTATATTGGATCGTCAAACATATGCATCCCGACGAGACTGAGTCGCTCGAAGATGTGATGAAAACCAAGGTCTTCACCCAGCATGAATATCATCTTTTCATGCGCGCGGCCCGGTTTCTTTGGACGGTACGCTGTCACCTCCACTATATTACTGGACGCCCTGAAGAGCGCCTAAGTTTCGACCTGCAGCCAGAAATCGCCGCCCGAATGGGCTATCAGGATCGCGGCGAACAGCTCGGGGTTGAGCGGTTCATGAAGCGCTATTTCTTGGCAGCGAAAGATGTCGGCGGACTGACACGCATCCTGGCGGCGAAATTGGAAGCGCAGCAAAAGGCGAAACCAGAAGGATGGCGCCGCTTCCTATCGCGCGGTGGCCAATCCAAAACTCTGTCTGACGACCGATTTAAATTGGTCGGAAACCGGGTCAATTTTGCCGATACTGATATTGTTCCAGAAGATCCCACTGTCTTACTGAAACTGTTCCAAATCGCTGATAAAAGCGGCGTAGACGTCCACCCAGATGCGCTCACTTTCGCGACCCGCAATACCAAAATCATCAATGCCAAAAACCGCTCAAACCCGGACATGGTCGAGGTCTTCCTGGAGATTTTGCTGGAAAGCGACAATCTCGGCCTGACGCTGAACCGCCTGAATGAAGCGAGCGTATTGGGACGGTTCTTACCCGAGTTTGGCGGCATCGTGGCGCAGACACAGTTCAACATGTATCACCATTACACGGTCGACGAGCACACGATCCGGGCGATGGAATACATCTCGAATATGGACAAAGGCGAAGATGGATTTGCCTTGGCCAAGCAGCTTTACGGCAAAATCGAAAACCGCCGCGCGCTCTACCTCGCCATGTTGCTCCACGATACCGGTAAAGGCCTCGGCGATCAGCAAATCGAGGGCATGAAAACCGCCCGCCGCGCCTGTCGTCGCCTCGGTCTGGATAAAGCAGAAACCGAACTCGTTGCATGGCTGGTCGGCAATCATCTTGAGATGAGCGAGACCGCCCAAAAACGAGACATCGCAGACCCCCGGACCATCGTGACCTTCGCCGAAAAGGTCATGGATCTTGAGCATTTACGGTTGCTCTACATTCTCACTGTCGCGGATATCCGCGCTGTTGGTCCAAATGTTTGGAACACATGGAAAGGTCAGCTGCTCGGCGATCTTTACCACAATACCGAAGCGGCGCTGCGCGGTGGGCGGACAGATGAGGCGACCGTCACCGCAGAATTACAGGCGCGCGCGGAAGCCAATCGGGAACTGGTGGTCGATCAGTTTGGGACGCTCCCGCAAGTCATGCTCGAAATGGATGAGGCTTACTGGACCGGCTTCGATGCCGAAACCCTGGTCGAACATGCCAAACGCCTTTCAAGCTCTGACGACATTATTGTTAGCGCGACATCCGGCAGTGATGATCGCACCAGCCTGTTCATCTCGGCGCCCGATCGGGTTGGTCTGTTCGCGCGTTTGACCCAAGCCATTGGCGGCCTTGGCGCGCACACAGTCGCAGCGCAGGTCTTCACCGGCCCGTCCGGGCGGATCATCGATGTCTTCGTCCTCGAAGATGGCGAAGGCAACCCATTCGCGAAAGGCGATCGCAGCCGCCTAGACCGGATGGAGAAAAGCATTCTCGCGGCGATCGATCCTGAAACGGACTTGCCTGAGCCAAGCCTGCGTCAGAGCCAGCGGAAAGCGGCCTTTATCGTCCAACCGCGCGTCACAATCTCTGAGGACGCCTCGCAAGCCTATACGGTGATTGACGTTTCAGGGCGCGACCGCCCTGGCCTATTGAGTGATGTCAGCCAGGTCTTGGCCGCCGCCGGGATCTCAATCGTATCAGCGCATGTCGGATCGTATGGCGAGCGGGTGTTTGACGCGTTTTACGTCAAACTCCCGAGCGGATTTGACGAAGACATGAAATCGTCATTGCGTGACCAACTCCTCGCCGCGCTTGGCCGCGAAGAACCCGATGGTCCCAGCACCCCCGCGCGCAAACTCAAACGCGCCAGCGCAGCTGATAGTTTCTAAGGCGATCCCGACTCTATGAGCCTCTTGCGTAACACGCTCACACAATCCTCGCTGACCATGGGCAGCCGGATCCTGGGCTTTGTCCGAGACATTCTGATCGCCGCGAAGGTCGGTGCGGGGCCCATCGGGGACGCTTTTGTCACTGCGCTTATGTTCCCAAATCTGTTCCGGCGGATTTTCGCAGAAGGCGCTTTCGCGCAGGCCTTTGTACCCGCTTATGCGCGGACGCTGGAAGCGGAAGGCCCAGAAGCCGCCCAAGAAGTCGCCAAACAAACCATGCGAGGCCTGTTTGCGGCGACGGCCGGTCTGGTCATCATCGCACAATTCGCGATGCCCTGGATTATGAAAATCATTCATGGCGGCTATGAGGAGAGCAGTGAGAGTTTCCAACTCGCCATTTTGCTCACTCAGATCACCATGCCCTATCTCGCCTGCATGGCGCTGGCGGCGCTGTTATCAGGGGTGTTAAACTCGGCTGGGCGGTTCGTGCTATCCGCAGGCGCGCCGACTTTGTTGAACATCTGTCTGATCACGGCCGCCTTATTGGGCGATGATCAGCGCAATACCGCCATCCTCGCATCGATTGCGGTGTCGATTGCCGGTGCCGCCCAAGCCGCCCTGCTTTGGTGGGGCGTGAGCCGCCAAAAAGTCTCACTATCACTCGGCTGGCCGAAGCTGACCCCAGCGGTACGCAAAGTCATTGCCTTGGCCATCCCTGGAACGATTGCGGCGAGCGGTACGCAGATAAATATTCTGGTCAGCCAAGCGCTCGCCAGTTTCGAAGAAGGCGCCAAGTCTTGGCTGTTCTATGCCGATCGTTTGTATCAATTGCCGCTGGGAATTGTCGGCGTTGCCGTTGGGGTTGCGATTCTGCCCAGGCTGGCCCGCGCCGCGCGCTCAGATGATGGCAAATCCGCGAACACATTGATGGATGATGGCATTGGCCTCGCCATGGCGCTGACGCTACCTGCAGCCATCGCCCTGATGGTTGCGCCCGCCTATTTGATCGAAGGCCTGTACGCGCGCGGGGCGTTTTTGGTCTCAGACGCCCAGCAAGCCGGTTTGGCGCTCGTCCACTATGGCTGGGGCGTCCCGGCCTTTGTGTTGATCAAAGTGCTCGCCCCGGGCTTCTTCGCGCGCGAAGATACTAAGACCCCGATGCGGTTTGTGCTCTTCACCGTCGCGCTGAACACGATCTTGGGCGCGGGCCTGTTTTTGTGGTTCCGCTCGCAAGGCTGGCCCGGCTTTCCGGGGCTCGCCATCGCCACCAGTGTCGCCGCTTGGATCAATGCTGCTTTGCTATTCTTTGGGCTGCAGGCCCGCGGTTGGTACCGCCCCGGCGGCCGACTGATCTCTCGATTGATATCGGTCACACTGGCGAGCGTCTCGATGGGGGCGGCATTGCTTTTTCTGTTGCAGCACCGCGAGACGCTGCAAAGCTGGGCCCCTTACGGCAAATTTGTGGAAGTGTTGGCATTCATCTCCATCGGCGCGGCCGCGTATGGGATTGCTGCGATACTCTTTGGCGCGATCCGCCTACGTGATCTCAAAGCGATGGTCCGCCGCAAAGCAGCATAAATTCCCCACTAGCCAGGCGGTCAAAATCCGCTAAACCCCGCTGCCATGACTGAGCAAGCATCCTATTCTGGCCCGCAGCGGATTTTCTCTGGCATCCAGCCAACCGGAAATCTTCATCTTGGTAATTATCTCGGCGCACTGAAAAAGTTCGCCGACCTCCAAGATGCCGGTTGGGAAGGCATTTATTGTGTCGTCGATCTTCACGCCATCACAATGCCGCACCCAAAAGGCGCGCTGGCCGACCAGACCCGCCAAATCGCTGCTGCGATGATGGCCGCTGGGCTCGATCCCGATACATCGACCATCTTCGTTCAATCCTCAGTACGCGCCCACACTGAGCTGACTTGGATTTTCAACTGTGTCGCGCGCATGGGTTGGCTCGAAAAAATGACCCAGTTCAAGGATAAGTCAGGCAAAGACGCCGAACGCGCCAGCGTCGGTCTGTTCGATTATCCTGTCCTGCAAGCTGCTGATATTCTCGCCTACAAAGCGACCCATGTTCCGGTGGGCGAAGACCAAAAGCAGCATCTTGAACTGAGCCGCAACATCGCGGCCCGTTTCAATCAACAATATGATGCGCCCGGCTTTTTCCCAGAGCCAGAAGGCCTGATCGAAGGGCCTGGCGCGCGGATTATGAGTCTCAAAGACGGCACCAAGAAAATGTCGAAATCCGACCCGGCCGAAACCTCGCGGATCAATTTGATCGACGATACAGATACGATCGCCAAGAAGATCAAGAAGGCGAAGACCGACACGCTCGGCGATATGCCGGAAACGGTTGAAGACATGGCGCCGCGCCCTGAAGTCGCCAATCTGGTCGGCATCTATGCTGCGCTGGCAGGGATCAGCGATGAGCAAGTGCTCGCCGAATATGGCGGCAAAGGCTTTGGCACATTCAAACCCGCTTTGGCAGAGCTTGCGGTCGAGAAACTCTCGCCGATCACGAATAAGATGCGGGCCTATCTTGATGACCCGGCAGAGATTGATGCCGCGCTCGCGAAAGGGGCGGAAAAAGCCAATGCTGTGGCTGAGCCGATCATTGAAGAGGTGCGACGCGTTGTGGGCTTCTGGCAAGCCTAATCTCGGCCTATATCCATTGCGATATAAAAGGAAACTGTGATGTCTAAATGGCTTCTAAGCGCGGCTGTCGTCAGCCTTGTCGCGGCGTGTTCTCCGTCGGATGCACCGACACCTCCCGCGAGCGAGACAGGTCCTGTGCTCTCGTATAGCGATGCTTTCGTGATGGAGCCGATTGGCGGCCGTGATATGACAATGGGCGGTGTGACCCTCAGTGTTGAAGGCGGCGATGTCACCCTCACCAGCGCCTCCGCACCAAACATTGGCACAATCGAATTGCACACAATGGCCATGGTCGATGACCGTATGCAAATGCGTCAGGTCGAGAATTTTGAAATCGCCAGCGGCGAGACTCTCGAGCTTAAGCGCGGCGGCAATCACTTGATGATGTTCGATGTCGGTGAAGGTGTCGTCGGCGGCGAGACCGTGGACATCACATTTAATTTCGATGCAAATGGTGAGCCGATGACCCTGGTCGTCGAAGCCGATGTGCGGGTCGTGGGAGAATAGGTTTGAGCGATCTAACACAAGACCAGCAAGACAAACTCGACGCAGCAGCCTTCCGGCGCCTTCTATCGCATCTCGACAATCGCAAAGACGTCCAGAATATCGATTTGATGATCCTTGCCGATTTCTGCCGAAACTGCCTCGGCGACTGGTACCGCGAAGCGGCTGAGGCGGAAGGGATCGACATGTCCAAAGACGCCGCTCGGGAACGGGTCTACGGCATGCCCTATGCGACTTGGAAAGAGAAATTCCAAGGCGAGGCAACGCCAGAGCAAATGGCCGCGTTCAAAGCGCGGAAATCCGAGCGCTAAGCAGGCCGCGACATCGGGACGGCTCAATTCGCGCGTCTCGGGACGCCTCCAGGCCCAATTTACTCGAGATTTGTCCTGACAGGTTTCGTCATCCGAACGCCTTAAATAACGCACTTGTCATCCCTATCTATGCAATATCGCGATAGGGACTATTCGCGAAAGAGGGAAAGACGCTGCCGATGATCGGGGCTATGACCCTCACCAACGATAGAACCGAAGCAGATGCCTAAACGTATAGGGTCTTGTGACGGGGACAAAGGAGGACCAGTAATATGGCCAACACAACTGCGAGCCGCGCGCTCACGCTGAGCCCTGAGCAAGGTCTTAGCCGTTACCTCTCAGAAATCCGTAAGTTTCCAATGCTCGCCAAAGACGAAGAGTTCATGCTCGCCAAGCGTTGGCAGGAAAACGAAGACACTGAAGCCGCCGAGAAAATGGTGACCTCGCATCTGCGCCTGGTGGCGAAGATCGCGATGGGCTATCGCGGCTATGGCTTGCCGATGGCGGAAGTGATTTCCGAAGGCAATGTCGGCTTGATGCAATCAGTCAAAAAGTTTGACCCGGATAAAGGCTTCCGGCTCGCCACTTATGCCATGTGGTGGATCCGTGCCAGCATTCAGGAATATATCTTGCGCTCTTGGAGCCTGGTAAAGCTCGGCACTACAGCCGCGCAGAAAAAGCTTTTCTTCAATCTCCGCCGGATGAAAGGTGAGATTGATGCGCTGGATAATGCGCAGCTAAAGCCAGAGCAGGTCACGCATATTGCCGATAAGCTCAACGTCTCGGAAAAAGACGTGATCTCGATGAATGGCCGGATGAACGGCTCAGACGCCTCCCTCAACGCCCCGATGGGCGCAGAAGGCGACATGGAGTGGATGGATTGGCTCGAAGATGAAGAGCCGAACCAAGCTGAAGAGTTTGCGCGGACCCAAGAGTTCGATGCGCGGATGGAGCTCTTGCAAACCGCAATGGCGGATCTGTCAGAGCGCGAGCAGCACATCCTTCAAGAACGCCGTCTGACCGATGAACCAAAAACGCTCGAAGAGCTGTCTGAGGTTTACAATGTCAGCCGCGAGCGCATTCGCCAGATTGAAGTGCGCGCGTTCGAAAAGGTTCAAAAAGCCATGCAAAAAATGGCCAAAGAACAAGGCCTCCCAATGGGCGCTTAGGCTTTGAGCAAGCAAAACATCATTCGAATATCAGACAGGGGCGATCCACGGGTCGCCCCTTTTGTCAGCGTGCGAGAGCGAGATTTAACCGGCGGCGCCGACGGGCGCTTCATCGTCGAAGGCAAAGTCCCGCTTTCAATCTTATTGAGCCAATCGCGGTTTGCTGTTGAGAGCCTGTTTCTATGCGAGACCCGGCTCGAACCCCTGGCGGCGCTTTTGCAGCAAGTGGATCCCAGCGTGCCAATCTATACGGCGCCGCAGGTTTTGATGGATGAGATTGCTGGGTTTCCTATCCATCGCGGGATCCTCGCCTGCGCGCGGAAGGGCGCGCCATTGCCGCTTGAGAGTTTTTTGAGCGCCAAACGTCTATTACTGCTCAATGAAATCTCCAATCATGACAATGTCGGCGCGGCGTTTCGCAATGCGGCGGCGTTTGGGGCCGACGGCGTGCTGCTTGATGCAGGCTCCTGCGATCCGCTCTACCGCAAGTCCATTCGGGTCTCGTCAGGCGCGAGCTTATGGCTGCCCTATCATCATGGCGGCAGCGGGCTCGATCATGTCGAAATCCTGAAAGCCGCTGGATTTGAAATCTGGGCAATGACGCCGCGCAGCGACGCTGAGCCCTTGCAAAACCTAGCGCCGCCGGAAAAGCTCGCCATCTTGCTCGGCGCTGAGGGCCCGGGCCTGCCGAATGCCCTAATCCAAGCCGCACGGCCCGTGCGAATCCCAATGCGCGCCGGCTTTGATAGCGTTAATGTTGCGACGGCTGGTGCAATCGCCCTCGCCCATGTATTCAACCCACATTAATCGAGACGCGCTCAGCTCAGTGGGAGAATAAATGCGTTACATCGTTACCGGGGGATATGGGTTTATTGGCTCTGCCGTCGTCCGCCAGTTGGTCGCCGCCGGACATGATGTCTTCAATCTCGACAAGAAAACCTACGCCGCAAACCCGGCCGCGATCGCCGGGACGGCTGTTCAGAACGTGCATGCCTGCATCACTGATCGCCCGGCTGTGGAAGCTTTGTTCAAGGCCGCGCGCCCCGATGCTGTGCTGCATCTCGCCGCTGAAACCCATGTCGACCGCTCGATTGATGGGCCCAGCGCGTTTATGAAAACCAATGTCGATGGCACATTCTGCCTGCTCGAAGCGGCGTTGAATTGGTGGCAGAGCGCAGGCCGCAGCGAGCAATTTCGGTTCGTCCATGTCTCCACCGATGAAGTGTTTGGCGATTTGGGCCCAGATGATCCGGTGTTTGATGCCCACACGGCCTATGCGCCCTCCTCGCCCTATTCAGCCAGCAAAGCTGCCAGCGACCATTTGGTGCGCGCTTGGCAGCGAACCTATGGCCTCCCGACGCTGGTGACCAATTGCACGAATAATTATGGGCCGTGGCAGAATGCTGAAAAACTGATCCCGACCGTCATCCGCAAAGCCATTCTTGGCGCGCCGATCCCAATTTATGGCGATGGGCAAAACGTCCGCGATTGGCTCTATGTCGAAGACCATGCCCGCGGCCTGATTGAGGCTTGCGGCGCAGCCCCCGGCTCAACACTCTTGTTTGGCGCTCGCGCTGAGCGTAGCAATCTCGAGCTCGTCAAAGCGATATGCGGCCTGCTCGATGAAATCCGACCGAAAGCCAATAAATACGCCGATCAAATCGAGTTTGTCACCGATCGCAAAGGCCATGACCGCCGGTATGGGGTCGATCCGTCCAGCGCCGAAACGCTGATCGACTGGCAACCTGAGCACGATCTCGATGCTGGTCTTCGGGCGACGGTAGAATGGTATCTCGCCAATCTCGATAGCGATTTGGTCGATGCAGATGACCGGCTCGGCCTGGCACGGTCTTAGACCTTTATTCCGCGGCTTGCGCCTTCCCACCATTGGTTAGACGCCGGATCACATCGGCCACATCGCTGCCAAAGGCGTGATGCGGCATGTGCCCACCATCCGCGAGTTTGACCAGCTCTAGGCCCTCGACTTGATGTTTCAGCTTGCCGACATGCAATGGCGGGCTGATCACCGTGTCGAGCGCGCCCGAGAACACCACAGTCGGGACTTTAATCTCGTCATAGCGCGCTTGCTGAGCGCCAAGCTCAAGCCGAAGCGCATTCACATCCTTCGCATTCGCCGAAAAATTTGACGGTCGGAATAACAGTCCAATCCCCGATTTTTCGAAATAGCCCTCTGGCGCAGGTTTAGGCGAAAACACATTGGTGACACCGCGCTTGACCTGCGCAGGCCCGACAATCGGCACCAATTGGGTAAAGGCTGGCCCGATCAGAGGATGCCCTGCATATTTGTTGTACCAAGCCTCACCGCCGCCGCCCCAATCATGGCTGACCGGCGCGAGCAACACCAAGCCTTCGACAAGTTCGGGATGATCGAGCGCGAGCCTGAGCGAAACAGCGCCGCCAAAACTATGCCCGACAACAATCGCTTTTTGGCCCGGCGCAAGCGCCTTCAAGGCGCCCGCAGCTTGTGCTGCCTGCACCGCCAGCGTGTCCGCATCCGCGGGGCGTTCAGAATGACCATGCCCAGGGCGATCGACCATCAGAATGCGGTGCGTCTCAGAGAGGCGCGGCGCTAAGGTCCAGGAAAACTCCCGCGCATTCGCCGAGGCGCCATGGATCATTAGAACAACAGGGCCATCTCTGCCCTGCTCTAGCACGTGAACATCAGCGCCATTCACCTCGACCAGCTGACCGTCTGCGGGATGGTCTTTGTTGACGCGCGAAGCATAGGCCGCGCTGTTCAACCAAGCAGCCGCACCGCCAAGGGCGAGGACGATTACTCCAATTGTCAGCATTCTCACACCGGCCGGCCTTCCTGTTCGCGCCGAATGCGATTTATACCGCGCTGGGCCGAAGGAAAGAGCGGATAGATCTCAAGCGCTTTTGAATAGGCCTCAAGCGCTTCCTCTTTTGACCCCAGTCCCTCAAGCACCGCGCCAAGACCGCCCCAGGCCCCAAAATGACGAGGCTCTAAACGCAGCGCCTCATTTACATCGCGCAGGGCTTCTGGATAGTTTTCTTGCGCCAGAAACACCGTCGCCCGCCGGTTCCAAGCTTCGGCATAGTCCGGCTGGATTGCGATGACGCGGTCATACAGCGCGCGGGCATGATCCAAGTCGCCAAAGGCTTGGGCTTGCACCGCCCGCTCCATGACGAGATCCGCCGCAGCCGAACCACTTTCCATCCAAGAGGCCCAGATATCGAGTGCGACATCATTGGCTTCTTCTTCGCTCGGGGCATTTTTTAACTCGTCAAACATCTCTTCAGACGGCCCGAAATCGGGGCTGCTGACGAGAAGAAGTCCGACAAAGGCGAGCGCTTTTAGCATGGTTTAGACTATGGGCCGTTGAGCAATGAGTGCCAAGAAAAATTAGCGTGAAGCACTGTATCGGCTGCAAATGGGGCTAAAATCCGAGCGCTTCGGCGATGGCTTTCACTTTCGCTTCGCGGTCTGGCACCGCCGCATCTATCATTTTGTAATAGCGGTCCAAGATCTCTGGCGAGACTTTATCTGGCGAACCAGCATCAAAGGGCGGCATCGGGTCATATTCAATGCTGAGCTGAATGAACCGGGCGAAATCCTCATTGCGGATACGCGCCGCCAGGGCCAAAGCAAAGTCTATCCCGGAGGTGACCCCACCGCCCGAAAACCGGTTTCGGTCTTCAACAATCCGCTCCCGCACCGGGATGGCGCCAAAATATTCGAGCTGATCAATCGACGCCCAATGACAGCCTGATCGGTAGCCCTTGAGCAGCCCCGCCGCGCCGAGCACCAGCGAGCCCGTACAAACCGAGGTCACCCAATCGGCTTTCTCGGCCACCTTGCGGAGCCAGTCTAAGACCTCGCGGTCCTGCATAATCTCCATCGTGCCGAGCCCACCCGGCACGCACAGGATATTGACGTGCTCGATCTCATCAAAGGTGGCGGTCGGCAAAAGCGGAAATCCAGCATCAGTGGGCACTGGGTCTTTGTTTTTCCAGACCAAGTTGAGCTCTGTGTTCCCGAGCCGTGAAAGCACTTGCGCTGGGCCGGTTAGGTCCAATTGCGTGACATTTGGAAACAGTAAGAACGCAACCGAATGCGGGGATAAGTCTGGCATGGCCATCTCCTTTTTGGTGAATGGCCCAGGCGATCGGCACTCGTGACTATCATCGACGCTCCCCAGTGGTGCTCCACTTCATTCGCCAGTCGCGCCGCGATCGAGGATTATAGAACGCTTGCAGCGCGCGGTCTATGGGCCCGCCTGAGGCCAATATGAACCACACGAGCAGCTTTGTTGGCACCGCGTTTCAGCCGCTGAATAATTTCGTTCACCCATTGGGACTATTTCAACCCATCTCAGATATTGAGACCCCACAAGACATAATCGGGGGTTAGAATGAACCAGCGTTTCAAACTTATCTTGGCACTGGCAGCCGTGTTCGGATTATCGGCATGCGCCCCAGGTGATATGTTTAGCGGTGAAGGCAGCGGCGAAATGATCGCGCCGGAAACACCCCTGATTGTCGCCGAAGGTCAAAGCCGGACACTCATGAGCCAAGTTTCCATCGGCCAGCCCAATCTTGTCGCAAACGAGCTTCCAGCGGTGTTCGAAGCGATCGATGCGGAGCCTAATTGTAGGATGCCGCGACCGAGCGGGGCGTCGAAAGTTGCCTATGTCTACACCTATGGCGGCGGCGTGAAGACCCCTCTTCAATACATCGCCGACGGCGAGGACGCGGAACTGATTGCCGCACGAATCGCCATGACGAAAGAAGTCGCCAAAGAGGTCGCGCGCGAAGGCGGGTTCATTGAGGGCGCGATCGCGAGAGAGTTTGCGGGTTTTGCAAAAGGAAACTCTGTCGAGTGGGCGACCCGTGTGGACGTCTTGGTCACCGAAACCGAAGCCCCGGTGTTTCTGGTTCTGACCTCCTATAATGCGATCCTTTGGAATATTCAGCTGGCGCCAGGTGCCAAACTGGATGGTGTCGTGGTGAGCGCATATGAAGGCGGCGCGATTGCAAATGGCGCGTCCGCTCGCCGCACAGGCTTTATGGGGTTTGACGGCTCGCCGAACCGGTCCTGCCGTTTGGACGGGCGCGGCAAACCCGTGCCAAGCGCGGACCGCATCGCGAGCGCCAAGGATCTAAATCCTGATTTCGATCCGCAAGGCTATAAGGAACGATGGGACGCAGAATACCGAGACGGTCAGAAATTCTTTGCCGTCGAGTTGCGTCAAAAAATCGGAAAAACTCCAACCTGGGTGCTCAATGATGCGCGCGGCGAAACGTTTCAAGCGGTGCTGGTTGGGCCAGTGCCAGACGCGCCCTTTCAGCAAGAACCGATCACACGCCTTCAAATTCCATCCTATATTGCGCCCTATTGGGGCACGCGGAAAGGCGCATTTCAATATTTTGGGCTGGAGTGAACCGAACGCGCCTAAAGCAGCCCTTCAGCCATCAATCGTGCTTTCAGCCCCTCTGCACCCGTGAACTGATGCGTTTTGAAACCCATGGCCTCAGCGGCGAGGCAATTATTCTCGCGGTCATCAGTGAACAGCACATCACCGGGATCAGGATTGCCCATTCGTTCGAGGGTGATTTCATAGATGCGGCGGTCGGGTTTAACCACCTTCTCCGCCCCAGAGACCACCACATCGCGTAGCAATCTGATCATTGGAAAGGCGTCAAACGTCTCTTCCGCGACTTCTGCCGGGATGTTGGACAGCCCATAGAGCGGCACACTGTTTTCTTCGAGCTCAGCCATCAGCGGCGGCATACCCGGAACGTAGCCTTCAAACATATCCAGCCAGCGCGTGCGCCAGGCTAAGATCTGCGATTCATAGTGCGGATATTGCGCGATCAGGGGTTTGGCATTCTCTGCCATGGAAACGCCGCGATCATGGTGAACATGCCAATCCATGTTACACACATCGCGAACAAAGGTCTCAGCCTCTGTTTCAGACTCAAACAAGTCGCGATAGAGCCGGATTGGTTGCCAATCGACAACCACATGGCCAAGATCGAAAAGGACGATGCGAGCACCCATCTCAAATGAGGCTCAGCTGTTCATCTCTGACTCAGCCCTGCTTTGCTTTGAAGCGTGGGTCAGTCTTGTTGATGACATAGGTCCGGCCACGGCGGCGAACGACCTTGCAGTCACGGTGGCGCGACTTGAGTGCTTTGATCGAGGATTTCACTTTCATGGCTTTTGCCCAAACGTTAGAACTGTTTTCACGAAAGCGCGGGACATACACATCGGGTCCGAGTGAGTCAATCATGGCTTACAGGCTTTTCCGCAAAGGGGTGCATGTGATGAGGGACTTTATGATCAAACGGCCAATCTATGGCCTCTTGGCTGGCGCAGCGCTGATGACCGCCTGTGCCTCAGCGCCTCAAGCCGCTGGGCCAAGCGCGCCGGGGACGAGCGGTAATGGCGGGGTGGTTGAGACACCGACCGTCCCATCGCTGCCGCCTTTTGCGGCGTCTGGACATGATGGAATGGATGCCTGGCGGTTAGATTTTGCCAATCGCGCAATCGCCGCTGGCCGAAACCCAACTGTCGTTTATGAAACCCTGCGCAGCATCTCCCCGCTTGAGCTTTATCTCTCAGACAATGTCTCAATTGCCGGGACAGACGTTGCGGATCAGGCGGAATTTGCCAAGCCGATTTGGGACTATGTCGAATCAGCCGTGACAGAAGGCCGGAAAACGCGCGGCGCTGAGCGGCTTGCTGAACTTTCAGCGACCTTTGATCTTATTGAAGCCGAATATGGCGTCGATCGCGAAGCAATTACTGCGATCTGGGCCATGGAAACCAATCTCGGCTCTTATATTGGCAATTTCGACGCCGCAAATACACTGGCCAATATGGCGGTCGAAGGCCGGCGCCAGCGATTTGCAGAAAGCGAGCTGACCGCTCTGATGAAAATCCAAGAGCGCGGCGAGGTTGACCGAGATGACTTGGTCTCCGGATGGGCGGGCGCGATGGGACAGACCCAATTCATGCCCTCGACCTTTTTGTCTTACGCCGTCGATTTTGATGGCGATGGGGTTAAAGACCTTTGGAACAGCGCGCCCGACGCCTTGGCGTCCGCCGCAAATTATCTGAGTGCCTCAGGTTATCAAAAGGACCAGCCGTGGGGCATTGAGATCTTGGCCCCGAGCGATTTTGACTGGTCGCTCGCCGATGGTGAAGACCGGCGCCTATCGACTTGGGCAAGCTATGGCCTATCCCCGATGTCCGGCGGAACGTTTACCGCACCCGAGACGGCTTATGCAGAGTTCTGGCTGCCCACCGGCGCGTCTGGCCCGAAATTCCTGCTGTTCAAGAATTTTGACGTGTTCAAGACCTATAACCGGTCTGACAGCTACGCGCTCGCGGTTGGTTTGCTAACTGATGGCGTCGCGGGTGTAACAGGTCCCATCGCCAGCTGGCCAACCGATCTGACCCTGCTCAATAAGCGCGATATCATGATTTTGCAGAGCAATCTGAACCGGCTGGGCTTTGACGCAGGCGCGGTGGATGGGATTGCCGGACGCGGCACCAAAGGCGCGCTGCGGCGGTTTCAGAAAGCCAATGAGATTATCCCGGCGGATGGATATCCCACCACGATCGCCCTCGATCAGGTCCTCGCCGCGAGCTAGAGCTCATCCGCTTCGCCGACGCCGGGCGCAATCGCTTTCCAGGCAAATAGCGCCATGGAGATCAGCAATCCGACGCAAATCCAGAAGGGCAGAGCCGGGTCAACAAACTCGTACAAGAACAGGCCAAACAGCGGCGTGATGATATAGCCCATCCCATTGGCGGAGATGACCAAGCCTGCGACATTGCCCTGCAATTGTGGCGACACCGCGAGCGAGGCGCCACTTGAAAAGCCAGGACGGGTCAGCCCTTGACCAATCCCAAGGAAGAATTGCGCAAAGATCAGTGTCGCGAAGTCTTGTGCTGGGATCAGCAATAGAGCCCCGATTAAAAGCGGGAAACAGCCGGTGATCATCAGCGTCTTGTTCTTCAGTTTCAGCTTTGGGATTAAAACCAGCTGCGCTGTCATCACGGCCATCGCGCCGACCATAAAGGCCGGACCTGTATATTGGGCCGCCTGAACGCCAGTCACATCCAGCTTATCCATCACCGCGAACACAAAGACCTGGGTCAGGATGCCGGTGACCAAAGACAGTGTCACCGCATAAGCCAAGAACGGGAGCACATTGCGCGATTTCCAGAGGCCGATGGCGCCCGGAATCGCTTCAATCTTCGTCGCATCTTGGACGGGTTTCCGATTCTCCGGCAGGTAATTCCACAACAGGACTGACATTGTCGCCGCCATGATGGAGGTAATGAGCATTGGGCTCAGCAATCCAAAATTTGCAACCAGAACCGCTGCGAAGGCAGGCCCAACAATGGTTCCAAAGCTAAAACCCGAGGTGACAAACGCGATCTCGCTTTGGCGTTCATGGGGGTCCGTTCGGTCTGCCACATAAGCCTGGGCAGCCGGACTAGATCCCGATCCGATCAAACCAAACACGGATCGTGACAAAGCCAGGCAAGCAAAAATCGCGAAGGGCGCAGTGATCCATTCAGAAATCGCTGCCCATGATGATAAGAGCAGCAAAAACATCGACACAGCATAGCCTGCGAGCCCGAAAGACGCGATCCGGCGGCGGCCATATCGGTTTGAACGCTTTCCCCAAAACGGCGACGAAAGCGACCAACACAAAGCCGACAGCGAGAAGATCGCGCCTGCCATCCAATCGGGGAGCGCCAGCGTCCGGGTCAAAGGCGGAATAACCGCCGCGATCAGCATCGTATTGCCAGCGCCAATCGCCATCAAAGAAAAGAATAAGAGAAAAAACGCCCCGCGCCGATTGGGCTGGGGCGTTTGATCTAAGCTTTGGTCGGCGTCACTCATGCGCCCCTTTTCTGCTCATGCGCCACAAAATCAAGATCTGATTCAATCATTCTTAGGCCTGCCGCCGCGTCGGCAACCGGTTCGAAAGGTTCTTCTGAAATGATCAGACCCTGACACCGTCATCCCAGGAATATTTCATGATCCAATTGTTTGGATTCGCCATTGTCTTACTGATCGTCTCTGGCGCTTTGCTGATCAGTGGGGGTCCAGCTGTTTTGTCGGCTTTGCCCTTCGAATTGGCCCTAATCGGCGGCGCCGCGATCGGTACTGTGATGATCGGCAATTCTGCATCGGTTGCGAAAGCCGCCTTCGGCGGGTTTGCGCAAACTTTGCGCGGCGCGAAATGGTCTAAGGATGATTATGCTGGATTGCTAACATTGATGCACGAGCTTGTGCGCCGGGCCCAGCGCGGGGGAATCGTCGCGATAGAGCGCGATATTGAGGCGCCTGAAGACTCTGCCCTATTCGCGACCCAACCGCGCCTGCAGAACGATCCGTACGCCATCAATCTCATCTGCGACAGCTTCCGCCTGATCGCGCTCGATCCGAGCATGCGCCAACAGACAGCCACCTATCTCCAAGATACGGTGGCAGAGATGGTTGAAGAACGGCAACGCGCCGTCGGCGCACTTCAAACCCTGGCCGATGCTCTCCCCGCGCTCGGCATTGTCGCCGCGGTTTTGGGCATCATCAAAACCATGGCGATGATTGATCAATCCACCGCGGTGCTTGGGGAAATGATCGCCTCAGCGCTCTTAGGCACCTTCCTTGGGGTCTTTTTGGCTTATGGACTGGTCGGCCCGATCGCTAATCGATTTGGCCAAATCGTTGAAGAAGAAGCGATTTATCTCGATACAATTGCCCGAATTATCACCGCCTTTACCCAGGAAACCGCGCCCCGCACTTCGATCGAGATGGCCCGGGCTAGCCTGCCAGCCCACCTTCGGCCAAACATCTCCGACCTCGATGAGCACATCAAGATTGTTCGGTTGGAACAGGCCCAGCGCGCCGCCTAGAAACGCCTCCAACAGCGTTCCTAATCCTGAAAAATTTGATCTATCCGCTTAATCGGATCGCAAATCCGCTATCGGATACTCGCGGGTGAGGGATGCAGAATAAAGGCGCTTAGCCCATGCAGACGACCGAATTCGAGACACCCAACCCGGCACCATCCTATTGGTTACGCGGCATGCCAGCCCTGTTGGCCAACGGCCTGTGCGGCCTGATCGCTATTTTTGTCGCCATTGCGGCCATGACATACGAACCTCATTCAGGTCCCGGTGGCGTCGGATTCGATCATATTGTCCGGATTATCTCTTTTGCGGGGCTCACAATCTGGGTCACGTTTACAATCGGCATAAGTCGTCGCGGCGCAGCTGCCATGATCGTCCTCGGGTTCGCCGTGTTTCTTGAGCTGGTGATTGTCCCACTGAGAGAGTCCGGTCTCTCGACCATTGCGTCGGCAAATCTTGGAATTGTCTTGGCCTACTGCGTTGTCCAGATGTACTGGTTCGCCCTGCAGGCGCGGTCTAAAAGAGACCGATTGCACCTAGAACCAGCTAAAGACTAGCCTTCGCACCAATCGCGCCCTATTTTCCAATTGGATTGATTGGGGAGTGAGGGCTTGTCTCGATTTGAAGAGCTAATCTCAACCGTGTCGCGCTATCAAACACTGGCGGCAGAGAATTATTCAAGGGTGAGATCCCTAGCAGAAGAGCTGCGTGCCGGACTCTGCGCCCATATTGGCATGAAAGACGGCATCTGTGTCATGCTGGTGCCGCCGTCCGGGCCGTTTGAGCCCAAAGACTATGGTGACCAGGCTTTCTCAATGCCGCCTGAAGGATTCCGTCCGCTTGGCGCCATTCAATTTGGTCTCGCCGTCCGCGTTTTGTCTGACAAGGACTGGATGCGCGTCACCATGCAATGCCAGAAAATTGGCGACGATTTCATCGCGCAAATTGTCGGCGGCGACGAATATCGACTATCGATCCCGCTCAAGGATAATGATCCAGAGCCGTTCTATGATCACATCTATGAACACGTGCTTGAATGGTTCCAAACGCAAATCGAACGCTATGAAGCGGGCGATTATGGCCGGCGTGAAATCGGCTTTGATGTGTCCCGAGATCATGACGAGGTTGCAGCCTAAATCGGCTGCGCTGGACGACTTATGGATATTGGCATTCTTCTCGCGGGCGGCGCTGGACAAGAGGTGATCTTTGCCTGTGCATTGATCGGCGCACTCGGCGTTGGCGCGCAATGGCTCGCTTGGCGTCTTCAGGCGCCTGCAATTGTGCTCATGTCGCTGGCTGGCCTCGCCGTTGGCCCGCTTTGGTCGGTGATTTTTGGCAATCCGCTGCTCAGCCCACAACAGTCATTTGGCGATGTGTTCCGGCCGATCGTCTCGCTCGCCGTAGCGGTGATCCTGTTTGAAGGCGGATTGGTCCTTAAGTTCGAAAATTTGCGGGAAGCGGGCGCCGCGGTTCGGCGCATGATCTTTATCGGCGGACCGCTCGCATGGGTCTTAGGCGCCTTCGCCGCGCGATTTGCGGCGGGACTAGATTGGGCCAGCGCCATTGTATTCGCCGGCGTTATGGTGGTCACTGGCCCGACCGTGATCATCCCGCTCCTGCGGCAGTCCAAGCTTGGCGGACGTCCAGCTAAATTTCTCAAATGGGAAGGCATCGTCAACGACCCGATCGGGGCATTATTTGCCGTTGCTGCGTTTGAATTTATCCGCGTCGCCTCGGAAGGCCAGAGCCTTTTTGGCGCCGGACTTTGGATCATTATGGCAGCCACTTATGGCACGCTGCTCGGTATCTTCTTTGGCTGGGCGATGGCGAAAGCCTTCCGTGAGGGCTGGACGCCGGAATACCTCAAAGCGCCGATCATTCTTGCCTCGATCGTGCTCTGCTACACGATGGCTGAGATGTTCCAGAAAGAGATCGGCCTGGTGGCTGTGACGGCATATGGAATGATGCTCGGCAATTCCAAACTGGCGGGCCTGAACGAGCTGCAAAAGTTCAAGGAAGACATCGCGATCCTGCTGGTCTCGGGCGTGTTTGTGATGCTGACGGCCGATCTCACGCCTGCAATTATTAGTCAGGCGATCAATTGGAACACGCTCGCCTTCTTGGTCTGCATGCTGTTTATCGTCCGGCCGCTTTCGGTTTGGATCGCCACTTATGGCACGCTCTCTCGCAACGAAGCGCTCTTGCTCGGCTGGATTGCGCCGCGCGGGATTGTTGCGGTTGCCGTGTCAGGCCTGTTCGGTTCGCTTCTGGTGGATCTTTCGCGCGAAGGGCGGTTCTTCTTCTCCGGGGCGGACCAGATTACGCCGCTGGCCTTTGCGATGGTATTCGTCACAGTTGTCTTGCACGGATTCACAATTGGGCCGTTGTCGCGGGGCCTCGGTCTGGCGCGCAAAGAAAAGCCTGGAGTGTTGATTGTCGGCGCCAATACTTGGAGCGTTCAATTTGCGCGAGCGCTTGAGCAAAGTGGGATCGAAGTCATCGTCGCGGACACCAATTACCGACGCCTCAAATCCTCGCGAGATGCCGGCTTGGATATCTTTATGGGCGAAGTCATGTCTGAAGATGCCGAGCTGAAACTGGACCATGCCCGGTTCTCAACCGTCATCGCGCTGTCCACCAATGACTCCTACAACGCGCTCGTGTGTAGTCATTTCGCCCCGGAAGTTGGGCGCCACATGGTCTATCAACTCTCAATCAACGAGGATGAAGAGAGCGATGATCGCGGGCTCAGCTCAAATGCGCGGGGCAGGACCTTGATCCGCCGCGGCCGGAATTATGACAGTTTGATCCGGGATCAGTATCGCGGCTGGGAGTTTGCCCGTACCCGCCTCACTGACAAATACTCGCTCGAGGCGTTCCGCAAAGACCGCCCAGATGCGGACATTGTTGCTGAAATCCGCGCCGACGGATCGCTTTTGCTGCTGGGGCCGAACCGTGAAGCGCGCGGCGGAGAAGGCACAGTGTTGATTAGTTTTGCGCCCGAGCTGAAGGATCAACCGAACGATCAAGCGGAACTGTCTCCGGCCTAATCTGCCGTCACGGCGTGAAGGTCGCGGCCATTTTTGCGAAGCCATGCGCGTTCCGCTTTCCAGTCAGGGCGGCAGGTCTCAACATGCGCCCAAAAGGCCGGACTATGGTTCATCTCGAGCAGGTGCGCGCATTCGTGGGCGGCGACATATTGCAAGACGGGCGGCGGCGCCATGATCAAACGCCAGGAAAACGCCAATCGGCCATCTGAGGTACACGACCCCCATCTCGATCTTGTGTCTTTCACCGTCACGCGTCGCGCTTCGACCCCCAGCATCTCGCAATACTCGATCACCGAATCAGACAAATCTGACTTTGCGGCTTTCCGGAGATATCGCTCAACCCGTTTTCCGGTTGTGTCTGCATCTCCTGGCACACGGAGCACCAAAGGCGGCCCAATCTCCAATTTCGGGACGCGTCCAGTCCCTTCCAGACTGATTTCACAGCGCTCGCCGCGCAAGCAGAAGTCTTGACCTGCTCGCAGCGCCACTTTCTCCGGAAGCGCCTGTAAATGCTCGGCAATCCAGTCGATCCGGTCGCGCGCAAAGGCGGCGGCTTCACCAATCTTTTTTTTGCTCGGCGCGACTGCCACAGCCTCGCGATTGCGTTCGTCGAGCCTTAATATCAAGCGACGGGCTTTCGGATTGATTTCAAAGCGAACATTCACCGTTTCACCGGATTTTGTGCGCAATGCCATCTTGTCGCCTTTATCGATAATCATTAAATAGCCTCGACAGGATTAGGCGATAAGCTTATGGGACTCCGGTTGAAAAGGGAATCAATCATGAAGAAATTAATGTACGGTGCCGCAGCGCTCACTCTATTGACGGCGTGTGGCGGTGAAGAAGCAGCGACAGAAGTCACGATTGCCGAGCCAACGCTAAAAGAACTTACTGTTCGTGCGGGCGATCCGGCTGAAGCAGCGAGCGCGCTGGCGGCAATGTCACTAACCAATAGCGGTAGCGGCGTTCTGTCATTCGCGGGCAGCACAACCGATGGCGCGACAGCAACCTTTACGGACCTGTCAATCACCGGCGAAGACGCCGTCAAAGTCGGCTCTCTGGTGCTTGAAGGCCTCGAAATGGACGGCGAGCAAGCCAATTTCGGTAAAATGAGCCTGAACGACATCACCCTTTCTGAAGAAGGTGAAGATGTTGAAGTAAAGCTCGGCTCTATTGAGCTTGTGAACCCGTCGCCAGAACTGGCCGGGTGGCTCGCAGCCAGCCTGAATGGCCAGGAAGTGCCGTTCCCAGCCGCTGACAAGGTCGTTTTTGACAGCTGGTCGATGAATGGTCTGACCGGCGATTTCGCAGAAGACGAATCCGAAGGCACGTTCGGCATCGAAAAAATCGAAATTCGCGACATGACCGATTTGAAAGCCGCAAAAGCGGTGATTAGCGGTCTAACACTGGTCGGCACAGACGAGTCGGAAGGCGTAAACTTCGACATCAAACTCGGCAGCATGACCGCAACAAATGTTGACGCGAAATTTGTCAAAGCCATTCAAGAGAATGTTGATGACGAAGAGGCCATAGTCGCCGCATTGATGGATATGGCTTACGACAATCCAATGGAGCCGGGCTATGACTCGTTCAAGCTCGATGGCCTGAATATTGACGTGGCTGGCGCCTCATTCGCCATTCCAAGCCTCGTGACTGGAGTTGAGCGGAACGCCGCTGGCCAAGCCACCAAATTCGTAACTCAGCCTTATTCGATGACGCTCAAAGCCGATGGCGCTGGCGGCGAGGTTGGTGAAGCGCTGCTGCAAGGCCTCAGCGTGGTTGGTTATGAAGAGCTGGAACTGAAAGGCGCTGGCGTCATGTCTTATGACCCAGACCAGGACATTGTCTCATTCGATGCTGGCTCGAACTATCTTGAGCTTGTCGATGGCGCGAAGTTTAGCCTCGGCGGCAAAATCGAAGGCTATAGCGCCTACACCAGAGACATTGCGGGCGCGTTCGATATTGAAGAGCTGTCTGCTGGTGCAGAGCCAGATCCGACCGCCATGACCAATGCGCTTGGCAAGCTGACCTTCCACAATTTCGAAGTCTCGATTGCGGATAACTCGCTCTTGGATCGCGCCTTCAACGCAGCTGCAACCGCGCAAGGTGCTGACCCAGCTGAAATGAAGTCGCAAATCGGCATGGGCCTCGCGATGGCGCCAATGATGGCTCAAGGATCAGGCATTGATATGGCTCTGATCACAGAAGCGACCACCGCGCTCTCAAGCTTCATCAATGATGGCGGCACGCTGACCTTCAAACTCGCGCCAGAGACACCGCTCTCTGTGGCGTCGATCATGGAAAACCCAGATCCAGCAGCCTACACTAAGGACTCGCTTGGATTTACGGCGACGCAAAAATAGGCGTTCCAAATCTCAATCAGAAGCGCGCGATATAGAGACGTATCGCGCGCTTTTCTTTTACCAGCGAACCACGCATACTAGCTTCATGAAACTTGCTTTTTTCGGAGATGTCGTCGGCAAACCAGGCCGCCAAGCTGTGCGCGAACACCTGCCGGGCGTGCGCCAAGCCTTGGGCTTGGATTTCGTCGTCGTAAATGCCGAAAATGCCGCCGGCGGATTTGGCCTTACCGAAGCCATTGCAAATGAGTTTTTCGACGCGGGCGCGGATTGTCTTACCCTTGGCGACCATGCGTGGGACCAACGCGAAGCGCTGACTTATATTGAGCGCGAACCGCGACTATTGCGGCCGATAAACTATCCGGAAGCTGCGAGTGCGCCAGGCAAGGGCGCACACCTCTTCGTGCTTCCGGATGGACGGCGCGTGGGCGTTATCCAGGCGCAAGGCATCGTGTTTATGAAACAGCTCTTGGAAAACCCATTTGGCGCCGTCGATCTCGCGCTGGATGAAATGCCGCTAGGGTCAGTCGCAGACGCTGTCATTGTCGACATGCATTGCGAAGCGACCTCAGAAAAAATGGCCATGGGACATCATTGCGACGGCCGGGCCAGCGTCGTCGTCGGCAGCCATACCCATGTTCCAACCGCCGATCATATGATCCTGTCAAACGGCACGGCCTATCAAAGCGATGCTGGTATGTGCGGCGACTATGATAGCGTCATCGGCATGCAAAAGGACAATTCGCTGCGACGCTTTTCCACGCAATTGCCGGGACAACGCTATGAACCGGCTTTGGGCGAAGGCACATTATGCGGTCTGTTTGTCGAAACCGATGATGCAAGCGGGCTCGCAAAACGCTGCGAACCGATCCGCGTCGGGGGGCGGTTGTCTGAATTGCTGCCAACCCTTTGAATTCTCAGCTGAGCTGGGTTAAGCAGCGCGTTCTAATGATTGACCGTAGGAGCCCCCATGGCTGGCCATAGTAAATGGGCAAATATTCAGCACCGCAAAGGTGCCCAGGATAAGAAGCGCGCGGCGCTGTTTTCGCGCCTCTCGAAAGAGATCACGATCGCCTCGAAAATGGGTGGCCCTGACCCCGATGGCAATCCGCGCCTGCGCCTTGCAATCGCCAATGCGCGCGGGCAATCCATGCCTAAGGACAATATCAAACGGGCGGTTGATAAAGGCCAAGGCGGTGGCGGCGAAGACTATGTCGACATCCGTTATGAAGGTTTTGGTCCCGGCGGCGTTGGCATCATTGTCGAAGCCTCGACAGACAATCGCAATCGTGCCGCCAGCGAGATCCGGACGGCATTTTCGAAAAATGGCGGCAATCTCGGCGAAACCGGCTCAGTCTCTTTCGGGTTTGAGAATGTCGGCGAAATCCAATTCGCGCCGGAAGCCGGCGACGAAGATACGATTATGGAAGCCGCGCTTGAAGCCGGTGCCAGCGATGTTGAAAGCGACGAAGACGGCCACTTCATCTATACCGAGCGCGAAGAATTGTCCGACGTGGCCGGTGCCCTTGAAGGCCAGTTTGGCGAGGTAGAAGCCAAATCGACCAAGCTCATCTGGAAACCCCAGAACACGGTGCCGATTGCCGGTGAAGATGCGGAAAAGCTGATGCGCCTCCTCGATGTGCTCGATGATCTCGATGATGTCGCAAATATATACGACAATTCGGAACTCTCTCCCGAAGAGATCGAACGGTTAGCAGGCTAAGCCTGGGTCTTGATCACGGCGGAACAAAAAACCGTGAAAACTGAAATCAGTTCTCGCATTCTTCGAGGCGAATCGTCATATGCAGCCTTCCAGAAGAAACGCGTTTGGACGATCTGAAATGAAACTGACTCATCCGCTATCCATCAGCCTGTTTGCCGGGGGCTTTGCAGCGCTCGCCACATTCTTTTTAAACGCTGGGGCTGAAGACCGACCAAACATCACGACCAGCCAAGCAGGCGTTGAAACAGCGATTTTCGCTGGCGGTTGCTTTTGGTGCGTCGAGAGCGATTTTGATAAGCTGCCAGGTGTGCTTGAGACCGTGTCAGGCTACACGGCCGGAAATAGCACAAACCCGACCTATAAAACCCATACAAAACAAGGGCATTTAGAGGCGGTCAAAGTTGTCTATGACCCGACCAAGATCGAGTATGGCGAGCTTGTCCACTATTTCATGCGCCATATCGATCCGACCGATGATGGTGGCCAGTTCTGCGATCGCGGTAATTCCTACCGGACCGCTGTGTTCGTAGACAGCGCAGACGAGCGGGCAGAAGTCGAGGAACAGTTTGCTGAGATCACTGAGGCCAGCCTCCTCCCGGCGCCGATTGTTACGCGGGTCTTGGATGAAACCACATTCTATGACGCCGAAGGCTATCATCAGAATTATTACCAGAAGAACCCAGCACGCTATAAGCTCTACCGGGTCGGTTGCGGCCGCGACAAGCGCGTTGCCGAGGTCTGGGGCGAGGCTGGCGACAGCTAGTTTCCAAACAATTTCAATCTAATCAAAGCGGGTTTCAGCACGCCGCGCAGACAGTGTGTCTTGCGCGATGGCGCCATCGCGCCCAAATAGGCCCAGCTAAGCATAATGGAGACCGCTTCTCATGACTGAAGCAGCCGCATCACCGCATATCGTCGATTCATCCGATCAGAATTTCATGACCGATGTGATCGAAGCATCGAATGAACAACCGGTCCTGGTTGACTTTTGGGCCCCCTGGTGCGGGCCGTGTCGGACCCTGACGCCAACGCTTGAAAAAGTTATCGGCGAGCAGAATGGCAAAGTGAAGCTGGTCAAAATCAACACTGAAGAACATCCAGGTGTTGCCGGTCAGATGGGCGTGCGATCGATCCCATCCGTGTTCGCTTTTGACAAAGGCCGTCCTGTTAACGGCTTTCAAGGCGCGCTACCAGAAAGCCAAGTTCGTCAATTCATCGAGTCCATTCTCGGCGGGACGGATGGCGCGAAACAGCTGCAGGAAGCCTTGGATCAAGCCGAAACCGCGGCCCAAAGCGGCGATATCGGTACCGCCGCGCAGCTTTATGGTGCGGTTATGGAAGCCGATCCGGAAAACGCCGCAGCGATTGCAGGGCTCGCGCGTTGCTATCTTGCCAATGATGATCATGATCGGGCCCGACAAATCTTGGACATGGCCCCAGAAAACAAAGTGAATGACCCGGCGATCAAATCGGTTCGCACCGCCCTCGATCTGATGGCGGAAAAACCGCTTGATGAAGACATGGCGCAAGCGAAAGAAACGGTTGCCGCTAACCCTACCGATCACAATGCCCGGTTTGACCTGGCTGAGTCGCTGATCGCGCAAGGCAAAAACAAAGATGCTTCCGAACACTTATTGACCATTCTCGAAGCCAATTTGGAGTGGGAAGACGGCAAAGCAAAAGCGAAATTGCTGGAAATTTTCGAAGCCGCCGGTCCAAAAGATCCGGTTACAGTCGAAGGGCGCCGCCGCCTCGGCTCGCTGATGTTTTCGTAAGAAGCCGCATTAAGATCTCGCCGCGCCCTGTGTTCAGCCCATCTTATGCTATAGGATGAGCCAAACAGGAGCCGGTGTGACCCACGAGACCTACCGAAAATTGTCGGATCTGCCCGAGATCATCCCGGTGTTTCCGCTCTCGGGCGTCCTTTTATTTCCGCGTTGGTCTTTGCCGCTCAACATTTTTGAACCGCGCTATCTCAACATGATTGATGATGCGATGTCGGGCAGCCGGATCATCGGAATGATCCAATCGAGCGGTGGTGACCGCGCCCATCCAAACCTGGTCAGAACCGGGTGTGCCGGCCGGATCACCTCTTATTCAGAAACCGACGATGGTCGCTATTTGATTTCTTTAACCGGGATTTGCCGCTTCGACGTCCAAGACGAACTCGGCGTCGACACACCATACCGGCAAGTCCTGGCGGATTGGCAGGCCTTCGAAAGTGACCTTGTTTCGCCGCCCGAAAGCGCGCTTCCGGATCGCTTGGCGCTCACCAACTCGCTAAAACGCTATACCCAAATCAACGCCATGGAAGTCGATTGGGAAGCGGTGGAGCACGCTCCAATGGAAACTCTGATCAATGCGCTTTGCGCCGGCTGCCCGTTTGGCACGCTGGAAAAACAAGCCTTGATCGAAGCTCAAACCGTTGCAGATCGGGCGCAAACTCTGATCACGCTGCTTGACATGGACGTGCCAGGCGATGACAGCTCGACCTTGCAATGACCGAAACCAAAACAGACCCAAAACCCGGCCCCTGCGGCGTCAACCCACGCCTGCTTGAAGTCTTGATCTGCCCGGTAACCGGCGGCCCGCTTGTGTTCGACAAAGACGCTTGCGAGCTGATCTCCCGAAAGGCCAAACTCGCCTTTCCCATTCGGGATGGCTTGCCGATCCTGTTAGAAACCGAAGCCCGCGATCTGGACACAATACAATCATGAGTAAACGCGCTTGGCCCACCGAATTGCGCTTTTCCAAGAGCAAACGCGCGCTCCACATCACATTTGATGACGGCGAAGCCTTTGCCCTGCCCTATAAACAGCTTCGGCTCGACAGCCCGTCTGCAGATGTGCAGGGCCATGGCAGCGGCCCTAAACCGCCCCCGCCAATTGTCAGAGATGATATCACTGTCGATAAAGCCGACCCGGTCGGGCGCTATGCGGTGCGCATCCATTTCAGTGACGGTCATTCAAACGGACTGTTCACTTGGGCCGATTTGCGGGAGCTCGCCGAAAAGAGCGCCGCGGCTTAAGCCTACTTACAGAGCGTTCCATTCGTGCCTATATGGCTTCAGCACAGAGGCTGGGGCGTTTGAGGACGGTCAGCTATCCGCCGACCTTAAGTTCCGTCAGGGAGCTGGCTCTGGACTGGACCGTGGTCCTATCTAACCGGCGCCCACCTAGTCTCTAGGTCGACGGGATACGAGACCCGAGACGGCGCTTTCGGTCCTGTGCGCTATCGCACTACATGCCATGTGGTTTGGCGGCCAGCGAGATAATTGACGCGCTGCCCATCGAAACAGGCATCTTGCTCGAGCTTGATCTGCGCATGCTGATCGGACCATTCAGGCACCGGCGCTTTCACATTCCCTTCGATGGCGTAGCAAGTGTTCTCATAGACCGGCCAATCGCCGCGAACAGGCGTGCCGTCTTGATCATCCCACATGCCAATTGTCGGCCCTGGCGCGTGCCCAAAAAAGCCGAGCGGATGGGTATAGACCGAGCAGATATAGTCGCCCGCATCGCACTGCGCACGCGTGTCAGCGAGGACTTGATTGCCCGTCTTCCCCGTGGCGAAGGCGCCGGTGTGATGGTCTTGCCAACGGTTCCCCACGGCCATGGCCGCCTTCAAACCCTCCGGCACATCGCTTTCGCCAATATGGGCGATATAGCCCATTTCTTGGGTGTCGGTGCATAGTTTGAGATAGCAAATTCCAACATCCGTATGGATCACGTCACCGCGCTGAATAACCCCTTCTGTGCCGCAAAAGGATTGCTCGGCTTCGCAAGCGAGGCCTGGTCGTTGGACATTGACATAGGGATTGAACCAGGGCGCCAGATTTAGGTCTTCAAACCGCTGGCGCATGTACCAGGCAACATCATCCGTCGTGGTGACGCCCGGTGTGATGACGTTCGACGAGAACGCCTCGCTGATTACCGAGCGTGCGAGGCTGACAATGTGCCCATAAGCCTGCATTTCGTTTTCGCTGCGGGTTTCGATCCAGCGAATGACCAAGTCTTCCGCGCTGACCAAACGCCGTTCCAGCCGGTTTGGCAGAACGGATTCGAGCTTCTGATGGAGCCCATGGGTTAAGCCGTCCGCCACTGGCCAATGCGACGAGACATTAATGCCAATCCGCTCTGGGTTTTTGTCTTCGATCAGATCCGCCAGCGCCTGCCATTGTTCATCGAGGTCGCCGCCTTCCCAAGCCGCAACATAGGGCTCACCGAGCGGATAGCGGTTGACGGTGAGCATCTCAAACGCGTCCTCGGTCTTGTGAAATACTAAGATCGTCGTTCGACGCGCAGCAAAGGCAGGTTGCGGGACAAGCGTGAAATAGACCGGATCTTCGGCATATTCGCGATTGATCACGAGCCACATATCGATGTCGGTTTCCTCCATCAATTTCGGCAGCAAATTCTCAAGCCGGTCGCGCGTCATCTCGTTTTCCGGCGCAATGCGGTCACGGAACTCGAAGACTGCGCTGACATCACGAACCTCGCGGCCTTGCGCAAACTGATTGTAGGCCTGAGCCAACGCCCCGGGCGCCAGAAGGCTCATGGCCAAAACGGCCATCATTAAACGCTTCAATCCAACCAGCATGCCGCCACCTTTCTCCAACCGAAGGTCAGCATAGAGCGGCCTCACGCACCTGCAAGATAGTCGGGGTCTCTATTTGGGTGAGGTGGTTTAATTTAGGGCTTCACGCACTTTCGGCATGATCCGGCGACTCACTGGCACTGTCACATCGTCTGCCAAGGATAGCGTCCCAGTGCCGGAGGAGTCGCGTTTCAATGCGGCGACATGCATAACATTGATCAAGTGCGAACGATGGACGCGCAAGAAGGTGGCTGGAAGGACCGATTCCAACTCGTTCAAACTCATCGAATGCAAAACGGTTCGTCCGCCAATCAGGACAATCTCAGTATAACCGCCAGCGCCGCGGCAATGTACGATTTGCCCAGTCTCAATGCGTTCAATCGACCCGGCGCCTTTAATATTGATATGGCTGGACGCGGCCCGTTCGCCAGCTTCGGCAAGCGCTTGTTCTAGGCGATTGGCGCGCGCTTCCTCATTCCGGCGCTCGCGCTCTTCGTCAGCAAGGATGACCGCTTGTTCGATGAAGAGCAGCAGCAGCAATAACGCCACGAGCAGGAAGAACACAGTGTCCAGGAACAGGCCTTGAAAGACAACAATCGCCAGCAAGAAAACCAAAAGTGCGATAAAGTAGAGAAACGCCCGCGTGCGACCTTGATACGTCCAAATACCCGTCGCGATCAGTGTTCCCAAGAGCGGAACGGTCATCCCTGTCAGCGCCTTATAGTCAAAGCCATTCGCGATCATCATGCTTAGCACTGAAAGCGCCGCGAGCCCGGCAACCCATTTGAGCGAGCCGCGCGTCATAAATGTCCGAAATGTGTGAAAAGCGACGCTGATGCCGAAGGCTGAAGAGAACACGGCGATCGCGATCAAACGCATATCGTGAATGGGATACGCATAAGCTACCAAGTTTCGCAAAGCTTCCGAGACCAATTGCGCCGCTGCAAAGAAACTCATCGCGCTTAAAGTGAGCGACCGCACACGTGCCGTTCCGATCAGCGCCATGACGCCGAAGTACAATCCGCCAAGACAGAAGAGGCTGAGCGTGACCAAGGCCATGATCAATCGCGGCGACATTGTATTGGAATACGCCCCTGCAGGCGCGATGCCGACCAAGTGCAAAGGCCGATACAAATCGATGATGCCGTGATGTGCGGAAGCGCGAAACACGATCTCATTCTCGCCGATCCGGAACAGGTTCTGCGGTGGATAAAGTTCGGTATCCATTTTGCCAGGTGTCTCACCGGCCGCATCGGCTGCGGGTGTTCCATTTGCGCCGACATATACGCCGTTCAAATAGACTTCGCTGGCCATTTTCCCGGACAGGTAAAGGGATAGAGGTTCGCCGCGCGCTCCGCGCACTGAGACCAAGTTCACTGTGGTTTTGACCCAAATATAGCTCCCCTGTGGATCAATCTCTTCCGCCCGCGCGGTCGCGCAGGTGGTTGCTGTGAAGTCCGGAGGGGAGGTTTGTGCCGCGGTGGCGGGGCAAATTGTGACCCGATCCAAATCGAGCAAGGTGAAGCCGCGCGCCTGCCCGAAAGCAGGCCAAGCCAAGACCAGAATCGCAACTAGCAATGAGATAAGTCGAACCATGACCTACCGTAGACAGGATTGACCGGGCCGGACAGCGCCGTTTGCCAGAAATTCGCTACCGTTCGCACAATCCACGCAAGCATAAATTCAATGATTCCTTAGGTTTGGCGCATCGCAACGCTTTGGAGCCATTCCCATGAAACTCTCATCCTCTCTCCTCCCTTTAATGCTGCTGACAACAGGTGCCGCCGTCTCCGAGGCTCAAACTCTGCCGGGCGAAACTGAGATCTCGTTTGCGCCCAAATCCGGAGACCCGGTGCAAGCCTATGAGGGCGCGCTCACCGTTCCCGAGAACCGGAGCAATGCCGACAGCCGCTCAATCACGCTGAAATATGTTCGCTTCCCCGCGACGGGAGAGACCTCTGGTGCGCCGATTGTGTACTTGTCAGGTGGCCCAGGAGGTTCTGGCATCCAGACCGCTAAATATGACCGCTTCCCTCTTTTCATGGCGATGCGCGAGTTTGGCGATGTCATCGCGTTCGATCAGCGCGGAACCGGCGCCTCAAACGATCTGCCGACTTGCACCTCTTCCTACCATATCAGCTATACCGAAGCGGCGTCTGACCAGGAAGTCTTCGATAAAGAACGGCAGGCTTTTGCTGAATGCTTGACCTTTTGGAAAGACCAAGGCGTGGACATTTACGGCTACACGACCTCAGAGAGCGTTTCGGACTTAGACGCGCTGCGCCAGCATCTCGGCGCCGAGAAAATTGACCTTTGGGGCATTTCTTACGGCTCACACCTATCGCTTGCGGCCCTGCAGCAAATAGATGACCGGATTGGGCGCGTGGTGATGACGGCGATTGAAGGCCTCGACCAGACCGTCAAACAACCTCTACGCGGGGACGCATATTTCGATCGCTTACAAGCTGCGATCGACACGGATCACGACGCCAAAGCCAAATATCCGGACGTCAAAGCAATGATCCGGCGCGTACTGAACCAGCTTGAAGAGACTCCGTTGCACCTCGATTTCCCAACAGAAGATGGCGTGACTGTTCCGATCCTCATTCAAAAGCGAGATCTACAAAAATTCACCTCGGCTTTGGTTGCAGATCCAGCGCGTGCCGTTTGGGTTTTAGACGTGTATCGCGGTTTGGATGCCGGCGACACGACCGCACTCACCGCATTGCTCCAACGCGCGATTGATCCAACCGACACTGCGATTTCCTTCCGTCCGATGACCTATTTGATGGATGTCGCCTCGGGATCTGGGCCGGAGCGGCGCGCCATGATTGAAGAACAGGCGAAGACGGCTTTGCTGGGCCAGCATATGAATTTCAGTCTGCACTTAGAGACAGTCGACGCAAAGCTGGACCTTGGCGACGCCTTCCGAACCGCACCGGTCTCTGATGTCCCCACTTTAGTTCTGTCCGGCACCTTGGATGGCCGGACCTATCCCGAAAGCGGTCAAGAAGCGACAGCAGGTCTGTCGCAAAGACAGACGGTCATCGTCGAAAATGCCGGGCACAATTTGTTCATGATGTCGCCCGAGATCACGGAAGTCATCCAAGACTTTATGCGTGGCGGTGATGTCGATGGACGCACGCTGAAAGTCGATCTTCCCGACTTTTAGACCCGCATCAGACGGTGGGCCGCCAATTGATCATAGATCTCCAAGGCGGCCTCGAAAACACCCGTGAGCTCTGGGTCGACGTCTGGCAAATCGCCGGGCGCCGGCCCAAAGCCGCTAGAGCGCCAGACGGCGTCGTACCAATGCGGCGCCCAGGCACCGTCTTCGGATTTGGGGCCAGCTTCCCAGGTTAGCATTTGCTCCGTCCAGAGCAGTCCGAGTGCGTCACATAGAGCCATCAAAGCGCCAGCCGGATCGCGCAGAATATCATCGCTATCAATGACAATTGGCGGGCGCCCCTCAACCTCAGAGGCCTTTTGAAACAGGCTCAACTGCTGGGGAAACCCGATCGCTTCAAGCGACACCTTCTCCATTTTGCGGGCATAGGACGGGATCACTCGGGCCGGGTGGCGAATGAGAAACACATTGCGACAATGGCGCATCCAGCTGCGATCAAAGTCTGGCAGCATGTGATGGGTCATATGTTTTTGATAGACCACCGGACGATCTAGACTTGGGACAGCGATCAGGTCTGATATGACCGCGTCAGGGTCAACGCTTTGACTGGCAAAGATCTCGTCTGACATCGGATGGTTCAACTCGGTCTGTTTCAAATAAGCCGCGTAGAAGGGTTCATCGAAACAGACCGTATCGGGCCGCGCGCCGAAGCTGCGCATCATTGTCGTCGACATGTTTCGCGGCCCAGACCACATGGCGATGCGAAGCGGCTTGGTCGTCATGTGATCGGCGTCAAGTTCGTTTCGATCAGCGCTTTGTACAGCCCCGACAGTTTCTGCGTCATCGGGCCGTTAAGCTGCGCGATCACCCGGCCATCTACTTCGCGTACGGGTGTCGCGCCAGCAAAGGTGCCCGTGATGAACGCCTCATCGGCCGAATAGACATCAAACAGTGAGAAGCGCTTCTCACGCACCGGAATGTCGCTCTCGCGGCAAACTCGAATGATGTTTCCGCGGGTAATTCCGCCGAGGCAATATTCCGGCGGACTGGTCCAAACCTCGCCATCGCGAACAATGAAGAAATGCGTCGAATTGCAGGTCGCGACAAAGCCATCTGGATCAAGCATGAGCGCTTCGTCAGCACCGGCTTTGTCAGCTTGGATACAGGCCAAGATACAATTCAGCTTGGAATGCGAATTGAGCTTTTGGTCCTGCTCCGCTGGCCCTGTCCGCCGCACATGAGCCGTAAAGAGCGACACGCCTTTGGCTTGGATCTCTGGCACGGGCGATTTAAATTCCGGAATGATCACGATGGTCGGCGGTTTGATCGTGAAGCGAGGCCCTTGATAAGGCGTCTTCTTCACCCCGCGCGTGACCATCAAGCGGATATGAACGCCCTCCGTCATGCCCTGGGCTTTGAGACAATCAAACAGCTGCTGGGTAAGAGCTTCGGGGCTCAGACCGATATCGATATCAATCGTCTTGGCGCCGGCATAAAGCCGCTTCAAATGCTCATCTAAGAACGCGACTCCGCCGCCATGGACGCGCATCCCTTCCCAAACGCCGTCGCCAAGCAAATAACCGCTTTCAAAGACCGAGACCGTGGCCTGATCGCGATGTTTCAGCTCGCCATTTATGGAGACCTGAATGTCGGCATTGCGCTCATCATAGACATAATCGTGAACGCCGTGCGCATCATCCATGATTAGCCCCCAACGCGTCGTTCTTGTCCCGCCCAATAAGGCTCACGCAGATCTTTGCGCAGAATTTTACCCGACGGGTTGCGCGGCAAGGCTTCAATATAGTCGACCGATTTCGGGCATTTATAGCCAGCAATCTTCTCTCTTGCCCAAGCAATGATGCTTTCAGGCGTTGGATTTGCGCCATCTTTCGGAACGATAATCGCTTTGACGGACTCGCCCCATTTCTCATCTGGTACGCCGATCACAGCGACATCGGCCACGTCCGGATGCCCAAAGATCGCATTCTCGACCTCGGCTGGATAAACGTTCTCACCGCCTGACACGATCATGTCTTTGACGCGGTCATGGATGAACAAGAACCCATCTTCGTCAAAATAACCCGCATCGCCAGTATGGAAGAAACCATTGCGAATTGAGTCTTCGGTGGCCTCTGGGCGGTTCCAATACCCTTTCATGACGAAGCCGGACTGGATCACAATCTCACCCACTTCGCCGATCGGGACGGAATTGCCATCTGCATCAACACAGCGAACGATGGTCGACGGATACGGCACCCCGCAAGAGCGGAGCTTGCCCCAGCTTGGATTATGCGCTTCGGGCGGCAAATAAGTACCGCCGCCAACCGTTTCGGTGAGGCCGTAGAGCTGCGTAAACTGCGCGCCCATCACTTCGACGGCCGTTTTCAACAGGTCTTCAGTGATCGGCGAGGCGCCATAAAAGACCTGTTTCAGCGTCGAATAATCGCGCTCACGGAAATCCGGCATTTGCGACAACATCAGAATAACGGCGGGCACCCAGAATGCATGATTGATCTTCTGAGTTTCGATCAAATCCAAAATTTGTGCCGGATTAATCTCAGGCAGGACGACCGTTTTGGCCCCCTGCGCGGTCGCGAGCACACCCGCATTCACACCCGCTACGTGGAAGAGCGGCATGGCATTCATCACCACTTCGCCGGCTTCATAGCCTGCCCATTGCAATGCGCCCGCCTGTTCCATGAAAGATTCATAGTTCGCATTGGTCAGCATCACGCCCTTTGGCAAACCCGTCGTTCCGGACGTGTAGAGCTGGATCACATCGTCATCATCAAGCGTTTTGACCGCTGGCGCCGCGCCGTCTTGGCTGTCTCGCCAGGCTGTGTATTCAGGCCACCCCTCGCGGCTGCCATCGACGGTGATTATGTGCTGCAGATGCGGACACTCATCTTTGATTTGGTCGATCATGTCGAACCATTCGGGCCCGACAAATAGCACTGAGACCTGGGCGTCAGAGAGAATGAATTGAACCTCCGGCGCGGCCAGACGCGTGTTGACGGCATTCATCACCGCCCGGATTTTCGCGCAGCCATAGAGCATTTCGTAATAAAGCGCGGTATTCTTCGCGAGATAGCCCACTCGCTGATTGACCTCGACCCCTAAGCCCGTCAGCCCATGGCTCACTTGATTGGCACGCTTATCTAGCTCGCCAAATGTGGTTTCTTCCTCATTGCACCAGAAAGCGACTTCACCGCCTCGCAACTCGGCTTGAACGCGCGGAATATCCGCCACATGCGGCATCGTTTTCGTGTCGAGCATGTCGAACCACCTCCCAGGTCTTTTGTGTTTTCATTTGTTTTAGGCAACATTGGAGACTTGGAAAGCCCAATCAAACAGGCTTAGTCTGGTCGAGACGTCTGGGGAGGCAAACAAGCATGGCAAACGCCCAAAGCATTATTCTTCATCAGTTTGATCGATCACCTTATTCAGAGAAGATCCGATTGGCACTGAGAATGAAGAATCTCGGCTGGGCGTCAGTGGAAATTCCGTCCATCATGCCAAAGCCCGATCTGATGCCGCTCACCGGCGGCTATCGCCGAACGCCAGTGATGCAAATCGGTGCAGATATTTTTTGCGACACTTCGATCATGCTTGTCGAATTAGAAAAGCGCTTTCAGATCCCGGCGCTCAATTTGCCAGGTCATGAAGGTCTCGGACGGATGGTATCGGGTTGGACCGATGGAAAATGGTTTCAGACCAGCGTCGCCGTGATTTTTGGCGCGATTGGCGAGCATATGCCGCAAGAGTTTATCGATGACCGCACCAAAATGTCAGGCCGCGCCTTCGATGTTGATGCGATGAAAGCCGCCGCGCCCTTTATGCGAGATCAGTGGCGCAGCCAATTGATGTGGATTGAAGAACGGCTCGCCGGCGGACGCTTGGCTGGCACCGGTGATTGGCTGGTCGGTACAAAGCCCGGCATGGTCGATGTGCACGCCTATATGAATCCCTGGTTTGTGGAAAATAACGTTCCAGACTTCCTTGAAACCTGTTTTGAGAGCGCGCCGTTGACCAAAGATTGGTATCACCGCCTCAAAGACTTCAAAGGCCAAGCCCCGGAAGAAATTAGCGGTGCCGACGCGGTGGAAATCGCCAATGCCGCAGCGCCGCGCCTAAAACCGGCCTCCACAGCTGGCGATTTGCGCGATTTCGAACCCGGGGACCGGGTCGCCATCGCCCCAGATGATTATGCCAAAGACAGGGTTGAAGGCGACCTCGTGATTGCCAATTCAGAGCGGGTGATCATTGCCCGGCAGGACGAGCGTGCAGATAATTTGCACATTCACTTTCCGCGCGTCGGCTATGTATTGCGCCAAGCGTAATCGTTTAAATCCACATCGCCTTTAGGTTCGTCGCCCGCAATCAAAACGTCAGCGAAATAATGGTTTCGGTCGCGATGCCCGGCTTCGTCTTCGCGGACAGCGATGACAACATCTCTTAGGCGCGCGGTGGCGGGGAGGGTCCAATAATCGATGGCGATCTGAGGTGCTGGCCCGTTCTCTAATCGACCCGCATCAATTTCTTGCAGATAATGGGTATAGCTGGTCACCGCTTCTTCTTCGAAATAGCCGATGACGCGGTGCGCGGTTTTCGGCGCAAACAGATAGAGGAAGAAATAGAAATTATAGAAAATGGCCTGCGCGATCATGATCAAACCGCGCTCGAACAAAGTCGGCTGCGCCACTTGAATGAACGTCATCAAGTGCATGCGTTCATTCTCTGCCTCGTCGAGCAGTTCTTTGACCCAGCCTTGATCGTCGCGCATCCGGCGAATGGCGCGCAGATGCTGGAGCAATCCGGCCACCATGCCCGGCACCGCAGCAACGGTTTCGAGCACAACCGCCCGGTGGCCATAGCGTTTGCGGAAAAACAGATCGGCGAAGAAACGCAAGAATTTCACAAAAACAAACGCGATCCGGTCGCGAAGGCCTTCGGGTTTTCTGTGGGGTTCAATATAGCTCATTTGCGATCTCCTTGGCATCTCAGCCTTAGGTAATCGCCCTTATGCTCGGCATGAGTTGCTCAATTGCCGCGCGACAGAATGTGCCAGGTTTGGCTAGCAGTCAGCGTCGAACCGGTAGGCGACAAAATGCACTGGGTCGCCGTTCGAATAGTTGAGCGCGTAGACCGGGTCTGATTCCTGGACACATAGAGATGTGCCATTCGCCTGCTCGAGCAAATCGTCTCGAATTTGCGCTGCGGGCGGGATGCAGTCATCACCCAAAGCCTCGCAACGGCGCGCTGGGCTGCCGCGCCCCTCTAAATTGATCAAATAGACCACAGGATACGCGCTCTCATCCGCAGGAAGGGTCAAAGGCGTTTCTGGGGGGTGCAGGTTCTGTGTCCCGAATGTCATCACATAGGAGGGCTCGGCATAACCGACCGCCAAAACGCGCTCGGGGCTGGTCCAGCCGGTCTCACACGTCTCGCTCGGAACCCCGCAAACATCTTGCAGCGCCAGACGGGCGCTTTCGGTTGGTTGCGCCCAGAGCTGGGTTGGCAGGACAAACGTCCGCGCGTGCCAGCCCAAGAATAGGCTCACCAAAACGCCAAAAGCGGCTGCGACCCCGATTTTGCGGACAAAGACCGCAACCAAAGACGCGATCAGAGCTGCCGCCCCAAGCCCCCATAGCCAAAGCGGGAAGTTTGCATAAGCCGCCCATTGCTCGATCACGAGTTCCGGCGACACGGTTTTGAAATCACCTGCCGCTTCCGTCTTGATCAGGCGCGCCGCCCAGGGCGAGCTGACGAATAGCAAAAGAGCGCCGCCAAACGCATAGATCGCAAAGCTCATCCATTTCGACACAGGCAGCCCTGCGCCTTCGACCATTTTTACCCCCGCCCAGCCGCAGAGCAGACCGATGGCTGGATAGGCCGGTAGAATATAGTGGCTGAGCCGCGTCGGCATCAGCTCAAAGAAGATGGTTGTGAGCAGCGCCCAAGCGACCAGGAACCGGATCGCCCGGATCTCCTCGGTGACGGGGGCGGCCTCTGCCATCGACCAACGCGTCTGCCATTCAGGCCGCGTGCTGAGCCACCAAAATCCCGCAATGATCAGGCCCGCAAAGGCAGACGGCGCGCCATTGCCGATCTCGCCAGGCACGATCCAAGTGACGAGCGTTGTTAACGCCCCCAATGCCAAGACAAAGAAAATCGCATCGGTGCCTCGCTTGCGAGCTAGATCACTCGATCCTCGCAAATGTTTCCAAGCCAGCACCATGCCCGGGACGAGCAACAAGACAGCCGGGAAGAACCAAACCGGGATATGGCTCAAATGGTAGAGCGGCCAGCCAGCATGCCCTTCTGAGGCTCCGGCAAATTTGTCCTTTAGGTCTTTCCCGATCGCGCCTTCTAAGAAGGTGCCATCGGTTGCGAATTGGATAGCGATCAACCAAGGCAGGAACATCGCAGCAGCCAGAACCGGACCTGGCCACCAGATCAGAGGGCGCCACCAGTCGCCGCCTTTGCCTTCGCCAGCCTTTGCCCAGACCCACGCCCCAAACCCGGCATAAGCAGCGACCATTGGCGTGACAGGGCCTTTGATCAGCAAGCCGCAGCCCATGGCGAACCAGAATATCAGCGCGATACGCTTGGGGTTCTCAGCCTGCCCCATATAGAGCCGCGCTAGCGCGCCAATTCCCCAGGTCGTGAGAAAGACCAGCATGCCATCGGTTTTGGAAATATGGGCTTCACTGGTCAGCAACAGCGTGGCGCCAAACAGGGCTGCTCCTAAAAACGCAGCCCGCCGTCCAATCAGCACCATCCCGCACCAGAAGGTCGCCAAAGTTGCCAGCGCCGCGCCAATCCAGCTCGGCACGCGATAGGTCCAAATATCGAGCTTGTCTTCGTCGCCTAGAACCTGGGTCGCACCGGCCTGCAGCCAATGAATGCCCGCCGGTTTTTTGTTCCGGTACTCGTCCTGATAGCGAATGATCAGATAGTCGCCGGTTTCGATATATTGCTTAGACGCTTGCGCGAACCGGCTCTCGTCGCGATCCAAGGCAGGCATGTTAAACACACCCGGCGCGGCCGCCGTCAGCGTAATCGCAAACAGCAGAATCCAAGCTTTCCAACCGGACGAAAGACGATCAAGCATATTCATAGCTCGCTCTTATCCTGAGCCTTCGCCGTTGAATAGATTAGCAATGCGGACTAGCGTCCTCGAAATGTGGAAAAATGGGAGTGGGCATGTCCTGGTGGTTCAAGATTGATCTGTGGAAGCGCGTCATCGGTGCGCTCATTCTCGGGCTCGCGTGTGGCCTCGGGCTAAGATACGGCATGGGCGCAGAAGCGGGCGGCGCTTTTGCCCAAGACTGGATCAGTTGGGCAGGAGATCTGTTCCTGCGTCTGATCCGAATGCTGATCGTGCCTTTGATCTTCTTCACGCTCGTCTCGGGCATCATCGCGATGGGCGACCCGAAACGGCTTGGCAGCCTCGGGGTCCGAACGATCGCCACCTATTTCTTCACCACAGCGATCGCGGTGACGCTGGGCCTGATTATGGCGACGATTTTTCAGCCGGGCGCTAGTCTTTCGCCTGAAACGTTCGCAGGGGCGGATACAAGCCGAATGCAATCGGTGGCCGAAAGCGCCGCGCAAGCGGGCGGCATTGTCGACCGATTACTAGCCATTGTTCCGACCAATCCGGTGCAGGCGCTGGCCACTGGCAATATCTTACAAATCATTTTCTTCGCCATCATGTTCGGTGTCGGCATTTTGATGGCGGGTAAGATCGGCGAGCCGGTCGCGAAATGGTTCGATGGCGCCTCAGAAGCGATGATGAAAGTCACCATCATTGTCATGGAAACGGCACCGATTGGCGTGTTTGCTCTGATGGCAACGGTGATGGCGACCCAAGGCCTTGGCGTGTTGCAGAGCCTCGGAACCCTCGCCATCGCGCTCTATTTGGCCTGCGCTATCCATATCCTCGTGACCTATGGCGGGATCATTATCAAAGGCGTGTTGGGTTTGCCGTTCATCCCGTTCATGCGGGGCATCACGGATGCGCAAGCGGTGGCCTATTCGACTGCGAGTTCGTCAGCCACATTGCCTGTGACCATCACCTGCGCGGAAGAAAATCTTGGGATTGATAAGGCTGTGGCGGGCTCTGTTCTGCCCCTCGGCGCAACCATCAATATGGATGGCACCGCCATCTATATCGGCATGGTCGCCCTGTTTGGCGCTCAGGCCATGGGCGTTGAAGTCTCGCTCACGCAATATGTCCTGGTCGCAGTCATGGCGACTTTGGTTTCGATTGGCGCCGCTGGTATTCCAAGTGCTGGACTGTTCCTATCAGGGCTCGCACTCGCGCAAGTCGGCATCCCGGAAGAACAAGCCTTTTTGATCATTGGCTTCATTCTACCCTTTGATCGCCTCCTCGACATGATGCGAACGCTGACCAATGTCACTGGCGATACGGCCGTCGCGACAGCAGTGGCAAAGTGGGAAGGCGAGTTGGATGAGGACGTCTTCCGCGCCGCGGATAATCTGTCCGCTCACATTGATGACCGGGAACCCGCGCAACTGGCTTAGATCGCGCCGCGGACAATCTCACCGATCATCTTTGCTTCAGCGGCGCGCGGCGACCCGGTGCGCCACGCAATGCCGATCCGGCGTCCAATCAAGGGTGTCTCAAAGGCCTGCAATTCAACATCGGCCCCAGACGTCACACCGGCATCAATCGCGAGCCTTGGCAATAAAGACACGCCAAGTCCGCCAGCCACCATATGCACCAAGGTCGGGAGGCTCGTTGCGGTGACGTCGGCGCCGTCCCGTTTGCTAGGAAGACGACAAATCGACAGCGCATGATCGCGCAAACAATGGCCGTCTTCTAAGAGCAAGATGTCTTCGTCCAATAGATCGGAAGATTTCAGGTCGCTGCGTTCAGCCAGGTCATGTCCCGTCGGCGCCACCAGCAGAAATTCGTCTTCCCCGAGATCCATCGTCTCGACCCCAGAAGCCTCCCAAGGCAAGGCAATTAAAGCGGCGTCAAGCTTTCGGGCCCGCAAAGCCTCGAGCAATCGATCGGTCTGGTCTTCGCGTAAATAGAGTTTCAAACTCGGATGCGCCGCGCGCAGCGCTTTCAAAGTCTTCGGCAGTAGGAAGGGCGCGATGGTTGGAATGGCCCCCAATCGGAACGCACCACTCAAAGGCGCACCGGCTTGCTGCGCCGCGGAGACGAGATCTGCAGTGTCTGACAAGATGCTCCGCGCCCGTTCCACCGCCGCCGTACCGGCTTGAGTTAAAGACGCGCCGCGAGCTTCCCGTTCGATCAGTTGAACGTTCAACAGGCCCTCAATCTCTTTGATTGCGGCAGACAAAGTGGGCTGGGTCACGTGACAGGCCTCAGCCGCCTTTGAAAAAGACCCATTGTCGGCAACAGCACACAAGAATTCGAGTTGGCGGAGCGTTGGAAGATGCATAGGTTCTTTCTATCTCATCAACTCGAATTATCAATTATCCAAACAGCACCGCCTGCCCTATGTTCACACTTAGTTGATTGAAAAACGTTCCTGGGCCGCTTGAATAAGTCCTCCAAAACGCCATTTCATTCCCATCACGAGGACAGTTTTCGCCTCGCTCAAAATCGCACCGGTGGCTACCGATCCCCAATCCCTCATGCCGCCGGAAAGCGCGGTCCTGCCGGACCCTTTCCCTCCCCCTTACAAGGTTCTCCGGCAGGACCAACGCCTTAACAGGCCGATTACAAAACCACGTGACTAAGTTTTGACTTGCTAAGCCCACCCATACAGGCATGCTATGCACTCATGGACCTTACAGCACCTGGCCTTCAAAACGACCTGATCAAACTCGCGCAATTGGACGAACAGTTTCGCGAGGCCTTACGATCGAGCGATACCGCTGAGCATATGTGGTCATCCTTACCGGCGATCCAGCGCGGTGCCGGATTTGATGCCTATTATGATCATGTGCAGCGCCAAGCGGAAACGGGTGAGATGTATGCATTCGCCCTGCTCGACCCGAATGATGAGGACCGATTTGTCGGCGTCACGGCGCTGGTCAATCCCAACAAGATGCATCGCCGGGTCCGCTTAGGCTATACATGGCTGGAGCCGCATTTGCGCGGCCGGGGCATTTATGCAGCGACGCAAAAGCTGTTGATCGAGCGGGCGCTCGAATGGGGCGCCAAACGTATTGAGTGGTTTGTCGAAGAACCGAACACGCGGGCCATCCGCGCCATTCAATCGCTCGGCGCGATTCAAGAAGGGGTCTTGCGCCAATATGAGAAATTTGCGGCGGGCGAATGGGTCAATGTCGTCGTCCTGTCCATGGTCCGGGACGAAGCGAAAGAAGCGATCCGGCGCCTCGATTTGATCATGGCAGAGTCTGAGGCTTGATTCTTAGCCTCACCCGTGCTTTACGCGCGCAACAATCACCGCACTGACAGTACGTGCGCGTTGACCGGGACTTGAGCCCGGCGATGTCCCCCACTCGGCGAAGGCTCGCTCAGTGGGGCGCTACTGCTTTGTGTTGGCGATGAGAGCGCTTATCTGTTCTGTGGAACCAGATCGGCAAAAGGAGTGACGCGATGTTTGACGCGCTAACAGACCGCCTAGGCGGGGTATTTGACGGATTGCTCGGGCGCGGTGCGCTGACCGAGAAAGACGTGACCGCTGCCCTGCGCGAAATTCGCGTGGCGCTGCTCGAAGCCGACGTCGCCCTGCCCGTCGTCAAAGACTTTATCAGCTCGATCAAAGACAAAGCCGTCGGCGAAGACGTCATCCGTTCAGTAAAGCCCGGCCAGCAAGTCGTTAAAATCGTTCATGATGGGCTCATTGACCTCCTTGGCGGCGACGAGGCTGAAACCGGCCTACGCGTCGACAATCCGCCAGCCGTCGTGATGATGGCAGGTCTGCAGGGCTCAGGTAAAACGACCACAACCGGGAAACTCGCCAAGCGCCTCGCTGATCGCGACAAGAAAAAGGTCCTCCTCGCCTCGCTCGATACGCGCCGTCCAGCGGCGATGGAACAGCTTGCCATTTTGGCCGATCAGTGCGGTGAGAACGTCTCCTCGCTCCCAATTATCGAAGGCCAAAGCCCGGCAGAGATTGCCCGGCGCGCCCTGCAAGCCGCCAAGCTCGGCGGCTATGATGTCGTCTTCCTCGATACCGCCGGCCGGACCTCAATCGACGAACAGATGATGGCTGAGGCGAGCGAGATCGCCAAAATCGCGACGCCGAATGAAACGCTTCTGGTCGCCGACTCGCTGACCGGACAAGATGCGGTGGAGACCGCCAGCCGGTTCCACGAGCGCCTGCCGCTGACCGGCTTGATCCTCACCCGGATGGATGGTGATGGCCGCGGCGGTGCGGCGCTGTCCATGCGCGCGGTCACGGGCCTTCCGATCAAATTCCTCGGTACCGGTGAAAAGCTGGATGGACTCGATGCGTTTGATGCCAAACGCCTGGCAGGTCGAATTCTTGGCCAAGGCGACATTGTCTCGCTGGTTGAAAAAGCTGGCGACCAGATGGACGCCGAAAAAGCTGAGAAGATGGCCAAGAAAATGGCCAAGGGGCAGTTCGATCTGGACGACCTGGCTCAGCAGCTTCAGCAAATGCAGAAAATGGGCGGTCTAGGCGGCATTATGGGGCTTTTGCCAGGCGCTAAGAAAGCCAAACAAGCGCTCGATGCCTCCGGCATGGATGACAAGGTCATTCTGCGCCAGGCGGCGATCATTTCCTCAATGACCAAGAAAGAGCGCGCCAAACCTGCTCTCCTCAATGCCTCGCGCCGCAAACGGATTGCTGCTGGCGCTGGCGTCACCGTCCAAGACGTCAATCGTGTCCTGAAAATGCATAAGCAGATGGCCGGGATGATGAAGAAGATGTCCAAAGGCGGCATGAAGGGCATGATGAATATGATGGGCCAAGCGGGTGTCTCACCTGCCGATCTCGCCAAAATGGGCGGCGGCGCAGCGATGCCCGGCGGGATGCCTGGCGCAGGCGGCTTGCCAAATATTCCTGGGCTCGGGGGGGCTAAAAAATGAACTCTCCTGTCGACCAACTCACCCAATACCGCGCCAGTATCGACAATCTCGATGCCATCCTGCTGCACACATTGGCAGAGCGATTTAAAGTCACTCAAGCCGTGGGCAAGCTGAAAGCTGAGAATGACATGCCGCCCTCTGATAAAGCGCGGGAAGCGCGTCAGATTGAGCGCCTGCAAAAGCTCGCTCAAGAGAGCGGGCTCGACCCGGTTTTTGCTGAAAAGTTTTTGAATTTCATCGTCGCGGAAGTCATCCGCCACCACGAAAAATTGCGGGAGGAGAAATAGTGTTTTCTTCCCCAACCCTACCGGCGACACCTGCGAAGGCAGGTGTCCATGGCCCCGAATTTCCCCATGCGCTTTTGGCAAATGCCTGGCCATGGATCCCTGCCTGCGCAGGGATCAACGGGACGAACAAACCTAAAGAGATGCCCAAATTCTAGGAGTAAACCATGGCCCTCAAGATCCGACTCGCCCGCGGCGGGTCCAAAAAACGCCCTTTCTATAGTGTTGTCGTTGCTGACAGCCGCATGCCGCGCGACGGCCGCTTCATTGAGAAGATCGGCACCTATGATCCGCGTCTGCCAAAAGACAGCGAAAGCCGTGTCAAAATCGACGGCCAGAAAGCTGCTGACTGGATCAAGAAAGGCGCCAAGCCAACCGATCGCGTTGCCCGCTTCCTGAGCCAAATCACACTCGAAGGCGAAAAAGCGCCGGTCTATGGCTGGACCGCCAGCAACAACCCGCAAAAAGGTGAGCCCGGCGCGAAAGCGAAAGAGCGCATCGAAGAGAAGGCTGAAAAAGAAGCCGCTCGCAAAGAAGCCGAGAAAGAAGCTAAGGCTGCTGCCAAAGCTGAAAAAGAAGCTGCAAAAGCGGCGAAAGCTGAAGCTGAAGCAGCCGAAGCAGAAGCCCCTGCTGAAGAGGCACCTACGGAAGAAGCTCCAGCCGAAGAAGCGGCTGCTGAAGAAGAGAAGTCTGAATAAGATCCACGCTTCGATACGAATAGTAGAGACCCCCGATCCTTGTGGTCGGGGTTTTTTATTGGGCTGCTTCGTCGGCGCTCTGCAAAAACTCCGCCCCGGTTTCGATATCGCCGAGCGCAGTCTTGAGCTGGGCTTGTTGCGCGGGGGTGACTAGATCATCCAAGACCGGCTGGGTTAAGATCAAATGCCGAACCACGCGCGCCGCGATCGGTAAGCCGCGCACCAATGTATCTTGACTGAGATGCCACAACGCGCCGCGCGGATGCATAAAATTGTTCCGCGCCTCAACCAGCCGATCAAAACTCTGCCGCGCTGCCATGCCAAAGGGCAGCGTAAACGGCGCTGGCAATCGATCTTTCGACGCCGCGCGCAATAGAAGCTCGGTCGCGCCCGCTTGGCCTGGAATAGAGTCGCCCGCCGCGCGCAAAGCGATCGCAGCGGCTTGTTGTGCCATCAAAACTCCGCCCGTGACCATCCACGGGTCCTCGACCTGCTGCGTTACATAGAGTTCGAGCCGCTGCGCCGTGAACTCGACCGTCTCACAAAGCGCGGTTTCTGGGGTCATTCGGTGCCAGACGCCTCGAGCTCGGGCTGTTTGCGGAAGTCCCAGCCGGTTTCAGCCGCGATATAGGTAAAGGCGGCATAGACCGCGACGTTCTGGCGAAACTCAGCCGGGTCAATCTTGTCAAACGTATCATCCGGTGTGTGGTGATAGTCGAAATAGTCCATCCCGTTCTGACCGGGCGTGACAACGGGAACCCCAGCGCGCGCCAAGATGCCAATATCTGGTCCGCCAGAGGCGCGATTGTCGCCTGGTGTCACGCCCAGCGGCATCAGCAAGTTTTGAAGCGTGCGCGCATAGGGCAACGCCGCCTCGCCAAAGCGCGTTTGAAAGCGCCAGATAGGCCCCGCGCCGAAATCGCTTTCTGCTGCCAAGATATGTTTATCGAGATCATCGCCATGCTCACGTGCATACGCCGTCGCGCCGAACAGGCCGACCTCTTCGGCGCCATAGAGCACAACGCGAATGGTCCGCCGAGGACGCTCAGGCAGGTCCGCGATCAACATGGCCGCACCAACGACAATGCCGCAGCCTGCGCCATCATCCAGCGCGCCAGTGCCTAGATCCCAACTGTCTAAATGACATCCGATCAATACGATCTCATCGGCAAGATCGGTTCCGGTTATCTCTGCAATGACATTGCCGGAGGGGGCATTGGTTTTAATCTCGGTTTGGATGTTCACAGACACCGTCACCGGGCCGCGTTCCAAAAGGCGGGTCAGCTGATCTGCATCTGGACCCGAGACCGCAGCAACCGGCCCTGCGCCTTCCGCCCCGTCGCGCGCCATGATGCCGGTATGGGGCATGCGATGGGGCTGGGTTCCTACTGAGCGGATCAAGCAAGCAAGCGCGCCTTTGCTAGAGGCGGCTTCTGCACATTGGCTGCGTTTGCGCACCGCCATGCCATAGCCAGAACCATCCATGGATTTGATCATCGTCTCGTCAATGAAGACGATTTTGCCATCGACTTTTGAGATCGGAGCCGATTGCAAATCTGCAAGGCTTTCGAAGCGCACGACTTGTCCCGCGACCCCACCTTTCGGAGTTGCCGCAGATCCGCCGAGCGCGGTCGCGACCAAAGGTTGGGGGCTGGGTGAGAGGACCGCGACTGATTCTGATTTTCGCGACCAAAATGGGATCTCAAAAGGTTCGATCCGGACTTGGTCAAACTGCAACTCGGTCAGCTCAGCGACTGCCCAATCGCGGGCACGCGCCTCGGCGTCTGACCCGGCCAAACGCTGACCAACTTCAGTGGTCAGATCTTCGACAAAGGCCAGGCCGACATCGTCAAATTCGGCTTGTTCGATAAGGAAGCCAACTGTCTCGGCGATCTCGGGAGACAGCTCCGCAGCTTCTTGCGCCATTCCGGTAAGTGGCAAGGCGCAAGTTGCTACACTCGCCGCAATCATGCGTTTGATCATCGTTAATCTCTCCCAAGTCTTGAGGGAGAGATTAATTGGATTTGCAACAGCGTCCAGAGTTAATAGGCGCGTCAGATTAGGCCGCGAGTGCGGCTGACCGATCCTTCAGACCGGGCAGATGCGTCTAAGTGTAAAAGCGTGCGGGCCAAAGATGCCTCCATTATTTGCAACGCAAACAAGGTGGGTCTTTGGCCCGCAACCGGACAGAGCTCATTTTCGGCATTCTGTTATGCCATTATCGTATAATTATGGGGCGACAGGTGCGCCCTGATTGATGAGGGATACCAATTGCGGAATACCCTCGGTTGGCGGGCGATCTTTGTAGCCCTCTTCTTTTTGGACCCCGGCCACTTCGCCATTTGCCCGAATATAGACAATCGCTGGGTGGGGGATGCCATCGAAACGGCTGCCAGCCGCAACGTCGGTGTTGCGCAGACCAAATGCATCAATCGTCGCCGATCCTGTGTCAGACAGGAAGGTGTAGGACAGCGATTTATCGGCTGCGAATTCTGCTAGCGTTTCTGGCGCGTCATAAGTGATCAGGTTCAAAGACCAGCCAACCGCTTCGAGATCCGCCTTCACGGTTTCAAGCTCCAAAGCTTGGGCTTTGCAATAAGGGCACCAATCGAGCGAGCGGCTGAACACCAACACCGCGCCGTTTTCGCCCGTGATCGTCGCGAGATCGACAGCATCGCCCGCCGCCGTCACCGCTGCCACGGTTGGGGCTGTTGTGCCAGCTTCGACGCAAATCATGTTGCTGGTCTCGACGCCGGTATTATCCGCAAATGCGGCAGCCCCTGTCATCATGAGTGCCGACGCTGCGATTAAAGATCGAAACATCAAAGCGACCCTCCTTTTAGTCCATCTTGCCGTTGTCCTTACAGGGCCAACGCGCCCGTGGATAGGGGGCTCACAGCGGTGTGATGCATGTGTGACCTGGTCTAGGAATTAGGCCTGTCGGCGGGCGCGCCACTCATCCGCGCTTTGGCCATAGACATCCCACATCATGCCTTCGAAAGGCGGCGGAGTCGGCGCTTTTCGTAAATATCGGCTGCCGAGTCTCTCGGCGACACGAACCGATCCGGTGTTTTCGGGCAAGATTGTATGAATGATTTCGGTCCAGCCAAGATGATCGACCGCATAGTCCATCGCCGCCGTCGCGCCTTCGGTCGCATAACCATTTCCCCAAGCGGATCGCGCGAGCCCCCAACCAATTTCAGTACCTGGCCAGCCGTTCGGGCGCCAAGGACCGAGCCGTCCAATCCAATTGCCTGTGGCTTTTTCGATGATCGAGAACATCGAAAACCCTTCAATCGTCCAAGCCCCAGTCATCGCACACACAGAACGCCAGGTGAGCTCCGGGCCTTGTACGCCGCCTAAATATTTCATCACGTCCGCATCGGCGTGGAAGGCCACCCAAGGGTCAAAGTCTTCCTTTTGAGGCGGCCTCAGTATGAGGCGATCTGTTTCGAGAATTGGTCCTTCGCGCACTAAAAAACCCTCCGCTGAAGACAGCGAAGGGTTTCTGCAATTTGATTTCAGGTCAAGCCTAAGCCAGAGCAGGCTCAAGCTTTTTACAATCCTCAACCAGGCCTTTCACAGCGGCCACAGAGGTCATGAACATGTCGCGTTCGGTATCATTGAAATCGAACTCTACGATTTTCTCCGCGCCATTCCCGCCAATCAGCGTTGGAACACCGACATACATGCCATCCAAACCATATTCGCCATCACACCAAGCCGCAGACGGCAGGACGCGTTTTTGGTCTTTTAGATAAGACTTGGCCATCGCAATCGCTGATTCAGCTGGCGCATAATAAGCCGAACCGGTTTTCAGGAGCGCAACGATCTCGCCGCCGCCTTTCCGGGTGCGGTCTACGATGGCATCCAGTTTTTCTTGGCTCATCCAGCCTTGTTTGACCAATTCAGTCAGCGGCAGACCGCCAACCGTAGAATGGCGCACCATTGGCACCATTGAGTCGCCATGCCCAGCCAGCGTCCAAGCATGAATATCAGCGACGGAAACGCCGGTCGCTTCTGACAAGAAGTAGGCAAAACGGCTGGAATCGAGCACGCCCGCCATGCCAACGACTTTATTGGTCGGTAGACCAGAGAATTGCTGAAGCGCCCAAACCATCGCGTCGAGCGGGTTGGTAATACAGATCACGAAAGCGTTCGGGGCGTGGGCTTTAATGCCTTCACCAACTGCTTTCATGACTTTCAGATTGATCCCAAGAAGATCATCACGGCTCATGCCAGGCTTACGCGGCACACCGGCGGTGACGATACAAACGTCCGCACCGGCGATATCTTCATACGCATTGGCGCCTTTCAGGTCGACAGAGCTGCCATAGACCGGCGTTGATTCTGCCAGATCGAGCGCTTTGCCTTGCGGCAAACCTTCTGCGATGTCGAACAGAACGACGTCGCCGAGCTCCTCACGTGCTGCGACGTGAGCCAAAGTGCCCCCAATCATGCCTGAACCAATTAGAGCGATCTTCTTGCGAGCCATCCTTCGGGCCTCCTATAGAAATTGAACCATTTGGCGCTTCCCCTAGCCGAGCCAAGTCACTCGCGCAATGTAACCTTGGTCGCAGGGGCAAATTTTGGGCTGGATTTGAAGCGCGAAATCGGACAACAGAGGGCTAATGATACCTCGTGCGCGAAAATCTCCTGTCCCGCTCGACGCCTGCCATTTGGCGAAAGCCATCGAAATGATTGGCGATCGATGGACATTGCTCATCTTACGAGCCTCTCTTTTTGGCGTGCGCCGTTTCGACGATTTTCAAAAGGAATTGGGCATTCCGCGGACCGTACTATCGGGCCGTTTATCTAAACTCGTGGACAATGGCGTGCTCGAAAAACGCGCTTATAAGGAAGACGGCAAACGCGCCCGTCCGGAATATGTTTTGACAGAAGCGGGCGAAGGCTTGCGGCCGGTGCTCATGGCGCTCACCCAATGGGGTGACGAGTTTGCCAGCGATGGCGCTGTCCCACCGATCACATTTACGCACGCCAAAAGCCGCCAAAAAGTCCGGCCTGCTTTTGTGGATGAAGATGGGCGTGAAACGCCAATGTCGCAGACGCGGGTTTCGCTGCGGCGCTAGCGGGCTTTGCCCCAAACGCGGAGTGGATCGAAGGCGCCGGTCTCAGCCGCTTTCTGCAATTGTGCCAGCTGGTCTCCAACCGGGCTGCCGCTTTCCAGCACGCCGCGCCCATACAAGGCCTGATCGAGGCGGCAAATCCGCTCAAACAGGTTCTCAGACCGTTCAACCAGGTCGAGGAACACATCAGGAAGTCCGCGGCCGCGCTGGGCACTGGCGTCTAGAGCAGGGTCTTCACGGCTGATTCGATATTTGGTCTGCATCGCATCATTCGGATGCATATCCCCATCCCGAACAGCCTTCTGCATGACCAGCCAACTCGCCGCCTGCATTAGGCGCGTAGTCAGTTCCATACTCCAAGCGGCATAGGTGAGGCTGGCCTCACGCGGCAAAGTCGATGATAGTTTGCGGCCCGGACCGTCCAGGTAAGACGCGGTTTCCTCGACCAAAGCCATGCCGTCGACAAAGACTTTTTCAAACACTTTTCCATCCGTGAAAGACAGATCAGTGAGCTCTGACGGCGGAGACTTTGATTGATCAACCATGCTCAAGCAACTTCCAGAAATGACACATACGCGCGGACTCTACCCCGGCGCTTCCTTAGAAGACCTTAATCACTCGCGCCAAAAAGCGCATCAGCTGCAGATTTATGTGACTGCTTTTTATTGAGTTCGGCTTCGCAGGCAGCGATTTCGGCCTGCAATTCCTCGATCCGCTCTTGTAATTCTTCGACAGAAAGACGCTCTAAATCGAGTTTCTTTTCTGGGATTGGCTCATCTTCAAACATGGTTTGCTCTTTCCCACTTGGTTGGCTCACCTCTATGTAGGCAAGAAGACGAAAACAAACAGGAGTGTCAAATGGGCGAGAAGATGTGGGCTGTGGTGGTTGAAGAGGATCAACCGCTCAAGCTGGGCGACGTTGAAAAGCCCAGTTGCGGCCCGAATGATGTTTTGGTCGAAATTGTCACCGCCGGATTGAATCGGGCCGATCTGGTCCAAAGACGCGGGCTGTATCCGCCGCCACCCGGCGCATCAGAGATTATGGGGCTGGAATGTGCTGGCACGATCGTCGCGATTGGATCAGATGTTTCGAGCTGGTCGATTGGCGACCGCGTCTGCGGGTTGATGGCCGGCGGCGGCTATGCGGAATTCGCAATCGTCGACCAAGGCTCTTTGTTCAAGATCCCAGACGGCATGAGCTTTGACGAAGCCGGAGCCCTTCCAGAAGTGATGATGACGGTTTGGGCGAATATTTTCGACCGCTGCCAGTTCAAATCCGGTGAAGCGGTCCTGATCCACGGCGGCACCAGCGGCATCGGCACGATGGCGATCCAAATGCTGAAAACCGCCGGCGCTTCGAAGATCATGATCACCGCGGGCAGCGCTGAAAAATGCGAGAGAGCCAAAGCGCTCGGCGCCGATATCGCGATCAATTATCGCGACGAAGACTTTGAGCAGGTAGTGCGGGATGCTGGCGGCGCCGATATCATCCTGGATATGGTTGGCGGCGATTATGTTCAGAAGAATATCTCCGCAGCCAAGGTTGGCGGGCGGATCGTCAATATCGCCTATATGCAAGGCTCCCAGGTGCAAGTGAACTTGATGCCGCTTATGTTGAAACGGCTCGTTCTCACGGGAACCACGCTGCGCGCGCGCCCGAATGCGGATAAGCAGCGCATCCGTGATGCGATCCTGGCGGGTTTCTGGCCCGCTGTGCTGACCGGCGGGATCAAGCCCGTGATCGATACAACCTACCCTTTCGATCAAGCCGAAGCGGCGCAAGCGCATATGGCGAAAGGCGGTCATATCGGAAAAATCTTGCTGTCGCGCCAGAACAGCTAGGGCGCACCAGCAGAATTGACGAATCGCAGCAGAGTTAGGGTTTCAAAATCGTCCGTATCCCGCTATAGGCAGAGGGTTAGGTAATTTCTCGCCTGAAACCTGACCGCCCGAGACCCGAGTCTCGGGCGGCTGCATTTCTGGCGCCCATTTCAAGGAGCTTTCCATGGCCGATATTTTGATGCCCAAGGCAACCGCGGTCTGGTTGATCGACAATACTACACTGACCTTTGATCAGATTGCTGATCTCTGCGGTCTGCACCACCTTGAGGTCAAAGGCATTGCCGACGGCGATGTCGCTGAAAATATGCGCGGTGTTGATCCCATCTCTGGCGGCGAGCTCACCCGCGAAGAAATCCAAAAGGGCGAAGAAGATCCTGATTACCGTCTGAAAACAGCGCCTTCTAAGATTGCTCATATCCCGCAACCAAAGCGTAAAGGCGCGCGTTACACGCCAGTCGCCCGCCGCGGCGATAAGCCAGACGCCATCGCTTGGTTCATCCGCAATCACCCTGAGGTGACCGATCCGCAAATCTCGAAACTGATCGGAACGACCAAAGCGACGATCACCAATGTGCGCGACAAGACCCATTGGAACAGCCAGAACATCAAGCCGGTCGACCCGGTGACGCTTGGCCTCTGCTCTCAAATCGAGCTGGACGAAGTGATCATGAAAGCCTCGAGCCGGCGCAAGAAAATGGATGCTGAGCGCGCGGCGCAAGAGGAAGGTCCAGGTCTCGCACCTGCGGACGAGGTTGAGCAAACGGTCGATTTCAGCGAGCCGGTTGCACCTGCCGCAGACGAGCCGTCCGCTGACGACGTCTTCAGCGCGTTCAAAGACTAAGAACGCCCCTTTCCGCAGCTAGAATGCGTGGAGACCCTGATGGGACGCCAAAGAAAACGTAAAGGCGATCCAGTGCATGGCTGGCTCGCGATTGATAAGCCTGTAGAGGTCACATCAACGCAAGTCGTCGGCATTTTAAAACGCCTCTATAATGCCCAAAAGGCTGGTCATGGCGGTACGCTTGATCCGCTTGCCGATGGCATTCTACCGATTGCATTCGGGGAAGCGACCAAGACGGCCCAATGGGCGATGGATTGCGATAAGGAATACGTCTTCACGATTGAGTGGGGCACCTCAACCGCCAGCCAAGACAAAGAAGGCGAGGTCATTGCCTCGTCTGATGTTCGTCCAAGTCGCGACCAGATCGAGGCGGCATTGCCGAGCTTTGTCGGCGACATCGAGCAAGTACCGCCAAAATACTCCGCCATCAAAATCCAAGGCGCACGCGCTTATGATTTGGTGCGCGACGGTGAAGAGTTTGAGATCCCGTCCCGGCAAGTCACCGTCTATGAAGCCGAGCTCGTCGACACTCCTGATCCGGATCATGCGACGCTGCGGGTCGTTTCGGGCAAAGGGTTTTATGTGCGCGCCATGGCCCGCGATCTTGCCGCCATGTTAGGCACCGAAGGCCATGTCAGCGCGCTGCGCCGTACCCGGGTTGGCGCTTTAGACGAACCGTCCAGTATTAAACTCGCAGACCTCGAAGCCCTGGCCGAAGACAAAGAGGCGCTGATCGCGACGCTGAAACCGCTCGAGACAATCTTGGATGATATACCGAAGATTGAGATTGATCGCGGCGATGCCGATGCGCTGAAGCTAGGGCGCGAAGTGGTGCTGCTGCCGCACATTATTGAACAATGGCGTGCCGAAGCCGATCTCGAGTCTGATGATCGCTTGGCGCTCGCAATGACGGATCAACAAGCCGTTGCCTTAGGCGAAGTTCGGGCCGGACGGTTCCAACCTCGAAAAGTTTTTCAACTCTAACCAGGCTGACGGCTAGGCTTGACCGCGTCAGTCAAAAAATGCACCTGTCCGGCTGAGCGCGAGTCGGCACAAATTGTGAGGGTTTAGTATGCGTGTAGCGATGATCGGGACGGGCTATGTCGGCCTGGTAAGTGGGGCCTGTTTTGCTGATTTCGGACACGTTGTGACGTGCGTCGATAAGGATGCCAGCAAGATCGACCGTTTGCATCAAAACATTATGCCGATTTATGAGCCGGGTCTCGATGATCTGGTTGAAAGCAACGTCAAAGAAGAACGTCTCTTCTTCACCACCGAAGCCAAAGACGCGATCGCCGATGCGGATGCTGTCTTTATCGCGGTGGGCACGCCGTCACGTCGCGGCGATGGCCATGCGGACTTGTCTTATGTCTATGCCGCCGCCGAAGAGATTGCTGAGCTGATGACTGGATTCACGGTTGTTGTGACCAAATCTACAGTTCCTGTCGGCACCGGCGACGAAGTCGAAGAAATTATCCGTAAGAAAAACCCCAATGCCGATTTCGCTGTTGTCTCTAACCCAGAATTCTTGCGCGAAGGCGCGGCGATCAAAGACTTTAAGATCCCTGATCGCGTCGTGGTCGGCACTGAAGACGATCGCGCCAAAGAAGTGATGGAAGAGCTCTATCGTCCGCTCTTCCTCAATCAGACCCCGATCGTGTTTACCGCGCGCCGGACCTCTGAACTGATCAAATATGCGGCGAATGCGTTCCTGGCTGTGAAGATCACTTTCATCAATGAAATGGCGGATCTGTGCGAAGCGGTTGGCGCCAATGTCCAAGAAGTCTCGCGCGGCATCGGTCTCGATGGGCGGATTGGTAAAAAATTCTTGAATGCAGGCCCCGGCTATGGCGGCTCTTGCTTCCCGAAAGACACGCTGGCTTTGACCAAGACGGCGAACGATCACAACTCGCCCGTCCGCATTGTCGACACGGTGGTTGAGGTCAACGCTTCGCGGAAAAAAGCCATGGCGGGCAAAATCATCAAAGCCATGGGCGGCGATGTTTCCGGGAAAACGATCGGCGTGTTGGGCCTCGCCTTTAAGCAGAACACTGATGATATGCGCGACGCGCCAAGCCTGGATATTATTCCAGCACTGGTCGAGGCGGGCGCCAAGATCAAAGCTTTCGATCCAGAAGCGATGGAAGAGGCCAAACACTTGCTGGATGGTATCGACTATGCCGACAATGCTTATGCTGCGGTCGATGGCGCCGATGCGATGGTGATCCTAACCGAATGGGATCAGTTCCGGGCGCTGGATTTAGCGCGAATCAAGGCATCCTTGAACGGCGATGTTGTTGTCGACTTGCGCAACATTTACGCACCTGAAGACATGTCCAAACGCGGGTTCTCATACACCTCAATCGGACGCCCTGACTAATTGCTAAGAGGCTTTGGAGGCTGAGCTATGAAATTCTTCGTCGATACCGCAGACACGACTGAGATTAAGGAGCTGGCGGCCACGGGCCTGATCGATGGCGTCACAACCAATCCGTCCCTGATCACAAAATCTGGCCGCGATTTCAAAGAAGTCATCGCCGAGATTTGTGACCTGACAAACGGCCATGTCAGCGCTGAAGTGGTCGCCACCGAATGGCAGGAGATGGTCGCGGAAGGCAAGAAACTTCAAGCGATTGCCGAGAATGTTGCTGTGAAATTGCCGCTCACTATGGATGGTCTGCGGGCCTGCCGTGAGCTCGCCAATATGGGCACGGCGGTAAATGTCACGCTCTGCTTCTCCGCCAATCAGGCTCTGCTCGCAGCGAAAGCCGGCGCGACTTATATCTCACCCTTCATCGGGCGTCTCGACGATATCAATATTGATGGCATGGAGCTGATCGAAGAAATTCGCGTCATCTATGACAATTACATGTTCGAGACCGAAATTCTCGCCGCCTCTATTCGCAGCGCGAACCATGTCAAACTCTCCGCTTTGGCGGGCGCCGATGTCGCGACCGTGCCGCCAAATGTGCTCAAGGGCCTCGCCAATCACCCGCTAACCGATAAAGGCCTCGCAGCCTTCCTGGCAGACGCGGAAAAAGGCGGCGTAAAAGTCTAAATGGGACAGGCGCCGCCCGCGGCGCGCATAAGATCGAGATAGTCTTCGAGCTGTTCGCCGAGATCATCCATTCTCTTATAAGCCGCCTCGGCTTCAGGCGTCGCATCATCCGCGCGTCGCGCCTCAGATAGTGCTCGGAACGCGGCTTCTGCAGATCCATTATGCTCCGCCATTAGTGTTTCCATCGACTCTAAAGTGGAAATGGCGGTGTCGCGGGCCGTGTCTGGTAAGGCTAAGATTTGCTTGCTTGTGCAGGCACAATAGTCTTCAGCTGAGATGCTCGCTTCCAAAATATCCCGCTGCACATCCGGATCAGCCATCACCGCATTGCAGGTCTTATTGAGCGATACTTCGGCGCTATCGCCACACGCGGTCAGAACCAAAAAGCCGGCTGCTCCAATCAGAATTTTACGCATTTTCGTCTCCCTCATCTGGGGCGTAGCAGACACAGAAAAGGCGCGACTGTCCAGCCGCGCCTTTGGAAGTTTGCGGTTGCCTTTCCGGCTAGCCTGTCAGCACTGTCTGCGGCTTGCGCTTGTCGAACATTGACCAAACGCCGCTATCGCCATGCCAGTCGCCTTGCGTGGCGCCTTTTGAATATTCCGTCGCGCGGGCTTCGAAGAAGTTGGCATGCTCGACGCCGTTGAGGATCTCAGTCAGCCACGGAATCGGGTGTTTCTCGACGCCATAAATCGGATCGAGCTTTAGCTGGCCCATACGCCAATCGGCGATGTAGCGGATATATTGCTGAATATCGGTTGGCGTCATGCCTTCAACTTCGCCGGCTTCGAAAGCCAGTTCGATGAACTTATCTTCTAGCTGCACCACAGTTTCGCAGGCTTCGCGGATGCGGTTTTTCACGCGTGTGTTCAGCGCGCCCGTTTCTGCGGCGAATGTGTGGAACATTTTCATCATGCCCTCACAATGCAGCGACTCATCGCGCACTGACCAAGACACGATTTGGCCCATCCCCTTCATTTTATTGAAGCGTGGGAAGTTCATCAGCATCGCGAAGGAGGCGAACAATTGCAGGCCTTCTGTAAAGCCGCCAAACACCGCCATAGAGGTGAGGATGTCTTCCTCGGTCTCGGTGCCGAACTGGCCGAGATAATCATGCTTCGCGGCCATTTCCTCATATTCCATGAAGGCCGAGAACTCAGAATCTGGCATGCCGATCGTCTCAAGTAAAAGCGCATAAGCGGCGATGTGCACGGTCTCCATATTGGAGAACGCTGCCAGCATCATACGGACCTCTACCGGCTTAAATAGCGGCATATAGTTTTCCATATAATTGGCGCCGACTTCGACGTCTGACTGGGTGAAGAAGCGGAAAATCTGAGTCAGCAGATTGCGCTCTTTATCATTGAGCTTGTTGACCCAGTCTTTGCAATCTTCGCCGAGCGGCACCTCTTCGGGCAGCCAGTGCACCTGTTGCTGCAATTTCCAAAAATCATACGCCCACGCATAGCGGAACGGCTTGTAAGAATGGGACGGTGTTAAAAGTCCCGGAAGTTTCGCCATACCATCGGCCATGCTCAAACCCCTTAAATGTCTATCACACTACATATAGTGTCTAAATCCGTTACCGCACGCAAGATGTATCCTGATGATCTGCGGCACTTCTCCACAGCCTGCCCACAAGAAAGTGAATGTTAACCTCGAATCAGGCCTGTTCCATGAGCAATGGCATGGTGTTTGCGAGTCGATCCGGCGTCTGCAGGACGGGGATGAACACTTTGACGACAGCAAACACGGCCACTCAACGGCTCCATCATTTTGATTTATTAAGAGCAGTCATGCTGCTGCTGATTGTCTTGGTGCACATCGCGCATGTCTACAATCCCGTGGCAGATTGGATTGTCTCATCGCCGGAGTCGAGCTGGCTGGCGCCGATTCTATCGGCGATTCCAGTCTTTTCGATGCCTGGTTTCTTCATGATCTCCTCGATCCTTTCAATCTTCCTCCTGCGCAAAAGAAGTTATGACGATTGGGCGCGCGGACGGCTTCTTAGGATCGCCGTTCCTCTTTTCTTTGGGATTTTGATCCTGAGCCCGATTACGATTTACGCGGCCAGCTTGGCTGCGGCGGCAAAAGCAACTGAGACAACCTCATTTTTGGGGGATCTGAGCAGAGACTTTTCCATTGTTGATCGCCGTTGGATCGGACACCTTTGGTTCTTATCAACACTCGGAATTTTTACGCTGATCGCGTGGTGGGGTTTTGCCAAGGGCGTTTTGATGCCGTGGCTGAACAACACTGCGAAAATGCTGGTCGACTTAGATAGAAAAGTGTCGACCTGGTGGACGGTTGTGGTCACCATCAGCTTGTGGAGCTTTGGCGTCAAAGCAGCCTTCTATCTATTCAAATCATTCTTAGGATTTGAACCCACCATTATCGCTCTCCTCAACGCAGATACACTATTTTCCTACTTCCCAATTTTCATGTTGGGCTTGCTGCTCGGTGCCAGCGAAGAGCTAAGATCAACCCTGTTTCGCGCGACCCCGCTGCGCGTATGGGTCTTGGCGACAATGTTTACCGTGTTTGTCCTCGGCGCGGGTATTGATAATTCCGTTTGGGGGATCGTTCGAAAACTCATATCAAGTGGTTTGGGAACGGGTATCGCGCTGTTCTTATTCGGATATTTGGCCGATAAAATCGGCAAACCTAATCCCACCGTAAAAGCCATCTCAAAATACTCTTATACCGTCTATCTGGTGCACTATCCCATTTGCAACCTGCTCGGATACTATCTCATTTTCGTATCTTGGGACCCGACGATCGAGTTTCTCCTAGCGGTATTGCTCACATATGCACTGAGCTTTGTTGCAGCCTGGCTTATCGCCCGGTCAAAGCTGCTGACCTTCGCTTTCAACGGCGAACCGTTTTGGAGGAAATCAGCCCTCAAGCAGAACCTCAAAATGGGCCGTTGAATTCAACGCGCAATCGATACCGACACAGCCCCGAAACGTTGAGGTCCGCTTTGCGCGACGAACTCTTCGGTTCGGTGAACATAGGTGAAGGCGAGCTGCACATCGCCTTGATGTAGCGCGACACCAAATTGCAGATCGGCGCCATAGTCTCTTCGGTCTTCGACCCGCGCACTGTCGCGGAAGAGATTGCCATCTAGGAACATATCGCGGGCAATGGCGCGACCTTCAACGCCCGCAAAGACATATCCGCCGAAGGGTCGGCCCGGACGAAACACACCGGCCCCGGCAAGCGCGGGCCGAATGCGCGGAGGTCCAAAATCAGAGGACAGATCCCAACCCACCCGAGCCATTCCGCCAATCGAGGCATAGGTGCGAACATTGCCCAGCGTGGCCCCGCCATGCAGAGCGTAATCTGTTTCTAGTCCTAAAGGCAGATCTGGCCCCTCAAACTGCCGCATCCGCTGGGCCGTAATCTCGATCCCAAACTCGTCTTTGAGTTGCGAGTCCCAGCCTCGCGGTTCGACCGCCTGGATCAAATCATGCCAATTCTCTTGCACAAATTGCCCGCCAGCAGAGGGGCCGACCACGCCGAGATTGACCTGCAAGACATCCTGTACCATCTCGCCCGGCCCCAGTCGTGTCGTGCCGACCACCGTTCCAGACGCATAGAGCCACGCCGCATAAGGCCGGTCTTCCGGATCTGGCACCGGCGCTTCAATATCTTCGGGCGTAAAAATCGTGTGTGAGAGCGCGAAGCCTTGCCGCAATTCGGTTCGGTCGAGATCTAAGAAGGGAATGCGATTGGCGACCCAATTCAAACCCGGGGTTACTTTATTGGCCGGTCGCACGCGCTCTATGCGAAGCCCATTGGAATAGTTTCGATCGGTACCGCCGAACAGATCGTTTTCAGAGGTCAGAGACCAAACGCCAACCGGCTGCGGCGGCTCTAAAGCCGGATTAACTGTCTCTTGCGCGCCAGCGGCGGTCATAAAAAAAGCCGCCAGACTGGCGGCTCCTATACATCTTTGAGCAACCATGCGCTCAGCGCTTAATGGTAAAGCTCACTCCCGCGAAGTCCTGATTTTCATTGGCGCCGAGATTTCGCTCCCGATATTCGACTTCACGCCGAATATAGCTGAAAGAAATCTGGCCCAAGCCTCGCTCAATCGTCACGCCGGCTTGAACATCGCCGACGGTCACCTTGTCCCGAAGCGCCATAGCTCCAACAGCCACAAGCCCCTGCTCATCCGGCTCCCAGACCAACGCTTCGCCATCGGCGCCTGCGAACAGATACCAGCTTGAATTGGTTGGCTCGCCGCGCTTGTCGAAGTTCTGACCGATGCGCACCTCACCCCCGAACCGGCGAGACGCAAACTGTCCATCACGCGTGATTTCGACACGTGGCGCGATGCCAACGTCAAAGCCCAGGCCCGTTTGTTCAGAGGACGCAGACAGCGCGATTTCCGCGGTCAAACGTCTCTGTTCGCGCGGCACAGGCGAGAGATTAGCCTCTGCCCGATCAGCCGCCACGTCCGTCATAATAGCCCCAGAGTAGAGCCGCCGCGAGTTCAAAGGTTTGCTACTATCAAACTTAAATCCGAGATCAGTGTCTTTTGGCAGTTGAAAGCCGAAATGCCGCGTCGTTTCGGTTTTTGCGAAGGTTCCCGAATAGACGAGATTGACGCGAGTCTGAGAGCGTTGTCCGAGGGCGCGACTGGCGGCCAGAATAGTTTCATCATCGATTTGAGGTCCCGAATTCACTTGCGCGTGAATACAGGTCTGACATGCCATCGCGGCCATCAAAGATGTGCCTGCAATAATCATTCTTCTCAAGCCTCTCATCGTGTCAGCTCCGTGGTCCCCTAAGAAGCTGACTGATCATCCTTACCTTAACATGAACGTTTGACGTCCCAAAATCCGATTGCGCGCCTCTCTATTAAGCTTTTGCGGATCACAGAAACGTGATCATGCCCGTATTTATTAGCCATCTGGGTCCAACTTGACCCGTGAAACAATGTTAACTCAGGCCAGTTTAATCTTCATTTTTGCCGAAAATTTGCGCGTTTTTGGGCTAAAGTCGCCCGAAGAACACATTATTGGAGAGCGAAAACAGAGCTGTTTTCGTCTCAAGTAGGCGCCTAAAACGAAAAAACCCCGCCAAATTGACGGGGTTTTGATTGATTAATTGAGCTCGTTTACTGACAGGCGAGGCACTCGTCATAGTCGGTATTCGGAACATCCATCCCGCTCATACTGGCTTCTTTTTCGTCCGCCCCGGCGAAACTCGCGCGCTGCACGGACTTAGAGCGACAATAATAAAGCGACTTCACACCACGCTCCCAAGCTGTCCAGTGCAGCATGTGCAGGTCCCACTTATTGATGTCGGCCGGAAGGAATACGTTCAGCGACTGCGCCTGACAAATATAAGGCGTGCGATCGGCCGCATGTTCAATGATCCAGCGCTGATCAATTTCAAACGCGGTCTTAAATGTCGATTTCTCGTGCTCGTCCAAGCAATCCAAGTGCTGAACCGATCCTTCATGTTCGAGAATAGAGGTCCACACCTCATCTGTGTTCTGACCTTTTTCCTCTAGCATTTGCTCAAGATACTTATTCTTGACCGTGAACGACCCGGACAGCGTCTTATGCGTGTAAACATTGGCCGGGATTGGCTCGATGCCGGCGCTGGTGCCGCCACAAATGATCGAGATTGAGGCCGTCGGCGCGACCGCCATTTTGTGGCTGAAACGCGCCATCATGCCAGCTTCGGCAGCATCTTCACAAGGCCCGCGCTCTTTGGCGAGCTTGACCGACGCCGCATCAGCGCCTTGGCGAATATGTTTGAACAGTTTCTCATTCCAAACTTTCGCCATCGCGCTCTCCATCGGGAGATTGAGCGATTGGAGGAAAGAGTGGAAGCCCATTAGGCCGAGCCCGACAGAACGTTCGCGCTTTGCAGAATATACCGCGCGGGCCATTTCTGGTGGCGCGCGATCGATAAAGTCTTGAAGCACATTATCCAGGAAGCGATAAACGTCTTCGAGGAAGAGCTCGTCTTTGCTCCACTCAAAGAATTTCTCTGCATTAATCGAAGACAGGCAGCAAACCGCTGTACGATCTTCACCATGATGATCGACGCCAGTTGGCAGCGTAATCTCGGAGCAGAGATTAGATTGCGTCACTTTCAGGCCAAGCTGGCGCTGGTGGGCCGGCATCGCATTGTTCACGGTGTCAGTGAACAGCAAGTATGGCTCGCCGGTTTGAATACGCAGCTCGAGAATTTTCTGCCAAATCTTACGCGCATTCACTTTGCGCAGCGGCTCACCTGATTTCGGAGACAAGAGCTCAAACTCTTCATCATTCTTCACCGCTTCCATGAACGCATCGGTGATATTGATGCCGTGGTGCAGGTTCAGAGATTTCCGGTTGAAGTCGCCAGAGGGCTTACGGACTTCCAGGAACTCTTCGATTTCCGGGTGGTGGACGTCCAAATAGCACGCCGCGGAACCGCGGCGCAGTGAGCCTTGGCTAATCGCCAGGGTCAAAGAGTCCATCACGCGAATGAAGGGAATGATGCCGCTGGTTTGGCCGCTATTGCCGACTTTCTCACCGATCGAGCGAACATTGCCCCAATAGGTGCCGATGCCGCCGCCATTAGACGCGAGCCAAACATTCTCAGTCCAAGTGCCGACAATATCGTCCAAGCTGTCGCCGACTTGGTTCAGGAAGCAAGAGATGGGCAGGCCGCGGTCTGCGCCGCCATTTGACAGGACAGGCGTCGCCGGCATGAACCAAAGTTTCGACATATAATCATAGAGACGTTGGGCATGATCAGCGTCGTCCGCGAAGGCCTCAGACACACGTGCAAACATGTCCTGATAAGATTCTCCAGGCAGCAAATAGCGGTCCTCAAGGGTAACTTTTCCGAACTCGGTGAGCAGCGCGTCGCGAGACCGGTCGATCTTAACGCTCGGTACGACTCGCAATTCTGGCGCGCCGGATTGCACGTCCTTAGATTTAGCCTGTTTTGCGATCGTCGCGTTATTAGTGCCTGCCATAGTCTCTTACCCCTTGCATAAGGCCCGTCACATATAGGTATTAATCAGAAAACCGCCATATACGGTGTTTCAAATCAGCCCTCACACAACATATTGTGCCTCCAAGGTTAATGAGAGGTCAACAGCGGGCGTCTCAAAAACGTCATTTTGGCGGTGGATAAGTGGTTAATGAGAAGTTAATTCATCGCCCCCACGCCCGTCCCAATTGGGGCTGCAAGGGCACTGCTTTCTTTGAAAAAAAATTCCTTACCAAACGGCTTGAATTTTTTAACGAACCACGCGTGTAGCGATCTTGGGATTCACGACACAATCAGACGAAGACGAAACCACCACCTACTACATCTAGTAGGTGCACGGTTCGAAGGCCCGGCATATAGCGATTGCACTGGTCGGCGCCCTGAATACTCTGCGGAGACCCTCGGATTTAGACAGGAGCGGCCGCCAAGTGATTCGTTCAACTATAAGTTTGTTTCTGCTGTCGGCTTGCCTCTCGGCGCCCGCCGCAACTCCACAAAACGCGAATCAACTGGATTGGCTGACAGGGTGCTGGCAAAGTGAAGAAGGGGACACGCGAGAGATCTGGTCGGTGTCTGAAGGCGGCTACCTGTTTGGCTATTCTGTTGTGTATCATGAAGGCCACGCGGTCTTCTTTGAACAGATGCGCGTTGATCCCGGCGAGACGCCCACTTTCAACGCCTATCCGCGCGGCACCGGACCGTCCGCTTTTCCGGCCATCGAGATCGAAGTTCAATCCGTAACCTTCGCCAATGCCGCGCACGATTATCCGCAAAAGATTCACTATTATCGAGACGGCGCTCATCTGCGCGCTAGGATCTCCAAGATCGATGATAGTAAGCCTCGTGACTTCGCCTTTCGACCTTGCAGCAGCGAGTAACCCTCAGCGAATGCAGTTCCCGACCATCCTCGCCTTTACGCCGCGAGCGCGGCTCCCTAGAACTTCTATGCAATCGTCAACGGGGCGACGAGGAGCTGCTACATGCGCATAATGATCGTCACGGACGCCTGGGAGCCGCAGGTGAATGGCGTGGTTCGCACCATGCAGCGCGTGATCGCTGAGCTGGAAGCCGAAGGTCATGAGTTTGATGTGATCCATCCCGGCGAGGGCTTTCAGACCATGCCCCTGCCGACCTATCCCGAGATCAAGCTCGCTTTGTTTGCTGAGCGTCGCATCAAAGAACGGTTTGAGGCTTTCGAGCCGGATGCCATCCATATTGTCACTGAAGGCACGCTCGGCATGGCGGGCCGGAAAATGTGTTTGAAAATCAAACACCCCTTCTCGACCGCTTATCATACGCGGTTTCCAGAATATGTGTCGGCCAGGATGCCGATCCCGACCGCGACGGGTTACAGCTTTGTGCGCTGGTTTCACAAATATTCTGGCAAAGTCATGGTGCCGACGCCGAGCATGGTCGAAGAGCTCCGCGAGAAACGTTTCATCAATCTGGTCGCTTGGACCCGCGGCGTTGATACCGAGCTGTTCCACCCGTCGCGCCGGATCGAGGCAGGCACGACGGATGATCCATTTAACAACCTGCCGCGTCCGATCTTCCTAAATGTTGGACGCGTCGCCGTCGAAAAAAATATCGAAGCTTTTGTTGAGTTGGACCTGCCGGGATCGAAAGTCGTGATCGGAGACGGCCCAGCGCTGGACAGCCTGAAAAAGAAATATCCAGAAGTCACCTTCCTGGGCGCCCGGTTTGGCGAAGATCTCGCGAAATATTATGCCAGCGCCGATGTGTTCGTTTTTCCAAGCCTCACCGATACGTTCGGCCTGGTTGTCCTCGAAGCTATGGCCTCTGGCACACCGGTCGCCGCTTTTGAAGCCACCGGTCCGAAAGACGTCATTCCAGGTTCAAATGCAGGAACAATTACCCCGGTTGGCGGCGACCTCGCGTCGGGCGCGAAGGCTTGTCTCGAATTGGACCGCGAGACCTGCCGCACCTATGCAGAGGGTTATAGCTGGCGCTCAGTTGCCCTCGCCTTCTTGGAAAACCTGCAACCGCTTCCGACGCCCGAACGCCGCCGCTTTTGGCAAAAGCTCAGACGCAAAAAGAAAACATGGATCGATTGGGAACAGTTCACGGATTGGATGAACACCCCCGATGAATCTCAGAAGAAAGAAAAATAAGAGGGCTTAAGGAATGACCTGGGAAACCGGATTTTCAGCAATCAATGTTCTGGTAATGCCGGCATGGGCTCTGTTGATCTTTCTGCCGCGAGCGAAAATCACAAAAGCGGCCGTCCACTCTATGCTGTGGCCGGTGCTAATTGGCGCCATCTATGCGACGCTTTTAATTGGGGCGATGGCGTTCGGACTGTCTGATCCGGACGCTGGGTTCTCTTTCAGCGGCGTCCAGGCACTCTTCGATCACCCGAATGGCGTTTTGGTCGGCTGGTCGCATTATTTGGTGTTTGATCTCTTTGTCGGTGCATGGATCGCGCGCGATGCGCAGCGCCGCGGCATCGCGCATTGGCAAACCATTCCGTGCATTTTAGGGTCTTATGTCTTCGGACCGGTTGGCTTGCTTCTCTATGCAATATTGCGGTTTGCGACCGGCCATGGGTTTATGCTCGAAGAGCGCTGATCGAAGAGGGAATCTCCTCGACTTGATAGCGACGCTATTGTGACAGCGTAATCAGGTGAGATGCGCCCGTCTGACACGCTAGACTGGCGCCGATCTTGCGTCTAAAGACCCCACAAATTCAGCATCTTGGCAAAAGAGGTTTCACTATGGCTCTTCGCGTCGCAATCAATGGCTTTGGCCGTATCGGTCGTTTGGTCCTGCGCTCTATCATCGAACACGATCGTAAGGATATCGAAGTTGTTGCGATCAACGATCTCGGTCCTGTCGAAACCAATGCGCACTTGCTTCAGTATGATACGGTGCACGGCAAACTGAACCAAGAGGTCACGGTTGACGGCGATATGATTCGCGTTGGCGATCGCGCTTTTAAGTGCACAGCCATCCGCAACCCGGCTGAGCTACCGCATGGCGACATGGGCATTGATATCGCTTTTGAGTGTACCGGCATCTTTGCGTCTAAAGAAAAAGCAGCGGCGCACCTCGAAGCTGGCGCTAAACGTGTTCTCGTATCTGCCCCAGCAGGCGGCGCCGACAAGACAATCGTGTTCGGCGTCAATGATGACACGCTCTCAGCTGACGACCTGGTCGTCTCGAACGCATCTTGTACCACCAACTGCCTGTCGCCGGTCGCAAAAGTTCTAAACGACACAGTCGGTATCGAGCGCGGTTACATGACCACGGTTCATGCTTATACCGGCGACCAGCCGACCCTCGATCGGATGCATAAGGATCTGTATCGGGCGCGCGCTGCAGCCAGCTCAATGATCCCAACCTCAACCGGCGCCGCGAAAGCGGTTGGCCTGGTCCTGCCAGAACTTGCTGGCAAGCTGAACGGCTCTGCGGTTCGCGTACCGACCCCGAACGTGTCGATGATCGACCTCGTCTTTGATGCGGGTCGCGAAACCAGCGTCGAAGAAGTCAACGCCGCGATTAAAGCTGCAGCTGACGGCCCAATGAAGGGTGTCCTTGGATATTCAGACGCGCCACTGGTCAGCGCTGACTTCAATCATGACGCTCACAGCTCAACCTTCGCAGCCGACGGTACCAATGTCACCGAAGGCACTTTGGTTCGGGTCTTGTCTTGGTACGACAATGAGTGGGGCTTTGCCACGCGGATGAGCGACACCGCCCTCGCTATGGCGAAATTCCTGTAAGGATCGCGATTGATGGCAGACTTTAAGACCCTCGACGATCTCGACCTAGTTGAGAAAGTCGTCGTCACCCGGATCGATATCAACGTGCCCGTCGAGGATGGGCGCGTGACCGATACCACCCGGATCGACAAAGTCGCACCAACCATCCTGAAGATCCTGGAAAAGGGCGGCAAGCCCGTCTTGCTAGCCCATTTCGGGCGCCCAAAAGGGCAGCCAAACCCGGACATGTCGCTACGCGTAACGGTTCCCGCGCTGGAAGCAGCTCTGGGAAAGCCAGTCACTTTCGTAGAACGTCCAGACCGCGCTGCGATCGATGCCACGCCCGCAGATGCTGTCATTCTGGTCGAGAACACACGATTCAGCGCGATGGAAGAAGCCAATGACCCGAAAATGGCCGGCTTCTTAGCCAGCCTGGGCGATGTCTATTGCAATGACGCGTTCTCCGCAGCGCACCGGGCCCATGCCTCAACCGAAGGCATTGCTCGTCTCTTACCGTCTTGTGCTGGTCTGCTGATGGAAGCCGAGCTGAAAGCGCTTGATGCAGCTCTGGGAACGCCGACACGGCCCGTCCTAGCCGTCGTCGGCGGCGCAAAAGTCAGCTCCAAGATCGATCTGCTTAAAAACCTCGTGTCGAAAGTAGATGCCCTTGCGATTGGCGGCGGTATGGCCAACACTTTCTTGGCCGCTCGCGGTTACAGTGTCGGCAAGTCGCTCTGCGAGCATGATCTGACCGACACCGCGAAGCAGATCGAAGCCAACGCAAAAGCCGCGGGCTGCGATATTCTCCTGCCAATGGATGTGGTTGTGGCGAAAGACTTTGCCGCCAACGCGCCCCACCGAACCTGCGGCCTCGATGAGGTCGCTGATGATGAGATGATCCTGGATGCAGGTCCGCAAACTGTCGCAATCCTGGCCTCCGCCCTCGATGCCGCTAAGACATTAGTATGGAACGGCCCCCTCGGCGCATTCGAACTGACGCCATTCGACAAAGCTACCGTTCAAGCGGCCCAAGCCGCTGGCACGCGGTGCAAATCTGGCAGTCTCATCGCTGTTGCTGGCGGCGGTGACACAGTGGCCGCTCTTAATCACGCCAATGTGGCACAGGACTTTACACATATTTCCACTGCAGGTGGCGCGTTTCTTGAATGGATGGAGGGCAAGCCTCTTCCTGGTGTCGAGGCGCTCAAAGGCAACTAAATGACGTCAAAATTCTTCTTCCGCTGGACCGATATGTTCACGGAAGCAGAGGCCGCCAAAAAGACAGCGGTGTCAGTTTCATACACAACTAACCAATCCGGGCTGGTCGCAAAACGCTGCCAGCCTTTTTTCTATCTTGAAAGGGACCTTTAAGATGGTGAATCAACACATGACGCAGCAAGCGGCTCAGAAAGACGGCTTTGTTGCTGCGCTTGATCAATCGGGTGGATCGACGCCAAAAGCGCTTAAGCTTTACGGCATCGAAGATGACGCGTGGTCGAATGATGAAGAAATGTTCGGCCTCATTCACGAAATGCGCGCCCGCATCGTCAAATCACCGGCTTTTACTGGCGACAAAGTCATGGGCGCTATTCTGTTTGAGCGCACAATGGACGGTCAGATTGACGGCATGCCGACGGCCAAATTCCTTTGGGAAAAGCGCGGCGTTGTTCCGTTCTTGAAAGTCGACAAAGGCCTCGCGCCTGAAGAAAACGGGGTTCAACTCATGAACCCGATGCCAGAGCTTGATGCGCTGCTCGAACGCGCAGTCGCAAACGGCATCTTTGGCACCAAGATGCGTTCAGTTATCCATGCTGCCAACGCCGAAGGCATTGCGGCGAATGTTGCCCAGCAATTCCAAGTGGGTCTACAGATCCTCAGCCACGGCCTGGTCCCGATTATTGAGCCAGAGATCAATATCACGATCGCTGACAAAGCGGCCGCCGAAGATCTGCTCTTGGCGGAGATTACCAAACAGCTCGACACCGTGCCGGCTGACAAACAGGTCATGCTGAAACTGTCCCTGCCGGAAAAAAGCAACCAATACAAAACCCTCGTCGACCATCCGCGCGTAATGCGCGTCGTTGCACTGTCTGGTGGATATAGCCGCGACGAAGCCAATCGCCGCCTCTGTGAGAATACCGGCATGATTGCAAGCTTCTCCCGCGCGCTTACCGAAGGATTGTCAGCCAAACAAAGCGACAGCGATTTCGATTCTCTGCTGGCGGGCACAATTGACAGCATCTATGACGCGTCTTGCGCCGGCTAACGCCCAATCAAGACATGTTTGGAAAAGGCGGCTCTTCCCTCGGGCCGCCTTTTTCTTGGCTGGCGGTTAGTTCTGAAGGCTGGCTGTGATGCTGGAATAGAGTTGTTTGATCCCATCGCGCGCGTCGCTTAGCACTTTCAGCCTGTGTTCGTCCGGTATTCCGTCTTCGCTCGCTTTCAGCGCCAGCGAAACGCATTCTGCCGCCGGAATGGATTGCACATCGTATAGCCATTCTTCTCGGTTAACAGATTTCATAAACGAGGAGAGTTTTCGGTCCCATGCCAAGGCAATCGCCGGCACTCCCAGTGAATAGGCAGCAATCACGGCGTGCATGCGATACGCGATTAACACATCAAGCTCCGAAATGATGCCGCTCAGCTCTTTTGGATTGCTTGCGGTCGGGAAGGAGAGGACGGTTTCATCACCCAGCGCTCGGATACGATCATACAAATCAGCCGCATACGTTCGATCTTCGGGGCTTCCATTTGTGAACACTTTCAAATGGAAACCTTGCTTGATCGCTTCCCGCGCGACATCAACATACCATTGGTCAAGATAGTCACGTGATGGGGTAAGCGCGGAGTGATACTTGATCGCCACATGGCTCATAATCCCCAGCCCGAGCACAGGGCGCGGCCCGGTCGCCGGTTTAGATTGAGACCGGACGGGCAAGTCATAGACTTGCTGCGCCAGTAGGCCAGGATCCCGTACGACCAGCGCTTGATGACCTGTCGCTTCTCCAAACCGGGTGTCCCATTGTTCTTTTGACTCAACGTCGCGAACAAAAACCCCTTTCACGTTCGGCTTGCGAAATGCCGCTCTGATCATCGCTTCGCCGCGAGGGCTCCAATCGCTGGCAACCCCAGCAGCATAGATAAAGCTTGGCAGACCAAGTTTCTCCGCTTCCTCAACCGCGAGTGACAGTTTGGTGGGAAAATTGAGGTCGATGTCAGACAATAAGTTTCCGCCACCAATCACAACCGCATTGGCGCCGTGCAATGAGCTAGCATAGTGAGGACGCCAGCTTTGCGCGGATTTAATCGCTAAAGGGATGCGAATGGCGTTGCGGCGCACCCGCGTGGGCATTTTTTCAAGCACCGACATGATTAGTGCTCGGCCCGCCATCTCATCGCCATAGGCTAGCCTTTGAGCGAGATCGATCGACCAAGTGTCCCGATCTGCGCCCAAGTTGATGAGTCCCTCTTCCAAGCACTCAGAAAGCAATCCGTCGCCTAAATTCGGGCTAAATTTAGCATTGAACAGCCTGATTTTCGGCGCAGCTGCGTGCGTGTAACCTCCGTCGAGGCCCCTGCTTTCACTGGCTTTTTTCAACTTGTTCAACTTATATCCCCAAAGTTGGAGCCTCCAGAACGATAAAACGCGGCAGCTCGCAAGGCATGCCGAGATCCTGGAACTCAATTCCCACACCGCGATCAAAAACCAACGCCGCACGTTTACAAGTCAGAAGTTTGCAAACCATGTGCCGGGTGTTTTCGGTATTCAACACGCCCTGTCATGGTAACCTAAAGCATTAAAAAAATTAGGCAAAAGTTGATCCGCGATGCGTAGCGAACCAAAATCTCTCATCTGGCGGCTAATCCACACCGGTCTCCTCTCGGGCGGGATGAGCGCTTTGGTGGCGCTGATTGTGACCATGGTGAACACTGGAATCGATTCCGGGCTTGGGGAGCGTTGGCTTATTGCTTGGAGCCTGGCCTATCCAGTTGCCTGGTTCGCCGCCCTGATTTGGGGGCCGAGCGCACGAAAACTCACCAATTGGTTGACCGGAACCGACCGAAAATCTTGACGAATAGGTCAAGTTGAGCGCAAACCCAGCCATCATGTCCGATCCGCAACGCGAACGCCCGCGCCTCTATTTGATCACGCCGCCGCAGATTGCGGACATTCCGGCATTTGTGGATCAGTTCCGCGCCGCTATACAAGGCGGCGACATAGCCAGCCTACAGATCAGACTGAAACAAGGCGATGAGATTGATACCGCAGCGACGCGCGAACTGGCGCAAGCGGTCAAACGCATTTGCCTCGCCGAGCATATTGCGCTGATCATCAATGACAGCCCGCAATTGGCCCGGGCGCTCGAAGCTGACGGCGTCCATCTCGGTATGAATGATATGGAGATTTCTGAGGCCCGCAGCATTGTCGGCGAAGACATGATCATCGGGGCGACCTGCAAAAACTCCCGTCACCACGCGATGATCGTTGGTGAAGCTGGGGCCGATTATGTCGCGTTTGGAGCATTTTACCCCAGCCAAACTAAGGCCGATACGACGCCGGCCGACCCTGAAATTCTAACCTGGTGCCAGATGTTCCTGACCCTGCCTTGTGTGGCGATTGGCGGGATCACATTGGACAATGCTGGGCCGCTGGTTTCAGCGGGCGCAGATTTCTTGGCGGTTTCCAGCGGCGTGTGGGACCACCAAGATGGTCCCGCCGCCGCGGTCGCAATGTTCAATCGCGTGATTGATGATGCGATGGCCGCTTCGAAAATCTAGTCCGATTTTGAAGGCGCGGCGCGGCCCGTCACTTGGTCGTGCAGCGATTTGTCCATGCGGAAATGCGCAAGAACAAATTCAGCCACAACGCGCAGCACCAAGATCGCAATGATGGCGCCTATCGGCGTTTTAATCATGCCCCAGAGCGCTGTATCCCAATCATTGTCGAGATAGGTCAGCCAGAACCAAAACCGGCGAACCGCATGCCACAGGATGCCAACAATCCCAAGATAATAGAGGATCCGCGTCAACGTCTCGCCCATGGATTTTTCAAAACTCAGAAAACCAGAAATCATGCCCATGATTACCCCTCCGTATTGAGCAATTTAGCATATTCAACCTCAAGCGGAGCGGTCTGTCCACAAAACTTGACCAAAGCGCCCGTCACCGCTACCCCGCGCGCTCTACTGATGAGGACGTCACATGGCCAAAATCAACGGCAACGAAATCAAACCCAATATGGTGATTGAGTATAATGGCAGCGTCTGGCGCGCGATGAAGTGCAGCCACGTGAAGCCAGGCAAAGGCGGCGCGTTCAATCAGGTTGAAATGCGCAATCTGTTCAATGGCTCGAAAGCCAATGAACGGTTCCGAGCCAATGAAACCGTCGAGCGCGTTCGCCTCGAGCAAAAAGACTTTCAATTCCTCTATGATGCTGGCGAAGCCTATGCCTTCATGGATCAGGAATCATTCGAGCAAATCGAGCTTCAAAAAGACTTTGTCGGTGATGATGGCGATTTTCTACAGGACGGGATGACCGTCGAAATCGAATTCTATGGCGACACGCCAATTGGCGTCGCGCTGCCGCAGCAGGTCACGCTGACAGTTGAAGACACTGAACCCGTCGTCAAAGGCCAGACAGCAGCAAATAGCTTTAAACCAGCCACTTGCGACAATGGCGTGCGCGTCACCGTCCCCCCTTTCATCGGTGTTGGCGAGCGGATTGTCGTGCAGACCGAAGACCGCACATATTTGCGCCGCGCTGATTAAGGCCCTTCAGACATGTCTAAACCCTCAGCGCTCGGCAATGTGATCATTGAAGCGGCTCGCAAAGCGGGGCGTTCGCTGGCCCGCGATTTCGGTGAAGTCGAGTTTCTGCAAGTGTCCAAAAAAGGCCCGGCGGATTTTGTCTCAAATGCCGATCACCGCGCCGAAGACATCATCTATGAGCATCTAACCAAGGCCCGTCCTGGTTATGGCTTCGTGATGGAGGAACGTGGCATTGTTGAGGGAAGTGACAAGACCAATAAATTCATTGTCGACCCTCTGGATGGGACTTTGAACTTTCTTCACGGGCAGCCGCACTACGCTGTGTCGATTGCGCTGGAACGCGAAGGAAAACTGTTTTCTGGCGTCGTTTATGATGTCGCTAAGAATGAAATCTTCTGGGGCGAAACCGGACGCGGCGCTTGGCTTGGCCAGCGCAAACTTCGCGTCGGCGGGCGAAACAAACTGGAGGAAGCGGTGATCGCCACAGGAACGCCGTGGGTTGGTAAATCTGAGGAATATCACGATCGCTTCGCGCGTGAGATCCAAGTCATGACCCGCAGCGTCGCAGGCATCCGTCGCTATGGTTCGGCGGCCTTGGACTTGGCGTGGGTGGCGGCTGGCCGGTTTGACGGGTTTTGGGAAAGTCATCTTAAGGCCTGGGATATCGCCGCTGGAATGGTCTTGGTCAGAGAGGCGGGTGGCGCAGTCACCGAACTAAACGGCAAAGGTGATCCATTGGTTTCAGGATCGGTGCTTGCGAGTAATTCCGATCTGTTGCCGCTGCTCGAAAAGCGCTTACGCCAAGCTGGGGCCAGACCCCCAAATGTCGACTGATCAAACGCCGGAACCCAAGATGGGCAATGGCCCTATCACGCGCCTACGCGCGGGAATCGCTTGGCTCAATGCGAACAAGAAACAATTTTTTTGGTGGTGGGTCGGCTATCAAGCCGTCAAAGGCATGCTGACCCTATCATTGATCTGGATTCCGCTCTTGTTGATTTGGCTTCGCGCCCGCGGCGAGGCCTAGCCAAACACCGACGCATAGGCAGCTGAGGCGATCGCCAATCCGGCGGCAGACCCCCCGGCAATCACCACGCGTTTCAGCAATTTGTTCACCGACAAACGTTTGAAAAAGAACACAAATAGCGCGATCAAAGGCAGGATTCCCGCCAGATACGCGATAGCGAGAAAGAAGCTCAGCCCTGCTTCGTCACCACTTTCGACCTCTGGCGGCACGGTTGATGTATCGGGAGCAGCTGGATCCACAGTAGGCGGCGGCTCAGTCCCTTCACCAAAAGTATCATCCCACATCATCAGTTGGCCCGTCATTTCTGCGCATGAGCTGCCATAGAAGGAGACGTTCTCGACGCCTGATTTGCACTGGGAATTGAAGTGATTGATCTCAACAATCGGTGTGATGACCTGCACCGCAATTGCGAACAAGATCACCAAAAACGCATACGGAATCAGGAAGAATCGAAAGATATATTTGGTGCCCATCGCCTCTTCACGGGCGACGGAGGACCAGACGATAAGCGTTCCTGACACCGCGATGGCAATGGCCATCACGTCGAGCCCGTTAATTGTCCAACCGAACGAGATTTTGAAGAAATTCGCAATCAGCGGAAAGATGCCCGCAAACAAGCTAGAGATAAACTTTAGCGGACCAATCAGTGTGAACACCATGCCGATCAGCTTGATCAATTGCATGATCAAAAACCCAACGCCAAGCGTATCCGATATGGATCGCAGCACTTGCCACATAAAACCAATCCCTCTCTCCGAGGTGGAGTTTGGCAAACTTAATGAAACTTCACAAGCAAGCGGTGATCAGGCTTTTTAGCGGTCGAGTTCGATATCCCAATAGAGATAGTCCATCCACGTCTCGTGTAGGTGATGCGGTGGGAATTTACGTCCCATTTCCTGCAAATAATAATTGCTGGGGCGCTCTGGCTTGCGGTTTGGATGCATCGCGCAATCCTTTGGCATCCGCCCGCCTTTTTTGAGATTACAGGGCGAGCATGCCGCGACAATATTCTCCCAAGTGGTCTGGCCACCTTTCGAGCGCGGGATCACGTGATCAAAGGTCAAATCATCTGGCGAACCGCAATAGACGCACTTAAACCCGTCACGCAGAAACACATTGAAACGCGTGAAAGCTGGCACCCGGTCCTGCCGGACAAATTCCCGCAAAGCGATGACCGATGGCAAGCGCATTTCAAAGCTCGGGCTGCGGACATAATGATCATATTCAGCAATGATATCGACCCGGTCGAGAAACACAGCTTTTACAACGTCCTGCCACGGCCAGAGCGAGAGCGGATAATAGGATAGTGGACGGTAGTCCGCGTTCAAAACAAGAGCTGGGCGGCCATTCGGCGGGGCGGAAAGAACCTCAGCCATGACAAAATCTCTCTGTCATGAGGGCGGTCGGGTATCGAACCTTCGTCTTGAAAGCGGGCGCTCCTTTTAGTGTGTGCACAGCCTTACTGATTCGCTGTAACGATCATATGACAGCCGCTTTGGCCGTCCAGGTCAAATCAAAACGCGAATTTCTTTGGGCAGCACACGGCCAAAATCGCTCAATCGCGGACCGAGTGGAGCCAATCATATAGGAGGTGCGCCGCCACGGCGCGATGCGGACGCCAGCCGTCTGCGAGCTCGGAAAACGCCTTCGCAGACAGCCGCGCTTCCGCACCTGACAAACGTTTATGCGCTTCCATCAAGCCGACATCGCCATGCGGAAACGCGTCCAAATGGCCAAGCGCCGTCATTAAAAAGGTCTCCGCCGTCCAAGGCCCTATCCCGCGAACAGAGACCAGCCTTTTCCGGGCCGCATCAATCGGGATCTGCGCCAGCACGTCAAAATCGAGCACGCCCGATTGGACCGCTTCGGCGATTGCAATCAGATGGCCGAGTTTCGGTCGGGACAGACCGCAGGCCAACAAGCGCTCTGGATCATCTGCAAGCACCGCGCGCGGCGTTAGCTCTGTGTGGCGGGCGCACACCCGTCCCCAAATCGCATCGGCCGCTTTGGTCGAGATCAGTTGATAGACGACAATTTGCGCGAGGCTTTGATAATTAGCGGGACGGCCACGCCAGTTCGGCAAATCCACCTTGCCATAGGCCTGTTTTAATTCTGGATCGGTTGCCGCGAGCGCTTCACACGCCGCGCGCAACACTGCTTCGCGGGGCGCCGTCATTTAAGGTCCGCGCGTGTCCGGCCTTGAGCGGCGAGCCCCTCATCAAGCAACCGGTCGCTGCCCGCTTCCAATCGCGCTTCTAGCTCAGCCAGCATCGCTTTGGGGTTCATGCCTGGCGTGATCGGCGGCAGGACTTCATAAACAACCTTACCCGGTGTCCGCACCATGCCATGAGCAGGCCAGCACAGACCGGAATTGGTCGCCAGTGGCAGCATTGGAACGTCCAGTGTCTTATAAAAGGCGCGCACGCCCGCGGGCTTACAGTCCGGCGCGGCCCCAGGATCGCTGCGCGTACCTTCCGGATAGATCAGCATTTGCCGGCTTTCCCCGACCACACGAGCCTGCGCGGCGGCGAGCATTTTGCGCATCGTCTTCGCGCCGCCCGCCCGGTCAATCGCCAGCATACGCGTTTTCATCGCATACCAACCGAGCGCCGGATACCAAAGCAGCTCGCGTTTCATAACCAGGACAGGGTCATCAAAAATCAAAAAAGGAACAAACACATCCAGCATGGCCTGATGTTTCCCAGCAATCAGAAGCGGGCCACCCGATACATGCTCCAGTCCGCGAAATTCGACGTGAACGCCGCAAATCCACTTCAGGCCGAGCACGACCGTGCGCGCATAGAGGCGAATGACCCATAAGATCGCACCGCGCGGCAGGAATAGAGTCGGCAAAGCCAGAATGCCGAGCACCGCCATCCAGCCATACAGCCAAATCACATAAATAAACGACCGGATTGCGTTCACAGTGTTTCCTTAAGCGATGCCAGCACCGTCAATCGCGCGGCCATTCGAGCGGCAAGTCCTGCCATAATCGGGGTCACCAAAAGGATAACAATGTCCCAAAAATCCAAGCTGAGCCGCGGTAAAAGTTGCGATTCCACGCCTTGCGAGCCGCTGCCGGTAAACACAATCAGGGCGGTGACCATCAAAGCGGCGACCGCGCCACCAAGCCCAGCTTGCAGCGCCAAGATCCAGAACCGGCGTTCAAACAAGCCCGCAATATAGCGGTCCTCTGCCCCTGACAGGTGCAACACATCGACAATATCCCGCCGCGCCAAAAGAGCAGCATGAGTGGCAAAGGCGATCACCGCGATCGCTGTCGCCGAAAGCAGCGCCACAATCGAGAGTGCCACCAATCGCAAAACCCCTAAAGCGCCGCGAACATTATCCGCATAGCCGGCATTGCCTGCTACATCGCCATCAACGCCAAACTCATCAAGCAGGCGGTTTATATCATCACTGGGATCCCCGACCGCCATGTCCGCTTGTACGACCATCAGCATCGGGATGGGCAAGCCATCTGGCATCCCGCCCGGGCCAAGGCTTGGCTCCAGCAGCGTTTCAACCTCTTCGCGGGTTAGAACGCGCGCTTCAAAAACATTGGCCAGCGCGCCGGTTCGATCAGCAAGCTGTTCCGCTGTGCGCCGGTCCGTGTCGCGCATAACCACCGTAATATCGCCTTCAATCTGCGCCCCCCACGCTTCGGCGGCTTTATAGGTGCCGCGTGTGGTGAGAGCAGCGAGCGCAGCGAGAAAACACAGCGCGCCAATGACAAAGAAAAGCGCAGCTTCGCGGGCGTCGCTGGCGGGCAGAAGGGGTGACTCGCGGCGGCTCATTGCGCGGCTCCATACTCGACATCCCGCACCAATAGTCCGTCATTCAGGCGCAAGACCGGGACATCAAACTCGCGAATGAGGTCTAGATCATGTGTTGCAATCAAGATGGTCGTGCCGACGCGCTTATTCAGCTCCGCAAATAGGCGCAGAATTTTCCGGCCCATTTCAGGATCAACATTGCCGGTCGGTTCGTCCGCGATGAGCAGATCTGGCTTATTGATGAGGGCTCTCGCAATTGCCACACGCTGCTGTTCACCGCCTGAGAGCGATGGCGTTGGCGCATCCACTCGTTCGCCCAAACCAACCCAGCGAAGCAGGTCGATGACTTCGTTTTTGTATTGGTCAGATTTCTGCCCGGCGACACGCAGCGGCAGGGCAACATTCTCAAATGCGGTCAGATGATTGAGCAGCCGGAATTCTTGGAACACGACCCCAATTCGGCGCCGCATCGCCGCCAACTGCTTGCGTTTCAGCTCATGGGTTTGCCGCCCAAAAAGACGGATGGCGCCGCGCGTCGGCCCATGCGCCAAATACATCAGCTTCAGCAAGGACGACTTCCCTGCCCCAGACGGACCGGTCAAAAATGTGAAACTGCCTTGGCGCAACACCAAGTCGAGCTCGGTCAACACTTCCCCAGTGCGTTCATAGGTCAAACTCACCCCGTCCAGGCGGACTGCGGGCTCATCGCTAAGATCAGGTCGAAAGCGAGTCATGTTCATCCTTCAGCAATAGGCTTTAGGGCATATCGACTATTCCTAAAAATTGCGCGAATGTCCAAGCCATGATCCTTACGTGCCCGGAATGCGAGACCCAATACTTCGCGGACGACGCCACCATTGGCGAAAGCGGCCGAACGGTAAAGTGCGCAACCTGCGGCCATTCCTGGTTTGTCGGGCCCGAAGGCGCGAATGAAGGCGCCAACGCGCTGGGCGCTCATGAGACTTACAGACTAAAAGTGCGCGAACGGCGGCGGCGTAAAAGCCGAAACGCCGCGATGAGCGCGTGGACGGCAACAGCCGCCGCCTTTGTCGTGATTCTCACCGGATTGGTCCTGTTCCGCGGCGAGGTTGTGAAACATTGGCCCGAATCGGCAACAACTTATGCAGCGATCGGCATGCCGGTAAACCGGTTCGGCTTAGAGTTTCTAGACACCGAAGCGGAGCGCTTCTTTGACGGCACAACCCCAATCCTAGAAATCCGCGGCGCGGTCCAAAACACGTCCGGGCGGACGGTCTCTGCGCCGCTGGTCCGGGTGATATTGCTCGATGATCAAGGCGCACAAGTCGCGCAAGCCTTTGCGCCAATTACGCCCTCCTCCGTACCGGCTGACGCCCAGGCTGTTTTTGCCGCAAGAGTGGAAAACCCACCCTTTGAATCATTCGAACTTGAACTCGACCTCGTTCCAGCCGATACGGCACTCGCTGAGAACAGGTAAACTTTATGGCCCTTCCCGAGATTGAGACCGTCCTTTCCGAACCGGATTTGATGGCGCGAATTGATGATCTTGCTCATCGCTTGGCCCCCAGCCTGACCGGCGAATGGACCGCGATCAACATTCTGATCGGCGCCACTCCGTTTACCAGCGATCTGATGAAAGCCCTCGCCCGATTAGACGTGCATCCGATTCTCGATGCGCTCTGGCTCGAAAGCTATCGCGATGCCCGCGAGAGCTCTGGCCGGGTGGTTGTCCGCGCCGACATTGCGCGCCAGGTCAAAGGCCGCGGCGTTTTGATCATTGATGATGTGTTTGACACTGGGCGCACGCTCGAATTTGCCAAACACCATTTGCTCGCCAAAGGCGCGCGCGAGGTGATTACCTGCGCCTTAGCCCGCAAGCCTTGGGCGCCTGAGGGCGAGACCAATGTCGACTTCCACGCGTTTGATGCGCCAGGCCGGTTCTTGGTGGGCTATGGCATGGATGATGCCGGACTGTATCGCGGCCTGCCTTATATTGGCGCGCTCGATTAAAGGCTGCGATCGAGCCATTCTAAGATATCAGCGCTAACCTGTTCGGTGCCTGGCTCATCGACAATCCAATGCGCGTGATTGCCATATTCCATATAGTCACCCGGATGCGCCGCCTTCGCGTATTTCGCGCCGGTCTTGCGCACCGCTTTGATCACGGTAGCGCGGTCTTTCTTAGCGCCAATCGTTAGCGTCGGGACATTGATCTGCGCTTCATCAATGACGCCGGGATTGGCAAGATCATGATAGACCCGGCCACTGTCGAACAGTGCTTCGGCATAAATTGCGTCATGTCGGTCTTGTGGCACCGCGTTGAGCACACCCCAACGAAAGCCTTTGGGTCCGACTTTGAACACACCGCCCGGGACATTTTTTTGACCAACTTTAAGAATGCTCCAAAAGGTCCTGAGCACTCTAAGATCGGTGACCGTGCAGCCTTTCGGTTGCGCCGGTGTGAGAAAGATCCCGGCACGAACCGCGCCTGTTTCGGTCAGCTTTTGCGCAATCAGCCCGCCCATGGAATGTCCAATGATAACAGGTGCTTCACCCGTCTTGGCTTTGATCTCGTCCGCCATCGTAGCGGCGGCGCTCACATAGTCGCTCAGAGTTAAATCTGCGAGCCCGGCGGGCGGGTCCTCTTTGGTCCGGAGATCGGGAAACAAGGTTGGCGTTTCACAGGTCCAACCGGCCATGGCGAAATCGCGCTTCATGCGCTCCCAAACTTCGCCGCCGCAGCCAACGCCGTGGATCATCAATAGAGTTTTCGCCACAGCCAACTTCCTCCCAGCGCCGCATACATTTGCAGCATAGGCGTAGTTTTGAGGAAAAGGAAAGAAAGGTCTAGGTCGGTTCACCCCATCGCGCGAACCGTTTGGCGACCTCTTCATAGACCGGCCGTTTAAACGGAACGATCAGGCCGGGAAGCTCTTCGAGTTTGGCCCAGCGCCAGGCGTCAAATTCAGGCGTGTGCTTGTCGAGGCGAACGTCGCTGTCAGAGCCTTTAAACCGCAACGCATACCATTTCTGACGCTGCCCGAGATACGGCCCGCCCATGCGGCGCAACAGATCTGGCGGAAAATCGTAATACAGCCAGTCTTCGGTTTCTTCGAGAATATCGACCAGTTTGGCAGCGACGCCGATTTCCTCGTCCATTTCGCGTAAAGCGGCTTCGACGGCTTCTTCACCCTTATCGACCCCGCCCTGCGGCATTTGCCATTGAAACGCGCCGCGTCCATTGACGCGCCGGCCAACAAAAACGTGTCCAGCTTTCGAAAACAAAGCCAGCCCAACATTGGCGCGGTAAAGCGCAGGATCCCGTTTCTTCTCACTCACCCTTGCGGGTCTAGCTGAGCCTGTTGAACCTGGCCAGCACCCAGCGACTGTTTGGCATAGTGCGAGGCCGGGGCCAAAGCGATGCCTTTTGCTTCAAGGGTGGGCAGCCATTCTTTGAGAATATCAAACGTCACCGGGAAGGGCATTCCCGTGCCGAGCGCAGCGCCGCGTTCCAGTGCGGTGGTTTCAAGCAGCAGCAATTGCTGCGAGATCTCATCGGCGCCTGGACGCGCATCAATCCAAGTGGTGGCTTTTCCGAAGGCGAGACCAGACTTGCGCGCGCTCACCCCAAACTCGGACCGGCCCAGACGTCCATCGTCAAACAACGCCAAGCCTTTATCGCTCAAAGCCGCTACGACCGGGTCAACCGCCTCGCTACTGGTGGCGTATTTATCGCCCATATAGTTCATCACACCGACATAGCCGGGGGTGCGTGCCAGCAAGGCAGCTAAGCGTTGCCGGTTTTCGTCAGGAGACAGGTCGGCTTCCAATACCTGCGGATGCGGACGTTGGCGCCCATAGTCATAGGGCTCCATGGGAAGCTCGATCAGGACTTCATGTCCGGCGCGGCGAGCGTCACGGACGTAGCCTCGCAAATTGTCAGCGGTTGGCGCAAAAGACAGTGTCACTTCGGGCGGCAACTCGTTGATCGCTGCTCGGGTCCTGGTGCGATTGGTGCCGAGTCCGCCAACAATGATCGAAACGGTGGGTTTGCCATCAGTATTGGTGAAGTCCCGCGCATATCGCATCAGCGGCGCGTCTTCTGAAAGGACGGGCGCCGCTGGCGCGGCCTCAGAGTCCGCCATTTGGATTTGCGAGACCTGACTATAGGTCTGTCCAGGCAGAACTGTGCGACCATTGATCCGCACGCCAGACGGCTTGGTGTCAGTCCGTGCGACGGCTTTAACCGGACGGGCTTCACCATATTCCACCCCAAGATCAGGTTCGTCCCCTTGTGGGGTCTGTTCCGCGGGTGTTGCCGCTGCAAGGCCGAGCGTTCCTTCATATGCGGGCCCTTGATAACCGGGCAAGCGCGGGTTTAGCTGCGGCGCGTCATTTGGTGTCTCATTAAACAGAGCCATGCGTACAGATGGGCTGCCAGCGTCAGGGCTGCCGAGCAAATGCATAGCAGACGCCGCAGATCCAAGCACGAAGGTCAGTGTGAAAGCCCCAAGCGCGCTATGCACAACGCCGCTTCGAAAAGGGGATGGATCACGCGCAGAGCGAGCAGACATTGAGGCTCCTGAGAACACTTTAATTCGACCAGCATTCAGTTTGCCGCTCTAATGGTTAAGAAGAGGCAAACTTGAATTAACCTTTGGAGTGATTTGCACAGCTTCACGACCCTGAATCGATTAAAATTCAGCAACTGACTATCTGAAATAGAAACGCGTCGTGCCGCTACTTAGCCGGAGCGGCTTTCTGTGCTCGCGACGATGCCGCCTGAATTTAGAAATTCGATCGCTTTTTCAAGCTGATAGTCGCCCTCATAATCGACAGGCGGCATATCATCCGGGATATGCGGCAGATCGCGAGCGGTGCCGTCTTCATTATCGAGCGCGTTTGGCAGATCGGCTTCTGAATAGCGTCTGATCCGCGCCAGATCTTCTTCACTCACGCGGCGGTTGGCAACTTCAATGTCAGGCACGATGCCCGTGGCCTGAATAGACCGCCCAGATGGGGTGTAGTAACGCGCCGTGGTGAGGCGGATCGCGCCACGCTCAGCGCCCAGTGGCATGACGGTCTGAACCGAGCCTTTGCCGAAACTGGTCATGCCGAGCACCGTCGCCCGATCACGGTCTTGCAAGGCGCCAGCGACAATTTCGGACGCCGATGCGGAACCATTATTGATCAACACAACCAGCGGCACGTTCTTAAACACTTCGCCGCGCTGGGCGTTTGACCGCATCACATCGCCGGGGCGTCGGCCAATGGTTGAAACAACTTCGCCACCAGACAGGAACTGATCGCTGACTGAGACCGCTTCATCGAGCAGGCCGCCACCATTATTGCGTAAATCTAGAATGATCCCGTTTGGACGGCGTCCAATCTCATCCCGGATTTGATCAAACGCTTCGATCAGCTTGGTTGTGGTCTTTTTATTGTTGAAGGTCGCGATGCGGATATAGGCGATACCGTCGCCCTTATCTTCGAACTCAACATATTTCGGTTCGATCACTTCGCGGGTTAGCGTGACATCGAACGGGTCTTGCCCGTCGCGATAAACGGTGACCGTCAAATCTGTGCCCGGCGCGCCGCGCATATCGCGAACCGCATCATCAAGGCTCAAGCCAACAATCGCTTTTGCGTTTAGGTGGGTGAGCAGGTCGCCTGGCTCCAAACCAGCGCGACTGGCGGGCGTATCATCCATTGGCGTGACGACTTTGACGAACCCGTCTTCCATGGTCACTTCAATGCCAAGCCCGCCATATTCACCGGATGTGGTCACTTGAAGCGCTTCAAACTCGTCTGGCGACATATAGCCAGAATGCGGATCGAGGGAGCCAAGCATGCCGTCAATCGCAGCCTCGAGCGCGGCGACCTCATCAATTTCTTCGACATAATCGGCTTTGGCGCGCGCCATCACTTCGGTGAACAAAGAGAGCTGTTCGAACGCGGCTTCATAACGCGGCGACGAATTCTCTGCGTCTGGCCATGCGACGGCTGAAACCCCAACTGCTGTCGCTCCAAGTACGACCCCCAGCGCGGCTCCTGTCAGCATAGCTCTCATAGACGTTTCTCCTGTTCCGGCCTTAGCCGCGTTTCATCCAATTTGCCGGGTCCATGGGCTCACCGCCTTTGCGGACCTCTAAATATAGTTCTGGCTCACCCGCGGCGCGCTCAGCCATGCGGGCCACCGGCTCGCCCTGTTGTACCGATTGACCAACAGCGACATAGCTCGACGACATTCCCCATAAAAGAACATGGTATCCGTCGCTTGTCGAGAGGATCAGTAATTGTCCATAGCTCCTGAATGGGCCTGCAAACTCTACAGTACCGCTAATTGGGGCAGAAACTTGAGCGCCGCTACGGGTCGCAAAGGCGACACTTTCAGATTTGGCGCCACCTGGCATTTTATCGCCCCAGGCGCGGACCACGCGGCCGGTCGCCGGAACGGCCAACACGCCAAGCGGTTGAGAAACGGTCGCGCGCGGCAGGTTGGCTCGTTGGGTGGGTCGAGGTCGTGTTTGCTCGGCAAAAGCGAGCCGCGGTTTCAGGCGCGGCGCCGCCGGAGCGGTGGATTCAAGGGCGAGGATCAAGTCCCGGAGCGTTCCGGCTTTTTCACCAAGAGATTCAGCGTGTTGGCGCAAAATCTGGGCATCTGAATTGACGTCCTCAAAGGCCGCACGCTTGGCTGTTGTGAGCTGAATAATCTCTTCTTTTTTCAGCGCCAAAGCGGCATCGGCGGCGGCCAGAGTCTTTTGTTCGCGCAACACTTGGCGCTCAATGCTTCTGAGCTCGCTAATCTCTTCGGTGAGAACCTTGGTCTTGCTGCGTACTTCTGGGGCAACCTCGCCCATTAGGATCGCCGCCCGGATGGCTTGATTGGCATTCTTCGGCTGGGTCAAAAGCGCTGGCGGGCGGTGGCGGCCCGAGATCGCTAACGAGGCCATCAAATCTTCGAGAGCCGCTTCTCCCTCAATCAAATCCGTCCGCGCCATGGACAATCGCGACCGGAGCGAGACCAGTTTCAGTTCTGTCGATATCGCTTGTTCTTCCCGACGTTGGCTTTCCATCGCTGCTGAAATCAAATCGCGTTCGAGCTTTTCGAGATCACCCGCCACGACGCCACCAGCAGACTCCAATATCGCCAGCTGTCGCAAGGTTTCTTCGCGCTCGGCTTCTAAAGCTTCCAAGTCGGCGCGTGACACATCATCCTGGCCTTGAACAGGCAAAGCCGCTGCCGCAAAAACCGCGGTGCAAGCCAGAAGGTGGCGCACGAATCGAGAATGCCTCAGACGCATCTGATCAATATGCCACAGGCCTGGTGATCAGGACATTAACGCAATCGGTGAAGCCAAATGCCGTGCCGTACGGTTCGATTAGCCGTCTTTGGCCGCGATTTGATCGGCAAGATCGACGATGACTTTGGCCTGTTTCCAAGTCGCGTCATCTTGCATTTTACCGTCCAGCATCGCAACGCCCGCCCCGTCCGGGATGGCCTCGAGCACCCGCCGTGCAAACGCCACCTCATCAGGATCTGGACTGAATACCTTCTTCGCCACCTCAATTTGGCTCGGGTGCAGCGTCCACGTGCCGACACATCCCATCAAGAAGGCATTGCGGAATTGCTGTTCGCAGGCTTCCAAATCGGCGATATCGCCGAACGGGCCATAGAAGGGCTTGATCCCCGCCATTCCGCACGCATCGACCATTTTACCGAGCGTATAATGCCAAGGATCTTGTTGCGCGCCTGTGCGAGCAGATCCATCTTCTTTAGGATCTTCAATCACCCGGTAGAAAGGATGACCACCGCCCACTCGTGTGGTTTTCATCTTGCGAGAGGCAGCAAGATCCGCCGGGCCGAGCGAGATGCCTTGCATACGCGGCGAGGCGAGCGCGATGTCTTCAACCCGCGCGACGCCTTCGGCGGTTTCCAAAATGGCGTGCAATAGGATCGGACGCGAGAGCCCAGCTTTCGCTTCCAATTGCGCCACGAGTTGATCGACATAGTGAATGTCCCAAGGGCCTTCGACTTTCGGGATCATCAGGACATCGATTTGCTGTCCCGCTTTGGTGATCAGCTCGGTCACATCGTCCAAGAACCACGGCGAATTAAGACAGTTCACCCGGCTCCACAGGCCCGTGCCTTTGGCTTGCCAATCGAGCATGCTGGCCATTTCGATGACGCCCGCGCGGGCCGATTCTTTCGCATCGGCGGGGATCGCGTCTTCCAAATTTCCGAGCACCACGTCACACGTGTCCGCCATGCTGGGCACTTTCGCGCGCACTTTGTCGAGATGCGGCGGCACGAATTGGATCATCCGCTCGACTCTGACAGGCAGCTCTAATAGTGGCTCGGGCGCGCCCGCGGCAAGCGGTTTAAAAAATTGGCGCGGGGCTTTTTGGCTCATCGATGATCCTCCGATTTGACGCGCAACCTAGCGAGCAAAACAGCGGAGGCAATGGGGACTTAGGGGCAGGCCTATTGCGCCATCGGATGCGCGGTCTCTAACAGTTCGGCAAGTTCGTCGGTCAGCACGTGGGTATAGATTTGCGTTGTCGCGATATCGGCATGCCCCAAAAGCGTTTGCACGCTGCGCAGGTCAGCCCCGCCCTGCAGGAGATGCGTCGCATAGGCGTGACGCAGAGCGTGCGGATGGACGCGGGTTGGAGACAGCCCAACCTTAATTGCCAGCGCTTCTAGCATTTGCGCCAAACGGCGTCGGGTGAGGTGGCCGGTTTTGCCCCGGGATGGAAACAGAAACGCCCCGCTGCCGGTCCCATATTTGTCATCATCGCGCAGTTCGAGCCAATTGCGGATCGCGAGCAATGCTGGCGCGCCCAACGGGCACATGCGTTCTTTGCCGCCTTTGCCGCGAATAATCATTTCCCTTGTTTCCCAGAGGCCGAGGCGGCGGCGCGGAAGATCGCCGAGGCGCAAGCTCACCAATTCGGTCACCCGCAACCCAGCGCCGTAGAGCAGTTCTAAAAGGCAGGTCATGCGCGGATCATCAACGCAAGCCCGGAGCAAGTCATCGACATCCTCGCGCGACAATACATCGGGTACATCGCGCTGAACTTTCGGCGCATCCAGTTTGGAGGTTGGATCATCCTTGCGATCACGCTCTTCGAACAAGAAACGGAAAAATCGCTTTAGCGAGGACAGTTTGCGCGCTTGGGTCGAAGCGGCCAAACCGTCTTTGGCGAGCGATTGCATCCAGCCGGAAAGGTCTCGTGGATCGGCCGCGCACAAAGTCCCGCCAAGATAGCCTGAGGCCTCAAGCAAGTCGCGACCATAGGCGTCTAGCGTGTGCGGCGAAGCCCCACGCTCGGCAGACATCATTTCCAAGAAAGCTTCAATACGCGAATGATCAGACATGCGTTCTGTCTAAAAGACAGACCTTAACGCCAAACGAAAACGGGCGCTCTGATGGGAGCGCCCGCTTAGATTTGCTAAAAGAGGCGCGTCTACTCGACCCCTTCGCCTTTCAACATGATGGAATCCCCATCTTCGGTATCTGGATCGCCATTCTTCCTGTGCATCGCCACGACGACGCTGGACAGCAAGAGGATCGCAATCAAGTTCGGCAAGGCCATGGAGGCATTGGCGAGATCACCAAATTTCCAAACGAACTCAACCTGCGCCAAGGCGCCGACAAAGATCACTCCGACCCAAAGGAACCGGAACGGCTTGGTCGCCCATTCGCCGACCAAATAAGTCAACGCCTGTTCGGCATAATAAGACCAACCGATAATCGTGGTGAAGGCAAACAGCGCCAAACAAATCGTCACGATCCAGCCGCCACCGCTAAACGCTGCTTCATAAGCGGCATTGGTAATCGCAGAGGCTTCAAGGTCTGCTGCGAGCCAGATATATTGGGTTTCGCCGCCATCAGCAGTGACCCAAGTGCCAGTCGTGGTCAGGATCACCAAAGCCGTCATCGTACAAATCACCAGTGTGTCGATAAACACACCGATCATTGCGATCTCGCCTTGCTTGACTGGGTTGCGGGTTTGCGCCGCCGCGTGTGCGATTGGTGCAGACCCTTGGCCAGCCTCGTTAGAGAACAGGCCGCGCGCGACACCAGCGCGAACCGCCGCCGCCATGCCGTAGCCCGCAAGACCACCAGCCGCTTGCTCAAGTCCAAAAGCGGATTTGACGATCAAAGACAGCGCCGCCGGGATTTCGGTGACATTCATCATCAACACGACAAAGGCTGCCGCGACGTAGAAGAGCGCCATGAACGGGACGACTTTTCCGGCCACGCTACCAATTGATTTGATGCCGCCAATGATGACCGCAAAAGTCAGCACCGCAAGCACCAAGCCGACGCTCCATGTTGGGATACCAACGCCGATTTCTGCGCCGCTTCGTACGACCGTTTGGGTGATCGAGTTGGCCTGAACCATTCCGCCAGTCGCGGTGGCGGAGAACAAGGTGCCGATACAGAAGAAGACGGCGAGCCAGCCCCAATTCTTGCCGAGCGCGTTTTTGATATAATACATCGGGCCACCATTGATGCGGCCATATTTATCACGCTCTCGATATTTGATGGCGAGCGAGCTTTCCGCAAACGCCAAGGCCATACCGAACAGCGCGGTCAGCCACATCCAGAAGATCGCCCCGGGTCCGCCAAGTGTAATCGCGGTTGCAACCCCAGCCAGGTTCCCGGTTCCAACTTGGCCTGACAGGGCCGTGGACAGGGCTTGCCAAGCGGTGATCGTGTTTGGGTCACCATCGCCTTTGCGGCTACCCCACAATTCCGCCAAGGCCGGACCAAACCGGCGCAAAGGGCGACCGCCCAAGCGGATCATGAAATATAGGCCAGACCCTAAAAGAAAGACCGCTAAGGGCGCAAAGGGCAAGACCTGGGTGCTGCCCCATGAGCCGCCCCAGATAAACCCACTAAGATTATCAACAAATCCGTAAAACGCTTCCATAATGCCTCCCCGGCAAAGCTTTTTTCTCTACAGGTCGCCACCCTAGAACAGAAACGGGCGCTGTGAAGCGCCCGGTCCCAAGTTTTTGCAGATATCTGATCAAATGGGGATAATCTATCCCACAAACCCTTCGCCAACGCCAAAATCGCGTCGCGCTGAAACGATCGTCACCACGACCCCTGCAAGCACATCAAGCAGCGCCATAATGGTCAGGATGAAGAAAACAGAGGTCGCGAAGTTCGGATGCAGCAGGAACAGCATCAAGCAGACAATGAACACGATCATTGAGAGCGCGTGGTTCATAATCGTCGCTGTGCCAGTGCTGGTCGATTTCAGGATTTCCATAAACAGAACACCAATCGAAAGCAGAAGCAGCGCGTCGCCTTTGGTCAGCACCCATTCGATCTCGCCGCCAATCATGCCGATAGAGAAGAACTTTTGGCCCAAGATGGCCATCAGAGGCGAGACTTTCTCGCTCAATACTTCATTGCCATGCGTCAGCACGGCAGGATCGCCATTGCTGGTCAGGGCGATCAGGCAATAAATGCCCACTGGAATTACAAATAGCGGAAATGCGCTAAGTAAAAGTCGCATCAAACTTCCCCTTTTCCGTGGACTATGGCCATTCTGGCGCTCCACCCTTTGCTGTTTTTCGTCGAGACCCGCCATAACAGCGCCCGGAAATGGTACGGTCATGGCGCGCCTCCTCGCCTGACCAGTTAACCGTAATATGGATTAATGCAAAGTGAGCATGTCTGCGATCACCTCAAAATCTCCGTCCTATTTCGTCCTGAGCGGGCCGCCTGGATCAGGAAAGACGAGCCTGCTCAAAGCACTCGGGTCGCGGGTTCAAACCGTCGCTGAACCGGCGCGCCGCGTGCTGGCAGAGCAAAGGCGGATCGGCGGCACAGCAACCGGTGACCAAGACCCCGCCGCCTTTGTGGCCCAAATGCTTGCGCTCGCTGTGCGAGATTATGGGGCCGCCTCGGGCATCTCAGTGTTCGATCGCGGATTGCCAGATTTGCTTGGCTTTACAGCCTTTTATCAGCTCGATGACCGCGACATTCGCGAGGCCATCGCCGCGCACCGCTACCAATCAACAGTCTTCTTTTTACCAGGATGGCAAGAGATTTATGAGAATGACGAAGAGCGCACGCTCGATTTTAACGGCGCTGTCGCGTTCGGGGACCTTATTCGTCAGGGCTATGAGCAATCCGGCTATGACTTGGTCGATGTGCCAATTGGGCCTCTTGAGACGCGCGCGGCATTTATTCTGGACCAGATAAAGACCTAGATCTCGTCAGATCCACCTGGATTACGACGGCGGCGAATGAGCCACATCACGCCGCGCAGATCTGACAGCGCGTCTCCGAGGCGGCCAAAATTGGTGTATTTAGATTGCCCTGCGCCGCGTTCGCGATGGTTCACATCCATAAACTCGACGCCATAGCCTTCAGCATTCATCAACGCTGGCATGTAGCGGTGCATATGATCGAAATAGGGCAAAGCCAGAAACGCCTCGCGCTTCATCACTTTGATCCCGCACCCGCTATCATCGCATTCATCGCGCAAGAGGCGTTTGCGGAAGGCATTGGCAAAGCGAGAGCCAAACTTTTTCCAAGACGAGTCTTTGCGGCTGGCCCGGCGCCCCATCACCATAGTCAGGCCTTCTGGCGCATCGGCGCGGGTCAGGCTGCGATACAAGGCGGGAAGATCTGCCGGATCATTCTGACCGTCCCCATCTAGGGTGCCAATAATCGGCGCGCGCGCATGCTGAATGGCGGTCCTCAAAGCCCGCGATTGGCCCGCATTCGAGCGGTGCGCAATCACGCGAAGCTCAGGATATTTGGCTTTCAAACTGGCCAGAACTGCCCGCGTATCATCCGTCGAGGCGTCATCGGTGATGACCATCTCATAAGCGCGTCCAGCTAGGGCGGCTGCGATCTCGTCAATCAAATGTTCCGCATTGCCGGATTCATTGTGCATTGGCACACAGATCGAGAATTCTGGGGATGAGGTCACAGGGGGTCACTCCACTAAGACAAGACCGCCTGCCTTTAGTTGATATCCAGCGATTGCGAAACCTCAAGACTGAGGACATGAGTGTTTTTATGAGCGATCTTCCCATTGAACCCTTGCTGCCAGAGATTGCTGCGACGCTGAAAGCGCGGCAGCGATTGATCCTTGGTGCGCCGCCCGGGGCGGGGAAGACGACCCGCGTGCCCTTGGCACTGGCGGGCCTAATCGATGGCTTCGATGCGCTGCCCGGTAAAATCGTCATGCTCGAGCCGCGCCGGATTGCCGCCCGCATGGCCGCGCAACGCATGGCCCAGACCCTAGGCGAGCCGCTCGGCAAGCGGATCGGGCTCTCGACCCGGGTGGATCGCAAGACCAGCAAAGACACTGTGGTCGAGGTGATCACCGACGGCTTGTTCACGCGGCGATTGCTCGCAGATCCAGAGCTTTCAGGCGTCAGCGCGGTGATCTTTGACGAGATTCACGAGCGCAGCCTCAGCGCCGATCTGGGCCTCGCCTTGGCACTCGAAGTCCAGTCCGCTTTGCGCGATGATGTGCACCTGCTGGCCATGTCAGCAACGCTCGATACATCGTCGATGGCAGGCAAACTCGACGCGCCGGCGATTGAGAGCGAGGGGCGGCAATATCCGGTCGAGACCCGGTATCTCGGGCGCACACAAGACCGGCTTGAAGATCAAATGGCGCGGGCAATCGAGCGGGCTGTGCGGGAAACTGATGGCTCCGTTCTCGCCTTTTTGCCCGGCGCTGGCGAAATTCGCCGGACCGCAGAACGCTTGTCGCATCTAAATGATGTTCTCATCGCTCCGCTGTTTGGCGCGCTGAGCCCGCAAGATCAAGACGCTGCCATTCGACCCTCTCCCGAGGGCCAAAGAAAAGTCGTGCTGGCAACCGATATCGCGGAAAGTGCACTGACCATTGAGGGCGTGTCTGTCGTGGTCGATAGCGGCTATGCCCGGGTGCCGCGCTATGTCCCAGGCGGATTGTCCACCGAGCTTCAGACGGTGCGCGCCGCCCGCGCCAATGTCGACCAACGACGCGGCCGCGCCGGACGATTAGGCCCAGGTATCTGCTATCGGCTCTGGGACGAGGCAGAGAGCCGAGGCCTAACTGCCGCGCCAGAGCCAGAAATCCAAAATGCCGATCTGTCTGGCCTTTTGCTCACACTCGCTGATTGGGGGGAAGCAAAGCCGGAGCGCCTGAACTGGCTGACCCCGCCAGCCCCTGGCCGCTTAAAGGCAGCAAAGCAAGATTTGCGCGCGCTCGGCGCCCTCGATGAGGCCGGAGGTCTGACAAATATCGGCCGCGCGATGACCAAATTGCCGCTTTCGCCGCGCCTCGCAGCCCTGATTGTTCGCGCCGAAACGGATCCTCATCGCGCACTCGCCGCGCAAATCGCAGCATTGATCAGCGAGCGGGGGATTGGTGGCAACAATGCTCATCTTAATGAACGACTGGCGAGCTTCCAACGCGATCGTGGGCGGCGTGCTGAGACATTGAAACGCCAAGCCGCGCAATGGGCTGGCGGCGGGAAAGCATCCGGCAATGTCGCTGAAATCCTAGCCCGCGGCTGGCCCGACATGATCGCGCGAAAACGGCCAGGCAGCAGTGCGCAATATGTCCTCGCTTCAGGCCGCGCCGGTCAAATCGATGACACATCCGCCCTCGCCAAGTCAGACTGGTTGGTCGTCGCCGACATGGTTGGCAGCGCGAAAACCGCTCGGATTACGCTCGCTGCCCCGCTGGATGAGCAGCTGGCCCGCTCCATCGGCCGCGAAGAAACCCGCGAAACGGCTGAGTTCGACCCAGCCAAAGGCACATTCAAGGCCCGCCGCGTAAAAGCTATCGGCGCCATCATTCTCAGCGAACAACCGCTCCCCAAACCTAGTCCAGAAGCCGCGAACGACGCGTTCTTGGCCCATATCGAGACAGACGGTTTCGCGCCCACCGGTCTGGGTGTGCCGATGCAGACCATGTTGGCGCGCTTGACCCATCTCCGCACCCTATTCGGCGCCCCTTGGCCAGAATGGGGCTTCGACGAGCGGTCCCAGACCGTCAGAGATTGGCTCGGCCCGATTTTGAGTAACCAATCATTTACCATGCCGACACCCGCCACGCTTCGGGATGCGTTAAAAGCGCAGCTCGATTGGCCACTCCCCAAAGAGTTGGATCAATACGCGCCCTTGGCGGTTGAGCTCCCCTCTGGGCGAAACGCAAAGATTGACTGGCTCGATGAACGGGCGCCGCTGGTGGAATGCAAAGCCCAGGAACTCTATGGCGCGCAGCAGCATATCAGCTTGGCGCAAGGGCGTTTGCCGGTGACGCTGCAAATTCTATCGCCGGGCGGCAAACCTGTGGCCACAACCCGGGATCTGCCTGGCTTTTGGCAAGGCGGATATCGCGACATGGCAAAAGATATGCGCGGGCGGTACCCCAAACATGACTGGCCCGATCAGCCTGAAACCGCCAAACCGCATGCTGGGATGACCAAAGCGCGGCTCGCTAAAAGCTAAGCATCGCGCCACTCCCCGCTATTTAGGCCATCAATCGTCCAATTGCCGATCTGATACCGGATCAGGCGCAGTGTGGGATGACCGATCGCCGCCGTCATACGCCGCACTTGGCGATTTCGGCCTTCTGAAATGGTCAGCGAAATCCAGCAATCTGGGATCGATTTACGCACGCGGATCGGCGGCGTTCGCGGCCACAAGTCCTCCGGCGTCTCCATCCGGATCACGTCTGCAGCGGAGCTAAGGCCATCTTTGAGCTGTACGCCGGATCGCAGCTTGTCCAATGCAGCCTCATCCGGGATGCCTTCAACTTGCGCCCAATAGGTTTTTGGCGTCCGGTTGCGCGGATTGGTGATTTGCGCCTGAAGCCGTCCATTATCGGTCAAAACCAGCAAGCCTTCACTGTCCCGATCAAGCCGCCCGGCGGCATAAACGGCGGGCACATCTATGAAATCAGACAGCGTTTGCCGCGCCGATCCCGCAACGCCTTTGTCGGTAAATTGCGACAGTACATTGAAGGGTTTGTTGAACAAAATAACGCGAGTCATGTAGGCACCCGAACAATAATTAATCCGTATCGCAGCATATTTTTAGTCCGGTTCCGTTGCATTTCTGAAGACATATGGTAAATAGGAGGCCTCATTAGCGTAAGAAAGTGAAGGGAGATAAGAACATGAACACACTTCCCATGCACAACAAGGCTGGTCACCAGTCAGACTCATTTAACGGCCCAATCCTCGACCGCGATAAATTGCGTGAGGGCACTTATGTGGCAATGCTCACTGCAATCGGATCGATTGTCCTCGTGCTCGCCGTGAAGGCCGTTTACCTGGCCTTTTAGTCACCAAAAACTGAACCCACATATAGCTTTTCGGGCGGTTTTAAGTCATAAGCCGCCCGATGAGTGAAATGACCCCTGATAAGTCCAGCAAATCGGTCTTCATCAAGACCTATGGCTGCCAGATGAATGTCTATGATAGCGAGCGTATGAAGGACGTCCTCGCCCAGATCGGCTATGCGCCGGTCGACAGTCCCGATGGCGCTGATTTGGTGGTCCTCAACACCTGCCATATTCGCGAAAAAGCGACAGAAAAAGTCTATTCTGAGCTTGGCAAAATCAAGAAGCTGAAACAGGCGCAGGGCGGCAAGATGACCATCGCTGTGGCTGGCTGTGTGGCCCAAGCTGAGGGCGCTGAGATTATGCGCCGCCAACCAGCGGTCGATTTGGTGCTTGGCCCACAAGCCTATCACAAGCTGCCAGAGATGATTGCCCGCGTGCATCGTTCCACAGGCGAGCGGCTTGAGACTGAGTTTGAAACGCTGGAAAAGTTTGATGCGCTGCCCAAGGCTCGCCAGGCCGACGGCCCGGTCGCCTTCCTATCGGTGCAAGAAGGCTGCGATAAATTCTGCACGTTTTGCGTCGTCCCGTACACGCGCGGCGCGGAACTGTCTCGCCCCGTCGATGATGTGATTTTCGAAGCGCGGAACCTGGCCGGACAAGGCGTGCGCGAGGTTCAGCTGCTTGGTCAGAACGTGAATGCCTATCACGGCGCGGCCCCGCAGCTTGAAGGCGGTGAAGAGTGGACCTTGTCTCATTTGGTTCGGCATGTCGCTAAAGTCGGCGGTCTCGACCGGATCCGCTACACAACCAGCCACCCGCGCGACATGGATGATGATCTGATCGCCGCGCATGCTGATACGCCAGAGCTGATGCCGTTCTTGCACCTGCCAGTTCAATCTGGCTCGAACAATATCCTCAAAGCGATGAATCGCGGCCACACGCGCGAGCACTATCTCGACATTATGCGCCGGATGAAAGAAGCCCGGCCCGATATGGCGCTCGCGTCTGATTTCATTGTCGGGTTTCCAGGCGAGAGCGATAAAGACTTTGAAGACACGATGGATCTGGTACGCGAGGTCAATTACGCGATCGCTTATTCGTTCAAATATTCCGAACGTCCTGGCACGCCTGCTGCTGAGATGTTCGGCCAAGTCCCTGAGGACGTGAAGAATGAGCGCTTGCAGGCTCTGCAAGCGCTTTTGAAAGAGCAACAGACCGCGTTCAACGCCTCCAAGATCGGCCAGACCATTCCTGTCCTGGTGACCGGCAAAGGTCGCAAAGATGGCCAGATGCACGGGCGCTCGCCGTGGTTGCAGGCGGTGCATTTCGATGCGCAGCCAGACCTGGTTGGGCAGATCATTGATGTCTCGATCAATGGCGCGACCTTGAACTCGCTCTCGGGAGAGCTCGCCGTCAAATCGAAAGAGGTCGCCGCTTGAGCCAAGTCTGGACCCCAAAGGACGCGTCACTCCTGCCAGTGATTTGCGGCCCCAACCACATGAACCTGCTCTATCTCGAGAATGAGCTCGGGGCTGGAGCACTGAAAGCAGAAAGCCAAGGCGGCGGAATCGCACTCGAAGGCTCTGCCGAGGCGGTGGCAACGGCTGAGCTGGCTTTAAGCGTGTTTGAAACCGTGCTGGCGCAAAATCCAAATGCCGGGATCGCGGCGCTCGAAGGCGCGGTGGAACAGGCCCGCACACCCAGCCAGCACTATCGCACGCTGACCGGCCTGAAAGTACCGATCAAAGCGCAAACCAACATGCAGGCGAAATATCTCGATCTGCTGACGGGCGCTGAGAATGACCTGATCTTCGGGGTTGGCCCGGCCGGGACAGGGAAGACCTTTTTGGCCGTCGCTGCCGGCGCAGCGGCGCTCAAAAACAAAGCCGCGTCAAAACTGATCATCACCCGCCCCGCGGTCGAAGCGGGCGAGAATCTCGGCTTCTTGCCCGGAGATCTCGAAGAAAAAGTTGAACCTTATTTGCGCCCGATCTGGGATGCGCTCGATGAAACCCTCGGCGCAGATCAAGCAGGCCGATTGCGCGAGAAACGTGTGATCGAAGTCGCGCCGCTTGCCTTTATGCGCGGGCGAACCTTGAAGAATGCCTTCGTGATTATGGATGAGGCACAAAACGCCACGGTCGCGCAGATGAAAATGGTTCTGACGCGCTTGGGCCGCGACAGTCGGATGGTCGTGACTGGCGACCCTGGCCAGGTCGACCTGCCCAAGAGCCAAACTTCGGGCCTCGCTCATGCCTTGCGGATCCTGCGCGGCGTGAAAGGCGTCGGACGAGTGACGTTCACCGCCCGCGATGTCCGCCGCCATGCCTTGGTGAGCCGGATCATCGAAGCCTATGACAAAGCCGCTAAATCAGACTCAGATGATTGATCTCGATTTACGCGTTGCGGAGCCGGAATGGGCGAAACGCTTGGCCAACCCGCAATCCATTTGCCTTCGCGCACTTGAAGCCGGCGCGACGCAAAAAGCCGTCAAAGGCGAAGTCGCGGTCTTGCTGACTAGCAATGACGAGATCCAAACGCTCAATCGCGACTGGCGCGGCAAAGACAAACCAACAGATGTCTTATCGTTTCCAGCGGATCCAATGGATCGGCCATTCCTCGGCGACATTGCGATTGCGCTCGGCGTGACAGAATCCGATGCGACCATGCGCGGGATTCCACTCGACCAACACTTATCGCATTTGTTAATCCACGGGGTGTTGCATTTACTCGGGCACGACCACAAAGATGACACAGAGGCCGCCGAAATGGAGGCCTTAGAGATTGCGGCGCTTGCGTCACTAGGCTGGCCTGATCCATATAGTTAGCTTGCGATTCGAACGCGCCAAACAGGACCGAAGAAAGACATGTCGGAAGGACGCAAAGGCTTGCTAGGCCTGTTCAAGAAAACCCCGGACGACCCGGTCGAGCCCTCATCGGAAACGCCAGAAGCGCCGTCTCAACAAGAGATGCGCCTGCGGATCGCTGATTTTGCCAGCGCCCGAGTCGAGGATGTGATGATCCCGCGCGCTGAGATTATCGCGGTCGAACTGTCGACCAGTATGGATGACCTGATCCAACTCTACGCCAATGAGGCTCACTCCCGTCTGCCCGTCTATCGAGAGACTTTGGATGATCCGGTTGGTGTGGTTCATATTCGAGATTTGATCGGTGAGATCGCGCGCGCCAATGGCGACGCCCCGAAAGAAGATGATGCCCCGCTGGAACGCTTGCGCCGAGACATTCTTTTTGTCCCGCCCTCCATGCCGCTGCCTGACTTGCTGGTGAAGATGCAAGCCTCGCGCACACATTTGGCCCTGGTTGTCGATGAATATGGTGGCACCGACGGGCTCGTGAGCCTTGAAGACTTGGTTGAAGAAATCGTTGGCGAGATTGAAGACGAACATGACGAGGAAGTCGCGCTTCTGATCCGCCGCGGACGCCTTGCTTGGGAAGTCGATGCCCGAATGGAAACCGAAGACTTTGCCGAAGAGACCGGGCTCGATCTCGAACTCGAAGATCACGATGTCGACACGCTCGGCGGGGTCGCGTTTGCCTTGGCGGGCCGCGTGCCTCTGCGCGGGGAAATTTTGCCCCACCCGAAAGGGGTCGATCTTGAGATCCTAGAGAGCGATGTCCGCCGCATTCAACGACTGGTGGTTCGCAAACCTGCGGCGGAGTTGAACTCATGATTGAGCATCAGGAAACGCGCAGCCACGGCTTAGGGGTTCTCACCAGCGTGCATGAGGCGGTCGCCCGCACCCGCGGTATGACGGCGGGTCTGTTCGCGATTCTATTGGGCGCGTTCTGTGCGCTTGGATTTGCCCCGTTTCACCTTTCTCCAGCGCTCATCATCGCTTTTGTGGGCCTGGTCTGGATGCTCGATGGCGCCCGCAGCCAGCGCCGCTGGGGCCGCGCCATGTTCTTCCGCGCCTGGGCCTTTGGCTTCGGCTATTTCCTTGTTGGCATGTACTGGACGGCGCTTCCTTTCCTCGTGGAGCCCGAAAAGCACGCCATCTTCCTGTGGATGCCTCTGCTTCTATTGCCAGGCGGCATGGCTCTGATTTGGGGCGCGGCTTGCGCCCTCGCCGGCGCGTTTTGGTCGGCTTCACCGTCGCGGATTTTCATCTTTGCGATCTTCATGGGCGGCGCAGAACTCATCCGCGGAACGCTATTTGGCGGCTTCCCGTGGAACTTGCCGGGCACGACTTGGGCGCCAGGTGGAGCCTTATCGCAAGTCGCCTCGATTGGCGGCATTTACTGGCTGACTCTGATGACGCTCTTTGTCGCCGCTTCACCGTCCGCGCTCGTGGATACGCGCGACGCAAAAGGTGTCCTGGGCCGCGCTGTGCCGGTGATCATGGCGGTGGCTTTGGTTGGGTTCTCGTTTGCTTGGGGCTCGCAGCGGCTCGCCAATGACACGGTCCTAACCGAGCGGTCTGTTCTATTAATGGATGCCGGCGTCCCGCAACGCGAAAAGTTCGACGATTTCGGCGAGCCTGTCGTCGCCCGCTATATTGATCTGCTCCGAAACGTTCCGAGCGAAGACGGCGATATCCTGATTTGGCCGGAAGGCGCCCTGCCTTATGGATTACTGCCTAACCCCTATTTTGCCGACAATAACGCGCTCGATTTGGTGTCTGCCTTCCTTGGACGGCGCGCGCTGATTGCCGGATCGCCCCGGTTTACAAATGAGGACGGCCAAAGCCGCGACTATAATAGCCTTGTGATGTTTACCGCTGGCGCCAACACAGCCGAACTCGCAGCGCTTTATGACAAACACCGCCTGGTGCCGTTCGGTGAGTTACCCGCCTCGAAGATTGTTCCATTTGGCGAAAACCTCGCCGGCATCCTGCCTAAAGCGATCCAGCGGATTGCCACAAATGGCTTTGAGCCAGGCGCCGAAGCGACTGTTCTGCTGCCGCAAGTCGTGGCGCCCCCTTTTATTCCTTTGATTTGCTATGAGGGCCTGTTCCCCGAAATCGTCCGCAAAGCTCAACCACAGCGCGAGGCAGCGGAGTGGATTGTGGTGATCTCAAACGATGCCTGGTTTGGTGGCGGCCTTGGACCCGCTCAGCATTATGCTCAGAACCGGTACCGTGCGATTGAAAGCGGCTTGCCCATGGCTCGGGTCGCCTCGCGCGGCATGACGGCAATGGTCGATGGCTATGGTCGAGAGATCGCACGCGGCAATCCTGCGCCAGGCGATCCTGCGGGCTGGAAATCCTCGATTGTTCGAACCGGATTGCCGGAAAAACTCGCAAACACACCGTTTCAACGGTTTGGGGACACGTTTTACTGGTTGACATTGGTCCTATTTGCTGGACTAGCCTTTATGAACTGGCGACGTTAGAAGAATAGTAGTGGTATAGAGAGTTCGGGTAGCGGATGTCAGAAAATAAAGTCCCCAGCGGTATCGATCGAATTGTTGGCCAAAGACTGCGGTGGCGTCGTCGCGAACTTAAGCTCACGCAAGAACAGCTCGGCGAGAAACTCGGCCTCACCTTCCAGCAGGTTCAAAAATACGAAAAAGGCGTGAACCGCATTTCCGCAGGCCGCTTGTTCGAAATGGCGCAGGTGCTCGGGATTACCATCACCTATTTCTATGAAGGCGTTGATGATTTGCTGGAGGGGCCCAGCATGCTCACCGTGCATGAAGAAGACCATCCACCCAGCCTGCCCGTGCTCGATGGCGAGGCCATGGAACTGGTCAAAGCCTTCCAGCAAATTGGTGATAAATCGCTCCGTCGCTCTCTCTTGGACACGATCCGGGCGGCCGCCGCCAGCAATGAATCCGGCACCGCGGCTTAACCAATAGCTGTGGCTCGGAAGCGACAGCCATAATTCTTTTGCAACTGCGAAGAAAATCTGAGGTTGCTTTGCCGCACTGCACAAGCAACCTAGTTTGCTTACAATAAAGACATTCCGACGGGAGACGAGTGTGGCGGAAATCAAAACCATCGGCGTTGTTGGCGCTGGGCAAATGGGAAATGGAATTGCGCATGTCTGCGCCCTGGCCGGATATGACGTCATTTTGAATGATATCTCGCAAGACGCGCTCGATGCTGGGCTCACAACAATCGAGAAGAATCTCGGCCGCCAACTATCCCGCGAGTTGATCTCCATGGATGAGATGAAAGCGGCGCAAGCGCGGATTTCAACCACTGTCGCTTTAGATCCACTGGGCGAGGTCGATCTTGCCATCGAGGCAGCAACTGAGAACCGCGAGATCAAAGAGAAAATCTTTGCCGGCCTTTGCGGCGTTGTTCCCAAGCACGCCTATTTGGCCACAAACACCTCCTCAATCTCGGTCACCCGGCTTGCTTCGACGACCGACCGCCCAGAGAAATTCATCGGCCTACACTTCATGAACCCGGTTCCATTGATGAAATTAATGGAAATCATCCGCGGCCTCGCCACCGATCAAGAAACCTATGAAATGGCAATGGGCCTTGCCGGGCGACTCGGCAAAACGACCACAAATGCCGAGGATTACCCGGCCTTTATCGTCAATCGCATCCTGGTTCCGATGATCAATGAAGCGGTCTACGCGCTCTATGAAGGCGTGGGCACAGTCGAGAGCATCGACACCGCCATGCGCCTTGGCGCCAACCACCCAATGGGCCCGCTCACCTTGGCGGACTTCATTGGCTTGGATACTTGCCTATCGATCATGCAGGTCCTCCATGACGGCCTCGCCGACACCAAATATCGCCCCTGCCCGCTATTGGTAAAGTATGTCGAAGCCGGCTGGGTCGGCCGTAAAGTCGGCCGCGGCTTTTATGATTATTCGGGTGATGCGCCTGTACCGACGCGCTAAGCCGACCGATCAAGTAAAGCTATTTTTTAAGCAATATATAATTGGAATCTTCGCAGAAGATCCATCGGTTTTGACCAACACTATCAATCTAGGGACCCGCGATTAGAACCCTGTCTTTTCGCGATACGGCGCCCCAACATTCGCGTAAACAGCGAATATTGTTGTATAAATTTGCCAAAAGCCTATCCCTCTAATGACTGACCGATAATTTTTCATCGGACTTTGGGTTAAGGGGATCGGAAATATTTGGGTAGTGATTTGGAATCCTCTACGGAAAATGTCGAAAATTCTGGCGCAGAGCGCGCAGCAAACGATGACAAAACGCCCCTTGTTGTTGACCTTGATGGCACGCTGATCGATTCCGACATTCTCGTTGAATCTGCATTCGCGCTCCTTGGAAAATCCCCACTCAGTATTTTCGCGCTCATCTTTGTTTTGCTGACTCAAGGAAAAGCAGCACTTAAGTCCTATATTGCGGACAGATCTGAGATCGACGTTTCCGTCCTCCCCTACAATCAGGCCGTCTTGTCCTTGTTGCAGCAAGCGCATGCAGACGATCGCCCTCTATATCTGGCCTCCGCGTCCCACAAAAAATATGTCAAAGCCGTCGCGGAGCATCTCGACATATTCGCCGATTGGTTCGCGACGGGCAGCGACACGAATTTGTCTGGCGACGCAAAACGCGACCTCCTTATGGAGCAGTGTGGCGAAGCAGGCTTCGACTATATTGGCAATGCTTCTGCCGACCTCTCAATCTGGGCCGTTGCCCAACAGTGTATTTGTGTAAATGCGAGTTCGAGCGTCAAAGCGCGTCTGAAAACGCTCTCTCCGACGGCAAGCTATATCGAAACAAAACCGCCGCGCCTTAGAACTTGGATCAAGCTATTGCGCATCCACCAATGGGCAAAAAATTGCTTGGTTTTTGTGCCGCTGGTCACCTCTCAGGCGATCTACAGCAGCTCGGTCCTTTATTCTATCGGTGCTTTTTTCACATTCTCGCTCACCGCATCATCGATCTATATTATCAACGATGCGATTGATTTGGATGCCGATCGCAAACATCCGAGCAAAAAAGGACGTCCTCTGGCGGCTGGCACGATTTCGGTGTTTTCAGCGATGTTGGCGGTTCCGGCTCTGCTATCGATTGCGCTCATTGGGGCGTGGTTCATTAATCCGATCTATTTCGCAGTCCTGCTCGGATATCTCAGCCTGACAACCGCTTACACGTTTAGCCTCAAGCGAAAGCTCCTGGTCGATGTTGTCGCCCTGGCCAGTCTCTACACGATTAGAGTTATCGGCGGCGCCGCCGCCATCTCTGTGATGGTCTCTGAATGGCTGCTCGCCTTTTCCGTTTTTCTCTTCACATCCCTGGCATTAATCAAACGCTATACAGAACTCGTCCTTTTGTTTCATGAGGATTTGCCCGACCCGACCAATCGAAACTATCGCAAAGCAGATTTGCCGATCATCGCCGCACTAGCCGCAGCGGCCGGGTTCAACGCCGTGACGGTGTTCGCACTTTATGTCTCAGACCAAGATGTTCAGGCATTATATGCGCGTCCGCAACTTCTTTGGCTGATCTGTCCGATGCTTCTATACTGGTTGGGTAGAGCCCTCATGCTCGCGCACCGGCGCTCAATGAATGATGATCCAATCGTATTTGCACTGAAAGACCGGAACAGCCGCGTGACGGTTTTCGCGGCTGGTATCGTGATGCTGTTGGCAATGTTCGAGTTGCAAATTCCGGGCTTTCAGGCTGGAGCTGCATCACAATGATTGAGAGCATTCAGCGGACTTACGATAAAGGTTTCGATGCGACGGTTGGAAGACTTCGCATTGCGAAAATGTGGGATCACATCAAGCGGGACCTAACATCAAACAGACAGCATCTGACGAAAAAAGATGCCTACATTGCGATGGCTATGGGACTGTTGGGCGCCGCGATTTCCGTGTGGGCCTTTTCCCAAACCAACCGGGTTCCTGAACTCCATACGACGTTCAATCTCTGGTTACACGCGGATGTCGCGAGATATGCCGAAAACTTAGTCTCCGCCGGCGGCAGTCACGGTCGGACCTCCGTCCACCCCCTATTCTCCATTCTATTATATCCGTTTGGGGCCACCCTAACCGCTTTTGGTTTGGACCCCCTCACAGCCGCAAAAACGTTGATCGTTATCGTGATGGGCGCAAATGCAGCGCTATTCAGCCTTGTCGTTCGGCTGTTGGGTTTAGATCGCATCGCGGTTGTTCTGTTCAGCCTCGTGTTTGTTACGACCGCAACCTTCATGTTTTGGAGCGCCGTCGTGGAGAGCTTTCAGTTCTCGGGCTTTTCCGTTTTGCTCTCTCTGTTCATGATGTTTCGGGTCAAAGAGTCTCATTGGGGCTGGTGGGTGCTCCTCAATGTGCTGACCCTAGGCTTCCTAATAACCAATTGGGTATTCGCCCTGGTCGCGATGGCGGTCAGGCTCAAACTGAAGCCCTTTATTGCCATCGGCGCGTCCTCTTTTGCGCTCGTGGTCGCATTGTCGCTCGTCCAAAATGCAACTTTTGAGCGGGCCGCGATTTTTTTGAATCCCGAAACGCTGCTTCGAGAGCAAGAATATTTTCAGCCAACACTGGAAGCGAAAGGGGACTATGACGAAGGCTTCAAGCCAAGCTCAAATCTCCGCAGTATTTATGTGACCACCATGGTCGCGATGCCGGTCTATGTTCAACAGGAACGTCGCATGCGTCTGGCGACGACCAATCAAAATTCTGGATTTCCGGAAGGCGAACTAGTGCCAATCCTTGCTGTGATCGTGTGGGTTGCGCTGTTTGGATTAGGGGTATGGGGTGCCGTCAGGTCGAAACAGCTTAGGCTTCCTTTCATCGGGTGCGGAGCAATGCTCGCAGCTCAAACAGTCCTTCACCTAATCTATGGCGAAGTGACATTCCTTTACAGTATGAGTTTTATGCCGATGGTCATTCTGATAGCGTCTGCGGCCTATTTTTCTCCATACAAAACGCTGTCGCTGGCCTTGGCTGTAGTATTAGTTGTCACGGCCGGATTAAATAATGAGAGACGGTTTCAACACACAATTGAAGTCGCGCAGTGTTTGGCGGCGCTTCCGACTGTTCAGAAAATGCAAGTCTATGAACTGGTGAGAGACAATCCTCCGGACGAAGACTTTTTCGATCCGAAATTTGTCGTGGACACTAAAGATATCTGCGGAACCAAGTCCCCAATGTAATCTCACATCTGGATTGGCACTAAGATTGAGGATTCTCTATGTCGCTACAAATCATTTCGCTCATCATGATCAGCGTGCTTCTCAGCGCGGGGTCGCAGATTGTTCTCAAGAAAGCGATGATTGCGGACTCAGTTCAAAAGAGCATTGCATCTGGAGACGTCATCGCGATCTCAACAACATTGATCACATCGCCAATGATTCTTGCTGGATTGTTTAGCTTTGGCCTGAGCGCCGTGTTCTGGCTGTTCGTGTTATCAAAGGTTCCCCTTTCTTCTGCCTATCCGTTTGTCGCTCTCGGCATTGGAATTACAGTAATTGCGGGGGTTACGATTTTTGGAGAGACCGTATCCCCCGTCGGCGCCATCGGCGTGGGGCTGATTGTGCTGGGAATCCTCTGCGTCGGCTCCCAAGCGTAGGCCCACCAGGCTTCATCTCATTGTGAAGCGTTTTAACTCCGCCAGCGTAGCGTCACCGGTTTGATCTTATTCACAAAGTCGCGCTTCTCAGATCGCGCTGCCGCCCATTCGCGTTTCAGCATCTGATACCATTTGGCTTGGACATCGATATCATCGATCCACATCATCGCCTTTTGGTGCTCCATTCCGAGGTTTTGCAGATCCACCATATCGCCATCTTGGCGCAGGAATTTGCGGGCCATGGGTTTGGCAACTGGAATCGCGAGATTGAGCAGCGGTGCGCCGGTCCACCAGGTGAGCTGGGTGATCCGGGTGCGTTTCGGCGCTTCCGGCGTGAGGCAGGTCAGTGTCACCAGTCGCGCGCGATCGTTCGAGATGATCTCCCAGCGAAAGCCAGGCAATTGGAATCGGATCTCAGTTTCGACCTCGTCGCCGAACACCCATTTATAGAGTTTCGAATTGGAACTTGGCTTGTGACGATCAATCGCCCAGCCGCGATCGGCCGGAATGAACGGCTTTTCTTTGAGCTTCAGCCCCACAGATGGCGGGCGCCACCACCATTGATTATGCACAAAAGGCACATGCGCCGGGTCCATCAAGCCGACCACGGCATCATCCATATGGGCATTGAAAACATCTTCGATGACGAATTTGGGCTTGTCAGGGAGCGGCCCAAAATCCGGAGCAGGAACATCGGGCGCCCCGTCAAAGCGCGGATTATCCGCTACAAAAACATAGATCGCGCCATTCGCTTCATGCACCGGATAGCGCCGCACTTTCACTTTCGAAGGTTCATAGGGCTCAGACCCGGTCAAAGACGGCATATGTTTGCACACGCCATCGGTGCCAAACCGCCAGCCATGATACGGGCATTCCAGTGTCGCCTCGCCATCGGTCTCAACTTGCCGCCCGGCACTCAGCGGCACCAGGCGATGCGGACAAATATCGCGCAGCGCAAACACCTCGCCTTGCTCCGTCCGGGCCAGAACAATCGGTTGGCCGATTACGGTTCGGCGCACCTGTTTACAGGATTTCAGCTCCGCCGACACGCAGGCCAAATACCAACTATCGGTCAGCCACCCTTCCGGTGTCAGACCAGGCTTTTGCTCGGGTTGGGTAGTATCGATGAGCGTCTGAGTGTCGGCCATGAACCGCTTATACCTATTCTTGGTAGATGCGTGAATAATCGGCAAACACTGAGCCGTCGAGCGCTTCTGAAATGATTTGAGTGGCCAGTTCAACATCGAGGACCCGGCAGCAGATTTCGAGCGCCTCAGCGCTCAGTCGCCCCGCATCGCAATATCCAAGCCCCGTCCAGCCGAGCTTTTCGGTCAGGGCGTCTTCCACGTCTTCCTGTTTGTCTCGGTCTGCGTCGGCATCGTTCGACGCCGGGAACTCGACAATCAAAGTCGCATAAGCGCTTTCGCCAATCTCTTCGAAGCCAAGATCGCGCGCACCTTGTAAAACGCCAGAAAATTGTTTCTCGAGCGAGCCAAAAATGTGCACACGATGGCTGGCGGTCTCGCCTGGCTCACCGATATAGCCCCAATGCTCCACGATCCGGCGATGCTGCGGCTCGATCCAGGCCTCATGATAGGCCGCTATTTTTCCGGTCTCGTCGCGTTTGAAAAGTCTGATCATTCGCCCGTCATGCGTCACAAACCGCCTCGAACGCCAGCCTTTTTTCTGGAGCATGCAACCCAAAGCCTGCACAGCCCAGACGAAACGCGCCTTTTATCGCAGTTCTTGCTGCAGCTTTGCTTCCCTTAGCGAGCGGCCAAGTCTATATCGCGCTTATGACACCACGCGATAAAATTCGTAATTTCTCCATCGTGGCGCACATTGACCACGGCAAATCGACTCTGGCTGATCGTCTGATCCAAAAGACGGGCGGTCTGACCGAACGCGAAATGTCCGAGCAAGTGCTCGACTCGATGGATATTGAGAAAGAGCGCGGGATCACGATTAAAGCGCAGACCGTTCGGCTCGATTACAAAGCCAATGATGGCGAGACGTATACGCTGAACCTGATGGACACACCTGGCCATGTCGACTTCTCTTATGAAGTCAGCCGCTGCCTCGCCGCGTGTGAAGGTTCGCTCTTGGTCGTCGATGCGAGCCAAGGGGTCGAGGCGCAAACGCTTGCCAATGTCTATCAAGCGATCGACCAGGACCACGAAATCGTCCCGGTGCTGAACAAGATCGACTTACCCGCTGCTGACCCAGAAGCGGTGAAAGCCGAGATTGAAGACATTATTGGTTTGGATGCCTCGGACGCGGTTGAGATTTCCGCCAAGACCGGGATCGGCATTGAAGATGTGCTCGAAGCGATCGTGGAACGCCTGCCTGCGCCGAGCCAGGGTGAGGTGGACGCCCCGCTGAAGGCTGCGCTCGTGGATGCCTATTACGACCCCTATCTCGGCGTCGTTGTGATCGTCCGAATGCATGATGGCGTACTGAAAAAGAAAATGAAAATCCGCATGCTGAAAACGGGCGCGACTTATGATGTCGACCGGGTCGGCGTGTTTAAGCCCAAGCCAACCGATGTCGACGAGCTCGGGCCCGGCGAAGTGGGTTTCCTCGTTGCTTCAATTAAAGAAGTCGCGGATTGCGCGATCGGGGACACGATCACCACCGACAAAGCAGGAACCGAAGAAGCGCTGCCCGGCTATAAAGACGTCCAACCCGTTGTATTCTGCGGCCTATTTCCGATGGATGCGGGTGATTTCGAGGAGCTCCGCGCTGCGATGGGCAAGTTGCGCCTGAATGATGCGAGCTTCACCTGGGAAATGGAAACCTCCGCCGCACTCGGCATGGGCTTTCGCTGCGGCTTCCTCGGGCTGCTGCACTTAGAGATTATTCAAGAACGTCTCAGCCGCGAGTTTGACTTGGACCTGATCGCGACAGCGCCAAGCGTGGTTTATGAAATGTCGATGACAGATGGCACCGAGATCGAGCTGCACAACCCGGCTGATATGCCTGACGTCGTCAAAATCGAAGAAATCCGAGAGCCGTGGATTGAGGCGACGATTTATTCGCCGGATGAATATCTAGGTTCCATTTTGAAACTTTGTCAGGACAGAAGGGGTATTCAAAAGGAACTCTCATATGTTGGTGGCCGGGCCATGGTCAAATATGAGCTGCCGCTCAATGAAGTTGTGTTCGATTTCTATGACCGGCTGAAATCCATGTCGCGCGGCTATGCGAGCTTTGACTATGAGATTATCGGGCACCGGGCGGAGAATCTCGTCAAGATGAATATTCTGGTCAATGACGAGCCGGTCGATGCGCTCGCCATGCTGGTTCACCGTGATCGCGCTGAAAGCCGCGGCCGTCAGATGTGTGAGCGGTTAAAAGATCTGATCCCCCGCCAAATGTTCAAAATCCCTGTCCAGGCTGCAATTGGCGGCCGGATCATTGCCCGCGAGACCATCTCAGCGCTGCGCAAAGACGTGACCGCAAAATGCTATGGCGGCGACGCAACGCGCAAACGCAAACTGCTCGACAAGCAAAAAGCCGGTAAGCAGCGCATGCGCCAATTCGGAAAAGTCGAAATCCCGCAAGAAGCCTTTGTCGCGGCGCTCCGGATGGATGGGGACTAGTAGGGGCTTCCACACTGAAAACGTTCGACTTTGACCCGCAAGAATGGGCCTCACCGTAGAAGGGTCGAACACGACAGCTTTGCGGGTCCGCGGCTAGTCACGCTCCTGAATATGAGCGCACTTTTATTTGCGTTGACACGGACAGCCGGCCGCTTAGTTTCGAACTCGAAATAATAAGCAAGCACCTCCGTTGGGGAATATAATGCGCTTAGTGGGGATCGACAGAGTCGAAGCAAGAGGTCTGACTCAGTACAGAGCAGAATATGAATCGCGTTCCGGCCGACCATTCCGTCTGCACTTCACGCTGCCATCACTCTATAAAGCGCCCGAAAATCAAGATGCGTTCTTCGTCGTTGGGATCACGCTCGCGATGATCCTTCGTGAAGACTATGAACAGTCCATACCTGTTTCAAAATCCCTTCTGCATGGCGTTCGGCAAACGGTCAAAAAATGGTGCTCGTGGCATTCATTCTTAAAACAGATCAAGATTAAGACCCCGACCCGTTTGAACGCTCAAACAGCCGATTCTCACGACGATCGCGTAAATGCGAGCTTTTTCACCGGCGGCGTCGACTCTTTGTTTACAACCGTGAACCATCCGAACGAGATTGGCGGCCTCATCTCGATTGCGCATAGTTCCGCGGATTTTGAAGAGATTGAGCATACGCTCGCAAACCTGAGAGGGTTGTCCGGCTTTGCTGCGCAAACCGACCGAAAACACTTTGTCATAGCAACGAATGTTATGACGCTGGCGCCTGAAATGCTCGACACCTGGTCGTGGCTTAGTCACGGCGCTGCTCTTGCGGCGGTCGCACATTCCCTTTCCGGCGAGATCACGAATGCGATCATCTCCTCTTCGGATACCTGGGAAACACTCGTTCCGTGGGGGTCTCACCCAGATGTCGATCGGCTTTTTTCGAATGAATCGGTGACGATGGAGCATTACGGGAACGATTTCGGACGGACGCAAAAAACGGAACGCATCGCGGCGGACGCTTCTGCCCTGTCGACGCTTTCAGTCTGTCATCACGGGCGAGCTGCGAACCAAGAAATCGTGAATTGTTCCAAATGTGCAAAGTGCATCCGCACCATGATCACACTCGATTTGGCAGGGGCGTCACCGGCCCAAAGCACAACATTTGATTGGTCGCACTACCGTCTTGAGGCCATTCGGGACTTTCGGCTAACAAGCGAAGACGATTTGGTGTTCTTCGACGAAATCAGCTTGAAGTGCGAACAGGAAGGACGCAGTGATCTCGCAGCTGCCGTAAAATCAATGACCAGAGGATCCAATACGCTCATGATCCTCAAAAAGCTGGAGACTTATTTACGGCGCAGAATACCAGTGCTCGCGCAATTTAGGCCGGTCTTGGTACGATGCCGCAATGCCATTTATCGCTCATTTAAAATCACCACGAATGCTGATTAACCTTTTCCGCAGCGTTTAGATCCACGAAATCACTAAAACTTGAAATCCGCGAGCGCCCGCCTGCCGTAAAGAGAGTCTGGTAACTGGTGGAATTCGCCACTATGTTCCAAACATCGCCCTGAGGGTACAAACTCCGGGCGGGCGTTAAGTCCTTATCTGGCAGGGTCCTTGAATGGTCTACCTCAGGTTCGGCTCGACCTCCGTCCCTCAGACTAAGGAATTCAAATATGGCCATGGATGCCATCACCCCAAAAGATCAAATCGATCTCACCGAAGAAATTAAGCGCCCAAGCATGGAAGAAGCGATGGATGCCGTTCGCACATTGCTGGCTTGGGCAGGCGACGATCCGCGCCGAGAGGGCCTGATCGACACGCCGAAACGAGTCGCAAAAGCCTATCAAGAATTCTTCGCCGGATATGAGATGGATCCAGTCAAAGAGCTGTCGCGGACGTTTGAAGATGTGCAAGGCTATGATGATATCGTCATGCTGAAAGACATCGATGTAGAAAGCCATTGTGAGCACCACATGGTGCCGATCCTCGGCAAAGCCCATGTCGCTTACATGCCGACCCATCAAGTCGTTGGCATCTCGAAAATCGCCCGCGTGGTCGAAATTTTCGGCAAGCGCTTGCAGACCCAAGAGACGATGACCGCACAGGTCGCCGATTGTATCACCGAAGCCCTACAACCTGCGGGTGTTGCGGTGCTGATCGATGCCAAGCACCAATGCATGACCACGCGCGGTGTTCACCACAAGAATGTGGCGACGATTACCACGCAGTTCACGGGCGTCTTCAAGACTGACAAAGATCTACGCAACCGCTTCCTTCGGTTCGTCGAACAATAAAGCCATTGACCCTTTCCAGGCTTTCCCGATGATGAGGCAAAGCCGGGGAGGATCATATGGATTTAAACACTGCCAAACCCACACTATTTCTCGCCACGTCCAATCCGGAAGCGGCGAGAAATTTTTATGAAGAACAGCTGGGCTTAAAGCTGTCAGCAGACGACGAATACGCTCTAGTCTATCAATTGGCGGGGACTGAGCTGCGCCTCTCGAAAGTACCAAACCACACGCCGCTGCCCTTCACGGTGTTAGATTGGCAGGTTCCAAGCATTGAAAATGCCCATGCCGCTTTGGCAGAAAAGGGCGTCGAATTTTCGATCTTCGACGGCAGGGGTCAGGATGATCGAGGCATTTGGCAAAGTCCCGATGGCGGCGCTCGTATTCTCTGGTTCAAAGACCCTGATGGAAATGTCCTGTCGGTCTCAGAGCGCGCTTAGAGCCCGATTTGCTCGCGCGACTTGTTTGCGTTAACCATGACGGGTTGCGCGGAAAGCCGCCCAACATCCATAATCAATGGGAGGATGGACTCATGAGAAAGTTTTTCGCTGTAGCGCTCGCTGCTGGATTTATCGCAGCCCCTGCATTTGCAGCAAAGGTCACCGTTTCGTTCGCAAGCGATGATGGCACCACGCAAGAGTGGACCTTTGACGACTCGACCAATACCGCAACCATGGGCGATATCAGCGCGTCTTATACGTTTGATGCAGAAGCCGGTGTGCTCTGTGCCGATATTCCAGAGCAAGGCGAAGTTTGCGCCACCTTTGATGGCGTTGCGCAAGCGGTCGGTGAAAGCTCTGGCTATACGCTCTCAACCGGCGGCGGCGGCACAGCCACAATCACAGCAATGAGCGAATAAGACCCGTTCTCGCTTTAACAATACAAGCCTGGAGCCATCGCTCCAGGCTTTTTTATTGACTTTTAGGCGCTTGGAACATATTGTTTATCAATAAGAAGGAGGCCTCCCAATGCATGCAGAAATCGTCCGTCTCGGATTGCACCAAGTCGATATTAAAATCGTCAATGGCGATGATATGCATGTGCTGCAATGGCGCCGGAACCTTTTATGGGACGAGGTCCTCTTAAATGGCAAACGCCAAGCGCATTCTTCTGGATTTTTCGGCCGTGAGAAAGTCTATGGCTTAGTCTTCGGCGCCAATGAGACGGGTCAAGATGGAACTCAAGTCATGCTTTTGCTCGACCCGAGTACAGAATATGGCAATTGGAGCCAGTCACAACGGATTAGCGGCGTACGGCTCGAGGCAAAAGACGGTCCGATTGTGTCTTATGGCTCGCTCGATCCGCAAGCCTTGCAGAAGCCGACAACTTTTGCCGATTGGATGAGAAAAACAATGGGCATGGAATGGGGCGACCATTCTTCCCCGCGATAGATTTAGACAAAGAAAAAGGGCGCCGAGGCTAAAACTCAGCGCCCGTTTCCAATTCAGTCTAACGGAAGATTAGTTCCTGCCGCTAACCAATGGCCCCTTGAGAACATAAGTGCTGTCGCGAAGCCCGACCAGGACATCAAGCGCCGCAGATTCCGTGCCTTTCAGCTCATTGAAGCGTACCCGAGGAATCGAGCTGCGCGCCAACATTTCACCGGACGCTTTATCAACCAGCCCCCAAGCCACAACTTGCTGATCATGGCGGGTGAGTTTTGCCTTCAGCGGCTTTGTGCCTCGCGCTGAAACTGGGATCGCCTCGAGCAGGTCGCCCTCAGCGGCAGCAAAGACTTGCACCACATAATATTGCCCGGCTTCTTCAACCACACCGATGCCAACATCGGTAAAGCTAGCCCGCATCATATTGGTGACGTTCAACCCGTCGCGTTTGAGCTTTGTGTGCACCGTGGATGCATCATCGGCAGCGCGAGCGACCGTGACGTTCGAACCAGACGCACCAACCAGCATGGTTCTGTCGAAAGCTCGGATCCGGTGAAGATGGTCCCGGCCCTCTAGATCGACATGATCGGCATAAATGCGCACAGACATATCAAGCGCATGAGACATCGCCGCTTTATCGAGCGTGGCACGGCGATTGAGCGGCGCGAGGCCATTCGAGGCACGCTCAGCATTGATCGCTTCAAACAAGCCATCGGCGACGGTGGCGTTAAAATTATCCGCGCTCTCAATGCAATCCGAGGCCTCGGAAACACAGGATGCGAGATCCATTGAATAACCATTGTCTAGGCCGCAACCGGCCTCAGTCGCACCTGCTGTTCCAGAGAGCGCAGCGCTCCCGGCAACCGTCAGCGCGAGGAGGAGAGTAGATTTCAGTTTGTCATATTTTTGTAACATCAGCATCATGTAACTTATGTGACAGATATATGTCAATAATTTATAGTCCGAATTCGGACCATAAATTATCCTTAACCGGACAAATAGTTAACAAAAAAGCCGCTCCTTGTCGGAGCGGCTTTTAAAATTGTTTTGATTCCAAGGGGAAAGCTTAGTCGTCGCTGTCTTTTGCGACTTCTTTTCCGGTCTCTTGGTCAATGTTTTTCATCGACAGACGGACCTTTCCACGATCATCAAAGCCCATCAGTTTGACATAGACTTGCTGACCTTCAGAGACGACGTCTTTCGGATGGCCGATGCGCTCATTGGCCATCTGTGAGACGTGAACCAGGCCGTCTTTCGGGCCAAAGAAGTTCACGAACGCACCGAAGTCTTTGATCGAAACGACTTTGCCTTCGTAAATCTCACCGACTTCTGGCTCTGCAACGATCTCTTTGATCATTTTCAGGGCCTTATCGATGCTCTCACGATCGGTGGCTGAGACTTGAACTGTGCCATCATCATCGATGTTCACTTTGGCGCCGGACTCATCAACGATGCCGCGAATGACTTTACCGCCGGAGCCGATGACTTCACGGATCTTGTCTTCTGGAACTTTGATGATTTCCATTTGCGGTGCGTTGTCCGCAAGGCTCTCACGCACGGTGTCCAGACCCTTGGCCATTTCCCCGAGAATGTGAGCGCGGCCGCCTTTGGCCTGCTCGAGCGCGGTTTCCATGATCTCTTTGGTGATGCCTGCAATCTTGATGTCCATTTGCAAGCTGGTGAGGCCCTTCTCGGTACCCGCCACTTTAAAGTCCATGTCGCCGAGATGGTCTTCGTCGCCGAGGATGTCAGACAGGACAGCAATGCCCTCGTCATCCTTGATCAGACCCATGGCGATCCCAGACACAGGGCGCTTCAGCGGCACACCGGCATCCATCATCGCGAGCGAACACCCGCAAACAGTGGCCATAGAAGATGAGCCGTTAGACTCTGTAATCTCAGACACCATGCGGATCGTGTAAGGGAAGTCTTCGTGCTCTGGCAGAACCGCGCGCAGTGCGCGCCAAGCCAATTTCCCGTGACCGGTTTCACGACGGCTGGTGCCGCCCATGCGTCCGGTCTCACCCACAGAATATGGCGGGAAGTTATAGTGAAGCAGGAACTTCTCTTTGCGTGTACCGTCTAGGCCGTCGATGAACTGCTCATCGTCGCTGGTGCCAAGGGTCGCGACACAGATCGCTTGCGTTTCACCGCGGGTGAACAGCGCAGAACCGTGTGTGCGTGGCAGGAAGCCAGCTTCGGCTTCAATCGGACGAACTTGGTCGAGTGACCGGCCATCAATCCGCTTACCAGTTTTGATGATGTCGCCGCGAACAACTTTCGCTTCAGCCTTTTTAAACGCTGATTTGAAGACATTGGCGTCCATGCCGTCTTCATTCTCTTCCGTCGCTACCAGTTTCTCAGCCGCTTTTTCGCGAGCTTCACCAACAGCGGCCTGACGCTCAAGCTTTTCAGTGATCTGGTAAGCTTTAGAGAGATCTTTGCCGACCAGTTTCTGGATTGCGCCGAGTTCAGAAGAAAGATCTTCAGCTTCGAACTCAAATGGCTCTTTCGCCGCCGCTTCAGCCAGCTTGATAATCGCGTCGATCACTGGCTGCATCGCTTCGTGTCCGGCCATAACCGCGCCGAGCATGACATCTTCAGACAGCTCTTTGGCTTCTGATTCAACCATCATCACAGCGTCGCTTGTGCCTGCAACCACCAGATCAAGCTCAGATTCTTCGAGCTCTTCGACAGTTGGGTTGATGACATAGGCGCCATCCTTATAGCCGACGCGAGCAGCGCCGATTGGGCCCATGAATGGGGCACCAGACAGAACCAGTGCCGCAGAGGCGCCGATCATGCCGAGAATGTCTGGATCGTTCTCAAGGTCGTAAGAGACAGCGGTCAGAACCACTTGTACTTCATTCTTGAAACCGTCGACGAAAAGCGGACGAATTGGACGGTCGATCAGGCGAGACGTCAGGGTCTCTTTCTCAGTCGGGCGTCCCTCACGCTTAAAGAAGCCGCCTGGAATGCGGCCTGAAGCGTAGTATTTTTCCATGTAATTGACGGTCAGCGGGAAGAAGTCTTGTCCCGGCTTCGCGGATTTCGCGAAAGTTGCCGTCGCCAGTAGGCTGGTATCACCATAAGTGATCATAACCGCGCCATCAGCTTGACGGGCCACTTGGCCTGTCTCGATTTTCAGTGTCCGGCCGGCCCATTCCAGCGAGACTGATTGTTTATCAAACATAAGGTTTTGCTTTCTTTCATACATACGAAAAGCCCGCCAAGTCCCTATGACCGAGCGGGCTGTTTTGAGAGCCTAGCGGCGAATGCCGAGCTCTCCGATGAGCGTTTGGTAACGCTCTTCATTTTTCCTCTTCACATAGTCGAGGAGTTTGCGGCGGGTGGCGACCATCGCCAGAAGCCCGCGGCGGGAGTGGTTGTCTTTTTTATTGTCCTGGAAGTGTCCGGTCAGATTGTTGATCCGTTCAGTCAGGATCGCGACTTGGACTTCAGGGCTGCCTGTATCACCTTCGGTGCGGGCAAATTTCTTGATCAGTTCGGCTTTACGCTCAGCTGTGATCGACATCGATATACTCTCTTTTATCGCCTTGCGGCGGGTTAAATACGCGGCCGAATGGCCTGTGTTTTGAGGGAGGGCGGCGCGGGTTCAGCCTCGTCCGGGATGTCGTCCAGAAGGGCTAGGTTTGCACGTTGCTCGCAACAAGCCGCGCATGTGGCACATTTGGTTGCATTTGGAAAGGGTTTCTTGCGGCTCGAACCGGCGGCTCAATTTGGGTGAAGTTAATTATAGAGCGACCGATACGTGTCGCTTGAACACCGCTTCATAGACCTTCCGTTCAACCCCATCGGGTTTTCCCAATAGGTTCCAGAAAATGGTCACGGTCAACACGTAAACCAGGACGGAAATGGCCGACAAGCTGGCGATCGACAGCAAAAGCATCCACGGGCTATCATAGATAACGTATCTGGTGGTGAACCATAGAAACAGAGCCATGACCATGAGCGAGATATACGGCATCACCAGCACTCTTATTTGCTTCACGTAGCCTAAGTTCAGCAATTGCTTCACCATCCAGAGCGCGCTGCCGAAGAATACGACCGCCCCCAATGCTTGCGCGATGAAGAAGCCAGGCAGTCCAAACAACCAGAAACCCAGATACAAAAACACAGCGAGCGAGACGAAAGCGATAGCATTATGAATTGCATAGAAGACCGTTCGGTCTTGCGCGTAAGCCACGCTGCCGGCAGGACCTGTGGGGGCTGAAAGAAGCGAACACGCCGCCAAAATCGCCAAAAAGGCCGGCGCTTCCTGCCATTCTTGCCCAAACAAGAACAAAACGATGGGTCCAGCCAGAACGGCGAGGATCACAAAAATCGGCCCGGTTGCCAGCAACACAACCCGAGAGCTCGTGAGATACCCGGTTTCCAATGACCCTTCTTTCTGCAGCAGGGAAAATGTCGAAATGAACGGAACCAAGAGCGGGCGCAAAAAGGCCTGATGGACGATGCCATTCAGATTTGAACCAACACTATAATTCCCAGTCGTGGTTCGGGAAGAAAATTGCGCCAACACGAACACATTTAGCTGCCAGTGCGCCGCTGAGAAGAATTGCGAGACGGTCGTCCAACCAATCATATTCGCGAAAATTGACCACGATTTAAGCGACCATTTTGGCAGGAACGGAACGTAAATATAAGTCGCCATCGTCAAAAAAGCGGGGGTTAAGACCGTCATCAGCACAAGCGCCCAGTAGCTTTTCGTGATGATCGCAAACGGCAACGCAATCGCCATGGTCGTAGCGCGGGCCACAATCCCAATAACCGCCTCCGGATAATAATTGATCCGGCGGGCAAGCAGAGTCATTTTCGGATTGAACAGTCCCCGAACCGCCGGAGCGAGCGCCAATACGGGCATCAGGGCGTTCAAACGCGGTTCGTTAAACATAAATGCCGCAACAGGCGTCAAAATCAAAATGATCCCGACCACAATCACCGATCTCAAGATTGAAATCGAGAATGCCGTGTAGAGCATATCCCTCGTCACTCGTTTGGAACGAATGAGCGCCGCGCCGACATGCATTTGCAAAATCGCCTCGGTGACTTGAACAAAGATCATCGCAATCGCGATGAGCGCAAAATCTTCAGGCGTCAGCAGTCTGGCAAGAACGAGCACCAGAAAAAAGTCTATTAGCTTCGCCAATAGCTGAGATCCCGACAGCGCCAAGCTCGCGCTAGCGGTCCGGCTAACTATTTTCGATTTCGTCACCGCTCAGTCCAATACTGCTATACTCACGCGTCAGGATGCAACTATTATACCTGAATGCGAAACACATCGCATTCAGCGCAGGCGTGCATCTCATCAGTCTGCCTCGTTCTCAGTCCAAAAAAGAGCGGGCCAATGCAAGATCAGCTCTGACATTTGCCCTCAAACTAACTGCATTACCGAAGAAATTGGGCGGTATTGAGCTCGAATCACAGCGCTACAACCCCGCGCGACTGAGCGCCGTATTCTGAGCGTCTATCAGGGATTCCTCACTAAATCCTTCGAGACTTTCCTCGAACAAGCGATGATAGTTAAGTTCAGCCCCTAATCTCAAATAGGCCGCCCCGAGGCCGATTGCGGCTCGATCCATAAATACGAACTCAGCTGGGACTGTCACCGGGCCCTTCTCTTTAAGCAGCCGCCGGACGGCAAATGCTTCCTTGCGGCCATATTCGCCGGGTTTCACGCCATCAGCGACGCTCCGCACGCGGTCATCAATCAGTGGGCCATAGATAAATCGCGCCCAGATGCTCAGCACTTCGACCAGTTCTGTGTTGAGGCCTTTAAACCCCCATTTCTCAAACGCGGCATAGACTGCATCAAAATCATCGGCGAGCAGTCCGCGATAGAGATCGACCACGCCGGCAACGAAACTTGGCGGGAAGATCCGGATGCAGCCAAAGTCTAGGAGATTGAGCGCCTGCCCGTCTTGCGTGACCTGATAATTGCCCAAATGCGGATCGCCATGGATCACCGCCGCGCCGGTGAACGGCTTCCACCAGGTCCAGAACAAATGCTGCGCAATCGTATTTCGAACCTCTTGCGGCGCCGCCTCATAATCATTCAGGCGATCACCATTCACCCAAGACATAGTCAACAGACGGTCCGTACTCAGCTCCGGCACCAAGTCCGGAACCGTGACATATTCCGCGTCTTTGAGGAGATATTGGTACAGCGCCAAATGTTTGGCCTCGCGGGCATAGTCGAGCTCTTCGCGCAAGCGATCCGTGACCTCTTCGATAATCTCAGACGTATCGACCGACCCATCCAATCGCTTGAACATGCCAAGCAGCATTTTCAGCTGGCCAACATCGCTTTCGACGGCGGAACTCATATCCGGATATTGCAGCTTACAGGCAACCTCGCGGCCATCATGCAGGGCCGCCCGGTGGACTTGGCCCAGGCTTGCCGCATGCGCCGCCTCCTTGCCAAATTCGGCAAATTTGCTCTGCCAATCGGCGCCCAGTTCAGCGCGCATACGCCGTTTCACAAACGGCCAACCCATGGCCGGCGCCTGAGCCTGCAATTTGCTGAGCTCATCCGCATACTCCTCAGGCAAAAAGTCCGGCACGGTCGAGACCATTTGCGCGACTTTCATCAGCGGGCCTTTGGATTTACCCAGCGCCGCCGCCAGCGCTTTGGCAATCCGCTCATCGCCTTTCTCACCGCCAAACATCGCATTAGCGGCAAAGGTCAGACCTGCACCGGACAGGTTGGTTCCAACCTTCATTGTCCGCCCCAAACGCGCCGAGAGGCGGTTACGCTCAGGGTCTTTTTCAAAGTCTTCTACGTCGCTCATAGCGGCTCCAAGGTCCGGTTTCCTTAAACATAGACCTAAAAGCGCCCCCGCGAAGAGGAGAAGGAGTCGCGGGGCACGCACATTCCCCCTGACAAACTGATCCTGTTCACTCTATATTCCCCGGATGACGGGACCGAATCGCAAACTGAGCATCTCTGAAATGGCCGCGGCGAAAGCGCCGGTGGCGAATACGGGTGCGGATTACCTCACGGGGCTGAACCCAGAGCAAAAAGACGCGGTCCTGACCACAGAAGGACCGCTTCTTGTCTTGGCCGGCGCCGGGACCGGGAAAACCCGCGTGCTGACCACGCGCCTGGCGCACATTATCGCCTCTGGGCTCGCTTATCCGAGCCAGACGCTGACGGTGACCTTTACCAATAAAGCCGCCCGCGAAATGCGCGAGCGGGCGCTAAAGCTGACCGGCGAGGCTGGGGAAGGCTTGCGCTGGCTCGGCACGTTCCACTCGATCTCGGCGCAAATTCTGAGGCGCCATGCTGAACTGGTTGGACTGAAATCAAGTTTCACCATTATCGACACCGATGACCAGGTCCGGCTCTGTAAGCAAATCATTGAAGCGGAGAATATTGATCCGAAGCGTTGGACGCCCCGCTATCTCGCGGGCCTGATTGATGGCTGGAAGAATCGGGCGCTCCTCCCGCACAAAGTCCCGAGCGATGAGGCGTATCAATTCGCCGATGGTAAAGGAATCAAATGCTATGAGACCTATCAAGCGCGTCTCAAGGTGCTGAACGCCTGCGATTTTGGCGATCTGTTGATCCACAATATCACGCTGTTTCAAGACAATCCGGACCTGCTCGCCGACTTTCACAGAAAATTCAAATACATCCTGGTCGACGAGTATCAGGATACCAACGTCGCCCAATATCTCTGGCTGCGCCTGCTCGCCCAAGGCAATTCGAATATTTGCTGCGTCGGGGATGATGATCAGTCGATCTATGGTTGGCGCGGGGCGGAGGTCGACAATATCTTGCGCTTTGAGAAGGATTTTCCAGGCGCCAAAACGGTTCGCCTAGAGCGCAATTACCGTTCAACCGAGCCGATCCTCGCTTGCGCCTCGGCAGTGATCTCGAACAATAAAGGCCGGCTTGGCAAAACGCTGTTTGTTGGCGGCGATTGGGCTGGTGACCCAGACGCCAAGAAAGTCCAAGTCCGCGGCCTGTGGGACGGTGAAGCCGAAGCGCGGATGATCTGTGATGAGATCGAAGCCTGGGCGGCCAAGGGCGGCAAGAACACCTATGAGGACTGCGCCATCTTGGTCCGCGCCTCCTGGCAGATGCGTCTGTTTGAAGAACGCCTGATCATTCTCGGCATTCCGTATCGCGTGATTGGTGGCCCGCGCTTCTTCGAACGCGCCGAGATCCGCGATGCCATGGCCTATTTGCGGCTGATCCGCTCGACTGATGATGACTTGGCCTTTGAGCGCGTCGTCAATCAACCCAAGCGCGGCGTCGGCAATACGACCGTACAAAAGCTGCAACGCTATGCCCGCGATGATGGCCGCAGCCTGTTCACGCTGACACCGATGGTGCTGCAAACAGATGAGATTAAAGGCCCGGGCAAGCGCGGGCTCACCCAATTCATCGATCAGATCAATCTCTGGCGCGACCGCCATAATGGCGGCATGAGCCATACTGAGCTCGCGCAAGTGATCTTGGACGAGTCGGGCTATACGGACATGCTGCAAAAGGATCGTAGCCCGCAGGCACAGACGCGGCTTGATAACCTCAAAGAGCTGATCAATGCGATGGGCGAGTTTGAGAACCTGACCGGCTTTCTCGAACACGTTGAGCTGGTCATGGACACGGGCGGCAAATCAAACGGGGACGAGGTGCAAATTCTCACCCTGCACGGCGCTAAAGGCCTCGAATGGCCGCTGGTCTTCTTGCCGGGCTGGGAAGAGGAAGTGTTTCCGTCTCGCCGCTCGCTTGATGAAAGCGGCGCCAAAGGCCTCGAGGAAGAGCGACGCCTGGCTTATGTCGGCATCACCCGCGCTCGCGAGGTTTGCCGGATTAGCTTTGTCGCAAATCGCCAGATCTTCGGCCGCTGGCAAAGCGTGCTGCCGAGCCGCTTTGTTGACGAGCTGCCGCATGAACATGTCGAAGCTGAAGCCGAGACCGGCTATTCCTCTCTGCCCGGTGGCGAGGATGGTTTTACCGGCACCGTCGAGGATTTGGGCGAACGCTCCAGCTATTCATCACCCGGTTGGAAACGGCTCAAAGAGAATGCCGGAAAATATGAAGACGGCCCCGTCCTCGAAGGCAAGGCGAACCTGATGGCATCCGAGAGCGGCCATGCCGGCTTCAAGCTCGGCCAGCGCGTGTTCCACGAAAAATTCGGCTATGGCAAAGTTATGGATGCCAATGGCACCAAACTCAAAGTCGCGTTCGAGAAAGCCGGCTTGAAGAAAGTCATCTCAACTTTTGTGACGGCGGCTTAGCCCGTTCCGATTATCCCGCGCTTGACGCAGGATCTCCAGCCGCGTGTACTACCCCATGCGGGACGAGGTCCCGGATCAAGTCCGGGACAACGGAGCCTGGATTGTTTTACACATATATCGTCACCAATCGGCCGCGCGGCGTGCTCTACACTGGGCACACGGATGACATCAATAAACGGGCCTGGCAGCACCGCACACACGGTTTGCGAGGATCATTTTCGGACAAATATAATTGCGAAATACTGGTCTGGCTTGAGGCATATGATACGCGCGAAGAAGCCAAGGGCCGCGAACAACAGGTCAAAAACTGGAAGCGCGATTGGAAAATTGAACTGATTGAACGCCAAAATCCGGAATGGCGCGATCTCGCCGACGCGCTGCACTAGCCCAACGCCGCCTATCCCGGACTTGATCCGGGATCTCATGCGATGGCTTAGGCGAGCCGCCGCTCGAGGCTCCGGGTCAAGCCCGGAGACACGGAAATTGGGTTGCCTGGCCGCCTTCAGCGAAAAGCACCAAAGATCTGCTCTTTATATGTTATTGACCCAACAAACCGGAACAGAATAAGGCTGTAGAACGAGCTGTTTTCAGGTCTATATCTGGACTAGGCCTTGTTTACGAACAGCTGAGGATCGCCCGATGACCAAATCACCCGAAGATGCCCTAGACGATTTTCTGGAAACGCTGCGCCGCGAGTTTCGGTCTGATCCCGAGCTTGCGCATCGCGTGGTGAAAGCGCTGGGTGTGAAAGTGGAGCTTCGTGGATCGAAGGCAGCGGATGTTCTGAATGCGCTCGAACTTGTCGACAAAGAAGGCCATGACGGCGCGCGCGAGACCCTGCGCTCTTTTTCAAGCGCGGAGCTTAAGAAAATCGCGAAGAACAATAATCTCGCGACGCCCGTGGATATGAAATCGCTAGACGATGCGGGTCTGATCGAGGTGATCGTGACCCGCGCTGCCAATAAGATTGCGGAACGGCGCTAGGCTTAAGCGATTATAATGCCGCTTTGAGCGCTTGATCGAGATCGGCCATCAAGTCTTCCGCATCCTCGATCCCGATGGACAAGCGGACAGAGTCAGGCGCCGCGCCGGCTGCAATTTTTTGCGCATCGGTGAGCTGTCTGTGCGTGGTCGAAGCCGGATGGATCACCAACGAGCGAGCATCACCCAAGTTTGCGACATGGCTGAACAATTCGAGTGAGTTCACGAACTTCACGCAAGACTCATAGCCGCCTTTCAGCTGAACCGTGAACAAAGCCCCAGCGCCTTTGGGACAGAGTTTTTGCGCCCGCGCTTTGTAAGGCGAGCTGTCGAGCCCCGCATAGGTCACGCTGGAAACCGCGTCATGGCCCTCAAGCCAGGCCGAAATCTTCTCAGCATTCGCGACATGTTTCTGCATCCGCAGAGACAAGCTCTCAATCCCCATCAGTGTGTAATGCGCGCCTTGCGGGTTCATCGTCATGCCAAGGTCACGCAGCCCGATGGCGATCGAATGGAAGGTGAAAGCTGCTGGGCCAAAAGTCTCGTGGAATTTGAGGCCATGATAGGCAGGCTCGGGCTCCGTGAGGGAGGGGAACTTGCCCGCCGCGGTCCAATCAAACGCGCCGGAGTCCACAATTGCTCCGCCAGTTACGGTCCCATTTCCGGTGAGATATTTGGTCAAAGAATGGGTGACCAAAGTGGCGCCATATTGGATTGGATTGCAGAGATAAGGTGTCGCGGTCGTGTTATCGACGATCAGCGGCACTTGCGCCGCCTGAGCGATTGAGGCGATGGCTTCGAGATCAGTGACATAGCCGCCGGGGTTCGCGATCGTTTCACAGAAAATCGCTCTTGTGTCTTCGTTGACCGCTGCTTTGACCGCATCGAGATCATCAAAGTCGACAAAGGTCGCCGCCCAACCAAACCGTTTGATCGTGTGGGTAAACTGCGTCACGGAGCCACCATAAAGCCGGGTCGAGACGACGACATTGCGACCTGGTTCCATGAGTGGGAATAGCGCCATCAGCTGAGCCGCGTGACCTGATGAGCAACAAACGGCCCCGGCGCCGCCTTCCAGCTGCGCGATCCGGTCGCCCAGCGCCCCAACGGTTGGATTGGTCAGACGCGAATAGATGTAACCCACTTCTTGGAGATTAAACAAAGCCGCCGCGTGATCGGCATCGCGAAACACATAAGCCGTCGATTGATAGATCGGCACCTGTCGCGCGCCTGTAGCAGGATCTGCGACGGCGCCCGCGTGAATTTGTTTTGTGTCGAAGCCGGTTTTGTTTTGCGTCATAAATACATCTCTGTCGAAAACACCACTTAGAGCAGCTCTAACCGATCTGCCAATATGTGATCGCCGATTCATTTGCTCTTAACTGCCGACATCCCAACAGCTGCGACTGTCGCGCGTCTGCCTGGCTTAAGCGTTGCGAAAAAGTACACGCTCAACTTTTGGTGTATGGATTCATGTTTTTGAGAAAGTAGACTGCAGCAAAAGAGCAGCTCACATCAACTCAATCTCAGAAAAACGATAGTGATCTGCAGCCTTTATATTGAATTTGACTCAATACCCAAAATAACCAAATTGAAATATTTTGCCTGACCGACTTGGAAAACATAATGGAAAACACGCAACAGAACGCTCGATCATTGGACAAACAATGGGAGACGAAAACCCTTCTATACTTGTTGCTATTCCTGGTTCCATATTTTGCCGCGACCACCGTGTTTCAAATACGTTCGGGTTTTGCAATCAACATGGAGGGATCACCTTTTGACCGGATGAATGGAGGATTGCTTTGGCTCGCCTCCTCTATGGCGCTTATGAATGCGGTTCTGCGCAGCGATGATCTAAGACGTTCAGCGCTCTGGTTGTTAGGATGTGCGGCGATCGGTGTAGTCGCGCTGGATGAGTTATTTGCCCTGCACGAACACTCCATAGAGGTTACCGGCGATGATGATCACCCAAAAATCTTGTTGTTTCTTTGCGCTGTCGCCGGCGTGTTTGTTTTGAACAAGCTGGAGAACCTCAATCGCAAAGTATTTTGGCTAATTATTGCGGGCCTGAGCGTCCATTTTATCTATTTGATGGTCGATATGGGAGATGGAGACTATTTCACGATCCCTGCTTCGAAACAGACGCTGCGTTGGTTCGAAGAGTACCTCGAACTCACCGCATCAGCGCTGTATTTTAGTGCGCTGTTTCTTCAGGCGATCATGACCTTCAAGGTCGCAAAAGCTGAGGAATAGAGATTACGAGAGCTTTTTTGAGAATGCGAGAACGTTGAAGCCTCTCATCATTGAGGTTATTGTATCCGATCGCCTCGCCGCCTTATTCCTGAGCAGTTCGCAATATTCGCGCAGTTTTATTCGCGTTGAGCGAGAATCTGGTTGAAGCGGACGGGCTCATATCGCAATAATCGCTTCAGCTAGGGACGATGTGACAGCGCTGCAAAGCTCGAATTGATTATGGGGGGAAGTATGTCCGATTTGGCCGCTTCGGAAAACACGAATGTCGCAGATACGCGACTGACTTCACTGACTATTTTTTCATACGCATGGGCAATGCAGAGCCTTATCCAGCTTGTCTATTTTCGAGCTTGGTTTGAGACAGGCCAACCGCTGGGATGGATTTTCCTATTCTTCTCGCTCGCCGTCTTTCTGTTTCCAGGGCGCATCAGGCTGTTCGCTGGCATGGTCGCGTCTGGTTTAGTCTATTATATTTCGATTTGGCCGTTTGTGGTGAACCACCATCTAGGCGATCATGTCATCGCCATTACGATGCTGGCCGCCGCTGTGATTGTTCTTGGCAAGAAGCTGCTCTCAACTGACCCGCTGACTGACGAAGATTCTGAGGATTGGTTCGACAAGTTTGCGCCCGTGGCGGGTGCGATTTTCGCCTTTGTTTATTTCTCGATCATCGTGTCGAAACTAAACGGTGCATTTTTCGATCTCGAGATAAGCTGTCTATCCGGAATGATCGAGGAGGCGGAAGCTGATCGGCCTTTGGTGCGGCCGTTTTTGGGCCTGTTCAGCGTCGAGTTCTACTTCTGGGTTTTCATTGTCGCCGAGACCCTGTTGCCCTTCATGTTGGCTTATAAGCCGACGCGTCTACCCGCCTTCTATTTTGGCGTGCCCTTCCACATCCTACTCGGCCTGATGGGTCACTGGCCGTTCTCGTCAATGATGCTGACCCTGTACATTTTGATGTGTATGCCGATGCTGAAAGACGTGTTGCGGCCCTATGTCCAAAAAATCGATGAAATACGCGCGGATGCAACACCATGGCTCCCCGGCTCAGCACTGTTTGCGCTGCTCAGCGGCTTCTTTTTAGTCATCGCTGCGGTCGGAAAACCAAGCTGGGCTTGGCTGCTTTGGTCTGTAATTTTGGCGGCAGCAATCCTGTTTGGCATGTTGCGTGAGCATATGGAGAACGGTCTTTTCACCGGAAATGGCGTTATAAATGTCTGGGTCAAACACCCTGGCTGGTTGTGGGTCATGTTCGCATTGGCGGTCGTCAACTCAACTGGCCCCTATCTCGGTTGGAAGACCCAAACCAGCATAGCCATGTACAGTAATATGCGCACCGAAGGCGCGTTCAATAATCACTTCTTCATTCCTGATTTGCCAGTCTTTGGGTTCCAGGATGATCTGGTTGAAATCATTGATTCCAACAATGACGAGATCCTCGCGTTGAAGACCTACCCCGCCCGATACGGATTCGTAGGACAAGAACATGAGGTCTATCGCGTTTACTTCGAGTTCCGGCGCGCCGTCAGCACCCTTGAAGATCCAGATCTTGAGATTACCTATTTGCGTAATGGCGAAATGAGAACGTTTAAGCGAGGCGATGACGGGAACGTGGACAAAGACCTCGATAAACCACTTCCGATCCTCCAAGCGAAACTTCAATATTTCCGCCCGGTCTTCAAAAGCGAGCGCGCATATTGTCTGCACTAGATCCATCTGCCCTGAGCCAAGAAAAGGCGAGTTCGGACAATTGGCTGATCTATGATGGCGAATGCCCGTTTTGCAGCCAATATGTAAAACTGGTTCGGATCCGGGAAGCGGTTGGCGGGTTGAAACTTCTCAATGCGCGGGAGGGAGGTCCGCAATATGACGAGGTTTTGCGCGCCGGGCTCGACCTTGATGAAGGCATGGTGCTGAAGCTGAATGATCGGCTCTATCATGGCGACGATTGTATTCACGCCCTCGCCATGTTGAGCGAACCAAAAGGCTTTTTCAATCGGCTGAATGTTTGGGTGTTTAAGTCGCCTAAGCGTGCGGCGTTCCTCTATCCGATTTTGCGCGCTGGCCGAAATCTGGCGCTCAAACTGCTTGGCCGAAAGAAATTAGACCACGAAGAAGCCACCAGCTAATCGCTACGTCCACAGCGATAAATCTCAGCGTACTTTAGTGCTTGGTCGCTTCGTCTTCGCTGCCAATACCGTCCCAGAATTTTTTCACGCGGCCCATAAAGCCTTCCGATTCTGGGTTGCAGTCTTTGCCTGAGCAATCGCAGAACTCGCGCAGGATTTCTTTTTGGCGGGCGGTGAGATTGCGCGGGGTTTCGACGAACATCTCAATATAGAGATCACCCGTTTGGTGATTGCCGCGTAGGCTTGGCATGCCTTTGCCGCGCAGGCGGAGCTTTCGGCCGGTCTGGGCGCCTTCAGGAATACTGACACGAGCGCGGCCGCCATCAATAGTCGGTATTTCCACCTCGCCGCCAAGCGACGCGGTGACCATGGAGACCGGGGTCCGGCAATAGAGATTAGGGCCATCGCGCTCAAAAATGTCATGTTCGTCGACATTTACGAAAATATAGAGATCGCCTTTCGGCCCGCCCTGCGCGCCAGGTTCGCCCTCACCTGAGAGCCGGATCCGCATGCCGGTCTCAACACCCGCTGGAATCTTAACTGACAGGTTGCGGTCTTCTTGAACTTGTCCGGCGCCGTGACAGGTTTTGCACGGCTTCGCGATCACCTGGCCTTTGCCGTTACAGCGGCCACAGGTGCGCTCCATAGTGAAAAAGCCCTGCTGCGCGCGCACACGTCCCGCGCCTTGGCAAGTTGGACAAGTCTCGGGGCTGGTCCCAGGTTCCGCGCCGCTGCCATCGCATGTGCCGCAATCGACCGCAGAGGGCACATTGATGGTCGCGTCCTTGCCGTTGAAGGCTTCTTCAAGCGAGATATCCATATCATAGCGCAAATCCGCGCCGCGCTGCGGACCGCCGCGGCGACGTCCGCCGCCGAAAGGATTGCCGCCAAAGACTTGGCTGAAAATGTCTTGGAAAATGTCGTTCGGGTCACCGCCGCCAAACGGGTTGCCACCACCGCCGCCCATGCCATTTTCAAACGCGGCGTGGCCAAAGCGGTCATAGGCCGCCTTCTTTTCAGCGTCTGATAAGACGGCATACGCTTCGCCGACTTCTTTAAACATGGCTTCAGCTTCAACATCATCCGGATTTTGGTCCGGGTGATATTTCATTGCCAGCTTCCGATAGGCGCTCTTAAGGGCCTTTTCGTCCGCATTTCGGTCTACGCCGAGCACGTCATAATAGTCGCGTTTGCTCATGAAGCGGGTACCTATTGTTCTAACTCTCTCTCGACCGCCAAGGTGGGGAGGTCCGAAGCGAAGTGCAAGGCCTTATACTGCAGGCCTAACCTACCTTTTGCTTTCCAGTGTCGCCAAGCACACGTTCAGAGATTTCCTTAGGCACAATCATCAAAGTGTCAGAGAGGGTTTGATCCCATTCATTGAGCAGCTCTGTGGCGCGCTGAGACCCTGTGCGTTCTCGATGAATTTCCAGCATCGTCTTGAACACATCCACATGTTTTTGATCCATCGTGCCGACGGCATACCAATCAATCGCATCTGGGTTTGCAACATGTTCAAACCGCTTTTCTGGGTCCCAGATATAGGCGACACCGCCGGTCATCCCGGCCCCAAAATTATCACCAACAGAGCCCAAGATCGCGACGCGGCCACCGGTCATATATTCGCAGCCATTTGCGCCGCAGCCTTCGACAACCGCTTCCGCGCCTGAGTTACGGACGCCGAAACGGACCCCCGCTTGCCCTGCCGCATAAAGATTGCCGCTGGTTGCGCCATAGAGACAAGTATTGCCGATAATGGTGTTTTCGCCGCTTTGGTAAGAGGCGTTCGCGGGCGGGCGAAGTTGGATAGTCGCGCCGGACAGGCCTTTGCCAACATAGTCATTCGCATCGCCAATCACGTCGAGCAGCAGCCCTTGCACACTAAACGCGCCTAGTGATTGGCCTGCACTTCCAGTCAGGCGAATGTGCAAGCGGCCCTCTGGCAACGCCTTCTCGCCAAATTTACGAACAATCGCGGAGCTAGACCGGGCGCCGATTGAGCGCTGAACGTTCTGCACTTCGTAAGTCAGCTGCATTTTCTCGCCGCGTGCGAAGAAAGGATCGCCATCGCGGAGGATTTGCGCGTCGAGCGTGTCGGGCACATCTTCGCGGCGATCCGGTTCATAGGTGACCGGCTCAGCTGTATCGACTTGCACGAGCAGCGGGTTCAAGTCCAAATCATCCAAGTGCGGAGCCCCGCGAGACACTTGCGCCAAGAGATCCGTCCGGCCGATTGCTTCATCCAGAGAGTTCAGGCCCAGCGACGCCAAAATCCGGCGCACATCTTCAGCAATGAAGCTCATCAGGTTGATGACTTTGTCGGCAGTGCCGGTGAACTTGGCTCGCAAAGACTCGTCCTGGGTACAGACGCCAACCGGGCACGTATTGGAGTGGCACTGACGCACCATGATACAGCCCATAGCCACCAAGCTGGCGGTGCCGATGCCATATTCTTCGGCACCGAGCATCGCGGCAATCACAATGTCTCGTCCGGTGCGCAGACCGCCATCGGTCCGCAAGGTGACTTTGTCGCGAAGATTGTTGAGGCTGAGCACTTGGTGCGCTTCAGCCAGCCCCATTTCCCACGGCAGCCCGGCATATTTGATACTGGTCTGCGGTGAGGCGCCGGTACCGCCAACCCCGCCTGCGATCAGGATCACGTCTGCCTTCGCCTTGGCCACACCCGCAGCGACCGTGCCGACGCCCGATTGCGCAACGAGTTTTACGCAAACCCGGCAGTCCGGATTGATCTGCTTAAGGTCGTAGATGAGCTGCGCCAGATCTTCGATCGAATAAATGTCATGATGGGGTGGCGGGCTGATCAGCGTCACACCCGGCGTAGAGTGGCGGTTTTTCGCAATGAACTCCGTCACTTTAAATCCAGGCAGTTGGCCACCTTCACCCGGCTTCGCGCCCTGGGCAACTTTGATTTCAACTTCGCGGCAATTGTTGAGATATTCTGCGGTGACACCGAACCGGCCAGAGGCCACTTGCTTGACCGCAGAGTTCATATTGTCGCCATTTGGCAAAGGCCGATAGCGCTCTCGCACTTCGCCGCCTTCGCCAGAAACAGACTTGGCACCAATCCGGTTCATCGCAACATTCAACGTGCCATGCGCTTCCGGGCTCAGCGCACCCAGCGACATGCCGGGCGTTACAAACCGTTTGCGGATTTCATTGACCGACTGCACCCGCTCAAGCGGCTCTTCCGGACCGGCCGGTTTGAAATCCAGAAGGTCGCGCAACTGGATGGGCTGGTCGCGTTTGTCGATGACTTGCGCATATTTTTCGAACAGGCTGTACTCACCCCGATCACAGGCAGCCTGCAACATATGGATCGAGTTGCCATCCAATGCGTGCGGTTCAGAACGCGCGCGCAGGCGATAGAAGCCGCCGACCGGCAAAGCGATGACGTCTTCATCGAACGCCTCTTCGTGACGGGTCACCGCATTTTCTTCGATACCGGCCAGGCCAAGCCCAGAAATCCGGCTCGCCAGGCCTGGGAAATAGTCGGCCACAAGCGCCCGCGACAGACCCAGCGCTTCAAAATTATAGCCGCCGCGATAGGAAGAAATCACCGAGATCCCCATCTTGGACATGATCTTCAGCAGGCCAGCTTCGATGGCTTTTTTGAAGTTCAACACCGCTTCGCCAAGCGAGATATCGCCAAGCAAGCCGCGCGCATGGCGGTCAGCGATCGCGTCTTGAGCGAGATAGGCATTCACGCAAGTCGCGCCAACGCCGATCAGCACCGCGAAATAGTGCGTGTCGATACATTCTGATGAGCGCACCGTGATCGAACAGAACGACCGCAAACCTTGGGCAACCAGGTGCGAGTGTACCGCGCCCGTCGCCAAGATCATCGGGATCGCAACATGGGTATCGCCTTGGGTTTCATCGGTGAGAACAATATGCTCTCGCCCTGCCCGCACCGCATCCTCGGCTTCTTGGCGAATGCGCGCCAGCGCTTGTTTCAGCGCGCCGCCATCGCCGGTGGCATCGTCCAGCTCGAATGTACAATCGATTTTCTGGACACCTTTGCCGAGCATGGCCGTCAGTCGCTCATACATCCCCGTCGACAGGACCGGACTTTCGAGCACGAACACGTCTTGCTGAGTCTCATCTGTGGTCAGGACATTGCCAAGATTTTTGAACCGCGTTTTCAAGCTCATCACGCGGTCTTCGCGCAAGGGGTCGACCGGCGGGTTGGTCACCTGGCTGAAATTCTGACGGAAGAAGTGCGAGAGCGGCCGGAACTGTTCAGACAGGACCGCCACCGGGCTGTCATCGCCCATTGAGCCAATCGCTTCTTTGCCATTCTCTGCCATTGGCGCGAGGATCAGCTCAAGCGTTTCAAGGGTGAAGCCCGCCACTTTCTGGCGGCGCATCATCATCTCTGTTTCAAACAGGCGCGGTTCTGGTCCAGGGCCGATCTCCGGGTCGAGATCGCGCACGTTTTTGAGCCATTTCTCATATGGATGCTCTTCGGCGAGCTCGTCGACAATTTCTTCATGCTCGTAGAATTTGCCGTTTTGCAGATCCGCTGCGATCATGCCGCCCGCTTGCACATGGCCGCGGCGAACAACTTCATGTCCCGAAAGTGGGCACATACCAGTTTCAGACCCTACCGCGAGAATGCCGTCACCCGTCAGCGCATAGCGCAGCGGCCGCAAACCATTACGGTCCAGACCTGCCACCGCCCAGCGGCCATCATAAGCGCAGACCGCTGCCGGTCCGTCCCAAGGCTCCATCACCGAGTTGCAATAGGCATAAAGCGCTGCGTGTTTTTCAGGCATGATCGAGGCGCGTTTTGACCAGGCTTCGGGGATCAGAAGCGCTTTCGTCATTGGGGCCGTGCGGCCTGCCTTACAAAGGATTTCGAACACCGCATCGAGCGCGCCGGAGTCTGAGCTGCCTTGGGGTGCCACAGGCTTCACATCGTCGACATAGTCACCAAAGGTTCCAGAGACCATTTTGATCTCATGGCTTTTCATCCAGTTGAGATTGCCGCGCAGCGTGTTGATCTCGCCATTATGAGCGAGCATGCGGAACGGTTGGGCCAGCGCCCACTGGGGAAATGTGTTGGTCGAGTAGCGCTGGTGATAAATCGCAACCGCGGACTCAAAGCGCTCATCTTTTAGATCGAGATAGAAATTATCGATATCCTCGGCGAGGAACATGCCTTTATAGATCAGCGACTTGTGGCTGAGCGAGCAGATATAGAAGCTTGGAATACCGGCTTCACGCGCCCGGCGCTCAATCCGGCGGCGACAGATATAAAGCGCGCGCTCAAGCTCTTCTGGATCGCGGCCGCGATCATCGCGGAACATGATTTGTTCAATTTCGGGACGCGTATCTTGCGCCTTCTGACCAATGATCGAGACATCGACCGGCGGTTGGCGCCAGCCATAGATATAGAAGCCGAAATGCAGGATTTCCGTTTCAACAATTGCCCGCGCCGCTTCTTGCTGACCGAGATCCGTACGCGGCAAGAAGATTTGACCGACACAGATCGGGTCCTCTGTTGGTTCATGGCCGCAGCGGCTGACTTGATAGCGGAAGAATTCCTGCGGGACTTCAACGCGGATGCCGGCCCCATCGCCGGTTTTGCCATCCGCATCGACGGCACCGCGGTGCCAAACATTCTTCAGGGCCTTAATACCCATCTCGACGATCTCGCGCCGCGGCTTGCCGTCGAGCGCTGCCACAAGGCCAACCCCACAAGCGCTGTGCTCGTCTTCAGGATTATAGGCGTGCGCATCGATCAGGCGCTGACGATTGTCTTGATAATTGCGAACAAAATCAGTCATTGTTTTGTTGCTCCGCTTGGTATTTTTCGAACCGCTCAAACATTTGCGCGCTGGTGATCCGCGGCGCGTCTGTATCGAAGCGATAATAATCAGGTTGTTCGTCGACGAAGATTTCTTCGTGAATGGTGAGGCCTTCAGGCAGGTCAAACAGACCCGCCTGGCTGCTGTGGATAACGTCAGAACCGGTCAGGTGATAATACAATGTCGTGCCGCAATTGCTGCAGAAGGCGCGCTCTGCCCAGTCCGAGCTCTGAAACGCTTTGATCTGTTCTTTGCCCGCTACAATATGCACGCCTTGCTCAAAAGAGGCCGCCATGGCGGGGCTACCGTGCCAACGCCGACACATATCGCAATGGCAGATTTCGAGTTTTGGCGCTCCGCGGCCTTCCAACTGAACCGCGCCGCACAAACAATGTCCTTTATGAATTTCTGCCATATCTTACTCCGCCGCAACTTTGCGCTGTTTGGCGTTCGCGCGCATCGCTTTGTGCATTTGCTCTGCTGCCTCGCGCCCATCAACGATGGCCCAGACAACCAGCGAGGCGCCGCGCACGATATCGCCCGCCGCATAGACGCCCGGCAGACTGGTCTCCATCGTCTTAAAGTCGACTTGGATCGCGCCCCATCGGTTCACTCGTAGCGCGGATTCATCAAATAGAACCGGCAAGTCTTCAGGATCAAACCCGAGCGCTTTGATCACGATATCCGCCTTCATATCGACGGTTTCGTCCGTCTTTTCAGGCGACTGACGACCAGACGCATCTGGCGCACCAAGCTTCATCCGGCGCACTTTCACGCCTTTAACCTTGTTCGCTTTGGTATGCAGCACGGCATCAGGGCCAGAGAGCCATTCGAATTTGACGCCCTCTTCTTCGGCATTCGCCACCTCGCGTTGCGAGCCTGGCATGTTCGCGCGGTCGCGACGATAGAGACAGGTGACCGATTTCGCGCCCTGGCGCACCGCTGTACGGACACAATCCATCGCCGTGTCCCCGCCACCAATCACGATAACGCGCTTACCGTCTGCATTGAGCTCTCCGGTTTCAAACCGGTCCACGCTGTCACCGAAGCTGACACGGTTCGAGGCGGTTAAGTAATCCAGCGCTGGGTGAACCCCGTCAGCGCCGACGCCCGGCACTTTCAGATCCCGCGCTTTGTAAACACCCGTCGCGATCAAAACGGTGTCATGACTGTCGCGAATTTCATTTAGGCTAATCTCTTGGCCGACATCGCAATTGAACCGGAAGGTGATCCCGCCCTCTTCCAGCAATTTGATCCGGCGCTCGACAATGTCTTTTTCGAGCTTGAAGCCGGGAATGCCATAGACCAACAAACCGCCGCCGCGATCATAGCGGTCATAAACAGTCACTTGATAGCCTTTACGGCGAAGTTGCTCTGCCGCCGCCAGTCCGCCTGGCCCCGCGCCGATAATGCCTGCCGATTGCTTTCGCTCGCGCGGCGGTGCAATCGGTTTGACCCAGCCCTTGTCCCATGCCGTGTCAGTGATGTGGCGCTCGATGGAGCCGATGGTCACCGTGCCGTGCCCGGATTGTTCGATCGTACAAATGCCTTCGCACAGCCGGTCTTGCGGACAAATCCGGCCACAGATTTCCGGCATATTATTGGTCGCGCTTGAGACGGCATAGGCCTCCTCCAACCGATCCTCGGCTGCGAGTTTGAGCCAATCTGGGATATTATTCTGAAGCGGACAGCCTTGCTGGCAGAACGGAACCCCACATTGCGAACAGCGCGATGCTTGGTCGCGCGCAGCCTTTTGGGCATAATCGCCATAAATCTCATTAAAGTCGGTTTTGCGCGTTTTCGCCGAACGCTTTTTCGGCATCGCGCGATCAACTTTGATGAATTTCAGCATCTTTTCTGCCATAACGAGCTCCCAAGGGTAGAGGCTTGCTTATGCGCAATGATAATCGGGGCAGCAAGGGTGAATTCTACCTTTCTATATCATTATGGTATTTATTCACTGCCTTGAATGAGCCAAAACGATGTACACAGATAGGCATAGAATGAAAATATATCACATCAATATATTTATTTGAGCCGTGCGTGTTGGCGCGAATTATGCGAGACCGCGTCATTAATCGAAATCTGTGGGTTCTTGATGTCACTGCTTCAACTCATAATTATCGCGTTGGTTCAAGGCGTGACGGAATGGCTTCCAATTTCGTCTTCCGGGCACGTGCTGCTCGCGGCAAACTTATTCACGCTTGAAGGGCGCGACGAACTTCTGATCAATGCTGTGTCGAACCTAGGCACCCTCGCCGCGATGCTGATTTACTTCCGAAAAGACGTCTTGGCAGCCACGCGCGGAGGGTTCGAGCTGCTCGGCGCAGGGGTCAGCAAACAACCCCTCTCGCGAGGCGCCCATCTCGCGCTATGCATTATTGTCGCGACCCCACTCGCACTGGTGGCCGCTATAGCTCATGAAATGTTTGTTCCAGACAGCATTCAAGCCAATCTTCGCAGCGTTTGGACTGTCGCTGGGGCGACGATCGGCTTTGGCCTGCTTCTATGGTGGGCCGATGTCGCAGGCGGAAAAACGAGAACCGAAGCGGATATGACAATCGGGCACGCGGTGATGATCGGCGCCACCCAAGCAATTGCCGCCTTAATCCCGGGTACTAGCCGGTCTGGGATCACCATGACCGCAGCCCGCGCCCTTGGTTATGAGCGCACCGAAGCAGCGCGGTTTTCGATGCTAATCGGCGCCCCAATTTTGGCAGCAGCTGGACTTTATGGTGCCGTTGGATTGCTGAGTGCAGACATCACAGGTGGGGTCGTCACGCCGCAAGACGGATTAATCGTCGCCGCGCTAGCTTTTGTCTCTGGCCTCGCCTCGATCCATGCTTTGATGACGTTGATCAAGCGGATGAGCTTTCTCCCCTTTGTCATCTACCGGCTCTTGCTAGGGTTCGGACTCATTCTCGCCGCACCCATTCTGGGATTGATTTAATTGAAGAAAATTCTGTCCTGACACTTTTTTACTGGCGTCTTGGCACGATCATCCTTTTATAAGACGGGATATGTCGAAAAGTGCGGACCACTGGTCCAGCCAATCTGATCGAGTAGTGATGACGCGCCGAGAAAAGAAAAGCGAAAGCTTAGACATCCGACTGCCATTCCAACAGAAGCAAGACTTCATGGCGGCGACAAAGCAAAGAGGCGAAACCGCCTCGCAAGCTCTGCGACGATACATTGCTGACTATATCGAGGAGGCTCGACTGGCCGAACAACCCCATCCGGTCCAGGAGATCACTATGACCCTCGCACGACATCGATTTAAAACCCTCGCCACCGCCGCCGGCGCGGCCATTGGCGTCTTCTCTGTCACCGCCCTGCCATCCGCCGCAGATTCAACCGCATTTGAAGCACTCGATAAGAATAAGGACGGCGTGCTGACAGAAGGCGAAATCGCGCCTGGCTATGACGCTGACATTATCCAAAAGCTCGACACTGACGGGTCAGGCGGGGTCAGCCAAGCCGAACTCGAAGCCGCGGGAGACCATATCGTCATCCATGACAGCGAGGTAGATTCCGAAGAAGACGGCAAAACAGTCACTCGTAAAACCATGAAAGTCCTCAAGTTTAGTGATTCAGAGGATGGCGATATTCATGGCGAACTGACCACAGAAGTCGACAAGAAGATCACCATCAAACGCATGGGATCAGGCTCTGAACTGTCTGAAGAAGAACTCGAAGCGCTTATCGCAAAAGCGCTCGAAGACGTTGAAGGTGATTTCGATATGGATATCGATCACGACACCGAGACCATTTATGAAGACATCAGCGAGTCCGGTGACAAACGGATTATCGTAAAACGGATCAAGCGGACAGAAACAAGCACAAGCTCAGAGACTGAAGCCGAGTAATCCATGCTGGCTTAGGCAAAACACGAACACCGAAAGCCTGTCCGGACACGAAAAGTCTGGCGTATGAACGGGCTTTCGGTTTTCATGACGCATCGAAGCGGTCCTGACATAAGGACCGGCAATCCTTCGGAGAGCGGCATGACCAAACAGCGCCCGGAAAAGAAGACAGAAATGATTGAAGTGCGGCTGCCGCACTCTAAGAAAGCAGCTTTTAAGCGCGCGTGCGAGGAAGAAGGGATTTCCGTCAGCTACGCTGTGCGGACCTTTGTCGATGCCTATCTCCGACGATCTCGCCGGATGAAAGTCAAACGTATCGCAAAGGACATTTCGATGACCCTCATCCGCAACCCGCTTAAAACGACAGGCGGCCTCAGCGCCGCTCTGACCGCAGCTTTCGGCATCGCTACACTTGCCACAGCACCGAGCTTCGCCGACCGCGACGCTCAACCCATCGATCTTCCCAGGCCCGAATACCCAATCGACTTGGCAAAGCAGGGAGTCAGCGCACATTGTGACAATTATTTTGATGTCAGCCCGGAAGGCTATGTCATCAATCTAGAGGTTAAATGCGGACATCCAGGTTTTGTTGACTCATCGCGCAACGCTGTCGCAAGCCTCAAATTCGAACCGAAAATGGTAGATGGCGTCGCGGTTAAACGAAAAGGGGTGGTGTATCCGCTGGTGTTCCAAATGGCGGACGATGAGGACAATCTGATGCCGCCATTGATGCCCAATTCCGAATAACCCTCTTTTATCGCCGCTCTAGTCGAGCGTTACGCTTCCTGCAGCTTTCTATTGAATAGCTCGACAAATGATTGCGCCCATTTAATCGGCGTGTTGGTGATATGGTGGGCGCGCTCGAAGGCATTGCAGCTGGTCTCAAGGACCAGGTCATTGTCATTGCTGAATCGATCGAGAACGTTCGCCAGATCGCTTGAATCACTCGGGTCAAAAACCGATCCAAGATTGAGATCCCTGACCTGTTCGGAAAGCGTACTTGGGTCCGAAATAATGATTGGCAGCCCGCTTTGCGCGGCCTCCGCAACGACGAGGCCATAAGGCTCTCGCCAGCGCCCTGGAACAACCAGCGCGCGCGCTGTTTTCGCATGGTCTACAAGCTGATCGCGTGAGCAAAAGCCATAGAAGCTTGCTTGGTCATGCTGATTTTCCAAACTGTCGCGCAGCGGACCTTCTCCCGCAAAGGAGACCGTAACGCCTGACAATCTGGCCGCTTCAACTAGAATATCGGCGCCCTTTTCCTCGGTTAAGCGGCCGATATATAGGAAATTGTCATTTGCCTCAGCTTCGATCCGCATGTCGGTATAAGGCACAGAGGGGTTCGGAATACTGGTCAAGTTTTTCGGCGTAAAACCCGCCTCGCGCATGAGTTTTTCCATACCTTCATGCAAGCATACGAAACTCATGGGGCTATTGGCAAAATCCGCAAAGTGATTGAGGCTGACCTGACGCGCCATTCTCCACATTTTGTGACCGCGACCGCGCCGGTCGCAATTGCTCGCCCAACACGCCGCAGACATCGGCTTCAGCGAACAGGCTTCGCGCTTTTGAAAATTCACCAATCCGCCATTCGGACAGATATTGAAGAAATCATGACAAGACACGACGGTCCGACTCGCGACTGATTCGAGTGCCGCAAAGACACTCGGCGACAATATCTGGGCCCAATTGTGCAAATGGTATCCGGTATCCGGCGTATCGTTTTGAGCGATAAATTCCTGAATCTGTTTGGAAGCGCGTTGGTTGTAAATTCCATTGACGAAGGTTTTCGCGGACACTTCCGAAGCTAAGCTAGGGTGAGACAATGCGACCACATTGATACCATAGCGCATCAGGCTCCGATCATCATTGGCGCCAGTAATATAGGTAACTTTATATCCGAGCTTACGATACTGAATCGCGCTCAGTCTCGCGAGTTCAGTCGCCCCGCCTCGAGCTTCGATTTTATCATGTATTACGACTATGTGACGCAGTTTCATTATAGTCAGTCCCCGTGACAGACCGTACAAACTGCAAGAACTATTCCATTTGGCCTACAAACCCTGTCACTATTGACGACTAGGCTCGGCTGCCACCCTAATTATATGGCCATTTGAGGCGTTTTTGCCCCGGTTGCAGATCCAATTCTTGCCTGCATGATGTCGATAAATTTCTGTGCCCAGTCATCCGGCGACGAGCAGATTGCATGGGCGTTCGCGAATGCGTTTTCACTCATAGTCCGAGTCAATTCATCATTCTTAGTCCATGACGACAATCGGCCCGCCAAATCTCCCGGCTTTAGTGGGTCAAACACTGAACCCATTTCTCGAGAATTGATTTCTCCGGACAACATACTTTGCTTAGAAATCAAAACTGGAATGCCGCTCAGCGCTGCCTCGGCGACCACTAAGCCGAACGGTTCTCTAACCCGGCTAGGGACAATAATACCGCGAGCCTTCTGGGCATATTTTTCGATCGCTGCATGGTCGCAAAATCCAGCAAATTCCGCTTCGGGATATTTGGCTTTGAGTTCATCTTCCAAATCGCCCTCGCCAATGATCATCATTGGCACCCCGGCCTGGTGCGCTTCTTTTAGCGCGATATCCGCTCCTTTTTCAGCCGACAGGCGCCCAACAAAGAGGAATGGTTTATTTTGTTCGCAGGGGACACGGCCATTTGTGTAAGCGCTGGCTGGGTTAGGAACGCTGGTAAGCAAAGGCGGATTAAAGCCTACGGAACGCAACAAGTCCGTCATGCCTTCATGTAAGCTGACAAATGTCATTTCGCTTTCATCAAACCGGGCAAGCCGATTAAGGTTCACCTGGCGCAGCATTCGCCAGTATTTATGTACAGTCCCGCGCCGATCGCACTGACTCAGCCAACATTCTTTCGACATCGGCTTGAGCGAACAGGGCGCGCCCGTCGGGAAGTGCAGTAATCCACCGTTTGGACAGGCATTAAACAAGTCATGGCATGAAACAACCGTGCGGTTGGCCACCGGCGACAGGGCCGAAAAAATTCCCGGTGACAGTATTTGGGCCCAATTGTGAAGATGGTACGCTGTCGAGTCTGTATCGTTTCGTTTGATCCATTGAGACACACGTTTTGCAGCATGAGAATTGTAGAGCCCGCTTGTGATCGCTTCAAATCGCGGCTGCTGCCGAAGCATGGCTTGCCCCAAGCCGATGGTTTCGATGCCATACTCACTTAGGCTTCCATCGTCTGGAACTCCGGTAATGAAAACAACGTCGTACCCCATCGCACGATAGCGTATTGCAGACAGTCGTGCGAGGCTTGTCGCGCCACCAATCGCGTCTAGTGTATCATGCAATACGACTATGCGGTTCAGCTTACTCATTCCCCACCTTTTCTCGCATCAGAAAAACCATGCATTCTGCGCGCCAACTCTAACTTAAGATGGCATATGTTTTGCTGTCCCCGTATCAACAGCCAAATACTCAACCTCGCCGAGAGTTCAATAGAGGACAAAAAATTTATGTCGACCATTGCCGTAGCGATTGCGTCTTTAGGACGACCAGAATCTTTGGGCGAAGTCCTAATGTGTCTGAAGTCACAGAGCCGACATGCTGACCGAATTGTTCTCTCTGTGACAAGCGAAGCGGATTTACCGGCCGATTTTAACGATCCTGATGTCGAAATTATCATGGGATCAAAAGGCGCAAGCACGCAACGCAATCGCGCCTTGGATCACCTTGGATCCAGTGTCGACTATGTCATTTTCTATGATGACGATTATGTGCCATCCCGCTTTGCGATCGAGAACCTGATTTCCTTCTTCGACCAAAACCCAGATATTGTTGGCGCAATGGGGAATACGTTTAAAGACGGGATCGGCGGACCGGGATACTCATTCGCGAAAGCCTCTCGAATGGTTCAGGAAAAAGATTCCGAGCCGGCCCCGACACCCGAAATCTATAAAGACGTTTCGGGATTGTATGGATGCAATATGGCGTTTCGAAATGAAGCGATTGGAACAGTGAGATTCGATGAGAACCTGCCAATGTACAGTTGGTTGGAAGACAATGATTTTTCGAACCAACTTCTAGGTCGCGGCCGGCTGGTTCATACCAACGCTTTTTGGGGCGTTCACTGCGGCATCAAAAAGGCGAGATCACCCGGTTTAAGGCTCGGATATTCGCAAATCGCAAACCCAATATATCTCAGCCGGAAAGGCACCTTGCCTTGGCCGAAAGCCCTACACTTGATGAGTCGAAATTTCCTCGCCAATCATGCCAAAACCTTAGCACCTGAACCGTGGGTCGATCGCTGGGGTCGCGCTAAGGGGAATTGGTTGGCGATCCGACACATCTTCTCGGGAAAGCTTGACCCAACGCATATTACCAATCTTTAGCGTCGAGTAGTGTTTTTGGGCGATTAGAAATGAACCGACCGAATTCCGCAGCAGAGTTAAATAGAAAGTCGATGTCCAATTGAGCGTTTCAATTATCGGTATTATCATTGCTGCCTTGGCAGCGCTTTCGGTGCTTCGGTCTTCTGCTTTAGCGCTAACCATCGTTTGCTGCGCCGGACTCTTGCAAGCGGCTTCGGCGATGGCGTTCGGCCCTGCAAACATCACACCTGGCCACCTTAGTTTGCTGTTCTTTGGCGCCGCTGTCCTAATTCGAGAACGCTCCATTGCGTTTGGGTCGCTCGCGCTTCAGCCGGGGCGTCCGGGTATGACCTTGCTACTGCTGAGCATATGGGCCTTGGTTTCGAGCGTTGTCCTTCCTCGTTTGTTTTCAGGGTCGTTCTTGGTGTTCCCGCTGGCAGCGCAAACCCGCGGCATTATCGAGGTCCCGCTGCAAGCCACCAGTTCTAATTTCAATCAGGCCGTCTACTTCCTGGCTGGTATCATTGTCTTCGCGATGGTGTCTTCCATGGCACGCAGCGCACAGATGATCGAACGCGCAGCGATGGCGATCATCATATGTACGTTTGTAAACTTTATTATCGTTTTCATTGATACAGTCACCTTCGCGGCGGGACTCTCTTCGCTTTTGGATTTCATCCGAAACGCCGACTATGCTCAGCTGTTTTCGCATCAATTTATGGGCATTAAACGGGTCACCGGTTCGTTTCCTGAAGCCTCTTCATTCGCGACCACTTCAGTAGGATTGTTCGCGTTCAGTTTCCGGTTGTGGAGAGCTGGGGTAAAGCCGCGCCTCACCGGGATCGCCGCTTTGCTGACATTCGTCGCGCTACTATTTACGTTCTCCTCAACAGCCTATGCTGCGATCGCCGTCTATCTCGCATTTGCTTATGCCGTCACGCTCACGGGCATGGATATTCAGCGGACGAGAAACCCGTTCTCCGCAGTCAATAAGCGACTGTTTATCGCCGTCGGGCCATTGCTTGCTTTGCTGGGCGCAATTGCAATCGCGATCGCGCCAGAAATCCTCGACCCGATTGTGAAGACGTTCGATAATTCGATCGCGAGCAAGCTTGGCAGTGCGAGCGGGATTGAACGGACATCTTGGAACATGGGCGGGTTGAATGCCTTCGTGCAGACCCTCGGATTAGGCGCCGGAACGGGGAGCGTTCGCACATCAAGTTTCGTTGTAGGTGTGCTCGCAAATTTGGGGATTATTGGCGCCATCCTGTTTGGTGTCTTCTTCTACCAATTGTTCAGATTTAAGCCCGAACTGAACACGCCCTGGGCCACCGAAGATAGTGTCCACTACGCATCTGCTGCCCGCGCGGGATGTATCAACATCTTGATTGCGTCTTCTATCTCAGGGTCTTCAGTTGATTTAGGCATCCACTTTTATGTCATGGCGGGGATCGCTTGCGCGTCGCTATTCTACCAAAAGGCCAGCCGCTTCCCACTCAATCCAAACGCGCCAGCTCACGAGCCGAATGGAGTTGTCGCAGCGTTGATTCCGAACAAACGATTTGTCTGATGTTAGACCCGCATCGTGGGCCGCCACCTGAGCGCAAAAATTTTGCTCAAATTTTAAGCAGAGACGGCCAATATTCTCCTACGAGGTGAAAGTCCCTGCTTTAGGAAGAATACCTATTGCACTTCAGATTTCGGAGGAGCATAGATAGCCACTGTCTGACAAGTCTAGCTGGGTGGCGAAGGCATCAGGCATCAAACGAGCAGAAGCTCTGTGTATTGTAGCATCCAGAATTGGGGGGTGAAATGGTCTTCAAATATAATCCTGGCGACGCTCACGAAGAGTTCGTGAACAAAGGTTATGTTCATCTGAAAGATCTTTTGGATGACGGTTTTTTGAACCATCTCCAAAGCCACTATCAAGAATCCTTGAAAAGTGCGCAGAACGAGAAAGAAGACTGGAAGGTCTACGGCAAAAAACGCCAATATTTATTCGATTTTCCATCTGACAAAGACGCCATCGAATTCCGTGACGGAATGGCCGCTTTGCTCGGATATGACAAAGACGCGCTGACGATTTCAGAACGTCACCTCAAAGTCTATGACGCAGCCGCGGAAGATTATCCCGCGCCTCACAAGGATCGCGCAGCGTCTTCCGTGTCGATCGGACTTCCTGTCTTCTTGCCGGAAGGTTCGACAGTTTGTGTTTTTCCAGAATTGGATTTCGGACCGAACCCGGAAGAACGCGCAGTGTTCATGACCGATCGCGATCATCCTGATTTAGCTCAGATCTACGAGTTGGAAAAAGCCATAACCCTCAATGAAAAAGTTGGCGATCTGGTTGTCTTTCTGGGGTCTTCAATTTTCCACGAGCGTGTAAAAGCCGCTGGTGCTGCAATCCTGTACATTAAAGTCAATCAGGACGGTCGTGACCCGCTGGGCGAGAATATCTTTGGGAAGATCGCCGATACCGAGTCGGTATAGCGCTTGCATCCAAAAAATAGAGAAAAGTAGACGAGGATAGCATGGCTGAGAAACTCAAGTCAGCGGAGATGACGCCTGGACCTGGCTTCATGATCCGTTCGGATTTTGACCGCCCATCGCCCGATCTGATTAGCAAGTTTTCCGACTTTGAAACTGCCGATGTTTCCGACGCGATGAACCGCTTATACGCGATGAGCGGCAAGCTTCGAAACTTATCAAACGACAAAGAACTGCTTGGGCCAGCGCTCACCGTGAAGCTATACCCCGGCGATAATTTGATGATCCACAAAACGCTGGACATTGCCAAACCCGGCGACGTGGTCGTGGTGGATTGCAGCGGTGCCATGACGAATGCTGTGTTCGGCGATCTGGTGGCGAATAAAGCCAAACATCGGGGCATTGCAGGCTTCATCATTGATGGCTTGATCAGAGATGTCGACGGCGTCCGCGAGACAGGTTTACCCGTCTATGCGCGCGGCGTGACCCCGTTCGGCCCTCTTCATCGCGGTCCAGGCGAGATCAACACACCGGTCTCTTGCGGCGGCGTAGTTGTGAACCCAGGCGATATCATCAAAGCAGATGCAACCGGCATCGCAGTGGTTCCGAAAGACTATGGACCTGAAATCCTGTCGCGACTTCAAGCCAGCAAAGACCGGCAAGCCGCTTATGTTGAAAGTGTCAAACGCGGCGATTTCTCAAACGCCTGGGTTGATGATCAACTTCGCGATACTGATTGCGCATTTATCGAATAGATGGCGTAGTTTCGCGAATGGGTGGATTGGGCGATGGCATCGGGATCTCTTGTACGGCAATGGCGTCGGAATAAGCGGCGCCTCCTGAATTTGCACGCGGGTCTCGCGCGGCGCCGTTTAAGACCGGTGCGGGCGAAATTCTATTCTGATCTTTGGACCAATTCGGCTGAGGCGATTGGAGCAGAAATATCGGCAAAGCCAAATGGCCTCTTGGAAATTCGCAAAAACAATCTCGCCACCTATGTCCGCCAATCTGACCTCATGCTGGATAGCGACATCACGCTGAGCGTCTTCGCGAACAAAGCCCTTCATTACGAATTGATGGTCCAGAAATCACTGCGCTTGCCTGAATTCAAGAATTTCACGCTCGGCTCTCTTTCCGAGGCTGAGCAATTTCTCAAAGCGCAAGCCGGACCGATCGTCGTAAAGCCTGCCGATGGCACCGGGGGCGGTCAGGGCGTCGTCACCGGCATTACCAATTTGAGCGCGCTTAAGGCAGCGGCGCAGCATGCATCCGGATACAATCCGCGCCTCATCGCGGAAAAACAACTGACCGGAGCATGTTATCGCCTAGTCTATTTAAATGGCGAGTTTCTAGACGCTGTCAGACGCGATTCTCCCAGTGTCACCGGAGACGGTACGTCAACCATCGCCCATCTCGTGAAAGCCGAAAACAGCGCTCGCGAAGACATAAATAATATTCGCGCGCTGAATCCGCTTATCCTCGACCAAGAGAGTCGAAACACATTAACCGCCGATGGTTTGACCCCAAAAACGGTTTTAGCGGCCGGGACATCCGCTCGCGTAAAATTGGCCGTCAATGAAAACTCAGCTGCTGAGAACCACATTGTCCGCGAGCTAGTGAACGCGGAAATCATTGAGCTTGGCGCCCGCCTCGTCCGAGATTTTGGTCTCAAATTTGCGGGACTCGATATAACCTCAGACGACATATCTGCACCTCTGCTCGACGGGGACACCTATTTCAATGAGATCAATGTAAACCCCGGGATTCATCATCACTATCTCGTCTCTAATCCATCTCAGAGCGCAAAGCTCGCCCCGCAATTGTTAGATCGGATGTTCACCAGCAAAATGGGCACAATTCAGTTATGACCAAATTCGACCCATCCACGCCCGTTCTTTTGCTCGGGGGCAAGCAAAACGCCGTCGCCGTGGCCCGAAACTTAGGCAAGAAAGGCGTCCCGATTGTCGCAAGCGGCTATTCGGACTCTCGGGCAATTTACTCGAAGTACTGCAAGCAGACATTCGTGGTGCCGGCAAAAGCGGATGCAACCGAATATTGGGCTAACCTGCTTCTGACGGACCGGCCCGCGGCACTCCAGAACAATATTGTGCTGCCGTGTTGTGATGAGTCTTTGGCGTTTATCGTCGCGAATTATCAAGCCCTGTCCGAACACTATGCCTTGGAAGAGCTTGTGCCTGAGCAGCGTGAGATGATGCTCGACAAACAGGCGACTCTCGATGCCGCCCATAGCGTTGGCGTGCCGGCGCCGAAGCATTGGACGGTCCAATCGATTTCTGACGTTGAGAAGATCAAAGACGAGATCATGTTTCCGGTTATGGTGAAGCCGATCGACTCCTATGCGTTTGTCCACACTTTCGGGAAGAAGCTCTTCATCATTGAGGACAGTTTCGATGAAGTCGTCGAAAAGGTAGCGCTGGCACACGAGAAAAATCACCAGGTCATGGTTGTCGAGATGATCCCAGGTCCAGATCGTCTGCTTAATAGCTACTATACCTATCGGACAAAGGATGGCGTGAAGCTCTACGATTATACAAAGAGCGTCATCCGCAGATGGCCGATCAATCGCGGCGGCTCATCCATGCATCAATCTGAGTGGCTGCCCAAAACCGCAGAAATGGGACAGCGCTTATTTGATGGCCTGGAGTGGCAGGGCATTGCGAATGTGGAGTTTAAAACAGACACGCGCGATGGTCAGCTGAAGATCATTGAAGTGAATGCAAGATTCACAGCCGCGCATCGCCTGGTCACCGATGCGGGCGCGCCGATTGATGAGATCATTTACTGCCATCTGACAGGTCAGCCTGTTCCGACATTTGATACATATTCGAGTAAGCTTAGAATGCTCAATCCGATGCGAGACCTGATTGCCTTTCTCGCCCTGCGCAAACGCAAAGAGATCACCACCTTTGGCTGGCTCAAAAGCCTATTCGAACAGAAGTTCATTCTGTCCTATTTCAGCTTAACAGACCCTGGCCCGATGTTGGCTGAGACCCGAGGCGACCTTTCGCGTGTGTTCAATAAAATAAAGGGCGCGGTCGCGAAATAAAGCGCATGAGACTTAATCATTCCGAGCTGTCAGCTGTTACCCAAGATATCCTGCTCAGCGCTGGTATTAGTTCTGAACAAGCTCAAACCGTGACCGAAAACCTTATCTGGTGCGATATGGTTGGACGCCGGAATCACGGAATTGAGCGACTTCCAATCCTGCTGAAACACGTCTCTGCCGGGACCCTTCGCAGCGCGCCAAATATGAAATTCGACTCCTTGAGCCCCACGATGGAGCGGCTAGATGCGGACCAAGCCTTCGGACATCACGCGGGACGGATCGCGATAGATCGCGCAATCGAACTTTCCGAAACATTCGGGATTGGCATTGTAGGGGTTCACAATAGCAACTTTTTCGGCGCCGGCGCTTACTATGCTGCCCGCGCCGCGGAAGCTGGGAAGCTTAGCTTAGTCCTCAGCAATTCATTTCCAAAAGTCGCGGCACCTGGCGGGCTTCAAGCTGTGCTCGGCACGAACCCATTTACCTTCGGAGCACCTCGACGAGATGGGCATCACGTCTTGGTGGACATGTCGACCGCGGCTGTCGCCGGCTCCACGGTGCGCGAGAAAATCGTCGCAGGTGAAACATTCGAGCCAGGCGTTGCGATTGATGGCGAGGGAAATCCAATTCTGGATCCCAATGAAGTTATGGCAGGAACTCTGCTGCCAGCGGCTGGCGCGAAAGGCTTCGGGCTCGCTTTGATGGTCGAGATATTGAGTGCGGTGCTCACCGGCGCCGCGATCTCTCACCAGGTTGGATCGATGTACAAAAATTTCGAACGAAGCGGGGAAAATGGGCACTTCTTTATGGTCCTCAACACCCAAGTCTGGCTGTCGCTCGAAACGTATTTCGATCGAATGGATGCGCTCGGCGCTGCGCTCAACGCGACCCCGCAAGATAGTGAAACGCGCTTTCCGGGTCAGGTGCGTTGGCAACAATACGAAGATAGTCTTGAAAACGGAGTAGAGGTTGATGCCAACATGCTTTCGTCCTTCATGGCACTTGCCGAACAGCAGGGTGTGACGGTGCCGTGGTAGGTTAGAGTTTTAGGGGTTGGGAAAACGCTCATGGCGAACGAGCCATTAAAAATCGCGCTTGTCTGTGACCGCCGAGGCGACCTCGAGCCTTGGATGCAGCGGCTTGCCACGCGCATAGAAGCCACCTCGGGACTCGAACTTTCTGCGCTCATTGAACGTGATGCCGACAAGACCGAACGTCCGAAACCGGCGCTCGGTTGGTGGTGGAGGCTCGAATCCAAACTCGCCGCCAAACCAAAGGCGGCAAACACCTCCGAGTTCGAGAACGTTCTGTCCGAATTGCCCATCATCGGCAGCACCGACGCACGAGCGATCAGCACCCTAGAATGCGATATTATTCTGGATCTGACCCATCAGTGTGGACTTGGAGTTGACCCTAAACTGTGCCGTTTTGGAGTCTGGGTCTTAGACATGCTTGGCCCGACCTATGGCCATGAGTCCGTGCGCGCGATCGTCTCTCGCTCGCGGTTGATTGAGATAAACCTTTGCCGCCTGAGCGCGGAAACACCCAAGGCAGACATCATCGGCACCGCGACCTTGAACACCAAATTTATTGCGGCACTGAACCATCTCTATCTTTGCGAGAAATCTGTCACGCTGATCATGCGAGAGCTCAAACGGGTGCAGCTCGATGGCGCGCTTCAAGCCTCCGGATCAAAGACCCTCGCGCAACCCGCATCGCTCTCATTCGCAACCCTGTTCAAATATGGAACGCATCTCGGCCGCGAGGTGGTCACTCGGATCGGAACCAAAATTGGCTCAAAACTGGGCCTGCGACCAGGCATGTTCTACTTGCAGACGGCGCAGGCGTCGCTCGCGGCTTTTGATCCAGCCAAAATGACGCCTCAACCGGTCTCCGGAAACACCTATTACGCTGATCCGTTTCTGTGGGAAAAGAATGGCGAGACCCACTGTTTCTTTGAAATCTACGATTATAAAACCTCGCACGGCCATCTCGGGGTCGGGCGTTTCAAAAATGGTGTTCTGACCGAGACAAGGTCGATTATCAAAAGCGACTATCACATGTCGTATCCGTTTTTATTTGAGCATGGCGATCAGCTTTACATGATACCCGAAACCTGTGGGGCGAAGCGAATAGAGCTCTGGAAATGCGTCAACTTCCCGGACGGGTGGGAACGCGATCGCATCTTGCTCGATGACGTGATTGCTGCGGATACCAGTATCGCCGAAATCAATGGAGAATGGTGGCTGTTCACCAATATTTCCACAGATCCTTTTGGCGAGATGAACTCCGAACTCCATGTTTACAAGATCGATGGGCCAGACCTGAAAACTCTAACCCCTCATCCGCTTAACCCTGTCGTCTTTGACGCGCGGACCGCCCGCAATGGCGGACGCATCCATCATGAAAACGGAGCTGTGCTGCGGGCATCACAAAATAATTCGCATGGCCTTTATGGCTACGGATTAAACCTCATGAACATCGCTAAGATCTCGATGACCGAATATGTCGAATCCCTCGAACGGGCAGTCGAACCAGACTTTAAGCCCGATCTCATCGGATGCCATCATATCGACATCCGTGATGGATTGGTGGTCATTGATGTCCGGAAACGGATTGGCGGGCGCGCCGGCTAAGCGCTTTCGCTTTCCTGGTGGTACTGACCATAAGGGCGGAACCGATAGAGATAACTCGGAACAATCGCCTCGACGGACTCGACATGCTCAACCCCTAGGTCAGCGAGTGTCAAAGCCTTGTCTGAGACGACATTATCGGTCTTCAGCATCTCGACTTGATCACCCGTGATCGGTGGTGCACCAAAAATCCCAGAAGATAGTGGCCAAACATACCGAAACACCGCTCCAAAGGTCAGACCGAGCGGTTTGGCGATGAAGAATGGCAGCGGAAGCGCGTACCGCTTTCGGTCAATTGTTTTGCCGATATAGTCGTAGAGGTCGTTGAAGGAATAGACGCGCGGGCCGCCAAGCTCATAAGTCTTGCCGGCGGCATCGCTTCTGGAAACCGCATTGGCGATCGCGTCAGCAACATCTCCGGCGTAAACCGGCTGCAGTTTCGTGTCTCCGCCGCCAATGGCCGGAAGGAAAGGCGCGAATGTCGAAATCGGATGCGACGACATCGCTGCAAAGCGATTGAAGAACTGGTCTTCCGGGCCAAAAACGATCGATGGACGCAGAATGACCGCACTGGGCACCGCGCTCCGGACTGCTTGCTCGGCTTCTGCTTTGGTTTTTGCATAATCAGCGCGAGAGTCAGGGTCCGCGCCGATCGCCGAAACATGCACCAGGGTTTCAACATTCGCCGCCGCGCAAGCTTCTGCGATGTTTTTTGCGCCTTCGCGCTGAGCGCCTTCAAAACTCTGGCGGCCTTTTTCATAAAGGATACCGACCAGGTTCACGACCGCATCAGCGCCCTCTATGGCCGCTTCCACAGAAGCTTTGTGCCGAACATTGGCTTGAACGATATCGACCCAGCCAGGTGCACCCGCGAGCCGCACATCTCCAGCCAGATGCGGTCGACGCACCGCAACCCGAACGCGGTAACCGGCTTGAACAAGGCTACGAGCGGCATAACGCCCGATAAACCCAGAGCCGCCAAACAAAGTTACGAGTTTGTCGCCCATTGCACTACCCTCCGAACCTAACGGAACTTCCACTTAGATTCGGTTTTGATCACGCCGCCCGCGTCTTGTCTATGTGGCAAGACATACAAATCCGTCGGCTGAAGCGCTCCTTGAAACAGCCGTAGGCCTCGCCCTATTCCGCGGGCGTAGGCCGTGTCAGGCGCGCCATCTCTGGACGGACATAGAGGAAGTTCAATGACGTATTTCGGATCATTCGCTCGAACACCAATGGCGACAACACAGCGACCATCAGTATGATGAAGGTCGAGAGACCGACGCTGCCCAGAGGATCACCGATACGTTCAATGATCTTCTCGGTCACCTTCATCGGGATATAGAAAGTCAGATAGACGACAATCGAGTTCTGACCGATATAGCGAATGAGATTCCCGACATTATGCTTGGCCATCAACACGCCCAACGCGCACACAGCAAAGGCTCCAACCAAGCCGAATATCGGCGCGATCAGCGGCACATGGTGCAGGTCTAATTCTGCAAAATACCAATTCGTCACACCCCAAATCAAAAGCCCGATGATGAGCGCTTTGGTGTGCGGGCGCACGAACTCTGCGCCTTTGAAAATCAAACCGGCGCCAGCATAACCGACATAGAAATAGATGAATCGGTCCATAAATCGGCTCAAGGCGGTCCAATCGGAGTGGAATACACCGGATTGAACGAGGGTGTTTAACGCAAAGCCAACCAAAAGCATGACGGTCACCGGGACCTTCCGCGTCAGCCGGGTCACAACGTAGAACACGGCGAGCATATGCAAGAACCAGAGCGCGTTTACCGGCTCGACAAAGGCGGTCAAAAAGGCCTGGCCAAATCCAACCGGGTCAGAAATCAGAAGGCCAGCCTCTTTCAATGGCAGCAAAATAACCAACCAAAGCGTGTAGAAATAGAGGAAGTGTACGACTTTTCGATCATAATAGGATCGCGCGTCCGAATTGATCGAACGGTGCAAAAACAAGCCCGCGATCAGGAAGAAGTCGGGCATCCGGAACGGTTGCGCAAAATCGACCACCGGTCGCAGCCAACCTTCCGACCCAGCTAGGAATTCATAATTGACGACCGTGTGCATCATCACGACCAAGATCATGCAGATGCCTTTAGAGTAATCGATCCAATCGATCCGATCAGCTTGGGTTGTTTGCCCCCCAACTGCAGCCGCGCTTGGGTTAAATAGATCTCTGATCATGGGACATCGCTCCAGCCATCACGGCTTCTCGTTTTGATGTTAAGTAGGCGGTAGATAAAGTGGCGAACGCGCACGAAAAACGCCCTGTGGCGCCCGGCAGTGGCTAATCGCCTGCGCAAAAAGTATTCGATGGTGACAATCCAATGGTACTTTTTGGCATAGGTGATCGTATTGGTGAGGACACGCTCAATATCGGTGCGCTTCACGCGCCTCGCTTCTTGTAACATTTCCGAGCAATTGACGTGACCCGCCAATAAAAACGTTGTCAGCTTTTCGGGTCGATAATCTGACCAATCAAAGGTTGGCGCCTGCTCAGGCGACAGGCCAAGCAGGTCTAAACCAATCATTGTGCGCAGACATTTTTGGCATTGAGAGCAATTTAGACGCTCACCGGATTGGGGGCCATGCTCACAGATCGACAAATGGTGCATAAACTCAGGATTGCTCGATAGCACCCGTAGTTTCTCAAATCGATTGGTTTCGGCGCCAATGTGATCCACGGATAATCTGGAGGATGACAACAGACGGTCGGTTTCTGGATGAGACCCCCAGGGCCGCAATTGGTCATAAGTGAACGACGAGGATATCAAGAGCCGGTCGATCGATTGCCCAAGGAAATAACCAACAGCTGCATATGCCGTTCCGTGCGCCATGCTCGCCCACGCATCCGTGATCTCAGGAAACGCGAACATCATATTGGTTTCAATGGTGACGAGCGGCTTGCCCTGAGTCTCGGCAAAGGCGTGAAGCGAAGAATTCGGTTCAATCAATCCTGGAAGGTCCGGTGCCTTCTTTCGATGGACGACATTGATGAGCGTCGCGATATCGTCGGCATGTTCATGCACTGTGAACAGAGAATCAATTCCGCCGGTGAACAAGCACCCACCGTTTTTTAGCTCAGTATTGGCAGCGGCGTCGCGAAACGCGGGCACTCGAATTTCAACGAGCTTCTTTTTACGCCAATCCTGCCAGCGCTGCATCAGCTCGCGCATATTATGGTACAGGCGGGAGTCTATCGGTTCTGAGTGCTCATAGGGCTCGGATCGAAGATAGGCTGCGAGCACCCCGAGAACGAAAAAATGATCCGCGGTCTTGGGAACATCCACAGACGCATCGGTTGCAAAAAACACCGTACGGCGGGATCCGTTTGCGAGCTCATAAACCGCCTCGGAAAAAGTTGTTTCAGCAGCTCGACTGGAAATCTTCAGAAGCTTCATGAATGGACTGTCCGAGAATGGTAGGTTGGCCGTAAATCAGTACCCAACTGTGCCAGAAGCATGCCAATCGGCATGCTTCTGAACGCTCAAACACGGTTTTGTTATTGAGCCCAATCTAACCGGTCATATTGTCCGTAGATTGGGCAATAAATAGCGCTGTTATCCGGACGTATAATACTTGTCGTAGGACTTGTATCCGGAGTGGCCATAGCCTTGTCGGTGGTACTTGTTCATGTCCACGCGGTTCAACGCAATTCCGGTTACGCGGGCGCCGAAATCTGTCAGAATAGACAAAGTTTCTTTCAGGGCCGCGCGGTTGGTTTTCAGCCAGCGGGCGACGACGACTGTTTGATCCACCTTGCTCGCCAATACGCGGGTTTCCGCCATGAGGAGAATAGGGCCGGTATCAAAGATAATGAGGTCATACTTCTCTTTTAGCGGCGCCAGCATATCATCGAATACTCTTGAGCCGAACACATCCCGAGGCGTGTGGCGATCCGCGGTCAGTGGAAGGATGTCCAGGTCGGTTTTTTCGTCTTTTACAATGGCTTCTTCGAGAGAGCATTCGCCGAACAGGTATTCTAAGAATCCGTGCTCTTGAGAATCTCCAACCGAATTGGATGAGAGTTGACGGCGACGGAAATCCCCATCGACGATCAGCGTTTTGGTGCCTGACATGGCGCACATACGGCCCAGTCCAAACGTCAAGGTCGACTTGCCCTCGTCAGGTTGCGAGGAGGTAATCGCAACAGTTTTGACGGTCGAATCCAGATCAGCAAACATCAGTGATGCGCGTAGATTCCTCAGCGCTTCGGCATAACTCGACATCGGATTGTTCACCAGGAAGTCGCCAGGTTTCTTCCGGCCCGAACCAGCAATTTGCGGGAAGTTGCCTAAGAATGGGACTTTGAAATTGGCTTCGACGTCCTCTCCAGTGCTGATTTGGCTATTGAGCGATTCAATAATCATCACAACCAAAGCACCCAACATGACGCCAAGGACTAGGCCAATGGCCAGATTGAGCGATGTTTTCGGGAAGGATGGGCGTGATGGTACAGTCGCTCGTGACAGAATCCGAGCATCGGCTTGCGCGAGATCTTCTTGATCATCAATTTGCTTATAACGCTCGAGATAGGTCTCATAGGTCGTACGCGACGCCTCTGCATTGCGCTCCAACTCGCGAAGCCGCACGCTCGCCCGATTATTCTCGGCAAGTGTCGCACGCATGCTTGAGAGGTTCCGCTCCAAACTGTTCAAGCGTTGACGAGAAATCGTGACTTCGCTTTCCAGATTTGAGACTAGACGGCGTACCTCAGTTTGAATCTGAGATTCGACGTTTGAATACTCGCGATTAATCCGCTGAATTTCCGGGTGGTTCGGCAGATATCTGTTCTCGAGATCGGCCTTCTCACGATTGATTTCGGCCTGCTGGCGACGCAGTTCGTTGATCACAGACGATTGCAATGCCTCGCCACTGACCTCAGCAGAACCGCCGCGCTGGGCAATCTCGCGAATAGAGTTCAGACGCGCTTCTCGCTCAGCCAGATCTGCGCGCTGAACAATCAATTGCGCATTCAAATCCGTCATTTGTTGTTCGTTTAGCGTCGTGGCGCCGGTCGCAAATAGACCAGAGGCCGCACGATAGGCTTCTACAAGGCTTTCCGCTTCGTTCAGCTCGACTCGGAGATCAGATAGCTGTTCTTCGATCCAAGCATTGGCACGCCGGGTCGCTTCGTACTTCGCATCCAACTGCTCAACCAAATATTGGTCGGCAATTTCATTGGCGATCGCAGCAGCGAGTTTCGGATCATAGCTATCTGCAGAGATCGCAATACCGTAGGTCGTGCCAATTCTATAAGCATTGGTTTTGGAGAGCAGTGAGGACACAACCGAGTCCATCTCAGAGCGTCCGCTATCGCCATCGCTAACGGATTGCGAAGCGTCATCACGTGATGATCCACCGAACACACCTTCCAACATAGACATTGCGGTGCGTTTCGCTTGATCGATACTGCTTCGCTCGCGGAGCCGCGAGTTGAACTCAGGGGATTCGACCAGATTGAGCTTTTGGACAATCTTCTCCGCCAGCGTACGCGACCGGATAATCTCAACTTCAGTGTCGACCACCGCTGCGTCTGGTGCCAAGCCGGATAAAACCGAGCCGACATCTACGACATTCGTTTCACGTACATCAATGATGACGGAAGCGTCTGTGGAATAGACAGGTCTCGCTTGAAAGGTGAAAACCGCGACCAGCGAGAATACAAGGATCATCGTGATGAAGAAGACCGGCAGACGACGTCTGAAGGCCCTCAATATCTGATTTGGATCCGTAATTTTCTCGTCTACAGCTGCCCCATAAGCAGGCCGATCCGTCATTCTGGCGTCCAGTCTAAATGGCTTGTTCACTACATCCGTCCTCTAATGGCACACACATTCTGTTATGCCAGCAAGTCTCGGACCGAATTTCGCCGATTAGGGGAATATGCGCAGCCCGATTAAAAACCGATTTTCGGAGAAATCCTGCACATTCGAGGACTGATCCGTCAACTCATAAGATCCATCAACCCAAAGATTCGGGTTCACTTTCCAAGTTGCGGCCGCTCGCAGGTTCCAGCGGTCATCATTTCGGTCAACATTCTCGAAATCGAAATTCGTGAAACGCGCCTCGCCTGAGACGATTACATTGCGGCGGAGTTCATGATCAGCGCGTGCACTCACATTGGTCCGAACAGCCGCATTTGATTGCGACAGACCTGGGTCAATGACACCGCGGCCCGCGCCAAAGCTCAGCGTGGTTAGCTGGCTCGCAAACCATTGCAGGCCGCCATCGACCGATAGGCCGCTCACATCGTCTACGGTTGGATCGTCATATTCACTTTGGAACGCACCAATACCTATATCGCCTCGAATGAGATTGCGGAGTTCGAAATCAGTACCAACCCGCAGCGAGGTGTTTGAGAAATCGCGGTTCAGAGCGGTAAAAATATTTGGCCCATCATAATCTGATTCACTGTGATCAACTTCGGCAAACACCGCCCAGTCGCGCTCGACAGCGTAAGACGTCCGCACCACCAGTGACGTGACATCGCGATCTCGGAAATCTTGGTCTTGAATCAATCCGTCATTGAGGGCGACATCATCATAATCAAATGTCTCGAGCCCAGCGGCGCCGCGAATACGTAGGCGTCCGGCTTCGTATTGAATCCCGGCTTCACCGCCAACACGCGTATACTCGACAGGTTCGGATGCATTCTCGACGCTCGCGATATTTGAACGCGGCTCGGTTAGGTCATCCGCCTGGAATGCGCCAAACAGGTTAACTTCGCGACTGACATCAAGTCGACCGTCGCCGCCGAGATTTAAGTTTGTGCGACTCTCAGAAGACGTGTCGCCATATTCAATGTGGTCAATCCGCCCTCGGAGACCAAGCGCGTGTCGGCTCCAAGTCGAACGAACATCGATGCTGGGCCGGATGCCCAAAAAGTAATCATCGACTTCATCATTACCCGTCGCAAAAAGGTTTGAAGTCGCGCCAGCCGTAAACGACACTTCAGGCGTGATCTCAAATCCGTCTGTCCGGATCGGAAGGGGATCAAACTCGGGCTGAGAGCGATCGGTGACCGCCTCATATTTATTACGGATGAAGAAGTCTTCATCTTCCTGCGCCACGGCGCTTCCGGCTCCAATGGCAACGCAGAGCGCGCCCAGCGAACTAATTTTGAGAAGATTCTTTTTCATTGTGAATCGTGCCTGTCTAGTTTGATACCCGCCCCGGCAACTATCCCTGAAAAGATGTAGTTCACCTTAACCGAACGCACAAAACTGTGCGATCGATTTTCAAGGATTTCATGTAAAAACTACTCTTGATAGTCCGAAGATGGCGGATCTGAAGGTGATCCGCTAAGTGGCGGCAGATCGGAAGAGTTTGACAAGATAATGCTATTCGGAGCGCTAGGCCCTTCTGGCTCTTCGGTTTCAAAGCGCACCGGTGTCGCAGCAGGTTGTGCCGCGCCTAGCCGCGCTTCGAGCGTTGCCATATCTGTCTCTGCCAAAGCAAGCATGTTCACAGCGAAGCTGTTCATCTGCCCGCAAACATTGTCGGCCGTAGACAGAAGCTTCAGCGCCGCAACGACATCCGTCATGCTCGCTTGCATTTTTGTCGATTCAGCTTTGAAGTCAGCCTGTAGCCGCTCCACCGAGTCACAGTTTGCATAGGCCGCAACAGTCCATGCCAAAGCTTCACCATCGAGCTTAGAATGGGACGTGTCCGCAGCAGCCGACAAGCTCATAAGACCACCCACGGTAAGCGAAGCGATAAGTTTTCCAATCATCACGATACCTCTTTTTTTATTCCATACGCGAAATATTCAGAAGAGGAAAGTTCCGCTCCCGTATCACGCGAACCGCCTAGAAAAACCGTTCTACGACGCGAATTGTGTCACCTGGTAGGATTTGGGTCGATGGATCCAGTTTCAAGCGAAACTCCTCGGAGTCCTCCGCGCCCTTGATCAGGATAAAACTCTCATTCGCACGATACGTAAAACCGCCTGCTGTTGCGACGGCGTTTAAGACTGTTAGCCCGTTTGTGTACGGGTACTCGCCGGGCTGACGCACTTCACCCAAGATATAGAACGGTCGATAGTTGAGCACTTCCGCGTTGATCCGCGGCTCACGCAAATAGCCATCTGCATAGCGCGCTTCAACCGCGCGCTGGAATTCGCGGACCGTAAGATTGAGCGCAGGAACCTCGCCAATCAATGGCAGCGAAACCGTTCCGGTTCCATCGAGAACATATTCGCCAGAGAGTTCGGGTTCGCCAAAGACGGTGACGCGTAATTGGTCTGCAGAGCCCAGGCGGTATTCCCCGACTGTTCGCTCCGCCATGGCTTCAGGTTCCGCGCCGTTGCTGGCAGCGGGTGTTGACTGACAGGCCGAAATCCCAACCAGCATTGCTGCGGCAAATCCAAAAACTAAGCGCTTCATGCACCCATTCCTCTTCGTTCTACGTTTCGGTGGCGATGAATTCCACCTCAGTTCCTGTTAGCTTCGCAGCCGTGAGGCGCCCCGTAAAGTAAGCACCTGTATCAACATTGATCCGTCTGTGGTCGCTGTGCGGGGTATCGACCGGCGTATGCCCGTGAACCACCATAACATCGAATGTCGAGTTCTCTTTCAAAAACTCATCTCTGATCCACATAAGATCATGATCGGTTTGCTCTGCGAATTTCTTGCCAGGTCGCAAACCGGCATGCGCAAACCCATACCCGCCAATCCTTACGCTGGTCGGAAGCGACATCAAAAATGTCTGATGGCCATTGGGAATAGCCTTTAAGAACGCATCATGTGCATCCTCCCACTCGGCATTCAGAGAAAGACTCCTTGGGGGCCTTACGCCGTATGACACAAGCGTCTCCCGGCCGCCATAAGCGGCCCATTTTGGGCCAAAACTCGGGTCCGATAAAAATGATAGAAGCGCGTCTTCGTGATTGCCTTTGAGATAGTGGGTTTCAAACGGCGCAAGCCGATCACTCAATAGCGTCTCAATCACCTGACGAGATTGCAGCCCGCGATCTATATAATCGCCCAAGAAAACCAAGTGCGGCTTCCGGTCGAGATCCGTGATGTCGGCTTCGATTTTGTCGAGCAGCTTTGACAATAGGTCAGCGCGGCCGTGAATATCACCAATCGCATAAACCACCGCGCCCTCTTCCAGCAACGGACCTTCCGCGCGCTCTAAATTCGCAATGGGAGCCGCTGATCGCTTAGATTTAGAGGGGCGAGTCTCGCGCTTTTGCCGAGACACCTTTTCAGCAGCAACATCTCGCCGGCCGAAAAGTGAAATCAATTGGTGTGTAGAACGCCCTAAAAAGGCTCGGCCAGCTCCAACCATAGGTAATAGCCATCGGCCGATTTGCTCGGCGATACGCATGATCCAGCGTTGGGGTCGTTGGAAATGATCAGGCATGGTCTCGACTGGCGTCCCGTTAACGCACCATATAGTCTTTCGCGGTCACGAAATCTATGCGTTTGCGTCAAGCACTCTTCAATATGGGCCGATGACCATGCATTCATCGTACCAAGACGTGAAGTGGTTAGAACACGATCGCAAACACGCTAGCCCAGAATGCTGTGCAAATGATGGTGACCCCCAATGCAGTCGGCCACAAAGGCCACTTGGCGGATCGATCGTTTACTGAACGCGAGCTCAGCTGCGTTTGCGGCGTGGCCAGCACATCTACAGTTTGCCCGGCGACTTCATTTTGGCGCAATGCGTAGCGCATATAAGTCTCTTTGTATCTTGCTCAGGTTTGTAGGTTTAGGACGATCAGATTGACTAGTTCTTAATCGATTGGGGTATGTTTCAACTATTAACCCCGTCGTCTCTTCTTCTACTTCTGATCTAGCGCACTTTTTGCAAGAACAAGCCATAATAATCGGTAATTCAAGAATGAAATCGAGCAAACCACTGATTTTACGTGTGATTTTGGCGGCCCCTATTGTGGGAATAATGGCAATTGGAGGCGTCACAGCCTATGCGGCCATGTCGTCCAATACGCGAATCTCAGAGCTGCAAACAACAAATGTTGGAGCATCGGAGGCGGCAGAACGGCTGCGCTCGAGTACAGTCGTTGAGCATCCTGGAGAGTGGATCGCGGTGGCAACCGCCCTGAGTACGGAGAGCGCGCAGAATGATGCCCGCTCAATTGACCTACTTGAGCGCGCTTTAGCCGAGGCGCCGGATGATGCGAGCGCCTGGGCGCTTTTATCCTTCTTACACACCCGGCAGTCCGGTTCCTTCACGCCCGCAGCTGAAAACGCTTTGAGAGAATCAAACGCGCGCTGCCCAATGTGCAACAAGGCGCTAATGCAATGGCGCCTTACCTTTACGCTGCAACACTGGGATCAAGTACCTGAAGATGTCCGCATGTCAGCTTTTGAAGGCGCCGATTTTTTGCGCTGGTGGTATTCTGATCACGACTATCTCCGGCAAGTTGGCAACAGTGCCAAAGCCCGGGGCATCCCGTTCAATGAATATCGCCGAAAGGTGAACACAAAAGTTCGCCCAAATGAGATTCCAAGCGCAGGCTGAACGCCTAAATCTCAATCCCATTATCGGCGAGGATTTTCGAGATTTTTGACTTGAAATGGTCGGGACTGAATTGATTAGCGTGCTGCTCGATTTGATTGGGATCGAACGAGGCGCGCTCAAATCCTTCAACGGCCTCGATGAGCGAGTCCACAGATTGTTCCGAGAAGAGCAGCCCCGTTTTGCCATCAATCACGGTATCAAGCGCGCCGCCCTTACCATAAGCAATTACGGGTCGGCCCGAAGCCATCACTTCGACCGGGATCATGCCGAAGTCTTCTTCGCCTGGAAAAACAAGCGCTTTGCAGGCCCCAAAGTGCTGCTTAAGCTCTGAAAATCCAACGCGTCCGAGAAATTTCACATTCGGCCCAGCGCGTTGCTCAAGGTCTTTTTTCTGTTCGCCATCGCCGACCACGATCAGTGGTTTTCCCAGCTTGGTGAACGCGTCCACGACCAGATCGAAGCGCTTGTATCCAACGAGCTCCCCGGCAGCGAGATAGTAATCGCCTGGTGTCTCTGTGCGGGCCTTCGCGAATTCCGAAACGGCGACAGGCGGGAACACAACTTCGCTGTCCCTGCGATAGAATTTTTGGATTCGTCGCGCCACAAAATTTGAGTTTGCAACAAACTGATCGACTCGTGCAGCGCTGGTCACATCCCAGGTTCGAAGCCGGTGCGCGATCCCAGGAAAGACCTGCCGCGCGACAAAGCCCGCGCTACCAAAATAGTGCGGGTAGAGATCCCAAATATAGCGCATTGGGGAATGGCAATAACATAAGTGGAAGGCGTCCGGACTGGTGATCACGCCTTTGGCCGGTCCAGACTCTGACGAGATCACAAGGTCATAACCGGTGAGGTCAAGCTCTTCCAAAGCCCGGGGCATGAAAGGCAGATATTTCTGATACTGAGACGTCGCGAAGGGCAGCTTAGAGATAAACGTCGTCTCAATCTTGTGCCGGTTTAGCGTGTCGCTGAGTTTTGAACGATCCACCACATGCGTGAAAATATCCGCCTCCGGAAACATCTCGCACAGCGTTTCCAATACGCGCTCGCCGCCGCGCATATTCGTCAACCAGTAATGCACCAACGCAACACGCATGTTCTCAAACCTTGGATTTGTTCTAGGCTCATCCGGTTGGATGGTCGGCCGTCATTAGCACCAAGCGATTATCGCTTCGTAAAATCACCGCTCATTGAAGAGAAATACTTTAATGCTCGAGTATCGAGTCTATTTCGCGCCATCGGATAGCAAGACGGCAGGCACGGTCATCACCATGATCTGAATGTCTTTGAAATAGGTTCTTTCATTGACATAAGTCACATCAAGCGCAACGCGCTCATCATAGCTCGTTTCACTCCGGCCGCTCACTTGCCAAAGGCCAGTCAGACCCGGGCGGACGCTCGCATAATAGGTGAAATAGTCGCCATATTTTTCGACTTCATTGCGGACGATCGGACGCGGGCCAACAATCGACATGTCGCCGCGGATGATATTGATCAGCTGCGGCAGCTCATCCAAAGACGATTTACGCAGGAAATTTCCAAACGTCGTAATGCGGGGATCATTGTCGAGTTTTTGAGTCGCTGCCCATTCAGCTCGCGCTTGCGGATCGCGCGCCAATAATTCTTCGAGTTGCTCTTGTGCATTTACGTGCATGGAGCGGAACTTGTAGCAAAGGAACTCGCGACCATTGAGACCAATCCGTCTCTGTTTAAAAATCGCGGGGCCGCCATCCGACAAACGGGTGATCACGGCGATCGGGATTAAGACCGGCAACAAAAAGACAAACGCAACACTCGCCACGAACACATCCGTAACGCGTTTTAGAGCTCCATTTGCTCCGACTTTGACACTCGCATTCTGCAGTGCAGCGTAATCTGCGTTTGGCAGATCACGCATATATGGCTGGTATCCCATTCTGGTCCCACACTTTCCGCCGGCTAGCCCGGACACAACTGTTCTAACGGGGAATTAGCAAGTTCCTTGCCAAATCTGTTAGAAGCTGCCCACCTTCCAGGTATTAGCCGCCGTTGAAATAACTCTGACGAAATTGCTTATGGCGCGGGTTTTGCTGCAATTGCAAACATGTTCGCGTGTGAGGCGAAAAATTTAATGTTTGTTAACCTACAAAACCAAAATGCGAGCAGAGTTGCCGCAGTTTTAACCGACCCCTTATTCGTCTGATCCTATCCTGCAGCCACCGGAACAATTGAGCCAATCATGTCCCCTTCAAATCCAATCCTGTTGAGAACGCTCGGGATGCGGTCCAAGCAAGACATGGTGATGGGCGTGTCTGCCCTTTTGATGGCTTTCGGCCTGCTGTTATCTCACCTCGTTGCCGGAGCTGACATCGCCTCGGTCGCCGCGCCTTTTGTATTATGCGCATGCGCGCTGCTGGTTGTATTGTGCATTTTGGAACAGGCCAGAAATGTCACCATCGCGATGGCAGTGGTCTCATGTCTTTTCTTGCTATGGCTCGCATTCGATTGGATTGGCTCATGGCATCTTGCCAGGCATGAAGTGCAAACTTTGATCGCGGCGGGCGCGATTGCGTCGATCGGCTTCACGATTGGACGCACCAATAGAGGCCTTAAGCTCGCTTGGAACACACTGATCTGGTCGATGCTGGTTTTCGTGGCGATTGCCAGTTTCTCTTTCTTTTCTGCCCCGCCGAGTTCCGAGACCTTTGGCAACCGCCTCAGCGCAGGCTTCGGATCTCCCAACACTGCTGCTACCCTGTTTGGTCTGATTCTGTTGGTCTCATCGGCAAAGCTGATGGTTCGCTTTCAAAGCGCACACTTTAATGCTCGGCCGCGCGGCGATCGCCTTGCGCTTCTTGCTCAATACGAATTCTTCACGATCGCACTTGTTTTGGGTGCTCTAATTTGCCTTGTGTTCACCGTCTCTCGCGCGGGAATCTCAGTCGGTTTGCTGAGCTTTTTTGCGCTCGTCGGATTTGAAGTCTTCCGGATGCGTAGCCGAGGTCATTTTTCATTCTTAAGAAAACGACGTTCGATCCTTCTATTGCTCGTTCCAGTTGTCGCTATTTTGGCGCTCGCAATAACTGGCGAGATCAATCAAGCCAGCCAAGAATCCTTATTAGAGAATGCCTCTGGCCGACAATCAATCAACCAAATCTATTGGCAAGTGTTTCTGGAAAAACCTTGGTTTGGACATGGCCTCGGCAGCTTCAACGCCATCAATGATCAAATCACCACGGCAGATAATGCTGCCACGCTGATGCCGCTGGGAGCGGTGCACAATGTGATCCTGCAATGGCTGGTTCAACAAGGCATCTTCGGCGTGCTCGCGATGGCGGCGGTGTTCGGCATCATATTCTATCCCATTGTCTCCGCGCTTCGGTCACGATCTAAGAAACCGCGGAATTTCCTGCGCCTTGCGGTGGCTGCGACCTTCCTCGTCTTTGCGCATGGCATGGTTGACTATGCCCTCGAAATCCCGAGCGTGATGTGGACTTATGCCTACATTCTCGGGCTCGCAGCCGGATATGCCTCTATGATCCGAGTGCAACGCCACCAGTCTGACGAATAACCCTTCCGAGATCGAATCGGATATGCCAATAAAGCGGCGAGGGAGACTGACTTTATGTCTGCAACGATCGCGGCCGTCGCCAATCTCAAAGGCGGCGTTGGAAAATCGACCACCACGCTGATGTTAGCTGATGGGTTGGCTTATTATTACGGCGCTGATGTGCTGGTCGTGGACCTCGACCCACAAGCCAATTCTAGCCAAATGTTGTTGACCGATCGCGGTCTGCAAATGGCGTTTGAGCAGGGCAAGGGCGTTCATCACCTGATCAAACAGTTTGCCGATAATGAGCCGCCAAACTTGGCTAATCTGATCCTGCCAAACGCTGTGACGCTCGAAGAGCTTCGCAAGGCTGAAGAACGCGATGAGCGCATGGGCTGGATCTCGATCCTCCCAGCACATACGCAATTGCGTCTGACCGAGATGGAGCTTGAGGAAAAACTCTATACCAAAGGCATGGCGCCAAGCCGGCTCGCCAGCTATCTCGCCGGGCATATGGAAAAAGCGCTCGAGCCGCTGGCCAATCTATATGATGTGATCCTCATCGATACGCCGCCTTACTTGTCGCCCATGGCGCGCGCTGGCCTGTCGATCGCCAATCAATATGTCACGCCAACCTTGGCAGACTCTGTCTCAATCTGGGGCACCAAACAATTCTCCGATTGGATCATCGGCAATGTCACGCCGCATCTCGCCTCGAACAATTTTGTCGTGATTACGCGGTTCCGAAACACCAAATATGCGCGCACGGCTGAGACAGAGCTGAAAGAGATCTATCTCAAAGACCGCACATTTGGCCCGACGATTCCTGAATCTGTCCAGGCGTTGAACGCGATGGATCGCGCGGATCTCGATAGTTATGACACGCTGCGCGGTAAATATGGTCGGCTGCGGAATGACGTGAAACGCCTCGCTGAAAGCTTTGCCGGATTTCTGGCGAGCAAGTCGAATGGGCCGCCGCCAAAAATGGTGCGCGACTAGAACTAAAGCCGCTGTAAAGCCTGACGCAAAGCCATCAAATCATCCGGCAAAGGCGTTTCGACAAAGATCTGCTCGCCCGTGATCGGGTGCGTGAACCCCAGGCTCGCCGCATGTAGGGCTTGCCGCGTCAGCTTACGGGCAAGGCTTGTGGCCGCGTCAAAATCAGGTCCGCTACCATGCGCTTTGATCCCGCGATGGCGACCATAGACCGGGTCGCCGATCAGCGAATAACCAAGATGAGCGAGATGCACGCGGATTTGATGGGTCCGCCCGGTTTCTAATTTGCACTCGATCAAGGCCGCCGCTGGAAGCGCCTCGCTCTTGCTGATCTCGCCATAGGATTCGAGCGTCTTATAATGCGTAACGGCATGCCGCCCCTCACCATCCGGAACCACCGCCATTTTCTTGCGATCACGCGGGCTTCTGGCGATATCACCCGTAATCGTTCCCACAGACGGCCGCGGGCGCCCGCGGGTCAGCGCGAGATATGTGCGCTCGATGTCATGGGTCGCAAACAGCTCGGATAAGCCTTGATGCGCGCGTTCGGTCTTTGCGACGACCAAAACCCCGGTCGTCTCTTTATCAATGCGGTGGACAATCCCAGGCCGCTCCACCCCGCCAATCCCAGGCAGCTGACCTTTGCAGTGATGCAGCAAGGCATTCACCAAAGTGCCTTGCCAAGTGCCTGGGGCCGGGTGGACCGCCATGCCAGAGCCTTTGTTGATGAGGATCAAATGCTCGTCTTCGAACAAGACGTCCAAGGGAATGTCTTCCGGTTCTGGAACAGCCGGCACCGGATCGGGCATCAGAACAATATATTCAACGCCTGGAATGGCCGGCGTTTTTGGATCATCTTGGACCTGTTCGGACTTGGCGTTCCGCTGGCGAACATGGCCCTCTTTGATCAGCGTTTTCGCGCGTGATCTTGAGAGCGCCTCGAGCTGTTCGCTCAAGAAACGATCCAACCGGGTTCCCTTATCATTTTCGCCTGCTAAAGCTGATAATTCTGTCATAAGAGCGGTATAAACCGACCAGAAGGCAAAGGTCATGCTGCAATCGCAATTGCAGGCGCAAGAAGAGAGGCTGAATCATGGGGAAACTAACGCGGCGCGGGTTGCTTGGCGCGAGTGGCGGCATATTGGGTTTGGCGGCCTGTAGCCAAGAACCCATTATTGATTCCGAAGCGCGCATCACGGTCAGCCCAGATGATCGCGCGGCCTATCCTGGAACCGTCAATTTTATTCATGGGGTCGCCTCAGGCGATCCTTTGCCAGATAGCGTCATCATTTGGACGCGCGTCACCCCGGATGCAGCCTACCCCGATGTGCTCATTCCAGTCAGCTTTGGCGTGTTTGAAGATGAGGCGATGGAAAAGCCGGTGAAATATGGCCAAGGCTATGCCTCGCCGGATCGCGACTATACGGTAAAGGTCAATCTAACCGATCTGGAACCCGACACAGTCTATTATTACCGGTTCAGCGCAAAAGTCGCATCCGGCGATGTGGCCTCTCCGATTGGGCGCACGCGCACGACAGCGGCGGCAGGCGAAACCCCGGTTAAATTCGCGGTGATTTCTTGCTCAAACTATCCGTTTGGTCGGTTTCACGTGTATCGCGAAATCGCCAATACAGCTGACCTAGATGCGGTCATCCATCTCGGCGATTACATTTATGAATATGGCATTGATGGCTATGGCGGCTCTGTCGGCCAAGAAATTGACCGTAATCATGAACCGCCGCTCGAAATCGTCACGCTGGACGATTATCGAACCCGCCATGCGCAATATAAGACTGATGCCGACCTGCAAGCGGCGCATGCAGCCGCCCCGTGGATCTGCACATGGGATGATCATGAGAGCACCAACAATTCCTATCGGTCCGGCGCAGAAAACCATAATCCGGAGCAAAATGAAGGCAATTGGAGCGACCGCAAACAAGCTGCGGTGCAAGCCTATCTGGAGTGGATGCCGGTGCGCGACCCAGCTGTTGGGCGCGCGCGTGAAGCGCTTTATCGCCGGTTCGATTTTGGCGATGTCGCCTCGGTGATCTGCCTTGAAACCCGCCTCACCGGCCGCTCTGATGAGATTAGCTGGTTCGCCGAACTTGGGGGACTTGAGTCAAACCAAATCCCGTTTGCCGCCACAGAGACAATGATCCGGGTCCAGGATCCTGAACGGACCATGCTTGGCACCGCGCAAGAAGAGTGGCTCGATCGTGAGCTGAAATCCTCCACCGAATCCGGGAAGAGTTGGCAAGTCTTAGCCAACCAAATCATCATGGCTCGCGTGCGGCCGCCAAACTTCACCCGGACGCTCACCGATGAGCAAAAGGCGGCGCAAGATGTTGGCTATATTCAACAATTGATCCCGTTTAGTCAGCTCGGCTTGCCGTTTAACTTGGACGCTTGGGACGGGTTCCCGGCGGCGCGGGATCGGCTTTATGAAAGCGCGAAATCAGCAGGCGCGCGGCTTGTGACCTTAACCGGCGACACACATACTGCTTGGGCGAATACGCTGGTCGACGCCGATAGTGAGCAGCGCGGCGTTGAGTTTGGCTGCACCTCAGTGACCTCCCCTGGCCTCGGGACTTATATAAAAGATGTGCCTGATCTTGGGGCGCAATTTGTTGAAGCGAATGAGGAAGTCGATTTCTATGATCCTTTCGACAATGGCTTAATTGTCGTCACGCTCACCAAAGAGGATGTGCGCGCGGACTTTAAGAAAGTGTCTGACGTGACGCAGGAAACCTATACCGCCCGCGACGTTGCATCATATGTCACCACGCGCGACGGCGACGGTATGACACCGCTTAAAACTGGCTAAGACTGTGCGTCGCGGCGGCACCCTTGCCGCGGTCAAAAATCCATGCTGTCTCGCCACCAGATGAGACAGTTATGGAGGGCGCTATGGGCGTTTTAGACGGCAAAGTCATTCTGATCACCGGCGGCGGTAATGGCATCGGCAAAGAGTGTGCGCTCTTAGCCGCGCGCGAGGGCGCGAAAATCGTTGTGAATGATCTCGGCGGAGCGCTCACCGATAGCGGCGACGCATCTGGCGATGCCGGGCTTGCTGAGCAAGTGGCTCAGGAAATCCGTGATGCCGGCGGCGAGGCGGTGTCAAACTCGGAAAGCGTCACCGATCTTGGCGCCGTGCAAGGCATGGTCGAGCAAGCGAAAGACACGTTTGGCGGCTTGCACGGGATCATCAATCCAGCTGGTATCTTGCGCGATGGCATGTTCCACAAGATGAGCGAAGCTGACTGGAAAGCGGTGATCGACGTCCACTTGCATGGCTCGTTCAATGTTACGCGCGCCGCGGTGGAGCATTTCCGAGAGCAAGAGGATGGCAGCTTCGTTCTGTTCACCTCCACGTCCGGCCTGATCGGTAATATCGGCCAGGCCAACTATGCCGCGGCTAAAATGGGGATTGCCGGTCTTTCGCGCATCGTCGCCATGGAAGGTGCCCGGAAAAATGTACGCTCCAACATCATTGCACCATTTGCCTGGACGCGGATGATCGCCTCGATCCCGGTTAAGGACGAAGCGGGCGCCGAACGGGTTGAACGGATGCGGACCGGCATGCGCGCAGATCAAGTCGCCCAACTCGCCGTCACTCTTTGCGCCGACGGAGCAAAACACGTGAACGGGCAGATTTTCAGCGTTCGCGGCAATGAAGTTGTGCTGTTCAGCCAACCGCGGCCGGTGAAATCTGTGTCACGTTTGGAAGGCTGGACACCAGAAACCCTGATAGAACAGGGCTTTGGCGCGATGGAAGGTAGCTTCACCGATCTTGGCGCTACAACCTCTGTGTTCCCCTACCCGCCAGTCTAAGCTATCTCCGGCGGCGTGAGTTTTGCAGGCCTTGCGGCTTGTTGAGAGGACGACGCCGATGGAAAATGACAGCGAGCTGGCCGTCGAAGGCTGCGTGACGATCGAAGGTCAACGCATTTGCGGTGACAATCTCAGCGTGTCTGAAATCGCAGAAGCCGCGGAAACGCTGCCGGCGATTGAAGTGGTTGAAGCGCCTGAACCGAACGGCGGACCATTTGATTGGGCAGATCCGATCCTGGCAGACCCCTTGAGTTGGGCGCAATCGAACCTGCTAAACACCGAGCTGTTAATGCCATATCTGTGGCAGGTCGGCGCAATTATCGGAGCGCTTCTCATCGGCGCCATCCTGACCCCGCGCTTCCGTGATCTTGTGATCGCGGGGCTGGTGCGGCTGCCAAAAAACATCAGAGCCTTGGTCGAGGAGACCGCGCCCAAACTGGTTCGCCCAGCGCTCTGGGCCGCTCTACTTTACATCGCGCAAACCGCAATGACCGGGGCGGGCATGGAAAGCGCGATGGTGCGGATCGCCTCTTCGCTATCGCTCGCCTGGCTATTGATATTAGTGGTGACAGCTTTCTTGCCCGAAGCCTTCCGCAAACCTGCGGGCTGGGTGATCTGGGTGTTCGCCGCGTTTTACGCAATTGGCATTCTCGATGAGGTCATGACGTGGCTGAACTCGATTGGTCCACCGTTTGGCGGACGAACGATCAGCCCGGTCTTTGTGGTCCAAGCCATCGCGACCGTCGCGCTGTTTATGTTTGCGGCGAGCTGGCTCGCGAAGAAGCTGAAAACGCGCGTCGATGAGCTGCCGCAAGTTGAACCCTCCCTGCGCATCCTGATGGGCAATGCCGTTCAGATAGGTCTCTTCTTTGGTGCCGCTTTGCTGGCGATGGCGGGCCTCGGCATTCCATTGTCTGGCCTCGCTGTGCTCGGCGGTGCGATTGGGGTTGGTCTCGGCTTTGGGATGCAGCAAATCGTGGCGAATTTCATCTCAGGTGTCATTCTGCTCACCGACAGGTCGATCAAACCGGATGATGTGATCGAGGTCGACGAAACCTATGGCGTCGTGAAATCACTGGGCTTGCGCTATGCCTCCGTCATCACGCGTGACGGCAAAGAACACCTCATCCCGAACGAGATGTTGATCACGGACAAAGTGGTCAACTGGTCTTACTCTAATAAAGAAGTGCGGGTGAAACGCCGCCTCCGGGTCGAGTATGAAACTGATCTGCGCCAAGCGGTGGCTCTGGTCGAACAAGGCGCGATGCTAACCGATCGTGTGCTCGCGCGCCCGGCGCCGAAATGCCTGGTGATGGAGTTTGGCGACGAGGCGATCGAGATTGAAATTCGGTTCTGGATCAATGACCCAGAGAATGGCGTCTCAAATGTGTCGTCGGCGGTGATGCTGAACATTTGGGACAAGTTCACAGAAGCCGGGATCGATATCCCGCTGCGCCATGAAGATGTTCTGATCACACCAGGCTCGACGCTAAAAGTTGAAATGGTGAAAGCATCGAAGAACGAAGACGCCTAGCGCAGCAAACGGCCTTTTCGCGCGCGATCCACCATCAAGACAAAGCCGGTCACGACCATGGTCAGACCCAAAAATGCAAACAGTTTCATCCACCACGTGTCGAACCTGTCCTCGCCCGTCACGTCCATAATGTGAAACCGCCAAAGGACGTCAAAGATGCGCCAGAGATTGGTTCTCACGGATCGGATCTCGCCGGTTGTGGCATCAAAGTAGATCCGTTGCTGCGTGCGAGCATCTTCAATCACCCAAGCCGGCAGCGCACCGCCATATTCACGGGGTGCATGATCGATCAAATAGGTCGCCGTGGCTTCTGTTCCGGGAATACGCGCATCGCCCTCACCATTGGCGAACCGCCTTTGCAACGCCCGAAACGAGACTGAATCCAAGGGCGACCAAGTTTCGCCCGTGATCGCATCGATCATCTGTTTGGTCTCACTGGTCGTGATCACCCAGACCGGCCGATCCAGGAAGGGTTGCAACTGCGCGCCCAGCCACACGCCTTCGACTTTTGCCGCCGCCTCCGCCGCGCTGACCTGAACGGCCATGGTCTCTAAAGATCCATGTTCAATCTTTGGACGCCAAGGATCCCCGCGAATGATCTCAATCGGGAACAGGGTGAAGAACAGACCACTGACTGTCCAAAAGAACAGCTGGATGCCGACGACAATGCCAACAATTTTGTGCAAACGAGAAAACCGGCGCGCAGTAAGGGACATGTCTTGGCTCCAAGGCGATCGCCGGTTTGCTCGCACACTTAAGGGCTGGCGTTAAGCCCACCCGGCGGCCCCCGACGGATAAAAAGCCTTTAGCAACTTCTCTGTCCTATGACGGGTTCAAGTTCTGAGGAGGCCGGACTGTGCCCACGCTCTCAATTGTTGTGCCTATGTATAATGAAGAAGAGGCCATGGATGGCTTTTTCTCCCGCGTGCAACAGGTGCTGCAAACGGTCACGCCATCTTATGAAATCATCTGCGTCAATGATGGCAGCCGTGACCTAACGCTTGCCCGTTTGCGCGCCAAAGCCGAAACTGACCCCCGTGTGAAAGTGGTCAATCTGTCGAGGAACTTTGGCAAAGAGATCGCGCTCTCTGCAGGCTTAGACCATGCCTCTGGCGATGCGGTTATCCCCATCGACGCCGATTTGCAGGACCCGCCAGAAGTCATCCCTTTGATGCTGGCGAAATGGCGCGCTGGCGCAAAACTGGTGCTCGCCAAACGCCGCGATCGTTCCTCTGATTCTTGGCTCAAGCGGATGACCGCGAATGGGGCCTATTGGTTATTCTCTAAGCTGACCCACCCTAAAATTCCCCAAAATGTCGGCGATTTCCGTCTCATGGATCGCGAAGTGGTCGACGCTGTGAACCGCCTACCAGAGCGATCTCGCTTTATGAAAGGCCTGTTCGCTTGGATCGGATATGAAGCTGAGATTGTCGAATATGACCGGGAAGCGCGGTCTGCTGGCGAAACCAAGTGGAATTATTGGAAGCTTTGGAATTTCGCCCTGGATGGCATCACGTCATTCTCTTCCCTGCCGCTTCGCATTTGGTCCTATCTCGGCTTTGGGGTGAGCCTATTGGCAATGGCTTATCTCGCCTGGACAGTGACCAAAACGCTGGTCTTCGGAATGGATGTGCCCGGCTATGCGTCGTTGATGAGCGTCATCCTCTTCTTCAATGGGATTTCCCTGATCGGCATTGGCGTGATCGGCGAATATCTCGGCCGGATCTTTACCGAGGTCAAAGCGCGACCGCTGTATCTGGTCTCGGAAAAAATCGGCTTCGAAGCAGACGCCCAGTCTGACACGCCTGCGACTGAGAAGCGCGCTTAGTTCAATCGTTAAAAAATAACAAAAGAGTCATATTTTCCCTATTGACCACACTTGTAGTCGTCGCTATTGACCACATCTGTAGTCAAAAGGTGAGATGATGAGTCTACAAATCACTCCTGCTGAACTTGAAATCATGAAAGTGCTGTGGAAACGGCCTGGCATCGGGGCATCCGAAATTGTGAATGCCCTAGACGGTGAACAGGACTGGAGCCCGCGCACGGTTAAGACGCTGCTCTCGCGCTTGGTCGAGAAAGGCGCGCTCGAGACGCAAGCGGAAGGACGGCGCTATCTGTACCGCCCAACCGTCGCCAAGCGAGACTACCAAAAGAAAGAAGCTGGACAGTTGATTGATAAACTGTTTGGCGGACGCGCAGCGCCTTTGGTGGCGCAATTGGCTGATGCCCGTGGGCTCAGCGAAGATGATATCGAAGAACTCGAAGCTTTGTTGGGGAGATTAAAGCAATGAGCTGGACAGAATTTCACCCATTCGTTCAGGAAGCCATCCTAACCACCACCGCAGTCAGCGTGCTGGTCTTGTTCGTGCTCTTGATCCGAAAGCCATTCGCCCGTCGTTATGGCGCAAAAGCCGGTTACTTGCTGTGGGCGCTGCCTTTAGCGCGGTTCATAACCCCGCCTTTGCCAGGCAATTGGTCGCTTGCTGGACTGCTCGGCTTTACCCGTCCCGCGCCGGTCAGCGAGACGACGCCGATTGTCACCGAATCTATGCCGATCCGAAACATGTGGGTCGAAGCTCCAAATATAGCCGCTCCTATTGAAACGGCAGCTCCGGCTTCGACACCAGACGTCATTGTACTGAGACAACCCGAACTCGTGGTCGAATCCTCGACCGGAACAAGCTTGCTGGAGGCCACCCTGGTCCAGGCACCCCTGATCCTGACTTGTGTCTGGCTCACCGGGGTGGTCCTCTGGCTTGGTCGTTCGATCTATCAACAGCGCCAGTTCCTCAGCTTGATAAAAGCCGACTCTGAGCCCGCGGAATCCGCCACTGTTGCTGAAACGCAGCGGATTGCGAAACAACTCGGCATCAAGCGGGTACCAGATGTCCGCGCCAGCCTGCTCTGCAGCGGTCCATTGGTCACTGGCCTCAAGAACCCCGTCATTTTGCTGCCGATGTGGTTTGAAGAAGACTATGACGCCACTGAGCGTCGGGACGCTTTGGTCCACGAGCTGATGCACCTCAAGCGCCGCGATCTCTGGGCCTTCCAAGCGGCTCGGATCGTCGCCGCTACCCAGTGGTTCAACCCGCTCGCTTATACGGCACTTCGGGCGTTCCGGACCGATCAGGAAGCGGCGTGTGATGCTGACGTCATCGCCCGCGCAAAACTCTCTCCAGCTGCTTATGGCCGCACTTTGGTCAAGGCTGCACGCCTTGCCCGCCCCTCGGATCGTCGCATCGCTGCGGCGAGCCTAACCCTCGCTCATCCCATAAAAGAAAGACTAATAATGATGACGCACCCTACTCCGACCCTTCGTAGCCGCCTGATGGGCGGAACCCTGGCCGTGGCGCTTGGCGCTGGCGCTGTCTTTGCGACTGCCTCTTGCACTTCATCGGTCGCGCAGGAACTTGATGGCGCACCGCAAGAGGGTGGCTCTAGCACGCACTCAATCACCGTCGATCATGACACAGATATGTCCTTTTCCGTGACCGTAGATGGCGAGACCTTCTCTTTCGATATGGCTGACCTACCGCCGATGCCGCCCATGCCGGCTATGCCAGCCATGCCGGGCATGGTGTTCGAGCAAGACGGAAACAGCTTCCATATGGAATTTGATACCGATAAGCTCGAAGCGCTCGAAGACAGCCCTGAATTCGCTGAGTGGGAATCCAAAATGGAAGCCTGGGGCGAAGAAATGGAAGCCTGGGGCGAGCTCGTTGAAGAACGCGCAGAAGCCTGGACCGAGAATATGGAACCCCACATTGAAGCCTGGGCCGATGCACAGTCTGAGCGGTGGGAAAGCCAGGTTGAGCTAATGGTCGAACGGGCCGAGCGCGATGCAGAACGTGCTGAGCGCATGGTTGAACGCCAAGCCGCCCGTATGGAACGCGATGCCGCCCGCGCGCAGCGTGATGCGGAACGCGCCGAGCACCGCAATTCTTGGGTCTGGCACCGAAGCCAAAACGATGAAGGCGGCGGCGGCGGCTATACCGGCGTAACCGAGCCTGAAACCCGCGACTTCGGCAATAATTCCTTCAGCAAAGTCAATGTCGGTAGCGGTGTCGCAGTCGTCTACACACAGGATCCAAACGCCTCGATCACAGCAACATTGAAGCGCGGCAGCTGGGACCAGATCGACATCAAAGTTGATAATGACACGCTGATCGCGAAGAAGAAAAAGAACAGCAAATGGGGACGGTATGGACCACAAATCACAGTCTATGCGTCATCGCCTAATCTAAGCTCTGTTGATGCGTCTTCCGGCTCTTCTTTCAAAGGAAATGTGATCGCTGGTGACCTTCGGGTGGATGCTTCAAGTGGCTCGTCTCTTTCGATGGAAGGTGCCTGCAAAAATCTCGATCTCGATGCATCATCTGGCTCCAGCGTATCGCTGAACAAGCTGGAATGTGAAAGCGCCGATGTCGACGCGTCAAGCGGATCTTCGATCAGCGTCTATGCCTCGAAAAAAGTCGATGTCGACGCGTCGAGTGGGTCTTCGATCTCTGTGAGCGGCAAACCCAGCGACGTCACCACAGACAAGTCTAGCGGCGCTTCCGTTCGTATCCGCTAGGACTTTCGCAAGCTCTCCTCCCCGAACCCGCACGCACATGGGTTTCCCTTGAGAGTTAAACCCCGCCCTTCCCCGGGCGGGGTTTTTTGGTCGATCCGCGACCCATACCAAAACAGCAGAATTGAATTCAGTTCCGTCTCTCTACCCTCACGGAGCAGCGATGCCACTTTGTCGACATCGCAGCACAAAGGAGACTGTCATGATTGAGATCAGACGCTTTTCCGATCTTGGAACATTTCAAAATGAATGGCTGAACGCCCATTATCATTTTTCCTTCTCTCACTATCACGACCCCGATCGCATGGGGCACGGTAAACTGCGGGTTTGGAACGATGATACGATCCTACCGCAGACGGGGTTCCCGCCGCATGGACATCGCGACATGGAAATCATCACTTATGTCCGAACTGGCGCGATCACCCACCAGGACTCGATGGGCAATAAAGGCCGCACCGAGGCTGGCGATGTGCAAGTCATGAGCGCTGGGCGCGGAGTCCAACATTCAGAGTGGAACGCTGAAGGCGAAGACACCACGCTCTTTCAGCTTTGGATCGAACCCGCAAACACAGGCGGTGATCCTGATTGGGGCGCCAAAGCGTTTCCTAAAGCCGACCGGTCCGGAGAATGGGCCACCCTCGCCAGCGGACGGGGTGAAGCTGGCGCGTTGCCAATTCGCCAAGACGCCGCTGTCCTCGGCGCCACACTGAAAGCCGGAGAGCAGCTCGATTATAGTGTCAAAGCCGGGCGGTATGGCTATTTGGTCTTAGCCGCCGGGTCGATCGAACTGAATGGCGAAGTTCTGCACGCCCGCGATGGCGCGGCGATTACGGGCGCATCTACACTCACTCTAAAAGGCTTAGAAGACGCCGAAATCGTATTTGTGGACACGATTTAATCTATCCCTCGCAAGGCCGTGATTGGAATAGAGAGGAGTTTTGCCCTATATTCTATTCAGTTTTGACCACGAAAAGGAGACGACGCCCATGAAAACCTTCTTTGCAGCCATCGGCACTCTGGCGATTTTGCAGACCGCGGCAGCGACTGAAATCGCAGTCACCTACAGTGAAGACTTTGCCGAAGAACTCGCTGACAATTACGGCGAACGCGAAGGCGAGAAGCTCACCGAAGATATTCTTCAAGACCTCGAGAAGGCATTCGAAAAAGCCGGGGTTGATCCTGCCAAGGTCGATGTCGAAATCGTTGACGCGAAACCCAACCGGCCTACCTTCGAGCAGCTCTCTAACGAACCTGGTTTAGACGCTTTCCGGTCAATTTCGATTGGCGGAATGGAACTGGTTGGTACCGCTTACGATGCGGACGGAAATGTGCTCGCGACCCAAGAGTATGAGTGGTTCGAGAATAATATTCGCGACGTTGTCGGATCCGCGACCTGGACCGATGCCAATCGCGCCTCTCGCCGGTTCGCGAACAAACTCGCAAAACAGCTCAGCGACAGCTAACCGCGATCGCCGGGATAGATCTCCTGGCCATCCACTTCTAAGCGAAACAGATCTGGCCGGGAATAATGCCCGGCTGGATCGCTCGCGACTTTGCAGGCGCGAGCCAAAGACAGGTCAGCATCTGCGACGAGTATTCCCTCTTCGTTCGATAGGATCCCTTCGACCACTTCGCCGCGCGGATCGATTATCGCCGACCCTCCATTATGGTCGAACTCATAAAGCGGCTGGAAACGATCCGGCACGTGCGCCTTCATACGAAGACCTGCTGAACAAATCACCCAAGCCCCTGCCTGGCTCGCAAAGGCGCGACTGAGCAGTAATTGTCGCGCCCAGACCGGTTGGCTCGGCGCCTCCTCGGGCTCTCTACCAGGCCAAGCAGCAACATGAACGTCGACACCCTGCGCCATCAAAGCATAAGCAGGCAGCACGGCATTGTGCTCCCAGCAATTCAGCGAGGACAGCCGGCCCCAATCGCGCTGAACGGGCTTTAGGCCTTTCGCGTCACCATCGCCCCAAACCGAGCGCTCATGGTGGGTTGGTTTCAGTTTGCGGTGGCGGTTTAGAATTGTGCCATCCCGGCCAATCGTCAGCATCGTGCAGTAAAGCGTCGCCTCGGTTTGCGGATCGAGCTCATTCACTCCGATCACGAGATCCGACTTCGCGCGCTTGGCCGCTTTGCAAAGGGTTTCGACTTCCGGTCCATCCAAGCGGACGCCATTTTTCAACAGCTCGCTGGCCGCCTGCCACCAGATATCAGACAGCGGGCTATCGATAAAAAACGGATAGCCGGGCAACCAAGCTTCCCCAAACGCGATAACATCTGGGTGTTGCTTGGCCGCTTGATCGATCCAATTGACGGCGATATCGAGGCTGGCTTGTTTATCGAAAAGAGCGGGCGCGGCCTGGACGGCACACAAGCGAACAGTATCAGTCATGCCCTCCGATACGCCCGAACACGTCGTCAAAACAAGGGCCTCACGAAAAGTTTGATCGGCTCAGTGGCTACGTCAAATAGGCGCTCCGGAGACGATCGCGCTCCGCGTCCCCGATGCCGAGCGTTTCCTGCAAATAAGTGTCCACGCTGCCTGATTGAGCAATGACGCTATCGAGCGCGGCTTCTAGGAATTCCGCATCAACCCCGACAAAGGGGTGATAGACGCTGTCTTCATAGTCTTTGCCGATATGCTCGTTGAACAGACGCGCCATTTCCGGCAAGCGTACGGCGACATTGGCAGCGCTATTAGTTAGTTCGTAATCTGCGAAGATCGCCTCACGGTCGACGCCCAGCACATGATGGGTCAGCGCGCAGAGAATTCCGGTCCGGTCTTTCCCGGCGGCGCAATTGACCACACCTGCCTCACCCGGCGCCAATTCTGCGATGGATTTAAACCAAGCTGAGAAGGTTTCGATATGCTGCTCTTTGAAAGGCGCAGCGCGATAATAATCGACCATCCAGCCATGCGCTTTCGGGGCATCAACGGAGACTTCCGACAGAAACCGAACATGCGGCGCTTGGGTTGCGCTGCCTTTGTCGCTGGAGAGCACCTGAACGCCCTGAACGGGCCAGCGATGGCCATGACGTTCGCGTTCATCGGGCCGGCGCAGATCGGCTTGGACTTTGATATTATAGTCCGCCAGCGCCGTCAGATCGGCTTCACTGGCCTCACCAAAATGCGCGGAACGAAACAAGACGCCAGCGCGAACTTTGCGTCCACCCGCGCCCTCATAGCCGCCAAAATCACGGAAGTTTCGAATATTCTCAAAGGATTTTACGCGGTCTTGCATGGTGGCTCCTAGCGGAATGGCGGTTCGTCGAACGCGCGGAGTTTCCGGCTGTGAAGCTTGGCATCGCCACTCGCCAATTTCTCCAGGGTCGCGACGCCGATTTGTAAATGCTGACCAATCGACTTTTCATAGAATTTATTGGCCGCGCCGGGCAATTTGATCTCGCCATGCAGCGGTTTGTCCGAGACACAAAGCAAGACGCCATAGGGCACCCGCAAACGGAAGCCGTTGGCGGCGATCGTGGCGCTTTCCATATCGATCGCAATCGCTCGCGACTGGTTAAACCGCCGGGCGCTGTCACTAAAGCGCAGCTCCCAATTGCGATCATCCGTGGTCACAACAGTGCCGGTGCGAAGCCGTTTTTTGAGCGCATCGCCGGTTTCGCCCGTGACGTCCGCGGAGGCTTCTTGCAAGGCCACCTGAACTTCGGCGATTGGCGGGATCGGGATGTCGGGCGACAAGACTTCATCCAATACGTGATCATCGCGCAAATAGGCGTGGGCGAGCACATAATCGCCAATCGCCTGGCTGTGGCGTAGGCCGCCGCAATGGCCAACCATGATCCAGCATTCTGGCCGCAGCACGGCGAGGTGGTCGGTGATTGTCTTGGCGTTTGATGGCCCGACGCCGATATTCACCAGCGTGATCCCGGAACCGTCCTCGGCGGTGAGATGATAAGCAGGCATCTGAAACCGCCGCCAAGGCGCATTGTCGATCAGCTCGCGCGCATTTTCAGTGTCTTTGTCGACGACAATGCCGCCAGCCACGGAAAGCGTTTTATAGCGCCCACCGGCCTTCAATTGTTCCAACCCCCAATCAACAAAAGCGTCGACATAGCGGTGGTAATTGGTGAACAATAAATAGCGCTGGAAATGCTTCACCGGCGTTCCGGTATAGTGCGCGAGGCGTTTGAGCGAGAAATCTGTCCGCGGCGCGTCAAACAAAGCGAGCGGGCGATGTGCATAAGGCTCAAACAGCTCGCCATCGGCAATCTCATCACCAATATCGCTCAGCTGAGGCGCTGGGAACCATTTGGCGAGTTCGGCGGGATTAATTTCGTCGAGGCCGCTGGCTTGGCCCTGATCCCAGACATAAGCATAAGGGATTTCAGCCGAAGAGCGTTGCACTTCAACTTCGACATCATAGTCGCGCATCAGAGGGACCAATTGTTCGGTGAGATAGTGGCGATAAAAATCTGGCTGCGTGACCGTGGTGGAATAGGTTCCCGGTTCTGACATTTTGCCAAACGCGCGCGAAATTGGTGGCGGCGGACCGTCCGGATTGTAGCGAATAATCAGTTCGGGATAGCAGAACACGCCGTTCGCGCGGGCCTCCGGATCTGGTGTTTTATTCTCGTGAAGATAGTCCTGTAGCGCCGTGCAGAGCGCATCAACAGCTTGGGAGTAGAGCTTTTCCAGCTCGTCTATGATTTTTTTGGGAGTTTCTAGTTTTGTCATGGCCTCCTTTGCCGCAAAGCGGTTTCGGGGTCAACGTGGCGGTGGTGTTGTGGACACCAAGAACGCCTCAATCGTAAAAGCGATATTAGTAATTTCGGCTCGGTTTCAAACCTGCTCTTAAGCATGGAACCCTTATCCCATGGGCTTGGATATGGTGAAAGACGACCGGCATGGGCCAGCGCTCGCTTACACAATTTGGACGCTTTGCCGTGGTCGGCGGCCTTGGCTTTATTGTCGATTCTTGTGTGACTCTGTCGCTCATTCATCGCGGAATTGACCCTTATACCGCGCGCATCTTTGCCATTGCGCTGGCGATGATGGTTACCTGGCGCCTCAATCGCGCGCTCACATTCTCAGCCAGCGGCTCCAACCAAGCGACAGAAGGCATCCGCTATTTTACCGTCGCAATTATTGCCGCTGTCCTGAACTATATGATCTATGCCGGACTGGTGTTCAGCTTCCCGGCTTTGTCGCCGCTAATCGCGATTGTGATTGCGATAGGCAGCGTCACTCTGCTGTCCTTTATGGGTTATCGGCGCTTAGTGTTTAAGAGCGCCGTCTAACCAAATGCCCCATTTTGCGACCGGGCTTGGCGTTTCGCTTGCCATACAGGGTCAGCACGCCATCCGCTGCTAAGACTTCCGGCGGCACCAAAGCCTCTTCACCTAAGAGATTGAGCATCTCAACATCATGATACCGGGTCACTGGCCCGAGCGGCCATCCCGCGACAGCGCGAATGTGTTGCTCGAACTGGCCCGTCGCGCAGGCTTCTGGGGTCCAATGCCCGGAATTGTGCACCCGCGGCGCAAACTCATTTGCGAGCAGAGTCCCGTCCGGCAACACGAAAAACTCGAGCGCCAAGACGCCAACATAATCGAGCGCATCGGCAAGTGCTTTGGCGGCTTCCCCGGCGCGTTTTGCAACCTCGTCAGGCAAATCGCTAGGCACCACAGAGCGCTTGAGGATCCCATTAATGTGCTCATTGCGCGGCATATCAAAGCACACGGACTCACCGGCGCGATCACGGGCAATGATCACCGAAACCTCGCGCTCAAACGGCACCATGGCTTCAAGAATACATGGGGCATGATTCAGAGCCTTATGCGCCGCCTCATAATCATCGCCTTGGGCTAAGCGGGCCTGGCCTTTGCCATCATAACCATCGCGCCGAGTCTTGAGGATGCCCTGGCCGCCAAACCGCTGAATCGGTCCAGCGACATCGTCAGAATGGTCGATTTGAGCAAACTCAGCAGTTTGGATGCCGCAGTCTCGTAGATAGGTTTTTTCAACGATCCGGTCTTGAGACACTTGCAAAGGGCGGGCGCCAGGCCGGACCAGATTCCCCGCCGCGATCAAAGCTTCTGCCGCTTCGACTGGAACATTCTCAAACTCATAGGTGATCGCGTCACATGTACTCGCCCAAGCGAGCAAGCTTTCTGTGTCGGTATATGAGCCAATCGTGTGACGCGCTGCGACCCGCGCTGCCGGGCAATCTTCTTCCGGGCAATAGATCGAGATATCGAAGCCGAGCGCTGCAGCGGCGGAGCCAAGCATGCGGCCGAGCTGGCCGCCGCCCAAGATTCCGATCGTGGCACCGGCTTGCAGCGCGGTCATCCTTCCGGAATCTCCTGCACGGCGTCCGTTTGCTTGGCGCGGAAGGCGTCCAATTTTGCCGCGACATCTGCGTTTTCCAGCGCGATGATGGAGGCTGCGAGCAAACCGGCATTCGCTGCCCCTGCTTCTCCGATGGCAAGCGTCCCGACCGGTACGCCTTTTGGCATTTGAGCGATTGAGAGCAAACTGTCGATTCCGCTCAGGGCGCGAGATTGAACCGGCACGCCCAAAACTGGCAACGGCGTCATTGATGCCGCCATGCCGGGCAAATGGGCCGCGCCGCCGGCGCCCGCAATGATAACTTTGAGACCTCGGCCTTTGGCAGCACCGGCATAATCGTAGAGCCGTTGCGGTGTGCGATGCGCCGAAACAATCCGCGCTTCGAACGCAACGCCCAGCTGATCTAACAACTCGCACGCTTTTTCCATGATAGGCCAATCGGACTGGCTGCCCATGATCACGCCAACAACCGGCGCATCACTATTCGAGGTAAGGGCCATCGAATCCCCCGTTTCAAAGCGCGCAACATAGAAATGCTGCTTGCCGCGTCAACTGTTCATGCCCTGGGCTTTGCAGCGCGTATCGCATAAGCTTTGAAAATGATTGAGTCGTCGCGTCCCGAGACAGAACAAGAGCGGTTCAACGCCCGAAGATCGGCGCGGCAGAGGCTGGTGGCTGCCTTAGGCATCGATATGGATGCGCTGCCGCGGGAGGCCCAAGCGGCTATCGAGGCATTGGCCGGAGAAGTCCTCGGTTTGCGAGAGGATCGTGAACATCTCAAACGCGAACTCGAAACCGCCGCACATTTGGCTGATCGCGATACGCTGTGCCCGATCTTCAACCGCCGCGCCTTTGAGCGCGAGCTGACCCGCGAAATTTCTCTTTCCGAACGCTATGGCACGCCGCTTTGCTTGATTTTCATTGATCTCGACCGGTTTAAACAGATCAATGATCGGTTTGGTCACGCCACCGGCGACCGGGTGATTCAGCACGTCGCGGAAACCCTGGTCGAACATGTCCGCCAGAGCGATATTGTCGGCCGACTTGGCGGCGATGAGTTTGGCATCGCCCTGACCCACGCCGACCTCGCCGATGGGCGATCAAAAGCGGCGCGGCTGGAATCGATTATTAGCGCGCTGGTGGTTCGGGATGCCGAGAACGAATCGCTCGGGGCCGTTCATTTGGGCGCCTCATGTGGCACCGTGCTTTGGCAGCCAGGTCGCGATGCCGCCAGCCTGATCGCCGAGGCAGATGAAACTATGTTTCGCCGAAAAAACGACAAAAAACGGTCGCGCTGAAGCCTTCGAACGCAACAATTTTTCAAATCAAGGATTCTTTGAGCACCCCACGTGACTCCCTTCTCAACCTATGGTTATCTGTTGCCATAAAGACACAGAGATCATTTCAGCAAGAAGGAGTGTGCCTATGTCCCTGCAAGGTCGGATCGAAGAACTCTCAAAACGTCACGCACAAATCGACGAAAAGATCGACGAAGAACAAAAACGACCGGCAAGAAACGACATAGTGCTCAGAGATCTCAAACGACAGAAACTTAGGCTTAAAGAAGAGATTGGTATACTCCGCGCAAGTTAGGCGCGTTCCAATCATTTGAGCGGCTCCGCCTGCACCACATTAGAGCAGGCAGGAGCGCCAAAATGGACAAACCCGTCACCCTGATTATCGGACTCGGCCAAACGGTCGGGGACGCGGTTGCACGCCGCTTTCTGGATGAAGGTCACGCTGTCCTGGCGGTTGATCCTGATGCGCGCCTGCTCGACGAGCTTAAGAAAACCGCTGGCGACAAAATCGCGTATCATCATGGCGCAACCCATACCAAACTCGGTCTGCGCAATGCCATGGCCGCGGCGCTAGAGAGCTATAGCTTTGTCGACAATGTCGTCTGTATTCCGCCTCTGCCCGAGCCGGATCGTTTGATGGATCTCGACATGGAAGACTTCGAAACCGTGTTGATGAAAACTGCTCGTGGCGCCGTTCAGACGCTGCGCGTGTTTACTCCTGAGTTGATCGCGGAGCGCCCTGAAGCGGAAAATGCCGCCGATCGCACACGCCAAACGGGAACTTTTACATTCATACTCTCCTTAGGCGCGAGTATGGCGCAACCAGGCTGGTTCAGTGAAAGCGTCTCTCAGCACGCGATTATGGGCATCATTAAAGCCGCCGCGATTGAGCTTGCGCCAGAGGCGGTGCGGGTCAATGCGGTGATTGCCTTGAGGCCGAGAGCCGAAGGGCGAGAGCCTTGGCTTCAGGAACGCACGCCCATGGGACGGCCTTCCCTGGCGGAGGAGATCGCCGAGACCGCAACTTTCCTCGCCAGCCCAAATAGCGCGATTATAACCGGTGAAGCGATCACCCTGGATGGCGGGCGCCGCTTCTTATCGGGCCTAATTGAGTCTGACGACGATTAGAGACGGTTGCCGCCCTCGTCCTGCGACTTCGCGTCGGAAGAGGGCTGCGATATTTGCCTCTTATTTCGGGTGACAGATGACGGGCATCCACGTGTAGCCCTTCACAAACGCGCCTGATGTCAGGCTTGGCTCGTCGAGCACTTCGACATGGCTGAACCGCTCGAAGATTTCTTCCCACAAGATACGCAGCTGCAATTCACCAAGGCGATTACCAACGCAGCGGTGGATGCCAAATCCGAACGACAAGTGATTCCGGGCTTGGTCGCGATCAATGATCAGACGGTTAGGGTCTTCTTTCCAGAAGCGTTCGTCGCGGTTGCCCGAGACATACCACATCGCAATCTGGTCACCCTTTTTGATCGTTTTGCCGTGCATCTCGACATCTTCGAGCGCGGTGCGGCGCATGAAGGCGAGCGGGGTCTGCCAACGGATCACTTCTGACACCATGTTCGGGATCAGCGACGGATCCTTCTTCAGCTTGGCATATTCTTCTGGGAACTTGTTGAGGCCATAGACTGAGGCCGTCATTGAGTTCCGGGTTGTGTCATTGCCGCCAACGATGAGCAGGATGACATTCCCAAGCAGTTCCATCGGCGTCATGTTCTTGGTCTTTTCGCCATGCGCAAGCAGGCTGATCAGATCATTCCGCACGGGCTCGCTTTGTTTCTTTTGGAACAATTCCATGAACGTGCCGAGGCACTCCATGAGTTCCTCTTTCCATTGCTCTTCCCCACCTGGGCAAATATCCGGGTTTTCGCGGTTGGTAGAGACATCTGACCAACGCGTGAGTTTGCGGCGATCTTCAAACGGGAAGTCGAACAGGGTGGCCAGCATCATTGTGGTCAGCTCGATCGATACCGTATCGACCCAATCAAATGGCTCACCCACCGGCACAGAATCCAGGATTTCCTTTGTGCGGGCACGGATCAATGGCTCAAACTCTTTGAGCATGTTTGGCGCGACCGCTGGCTGAACGGTTTTGCGCTGCTCAGAGTGTTTCGGCTCATCCATGGCGATAAACATCGGAAGTTCAAAATCTTCCATCGGCTCACCGAGGACGATGCCGCCATGCTCCCAGCTGGACGAAAACCGCTTATGGTCGATGTCGACTTTCATAATGTCTTCGTAGCGTGTGACGGACCAGAACCCGCCCGCGAAACTATCTTCTGTCCAGTGCAATGGATCTTCATCGCGCATCCGGCGGAACAGTTCCCAATACGCCCCTCTGCGCCAGATCTCAGGATCTACGAGATGCATTTCATCAAGCGAAATGTTCTCAACATCCGGCAGAGCCCCGTCGAACGTAAGATAGCCTTCAAAGAGCGGCTCGCGCTCGGTGATTTTTGGGCGCTCGAGATTGTGTGGAATTTTGGTCAGCGTATCAGCCATCTATGCCTCCGGATAAGCGGTCTTGCATGCCGCAATTATGACGTCGGCGTCACCTTAACACAGGTGTTTCAAAAAAACCATGACGCAGGCGTCATTTTTTTCATTTTTATGCGGGATAGCGTTCATTTCGGGCGTTCCAAATTGCCACCTCGAGCGCATCTTTGAGGCTTTTGCGCTCAGCCGGCGTTAGAAACCGGCCAATCACCCAGGCTTTATCGGCATGTGCGAGCTTCAATTCACTCGGCCGACGCTCTGGGAAATCGAGACTGACCCGCGCAAACGCTGTCGGGAGGTTGGCCAAGCGCGGCGGTTTTCCTGGCACTGAATGGACCAGATCAATCTGATCCGCGGTCACCCGCACCTGCGTTTCTTGTTTGAGATTACGGAAGCTCCAACGAAAGGCCAGCCATATCGCCAAAGCGTCGAGGCCGAAAAACCCAATCACCGGAAACGCGCCCATTGAGACAAAAGCGAGGCCCGCAATGAAGCTCATCCCCGCTACGACCGCCATAACCACGGTAAACGCGCGAGGGCTTAGCGACCTGTTGGGCGTCAGAGTCGCATCGAAATAGATGATTTCCGGGGTCGTCTCCATGTCGGAGAATATAGGTCAAAAAATCACGCTGGCCGCAAGTGCGGCTGAGTATCGCAAGAATCGGATTTTCTTCTGTCCAATGCTGGCCTAGGTAGCAGATATGGCTACGACGAAACGCAAACGCGCCCCGCGAACATTTGGCAAAGAGAAAGCCGCAGAGCTATTTGCAGAGCTGGCAAAGGATCGCCCAAACCCGAAAACCGAACTCGACTTCGTCAATCCTTATACTTTGGTTGTCGCCGTTGCTCTGTCAGCACAAGCGACCGATGTTGGGGTCAACAAAGCCACCAAAGAATTGTTCAAAATCGCGGATACGCCTGAAAAGATGCTCGGGCTCGGGCTTGAAGGCGTTGAGAGCCATGTGAAGACGATTGGTCTGTGGCGCAATAAAGCCAAGAATGTCATCGCGCTGAGTCAAATGATCATTGATGAGTTTGGCGGCGAAGTGCCTCAGACGCGGGAGGAACTGGTCCGTTTGCCGGGCGTTGGGCGAAAGACAGCGAATGTGGTTCTGAACGAAGCCTTCGGACAGCCAACCATCGCGGTCGACACGCATATTTTTCGGGTTTCAAACCGCACCGGTCTCGCGCCTGGCAAGGATCCCGATCAAGTCGAGGCGAGCCTGGAGCGAACAACCCCCGATGAGTTTAAGCTCGGCGCCCACCATTGGCTCATCTTGCATGGGCGCTACACATGTGTCGCCCGCAAACCAAAATGCTGGACCTGCTCCATCACCCATTTGTGCAAGTTCAAAGACAAAACACCCGATCCCGCGACGATCTCTTCGCTCGGGCCCAAGGCCCCCAAGCGCAAAGCCAACGCGAAGAAATAAGCTTGCGCCCGCACGCGATCCGACCTTAAACGCCGCCTATGCTTAAGACCCGCATCATTCCCTGCCTCGATGTCAAAGATGGCCGCACCGTGAAGGGTGTCAATTTTGTTGATCTGCGCGATGCGGGCGACCCGGTTGCACTGGCCAAAGCCTATGATGCGCAAGGCGCAGATGAGCTTTGTTTTCTGGACATCACGGCCAGCCATGAAGGGCGTGGCACATTGCTCGACATTGTCAGCGCCACGGCCGAGCAGTGTTTCATGCCGCTAACGGTTGGCGGCGGCGTCCGAAGCGCGGAGAATATGGTCCAATTGCTGCGCGCTGGCGCCGATAAAGTCGCGATCAATTCTGCCGCGGTGGCCGACCCTGATGTCGTCTCGCGCTGCGCCGCAAAAGCTGGCCGACAATGCGTTGTTGTTGCAATTGATGCCCGCAAGACGGGCGATCATTGGGAAATCTTCACCCATGGCGGACGCAAACCCACCGGCATTGACGCGGTTGAGTTTGCACAGCTCGCCGAACGCAAAGGTGCGGGCGAAATCCTGCTGACCAGCATGGACAAGGATGGCACCAAATCAGGCTTTGACCTGCCGCTAACCAAAGCCATCACCGATGCCGTGTCGATCCCGGTCATCGCTAGTGGCGGCGCGGGCAAAGCGGAAGACCTCGCCCCGGCCATTCTCGAAGCTGGCGCAAATGCCGTGCTCGCAGCGTCGATTTTTCATTTTGGTGAAGTCACACTAGAACAAGCCCGCGCCGCGCTAAACGCCGCTGGCGCGCCGGTTCGCCCGCTTTAGGAGCATAATATGTCAAACGCCCCCCTCGGAAATGCGCACGGCCTGATGGATATGCTGGGCTATCTCGCGATGACAATTGACGCCCGTGCGAGCGGTGATGGCGAGCGCTCTTATACCAAGAGCTTGCTTGAAAAAGGCCCGCTCCATTGCGGCAAGAAAATCGCCGAAGAAGGTGCCGAACTTGCCCTCGCCCTCGCTGCGCAAGGACAAGATGAGGCCGCCGCTGAGGCAGCAGATTTACTGTATCACATCTTGGTTGGACTGCGCGCCAAGGGCGTGAGTTTGGATGAGGTCAGCGCGGCTTTAAAAGCGCGCCAAGGCATCTCTGGATTGGATGAAAAAGCGAGCCGGTCGTCCTAATCGCTTGTTTAGGCGCGCGCTTTCGCCTATTTTGAGCTCATGATCCGAGCCCTGACCTCTTGCCTTTGGATTATCGCAGCCCTGGCGCTCGGCTTTGAAGCCGTTGCCCAACCGTGCGATCTTCGGATGCAAATGGAGCAAGAAACAGCGCATGAGATGCATGCGGACATGCCTTGTCATGATGGCATGGCTGTCAAAGCAGACCACTCAGAGCCGACCCCCAATCATACCCCCGAGCATGAACGCCAAGCGTGCTGCTGCGCGGCCTTGCTCGGGAATGCGATGACCGTTTCTGCGCCGGAACTCGGCCAGCCTGCTTTTGGGGTCACCCTTTGGGCAATCCCGATGCCAGATAACGCCAACTCCATTCTCCTGGAATATGAGCCCCCGCCACCGCGGGCATGATCCTTTTCACCTAAGGATCAACTCACACAGGACATTCAAATGAAACGCATCCTACATGCAGGCGTCACGCTTGCGCTGGGCGCTGCATCGTTCTCTCTGACAGCTGAAGCGAGACCGGTCTCCTATCCGGGCGGATGGACACTGATGCAACAGAACAATGGGGATTTTTCCTCTGTTCACGCGCATTACTCGCCGACGTTCAGGGACTCAATCGGGCTCTATATTGAGCGCAATTGGGACGCTGACTATCAGTTTACGGGGCTGCAATATAACCGCCTCGTCAAACGGTGGAATGAACCCGGCGCGCAAGCCAACCTGTATTTCAAAGCCGCTGCGGGTCAGGCCGACCCATTTGGCAATGATGCAGACACTGAGCTTGCCGGCTTTGTCGGCGTGGCGGCAGATTGGGAAACACGCCGCTGGTTCGCCTCTTATGAAGGTCGCGCTTATGATCTCGGATATACGCGAGACACGCGGCACTCGGCCCGGGTCGGCGTTGCGCCTTATATTGGCGACTATGGCGACTTGCACACCTGGTTGATGCTGGAAGTGCAAAACCACCCAGAAGCCGAAACCCCAAACACAGTGACCCCTTTGGTCCGCTTTTTTTATGACGTTCAGCTGCTCGAAATCGGGTATACGCCCGAGACCGAAGAGTTTCTGCTGAACTGGATTGTCCGCTTTTAGAAAGGAACAGGACAGATGAAACAGATTGCAATCGCGGCCTTTGCCGCAACTTTTACCTTCGCAAGCCCAATCGCCGCCGCAGAAGAAACCGCCCCAGCTCAGTCCACAGCGATGACGAACACCATGATCACCGCGAAAGTGAATGGCATGGTCTGCGACTTCTGCGCCCGCGCCGTCACCAAAGTCTTTGGCAAAGAAGACGCTGTAAAGAACGTGCACGTCGATCTCGACAATGGGGAGATCCATGTCACACTTGAAGCCGGCGGCACGCTCAGCGACGATCGTGTCGCCGAACTCGTCAAAAAGTCGGGCTATGATCTCGTCTCGATCGAGAGAGAAACAGCATGACCGCCATGCAAGACGAGGTGAAATCGCCCAGCGTTTTGCCGGCCACCCTGGCCCTCTTCACGTCAGCGACAACGCTGATTTGCTGCGCCCTTCCGGCCATGCTGGTCATGCTTGGCATGGGCGCGGTTTGGTCTGGCGTGCTTGGCGCGGTGCCCGGGATCACCTGGTTTGGTGCCAATAAAGAGCTGGTATTCGGTTTTACTGGCTTGGTGCTAGCAGCCTCTGGCGCGTGGCAATGGCACGCTCGCACCCTGCCCTGCCCAGTCGACCCCGTAAGAGCCCGCGCTTGCACACGGCTCCGCCGGATCAGCTGGACCCTCTGGGGGATCAGCGTCGCCGCTTTCTGTATTGGCGGCTTTTTCGCTTTCTTCCCAGATGTCGCTGCGGCGCTATTCCTCTAGGGTAGCGCTGGACAAAATTCGTTTGGACCTTCACCCTTCTTGAAAAGGGAGGAGGTCCAAATGGCCAATCAGCACGCCGTTCCCATCACCGGCTATCAACCGAATCTGCAAGCCTGGTTCGACTATATGATGGACGGACATGATCGCGGAAAATTGCTGGAGATGCTGCACGATGATGTCGTGTTCCGCAGTCCGGTTGTCCACACCCCGCAAGAAGGTAAAGCGATCACGTTTGCGTACCTTTCAGCGGCCGGAAACACGCTGGGTAATGGCACGTTCCAATATACGCGCGTATTCGATTGCGGCGACAAAGCCGTGCTTGAGTTTGAGACGGAAATGGATGGCATTCACGTCAATGGCATCGATATGATCGAATGGGACGCGGACGGCAAAATCACCGATTTTAAAGTCATGGTGCGGCCGCTCAAAGCAATCCAAACCGTCCATGCCGCGATGGGGAAAATGCTCGAACAAATGAAAGCGCAAGCTTGACCGCACCCACGCTTCTGACCGCGCGGCTGAAACTTACCGGACCACAGCCAGAAGACTATGATGACTTCGCTCAGATGTGGGCGGATGCCGATGTGGTGCAGTTTTTGGGTGCGGAGATTAGCAATCCACAAGATGCTTGGCTTAGGCTGATGAGGAATGCCGGGTCTTGGGCCTTGCTCGGCTATGGCCCTTGGATCGTCCGCGACCGCAAGACCGATGCGTTTATCGGAGATACCGGCTTTTCCGATTATCGGCGCGGCATGACGCCTGATATTTCCGGATATCCCGAAGCGGGCTGGGTGTTTGCCAAACGTTTTTGGGGACAAGGCTATGCAAGCGAAGCGCTAACCGCGACCCACGCCTGGCTGGACGAGATGCACCCCGGGCGATCCGTTTGCATTATCGAACCGGATCACGGTGCGTCTATTCGAGTCGCTCAAAAGCTCGGATACCGCGATTTTGTCGGTTCGGACTATAAGGGCACGCCCATGCTCATCTTCGAACGTTTCAGTCCGGGCACAGGAAAAAGCTAGCGATTCAACGAAACCACCGCTATTTAGCGGAGATGGTTACAACATATCTCGATTTCGAAAAGCCGCTCGCCGAGCTTGAAACTAAGATCGCTGAGCTGGAATCGGTTGCTGCCCAAGAAGGCGGACCGCAAATCAATGATGAGCTCGCAAAGCTCAAAGAGAAGGCTGCGAAACAGCTCAAAGACACCTACTCTTCGCTCAATCCGTGGCGCAAAACCCAAGTTGCACGCCATCCGGAACGGCCGCACTTTAGCGATTATGTCGAAGGTCTGTTCGACGATTTCCAAGAACTCGCCGGTGATCGCGTCTTCGGCAATGACGAAGCCGTTCTTGGCGGGCTCGCCCGCTTCAAAGGCCAATCCGTTGTCGTGATCGGCCATGAAAAAGGGCGCACCACGGAAGCGCGCCTCAAGCACAATTTTGGCATGGCCCACCCCGAAGGCTATCGCAAAGCCGTCCGCTTGATGGATTTGGCCGAGCGTTTTGACCTGCCGGTCATCACCATGCCCGATACGTCCGGCGCATTCCCGGGTAAAGCTGGGGAAGAGCGCGGCCAAGCCGAAGCCATTGCGCGCGGCACAGAACGGTGTCTTTCTCTACCGGTTCCGATGATCACATTGATCATTGGCGAAGGCATGTCAGGCGGCGCGATTGCGATTGCTGCCGCGAACCGCGTGATGATGATGGAGCACTCGATCTATTCAGTCATCTCACCTGAGGGCTGCGCTTCGATCCTCTATCGCGACGCCGCGAAGGCCAAAGAAGCCGCCGAGGCGATGAAGATCACAGCGAAAGATCTGATGAAACTGAAAGTCGTCGATACGATCGTGAAAGAACCGATTGGCGGCGCGCATCGCAATCCGCAGAAAGCCATCGCATCGGCCGGCAAGGCGATTGATAAAGCGCTACAAGAGCTGATGGCGCTAACCCCGCATGAGCTCAAACTCCAACGCCGAGAACGCTTCTACGCCATCGGCCGCGAAGGCCTGAACTAAGACAGCAAAAGCGCAGCGCCTGAAGCGCGCATGTCCTTTCAAATTGAGACAAAGAAAAAGGGCGACCGTTTGGTCGCCCTTTTCAGTGTCTAGATGTTCCCTAAGACTTAGCTACCGCCAAAAGTCTTTGTCAGGCTAATCTTAAACGTACGACCGAACGGATTGTGCGTATACGGATCGTAGTTCAAATCGAACGCTGCGAATGGTGGATCTTCATCAAACGCATTCACAACAGAGAGCCCGAGATCGATATCCCATGGGGCGTCCCAGTTGTAGAACAAGTCGAGCGTTGTTTGGCTGTCGATCTTGTCAGAACCATTTCCGGTAATGTCACCGCGCTCATCATCATATGAGTCGATGTGACGAACGACACCGCGGAAATTGTGATCGCCGACCGCATAGTTGGCTGTCACATTTGCTTTCCACTGCGGCAAAGACCGCGAGAAGTTTGAGCGGTTGAACTGATCAACACGATCACCGCCCGCAATGGTCACGCCATCAATATCAAGATCACCGACCTCGTATTCGATAATGTAGGTTGAGTCCAAGCCGAGTGTGAACTCGCCTGCACCCATATCCCAAACATTCTCCATCCGAAGATCGAAGCCTGATGTTTCGATGTCCGGTCCGTTCACAACGTTTGTCGAAATCCGCGAGATCTCAGCAGGATCGTTGATCCCGTCATTGTTGTTATCGGTGAACGAAATTCGACCAATAATGGCATCATCGTCAGTCGAAGGCGTCGCCAATGCGGCAAGAGCTGCGGCAATAATACTCGACTGTTGTTCCACGATGATCGGATCAGAGAAGTCGAAATTGTAGTAGTCGAGAGAAGCGGAGAAACCGCCATTCTGAAAAATACCGCCGAGGTTGAAGCTGAAAGCGCTTTCAGGGCTGAGGTTTGGATTACCAGACTGATCCACCGCTTTAAACGCAGACGTTGGTGCAACAAACTGAAGCGTCGTCACCGTGCCAGACAATTGGTTCAGTGTCGGCCCGCGGAACGATGTCTGAGCAGACCCGCGGAACGCGAACGCATCATTGATTTGCCACTTAGCGGCAACTTTAGGATCGAAGGTTGAGCCAACCTCACCGCCATAATCCTCGTAGCGTGCGGCAACTTGGAGATCCAAATTATCGTAAAGTGGAATTTGAAGTTCACCGAACACCGCGAAAATTGACTGGTCCTCATCCGCCGCGTTTGTCCCGGCTAAGAATGAGTATGGTCCAGTGCCGCCTGGTCCGGGTGTGACGGCGAGATCTGTCAGATCGCTTGGATCAACCTCATACGTCTCACGACGAATTTGCGCACCGGCCGCCCAACCTACAGAGCCACCGCCTGCTTGGACGTTACTCTCTCCAGAGAATACCGCATCAAATACGAGAAGGCTCGTCGTTGCGTCTGTCTCATTCGGATCTGTCAACCAATCCGCGAGCTCTGCAGAGTTCGCGAGACTTGGAACATAGTTCGGATTTGCTTGTCCGGTAATCGCACTGGCAGCAATCGCGTTGGAGAATGGGTTGTAATATTCACATCCACCTTGGCCTGCGACTGCACCTGCATTCACCGCTCCCGTGACTTGGTCAGCACAAAGGCCGAAGCCGCTCAGAGCTGCCGTTAGACCGCCAATATAGGTGTCATTGGTCAGGCGATAGCCTTCCGTCTGAGAATAGCTAACCGCGAAGTCATAGTTCACATCATTGGCGAACGTACCGGCATAAGAACCGGACGCAGAGAATGAGTCATACTCACGAATACCTTCTTGCGCGCCGCCAGTGCCTGGGAAACCACCCCAACCAAAGGTCCGGCCAATGAACAGAGCGCCGATACCACCAGCGAGAGCTGATCCTGGATTGTCAGCGAGATATTGCTGATAGCCCGGAGCGCTTGCTGGCACGAACTGACTGGTCAGAACCTGCGGTGGGTAAGATGGAGACGTTTTCCATTCTGGCACTTCAATTTGAGAATAGAGGAACTCGAGGTGCAGATCACCGTTGCCAATTTCGCGATTGTACTCGGTGAAGACTTTCAGTTGCTCTTCTTCTTCGACCAGATTGTCGAATTGAGTGAACTGGAAGCGACAGTCACCAACTGCAGGGTTGATGATCCCCCCTGCCGCGACACAGCCTGAATCCACTTCGGCACCAACCGGTGTTCCAGCTGCACCAATCACGACATAACGACCTGGATTGGACAGAGAGGAGAAACCACCCACCGGGTTTTCGGTGATTGAAGAGATCGCCCAGTCTTTTTCAAGTAGCGGCGTTTCAGTCCGCTTCTGATACTCAACCGTGGTTACCCAGTTGAAATTATCGCCTTGAAGGCCGTATGCGGCTGAAAGCCGATACTCACCATCCGAACCATCAAACGTTTGATAGTCACCCGACAGTTCCAGACCGTCCAAATCATCTCGTGTAATGAAGTTCACGACGCCTGCGATCGCATCTGAACCGTACAGCGCGGCAGCGCCGTCTTTCAGGACTTCCAAACGACCAATCGCAGCAGATGGAATGTTATTGGTGTTTACAAAGAGCTGCGCTTGCTCACCGATCCCGTAAGGCGAAAACGTTTGCCGGCGCCCATTCAAGAGAACCAATGTCCGCGCCGGCCCAAGACCACGCAAGTTGACATTTGACGTGCCTTCGAGACCGTTAGATGCAAACTGGTTGGTTTGACCGTCTGTACCTGATGAAGGTCCAAGGTTCTTGATCAAGTCGGTAACCGTCGGGTTGCCTTCAAGTTTAAGATCTGCCGCTGTGATGACGTCGACCGGAAGCGCAGCATCTTCAGGTGTCCCCTGAATAAACGAACCCGTGACCGTGACGGTGTTTTGGCGTAGCTCTTCGCCGTCACCTTCATCTTGCGCCATCGCTGTGCCGCCAGCCATCAAGGCTGCGAGCGAGGCACCAAATACCAGTTTTCTACCAAGCGTCATATATTCCTCCGTGTATAACTTTACGCAGCCGCAACTCATGTGTTGGTGCAGCTTCACCGATGAACATATTTTTGTGAGCGACTTGTTAAAGAGACGATCTATGCTGCAGCGCAATATAAACAAATTGACAACGCGAGACAATGAATGTGTGAACTGCGTATCGAGGATCGATATCGCTCAATTGGCCTATCCAAATGATCGAAAACACGCTTAGACAGCCACATGACTGTTCCTATTGAGCAAATTTCTACCTTCTTCGCAGATGCAGCAAATCCTGCGACGTTTCCAAAATCAGTGTTGCGCTTTCGCAACAGCCGATGGGCAGATCGGGTTGGTCTTGGGGATTTGAGCGACGAGGCCTGGGCAAATCACTTCGCTCAGTTCGCGGCATTGCCCGGCAATCTCTCTACCCCGCTGGCGCTGCGCTATCACGGGCATCAGTTCCATACTTATAATCCGGACCTCGGCGATGGCCGCGGCTTTCTGTTTGCGCAAGTGTGGGATTCGAGCGGACGGCTGCTTGATCTCGGCACCAAAGGCTCCGGCCAGACCCGATGGTCGCGTCAGGGCGATGGCAGGCTGACGCTCAAAGGCGGGGTGCGCGAAATCCTCGCCGCCGCCTATCTCGAAGCACTCGGCGTCAACACCTCAAAAGCGTTCAGCTTGATTGAAACGGGTGAAGACCTGCATCGTAATGATGAGCCATCGCCAACGCGCTCCGCTGTCCTGGTTCGGCTCAATCATTCACATCTGCGATTTGGAACCTTTCAGCGCGCGGCTTATTTCGACGATACCGAGGCGATGGCGGCGCTGGTTCAGCATATCATTGAACACTATTATCCAGACTGCGCAGATGAGGCGCTCGGCACAGCCGCGCCGGCTCTGTTTGAGCGCATGGCGCAAGCCACCGGCGCGATGATCGGACAATGGATGGCGGCCGGATTTGTGCATGGCGTCATGAACACCGACAATTTCAACATTACCGGCGAAACGTTCGACTTTGGGCCCTGGCGGTTTCTGCCGAAAAGCGATCCAAACTTCACCGCTGCTTACTTTGACCAGCAAGGCCTGTACCGATTTGGCCGTCAACCGGCGCAAGGCCTATGGGCGTTGCAACAGCTTGGCGGCGCGCTTTCGCTCGTCGCGGACGAAGATGATCTAAGCCAGGCATTGGGCGCGTATGAACCTGCCTATCAAGACAGTTTTGCCGCACATACATTGGCATTGCTGGGGCTCACGCGCGCCTCCAGCCTGCATGAGGATCTCGTATTTCTGCAAGATTTTTACGGCTGGCTCACCGAATCAGAAGCGCACTGGCCGCAAACCTTCTATGATTGGTTTGGTGGGGAAGCCAGCGCCCAACGCGCAGCAAAAAGCCCACAAGCCGCGCTCTACACATCACCGGCGTTTGAAAAAGTCCGCGCGACAATTGAAGCGCGCGCGCCCGATCGTCCAGAGCGTCTAAGGCACGCCTATTTTCAGGCGGACCGCCCGGTTGATCTGATTGTCGACACGGTCGAAGCCTTATGGGCGCCAATTGCCGAAAGCGACAATTGGCAGCCTTTAAATTCTCATCTCGATTGGATCGAGCAAGCCCGCTTGGCTTATGATTGGTCAGCCGCCCCGATACGGGCCCAGTGAAAGACGTGACCTGAGGCCAATATGATTGCGCCAATGACGGTTAGCTGGGTCTCATAATCATGCAGAGATTCCACAAAAGCGCCGACCATTAGCAGGCTCAATCCGGTGACGATCAAAGTCGCCGTAAAAAGGCTTGTGCGTTTTGAATTCAAAGCCAGCAGCGCGAACGGCAATGCGGCGATGACAAAGGCTTTGTGTAACCATTCTGCTTCTGCAAAAACGCCAAGGCTCGGTAGACTGGCAGAAAGCACCGGCAAAATCAGGCAGTGGATAAAGCACAGGCTCGAAAGCGCGATGGCTGGGGCGTCAATGACCGCTGTTCTAGACGGGAGGGTGCTCATCAGAAGGCCACCCGTACACCAAGGCGAAAGTTCTGACCAGGTGCTGGAATCAAGTCTTTCAGGACAGATGTTGCGAACCGAACTTCTTCGTCTGTGATGTTGCGCGCTTCGATGAATGCTTCGGTACCTTCTCCACCGATTCCGAAGTCATAAAGGTCGATTTCGCCGCGCAAATCCAACGTCGTATAGCCATCGGTCGGCAGCTGTCCGGCGCCAGGATCATCTTGATCGCCAGCAATCGTCAAAGCCGCGCCGAGCTCATAGGCGCCCCATTCGGCGCTGATATCGCCATTGAAGGTCACGGGCGGAATGAATGGGACATCGCCGCCACCGTCGAGGTCGGCATCAACGAAATCAACGCTGCCGGTAAGTTCCCAGTCGGCGCCGAACAGGCCTTCTTCGAACACTAAGTCCCCATAGATTTCGCCGCCGACGAAGCTCGCATCGTCTTGGGTGAATAGGAAGACTGGCAAGCCATCGCCTTCACCCGTTACTTCGCCATCAATCAGGGCAACGCCCGGCGTCAGGAAAATAAAGTCGCTAAATTCAGTGACAAACAGGTTGATGCCGATACTGGCATTGTCGCCCGCCCAGCGCGCGGTGCCTTCGAGGTTCAGACCGCTCTCTTTATCAAGATTGGGATTACCAACTTCAAACTGATCCGTCGCCAAGTGTGGTCCAAAGGCAAACAGTTCACTCTCGTTTGGCGCCCGCTCAGTATAAGAGATCTGACCGCCCAGCCAAAAGCCCGCCTCATAATGTTTGTGCGCGCCAAATGAGGCGCTGAACAAGTCATAGTCCGCCGAGCCGAACTGCTGATTATCATATTCGACATTGCCAATTCGAAGGCCGCCCTCGACAGCGATCACATCATCCCATTCTTGCGTTTCATATAAAAAGAACCCGACGCTCTGGATGTCGGTTGGTGTGATAAAGGCCTCTTCGCCGACCGCACTGAACTCGCGATCCGCATATTGAAACCCAAAGGCGCCCTCGAACCCTGCGAATGTGTGATCGAACTCTACCCGGCCTTCAACGCCTTCATTCTCGAAAATCGTACCGGCTTCACCTGGAGCCTCGAACTCGGTGTGCTCATAATCAACCACGGAAAGGGTACCGATAATATCGGTGAAGAAGCCATTATTAACGGTCACGCCACCGCGGACATCGACGCGGGTTTGTTCAAGGTCGATGAACGGGTTTTCTTCTTCCTCGCTATGTTCTTCGCCCTCTTCTTCACCTTCTTCGTCATGACCTTCTTCGTGACCATGACCCGGCAGACCATATTCTGAAGTTTGCTGGCGGACGGCGACACCCAAGAACGCATTCTCGCCGACCCAACTCACGCCAGCCGCCAAAGTCTGGGTTTCCACGAAAGAGTTTTCCGCAGTGCCGCGCACTTCTTCCTCTTCGCTATGCTCTTCGCCTTCTTCCTCTGCCTCTTCGGCCTCTTCAAGCTCCCGCTGAAGCGAAGACTCTGCGAAGTCAGGGATGTCATAATTGTCGAAATCGCGCATCGACCCGGATAGGGTGAAGACCAATTGCCCAGCGGTGAATTGTCCACGTCCAGCAAGCTCGGTGCCTTCATTCACGCTATTATAAGCTGTGAACAAGTCGGCTGAGACATGCTCGCTAGGCAGGTCTTGCACAATCAAGCCATCAATCACATTAACGACCCCGCCAATCGCTTGACCGCCATAGCCTAAAGCTGCTGGGCCCCGCAAAATCTCGATCTTTTCCGCGTCGATCCCATCGGCGCTAACCTGGTGGTCGGGAGACGCCGCGGACACATCGATGACACCGATCCCATTGGTCAAAACTTGTACGCGCTCAGCGCCAAGCCCACGCAGGATTGGTCGGCTGGCACCCGCACCAAAGAACGTGGTCGATACGCCCGGCTGGCGATCCAATGTGTCGCCCAAGCTTGCACTCAATGTTTCAAGAATGTCCTCGCGATCAAGTGCGGTGGCATTGCCGACCAGTTCATCTGCAGAGCGTTCGGGACCCGGCGCTGTAACAATGATCGTCTCTTCTCGAAGCTCTTCGGCCTGCACGCCGATGATCGGCGTTAAAGCCAAGGGAGAAATAGACGCTAAAAGGAGGAAACGGGACATGGAACCACTCGTGTTATGTTATCACTTTTCATGCGTTCTATTCACCCTGGCGTTTCTTGCAAGTCTTTTTTGTGGCGCGCCGCTGCACATGCATGCTTCGCTGCGCCGCATCCAAATGTCCGTGACTCTTACAAGCCGCGAATATACCTAGGCGCGATACGAAACGCGGAGGATCGGCATGGACGGACTAGCCGAAGTGAAAGAGAACCAAGTCTTAGTTGGTCTGACGGGCTTGCTTCAGGATTCAATTGTTGCTTGCGACGCTTATAAATCCGCCGTCCACACAAAGATCAGTTCCATCCTCGCGCCGTCTGGAAAAGTCGATCGCACCGCCTTTGCCGCGAACCAGCATCTGGCACATGGTTATGCTTGGCTCGTCACCTATGTCGAAACACTAAGGGAGACGGCAAACTGGGCCGCTCGCCTCGAAGCCGAGGGCAAGCTCGGGGACATTGACGCGCTGCTCGCGCAAATCCTATTCAGCAAATACTTGGCCGACATTGTTGGCGGCGTGCCGATGAACCAAGGTGAGACGGTCCGCCCCCACGAGTTTGATGCCTTAGACGCTGTCAATACGCTGTTCGACAACAAAGCTGTGCGCACGCTGATCGAACGTGGGTTGACGCCAGACAGCATGTCCGCCGCGGCCGCCTTCCTGCCGGATAGTCTCTCCCGCGCAACCGTCGAAAATACCGGCGAAGACGAAACCATGGCGATGATCCGCGACCAGTTCCGCCGATATGCCGAAGACAAAATCGTTCCATACGCCCACGAATGGCATCTCAAGAATGAATACATTCCAATGGATGTGGTCACCGAGATGGCTGAGCTCGGCGTGTTTGGCCTCACAATCCCGGAAGAATTTGGCGGCCTCGGTATGGGCAAAACGGCCATGTGCGTCGTCTCCGAAGAACTCTCGCGCGGCTATATCGGGACAGGCTCCCTCGGCACGCGTTCAGAGATTGCGGCTGAGCTGATCCTAATCGGCGGCACAAACGCTCAAAAAGAGAAATACCTGCCGGTGATCGCGAGCGGTGAAATCCTACCGACCGCCGTGTTTACCGAGCCAAATACCGGGTCGGATCCAGGCGCGCTACGGACACGCGCCGTTAAGGACGGCGATACCTATAAGATTACAGGCAACAAGACCTGGATCACCCATCCGGTTCGAGCTGATTTGATGACGCTCTTGGCGCGGACTGATCCGGAGACCAAGAATTTCTCCGGCCTTTCCATGTTCCTGGCTGAAAAGCCGCGTGGCTCGGATGCACAGCCATTCCCAGCAGACGGCATGACCGGCGGCGAGATTGAAGTGCTCGGCTATCGCGGCATGAAAGAGTACGAGATCGGTTTTGACGCATTTGAAGTCCCCGCCGCGAACCTGCTCGGCGAAACCGAAGGTATGGGGTTCAAACACCTTATGGCGACTTTTGAATCAGCTCGCATTCAAACCGCCGCTCGCGCGGTCGGCGTCGCGCAGTGCGCCTATGAGCTCGGCTTACGTTATGCCCTCGACCGGGCTCAATTCGGCCAACCCATCTTCAATTTCCCGCGCGTCGCAAACAAGCTGGTTATGATGGCTGCAGAGCTCGTCGGCATCCGGCAGCTCACTTATTTCTCTGCCCGACAAAAAGATCAGGACAAACGCTGTGACTTAGAAGCTGGCATGGCGAAATTACTGGCCGCGCGCGCTGCGTGGGCGGCAGCAGATAATGCGCTTCAAATCCATGGCGGCAACGGATTTGCGCTGGAATATCCGATCAGCCGGGTGCTGCAGGATGCGCGTATCCTGAACATTTTTGAAGGCGCAGGCGAGGTTCAAGCCATGGTCATTGCGCGGCGTGTGATTGAAGAAGGCAATTAGGCGCTGCCTCTATTCCGCGCCATCCGCGCGCGGTGTAAACGCGCCATAGGCAGCAACCTTTTCTTCTATTCCAAGCTCGCTCGCGCTCCAATGATCAAACACCTCGCGACCGCGCATGCCGGCGTCCGCAGCTAGGGCTGCAACCCGGCCGGCCCCGGAAAATCGTGTGGTCGGCAATTGGTCTACAATCGGATCCGCAAACGCCTCATCTGGGTGGATAATCTGCCACCCATCTTCCCTTAGAGCTGTAATCATCTCTGCTGAGAAACTCGCAGCGAGATCATTTTCGTGCAGCAATAAAACCTGCGCCGGACGACGCCCGAAGACCGTCTGGCCGAGCGCGTCATAGTGGTTTGCCGCGTCCAACACCATCTCGACATAGACCTGCGACAGAGCTTGCATATCCACGTCCGCCCCGCTGCGCACGGCCTGGAACCAAAGACGGTCCAAGTGCCAATCATAGGTGTCCACAGTGACATAGCCGCTGATCAAATCGCGGTCGGCGAGCGCTTTGCGCAAGGCGTCGCGGCGCACGGCATCCGCATTCGTCTCACCCTGCCCGCCTTCATCCAAAAAGGGGAACCGAAACCACGGACGGCGATTGGCAAACGGCGCGAGTTTTGTTTCAGCTTGATCGATATCGGCGATGTAATCGTTTGTCGGGGTCCGGCTCGCCCAAACATGCTGATCGCTATGATTGGCGATCAAATGACCGGCAGCCGCATAGGCATTGATCCGCGCGACACCGTCCGGAAGATCCAGGCCTTTTGTGGTGACGAAAATCGCGACAGGGCCGGACTCGGCGCGATCTAATTGCGCGATGAGAGCGTCAGTCCGCTCGTCGCCTGCATAGCGCGGCCCAGCGCCCAAAGGCGCGTCATCATAGGTGAGCGCGATCCGTTTTAGACCCGCGTCAGGCGCCGCATTTGAGGGACTGTCAATACATGCAGACACGGAAAAAAGAAGGACAGCAATCAACCAACGAAAAACCATCGCTAATCCTACTCAGAACCGAGTAAAAAGCACAATCGGTTTTCGAGCGAGATCACCAAACGCGACCGGCAAATTCGCGCCAATCAAAATCTCAATTGCACGCTCACACCTTATTAAGCCCACCTGTGGCATTATGCGGGCATACGCTTGTAATGAGAGATCTGAGCCATGCGCGCTTTACCGGCCCTGTTCGCCATCGCTATGTTCGCCGTTCCGGCCTTCGCTGACACTGCACTGCAAGGCGGCCCGCTGACGGTTGAAGACAACACTTACCGGTTCGGCGATCTCTACCATTCCGAGCGCGGCACCACAGTGGAAGCCTGCGCGCAAAAGTGTACGGCCGATCAAGGCTGCGCCTCATGGTCTCTAACCCCTGCCACCTTCCGCATGGGCCCGCGTTGCGAGCTAAAACGGACCCCCGGAGAAGCCATTTCCCGCCCTGGCGCTACATCTGGCATGTCAGAGGTTTGGCAAATGGACCCCGCCCGCCACGCAGCGATGCGCTATCAGCCGCGCGTGCCTGAAAGTCGCCAACCGGTTGCCGTACCACTGGATCAATTGCGGCCATCGCCCGTGCCGCGGACATTTGGTGACCCGCCACCTATTCGCGAACCCGAGCTGATGGGCGCACCTGGTCCGCAAGCGGCGATTCAACCGACGCCCGGAAAAGCGGTCACGCTCGGAGCGCCGACCCAGACTGCGCAAGTCCATCGCGGTCCGGGTGAGGGCGTCGTTCCTGAATATGTGAAACAGCCGGCCCCGCAACCTGCTCCACCGGCCTATCAAGAGGCGGCACGTCAGGCCCCGAAACCCGTTTTCAAAGATCCGGCTCATATGGCGCCGACGGCGACTCCCGTTGCCGCAAATCTCAACGCTGTGGTGAAACGCCAAGCTCAGACGCCGCAACCGGCTCCGATGCCGGTCGCAGCACCGACGCCAGCTCCTGCACCCGTGCCGATGCCAATGACAGAGCCTGAACCGCAACGCGTCCCTTGGACGGAGCGCACTGGCACAACGCCAAACTATTCCGTAGGCGGCAGCGGCTATGTTCCTGGTGACGAGGATGCGACAGCAGGATTCGTCGAAGGAGTTCCAGAAGCCGGAACTTAATCGCGCTTCGGGCGTTTTGACCGCGCGCGCATTTTCTCGACTTCCTTGGATTTATCGCGATTGGGCTTAGGTCCGCCGCGCCCGACAAAGCTCCGTCCTTTACGGATCGGTTTGCCGCTTTCGTCGGTCACGCGTTTATGCTTGGGCGGCAGCGAGGCCGCGATCAAAGCCGCCCGTTCCTTTGGTTTTAACGCCCGCCATTTACCCGTCTCCAAATCACCCATCTCGAGTGGTCCAATTCGGATACGTTGAAGATCGACCACGCGCAATCCAACCAGATCGCACATGCGCCGGATCTGACGCTTGCGGCCCTCTTTGAGGATAAATCGAAGCGTTTGACCCTCCACGACCGTGACCTTAGCAGGCTTGAGCCGCCGCTCATCCAAGCTGAGACCATTGCGCAATAGGGTCAGGCGCCCATCCGTGATCTTGCCTTGGACGGTGACCAAATACTCTTTTTCGAGACTGTGCTGAGGCCCAATAATCGCTTTGGCGAGCACGCCATCATCAGACAATAGTAAGAGACCATGCGAATCTTGATCGAGCCGACCAAGCGGGGCGAGGCTAGCATCTTTCGCAGGGCCACGCGTGCCATCGGTTGCGTTCGTGGTCTTCAGCAAACGAACCGCCGGCACTTGATCGTCTTCAGGCTGGGCTGAGACATAGTCGACCGGCTTGTTCAATACAGCGGTGAATTTGCTGGCAATTGCCTGCTGCGCCCGGGCGGCGAGTGTGAGGGTTTGTCCGGGCTCAATCTTATGGCCGGGCCGCTCGACCACGACCTCATCAACAAGCACACCGCCCGCCTCGATCAAGGCCTCAGCTTCGCGCCGAGAGCAGAGCCCGAGCTCAGCCATCCACTTGTTCAAGCGAACCGGCGCATTGCCGCGATATATGTGCGCATCTGACATAGCCGTCCGTTTGACGCCCCCGGGTCTGAGCGTCAATCGAGAAATGCCAGATCTGGATATTCCCTTTTGCCCCGACTCCCTGCTAAAGGCTGCGCCAAACATAGGAGTGGCCATGAAAACCGCTGTCATCGTCTTTCCCGGTTCGAATTGCGACCGCGACGCCCAAGTCGCGCTCAGACAAGCCACAGGCCAAGAGCCAGCAATGGTTTGGCACAAGGATGGAACCATCCCTGAAGGCACAGACTTGGTCATGGTGCCGGGCGGGTTCTCTTATGGCGACTATCTACGCTGCGGTGCTGTCGCGGCGAACAGCCCAATCATCTCTCAACTGCATGCCCATGCCGAGCGCGGCGGGTACATTCTCGGCGTTTGCAATGGCTTTCAGATTCTTTGTGAGACCGGCCTGCTGCCCGGCGCCTTGATCCGCAATGCTGGCCTTGAATTTGTCTGTCGGCCTGAAGTCTTGAAGATTGAAACCACCAATACGGCCTTCACTAATGCTTATGCGGGCGGAGAAATTACGATCCCAATCGCGCACCATGATGGCAATTATGTCGCCGACGTGGAAACCTTGAACACACTCGAAGGCGATGGCCGCGTGGCGTTCCGTTACACGGACAACCCAAATGGCTCCGCACGCGATATTGCCGGGGTGATCAGCGAGAATGGCCGGGTGCTCGGAATGATGCCGCACCCTGAGCGCGCGATTGGCGGCCATGAAGGCGGCACCGATGGCCTCGGCATGTTTGAGAGCCTGCTCGCGGCAGCCTAACCCAAACGCTTGCCCCTATCCCCGATCCGCGCCTAAATTTCAAAAAGGGAATGCGGAGGGATCAAAATGAGCTATGCCCAGGAAACCCAAGACGCGGGCCGAGAAATCTTCCCAGATCTTGCGCGCGCATTCGCTCTAATCGGCATTTGCGTGGTGAATGTTGGCGTCATCGCGTGGCCGATGATGTCTGGATACGGCCCCGAAGGCACTGCAACCGAGATCGACAGCGCCGCCTTCTTTAGCGTGAACGCGTTCTTCCTGATGAAGTCTTACACCCTGTTTTCTTTTATGTTCGGGGTCGGTTTTGCCTATCAAATGCAGTCCGCGCAGCGCCGCGGGATTGGCTTTGCGGGACGCTATTGGCGGCGCATTTTCGGCCTTTTGGCTTTTGGACTGATCAATGTCGCCTTCCTGTTCCAAGGCGATATCCTGGTCATGTACGCGATCCTGGGCAGCCTCCTCTTTCTGTTTAGAAATAGCAGTGCACGCACCCTCTCAGGCTGGGCCATTGGCACCTATGTATTGCAGTGCACTTTGGTGGCTTTCATGGCCGCAAGCATGGCCGCCTATAGCCATTTTGATCCCGAGAATTACACGGTCGAGATGGCGACCATGGCCGAAGACGCTATTCGAGATTCAGAAGCCTATCGCTCTGGCGATTTCACCGCCGCCATCGTTCAACGGTTCACGGATTGGGGCGGGGTCATCACCTTTGGCATGATGATGCAGGGCATCGGCGCGTTCTCATTTTTCCTGTTCGGACTGTCTGCGGTCAAACGTGGGACGATTGCCAACCCCTCCGCGCCGTTTTGGAAACGCTGCCGGTGGGTGTTCTTGCCGATCGGGCTTGTGATCAGTGGGATTGGCGCTTGGTTCACGCTGCAAGGCGGCGGCGGTTTCGGCCCTAAAATTCTGATGGGCATGGCGATCATTATGCTGGGCAGCCCGTTCTCAACCGCCAGCTATCTTGGCCTAATCGCGAAATGGGCCGAGCAGCCTGGCGGCACGGTCAAAACCTTCCTCGCCCGCGGCGGCACCTCATCGCTCACCGCTTATTTGATGCAGGGCCTGATCCTATCGCTGATCTTTAACGCCTATGGCTTCGGCCTGTTCGAACAAGTCGGTGCTGCAGGCTGTGTTGCCATCGCGTTTGGGGTGGCGCTGTTCACGGTCATTTTTGCAAGCTTGTGGCGGACAAAATTCAAGCGCGGACCACTGGAGTACGTGCTGCGCGGCTGGACCTATCTCGGGGCGCGGTAATCCAGGCTCATAAACGCTCTAGCGAATCTCAGCGGCAAGCGCTAAAGCGCGCGCATGACTGACACATCTGCGATTATCGCCGCTATGCAGGCTCAGCAGGACGAAGCGTCCGCGCAAGAGCATGGGATCAATGCTGAAGAGTGGGAGCGTCTGACCACCCGCCTCGGACGCCAGCCCAATCTGGTCGAACTCGGCATCTATTCAGTGATGTGGTCAGAGCATTGCTCCTACAAATCCTCGCGGCGGCACCTGTCCAAATTCCCGACCAAGAATGAGCATGTCATTCAAGGCCCCGGCGAGAATGCAGGCGTGATCGATATTGGCGACGGCCAGGCGGCGATCTTCAAAATGGAGAGCCATAACCACCCATCTTATATCGAGCCCTATCAAGGGGCTGCGACGGGCGTGGGCGGCATCTTGCGCGATGTCTTCACCATGGGCGCGCGCCCGATTGCCCTGGTCAATGCGCTGCGCTTTGGCGATCCGAGCCATCCCAAAACGCGCAGCCTGGTGGCCGGCGTCGTTGCCGGGATTGGCGGCTATGGCAATTGTGTTGGCGTGCCGACTGTGGCCGGCGAGACCGAGTTTCATTCCGGCTATAATGGCAACATCCTGGTCAATGCGATGGCGGTTGGCCTCGCCGATCAAGACAAGATTTTCTATGCCCGCGGCGCAACGCCCGGCAATCCGATCTTCTATGTCGGCTCAAAGACCGGCCGCGATGGCATCCATGGCGCGACTATGGCCTCGGCCGAATTCTCTGAAGGCGATGAGGACAATCGACCGACGGTTCAGGTCGGCGATCCGTTCACCGAAAAGCTGCTGATTGAAGCCTGCTTAGAGCTGATGGCCACAGATGCGATCCAAGCGATCCAAGATATGGGCGCCGCGGGTCTGACCTCCTCATCAGTCGAGATGGCCGATAGTGGCGGCGAGAATGGCGAAGGCATAGGCGTTGAGATGGACTTGGACAAAGTTCCGCAACGCGAGACTGGCATGAGCGCCTATGAGATCATGCTGTCGGAAAGCCAAGAGCGTATGCTGATGGTGCTCTATCCAGACAAGATCGAGCTGGCGAAACAGATTTTCGACAAATACGATCTCGACGCTGAAGTGATCGGCATGACAACCGATTCTGGGCGCATGGTGCTGAAACAATTCGGCGAGACGGTGTGCGATATCCCTGTCGCGCCGCTGGCTGAAGATGCGCCGAATTATGACCGGCCCTGGGTCGAACCGAAAAAGCGAGCGCCGCTGGATCTCTCTAAATATCCCGAGCCGGAAGATTATGGCGAGGTGCTGCTGAAGCTGATGTCTTGCCCGGACATGGCCTCTAAGCGCTGGATCTGGGAGCAATATGATCGCCACGTCATGGGAGACACAATCGATAGCTCGCAGAGCATGGGCAATGCAGCGATTGTGCGCGTTCATGGTACAAATAAGGCGCTCGCCATCACCTCAGATTGCACCCCGCGCTATGTCGCGGCGGACCCGTATGAAGGCGGCAAACAGGTGGTTGCGGAAGCCTATCACAATCTGTCGGCGGTTGGCGCGAAACCGATTGCGATCACTGACAATCTAAATTTCGGCAATCCCGAAAAGCCCGAGACGATGGGCTATATCGTCAAAGCGATTGAGGGCATGGCCGAGGCGTGTAAAGCGCTCGATTTCCCCGTCGTGTCCGGCAATGTCAGCCTATACAATGAGACGGACGGCATCGCGATCCCGCCGACGCCTGTGGTTGGCGGGGTCGGCCTGATTGAGGACTTGGACAAAGTCGCGACGCTGAAAGGCGCGCAACCCGGGGATGTGCTGATCCTGATCGGCGAGACCAAAGGCCATCTCGGTGCATCGCTCTATGCGCGGGAGATTTTGGGGCTAGACGGCGATGAGGCGGGACCACCGCCACCAGTAGATTTGGCGACTGAGCAGAAGAACGCGGATTTTGTGCGCGAGCTGATTGAGCAAGGGCTCGTCAATGCGGTGCACGATGTCAGCGATGGCGGTGTGGCCTGTGCGGCGGCGGAATTGCTTTTAGGGTCTGGTCTTGGATTGGATGGCGCTTTGGGCGCTGGCGATGATCAACGCGCTGCGTATTTCGGCGAAGGCATCGGACGATTTTTGATTGCGGTTTCGCCACGCGATGCGGCAACAGTTCAAACGCGCGCAGATCAAGCGGGTCTGCCTGGTTTATTAATAGGTGATTTGGTTGATGGAGATGGGTTCTCATTGGTCAATGATGGACCGGTACTCGATGTCTCTCTCTCTCGCCTCCGCGATGCGCATGAAGATTGGTTACCCAGCTATATGAGCAAAGTCGAGTAAAGCGCGTTATTTACCGGCGATACCTGCGCAGGCAGGTATCCATGGATGGGATTTGCCGTCTAACAATTTGGAATATTTAGTTCTTGGACCCCAGCCTTCTCTGGGGTCTTTGGAATGTGACGTTCTAATCAACTACCCGCGTGGGCCGCGCAGGGCTTCGCGTGCGAGATTCTTCGGATAAACGCCAAGGATCTTCAGCGAGTTCGAGAAAAAACCCAACTCCTCGAGCGCCAATTGGACCCGGCGCTCATCCGGATGACCTTCAATCTCAGCATAGAATTGTGACGCGCTGAACGAGCCTTCAATTTGATAGCTTTCAAGCTTAGTCATGTTCACGCCATTCGTCGCGAAACCACCAAGCGCTTTGTAGAGCGATGACGGAATGTTGCGCACTTGGAACAGAAACGCGGTCATGCATGGCCCGTCTTCTGGACCAATGTCGAGCGGTTCAGGCGACATGATCACGAACCGGGTCGTGTTATGCGCGGCGTCTTCCACATCGTTGGCCAAGATTTCGAGATCATATTCTTCCGCGGCAAGAGAGGGCGCGAGCGCTGCTGCTTTAATGTCTCCACGCTCGGCGACTTGCCGCGCTGCCCCAGCTGTATCGGCCGCGGTGCGCGCTTGAATGCCATGCTTGCGCAAGAAGTTCCGACACTGCCCTAGCCCCATGACATGGCGATAAGCGCGCTCGATATTTTCCAGTTTTGCGCCCTTTAGAGCCATCAGCTGGAACCGGATCCGCATCAAATGCTCGCCAATCATGTGCAAGCTGGTGGACGGCAAGAGGTGATGGATATCGCCGACACGGCCCGCAATTGTATTCTCGACCGGAATCATTGCGAGCTGCGCTTCACCGCCTTCGACCATAGCGATGACATCTTCAAATGTGCGGCACGCGACCGGTTCATGATCCGGATAAACGTCCAAACAGGCAATATGCGAGTTGGCGCCGCGCTCCCCCTGATAGGCAATTTTGCCTTGTGTCATCTTTTGATCTCCAATTTCGATCCGGTCCCTATTTGCCAAGCCTTTCAATATAAAGACCCTGATAATCAACCTGCGCGCTTTCGCCGCTGAATCAGGTAACGCGCAATCTGCCACATCTGTATATATTGATTGCGAACGCATAGCGTGTCAGAAGGCGCGCGCAAGATTGGAATATGAGGGATCACCTATGGGCGAACTCGGACTCAACAAGATTTTCGGGGCACTTCTGGCTGTAGGCCTTGTAGTTCTTGGCCTGAAAGAGGTTTCAACCATCGTCTTTGGCGGCGGGCATCACCACCATCATGAATACGAATCACTGAACGCATGGGCCGAATCAAACTTTAAAGGCTACCGCGTCGATATTGCTGACGCTGGCGGCTCAGGCGAAGTGCCTGTAGAGGTTTATGACCTTGGCGCGCTTCTCCTTGGCGCAGACTTGGCGCGCGGCGAGCGCAGCTTCAAAGCGAAATGCGCCTCGTGCCACACCATTGACCAAGGCGGAGCCGACGGCACCGGACCAAATCTTTATGCCACGCTGGGCGCTGCCAAGCAGAGCCATACAGGCTTCAATTATTCAGGCGCGCTCGGAAACACCGAAGGCGACTGGTCTTGGGAGCGTATGGATGCCTGGCTCGAAAATCCATCAAGCTATGCGCGCGGCACAAGCATGGCCTTTGCTGGCTTGAAGCGGGATGATGAGCGCGCCAGCGTGCTCGCTTATCTCGCCTCTTACAGCCCAGACGCCCCTGTCGCGCCAGAGCCACTTCCAGAGGTCGCTGAAGAAGGCGATGCGGAGGAAGCTGCTGGCGATCTCGCAGAAACTGATGAAAACGTCATCGAAGGCGCTGCTGACACCGCAGGTGATGCAGCCGAGGCCGCTGAAGCGGCTGCCGATCAAGCCATCGAAGACGCTGCAGGCGAAGGCACAGCCGCCATCGCTGAGGCTGCCGCTACTGCCGAGGAGACGATTTCAGAAACCGTCTCTGATGCCGCTGATACAGTAACCGACGCCGTCGAAACGACCGTTTCTGACGCCGCGGATACGGTTGAGGAGACAGTGACGGATGCAGCAGAGACTGCGGAAGAAGTGGTCGAAGAGGCTACTGAGACGGAAGAGTAAGCCAGTCCGGCTGCACACCTCTCAAACTTGAAACATCTACGCGGCGAGCCTCTAAGGGCTCGCCGTATTCATTTGCAATCCGCTGAATCGCAGGCGCGAGCGGCTCTTTCATTGTCGTCATAAAGGTCCCATTGGCGTGCAGCAGCGTTTCACTGTCTGCCATCAATCCGACATGCCCCTTCCAAAAGAGAAGATCACCGCGCTGCAAGGCACCTGGGGCTTGCCACTGCGCGATCGGGTCGCCAAACCAAACCTGCTGCATATCGCTATCGCGCGGACACAGAACACCACACGCACCAAAGGCAATCTGGACGAGGCCGGAACAATCGAGGCCCAAACAATCGCGTCCGCCCCACAAATAAGGCGTTCCCAGAAACCGCTCGGCCACGGCAACGGGATCGGTTTCATAGGCGCCGGCGTCAGCGATCAAATGATCCACGATCCATCCAGCCCGCTCAAACCGCAAATATCGCCCTTCGCGATCGCCTGTCGCCGTCAGTTTAGCGCCGGCCCCCAGCACAAGATGCGCCGCAGCGGTGATCTTAGGGTCGGTATAGGTGTGCAGACGGCCGACACTCACGCGATGGGTCACGTCCAGGACGGCGGCCGATAGAGCGTCCATCAGAACCCAACCGACATAGCGATCTGTTTCGCACTGAACGAGGCCAAACCCGCCCTCTTCATGATGCAAGAGCACTGTCTCGCCGTGTAAGACTTGGCTCACCTGCGTGCTCTCTGACGCAGGGGCTTTGCGCAGCGCAGCAATACCAGCATTCACCTGCATCCGCTGCCGCGAACCGCCTTCGGGAAGGGTTAGTCTTGGGTCTTGATATGATAGCAAAGCGTATCTCCAACCGATTCAAGTTAGAGATATAGACCTAAAACCAAGGAAAAGTTTAGGCGACTGCGCGGCCAAGCTCTGATGTCTGATCACTGGTGATCTCGCCAGCTTCCGCAGCTTGAATCTGTCCACCAAAAGCGCGCAGCCAATCCATGCCTTTGGTCGTGCGCTCAATATGCACGCTGCGCAGATCGTTTTCGTCAGGAATGCGCTTAATCAAGTCGTTGCGTTCAAGCACATCAAGCGCCCGCGTAACCGCAGGTTTCGCAATGTTGAGGTGGCCAGATAGGCCCCGCACCGTGTGCGGTCCAGGTGTTAGCGCAACCGTCATCAAGACCGCTTGCTGCCGGGCCGTCATATCAGACTCGTCAGACCGCACATAAGCCGTCAAAGCGCAGCGCCAGAGATCCAGAGCCTGCCTTTGTGTCATCGCCATTTTCGCTCACCTTATTTCGTTTGGTAAGCGAATCAGAATCCGATTTGCGACTCGCGTAAAGAGTCCAGAGAAATTTTTGCTGCGAAGAAAAAGCCCTCATCCGGAGCGACGTCGACGGACGAGGGCTAGCCGTTTTAGAACCACATCCTTCGACTTCGCTCAGGATGAGGAGACCAAATACAAGTTAGAAATTCAACACTCTCGCATAGCGAACATGCGGCAGTGATTTGAGCTGTTTGACCAAATCGGTGGATGGCTCGCTATCAATTCCAATCAGCGCAATCGCCTCGCCGCCCGCATCGGTGCGTCCGAGATGGAAAGTCGCGATATTGATCTCTTCTTTGCCGAGCAGCGCCCCAAGTGAACCAATGAAGCCAGGCTTATCGAGATTGTTCACGTAGAGGACGCGCGAATTGAAATCGCCTTCTAGCGCCATGCCTTTGACTTCGACGATCCGCGGTTGGCCAGCGATCAGCGTGCCCGCGAGCGAACGCCAACCGGGTTCTGGGTCGTTTTCGGTCCGTTTGGTCAGGACTTTGATACGGATCAGACTGTCATAGACCGGGCTGTCTTCGGTCTTGGTCTCCGCCAGTTTCACACCGCTCTCATTCAGCACTTCTGGCGCCGACACCATGTTCACATCACCGCGCGATGGCCGCAGCAATCCCGCTAGCGCGGCGGCGGTGAGCGGCTTGCGATTGAGCTCAGCAACCTCGCCTTCATATTCGATAACGACTTCTTCAAAGCCATAATCGCTGATCTGACCGGCAAACAAGCCGAGCTTTTCCGCCAAGGCGGCGAAAGGCTTTAAACGCGGCGCTTCGTCTGCGGTGATGGAAGGCATGTTCAGCGCATTGGTCACCGCGCCCGTCAGCAGATAATCGCTCATCTGTTCGGCAACCTGCAGGGCAACATTTTCCTGCGCTTCGGTCGTCGCCGCGCCCAGGTGCGGGGTGGCGATAAAGTTCGGAGCGCCGAATAGGACGTTTTCTTTCGCTGGTTCTTCAGCAAATACATCAAAGGCAGCCGCGCCGATATGGCCGGACTTCAAACCTTCTGCGACCGCTGCCTCGTCGACTAGGCCGCCCCGCGCACAATTGACCAAGATCACACCCTTTTTGGTTTTTGCGAGCGCGTCAGCCGACAGGATATTGCGGGTCTGGTCGGTGAGGGGTGTGTGCAAAGTGATCGCGTCCGCACGGGCCAGCATGGCATCAAGATCCGCGGCCTTTTCTACACCAAGTTCTACCGCCCGCTCTTCTGTGAGGAACGGATCATAGGCGAGCACTTTCATCTGCAGGCCTTTGGCCCGCTCGGCGACGCGCGCACCAATATTGCCGCAACCGATCAGGCCGAGCGTTTTGTAAGAGAGTTCGGTGCCCATAAAGGCTTTTTTCGGCCACTCGCCGGCTTGGGTACCCGCATTCGCTGCTGGAATTTGCCGAGCGGCCGCAAACATCATCGCAATCGCATGCTCGGCCGTGGTCACAGCATTCCCGAACGGCGTGTTCATGACCACGACGCCTTTTCCCGTGGCGGCTTTGATATCGATATTATCGACCCCAATCCCGGCGCGGCCGATGACTTTCAAATTGTCCGCAGCAGCGATGATGTCAGCGTCTGGCTTGCACGCAGAGCGCACGACGAGGCCATCAAATTCAGGAATTTTCGCAATCAGCTCTTCCTTGCTGAGGCCAACAGCGGTTTCAGTTTCCAGGCCGCGATTTTTAAAAATATCAACGGCGGCTGGGGCGAGTTTATCTGCAATCAGAACTTTAGGCATCTGTGTCTCCAAGGCGCCAATCGGCGCGATCTAGTCTGTGAACAAGGCAGTCATCGTCTTTATCAAACAAACGACGACCGATCGGTCGGAAGCCCAGGCGCTGATAGAATCGATGGGCGTCCGTATTAGAATTCAGGGGGTCAATTAGGATGGCTTCGACAACCGGATCGGCAAAGGCGCGATTGACCGCGAGACGCATCATTTGCGTTCCATAGCCCTTGCCCAGGCAGTCTTTCTCGCCGATCCAAATATCCATGGCGCGCAAGTTTGGCGGACAGTCTGCCCCCCAATAATGTGTGCGCTCCAAAGCCGGATCGATGACCTGCATGGCGCCGATGGCCCGTCCGTTTAGTTCGGCAATGAAATAGGCGCTGGCCGGATCATCGCTGGTAATCTCTTCCAACCATTCCGCATCGTCAAAAGCCACATCAGCATTGGGATCGTCGCTGGTCGCAGCGATCACATGCGGTTCGTGATCCCATCGCTCAAGATGGGGCACGTCCGCTGGCAGAGCAGGTCGAAGCACGAGCGTCATGGCCGAAGCCTTCGGGAGCGACTACAGCGCAGCGAGTTCTTCGGCGAAGGTCCAGTCGAGCCACGGCGTCAGTTTCGCGACATCGTCCGGCTCAACGGTTGCACCGCACCAGATCCGTAATCCCGGAGGTGCTTTAGCATAGCCATTCGCATCGAAACACGCATCCTCATCTTCCAGACGCTTCATCATACGTTTGATGAAGTCGCGCTGGGTCGGCTCATCCATTTTGACAAAAGTCGGATGGACAATCGAGAAGGTCACGCCGGAATTCGAACGAACATCATCATCCGCGCAGAGGAACTCAATCCAATCGGTCTTGGCGACCCAATCCGTGAGGATCTTAAGCGAGCGATCAGAACGGGCTTTGAGGCCCTGATAACCGCCGCACTCTTCGGCCCAATCGAGGGCCTGAAGATAGTCTTCAGTACACAAAAGCGAAGGCGTATTGATCGTATTGCCTTCGAACAAGGATTCGTTGAGCTTGCCGCCTTTGGTCATGCGGAAAATCTTAGGCAGCGGGCGCTCTGGCTTACAGCTCTCGAGGCGGCGCACCGCATTCGGCGACAGGATCAGCATGCCATGGGCAGCTTCCCCGCCTAGCACTTTTTGCCAAGAATAAGTCACGACATCGAGCTTTTCCCACTCCATGTCCTGAGCAAAAACCGCTGACGTTGCATCACAGATCACAACGCGGTCTGGGTTCGGTTTGATCCAATCGGCATTCGGAACCCGAACGCCGGCCGTGGTCCCATTCCAAGTGAAAATAATGTCCGCATCGTCGCGGGCTTTTTCAAATGGCGGCAGCACGCCATAATCGCCAACATGGATGTTACAGTCGACGAGCTTCAGCTCGTTTACCGCATCGGTCACCCAATCTTTGCCGAAGCTTTCCCAGGCAAACACATCGACGGGACGCTGGCCCAACATCGACCACATGCACATTTCAACAGCGCCTGTATCAGACGCCGGCACAATCGCCACACGGTAATCCTCAGGCAGGCCGAGAATGTCTTTTGTGCGTTCAATCGCTTGTTTCAGCTTCGCTTTCGCGGTGGCTGAACGGTGCGAGCGCCCAAGCGCGGCAGATTCAAGTTTTTCGAGGGAAAATCCAGGACGCTTCGCGGTCGGCCCAGAAGAGAAAAGCGGACATGCAGGACGCACGTCGGGTTTGGCGACATCAGTCATCTGTTTGTACTCCTATCCTTACAGATAGGCTGACTCTCGTTGGGGAGAGCTGGCCCACCGCGCATATGGCGCAGGCCAGACCAGAGTGCAAGCTAAGAATACGGAATAAAGGAAAAGAGCGGATCCGCTACGGGAATTGCTTAAGCTGCAACCGCCACATCGCTCTTCGCGCCCGGCATTTGTTCGAGCAGGAAGTCGTGAAAAGATTCCGCCCGCTGGATAAAGCGGTTGAACGGAAGCTTGGCTTTAAAGATGGCAGAAGGCGCGACATTGGCTCCGCACTTTAAAGCTGTCATCACCGCTTGGTCGCGTTCTGGCTGAGCCGAACAGACGGCAATCCGGTGTTTGCCCATATTGGCGACGCGCGCGATCGTCATGTCGCCATCAAAGCTGTCTGGTAGGGTCAAGTCGAGTACAACAAGATCGAAACGTTCAAGACGCAGGCGGTTTTCCGCTTCCATCAGGGTCGTTGCCATAACGAGGTCAACCGGAACGCGCGCCCGCGCTGCTTTGTCGGCAGCCACCAACAATAACTCTCTTACCGGTTCGTGATCTTCGACCCAAAGAACTTTCATCAAAATACCCTTACGACTCTACCAGTGTTTCCCCGGCGATCCTCGCCTAGCCCTCTTCTGAAACCCACTTTGCCACCAACCGATTACAGGATGGTAAAGCGAAAGTGACCAAAGTGTTGACAATGCTACAGGTTCGGCCCCGCTGACCCCCGGCGTCGCCAAGCTGGCACGAACTGTGATAGAGTTCATATCAAGACGATGATTCCCAATGGAGACGGGACTTTATGACGAGCAAAACGCTACCAGCAGCGTCCACCCACGCGGCCTTTTTGGCTGAGCTGGAAGCGAGCGACGATCATATTGTTGATCGACTAATAAAAGAACGCTGCCCAAGTTTTGTCGATCATTGGTCCTGGCCCGTCATACGTCCCTTGCTGTATTCGGTACTCGGTTATGATCGCGCCTGCCGAACTTCAGATTATTTGCAGACACTAAATGGCGGCGACAGTTTCGACCATTTATCGACTGAACTGGCAGTTGATCTCTCTCTCAACGAGATCGAAAAAATGCCGAAAGAAGGCCGCTTGGTGGTCGCGGCCAACCATCCGACGGGATTGGCTGATGGCGTCGCGGTTTGGGACGCGTTGCGGCGCGTCCGCCGTGACATTGTATTCTTCGCCAATGCCGATGCCTTACGGGTCAATCCAGGATTTTCCGACGTTTTGATCCCGGTTGAATGGGTGATGGATAAACGCTCGCCCGCAAAAACGCGCGAAACCCTGCGGCTCGCCAAAGAAGCCTTCGCAGCTGAAAAATGCGTTGTCATCTTCCCGTCTGGAAAACTCGCCAAGAAAATTGACGGCGTCCTCACCGAACAAGACTGGATGCCGACCGTGGTCAGCCTAGCGCGGAAACACAAAGCGCCGGTCCAGCCGCTGAATTTAAAAGCCAAGAATTCGTGGCTCTATTATCTGTTCTCGCAAGTGAATGGTGAGCTGCGGGACATTACTTTGTTCCACGAGCTTCTCAATAAAAGCGGTAGCCCGTTTGAAATGACGTTCGGACCACTGATTTCGCCAGAGCGTTTAGAGGGCGATGCCAGCGCGCTCACACTGGCCCTGCGCGAATATGTGTCCGTCCATTTAGCGGACGGTCCGAAGATCGAGTTCGACCCCAACCTCTAAACACGAAAAAGGCCGCATCGTTCCGAGCGGCCTCTTCCAAACTTGTCTTCATTATTCCGGATTACGGCTCGGTTTATGCTTTTTGCGCATCCGCCGTGAGCGCTCCGTGACAATGTTTGTACTTTTTACCGGATCCGCATGGGCATGGCGCGTTGCGGGGCGTGTTGGCCCAGCTTTCTTCGGCTTGCGCCACCATGGAGTGCGGCGCTTGCTCGGCCACGTTTTGCGGTGTTCCAGGACGCTGATTGACGCCGGTATCTGGATCCAAGCTGGTTTCAAACGTTCGCTGTGGCGGGGTCGGAACAGGGCGTGGCTGTGGCGGCTGAACTTGCGCCGTCATGAGCCAACGGGTGACTTCCAAACGCATCTCTGACAGCATGTCATAGAACAGTTTGAACGCTTCTTCTTTAAACTCGTTGAGCGGGTTGCGCTGGCCGTAAGAGCGCAAGTGGATCACAGACCGCAATTGATCGATCTGCTGCAAGTGTTGGCGCCAACGGCCATCAAGGACTTGTAGCAAGATCTGTTTCTCGATCATCCGGAATTGGCCATCCGCGGCCAAGTCTGTCTTCTCATTATAGGCTTTGGTGGCAGCCTCTTCGATCCGTTGCCCGATCTCGACATTGGCCACGCCTTCTTCGCCAGCCCATTCTGCAATCGGCAGCTCGAGGCCAAGCAATTCTTTACAGCGCTCAGTGAGGCCTTCGGTATCCCAAAGCTCAGCATGCGCTTTTTCTGGCATGTGGTGCGCAACAATCCCGTCAATCACGGACTCGCGCATGCCTTCAATCTCGTCGAGCACGCTTTCGGCGCGCATGAAGTCGATGCGCTGCTCAAAGATCACTTTACGCTGATCATTGATGACATCATCATATTTCAGAACATTTTTCCGAATGTCGAAATTGCGGGTCTCGATTTTCTTTTGTGAGGTCTCGATCGCCTTGTTCATCCAAGGGTGAGTGATGCCCTCGTCTTCTTTGATGCCGAGGCCCTTCATGATTGAATTGAGACGTTCAGCCGCAAACACGCGCATCAGGTCATCATCCACCGCAATGAAGAATTTCGATTTGCCCGGGTCACCTTGGCGCCCAGTTCGGCCGCGCAGCTGATTGTCGATGCGGCGGCTTTCATGGCGCTCTGTCCCGAGGACATAGAGCCCGCCAGCTTCCAGCGCTTTTTTCTTCGCGACTTCAATCTCGGCTTTGATTTGATCGGTGATCAATTGCAGCTCGCCCTCAGATGGCTCGCTGCCGGTTTTCTCGACATGCTCGTGCACAGCTTTCGCAACGCGCATGTCCAAGTTTCCGCCGAGTTGAATATCGGTTCCGCGACCCGCCATATTGGTCGCCACAGTCACCGCGCCGGGCACACCCGCGTCGGCAACAATTTCAGCCTCTTGAGCGTGGTGTCGCGCGTTCAGGACTTTGTGCGGGATCTTCGCGGCGGTCAGATAGGTCGAGACAATCTCAGATTTTTCGATTGAGGCGGTACCAAGCAGAACTGGTTGCCCCTTGGCGCGCGCTTCACGAACTTCTTCGACAATGTCTTTATATTTCGCCGCAGCGACGCGGTAGACGACATCATCATCATCGATCCGCTGGATCGGCTTATTGGTCGGCAGCTCAAACGTCGCCAGCGAGTAGATATCGCCAAACTCGGACGCTTCAGTCATCGCCGTACCGGTCATCCCGGCCAGCTTTTCATAGAGACGGAAATAATTTTGGAATGTGATCGAGGCCAGCGTTTGGTTCTCTGGCTTAATGTCGACATTCTCTTTGGCTTCGATGGCTTGGTGCAGGCCTTCCGACAAGCGGCGGCCTTCCATCATCCGGCCAGTAAACTCGTCGATCAGCATCACCTGATCGTCTTTCACGATATAGTCTTTATCGCGATGGAACAGTTTGTGCGCTTTCAGCGCCTGGTTGGAATGGTGAACGATTGAAACGTTTGCCGGGTCCCAGAGCGAGCCGTCTAGAATGCCCTCTTCATTGAGGCGCTCTTCCATCTTTTCGAGGCCTTCCTCGGTGAAGACGACAGACCGCATCTTTTCATCGAGATCGATATCCTCATCGTCCAATTCAGGAATGAAGCGGTCAATGGAGCGATAAAGTTCAGACCGGTCATCGGTTGGGCCAGAGATAATCAGCGGCGTCCGCGCTTCGTCGATCAGGATCGAGTCAACTTCATCGACAATTGCAAAGGCGTGTCCGCGCTGAACCATCTGATCCAGCGAGTACTTCATATTATCGCGCAGATAATCGAAACCATACTCATTATTGGTGCCGTAAGTAATATCGCAAGCATACGCCGCGCGGCGATCTTCATCCGACATCCGGCCGCCGCCGGGCACTTCGCCGCGGATCACACCCGTGGTCAGACCTAGGAAACTATAGAGCTTGCCCATCCACTCCGCGTCGCGAGACGCAAGATAATCGTTCACGGTAACAACATGCACGCCTTCGCCGCGTAGCGCGTTGAGATAGACTGGAAGCGTCGCAACCAAGGTTTTGCCTTCGCCAGTCCGCATCTCTGCAATCGCGCCATTGTGCAAAACCATGCCGCCAAGCAGCTGCACATCGAAATGGCGCATGCCAAGCGCGCGTTTCGCGCCTTCACGCACAACCGCAAAAGCTTCGTCTAGAATGTCATCTAAAGTGGCGCCGTCGGCTAAACGCTTGCGAAACTCATCTGTTTTCGCGCGCAGGGCCTGATCCGAGAGCGCTTCAATCATTGGCTCAAGCGTGTTGATTTTCTGCACCCGGCGGCGCAGGGGCTTCAGTTGGCGATCATTTACAGAACCGAAAATCTTCTGAGCTAGGGACAACATCTAGGAAACTACCACGCTGTTTGAATTAACCCCAGAAATCATAAAAAACTTTCCGAGGTGTGGACGCGTCAACAAATGCATCCAAAACTGATCTCTCGACCATTGTCTCAAGCGGACTTAAGAACGCCACCGAGCTGTGTCAATTAGCCGAAAGCGGCAAAGGAATTCACATTATGCAAATGAACCGTCATTCGTTCGGCCTCGCCGGAATTATTGGCCTTGCACTGTTCAGCTTGACTGGCTGCGATCCACAATCGGACGTGCGAACCGCAACAGTTACGATTGATAGCGAAACCGCCGCGCTGGTGAATGGCGAGCCGATCTATATGATCGATGTCGAACTCGAAGCCGTCGCCCAAGGTCAAATCGAACCCAACTCGGATTTTGGTCCTGCCAATCCTGAGTTTCATCAGATCTTGGATCAGTTGATTGACCAACGTCTCTTGGCCCAAGAAGCCGAGCGGAGAACCCTCGATCAAAACCCTGAAGCCTCTCGCCGATTAGCCGCGGGACGGGAACGTCTTTTGGGAAATATTCTAGTTGAGAGCCTGGTCGCCAATGAGGTCACCGATGACGCGATCGACCGGATGTATGAAGAGCAGGTGAAGCTGCAACAGCTTGATGATCAAGTGCGGCTGCGGCAAATCATGGTCGAAACAGAAGCAGATGCCGCCTCGGTTTTTGCGGAGTTGTTGGCAGGACGCGATTTTGCTGAAGCGGCTTTGGAACATTCTCAAGACGTCCGCACTCGGCTCGAAGGTGGTGACCTTGGCTGGGTCAGCCCAAACGATTTGGCAGATCCCTTGCCGGCGCGGATTGGCGATACGGTGACCGGCGAAGCGTCCTCACCGTTTGAAACCGAAGACGGTTGGCTAATCCTAAAAGTCGATGAGCGCCGCACCACACCGCCAAAGACCAAAGCCGAAATGCGTCCGGAAATCATCACCTTCCTGACCTTCACTCAGATCAGTGACATTTTGAGAGAATTGCGCGCCCGAGCCGATATTCGCCGGCGTGACCCGGCTGAATATCTCGAGGACACCGAGCCCAATGACAGCGCAGCAGACGAAACAGAAACGCCATGAATTTGACCCCGTCCCCATTTGCGCCGGCTGAATTTCCGAACCTTCCAGCGGTCCTGGGCGTCCGTGCCGCGACCGGCTCGCGCGGATTCTATGCCAAACGCGGGGTCAACCGAGATGATGTCTTCTTATTTGAATTTACGCCAGGCACCACCTGCGCTGGCGTGTTTACTCAATCTGCGACCGCATCTGCAGACGTCCATTGGTGCCGTGATGCACTGGCGCGGGGCAAGGGCAAAGCGACTGCGCTGGTGGTAAACTCCGGGAATTCGAACGCATTTACCGGCCCCGAAGGTGTCTTGAAAAATGACGCCACACTAGCCGCGATGGTAACCGCGCTTTCGGCGGAAAAGAACCATTGTTTCCTCGGCGCCACCGGTGTGATCGGTGAACCACTCGAGGATGCCAATTATGTCGGCAGCATTGTTCCCGAACTTTCTGAGGCACTCGCCGCCCCAGACTGGGAAGCCTGCGCCAAAGCCTTCATGACCACCGACACCTATCCCAAAGGCGCCGGATTTATCCGCGACCTCGATGGCATCCCGACCGCCTTCTCGGGCATTGCCAAAGGCTCTGGTATGATCGCGCCAAATATGGCGACCATGTTGGCTTACGTCTTCACCGACGCCGCGATTGCACCAGCGCTTTTGGATGTCGCACTACGCGAGGCGTGCGGGTTGAGTTTCAATGCCATCACCGTTGATAGCGACACCTCGACCTCTGACAGTCTAATGGTGTTTGCAACCGGCGCGAATGGCGCCCCGCCAATCGAAACCGAATCCGATCCAAGGTTTGCTAGCTTCAAAACTGCCTTGAATGAGATCTGCCTCGACTTGGCCTTGTCGATTGTCAAAGACGGAGAAGGCGCGAGCAAGTTCATCACGATCGGGGTCGAGGGCGCAGACTCAGATCGATCGGCACGGACGATTGCGACCGATATCGCGAACTCTCCTTTGGTCAAAACTGCACTTGCGGCGAATGATGCCAATTGGGGCCGGGTGGTTATGGCAGCTGGAAAGTCGGGAGAACCAGTCGATCAAAACCAATTGTCGATTTGGTTCGGCGACGTTCAGGTCGCCGCACAAGGCGCGCGCGCTCAGGATTATGACGAAGCCCGCGCCACGGCCGCTGTTTCCGAGCCAGAAATCTCGATCCGCGTCAAAGTTGGAAACGGGCCGGGTAAGTCGCAGATCTATACGTGCGACCTCACCCACGCCTATGTCGACATAAACGGAGCCTATCGCACGTGAAGATCGTCTATGTCGCCGCCGCCGCGATCTTTAACCCAGAAGGCAAAATCCTCTTGGCCCAACGTCCAGAGGGAAAATCCATGGCGGGACTGTGGGAGTTCCCTGGTGGCAAGATAGAATCCGGCGAGACGCCAGAGCGTGCATTGGTGCGGGAGTTAACAGAGGAATTGGCCATTACGGTTAGCGAAGATGACCTCGAACCGATCACATTTGCCAGCCACGCTTACGAGAGTTTTCACCTTTTTATGCCACTTTATGCCGTGAAGAGATGGATAGGGACGCCGCGTCCAACTGAAGGACAAACACTCGCTTGGGTCGCACCGCAAGACTTGCACAGCTACCCAGCACCGGCCGCCGATATCCCACTTTTCGACGCGTTATTGTCTGGGGATAAAGAGCTATAAATCATGAGCACACTCTACAAAAAAACACGGGACCTGTTGCAAAATGAGTCCGGCGCGACTGCGGTAGAGTATGGTCTTCTTCTCGCGTTGATGACGCTTGCTTTAATCGGTGCCCTGAACGCGACTGGCGACGGCGCCGCCGGTAAATGGGATGATAATGCCGATCAAATCGGCACAGCGATGGACAACTAAGAGGCCAAGCTCTCGCGGCGTTCTCCCTTGACCTAAATCATTTGCGCGGCACCCTCCAAACAGACGCGGAGGGTTGAAATGAGCGCACCAACACCATTTAAAATCGATATCCCACAGGCAAAGCTCGATTCTATCCGAGCGCGCGTGGCGGCCTATCAGTGGTTTCCTGAACCTGCAGGCCTGCCCGAATGGGCGCTCGGCATGTCGACGCCAGTCCTAAAAGATATCCAATCCTACTGGCTCGACACTTATGATTGGCGAGCGGAAGAAGCGACGCTCAATCAATATCCGCAATTCATTGCCGAGATAGACGGCTTGCCGATCCACTTCCTTCACGTGGTCGGCGAGGCGCAAGGCAAGCGGCCTTTGCTACTGACCCATGGCTGGCCGGGATCTGTGTTTGAATTCTATGACTCGATTGGCCCTCTCGCCTATCCAAGCCAGCATGGCGGCAAAGCCGAAGACGCGTTTGACCTCATCATCCCATCTCTGCCCGGCTATGGTTTTTCCGGAAAACCGAAAGCCCCAATTGGACAGCGCGCCACCGCCAAGCTTTGGAACACGCTGATGTGCGACATGCTTGGCTATGACACTTATCTCGCGCAGGGCGGAGACTGGGGCGGCATGGTCACCTCTTGGCTCGGCCTCGACCATGGCACCGTAGATGGCAAAGGCGGGTGTGAGGCGATCCATCTCAATATGATCGGCCTGCGCCCGAATCCAACCCTCCCGCAATCAGACGAAGAGAGCGATTGGGTTCAGCGCGCGCAAGCGGCCATGCAAGCTGAGGGCAGCTATTTGATGCAGCAGGCGACCAAGCCGCAAACGCTCGCCATGGCACTGATGGACAGCCCGATGGGCACCGCCGCTTGGATCTTGGAGAAGTTCAACACTTGGACAGACCTCAAAGGCGGCAGCTTGTTTGATATCTATACGCGCGATCAATTGCTGACCAATTTGATGATCTATTTGGTCAATGACGCGATCGCCACCTCGGTTTGGTATTATGCCGCATTCTTCGCTGAGGGCGGTGCGACGCTGCCAGAAGGTGTGCGCTGTGAAACACCCACTGGCTTCGCGAATTTCCCAGGCGAAACGGTCTACTTTCCACCGCCTCGCTCATGGTGTGAGCGCGCTTATAATATCACGCACTGGTCCGAGATGCCGCATGGCGGTCATTTCGCCGCGATGGAAGCGCCGGACTTGTTTGTCGAAGAGATCCGCACCTGGGCGCGAACGCTAAGCTAGCGGCCAGGCCGATACGTCCGCGCTGCATTGGCCTCAACATCTTCGCGCGTCAGCAAAGCTGGGCGCCATTCTTCGGCCGCGAAGAGCGGCGCTTGATCGGCATAATGCGGGGACGATGCATCCAAAGTCGCGGCGCCATATTGGTGGATGACGTCGGCGCGCTGATTGCCCTCAGCGTCCCATTCCACCAAAGCGATCCAGGTATCGCCTGCGTTGGCCCTTAAGATCCCGTCTTCGCCAATCTCTACCGGATAAATCGCCCGCAAGATGTCCGGGCCGCCGCTGACCGGAAGGCTAACATCGCCGCGCACAAGGCGATTGATCTCACCCCATTCCGGATCGATCCGGCCATAATGCGTGTCGAGATAGGTCACCGCTTGGCGGAACGCATCGGCTGGTGTCGGCGCTGGAATACCGGTCAGTTTTTCAGTCACCGCATGGATGGTGGTGAGCACACCCAATGCTGCGTGTCGGTCGGTTTTGCCGGTTCCATAAGACCAAGCGGCCAAATGATCTGCGGCTGCCTGTAAGGCTGGATCGGCGCTCCAATCCTTCGCCAGGACAGCTTTAACCGTGCGGTCGGCAACCGACCCTTGCGCGTAGGTATTGTCGAACTTCAGTGCGAGCAGCGCCTCGCGCGTCATCGGCGTTGTGCCATCGGTCAGCTCCATGATCCGGAGCGAGCGATTGGTTTGATCGGTCTGCAAGCCCATTGAGCGTGCGAATTGTTCTGGGCGTAGATTGTCTGGCCCATCGGTGGCGCTAAACGGTTCATTATTCGCGTCAAAGACAAGCCCCGATTGCGGGTTTCGCAAAATCGGCACGCGATCATAGGGCAAATAGTCCTGCCAGATCACGTCCGAGCGATCGCCCGGCATATCTTTGGTCCAGTCCCAGCCCGCCGCGCGGTCTGGATATTGGCCATTATGGATGAGGGCCACGACGCCATCGCGATCGGCATAGACATAGTTCAGAGCCGGGACGGCATGGATCGCCATGGCGGCGTAAAACTCATCCCAATTGCGGGCTTTTGCCGTGCGCATACGCTGCTCAGTCTGGCGCATGGCGCCCATGCCCGCATAACGGATGGCATAGGTGCCGGTTTTGGTGCGGATGGCGGGGCCATGTTCAGAGGTCAGCACTTCACGCTTTGCCGGGAATGCAAACGGCCCCCAAAGTTTGACCGCCAGGTCCGCGGTTTCCACTTCCAGATCGCGCCACTCACCATCCAACCGGTACTGGTTCGGATCATCCGGATTGATGGTCAGCACATAGACATCCGCCAAATCTGGCTTGCTGACCGTGTTGGCCCAGCCGAGATAATTGTTGAAGCCGTGCAAGATACTCGGAGACCCCGGGAAAACCCCGCCATGAATGTCGAGGCCCTCTTCGGAGACCATATGCGCTTCCCACCAGGCCACGGGTCCCGTCATTGGTTGGTGCGAGTTGATGACCAGCCGTGTGGTGTCATCGCCTGAACGTTCTGGCGCAACCGCGAACGCGTTCGAGCCGCGCGGCGGCGCGGTTTTAGGTCCAATCAGCCAAGCCCCGCGCCCTGAACCCGGATCGAGGGAAATGCTCTGAACCCGCTCGTCATTATAGACGTCCAAGAGCGTTTCATCGAAGCCATAAAAGAAAGGCGTGCGAAACAGAGAGCCCGCGAAAATATCCTGCGGCTTAAACGGAAGCAGCCCTTGCCAAGTCTCGTCCAAATGCTCTGACGCATAGAGGTTCAATCCATCAGCATAGGCTTGCGCATAGGCTTTTACATCGGCCGGGACCTCGCTTTCATAGCGTTCATCAATCGTGTCCCAGACATTTAAAAGCTCGACCAGGTAATCAGTCCGGGCCGCATTCGCGCCTTTATATCGGCCAAGCACACCGCGGGTCGCGGCAACGGTTTCCTGGATTGTTTCATAATCATCTTCAGCATGCGCATAGGCCAAGCCGAAGGCCGCATCATTATCGGTTTTGCCGTAAATGTGCGGCACGCCCCAAGTGTCGCGAATGATCTCAACATCATACTGAGCCGCTGCTGTTGAGAGGTCCGCCGCGCTCGGATTTTTCGGCAGCGGGTCCCAGGTATAGACCCCAGCACCAATCACCAGGAGGCCAAACAGGGCGACAGCGCCTAACGCAATTTTTTTGATCATTGATTGTCTACTTTTACCGGAGGGTCAGCATAGGATGCGGTTTGCCAAATCACCTCATCGGGCGCTTGCAGCAGCTGCCTATACATCTCTTTCGGATAGGCTTGATGCGGCTTGTCTGGATCATAAGGCGGTTGTTTCACGCTGCCGCCTTCTCCCGCATAGGGGTCAGGCGCCATAGATTGCGCTGCTTCTTCAGCGCTGATGCCAACCTTCTCAAGAACCGACGGATCGACCCAAGCTTTTTGGTCAATCTCAGCGTCAGACGTTGCAACTTCCAAAGTCATGTTTTCAGGGCCGCCAAAATAGATCGATTGGCACATGCCATGATTGATCGGACCGATGACATTGACGCCTTTCTTTCGGATCCGGTCGCGGATCGCAAGCAATTGGTCCGGCGTGTCGACTTTGAAAGCAAGGTGCTGCATCGTGCCAGCCGCGCTCGGGCCAGCCCCAGTGCCCGAATGGGTGACGCCCATCTGCACCGGAATGTCATTCACCGCTGGCAATTCAACAATCGAGAAATAGCAATGGTCGTCTAAATGCATAAAGGCGTGGATCCCGCCGGGCACGCCATGCATGTCGAATATCGCTGAGAGTTTACACCCCAGAACATCGGAAAAGAATGCGATCTGGCTCTTAATGTCGGCTGACATGATTGCCAGGTGGTGGATACCGGTTGCTTTGATCATCCACTTGCTCCCTTGTCTTTGCGTCATACTGGACTCGTCGGTAGAAAGCGCCAAGTCTTCACCCTGCGGGAGGCCAGATGGAGGTAAGCCATGGTCGAAGTGATCCGAGAGCCCTATCTGGTGCTGCATCAAGAGACGTCTGGCTTCAAAGACGTGTATGGTGGCGCTGGCGGCACGGTGGTCGTCGAATGCATGCATATACGGCCCAAAGACGGCACGTCCAAAACCGTAATCGTGTTTTCGCACCCAATCGGTTCTGGGGCATTCCTGCCGTTAGTGTCTGCGCTGGCCTATGCCGGACATCATGTGATTTATTGCAATCCGCGCTATCGCGGCAATGACACTGCCCTGATTATGGAAAAATGCGTCGCCGACCTTGGCGCCTGTTTAAAGCATGCGCGCGAAAAGCTCGGCTATGAGGCGATCATCCTCGGCGGCTGGTCTGGCGGCGGGTCGCTGTCCCTCTTCTATCAAGACCAGGCTGAAACGCCGACCATCACCCACACGCCTGCGGGCGACGCGTATGATTTGGCCAGTATGGGCTTGCCGCCTGTGCAAGGCATCATGCTGCTCGCCGCCCACATTAGCCGCGCGATGACGCTCACTGAGTGGATCGATCCGTCCATCGCAGTCGAAGCGCGGCCCTTCGCGCGCAATCCAGAGCTCAATATTTACGACCCCAAAAATCCCAATCAGCCAGCCTATACGCCGGACTATGAAACCCGTTATCGCACCGAACAAATTGCTCGCAATCGCCGCATTACGGCCTGGGTTCAGCAAACACTAGAAGACCTCCGGAAAGCCGGCGAGGTGAACGCGGAACGCGCCTTTACGGTGCACGGCACGATGGCGGATTTGCGCTGGACCGACCCGACTCAAGACCCGTCCGATCGTCGCCCGAACACGTGTTATTTGGGCGAGCCAAAAGTCGCTAATGATGGCCCGGTTGGCCTCGCGCGGTTTTCCACGCTTCGCTCGTGGCTGAGCCAGTGGGGCTATGACACGACGAATGCGACAGGGCTTGGCAATGCGGCGCGGATCTCCTGCCCTGTGCTGGTCATCAACAATACCGCAGATCTCGCCTGTACGCCGAGCCATGCGCAGCGTCTGTTCGATGCCGTGGGACATGACGACAAAGAAACTCACGATATCAAAGACGCCGATCATTATTATATCGAACGGCCTGATCTGTTGCCGGAAGCGGTGCGGATCTGCTCGGATTGGTTGGAAAGAAAAGGCTTTGCAAATTGATTTTGAGTTGGCCTTTGCCTCCGCCTCAAGTAGCGTTCGGGTATGAATGAAGCTGCGATCTTAGCCAAACACATCGACGCCGCCGATCGCGTGGTCGTGTTCACGGGTGCGGGCATCTCGACGGAGAGCGGCATCCCCGATTTTCGCTCGCCTGGCGGGGTTTGGTCGAAAATGCAGCCAATCTATTTCCAAGATTTTGTGTCTGACCGTGAGGCCCGCCGGGAGGGTTGGCGGCGCGTGTTTGAACGCACCGCGGGCTGGGTCGGCGCAACCCCAAATGCCGGGCACCACGCAATCGCGAAACTGGTCGACATGGGCAAAGTCACATCCGTCGTGACCCAGAATGTCGACAATCTACACCAGGATGGCGGGGTGCCGGACGAGAATGTGATCGAGGTCCACGGCAACGCCTCATATGCCAAATGCCTGAATTGCGGGAAACGCTATGACTATGAAACCCTCCGCCCGCGCTGGGAAGCGGACGAAGATATTGTCTGCGATTTCTGCGCCGGGCTTTTAAAGTCGGCGACGATCTCTTTCGGCCAAGCCATGCCGGAAGACAAAATGGTGTTCGCTGAAAGTGAAGCCGTCTCTTGCGATTTGATGATCGCGATTGGGTCGTCTCTGGTCGTTTATCCCGCTGCGAATATCCCGCTTATCGCGAAACAGAATGGCGCGAAATATGTCATCATCAATCGCGAAGAGACCGAACATGACGTCTATGCAGATTTGGTGATCCATACCGAAATCGGGCCGCTTTTGCGCGAGACGATGATGGAATTAGGCACACCGCTGGAATGAGTGACGCTTGGCGAGACGCGCTCACATTCGCCGCCCTTCCTGGCGCTGCGCGGGTTCGCCTTGAACGGCGGTCTTATGTCGAAGATGGAACCCCAACCATTGACTACCGCCTCACCTCTTTCTCGGCGGACGGGGAAACGCTCGGAGATGATCGCGATTATGATCTCCTCAAAGCCGCCATGCGCCCCCTGGAAATTCTTGCGGAAAATCACGATCACAAAGATTTGAGGATCGAACTCGACTTGCAAACAGGGACCCTGTCCGGCTTCGATTAGGGTTAAAATACCCAATAATTTCAATTGCCTGCTGATGGTGCGATTAGCCCCCTTCCCCCGCTTCCACTTTTATGCTTTTTGCGCATTTCTTGCACTGCACAATAACCCTTTACCCAAGGGTAGGCAGTACCCATATATGCATAGCAGGCGGGGCCTGCCACGTAGATTTCGATAGGGAGGGCGAGCTTTGCTGGTCAACATGTTGAAAGGTAAATTGCACGCAGCGACCGTGACGCAGTGCGATGTATATTATGAAGGATCGGTCTCTATCGACCAGGATTTGCTCGACGCCGCGGGGATTTTGCCGCACGAGCGTGTCGACATTTGGAACATTACCAATGGCGAACGGATCTCCACCTATGCGATTGAAGCCCCACGCGGCTCTCGCACGATTGGGATCAATGGCGGCGCCGCCCGCAAATTTGCGCTGGGCGACCGCGTCGTCATCGCAGCTTTTGTCCAAATGGAAGCCGAACTTGCCCGCCAACATCAGCCGCAAGTCGCGCTGATGGACGAGCATAATGAGATCAAAACGCCAAGCGCCGCCTATTAAGCAGCGCCCGGTTTTGAGGGTAGAAATGTAGCGTTTGAAAGCCCGCCTATTTGGCGGGTTTTCTTATTCCGCGGTTTTGCGAAGCTCAAACGTCACATTCACACTGACCGAATAGCCAACTTCTCCGCTGGCAATCGGCGTCGAACTTTCCGCACTGCGCGCCTGTGCCATCATCGCCATGGGTTGCGGACTATAGCCGCCACTCTCAGAGATCGTGACCACACGCGCCACTTCATAGCCAGACGCCGCCGCATACAGTTCCGCGCGCGCAATCGCTTCTTTCATGGCGATATCGCGGGCCGCATTTTTCGCCGCCCGATCATCTTCAAGCGCAAAGCGGAGGCCGCTAAACGTGTTGCCACCCGCGCTCACCAGCGCATCCATCGTCTCACCCAACGTGTCCAGGTCGCGCACACGTACCGTGAGCTGGTTCGAGGCTTGATACCCGGTGAGGCGCGGCGGCTGGCCGGATTGACGGTTCGAATAATCATATTGCGGTTGCAGCGAGAAATTCGAAGTCTGCATATCCTTGCGGTCGACATTCGCTGCTTCGAGCGCTTCGAACACGCCATTCATGGCCGTCGCATTGGCCGACATCGCGGTCTGCGCGGTTTCGCCCTGGGTTTGTACGCCCGCATTCAAGAAGGCGATGTCCGGCTCGCGGTTGACCGAGCCTTCCGCTGAAATGCTCAGCGTGGTCTCGGGCTGGATGGAGTTCGGATGGCTTGTCTGAATGGGATCAGCATTTGGCGTCACGGTCGGCACGGGCGCAGCATCTGACCCGGTCAGTGACGTCCCGCCAACATCCTCTGGTCCGCCGCCGCAGGCCCCAAGCACAAGCATTGCTGCCACCATGGATCCGCCCACCAAATTGCGTTTCGATCTTATCTTCATCTGGTCCCTCCTTGAGACTGTTGAAAAACTTGCAGTCTCTATTCAATTGAGCCATTGCGACGAGAACAAGTCTAGCGTTTTATGCTAGCGTTCATGTTGAGAACATGGGCCTGTAGCTCAGTTGGTTAGAGCGGACCGCTCATAACGGTCTGGTCGGGGGTTCAAGTCCCTCCGGGCCCACCATTTCTTTTTCATCCAATCAAAAAGGCCGCAGAGGATTGCTCTGCGGCCTTTTGGTTTTTGCATCGCGCGCGGGGTTAGAACCTGAACGTTACCCCGGCCCAGCCAGCGTGTTCGGTGAAATTGTCGCTGCGTGTGGTGTCATAGCGGATGTGGCCGAATATGGAGTCGGTGAATTCTACTTTCGCATCGGCACCGACCACGACCCGGTCGCTGTCCAATTTGGCAGAGCCGGGGCGGAACACCGCGCCGGGGACGACCAAGCTGGCGGCACCCGTAATATCCGTGTCGCCAGAGACGTTCTCCCAGAGCACTCTGGCGCCGGTTTCGATTTGCATGTCGCCAAACAGGGTCGCGATATAGCTGCCTTGCGCGCCGGCCCCGAGCAGGATTTGCTGCGCGGTTTCGGCCTCATAGGTCAGGTTCAAGATCCCTGCCCCGCTCTCTTTGAACCGGTTATAGGTGCCGGTGGTCAAGTTTGCGGTGATCAGCGGGCCGAAACCGACGCCTTGCGGCGCCTCACCCGACCACATCAAGTCATAATAGGCTTCGGTCTTGAAGCTTGAGGCTTTGCCTTCGGTTTCTGCTACTGCGATGGCCGGGCCGCTTGGCATCACGAAGACGCGTTGCAGATCATAATCCTGCCAAGCGTGAGAGGCTGCAGCGGCGAGGAAGAGCGCGTTCAGCTCAGCGTTTACAAAGCCGCCCAGATGCACGCTATCGACTTCGCCGTGCGAGAAGCCGCTATCGAGATCGGCCTCGGTGAAGCCCGTCGACAGACCAAACAGGATCGGCATGCCATTCTGCACAAACAGGTGCTGGGCGCCGAAGCTGAATCCAGACGTGCCGCCATCCCAACCATATTGGTCATCGGAATTGCCGACATCATATTGGCCGCCCAGTCCGGTGGTCCAGAAGCTCCAATCACCATTCGTCATGCCATTATGGCGTCGCTGCATGAGATTGTCGGCGAACAAGTCGCTGGCAAACATGCCGGCCATCAAGGCTGACGGCGCGAGCTCTTTTGGCGACAGGAGCGGCTCTTCAGGCTCTGCCGGCTCGACCGGGTCGACTGGTTCTTCGCCACCAGGGTCAGGATTTGGTTCAGGTTCAGGCGTTGGCTCGGGCTCGGGCTCAGGCTCGGGCTCGGGGTCGGGCTCTGGCTCGGGCTCGGGCTCGGGCGTAGGATCGGGGTCCGGCGTTGGGTCTGGATTAGGATCCGGGGTGGGATCTGGTCCGGGCGGAGTTGGCGAGACGGGCGCCGCTGGGATGTTCACAATCGTCGCTGTGTTGCCGCTCACATTGACCGCAAAGTCTACGTCCATCATGTTATCTGTAATGGTTGCGAATTTGCCTGTGACGCCCATTTGCGCGTTTAGGAATTCATAATCTGTCGCTGTGTTTGGCAAGGAGAGAATAATGATCTCCAAGGTGCCGCCAAGGGAGGCGGTTCCGGAGATATCGAAAAAGTCGCCACGGCCGCGCTGGCCATCATATTCAATCGGGAGTGCCCCGGTCGAGCCTTGGGTGAAATTCCCGGTGAGATTGAACCGGCCTGGCGACGAGCCGATATTCAGCGTGCCATCATTGACGAGATTGCCGGTAAAGAACGACCCATCTCGAGCATTCAGCACAGCACCCATGGCGATCATGCCGGTGGCCGCCTCAAGCGTGGCGTTCTCGGCCAGGATGGTCGTGCCCGTGTTGAAATTGGCATTGCTCCAGCCGGTATGCGTGCCAGCCAAAGTGAAATTGTCGCCATCGAAATTGATGATCTCAAATTCTTGGATCGAGTCATTCGTGCCGCCAGAATTGGTCAGCGTTTTGGCCGTCATGCTGGTAATTTTGACCGTATCGGTATTATCGCCGCCAAACACGGTCGCGCCTGGGCCAATCGTGCCGCCAAAACTGAACGTGTCATTGCCGGTGCCCATCAAGACATCGGCCAAGACTGAGCCGTCGAGCTTCAGTGTGTCTGCGGTTATTGCCCGTTCCGTAACGTTGGGAAGAGGGTTCGTATCAACGCCTTCAAATACGATCGCACCGCCGGCGGTCGCAGAAACCGAGCCGTCACTGGTAATCGTAACATTGGCGCCTGCGCGCGTCATGATCTCAACGGTGGGTTCATGCGAGTTGGTCGATTGACCATCCACAGCCCCGGTTATTGTCAGATTTGTGGCTTCGGTTCCTTCGTTACGGAGCTCCACCGTGGAATAATAACCGACAGTTGCGCCTGTGACATCGTTCACCGTGACGTCGATCGCACCAGCGCTTGCGCCCTTGGATGTGATTTCCAGCCCTTTATATCCCGCTGTAATTGCGCCGGTGACGTTTATATCAATCACGCCCCCTTCGCTGTGTGCAGCAATCCCGGTTGTGCCCGATGTAATGTCGCCAGCGCTTCGGATGGTGATATTTCCGGCGCCGCTGTCAGCATCAACACCGCGCGCCGCAGTCGACTCGACGGCGCCCACAAGATTGAGATTGATCGATCCGCCGTCACTTTCAGCACGGATGGCGGTGTTTTTCGCGCTGACATCGCCGATTGCGGTGCCCTCTATCGTCCCGCCCATATTGATGTCTCCGTCGCCGCTATAGGCATACAGACCCGCATAGTTTGGGCGTGGACCATAAAGAGGATTATTCGGGTCCGTATATAAAGTCTGCCGAGGGGCAGACACATTTTCAATTGTGATATTGCCGCCACCGCTTTTGGCATAGAGCGCTTTTCCAACAAAATCGTCCAGCGCACCGGGGGGAAGGCTCTCAAGGGCGCCAGCCCCGCTGACAGTCCCAATGTTTCGAATCTCAATATTCCCACCAGCGGATTGCGTCACGAGGCCCGCTAATACGTTTCCAGACACCTGCGCTAAGTCTTGAACGGTGATATCGCCATTATTGGTTTTCAGAAGCGCACCGACGCCCCGTGAACCGACACCTCCGCTGCTGGCGCCAGACAGCGTAATCGTTTCGCCATCCTCCGTCGTTTCTAGGGTCGCACCGATGGCCCCCCCTGAAATTGAATAGCCGGCCTCGACATTGACCAGGATGGACCCTGCACCTTTATGTTCGACGTCGAGCCCTGTTTCCCGTGCTTGAACAGACTTGTTTGCGTTAATGGTGACATTCCCGCTACCATTGGCCTCCACATCAATGCCGGTTTTACCGACGCGAATGCGATCATTCGCTGTAATATTGATGGCCCCGCTCATGTCGCCGCCAAAAGCTTTGATTCCAGTTGTGGTGTTGCTTCCGTATGGGAGGGTTTGATCGAACTCATCTGAAACAATCGATGCCGTTTGTGGGGCAGCAGGATCGAATGGCAGCGCCTCGGTCGTGATCGTCAAATCGCCGGTGTAATTCTTAGCGTCTATCCCGGTGTCGGCGTCGACGATGCGGCCGCGTAAAGTAATGTCGAGACCAGACCCGCCATCATTCTTGCCATAGATGCCGCGCGTACTGCCCCCATTGAGCACGCCATCAGCTTCAATCGTCGCGGCGCCCGTGCCATAGTGTTTTAAGTGGATGCCATCTGTCTTTGCCGTGATGTTTCCAGCCGCCTTGATCGTAGACGTTCCGGTCCCGCCTTTATTCTCGGCGAAGATGCCCGAGCCACCCGCATTAATATTGCCGTTCGCCGTGATGGTGAGATTTGTGGTGGAGGCGGCATTATTAACTTTGATCCCATCCTTATTCATGCCTTTGGTGGCATTGACCGCTCCTGCGGTAATCGTCGTCTCGCCAGCGCCGTCATTCTTGGCGTAAATAGCATGGTCGCCAGCATCGACTGTGCCGGTCGCTGTGATACTAATGTCTGTGCCGGACGAGGTATTGGCGGCATAGATCCCATATCCATATGTGGTCGTGACCGCAGCCGCGTTGATGGTCGTCTTGCCGCTGCCCTGATTCCAGGCGAAAATGCCCCGGTCGGCAGCGTCAACAAGGTCCGTCGTGGTGATGCTGAGATCTGTGGCATTTGCGTAATTGCGGGCATATAGGCCGTCTTTGCCGGAGGATCTGATGGCTGCGGCGTTAATCGTGGTGGCGCCTGTGCCGCGATTCTTACTGTTAATCCCAACAACGCCCGCCTCGATCGCACCGGCGACCCGGATATTGACCGCCCCGCCATCGCTACTTGCATCGATGCCGGTACCGGTGGTGAAGATATCGCCAATCGCACTGTTCGGGTTGGTGTCGTCGGCGCCGATATTGATGCTGCCCGTGCCGCTAATCGCGCGGATGCCATTGGCGCTGCGGATATTTGCCGTGGTCGCGTCATTATCGTGATCAAACTCAGGAATAGCGACATTCTGGATCGAGATATCATTGCCGTCGCCAGTATACGTGTAACTGCCGGTTGGATCACTAGTGTTTGAATCGAGAATTGGTTGACGCTGCCGCGCATCGGCATCAATCGCCCAGCTGCCTTCGCTGGTGACGCTGTCTATGTTCTGGATCGTAATCGTGCCGCCGGATGAGCGCGCATAAATGCCCTGCTCTGAACCGCCGGCGACATTGGCCAGGTTCTGAATCACGATCGGGCCGTTATTGGCGATCTCTTCGATGCCCTTCGCCGAGCCAGAGATACTGCCATAGAGTTTGCCGGTCGTCTGATCGACATAGCCCTGGATGGTCGAGCCAACGCCATCCGCCGTGGTGATTAGCGAGACCGCATCATAGGCGTAGAATGCGCTATAGTTGTCGGTAATGCCATTGCTGATGATCGAGCCATTTTTGCCGAGCGTGATCGAGGCGCCTTGCCGACCGCTATGCGCAGCCAGGATGCTTTCTTGTCCTGTTTCCACCGCGCCGTTGACGGTGATATTAAGCTCTGACGTGCTGGCGGCGGTTTTCGCATCTATGCTGGTGCCCTTCACGGCAGAAATATCGGTAACCGTGATGTCGGTTTTGCCCGTGCCATCATGGCGCGACTCGATCGCCGCTCCGCCACCACCAATCGTTATCCCCATAATATCAAGTGGCAGGGAGGTAATTTTACCCGAAGCGGTGATGATTTGATCGGTGGTATTGGCGCCGTTGCTGACCGCAATAAGAGGCGTGTTCGAAACACTTTGCCTTGTGATCGGTCCGTTAAGTGTGACCAAGGTTTGTCCCGCAGCCGGGTTGTTGGCCAGGTCCAAAGTCTGGCCATCATTTATAATCTCGGCAAGCCTAGCCTTATTCCCATATACTTCGCCCAGGGTCACTTTGACGCCATTTACATTGGCTTGACCGTCAACGACGAGCGGTCCTTGGGCGAGCTTCGCAATATCGACATCGATTATGCCCGTACTATTACTCACAGCACTGACCGTTCCCGTGATCGACCCCGTCGACGTGATCTTCAAATCGCCATTACCGCCTACAATATTTGCACGCACTGCATTGTCGGTGGCGTTTGGGTCGTCTGGATCATAGTCTCCAGCTTTGATCGCGCCACTATTGGAGAGGGTGAGGTTCCCATCGGTCGTTTTTAGATAAACAGCCTGGCCGCGATTGTCGTAATTGCCACCATACGGAATACCAATCGTGCCATCTGCGGGCGTTTGAACTTGCGAACCCGCATTAATGGTCAGGCTTTGATGACCAGCTCCATTCAGGCTGATCGCTGGGGTCTGGCGGTTACCCGACGCTGGCAGCGATGCAGAGACATGCGTCTGGGTCGTGCCATCGCCGATGATGACGCTGGCATTGCTTGCGGTTGAGTCGATCGGATCGATAACGCCTTGCATGTAGTCCTGCACGCAGGTGACGGTTTCGTCATCGTCGAAGTTTCCATTGCCGCTGGTCGTTGGATCGTTGGGATTGTCATCCATACAGCCATTCGGCGGCAAAGCTTGCGCCTCGGCGCGTACGCCATAGAAGCCTCCAGGCGCGACTAAAGCAATGATCCCGGCCGAGGCAGCGAGCATTAATTTATTGCGCAGGGGCGCCTTGGGTGACTCGGCCAATGGCTGGGTGTCAGACTCCGCGGGTGACGCCGGATGACGCTTAAGTGACTTCTCCATGAGACCCCTCTTTCCAGGCAATTTCTTGTCTGGGGCGAATAGAGAAGAAGAAATTCGCGCTGTCTTTCTCGCAGCGTCTCAATCTCAGAAAGATTGGCGAAAATGGGTGCTTTTTTCGGGGCTGATGTTGCGCAACGGCAGAGAAAATTATCTCAGTGTCTCAAGGTTTACGGCCTGTTAAGGTCCGACTCAGGCTTTGCCGCGACGTGCCTTGAAGAAGCCGCGAAGCAGGGCGCCGGACGCCTCTGCATGGGTGTGATCTTGGACAATGTCCGGACGCCAATGGCAGGTTGGCTGATCAAAGAATTTTGGGCCGTGCAGCACCGCGCCGCCCTTCGGATCATCAGCCGCGAAGACCAGTTTTTCGATCCGCGCAAAACTGATCGCTCCGGCACACATCGCGCAAGGTTCGAGCGTCACATAGAGATGTAGTCCAGGCAGCCGATAATTGCTCAAGCGCGCCGCCGCCGCCCGCAAAGCTCTGATTTCGGCATGCGCGGTTGGGTCATGATCAGCAATCGGCTGATTGTGCGCTTCGGCAATGATCGTGTCACTCTCAGGATCATAGATCACCGCGCCGACGGGCACTTCGCCCAACTTTGCGGCCTGCTCAGCCAGCTCTAAAGCGCGCTGCATGGGATCTTGTATGGACGTCATCTCTTTCCCATCGCGCCGCAAGCGCCTAAAGGCAAGCCATGCGGATCGTAGCAGGACAGTTTAAAGGGCGACCGATCCAGGCGCCAAAGAGTGATGCAACGCGGCCAACATCTGATCGTGCGCGCGAAAGCCTATTCAATATCCTAGCTCATGCCGACTGGGCGCCGGAGCTGGATGGTGCTCGTGTGATCGACCTGTTTGCGGGCTCCGGCGCGCTCGGATTAGAGGCGCTGTCCCGCGGCGCCGGCTATTGTCTTTTCGTCGAAACCGCCCATGCCGCACGCGGCGCCATTCGGCAGAATATTGAAGCGCTGGGCCTGTTTGGCGCGACGCGTATTCATCGTCGCAGCGCTACAGAATTGGGCGAGCGCCCGGCAGGGATTGGCGCCCCATTTGACGTGGTTTTTATCGACCCGCCGTACAAGAAAGGGCTGGTTACGCCGTGTTTACAGGCGCTCAAAACGGGCGATTGGTTGTCCGAACGTGCCTTGGCGGTGGTCGAAACCGCTGCGGATGAGACGCAAGAACTCGACGGCTGGACCTGCGTTTCTGAGCGCAGCATCGGTGCAGCTAAGCTCTGGTTCTTGCAGCCAGCTTAGTCCTGCAAGAATTCCTTTTGGAGATCGACACTCGACTCGCCACTGCCGAGATAATGCGCGCAGGAGCCGAGCCAGCGCTCTGCCTCTGCCCGGCCCTTGTCGCGTAAATCCGTGAGGAAGGTCCAACTCGTATCATATTTGGTTTGCAGTGAGAGGTCCCGCAGCACCTGGCCGCCGCGTAGGGCATGAATGGTGAGGCGGCGATACTGCTTCATCATCGTCTCTTTCAGCATGCCATCATCGAGAAGCTTCTGAACAAAAGCGATGGCGCGCAGCTCGCCGATGAGCGAGGCGTTAAAGCTGATCTCGTTCAGCCGGTCCATAATTTCCGGCACGCGCTTTGGCACGCCGAGGCGCGAGATCGGGTTGAGCAAAACGAGCAAGACATCACGCGGCGCCTTGGCATAGATCAGCGGGAACAGGCTGGGATTGCCCAGATAGCCGCCATCCCAATAGGCCTGACCATTGATTTCAACCGCCCGAAAAGTTTGCGGCAAACAGGCGGAGGCCAGCACCGCATCGCGCGAGATCTCACCATCTTGGAAGACTTTGACTCGGCCCGTTTCGACATTGGTCGCCGATAAAAAGAGATCAAGCGGCGCCGCATGGACCGCGTCGAAATCGACCGCTTCATCCAAAGCATCGCGCAGAGGATTAATGTCGAAGGGATTGAACTCGTAGGGGCTCGCAATGCTGGTAAACGCCATCGCGGCCTGGAAAGGTCCGAACGGTAAAGCCGTAAAGGGCGAGTTGGCCCAAGAGAAAGCCGAAAAGGGCGCGCCCTTTTGCGAGACAGTGCGCCAATAGCGCTCCAGATTCTCTTTTGCGCCATCCGCGCCGCCTTGGGTGAGGCCCGCCGCGAACGCCACCGCATTGGTCGCGCCTGCCGAGGTCGCTGTGATTGCTTTAATCGTCAGCCCAGACTCTTCGACAAGGCGATCGAGGACGCCCCAGGTGAAGGCGCCATGAGCCCCGCCGCCCTGTAAGGCCAGGCTAATTGCTGTGTCTTTTTGTTTTGCCATCACGCGCCTTCGATCATTAGCGACCCCTTTGGCACAAACTGTTTACGAGGTCTTCAAGACAATCTGTGCAATCTGCCTGCCATGCGAACCCCTGCCACTCCTGTTCACGACCTTCGTCCCGTTCCGGCCGTAGGCGTCGTTTGTTTTCGGGATAACCAGGTTTTGCTGATCCGCCGCGGCACGCCACCTAAACAAGGCGAATGGTCTCTGCCCGGTGGCCGGGTTGAGCCTGGCGAGCCGGTCCGCGACGCTGCCTTGCGCGAGTTGAAAGAAGAAACGGGTGTCGACGCTGAGTTGTTAGATCTGATCGATGTGGTGGACGCGATCTTTGAGAACCGCAGCGGCGACCTCATCACACGCCATTATGTTTTGATTGATTTCGTCGCCACTTGGCGCAGTGGCGAGCCAATCGCTGGAGATGACGCCGCAGACGCACGGTTTTTTCACCTTTCTGATCTAAGCTCGCTCGACATGTGGGACGAGACGCTGCGCGTTATCGACGCCGCAGCGTCACGGCTCGGACTTGAGCGTGAGGGCAGACAATGAGCTTCTGGCACTTGATGACATTCCCAATCTTGCAACAGATGCAAGAGACTGCGCCGGATGAGAGCGGTGATCCGATTGAAGCGATCACTGAAACCACTGCCCAAGCCACTGAAGCGGCGACTGAATTTGTCGATTGGATCGGATCTGGCGAACTTGAAGCCCTGATCGCGCTCGGGCTCGTGGTGTCGCTCACCTTCGCACAGATTTGCGCGCGTTGGGCGATCCTGAAAGGCATTGTCCGTCTGCCGCAAAGTGATGAGTTCTCCTTCACCGCCCTTCTTCAGCGCGTGGTGAAAAGCTTCCATACCTATTTCATGGTGATGATCGCCTTCGCGCTGACAGATGCGATGCTTGGGCTGCCGCAAGCCGTCTCAGTGATTGTCAAAGTTTTCTTTGTGCTCGCGGCGATCTTGCAGATTGCTGAATGGGTACAGGAATTTGCCGTCTCGTTTATCCGCCGCAACGTGGCGCGCTCGAGCGGCGATGCACGGGCGCTCGCCTCCGCATTCAATATCATTAAGTGGTTTATCTCAGTTGCGGTCTGGTCGGTCGCGCTGCTGCTCATTCTCGACAATGTCGGCGCCGATGTCACCGCGCTGCTCGCCGGTCTCGGTATTGGTGGTATCGCCATAGGTATTGCCGCCCAAGGTACATTCCGGGACCTGTTCTCGTCTCTGTCGATTGTCATCGATAAACCATTTCAGGTTGGCGACACAGTTCGCTATGGAGAGAGCTGGGGGATCATCGAAGATATTGGCCTCAAGACCACTCGCATCCGCGCCAAGTCTGGCGAGCAAATGATTATTTCAAACACCAATCTCTTGAATTATGAGATCCACAATATGCAGCGCATGTCCCGCCGTCGGATCGAAACTGTGTTTGGGGTGATCTATCAAACCGATCCGGAGCTTGCAGACCAGGTGCCTGAGATTGTTGCCGAGATTGTGAAAAACGTGCCGGCGGTCGATTTTGAATATTGCGGCATGGCGGCGTTCGGACCGAGCTCGCTCGATTATGAGCTCGTCTTCTATTCGCTACATCCTGAGTTTAATCGCTCAATGGCGGCGCGATCACGCGTCTTGCTAGCTCTGTTTCGCGAGTTGCAGAATCACGGATTGGAATTCGCTTATCCAACGCAAACATTGTTTGTTGAAGGTTTGGCAGAGAAAGCCGCTTAGGCCCTATTCGACGGTCCAGCCGCGCGGTGTCTTTTTGGCCTCTAGCGTAACCGTGCCATTGTCTGCCGTTTCCTGATAACGCGTCTGCGTCCGGTCAGTCCGGGAGCCAGATAGCCGAAGCATGAGCGCATAAGCTGCCAGCGCAATGCCAGCAGCGGCAGTTGCCACGGCGAGAATGCCAGCCATAATCACGATCGCGATTGCCAGCAGCCCCTTTACGCACAGGTTTCCCATTCGGCGCAGCAGCGCGAAGAGATTATTCGGAAATCCGAAAGGCGCAGTATGTGTAGCGGTCATAGCTTCCTCGTTAGCCAATAGATGGCGTGCAAGAGCGGTGCCGTCAATGTTTAGATTATGACCGTTGATCAATTTGCCGCGATGAGACCGCGTTCTGCTCGAATGCGAGCATAGGCGCTCGTAATGGTTGCAGCTTTCTCATGCGCCGCGTGTTCAAACTCGCGCGGGGCGCCATTTTGAATGACGCGGTCTGGGTGATTGTCAGCCATGAGGCGTCGATAGACGCGCCGGATTTCATCAAACTCCGCATCATGCGCGACCCCGAGCACATGATAAGGGTCGTTACGGTCTGGCCCCATGTGGCCCGCTTTGATCCGCCGAAACGTCGCTTCGCTAAACCCGAACGCGGTTGCAACGGTCTGCAAATAGGTCATCTCATCTTCAGTCACCACGCCATCGGCCGTGGCAATCATAAACAAACCATCAAGGACACCTTCGAGCAGACACGGTCGCGCCGCGTATTTGCGGCCAATCTTGCGGGCATAAGACTCATAGCCTTTGACCGTTTGTTGGGCGAGGTTGAATACTCGGCGAACGGCGGCCGCATCCTTAGGCGCGGTTTGAAATACCCGCGAGAACACCATGATCTCATCATCGGTGACCCGGCCATCAGCTTTCGCCATTTTCGCGCCAAGGCCGACAACAGCCGCGGTGAAGCCGACATCATTCGGATCTGGCGCGCATTCCAGGTCAGCCGGGACGGGCTCATCGACCACGTCCACGTCAAATAAGCGCTTACCGCTTTCAATCAGACGCTGCCACAAGTTCATGAGCACACCTATAACGCGTATTTCAGGAAAGTGTGAATGAGCGAAACTGACACGCCCCTTAAGCGGTCTGAATACGATTCATTAAATTCGAGTCATCAATAATCTATTTTATATACGATAGCGTATCTTATATGACACCGAAATGGTTCGGGTCTTTATTCATAACGGAGGCTTCCCCGTGAAACTCGCTACTCTCGTAATCTCAGCTGGCCTGCTCGCTGCCCCAGCATTCGCCGACACCTGTTCTTCTAAAACCGCGACGCATCGCGTTGATGCAAGCTACACAACGGCGGTCGCTGGTGAAGGATATACAAAAGCCAAGTCAGACATTGTCGACACCGCCGCGGCGGCTGGCTCATTCACGACTCTACTCGCGGCGGCCGAGGCTGCTGGCTTGGTTGACGCGCTGAAAGGTGACGGCCCGCTGACCGTATTCGCACCTACAGATGACGCTTTCGCGGCTCTGCCAGCTGGTACCGTCGAAACCCTTCTACTGCCAGAAAACAAAGACGCGCTTGCCGACGTTCTGAAGCTCCACGTGATCGCGGGCTCGAAAGTCAAATCAGCGGATCTTGCCGGTCAGCAGATCACAGCGACCACACTGAATGGTGATTTGAGTGTTGATGGAACTGATGGTGTTGTCCTGACTGCACCCGGTTCAACGGCGACCGTTGTTGCGGCAGATGTCGGCGCCTCAAACGGCGTGATCCATGTGATCGATACGGTTCTGCTGCCAGCAAGCTAAGCTGCCAGCCGGTTAAAAATGGGAAGCGCTGCGTCCCCCCCATCCTACGCTTCCCATCGTCCCGCCAGACTTGCACTGGCGGGACACTTTTATTTGGGCGGCAGGTTTGCCTTTTCGGCCCGCAATTCCGCAACTTCTGCTTTCAGCTCTTGCAGCAAGACCAGAATTTCATCGCGCTCTTTGTCGGCCGAGCCAAATTCCTCATCCATCTCTTCTTCGATTTCCTCGAGATGCTCTTCGGTCGCAGCACGCTGCTCAGCCGCCAATGCATCGACGATAAGCGCGATAAACAAGTTCAAGACCGCGAAACTGGCAATGAAGATGAAAATCAGAAAGAAGAATGGCGCATAGGGATTGCCGTCATCGACAACTTTTTGAACGACTTCGAACCGCCAGCCATCCATGGTCATAACTTGGAACAGGGAATAGGCCGAGCTTGGGAGGTCTCCAAACAATTGCACCACTTCTGGATTATCTGTGTCGCCAAACAGGTTGGTCGCCATGACCGCACCGACGTAGGTTAGCAGCGCAAGCACGGCGAGGATGGCGCCCATACCGGGCAGGGCGTTGAGCAAAGCTTCAGTGATCCGGCGCATCATTGGAACGATGTGCAGCAGCCGCAAAATTCGTAAGACCCGCATCGCGCGCAGCACCGAGAAGGCCGCCCCGCCGGGAACAAGAGAAATGCCGACCACCAAAAAGTCGAACCAGTTCCACCCGGACTTGAAGAAATTCAGCCGATAGACGGACAGCTTGAGAGCGATTTCGACACAAAACACAATCGTCACGGCTTGGTCGAACCAACTGAGCGAAGACACAAATTCTGGCGACAAGATTCGGTCATAGGTCAGGATGCCGAGGATGATCGCATTGACGATGATCAATGTGGTGATGAAATTCCGGAACAGCTTCCCTTCAATGAAGGATTCCACGCGCGAATTGCTGGTCTCAAGATCAAGCGTACCTTGTTTCATACCGAAACCCTTTATCGCGCTCGCCGCCGGGCGATTCTCTGCCCTCGCGTTTTAGCGTCCCTTGCGAGAGGATCAATCTGTCAGAATCTCAACCTGCACACCAGCGAACAGAAAGCTTGATCCGTCGACAGCAAACCCGGTGCTTTGCGCCCGTTTCAGACAGGCCTCCGGGTCAGGATGGATCAACGTGTATTTGCTTAAATAGTCCCGATCGCCCGGCACAATGCGAACCGCGCCGTCTAGGAGCGCAATCTCCCAAATACCATGCCCAACAGATGTCGGCGCAACGCCCAGTACACCACCCCAGCGCGCGGCTAAGTCTTGCGGATTTGATGCTGTCACTTCCAGAAGTTTCAACGCACCTGGGCGCACGGCGCTCTGCCAATTTGGTCCGCCCCAACGCCAAGACCCTGCAGGCCGCGCCTCATCAATCGAAACAATTGCCGCGCCAATATCCGCGGGGTGCAGATGGGTCGCCGAGATATCTTTCAGGTCAACATCCCAGACGCGGCGAATGCCATTCGCATCGACGTGTTCTCTGACCCGCTCAAGATTGTCCGTCTGAAAGATCGCCATGTAGCCGCCGCGGCCTTGGCTGCGATCGATGAAGCGTCCAGCGGCGGTCTTTTCCTCAACCGGGACGACCACTTCCAAAAATTGGTCTCCCAGCGCGAATACGCCATTGGTGAGGCCAAACTCGCTGACGCCTGGGTCAACGAACCCTGTACCCAGATCCAGGATTTGGCGCAGCTGCTCAATATCGTCGGCATCATAGGACGCGAATACGAGTTGCCGGAGTCGAGGAAAGGTCATGGTCAATCTGCCGAAGTTGTTGTGTCGCTGACAATTTTCCAACCGCCATCCATATCTCTGAACACGAGCGTGAACAGACCGGAAGGATTGTCGTCCCCGCGCGCTAATGCCCAGCCGCCATGCACCACAGCCGCATCATCGCTGAGCATGTTCACTTCTAGCCCTGAAAAGGTCAGTTCCCCCATCAAAGCGCGGTTAGAGTAATTGGTGTGATAGCGATCGCGGGTTTCTTGCCAGCCTCTTGTGACGGTGCCCCCAGACGCAAAGCGCAGATCAGGAGATTGCCAATAATCCTGCATAAAGGCATCGATGTCGCCCGCATTCCAAGCCGCTTGCTGACGGGTGAGTACATCAATGATGGCCGTTTCATCGGTCGCTTCGCTACCGATCAATTGCGTATCATTGACGTTTACGTTGACGGCGCAGGCCGGGAGCGCACACGCCATCAGCATCGCCGCCACACATGATCTAAACTGCATTCGGACCTCCCTCAGGACTATCTCTCCGTGGCGAAATCATTTACCCGCTTGGACATCTTGGCAAGTGCGTCCATATCAAAGCCTAGAATTTCGGAGCCATATTCCATGATGATGATCCTCTTGATCCTTGGCGGGTTCGTTCTCCTATTCATTGGAGGCGAGGCACTGGTCAGGGGGTCGGTTGGCATTGCGCGCAAAGTTGGCATGTCCGAATTGGTGATCGGCCTGACATTGGTTGGCTTCGGCACCAGCCTGCCGGAGCTGGTGACCAGCTTGCAAGCGCTTAGCGAAGGCGCCACAGGCCTTTCGATTGGCAATGTGATCGGATCAAACGTCGCCAATATCATGCTGGTGATTGGCGCCGCAGCCTTTGTCCGTGCGATCACCACCAATCCAGCGGCCCTAGCGCGAGATGGCGCTTTTATGGTTGGGGTGACCGTCTTGTTCGCGGTGATCGTTTGGATTGACGGGTTCACCCGCACTACCGGGATCGCCTTTACCGCTTTGCTGGTCGTTTATCTCGTTGTGTCTGTAATCTTGGATCGCAGGGCAAACAGCGCCGCTGGCAACATGCATAGCGGCGAAGCAGAAGAGTTTGAACATGACGACCCGACCTGGCTGTCTATCGTTATGACCATTGGCGGCATTGCCGGTGTCATCATTGGCGCCCGGTTCTTGGTCTCTGGCGGCTCTGATGCGGCCCGCCTATTCGGCGTTTCAGAAACCGTGATCGGCATCTCAATCGTCGCGATTGGCACCAGCCTGCCAGAGCTCGTGACCTCCATCGTCGCCGCCCGCAAAGGCAAAGCCGACGTCGCGCTTGGCAATGTGCTGGGCTCAAATGTGTTCAACATTCTCGGCATTCTCGGCGTTTCCGCTATCGTCTTCCCGTTCACGCTCATCGAGACAAGTGCAGTTGGCGTGCCGCTTGAAGTTGCGGCGATGCAATTTGGTCAGGCCGCAAGCATCGTAACTTGGACAGATATGGGCGCACTCTTCCTGTCTGTGTTCTTGTTATTCGTCTTCGCTTTCACGGGCCGCAAGCTCGCCCGCTGGGAAGGCGGCGTCCTTTTGGCCGCTTACTTCCTCTATATCGGCATGCGGTTTGACCTCATTCCAACCATTGCGGGGTGACCATGTCTGACAAGTCGATTTATGACGGTCTTGATCAACTCGGACAGCAAACGGGCGCGCCTGCCTCGCCTGACGAAGCCAAGCTTGAACGTGTGCCCAATCCGCACGCGGATACGCTTTATCTGGCGCGCTTTGTTGCCCCAGAATTCACCTCGCTTTGCCCCGTGACGAACCAGCCGGACTTTGCCCACTTGGTCATCGATTATGCGCCGGGCGATTGGCTGGTTGAGAGCAAGAGCTTGAAGCTCTTCCTGACCAGTTTCCGTAATCATGGCGGCTTTCATGAAGACTGCACACTGCGCGTCGGCAAAGAGATTGCGACCCTGCTGGATCCACGCTGGCTACGGATCAGCGGCTATTGGTATCCACGCGGCGGCATTCCAATTGATGTGTTCTGGCAAACCGGCCCCGTTCCCGAGGGCCTTTATGTTCCCGACACCGGCGTCGCGCCTTATCGCGGCCGCGGCTAAATCTCTGAAATCTTTCCATTACTCAGCTTCCGTTCAGCCTTCGCGCTGTACCGGTTGCGTATGAAATGGCTGATGGCATTCTTCTTAGGGATCTCGCTCGGCGTGCCGCTGGCAGCTGCGGAGCCGCCTGAGTGCGCTCAATCTGAAACCGCTTGTGTGCTTGATGCCGCTTGGAGCGCTGCGCTCATTCTCGATGAAGACAAGCGCCTGCGTTTGGCGCCAGCCTTCTTGGAGATCGCCGCACTTTCAGGCGAGGCAGAGGTGATCGAGAAATGGGAATCGCGGTTTGAACGCCAGATCAGTGACGCCCCAACCTATCCAGATTATGGATGGCAGGTGGCTGAACCAATCCTCGAGGCAAAGGGTGTTGACGCTCTGCTATCTCTGGCCAAACGCCGTGCGGATCCACTCAATTTCGGGCGCGCTGATGTCTTGCTATCGGCAGGCACCCATTATCAATCCACCAAGCCGAAGACCGCTTTGCAGATCAATCAGGCGATGCTCGAGATGATGGCGACAGCCTCCTCCTTCGAAAAACCAAACCTCGCCCATGCCGCCGCAGAGCTTGCCATGGTGCGCTGTGACGCAGATCTCATGCAGGATGCATTGCGATCAACCGATGCACCAGATAATTTGCGATACGCGTTTTGGCGGTCACGCATTTCTGGCAATGCAATGCGCCTGGTAAGCGAAGTTCGGGCGATTAAAAACGAAGATGATACTCGCGACATTCGACGCGTTTTGGATGGCTACCGCGCCATTTTAGAACATGGTTACTGCGATCAACAGAAAAGCGAGATTGGCGGCTGAGCGATTCAGCTTATACTTTCAGCATGATAGACGCCGATCAGGATCCACCAGAAGCCATTTGCGGCAGCGCCGAAGTCGGCGCGCTTGCACACTTATATCGCGCTGAAGTCTATCGCTCGACGATTTGGCGTCAGCGTTTGGACATGACAACCAATTGGGCTGTCGTGTCGACGGGTATCGCGTTCTCTGTGAGTTTCGCGAATGAGCAAGCCTCGCCTTTGCCGATCGTCTTGGTCGGCTTGCTGTCGGCCATGTTCCTCATCCTAGAAGCGCGCCGCTATCGTTATTTCTATGTCTGGAAATTCCGCGCGCGGATGATCGAGATCACAAATTATGTGCCAATCCTGCGAGGTGATGGCGCGCAAATCGCGATGGATAAAGGCACGGCCCTGTCCGACGATTATATGCGCCCGCGTCACCGCATATCGGCGATGCGCGCCATCGGCCGACGCCTACGCCGCAACTATGGCTGGCTCTTTCTGATCCAAGGCGTTGCCTATTATGCAAAAATTGGCATGCACCCGAGCGATGTCAGCTCGTGGTCAGAGTTCCTGTATCGTGCGCATATTGGCCCTATCCCAGGCTGGCTCGCGCTCGTTGCTGGCATAGTATTCCATGCCGGATGGATCACGTTTGCCCTTTACACTTGGCGTTTAGACAAAGCGGACAAGCGGATCACAGCCGATTATCTCGACCCTGAATTGGCGTCTGGCGTCGCCGAGGATGGCGTTTAGGCTGCTTGGCGGCTTGGACGCTATTTAGGCCCGGCCACCCGGCCGCTATCGCATTCATAGCCGAGCGCATATTTCGAAGTGGTGCCTTTCTTGCGACCATGGAAGATCTTGCATGAGCCGGTGCCATTTAAAATGGTTTTGATCTCTTCGCAGCTTATTCTGGCCGGATCGACGGGCCCGTTCTTTTCTTGGACCATGGCTTTAATCGACTCAAAGCCATTTTCCTTCTTGGCTTTTTTACTCAAATTCATCGTCGCATTCTCGCCAAGCCCGAGCGAGAGCTTATTGCCGACACGGTCGCCATTATCGTCGCGGGCTGAGATCCACAGATAGCTCGCCATCGTGGTCTGGTCGAGCGACGTGCCGCCCGAAGACCCACTCGCCTCGCCTGTTTTGTTGCGAAACTTGATGTTACATTTGTTGCCATTCACCGCACATTTGGTTTCAGAGATATCACATTCAGCACTGGCCATGGGGACCGCCAAGCTTCCTGCTATGAGAAAGGCTGTGCTGGCTAAGAGGGTTTGCGCTTTCATGGATAACTCCCTGAGCGTGTTGATTCCGAATGGAGGATGACGTGGCCGGCGGGCGCAGCGATTGAACCGCGCTATCTCACATGAGCTTCTGTTGGACCGCCAACATTTCCGCCATCACATTGATAACCAAGGAAGTAATTCACCGTGGCGCCTTTGGTTTTCTGACCGTGGAAGACTTTGCAGGTGCCATTGCCGTTCAAAACGGCTTTGACGTCCTCACAGGACATGGTGGCGGGATAAACCACACCGCCATAGGCATCTGATGCCAGTTGCACATCGTGAAAATTCTTGTTGGCCTTCTTGTCGATATTCATCGTATTGCTGGCGCCTGCAACAATGGTCAGTTTATTGCCGGCTTTGCTGCCATCGCGTTTGCGGGCTTTGACCACCACGGTTTGAGCCGAAGAGGTTTGGTTGATATTCGAGCTGCCATCAGACCCGCTCGTATCGCTGGTGCGGTTCTTAAACTTGATATTACACTTGCCACCATTCACTGCGCATTTGGTGTCAGAGATATCGCACGCGGCGCTGGCGAGCGGAGCAGCAAATGCGCTGGCCATGAGGATTACGGCGCTCGTCAAAACGGCTTTATGTTTCATGAGAGACTCCAGGTTTTTTTCTGAAATAAAAGTTTGAGACTGGCTCAGTCTTTTGGACCGGCGACATTGCTGCCATCGCATTGATAGCCGAGCTGATATTCCATGCTTTCGGCGCCATAAGCTGGCTCGCCATGGAATATCTTGCAGGTGCCATTGCCATTCAGGACCGCTTGAATGTCGGTGCAGCTCATGGTGACGCCATCGACCCGGGCCATGGCGGGGGATGTGATGCGGATTTTGGTGAAATTCTTTTTCGCCTTCTTATCCATATTCATCGTATTGCTGGCACCGGCATCAATGGTCAGCGCATTGCCAGCCGTGTTGCCATTATCTTTGACCGCTTTGACTTTCACAGTCTGCGCCGAGGAGGTTTGTTTGAGATCCGTGCCGGCCGACGATCCGCTCGAAACGCCGGTTTGATTGCGGAACTTAATATTACATTTTCCGCCATTCACGGCGCATTTGGTTTGCGAGATATCGCAAGTGGCGCTTGCCAAAGGCACCGCCAAAAGGCTGGAAACACCGAGAACGAGGACACTGCTGAATATGCGAGAATTCATTGGATACTCCACTATTGAAAAAATCGGGACGCGGACGGGGATTAGAACGAGCCGTTGACCTTCCCGCCATCGCACTGATAGCCAAGGCCAAGCTGCAAACGACCCTGTTCTTGCTTTGCGCCGTGAAAGACTTTGCAGGTGCCATTGCCGTTCAAAACGGCTTTGACGGCCGCACAGGACATGCCGACAGAATCGACGGATCCAACTAAGTCTTTGGACGAGATGCCAATGAATTCGAAATTCTTCTTGGCTTTCTTTTCGATATTCATCGTGTTGCTCGCGCCAGCGGTAATGGACAGCGTATTTCCTGCTTTAGAGTCATCCGCTCTGATCGCCCTGACCAAAATGGTTTGGGCCGAAGAGGTTTGTTTAATATTCGAGCCGTCACCGGAACCGCTTGCATCGCCGGTGCGGTTCTTGAACTTGATATTACACTTACCACCATTCACCGCGCATTTGGTGTCAGAGATATCGCACGCTGCGTTTGCCATAGGGGCCGCAACCATGCCGGATAGGCCAAGCGCGAGCGCGCCTAATAGGAATCGATGGGTCATTCGAAGCTCCGTTCGTTTGAGATGAAAAATGCCCCGGCTCAATCTGGCCCACCGACATCGCCGCCATCGCATTGATAGCCAATGATGCCCTCGACCTCGCCGCCTTGCTTGCGGGTGCCGTGGAAGAGTTTGCAAATGCCCGTGCCGTTCAGCGTCTCGATAATGTCGGCGCAGTTCATATAACTGCCATCGTACATGACCGGGGCATTGTCTGAGGTGATGCGGATGCCATCGAAGCCTTTCTTGGCTTTCTTGGCGACATTCATGGTCTTCTCGTCCCAAGCCTGAATGATCAGCTTATTGCCGACTCTATTATTGTTCTTGTCGACGGCTTTGACTGAAACAGCTTGCGCGGCGGAATTTTGGGTCAACGAAGAGCTGCCATCCGAGCCACCCGTATCGCCGCTTCGGTTCTTGAAGTGTATATTACACTTACCGCCATTCTGGGCGCATTTGGTTTCAGAGATGTCGCAATCCGCGCTCGCCACCGGCGCGACGAGCGCGCCAGCCGTTTGAAAAAAAGCGCTGGCCAAAACAGTTTTCTGTTTCATGATGAGCATCAGAGTCCTTCGATTAGGCCTGAAAAACGGGTTAGGTGGCGTTTGGATCAATTGGACCACCGACATCGCCGCCGTCGCACTGATAGCCGAGTCTACCTTGCGTATCGCCGCCAGGTGTCCAGAGGCCTTGGAAGACTTTGCAGGTACCGGTGCCGTTGAGTGTTTCGATAATCTCGGCGCAGCTCATCCGAACGCCTTCATACATTTTCGGGGCATTGTGAGAGGTGATCCGGATCCCGTCGAAGCCTTTCTTGGCCTTTTTTTCCATATTCATGGTCTTGGAAGAGCTGACCGGAATGCTGAGCTTATTGCCGACTTTATTATTCTTCTCGTCGACGGCTTTAACTTCGATGGTCTGGGCGGCCGATCTTTGATCTAGACTGGAACTCCCATCCGAGCCCCCTGTGTCGCCCGTGCGGTTCTTGAAGTGGATATTGCACTTGCCGCCATTCAGCGCGCATTTGGTCTGAGAGATGTCACACTCAGCGCTTGCCAAGGGCGCGGCTAAAAGGCTTGAGAGGCCGAACGCGATGCCGCTAATGAGGGTTCGAGAGATCATCAAAAACTCCGATCTTGAGAAAGCCATTTGGAAACCAGGCCTTAGTCCGGCCCCCCGACATCACCGCCATCGCATTGGTACCCAAGATGCGTTGAACCCAGGTTGAGGCCGCGATCTCCTTCGTCATGGGCATAATCGCCTTGGAAGATTTTGCAGATGCCGGTGCCGTTCAGGGTTTCGATAATATCGTCGCAACCCATCTTAACGCCTTCATACCACCCCCCAGCATTGCCAGACGTGATTTTGATCGCATGGAAGCCTTTCTTGGCCTTTTTATCGATGTTCATCGTCTTCTTGGCGCCCGCCTGAATGGTCAGCTTATTGCCGACTTTATCATTCTTCTTATCAACCGCTTTAACCTGAACAGATTGAGCGGCGGAACTTTGCTTCATGGCAGAACTCCCATCCGAGCCCCCTGAATCGCCCGTGCGGTTCTTGAAGTGAATGTTGCACTTGCCGCCATTCAGCGCGCATTTTGTCTGAGAGATATCGCACTCTGCCGTCGCGGCGGGCGCGATCGTGCCAATGGCGAGTGCGCACAGGGCAGAGCTTATCAGGGTCGGCAGTCGCATAGATCAGGTCCTCCAGGCTTCGCCCCAAGACATCAAACCCTGCCGCGGCGTTCTACTGTCAGATCCGCCAGCCGCCTGAGAACACCGCGCCCTGACTCAATTGCCTTGCGCTTGCCCGTCCCTTCCTGTATGTCCGCGCTTTCGAGAATTCAGGGCCGGTCAGTAATCGTCCCATAACAGACTCTAAGAGGCACCCCGCGATGAAAGCCGAAGGCCATCCAGATTATCACTTCATCACCGTCGTTATGACTGACGGGACGGAGTATCAGACCCGCTCTACATGGGGCAAAGAAGGCGATCGACTCGTCCTCGATATTGACTCAAGCTCACACCCTGCTTGGACCGGCGATCGCAATGCGAACCTGGACCGCGGCGGCCGCGTGTCTCGCTTCAAAGACAAGTTCAAAGGCTTTATGTAAGCCGTTCGCCTATTGGCGATTTTGACAATGAAAAGCTCGCATCCTCGGATGCGGGCTTTTTTTTCGCGACCAGCGCCATACACTATCCGCAAAGGATATGAGGGACGCAAATATGGCGGGACGCAAAACGCAGATCGAGCCCAAGTCTTGGGACGATTTGGAACAACGTCCCGGTTTTTCTGGCCTGCGCAATATTGCCGAGCGGGATACGCTCCCGAAGCTCAATGACGCCATCCCGCGGCGCGCCGAAACCAGCCCCATCAATGCCCTGTATGGCGGCGGCTGTTTTGTGGCGGCGATTGGGCTCGTCCTATTGGTTGCCCTCAGCTCAACCTTCGGACCGCTCGGATTTATCGCGGCCATCATTATCGGGTTTTTCCTCGCGCGGCCGAGCATCGAGAAAATCGCGCGTATCCAAATCGATCGAATGATCAAAGACCTTGCCTTTCGCGATGCCGTTTTTACGCCTTTGGCCGGTCATCTCGGCCTCACCTATATTGCGGCACCGGGCGGCGGGCAGAGCATTGTCGCGCAGCAAAGCAAGGAAGGTCTGTTCCAAGCCAGTTTCAAAAAACTCCATGCCGCACTCGAAGAATATCGCGGGCAAGACGAGGCTGTCGCCGCGGCGCGGGCGTCAGGCTTGGTTGAACTCGCGACCGTGATCCATATTGGCGGCGCAGATGAAGCGACTAAGAAAGCCCGCGAGACCGGCCTCACCCGACTTGAGGACGGCTTCTCCGGCGAACATACCGGACTGCATTTTGATGCGTTTGAAGTGGTTCGGTCTCCACGCCGCACCGATGACGGAACCGTATATGAGGCTGAGCATGCGCTTTTGATTGTACTTAAACTTCCGCGACCTTTGCAAAGCACAACGCAAGTTCGGTCCAGGAAAATCGGCTGGCACAAGCCGGGCGACGCGGAACGCCTCGAACATGTTCGCCTTGAATCGAATGAGTTTGAAGACGATTTTAGAGTCCGTTCAAATGATCAAGTCGAAGCGCGCTTTGTCTTCACTCCCGATGTGATGCAACGCATCCTCGAACTCGCCCATGGCGAACCGATCCGCGCTACCGCTCAAGGCGACCATTTGGTCGTCGCCTTTGAAGGCCCGAACCGATTTGATCTGACCAGCGAAGACACCGGCCTTGAAGGCGATGCCGCGATCCGCCTCGCTATCGGACAAATCGGTGAAATGTTGGACTTGGTCGAGGCGGTCGGCGATCTCTTCGGCATTGAGTGAACGGCAAATTCGAGTAACCAACAGAACAAAGACCACATTTGTAGTCAAAATCGATTGACTTATTGTTTTTCGATATATACATGAGGGAGGCGTTCAGGATCCCAAACCCTGTTTAATGGAGCGAACCCTCATGATCCGCACTTTTACTGTCGCCAGCCTTTTTGCGCTGGGCTTTGCTGGCGCTGCCAGTGCCGAAACCCGTACTTATGATGTCGGGTCGTTTACAAATATCGATATCTCTGCCGGCCTCGATCTCAGTTTTGAGCAAGGTGCAGCCGGTCCGGTTACCGTCGAAAACAAGAAAGGCGATTTCAGCGATATCGAAGTCGAGGTCAGAGGCGACACGCTGGTGCTGAAGCGCAAGAAGAACAATTGGGGCTGGGGCCGGAAACGCGAGCGTTATGGCATCACAGTTAGCGCGCCGGTGATTAGCGGCGTAGAAGCCTCATCCGGCTCTGATGTGATGGGTCGGGGGATGAGCGGCTCGACCGTTTCGATTGATGTTTCTTCTGGCGCAGATGTCACTATTACCGGCGTTGATGGCGGCACCGTCATTATTGAAACCTCAAGCGGCTCAGACGCTTCAATCTCCGGCACCTGCGAAACGGTACGTGCCGATTCTTCTTCCGGTTCAGACATCGAAGCGCGTGATCTGATTTGCCAAAATGGCGAGGCCGATGCGTCCAGCGGATCTGACATCTCGATCCATGTCACCGGCAGCGTCAATGCTGACGCTTCGAGTGGTGCGGATGTCAATGTCTATGGCGGCCCGACCGATGTCACCAGCGACAAATCGAGCGGCGGATCTGTCTCCATCAGAGGCTAAGTGCGCTTAGTCGAACTGAAAATCGTCTGCCTTATAGCCCGGATCAGGCCAAGAGAGGTTCATATCCTCCAGCGCGCCACGAACGATCCGGGCAATCATTGCATTGCGCCGCGTGCGGCTGTCAGCGGGCACCACATACCAAGGCGCGTGCTCGGTTGAACAGCGCTGTACCGCGGTTTCATAAGCGCCCATAAAGTCAGGCCAGAGCTTACGGTCTTCCAAATCACCTGGATTGAACTTCCACAATTTGTGAGGCTCTTCCAGACGCTCACGAAGCCGAATGCCTTGCTCTTCATAGCCAACATTCAGCATGAACTTTAGCACCGTCACGCCGTTCTCGCTGAGGTGTTTTTCGAACGCGTTGATCTGCTCATAACGCTGCTCGACTTTTTCCGCCGGGGCGAAGTTGCGGACCTTTACGACCAGCACATCTTCATAATGTGAGCGATCGAAGACCCCAATCCGGCCTTTACGTGGTACGGCATCATGAATGCGCCAGAGATAATCATGCGCGAGTTCAGTTTTGCTCGGCGCTTTAAAGGCACGCACCTGCATGCCGAGCGGACTGGTATCGGCAAAGACATTACGGATAACGCCGCTTTTGCCGGCCGTATCCATGCCCTGTAACACGACCAACAAGGCCCGGTCTCGATTGGCATAGAGCCTATCTTGCAGCTCATTAATCGCCTTAGCATCGTCTTTCAGACTGTCTTTGGCATCATCCTTGTCTTCGAACAGAGAGCGATCGCCGGAATCGCGTTTTGAGAGGTCAAAGGATTTGCCGGGCGCGGCGATGAGGGCCGCTTTGACATCAGATATCTTAGGTTGGGGCACTCGCTATCCTCCTGACGAGATGACACAAAAAAGCTGCGGCATGACAGCGTGGCTTTGAAGTTTCCGCAAGTGCTGGCTTACTCTTCTTTTTTCAATTCATACACAACGACGCCGAAAAAGCAGGGTTCGCTTGAGCATTCTGTCATTGTCACTTCAAGCTCGTGGTCGCTGAGGGGACGAGCTGAGAACTCGAACCCTGCCACTGCCGTTCGCTCGGTCTCTTCTTCAACGGTCTCCATATTCGACGAGAACATGGCTGCATTGAGCTTTAAACCAATCGCATCGCAATCCTGATCGCACATCGCATACGCGGCATAGTGCTCGAAATCGACGAGATCTTTCAATTCAATCGTTTGGCTTGCGCCTGCCATGAGCATTCCTTTTTGCTCATTCACTTTCTCAACCACATAATTGTTATTGCGCGCAGTCTCGAGCATAGCCGCGTGCACATTTTCGAGCTGAACATCGACCACATCCTCAAAGCTCGTGGCCGAAGAGGAATCCGTTGAGGCTGAGCTCGGCGATTTAGCCTCTGGATCGGTTTTGAACACACCGATTCCATAGAAGCAAAAATCTGCGCTGCAGCTCACCATGTCGAGGTCGAGCTTGTAATGATCGCTGTCTGCGTCGGTTCGAAACTCCAGGACTGGGGCATCATCATCTTCGATGTCGGTATCGAGCGTCTCGCCGTCATCATTCTCGATTTGCATATCGATGTCGGAGCAATCTCTATCGCAGACGCCAACAATCAAATAGCCCGTATTCGGCTCAAGGTCGGTCAGATAGTATATGCCATTCCGATCATTGTCGGTGACGCTGATGGTGCGGTCGACCAATTCCATCTGCCGGTCAGCCGCCTCCATGATCGGTTTCATACGCGATTCAACATCATTCAACTGTCCCAAAACGATGTCCAAATATGCGCTATTGTCTGCAGTCACTATTGGTGTGGCGGTCATTCCAGCGATCAACGCCATGACCGTAAGTCGTTTCAACATGAGCTCTTACTTCCCCCTTTTCTTAAGGCCACCGACCACGGTTCCTAAATGAGAGCAAGCGGCGCAGTGGCGTTGAACACAAAAAAACCCCTGCCGAAGCAGGGGTTTGGAATTTCGATTTTCGTCTTCGTCTTATGAAGAATAGTATTCGACGACCTGGGCAGGTTCCATCTGGACCGGGTATGGGACGTCAGAAAGCTCTGGCATCCGAACATAGGTCGCGGTCATCGCTTTAGGGTCGACCTCGATATATTCTGGCAGGTCGCGCTCTGGCGAGCCAAGAGCTTCCAGAACCAGCGCCATGTTGCGAGACTTTTCACGAACCTGGACAACGTCGCCTGGCTTCAGACGGTAAGAGCCGATATTGGTCTTTACGCCGTTCACAGTGACGTGGCCGTGATTGACGAACTGGCGCGCTGCGAAAATCGTCGGCACGAACTTCGAACGGTAAACAAAGGCGTCGAGACGAGACTCGAGCAGACCGATCAGAAGCTCCGCGGTGTTACCTTTCCGGCGGGCGGCTTCAACAAAAGTCGCGCGGAACTGTTTCTCAGTGATGTCGCCATAGTGAAACTTGAGTTTCTGCTTGGCCATCAACTGCATCCCAAAGTCAGAGACTTTACCACGGCGATTAGGACCGTGCTGACCTGGCTTGTTTGGGCGCTTATTGACTGGTGATTTGGGGCGTCCCCAGATGTTCTCGCCAACACGGCGATCAATCTTGTACTTCGCCGAGTGACGACGTGACATATTAGACCTCAATTTTTGACGTGGGCTGGTTACTCTCCAAATGAAAGCAACGATTACAACGGCAGCACCACACCGACCCGTCCTGAAGCGGCGTCTAAAACAGGATTAGAGGCCAAGAGTCAAGCGCCAGCACGCACGTCTTTGCATGCTGACGCCTATCGAGAAGCAGCGATTAGGTCTTGAGTTCAAACAGGCCTATCGAGTTGCCATCTAAATCACGCGCATAGCAGAAATGACCGGCAGGGATTTCGATATTCTCAGACTCGACCTTCCCGCCCGCCGCTTCGACCCGGGCGCGGGTCTCAGCCAGCGTATCTGGAACGACGAGGTGAATGGTCGAGCCGGCTTCAGAAGGTGTGCCGGGATAGAGGTGCCCTGAAACCCCGCCTTCGTCATCAGAGACAGGAAAGGTGACGATCGGGTTCGGACCGCCATCGACCGTGGTCAGCTCCATATTGAAGACTTTTCCGTAGAAAGCTATCGAAGCGTCGAGATCGGTCACGGGGATTTCGAACCAGCAGGCAAAGTGTTGGGGCTTGTAGGTCATATTGGTCGCTTTCTTTGGCTGTGATTGAGGCCTCTGAGATACCAGTCCTCAAGTGACAATCTCTGTCAGCAAAGCCGAGCCTCGTGTCGAACATGCCATTAAAACGGTTCGGCGATTAACGCGGCGGACCGTCTTGACGATACCCATCTGATCCCGCCCCATACTCCTAAAGACAGACAAGGAGGAATGCATGGCGGATTTAACAGGCAAGGTGGCGGTGATTACAGGCGCTGCGAGCGGCATCGGCGCCTCCGGTGTCGAAGTCTTCGTGAAGGCAGGTGCGCAAGTGGTCGCCGCTGACTTGCAAGACGATAAAGGGGCCGCGCTCGTGGCCCGATTTGGCGAAGACAAAGTCGCTTACCAGCATTGCGACGTCACCGACCCCAAATCACTGGAAGCGCTGATGCAGTCGGCTGTCGACACATTTGGCGGGCTCGACATTCTTTGGAACAATGCTGGCAGTGGCGGCACTTCAAGTTCGGTCGAAGAGCTCGATCTTGATGGCTATGATTTCACCATGGACCTGCTTTTAAAGTCAGTCTTTGCCGGAACTCATTTTGCCGTGCCGCACATGAAGGCGCGCGGCGGCGGCAGTGTGATCAATACCTCCTCTATTTCTGCGGTCTGTGCGGGGTATGCCCCGATCACTTATTCTGTCGCGAAAAAAGCCGTGGCGTATTTCTCAAAAATGGCCGCGGCCGAACTGTCCAAATACAAAATCCGGGTCAACGCAATCTTGCCAGGCTTTATCGCCACATCGATCTTCGGCGCCTCGCTCGGACTGTCGCGCGAACAGGCGGATCAAATGGCCGAAATGGTCGCTCAAGCGGGCGGCGCCATGCAGCCGATTGGGCGCACTGGCAAAGGCGCTGACATCGCCGAAATGGCGGCCTTCTTGAGTTCTGATACAGCCGGCTTTGTCACCGGTGGCGAGTTCGTGGTCGATGGCGGAATGACCGTCGGACCGCCGCATAGCTGGGATGATGAAATTGGCGGTCCACTCTTGGATGCGCTCGGGATTACGCCCGAACAGGCCGAGCAAATGGCAACAGCCATGCGCAGCGGACAGGGCAGTTAAACCGGTTGGAACGGAATTTAGCCCTCATCCTGAGCGAAGTCGGAGGACGAGGGCGGCGCGTATCACAAACACATCCTTCGACGTCGCTCAGCATGAGGACATGTTGGACTTAGGCCGCGAGGCCCGGAATTGCTTCCACCTGTTTGAGCAAATCTTCAGCGGTTGCAGATCGCGCGACTTCCGTGCCGCGATCATCAAATAGCACAAATTCGCCGTTTGACTTGCGCAACGGAAACCGGCGCCAGTGCGCGCGGGTGCGGTAGAGCGTGATTTCACTCGGCGCTTCGCCCGTGGCGGACCACCCAGTCCAAACATGATCCGCTGGAATAGAACGCCAAAGTTGGTCAATGGCGTTAAGGTCGGCAACAGAGAAGGTAGACATGTCAGACAAGGAGGAAGGATCCGGTTACCAAGGCGTTAAGACTGCGAAGCTTTCAGGGAACTTGCAAGGCGCGTTCCTAATGATCCTGTCAGGCGTCGGGTTCACAATCTATCTCCTTCTCAACAAGCTTCTATCCTCTGATGTTCACCCTGTCTTTTTGGCTTTTTGGCGAGCGTTTCTTGGCTTGGTCATGGCCATTCCATTTGTCGCCGCGATTGGTTTCTCCAAATTGCGGACCAAGCGACCCGGCTTATTGCTACTCCGCAGCCTCTCAGGGACGCTTGGCTTTACCCTCGCCATTGTCGCGGTGTCGGACTTTTTCACGCTGACCTTGGCCCAATTTAACGCGATCAGTTTTACGCGCCCGCTTTTTGTCACTCTGCTGGCCGCCATTGCATTGCGCGAATTTGTCGGTCCGCATCGTTGGGCAGCGTTGGTGGTTGGGTTCTTAGGCGTATTGGTGATGGTCATGCCTGGCCTGTTTTTCTTTTGGCAGCCAGGCGCGCTTGATCTCACAGGCTTTGACCTTGGCAGTTTGGTGGCACTGATCAGCGCGTTTGGACTTGCCGCCGCCATTGTCATGGTGAAATTTCTAAGCGCGGAGCTGCCTGCCATGGTCTTGCTGCTCTATGCCAATCTGCTTTCCAGCCTCCTCTTAGCACCCTTCGTCTATGTATTTTGGCAAGATGTCTCGCTCCAAGATTGGGGCTTGATCCTGGCCATGAGCGGGTTCGGGTTCGCCTCTCAATTCTGCTTCATCTATGCAATGAGCATTGGCGATGCGTCTTTCCTTTCACCGATGGACTATTTGCGCTTGCCCATGGCGGCGGCAGCAGACTTTTGGGTGTTCCGCTTGATCCCCGGAGTCAGCGTCTGGGTCGGCGCCGCGATCATCGTCGTCTCGACCTTCTATATTGGCTGGCGCGAACGCCGGAATGCCAAACTGAAGCGGTAAGCTTTAACCGGCCATTGCCAAATCTCATTTAGACGCCTAAGCCAGCGCCAATTGAAGGAGCCGGCGATGCTGAAGCACGTCATCTGTTGCGTCTGTATTTGCGGCTAAGACCCACCCGTCTTAGCCCCGCATCGCCTTGCCCTTTTTTCCCAGACAGACGAGCCTGACATGTCTATTCGCCTTTACGATACGCTGAGCCGCGAAAAGCGCGTTTTCAAACCTCAAGACCCAAACCGTGTGACCATGTATGTCTGCGGTCCGACGGTTTATAATCGCGCGCATATCGGCAATTTCCGGCCCGTCATTGTGTTCGATACTTTGTTTCGTTTGCTGCGCTCCGCCTATGGCGAAGATGCGGTCGTCTATGCGCGGAATGTAACCGATATCGAAGACAAGATCATCGCCGCCTCGCAAGACACGGGCGAGACGATTGAAGCGATCACCCAGAAATACGCCAAAATCTATGATCAGGACGCCGCAGCGGTGAAAGCCTTGCCGCCGACTGTGATTCCTTGGGCGACCGAACATGTTGGCGAAATGCTCGACATTATCGAAGCGCTGGAGCGTAAAGGTTATGCCTATGCAACGGAGGCCGGCGTGTTCTTCAACGTGCCGCAAATGAGCGATTATGGTCGGCTCTCCAAGCGCAACTTGAAAGATAATCAAGCCGGGGCTCGCGTGGATGTGGATCTCGGCAAACGCGACGCCGCTGATTTCGCGCTTTGGAAATTCGCCAAGCCAGGTGAGCCAGAAGACGCCATTTGGGACAGCAAATGGGGCCGGGGTCGACCAGGCTGGCACATTGAATGCTCAGCCATGGCAGCCAAACATCTCGGCAAAACAATCGACATTCATGGCGGCGGGATCGACTTGCAATTCCCGCATCATGAGAATGAAATCGCCCAATCAGAATGCGCCCATGGCGAGACCATGGCCAATTATTGGATGCATAATGGCTTCCTCGATATGGCCGGTGAGAAAATGTCGAAATCGCTCGGCAATGTCGTTTTGCTGAACGATTTGCTCAAAGACTGGGACGGCGAAGTGATCCGTTTTGCCATGCTGAGCGGTCATTATCGCGCGCCGCTCGATTGGACGACGGATTTGCTCGAGCAGGCCAAAGCGACGCTCAACCGGATTTATGGGTCGCTCCGCCGGGTCTGGGACGCGGAAGGCGGCCAAGCCCGCGATCGCGGTGTTCGGGACGCGTTGAAAGATGATCTCAACACGCCGATTGCGCTTGCGGAATTATCTCGCCTCTCTGGCGCTGCAAACGGCGCGGCGGACCGGAAAGATCAAGCCGCCATGGCGGAAGCGCGTGCCGACCTACTCGCAGCTGGCGCCTTGCTGGGGCTGTTGACCAATTCTCCGGCGGAATGGGAGCAAGGCGGTGACAGTGATGAGAATGCCCGCATCGATGCGCTGGTCGCGGCGCGGGTGCAAGCGCGCGCTGATAAGGACTGGGCCGAAGCCGACCGGATCCGCGATGAGCTCGCCGCGAAAGGTATTGAAATCATGGACGGCGCGACCGGCGCGACGTGGCGGCGGGTTTAGACGTCGCTATCTGACCGAGCCGCAGTCGACTGGTGTCCTCTTAGTCTAAATCCGTAAGGAGATAGCGGCGAAGGAGCGGCTAGAGATGCCCGATACGAATGATCCATCCAATGGCTATGACGCGATTGCGGACACATATATCCAGGTCCGAAGTCGAGCGGGGCGTGTCGTGGTGGCCGATTGGGCCAATAAACTTCCGAGTGGTGCCTCCGTATTGGACCTTGGTGCAGGATATGGCGAACCATACATGTCGGTCTTGTTGGATGCGGATTTGTCCATTTCAGCGATAGACGCTTCACCGAGCATGGTGTCCGCTTTTCGAATGCGGTTCCCCACAATCGACATTGCATGCGAGCCCGTGGAGAGCTCGCACTTTTTTAACAAGTCCTTCGATGCGGTGCTTGCAGTCGGATTGATTTTTTTGTTGCCAGAATCCGCGCAAAAGAAGCTCATCGAGAAAGTTGCCAAGGCTATGAAACCGGGAGGCAGGTTTCTAATGTCGGCACCCATCGAGGCTGGCACATGGGATGATCTGTTGACCTCCCGATTGTCCATTTCGCTCGGCGAGGACGTATATCGTGCGCAATTGAGCCGGGTGGGGTTCAGTCACATTGAAAACGTCAATGACGACGCCGGGTCTCACTATTATAGCGCTGTAAAGGAATGATGCCGGTTTAGGCGCTGCGCGGTTCACGCATTTCTAATGCGGCGCGGCGCAAAGCCGCTTCCGCTGTGGTTAGGCTCGCTTCGAGGTCTTGCAACGTCTCTTTCGACACATGCAATATCTCGTCTTTGGCCCAAACCACGGCGCGCAACATGTCTGCGATATATTCTATATCGGTCGAGCCTAGCGTCTGTTCACTCATTATACGTCCCTCGGCGAACTCTTTCGCCTAAATCGCGAGGGGGCCCTACAGGTTTCCCGTGAACAGGGAAACGGCTCTTTTGCAGCACCCAGCAAATAATTACAGTTGAACTATGTCGTTTCACTCCGAAGACCAGACAAAATCGCAAAAATATTTACTGAAATCACAGTATACTAACGCCCTCCACATCACGAATTTTGACCTTATCGGTAAGTACAGGCATTGTGCGGCCCTGGCGTCGGCAAACAAATTGTCAGGCCTAACGCTTTTAGCGTAAACAGCCCCATGACTCAGGTCCGAAACCTCCGTACGCTTTTACAATCGCTCTGCTCTGAGACCGATGGCGAGACGGTTTCGGTTGGGGATTTGCTAAATGCGGTTGGGCGGCGCTCTTATGGACCGGTTATTCTCTTGCTTGGCTTTATCGCGATTAGCCCGCTGACGATTATTCCAGGCGCGAATGTATTAGTGGCGCTGATCACGTTGATCTTTGCTATGCAAATGGTCATCGGGCGACCCTATCCCTGGATCCCACGGAAGGCCCTGGAATTCAGCTTTCCGCGCAAGCATATGGTGGCGGGGGTCGCGATGGCGGATAAATATGTCGCGCAAGTGGACCGGTTTCTGAAACCGCGCTTGGTGTTTCTAACAAGACCGCCCTTTGTAAACCTTGTCGCGCTCGCTTGCGTCGGCGCCGCGCTCGTAACGCTGCCGCTATCCTTTGTGCCGCTCGGTCCGGTCATCCCCAGCCTGGCCATCTTACTCTTTGGCCTCGCGATTACCGCGCGCGATGGGTTTGTGATTGTGCTCGCCGGCGCCAGCCTGGTGGGTGCGTGTTATGTTCTGATGCGCGTTTGGGCACTTCTGCCCTTCGTCCAGGGCTTGATTTTAGGGCGGTTCAGCGCGACATGGGCCTCATGGTCGATCTATACCACAACCGCGTCCTCGAACTGGCAGCCGACATTCCCAATGTCGGATCGCTAGCCGATGCGCACGGATCAGCGACCAAAGTCTCTCGCATTTGCGGCTCTACCGTGCGCGTCGATGTCAAACTCGCAGACGATGGTGAGACCGTTACAGCCATCGCCGTCGACCCAAAAGCCTGCGCCCTCGGCCAAGCCGCGACGGCGATCCTTGCCGAGCACGCCATCGGCGCGACTTATGCCGAGCTGGTCGAAGTACGGGACGCTTTAAAAGCGATGCTCAAAGATGGCGCTGAACCGCCAAAAGGCAGATTCTGGGAGTTGCGCCACCTGGAAGGCGTTCGCGATTATCCGCCACGCCACGCTTCGACCATGTTGGCTTTTGAAGCGATCTTGGACGCCATCGAGACCACCCGAACCAGTCGGGCTGCGGCAGCTGACGCGCTGCCCGCGGCCTAACTCAGCGCACATCAGGGCCAGCGCCCTATTCGCCTGAGGTCAAAGCGTTTAAACCCGTTTTCAAGGAATCAATTGGGACACCCGTCTAATGTCCGGCTTTCGCCGCTCTCTCATGTACGGACTGCTTCGAGTCTATAAACTGACTCTCTCTCCGGTCTTCATGCTGTTTGGCATTCGCTGCCGGCATGAACCGACTTGCAGTCAATATTGTGCCGAATGCGTTTCACGCCACGGTTTTTGGAGAGGCGGATGGATGTCGCTGGCACGGTTTCAGCGATGTCGGCCCGGCGGTTCGCGCGGCTATGATCCGGTTCCACTGAAAACAGAACACACCCCCTTTTGGGCACCTTGGCGTTACGGAGATTGGGCTTTGACAGAACGCCCATTTCCTGGTCATGGGCCTGATAAGAAATGAAAAGACGACGAAGATGATTAAAGTCACGCTTCCAGACGGCGCCGTACGAGAATACGAAGACGGTGCGCGTCCTTATGATGTCGCGGTGAGTATCTCAAACTCACTCGCGAAAAAAGCGCTCGCAGCGAAAGTTGATGGCGAGCTCTATGACCTGATGCGCCCTCTTGAGGGCGATGTTGAGCTCGCCTTGGTCACGGCGAAGGATCCAGAAGGGTTAGAGCTGATCCGCCATGATGCGGCGCACATTCTCGCCCAAGCGGTTCAAGAAATGTATCCCGGCACACAGGTCACAATTGGGCCCGTGATCGATGATGGATTCTATTACGACTTCGCCAGAGAAGAGCCATTCTCGTCAGAAGACTTCGAGAAAATCGAAAAGAAAATGGCCGAGATTGTCGATGCCGATTATCCGATCGTGCGCGAAGTTTGGGACAAGGACCAAGCCATCGAGACATTCAAATCGATCGGCGAGGATTACAAAGCTCAGATCATTGATGACATCATCCCGCCCGGCGAGGCGATTACGGTCTATAAGCAAGGCGATTGGTTCGACTTGTGCCGCGGGCCGCATTTGCCGAGCACTGGCAAATTGCCAAAAGCGTTCAAGCTGATGAAGCTGGCCGGTGCCTATTGGCGCGGCGACAGCAATAATGAAATGCTACAGCGCATGTACGGCACGGCTTGGACCAATGAGAAAGAGCTCAAGGCCTATTTGAATCGCTTGGAAGAAGCGGAAAAGCGCGATCATCGTAAGCTCGCGACACAGCTCGATCTGTTCCACCTCGATGGTGAAGCCGCCGCCGGGTCTGTGTTCTGGCACCCGAAAGGCTTCCAGGTTTGGTTGCAGGTCGAGGCCTATATCCGTCGGCGCCTTGCCGAGGAAGGCTATGATGAGATCAAGACACCGCAGCTAATGGACGCCGCGCAATGGGAGAAGTCCGGCCACTGGGGCAAGTTCCGCGAGAACATGTTCGTCGTGCCCGACTTCATTCCCGATGGCGAAGGTGAGGTGAAAGTCCCCGCCGACGCGAAACTGATGGCGATTAAGCCGATGAACTGCCCGGCACATGTCGAAGTATTCAAATCGGGCCAGAAATCCTATCGCGATCTGCCATTGCGGCTCGCGGAGTTCGGCTGCTGCCACCGCAACGAACCGCACGGCGCCCTGCACGGCATTATGCGTGTCCGCCAATTCACCCAGGATGACGCGCACATTTTCTGTCGCGAGGATCAAATCATCTCAGAGACAGAGCGTTTTTGCGCTTTGTTACAAAGCGTCTATGACGATTTCGGTTTTACGGATGTCGCCGTCAAACTCTCGACACGGCCAGACGTCCGCGCTGGTTCTGACGAGATTTGGGATCGCGCTGAGGCCGATCTTGAAGAAGCGATCAAACATACCGGCCTGCCCTATGAGATCATGCCGGGCGAAGGCGCATTTTATGGGCCGAAACTCGAGTTCCAACTCACCGACGCGATTGGCCGAGTCTGGCAATGTGGAACGTTGCAACTTGATTTCGTATTGCCCGAACGGCTTGGCGCGGAATATACGGCCGAAAGCGGCGAGAAGGCACGTCCGGTCATGCTTCACCGCGCGATCCTCGGATCGATGGAGCGGTTCCTTGGCATCCTGATTGAGGAATTTTCAGGTGCATTCCCGCTCTGGTTAGCGCCCGTGCAAGTCGTTGTCGCGACGATTTCGGAGAGCTCTGACGCTTATGCCGAACAGGTCGCCGAAGAGCTACGCGCGGCTGGCTTACGGGTCGAAACCGATCTTCGGTCAGAGAAGATCAATTACAAAGTACGTGAACACTCGGTGCAAAAAGTGCCGGTGATCGCGGTGGTTGGTCAGCGTGAAGCCGAAGAGCGAAAGATGGCACTCCGCCGGTTTGGTTCGAAGGCGCAAGAAATCGTGACGCTCGATGAAGGCAAAGCGATGCTCGTGCAAGAAGCGCTCGCGCCTGATCTTAAGCGCGAAGAGATCGCCTAAATGCGTTTGGGCCAGCGAACGTTCGCGCCGATCCTTGCGGCCATGCTCGTTCTCTGGCCCATCATCGCTTATATGGGTGCGCAGGGTTATTCGGCCGCAGTCGCGATCGCGGCGCTTTTGGGCCTGTTCTTCGCCCGCCGTCCGGACATTGATCGTCTATTCCTAACTGGGACGGCCTTTGCGCTTTGGGTCGTCATCGCAAGTCTCTGGGGGCCGGATGCCGAGGGCCTATTTGTGGGTGATGTCGGGTCCGGATCGTTCTCGCTCGAAATGCCGGGCATCCGATTTGCGCTGACTGCGCTCGCAGGCTTAGGGGTTTTTGTTGCGCTTCAGTCTGTTGGTTCTGGCGCGGCGACCCGAAGTTTAAAGGTTATTGTTGGCGCCGGATGGGTGCAATTTGGCGGTGTCGTCATCACCGCTCTGTTCATGGCGCAAGTGCTAGCGCTGCTCGCGCCGATCAGCGATCCAGTGAGCGAAATGCCGCAAAACATCATGCGAAACGCCAATGCGTTTTTGATGCTTTTACCGTTTTTGCTGGCTTGGCTGTGGCAGCGCGGCCCCGCACCAAAATCAACCTATATGGCGATTGCGCTTGGGGCTGTTTCCTTCCTGGCATTTGCCCTCACCGGCACCCAGACCGCTTTGATGGGCGTCGGTCTCATGCTGGTCACGATGGCAATCGTAAAACGCTACCAAGAAGGCGGGTTCAAGATCATATTTGGTACCCTTGCCGCCTATGTCCTAGCCGCGCCCCTGATTTTCTCGGGCTTGATCGCACGGCTGCGCGACCTTGGCATTCCGCTGCCAAAATCCTTCTTTTCGCGGTCTTATTCATGGGAGCTGGTCGGCACCAAGATCGCCGAGTCGCCGATTATCGGACATGGGCCCGAAGCCTCGCAAGGGTGGCAAGACAAATTTGGGGATCACCCAGAATGGCTCGCTGATGCCAGCGCGCGCTATGGGGCCGAATATGCTTGGGAAGTCTATCGGGTCATACCCAGCCACCCCCACAATATGTCGCTGCAAGTCTGGGCCGAGACAGGCTTGATCGGCGCCGCGCTGGTTGCCGCTTTTTTGGTCTTTCTAGGCTGGCGCTTGCCGCCCCCTTCGGCATGGACCTCAATCTCGCGCTATGCTGCTGCGGGCCTGATTGGTGTCTGTGTCGCGATTTGCAGTTTCGCCTACAGCATGTGGAATGAGGCCTTTTGGGGATCGGTAATCTTGGCGGCGGCGGTGATTTATTTACAAGCCCGCCATGACGGACAGACCAGCGAGGCGGCATGACCAGTGTTTCCGTCATTGTCGTGACTTATAAAACAGGCGTGCGGTTGAAAGAGTGCCTCTATGCGCTCAGCGCCGATCCGGATGTGGGTGACGTGGTCATTGTCGACAATGGCAATCCGCCGGACATGCTAGACTGGTTGAGGGCGTTTGAAGCCAAATGCGACACAGTCAGTCTGATCACGGGACATGGCAATATCGGCTTTGGCGCTGGCGTAAATCTCGGGGTTAAAACCACCGCGCAGGAGCAAATCCTGGTAATTAATCCAGATGCCGTGATTCGGCGCGGGTCAGTTCCATCGATGCAGAGCGTTGCTGCAGTCCTGCCAACCCCCTGGATTGTTGGCGGAAAAATCTTCGATCTGTGGGGGCACGAGACTCGCGGTGCCCGGCGTCGAGAATTGACCCTCTGGCGCGCCGCAGCCAGCCTGGCGGGGATGAACACTTGGACTCTAGAACAAACACCGCCGCCGGAGCACGCGGTTGAAATGCCAGTTATTTCCGGCGCGTTCTTTCTCACCTCAAAAGCCAGTCTGGCGGTGTTGGACGGATTTGATGAAGCCTATTTTCTGCATGTCGAGGATGTGGATCTCTGTCGCCGCTGCCGCGAAGCGGGCGGCACTGTGATGTATGATCCAAACGCGGGTGCGCTGCATTTTGGATCGACCTCCGACGCCTCATCAAAAACGGTGGCGAAGCATAAAGCCGATAGTTTGGTGACGTATTTCAGGAAGTTCGCGCGGTCGCCACTTGAGAAAATGCTGGTAGCGATCGCGATGCCCGTTATGCGGATCGGCATGCGCTTATCAGGGCGCTAAGGGCGCGGGCTCAACAATGCTGGTCACGCTAGGGGTTAAGTCCTGGAAATCATAATCTGAAATCCGAAACGCCCAACCCTCGGCCTTGGCGTTGATGGCCTCTGCGCGCCTTGCCCCTTCACCAGCTTCAACCGCGCGGAGGGTCACCCAAAACCCGTTCGGCTCGCGAAAGGCCTGTAAATCAATCTCGAGCCCATCAAAGGTCTCGCTGATATGCCGCGCGATTGGCGCATTGATCAAATCTGCGGCCGGTTTCACATCTTGAGGTGTCAGGCGCGTGATGGCTAAAGCGGTAGATGAGGCCGCAAGGCGAGAGATCAGACGATCATTCTGGTTGGGCGGCGCCGGCCGGAAACTGCGCGCATCATTACCTTCCGCGCGCCGCAAGTAGAGCGATCGATTCGACGAATCTGTAATACGAACTGAGCGGATCGCAGCTGGATCTATTTCCGCTATGCTGAGATCCAACCATGCGCGGCGATTGTAGAAGGGCGGCAGCGACCCATCCGCACGGAACGTCTGGGTCTCGCCGGGATTGCGGACGTATAGATCTTCATTTTTGCGCCCGATGACCACGCTTTGAGTCAGCGCATTCTCTGGACCAAAGACTTCCAAAAGGACGCCATTGCCGCCCTCGGTCGGATCCCCAAGTCCGAGCCGGTCATGCTTATACGGATCATCGGTTCGGCGGACATCAAAGCTGAGCGTTTCGAGCCCACCCGCTAGCTCCGCAATACGATCTCTGCGCACTGGATAACCGCCAGTCTCTGCCATCACCCATCCCGCCGCCGTGCGTTCCAGCGTGTAACTTTCATCCGCCAATGTGAACCGAATGCGCTGGGCCTCGGCGCGTTGCGCCCCAAAACCCGCCAAGATCGGCTCGCCCATGCGATTATGGGACGCGCTTGGCGGACTTGTGGTTAAGTGGGTCAGGCCGAGTAAGACCCAAAGTCCGACCGCGACAACAAGCAAGATCAGAACAGATTTCCGGCGGCTATTTTGATGGATCCTGCTCATGCTTCCGACCCTCTCCGTTGCCGGAAAAACAGAAGCAATCCCAAAGCGCCCATGAGCAGCGGCCCGGTCAGTATGGTGAATAGACGCAGCTGCAGTTCAAGTTGATCGATGTCAGATCGAAAATCCCGTTCGATTTGCCGCAACCGGCTCCGCGTTGTGACGATGTCGTCCCGCAAGCGCGCAAGCTCGTCGCGTTCGGCTTCGCTGAGTTCGGCATTGATATCGCCATCAAAGAAGCCGCCCGTGGCGCCAACCGTTTGTAATTCCTCAAGCCTCTGCTGCGACACAGCGAGGCGGCTTTCGAGACGCGCTTGCTCACTGAAGAATTGTGCTTGAGCTTCTTCTCGCATGCGGTCGACCGTTTCCATAGCCCGCCGCCCCGGGGCGCGGGCGCGCAGACTCATTAATTCAGAGCCGCCCGAGAGGCTATCAAGCGCGTTCAAGATGAAGGTCGCATTGTCGGCAAACGCGATACCGCTTTGCAAGTCGAGATAGAGGCCGTCATCAAGCATATCAGCATCAGACAGGATGATGATATCTGCATCCACAGCGCTAGTGGTCATATGCGGCGGCGCTTCCGCGGCAGCAGCGCGCGCAAGTTCCGCATAGATCGGATCATCTGGAATATCGGGCAAAGGCGCACCGTCTGGAAAAGCGCTAATCAGGGGCCCAGAAACCCGGACAGCCAGGGGCGCAGGCCCAAGATCGCTGGCTTGATACAGCCCAATCGCGTCACCAGCAGAAATCTCAACAGCGGCGCGCTCAGCTGGAATGGCGCTGGGGGCAGGGCCTGTTTGCATCAAAATTTCACGCGTGCCCGGCGCTCCATCGGACAAGATCAACCGACCCGGCGCGCCGAGATTGACCGTTCGGCCAAGATCCGCGGTGACAATGCTGTCGCGCGACATCAAGCTTGGCGGCACCGCCAGAAAGAGCGGGTGTTGCAGAACCGTGGTCCGGCCCTCACCGGCATCTGCCTCAATCGAAAGCGCTGTTTCCGTGTCAGCGACCGCATCATCGGCGAGGCGCACGCCCCAGACCGCAACAAAGTGATCTAAATCAGATCGGATCTGGCGGTTCGTCATATTGAACGGCCCCGTGCCTTGCGCCGTCTTCGCCGCAGGATCGAGCAGGATCAGCGCCCGGCCGGTCCGCAGGATAAATTGGTCTATCTGCCAGAGCTGCCAAGGCGTCAGTTCTGGCGGATGGACCAGCATGAGGACATCGATTTCACCGGGCAGCTCGACGAAATTCTCTTCGATCAGCTCAACCGTGAACGTCTTCGCCATTTCGCGGCGCAAAGAATAGCCCGCCTCATCGGTCAGCGCGCTCATACCGGGCAGTGTGGACAGTAGGCCCACGCGCGCCGGTTCTGGCCGATCGAGCCGGGCAATCATGCGCGTGACATCATATTCGAGACTGGTCTCTTGCTCAGGCGCCAAAAACGGGATGACGCGCTCATCATCAACCGCATTGCGACCGATCAGACCGAAATACAGCGGGTCGCCGCCATTCGTGTCGACCGCGACAAGGCCGGCAGCCAGAGCCTCGTCCTCGGCTTCAGAGAAGGGTGCAGGATCAATCTCGCGTAAGCGAATATCGGCGCCGCCAAGGGTCGCATAAGCTTCGAGCAATTCGCGGACCCGCACGGCATAAGCGCGAACGGCTGGAAACTCTTGGCCGACGCTGCGCGTGTAAACAAATGTAAGATCAATCGGTTCTGACAAGGAGGACAGGGTCGATTTGGTGCCATCTGAAAGCGTGTAGAGATTGTTCTCAGTGAAATCTGCGCGGGCACCAGCCAACATCGATTGCGCGAGCAAGTTCGCGGCGGCGAAGATTGCCGCCAACAAAAAAGTCGCGGCAATAAGATAACGGCGCGGGCTCATTGAGCACCTCCCCGTCTGTGGCCGATAAACAGCGTGTTGAGCGTGATGCACACCGCAATAAAGCCAAAATAGAAAAATAGGCCGCGCAGCTCGAGCACGCCGCGCTGGGCGGTTTCAAAATGCGTGACGAAGGAAAATTGCGCGACGGCGTCTCCAGCTTCAGGTCCGAGGGCGCTTGCAATCGCGCCTGAAACAAGCGGCCAGCCCGCAGCGGTTAGAATGAACGCCACCAGCACACCGATAATGAAGGCAAGCACCGCGCTTCTGGTCAAAGCCGACACCGCTGCACCAATGGCGAGATAAGCCCCGGCCATGATCAGGCTCATGAAATAGGTCAGCGCAATGGCTGGATTATCGGCCGGGCCGAGCACATTCACGGCGATCCACCAGGGAAAGGTCAAAACAAGCGCCAGTGCCGCGACCGTCCATGCCGCCAGGAGTTTGCCAATCACCAATCCTGACAGACTGACCGGTAAAGACAGTAATAGTTCTGAAGTGCCTTGGTTGACCTCGTCGGCCCAGAGCCGCATCGCGAGCGCCGGCATGAACAACATGAAGAGCCAAGGATGCCAGTAGAAGAAGGGGCCAAGATCCGCCGCGCCCGTATCGAAGAAGCGGGAAAGATCCCAGGTAAAGATGCCGAGCACCAAGAGAAAGATCGCGACAAATACATAAGCTAGCGGCGTCGCGAAATAGGCAGAGATCTCGCGCCGCCAAGCCGCGCGGATGCCGGTAAACAGTCCATGCCAATCGATCGCGATCATGACGCGACCACGCGACTATCAGCGAGATCAATAAACGCTTCTTCCAGTCCGCCCGGTTTGCTTTTCGCCAGATTCTCCGGCGTTTCATCAGCAACCACACGGCCTTTGTCGATCACAATCACGCGCGAACACATGGCGGGCACTTCGTCCAAAGTGTGGGTTGAGATCAGGATCGCTTTTTCCGGTGCCATTCGCGCCACCAGCGCCCTCACGGCGCGCTTTTGGATCGGGTCGAGGCCATCAGTTGGTTCATCCAGCAAGAGCACTGGCGGATCATGGATCAGCGCCGCCGCAAGGCCGACCCGCCTACGATACCCTTTAGAGAGCGAAGCAATTCGTTGTCCTGTCACATTGGCGATCCGGGCATCGGCAATCACGCGATCGACAGCGTTCTTTCGCTCACCACGTTTCAAATCATGCGCATCGGCCATGAAGCGTAGAAATGTGAGCGGCGTCATATCGCGATAAAGCGGCGCGCCTTCAGGGAGGTAGCCAATTTGGCTCTGCGCCGCGCGACGGGCTGAGGTAATCGAATGACCATTGACGATCGCGTCGCCAGTATCGGGCTCAAGCACGCCAGCAATCATTCGCATTGTTGTCGATTTACCCGCGCCGTTCTGGCCGAGAAAGCCGAGCACTTCGCCTTTCTCCAAAGCAAAGCTCAAGCCGGCCACTGCGACATGATCTTCAAACGCTTTTTCCAGATTTTGAAGCTCGAGCATTTATGGGTCGCAGTCTGTTACCAGAAGTCGGTTAACCTCATTCGTTAGCGCAGGCCAGTAAAGGGATCACCAAGCACGTGCAGCTAAATTTCTGTTCATGCATAGCGAACCATTCTCTTTTCGGAGCGCGGTCTTTAATGTTTCGTTTGTAGGAAATGTGTGTCGAGCGGCTCAAAACAGTCGCCCCGGGGGGCTGGGGGGGCTGATGGGTCCGGAAAGACTGCTAGACTTCGCCGCCCGACAATTGCAAACTGATCGTAATCGGTGACCGCGGCAAGGCGTGAATTAGGCAAAACTGCCCAATTCCGTATTAAAAAAGCGTCACGACTTTGGTAACTGTAACGAATACGCGCTTCATGAGCAAAATAACGCCTCTCAAAAAAACGCAGCGAAAGCCAAAAATCGCGTTCCAACGCAGCGAAATGAACCTAATTCTTGATGTCTATGGCCGCTTGGTCATGTCTGGACAAGCCAAAGATTATGCAGTTGGGGCGCATAAGGACCAGGCGGTGTTTGCGATCTTCCGGCGACATGCTGAGACCCCAAATTGGACTGTGGTAAAGACACCCGCACTCGCGCGCATGCAAGGTGCCTATTCTGTGCTCGGGGCGCAAGGACAGATTTTGAAACGCGGGCGCGACCTCAAACAAGTGCTTACTGTGTTTGAGACCCGAAAATTTGAGATTGTTCGCTAATTACTGTCCGACCAGACGTTGGATCAGGCCCATCACACCGGTAAATTTCAACCCGCCATCTCGCACGGCAAGCGCATAGCAGACACCATCCATGTCGCCGGTCGGCTGATGGATATCTTTCGGGCCTTTAAGGCTGATATCACCAGGCCCAAACGATCCGCTTTCATCACTGAAGCCGCCTGAGACCACTAGGGTAAACTCGCTGCCTTTATGACTATGCTTGGGAACCGTGCAGCCGGGTTCAATTCGGTAGAGCTCAACTTCCGCATCGCTTCCGGCCTCGAGTTTGAGGCGACGAATGCCTTGGGTTAGGCCTTGCCATTTATTGGTTTGGAAGGAAGTCAGCGCGGTTTCCCGAAGCGGTTCTGGCAGGTCGAGAAGCTCATCGAGGCCTTCTCCCGCCATGTGCACAGCTTGGGCACGCGCATCGGGACGACCATCCGCCTCGAACGCATCAATCATCGCAAACGCTTTATCCATCGCGTTCGCGCTAACCGCGACGCGTTGTTCGGTTTCCAAGAACACGCCAGCAATCGTCTCAGCCCGCGCGACAGCGCGCGCGACTTCAGGACGCAAAGCCGATTGGGTTTCCACCAATAGACAAAACGCTGGGTCTAAGCAGCCTGCGCCATAGCTGCTATAAACTTCGCCAAAATCGTTGATTGTCGCTTTGCCCATTGGCGTCGCGCGCTCCTCGAAACTATCCCTCAGTTTTGGCGATATTGTCGGATCAAGGTTATCGTCAAGCAAATGCAGCTCCAGATTGCAGTCATATACTCAGTGATCGCGTTCCAAGGAGCCACGCAAACGCATGAAAGCAAGCCGAATACGCGACTTCACAGTGCCTAGTGGCAACCCAAAGGTCTTTGCAATTTCAGAGTGTGAAAGCCCTTCATAGAAAGCAGCCTTCAGGAGGACGAGTTGTTCCTCTGGTAGCGTTTCAATCACGTCGCGAACTCTCGCTTCTAATTGTACGCGATTGACGGTGATATCAGGTTGTTCGGCCTCGGCCGGTTGCAGCATCCGATCTTGCGCATCGAGTTCGGGCTTATTGTTCCGGCGCAGCGTGTCGATCCGCCGGTTCCGCGCGATTCGGAAGATCCATGTTGAAACAGAGGCTTGGCGGCGATCATACTGACCGGCTTTGCGCCAAACATTGAGCATCACCTCTTGCATAATTTCTTCCGCTGCAGAGGCATCGCTGCCCAAACGCATCAAATAACTTTTCAAGCGTGGGGCGAAATATTCGAACACCGTGGCGAAGGCTGGACGCGATTGCGCGCTGGCGATTTGCTCGACGCAATCGGCCAATCGTTCGCGTTCGGATGGATCGCTGCCAGTGGTCTCGAGGGACACCTGTTTCCCCTGTGTCGCTTCACACACGTATAAAGCGCTCATACCGGAAGGATTGCAACCTTTGCGAGACAACAAACTCATAATCGCCCGTTAATCTAGTGTGTCTTATTTCAGCCCTAAGGACATTACATAAGAATTTGACCCCTGGCTATATATTTTATTGCATGTAGGAGAGTTTATATGCACCGGCTTGCTCTTGCCCTTCTTGGATCGGTTTTTGGCGCCCAATTACTAGCGGCCTCAGCGAATCCATCAGTTGTGCGGCAATATTCAGACTGGGTGGTCTTCACCGAAAATGTCGGCGGCGAGCGCCTGTGTTATGCGGCGACGCAAGCTACGGACAAAGCGCCAAAATCCGCCGACCATGGCGATGTGTGGTTCTATGTATCCAACTGGCAGTCCGGCAAAGCCCGCAACCAACCGAGCTTAAAAGTCGGGTATGAGTTGCGCGGTGACTTGCCAGGTAAAGCGAAAATTGGCCGCTCTGACTGGGCCTTGTTCGGCGTCGGGCGCGAAGCTTTTGCCCAGGATAATGATGATGCGAAACTGGTCCGCCAGCTCAAGCGCGGCAGCGAGCTGCGCGTTGAAGCCACCTCATCGCGCAACACCCGCGTGACCTATCATTTTTCTCTGAAGGGTTCGTCTGCCGCGATTGACCGGGCCGCTTCGACCTGCCGATAGGTAAAATTTCACCTTCCCCATTAGCTTTTGGATGATGTTAAGAGTTCTGTGTCAGGCTCAGCCCGAGCTTTAAAAAAATATAATTGGAGCGGGCGAAAATGAGCTATTCACAGGTGCGGGGGGTTTCCCTCCGTTCAAGCCTGGCCGCGGCGGTATGCCTTGGCCTGGCCGGAGCTGCGCATGCAGCAAATGATCTAACAGAAGCCGGAACCTCGGTTTCGAACACATTTGAGTTGAGCTATAGTGTCTCCGGCACCGCGCAACCCATCATCACCAATGACAATGTGAGCCCTCCAGCCGGTGCAACCGTGCAAGGGATACCAACATTGTTCACGGTCGACCGGAAAATCGACCTGATCGTCACCGCAACCAATAGCACGCTGGCAACCGCGGCAGGTGTGGATGCGACTTTGACATTTGAGGTTTTGAACGAAGGCAATGATACAGCCGCCTTCTCTTTCTCAATTGCTGATTTGGACTCAGGGGCGAGCACCTTTGATGCCACCGGCGTAATTGTCCGCTATTTGGTCGATGCCAATGATAACGGCACCGATGATGATGGCGCTTATACAGTCTTGACCGAGACACCGATTGGAACCGCCGCGGGATCCGCCGCGTTTACAACCGATGTCCCAAAAGGTGTGCGCGTCTTCGTTCAAGTGCAGGGCACGGTGCCCGCAGGACTCGCGGATACGACATCTGATGATATCACACTGGTCGCTGAGGTTCGGGACCCAACGGCCTTCTTAATCGAAGCCTCTGCCACGCCAGGTGAAGTCACAGCGGCGTCGGGCGGCGCCAATGTGCTGACCGGCTTAGCTCAAAACGTCCTCGCGGACGGCGTTGGTGTTGCTGCGGCCGAAACATCCGGCGTTGCGGACGGTTTGTTTGCAGCTACCGGCATCATTCGGGTCGAAGCGGCGGATTTGACGGCGACGAAAACCGTAACCGTGATTAAAGAGCCAGGCACGGATGATCCATTTGTTGGACTCACCGACTGTGACACGGCTGTAGCTGAACCGAATGCCAAAGCGGTGCCAGGATCTTGTGTTGAATATGTGATCCAGGTTCAGAATAATGGTGTCACGGCAACCGCAACCAATCTTGTGATTGACGATGTTCTGCCAGCCGAAGTCTCGTTCGTCGCGGCAAGCCTTGCGACCACAACGACGACCGGTTTCGAAGATGATTCAGGTATCGGCGGCTCTGGACCAACGCTGACCGTGCCAACGACGCCAGCTGAGAGCGATTGTAACGGCACGACGACCTGTGTGATCCAACTTTCCGATGCGACTCTGGCCGCCGGTGAAGTTGGACAAATCGTCATCCGCGCTGAAGTCAAATAAACGCCGCCCAAGCCTAAAAGACCAAAGCCCTGGCGTTTCCAAAACGCCGGGGCTTTTTCTATTTGGGCCCGTGCAAAATGGAAACGAAAACCCGCGAAATTTCATGCAAATTTCTTAAATTCCATCGAATTATCAGAGCTCTGTAAGGAGAATAGTAACCATACTCCGATAGGGTCTTTCGTATAGGGCGGCGATAGATCAGCCCAATTTATTGAGTTCGCGGATAGACCCAAAAGAGGTCACCCGCATGATGGTGGAGAATCGGGGATGAGCTTCGGGTGGAAGCGCATCGTAGCCGGTTTGCGGTGGCTTGCGTTTGCCTGCTTCGCAATGACGGCAGTGTCGCTATCGGCTATGGCTGATATTGGCGACCGTGTATCCAATACAGCGATTATTTCTCAAGATGCTGGCGCGGGCACACTCTCTTTCCCAACCAATACGGCCGAGTTTACGATCCAGCCGCGGCGTACGCCGTCTGAGATTGAGTTCTTCAGGATTATCGAAAACGCACCGGATGCCATCCGGGTCAACCTGAATGGATCTGACTACAGTCCATCCGGCGCACTGAACGGTCCCTTTCAATCCTTCGGCGTGGTCTCTGTCTTTCAGCAAAAGCCTCTCGACACATCGACACCGACCTCTCTGGTTCCCGCAGAAACCTATTTCTCTGGTGAATTAATCGTCGTTCGAGTTGTGGACTTAGGCCAGAATGGCAATTCAGATCGGATTGAAACCGTCGTCATTACGGTGACCGCAGATAGCGGTGACGAGATCACGCTTCAGCTCTATGAAGATGAACCTGATTCTGGGCATTTCTATGGGTTTTTCCCAAGCACAGCCGCCACAACGCCGCGCTTCGATGACACGCTAACAGCGCCGCAAAATACTCAACTCACAGCAACCTATATCGACCAGTTTGACGCCACAGAAGTGTCAGTCGATACGGCACTTATCGATCCGTTTGGTCGGGTCTTTGATAGCACAAACGGCACTTTGCTCGATGGCGCGCGCATCACAATTGTCGATGCCGCAACAGGCGCACCTGCTGAGGTGATGGCGATTGATGGCAGTGGCGCGTTTCCATCAACTGTCGAATCGGGCACAGCCGCCGCAGACTCAAATGGTCTGTCTTATCAGGCCTCTACCGGCACATTCCTTTTCCCGGTTTTGATGCCCGGTCGCTACCGGCTCCAGGTCGAGACGCCAGCGGGCTACGATTTCCCATCGGCGCGCGCGGAAGGAGAGCTTCAGAACCTCCCAAATGCTCCGTTTGATATTTGGACTGACGCCTCGTTTGCGGCTGAGTTTGAAGTCACCACAACTGGCCCACTCAGCCTGGATATCCCGCTCGACCCAGCGACCGACCTAAACATTTCCAAGCGCGCATCGGTCTCGCAGGCCTTTATTGGGGATTTTGTCGGTTACACCGTCGATCTAGATAATGCAGGCGCGCTCGGCGCCCCGGTCTTGGTCCAAGATACTTTGCCGCCTGGATTTCGCTACACGGCAGGATCCCTCAGGATCAACGGTGTCGCAGGGGCTGCGCCGGAGATCTCGGCAAATGGCCAAGAATTGACCTTCGCCGTCGGTCTCTTGGCTCCGGGCGAGTCTGTTCAGCTCACTTATCTCACATCGGTCGGTCCAAATGCCTCACTCGGGGACGCGATCAACACGGTGATTGCTGTGAACGGGGCCGGCGCTGCGATCTCCAATCGCGCCGATGCGGCGGTCTATATTGAAGAAGATCTTCTGACCTCGCGTTTGACGATTATTGGACGCGTGGCAGAAGCGGCCTGTCGTCCCGATGAAGCCTGGTCAAGATCGATCCTTGAAGGGAACGGCGTTCCTGGTGTTCGGCTTTATATGGAAACCGGCCGCTATGTCGTCACGGATGCAAATGGCCAGTTCCACTTTGAAGGCATTCGACCTGGAACACATGTCGTTCAAGTCGATGAAGCCACATTGCCAGCCGGATACGAGCCTGTCATTTGCGAAGAAAACACACGCTATGCGGGCAGCGCTTTGTCCAAATTTGTCGACGCGCAAGGCGGTTCAATTTGGCGCGCGAATTTCTATCTGCGCAAAACGGACGCGGTCTCCAAACCCGTCGAACAAGACGTCGCAAAAACTCGCGATGAAGAGCTTTACGACAAGCAATGGCTGAACGCCCAGACTCCATCTGGTCTCGAATGGGTCTATCCGGCGACCGACCAAGCGCCTCAAGGTCGATCGGTTAATCTGGGTCTTCTGCATGGACCAAGAGAACGTGTGCGTCTGGATCTCAATGGTCGCCCCGTACCCGGCCTGAACTATTCCGGTAAGGATCTCTCTGCGACCCGCGAAGTTGCGATCTCTCGCTGGTCGGGCGTCGATATTCAGCGGGGTGAGAATGTTTTCGTCGCTCGATTATATGACGCTGAAGGTGAAATGATTGACCAAAGCATCCGCAAAGTCTGGTTTGTGGATGAAGTTAGCCGCGCGACCCATGTGGATGACCAATCTCTCCTGGTTGCTGATGGTCGAAACAAACCGCGTGTTGCCATCCGACTTGAGGACGGGGACGGCAATCCTGTCCATGAAGGCCGTTTGGTCGAGATCAGCGTCGCCGATCCGTATCGTCTGGCGCATGAAGCTGAGGAAGAGTTTGAAGCCCCTGTGAATGCTGCCTTCTCAGCGGTTTCAGGTGTCCGCGTTGGCGCTAATGGCATCGCACATGTGGAGTTAGAACCGACCTTGGAATCTGGCCGCGTTCGGCTACAGGTTTTGCTTCAAGACGGCAGCTTTGAGGACATAGATGTTTGGCTGGCGCCGGAAAAGCGTGACTGGATACTTGTCGGACTCGCAGAAGCCGAAGGCATGGCCTCGCGGCTAGAAGGGTCTGTAGGACGTGGCGTAGAAGAATTGTCCAGCGATGGCCGGGTCGCCTTCTTCGCCAAAGGCGTCATCAAGGGTGATTGGTTGCTCACTCTTGCCGTCGATACATCCAAACGCCACGGCCAGCAGGACCGTGAAGTGTTCGACGAGATCGATCCGAATGCCTATTACACGCTCTATGGCGACCGGACCTGGCAGTATAATAATGCCGAAAGCCAATATCCGGTCTATGTGAAGCTTGAGAAAAACACGTTTCAGGCGCTGTTTGGCGACTATGAAACCGGCTTTACCGAGACCGAACTTGGCCGCTATACGCGCCGTCTCTCAGGCCTAAAGGCTGATTATGAGAGCGAGGACACTTCCTTCACAGCCTTCGCCTCAGAAACCAATCAAAGCTTCATCAAGGACGAGTTCGCTGCCGATGGCACGTCAGGACCGTACCGGCTGAGTGTCGCGCCATTGGTCCGATCTTCCGAAGTGATTAAGATCGAAACCCGCGACAGGCTGCGTCCTGATATCATCCTCAGCGAGCGTTTGCTGAACCGCTATAGCGATTATGAAATCGACTATGTCACGGGCGAACTATTCTTCCGGCAACCTGTGTCAGCGACCGATGCGGCGCTTAATCCGAACGTGATCGTGGTCGACTATGAAACGACCGAAGCCGCAGAACGCGGCATCACGGCGGGGGTTCGGGCCGAGAAGCGCTTCCTGGATGGCGCGATCCAAGCTGGCGCAACCTTAATCCACGAAGAGGATTCAGGATCTCTCGAAACTGATGGCTCTAATCTCGCAGCCGCAGATCTAACCCTGCGCCTAAGCGACAATACTGAAGTTCGCGCGGAAATTGCCAGAACCGAAACCGATTCCGACCTCGGAAAGGAAACATCAGACGCCGTTCTGTTGGTCGCGCAACACCGGACCGAGAAAATCCTCGCCACGGGGTATATTCGCGAAGAGGAAGAAGGCTTCGGATTGGGGCAGCAAACCTCTTCGACCAACGCGGTCCGCCGGATTGGCGCAGAGCTGAGTGCTGAAATTGGATCAAAAGTAAGCGAAGATGGATCCGACCGAACTGAACGGCGCGTGACCGCACAAGCCTATCAAGAAACCAATCTCAGCCAAGGCTCAGAGCGGCAAGTGGCGGACGTGGTTGTGCAGCAAGACAGCCAAACCTTTGGCATCAGCGCTGGCCTGCGCGCGGTTTCTGAAGACTTTGGCCAAGTTGCTGAGCCTCGCCAGTCGGTCTTGCTCCTCGCGGGCTTGCGCAAGACTTTTGTCGATCAAGGCCTCTCAATCAGCGCCGTCTGGGAAGAACCGATCCAAGTCGGCGGCGACAGCAATGACGAGGCGTCGCTCTTCCCGGGTCGAGCTGTGTTTGGCGTCGACAAGACGCTCGGTAAACGCGTCACCGCTAATCTGCGGCACGAAGTGACCAATGGGGCGACATCATCAGGCCAAAACACGGTTGCGGGCCTGACCTGGGAACCAAGTGGCGGAACACAGGTTCGCGCCAGCACGGACATGATCACAGGCGATAGCGGACGGCGCATCGGAGCCACTGTCGGTGTCGACCAAGTGTGGCAGGTCAATGAAGCCTGGACGGTTGGCGGCGGCCTCGCTCGCCGGGCAAATGTCGATGGCGGCGATGAGCCGCTTGACCCAACCGCCGATGCTGCGATCAGCCCGCTCGAGGATGGTGTCCGCAGCCCGCTGACCCAGGCAGAAGCCTATACGTCCGCTTATCTTGGCGCCAGCTATCAAACCGAAAGCATGGCGGGATCAGCCCGGGTCGAAGCCCGTGACAGCGCTTCAGGCAGCCGTTTGGTCGCCGTGCTTGGTGGCGCGCGGGAGATTACCAAAACGCTGTCCTTCTCAGCCGCGGCCCGTCACCAGGACGAGACGCTAGACGGTCAAGCTGACCGCACCGAAACTGATCTGCGGATTGGTGCGGCCTGGCGCCCCCGCGGCGAGGGTCTGGTGGTTTTGAACCGGCTCGACATCGGCCAATCGAATGAGGAAGGCGTTCAAGAGCGCTCGAAGATCGTCAACAATCTCGCCGTTAATGCGATGGTCACCGATCAAACTCAGATCTCGGTCTATCATGGCATCAAACATGTCGATGCGGAGTTCGAGGGCGCTAGCGCGTCGGGCACGACCAATCTGATCGGGGCAGAGATTCGCCATGACGTAACCAAAACACTGGATGTCGGCCTGCAGACCACTTGGTCCTCGAATGATGGTTCTGGCACCACCGCGTGGTCATTCGGGCCGAGCATTGGCGTCAGCCCGAAAGACAATGTCTGGGTGAGCCTTGGCTACAATGTCTCAGGCTTTGAGGATGAGGATTTCGAAGCGGCGAGATATCGTAACGAAGGTCCGTATATCAAACTCAGAGCCAAGTTTGACCAAAACACCGCTCGCAGTCTGATCAATGCACTTGGCTTCGGACAGGAGTAATCCAGAGTTTCGCACATGGACCCTGGTTTGTATGGCGATTGCGCTTGACTTCGCAGCGTGCGCCACGCACGAGACGCGCCATGGCACACGTAAAGATTTGCGGCTTGAAAGATACAGCCCATGTTCGCGCCGCTGCTGAGGCTGGCGCGGATTGGGTTGGCTTTGTGCTTTATCCGAAAAGCCCGCGCAATCTGCTGGGTGAAGGCGAAAACGGATTGGATGAAGTGTGCGCCTTGTCCGAGTTTGCGCAAGACCTCGGCCTGCAATCGGTGATCCTGCTCGTCGATCCTGATGAAGACCTATTCGAAGATGTCCTGCACGAGATTGAGCCTGACGCCATACAGTTGCACGGCAAAGAAACTCCAGATCAAGTCTTGCGCTGGTGGCGCGATTGCACCGGCATATGCGAGCTGTGGCGCGCCGTTGGCGTCGCCAATGAGGACGAGCTCGAAACGCTCGACCAATGGCGCGTGGACCGGTTTCTGATTGATGCGAAACCGCCCGAAGATGCCGATAATCCCGGCGGCAACGGCGCCGCGATGGATTGGTCGCTTTTGGACGGATTTGACCCCGGCGTTCCTTGGCTGCTAGCGGGCGGTCTAACTCCAGAAAACGTCGGAGAGGCGATTGCTGCGACAGGTGCGACCGCAGTGGATGTTTCCTCTGGCGTCGAGCGCGCGCGGGGGATAAAGGACGAGGACTTAATCCGCGCGTTCATTGACGCTGCCAAATCTGCCTAGAAAGCCCTAGAAAGCATAGTCATGGATTTGAGAAACACTTGGGACCAATGGCCCGATGAAAATGGCCGTTTTGGTGAGTTTGGAGGACGCTATGTCGCCGAAACTCTGATGCCGCTCATTCTCGATCTCGAGAAGGAATATCGCGCCGCAAAACAGGACCCGGCCTTTAAAGCCCAAATGGATGATCTCTGGGCCCATTATGTGGGCCGTCCCAGCCCGCTTTATTTCGCTGAGCGCCTGACCGAACATTTTGGCGGTGCGAAAATCTATCTCAAGCGCGACGAGCTCAATCACACTGGCGCGCACAAAATCAATAATTGTTTGGGCCAAGTCCTGCTCGCCATGCGCATGGGCAAAACCCGCATCATTGCTGAGACCGGTGCCGGCCAACATGGCGTGGCGACGGCAACAGTTTGTGCCCGCTTTGGACTAAAATGCGTGGTCTTTATGGGCGAGACCGATGTTGAGCGGCAAAAGCCGAACGTATTTCGGATGAAACTGCTCGGCGCTGAGATTGTCCCGGTCTCATCCGGCACCGGCACGCTGAAAGACGCGATGAATGAAGCGCTGCGCGACTGGGTCACCAATGTCGAAAACACATTCTATTGCATCGGCACCGCCGCAGGCCCGCACCCTTATCCTGAATTGGTGCGCGATTTCCAAAGCGTGATCGGCAAAGAAGCCCGGACGCAAATCCTTGAGCGCGAAGGGCGTCTGCCGGATGCTGTGATGGCCTGTATTGGCGGCGGCTCCAATGCGATCGGCCTGTTCCACCCCTTCATTGAGGACGAGTCGGTCCGGATGATCGGCGTCGAGGCCTCTGGCCACGGCATCGAAACCGGACAGCACGCAGCCGCCCTCAATGGCGGCGCACCAGGCATCCTGCACGGCAACAAGACCTATCTCCTGCAGACAGATGATGGCCAGATCATTGATGCGCACTCAATCTCAGCTGGCCTCGATTATCCGGGCATTGGTCCTGAACACAGTTTCTTGCGTGATACGGGCCGGGCTGAATATCTTACCTGCACCGACAATGAAGCGCTTGAAGCGTTCCAGCTCTGCACCCGCCTGGAAGGGATTATCCCCGCGCTTGAGCCAAGCCATGCGCTAGCGCGGGTCGGCGATGTCATCGAGACCCTCGATAAAGACGGCATTCTGATCATGAACATGTGCGGCCGCGGCGATAAGGATGTGTTCTCGGTCGCCGAAGCTCTGGGAGTTGAGATGTGACTGAACTGACCCTTTACCGCATCACTTGCCCGCGCCAACGCGTGGCCCGCGCCATTGCTGACGAGGCGGTCGACACGCGCGCTGCGGCGTGCGCGAATATTGAAGGCCCGATGGCGTCAACCTATCGCTGGAAAGGCGTCGTCGAACAGGCGTTTGAATTCATCCTATGGCTCAAGGCGCCGGCTGCAAACTTTGCCAAAATCGAAGCGATTGTCGCAGCCCATCACCCTTATGATGTGCCAGCCATCGTAGCGCTCGGCTGTACGCAGGTTAACGCCCCCTATCAGGCCTGGGTTTTAGAGAATACGGATACTGAATAATGCCGACTTCCCGAATAGTGACGCGCTTTGACAAGGTTAAAGGCGAAGGACGCGCAGCTTTGGTCGCCTATTTGATGGCGGGCGATCCGGACCTCGAAACATCCTACCAAGCCTTGTGCGCGGTGCGCGATAATGGTGCGGACGTCATCGAACTTGGCGCGCCGTTCACCGACCCGATGGCGGATGGCCCCGCGATCCAAAAAGCAGCCCTGCGCGCGCTTGCCAACAAGACCACACTGAAAGACGTGTTGGCCCTGGCCAAACGGTTCCGCGAAGACGATCAAGACACGCCGCTCATCCTCATGGGCTATGCCAATCCGGTGCACACGCTTGGCTATGAGGCGTTTGCAGAAGCCGCCGCAGAAGCCGGTATTGATGGCACAATTTTGGTAGACTTACCGCCCGAAGAAGATCAACCGATCCGCGACGCCTATGCCAAACACGAACTGTCCGTCATTCGCCTGGCCACTCCGACCACGGACGAGGCGCGGATGGCAAAAGTCGCCGAAGGCGCGAGCGGTTTCCTCTATTATGTCGCGGTTGCCGGCGTAACCGGCGCAGGCTCTGCCGATCCGGAAGAGATTCGCGCCGGCGTTGAGATGGCGCAGCGCGTTTCTGGGCTTCCAGTATGTGTCGGATTCGGCATCAAGACCGGCGAACAAGCGGCCGCGATGGCGAAAATTGCGGACGGGGTTGTGGTTGGTTCTGCATTTGTAGAACATGCAAGACTTGCAACTGTGGCCAAAACCACACAAATTACAGCAGAGAAGATGGGCGGATTGGCCCTTGAGTTAAGTACGGCGCTAAAGGGTGGAGTGCCAACCTAGCAAAGTCCTGGATCGGGCAAAGGGATGGTGACGAAATGAACTGGCTGACCAATTTCCGCACACCGGGCCTGAAAGGGCTATTGTCGGGGAATAAGAAAGACACGCCTGATAATCTTTGGGTGAAATGCCCGCTATCTGGCGAGCTTGTCTATCGTTCGGATCTCGAAGAGAGCTGGTATGTAACCCCTGCGGGCGCGCATTTGCGGATTTCACCGCGCCGCCGGTTCCGGCTCTTCTTTGACAATGAGCGCTGGGAACCAATCCCACTGCCGCCAGTTCCAGCCGATCCCCTCAAGTTTAAAGACGACAAAGCCTATCCGTCCCGCATCAAGGGCGCGAAAAGCAAAATCGCCAAACGTGATAAAGAAGAAGCGCCTGATTCCGGCGCTGTCGCGCCGATCGCTCAGGACGATTGTATGGCCGCGGCCTTTGGCAAGGTCGACGGCATCCCAACTGTGATCCTGGTCCAAGACTTCGCCTTTATGGGTGGATCGCTGGGCATGGCGGCTGGTGAAGCCTTTATCGCGGCCGCACAAATGGCCGTCGCGCGCAAAGCGGCCTTTGTGGTCTGCTCAGCCTCGGGCGGCGCGCGAATGCAAGAAGGGACCTTGTCTCTGATGCAAATGCCGCGCTCCACGCTAGCCATTCAGGAAGTCAAAGAAGCCGGCCTGCCTTACATCGTGGTCCTTTGCGATCCGACCTCAGGCGGTGTTTCAGCCTCTTATGCCATGCTGGGAGATATCCACATGGCCGAACCGGGCGCGATGATTGCCTTTTCAGGTCCGCGCGTGATCGAACAGACCATTCGCGAAAAGCTTCCCGAAGGCTTTCAACGCTCTGAATTTCTGCGCGAAAAAGGCGCGATCGACATTGTCGTGGATCGCCGCGAGCTGAAAGCGACCCTTTCCCGGGTGCTCGGCCATTTGATGCCGGCTCGCAGTGCAGCTGACAAAGATGTCTCGACGCTGCCGGTAGAGGCGCCCTCGGCTGATGCCCCCGCGCCTAGACCCGACAAGGCTTAAGCCCCGTGTCCGCCGCGCTTGATGCGGCCGTAGACCAATTTGAGGGCCTATATCCAGAAACGATAGAGCTATCGCTCGGTCGGATCGAAGCGGTATTGGAAACGCTCGGTCGGCCGCAGGATAAGTTGCCGCCGACTATTCATGTCGCTGGCACCAATGGCAAAGGCTCAACCTGCGCCTATTTACGCGCCATGGCCGAAGCGGCAGGCCTCAGCGTCCATGTCTACACCTCACCCCACTTAGTACGCTTCAATGAGCGAATCCGCCTCGCCGGGGAGTTGGTCGCCGATGAGGCGCTCACCACCTGGCTAGACCGCGTCTATGCGGCACTTGAGGGTCGAGAGATCACGCGATTTGAAGCGACCACAGCGACCGCGCTTCTCGCCTTTAGTGAAGTTCCGGCGGACTTGCTGATCCTCGAAGTTGGGCTTGGCGGCCGGTTTGACGCGACCAATGTGATCGATCAGCCTGCCTTGAGCGTGATTACGCCGGTTGATTTCGATCATAAACAGTTTTTGGGCTCTGACCTCGCTAAGATTGCCGGCGAAAAAGCCGGGATCATTAAACCCGGACGGCCGGCTGTGTCAGCGATCCAAGCGCGGGTCTGCGGAGATGTGATCCGGGCGCGCGCCGAAGAGCTTGCTGCGCCGCTTACCCTATTGCGGATGGAAGATATCGAAAAAGTGCCCGAACAAGTGGCTCTGCCCGGCACCCATCAGCGCTATAATGCGGCCCTCGCCGGCTTAGCGATGCGCACCTTGAAACAGCCCACCATTCCCGACAGCGCGATCTGGGCAGGGGCCCAATCGGCGGTCTGGCCCGCTCGCATGCAGAAATTGGCGCCAGGGCCGGTGACCGAGATGGCGGGCAATGCGGAGGTTTGGCTCGATGGCGGCCACAACCCACACGCGGCGACCGCGATTGCTGAGCTGCTGCGCGAAATGGGCGGCAAGACGGTGATGGTCACCGCGATGATTGCCAGCAAAGATCATGGCGGCTTCTTCCACGCCTATAAGGGCGTGATCAGTTCGGTCCACACGATGCCAAATGCGCCGGGTCATGCCGGGGCTGAACCGCAAGCCCTCGCAGATACGGCCCGGCAATTCATGCCGCAAGCGTCGGCACATGCTTCGTTGGCCTACGCCATGGCTGCCGCAGCCGCCGAGCAGCCCGACCGGATCTTAATTGGTGGCTCGTTATACCTTGCGGGCGAAGTGCTGGCGCTCAACCACGAGCTACCGGCTTAAGCGTTCTTGATCGTCAATCCGCCATCCACAGGAATCGCGGCGCCGTTCAGGTAAGACGCGGCTGGCAAGCAGCAAGATAAGGTAATATGCGCCACCTCTTCAGGGATGCCGTAGCGGCGGATCGGCACCCGGCGTTTGGCGAAAATCACTTTATGATCGTCTGGAATGGAAGCGTTGATATTCGTCTCAATCGGTCCGGGGCAAATCGCGTTACAGGTAATGCCGTCTCGACCAAGATCATTGGCCATCGCACGAGTTAGCCCGATAACGCCATGTTTGGCCGCAACATAAGGTCCATTTCCCGGTGTCGCGCCAAGCCCTTCGGTGGAGGCAATATTGACGATTCGGCCGCCGGTTTCGGTTTTCATCAAATAAGGCAGTGCCGCACGGATCATCCGTTGGTGTGCGGTCAGCATGACATTCACGCTGTCATGCCAGATGTCTTCATATTGATCCTCAGAGGGGTGAGCGAGCCGGGCAAAGCCGGCATTATTGATCAAGATATCGAGCCCGCCAAACGCCTCAACGGTGGCCGCAACCGCCGCCTTGATGGCTGCATGGTCAGAAACGTCGAGCGTATAAGCGGCCACGTGATCGATCCCTGCATCGCGGATCTCTTGAGCGACGGCCTCGACGCCTTCGGCGTGCATGTCCGTCGCCATCACATTCGCGCCTTCGCGGGCAAATAGATGGGCTGTGGCGCGCCCCATCCCACTTGCGGCGCCTGTGATCAGAACCGTCTTCCCCGCCACCGACCGGTCGAGCTGTTTATATGGGATCATGCTTGTCTCCTGAATATCGGCGCACGCTAACGCAACCCAACAACAAAAAAAGCCCCGCCGTCGGGCGAGGCCTGTTTAAGAATATCGGCGAAAGCTCTCGATCATTCCACTCTAGTTACCAAACAATGCCGATCGCCAGCGCGAGCGATGTTAAAGCCTCGGGCATAAACATCTGCCGTCTCCTCAGCATCCAAGAACCGGATCGGGTTGGTGTGATTATAGTGGATGAACTGGACCCGTGATCGGACCTCAGCCCGTTGGCCGTCCAATCGCTCCATCGTTTCCGTGACGCGCGGATGAGGGATCAGTGTCATGTCGCGGCCAGGGAGTTCATGATTGTCATAAAAAGTCGCGTCGACAAAGGCGAAGTCGACTAGCCCCAGCATATCCTCCAAACGAAGGCCAAAATCTGTGTCCCATTCGTCCCAACTATCAATGTCGGGTAGGTAGAGCGCGTTTTTGCCGTGTGTCTCGATCAAGAAGCCGACGGTCTCGGAATATTCATCTCGGTGCGGGACGCGATAGGGCGTAACCTGGATCGCCTCAGAGAGCACACTTGGCACCCGGTCTTCGAGCGGTTTCAGCTCGATATTCTCCAGATCCACCAATTGGCCCCATGGACCGTTCGATTGCAGATAGTCCGCCATGCGCGGCATCGCATAAACAGGCACGCTCGACGCGCCAGCGGCTTCTCGCCCCAAATACATCAGACCGGCATAGTGGCCGATATGGGCGTGCGTTAAAAACACCCCCGACAGAGAGAGCTTATCGCCAGACCCGGGTGCAAGCGTGTCGAGTAAGTTCATTTGCTGGGTGATCTGCGGCGTTGCGTCGAACAAGTAGCGCCGGCCAACCGCATGGTCGACGAGCGCAATCGAAGTCGGTGTGAGCCTTAGGGCTGGGTCGGCCCAGGCCGGATCGTGCGGGTTCCCAATTTGCGGCGCACCGGCATCTTGCCCCGCGCCCAGAACAATCAGTTCGATCGCGCATTCTGTTTGTTCCGGGGCGGCGGTCGCCTCTGCCCCCGCCCCATATTGGGCACATCCGGCCAAGAGGGTCGCGGAGATGCCCCCCGATATCGCTTTGCTTGGTTTCAAGAAACACCTTCCGATCTTTGCGACGACTGTCACCGTCACGCGTGTTGAGGAAGATCGGATGAAAACAGTTTTGCCGTCAATCCCTCCCGCGTATCTAGCTGGTTCCGTTTTCCTGACGCAAGTCAGGACCCATGGCGGTTGAGATCGTCAGCCAGCCGCCATGGGTGCCAACTTGCGTTGGCAAAGCGGGATGTCGGCGTTGGGTCACTCGCGAGCATACCCCGACCATTAGGCCCTCATCCTGAGCGAAGTCGAAGGATAAAGGGCCGCGCTTCCTATGTGTTTCCCTGCGAGCCCGCCTCGTCCTTCGGCTTCGCTCAGGATGAGGCTAAAAAACTGCTCCAGCGGCACATCGGCCAACGCTACTAAGGTCGAAAAGACTCAAACATCGCTTGAATCGAGTCCTCCAAAACACTCAAAGACGCGGTGCCGGTGCGAAGTTCATGCAAAGCCGTTTGCTCGACCAAAGCATTCAGAAAGGCCGCAATCAATTCGGAGTCTATGGCGCGAACTTCGCCTTTGGCCACGGCTCTATCCAAGAGCGCTTTGATAAATCTAAGACTATTTGAGTTTTCGATCGCTTTGGCTTTTTCAGGTCCCAAAGCGTTTGGACCAATCTCAAACAGAATTTTTGAAACGCTTGGGACGCGCACTTCTTCGGTCCACGCTAAGCAGGCGCCTTTTAATTGCGCCAAGGGGCTTGTGGTTTGCTGTACCTTGTCAAACGCGCGCTCCATCGCGGTGAGCGATTCCTCCGCATAGATGGCCTCTATGATCTCCGTTTTACTTTTGAAGTGATGATACATCGCGCCCTTACTCAGGCCTGTATCATCGAGGACGCTTTGCGTCGTGGTCTTGTCCAAGCCGCGATCCAAAAGCGATTTTTTGAACGCCTTTAAAATCAGAGCGCGCGTCGAATCTGATCTCTGCTTTTGGGTCGCCATTGGAATTCTTTACATTCTCGGTTTCTTTTTGTAAAACAAACCGACGGTCGGTTTTATGAAAGTGAATGAGATGTCAGCACAAGTAGACAATCTGAATAAAATGCTCGCGGTCTGGAATACGACAGACCCCGAAGAAAAGGCCGCATTGGTTGAGGCGGCGTTAGAGCATAATGTTCACTTTGCAGACCCCAATCACAACATTATCGGTCGGCAGGCCTTTCTCGACATGGTGGAACAGGTGCAGGCGCAAATTCCTGGCGCCAAATATTCTCGCGCCAGCGAACTTGACGGTCAGAACAATTTCTATCGCTATCACTGGGCCATTCACCACAATGGCGAGCTCATCATGCCAGGCTTTGACGTCACCGAGGTCAATGACTCTGGCAAAATTGTCAAAATTATCGGGTTCTTCGGGGAGATAAACCGCACGGCGGATTGAGCTTCACAGAACAAAAAAGCGCCCGTGATTATCTCACGAGCGCCTTCAGAAGTTTGGGATCCCAGTCTCGCGCTAGGTATTCTCTTTAATCCATTCCGTAATTTTCTGCTTAGACATCGCGCCTGGATGGGTCGCGGTGACTTTGCCTTGTTTGAAAATCATCAGGGTCGGCAGACCGCGAATACCATATTTCGAGGCGGCCATAGGATTATCGTCGACATTGATTTTTGCGACTTTGATATCGCCGTTTAGCTCATCCGCGACGGCATCTAGATGCGGTGCCATGGCTTTACACGGGCCACACCATTCGGCCCAAAAATCGACCACGACAGGGGTGTCGCTGGCAACGGCGTCGTCAAATGTCTCGTCAGTAATATGTTCAGCGGCCATTGTGACCTCCTCTAAATCTCTCGTGCGGCATAAAATAGGGACTCTTTGCGTGCGTCAAACCCCGCTGTCTACACGGTTTAGTGATTCTGATAATTGCTCGCCTGGAATTTCGATCAAGTGCGGACCGTCCGTATATAAAAGCGCGCACCGCACAGGGCGATCGGGATAGATATCGGACAAGACCGCCCGATAGGCGGCAAGCTGAACGCGATAGGCAAACTCAACATCGGCCGCGCTTTTTGGTGCGGGCCGGTCGGTCTTGTAATCGATGATCAGGATTTGATCGGACCCGATGATCAATCGGTCGACTCGCCCATTGACCATTTGTCCGTTCGGAAGCGTGCCAACAATTGCCGCTTCGCTGCGCCCGCCTGGCGCGAAAACACCCGCAAAGTCGGGATGGTTCAATGTGGCCATCGAGACTGAGAGCATTTCATCCACCTCTTCAGGTGTCACGTCAGGCTCCCGCGTCAGAAATTGATATCCAGCGTCCTCGCGCCCGTCTGGGGCGATCTCAGGCAGGGTCTGTAACAGCGCGTGAATCAACCGCCCGCGCCGCAATGCGGCTGCACGCCCGGCTCCGAAGGGCAAGCTGACCGCTGATCGATCTTCTGTCAGGCGAGACGGCGCAGCAAGCCGCTGCGGCGGCTGGGCGGCGGGAGCTGGCTGCTTGAGCCAATCGGGCACATCTAAAAGCGTATCACCTCGTTGATGTGCAGGCGGTGCCGTCTCCGGGGCTGGCCCAAACATCATCGGCTCTTCCGCTTCTTCATCTGGCGCCTCGTCTCCGAGTAAGGCGCGCATGGCCAAATCGCACCAGCGATACCAAGACGATTTGGCATAGCCCGACTTGCTGTTTCGCGCCCCTGCGCCGGCAATGATCAGCCGGTCCGACGCGCGGGTCAGCGCCACATAAAGCAAACGCCGCGACTCGCGCTCGCCTGCTGCATTCGCGGCTTCACGCAAAGACGCTGTTGCTGGCGCGTCGGTTCGCGAGGATGGGCTATAAAGCGGCACACCATCGGCGTTGAAAAACAAGGCATCACCAACCGGCTTAGTCCCGCTGGTCGTATCCGGCACGATCACCACTGGCGACTGCAACCCCTTAGCGCCATGAACCGTCATCACGCGAACAGCGCCATCCGGTTCACCAAGTTCCCGCTTCAAGACCGTGTCCTGGCGTTCAATTTCCGCCAAGAAGGCTTGCAGACTGCGCGCCTTGGTCATGTCATAACCAAGCGCTTTGGACATCAGCGCCTGGACAGGGTCACGGACCGGCTCGCCAAGCCTCTGGATCAGCTTATCCCACCCACTCAACCGGTCCACGTCCCGCTCGGTCAGAACGCGCGATAGAAATTCGAAGGCTGGCTGGTCTCGGTTCGTAACAAGCGCCTGACAGAACTGTTTCGCCGCATGGAACTCGCCCTGATCGACCGCTCTCAAGCGGTCCCAAAGCGAGGTGCCTTTGGGCCGTCCATAGGCCAGGGCAAACAAGTGCCGGTCGTCATCTACCAAGCCGCAAAATGGCCCGCGCAGGATTTCCGCCAACGTCAAATCGTCCTTGGGCTGAAGCGCAAAGCGGATCAGGTTGAGGCAATCCTGGACGCCCAAATTATCTAGAAACCGGAGCCGATCCGCGCCCGCCACGGGGACGTTTTCTTGCTTCAGGCTCTCAATCAGCGCGTCGAACAAATCGTTCCGGCTGCGGACGAGGATTAGCACGTCCTCGGGGCGGACGGCCTCACGTTGCCAGCTGCGATCGCTCTGCTCGCGCCAAACCGCCTCGCCTTGGTCGAGCATGTGGCGGACTTGTTTGGCGATTTTGCGCGCCAGGCGCCGGCGCGGCGCATCGGCGGGCACGTGATCGGTTGGCGCCGTCCAGGCGCTGTCTTCTTCATCCGATGGCGCGGCAATCTCAAGTGGCCAGACCTCGACGCGCCCAGGCTGATTAATTCGGCGCGGCGCGTGCGGCGTCAGATCGGCTTCTCTAGGCGGCAGCGGGTCAGTCGCAGCGTCGCCGAGCGGCACAATGGCGCGGACTTCATCTACGAACCGCAAGACTTCCGGCGTCGAGCGGAAGGACATCGCCATTTCGGGTAGATTGACTCTTCGGTCTTCAGCGGCAGCGACAATTTCTTCCCGGCGGACAAAGCTTTGGCGTTCCAATTCAAACTTTTGCTGATCCGCACCCTGGAAGGAGTAAATTGACTGTTTGGGATCCCCGACAACAAATTGCGTGCGCGGTTCCGCCAATCTCTCGCGGCCAAGTCCGGATTGGAATTCTTGCACAATCGCATTGATCAACGCCCATTGCGGCGGGCTCGTGTCTTGCGCCTCATCGAGCAATAGATGGGTCAAGCCGCCATCGAGCTGATATAAGACCCACTCAGCCGCGTTTGAGCGCGTTAGGAGCGCATGCGTGCGGGCGATCAGATCATCAAAGTCGAGCGCACCGCGCAACTGTTTCTCGCGCTTACAGGCCGCCAGAAGCGGCAGCCCGACCTGCATGAGCGCCAGACTGCGTTCACACAACGCGCTGGCCTGCAGGTCTTTCTGAACGGCTTTCATGCGCGTGATTTCGCGGCCTTCCGGCGCGCCAGATTTAAGGCTGCGACTGAACAAGTCTTCCACCAGCGGTCCGGCTTTTGAGGTGTAGGGATTGCTACCGGACGGGAAATCCCGCTTCGCGCCCGCGATCGCGGCCATATAGACTTCATAGCGCGCACGGGGTTCGGTGATCGATTTTAAGGCGGTCAGAGCATCCAGCAGCTTTAGGTCGGCTCTGCCAGGTTTCGACATCGCTTTCAAAGCATCCAAAGCCGCGTCGCAGTCGGCGTGTCGAAAATCATCTCCCATCGCGGCCCGCAAGATCTCATCCTGGGAACGGCCATCACTTCCGCTCGCCGCGCGGATGATTGGCGTGAGTTCGTCAAGCGTGGCGGCCCGTTGCTGAAGCCCTTGCAAGGCGTGTCGATGCGGCTTCAAGGCATCTAGAGCCGCGCCAATTCCTAAGCCGCCGGTTGCCTCGGACAGAATGGCGAGCGTCTCGGGCGCGATCGCCGAACTCGTCTCCAATCCTGCCGCTAGAACGCCGCGCCAAAGCTCTTCGGCTTCGTCCTCTTCAATCGCTGCAAAACCAGGAGATATCCCCGCCTCAAGCGGAAATCGGCGTAGAATCCGTGCACAGAAGGCATGGATGGTTTCGATCCGCAGACCACCAGGCGTTTCAAGCGCGCGCGCGAACAACCGTCGCGCTTCCCGTAAGTCTTCATCCGTATACGAATTTATGGCGCTCTCTTCGAGGCGGGCCAGCGAATCTCGCAAGTCCTGATCGCTCGCGACCGCCCAATCCCCAAGCCGCGCGTAAAGTCGCGCGAGCATCTCATTCGCCGCCGCTTTGGTATAAGTGATACAGAGGATGGAATCTGGCAGAGCCCCGGGACGACCATCAGGGCGCCGCAAGAGAAGGCGCGCGACGCGGTCGATTAGAACTTTCGTCTTGCCCGATCCCGCATTCGCTTCGACCCAAACCGATTGCGCAGGGTTCGCCGCATCCGCTTGCGCCCGTTTCGCCGCCTCAAAGCTTGGCGAGTCGGGGGAGAAGACAGCTTTAGTCATAGGTACTCAGTCCCGTCCATTCGGACCGCCGGGCCAAGCGCGAAAAGGCGCTTTCATAGGCCACACGCTCTGGCCGCGGCGCGCTCAAATAAGGATGATTGGGGTCTGCGAAGGCGGTTAAAAGAGAAATCAGGCCCTGCTCTGCGTCGCTGATAATGTCGGCCATAGACTTGGCCTCAAGCTTCGCGCGCGGGGCGGCGGCGCCGATATTCTGAACCTCGAACCGTGTCCCGAAGCGGATATAAGTCAGTGCGTCGACAGGCGCGCTTCCTAGCGCCTCATACCCGCCCTCGCGGGCAATCAGCCCCTGCAGCGGCATTTGCGGGCTCAACCCAGCGCGGACTTGTTTTTCGCTCGGCGGCTTACCGGTTTTAAAGTCGAGAATCGCGACACTGCCATCGGGGCGCTGTTCTATTCGGTCCGCTGTGCCTTTTAATTTAAACGCCTCGCCGGCGATATTCAGCTGAATTGCGCCGAATATTTCCGTATACGGATCACCGTCTACGGCGCGGCTTTGGTCGGCGCGCCAAACAAGATAATCCTCGCAAACCTGACGCCGGACATCACTCAATGAAATGAGATCGGCTTCATCCACACCGCCCGCGCGCAACTCCTCTTCCAGAATACGCAAAAGCGCGTCGCTTTCATTTGGCACCTTCTCGAGTTCAAACCGTTCCAGCGCTTTATGGACCGCCGTGCCGCGAACGCGCACATCTGGCGGCAGGATCAAGGGATCAAGCGGGCGCAGGCCTAGAACATATTCGCAATAGATGGCGTAAGGGTCGCGCACCAGCTGCTCAATCCGCGTCACTGAGAGTTCTTTCGGACGCGCCGAAAGCGGCGGCCGCGGCACGGGCTCTGCGGCAAAATCGTCTGGCAGAGGCGGCGCTTGTTCAATCGCATGGAGCCAATCGCGCGGGTCAGACCCTGCGGGCGGCGCCAAGGCGTCAGTAGCCGTTTCACCGAGTGCCCCGCGCGCCAGCGTTTGCAATCGCCACAACCATCGCGACGCGATTGCAGGCTTGTCGTCTCGGCGCTGACTCGACAGCAGTGTGACGTTCGGTGCTGAGGCCAATTGTGCAAAATCATGCGCCGACAAGCCAATCCGTTCATCAGGGTCGGACAGACCGATTTCGCGACGAAACACGCGCGGTAGAAAGGCGTCGGCGGGGGGCTGCTCTGGCCAAACACCCTCATTCAATCCGGCGAGGATCATCCGATCCGCGGTTTGCAGCCGCGCTTCCAACGGTCCCCAAATCGCGAGGCGCGGATGCGGCTGGCCGTCGGACACTGATTGCAATTGCGCTTCCGCCGCCAATAACTCGTTCCACGTTACGCCCGCTTGCGGTCCAAGCGGCGCGGACAATACCGCCATATCTTGGAACAATTTCGACAGGTTGGCGCCATCCTCTCCGGCCCACGGATACGGCGCAGCGCCGACAGTTTGCGCCAGCGCGTCGACCGCTTCCAACCAAGCCGCGCCCTCAATTGGCGCGCTTGAAAAGTCTTCCAATTTCACCGCATCTGGGGTCAGGGCTTCAATAATCGGATGCTGACCCAGTTTGGCCCGTAGAGCTTCCCAAGACGCCCAAGTCCGTGGCCCTCGCAGCGCAATATCGAGCGTTTGGATATCGATCTGGTCGAACTTGCTGCGTCTATGATTGAGCACCGCCATCAGCGCCACCGGGTGGGACAAGTCCAACATCCAATCCGCAACCAGCAACGCCAAACTGCCTGCATCGGTTTGCGGCAAAGGGCGCCCGGCAGAGGGCGGCACGTCGATGTGCCAGCGGCTCAGCATCGCACTGACACGCCTCGCCAGGCCTGCATCCGGCGTCACCAGGGCAGCGGTTTCACCCTCGCGTTCTAGCGTTTCCCGCATCAAGATCGCCGCGATCAGCGCCTCTTCGCTCTCATCGCTTGCATCGATCACGGTGAGGCCGTCCAATGCGTCATGCACGAAGGCGGCGGCATCCCCGTCCGGGGCGAGCTCTTTGAGATTGGTGGTCCAATCCGCTGTGCTCTGCGCAGGCGCAAGCGCTTGGTGGATTAGACGGCGACGGGCGCCCGTGTGTTCGGCTTTTTGGGGGCTCGGCCAAGCGGCCACGCGTTTGGCATCAAGACCGAGTGTTGCAAGCGCGCCAGCGAGCGCGAATTGAGGGTGAGACGGGGTCTGCAAAATTTGGTCGAGTGTAGACTCTGAAAGCTCCAAATCGAGACCTGGTAAAACAACCAAGCCCATTGGGAGTTTTAGCGCGGCTTGCATCAGCAATCGGCTGGCCGGAGTCGCACCCGTCGATCCTGCTATAATGACGGGTGATTCTGGCGGCGCCTTCTCCCATTCCGAAACCATTGCTTCCGCCGCAGCGAGACGCCTGGCATAGGGATCCATAGCCGTCATATCATCTAGTTCAGCCGGCCATTGCTCGGTGATAATTTGCAAAAATTCGAGCGATTGTTTCCAGTGCTCCGCCAGCTCGGCATGCGGCACCAGATCCTCCAATTGATCCCACGCGACCGGGCCAGAGAGCGCTGCTTGATCGAGGAGGCGCACCAATTCCCGCGCCGCCGAGAGACATGAGACGGCAGGCAATCCTGCGCCTGATCGATCGAAATAGGCCATCACCAATCGGGTCAATCGGCCCAGGCGTTCGGCGGGTGAGACGACTGGCGGCAAACCAGCCAAAGCTGCCTCGGCACTGGGCGGCGGATCGCTCGTCTCGAGATCGCCCAGCGCCCGTATGTTCGGCAACAGGCAGGCTTTACCGCCCGCCGCGCGATGGATGGCAAAAGCGAGCGCCCGCTCCGACCGCCGGTTGGGGACATAGATCAGTGCGTCGGCGAGCGCTTCAGGATTGTTAGCGAGATCAAGATCATCCGCCAGGGCACTGGCAAGATCCCCCAGGAAATCCGCGCCAGCCGGAATTGAAAAGACGCGCCGGGAGTGATCTCCGAACAGCATACTCATGCGCCATGACACCGGAGCCAGAATTCCGCATGCTTAAGCGCGTCTGGATCTCCAACGTGCAGCCAAAACCGGTCGAGCGGTAGACCATGAAGCCGCGCTTTCGGGATCAAATCATTCCAGATTCGGTTGGCTGAGAACGGTTCGACCGGTGCACCGTCATATAGCTGCGGCTTGAGAATGCGGACCCCGGCATAAGCCCAAGGTGCGGATGCGGCTTCCCCGCGCCGAGACAGAACGCCTTTGTCATCCCGGAAAAAATCGCCCGCCCCCGGAAATCCCAAACATCTCTTCGTATCCGCGAGCAGGAGCAATTCATCCATAAGTTCTATTTTGAAACTTAGTGCGAGCGCCTTGAGCGGCCCTGCGCCAGTGGGTTCCCAAAAGGCATCCGTATTCACAACAAAAATTGGGTCATCGCCGAGTAATGGACGGGCCTTGGCCAAGCCGCCGCCGGTTTCCAAGACTTGCGCCCGCTCATCGGAAATGATGATCTCAATGTCTGTACGGTTGGCAAGGTGCGCCTCAACCAGATCAGCGCACCAATGCACATTGATGACCGCGCGCGCGACCCCGGCACCGACCAAATTATCCAGCAATCGATCCAGCATGCTCCGCCCCGCCACTTCAAGCAATGGCTTTGCAGTCGAATCGGTGAGTGGCCGCATACGTGTTCCAAGCCCAGCGGCCAGCACCATCGCAGTATGAGGCATGTCGGTCATCGCAAAGTCTCCAAAACTGACGGCGCCACTTCGGTCACAAAAGCGCGCATCTCCGCGGCGCTAGGATGGGTCAGATTCTGCGCCAGCATCAATTTTTGCCGCGGCATGAAAGTCTCATATCTCGGCTTGCCATCGCGCTTCATCAACCGCGCAAAGACGCCCGCGATCCGCAGCGCATTCAAAGTCCCGATCACCGCCAATCGTTCGCGAAACGCGGTCTCGTCTTTGCCTGTTTCATCGAGATACGTTCGGATGGCGGTGTCTACAGCATCATCGGATACAGGACGGCGGGCATCCTGGGTCAGCATGGCCATATCCCACGCGTCCCAGCCCATCACCGCGTCTTGGAAGTCGAGCAATCCGATTTGACCGTCCGGCAGCCAAAGCAAGTTTTCGGCATGATAATCGCGCAGAGTGAACTCGCGTGGGAAGTCCATCGCGCGCTCAATCAGACCATCACGCACGCGCTCCCAACGAGCGCGATCCGCATCACTCATCCGCGCCGTCTCATCATAAATGTGGAACCAATCGGCAAACAGATCCGCATTCGCGCCAAGCGCAATCGCATCAAACTCCAAGATCGGCCATCGGTCTTCGCCGCCTTGAAGCACGGACGGATTGGCGTGGCGGTGCAGCTTGGCCAGATCTTTCGCTGCCTGTTGATAGAGCGGCACTTCGGCCATGCCGTTTTCGATTAAGCGCGCAAATTCCCGTTGCGTGCCAAAGTCTTCTATTATCGCCAATCCAATCGCGGCGTCGTACGCGAACACTTCAGGCGCGCGCAGGCCAGCTTGGCGGAGATAGTCAGCAATCAATACGAAAGCATCGACCCGGCTGGCTGCGAGGCGCGTCATTGCGTTCCAGCCCTTCTTCTGCCGCTCTTCCAGCGTCATTTCTGGCGTGCATGGATCACCTTCGATCCGCGGCGCGTCCATCAAGATTGCGGTTTCGCCACCCGGCCCAGTCAGCCGCGCATAGCGCCGGGTTGAGGCGTCTTGGTCAAACCAGTGAATATGCGCGCCAGCCCAGCCAGCTTCCGTCAGAAACAGAGTAATTTGCTCAGGTCGATTCGGATCAGAACTCATGCAGGCGAGTCTGCCAGTCTTCGCCCTGTGGTTCCAGTCGGGCCGTGCGAATATCCTGAGCCAGATCGATGTGCAGGTCCAAGCGCCAAGCCGGAAGGTGCGCCCCAGCACGATCTGGCCATTCAATCAAAGCCACCCCATCTTGGGTTTCATCCCAACCGAGCTCGAACACTTCACCCGGGTTATCCAATCGGTAGAGATCGAAGTGAAAGATTGGAAAAGCCGGTCCATCATAAGTTTGCACCAGCGTATAGGTCGGGCTGGGCACCTCAGTCGCTTGCCCCATCAGCGCCGAAATCAGCGCGCGCGAAAAAGTCGTCTTGCCGGCGCCAAGGCCGCCATGCAGCGCAATCACATCGCCGGCTCTAAGCCTTGGTGCAAGCCGCTGGGCGAGCGTCGTGGTGGCCGCCAGATCTGTCAGCTCAAAGGACAGCAAGGCTTGTTCCAATCGCTTGCACAAGCGCGCCTGTCGGTTCGCAACCCACCGACAGTCGAACAAACCCGTCTGGCACATCGTCCCCCCAACGGGCCCGGCGCTCAGCACTCGTATGCACGCCGCCAAAGCTGGTCGAGGCAAATATGGCGGGGCAATCATTGATAAAGGCCTCGGCTTTGTGTTCGTTCGCAAAGGTGAGGCCGATGACAAAGCCCATGCCCGGGAATTTAACCTGTTCAATCGCCGCATGACCTTCGAACAGATCCATCAGCGCCAGGGCATTGGCGCACATACGGTCAAGCCGCACCTCTAGTGTCATCAATCCGCGGTGCAGCAAGAACGCGGCAAACGGATCGGCAATGCAGCCCGAGACTTTGCGCCACTTAACCAGTTTTGCCAGAAGCGCCTCATCGCGGGTTGCGACATGCCCAAACAGGCAATCAGAATGACCTGCCATCGCCTTTGTGTCGGAGCTCACAACTAGATCCGCGCCAAGGTCGAGCGGGCGCTGCAAAAGCGGGGTCAGCGTCGTATTATCGACAACCAGCTTCGCACCAGCCGCCCGCGCCGCTTCTGCGATGGAGCGGATGCTGCAAAGATCCAAGCCCGGATTAGAAGGGGTCTCGGCCCACACCACAGCGTATCCGGACAGATCTGTCGTCGCAAAATCGCGGGTTGGGACCGCATCAAAATGGATGTCATGTTCGGAAAGGATCTCCTCCAACATGACGCGAGTGACGTAATAACCATCCGATGGCACCAAGACCCGGTCGCCGGCTTTGGTCGTCGCCATCAAACCCGCCGTGATCGCAGCCATGCCTGATGGAAAAGCCACAACCGGCGCCTCTTCCAAGGCAGAAATCGCGGCTTCTGCAGCTTCAACTGTGGGGTTGATATCTCGCCCATAGGTATAGGGCGTGTTCGGCGTGCCTGCGAGGGCATACTTCGCCGTGGTCACGATTGGCGGGCTAATCGGCTCACCATTATCAAGACCGCCCGAACGAGCATGCAGCATCGCCATGATTCTCTGGGAATTCTGATTATCCATTCGGGGCTTGTGCCACAGTCTGCATTTGTGGAAAAGAACGTGAAAACTTGCCGCAGCGTTGCGGCTTGCAAAAAAATGACGCATGCGTCATGAAAATATCGAACTCGGGAGGGTTGCAAAGCCGTGGATCTGTCAGGTGCACAACAAGTTGTCATTATCGGGGGCGGCCAAGCCGCTGCGCAAGCCTGCGCGTCTTTGCGCCTATTTGGCTTTGAAGGCGGCATCACACTGATCGGTGAGGAAGCCGCCCTGCCTTATCAACGCCCTCCGCTTTCCAAAGCCTATATGAAGGGCGAACTGGCGGAGGAACGGCTCTATTTCAAACCCGCCGCCTGGTACGAAGATCAAAATATCGACACGGTGCTATCCGTTCGCGCGACCAAGATTGATCGCAGCGCACAAACTGTGGCGCTCGAACACGGTGGATCGGTGCCCTATGACGCCCTGATTATTGCCACTGGATCGAGACCACGCGCGCTCCCGGTTGAAGGCGCGGACTTAGACGGCGTGTTCGATCTCCGCGATCTCGCCGATGTCGAGCGCATTCGCCCGCGCATGATTAGTGGCCAGAAAATGGTGATTGTAGGCGCTGGTTATATTGGGTTGGAAGCCGCCGCTGTGGCCCGTCAAATGGGTTTAGAGGTGACAGTTCTAGAAATGGAAGACCGCGTGCTTGCCCGCGTCACCAGCCCAATCATGAGCGCGTTCTTCACTGAAGAGCACACCCGCCAAGGCGCGGAGATCCGCACGGGCGCCCGTCTGGCGTCGCTGAAAGGGGCAGAGGGCAAGGTTTCCCAAGCCGTGCTCGCCGACGGCACAGAGCTCGATGCCGACATCGTTCTGGTTGGCATTGGCATTCTGCCGAATGTTGAACTCGCCGAAGCGGCGGGGATAGCTTGTTCAAACGGCATCCTGACCGACCAGGATGCCCGCACCAATGACCCGCGCGTGTTTGCCGCTGGCGACTGCGCTGCACGGCCTTTGGTTCATTATGGGCGCACAGGGCGGCTCGAAAGCGTCCACAATGCGATTGAGCAAGGCAAACTGGCCGCCGCCGCGATTATGGGCAAACCCCGACCGACCGAGGACTGTCCATGGTTCTGGTCGGATCAATATGACTTAAAACTGCAAATCGCTGGGCTCAGCCAAGGCTATGACGAATCTGTGGTGCGCGGCGATCCTGCGAGCCGTAAATTTGCGGTCTTTTACTTGCAGAACGGTAAACTCATCGCCGTTGATGCGGTCAACAGCCCGCCTGAATTCTTAGCGTCCAAGAAACTCATAATGACAGGCGCACGACTTGCATCAGAAACCCTAAGCGATACATCACAATCCATGAAAGAGATCGCGGCAGCCGCCGTATAAGGAGACCCACCAGCAATGGCCAAAATTATCTATGTCGATCACGAAGGCACAGAACGCGTCGTCGAAGCCACCAATGGCGAAAGCGTGATGGAAGCGGCGATCAAAAACTCGATCCCTGGCATTGATGCCGACTGCGGCGGCGCCTGTGCTTGCGCCACGTGCCACGTCTATATCGCGGACGGTTTTATGGACAAAGTCGGCACACCAGAAGACATGGAACAATCCATGCTCGACTTTGCGGAAAACGTTCAGGCCAATTCACGTCTGTCCTGTCAGATCAGCGTCAGCGACGAGCTCGACGGTTTGAAAGTGACAACACCAGAGAGCCAGCACTAAGTCGCTGACCTTGTCTCGAGATTGAACGCCTCTGCCTTGGCAGGGGCGTTTTCACGTTTCCTGACGTGGCGTGACATCTTGGTTCCTAAAAAGAACTGACTATTTCCACCCCAGTCACAAACCTTGCACGGGGCCTCCTATGACCAGCTATACTGAGCTGCTTGCCAGCCTGAAACGCCATGCGGATCACAGCATTGATGCGTACATTCCTGAAACCTGGATGCAAGGCCGCACGACCTATGGCGGGCTAACCGCCGCACTTTCCTTGCAAGGCGCCATGGAACTGGTTGATGATCTTCCGATCCGAACAGCGCAAGTGGCTTTTGTTGGCCCGGTCGGCGGCGATATAAAAATCAAGCCAACACTGCTTCGGCGCGGCAAGAACACAGCCTTTGTCAGCGTGGATATTACCGCAGAAACTGGCGTGACGGCCCAAAGCATATTCGCCTTCGGCAAGGCGAAGCCCAGCGCGGTGAGTTTTGATGATATGCCTATGCCCGAAGCGCCAGCGCCGGATCAAATTCAACCCTTCTTTCCGCCGAATTCCCGGCGCCCTGGCTTTACGCAAAATTTCGATATGCTGATCGCTAGCGGACAGCCGCCAATCTCAGGCTCTGATAATCCCGCGATTGGCCTGTGGATGCGCCACTTAGACCCAAAAACACCGCAAGACGCGACTGCGGTTCTGGCGATCGGCGACGCCCCGCCACCCGCCGTTTTGTCGATGCTACGCGAGCCTGCACGGATCAGCTCAATGACCTGGATGGCTGAGTTCATGACTGATGACATCACCACCGATCCTGATGGCTGGTTCTACGCCCAGCACACCGCCCAACTCGCCAAAGACGGTTATTCCAGCCAATCGATGCGCCTCTGGAACCGGCAAGGCGACCCGATCCTCGTGGGCCGCCAAACGATTGCAGTTTTTGGCTAATCGCCTATCCCGTTAAGGCGGGAGGATACGGTATTGACGACTGAGCCAGTCATTGCAGCGATTGATGCGGGCGGGACCAGTTTTAAATGCGCGCTTGTAGGTAAGGATGGGACGCTGATCGCTACCTGGCGCGTGCCAACCACGACACCCTCAGAAACTCTGGATATCTGCGCCGCTTCGTTTCGAGAACAGGCACAGAAGCACAAGGTCGATCCGATCGCGCTCGGCATCGCCAGCTTCGGACCGGTTGATACAGACCCGAAGTCACCGTCCTTCGGAAAGATCACCGGAACCGCGAAACCAGGTTGGAACAGCGTACCGATCGGCCCTCATTTGTCGGACGCCATTGGGGTCCCCTTCTATCTCGATACCGACGTCAATGCCGCCCTCTTGGCTGAGCTGAGATGGGGTAGCGCAAAATCGCTAAACAGCGCCGCTTACATGACGGTCGGGACCGGGATTGGCGTGGGTATATGTGTAAACGGCGGGCTCGTGGGACAACCCACTCACCCGGAGTTTGGCCATATCCGCGTCGCGCGGCACCTAAGCGATCAAGCCTTTGCGGGCACGTGTGCTTTGCATGGCGACTGCCTTGAGGGATTAGCATCGGCAAAATCGTTCGAAGCCCGGTGGGGCGACGCGGCGGTGGTGCCGGCAGATCATCAGGCCTGGGAGATTGAAGCCCACTATTTGGCGCAGGCCTGTCTCAATCTCTATATGATGACTCGGTTGGAGCGGATAATTCTGGGCGGCGGTCTTTTGCAGGCCGATCACCTTTATACGAAGGTGGCCGCCGCGTTCGATACATTGATGGGCGACTATCTACCCGTGAGCGGAGCAGAATTGATCACCGCGCCAGGGCTCGGCGAGCATGTCGGTGTCTTAGGGGGCGCTGTCTTAGCGCTAGAGGCGTTTAATTGACCAAAGCCGCCTTGAGGCTTTCCAGATAAGCGACCTGCTCTTCGAGCGCGACGCTGGCATCTTTGCCTTCGGCGAGCAGGGCTTGGCGCGCTTCATCGAGTTCTTTTTGGACGCTTTCAGCTGACACGCTGTCCATGTTCACAGCTTCTTCAGCCAAGATGGTCAGGCCGGCTGGGGTCACGTCCGCAAAACCGCCGCGCACGAATAAGCGCATTGTGGTTTCGCCGCCATTTTCGACGCGAACGACGCCATTCTTCAGCGTGCTCATAAACGGCGCGTGATTGACCAGAACGCCAAACTCACCGTCGGTGCCGGGGGCGATAACATGATCGACCTCACCAGAGAACAATTCCCGGGCCGGGGAGACGAGAGAGAAATGCAATTTGTCAGCCATGGCGCAATCATCCTTCGACTTCGCTCAGGATGAGGCAACCCTTTGCCTCGATCCGAAGAACGTCCTCACCCTGAGCGAAGTCGAGGGGCGAGGACGATGGGATGCTTAGGCCGCGTCAGCGAGCATTTTCTCTGCTTTGGCTTTCGCGTCATCGATTGAGCCAACCATGTAGAAGGCTTGCTCTGGCAAGTGATCATACTCACCTTCGATGAGGCCCTTAAAGCCAGCGACAGTGTCTTCGAGTTTCACCTGAACACCAGGTGAGCCGGTGAAGACTTCAGCCACGTCAAACGGCTGTGACAGGAAGCGCTCAACTTTACGCGCACGAGCCACGACGAGTTTGTCTTCTTCAGACAGTTCGTCCATGCCGAGGATCGCGATAATGTCTTGCAGTTCTTTATAGCGCTGCAGGATTTCCTGAACGCCGCGAGCGACTTCATAATGGTCCTGACCAACGATCAGCGGATCCAAGATGCGAGAGGTCGAATCGAGCGGGTCTACGGCTGGGTAGATGCCTTTTTCCGAAATTGCGCGGTTCAGAACCGTGGTCGCATCCAAGTGCGCAAACGAGGTCGCTGGCGCTGGGTCGGTCAAGTCATCCGCAGGCACGTAAACCGCTTGCACAGAGGTAATTGAGCCTTTGGTGGTGGTCGTAATCCGCTCTTGCAGGCCGCCCATATCGGTGGCCAGAGTAGGCTGATAGCCCACCGCAGAAGGAATACGGCCAAGCAGCGCTGACACCTCAGAACCGGCCTGGGTGAAGCGGAAGATATTGTCGACGAAGAACAGAACGTCTTTGCCTTCAACATCGCGGAAATACTCAGCTTGCGCGAGACCGGTCAGAGCCACACGTGCACGCGCCCCTGGAGGCTCGTTCATCTGGCCATAGACCAGCGTCGCGCGGCTTTCGCCTTCCAGATCGATCACGTTCGCGTCCTGCATTTCATAATACAGATCGTTACCTTCACGGGTCCGCTCACCGACGCCCGCAAATACGGAATAGCCGCCGAACAGTTTCGCGATGTTGTTGATTAGCTCTTGAATGAGAACGGTCTTACCAACACCGGCACCGCCGAACAGACCAATCTTACCACCCTTTGTGTAAGGGCAGAGCAGGTCGATAACTTTAATCCCGGTGACCAGAACTTCAGCTTCAGTAGACTGGTCTACAAAGTCAGGCGCTGGGGCGTGAATTGGCGCACGTAGGTCTGTTTCAACTGGGCCACGCTCGTCAATTGGCTCACCGACAACGTTCATGATCCGGCCGAGTGTGGCTGGGCCAACTGGCACTTTAATCGGCTCCCCCAGATCGGCGACAGCCTGGCCACGAACCAGACCTTCAGTCGAGTCCATCGCGATTGTGCGAACTGCGTTCTCACCGAGGTGCTGTGCAACTTCGAGCACAAGGCGGTTGCCATTGTTTTCACACTCAAGCGCGTTCAGAATGTCTGGAAGGGCGCCATCGAACTCAACGTCGACAACAGCGCCGATAACCTGGCTTACGCGGCCAGTCGCTTTTGATAGGTCCATGCGAGGCGTCTCCTTAGGAGCGGGTTTAGGTTTCGGGGCCGCCTTTGGGGCAGCCGTGGTTTTAGGAGCTGCAGCAGCAGATGCGGCAGCGGGTTTTGTTTCAGCGGTGGCGGGCTTGCAGACGCCGCACGGCCGGGCATCTTTTTGACCCAAAGCGGCCATGGCCGTCTCGGCCTCAGCAAATGTGTCAAACGGACCATGCCATTTGTCATCATCATTGGTTTGGTCGCCGCCAACACCTTGGCCATCATTGCAATAACGGCACTCGCTGGTGTGCAAACGGGCGCGCTTATTGCCAAAATTCTCGTAGATCCAATAGGCCATCTTAGAGCGCCTCCGCACCGGAGATGATCTCGATCAACTCTTTGGTAATTTGCGCCTGACGGGCGCGGTTATATTGCAGGGTAAGGCTGTCGATCAGCTCACCGGCATTTCGTGTCGCATTGTCCATCGCCGTCATCGAGGCGGCTTGCTCACCGGCAGCATTTTCGAGCATCGCAGACAGGATCTGGGTGTTCAAATAACGCGGCAGCAGAGCTTCGAGGATTTCTGGCTCAGAAGGCTCATACGCATAGATGGCGCCGCCAAGATCAATCGTCTCGGCGTCTTCTGGCGCTTCAGCTGGGATCAGCTGTTTCGCAACCGGGTTTTGCGTCAGAACGTTTTTGAACTCAGAGAAGACCAAAGTCGCAACATCGAACTCGCCGGCTTCAAACCGCTTGGTTAGGTCGAGGCCAAGGCCAATCGCGAATGGCGTGAACTTGTCTTTGGCGTCTGACAGATCGACATGATCGATGAACAGGTCCGCATAAGCGTGCTTCAGCACTTCGCGACCTTTTTTACCGACCGTGATAATCTTGACGGTTTTGCCGTCGGCTTTGAGCTCTTCGATTTTCAGCCGGGCGGCTTTCGCGGTATTGGCGTTAAAGCCGCCACAAAGACCACGTTCCGCCGTCATAACAACCAGCAAGTGAACCTTGTCATCGCCAGAGCCTGCCAGCAGCTTTGGGCCGCCAGCGCCATCACCCATAGAGGCGGTGAGGTTCGCGACGACATTCGCCATCCGGCTTGCATAAGGCTTAGAGGCCTCAGCTGCTTCCTGCGCGCGGCGCAGTTTCGCAGCGGCGACCATTTGCTTCGCCTTAGTGATCTTCTGTGTGGATTTCACACTACCGATCCGGTTTTTCAGTTCCTTAAGGCCAGACATTTGGTCAAAGGCTCCTGGTCGTGAGGGTTATCTTAGGCGAAAGTCTTCCCGAAGGCTTCCAGCGCGTCTTTGATGCCGTTTTCGACACTTTCAGAGAGCGCTTTCTCGTCACGGATTTGCTTCAGCAGGTCTTTTTTGTCGTTCCGGAGGAATGACAAAAGCTCAGCTTCGTAACGTGTGACGTCGCGAACTGGAACCGCGTCAACATAACCACGCGTACCGGCATAGATGACACAAACTTGTTCTTCGATCAGCAGCGGGCTGTACTGAGGCTGCTTGAGCAGCTCCGTCAGACGCTCACCACGGCCGAGAAGTTTCTGTGTCGCGGCATCGAGATCAGACCCGAACTTCGCAAAGGCCGCCATCTCACGATACTGGGCGAGTTCACCCTTCATCGAACCAGCGACTTTCTTCATCGCTTTGGTTTGCGCCGCAGAGCCCACACGAGACACTGACAGACCCACGTTCACCGCAGGACGGATGCCTTGATAGAACAGATCGGTTTCGAGGAAGATCTGACCGTCTGTGATCGAAATCACGTTGGTCGGGATATAGGCCGAAACATCGTTCGCCTGGGTTTCAATGATTGGCAGTGCGGTCAAAGACCCTGCGCCATTGTCTTCATTCATTTTCGCCGAGCGCTCGAGCAGGCGGGAGTGAAGATAGAAAACGTCACCAGGATAAGCTTCGCGGCCTGGTGGGCGACGCAGAAGCAGAGACATTTGGCGATAAGACACAGCTTGCTTTGACAGATCATCATAAATGATCAGCGCGTGCATGCCATTGTCACGGAAGAACTCACCAATCGTACAACCGGTAAACGGTGCAAGGTACTGAAGCGGGGCTGGCTCCGAGGCTGTCGCCGTAACGATCACAGTGTAATCGAGGGCGCCGCGCTCTTCGAGGGTTTTGACAACCTGAGCAACGGTAGAGCGCTTCTGGCCAATCGCAACATAGATACAGAACAGCTTTTCGCTATCGTCTTTTGCCGCGGCGTTGGTTTCTTTCTGGTTCAAGATGGTGTCGACGCAGACAGCGGTCTTACCGGTCTGACGGTCACCAATCACCAATTCGCGCTGACCACGTCCAACTGGGATCATGGCGTCGATCGCCTTAATGCCGGTCATCATTGGCTCATGCACAGACTTACGCGGGATAATGCCCGGCGCCTTAACATCAACCCGGTTCCGAGACGCGACGTCGGTCAGCGGACCTTTGCCGTCAATTGGGTTGCCCAGCGCGTCGACAACGCGGCCAAGCAGGCCTTTACCGACAGGTGCCGAAACGATCTCGTCGAGGCGCTTAACTGTGTCGCCTTCTTTAATGCCGCGGTCATCACCGAAGATAACCACACCGACATTGTCGCTCTCGAGGTTCAGCGCCATGCCTTTAACGCCGCCGTCAAATTCGACCATCTCACCGGCCTGAACATTGTCGAGGCCGTAGACGCGGGCGATACCGTCACCGACGGAGAGAACTTGTCCAACGTCTGAGACTTCAGCCTCGACGCCAAAATTTTCGATCTGCGACTTAAGAATGCCGGAGATTTCTGCTGCGCTAATAGACATGTGCGTCTTACGCTCCCTTCATGGCGGTGTTCATACGATCCAATTTGGCGGCAACACTGGCATCGATCAAAGTTGATCCAATACGCAATTGAATGCCCCCAATGAGGTCGGCATCGACCTCGGTTTCCAGTTCGACATCGCTACCAACTGCCTTGGCGAGCACTTGCTCAAGCCGGGCGCGTTGGTCTGCGCTCATGTCAGATGCGGTTCTCGCGACAGCGCGTTTCACGCCGCGCTCTTTCGCATAGAGTTCATCAAAATGCTTCGCCGCGCCGATAAGATCGCCGCCGCGGCCATTCTGAGCCATGGTGCCGATAAAGCCCGTAGCGGTTTTTGACAGACCCGCCTGTCCGGCGACGGCGACAAGCGCTTTAACCTTGTCCTCACGCGCGAAGGCTGGGCTTTCGAGCAAACGGGTCAGGTCTTCGCTGTCAGCCGCCAAGCTTTCAAGCGTTTTCAGGTCGCTCGCAATTGTCGCGAGTTCCCCTTTTTCTTTCGCAAGATCAAACAGCGCGCCGGCATAGCGGCGGGCGGCTTCACTAGCAGTTGTCGCGGATGCTGCGGCCAAAGCGTCGTCCGTTAGCTGTAGGGCGAAATTGCCCTGGGTCTGAACCAATAGGAATCAAGGTGTAGCGACACCCTAGTCCTGAAACTTGTGCGGGCACCTAGCACCTTGTTTGTGGACTGACAACACGTCGGATCAGCCCAGGCTGCGACCGAATCGCGCGGTCGCGAGGTTAAGCCTCGGCGATAGTCATTGCAGCGGTGGCGATGTTCTGCGATTTATGCCGCATGCCGCGCCCATTTCCCGACCGATACACGCACAATCATCAGGCCCAGAATGACGGCTCCGTGGCGTTTGAATGTTCCCGTGATAGTGCAGTCTGGCCGTGGCTAAGGTTAAGCGCGACCCATCCGATTTTGGTGCAGACGATAAATTTCTGGGCGTCAATCGATTCGGGCGAATTTCTCGGAACCTTCAATCCCGATACATGGACGGCTCTAACGCATGTGCGTTGGGAGTGCGGCGCCCCAGATGCTGGTCTACCGCATCGCGGCACGTATCAATCGATCCAAGATGCCGGCCGCGCCCGCTATAAGCTCGCCTTCTTTGATCAGGCTGATCAGATGGTCGCAGAGCTCGCTGGCCAAGGCGTGACCTTCCGCACCCGCAATTTCGAAAAATGGCGCGACGGCTCAAAAGAAAAGCTAAAGCCCCCGGCCCCGCCTTTGATGAATTATGCCTCCGCAGCCGCCGTTGGCGTGCGGTCGGCGCCTGAGAGCTTTCTCGCGCCGCTCCGCCACAGCGAGACCATCTCGACCACCGGGTTGATCACCAAAGAAAACGGCCTGCGCCCAGCCCATCCCTATATTGGCGGCTCAGGTGATCATGTGAACTCCACCCATATGGGCGAGGTCGGCCGCCAATTCGGCCAATTGCTGCTAGGTCGCCCTTTCTTTCACACAGGCGGCGAGATGGAGTTCCACCACTATGTCGAACTCGGCAGCCCGTTCGGGGTGGAACTTCTGGGACATTCCGTGGCCGAATCCCAATTCGACCTCATCGTCCGCCAAGGCGGCCGCGACTGCACCACGATTAAGATGCAATATGCGGAGGCGCAGTGAGGGGTATAGGATTAGGTGCGAACGATTCCAAATAGGCCCTGATCCTGAGCGACGTCGAAGGATAAAGGGCCGGGCTTCCCTGGACTTTGTAGTGAGCCCGCCTCGTCCTTCGACTTCGCTCAGGATGAGGCTAAGACAAGGCATCTCGTTTTACAATCTGCTCAGATGCGTTGGGCAGAGCGCTGGAAGGAGAGGTCGCGCACAAATTTAGTGATGAACTGCTTATCGGGCCCAGTCACCGGCGGTTCCTGCGGAAGCAGGAACCCATGGACGGTAATTGAGGTCGGGATTGTGGGCGCCTCTCCCTGGATACCTGCCTGCGCAGGCATCGGCGGAAAAGGGAATTTACAAACCGCGTCGCTATCCCATCGGCGTGTGTTGCCCGGCTTCAAATTCTTCCGCGAGCTTAAATTTCCGGATCTTGCCGGATCCTGTGAGGGGCCAGTCAGTAACTTGCACCCAATAAGCCGGGGTTTTTTGCGGCGACAGGCGTTCGCGGACGAACGCTTTGAGCTCCCCCGCCGAAAACGCATGGTCGCTCTCGCTGCGAATGAAGCAGGCGACTTGCTCGCCCCATTTCTCGTCCGGCACGCCGACCACGGCAACCTCATCAATCGCGTCATGTTCGAGCATGGCGTTCTCGATCTCAGCCGGGAACAGATTCTCGCCGCCGCGAATAATCATCTCTTTGACCCGGCCAGTAATCTTGACATAGCCGCGCGGGTCCATGCGCCTGAGATCGCCGGTGTGCAGCCAGCCTTCGCTATCAATCGTTGCCGCTGTCGCTTCGGGATTGTCATTATAGCCGAGCATCACACTATAAGCGCGGGCGCAAATCTCGCCCTGTTCGCCAATCGGGATGACTTTATTGCTCTGCGGGTCGCGAATAGAAATCTCTGTATAGGCGACCGGCTGCCCAATCGTCTGGGTCAGATCTTCTTCTGTATCGGTGTGCCAGGCTTGGGTTAGCACCGGCGATGTCTCGGTCTGGCCATAGACGATCTGAATCGCGGCGCCAAAGGTTTCAAACGCGTCGCGGCACAGCTGCGGCGGGACCATGGAGCCACCCGATATGATACACTCGATCGATGACATGTCGGCGCCGGACTGACGCACTTCATGGATCAGTGCGACCAACATTGTCGGCACGCCCAAGATGAAGCGGGCTTTTTCGCGCTCAATCACGCGAACAACGGTCGCCGGATCAAACATTGGAGCGAGCAACATCGTTGCCTGCCGGCCAAATCCACCGAGGACGAGAATGGCACACCCGGTCGTGTGGAAAAGCGGCATATGGTGAACGAATACGTCGCCCGGCTGCAGGTTGCCGCGGGTTAGCGTGTCGACGCCGTTTCGGACCAAGCCATTATGATGGAGCAGCGCCCCTTTCGGAAATCCGGTGGTTCCGGACGTGTACTGAATCTGCACCGCATCGCTTGGCTTTGGGTCTCGAAGTTCGCCTTGATCAGCGCCAGCATAAAGCGCGTCATGGTCCGTCAGCAGAATACGATGCGTGATGGCTGGGATTTCATCGCAAACCGAGTCGGCAATCTCTTGCATCGGGTTGCCGCGGAAATCGGCGACATAATAGATCGCTTCAGAGCGCGATTGTTCGAGCACATATTTCAGCTCGCGCTTCTGATAGGCCGGGTTCACGGTGACCAGGATCACGCCAGCAAGACCGCAGGCCAGCTCCAAGAGCACCCATTCAGGGACATTATTTGCATAAATCGCAATCCGCGCGCCTTCTTCGTGGCGGGTGGCCAAGGCACGCGCGAGGCGCTCGGCATCAGCGAGCAATTCCTTATAGGTCCAGGTGCGCCCAATCTCACCGTCAAAACCGAGCTCTTTAAGGGCCGGCAAATCAGGCGCAGCAGCGACAGAGTTGCGCAACATCTCGCCAATCGTCATCGCCGGTGGCTCGTCGCCTTGTGCTGGAAAATAAGAGTCTGTGAGATTGACGTTATACATGTTCTGGGCCTCCCGAGCCGAAACTATCGACTCTCAAAGGGCATCCGGCAATCCCTCGCGCAGGGGAATTGAGACCTAGGGCGTAGAAAATATCTCAAATGCATAAAAAATTATTGTATAGCAATAATTAATTGAGTATATGCTCCTCAAGTTAGGAGTTCCCAATGACCGACACAGAGATTCAAAAAACCCGCGACACCCATAGAGATCTCACCTATGTGGCGTGGGTCGTGGTTGGCATCTTAGCGCTCAACGTCTCTTACTTCGTCGGTGAAGAAGTCGGCGAGATTTGGTACACCTCATCGTCAGATCTTTGGGCGATAAACAAGGCGCTCTGGATTGGCATTATCAAAGCCATGCCAACCATACTCATCGCCTGGGCGGTTGCGGATTTTGCGTTTCTCTTCCAACGCTGTTCCGAAGGCGAGGTCCTGACAGACGAGAATGTCAAAACGGTCGAACAAGCTGCATTTGGCTTGATCGGCGCTGGCGCTTGGGCGGGTATTATTTCCCCAACGCTCCAAGACTGGCTGACAGAGCGCGTGCGCGGCGTGCTTTTCGAAATGGGTGACCTCGCATTGGCGACGGCGATGATGGGCGTGATGCTCTATGGCCTGTCTCTGGTGCTCAAAGACGCTGTTGCGGTAAAAGCCGAAAATGACGAGTTCGTCTAATGTCCGCTGAGATCATTGTTACGCTCGATGTCATGTTGGCGCGTCGGAAACGGCGGGCCAAAGACCTCGCGGCGGAGATCGGCATGACAGAAGCGAATCTTTCTCTGCTGAAGTCCGGGAAAGTCAAAGGAGTCCGGTTCGATACATTAGCTAAACTGTGTGAAGCGCTCGAATGCACACCAGGAGAGCTTTTGGAAGTTACAGTGACTGACGCAGAGTGAGGCTTGCCTCCCGTTACGGGACAGCACCTACCGGTTTAAGTTCTTAACTCTCTGGAGGACCGATCATGAGCGCGCCAGCCACTATCGAAATCAAAGACGAAATCGCGATCATCACTATGGATGATGGCAAAGCCAACGCGATCAACCCGCCTATGCTTGAAGCGCTTAATGCTTGCCTCGATCAAGCCGAGAAAGACGCAAAAGTCCTTATCATTACCGGACGCGAAGGCCGGTTCTCTGGCGGCTTTGACTTGAAGCTCATGATGAGCTTGCCGGGTGAAGACGTGAAAGCTTTGGTCGATGGCGGTGGCAAGCTGGCGCATCGCCTCTACAGTTTCCCGATGCCAGTGATCGCCGCCTGCAATGGCCATGGTGTGGCCATGGGCTGTTTCATCTTGCTGTCTTGCGATGTGCGGATCGGTACAGCCGGGGCGTTTAAAATCGGCGCCAATGAGACCCAGATCAACATGGTGCTACCAATCTTCGCGTCCGAGCTGGTCAAGGCCCGCGTCGCCAAAGATTTCCTGACCCGGTCAATGGTGTTTGGCGAATTGTTTGACCCTGAGACTGCGGTGAAAGCCGGTTATCTCGATCAAGTCGTTGATGCCAGCGCCTTAATGGCGACCGCACAAGGCTATGCCGATGGGTTAAAACCTCTGAGCAGCCCGTCCCTGACCGGCAATAAGCGCCTGCTGCGCCAAGAGACGCTGGCAACCATCGGCGCGTCGTTGCCGGATTAAACCGCAGGTTCGATACAGCCGGCTCTGTTGTCGGCAGGGCCTGCCCGCGATAGATATTTCGCATGCGCAAGCTCGATATCAGCTCGCTCGCCTTCAAATCAGCCCCGCATGAGGTGCTCGCTGAGGCTTTAGAGGCCGGACCGTTTGCACAGGTGAAAGTGCCTTTGCTCGGAACTTTCAAAGCGGCACTCACCCATGAGGCGGTTCATAAAGTCCTGAAAGAGTCCGAAACCTTCGCGGTTGATGCAAGAAATGCAGGGCATCGTAAGCCGTTTGGGTTACCCTTCATTCCAAAGTCTCTGCGGCTATTATCGCAGAATCTCTTATCTCTGGACGATCCGGATCACCAACGCCTGCGCCGCTTGGCGGATGCGCCATTCCGCCGGGCCGCGATTGAATTGCAACGGACTGAAGTCGGAGCGCTGGTCGATGCTTATTTGGATCAAGTCGCGCATATGCCCGGGCCCAGTGTCGACCTGATTGATCAGGTTTTTCGTCCATTACCGCTGACGGTGATCAGCCACATGCTTGGACTGACGGAAGACGCTAAAGCACGTCTGGTTAAGACGATGTCTGGGTTTTCGGGCGCAGCAAGCGGTTGGGGCATTTTCCGAGCGATTATGGGCATGGGCGGTGTCATTAAACAATTGCGCGAGGAGATCGAATTCGCGCGCCAAAACCCGCGCCCCGGCCTGCTGAAAGACCTGATCGCAGCGGAAGCTGATGGCGGCAAGATGAGCGAAGATGAGCTCATCTCCCTCGTCCTTGTATTATTTGTCGCCGGTCATGACACGACAACCAATCTGCTCTCGAGTGGGCTCCATGCTTTGCACACTGAACCCGGCGCCTGGGAGACAGCGAAAGAGCTGGATGCCGACGGATGGCGTGTCGCCGTGGATGAGCTGATGCGCTTTGCGATGCCTATTCACATGACGAAACCGCGCTTTGTCCGACAAGATGCCGAGATCTGTGGCGAAACCTTCAAGCGCGGCGAGAAAGTGATCGCCCTCCTGGGCGCCGCCAATGTCGATCCAGCCGTGTTCACCGCCCCGCTGACGCTTGATCTCGCGCGCCGGCCCAATCGTCATACCGGATGGGGCGGAGGCCCACATATCTGTCTCGGTCTTCATTTGGCCAAAATGGAAACCGAACTTACCCTTTCCAAATTGGTTGAGCGCTGGCCAGAGATGGCTCTGAGCACGCCTTTAACTTGGTCAAAAAGGATCGGAACGCGAGGGTTTGAGCAGATGTGTGTGCAATTGAAAGCCTCACCGTGATTTATCTCACACGCCATGGGCAAACTCAGTTGAACGCGGCTGGTCGTTTGCAGGGACATTCGGACTCGCAATTAACAACTAGGGGAATCAGCCAAGCCCATGCCGTAGGGCACAAGCTTAAAGCGCTGATTGGATCAGGTCCTATTGATCTCTGGATCAGCCCCTTGGGGCGCGCCCAAGAAACAGCCGCCATCATCGAATCCTATCTGGCGGTCGCTCAAGTAAAAACCGATGACCGGCTCGCTGAGATTAGCCTCGGCGATTGGGAGGGCATGACCATGGAGGATATTGAATTCACCCATCCTGGTATGCTCGACGGTTCATCACGATTCGATTGGGCTTACAGAGCCCCAAAAGGCGAATCAGAAACGGCGTTTAGCGCTCGATTGCAGAGCTGGCTTGCGGAGATTGAGCAATCAAAAGCGCGATCGGTTGTTGTTTCCCATGGCTGGGCTGGCATGGGATTGCGATCCTTATATTCAGGCCTCGCGTTTGAGCAGGTCAGCGCCAAAGGAGACTCCCACGAAGCCGTGTTTGAGTTCTCAGCTGGAACGATCCGAGAACTCTAATATCGGACGGCCACGAGCCCTTAATAAAGCCCAGCTGCCCGCAGCAATAAGACGATCCCGATCGCGGTGACCAACCATTTCATCCATTGGCGGAAATTCACATCATTCATGCGCTCGAGCACGCGCTTGCCGAGCGTGGTTCCGAGCATGGAGAGTGGGATAGCGGCCGCGAACAACCACCAAGGCGGCAGTGCGCTCCAACCCGCGGCAGTGACCACAGGCACGCTCCAAAACCCAATCTTGACCAAATGGCTCAGCGCTTGAGTCACTGATTTGGTCGCCACGATTTGTTGGCGAGTCATCTCGGCGCGCACAAAAAACAAATCGAGCATCGGCCCCGCAACCCCGGCGAGCGTGTTCAAACCTTGCACCCCAAAGCCCGCAAAAATTGCGTGGTCGGCACGCTTGATGTCGAGATGTAAGCGTTCTTTTGGCAGCCAAACCAGCATCGGGGTGAGGCCGAGCAAAAGATACAGCGCTCTCTTATCCGGCGTCCAACTGACGAAGAATAAAGCGGTAATGCCAGCGGTCGCGCCAATGCAGTAATATCCGAACACGCGCCAATCGATATGCGCGCGCAGTAAGAAAGCGCGATAGCCATTGGCGAACATTTGGATGCCGCCATGGACGATCATCGCCATCGCAACGCTAACCAGAGCGACCAAGACAGCCATCAAAATGATGCCGCCCGCCATGCCGAAAATCCCGGATATGAAAGACGTCACCAGGGTTGTCGCAAGGATGATTATGGCTGCGAAAAGACTCATCGGCGCCCTCGTGCGCTGAGTCTCTGCTTGCGGCAAACCACCCTCGTATGTTCCCGGAGTGACCGTTCGTCTCAGTTGAGTTCACCTTACCCCGCGAGACGGTTTTACAAGTTTACGTGCGCGTCATACCGTGTGGGCAGTTGATACGTGAATACGAGGAAAAGTGATATGCCGTATACCGAAAGTGGGCCTGGTGAGCTGAATGATGACCTGTTCGACCTGCGAATGTCAGACGACGCGCGACCACTCTATGATCATGTGAAGAAATTCATTGCTGATGTGGTCGACCCGATGTCGATCAAATTCCATGAGCTCGATAAGAATAAAACCGACATCTGGTCGTATGCGCCAGGTCAGCTTGAAGTGCTGGAAGAGGCGAAAGACGAAGCCAAGAAGCAAGGGCTTTGGAACTTCTTCTTACCAGACGCTGAAACCGGCGAAGGCCTGAAGAATCTCGATTATGCGTATATTGCGGCCGAGCTTGGCAAGAACGCGCTCGCTTCTGAGACAATGAACTGCTCAGCGCCTGACACCGGCAATATGGAAGTACTTGAGCGCGTCGGCACACCGGAACAGAAAGAGCAATGGCTGAAACCGCTGCTCGAAGGCAAGATCCGCTCCGCCTTCGCGATGACAGAGCCTGCCCTGCCAAGCTCTGACGCCAAGAACATCTCTACCCGCGCTGTGCTCGAAGGCGACGAGTGGGTGATTAATGGCGAGAAGTTCTACATTTCCGGCGCCGGCGACCCGCGCTGTAAGATCATGATCACCATGGTCAAAACCAGCCCGGATGCGGAGCCGCATAAACAACAGTCGCAAATCCTGGTGCCAACTGACGCGCCTGGCGTTAAAATCTTAGACGGTATGCAAGTGTTTGGCGATTATGATGCCCCGCATGGTCACATGCATATCGTGTTCGACAATGTTCGCGTCCCGAAAGAGAATATGCTGCTCGGCGAAGGCCGCGGCTTTGAGATTTCTCAGCTCCGTCTTGGGCCTGGCCGTATTCACCACTGCATGCGCTCCATCGGTGCCGCAGAACGTGCGCTTGATATGATGGTTGTCCGCGGCATGACGCGCCAAGCCTTTGGTCGCGACTTGATCAAACTGGGCGGAAATATTGAGAAAGTCTCTCGCGCTCGGATCGATATTGAATCCATGCGGATGATGGTTCTGAAAGCCGCGAAAGCCATGGACGTGCTCGGCAATAAAGAAGCTCGCGTTTGGATCTCTATGGTCAAAGCCATGGTTCCAGAGAAAGTCTGCCGCATTATCGACGAAGCCATCCAAATGCATGGCGCAGCAGGGGTCTCTCAGTGGACGCCGCTGGCACGTCTTTACACTGGTCAACGGACGCTGCGTCTGGCGGATGGTCCGGATGAAGTGCACCATATGGTGGTTGGCCGCGCCGAGACGCGCAAGTATTCTGGTGAAGAAGAAGATCCAGCTTTGGCCTCTGTCTGGCGCAAATAAGCCAGCGCCACCAACCAGAAATTGAGAAGCGCGGCCCTCGGGTCGCGCTTTTTTCGTGACCGCCTAAGAAAAATGGGATGCACCAAACAGGTGCATCCCAAGTGGGTGGCCGGGTTAGAGGGGCGGATGAACCCAGGCCTTGAGCTTGTCCGGTACGGTCATGGAGTAACCGCCTGCGACAGATTTCTACTTAAGCGCGAGTTGCTAACAATTCGTAAACACTTGATTTTTCTACGCCTAAACATGTAAAAACCTGCTTCAGTAAGCACAACTATTATTTATATAAGTAAATATGAGTCTAAAAAGAATCTTGTGAATTTCGATTCTTTGGATTCGCTGTAGAACACGTGTTTCGAACTATCTGCACTAATCTATCTCAAAAACTACTTTGGGTAGAATACCGTCTCTCTGGCGATTCTGCGTGCTTTTGATTGGAGCGCCTTAGTCCGCGCGAGGATCATTCCACTCGCTCGCGATGCCCTGCCCGCCGCGCCGGGTCAGCCAGAACATCCCGAGCAAGTCGAAAATCCCGGCGCCTAGCCGCCCGAGGAAACCATACTTTGATTGGCCATGCCAACGCGGGCGATCATTGACCAGCTCTTCGCGCACATCCCATCCGGCTCGCTTGATCAAGGCCGGCAAGAACCGGTGCATAGAGGCAAAATAAGGAAGCTCTTTAAACGCTTCGGTTCGGATCAGTTTCCACCCGCAGCCAGTATCGGTCGCATCATCGCGCAGCATAAACCGGCGAACGCCATTGGCCACGCGCGACTGCAACCATTTAAACCCGCTATCATTTCGGCTTTTTCGTTTGCCCGCGATAATCCCGAGCTTTCCAGTGTCTTGGCCTGCAATCAAATCTGCCCAGAGCCGGGCTGTATCATTGATGTCATTCTGCCCATCGCCATCGATCAGTTGGGTCCAGGTGCCGCGGATCGATTTGAGGCCGGTGAACAAAGCGGCCGACTTTCCCGCGCGTTTCACATGGGTGAACACATTGACGGTTTCGGGCCAGCGCGCCACAGCTTCCGCGAGCTCTTTCTCGGTTGCGTCACTCGAACAGTCATTGACGCAGATCACGTCGAACGCGATCCCGCCAAGGGCCTCATGCACTTCTTCCAATAAGGGCAGCACATTTCCTTCTTCATTATAGAAAGGAATTAGGACGCTTAGCTCAGGCGCGCTCATTTTCCGGACTCGATCCTCGCCGCCAAGGCTTCAATCCGGGCGGCGGTATCAGTCAGCGCTTGTGCGGCGCGTTGGACATCCGGGCCCGCTTCGGCAGCTTGCGCTCGGTGCGACGCGTCGAGCTCGTCCAGAAGCGCTAAGGACGCGATGAGCAACAATCGGTCGTCGCCGATATTGCCAACCGCTTTGGCGATTTCTTCGATCCGCGCATCGAGTTGACGCGACAATGCGATCAGCCGCTCTTCTTGTCCCGGGGCACAGGCCACTGAATAGGGACGGCCGCGAAGTCTTATATCCGCCTTCGCCATTAGCTCTGGCCCTCACGCCCAAGCGCAGCGCGGACTTCCGAAATCGCGGCACCAAGCGCTTCAGAGGCTTCGTCGGCGAGTGCCTGTAATTCTTTTTCGCGGGCCAGCGATTCATCAAGCTGTTCCGCCAGCCGGGCGCGATCTTCCATCATCACCGTCAGTTCTTGGCGGAGCACGGACGGATCCCCTGAACGCTCGAACAGGCCTCCGACCGCGCCTTCTAGTCGGGTCAGTGCTTTATCCAATCGAGATGCGGCAGCTTCGATAACGCTCATAGTCTCTCGTTTGCGCTCATTACGTCGAAAACTCAATAGTCACCGATGCTAAGTCTTGACAGCGATGGCCACGCTGTCCATTCCCCGGGCGAAATAATACAGGACAAGAAGCATGACAGTTTCCAATCGGGACATGGCCAATGCCATCCGCGCTTTGTCAATGGATGCGGTTGAGGCCGCCAAATCTGGACATGTCGGTTTGCCGCTCGGAATGGCCGACGCAGCGACCGTTCTGTATCGTAAGTTTTTGAAGCACAATCCGGCCGATCCCGATTGGGCGGATCGCGATCGGTTCGTTCTGTCGGCGGGCCACGGCTCTATGCTGGTCTATTCGCTGCTTCACCTCACCGGCTATGACAGTGTCAGTCGCGATGATATTCGTGCGTTCCGCCAGCTTGGTCGCACCACCGCTGGCCACCCAGAGAATTTTGTCACCAAAGGCGTCGAGACGACGACGGGTCCGCTCGGCCAAGGAATCACCACAGCGGTCGGCATGGCCATGGCCGAGCGACATCTGAATGCACGCTTTGGCGATGAGCTGGTCAATCACAAGACCTATGTCATCGCTGGCGATGGCTGCCTGATGGAAGGCATCAGCCAAGAAGCGATCACGCTGGCGGGCCACCTCAAGCTTTCTAATCTGATCGTTCTGTTCGATGACAACGCGGTGACGATTGATGGCGGCACCGATATGGCCGACAGCACCGATCAATGCGCCCGCTTTGAAGCGTCCGGCTGGGTCACCAAAAAAGTCGACGGCCATGATGCCGATGATGTCGAGGCGGCGCTGACTTGGGCCCAGGATCAAGACAAGCCAGTCATGCTGGCGGTCAAAACCATTATTGGTTACGGCGCCAAGCGAGCCGGCACAGGCCCGGCCCACGGCGGACCTTATGGCGAAGAAGAAGTCGCCACGGTACGCGAAAGCATTGGCTGGCCGCATGCCCCATTTGAAGTGCCGGCTGACATCGAAGCGGCTTGGGCGGATGCTGGAAAGCGCGCGCATGCTGAGCACCTGGCTTGGAAAAACCGGCTCGATAATCATGCTGACAAAGCCGCATTCGAAGCTGCGATGGCAGGCGCGCTGCCAGCAAACCTCTCCGACATCGTCAACGCGCACAAAAAATCTGTGGTCGAAGGCGGCAAAGACGACGCGACCCGTAAATGGTCGGGGGCGGCGCTTGAGCCTTTGACCGAAGCCATTCCAGAAATGATTGGCGGCTCGGCCGATCTCACCGGCTCAAACAATACCAAGACCAGCCATACCGCGCCGCTTGGCCCGGACAATTGGGCCGGTCGTTACGTCCATTATGGCATCCGTGAACACGCCATGGCGGCGGCGATGAATGGCATGGCGCTGCATGGTGGCGTGATTCCCTATTCTGGGACTTTCTTGGTCTTTGCGGACTATTCCCGCGCGGCGATCCGCCTCGGGGCTCTGATGGGCGAACGCGTCATCCATGTGATGACCCACGATTCCATCGGCCTCGGGGAAGACGGCCCAACCCACCAACCTGTCGAACATGTAGCGAGTCTCCGCGCGATGCCGAACATGACCGTCTTCCGTCCTTGTGACGGCGTCGAAGCGGCGGAATGTTGGGAATTGGCCCTGCGCAATGAGACGGGCCCAAGCACGCTGGCGCTCACCCGCCAGAAAGTGAAATCGGCGCGAACAGCGCACACGGATGAGAATCTCTCGGCCAAAGGCGCTTATGTCGTCTCCGACGCGGATGGCGCGCAAGCTGTGCTCATCGCCACCGGGTCTGAAGTTGAAATCGCTCTCGCCGCCCAATCCGCGCTTGCTGAGAAAAATATCCCGGTCCGCGTTGTTTCAATGCCGAGCATGGATCTGTTCGAACAACAGACTGGCAGCTACCAGACCGAAACGCTTGGTGGCGACCTACCGAAGGTTGCGATTGAAGCTGGCGTTCGTTTTGGATGGGACCGCTGGATCGGCCATGATGGCGGCTTTGTCGGCATGAGCTCTTTTGGCGCTTCCGCGCCATATCAAGATCTCTACAATCACTTCAACATCACCGCCGATGCAGTCGTCGCCGAAGTCGAGCAGCGCGTTTAGTCGGCGAGTTTCGGCACGCCGGGCAGAAGACGCGCCGGCGAATAACAAATATCGATCTGCGACCCAGGATGGCCATGGCCGCGATCGGGTCTGGCGAGATAGGCGGCCAAACTGGCTTGCGCCGCGGCATCGAATTCGCTGCGGGTCAGTTTGGTCGTGATCTGCCCAAGTGAGCGCCGCGCGAAACAGCGATGCAAGTCGACATAGCGCATGTCAGCGACATCCTGCCCTGTTCGCGCCCGGCGAAAGGCCATCCGCATCGGATCGCGCGCAAAAGTTAGCGTGGCTGGCCACCCGGCCCCAAACGGCACCGCCACCCAAGCCGCTTGGATCCCGGTATCCTCATCAACCTGACTAAAATAGAGCTGATAGATCATACCATCTTCGGTCGGCTCAGCGTGAACCGATACATGCGGATGGCGCTCAAGCCGGGTCCGCCAAGCTTCGATAAATTGATCGCGCTGACGCCAAGCGGCTTTGGTTTCACCTGCAGCCAGAAAGGTTGAAATCGCATAGAAATTGGAGAGCCGGTCGGTCATTGGCCCAGCATTCGCAAAATGGCTGGCCGCCCGTTTGGCCTCTCCAAGATCCGCCGCCGCAATACCAGCGATACGGCTAGCGTCATAGAATTCTGGGCGGTCTGGACAGGTATCCAGAAACGCCTCAGTGACGGCCGAAATATGCTCAGGGCTTTGTTCAATCTGCTGATCGTGAAGCGCCAATTGCCAATCCATGGCATCTTGCAATCCGCAGTCTTGCGCAGACGCCTTATTGATCGTGTTCATCGCAATAAAGCTGGTCACCCCAGCCGCGATCGCTGCACCAATATATCGCCGGGTGCGCCGGCTCAGAAGTTTTTTTCCGCCCATTGGGGGACGTATTGCAAAGCCAGTGCCGTTTACCCTGACAGAACGCGCTCGACCGCCCAATAAGCGCCGATCAGTCCGATCACGCCGCTCGCTGGCCAAACAATGGCGGTCCGGTAAAGCCCGTCAGAAATGCGGTGACGCAAGGGCCAAAGCAGCAGCGCCGCCAGCGCGATCACAGACAGCTGACCCACCTCGACCCCGACATTAAAGCCGATAAGAGCACTCCAAAACTGGCCCTGGGGCAAGCCGAGCGAGCCAAAAAAGCCTGCGAAGCCCATGCCATGGATCAAACCAAAGCCAAACACGACCAAGGGCCGCCACCGCGTCATGTCTTTGAAAAACAGGTTCTCTATCGCCACAAACGCGATCGTCGCCGCAATCAAGGGTTCCACGATACTTGCAGGCGGTGCGAACACGCCCGCCGCAACCAGACCAAGCGTGATTGTGTGCGCGACCGTAAACGCCGATACTTGGATTAAGAGCGGTCGTAATCGACGGGTCGAGAAGAACATCGCGAGCACAAACAGGATATGATCCAGCCCGCCGGGCAGAATGTGCTGAACCCCAATTTTGATATAGAGCACGAAGGTCTCAAATGCGGGGCGCTCGAAATCAATTGTCTCTGTTTCGGTGAAGTCGGCGGTGTACGTATCTCCGCTGGCGGGGCGATCCATTTCTTGCAACGCCTGACACAGCGCCGGATCCATGCCGCCATCGAGTGTACAAAACTCATCTTCGGGGTGCGCCGTCGCGGTTGAAACGAGAATGAGACACGCCGCAAGGCTGAGTAAGAACAGTCGGATCACAAGGGTCTTCCTTTAGCGAAAGACCGGCTGCGTGCGCTCCGCGTGATCATGTTCATGCTCATGCTCTTGGTCGTGATGATCGTGCTCGACGCCAATATGCGCGTGATCGTGTCCAGGGAGGGGCAACATAAACAATGCGACCGCGATCGCCACCCCAACCGACAGCGCTGCAAGGCCGCGTGACGGTTTCATCTCTCGTAGCGGCGCCATTAGCGGCCCAGTGGCCACAAACAGCAGCAAGCCAGCTGACAAGGCGAACAAGCTGCCCAAGACTGCTTCACCCAAACCAAACATGACCGGTCCGGACACCAATACGCCAAGCGGGGTCGTCGCCGCGGCAGCCAGGAACGCCCATGTAAAAGACCAGCGATTGGAAACGCCATGTCGGCGCAAAATTGCGAACGCGATGATCCCTTCAGGAAACTCGTGCATAATCAGGCCGAGCGCGGCGAAAACGCCAGACGAAAAACTCGCCGCAAACGTGACCGCATAAATCGCACCATCAATGAAGGAGTGGATCGCAATCGCCACAATCGGGGTAATCGCTTCACTCGGCAGTTGCGATGGCGCGCGTTCGGGAAACAATGCTTTGATCGAATAATGGACGACCAAGCCGCCAAAAAAACCTATCGCCAGCCAGGTCGGCGCCCGCGCTGACAGCGCAAAGGCTTCAGGCACAATGTGTAGGAACGCGATGGCGGTCAGCAGACCCGCTGCTGCAACCCCAAACAGGTCGGCATGGCGCAAGCTCCAATCGCTGCGCATCGCCACGGCAAGCAAACCCAATGTCGTGACAAAGGCCGCGATCAATCCGAAAAAGAGAGGAGCTTGAAGCGATTCAAACATGATGCGTGAAAGACGCCCAGGCGGCGCCAGAATGCCCTATTCAATTCAAAGAAATGTTATAGTATCTCAAAACAACGTCTGCGCGAGGTAGTCTTCGCACCTAGCCCTGTCAAATAAAAGCTGGAGTCTCATATGTTTCGGTCATCTCTCCTCGTCGCGGTTAGCGGCCTCGCACTTGCTGCCTGCCAACCCGCCTCTGATGCGCCAACCGAGCTCAGCGCTGAAACGCCGCCGGTCATCGAAGAATCGGTGGATGTGGTTGAGACGGTTGAAGCTGAAATCGAACCTAGCTCGAACGCGGTCGAAGAGGTGGTAGAAGCTGCAGCGGAGCCTGCTGAAGAGCACGATCATGACGACGAAGACCACGCAGATGAAGGCGATGATCATGACCATGACGAAGAACATGAAGATCACGCTGACGAGCACGACCATGATGAGCATGCGCACGAAGATGACGACCATGATCACGCAGGTGGGGAAGCGCATGTCCACGGTCTATCTGAACTCGCCGCGAGCTTGGATGGGTCAACCTTAAGCGTAAATGTCGAAGGCGCGCTGGCAAATTTCGACCTCGAGGAGAGCTTGCGGACCCTAGACGACCCGTCAGCCTATACCGATCGCACGGCGGAAATTGTTGGCGGCGATTGTACCCGCTCCGGCGCAACAGCCAGCATTCGGCCGATTGGTGATCATGGCAATCTTGTCATTGACCTCACCTATGATTGCGCCGCACCCGACACGCTCGAAGCGATCAATGTAACGGGCTTTCAAAGCTTTGCCGGGTTTGTGGAGGTCAATGCCGTCTTCCTGACCGAAACGGGTCAAACCGCTGAAACCTTGACCGAGAGCGACACCCGCCTAGACCTCAACTAGATGACCACACCGATTGTACGTCTGTCTGACCTGCGGTTCGCATGGCCTGGGCACTCGGCTTTGCTCGAGATCAGCTCGTTTGAGCTAGCGCCGAAAGAGCGCTTATTCCTGCGTGGGCCAAGCGGGTCGGGAAAATCGACCCTTCTGGGCTTGATTGCCGGCGTTTTGGAAGCGTCAGATGGTGATGTCTGGGTGATGGATCAAAACATGACCCAGCTGTCTGGCGGCCGGCGCGATCAAGTCCGTGCCGACCATCTCGGTGTGATCTTCCAGATGTTCAATTTGGTGCCCTATCTCTCAGTTGTGCAGAATGTCATTTTGCCCTGCCGGTTCTCAAAGCAGCGGCTGCAAAACACCCAAGCCAATGGCGGCCCAGAATCCGAAGCGAAACGCCTACTCGAGCGTTTAGGGTTGGAGGATGCGGCCCTCCAGGCGCGAAACGTCACCGACCTATCTGTCGGTCAGCAGCAGCGCGTTGCCGCGGCACGCGCACTCATTGGCCACCCTTCTTTGGTGATCGCCGATGAGCCCACTTCGGCTTTGGACACCGACATGCGCGACCGGTTTATTGAATTGCTCAGCGAAGAAGCGGCCCGCACAGGCGCGGCCCTGCTCTTTGTCAGTCATGATTCCAGGCTCGCGCCCTTGTTCGACCGCGCCATCGATTTGACCGAGATCAATCTCGCCGCTTCCCAGCGCGAGGCCGTGTAATGGGCGTTTCAATTCTCGGCCTGGCCTGGCGTAGCCTGATGAACCGCAAAGTCTCAGCGCTGTTGACGGTGTTCGCGATCGCGCTGTCTGTCGCGCTCTTTCTAGGGGTCGAGAAAGCCCGCAACGCGGCTAAATCTGGTTTTGACAATACGATTTCAGGCACCGAACTGATTGTTGGTGCGCCTTCCGGCCAGATCAATTTACTGCTCTATTCAGTGTTCCGCTTGGGGAATGCGACGGCCGAGATTTCATGGCCCGCCTATCAAGAGCTCAAGGCTCGTGAAGATGTTGCCTGGACGGTGCCGATCTCGCTCGGCGACAGTCATCGCGGCTATCGTGTGCTGGGCACAAATCGCGGCTATTTCGAGCATTACAAATATGGGCAAGGCCAGCCGCTCACCCTCGCCGAAGGAGAGGAATTCGAAGATCTGTTTGACGCAGTGATCGGCGCCGACGTGGCAAAATCACTAGGATATGAGCTTCAGACCCCCATTGTTATCACCCACGGGCTTGGCGCAGGCGGGCTGGCAGATCACGAAAATCGGCCCTTCCGGGTTGTCGGAATCTTGCGCCCAACCGGCACACCGGTCGATCAGACGATCCACATCTCGCTAGAGGCCATGACCGCCATCCATGTCGGATGGGAGACCGGCGCGCGCAATCCGCTCGCCGATTCGCTCACCGAAGATATGGTTCGCAGCTTTAATCTTACGCCGAAAACCGTAACCGCAGTATTTGTAGGTCTGAGAAACCGCTCCTCAGTGTTACGCACCCGGCGAGCCATCAATACAAGCATGTCTGAGCCGTTATTGGCGATCATTCCGGGTCAGGCGCTGGCTGAGCTTTGGCAAGTGATGGGTACCGCGGAACGCGTTTTGTTGGCAATTTCAGCCTTCGTGATTGCGGTTGGGCTGGTCTCGATCCTGACCAGCATTTTGACCAGCTTGAATGAACGGCGCCGTGAAATGTCGATCCTGCGCGCGACTGGGGCGAGGCCGGCGCATATCTTTACGCTTTTGGTGGTGGAAGCGGCGGTGCTCGGATTTGTCGGTGCCGTGCTGGGCGCAGTTTTGATCCAAGCGATCTTTGCGATCGCCGCGCCAATTTTATCGGCCCAATACGGGGTCGCACTGATCGGCACCGGCCCGAGCTTGGTCGATCTCTATACGATTGGCGTCGTCACACTCGCGGCATTTGTCTTGGGAATCTGGCCTGCTTTGACCGCCCTCCGCCGCTCGCTCGCTGACGGGCTAACTGTGAAACTGTAATCACAAGCGCGACAAACCCCTAGCCGTTGATCCTGTTCGGTCCTAATTAGGGTTTATGAAAAACATTCTTGTCTCTTCAGTCGCGCTCAGCCTTTTGGTCGCTTGCGGACAATCTGCGACCCCAGATGCCCCAGCAGCGGAAGCGCAAGCCGCTTCGACCTCACCCGATACCAGTTCCAATGAACCGCAAGTCGGCGACAAGATCCCTGAACCGCAAACGTCCAGCAATCGAGCAAATGCCGACCGCCTTGCCGCTGCCGAAGAAAAGGCCAAAGATCTGGAAACTCGCGGTGTGCGCGAGATCGGTTGGGAAGAACTTCTGCCTGAAGGCGAAGAAGAACGCCTTGCGCAACTCTATCAGCAGCAAATGGCGATGCTCTATTCCGGCGGTCCCGTTGCCGAGGGATCTGCCGCCGATCAGATGATTCAGATCGGAACCTTCAATACGGTTCCAGGACTGAATGAGACCAAAATCCGTATTCCAGGATATACGGTGCCGTTCGAGTTTGGCGCCAATGCGGAAATCAAAGAATTTTTGCTGGTGCCTTATTATGGCGCTTGCTTGCACGCGCCGCCGCCGCCACCGAACCAAACGGTGTTTGCAATCGCTGAAGAGCCGATCCGGCTGCGGGACCTGTCGCAAGCGGTTTGGCTTGAGGGCACGCTGTTCACACAAACCCAAGAGTCAGAGCTGGCAGACGCGGCTTACACCATTCGCATCGATCGGATTGAAACCTACGAATATTAGGCGCGGCTGCCTGCCCCATGGCCGAATGCCCCTTTGCGCTCTATCTCTTGCGCATCAGAAGGAAAGGGCCGGAACATGGCCACTGCACTCACTATTGGTCTTTACGTCGCGATCGGGATTCTGGTCGTCATCCTCGCCATGGGCCTGATCAATCTTACCCGCACCGATGACGAACAACGCTCGCGCTCAAATCAGTTGATGCGCATGCGCGTCATGGTCCAGGCGGTTGTCGTCGGCATCCTCGTCCTGCTCGGCATTGTTGTCGGCTCGATCAACCTGTTCTGACCCATCCATGGTCAAACTCGATAAAATCTATACGCGCACCGGCGATGGCGGGAAAACGCGGCTCTCAACGGGCGAACCCGTCGACAAATGGCACCCGCGCGTCACCGCTTATGGCACCGTCGACGAGACCAATGCCGCGCTCGGCGTCGCCGCTTTGCATGCAGACGGAGAATTGCTGCAAGCGATCCGGCGCATCCAGAATGATTTGTTTGACCTAGGCGCCGACCTCGCCACCCCGGACCGGGGCAAGAAGCTCGAATGGGAACCATTGCGGATTGTCAAAACGCAGGTCGACCGGCTCGAAAGCGAAATTGACGCGATGAATGCGGATATTGCACCCCTCGATAGTTTCATCCTGCCCGGCGGGAGCGCTTTGGCGGCGCATCTCCATGTTGCGCGGACACTCTGTCGCCGCGCGGAACGGCAAGTCGCCGAATTGGCTGCGCTTGAAGATGAAATCGTCAGCGCTGAGGCTTTGGCCTATGCCAATCGGCTGTCTGATTGGCTCTTTGTCGCCGGCCGCGTTGCCAATTCGAATGGCACTGATGATGTGAAATGGGTGCCAGGCGCAAACCGTTAGCCGCTATTAAAATGCCCATAAATGCGCTCAGCCAAAGCGGCAGAGACCCCCTCCACTTCTTTCAAATCGGCGAGTTTGGCGCGCGAGACTTCTTTCGCAGAGCCGAAATATTGCAACAGGGCTTTCTTTCGAGACGGGCCAATGCCTTCGATTTCGTCGAGCGGGTTTTTCTTGATATCGGCGCTGCGTTTGGCACGGTGCGCGCCGATGGCCCAGCGGTGCGCCTCATCGCGTAGCCGCTGTAGATAGTATAAAACAGGCGCATTCTCCGGCAGGCGGAAGGGCGCGCGACCAGGCTGAAAGAATTGCTCGCGACCGGCATTCCGCTCCACGCCTTTGGCAATCGACACCAAATTGATGTCGGCGGGAGACAGACCCAGATCACCAATCGCTTCAATGACTGAGCTGAGCTGACCAAGCCCACCATCAATCAAGACAAGATCCGGCCAATTGGCGCCATTGCCCTCTTCGCGTTCTTTCAAAGCGCGGGCGAAGCGGCGACGCATCACTTCGCGCATCATGCCATAATCATCACCAGGCTCGAGGCTCGAATCCTTAATGTTGAACTTGCGGTACTGACCCTTTTCGAAGCCCTCTGGCCCGGCCACCACCATCCCGCCGACCATATTCGACCCTTGAATATGAGAGTTATCATACACTTCAATCCGCTGCGGCGGCTCTTCAAGATCGAAGGCTTTCGCAACTTCCTTGAGGAGACGCACTTGGCTCGCACTTTCCGCGAGTTTTCGGCTCAGCGCTTCAGCAGCATTACGGCTCGCCTGTTCAACAAGTGACCGTTTTTCGCCTCGCTGAGGGGTTCGAATTTCAACTTTGCGATCGGCTTTCAGCTCCAGTGCCTCCGCGATCAGCTCGCGGTCTGACGGATCGTGATTGGTCAAGATGAGCCGCGGCGGCGGTCTTTTGTCATAGAACTGGACCAAGAAGGCGGCCAAGATCTCGGCGTCGCTTTCGCCCTTTTCGTGTCGCGGGAAGTGAACTGTCGCGCCCCAGTTTTGACCCGCGCGAATGAAGAAGACTTGCACCGCCGACAGCCCGCCCTCCATCGCAATGGAGAAAATATCGGCCTCTTCAATCCCGTCCGGATTAATGTCTTGCTGGGCGCGGACATGGGCGAGCGCGCGGATACGGTCGCGCAAACTTGCCGCTCGCTCAAAGTCCATATCCTCCGCGGCCTGGCTCATCTGCGCGGCCAGATCGGTTTGCAGATCCGTCGCTTTGCCGCGCAGGAAGTCCGCGGCCTGATCGGCAAGCGCTCGATATTCTTCAGGTTCCACCAAACCGACACATGGCGCGGCGCAGCGTTTAATCTGATGCAACATGCAAGGGCGTTGGCGGGTGGAATAGACGCTGTCTTCGCAGGTTCGAAGCAAAAAAGCTTTTTGCAGGGTATCAATCGTTCGCGTCACCGCGCTGGCGCTCGCAAATGGTCCGAAATAGTCGCCGCGGTCTTGTTTAGAGCCGCGATATTTCAGCACTTGCGGCGCTTCATGATCGCGCCGGATCAAAATATACGGAAAAGACTTGTCGTCGCGCAGCAGGATGTTGAAGCGCGGCTTCAGCGATTTGATCAGGCTGGCTTCTAGCAGAAGCGCTTCTGTTTCACTTTCGGTGACCACGAATTCCATGCGCGCAGTCGCCATGATCATTGCCGCAATCCGCTGCGTTTGACCGCCAATCCGCGAATAAGACGCTACGCGTGCTTTCAGGCTCTTGGCCTTGCCGACATAGAGAACCGTCTCGTCCTCGCCAAACATACGGTAAACGCCTGGCTTCGCGGGAAGCCGAGATAGATTATCTTTGATGATATCAACCCCGCGCAAGCGCGCCGAGGGAGGAGGCGAGTCAGACATGACGCCAATTTAGGGGTGGAATGCGTCGCCGCCTAGATCCGAAAGATACCGCTATAGCTTCCGCCGCCTGACTCAATCAGTGCGCCGCCGCCAATCAGGACAACCCCAATCAGCAAAACAGCGCCCGCAAATTGTCGGCCAAGGCTGCCAGGATTGTATTTCCGCCGGGCGCGCGCGACAATGACATAGATCAAAAACAGAATGAATGCGCACAGATAAAGTGTCCGCTCTTCATTGCTGAGATCGTTGATATAGCTGCCGATTTCACCAAAATAGAATTCCACATCGATCACGAACTGATCGATGGCTCTTTGGTATAGGTCCGTACTGGCACTACGTATGAACAACATAGCCTTCATCCTTGGTCCCCAAGCCCCGAGACTTATAGTCCTAATGGGTCACAACATTACTAACGTAAGAGTTGAAATTTAATCGATCGCAAATCAATTACAGACGCTTGCACGCATGCGCATAGCGGCTTACACGGGCGGCGTCCTATTGGAGATACGCCATGACCAGCCCTTCATTTCTGAGCGAAGCCGTCAACCGTGTGGCCCCGTCAGCGACTATCGCTGTAACGACGAAAGCTGCGGAATTGAAAGCGGCGGGCGAGAATGTGATTGGTTTAGGCGCCGGTGAGCCTGATTTTGACACGCCTGATCATATCAAAGCCGCAGCGATCCAGGCAATTCAAGAGGGTAAAACCAAATATACGCCTGCCGATGGTCTGCCCGCGCTGAAAGAAGCGATTTGCGCCAAGTTCAAACGCGATAATGACCTGACTTACACGCCTGCACAGATCCATGTCGCTCCGGGCGGCAAGCCGGTCATCTATAATGCGCTCGTCTCGACCCTGAACGAAGGCGACGAGGTGATCGTACCGGCGCCCTATTGGGTGTCTTATCCAGAAATGGTGAAACTGTGCGGCGGCAAACCCGTGATCGTCTCTTGCGGCCCGAATGCCAAATACAAGCTGACACCGGAAGCGCTCGAAGCTGCGATCACGCCGCGAACCAAATGGTTGATCCTCAACTCACCATCTAACCCGACCGGCGCCGCTTATACACGCGATGAACTTAAAGCGCTGGGCGAAGTGTTGCTGCGCCACCCGCAAGTGTGGGTGATGACCGATGATATGTACGAGCATTTGGTCTATGACGGGTTCGAATATAGCACGATCGCGCAAGTTGAACCTGGCCTCTATGATCGCACGCTGACCATGAACGGCGTCTCCAAAGCCTATGCGATGACAGGCTGGCGGATTGGCTTTGCGGGTGGCTCTGAAGAACTGATCAAAACGATGCGTAAAGTCATCAGCCAGACCACTTCTAACCCGAGCTCCATCTCTCAATATGCTGCAATCGCGGCGCTGAATGGTGACCACAGTTTCTTGGCCGAGCGCAATGAAGTCTTCCGCCAGCGTCGGGATATGGTTGTGGCAGAACTCAACAAAGCGGAAGGGTTGACCTGCGACACCCCAGAAGGGGCGTTTTATGTCTACCCATCTTGCGCGGGCGCGATCGGCAAAACGGCGCTATCTGGCAAGCGGATCGAGACCGATACGGATTTCGCCTCTGAGCTTCTGGAACAGGAGAAAGTGGCGGTCGTGATGGGCGAAGCGTTTGGCTTGTCGCCCGCGTTCCGCGTCTCTTATGCGACCTCAACCGAAGCCCTGCAGGATGCGATGGCGCGGATCCAACGCTTTTGCGCAAGCTTGTCATAGTCGTCTAGCCATAGAAACCTTCTATAGAAGCTAGTTCGACTTCCAATTTGTATCCCAAGAAACGCCTCCCATCTCGAAACACACGAGATGAAAGGAGGGTTTCATGGCACTTGAAATCGGATTGAACGAAGCGAGCCGCACACAATCAGTCGGCGCTCTTAAACGCGTTTTGGGAGAGACCTATGCGCTTTATTCCAAAACACATGGCTATCATTGGAACGTCACGGGCCCGAACTTTCAGGCCCTGCATACGATGTTCATGACCCAGTATACTGATCTTTGGAATGCGCTCGACGAAATCGCGGAACGTATCCGCGCGCTTGGAGCGTTTGCGCCTGGATCTTCTGGTGAAATGCTAGAGTTCGCAACGATCGGACCAGACAATACGGTTCCGGATGCGCCCACCATGGTAGCAAATCTAGCGACCGGTCATGAAGTCTTGGCGCGGGCGCTGCGGGACGGCATTCAGGTCGCCGAAAGCGCCGGCGACGATGTCACCGTAGACCTCTTGATCCAGCGCGCCACGCTCGCTGACAAATCGGCTTGGATGCTACGCTCCAGCCTCTAATTGCGAAGAAAAGTTGATGCGGTCGGGGCTTCGAACAATCGATAGCAGCTCCGGCCGGATCCTTTCGCTTCATACAGCGCAAGGTCTGCATATTTCATCAAGGTCGCCGAATCTCCGGCGTGTAGCGGCGCGCAAGCCACCCCGACAGACGCTGAACAGGCGAGATCAACGCCGCCAATCTGATAGGGACGCGAAAGCGCCGTCACCAGTCGTGCCGCCATCAAACAGGCATCCATCGGGTTTGGTGTATTGCGAGTAATCACAACGAACTCGTCACCCCCCAGCCGCGCCGCCCAATCATCTCCGCGAATGGTTTTGCGAATGCGTTTGGCGACCTGGTTCAACAAAGCGTCTCCGGCTTGGTGGCCATAGGTATCATTGATCATTTTGAAATTATCGAGATCGATCGCGAGCATCGCAACATTCTCGTCTTCGGAACTGTTGCCGATGTCTTTCTCAATCCGGTTCTGGAACGCGTAGCGGTTCGCGAGCCCCGTCAGCATGTCGTGTTCGGCCATATGGCGCAGGCGGCCTTGGGCTTCGATCCGGCGGGTCACATTGGTGCCAACGCCAAGATAACCGATCACCTCGCCATGACGATTAAGGCGCGGCGTCGCCGACAAAGAAATATGATATTTCTTGCCCGCGGGATCCTGCATGACTGAAAGGATATCTGAGTAGGGTTTGATCGCTTGTAGCGCGGCGAGCATTTTTTCTCGTTCGCGATCCTCAAGCTTGATCACATGCATATAATGGTGACCAAGGATGGTGGTCTTGTCTGGGGCAATCGTACTCATCATCCGCCCGCCGCATGTGGTGATGTAGCCCTCTAAGTCGGTTTCCCAATACAGGTCTGTGGCGAAATCCGCGAGATTCGTGAGCTGTCGATCCGCGGTCTCATCAGCGAGTTCGGTGCGGTGGCTTTCGCGGGCAATGATCGCGACACAGCTTATCGTGATCAGCAAAGACACAACCACTTCGAAGATCAAAACCTGATGGGAAAACCCGTAAACGACGTCAAAGCAAATAAACGCAAGTTGAACCAAGCCAAAGGCAATAAGCGCATAAAACGCCACGGAATACCCGTTGCGGCTGCCGCTGGTCAGTGCTTGTCCATCACCTGTCATGCCGCATTTATACACGCGCAGGTTGATTTTTCGTTATGTCTCAGGCGTTTGACCTAACGGCGACCGAATAAGCGCTCAATATCCGCGAGCTTTAGCTCAACATAAGTTGGACGCCCGTGATTGCATTGTCCCGAATGCGGCGTCGCTTCCATTTGCCGAAGCAGCGCGTTCATCTCTTCCGCATTGAGGCGGCGTCCAGCCCGCACAGAGCCGCGGCAGGCCATATTGCCCATGACCTCTTCAAACTGCTCTTTCAAAGCCAGTCCGGCATCATATTCAGCAAAATCATCCGCCAAGTCTTGGATCAGACCCGCGACATCCATTTCACCAAACAAAGCGGGCGTGGCGCGGACGCAGACCGCACCTTTGCCGAACGGCTCAAGCTCTAGACCCAGCTCCGCCAGTTCAGGCGCGCGCTCTAAAACCCGCACGGCTTCATCCTCGGTCAGCTCAACCACGTCCGGGATTAGAAGCGCCTGGCGTTTGACGCCGCCAATCTCCATTTGGCGTTTCATGTCTTCATAGACCAGGCGTTCATGCGCAGCGTGCTGATCGACAATCACGATTCCATCATCTGTTTGCGCGACGACATAAGTCTCGTGTAATTGCGCGCGCGCGACCCCTAAAGGGAAGTCAGTGATGGGCGCGGCCTGTTCGGGTTCCACCCGAGCCGACGGCTGCCCATCAGCCGCAGGAGAAGCGGAATCGAAAGCCGTATATGACTGCGACTGCGGCGCTTGGAAGCTTGGGTTTGAAAATCCAGACACAGGCGCTGTGGGCCTTGCGGTTCGCGGGTCCGCCCATAGCGTCGAGGGTCGAAACACATCCGCTTGAACTGGTTCAGCTTGCGCCTTCCCGAGCGCCGCTGCGGCGACGGTCGTGCTGGCACGATGCCCCGCCGCCGCCAGCGTATGCCGCAAAGCACCAATGATTAGCCCACGAACATTGCCAGCATCGCGGAACCGAACTTCAGTTTTCGCCGGGTGGACGTTCACATCCACATATTCTGGATCGAGATCGACAAATAAAGCCGCCATCGGGTGACGGTCGCGTGCCAGAAAATCTTGATACGCCGCGCGGATCACTCCGTTGAGCATACGGTCTTTGACTGGGCGGCCATTCACAAACAGATATTGGCGCTGCGCATTGCCGCGATTGAGCGTTGGCAGCCCCGCAAAACCAGACAGGCGCACGCCCTCGCGTTCGGCATCGACAGCCAGCGCATTGTCCCGAAACTCGCGCCCCATAATCGCGCCTAAACGCTGCAAACGGCCATCCTCGGTATCGGGATGGGCAGCGTAGCGAAACACGCTACGCCCATTGCTTTCCAGCGAGATCGCCACATCCGCTCGCGCCATGGCGAGCCGTTTCAAGGCATCGGTGATCGCCAGCGTCTCTGACCGCTCAGACTTCATGAATTTCAAACGCGCAGGGGTGGCATGGAAGAGATCCCGCACCTCGATCCGCGTGCCGGTCAGCCCTCGGCCTGCAAAGGCGGCGGGTTTCGGGCCTTCAATTCGGCCCGCTTCGACAAACAGCTCTGCCGCGTCTTCGCCTGCCGCGCGGGAGGTTAGTGTCATCCGGCTGACCGAGCCAATGGAGGGCAGCGCTTCGCCGCGAAATCCCATTGTGTGTATATTGAGCAGATCAATCCGCCCATCTTCACCGGGGCTAAGCTTGGACGTGGCATGCCGCTCGAGCGCGAGCCGCATATCCTCACCGCTCATCCCGCAGCCATCATCCTCAACGATCAGACGTTTCAGGCCGCCGCCTTCGATTGAAACGCTGACCGATCGGGCGCCTGCATCTAAAGCATTTTCGACCAATTCTTTGATCGCCGCAGCGGGCCGTTCAATGACTTCGCCGGCCGCAATCCGATTAACAGCATCGGGCGGCAGCTGGCGAATGATGGGTCGCGAGGTCAAGGGGGCGCTGTCAGGCATAGCTCAAAGGTAAGGGCGTTCAGCGATTCGCGCCAGGGATCGGGACATGAAAAAAGCGGCCGCCAAGGCAGCCGCTCGTCTCAATCAATCTGGTCTCTTTCTAGAGGACCAATTGGAACAAGAAAATCAGCAGCTGAACGAACAAAGCCAAGCCGGACAGGGCAATCATCGTGGCCACCCAAGCACCGCCAAAGCCCATGCCGAGACCAATCACAATCCCGCCGCCTGCGCAAATCACCAGCGAAACCAGCCAATTCATGCCCATAGACAGTGTGAAGGTCGCGTGTGCCAGCATGAGTAGCGTAATGATCGCGCCCCATGCGCCAGCCTTCATCGTGCCGACATACATGCTCTTTTGAGCGTCGATATTCATTTCACCGCGGGTATAATCATTCGCAGCCATCATAGTCTCCAAAACAGGTTTGCTTGTCTTTATCTGCGTCATTGCGCGCGTCAAGCGCAGCGTATGTCGCAGCGTGACACCCCAGCATTCGCTCTTCCCAACTGTGTCGGAATGTTTCAGGGTTGTCACAAAGCGCCAAGAAGTAGCGCGATGGGAGTCTGTTTATGAGCCACGCGCCGACCGACGCGACGTCTGAACTTCAACCGGCCACCGGAGGCGCATTTGACATAAAGGGACTGGCCTGGGCGATTTTTGAATGGGCCCGAAACCCTTATTACAATGTCATCGTCATCTATGTGTTCACGCCCTATTTCGCCAGAGAGGTGGTTGGCGGTGGGCCAGCCGGTCAAATCGTTGTCGCAAACACGATCGCCGCGGCAGGACTGATCATGGCAGTGCTTGCGCCAGTCTTGGGCGTAATCGTCGATAAGGGCGGGCGGAAGAAGCTGTTCATTTTCGCGGTGCTTTTATTGATGGGCATTTGCTCGATGGGACTTGGCCTAATCCTCCCGGAAACGCCAGGGGCGGTGCCGATTGGAATGGTGCTCCTGGCCACCGCTTATTGCTGTTACACAATCTCGGAACTTCTGCATAATTCCTTACTCCCCGCTGCCGGTGAACCGAGCGCTTTGCCGATGATTTCGGGATTAGGGTTGGCAATGGGAAATGTCGCCGGCGTTATCATGCTAATCGGGTTGATTGCCCTTTCCTATCTCAACCCCTGGGTACAATCTCAACCGAACGGTATCGGCCCATTGTCGGGCCCAATTGTCGCGATCTGGTTGGGAATTTTCATTATCCCGTTTTTCTTGTTCATGCCTGACCGGGTAGGAAGCATAGGCAGCTGGCGTTCAGGCGCGGTCAAAACCTTCACGCCTCCGAATTTCAAGCTTTGGGGCGCGCCCCCTGTTCTGAATTACTTGTGGTCAGGACCGATAAATGCGTTCCAGTTCGTCTTAGAAAAATTCCGTGAAACGCCAAATGTGATGAAGTTTTTGCTGGCGCGAATGATCTATGCAGACGGGTTAGCCGTGATCCTGACAATGGGCGCCGTTTACGTTGCGAATATCTTGGGTTGGAGCCTCACCGAGGTCATGGTTTACGGCATTGCCGGATCTCTCATTGGCGCTTTAGGCGGTTTTGTCGGCGGCGCCCTTGATGGCTGGCTCGGACCAAAACGCGCGCTTTTGATCGAACTGAGCGCGATTTTGATCCTGCTCATCCTGCAGCTTTCGATCACACCGGATGCTTTGCTTTTCGGACTCATTCCAGCAGGCCATGACGTTTGGAACGGCTTTGGAACAGGCCTGTTCACACGCCTCTCGGATGTCGTTTACTTCTGCATGGTGGCGCCGGTGGGGATTTCGATCGTCGCCTGCATCTCTTCTAGCCGATACATGCTTGTACATATATCTCCGCCTGACCGAATTGGTGAGTTCTTTGGTTTCTACGCGATGGCGGCGAGCGTTACCGTTTGGATGGGGCCCATATTGGTCAGCGTTATGACCGCCGCTTTCAACGATGAGCGGATCGGCTTTTCAGGCGTTGGCTTGCTATTCTTAGCCGGTCTGATCGGAATTGCGTTCTTTGTCGATGCCGACAAAACCCCAGAGCATATGAAGCCTAATCCGATCTACTGACGCCCGCTCTATTAGGGCGAAGCGTAAGCACAGGAAAACGCGCCATCTGAGCGGTCACGCGTAATCTCATCAACCCGGCGCGGGCGCAGATAGAAAGTATCTGACAGCTCTTTGGCCGTGCTGAAGAAATAGCCGATATTTGAGTTATAATCGAACTCAACCTCAGCCATGATCAAAGTGCCATCGGTAGGGATCAGGTTTGGCGGAATGGTCATGGTTTGATCTACGGCATGGGCGGTTAGGTTACAGCCATCGCTCCACGCCACTTTCACGTCGCCGCTGTCTTCATACAGACTTGTCACTCGGATCCGCGCACCGGTCATATCATTTGGCTGCATCACCATCCGGGCCGCTTCGATAATATCGCTCAGCTCATCATTATTGACCGATGCCGCGCGAGAGGTCAGGTCTCCCAGCGCAGCGGTGGCGCCGGTGACTTTGCGGTCAAGCGTCATCATGATCGATAGCTCGATACAGCCAAAATAGATCATCGCCATAAGCGGCGCGATCAGCGCAAATTCGACAGCAGAGATGCCATCCTCAGATTTGCTCAGCTTACGTTTGCGAAACGAAGACAACCCAAACATCATATCAGTCCTTAAGGAGACGCCGAGGAATTACCGAACGGCTCATTCCGAAACGCGATCGTGGCCTGCAGAAGGCGGCGATTATTACTCATATTCGCCAGCGGCGCGCTCATCACAGGGATGATCAAATCCCACTCATAAAAGACGCGAACAACGACAATATCATTCTGCGCGCCTGGAACGAATCCAAATGTGTCGGTGGCCAGATCACCGGTCGCTGGATCTAACGGATCAGGGTTGCCGGTGCCGGCAAAATTGCTGAAGGTTTGAACATCGAGTTGCAGTTTTGAATCGCAGCTCAAGAGTCCAAACAGCTCCGCGCAAACATCAGTTTTGAACTGCGCTTGGTCGAACCCAGCTTGTTGGAATTGGCCAGTTCGGATCGAACGGGCCGCTTCACTGGCGCCGTGCTCCAAGATCGATGACATGATGAAGATCACACAGACTTCAAGCAGTCCAAAAATCAGAAAGAAAAACGGAACCGCGATCATCGCGAACTCGACCGCTGCGACTCCACGTTTGTCGCGCGCAAATTCGTCGAACCGCTTTTTCCACCGCGGTGCGAAAACGCCTAGAGTTGGTAATTCGCGCATGGCCCACTCCGAGATACGTGCCTGTCCCATTGGGTGCACATAGCAGACCATGTTTTCCGGACGGTTTAGTCGATAGATGAAATTTGATCTATTTCCTGCGGCATGTCGGGGCCTTTACCTGACCACAATCTTCCACCAAATGGAGCGGTATAAGACGTATAAGGCGCCGCTATGACGCATAATCCGATCCGCCCTTGGCGTAACATTGACCGCCGCACCTCGCGCCAGATCCAAGTTGGATCCGTCGCGGTCGGCGGTGATGCGCCGATTTCTGTGCAGACGATGACCAATACGCCAACGCCGGATGTCGCTGCGACGCTCGACCAGATTCAACGCGCCGCCGATGCCGGTGCCGACATCGTGCGCGTGTCTTGTCCCGACCAAGACTCAACCACTGCGTTTGCGGCAATCGCGAAGGGCTCGCCCGTGCCGCTCGTAGCAGACATCCACTTTCACTATAAGCGCGGAATCGAAGCGGCCGAAGCGGGCGCCGCCTGTCTGCGCATCAATCCCGGAAATATCGGATCAGCAGACCGGGTCAAAGACGTGGTCAGCGCAGCGCGTAACAATGGCTGCTCGATCCGTATCGGCGTGAATGGCGGCTCGCTCGAGAAGCATTTGCTCGAAAAATATGGTGAGCCTTGCCCTGAAGCGATGGTGGAGAGCGCGCTCGATCATGCCCGCATCCTCGATGATCTTGGGTTTCACGACTATAAAATCAGCGTCAAAGCTTCCGACATGTTCCTCGCTGTGGCGGCTTATCAGCAGCTTGCTGAAGCGACAGACGCGCCGCTCCATTTGGGCATTACCGAAGCCGGCGGGCGGCGCATTGGCACTGTAAAATCCTCAATTGGGATGGGCAGTCTCTTGTGGATGGGGATTGGCGATACGATCCGCGTCTCACTGTCCGATGATCCGGTTGAAGAGGTCAAAGTCGGCTTTGATATGCTGAAATCGCTCGGGCTCCGAACCCGCGGCGTAAACATTATTTCTTGCCCCAGCTGCTCGCGCCAAGGCTTTGATGTCATCTCCACCGTGCAGACATTGGAAGAACGCCTCGCGCACATTGCTGAACCGATCACGCTGTCGATTATTGGCTGTGTCGTGAACGGCCCTGGCGAAGCTGCAATGACCGATCTCGGCTTCACCGGCGGCGGCAAAGAGAGTGGCATGATGTATGTCTCTGGCCGGCCCGATCACAAACTATCAAACGCCGATATGGTCGAGCATATTGTTGAACAGGTCGAAGCCAAGGCTGCTCGTCTGAAAGCGCAGCGCGACGCTGAAACAGACCCTGTCGCGGCAGAGTAAGCCTATTTAATCAACCACAGCGCAGGTCGCGCCAGACACCAGGCTTGCGGCCGCGTCATGTTGCTCTTGGGTGGGCGCCAATCGGCGGATTAGCGCAATCCCGCGCCCGTCCAGTTTCAACGCGCCTTCACGATTATTCTCAGCGGCGCGCCGAACCTCGATGCCTTGGAAATCACTCTCGGGGCCGAGATCCGCAACGAATACATTGTCGGTTTTAGAGTTAAAAATCGACAGCGAGCCATACCCCTCACCCGTCGGAGCATTGATGAAAACGGGTCCCGAAATCGTATCAAACCGGCAAATGGCATAAGCGAGGTCTGGCGATGGCCGAACAATGCGCTGAGTTTGCGGTGTTTGACGCGGGGAGGCGACAAACACATTCTCCGGCAGGCCTTGGGACTCAAAAGTTTGGTGCGCTTTTCCCATGATGAAGCTGGGTATGCTGGTGAGCACAAAAAAATGTCCGAGCAGGCCGCTCAACACAAAGGCAATCAAAGGGACGATCAAACGCATTAGCTGACCCCCGTATCACAAGACAGGCGCTCAATTCGCGGTGCGGGAAGTGAAACCGTAGGCTCCTCGAGCAAACGCGCCTCGGGCTGATACAGACGCAATGTCAGATCAAACGTGTCGCCCGCTTTGCTTGACACCCAGGCGGACCCGTCATCGGGCGCGTCCGCCGATACCTGAAACGCCCAAGCGCTCGCATCCCCCGCGCCGGTCTGTTCGGCTTGGGTTTGATCGAAGGACAGATGCCCATCCTCATTCATCGGCAAACGATTGTCCGGATCGTAGAGCGTAATTGACCACCATGCGGCCGGCATCACGCCGCCGGAAACGCGATAGGTACATGCTTCGCTTAACGGCTCACCGGCATCATCTTCAGTTTTCAGAAAATAGACCGCTTCTTCTTTGCGGAGGCCCATCAAGCCATTGCGAGCGACGCGGGCGCGGACATAAGGATCGGCGCTTTCGGATCCGATTGACCAATCACTGCGCCAACCATCAACATCAATCGCGTTCCCAATGGTTGGACCGCCGGAAATCATTCCACCAAACCAGAGCGCCGTCAGCGCCCCAAAAATGACCCCCAAAATCACGGCGATGATGGACCGAACGAGCATTTGCATACGGCTTTATATCGAAGATCGCGCAGTCGTGAAGATAGATTTCGCGCCCGTCGCTTGCCATCGCCGGTGGTCGAGTTAATCGGAAACGGGGCCAAAGGAGACGCCAAGCATGATCTGGCAAATTCTGAAATGGATGATGCGTCTAATGTTAGGCGCGATTGTCGTTGGCGGCATGTCCGCCTGCACGATGCTGGGCCTGAATTATGCCAGCCTCGAAACCGATAATCGCGCGGCACCAACCCCAGACATCACCCTGCCCTTTGATGCGGACCGCGCACGGGAAATCCTCGAAGCCGAACTTTACGGTCCTTGGCCTGAAAACTTGCCCGTAAGTGCCAGCGAGCCCCGGACAATTGACGCAAATTATCTCGATGGCCGCGGCACGCTCGAGGAAATCACGCTCACCATCGGAGAGGGCGCAGGCGCGCGCAGTTTCCCCGTTGTGATCGCGATCCCAAATGAGGCACAAAATCAACCCGTCCCGCTGCTGATCAGCCAGACGTTCTCAAGCAATTGCTCTGTCTTTCGAAATGACCCCGTCACCCAATTTGGCGGCGGCGTCTGCGAAGGCTCAGAAATGACCGGCACGGTCGGTTTCATCGCGACCAATATTTTTGGCACCTATATCGCTTATGCCCCAATCGACCGCTATTTCGATGCCGGTCTAGCCTATGCAAGTTTCTCGGGTTGGAGCTTTGTCCCAGACACGAACGGGTCCGCGCAAACCACAATGGCCGACCTCGAGCCAGGACCACAACCCACCAGCGCCTTGATGGCTTGGGCCTTCGGTTTTCATGCGGCCGCTGGCGTGTTCGGCGAGGATGCTCGCATCGATGCCAGCTCAATCGCTGCGATTGGGCACTCTCGCTATGGCAAATCAGCTCTCATCGCTTCTGGTTGGTCTGACCAGATTGCGGCGGCTGTGGCCCATCAGTCCGGATTTGGCGGCGGCTCAAGCTCTCGTTCTAAGACGGGAGAGACTTTGGTGCGGATGGCGAAATCCTATCCCCACTGGCTTCGTCCAGACCTTGCGACGGATTTGGAGGCCGGTGTGGAGCTGACCTTGGATCAGCATTTCCTGCTCGCGCTCTCGGCCCCGAAGCCGATCTTTCTAGGCAATGGCCGACGCGATGTTTGGTCGGATCCGAACTCCTCCTTCATCCTCGCCCGCGCTGCCGACCGGGTCTATGAAGCGAGCGGCGTCAACGGCCTGCCGGACGCTGCGAAGATGCGCGATTTCGTACCCGGCGCTGAGATCTCCTACTGGTTGCGCCCAGGTGGGCACAGCGTTGTCTCCGAAGATATTGACGCATTCACCGCCTTCATGACCGCGCATTTCGGACCCGATTCCCGCAACGAAACGGGTTTGCAATCGCATCGATAAGCCCTAGCCTTCCACAATAACAACTATGCGGGAGGCAATAATGGAAATGGAAGCACCGGATTTCAGCGCGGCTTTTTCGACGCTATTGGATGGACAAGTGGCAGAATTGCAGGCGTTTTTGACGCCGGTTCTGATCCTCGTGTGTTGGACCTTGATCATGTGGATATGGATGTACGCGACGCGTATTCCGGCCATGCAGAAAGCCAAAATCGATCCGGATTCGGCGCGCCATCCCGGAACCTATGGCGACAAGTTACCGGCAAATGTTCGGTCGGTCGCTGACAATTACAATCACCTGCACGAACAACCGACCATCTTCTACGCCTTGATGCTGTTTGCTGGGCTCACGGGCGGCGATAGTTCGCTGATGCTGAACCTCGCCTATGCCTATGTCGGTATCCGGATATTGCACTCTTTCGTGCAAATCTTGTCCCCGAAAGTCATGCTGCGCTTCATGGTCTTTAGCCTTGGATCCATCGTTCTAATCGTGATGGGCGCGCTCGAAGCCTTTCGGGTCTTCCTGTAGGGCGCGATCCGGTTTAGAGGCGGGGCATGGCCACAATACCTCAGTCCCGCCTTGAACAAGTCATTGAACGATTCGAAGAGGTCGAAGCCCGTATGGGCGCGACGACCGATAGCGATGAGATTGTTGCGCTGTCGCGTGAACACTCTGAGCTAAAGCCAGTGGTAGATGCTGCGCGCGATTTGATTGCCATGCGCGATGGGCTCGAAGAAGCTGAAGCCATGGTCAAAGGCGATGACCCAGAAATGGCCGAACTCGCCCAAGAAGAACTAAACGATCTAAAGGCCCGCATCCCCGAAGCCGAAAGCGAGATGCAACTCTTGCTCTTGCCCAAAGATGCGGACGACAAAGCCAATATCGTGCTCGAAGTTCGCGCTGGAACCGGCGGTGACGAAGCGGCCTTGTTCGCAGGCGATCTGTTTCGAATGTATTCGCGTTACGCCCAGCTTGAAGGCTGGAAAGTCGAGGTACAAAGCGCCTCAAGCGGCGATGTTGGCGGCTATAAGGAAGTGATCGCAAGTGTCGAAGGCGATGGCGTCTATGGCCGGCTGAAATGGGAATCTGGGGTGCATCGCGTCCAGCGCGTGCCCGCCACTGAAACCCAAGGCCGGGTGCATACGTCTGCCGCTTCAGTCGCGGTTCTGCCCGCGCCTGAAACCGTTGAGATTGAAATCCGCAATGAGGATATTCGCATCGACACGATGCGTGCGTCTGGCTCAGGCGGCCAGCACGTGAACACCACCGACTCGGCGGTGCGGATCACCCACTTGCCGACCGGCATCGTTGCGACCAGTTCGGAAAAGTCGCAGCACGTGAACCGCGATAAGGCGATGCAGCAGCTAAAAATCCGGCTCTATGAAAAAGAGAAGCAAGAGCGCGATGCCGAACGCGCCGAAGCTCGCGCCTCGCAGGTCGGATCCGGCGACCGTTCTGAAAAAATCAGAACCTATAATTATCCCGAAAACCGCGTCACTGACCATCGGATCGGTCTCACACTGTATGCCCTGGATAAGGTGATTGCTGGCGATAAGCTTGAAGATGTGGTCAGCGCGCTGATGACCGAGGACCAGGCCCGCAAACTTGCCGCCATGGAAGACGCGTGAGCGAACCCACTGCGACAGATCTGATCCGCCAAGCCGCTGTCCAACTCGCCGAAGCGGGCGTGCCAAGCCCGCAACATGACGCGAAAAAGCTGTTGCGATTTGCGCTCGGCGCCCAGGGTGACACAACCTCAGATTTGGACCAGAGCCTTATCAGTCCCGAAGACCTGGCCCGTTTTAAATCCTATATCACGCGCCGGACGAAGCGAGAGCCGCTGCAACATATCCTGCAATCTGCGTCGATCATGCATCTCGATCTAAAGTCAGATGCTCGGGCTTTGATCCCACGCGATGACAGCGCAGAGATCATCGCGGTTGCCCAGCAGCGTCTAGACGCTCGGCAAGCCGATCCTCTCACCATCGCCGATCTCGGCACCGGTAGCGGAGTTTTGCTCGCAGAGTGTTTGCACGCCTTCCCCGCCGCCTCGGGCATCGCGGTGGAAGCGAGCGCGGAGGCGTTGAGCCTGGCGGAAGAGAATTTCAGCCGCCTTGGGCAGACAAAACGCGTTTCGACGTTTTTAGGCTCCTGGACCGCATGGACCGGCTGGAGCGCTTGCGATCTCATCGTCTCCAATCCGCCTTATATTGAAAGCGCCGTCATTCCGACCTTGGCGCCGGAAGTGCGAGACTTTGATCCACCCGCTGCGCTTGATGGCGGACCTGACGGGCTCAACGCTTATCGCGAGATCATCGCGCATGCTGCCAACCGAATGAAATCTGGTGCACATCTGATTTTGGAAATCGGATATGACCAAAAGCATTCAGTCTCTAAGCTCTTGGAATCTGCGCAATTTACCGATCTTTTCTACCAACAAGACCTTGGCGGAAACGACCGCGTTATCGCAGCGATAAAATCTTAGCAGATAACCCCTTGGCGAATCCGAAATCGCGCGCTACGTAATCAGCCAAGGTCAGCGATATGGGGGCAACCTATCCGACCTTTAGCCAGCGCGACAGTGTAGGAAAGAGTTCAAGCCTCGCGCGTAAACCGTCCGAAAATCGGACTTTGAAGATCAGGAATTGCCTATGGCCATGCAGCGCAAGCGCCGTCGCCGCTCGGGTGGAAACAATAACAATAATCCAAACCCAAACCGCCACTATGAGAGCAATGGGCCAGATGTCCGCATTCGCGGATCTGCACAGCAAATCTTGGATAAATATCTGCAATATGCGCGCGACGCCCAGACAGCAGGCGACCGGGTAAAGGCCGAAGCCCTGTTCCAACACGCCGAGCATTATGCGCGCATCGTCGCTGTGTTTGAAAAGCAAAAAGAAGAAGCGCGCATCGAACGCGAAGCCCGCGAAGCTGCACGCGCTGAAGAGCGCGCGCAACGCGACGCCGAACGCGCTGCTCAGGCGGGTGATGAGGGAGAAGATGGCGCCGAGGCTCCGGAAACGGGCGAACCAGCCGAAGCCAGCAGCGAAGAAAGCGCTGAGGCACCCAAACCGCGTCGCCGCAGCCGCAAGCCACGCGAAGAATCAGCTGACACAAGCGCCGAAAATGGGCAGGATACCCCAGAGGTGATCGAAGCCTCAGACGACGCGCCAGAAAAGCCGAAACGCCGCCGCTCTTATGCGCGCAAAGCTGACGCCCCTGTCGAAGCAGTGGAAGAAGCAGATGGCGTTATGAAAACGCTGGCCCGCGGAGCCGATGAAGTGGTTGCCGAAGCCGAATAGGCGCTAAACCATGCTGGCATCTGTCGGCAAACCAAATAGCAAACGTCCTGTCGCACCCAAAGCGTGTGCGACATTGCTCTTAGGAAGGTTTCTTATGACTTATATTCTCATACATCACGCAGGCTGCAGCACGTCGAGAAAGGGGCTTGCGCTACTGCAAGAAAATGGCATCGAGCCTGAGATCCGCAAATATATGAATGCTGGGGAGAAACTCAGCGAAGACGACCTCAAAGACATCGCCAAAAAGATGGGTGGCGTATCCCCACGCGCATTCTTGCGCGAAAAGGACGCGATAAAGTTCGAATTGCCGGAAACCGCCAGCGACGCCGATGTGTTTGCCGCAATGGTTGACAATCCAAGACTGATCCAGCGTCCGATCGGCATAAAGGGCGATAAAGCGGTCGTCGGACGCCCGAACGAAAAACTACTCGAAATTGCATAATCGATAAAATTTCATCGATTGAACACACGCCAATTCAACCAGCACCTGCGATAGAGATGATCGATCTCATTCACAGGTGTTTGGTATGTTGGCGCTTCAGCTCCTCGCAATCACATTTCTGGCTTTGTCCGCGGCCTTTATGTTTGGTCCGGTCGTAGTCATGTATGGGCCGCGCGTCATGCCGGCTCTGATGCGAGACGCGCAAGCCCGCTTCGTTCTGGGGTTTCTCGGATCGGCCGCGATCCTGACGCTCGTCTTGCCGCAATTTGGATCGGCGCTCAGCTCAGGCGGTGGTGCGATGACCTTGGTCATGGCGGACCTTTTCACCATGCAGTTTAGCCTCGTCTAAGACGGTTTCGCGGCGATAGGCTTGACCGGGTTGGGGCCATGGCCCTTTAAGGCCCGATGACCAAATCGAATCCAGGCAATTTCTTTGAGGATTTCCATATCGGTATGGAAATTCATCATGCGACGCCGCTCACGCTGACGACCGGCGATATTTCCCTCTATCGCGCGCTTACAGGCTCGCGCCATGCGCTGTACAGCGCTGCCACATTTGCTGAAGCGAACGGGTTTGACGGGCTCGCGATTGATCCGCTGCTGGCCTTTCATGTGGTCTTTGGCAAAACCGTGCCCGATATCTCGCTCAATGCGGTCGCCAATCTCGGCTATGCGGATGGGCGGTTCCCAGTGCCGGTCTATCCGGGCGACACATTGAATGCGGTGTCTGAAGTGATCGGGGTTAAACAGAACTCGAATGGCAAAACTGGCGTCGTCTATGTGCGCACACGGGGCTTCAATCAGCGCGGCGAAGAAGCCTTGTCCTATGTCCGCTGGGTGATGGTCAATAAACGCGATCCAGGTTCTCCAGCACCCGAAACCGTCATTCCAGATTTGCCCAAAGCCGTAGATCCCACCAGCCTAGCCGCGTCACCCGCTTATACGGATTGGAACACAACCTTATCAGGGTCACCGCATCGTTTTGCTGATTATGAGGTCGGCGAAAAAATCAATCATGTCGACGGCATGACCGTCGAAGAAGCCGAGCATCAGATTGCCACCCGGCTCTATCAAAACACCGCGAAAGTGCATTTTGACGCCCATGCGCAGAAACAGAGCCGTTTTGGCAAGCGCCTGATTTATGGCGGCGTGGTGATCTCTATTGCCCGGGCTCTTTCCTTCAATGGCCTCGCAAATGCCGCCGAAATCCTCGCAATCAATGGCGGCACGCATGCTGGGCCACTATTTGCGGGTGACACAATCTATGCCTGGAGCGAAGTCCTCGACAAAGCCGAGCTGAACGACACCACTGGCGCGATCCGCTTGCGCTTGGTTGCGGTTAAAGATCAAGACCCGGCTGAGTTCACGTTGCGCGGCGATGACGGCAAATATGCACCTGGCGTCTGTCTTGACTTCGATTATTGGGCCGCCATCCCGCGCTAAGGTCTCTCCTTTCAGAAATCGTGTGGCCGCCCGATATGGGCTAAATGTCCACGCTTTCCGGCCTTCCGCTTGTTTCTATCGCGCTTGCGACGATGATCTCAGCGTTCATCCGTCTGGTGCAAACGATGCAATTGCGCCAGCGCGTCGCTTTTGGTCATACGGGCGTCCGCGAGCTTGCTGAACTATCCGGTGTCACTGATCCACAAGACTTACAGGATGTGTTTGGCCCGCCCGGCATGAACCGGATCTGGGCGAATGTGAACCTGGCAACGATAGAAGCCAAACGCCGCCTCGCGGGCAGTTTAATGAGCGATTCACGCCTGCATTGGTATTCTATCGCCGCGGGTATAGGGGCCTTCATTATCAATCATTGGGCGGCGCAGATCTTGCTGTTAATCGCGGCAATTATTCAATCCGGGGCCTGGCTCAGCGCCACACGCTTGCCAAAGTAAAGTCTTTCAATCCCCATACAGGACGATTATGTCTCGCGCCGGATAGACCTTAGCCGGATGACCTTAGAGAGGGTGCAATGCGCATTTGGAAAATGAACGGAGCAGGAAATGCTTTCGCCGTGTTCGACGCGCGCGAGGCCAAATTTGCGCCGTCTGAAGCGCAGCTGCGGGAAATTGCCGCCAGTATGAAAGCCGATCAGATCATGGCGATCGAGAATGATTTGCGCGCCGATGCTTTTCTAAGATTCTGGAATGCCGATGGCAGCGAAGTCAAAGCCTGCGGCAATGGCACACGAGCGGTCGCCCACCTTCTCTTAGAGGAGAGCGGCAAAGACGAAGTTCGGATCCAAACCGAAGCCGATCTGCTCAAAGGCGCGCGCGCCGATCAAGGATTGGTCAGCGTTGATATGGGTTCGCCGCTGCTGGGCTGGGAAGACATCCCACTTTCAGAGAAAATGGATGTTCGCGGCGTCGACGTGAAAATCGGGCCAATGGACGATCCTTACTTGTACATGCCGGCGGTGGTCAGCATGGGCAATCCGCACGCGGTTTTCTTTGTCGACGATGTCGACGCTTACGATATTCCCTCCATCGGTCCTCTGGTTGAGTGGCACCCAACCTTTCCCGAAGGCACCAATGTTGGCTTTGCGCAGATTATCGATCGCGAGACGATCAGGCTGCGCGTCTGGGAACGCGGCGCCGGTCTGACCAAAGCCTGCGGCACAGGCGCTTGTGCCGCCCTGGTTTGTGCCGCGCGGGCAGGAAAAACTGAACGCAAAGCGAAGCTCATCTTGGATGGCGGCGATCTGCTCATCCATTGGGACGAGGCGACCGATCATGTCATTATGACAGGCCCGGTTGAGCTTGAAGAGAGCTTTACGGTTTAGTTCATGGTCCTGTTTGGCGGTTTCACGACGAAGCGAGAGTTGATTGTCTTCGGCTTGTGTCTCGCTGCAGCCTTGGCTTGCGCGGCAGCCATCGTTTCGCAGTTTGGCGCCACGTCATTTTTCTTGTTCGAAGTCTATCTCAGCTTGCTGCCGCAAATATTGGTGTTTTGCGTCGCGGTGATCGCCTTGTCTGCCTATTCGCTGCCGCGCCTCACTGCCGGGCTCGCGGCATTGACCTTTGTGACCGCGTTGCCGTTCCTGACCTTTTCAAAGTTTGAACGACCAACCGGCCCGGCGTGTGGACCTGAAGAGTGTTTTCGGATTCTCACCATCAATCTTTGGAGCGAGTCGGATTATCTTCCAGCGCTGGCCGAGCTTATTCGCGAATACGAAGTCGATATTCTTATCGTCAATGAATCATCCGTGGACACAATCGATCCAGCGTTTGAGGATATTTATTTCCCTCAATATGACACTGTGGTGCACGCCACCTATCTGAACATGCCGCGCCGTATGGGCAATCCGATCAGTTTCATGTCACGCGAGCCGGTCAAAGGTTTTGAGCGCGTTCTTCATCCCGATACTGGCGGACGCGCGTACATCGCCGCGGACCTGGACGAACAATGGGATGGTATCCGCGTCATCACCGGACACGGAATGACCCCGACAAGCCAGACCGGCCTGGCACAGCGCAATGCTTTGCTCGAATATCTCACCAATGTGGCGGAAGAATCTGAGAGTTTTATCTTATTAGGCGATTTTAACATGACCCCCTGGTCGCCAACCTTCGCGACCCTACCCGGAAAACGCGCCGGAGACCCAAGGCTCTCTATGACCTGGCCGACTATCTTTCCGCTGCTCGGAATGTCGATTGATCACATCATGTTTTCCGACGATTTGGAGCTGGTCGACTTTCAAATCCTTCGCTCAATTGGTTCGGATCATTATCCGCTCTTGGCGCAGTTTCGGCGGCGTGACCCAACCGCGCCTTAAAAATCCGACGCCGCATAGAGCGCATACCCAACCGAGATGATGCTGAAAAAAGCGGCTAATAAGCCTTTGAGTAACGTAACCTCGCCTGGGCCTGAACGCCAGCGTCTCAGCGCTGTAATCAAGCCCCCCAGCGTGACTCCGATCAAAGCCGGAAAGAATACCAATACTAGGATAAAGCCCCAACCCATTGGGTCCTGGGTATTGGTCGCTAGTTTATAGATTACCGGCACGGCGACCATTGCGGACATCGCTGCACAAGCGCCAATCCAGGCATAGCGGCGGATCATCAAAGCACCCGCCAATGGGAACACAAATGAGAGCAACATTAAGACACCAAGCATGGCGCGTCCCTTTCCAAATCTGTTTGTGAATATACGCTCACTTACATCTACCGTCAATCCCCTCTTGCCCTTCTTGTCCGGCAACGCGATATGCCCCGCAGCACCATGCCCGCACCGAAACCCACTTCCCGGCCCTCGCAGGTCATAACACTTGGCTGTCGCCTCAACAGTTATGAGAGCGAGGTCATGCGCGCGCATGCCGAAAAAGCAGGCCTCGACGGCGCGATCATCATCAATACCTGCGCCGTAACCGCAGAAGCGGTGCGGAGCGCGCGCCAGACCATTCGCCGGGCAGCGAAAGACAATCCAGAGGCTCCGGTGATTGTCACAGGATGCGCCGCCCAGATTGACGCAGATATGTTTGCCAAAATGCCGGAAGTCACCCGGGTCATTGGCAATCATGAGAAAATGCAAGCGGAGACGTGGCGGCCTGTTGATCTGCTTGGCGGCACCGAAAAAGTCCGGGTCAATGATATCATGTCGGTGGAAGAAACCGCCGGTCATCTGATTGACGGCATGGACGGGCGGGCCCGCGCTTATGTTCAGGTCCAAAATGGCTGTGACCATCGCTGTACGTTCTGCATCATTCCATATGGCCGGGGCAATTCTCGCTCAGTTCCGGCGGGCGATGTTGTGCGGATGATCCAGAGACTGGTTGAAACCGGCCATCATGAGGTTGTACTCACCGGAGTCGATCTGACCTCCTGGGGCGCAGATCTGCCGGGCAGTCCCGAGCTTGGAAACCTGGTGCAGCGGATCTTGAAACTCGTCCCAGACCTGAAACAGCTCCGGATCTCCTCGATTGATGCGATTGAGATGGATGAGGCCCTGTTTGAGGCGATGGCCGATCCGCGGATTGCGCCCTTCATGCATTTAAGCTTGCAGCATGGCGATAATCTCATCCTCAAGCGGATGAAGCGCCGTCACTCCCGGGAACAAGCGATCGAACTCGCGCAGCGACTACGATCGATCCGCCCGAACCTAGCGCTCGGGGCGGACATTATCGCAGGCTTCCCAACTGAGACCGAAGCAGCGTTTGAGAACTCGTTGCGACTGATCGAAGATTGCGACATCGCCTTCTTGCACGCCTTTCCTTATAGCCCGCGGCCCGGCACGCCCGCAGCACGCATGCCGCAGCTGGATAAAGCCGTAATCAAGGACCGCGCCGCGCAGCTCAGAGCCGTTGGTGCCGCCGCACTGATTAAGCATCTCGATACCCATATTGGCAGCGAGTCTGAGGTTTTGATTGAGCGTGGAAATCAAGGCCGTTTACCAGATTTCACGCCGGTGACCTTTGACGGTGACAGCGGCGAGGCTGGACGCCCTCTGCAGGCGCGGATAATCGGACATGACAAGACTAGATTAGAGGCGGTCGCTTTATGATCCTGTGGTTCGGCAAGAAAAAGAAAAAAGAAGAGGCGCTGCAAGCTGGCGCCGAGATGGAAGCGCCGGAACTTTCCGCCGAAGAACTCGCTGCGAAACAGGCTGCAGAAGCGGAATCCGCGCGCTTGGCCGAGGAAGAAGCGGCCCGCAAAGCAGAAGAACAGGCCGAAATTGAGCGTAAAGTCGCCGAAGCCAATCGCGCCTGGGAAGAACGCCAAAAGCGCGAAGCAGCAGAAGCTAAAGCTGAATCCGCCCGCCTCGCCGAAGAAGCAGCGGCGAGAGAAGCCGCGCAGCTGCAGGCTGAACGCGACGCAGAGGCTGCGCGTCTAAAAGCCGAAGAAGAAGCCCGCGCCGCGGAAGAGGCCGCACGCGCGCAAGCCGAAGCCGAACGACTCGCCGCCGAAGCGGAAGCGAAGGCCGCTGCGGATGCCGAAGCGCAACGTGCCGCCGATGCCGCGCGGTTAGAAGCTCAACGCCTCGCAGCAGAAGCCGACGCCAAGCGGCGCGCCGACGAAGCCGCTGCAGAAGCCGCACGCCAAGCGGAAGAAGCGCAAAAACAGCGCGAGGCAGAGGCCGCCGCCGCGCGCGAAGCCGAACAGGCCCGCCGCGCCCAGGAAGAAAAAGCCAAGGCCGAGCTTGCATTGCTTGAGCAACGCCGCGCCGATGAAGCGTTGCGCCAACAGCTGGCCGAAGAACGCGCCCGCCGCGAAGCCGAGCGCCAAGCCGCTATCGCTCGCGGCGAACCTGATCCCTATGCCGAGGTGGCTGAGCCTGGATTTTTCTCCAAGCTCTCCTCTGGTTTGGCCAAATCTTCGTCCAAAATGGGCAGCTCGATCACCAGCCTGTTTACACAGCGCAAATTGGATGACGAGGCGCTGGAAGATCTCGAAGACATTCTACTGACCTCTGACATGGGCGGCAAAGTCTCTGCACAAATCGTCCAAAACCTCGCCAAAACGCGCATGGATAAGGATGTCACTGGCGATGAAATCAAACAGGCGCTCGCCGATGAAATCGAAGCGATCATGTCACCGCGTGAGCAGATCGTCGATTTCTCAGACGGATCTCGACCGCGCGTCGTTTTGTTTGTCGGGGTCAATGGCTCGGGCAAGACCACCACGATCGGTAAGATTGCGTCCAAACTCCAGGAACAGGGCGCCAAAGCCTTGCTCGTCGCCGGCGATACATTCCGGGCCGCGGCGATTGAGCAGCTGACCGTGTGGGGTGAACGGGCAGGCATTCCTGTTATGGCCAAAGAACCAGGCGCCGATGCGGCTGGGTTGGTCTATGAGGCGATCGAGAAAGCCAAAGCCGAAGACCTCGATCTGGTGCTGGTCGACACAGCTGGCCGTTTGCAGAACAAAACCGAGCTGATGGCCGAACTTGCGAAAATCGTTCGCGTAACGCGAAAACTGGATCCGGACGCGCCACACGATGTCATCCTGGTCTTAGATGCCACGGTCGGTCAAAACGCGCTCAGCCAAGTCGAAGCGTTCCGTCACACCGCTGACGTCAGCGGCATCGTGATGACAAAACTCGATGGCACTGCCAAAGGCGGCGTCCTGGTGGCAATTGCAGAAGCGCACGCTTTGCCGATCCACTTTGTTGGGGTCGGCGAAAAGGCCGAAGACCTGCAGCCATTTTCCGCCCACGCCTATGCCCGTGCGCTGGTCGGGCTTGCGGATATGCCGGTTGAAGAAACCGAGCCCGCATGAGTGAGGAAAAAGACGCCCTCCGCGCTGCGCTGAAAGAGCGCCGTGAAGAGCTTGCCGCCCGTGATCCGGACGCCGGTGAGACGCTCGCTGATAAGTTTCCGATGAAGCTGTTCGAGCGCTATGGCCCTACCGTTGCGGTCTATTTGCCGATCGGAAGCGAGATTGATCCTCGTCCGCTTATGGGGAAACTCGATGCGGCTGGCGCTAAACTCGCGCTGCCCTGTGTCCAAGACGATGCCACCATGGTCTACCGCGCGTATCGGCGCGGCGATATGCTAGAAAAACGACCGTTTGGTTTGCTTGAACCCAATCCGGAAGTTCCAGAGATTCAACCGACGCTGGTCATCACCCCGCTTTTGGGTTTTGACCGCAGCGGCAATCGGCTTGGCTATGGTAAAGGCCATTATGACCGCGCCCTCACCCGGCTGAGGGATCAAGGCCGCGTTTTTGTCTGCGGCTTGGCATTCTTTGGCCAAGAGGTCGAAGCGGTTCCGGCGGAATCGCATGATGTGCCGCTGGACTGGGTGATGACGGAGCGCGGCTCAATCCCGATCTTCATGATGCGCGCGATGGCAGAAAACACGCCAGACGCAGCGAATTAGTCGCCTAAGACACGAATTGGCAAGCTGTTTGCTTCTAATGAGGCGAACGGGGAGGGGTCGTCCCGTTCTGAAGCGATACAGGAACGACCGAATGCACTGGAGTTTTTTTGCTGTTGCGGCCCTAGGATTGCTGTTGGCGCACGGCCTCCGGCTTCCTCTGGCAGGATCTCGGACTATTGCAGGCGTCGCCTTTTTGGCAGGCTTGCTCGCAACCGTGGTGATGATCAAATCCCTCGCTGCTGCAAACGATATTGGCCGAACCACAGATTTCGACCGGTTCGTGAGCGCCGCCGTTGAGGAGGTCAGCCACGATTTTTCACCGATCATCGTCTTTACCGGCGCCAGCTATTCCCGAAACGGGATCGACCCCGAACGCCTGACACTCGCGCTTCGCGAGCGCGGCTACACGCACCGCGTTGTCAGTCTCTCGATTGAAGCCGCGTCGATCTTAGAGCGCGACCAGCATTTGCAACAATTCATCGACCTGTCCGGCAAAGTGCCTGATCTGGTATTTATTGAGGTGGCCCAGGATTTCGATCATCGCGCCGCATACATGTTTGGCAATTCAAAGTTCAACATGCGCGCCATCGATCAGTTCGACCTAAAAACCTCGGTCTGGACGGGTTTCGGCATTCTTGGTGGCGCCTGTCAGGGCCTTAAGGGGTGCGTTTTGGATGCTGCTTATCTTGGTCTGCATTCAGCTCTAAACGTCTTAAATGTGGGTCTAATCGGCGGCGGCGAGCCGACGGCAAAAGTCGCGGCCAAACCTGCCTATGACCCGCAATCAGAACCACGCGCCGAGTCCGAACACACGCTCAGCCTTAAAATCGAACCCGCTGAAATCTATCAAGGACCGCAATGGGTTCGCTCATTCCGGTATCAGCAACAACAACGTCTGCTCGACCAAGGCACAAGAGCAATCGCTTATTACCAACCCCCAACCCTCGACCCACAGGCCCGCGCCTATGTCGATGGATTGTGCGAAGGGGAGCTGTTCGGCTTTGACTGTTTTTCACCAAATGACCGATCGCTAATGGCGAGCCTGAACGGCGATCACTGGTTCGATCCGAGCCATCTGCTCGATAGCGGCACTGCGATTTATAATGCCTGGCTGGTCGAGGAAATTATTGCATCGGGGATCCTGGAGCGCGGCCAATGATCTTTACCGATGTCATCTTCTTTGTCTTTCTCGGCGTTGTTTTCAGCGCCTATTGGGCGCTTAAAGGCAAAGAGGCACGGCTAAACCTGCTGCTCTGCGCTAGCATTATTTTCTATGGCTGGTGGGACTGGCGGTTTCTCGGCCTGATCGGCTTTGTCATCCTGGTCAGCTGGGGTGTGGCGCTGTTCGCCTCACAACGCAGACCCGGCACACGCGCCCGCCGGATCGCTTTGATCTTGGGAATTTCCGCCAATCTCGCCGTCATCGCCACGTTCAAGTATTTCGGCTTTTTCGCCGATAGCGCCCGAACCATGCTGGCGACAGTCGGGATCGATCCCGGCTGGACCGCGCTAAATATTCTCCTGCCAGTCGGGATCAGCTTCTATGTGTTCCAGGCGATTTCTTACATTGTCGACGTGGCCCGCGGGGATTTAGGCGCTGAGCCGCGTTTGCAGCGGGTCGCGCTTTATGTCGCTTTTTTCCCGCAATTGGTCGCCGGTCCGATTGTCCGCGCTGCCAGCTTCTTCCCGCAAATGGAGCGGGAGAAAAAACTAAGCAGCAAATTGGTCTTCACGGGTCTTCGCGCTTTCGCGCTGGGGTTCGCCTATAAAGCTGGGATCGCTGACAATCTCGCGCAATTTGTCGACCCTGTGTTTGGCGATGCGCAAGTGACGGGTGATACCGACCTCGCTGTCTGGTCCAATCTGGCCTTGATCAGCTCAACCCTGGCTTTTGCCGGCCTGATCTATTTTGATTTTGCGGGCTATTCTTTGATGGCGATTGGGGTCGCGTGCTGGTTTGGCTTCTATATTCCGAAGAATTTTGATCACCCTTATGCAAGCGCTGCGATTGATGATTTCTGGCGCCGTTGGCACATATCGCTGTCTTCTTGGCTGCGCGATTATCTTTACATCCCGCTGGGTGGAAACCGGCTTGGTGAGCGTAAAACCTATCGCAATCTGATGATCACCATGGTGCTGGGTGGCCTCTGGCACGGCGCGGCTTGGACCTTTGTCGCTTGGGGCGCAATGCATGGCGCAGCACTGGCCGTCCACCGGGCGTTTTTCAAAGGCAGATCCGCGATTGGGTTCATCTATGGGCTGATCGCAACACAGGTTTTCGTCCTGCTCACTTGGGTCCCGTTCAGAGCCGAGAGCTTTTCCGATACGCTGGTGATCTGGTCCGCCTTTACCGGCCTCAGAACCGGCGGCAGCGCGGAAATCAGCCTCTGGATTTGGCTTTTGGTGCCTCTAATCGCCTTGGATGCGGCACTCGGCAAAGGCGGGTTCAGCAAAGTCATCAATAGCCGTATTTTGAGGCAACCCGTCATCTATTGGGGCGGATTGGGCGCATTGGCTGGAATAATGCTGGCTCTTTACCCATTAGAAGCTTCGCCCTTTGTATACTTCCAATTCTAGTCAGTTGGGGGGCCAGCGATGCAAGCACACACGGGCAGATTGCGTTCCGATCCAGAATGCGCCAAAAAAGCGTATCAATTGGGAGATGACCTATGGGCCTAAGCCGCCCCCCACGCGCGATTACGATTGATGACGTCGCTGAACGCGCGGGAGTTTCCGCAAAAACCGTCTCTCGGGTTTTAAACAATGAACCCAATGTTCGGCCGGCCAAACGCGAACTGGTGATGAAAGCCGCACGCGAGCTTGGCTATCGCCCGAATCCGGCGGCCCGCAGCCTTGCTGGGTCGCGCTCGTTTTTGATTGCGCACCTGCATGACAACCCGGTCCCGGAATATATCACTGCCGTTAATACCGGCATTTATGAAGCCTGCCGCGCGAATGGCTATTTCTTGCTGCCGGAACCTGTTGATCGCACCGCTCCAGACTTTCTGGATCGCCTGCAAAGCTTTTTGATGACCTCGCGCGCCGATGGCGTCGTGCTTACGCCGCCGCTCTGTGATGACGCAGACATTTTGGCTCTGCTCAAAGACAATGGCACCGCTTATGCGAGTCTGTCACCCGCCCGCCAGCCAGAAAACACGCCGGTCATGCGCCTCGATGACCGCTTGGCCGCGATGGAAATGGTCCGCCATTTGATCACGCTGGGTCATAAGCGCATTGCCTTTATCGCTGGCCCCGCCGGACATAATGCATCGACCGGACGACATGAGGGCTATCTCGATGCGATGAATGAAGCGGGCCTAAAAGTGTCGCCAGCCTTAATTGCGGAAGGCGATTATTCTTTGCGCTCTGGGCTAGAGGCGGCCGGACAGCTGATCAGCACTGACCCAAAACCGACCGCGATTTTCGCAGCCAATGACGATATGGCTGTCGGCGCGATGACGGCGGTCATGGCGGCAGGCCTGAAAGTCCCAACCGAGATCTCGATTGCGGGCTATGATGACACACGATTGGCGTCTGCGGTCTGGCCGCCGTTGACCACTATTCGTCAGCCTGTCGTTGAGATGGGACGTCGCGCAGCCGAACGGTTGATGAGTTCCGACAATAATGACGCCGTCGAGGAAGTCTTCGATTTCGAACTCATCGTCCGCCAGTCAACCGGCAAAGTTTCCGGCTAAATGACGCATTGTTAGACGAAGTCGCTTGTCCTCTCCCGGATCGGCGCTAAACCATTCCTCAAACATGGAGGAATGAGATGCGATTCACGCTTTCAGCAGTCGCTGCCACCGCGCTTCTTGGCGCGTGCACCAGCTTAAGTGAAGACACCCAGACAATTGAAGAACCGGTCGCCGAGGTCAGCGCTGAGGCTGATACCGAGGCGGTTATTGAGGCCCCAGACATGGCAGAAACAGATCCATATCTTTGGATGGAAGAGGTTGAGGGCGAAGAAGCGCTCGCTTGGGTCAACGCCCAGAATGAACGCTCGCTCGCGGCGATCAAATCGCACTCTGTTTTTGAGGACAACCACGCCAAAGCGCTTGATCTTGCGACATCGACGGATCGCATTCCGTACGGTACCGTCCGCGACGGCCTGGTCTATAATTTCTGGCAAGATGAGACCAATGTGCGCGGCCTTTGGCGCCGGACCTCATTGGAGAGCTACAAAACCGCGGAACCAGAATGGGAAACCGTGCTCGATTTCGACAAGCTCGCCGCCGATGAAGACAAGAACTGGGTCTTTAAAGGCTCAAATTGTTTTAAGCCGCAGGGCGCCGAGAAAACGCTTTGTTTCGTCTCGCTCTCTGATGGCGGCAAGGACGCGGTCATCAATCGCGAGTTTGATCTTGACGCAAAAGCCTTTGTGGAAGGCGGGTTCGAAACCACTGAAGCCAAACAAGGCCTAACCTGGATTGATCATGACACCGTCTTGATTGGAACCGATTGGGGCAATGATGGGTCGACCCTGACAGAGTCTGGGTATCCGGCATCGGTTCGCCTCTGGAAGCGGGGGCAAAGCCTTGATGAGGCGACTGAACTCTACGCTGGCCAAGCGTCTGATGTCGGGGTTTGGCCATGGTCGTCAGAGCTGGATGACGGCACCATGATTTATGGGGCGGTTGAATCAGACACATTCTTCACCAGCACTTACTATTTGTTCGAGAATGGCGAAGCGATCGCGTTTCCTTTGCCGAAGAAATCCTCGCTCGGCGCGGATTATGAAGGCTGGCAATTTGTGACTCTGCAAGAAGATTGGACGGTCGGTGACACCACGTTCAAAACCGGCGACTTGGTCGCATTCGATCTGCAGCAATTCCTCGACACGAAAATCCTCCCGCCGGTCGAGCTGGTGTTCCGGGCGAATTCTCGCCAGGCGGTAAATGGAGTCGCGGTCTCAAAATCTGCGGCTCTATTGTCGATCAATGATAATGTGGCTGGCAAAGTCTTGCGCTTGCAGCGATCTGATGCCGGTCTCTGGGAGACCACTGATGTTGCCCTGCCGGGAACCGGCCAAGCCGGCATCGCCTTCGCCAATGATGATGAAGAGGCGGTTTTCATCAATTATGAAGGCTTCCTAACCCCGGATAGCTTGCTCTCCTATGACGCAGCCACCAATTCCACGACCGGGCTGAAATCCCTGCCAACCAAGTTCAATGCGGATGGACTTGTCGTCCATCAGAAAGAAGCCGTCTCAAAAGATGGCACCAAGATTCCGTATTTTGTCGTCCACAAAGATGGCATCACGCTGGATGGATCGACCCCAACTTTGCTCTATGCCTATGGCGGTTTCCAAGTTTCGATGCGTCCGAGCTATAGCGGCGGCATTGGCCGCATGTGGCTAGAGCGCGGAGGCGCCTATGTGCTCGCCAACATTCGCGGCGGCGGTGAGTTTGGACCAAGCTGGCACCAAGCCGGTTTGAAGGGCGATCGCCAACGCATCTATGATGACTTTATCGCGGTCGGTGAAGACTTGGTTTCGATCGGTGTCACCAAGCCAGAACATCTCGGGATTATGGGCGGCTCGAATGGCGGCCTGCTAATGGGCGTCGCGCTGAACCAGCGCCCCGATCTTTGGAACGCGGTCGTGATCCAAGTGCCTCTGCTCGACATGTTGCGCTATCACACGCTACTCGCGGGTGCGTCTTGGGTCGATGAGTATGGCGATCCGGACAATCCGGAAGAACGTGCCTTCTTGGAAACAATCTCGCCGTATCACAACTTTGATGGAAGCGCGGATTACCCAACCCCACTCTTTGTGACCTCCACCAAAGATGACCGTGTCCATCCGGGGCACGCGCGCAAAATGGCGAAACTGTTCGAAGACGCTGGCAAGCCGTTCCTCTATTATGAGAACATTGATGGTGGCCATTCTGCGGCAGCCAACCAGAAAGAGCGCGCCAAGCGGACCGCACTTGAATTCACCTATCTGTACGAGCGCTTGTTTCCGGCAGACGCGGCGGAATAGATAGACTCAGACAATATCGAGCGTAGACTGCCTAAATGGCTTCTACGCTCGATATTCTTCCTATTGCAGGCGCACTTGGCGCTGAGATTTCAGGCGTTGATCTCTCTGGTGAGATTTCAAACGCTGCTTTTGATGAAATCCACCAAGCCTTTCTCGACCATCATGTGATCTTCTTTCGCGGCCAATCGGGTTTGAGCCCCGAGGCGCAGAAACGCTTTGCCAGGCGCTTTGGGACGCTGAATGTGCATCCTTATGTCAAAGGCATGGAGGGTCATCCTGAGCTTCTAGAGATCATCAAAGAACCAGAAGACAAGCTCAATTTTGGCGGTGGTTGGCATTCGGACATGTCCTTCCTCGAAGAGCCAGCCTTGGGCTCCATCCTGTTTGGGATCGAAGTGCCCAAATTTGGCGGAGACACATTGTTCGCCAATCAGATTGCCGCTTATGAAGCGCTGTCAGATGGCATGAAAGAGATGCTAGGGGGCCTGAACGCCATTCATTCCGCCAGCCGCGAATATAGCGCCAAAGGCGCCTCGGCGCAGGCGCGGCAATCGATGCAATCTGATGTCGCGGTTGAAGCCCCAGAATATGAGCACCCCGTGGTGCGCACCCATCCAGAGACTGGGCGCAAGGGGCTTTATATCAATCCAGCCTTCACGCTCCGGTTCGCGGGCATGACCAAGCGCGAAAGTAAACCCTTGCTCAATTTCCTCTTCGACCATGCGCGCGATGAGCGGTTCACCTGCCGGTTCCGATGGAGCGAGGGTGCAGTCGCGTTCTGGGACAATCGCTGCTGCTGGCACTATGCGCTGAATGATTATCCCGGTCAGCGCCGCCATATGCGCCGCGCGACGGTGAATGGCGATCGGCCGTATTAGGCTGGAAATCCGCCCGCTTTGCTGAGGCTTGAGCTCACCGGATGCCCGAGCGCGCCCTCAAGCCATTTCGCCGTCTCGATCAATTTTCCAAGATCGAGCCCGGTTTCAAACCCAGCGCGTTCGAGCATATAAACCACGTCTTCAGTTGCCACATTGCCCGTTGCGGCTGGCGCAAACGGACAGCCGCCAATGCCGCCACAGCTCGCATCAATCACGTCCACACCAGCCTCAACCGCTGCTGCGACATTGGCTAGGCCCGCGCCGCGCGTGTCGTGAAAGTGCAGGCGCAAATAGACATCCGGCGCTTCCATACGCACGCGTTCGATCACAGTGCGCACATTCCACGGGGTTGCGACCCCAATCGTGTCGCCTAAGCCGACTTCTGCAACACCGGCACGCTGCGCTTGTGCCGCAAGATTTGCCACGACGCCCGGATCAACCTCTCCAGAAAATGGATCGCCGAAGGCCACGGAGATTGTTGCCGATAGTGGAATTTCCGCCTCATGCACCAGCGGCGCGCACTGCGCCAGCATGTCCGCGCTTTGCTGCGGCGTCATGCGCTGATTGCGTTCGCCAAAGCCTTCGCCCGCGACCAGAACGAAATTGATTTCATCAGCCTGCGCATCAATCGCACGGCGAATGCCTTTTTCGTTCAAAGCCAGCGCGATGTGGCGGGTTTTCTTGCCACGATCCAAGCCGCGAAACACCGCACCACTATCGGCCATTTTCGGCACCGCTTTTGGAGAGACAAAGGAGCCAGATTCCATGCGTTTTACGCCGCATGCTTCAAGCCTCGCAATGAATTCGAGCTTCTGCTCCGTGCTCAAATCTGCAGGATCATTTTGTAAGCCGTCGCGCGGGCCAACTTCCACAATATCAATACGTCTTGTCATGGGGCCTATTTAGCGGGCATTGAGAGCGAATGACAGAACCGATTGTACAGCCGCCGCTTTCCGGTGTCCGGGTGATTGAGCTCGGCCAATTGATCGCTGGGCCATTTTGCGGGCAATTGCTCGGCGATTTTGGCGCTGAAGTGATAAAAATCGAAGCGCCCGATCGGCCAGACCCCGCTCGCGATTGGGGCGCGGTCAAGGTCAATGGCGAAAGCGTCTTCTGGGCGATCATTGCGCGCAACAAGAAGTCGGTGACGCTAAATCTCCGCCTGAAAAAAGGCCAAGAGATCCTGAAACGTCTGGTCAGCACCGCGGATGTCTTGGTCGAGAATTTCAGGCCAGGCACGCTGGAAAAATGGGGGCTGGGTCCGGGCGTCCTGCACCAAATCAATCCGCGGCTCGTGATTACCCGAGTCTCAGGCTATGGGCAAACAGGTCCTGAGAGCCATAAACCTGGCTATGCGAGTGTGGGCGAAGCCAAGGGCGGGCTGCGGCACCTGATCGGTGAACCAGACCGACCTCCGGCCCGGGCGGGTGTTAGTCTGGGCGACACGATGACCGGCACCTTCGCCGCGCTAGGGACGATGATGGCGCTTTTCCACCGCGAGAAATCCGGTCGTGGCCAAGTCGTCGACGCCGCCATCTATGAAAGCGTGATGGCGTTTATGGAGAGCCTGATCCCGGAATACGCCCTGGGCGACCATGTTCGGCAACGCAGCGGCGGGATCTTACCGCGCATCGCCCCGTCCGGCGCTTATCCGTGCCGTGACGGCATGGTCATTATCGGCGCTAATCAAGACACATTGTTTGAGCGCTTGTCGCAAATGATCGGAACCGATTGGGCCAGCGATCCCCGCTATGCGACCCATGATGCCCGCGGCGAGCATCAGCTTGAACTCGACGAATTGATCTCATTGTGGACGCGCGATCAGACCATGGCGGAGGTTCTGCGCCAATGCGAGGCACATGCGATCCCGTCTGGTCCGGTCAATACAGCTAAGGAAATGCTGGCCGATGAGCATATGAAAGCGCGCCAGGCCATCCAAAACATCTTCTCGCCTTTGCTGGGAAAAGACGTGCCGATGCAAAATGTCGTGCCGAAACTCGAACTGACCCCTGGCACGATTGAAACCGCCGGACCCGCACTCGGCCAAGATACAGGCGCAATCTTAGATATCCTGGGCTACAGCCCCGAGGATCAAGCTGCATTGAGAGACGAGAATGTCATTTGAGCCCCCCCTGCCAAAGGCTGATCAGGATGAAACGCTAGAGCTGCGTCCGAATTTCAATGCTGATGGCCTCGTCGCCGCGATCGCGCAAGATGCGGACACGAACGAGATTCTAATGCTGGCTTGGATGAATGAAGACGCCTTGCGCGCGACCCTCAAAACCGGGCGCGGGACCTATTGGAGTCGATCCCGTCAAGCGCTTTGGGTGAAAGGCGAAACATCTGGCCATGTGCAAAATGTCGTCTCGGTTCAAATCGATTGTGATCAAGACGCGGTCTTATTGCGGGTGCGCCAAACCGGCGGCGCTTGTCATACTGGGCGTAAATCTTGTTTTTACCGAACCATCGATCCTGACACATTTCGCCTGACACGCGAGTAAACTGGTACGTATATTGCTTTTTAAGCTTCATAGTTATTTGTGAGGCTGATGTGTTCGGACTGTTTGGGCGAAAAAAAGAAACGATCGATCTGTCGAATGTGATCGATAAACCCAAGGAACGACGGGCGTCTGTGCGTAACGACACTTTTGCAGATGCGGTTGCGATGACGGAAAAGGGACGCTTTCTCAAAAAGGGAATCGCGCTCGATCTGTCCGCAAATGGGTCACGCCTTCGATTTGAAAACAATGACAGTGTCTCAGATGGTATGGTGATCAAAATTGCGCGCTATGGCATTAAACGACGCGCGCGGACCTGTTGGCGGACTCGCACAGATGTCGGCATCGAGTTCATGGACGAAGTCGAATAGGGCTTCACCCGCCTCTGATTTATCGCTGGACATCACCCAGAACAATGCTATGTCGCGGGCAGAATAGGCATGTCGCTGAACATGTTTGGTTCGAATCCGGAACGAAATAGCTAAACTATCCACAGAATCGCGCTTCCTGTGGAGAACGTCGCCGATTCCGAAGGATTCTGCGCCCCGGCCTATCGACTCTTTTCAGATCTGAGTCATTCTACACCTGTCGGCAGAGAGGACCGGGAAGCCACCGGAAAGACTGTCGGAAGAACGTCGCGCCCGGACGAAGTTGGCTCAAGAGCGAACCTCAGAAATGGGGGAACCGAAGGAGCTAGCGGAGATGAAGGGAAAGGTACCGCGGCGTCTGTCAGACCTCAACTAGAGGGGCGAGACAGGGCCATATCTGCGAACGGGGCACGAGCCGAAGCGCAGACCAGAAAGAACACCGGCAACGGGGAACTGGATGGTGGGACTTAACAAAACCGCGCAAGCGGAACGGGAAGTTTCAGGTCTCAATTGAGACGCCAGAACAGGGACTTAGCGGAATCTGTTCGAGCGACACAAATGAACCAAACGGGGTGCGAGCCGAAAGGTCCGCACCCCTCTTGGTTTTTGGGGTCCTTATTGCGCCGCCATTTGGATTTCGGTCTCATCATCAAAGATTTCCTCAATCGATTTCTCAAACAAGCGCGCGATGGCAAATGCGAGGGGGAGGGACGGATCATATTTTCCGGTCTCAATCGCATTCACAGATTGCCGAGACACTCCGAGATGGTCTGCGAGCGCTGCTTGGCTCCAACCGCGCTCCGCGCGAAGGGCTCGAATAATGTTCTTCACGGGCAATGCCTCCCGCCAATCACATAAGTCGAGATGCCATAAGCAACGAAGAAGAACGGTCCAAACCAGAACACTTCTATTCGATCAATCACATGGAAAAGCTGCAGGAAACCGGCCACGAAAATGGCGCTAACGGTTAGAATGCCGCCCCATGCGAAGCCGCGAAGCTGCACGATTCGGGAATATTCGTCGGTTTCTTCTGCGTAGCGCATCATCACAAACAATGTGGCGATCACTGGTGCTGCAGAGCCAATTGCAAGAGTCGCTTGCAGCCATTTCGGCTCAGGATCGAGCTGATTGAGCCCAAACGATCCGCCGAGAATGACAATCAAGTAGACGACCATCAATGGCCAGAAGGCTCGATGATACCGGCGCTTTGCCGACTTAAAGGTTTGTTGGGTCACGATCCGTGCTCCTATTTTGTCTTAGATGACGAGGTCGTTGAAGGCTTGCGATTTTGCGTGTTGCTGTTCTGCGTGGCGCCACAGCCAGACCATCGCAGCAAGCGCCGGTAAGCTCAGCAGCGGGCTGAGCCAAGCCGGCCCAAAGACGCCGACGGCAAATCCAATCTGGACGATGAGGCTGATCGCAACGGTCACGACCGCAAGCGATTTTATGGTTTTCGTGTCAGGCATGGGAACCTCGTATATGTCAAGCTCACTTGTCACTTAGACAAGGAAGCTTGTCATGTCAAGCGTCATTGACAAAATTTCTCATTGCGAACTTCTCTCTAAGGAGTAGGACCGCGCGCATGGCCATCGCTCCCTCTCTGCAAATCTTTCGCTTCAGAGCTTATTTGCAGTTCTGGTTGATGCGCGTGTCAGTTGCGTCGGCGCGGCAAATGCAATTCGTCGCCATAGGTTGGCAAGTCTACGATCTCGCGCGCGACCCGATTGAAATCGGTGGCATGGGGCTCAGCATCAATGAAGCGGCCTTTATGCTTGGCTTGGTCGGCTTGGTGCAATTCATCCCCGTTCTCCTGCTTTCCCTCGTCGGTGGTCAAGCCGCCGATCGGCTTAATCGCAAGATGATCCTCGTGGTCAGCAACCTGTTCCGCCTCGTCGGAACAGTTGGTTTGCTGCTCACCCTCACCCTGCCTGCAAGCCAAGCCTTACCGCTGATTTTTTGCGTTGCGGCTCTGCTTGGCACCGTCAACGCGTTCACCCCAGCGGCCGCGAATGCACTCTATCCGCAATTGGTCCCGCGCGCGGAGCTGCCCGTCGCCATCGCGTTTAACTCGCTCGGCTTCCAAACCGCCAAAATTGTTGGCCCGGCGATTGGCGGATTGCTCCTCGCCGCCGGTGGGCTCTATCTGGTCTATAGCGTTTCGTTCGGCCTGATCGCCTTTGCTATCTTGTCGATCGCCACCGCAAAAACCCCCGCGCATCAAAAGCTCAACGATGCCAAAGGCTTCGACATGATTTTCGAAGGCCTGCGATATATTGGCCGCAATAAAATCGTACTCGGCGCAATTTCGCTCGATCTCTTTGTCGTCTTCTTTGGCGGATTAGTGGCGCTGCTGCCGGTCTTTGCTCGGGACATTTTGCAAGTTGGCGAGGCGGGTCTCGGTTTCTTAGCCGCGGCACCAGCCATTGGGGCGCTCACCGTCGCGTTCTTATTGGCAAGAAAACCGCTCACCCGCCGGGTTGGCCCGTGGATGTTTTGGGCGGTTGGCATTTTCGGCGCGGCTACTTTGGTGTTTGGCCTGTCTTCGATTTTCTGGCTCAGCTTCGCCGCCTTGATCGTCACCGGCGCAGCGGATGAGATCTCCGTCTATGTCCGTGCGTCGCTGATTCAATTGGCGACACCTGATGAGATGAAAGGCCGGGTCACGTCCGTCTCCTTCATCTTTATCTCAGCGTCGAATGAGCTTGGCGACTTTCAAAGCGGGGTCGCCGCCAGGCTGCTCGGCCCAGTTGGCGCGGTCTTGTTTGGCGGCGTCGTTGCGATCGGCGTCGGCCTGCTATGGATCAGGCTGTTCCCGCAGCTCGCCCGCGCCGATACATTTGATGGCGTAGAAGAACAGGCAATCTAAGCCGCGCTCTTCTTTCCTGGAACCAGTTTGCCAAAGAAAGCCCATACATCATTAACGCCGGCGCCGTGCACGGCCCCTGCGCGATAAACGCGTGTGGCTAGATGAAGAATCACAAACGTCGTGAGCGCCATCAGTCCCAATTGAGACAGAACTTCCCAAAGCGGCGGCTCGGTCGGCATGCGCAAGATGAGCAAGAATGGAGTGAACACTGGTACCCATGCCATGATTTCGATCAGTGCCGATTCTGCGTCCTGAATCGCAAAAGCCAACATCGCCAATGGCGCCATCAGCGTGACAAAGAGCGGCGTCATTAGCGTTTGCGCTTCCTGGATTGTGTCACACAATGAGCCAAGCGCCAGGAAGAGCGAGCCATACATCAAATAGCCCAGAACGAAGCTGATAATCGCGGGCACAAATAGCGCCGGATTGGCCGCCGCGGTGAAAATCGCACCGAAGAATTGCGCCACGTCCGCAGAGATCATGTCCCGCGCAAGCCAGGTCATAATGCCCGAGCCGATGCTCCAGAATCCAACCAGCGTGAGCGATAGAAGCAAGACCGCGAGCAGCTTCCCGGCCAAGAGATGAGGGAGTTTGACCGAGGTCAGAAGACTGTCGAAAATCTTGTTTGACCGCTCCTCAATCGTGCCCATGAGCAGATAATTGATCACCGAGAAGATCAAGAACCAAAGCGAAAAAGCCATCATGATCGAGACAACAAAGGGCGCCTGATCGGCCTGTGTGACTTCAGATTCTATGTCTGCATCCTCGCCGGTTCGCACGCGCTGCTGGGTCACATCGCGCCGCGCGGCGCGAGCCACGTTCAAGATGCTGCGATCGACATTCACGGTCGCCAGCGCACGATCGAGCTGCAATTCGCGTTCGGCCTGACGTGCAAAACTCATCAAAGCCTGGGCTTGCAGGTTTTCAGACCAATACTCAATCTCGCCCGACTCATCATTGACCACAAAAGCCGCAAATAAAGGTTGGGGCCCTTCATCGGTCTCGATCAAAGTGGCGCCGGTAATATAAGGCGCGAGATCGGCGCTATTGGTCACTGGCGGGTCAACTTGAACAAAGTCTTGCCGCGGCAACATGTCTGGAACGCCGCCCGCTTGGGCGAAGGCTTCTTCAACGCTGGCACCGTCTTCGCGGGCCGCATCGAAAGTTTCTAGCTTTTCGCTGTCTTGGTTTTGCGCCACCGCAACAGGATCAAGCATGGCCCGCGCCGTGACAGAGACCGATTCGGTCATTTGTTCCTGCAAAGCGTTTGTGAATGTGTCGCCAGCTTCGATGACCGCAAAATAGCGGGTCGGTTGTGCGTTTTGGGCGAGCGTTGGGGCGAGAATGAAAATGCCGAGAATGATCGGCGTGAACAGCAATCCGAGCCAAAATCCCCACGCGGAGACATAGCCGAGATAATCGCGCATCGTAACAAGATAGGTCGATCGGATCATGCCGCTTCCCTCCCCTCAGCCGCATCAGCGGCGAGTGTATCGGTCAAGTCTTGCGCCTCTGCCTCACTGACCAGCGAGACAAAGACATCTCTCAACCGGGCCTCTTGCGGCGTGAAACTGGTAATCGGCGCGCCAGAATCGAGTGTCGCCCGCAGTGCATCTTGCGAGCTTTGAGTTTGGCTGAGGCTGACCCGCCAATGATCGCCATCCTGGACCGCTTCAAACCCTAACGGGCCAAGCGCCGCGCTAAGATCAAATCCATCCGCAACGCCGATATGGACCGCGCGTCCCAGGGCCGCAAAGGCGTCGTCTAGCGTTCCATCGAACACTTTCCGGCCGCGCGCCATCATCACGATTTTTTCGCAAAGCCGTTCAGCGTGTTCCATCACATGGGTTGAAAACACGATCGTCGCGCCGCGCTTGTGTTCTTCAATGATCAAGTCTTCCAACGCTTGCTGGTTGACCGGGTCGAGGCCCGAAAAGGGCTCGTCCAGGATCAGGAAGTCTGGCCTGTGCGCCAAGGCGGAGAGAATTTGAACTTTCTGCGCCATCCCTTTTGAAAGCTTGGTCACACGGCTGCGCCCAAACTCGCTCAGCCCCATCATTTCAAGCAATTCGTCGGCCCGCGCTTTTGCATCTCGGCTCGTCATGCCTTTGAGGCGCGCGAAATAGGTAATGATCTGGCGCGGGCTCATTTTTTTGTAGAGGCCGCGTTCTTCCGGCAGAAAGCCAACGCGCTTGAGCGATTCTAGATTTGGCGGCGTGCCGAGCAGGCTAACCTCACCGCGATCTGGCGAGAGCACACCGAGCGCCATACGCAGGCTGGTCGATTTGCCCGCCCCGTTTGGTCCCAGAAATCCAACAATCGACCCTTTCGGAACGTCAAAATCGAGATTGCGAACAGCTTGGAATCCTCCAAACCATTTGCTGACCCCACTCATTTTAAGCGGCAATTCTTCGCCCATTCACGCGCTCCGGCTTTGAATCTTCTGTTTATCGATATGTAGAGCAACTCTTTTGCCCGGCTAGACTTGCCAAGCTCTTAAAGAGTGCACAGGATAAAATCCATGAAGACGCCGTTCTTTCCTCCAGGTGGAGGTTTGGCTGACGGGCGGGGGATTGAGACACGTAGAAAACGTGACGAAACACTCCGAAATTCGGATGCCAAATCTTGCGCGCCAGAACACACCTCAAACGGGTGTAATGGAACTGAAACGCTCGCATCAATCGAGCGCGCTTTGCTGCGCCTGGCGTCTGGAACCTTCGGGACCTGTGTCTCTTGCGGTGCAGATATCAGCCTAAAGCGCCTCGAGAAGAACCCCGCGGTTGAGACCTGCGCTTCATGTCAGGATGTCGCCCCGTTTAAAGCGCACTAAGCGCCTGGCTTAGGTCCGCGCAGAGATCATCCGCATCTTCAAGCCCAACCGATAAACGGATCCAGCTTTCGTCTAGACCCATTTCAATCTGCTCTTCTTCAGACAGCGCCCGGTGCGTGGTCGAACTTGGATGGCAAGCCAATGATTTGGTGTCGCCGAGATTGTTTGAAATATCGACCAGATTCAAACCATTGAGGACTTTGAACGCCTCTGACCGCGCCCCTTTGACGGAGAAGGCAACCAGTGTGCCGCCGAGCTCCATCTGCTTTTTGTGCACCTCGTGATGCGGATGATCCTCGCGCCCGGGATAACGCACCGCCTGAACATTTGGATGGGTCGCGATCATATCCGCGACTTTCGCGGCATTAGTGCAGGCCTGGCGCACGCGAAGATCGAGTGTTTCGAGGCCTTTCAAAACCACCCAAGCATTAAACGGTGACGCCGCTGGCCCGGTATGACGCAGCCATGGGTCAATGTGTTCTTCGATAAATTCGCTTTGGCCCAAGATCGCACCGAGCAAAACTCGCCCCTGTCCGTCCATATGTTTGGTGGCGGAATAGACCGCGATATCGGCGCCGAGCTCTAAAGGCTTTTGCAGCACTGGCGTCGCGAACACATTATCGACCACCAGCAAGGCGCCCGCTTGGTGCGCCAGCTCTGCCACTGCAGCAATATCCACCGCCTCCAAAAGCGGGTTGGATGGGCTTTCGATCAAGACGAGCCGGGTTGGTTTTGACAAAGCCCGCTTCCAAGCGTCCAGATCGCTGCCATTTACAAACTCGGTTTCGACGCCATAGCGCGGCAGAATGGTCGAACAAATATGCCGGCAGGAGCCAAACAGCGCATTCGCCGCCACCACGCGGTCGCCAGCGCTGCAGGGCGCAATCATCGCCGACGAAATCGCCCCCATGCCAGAAGCGGTTACCCGACACGTTTCAGCACCTTCAAGCGCGGCCAGCCGCTCAGCCAGCATTTGGTTGGTGGGGTTGCCATAGCGCGAATAGACATAGCCCTCTTCGTCCCCCGACATCCGCGCCGCAGCCTGTTCGGCGCTGTCATAAGCATAGCCGGAGGTGAGGAACATCGCCTCTGAGGTCTCGCCAAATTGCGAGCGCATGGTTCCACCACGCACCAATTTGGTGGCGAGGGCCCATTCATCACTGCGCTTAGTCATAGCGAAATCCTTTGCATTCGAAGCGCATCGTCATAAGCCTTAGCAGGTGAAGGGATCAAGCCATGGCAGATGGAAAATCGGGCGTATTAGCAGACCACGAGCTTGCGGCTCTGTTTGATCGCGGCGCGATTTCATCTCAAAGCGCGCTGGATTCGGACCAGATTCAACCCGCCAGTTTGGACTTGAGATTGGGGTTCGTGGCCTATCGAATCCGCGCCAGTTTTCTGCCCGGTGGCAGCCGCAGCGTTGATGAAGTTCTAAATGAGCCTGGCACCCGGCTCCACCAAATTGAACTGACGGCGCAAGGCGCGGTGCTCGAAACAGGCTGCGTCTATTTGGTGCCACTGCAAGAGGGATTGGAGCTCCCAAGCGACGTGTCTGGCCGGGCCAATCCGAAAAGCTCGACCGGCCGCATTGATGTGTTCACGCGGGTCGTTACCAATCAATCTAAAGCGTTTGACGATGTTCCAGCCGCTTATGCGGGGCCACTTTGGCTTGAGATCAGCCCACGCACGTTTCCGATCTTGGTCCGTCCTGGTGATCGCCTGGCCCAGCTGCGCTTGCGGCGCGGAACCAGCACAGACACATCTGAAGAGACGGTTTCAATTGACTTAGATCAGCCGAAAGGTGAGCCGGTTGGCTGGCGGGCCAAGCGGCATGGCGGCCTAATCGATCTGCGCGCAATCGGTCAGCATGATGTGCATGAGTTTTGGGAACCGCTTTATGCCCGGCGCGGGCGATTGATCCTCGATCCCGAAGAATTCTATATTTTGGCGAGCCGCGAAGCGGTGCAGATCCCGCCCGCTCAAGCCGCTGAAATGGCCCCAATCGCGCCAGAGCTGGGCGAGTTCCGGGCCCACTATGCTGGATTCTTCGATCCAGGCTTCGGCACAAATCAAGGCGGCAGCCGCGCGGTTTTAGAAGTGCGCTCGCGGGACGTCCCCTTCGTGCTCGAGCACGGACAACCCGTCGCGAAACTGGTTTATGAGCCAATGGCGGCTGAACCCAAGGCGCTATATGGCGGCAAAACCAGCAATTATCAGGGCCAAGGCCTGAAACTTTCAAAGCACTTCGCGCGACCGGACTGATCACGCACCGCAATTCTAATTGTCAGAAAAAAATGGTGGAGCCAGACGGAATCGAACCGACGACCTCTTGCATGCCATGCAAGCGCTCTCCCAACTGAGCTATGGCCCCAACTTTATGGGAAAGGCGGGCATAGAATTTCCAGGCCCGCCAATCAAGTCCTATTTATCATCGCCTTGCGGTTCGATGTCGTCAGCATCTGGCTCGCCGAGCTCATTGCCATCATCAAGATCGATATCATCGCCGAGATCAAACTCTTCATCGAGATCGATATCGTCGCTATCATCGTCGTCTTCATCATCGTCGACGCCGTCTTCGCTAAAGCCTGCTGGCATTTTGCCTGGCGCTTCATCGTCTTCGTCGCCGCCTGACATATCGAGGACAACCTCATCCTCATCGCCGCCAAGTTCTTTGGCTTCGTCTTCTGTAGATTCTTCTTCATCTTCTGAAGTTGCAGCGGCTGCTTTGGCGGCCTCTTCTTCTTCCAGATCTTCGTCTTCGTCCTCAGGAACAGCTTCCTTCGCCGCAGCCGCGCGGACTTTGGTCTTCGTGGCTTGTACCGTCTCATCGGCAGGATCGAAGGAATGACCGCATTTCGGACATGTCGCGGGACGCTTGTTTAAGTCGTAGAATTTTGACTCGCAGCTCGGGCAAACCTGTTTGGTGCCAAGTTCTGGATCAGCCATATTTTTCATCCGTCCGTGTGAAATTCATTGCAGGCGCGCTTGCCAGAAACGCTCCCGCCTGTCAAAGCGCTTTTCGCTAGGTACTGTAACTAAAGGAAACCACTAGAACATGGTGTGGACTTCCCATCCGGTGAAACAGATCACCGGAACTCTGCGTGCGCCTGGCGATAAGTCATGCAGCCACCGCGCGCTCATTCTTGGCGGCCTTGCAAAAGGCACCTCTGAAATTTCTGGCCTGCTCGAAGGCGAAGACGTGCTCAATACCGGCCGCGTGATGGCCGCCCTCGGCGCGGACGTCGAACGGGTTGGCGAGGGCGCGTGGCGCGTTGAAGGCGTTGGCCCCCGCGGCCTGCAATCGCCAGAGACCGATCTCGACTTCGGCAATTCTGGCACCGGCTCGCGTCTGATGATGGGCGTTGTCGCTGGGTATCCGATCGAAGCGCGCTTTGTTGGCGACGCGTCTTTGTCGGGCCGGCCGATGGGCCGGGTGCTCGATCCGCTCAGCGAAATGGGTGTGACCTATGAAGCGAGTAACGGCAAAACCCTACCGCTTAAGCTGACGGGTCGCGCCGATTTGAACGCGATCTCTTACCAGCCCCCACATGCTTCAGCGCAAGTGAAGTCGTGCATTCTACTTGCCGGACTGAATGCGCAAGGCATCACCCAAGTCAGAGAGAGCCGGATCACCCGCGATCATTCTGAGCGCATGCTGCGCGGCTTTGGCGCCGAGGTGAAAAGCCAGCGCGCGGGCGCCGCGAACCTGGTCTCAATCGAAGGCGGTCAGTCTCTGACCGCGCAAGAAACGCTGGTTCCGGGCGATCCGAGCTCAGCGGCCTTCTTGGCTGCTGCGGCAATGATCTCGCCGCGGGGCGGGGTCGTGGTGGAAGCCATGATGTCGAACGAGACCCGGGATGGGTTCTATCGCGCCGCCGCTCTGATGGGCGCGCATGTCGGCGCGGAAGATGTTGGCGATGCGGCCGGCGAACGCTTGATTGATATGAGTTTCGAGACCGCTGACCTTCGCGGCGCAGAGATACCCATCGATCTCGTCCCCAGTATGATTGACGAATTTCCCATTCTCGCGGTGCTCGCCGCCTTTGCGACGGGAACCACCGTGGTTAAAGGCGCCGCCGAGCTGCGCGTCAAAGAAAGCGACCGGATTAAGGCCGTGGTCGCGATGTTGCGCGTGAATGGCGTCGAAGTCGAAGAAACTGAAGACGGCTTTATCGTCCAAGGTTGCGGCGGCGCTGTGCCTGGCGGCGGCCTCGTTGAAACCCATCATGACCATCGTATCGCCATGAGCGCTTTGGTCATGGGGACTGCCTCACAAAAGCCGATCTCGATCGATGATGCTGCGATGATCGCGACTAGCTATCCAGATTTCATGGCGCATATGGCAGAATTGGGGGCGGATCTTCAGGAGGGAGCCGCATGATCATTGCGATTGACGGAACCCTCGCCTCTGGAAAAGGCACCATCGCGCGTCGCCTGTCGGCTTGGTATGGCCTGCCGCATATGGATACAGGTCGCCTTTATCGCGCTACTGGCGTCGCGGCTTTGCATAAACAGGCTGATTTCTCTGATCCCATCGCCCTCGCCGATGTCGCCCGGACCCTCGACCTGAACGATTTCGAGGAAGAGGTTTTGCGAACGGCCGAGGCGGGTCAGGCCGCCTCAAAAGTCGCTGCGGTGCCTGAGGTTCGCGCCGCTTTGCTGGAGCTGCAACGTGCATTCGCCAATCAACCAAAAGGCGCGGTTCTCGATGGACGCGATATTGGCACGGTGGTTTGCCCGGACGCGGATGTAAAGCTATGGGTCGACGCCGATGTCGAAACCCGCGCAACACGGCGCTGGAAAGAGCTCACCAACAAGGGCGAAACGCTGTCACTCGAAGAGATGATCGCTCAGCTCAAAGAGCGCGACAGCCGCGATAAAAACCGCGCTGATGCACCAATGATTGCAGCAGCAGATTCAGTCTTGATCGATACCACTCACCTGACTACAGACGCGGCTGTGGATAAAGCGCGGGCAGCGGTCGAGGCCGTGATCGCCCAAAAGTCCGAGCGTTCTGAGCCTTAAAGCTCAAATCTAAAGGCGCTCTCTAGCTTATCCCTGACATCGCAGCGACGTCGGACCGAAGGCATAGGGCCTTCTGCCGTGAACCCCGTAATGCTGCGCTTTTGGAGACCCCATGACTGACTCAATGAATCCCTCAACTGAGGATTTTGCCTCAATGTTTGAGGACAGCGCTGGCGCCGCCACTCTTGTAGAGGGCAAAGTTGTTCCAGCGACCGTCATTTCTAATAATGGCGACTATCTTGTACTCGACGTAGGCCTGAAAACCGAAGGCCGTGTCGCGTCAAAAGAATTCCTGCTCGAAGAGAAGCAGCCTGAAGCTGGCGATATTGTCGAAGTTTATCTCGACCGTATCGAAAACCTGATGGGTGAAGCTGTTCTGTCGCGCGACAAAGCCCGCCGCGAAGAAAGCTGGATCCGTCTGGAAGACAATTACAACAAAGAAGAGCCTGTTAAGGGCGCGATTGTTGGCCGTGTTAAAGGCGGCTTCACAGTCGACCTTGGCGGTGTGAATGCCTTCCTTCCTGGCTCACAAGTCGACATCCGTCCGGTCCGCGACGTGGGCCCACTGATGAACGAAGTTCAGCCATTCGCCATTCTCAAAATGGACCGCGCCCGCGGCAATGTTGTTGTTTCTCGCCGCGCCATCCTCGAAGAGAGCCGTGCCGAACAGCGTGCGGAAATCGTTGGTGATATGAATGAAGGCGATACTCGCGAAGGCGTCGTCAAGAACATCACCGATTATGGTGCGTTCGTTGACCTTGGCGGCATTGATGGCCTCCTGCACGTCACTGATATGAGCTGGAAGCGCGTCAATCACCCAAGCCAAGTCGTCAATGTTGGCGACACGGTGAAGGTCCAGATCATCAAGATCAACCCAGAGACTCAGCGCATCAGCCTCGGCATGAAGCAGCTCGAGAGCGATCCTTGGGACGATATCGAAGCCAAGTACACCGTTGGCACACGCATGTCTGGCCAGGTCACAAACATCACCGATTATGGTGCCTTTGTTGAGCTCGAAGACGGCGTTGAAGGTCTGATCCACGTCTCTGAAATGTCCTGGACCAAGAAAAACGTTCACCCAGGCAAAATCGTGTCTACGTCTCAAGAAGTCCTCGTTGAAGTGCTCGACGTTGATTCTGAGAAGCGCCGGATTTCGCTTGGTCTCAAACAGACTCAAGACAATCCATGGTCGGCCTTCATGGCTGAGCATCCGGTCGGCACCGACATTGAAGGTGAAGTCCGCGGGATTACTGAGTTCGGTCTATTCGTTGGCCTCGGCCCAGACCTCGATGGTATGGTCCACATCAATGACATCTCTTGGGAACAGTCTGGCGAAGAAGCCATTCAGGCGTTCCAAAAAGGTGACTCTGTTACGGCCCGCGTCCTCGACGTCGACACTGAGAAAGAGCGTATCTCGCTCGGCATCAAGCAAGTTGGCGGCGATCCAATCGCAGACAATAGCAGCGTGAAGCGCGGCGCGATCGTCACATGTACAGTGACCGAAGTTGCGTCTGGCGGCATCGAGGTTGAATTCGGCGACCCAGCCGTGAAAGCCTTCATCCGTCGTTCTGACCTGTCTCGCGATCGCAGCGAACAGCGACCAGAGCGTTTCGCGGTTGGCGACAAGCTCGACGCGAAAGTCACCCAGGTCGACAAATCTTCACGCCGCATCGGTGTCTCAATCAAAGCGCTTGAGATCTCTGAGGAGCAAGAAGCTGTTGCACAATACGGGTCTGCAGATAGCGGCGCGTCACTTGGTGATATTCTTGGTGCCGCTCTGGCAACCGGCGAGCCGGCAGAAGCTGAGGCAGAAGCCCCGGTAGAGGCAGAAGCCGAAGCCGCCGTCGAAGAGAAGCCTAAGAAGAAAAAGGCGACCAAAAAGAAAGCTGAAAAAAGCGACGATGCGTAAGCTCGTTTACATCCAAACCTAACAATAAGGTAATGGATAAGTATTTTGCGACGGAGGCCTAGTCTCCGTCGCATTTTTCGTTTAGGTTCAAAGACATGCTGAGATCTGAACTCATCGCTAAACTTGCAGACGAGAATCCGGAACTCCGTCCGGAGGACCTCGAGAAAGTCGTTGGGGTTATCCTCGATGAAATCGCCGACGCTTTGGCGCGGGGGGATCGCGTTGAATTGCGCGGCTTTGGCGCCTTTTCGGTACGCCACCGCAAGGCCCGCAAAGGCCGTAATCCGCGGACCGGCGAATCGGTCAGTGTTGCCGAAAAATCTGTTCCATTCTTCCGGCCCGGCAAAGAGCTTCGGGCTCGGGTGAATGACGGCGTCGATCCCGAATCCCGCTAGGGTTTTCGTAACCCCTCCTGAATATGAAATTTGACGCGGCAGCAGAATTCTCACATTCTGCGCGTATGGGCTTTCGGGTCTGGAGAATAGAAGGGGTATAAAATGTTCAACGAATTCAAAGAGTTTGCCATGAAGGGCAATCTTGTCGACATGGCGGTTGGTTTCGTCATGGGCGGCGCGTTTGCCACTGTGGTCACAGCCTTTATCCAAGGCGTCTTCCTACCAGCGCTAAGCCCCGTACTCGGCGGGCTCGATTTTGGCAGCTGGCAATATGTCATGACACCCGCCGTTCTTGGTGATGATGGTACCGTCGTCACGGAAGCAGTGTCGATCAAGATTGGCGAATTTGTTTCGGCCATCATTTCCTTCCTAATCGTCGCGTTCGTGATGTTCATGATCATCAAGGGCATGAATAATATGAAGAAAAAAGAGGAAGAGGCACCCGCGGAGCCACCAGCCCCGCCGCGTCAGGAAGTGCTGCTCGAAGAAATTCGCAACCTTCTCGCGAAACAGTCGTAAATCATTAACGCGACATCGATATAGACACACACAAGTAGAGTGTGTGGCGTGTTCAGGGGCAGCTTCCGGCTGCCCCTCTTCATTTCTAGCGCCGTCTCAAAAACACATACCACGCGCCGCTGCCGCCATGTTTCGCATGGGCCGGTGCATAGCCGCTAATCAAGCCGCGCGCTTCCGGAAGTTCCAACCAATTCAAAAACGCTTGGCGCAAGACGCCCTGCCCTTCCTTGCCTTTACCCGTAATCACGATCACGCATTGCGAGCCCTTGGCTTGTTCGCGCGAGAGAAATCCCGGCAAGACTCGAAAGGCCGAGTCTCGTGTGTGTCCATGCAGGTCAAAGCTCGCGGAGATGGCTTGGCGGCCGCGGCGAACGCTGCGCTCATTCTGCCGGTTTTGAGGTACGGCATGCGACTTTTTCCGGGAAAGTTTTAGCGGGAGCGGCTCTGCGTCATCTTTCTTACGGGCGGTGCCAGAGGGCGTGCCCCGCCGACCTGACATAGGCGTCACGTTCCGGGACGCGGCCGCCCAGGCTCGTTTTTCTTGGTCAGAAAGTTTCCGTCCGCTCATAAGCGGTGTTCTAGGGCGTTAGCGTCATCGGTCTAGAGCCAGACCCCTGCGCCAAATTGCGCTGCTGCAATCGCTCTGCCACCGCGGTTGGCAGCAGCACCCAAAGCCGGCCCGGCGCATTGACCGTATCTGCCGCTGCTCCGGCCCGCTCTCCCGTGCCGAAATAGAGATCGCCGCGCACCGCGCCCTTAATTGCGCCGCCTGTATCTTGCGAAACCAAAAGCCCAGACCAATCACCGCCAAGGCCGGGCGCGGTCGTCTGCACAAACATCGGCACCCCGCCCGCATGAATGCCAAGATCAATCGCCATCGAACCCAGGGGCGTCAGCGGCACCCCAAACGACCCTTTCGGGCCCAGACGTGGATCACCCTCCGGCTCCAAATTGAAGAACACAAAGCGCGGATTGGCATTCATCGCCTGGCGAGCACGCTCGGGAGTTGTGCGATCCATCCAAGCACGGATGCCTTGCATGCTTGCCTCGCCCCGCGCGATCCAGCCGCGTTCGAGCAGCCAATTTGCAGTTGAACGAAACGGCTGACCATTATTCGCCGCATAAGCCGCCCGCAGGGTTCGCCCATCGGGCAAAAGGAGGCGCCCAGATCCCTGGATCTGAAGAAAGAACACATCCGCCGGATGCGCATAGGCCAGGGGCCGAACTCCTTGGCGGGTGATCTCAGCGCGAATGGGATATTCCCGCCGCGAGCCATCCGGCAGAGTTTGATAGACTTTGCCCGACGAGGTAATCAAATCGTTCGGTCGCCCGGGAACCGGCTCCGTAAAGGGCGGTTCTGGTCGAAGCCGCGCTTCATATGTCGGCTCGAAATATCCGGTGAACCGACTTTTGCCATCCGGCGCGACGATCTCGACTGGGGTGAACAAAGCCTGCAACACCGCGCGGGCGCTGCGATCATCATTGATCACATCAAGCGCGGCGCAGGCCGGAGTCCAATCGGCGACACGGCCCGCCCATGCAGCATTGTCAGAGAGAAGACTTTGCGGAGACCGTTTGGCAAACACTTCACAGCTGCGCCGCAAAGCCGCGAGGCCCGGCGCCAGATTAGCGGCATCCCAGCCCGGTAAAACGTCATAGGCCACCGGTTTCGGAGTAACTGGAAAAGAAGTCGGATCGATCGGCGGGCGGGTTTCTAAAACAGGAGACGGCCGCGGCGGCGGAGTTCGGCCTGCATTGGTCACACACCCAGACAGCAATAAGAGCGCGCCGCATAAGAGCCCTAGAATCCTCATCAGGCGAGACTAGGCGTGTTCGGTAGGCAAGCTCAAGTTACCAATCTAAGGCTTTTTGTGGACCTAGTCAGCGGTATCCACATCATCGAGGATCCAGTTCGGATCGTCCGAGCTGGTTTGACGCATGAAAGTCCAAAGTTCCGAGGCTTTGCTTGTCGTCTCGCCATCGCCTAGTTCAGATTCGTAAAGAACTGTCACGCGTGCCATACCATCACTCGCCAATGAGGCGTCGGTGATTTCAGCCTTACGGACCCGCAACAGTTGCATCCCTTCAGCACCTGTGGATTCCCGCTCTGTGATCGCGGCGTCCCAAGCTTCATAAACATCCGTATCAAGCAGCGGTTTGAGCGCGCCACGATCGCCGCGCGCAAAGGCCCCAACAATCATTTCATAAGCAGAGCGAGCGCCCTGCATAAAGGCGCGCGGATCGAAATTTCCATCCGCTTCGAAGATCGCTTCCATGCCAGCCGCGGCAGGACCTGTGAAAGACGGGCGCAATTGTACGACATCTCCACCTGTTGGTGCCGAGGTCGATGGCGTGGGCGTTGGCGCTGGTGACGGCATGCGACCGCGACCCTCTGGCGGACCCTCATCTTGGCCAAGCGTCACGAAGAGACGCCACCCAACAAAAAGGGCGATCCCAGCCAAAACGAGAAATTCAATCATAGAAGAGGACATGTTCAGTTCTTTTAGCAGTCTTTGTGCCACTCATATAGGTGCTTTTCAGCAAGTGCCACCCACCGTTGCGCCACATTGTGGCACATGTTACGCGCCAGTAATCCTAGAGTTAGAGTGAAGGTCGATGACAGATACCCCAGATATGGCGACTCCGCCGCAAGATAATGCCCCTCAACAGGGTCCCGCCATTCGTGTGCTGAGCCAGTACATCAAGGATCTCTCTTTTGAGAATCCAGGGGCGAGCGTGCAAGCCCAGCCGAATATCGAACTTGGGATTGATGTCGGCGCTGCGCCAAAGCCTGGTGAAGAAGGCGTATTTGAAGTCACCCTTAAACTCAAAGCCCGCGCTGGAACGCAAGACACCGCTCTGTTCCTGCTCGAAATGGATTATGCCGGACAGTTCCATCTGCAAGGCTTTGGTGCCGCCGATGTTGAGCCGGTTTTGTTGATTGAATGCCCGCGCATCCTGTTCCCATTTGCCCGCCGGATTATCGCTGACATATCATCTGAAGGCGGCTTCCCGCCATTGCGGATTGATCCGGTCGATTTTGGCGCGCTTTATAACGCTCAGAAACAACGCGCCGCGGCGGCTGCCGCTGAGCAGGCCAGTGCCGCACCTACCCAAGAGCCTCAGGCGTAACGATTCCAGATCGCATCCTCGCCGAGCGTTCCAATAATCTCGGCGTGGTTGCTCTGCTCTTCCTTTGAAATTTCAGAATTGCGCGGGGTCGGTCTTTGCGCTGCTGGTGCACGCGTGCCGTCTGCGGATTGGTTCTGCTGTCCAAAATCAAATCGGTGCGCACGACCGCCCAGTAATTCGAGATAAACCTCCGCCAAGAGCTGACTGTCCAGCAAGGCGCCGTGATAGGTCCGAGCATCTGAATTCACATCAAACCGTCGGCACAGCGCATCCAAACTCGCTGGCGCGCCGGGGAATTTTTTCCGGGCGATCATGACCGTATCGACCCAGCGCTCTTCCGGGATCTCGGCTTTGCCGCACCGCTTGAGCTCCATGTTCAAAAAGCCGCGGTCGAATTTCGCATTGTGCGCCACGATGGTCGCGTCGCCGACAAATTCTAAAAAAGCATCGACAATGGATGGATCTTCAAAAGGCGGTTTATCGACCAGGTCGGCATCGGTGATCCCGGTGATGCGGATTGTGTCTTCTGATACCGCGCGGCCTGGATTGATATAGGTCTGAAAGATTTTGCCGGTCGCGACATGATTGATCAGTTCAACCGCGCCCAATTCGATCACACGATCATCCTTGTCCCATTCGAGACCGGTGGTTTCGGTATCAAATGCAATTTCGCGAACCACATCACTCATCGGGATTCTCCGCGGCCAATTGGTTTAGAAGCTCGATAATGGAGTGAACCTGTGCGCGGGCGAAGTCAAAGCCAAAAGCGGTGTTGATGATGAAGTCGGCCCGGGCACGTTTGTCGGCATCTGCCATCTGTTTCGCTTTGATCTGTTCGAACTGCTCTTCGCTCATTTCCCCGCGCGCTAAGACCCGATCGCGTTGGACGTCTGCGGGAGCTGTGACGACAGCCACATAGTCGCAACGGGTCTCTCCGCCGGTCTCAAAAAGGAGCGGAATGTCCAGCACCGCAAAAAACGCCCCGCTCTCAAGCGCTTGCTGGCGAAAGCTCATCTGGCTGAGCCCAACCAATGGGTGCACAATCGCTTCTAAGTCGCGCATCGCCTCCGGATTATCTACGACTTTCGCCCGAAGTGCGGCACGATCCACCCCGCCATTTTTGAGGATATCGCCAAACTTTTCGGACAAAGGTCCGACCGCGGCACCGCCCGGTTCATAGATTTCATGCACAGCTGCATCGGCGTCATAGACGGGGATACCGGCCTCTTTGAACATTGCCGCTGTGGTCGACTTCCCCATACCGATCGATCCGGTCAGACCAAGAATAATCATTGCGTTGCCCTTATCGCGAATTGGCAACGCTCGAGCGCCGCATCGAAACTTGGCATTTCGCCAAACCAAGATTCGAAACTATAGGCTGCTTGCGCCACAAGCATGGTCAACCCGTCCTTCGTGTTCCAGCCCTGCTCCGCTGCGTGCGCCAATTGTGGTGCAGCGATCTTGCCGTACGAGATGTCAAAAAAGGTGCGGCCCTCGCCCTTAGGCAGCGCGAGCACATCTCCGCCATATCCCATACTGGTCGTATTGACCACGATCGTTGCCGAATCGATATAGTCTTTATACTGAGCGATATCACCAAAGGCGGTTGCCGATGCACCGAATTCAGCGGCTAACTCTGCTGCTTTTAATACCGTTCGGTTCACAATCGTAACCGGGATATTTCTATTCGTCAGTGCAAAGACGATTGCGCGTGCGGACCCGCCGGCGCCGAGCACCAACACCCGTTCTTCCGAACCTTTGGTCTCGCCTAAGGCGCGCAAGAATCCAGGGGCGTCAGTATTATCCGCATGCCAATGGCCGGGGGACTGGAAGGTGAGCGTGTTCGCAGCCCCAATCTTCGCCGCTGCTTTGGTCGCCTCGGTACAGGCCGCAAGCGCATCGTGCTTATGAGGAAGCGTGACGTTCACGCCAATTATATCTCTGGATTCCAACGTCTTAAGCGCTGAAGAGATTTCTCCTGCGGGGACATGCATTGCCTCATAAGTGGCATCAATCGAAAGATCGCGCAGCCAACCATTATGAATAAGCGGGGACATGGAATGGGAAATTGGATCGCCAATAACCCCCAATAATTTGGTCATGTCTCTAGCAATCCTCGTACTCTGAAATAGTCCAGCAAGGGCAAAAGCGGCAGACCCAAAATAGAGAAATAGTCACCTTCGATTTTTGAAAAAATCTGCGCGCCCATGCTTTCAAGTTGATAAGCGCCAACCGTGGTCAATAAGGCATCTCCGCAGGACTCAATATACGTATCGATAAAATCGTCGCTCAGTGTACGGACAGTCAAATTGGGTCTGGCCAAATGGCGCCAGATCGGTTCGCCATTTTCGGCGATGACGATTGCCGTTTCTAGTGTGTGGGATTTCCCAGAAAGTTTGCGAAGATGATCCGCTGCTGCGGCCAAATCCGCTGGTTTATCGAAGGCGGCTCCATCCAGATTAAGCATCTGGTCGCCGCCAATCACCAAGCCTGGTTCAGATCGAGAAACTTTCACCGCCTTCATTTCCGCCAATTGCATGGCTTGGTCCCGGACGTTCATGCCATCGGCGCGCATGGCCTGTTTGGCGGTCTCTTCGTCAACGTTCGGTTTGAACGAGCGGGCTTCCACCCCAGCACCAGCAAGAAGTGCTCGGCGGCTGGCACTGCCTGAGGCGAGGACAATTTCTGTCATTACACAAACCCTCGACGCTCATTGAGCTTATTCAAAATCGCGGCGGCGGTCTCTTCAACGCTGCGTCGAGAGACATCAATCACTGGCCACTTATTGCGCTGGAACAAACGGCTCGCTTCGGTCACCTCGGCGCGCACCGCTTCTTCATCGACATAATCGGTTTTGCTATTCTCGTTCAAGGAGACGAGCCGCTGGGACCGAATTTGCAACAACCGCTCGACCCCAATTTTTAAACCGACCACCATTGGATGCTCAAGCTGTTCAACCAATTGCGGCAGAGGAATGCCCGGCACCAGCGGAATATTGCCCGCTTTCACGCCGCGATTGGCGAGATAGACGCAAGTCGGGGTTTTCGAGGTTCGACTAACGCCAAGCAAAACCACATCGGCATCAACCAGCCCGCTGACATTCTGCCCATCATCATGATTAAGCGCGAAATCGATGGCAGAGATTCGCTTAAAATACTCTTCATTCAAGGCATGTTGGCTGGCGATTTTTTCACTCGCCGGAATGCCAAGATGGCGGGACAACATATGGATTGAGGGGTCCAAGACCGGCAGGGTTTGGATTCCGCGCTGGCTGCAGAATTGTTCGAGCTTCCGGCGCAAGGCTTCATCGGAAATCGTGTACCAAACCACGCCGGGCGCGGCTTCGATTTCGGCCATCACACGATCTAATTGGCGTTCGGACCGGACCAAATAGTAATTATGCTCGAGCGGAATCGTACGATCGAATTGCGCGGCGGCGGCCCGCATCACGGCATTCAAAGTCTCACCGGTCGAGTCCGACACTAAGTGAACGTTAAAGTAGATCGATAATCGCATAACCAGCCTAAAATCTTCGTTTCTTCCTGTGCCGGAGGTGTGCGAATTCGACAAGCCCTGTGGATGCATTGTGGAATTCGTAGAAAGCGGCCGAATCCGACTCTGAATCGCACAGATGAACGAATCTGACTCCCTCGGTTATCGATCTGTTCCAAACAGGCGTTTCAAGCCATAGTTAACACTTTATTTACTTTTGAATCAGCAGGTTAACAAAAAGTAAATTGCGCGACAAACTGGGGATAGACTGTGGATAGTGGCGGGACAAAAGCTCTCAGGCCGCGTTTTCCACGAGACTCCGCGTTTAATAATGATAAGGCCTACGGATTATTTTTTCTGGGTTTTTAAAGTTCCTATGGCTGATCCTGTTTCATCACGTTTTCTGAAAGTCCTTTCTGGCACCCCTTCCTCCCCAGTTCCCATCTGGATGATGCGACAAGCCGGGCGACATCTCCCAGAATATTTGGAGCTGAGAAGCCGGGCGAAAGACTTTCTGGATTTTTGCTATTCTCCCTCAATGGCCGCTGAAGCGACGCTGCAACCGATTGCGCGCTATGATATGGATGCCGCCATTCTCTTCGCCGATATTTTGCTGATTTTGGACGCTATGGGTCTAGATGTGCGGTTCGAGAAAGGTGTGGGACCTATTGTCGAGACCGTGGAGAAAGAGGCCGATCTCAATCGCGCTTCTGTGGAAACCGCAACGCAGCGCCTGTCGCCAGTTTATGAAACGGTCGATCGGGTCAGATCAAAACTCGCTGATGATAAAGCGCTCATCGGATTTTGCGGTGCGCCTTGGACAGTTGCCCTTTATGCCATCGAAGGGCGAGGCGGCACCGATAAGAGTAGCGCCCGCGGATGGGCCTATATCAAACCTGATCTCCTCAAAGGGCTTTTGGATCGTCTAATTGAAATCAGCGCCCATTATCTCGCCGCGCAAGTGAAAGCTGGCGCCGATGCGCTGATGATTTTTGAATCTTGGGCTGAAGGTGTGCCGTCCGACTTATTTCAAATGCTGGTCGTTGAACCGAATGCGGCGTTGGTCAAACGGGTAAGAGACCTCGGGGTTACGGTTCCGATTATTGGCTTTCCGCGCGGCGCTGCAACCATGCTCGGATCTTATACCAGCCAAGTGCCGATTAACGGGGTTGGATTGGATACCGCGATCTCGCCAGATTTTGCGCGTGCGACAGTGCCAGATACAATCGCTGTTCAAGGTCATTTAGATCCGGTGCTTCTGATTGCAGGTGGTGATGCGATGGAGCGCCGCGTGCGTGAACTACTCGAAGCCTATGAAGGCCGGCCGCATATTTTTAATCTCGGCCATGGGGTTCGCCCGGAAACGCCAATTCCGCATGTTGAACGTGTGGTCGAAATCGTTCGGGAAGGTCGCTAGAGATGTCGCTCTATCTTTGGGTTCAGGCTTTTCACATTATTTTTGTGATCGCTTTGATGGCCGGTCTTTTGATCTATCCGCGTTATAAATTGCACCAGATCAAGTCCCAACCGGGTGAAGAACTGTTCGAGACGATGCGCGAAGCGTCGAATCGTTTGCGCAAGATCATTCTCAATCCGGCTTTGGTCTTGGTTTGGATCCTGGGCATTACGATGCTGGTTCTCAATCCGTCTCTGCTCAGCCAAGGGTGGATGCATACCAAGCTGGTTTTGGTTCTGATCTTGAGCGGTCTGCATGGCTATTTCATCGGTTTGGGGAAGAAAATCGATCGCGGCGATCAGGCCCACACACCAAAGACGATGAAGATGCTGAACGAGCTGCCCTTCGTGATCATGTTCTTCATTGTATTACTGGCCGTTCTAAAACCGTTTTAGACGCTTCACAGCCCGCCCTCTTGACCATATCGCTTCAATTGATCATATGCGGATCAAGTCGCCGTCCGGCGCATAGGCTGATTCCAGCCGACTTTTCCCAACTATAAATTTGGATACCGGCACCCCATGCCTGATACCGCACCCGAACTCGAACTTCCGTCACAAGTTTATCTGCGCGAGCTGAAAGCGAAATCTCCAACCGATCTCTTGGCCTATGCTGAGATGTTGGAAGTGGAAAACGCGTCCTCATTGCGCACACAAGATATGCTCTTCGCGATCTTGAAAGAGCTTGCCGAACAGGAAGTCGAAATTATCGGCCGCGGTGTGGTCGAGGTTCTGCAAGATGGGTTCGGCTTTTTGCGCTCGCCAGAGTCGAATTACTTGGCCGGGCCGGATGATATCTATGTCAGCCCAAAAGTGCTCAAGAAAGCCGGTCTCAAAACTGGCGACACAGTCGAAGGCCCGATTGCCGAGCCGGGTGAAAATGAGCGTTACTTTGCACTGACAGACGTGAGCTCAATCAACTTCGAAGATCCTGAAAAAGCCCGCCAGAAAGTTCACTTTGACAATCTGACCCCGCTTTACCCAGAAGAGCGCCTTTTGATGGAAGGCCAAGATCCGACCAAGAAAGATCGTTCGGGCCGGGTGATCGATATTGTCTCGCCAATCGGTAAAGGACAGCGCGCGCTGATCGTTGCGCCGCCGCGGACCGGTAAAACTGTTCTGCTCCAAAATATCGCCGCATCCATCGAAGAAAATCACCCTGAGTGTTACCTGATCGTTCTGTTGATCGACGAACGCCCAGAAGAGGTGACCGATATGAAGCGGTCTGTGAAGGGCGAGGTGATTTCATCTACCTTTGACGAACCAGCTTCCCGTCACGTGGCGGTTGCTGAAATGGTCATCGAGAAAGCCAAACGCTTGGTTGAGCATGGCCGCGATGTGGTGATTCTGCTCGATTCTATTACTCGTCTTGGCCGCGCTTATAACACGTCGGTTCCAAGTTCCGGTAAAGTCTTGACCGGTGGTGTCGACGCGAATGCGCTCCAACGTCCGAAACGATTCTTCGGTGCCGCGCGGAATGTCGAACATGGCGGCTCGCTCACCATCGTTGCAACCGCGCTGATCGACACCGGCTCGCGGATGGATGAAGTGATCTTTGAAGAATTTAAAGGCACCGGTAACTCTGAAATCGTTCTCGATCGGAAAGTTGCCGACAAGCGAACCTTCCCAGCCATCGACATCATGAAGTCCGGCACCCGGAAAGAAGAGCTCATCACCGACAAAGTCCAACTTCAGAAGATTTACGTCCTGCGGCGTATTTTGAATCCGATGGGCACCTCGGACGCGATCGATTTCCTGCTTGATAAGCTCAAGCAAACGAAGACGAATGACGAATTCTTCGAGGCGATGAAGAACTAAAGATGACCCTGCGCCGGGACACGATTTGTGCTCTGGCAAGTGGTCCGCCGCCCGCGGCGATCGCAACCCTTCGGGTTTCGGGTCCGGACGTTCGCGAGATTATCCGTCAGCGATTATCATATCCGGAATTGAAACCGCGCCACGCCACTTTGGTCGAGATGCGAGATGAATCCGGGAGCGCAATTGATGAAGGCCTCGCGGTCTTTATGCCCGGACCGGCCAGCTATACCGGCGAAGATACACTCGAGCTGACCCTTCATGGGGGGCGCATCATTATTGAAATGGCGCTCAAATCATTGCTCGCGTCTGGCGCGCGTTTGGCAGAGCCCGGAGAATTCACTCGCCGCGCTTTCGAAGCTGGGAAACTTGACCTCACGCGTGCAGAAGCCGTCGCTGATCTGATCGATGCGGAAAGCGAGGCCCAACTGGGTCAGGCTCTGCGCCAAATGGGCGGCGCACTTGAATCGCTTTATTCCGGTTGGCGCGTTCAAATGACCGACTGTCTGGCACTGCTCGAAGCCAGCATTGATTTTCCAGACGAAGAAGATGCGCCTGATCGCGTCGATGGCCCCGTGACGGAAAAGATCAAAAAACTTTTAGGTCAGTTGGATCAGGCCTTGGCCGAAGGGAATATTACCGAAAGGATCCGCGACGGGTTCCGAGTCGCGATCTTGGGCAAACCCAATGCGGGGAAATCGACGCTTTTAAACCAACTTGCCAAGCGTGAAGCGGCGATTGTCACCGATATTCCCGGTACGACCCGAGATGTCGTCGAAGTCAGACTGACACTGGGCGGATTTTTGGTCTGGGTTTCCGACACGGCGGGCCTCCGCGAAACCGATGATATTGTTGAAGCTGAGGGGGTTCGCCGCGCGCGCCAGGCCGGGGCCGAAGCGGATGTTCGGATCTGGCTGGCAGATGCCAGAGAGGGATTCGAAACAGACGCGGTGGGACCAGAAGATCTCTTGGTGTTGAACAAGTCAGACTTGGCCGCACCCGATGTTTCACGTGAAACACTCCGGATCTCTGCCAAAAATGGCGAAGGGATTGATCGTGTGGAAACCGCGATTGTCGAGCGCTTGGCAAACATGACGCGAAACTTAGCCGCGCCGATGATTACCCGAGCGCGGCACCGCCAGGGGATTGAGCGCGCGAAGACCCATCTCGAGATCGCATTGGATCACTTACATTCTGGAATGGGGGCGGAGTTCGCCGCCGAAGAAGTTCGATTGGCGAGCCGCGAATTAGGGTCGCTTACCGGACATGTGAACCCGGAAATGGTGCTCGGCGCTGTGTTTTCTTCGTTTTGTATCGGTAAATAGTCTGTTTCTGCGGCCGTGAGTATTATATGAGGCGCCAAGCATAAGGCGGTTTAGATGAGTGACGTTCAGTCTTTTGATGTGATTGTGGTCGGCGGCGGCCATGCCGGATGCGAAGCCGCGTCGGCCGCAGCGCGTATGGGCGCGCGTACCGCTTTGATCACGCATAAGGTGGAAACGATTGGCGAAATGTCGTGCAATCCGGCCATTGGCGGATTGGGAAAAGGCCATTTAGTTCGCGAAATCGACGCGCTTGATGGATTGATGGCGCGTGTCGCCGACCGGTCCGGAATCCAATTTCGGATGCTCAACCGATCAAAGGGCCCTGCCGTTTGGGGACCGCGCGCACAAATTGATCGCTCGCTGTACCGGCAAGCGATGCAAGAAGAGATCTTGGGTCACGAGAACTTAGACGTCATTGCCGATGGTGTAGAAGACTTGATGGTTGAGAATAATCAGGTCGCGGGCGTGATTGGGGAATCCGGAACCGCTTACTCGGCCCAAGCGGTCGTCATTACCACGGGCACATTTCTGAAAGGGATCATCCATCGCGGCGCCGAGCGCATTCCGGCGGGCCGCGTCGGCGAGAAGCCGGCGATTGGTCTGTCGGATCGCCTCTATGCTTTGGATCTCCCAATGGGGCGATTGAAAACCGGAACGCCGGCGCGCCTAAAAGGAAGCACCATTGATTGGGACCGCCTTGAGATGCAGCCCGCAGATGAGGTGCCAATCCCATTCTCATTTGCCACAGAACAGATTGAGGTGCCGCAAATCGCTTGCGGGATTACATTCACCAATGCGGCGTCTCACGAGATTATCGCAGAGAATATCAATCAATCAGCCGTTTATTCCGGCGCGATTGCTGGGCGCGGTCCGCGCTATTGCCCCTCGATCGAAGACAAGATCCACCGCTTCGCCGACAAAACGCGGCACCAGATCTTCCTCGAACCAGAGGGCCTCGAGGATGACACCGTCTATCCAAATGGGATTTCAACCTCCCTGCCCTGTGAGGTTCAGGACCGTTTCATTCGAGAAATCGAGGGATTGGAGACTGTAGAGATCTTGGAATATGGCTATGCGATTGAATATGATTATGTCGATCCGCGAGCTTTGGATGCTGGCCTTCAAGTCAAAGCGCTAGATGGACTGTTCCTGGCCGGGCAAATCAACGGAACGACCGGATATGAAGAAGCCGGGGCGCAAGGTCTGGTCGCTGGAATGAACGCTGTGCGTTTTACGCGCAAGGAACCCCGCGCGGTATTCGATCGCGCCGAAGCCTATATCGGCGTCATGATTGATGATTTGGTGACACGCGGCGTGACCGAACCCTATCGGATGTTTACATCGCGGGCGGAATACCGATTGTCTCTGCGCTCTGACAATGCCGATCAACGTCTCACCGCGCGCGGCATTGATCTTGGCCTGGTTGGGCCGGATCGCGCCGAGATGTTTCACGTGAAACAAAAAGCGTTGGAGGCCGGGCGAGTTCTTTTGCAATCCTTGGAAATGACGCCGAATGAGGCGCAAAAGCTCGGATGGAAAGTCAATCAAGATGGCCAACGCCGAAGCGCCTGGGAATTCCTCGCCTATCCGAGCATTGATATGGACGCGATTGAATCCGCCTTCACTGATGTGGCGGCTCTTGAGGCCTCGATCAAAACCCAACTCGAAATTGAAGCCATGTATGCCGGCTATATCGAACGCCAGAAAGAAGACGTGGCCGCATTGCGCCGGGAAGAGTCGCTCGCGCTTCCTGGGGATCTCGATTACGGATCCGTCGGCGGGCTGACCAATGAGGTCCGAGCAAAACTAGAAACGATCCGCCCAGCCACACTTGGTCAGGCAGGTCGGATCGAAGGTATGACTCCCGGCGCCCTCACCGCCTTGCTCGCCTATGTGCGACGCCCTGGACGGAAACGCTCTGCAAATGGCTGATCGCGACGGCTTTGGCGCCGATGACTTCCAAAAAGCCACAAATGTTTCACGTGAAACATTGGATCGGATCGAACGCGTGGTGGCGGAGCTCGACGAGTGGCGCACCAAGATCAATTTAATCGGGCCCTCTGAGTTTGATCAGGTCTGGCGCCGACATGTTTTAGATTCGTGGCAGCTTTTTTCGCATATTCCTGTGGATGGAAAAATCGTCGATCTTGGGTCTGGGTCTGGTTTTCCGGCCTTGGTTCTGGCGGCGGGATTCTCCTCAAAAGAGTCTCAGATGACGATGATTGAAAGTGTTGGAAAGAAATGCGCTTTCTTGCGCGCGGCCGTCCAGGCGGTGCAATTACAGGCAAATGTCGTCCAAGGCCGCGTCGAAGCGATTAACCCTGTCCAAGCCGATTGCGTCACGGCGCGCGCCTTTGCGCCGCTTCCGAAACTTCTGGATTATGCCGAACCTTGGTTTAAGAGAGGCGCATATGGAGTCTTTCCAAAAGGACGTCGCTGGCAAGAGGAATTGACGGCGGCGCAGGAATCTTGGAGATTCGCCTATGAAGCGATTCCCAGCCTAACTGGGGATGGGGCTATCTTGAAGATTTCGGAGGTTTCACGTGTCTAACGGGAATACACGCATTCTAGCCATTGCCAATCAAAAAGGCGGGGTCGGGAAAACCACAACCTCGATCAATCTCGGCACCGCCTTGGCGGCGGTTGGCCGTAAAGTCTTGGTCATTGATTTCGATGCTCAGGGCAATGCCTCGACGGGCCTCGGGATTACGCGTCCTGAGCGCCAGCTCACAACTTATGATGTCGTCGTTCACAATGAATTCTTGGGCGATGCGGTCTTGAGCACTTTGGTGCCGCGCCTTGATATTGTTCCGGGCGATGAGAACCTGGCCGGGGTCGAAACCGAATTGTCGAACGATCCTCACCGGTCTTACCGTCTGCGCAACGCGCTTCGGTCATACATCGAAAAGGCCGCGTCCCGTGGAAAGACTGAGTATGACTATATCCTGATCGATTGCCCGCCATCTTTGTCGGCGCTGACGATTAACGCGATGACCGCGGCGGACTCGCTCTTGGTACCGTTGCAGTGTGAATTCCTGGCGCTTGAGGGGTTGAGCCAACTTTTGAAAACAGTTGAGCTGGTGCGGTCCGGGCTAAATCCAGATTTGGATATCCAGGGGGTCGTGCTGACCATGTATGATCGCCGTAACAATTTGTCGGATCAAGTTGCCGATGAGGTACGCTCAGTCCTTGGGACGAAAGTCTATAACACAGTGATCCCGCGAAATGTTCGCCTGTCTGAGGCGCCAAGCTTCGGCAAGCCAGCTTTGCTATATGATTATCGGTGCCCGGGCAGCGAAGCCTATATTCGCCTCGCGTCAGAAATGCTTCAGCGCGAACGCGCACTTCGGGGGTAGGCATGGCGCCAGAACCAGCACGGGGAAAACAAAACCGACTCGGCAAAGGCTTGTCCGCCTTGATCGGCGAAGTTGAGGGCGTTGGCCTTGCAGCTCCAGATGCAGCTGAGTCTAGCGCCAGTGGATCTGCGTCCGGCGCCGTCTTGGAGTTTGCCATTTCAGACATTCGTCCGAACCCAGCCCAGCCGCGACGGACATTTTCTGAAACAGAACTCGAAGAACTCGCTGCCTCCATTCGGCAGCGCGGAATCTTGCAACCGATCTTGCTTCGTCCCGATCCAGATGCGCCCAATCAATATCAAATTGTTGCGGGCGAACGGCGATGGCGGGCGGCGCAACGCGCGGGTCTTTCCACCATTCCAGCAGTTGTTCGCGAACTCGACGAATTGCAGTTGCTTGAAGTTGGGATCATCGAGAATGTTCAACGTGAAGATCTCAATCCGATTGAAGAAGCCGAGGCCTATGGCGCGCTAATCAAACGGTTTGGTCGCACCCAAGAAGACTTAGCCGAAAGCGTGGGCAAATCGCGGGCGCATATCGCTAATACGATGCGGCTTCTCAATCTTGGCGAGACCTCACGGGAGCATCTGCGACAGGGGCGAATTTCAGCGGGGCATGCGCGGGCCGCTTTAGGCGCGCCAGATCCGGATCCGGTGGTCGATATGGCTGTGGCGAAACGCATGTCGGTTCGCGAAGTTGAAGCACTGGTCAAACGTCTCAAGGATGGCAATGCGCTCGATACGGTCGCGCAAAAGATCAACCAAAATGACAAAGACGTCGATACCGAGGCACTTGAAGCAGACTTGGCGCGGGTTTTGGGCCTGAAAGTGGATATTCGGCAAGGCGCCTCTGGCGGTGAGTTGCGGATCAAGTATGGCGATCTCGAACAATTGGACGAATTGTGCCGCCGGTTGACTGCAAAGCGCTCTTAAATATCTGTTTTTATTAAACTTATATAGCATTTTTCGTGATCTATTCGGTGGAGATTTACGTTTGCTTCCCGTGGCGTCATCATCTCAAATCCACGATTTTTGGTTTTCACAGGCGTAAAAACACATAGGCTAGTGCGCATCGTCACTTGTTTTAGAGCGACATGCGGAGATGCCCCATGGCCGATACATCTTTTGAGACGCCTACCAAACTTCAGCGCCCGAAGCTGAGTTACAAAACGCCAGCGCATCCTGGATATTTGGAGCGCGGCGCGAAAGTCACGCCCGCTGCGGACCTAGACCTCGCCACCATCGATCTTGCGGATACGGAAGTGTGGCGGCAAAATAAAATGTGGGATCGGTTCGAACGTCTCCGCAAGGAAGACCCGATCCACTATACCCCAGACAGTTTCTTTGGGCCTTATTGGTCAATCACGCGGCGCGATGATATTCTCGCGGTCGATTCAGACCATAAGCGATTTTCGTCCGATGCCAGTAATGGCGGCATCACGCTGAGCAATATGGGCGAAAGCTTAATCGGTCAAAGCTTCATCACGGCCGACGAGCCGATTCATTCCGCGCAACGCAAAACCGCCCAACCGGCTGTCGCGCCGACGGCGCTGCGAGATTATGAACCACTAATCCGTGCGCGCACCCAAAAAGTGCTGGATGAACTGCCTGTCGGCGAACCATTCGATTGGGTCGACGCGGTGTCGATTGAATTGACTGCGATGATGCTTGCGACTTTGTTCAACTATCCGCAAGAACGGCGCCGTGAATTAACCCGATGGTCGGATGTCACAACCAATCCCGCCGACCCGGACATTTGCCCGGGCGGAATGGATCAGTGGCGCGAAGAGCTTGGTCAATGCGCTCAAGTCTTCTGGGGTATCTATCAAGAGCGCAAAAATGCCGACCCTGCGGCCGATTTGATGAGCTTGCTCGCGCATGGTGAAGCCACCCGCGACATGAACCCGTATGAGATGTTGGGCAATGTTATCCTGCTTATCATTGGCGGCAATGATACGACCCGAAACTCAATGTCGGGCGGGGTTTATGCGCTGAACAAGTTCCCTGAAGAATATGCGAAGCTGAAGGCCAATCCGGACCTGATCCCGAATATGGTGTCAGAAATTATTCGTTGGCAAACACCGCTGGCCTATATGCGCCGGACCGCGCTCGAAGATGTTGAGATGCACGGCAAGCTGATCCGAAAAGGTGATAAGGTGGCGATGTGGTATGTCTCGGGCAATCGCGATGAAAGCTTCTGGGACGAGGACCCCAACCGCCTAATCATCGATCGGAAACAGGCACGCAATCATGTCTCGTTTGGCTTTGGCATTCACCGCTGTGTTGGTAACCGGCTCGCCGAATTACAATTGCGCATCCTTTGGGAAGAGATTTTGGAACGGTTCGAAAATGTCGAAGTGCTCGATGAACCAAGCCGCGTTTCTAGCAGTTTCGTTAAAGGCTATTCTTGGTTGCCGGTGATCTGCCACCCAAAATAAAAGGGCGACACGAAATACGCGCCGCCCTCTTCTATGTTTCTGACACTCGCTTATTCAGCAGCAAGCGATTCTAAGAGCGAATCCACCGCTGCCTCGAGCGGAAGATCGCGGCCGAGTTCTGCAAATTGCGGCGCATTATCGACTAGGATGTCCGGCTGAAGCTCTTGATTTTCAAGCGGACGATTTTGCTGATCCAGTGCGGGCAGCTGCGGAATACCGAACACTAAATCCCCAGATACTTGGCCTTCCCACCAAACCGCGGTGGCCGTGCCTGGCACCGGCATGCCGACTGTCTTCCCAAGATCGAACAGATCATAAGCGTAAGGGAACATGTGGGCGTTGGAATAATTGCCTTCATTCATCACTACGGCAGAAGGTTTGGTCCACCGCTCTTCGGGGGCGCCGGATACGATCCGGCCGCGGGCGCGCAGATTGAAATAGGCCTCGCCATCGAGCAGCGTTACCAAATCATCATGCAACCAGCCGCCACCATTGAACCGAGTGTCGACAATCACCGCCTCTTTATCGAAGTTTCGACCAAAGAGTTCCGAGAAGATTTGCCGGAAGCCGGTATCATTCATGCTTCGAATATGGACAAAGCCAATTCGCCCGTCAGAGCGCTCTTCGACAATTGCGCGGCGGCGATCGATCCAGCGATCATAAAGGGCGGCGCCCTCTTCTCCGCGCGAATAAGTGCGCACCGTGATCGTCGTGTCTTTGTTTCCGAGGGTTAAACGGACGCGATCGCCGGCCTTGCGATTGAGCAGTTCAAACGCGTTTTGGGTGCCGGTGATCGACTGGCCATCGATCGCTGTAATGCGATCTCCAGCCTCAATATTCAGTGTGTCGCGATCCAAGGGTCCATCATCCAGGATTTCGCCAATGCGTAGCCCTTCGCCGCCATCGAGATCGAAAATCACGCCGAGTGCCGCGGTCTGATCGCTCATGCCATTCCGGCCCCCGCGATAAAACATCCCGGTATGACTGGCATTTAGCTGACCCAGCATTTCTGACATGATCACTGCAAAGTCGCGATTGTTCGAAACGGCGGCAACTTTCGGTTTATACGCGGCTTGCATCGCCGGCCAATCGACGCCGTGATAATTCGGGTCATAGAATTTGTCGGCGACTTGGTGCCAGGTGTGATTGAAAATATAGAGCCGTTCCGCGTCCGTGCGCAGGCGCATTTCGGCATTGGTCTCAACCGGTGACACTTTGATATTGTCGCCAAGTTTCGCCTGTTGAAGACGGCCATCGGCCAGGATGACCAGCATCGAGCCATCATCGGAAATCTCCAAGCTCGCCGAGTCCGCGCCAAGTGGCGCAACTTTGCTAGCGCTGCCTTCAACCAAGTCATTCATCCAAAGATCATACCCGCCTTCAAATGCGGCGAGATAATAGAGCTTCTTCATATCTGGTCCGAGCACTGCGTCTGCCAGATCAGAAGATTGCGGGGTCAGTCGAATGGTGCGGTCTTTGATGGCGTCAAAATCGATGGTGACATCATCATCTTCGCCGCGCTTCGCTGCCAGATTTAGAAGCTTGGCGATGTCCGCTTTCGGCGTGTCATCCTCATCTTCGTCTTTGGAGTCTTCGTCTTCATCCTCGTCTTCGTTCTTTCCATCTCCGGATTTTTCCAAAGCGGCACGCTCTTGCTCGGACAAGTTGAACCGGGTCCAGCTCGCTTCGTTTAAGAAGGCGCCAACAATATCGCCTTCAGAGCCCCAAGACCCATGCGTGCGTTCGCCATAGCGGTCGGTGAACCAATAGACTAAGTCGCCGCTGGAATGCCAAACCGGCCCACCATCAAAATAGCCATTGACTGAGATGTCTTTGGCGAGCGCAGAGCCATCCACCGGCGCCAAGCCGATATCGGTATAGAAATAATAGCCGCGCGGGGAAAAGTCCGCGGCGACCCATTTCGAGTCTGGCGAGAAGTTAAAACTGATATCGCCGTCGGCATAAGAATAGTTCTGATCCGCGGTAAACAATGTGCGGAGATTGTCTCCATCCGCATCCATGACCCGAATAGAGTCGCGGTTTTCGATGAAGCCGATCTTCTCGCCATCTGGGCTATAGGCCGGTTGGAAGGCATTGCCGCCGGCGGGTTTGTACACTTGTTTAGTTTCGAACTTCACCGCCATCGAGAAACGCGGCGCGTTGTCTTCGGCAATGCTGGTCTCATAAATGCCCCAGCCGCCTTCTTGCTCAGCCGCGTAAAGCAGCGTGCGGCCATCCGAGGAGAAAGAGACAGAACGTTCTTGGCCCGGCGTATCTGTGACGCGAACCGTGTCGGCAAATTCAGTGTCCGTTACAAAAATCTCGCCACGGAAGACATAAGCGATTTCAGACCCGTCCGGTGAAATATCAAATTCTGAAATGTTGCCCGCTGCTGGCAGCGGTTGGTCTTCGCCGCCAATTCGTCCGGCGGGAACCGTAATCGCAACCGCTTGCGATGTGCCGCCCGGAGCGATTTTTTGGATCACCCCATGATAGGTGTAGACCAGAGTGCCATCCGAACTGATCGACGTGGCGCGGGCCGGGTGTGGTCCATGCTGGGTCAGGGCTTCGCTGTCGCCCGTCTCGAGATTGACACGGCGCAGATTGAATGTGCCGCCATCGACTTCAGACTGCATATAAAGGCTTTGCCCATCAGCCGACCAAGCCGGGGCGTGGTCGCCGCCGGGCGTATCGGTTACTTTAGTATGGGCGCGGCTTTCGAGATCATAGATCCAGACATCACGTGCGAAGGAGCTGACATCGCGTTGGCGCCATTCATTCTCATAGGCTTTCTCATCGCGATAAGCGATCTTTGTGCCGTCTGGACTGTAGCGCGCATCCATGCCCGGAACGGTCGTGACCATGCGCGGGGTGCCGCCTTGGATCGAGACTTCATAAAGCTGCGGCAGCGCGCCAGTCGGGAAATAGCTAGAGCTCGCCGATTGTCCGCGAGAAGATGAGAACAGAACACCGCTGCCATCTGGGGCGAAGTCGCTCGGATAATCATTCGCGTCATGATAGGTGAGGCGGCTCAGGCCGGTGCCATTCGCGTTCATCACAAAGACGTCGAGATTGCCGTTTCGGTCTGAAGCAAAAGCCAGTTTTGACCCATCGCGTGACCAGACTGGCATGCCGTCCCAGCCATTATCGCGGGTGATCGGTGTCGCCACCCCGCCATTGCTGGACACGGTCCATACATCCCCATGTGCGGCAAAAGCGATTGTGCTGCCATCGGGCGAGATGGCCGGTGTTTGGAACCAAGTTTCATTTTCAGAAACCAGGTCGTCCGCGCTAAACCCCTGCGCCAGAGCTGCCTGAGAGACAGCTAAAGCAGCAGTGAGGGTCATGATCGAAAGCGACTTGCGCATATTTTACTCCCAGCTGTGACGTTTGTAATTTGTTAACGAGCTGAGCCACGCCCCTCAAGCAAAGAATAGGGATTTTCCAAGATTTGTTTCAAATCCAACCGATTCTTTCTTTCGGAGGCATGATTGAGGATGATTGATCTCAAAATTCTGGGAGCGAAAAGAAAGACGTGACCCTCTTTGCGGCTTTATCTCGCCTCTCTCAATAGAAGCCGAAAACGACCGGCAGAGCAGATGGAGACGCAGAGATGGTGTTTGGGTGGGGACAGAAATCGAAAGAATGGCCGCTCGACAATGGGCGCTTTCTCGTGGCGTCGTGGTCCTATGTCAGCTTTTTGCTCTGTCCTGTCAGTCGATCGACCCGGTGGTTCATTGTCGGCGATAAGCGCTCTGAGGATCATGAACTAAACAAGCAGCAGCTCGAGCAAATGTTTCCCGAAGGCCGTCCGCAAATTCCACTTTGGAGCCGCTATGGATTTTGGATGGTGTTTGGCAGCCTCTTTGTCATCGGGTTCATAATGCAAACATTCTTCCCCGAGCAGATGCAGTAAACGCGCGCCGGCAGGCAACGGAATAGTTTCGAACGAGAGAAAAGTTGGAGCGGGTACACGGAATCGAACCGAGCTCAACAGCTTGGAAGGCTGCCGCATTACCACTATGCTATACCCGCTCACGGGTGCGGCCTCTATAGCATGGTTTGTGTAAGTGGTGGAGGGGACTGGATTCGAACCAGTGTACGCAAAGCGGGCAGATTTACAGTCTGCTGGATTTAACCACTCTCCCACCCCTCCGGGGTCACTTACACAACGCCATTTGACGCCGCGGTTTCCGACCGTCATTAGGGGGTTTTGACACCTCCGTCTTTCAACCGGAACCGGCCTTATAATGAGCAAGCCCCGCCCGCGCAACCGTCCTAATTCACACAAGCGTAAATCGCCTTCTCGCCCCAGTGGTTCGGGCGAAAATTGGCTTTGGGGCGTGCATGCGGTGAGCGCTGCTTTGGCCAATCCGAAGCGCAGACTAGTGCGTTTGGTCGGCACCAAAAATGGACTAGATCGGTTGGCCTCAAAGCCTGGCCGATCTGAGGTGGTAGAGCCGAGCGCGATTGATAGTTTGCTTCCGCGCGACGCCGTTCATCAAGGCCTGGCGGCGCAGTTTGAGCCTTTGCCAGCCATGCAGATTGAAGACGTGATAGAAAGCGGTGTCACCCGTGTCGTCGTTTTGGATCAAGTCAGCGACCCTCATAATCTCGGCGCGATTTTTCGTTCGGCCGCAGCATTTGGCTTTGGCGCGTTGATCCTACAAACCCGCAACGCCCCGCCAATCTCTGGCATCGTTGGAAAGGCAGCGGTTGGCGCGATCGAGACCGTGGATGAATGCCGGGTGGTGAATATTGCCCGGGCGCTCGATGCATTAAACGAGGCCGGGTTCCACACCATTGGCCTTGCCGGTGAAGGTCGCGCGCAAATCGATCAGGCGGTGGCGGGCGCGGCAAAGCTTGCCATTGTGCTCGGCGCAGAAGGTCCAGGGCTTCGACCCGGCGTTGCCAAGGCGTGCGCAGAACTGGCCCGTATTCCAATCGAGTCAGAGATGGAAAGCCTGAACGTATCCAACGCAGCGGCGATCGCGTTTTATGAGGCCGCTCGCAATACCTAAGGGTTTTTCCCAATTGTAGAAACTGGGCCTCCTTGCTTGGATCGCTGCCAAAGATGGAAGGCAATCCATGGGAAATCTCATCATCGATCCACTTGCGATCGCGGCTTTGGTTGGGTTTGGTGTGCTGATCTTGATCTCGCTCGGGATCACTATTTGGTTGATCCGGAAAGCCGGAAAAGCGCCAGGCGAACGCTAAGCCAAGCGCTCCTTCACCGCTCGCGCCATGCGCGGCCCAAGCTCTGGGCCTTCTTTCGGATAGAGATAAGGCTCAATCAATTCGAGCTCCATCAGAACCAAACGCTCATCCGCATCGCGGATCATATCGACGCGGGCATAGAGCGGCGCCTCGTCCATAAGTCCGAGAATTGTGGTGGCGTCAGCCATATCTTCGGCGCTTGGCGACACGGGAGTCTCCCAACCGCCATAAGTCGACTGGATGCGATAATCGCCTGATTTCGCTTGCTTGAGCAGCGCATGCGAGAAGGTCCCATCGATAAAGATGAAGCTATATTCGCCCTCTTCTTGGATCTTGCTCAAGAAGGGCTGCACCATCATCGGATAAGGCATGTCCGGGAGCGCGTCGGACGGAGATAAGCGATATTGGCCATCTGCCCCGGCGCCGATCTGGCGCTTAAAAACTAGATCCTGACTGCCGAGCTGATCAAAAGCCGCAACGAACTCTGCGGCGCCCACATTATCGATCCAGAGAGTTGGAATGGTCCGCGCGCCCTTGGTGGCGAGCTCTTTCAAATAGCGTTTATCGCTGTTCCAGCGCACTGTGGCGGACGAATTGAACAGGCGGGTCTGGCTTTCGATCTGCTCAAGCGTGGCGAGGAAATGGTCCGGCTGATCCCAATAATCCCAAGTCGTGCCAATGATAGCCGCACCGTATTGCGCCCAGTCTTGGTTTGGGTCAGCCCAATCCACATCTTCGAGGATCAGTCCCTCAGCTTCGAACGACTCCCGCAAAGCGGTCATCATATAATCATGCTCAAACGCATCGCTTCGGCGAAGTGGTGATCCGGGTAGCGTCACTTTCGAGGCGAGATAGGCAATTTTTGTCATGCCGCCCCCTTAACTGGGCTCTTTGGTTGCGTCCAGCATCTGCATCTGGCACATCCCGCCAGGGTTCAATCCAGGGATATCTCAATGACAGCAGTGGTTTATGATGTGGTCGGTCTTGGCAACGCGATCGTCGACGTGATTTCAGCGCAAGACGATGCTTTCCTCGTCAAATGGGGCATCAATAAAGACGCGATGAACCTGATTGAAGAAGACCGGGCGGATTTGCTGACGGAGGCATCTGTCAACGCGGTTGAGACTTCAGGCGGATCTGGCGCGAATACGATTGCCGGCATTGCCAGCTTTGGCGGCAAGGCGGCCTATATTGGCAAAGTTGCCGATGACCGGCTCGGCAAAGTCTTTAAAGCCGATATGGAAAAAGGCGGTGTGCCGTTCGAAACCGATCCTCTGCTCGATGGTCCAGCTACAGCCCGCTCTATTATTTTTGTCACCCCTGATGGCAAGCGCAGCATGAACACATTCCTTGGTGCCTCGGTTGAGTTTGCGCCGTCTGATGTTGACCGCGCCATGGTTGAGGCGGGCGGCATTCTCTATCTCGAAGGCTATTTGTTCGACAAAGAGATCGCCAAATCGGCCTTCGTGCACGCCGCAGAAATTGCGCATGCCGCGGGCCGCAAAGTGTCGCTGACTCTGTCAGACAGTTTCTGCGTCGACCGTCACCGTGACAGTTTCCGCCAATTGATCCGCACCCAAGTCGACATCCTGTTTGCGAATGAAGAAGAATTGCTCAGCCTGTATGAAACAAGAGATTTCGACGCAGCGCTTGAACAGTTGCGCGCCGAAACCGGCCTGGCAGCGGTTACTCGCGGCGAGCATGGCTCTGTCATTATTGGCGATGGCGACCCGATTGCGGTGCCCGCCGAACCCGTAAGTGAAGTGGTCGATACGACGGGTGCTGGTGATCAATATGCGGCAGGATTCTTGTTCGGCGTCGCACGCGGCTTGCCGCTGGCCACCTGTGCCCGGCTCGGTCATATCGCGGCGGCGGAAGTGATTTCTCATTATGGCCCGCGCCCAGAAGTGCCCCTGGCGACCCTCGCGGCGAAAGCCGGCATCGACGCCTAAACGCGCAAGATCTTACACCAACGAGTTCAAATATCGCTCGCGAAAATTTGACTGCCGGCCTCCCTTTCAATGGGGGCCATAATCGAACAGGGAGAGCGGACCTAAGCAAGAAGGTCGTCTCCCATGTTCAAATCTGCGTTAATGTCCAGCTCGCTCGCCGTCCTGGTTTCTTTGTCTCTCAGCCCAAGCGCGACTGCGCAGACTGAAGAAGCAGGCTTACAGCTCGAAACGGTCACCGTGACCGCCACGAAGAAAGAAGAGAATATAAAGGATGTTCCTTCGTCTCTGACGGCCCTCAACGAAGATCAAATCAACGCGTTTGGCGCGGCGGGTGATGATATTCAATTCTTGTCTGCGCGGGTGCCGTCGCTGGTGATCGAGTCATCCTTTGGGCGGATTTTCCCACGGCCTTATATTCGCGGCCTTGGAAACACCGACTTTGATCTGAATGCCTCGCAGCCGGTCTCTTTCATCTATGATGAGGTCGTGTTCGAAAACCCAGTTCTGAAAGGCTTTCCGGTCTTTGATACAGAACAAATCGAAGTGCTGCGCGGGCCTCAAGGCACACTCTTTGGCCGCAACACCCCTGCAGGCGTGATCAAATTTGACAGTGTTAAACCGACCGATGAATTCGATGCCTACGTCAAAGGCTCGTATGCGAGTTTCGAGACGATCCAACTCGAGGGCGCGGTTGGCGGTCCGATCAGCGATACGGTTTCGGTCCGGCTTTCGGCCCAATATCAAGAACGCGATGCCTATATTGATAACCAGGTTCTGGGGTCTGCCGGAGACGCAGGCGCATATGAAGATTTTGCCTGGCGCGCGCAGGTTCTGTTTCAGCCGAACGCGCAATTTGATTGGCTCTTAAACGCGCATGGACGGTCCCTCGATGGCGGCCAAGTGAGCTTCCAAGCCAATGCGTTTGAAACGGGCCGCGCGGGCCCCCGGCCTGGCTTCGATCGGGAGATCAGTTTCTCAGATTCGGCGGCGGATAGCGTGCTCGACACCGATACGTTCGGGATCACGTCGAAAGCCGATTATGATTTTGGCAGCGTCACCGGCACCTATGTGTTCGGCTATGAAACCGTCGAAGTGTTTTCGCGCGGCGATGTCGATGGCGGATTTGGCGCAGCATTCCTTGGGGAGGGGAATTTCGGTCCTGGCTTCATTCCATTCCCGGCTGAGACGGCCGACTCAATTGATGACCATCAGCAAATCACGCATGAATTCCGCCTATCCAATTCTGAAGACGCAGCACTGAACTGGACGGTTGGGCTCTACTTCTTCGATGAAGAACTGGACATTGGATCCTTCAATTTCGATACGATTGCCAATGGCGCGCCAAATGGCGAGGCGTTCCAAACACAAGACACCGAAGCTTGGGCGATTTTTGGCTCGGCCTCTTATCAGTTGACCGACCGCCTGACCGGGACAGTGGGCTTGCGCTATAGCGATGACAGCAAAGACTTCACCGCCATCCGCCCGAACGCGCCTTTTGTCGGAACCGCTGGCGCCCTCGGCCCGATCACGGTGTCGGTTGGCGATGAACAGGTCAGCGGCGATCTCAGCCTGACCTATGCGGTCGATGACGATACCAATATTTATGGACGTTATGCGCGCGGCTATCGCGCGCCAAGCGTCCAGGGACGGATCTTGTTCGGAGACGCCGTCACCACGGCAGATTCCGAAATCGTTGACTCGTTCGAAGCCGGTGTGAAATCGACGCTTCTAAATGGCCGGGTCGATGCAAATGCGGCGGTCTTCTATTATGAAGTGTCAGATCAACAGCTGACCGCGATTGGCGGGGCTGGGAATTTCAACCAGCTTCTGAATGCTGACAAAGGCGTGGGTCAGGGTTTTGAACTTGACCTTCGCGCGTTGGTGACAGAAGCGCTGACTTTCAGTGCGGGCATTTCGTACAATGATACGGAAATTCAGGATACCGGCCTCACCGCCGGGATTTGCGGATCGCCTTGTACTGTGCTCGATCCGATTGATCCGGTCACGGGCGGCGCGTTGATTGATGGCAACCCCTTCCCGCAGGCGCCAGAATGGATCGCCAATTTTGCCTTCGACTATCGCCGCCCCTTCTTAGAGGGTGAGCTCTTTGCCTCCACCGATTGGTCGTATCGCAGCGATGCCAATGTCTTCTTGTATGAGTCGGTCGAGTTTACCTCGGACGGTTGGTGGGAAGGCGGCGTGTCAGTTGGCTATTCGCAAGGCCCATGGACCGCCACCGCTTTTGGCCGAAACATTACCGATGAAGTTGGCGTCGTCAGCGCCATCGACTTCAACAATCTGTCGGGCATCTTCAACCAGCCGCGTGTTTATGGCGTTGAGCTTGGTTGGAAATTCTAAACTGAGCGAGGCGTTGAAGACCTGTTTAAGCCGTCTTCAACGCCTCGCTCATCGGCTGGCTTAAGCGCGTAATGCCTCTTCGGCATAGTCTAAGCGGTCATGGCCAAAGAACATTTCGTCACCGACAAAGAAAGTTGGCGCGCCAAAGGCGCCGCGTGCGACCGCCTCTTCTGTGTTGGCGCGCAGCATGGCTTTGGTTTCGGCAGCGGTTCCAAGCTCCCAAAGCTGGTCAGCATCAAAACCTTCAGACCCGAAGGCTTTTTTGAACTGGGCTTCATCACCGGTATCGATGCCGCCTGCCGGCTGTCCCCAGACATATTTGAAACCCGCATCCAATAATTTGTACTGCTGCTCTGGATTGTCTTCCAAACGGATCGTCGCGCCGGTCAGCGGGCGGGTGTTCATCATTGGAAAGTGCGGGTTTGAGAAGATCTCAATACCATGACGTTTGCAGCAGCGCGCCATATCTTTGAGCATATATTTGCCCTTAGCAGCGACCATGCCCGGAGGCTGGTTTCCGGTCGCTTTCATGACGCCGCCTAAGAACATGGGTTTGACCTTTAAGGTTGCGCCGGTCCGCTCAATCACGCCTGGAACAACGGCCCAGCCAAGAAATGAGGTCGGACTCATATAATCAAAAAAGAATTCTAGTGTCTTCGCCATGATGGATCTCCTGCCGGTCTGAAAGCTGATTACAGCTTTTCACAAAGTTCTGATTTGGAACTTAGAGCAAATCAGGTTAAGCCTGCAAGTATGAAATGGACTGACCTCGACGATAATTGGTGTCCCGTGGCGCGAACCCTCTCTTTGGTGGGCGATCGCTGGACCCTGCTCATTCTGCGCGATTGCTTTCTCGGCCTCTCGCGCTTTGACCAATTTGCCGACAGCACTGGTGCAACTCGGCACATTGTGTCGGACCGCTTGAAGCGCTTGGTCGAGGCCGGGATCTTAGAGAAAAGAGCCTATTCAGAACGCCCTAAACGCTTTGAATATGTCTTGACGGAAAAGGGTCACGAATTCTCGCCAGCTCTGATGGCGTTCAAAGACTGGGGCAAAAAACACCTCCCCGTCCGGCGCGCGACACAGGGTTAGCCGGAAGAGAATCCGCTGACACCTGCGGCGGCAGGTGTCCATGGACCATCAATTGCGACGAAGCACTTGGCAGAGTCCGTGCCTGGATACCTGCCTTCGCAGGTATTGACGGAGTTTCGGGACGAGGCCCGGACCAGTTCAATTCCCTCGAAATCGGCACGGCGTTTGCACCATTTCCCCTAGAAAGCATTATGGGGATTGAGCATCTTGTTGAATCAAATATTGCGGCGTACCGGGACTCAGGCGGCGTCATACATAGAAAACCGCCGACGACATTTGGGGAACAAGAATCTTGCGGCCCGCACTCTCTCGATTCTGGCCGAGAATGGTCAGAAATTGAGCCCGGTAGATCAGCGCAAATGTCGAGACTATGCCACTGAGACATTGGGCGACGCCAAGTACGAGCATTGGTTACGCGTGTTCTCCGTCGTGCGCGAGGGATTCCAGGATGGATGGATTCCGGACGACTATTATTTCGACCATGTCATCCCGCGCTGGAACGGCACGCCCGGTAAGACCTCCTATTTGAAATCAGTCTCCAACGCGCTGCTGAACACAGAAATGCTGCCCGATATTTTGGTTCAGCTAAATGGCCTATTTTCAACGCCAGATGGCAAATTCGTTGCTGACCTCGAGCTCAAAGACCATCTCTTTCAAGGTACCGATCGGATCATCTACAAAGCCGATAGCTCCATCCAAGGCCGCGGCATTCGCGTCTGCACCCCCGAAGACTTCGATCTTTCCGAAATCAAAGCGATGGGAAATGGTGTTTTCCAATCCTTTATCGACCAACACCCTAGTCTGGATAAGTTTGCGCCGGGCAGCGTCTCTGCCTTGCGCATGACCACAGTCAAGACCGATGAGGGTGTGGTTGAGCTTCGAGGATGCGCGCTGCGATTTGGGCGCGCGGGGTCAGATTATGTCAAAAGCGCCGAACATTTGGCTGTCCCGCTCGATCTGCACACCGGCGAATCTGGAGCAGTGGCTTACGATTCCCACTTCCTAACGCGTACTGTACACCCCGATACAGGAGAGCGTTTCGAAGGTCTGATCTATCCTGAATTCGAGGCCGCGAAGCGTGCAGTTCTTGATCTCCATGGTCGGTTGAATCTGTCCAGATGTATCGGTTGGGATGTTGTGGTTGATGCGGACAATCAGACCAAAATCATGGAATGGAACGGATTCTATAACGGCCTGCGTGGGCACGAAGCGATGGTCGGGCCCAGCATGACGGGTCTCGGTTGGGAAAATATGTGGAAAGAAGAATTCGTGACCCGCTCATATACGAACATGAACTAGGTCGCCTAGTCCGTGCGCCCGCCAGGCGCTATTCCACTTCCGGATCAAGATCCCTTGCCACTTCAGCGCGGCGGAAGACCGCGTCCATGTCGGCGGCTTCGTCATAAGAGAGGTCGGCGATGAAATGCAGTTGCGGGGTGAACTTCATATCAATCTCGCGTCCGAGCCGGCCGCGCAGAAAACCAGCAGCCCGGCCTAAAGCCTCGGCAATCTCTTCCATTTCGGCTTTGCCGGATTTACCCAGCGCGGAGCAGAAGACATTGGCGTGCCGCAAGTCTGGAGACGATCGCACCTCGCCAATCGTAATCGCCACCCCTTGCAGCACGGGGTCGCGAAACTCTTCGCGAGCAATAATTTCGACCAGGGCGTGACGCACAAGTTCGGCGGCGCGCAATTGACGCTGCGAGGGCGGACGCTCCCCATGATTTTGTTTTCGGCTTCGGCTCATGCGCTCTTCATGCCCTGCCCAAGGCGCCGCATAAAGATCTCGCACGCAGTTTTTTCGCCAAACCAGTCATGCGGCAGCATTAAAGGTTCAACCCCATCGAAACAGACCAGCGTATAGCTGCGGGTGCTCTTAATCTCGTCAATCGCATCCCAATCGATATGGGTTTCAACCAAGCCGCGCCGAACGATGAGCGCGTCATCCTTCAACTCAATCTTGGTTTCTTGCTGCATTTCGCCGGCCCGGCCATGGCTATGACGATAGGCCCAGCGCATGAAAATCAGATACCAAACAATCCCCGCCATCGCCGCGCACATGGCGGAACTCATCGTCACCCAATACGGGCTCATATCGATCTTATTCAGGGCAGCACGGGATAAGAGCGCCATCCCAGCGCCGATAATCGGCGCGGTCACGCCAGCATAATACAGCGTGGTCGGCCCGATTGTGCCGCTGCGAATGGCATTCGTCAGACGTTTGGCGTCGCGTTTCGTCAGCGCGCCTGAGATGGTTAGGCCGGTCTCCATCGGTTCGGTCTACGGCAAACAGTTTGGCAATTCGAAAAGGGAATAGATAAAAATAAAAAGACCGCACGAAATCGCGCGGTCTTTCTAAGATCAGATAGTGGCTGGCTTAGTCGAGGGTTCGAGCGATCATCTCAACTTCGAAACACTCGATCTTATCGCCTTCGCGAATATCCTCGTATTTCTCGAACGCCATGCCGCATTCCATACCATTGGTTACTTCCGGCACTTCGTCTTTGAAGCGTTTCAGCGTTTTCAGCATGCCTTCATGTATGACGACATCATCGCGCAGTAGACGCACGCCGCAGCCGCGTTTCACGACGCCTTCAGTAACCTTACAGCCTGCCACTTTACCGACTTTGGTAATGTTGAAGACTTCCAGTATGTCAGCATAGCCGATGAAGGTTTCTTTCTTCTCTGGCTCCAGCATGCCGGAAAGCGAGGCTTTCACATCATCGATCAATTCATAAATGATCGAATAATAGCGAATTTCGACGCCTTCTTTCTCGGCCAAGTCGCGTGCTTGTTTATTGGCACGAACGTTAAACGCAAAGACCGGCGCGCCTGAAGATTGCGCCAGCAGGATGTCGCTTTCGGAGATACCGCCTGCGGCACCGTAAACGACATTTGCGCGAACTTCTTCAGTCGACAATTTCTCAAGCGATTGGGTGATCGCTTCGACCGAGCCCTGAACATCGCCTTTGAGGACGATTGGCAGGTCTTTGGTATCGACGGAGCCATCTTTGAGGCTGGTCATGAATTGCTCGAGCGAAGCGCGCTGGGTCGCAACACCTTGCTTCTGGCGCTTCATACGCTGGCGATACTCGGTAATTTCCCGTGCCCGCGCTTCACTATCAACGACATTGAAAGCGTCGCCCGGCTCTGGCGTACCATCGAGACCAAGGATCTCTGCAGGCATCGCCGGCACAGCTTCTTTCATCTGCTGGCCGCGCTCATTGACCAAGGCGCGAACCTTGCCCCATTGCGCACCGGCGACGACAATATCGCCGCGCTTCAGCGTACCGCGTTTGACCAAGACCGTTGCGACCGGGCCGCGGCCTTTATCGAGTTGCGATTCCACGACAATACCATCGGCATCCCGTTTTGGATTCGCTTTCAGTTCTAGCAGTTCGGCTTGCAGCGTGATGGCTTCGGTCAGGGCATCGAGGCCCGTTTTCTTCAGCGCCGAGACTTCAATCGCCTGAACTTCACCGCCCATGGCTTCAACTTGAATGTCATGCTGGAGCAAGTCCGTCAGCACACGGCTGGCATCGGCTTCTGGTAGATCAACTTTGTTGACCGCGACAATGATGGGCACTTCCGCCGCTTTCGCATGGTGGATCGCTTCAATCGTCTGCGGCATGACAGAGTCATTCGCAGCAACCACCAAGATCACGATATCGGTGACATTTGCGCCGCGCGCCCGCATCGCCGAGAAGGCCGCGTGGCCAGGTGTATCGAGGAAGCTGATTTTGTCGCCAGACTTCAATTGCACCTGATAGGCGCCGATATGCTGGGTAATCCCGCCAGCTTCGCCTGCGACAACGTCGGTTGAGCGCAGGGAATCCAGGAGCGAGGTCTTACCATGGTCAACATGGCCCATAATCGTGACGATTGGCGGACGACCTTCGAGATCTTTTGGATCATCATCCACGCCTTCAAGACCGATTTCGACGTCGGCTTCAGACACACGTTTCACGGTGTGGCCAAATTCTTCAGCGATCAGTTCCGCAGTATCAGCGTCGATTATGTCGGTTGAGCGGAGCATCTCGCCTTGCTGCATCATGAATTTCACGACGTCGCCGACGCGCTCTTTCATCCGACCGGATAGGTCTTGCAGCGTGATCGTTTCTGGCAAAGTGACTTCGACAGACACTTTTTCTGATTGCTCGCCACCGGCCCGGCGTTCGCGTTCGCGCTCACGGGCCCGTTTTACTGATGCGAGTGAACGCTGACGGTCACCATCATCGCCGAGCGCTGAGGCAATCGTGAGTTTGCCGCGCCGCCGTTTGGCATCACCGCCGCCGCGGCCACCACGGCCACCGCCTTGGTCACGCCGATCACGGTCATCGCGATCGCGTCCGCCTTTTCGGCGTCCGCCGCCAGAGCTGGCCGCCGCTTCAAGATCAGCTTGGCTTGGCGCAGCACCGCCGCGGCCTTGGCCTTTGCCGCCGCGCTCAGGGCGGCTAGATTTCGCTTCCTCAGCCGCTTTTTTCTTCGCTTCTGCTTCAGCCTTCTTACGCTCTACCTCTTCGGTTTTGCGGCGGGCTTCGGCTTCTTCGCGCTCTTTTTCTTTTTGCTTATTGGCTTCCTGCTTTTCTTGCAGGGCCTTGGTTTGCGCTTGCTGTTTCTGCTGTTCAGCTTTGCGAGATTCTTCCGCCTTCTTGCGCTGCATCAGCACTTTTTGGCGTTGGACAAGCTCTTCGACCGTAATGCCGAGTTTTGCGGCAGCCGCTTCTAGCTTGGACGGTTCTTTGCCGCCCGCACCCGGCTTTTTCCCGGTCGGTTTTCCAGCCGCCCCCGGCTTGGATTGTGCGCCAACTGTGCGACGCTTTTTGGTTTCGACAACCACTTGTTTAGACCGGCCATGGCTAAACGTCTGCTTGACCGTGCCGGATCCACCGCCACGTGAAACAGTGAGGGGCTTGCGCCCAGTTGTCGTACCTTTGTCTTTCGTATCGCTCATGCGTACCCTGGTGTTTAACCTTTCCTTCGAAGCGCTTGCCAACCGCCCCTGTCTACAAAATTTCCTGTCTGCCGGAGAACCAGCCTGTCTCAGGCGCGTCTCTGAATCCAATCAGTCGCTGATAGGCGATTGAAAAAGCATCCGAGAGGGAACCTTGCTCAAGCAGCGCATGTATCACATGCTCCCGCCCAAAGGCTATGCCCAATTCAGCAGACGACAGTGCGCCCGCGACTTTCACGTCTTCATATATCGCCTTGGCAAGAAAATGAACCTTGTTACGGCCATCTTCTGCACCATCACTGGCTTCAATCAGCCAGCCCGGTTCCTGTTTGCGGATATAGGTGCGCACTTGGTCAAACCCAAGCACCGCCACACCACTCTTCTTCGCCATGCCCAGCAGGCCCATGCAGCGTTGTAAGAGTTGGCGTTCAATCTCTTCAGCGAGGCCGTCCATCGGTTGGCTTTGCGCTTTAAAGGCCCGTGAGAAGACCCCTGTATCGAGGCCATCTTTAATCACCGCGCGGTTGGCTGTGACCCAAGCGCCACGCCCAGGTAGTTTTCCGAAAACGTCTGGAACGACGGTCCCGTCTGGGCCGCGAACAAAGCGAATCAGCGCGTCGGGCGCTAAGCGCTCGCGCGTGACCGCACACTGGCGAACCGAGCCGCCAGCGCGCTTGTCCTGTCGCGCCTCTAGGCGCTGGTCGCTATCATTGAGGGTCTGCGGCATCGTCGCCGCCCTCCATGAGTAGATCTTCGTCGAGATCTAAGCCTTCAAGTTCCGCCAGAATGTCCTCGTCGCTGATATCAATGCTCTCTTCCGCGGTGGTCTCACTGTCTTCGCTAACGGATTTGCCGAGCTCTCCAAGCGCCAGCAATGCGCGCTCTTCTTCGGTGAGGTCAGTTTGCTCTGCGCCCGCGGCTTCAGCAGCCATTTCGGCCTCCAGCTGTTCAAGTGCTTCAGGCTCAATCCAGCCAGCAATGACGCGCGCTTTCATAATGAAGAGCTGCGCATCGTCTTTGCGCATTTCGCCTTTTTTCAGGATGCCATCCTGCCAGACGGGCTTGCCTTCTTTATTATTCTCGCGCCAGCCGGTGAGGTCATCTGGCACCAGGCCAGCCACGTCCTCAACGGTTTTGACGTCATTCTCGCCGAGCTTCACGGCAAATCCTGGGGACATGCCATCGAGTTCCATCACAGCGTCTTCGACGCCAAGCTCAAGCCGTTTCGCATTCTGCTCGGCAGCGAGTTTCTCGAGATACTCGCGGGCACGCTCTTGGATCTCTTGAGCAACTTCTTCGTCAAAGCCTTCAATCTGCATGAAGTCTTCGGCGCCGATATAGGCGATGTCTTCAACGGCCTCAAACCCCTCTGAGGCCAGCAATTGCGCCAGGGTCTCATCCGCATCGAGAGCGGTCATGAACAATTCGGTGCGACGCTGGAAATCGATTTGGTAACGCTCAGAATCGTCGCTTTCAGTGACCAAGTCGATTTGCCAACCGGTCAGCTGTGACGCGAGACGGACGTTCTGACCGCGGCGACCAATGGCCAGCGGGAATTGCTCGTCAGCGACGACCACTTCGACGCGGTGCTCATCTTCGTCGAGGACCACTTTCGAAACTTCTGCTGGTTGTAGCGCGTTCACGATGAAAGTCGCATCGTCATAATTCCAAGGAATGATATCGATCTTCTCGCCAGACAGCTCGCCAACCACGGCTTGCACCCGGGCGCCCCGCATCCCGACACAAGCGCCGACAGGGTCAATTGAGCTGTCGTTTGAAATCACGCCAATCTTAGCACGCGAACCTGCGTCACGAGCACATGAGCGAATCTCGATCACACCTTCATAAACTTCCGGCACTTCAGCAGCGAACAGTTTGACCATGAAGTCAGGGTGCGCGCGTGACAGGAAGATTTGCGGGCCTTTGATTTCGCGGCTCACTTTGTAGAGATAAGCGCGAACCCGGTCATTCGGCTGGAAATTCTCGCGCGGAATGCCGTCATTGCGGCGAATAATGCCTTCGGCGCGGCCGAGATCGACAATAACATGGCCATATTCGACACGCTTGACGATGCCGTTGATGATCTCGCCTTCGCGGTCTTTATATTCGTCGAACTGGCGCTGACGCTCCGCGTCACGCACTTTCTGCATGATCACTTGTTTCGCAGTCTGTGCAGCCACACGGCCGAAATCGAAGGGCGGAAGCTCTTCTTTAATCTCGTCGCCAAGCTCGAGACTGGCATCAATCTTCTTCGCTTCGGCTAGCGAAATTTGCTGGGCTGGATCCTCAATCTCTTCCGGATCGACCACGGTTTGAATGCGCCACAAGCTTTGCTCGCCGGTCTCATGGTCGATCAGCGCACGGATATCGTGTTCCTGGCCGTAGCGAGACTTCGCGGCCTTCTCGATCGCTTCTTGCATCGCTTCGATCACGATGGCCCGATCAATCGCTTTTTCTTCTGCGACCGCTTTCGCGATCTGCATGATTTCAAGCCGGTTTGCGGAAACGCCTACATTACTCATGGGGCTCAGGCTCCAGTCTCTTGGTTATCTTCAATTGTATCAGATTCGGCCTCGTCTGTTTCGAGGCTTTCAAAATCTTCATCACCGGGTTGCGGCGGCAGGGTGCCGTCGGTTGTGGCGGCATCAATCAGCTCATCAGTCAAGATGAGGCTAGCTTTCGCCATCTCGTGCAAGTGGGCAACCAATTCGCTGTCATCGTCGAGCAGCATCGCGACGCCATTCTCGTCTTCGCGCTGGATCACGCCTTGAAAACGGCGCCGGCCGTCGAGCGGCATGGTCAGTTCCAGCTTTGCCAGATGTCCGACCCAGCGGCCAAAATCGCCAACCCGGGTCAGGGGCCGATCAATCCCTGGGGTTGAGACTTCCAAGCGATAGGCTTCGCTGATCGGATCTTCCGCTTCCAAAATCGGCGACAGATTGCGCGAGAAGGTGGCGCAGTCTTCAACATCAGTTGGCGCGCCGCCCGCTTTTTCGATCATTATCTGAAGCAAAGGCCGCTTACCGCCCATCACCCGAATGCGCACGACTTCAAGCCCGAGCTCGCTGGCAAGCGGGTCGGCCATGGCCAAGATGCGGTCTTCTTGAGGGCTAAGGGTGATCAATTCTGGTATTCTTTCAGACAAATAAAAGCGGCGGCCCCGTTCCCGGAACCGCCGCCGATATGTTTCGACTTGCCGCCTAGATAGGCGCAAAGTCCGAATTTGTCTACAACAGTTTCAGATCGACCGCAGAGGTTTTTCCGCGACGTTCGTCATTGTAGAGCTCATATTCTACCGGCTGGTCATCCTGCAGACCTTGCAGGCCTGAGCGCTCAACCGCGGAAATGTGTACAAACACATCTTTTCCGCCTTCGTCAGGCACGATGAATCCAAAACCTTTTGTGGCGTTAAACCACTTTACTTTTCCGGTGGGCATATTGGCCCCTTTCCGTTAGTCCGCGCCGGTTCTGCACTGTGCAGTCGGTCGCTGTGTCGATTACGGAGAGGTAGGGACTTTAATTATCCGCCGGTCTGGCGGGGTCTTCTCAATTCAGACCGGCCGTATTCGATGGCGGACCTAAGCTCACATTACAGAGCCTCGGTCAAGCAAAACCGGTTTAGCGGATCTGAAAAACCAAGGGTTGCACGACGTCTGTGCGTTCCAAGCGACACGAGATGCCAACTTGATCCGGATCATCTGGCTTGAACCGCCATTGCCCAACCACGCGCAAAGATTTTTCATCGAATTCCTCAATCGGCACCGATGCTAGCACTTTTGGGTTGATGACCTGTCCTTCATCATCGAATTCCAGACCTAAGATGACGGCCCCAAACTTCCCGCGAAGCGCCTTTCCAGAAGGATAGCGCATTTTTGGACGCTGGATCATCCGCCCCGAGCAATGCGGTAGGCCCGCCTCATCTTCGCTAAGCATTGCCTTTGCGCTGAGGGCGTCTTCATCAATATTATAGCTTTTGAGAATGGCATCGAGCTCGTTGTCGGACGGGTGTTTTTCGCGTTCCGCTTCGAAATAGGCGTCCATAGCCATACCCCAGGCATCGGCTTTCCATTTCAAATCGTCGGCCCATTCTGGTGATTCTTCAGCGTTGCCGATTTGCTGGCGGCAAAAGCCTTCCACATGTGCCATTTCTGACATCGCTTCGCTTTTCTGCCGGTGATTGAACAGCGCTACAGCGGCTACATACTTCGTTTCAGCATATTGCCGCGGCAGAATATCCGCGACGGGCTCCAAATGATTGCTGGCGGCCAGCGCGCTATCACGCATATCGCCATATTTGGCGGCGGCCGTATCGCTCAAGACAAGCGCCAAATGAGCATTCACCGATTCCACGGTCGGGTCGCCTTGATAGCGGTCGAGCGCCTCGGCCAAAGCCGTCCGGGTTTGTTTATCTGCCGCTTGAGTGAACGCGTCATGGGCGGATACAATTTCCGTCACATCAAGCTCTTGCGCATGGCTCGCCGCACCCAGGCCCAAAAGCGCTGAACTCAGAAAAAACAAAGACAAAACCCGCATTCCATACTCCCAGTATAAGAGCAGTATGAGACGCGACTTTGTGGAGGTCAATCAGCCGATTTTTTGATTGAAAAGTCGTAATAAACAGGCGCGATATCGCCGAGTTTTTTCTCTTGATAGCGCGTTTGAACATGATCGGCAGGCGCGTTTCGCCAATCATCGGCGCAGGTAGCGGTCCAGTCAAAAGCCGGGTGGGCCAGAAACCGTTCAAGCGCTTCATCCGCATAGGATCGCACATCTGTTGCGAAGCGAACGCGGCCGCCCGGCTTCATCACGCGCGCGAGGGCATTTAGAAAATCCGGTTGAATAATCCGCCGCTTTTGATGGCGCGCTTTAGGCCAAGGGTCTGGGAATAAGATAAAGGCGCGATCCACGCAGTTCTTCTGCAGGCCGTCCACCAATTCGCGCCCATCTTCCGGCCAGATTCTGACATTCTGGAGCGCCGCATCTTCGACCTGTCCGAGCAGTTTGGCGATGCCTTCGAAGAAGACCTCGCTGGCCAGGATCCCGGCTTTGGGATTTCGGCGCGCTTGGCCGCTGACATGCTCGCCGCCGCCAAAGCCGATTTCGAGCCAGATTTCCTCCGCGTCTGGGAAGAGTTGTTTCGGGTCGAGTTGGCTGCCGGGCTCGATCGGCACCTGCAAGCGCGGCAGTACCTCATCCATCAAGATTTTCTGGCGGCCCGATAACGGTCGCCCGCCGCGCCGCCCAAAGGTTTTGAGCGGCTGAGACGCTGGATCTGTTTTGCGGTCATTCATAGCGATCTAAGCCACGGTTGCAGGCATGAAGTCGCCGCCCTCTGCACCAAAACTAACCATTCCTCAATCTGTTTATGCAAATTTGCCCGCAGGCCGGAACGTATATCGGTCGTGTAGAGTTTTTGAGGACAGTATGGATAAGTTGCCAGAGACAGCGATCCCTGATTGCGTGTCAATCATCGTCCCGACCTTCAATGAAGACGAGAGCGTGGCCCTGCTCGCCGAGCAAGTGGCAACGGCCATGGCCGAGCTTGGATGCGCTTATGAGTTGATCTTCGTAGATGACGGATCGCGCGATGGTACCGCAGCCGCGTTGGCGGCCCTAGCTGAGGCCCATACTGAAATCCGGGTCGTCGAGTTCCGCCGCAATTTCGGCAAAGCCGCAGCCCTTGATGCGGGCTTCCAACTCGCCAAAGGCGATATCGTTTTCACCATGGATGCTGACCTGCAGGATGATCCGGCAGAGATTCCGAACTTCCTCGCCAAGTTGGCGGAAGGCTATGATGTTGTGTCAGGCTGGAAACATGTCCGCCATGACCCGATCGATAAGACCCTGCCATCAAAACTGTTCAATGGCGTCGTCAGCCGCTTGAGCGGGGTCAAGCTCAACGATTTCAATTGCGGCTTCAAAGCCTATCGCCGGGAAGCGGTTGAAGAATTGTCGCTGTATGGCGAACTGCACCGGTTTATCCCCGTCCTGCTACACTGGGACGGCTATAAAGTTGGCGAGATCCCGGTCAATCACCGCGCCCGGCAATTTGGGGTATCGAAATACGGGTTTGGCCGCCTGTTCAAAGGCGCGCTGGATTTCCTGGGCGTGATGCTGAACACCCGCTACGCGACCCGCCCGCTGCACGTGTTTGGCGGCGCTGGCATGGCGTTTGGCGCGATTGGTGGCGCGGCTTTGTTTTATCTCTCCGTGCTTTGGCTGCTCGGCGCTGGCCCGATTGGCAATCGGCCGCTTTTGTTCTTTGGCATGCTGATGGTAATGACCGGTTTCCAGTTCATCACAATTGGTCTGCTCGGCGAGTTCGTGCAGCGGCAAAGCGCCCAGCCGAAACGGCGATTTACGATCCGCGCCCTGCGCAATTTCGAGTCAGAGACAACCAATACAGACCGGCTTCTAGCTGAGCTAAATCGCGCCTCGGCGCGTCTACGAGAGGTGCACAATCAATGGCAGCCACAACCATCCGCGCCGACACAACCGAGCGCCATGTCAGCAAATACAACAACCCAAACCCGATCCACAGGCTAAGTCTCGGGCGCTTCTATGACGAGGTTGCTAAAGAACTTACCGAGATCGCGCCGACCAATGTTTTAGATTTCGGCTGTGGGGAGGGCTACATCCTGGATATGTTGGCGGCCCGCGACGTGTCGCTGCCCGGCTATCAAGGCCTAGACTTGCGCACCGACGCTTTGGATGAGGCGCGCCGCCGCTGGCCGAATACAAGCTTTGAAGAAGCCAATCTGTTTGATCCAAAATTCGATGCCAAGCGCTATCATACCGTTATGGCGCTGGAAGTTTTGGAACACTTGTTTGAGCCAGAAAAAACGCTCGAACGATTGGTGTCTCTGGCCGATGAGTATTTGCTCCTGACGGTTCCGAATGAGCCCTGGTTCCAAATGATGAATCTGGTCCGCGGCCGCGATCTGATCCGGCTCGGCAATCATCCCGAGCATATCAATCACTGGAACAAGCAGACATTTGCGGAATTTGTTGAGCCCTATGCAGAGGTCGTACGGGTGACCACAAGATTCCCATTTGTGATCCTGATTGCCAAACCGCGAAAATGAGCCTGAGCGCCATAAAACCTGAACATATTGCATTAGGCATCGCTGCAACCCTTGCAGCGATGGTGGCGCTATGGCCGCTTGGGATCGGTGTTGACTACATCAACCACTTGGCCCGGACCTATATCGAAGGCCATCTCGCATCTGAGCCCGCATTGCAGCAATTCTATGCGGTCTCGTTTGGGTTCATTCCTGACTTGACCATGGACATGATCGTGCCGTGGCTGTCGCAGGTGATCGGGATCTATGCCGCGGGTGGCGTCACAGTTTGGCTCGCATTGGCGTTGCCGCCGCTGGCTGGATTGGTTCTCGCGCGCAGTCTTCATGGCCGCGTCACCTGGCTCTCGCTGCTCGGCTTTCTGACCGTCTTCAATGCCAATATGGCTTGGGGTTTCGTCAATTATACAATCTCGAGCGGCCTTGCTTTATTGGCATTTGCGCTATGGGTGCGGATGGAGCCGAGTGTGAAGCGGACCATCATATTTGCCCCAATCGGCCTATTTCTCGTCGCCAACCATGCCCTGGCATTTTTGTTGTTTGGCTTCTTGGCATTTTGCTGGGAAGTGATTGGATTCTTTCAGAAAGGCCAAGCACCCGTCTGGAAATTCGCGAGGCAATCGCTGTGTCTCGATCTCCCGGCAATGCTCGGCGGCTTGGTATTTTTGGCTTTGTCGATGCAGAGCGCCGTCGATCTGCCGAAGACCGTCGCGCCAGCCGATAGTTTCAAAGATAATTTGCGCCTTTTATTCGCGGCGACGGAGTTCGGAAATCGCCCGCTCGCGCTCCTCGCTCTGCTCGCAACCGCAGGGTTTTTCGGTCTGGCCATTCGCAATCGGTGGGTCAGTTTTTCCGATCGGACGAGCTGGCTATGCGGCGCATTTCTGGCGCTCGTCATCGTCATGCCAGCTTCGATTTTTGGAATTTGGGGTCTGCATTTGCGATTCACCGCGCCTTTGCTGATCGTCGCGGCTGCATCAATCTCAATGCGTGCTGAATTTCCGTCGCGGTTGAAACCCGCTTTGTCTGCAGGGTTCGCTGCGCTCGCAACGCTTCTATTTGTGAATGCGGGCCTGCAAATGTCTAAAACCCACAGCAAAGCAAAGGGGTTACAAGACCAACTTGCAACGCTCCCCGAGGGCTCAAAACTTCTAGGTGTCTATGCAGATCCCTCATCTCGAACCGCATTCAATTCGCATGCGCTTTCATTCGCAGTGATTGAGCGGGCGGCTTATATTCCGAACCTGTTCACCAACACATCTTTTGTCGATGTCACGCCGGCCATGGTGGACTTGCACATGCCGCAATCGGACGCGGTCTTGGCGCAGAATCTCGCCCTGCTCGCCGAGCGTCCGGCCGTCCCATCAGAGAATGGCTATTGGTCCAAAGACTTCGCGAATGATTGGCCGCGGCGGTGGGACTATTTGCTGATGTTCAAACAGCCGGATCAAGCGGCTTTGTCAGACCTTCCTGTGTGCGCGGTTTCTGCAACGCCGGAAATCATTCTCTATAAAACCGAGCCCTGCGACTAAAATTAACCGAGAAAACGCTTGCGATTGCAACGAGGCAGGTTCACAACCCGCGCCTTGTTTAAGTGTGAGTGAACTCGGTGACCCAACTCGATCCAGCTGCTGCGAAGGAGGCGCCGACCCCGGCCCTACCGCTGCCGCGATGGGAGCTGGTCATCATGGTGGCCGCGCTGATGTCGCTGAACGCCCTCGCGATCGACATCATGTTGCCGGCGCTCAGCAATATTACCGACTTCTACAACCTGCAGCGCGACAATGATCAGCAATTGGTGATTTTTGCTTATATTGCCGGGTTTGGCGCACCGCAGCTCGTTTTCGGTCCGATCTCGGATCGCTATGGCCGCAAAGGATTGCTCAGCATCTGCCTGATTGGTTATGCGATTGCAGGAATCGCCTGCATCATGACCAGCTCATTCGCGACGCTGCTCGTCGCGCGCTTTGTTCAAGGAATATTTGCGAGCGGTGTTCGAGTGATTGCGGTCTCGATCGTGCGTGACTTGCTGGCGGGACGCGCCATGGCGCGGATCATGTCTTTGGTGATGACCGTGTTCATGGTGGTCCCGATCTTGGCGCCGACCATTGGCGCGGGGGTAATGCTTGTAGCGCCGTGGCAATGGACCTTTGCCTTATTGAGCATCGCAGCTGTTTTAAACTTGATCTGGATCCAAATTCGGTTGCCAGAAACCCTGCTGCCAGCCGATCGGCAGCCCCTCAATCTGCACCAGACCGGCAGCGCCTATTGGCAGGTTTTGACCACGCGAATTACGCTTGGCTATATGTGCGCGAGCGGGGTGATTTTCGGCGCGCTATACGCTTTCATTGCAGCCTCAGAGCAAGTCTTCACAGATGTGTTTGGACAGCACGAAACCTTTGCGCTCTGGTTTGCCGGGGTTGCGGCTTCGCTGGCGGGTGCAAATTTCCTGAACTCACGGATCGTCGAAAAGTTTGGCATGCGCCGGATCAGCCATACAGTGCTCGTCCTGTTCATTGTTTTGGCAACGACCAATGTGATCACGCTTTACACAGTCGGTGAGAAGCTTTGGCTGTTCTATCCGCTGTTTTGTTTGACCTTTGGCTGTTTTGGCATGCTTGGGGCGAATTTCACGGCTTTGGCCATGGAGCCGCAGGGCAAGATTGCTGGCACTGCGAGCGCTGCGTATGGCTTTGCCTCGACGACCGTTGCCAGCCTGATTGGCTATCTCGTGGCCGGGCAGTTCAACGGCACGGTTGCGCCTTTCATGCTGGGTTTTGTCACGCTCGGCGTGAGCTCGCTGGCAATCATCTTTGTGACAGAGCGGTTCAAGCTTTTCCAAACCCGTTAGAAACGCTTGCGCTTCCGCAGCGGGAGGCGCTCTATCTCGCCAAAACACATAGACGTTAGAGGACCCAGCATGGCGCTCAAAACCCGTATCACTGAGATGCTCGAGATCGAGAAACCGATTATTCAAGCCGCAATGGGGTGGATCGCCCGGTCGCAACTCTCATCAGCCTTTTCCAATGCTGGCGGCATGGGAATTATCGAGACTAGCTCTGGCGAGTTGGATGCGGTGCGCGATGAAATCTTGAAGATGCGCGACCTCACCGACAAGCCGTTCGGGGTAAATGTTGCCCAGGCCTTTGTTCGCGATCCTGACATTGTTCAGTTCGTGATCGACCAAGGCATCAAATTTGTCACGACATCGGCAGGCAATCCCAAGAAATATACAGGCCTTCTGAAAGAGGCTGGTTTGACTGTGTTTCACGTCGTCCCAAGCCTGAAAGCGGCGCTCGGTGCGATTGATGCGGGCGTGGATGGGCTGATCGTTGAGGGCGGCGAAGGCGGCGGGTTTAAGAACCCCAAAGATGTCGCCTCAATGGTCTTGATCCCGCAAGTCTGTGAAGCGGTGGATGTGCCTGTGGTCGCCGCAGGCGGTATTATGGATGGTTCAACCATGGCGGCGGCGTTTTCGCTTGGCGCCGAGGGCGTGCTGATGGGGACGCGCATCCTCTCCAGCGCCGAAAGCCCGGTGCATGAGAATTGGAAACAAGCGATTGTTGATGCCGACGCCACCGATACGGTCTTCCTCAACCGTGACGGCCCTGGCCCAGCGCTGCGCGCGCTTCGGACCGAGCGCACCACGCGGATTGAGCAAGACGGCGTCGAGAATATTTTCGGCGAGTTTGCGGGCACACAGAATGTCTATTTCGGTGGCGATTTGGAAGCTGGTATCGCGCTAACCGGCCAAGTAGCGGGCCGGATTAAGGCCGTGCGCCCTGTCGCGGACATCCTCAACGAGACCATGGATCAGTATGAAGCGACGGTCGCGCGGCTGAGCCAATTACAAGTGTGACAGCTTTGCTCTAGGCGGCTCGGCTAGAAAATGGTTAGATATCCAACGATTTTCTCAAAGGTGCCCAAATGACCGCAAAAAACTACCTCCTCGGCAGTGCTGCTGCTTTCACGCTTTTGCTCGCAGGATGCGATATTGTTCGCACCCCTGGCACGGAAACAGCAACCGGACCGGAGGCCGCGAGTGTCGAGGCGCCGGATACGACAGAGGTTGAAACCGCGTCGGTCGACACAGCAGCGCTTGCGGATAACCCGCTTCTGCAAGACTGGGACACGCCCTATGGCGCTCCGCCTTTCTCGCAGATCAAGGATGAGCACTACTTGCCCGCTATTGAAGCCGGGATTGCCGAACTCGAAGCTGAGGTAGAGGCGATTGCCAGCAATCCGGACGCGCCCACATTTGAAAACACAATCGTCGCTTTGGACAAAGCTGGCAGCACGCTGACCAAAGTTTCGCTCGCGTTTTCAAACATCACATCCACCGACACCAATGAAACGCTGCAAGGCTTGGCTACGCAAATCTGGCCGAAAGTCACTGCGGTTGGCGACTCAATCAGTTTCAATGCGGATCTGTTTGAGCGTGTGAAAGCGGTGAGAGACGCCGCTGATACGATGGACCTGGACGAGCAAGATCGGCGTCTGATCGAGCTGACTTATCGCGGCTTTGAGCGCGCCGGCGCCACGCAGAGCCCAGAGGTCAAAGAAAAAGTTGCGGCGATCAATGAAGAGATCTCATCGCTGACCACGCAATTTGGTCAAAACCTCCTTGCCTCAACCAAAGCGTTTAAACTCGAAGTCACGGATGAAGCCGAACTGGCGGGCCTGTCTGACAGTTTCAAAGACGCGTTGAAAGACGGCGACAAATGGGTCCTGACCGTCGATCGCTCTGTCTATGAGACTTTTATGGCGCAGTCTGAAAATCGCGATCTGCGTAAGCAAATGTTTGACGGCTATCGCCTGCGTGCCACTGAAGGCGAAACCGACAATGGGCCGCTCCTCATCAAAGTTGCCCAGCTGCGCGCTGAAAAAGCTGAACTGCTCGGTTATGACAATCACGCGGCTTACATCCTCGAATATAATATGGCGCGCACCCCGCAGACTGTGGAAGACTTCCTCGTCCGCGTCTGGGAGCCGGGCCTGGCCCAAGCCAAAGCCGAGCGTGACGAGATGCAGGCCTTGATTGGCGACGAGTTTACCTTCGCTGGCCATGATTGGTGGCACTACAGCGAGAAAGTCCGCCAGGATAAATATGCCTTTGATAGCAATGTCTTGAAGCCATATTTTGAGCTCAGCGCCGTGCGCCAAGGTGCCTGGACTATGGCTGAGCGCTTGTTTGATATCACGCTGGAAGAGGTTGATGTTGAGGGCTGGAACCCGGTCGTCACCGCCTATGACGTTAAAGACAAAGCCACTGGCGAGCATCTCGGCCTGTTCCTGATGGACATGTATGCCCGTGACAGCAAACGCGGCGGCGCCTGGATGAGCACTTATCGCCCGTCCACCAATTATGATGATGCGCCAGAAGTGCGCCCGATCATCAACAATAATCTCAACCTGATCACCCCGGCCGGGGATGGTCCGACCCTGATGAATTTCTCAGAAGTTGAGACTTTCTTCCATGAGTTCGGACACGGTCTGCATGGTCTGCTGACCCAGGTTAAATATGCCGAATTCTCAGGCGTTGACGGGCCGCGGGATTATACCGAATTCCCTGCTCAGATCCTTGAACATTGGGCCGGCGAAGAAGAAATGCTGGCTGAATATGCGCTACACTATGAGACGGGCGAAGCGATCCCGATCGAGCTGATCGAGAAAATGCGCGAAGCGGCGAACCATAATCAAGGTTTCGCCACGACCGAGTTTATCGCCGCGTCCTTGCTCGACTTGGCCTGGCACCGGCTCAGCCACGAAGAGGCGCTGGCAATCACCGATGCGCGCGCATTCGAAAAAGAAGTGCTCGACGGCTATGGCCTGATCGAGGAAATCGAGCCGCGCTATCGCAGCCAATATTTCGCGCACATTTTTTCAAGCCCAGTTGGCTATAGCTCTGGCTATTACGCCTATCTCTGGTCAGAGATTTTGGATGCGGACGGTTTCACCGCCTTCAAAGAAAAAGGCGACATCTGGGACCCCGAACTCGCCGCCACCTTGAAAAAGTGGGTGTATGAATCCGGTGGCCTCCGCCCAGCAGACGAGCTATACCGTTTGTTCCGCGGGTCTGATCCAACCATCGAACCGCTGCTCCGCATCCGCGGCTTCGAAACCGATGAAGCGGGTGAAGGCTAAAAGTTACGTTTCTTATTGGAGTGAGAGACGACTACAGAAAGCCGCTCCGAAAGGGGCGGCTTTTTTTGGTGGGTTTAGAGAAGAGTGGATAAATGGCCTGAGGCGCCAAAGGTGGATAGGCCCTCGTCCTTCGACTTCGCTCAGGATGAGGCTAAAAGGGCCATCTCTACCTGCGTCCCCCTCGACAGCCGCAGGCTGTCTGAGGGCCCATCTCGAACCCATCCACCCGAAGTAATTTAAGCTGGCCCCAAATGGTTTCTTGCAGCAACGGCTTCGGATCAGGTCCGAGGGAGCGCGTGGAAGAACAAGCGAGCCATACGCATCCTCTGCGACAGCCGGAGATGGATCCTCAGACCGCTGCACGGTCGAGGATGACGCCTGCGCCGTCCGCCCCCCCCTTCAGTCAAACGCGTCGCGCAGGTCGAGGGGCGCGGTGGTGCCATGGGCGGCGGCGATTCGGCGGCTTGCGATGAGGTACTCGCCTGACGGGACCGAACCTCGAAAATAGGAGACAAGCAGTTCTGGCAGACCATCTCCATCAACATCCTCAAGCAAACTCACTTGCGACTCGCGAAAGCGCTCATAGGTCAGCATTTCGGGCAGAAGAATTTCCGCCGCTTCAGCGGGGATCGGATCATCAATTGTAAACTGAGAAAGATCTTGAGCGATTAAGCTGCCCGGCCAGATGATGAGTGTGTGCTCAGAAACCGTCACCGCATCGTCCCGCAGGTCACCATCAAGATCGCCAACGATTTTAAGCCCGCGCAAGCGCTCTTTCTTTTCAACCAGGGGCGATAAGAAAACGCTGGGGAGCATAGTGTACTCGAGCTTGACGAGCGCGTTGCCGGCGGCTTGCAAATCCGCGCCAAAAAGGACCGCGGTTCCATCGCCGCTGAGCCGCGTAGGGTCATTAAATTCGATTGCATAGTCGTGAGAGAACACAGAGAAAACGACTTCGTTCAACCCATCACCATCCAGGTCTCCGTTTGGGTCGATTCCCGTGAAATTTCCGAATTGAGAGATTTTGATGAGATCCGGAAATTCGAGCTCATCTAATTTCACTTGGCCATCTGGATCGGTGAAAATAGCTGCCCCGGAGACAATTGAATAGTCTGGACCAAACGTGCTAAACTCAATAATCGGATGTTCTCGTGGCACCGAATCCCCGATGAAAAAATCATCCCAACCATCGCCAGTGACGTCGCCTACACTGCCGAACGCTATATTGGTGGCTCCATAATCGTCTGTTACCTGTTCGACGTCGAGAAACACCACTTCTCCAGATTGCGGCGTAGCGCTTTGCATGTCGAACATTCCAGACTCGCCAAGAACCGGTCCGCGACTGCCAGAGACAAAGATAAAGTCGGCAAAGTCGGACCTAAGCGCCCTCGTATAGACAATATCCGTGGCGCCATCGCCATTAAAATCGCCCGAGATATTGGTCGCCAGCTGCACTGGCCGATTCAGTCTTTGTGGGTCGTTTTCCAACCCCTGGCATTCCATCGTATTTGGATCGATGAAAGAGTTTGCCGCGCCACCTAGGCGAAAGGTGTTTTCTGATTCTCGCTTCATAATTGCAGGCGGAGACAGGGTTGCGAGGTCCAGTGGGTTGGGCAGCGCGCTAAAATTTGTTACATTGAGCCCGACCAGGGCGGTGAACGAGGTGTCATTTGCAAACCGATCAAGGCACCATTCTACGGGCGTATGCGATAGCGCTAAATAGTGCTCACCCAAGCGATTTCGCCCGACAAAGACGGTTTGGGGCGCGATCGTATTGCTCGAACCAATGCCCTGGCCGTCTAAGTCATAATCGACGCCGGGCTCTACCGTGAGGGTGAGCGCGATATCTCCCATCCGCAGCCGCGCATGGGTTTCAGAGAGCATGGTTGAAACAGGAGCGATATAAGCGACATCCGCGCTGCGATTCATAAGTTTGTTCGTCCCCCAGGCGATCGCGCCTGCATCCCCGAAATCTGAGGGTTGGATGACGGCGCGGTGATTCACGTCGTTCGCATACTCAATTTCAATCAGGCCATCGCGCGGAACGTCGTCCACCGCGAGCGTGATCTCCTCGCTTGCCGTCCCGCCATTGCCGTCATCGACCATAACCGTGAACGAGTAGCGATTGTCTTGATCTGTATCGCTGGGGGTTTCGAAGTCGAGCGGCGTAGCAACGACCAGCTCGCCCGCCTCGGTCACCTGAAACGCGCCCGCATCTGGACCGGTGACCGAAAAACTCAAAGTGTCATCATCTGGGTCGGCGGCACTTATAGTCGCAATCAGCAATGCGGTCTCGGGGATAGATGCGGGCGCATTGACGGCCAGCGTGGGGGCTTCGTTTGGGGGTGGTGGAGGCGGCGGAGGCGAGGGTGGATTGGACGCCGTCGACGGTGCAGCCGTTCCAGACGATGAACCACCTCCACAGGCGGCGAGCGCAAGGCAAGATAAGATGAGTACTGGTGTAAGATTTCTCTTCATTCCTGTTCTCCCAGAATAAGAAGAACCTAAATGAAAAATGGATACAAATTAAAAGAATAGAAGACTTGAATATAGAAACACTGGGATAATAATTATACAGAATACCCTAGTTGAAATCTGATCCATGATGGTTTCGGGTTTTGCTAAAGGGCACCGCGCGCCTCATCCTGAGCGAAGTCGAAGGACGAGGCGTGTCGACCTAGAAGCCCCGCCCTTTATCCTTCGACTTCACTCAGGATGAGGGCGTTTGGGGTTAGCCCACCCGTCGACCCCAGCGGAGGCTGGGGTCCACGGACAAATTTGTGCCACCAGCTCAAGGGGTCGTTGCGGGCCGTGGATACCTGCCTTCGCAGGTATCGGCGGAAGTGGGGAAACACGGCGAGCTAGTTCAACCCGCTAAACCTCAGGCCACAGCATTTCAGGGTGTTTCATCGTTTTGATCTCGAGCACATTTTGGTTCGGATCGGCGATGAAGAAGGTTTCTTGCTCATACTTGTCGCCTTTGAAGCGGCGATAAGGGTCGTCGATATAGGTTAGGCCCGCCGCAGCGATCCGGTCTTTAAGCGCGTCAAAATCGTCTTGAGTGAGGTGAATGCCGAAATGTGGCACCAAAACCGCGCCCATATCGACATCATGGCGGACCGTAGGCAGGCGTTCTTCGCTCTGGTGCAGCGTCAACTCATTGCCCCAGAAATTGACATCGACCCAGCGCCCCTCCTCGCGATTGCCGAGCTCGCAGCCAAGGACATCGGTATAGAATTTCACAGTGGTCGAGAGATCGCCTGCAGGGATGGCGAGATGAAGGACGGCCGACATGTTTATGCCCCCAATTGTTTCGTTTGCAACTAATTAGCCTACGATTGGGGGCAAAGGAAGGTGAATTTGCTTACGCAAGTGCCAATTTATAGTTTCGGCGTGTCAGACGGGGATTGATGCGCAGCGTCTTAAACGCCGATGCGTCAATCGCGTCTAAAAATGAGTCCGCCCGCTTTTTGTCAGACGGCAGCATCATCAAATACACGTCCAATGCGTCTTGCAGGCGGAGCAGCGAAAACGTCCGAGCGGCGATCATCCCGCTATGCCCGCCCGTGGTGAACGGGATCATGCCCATGCCGCGCGGCACCTCGGATTTTGGCTCGGCGGTGCGAGCCCATTCGGTGAACAGCTCATTGGTCTTGGAGAGGACCGGCAAGTGTTCCCCGAGCGCAACTTTAAGAATCGGCAATAGCGTGGCCGGCAAATCGTCTTGCGGCACCAACTCGCCAGTCTTGCCGTCGCCGGCGATGACCCGTTCGACATAGTCCGCCACTTTCGGCGCAGTGCGTTTCATATGTTCGCCGGTGAATTTGTCTCTGTATTGGTGGGCGTAGAGCGGCCCGATCATCGCAAAATCGGCATAACTCGCTCGCGTGCCGAGCATATATGGGAGCGTCTCTAAATGCGCGGATAGATCGACGAGGAATTGTTCATAGGCTTTCTCGACCCCGGGGATCGTCTCTGGCGTGATCCCGAGCATGGGAACAAAGGAGCGGAAGCGCTGACCAACGGCTTTGCCCGCTTCATACTGTTCCTCAGGCGTGGCGTTGGGAGCGGCGCTTTTGCCAAACTCGCCATAGATCCATTCTTCATTGTGATTCCAGCGATAATGCATGGCCGGCAGGGTCATCCATTCATCTGCGAACAGTTGCAGCAGGAATGTCACCATGCGCTGTAGCGGGGTTTCCGGTATTGCCTTGGGGTCAGAACTCTTGGCTTCGAAATGCGCGATGATATCAGCTGTGTCTTGGACGTATTCGCCCTCCGGCGTTTTCAAAACCGGGATCACTGGCCAGCCAATATTGGCGATGATTTCCGATTTCATCACGTCTGGGGTTGGAGCAATTTCGTCAAACGCAATCCCGCGCCAGCGCAGATAGGCGCGCGCTTTTCCGGTGAAATAGCTCATCTCGCTGCCAAGCAACGTATTCTTGGTCACTTTGGTGTCTCCTCCGCCGGTTTTGGCGTCATCTTAAGGACCAAAAAAAACCAGTTCCCGCAACTAACAAGTTTCCCAGAATCGAGATTTCGTTAACCCAATCGCGGCATGCCGATGAACATTGCAGATAAGACAGCGGCGCGTCACGTTTCCGCCCGATTCTCCGCAGATAGAAACACGAGCTTTTCAAAAGGCGGCGCTGACCGCCAATCAGAAGGATTGAGAGACGCGTATGGAGTCACAAGCGCTAGGCGACGTTCACGCCCAAGGGGCCTTTTCCATGTTCGAATTGATCATGGCGGCGGACCCGGTGGTTAAAGCCGTTCTGATCGCCTTGATCATTGCCAGTATCTGGTCATGGGCCGTCACCGCCGAGAAATTCTTTGCGATTGGTGGCGCCCGAAAAAAGGCAAATGAGTTTGAAGACGCGTTCTGGAACGGTCGCGCAGACGATTATGAAATGCGACCAGGGCAAACGCCTGACAATGCTGGCGCCCGCTTATTTGCGGCGATTTCACGCGAATGGCGCGATGCCAAAAGTGTGTCTCCGAACGAGCATGGCGCATTGGTCGCGCGGGCCGAACGGTCTTTGCGGGCGACGGTTGATCGCGAAGTCGGCTCTGTCTCGAATGGGATCGGCGCGCTCGCGACGATCGGGTCCTCGTCGGTCTATATCGGTCTGTTCGGGACCGTTTGGGGCATTATGAACGCGTTCTTGAACATCAGCGCCCAAGAAGACACGAGCCTTGCCGTCGTTGGCGGTCCGATTGCCGAAGCGCTGTTTGCCACGGGTCTTGGCTTGATCGCCGCGATCCCGGCTGTGATTTTTTACAATAAGTTTTCTGGCGACTTGAACCGCTATGCCGATACGCTCGATGCATTCAGTCAGGATCTACTTGTGCGTCTGTCGCGCCGTGCCAGCGATGGGCCTGTCTAATGGCGGCGCCTATTAGATCCGGCGGCAGTCGCGGACGGCGGTCGTTCAATGCCGAAATTAACGTCACCCCTATGGTCGACGTGATGCTGGTTCTATTGATCATCTTCATGATCACAGCGACCGCATTGCAGCGCGGTGTTGAGGTCAACCTGCCGCAAGCCGCAACCAGCAGTCTCTCCGTTCCCAAAACAACGCCTCTGCTCGTGACGGTTACCGCGGACGCAAAAGTCTATCTCTCAGAAACCGAGATCGAGGTCGGCGAGCTGACGGCAAAACTCCTCGCGATTGCTGAAGAAGGTTATGAAGAGCGTATCTTCCTGCAAGGTGATACCGATGCCGCTTATGGCGCTGTGCTGGGCGTGATGACGCAGATGAAAAATGCAGGCTTCACAAATATCGCCTTGGTGACCGACCCGAAAGCGCGTGCGGAGCGCGAGGGCTAAGAGATGTTGCGCGGCTTGCCTGCTTCAATCATTGCCCACGCTGCGATTTTCGGAGCGTCCTATGTGACGTTTCCTTATTGGGGCGTGTCGAGCCGCGCCTATGTGGTTGAGGCGGTGGATGTCAATTTTGCTGAGCTTGGCGAGATTACCAATATCGCGCCGCTGATTGAGCAAGAAACCGAAGAGCCAGAGGAAGCCGCCCCAGAAGAGCCCGAGGAAGTTATTCCTGAGGAGCCCGTTGAAGAGGAACTTCCAGAGGCCGAACAAGACGTTTCAAATGAAACCCCTGAACCGGTGGAAGAAACGCCGGAAGAGGTTTTGCCTGATTTTGAGCAGGATCCGCCTGAAGAGCCGGAAGACACGCCCGAACCGGAACCTGAGCCAGAACCTGAGCGCGATATCGCGCCCAAGCCACCCAAAGATCCGCTCGCAGACTTCCTCAATCAGAGCGAAACAACTTTTAAGAGCGAGATCGAAACTCGGCGCGAGCGCCCTGAGCCTAAACCTGTTCCCAAGGAAGTGCCTCAAACCGCTCTGAAAGACGCGCCGAAACCGGCTGAAACACGCAACCGGCGCGGGTCCGGTGAGCGCAATGGAAATACGGCGCGACTAGAAGCGCTAATCGGCTCGCGGATCCGCAATGAATGCTGGGCTGGGGTCGACGATTTGCCGAACCCTGAACGTTACAATGTTCAGATGAAAGTGTTTCTGAACGAAAACGGCACGGTTGCAGATTTGGAAGTGATCGACCCTAAGGGCCGGCAAAGCTCGTATATGGGCGTGGCTGTCGATCGGGCGACGCGCGCCGTCGGCAAATGCGCCCCGTTTAAGCTGCCAGCTGATGATTATGAAATTTGGAAAGAAATCGATGTCTATCTAGGGCTAGGTTATGCCAGTAGGTGAGTCGGAAACCAGGAGTTATGCAATGCTGAAACGACTAATATGTGCTGCTTTTGTAGGGCTTCTAGGGACCTGGTCGATGGCTATGGCGCAATTGGAAGTCGTGGTTGATCGCGCCGATCTAAAACCAGTTCCGCTCGCCGTCCCCAATTTTGAAGCGATCGGCGTTGCACCTGAAACCGCGCAATTGATCAGCGATGTGATCCGCTCTGACTTGGAATCGACCGGCCTGTTCACGATCACGCCGGAAGAAGCCTATATCCAAACTGACCTGAACATTGAGGTCGCGCCGCGCTTTGCCGATTGGAAAATTATTCAAACCGATGCGTTGGTCGTTGGGACGGTCGAGCAAATTACGCGCGACGGTAATGATCTCATTCGCGGGTCGGTCCGGATGTGGGATGTCTATGGCGAAGAGCTGATGCGGTTTGAAGATTCTGCGGGGCGCCAAGTTTCGGGTCGCCGGTTCACCACGACCCCCGAAGATGCTCGCCGGATTGCCCACAAAATTGCAGATGCGATCTATACTCGCCTGACCGGTGAGGATGGATATTTCGATACGCGGATCGTGTATATTGCGGAGACGGGCCCGAAAAACGCCCGCATCAAACGCCTCGCGATTATGGATGCCGACGGCGCGAATGTTAAATATCTCACCAGCGGTGCGTTCACGGTGCTCACGCCGCGCTTCTCGCCGGAAGCTCAGCAGATCACTTACATGTCCGATGAGGGCGGTATTCCGCGCGTCTATCTCTACGATTTACGCCGCGCGCGCCAAGAAGTGCTGGGCAATTTCCGCAGCATGACATTTGCGCCTCGCTTCTCGCGAGACGGCAATTCGGTACTCCTGACGCAAGCCACGAATGGCAATTCAGATGTCTACATTATGGATCTGCAAACGCGCCAGAGCCGCCGTCTGACAGACCATCCAGCGATTGATACATCGCCCTCTATGTCGCCTGATGGCCGCCAGATTGTGTTCAATTCAGATCGCGGCGGCAGCCCGCAGCTCTACATCATGAACACAGACGGATCACCACGCACTTGCCCATCCGGTGGCCGCGATGTCGCGTGCCGGATCACATTCGGGACAGGGCGCTACTCCACACCTGTTTGGAGCCCGCGCGGCGACTTGATCGCATTCACAAAACAAACCCGTGGCCGCTTTCATATTGGCGTGATTGGAATTGATGGCCGCGGCGAGCGTCTGTTGAGCGAATCCTATTTGGATGAAGGTCCAGATTGGTCGCCAAATGGGCGGGTTATCACATTCTTCCGCGAAGCTTTTCCGGGCGCATCACCGACCCTGTGGTCTGTCGACCTAACCGGCCGCAATCTTCGTCCGCTTCCGACGCCCACAGATGCTTCAGACCCGGCCTGGTCGCCGCTGCTCGAATAGGCTATGAGAATCGCGAAGATTCTGAAATCTCAGTAATCTTCCCAAAAACAGAAAAATTGGCGTATACGGTGACACGAAGTTGACAAATATCACGCCTAATGCACGTGGTGTGCGCGTAAGCAAGGAGAGACCTATATGCGTAAGCTTATGATGACATCTGCATCCATCGCCGTTTTTATCGGTGTAGCAGCATGTTCTTCCACCCCTGAACCAGAACCGGTAGTTGTGGACGAGCCCGAAGAAGTCGTGGTCGTTGAAGAACCAGAAGTCGTCGAAACTGAGACTTTGCCACCGGTCCCAACCGGCCCTGTCAAAGGTTCGCTCGAAGATTTTCAAGTAAACGTAGGCAATCGCGTCTATTTCGACCTGGACCAGTATCGCCTTGGCTCCGACGCTCAAGCCATCTTGCAGCGTCAAGCGGCTTGGCTGGCATCTTATCCGAACGTGAACATCCTTGTTGCAGGTAACTGCGATGAGCGTGGCACACGCGAATATAACTTGGCACTCGGTGAGCGCCGCGCGTCAGTGGTCAAGAACTATCTCGTTGACCTCGGTGTTGATCCTGCGCGGATCCAAACCGTTTCTTACGGCAAAGAGCGCCCAATCGCGCTTGGCTCAAACGATGACGCTTGGGCACAGAACCGTAACGGGTTCACACAGCTGATTTCAGGCGCAGTCGGCTAAGCCAACTGCAATTAACGAAATTGAATTGGCCGGGCGTCACATTTTGGCCCCGGCCTTTTCATATCTGAAACGCATTGACTTAAATCGCTGAAGTGGAGCCCGTCTGAAATGCTGCGTAATTCTCTGGTTTCGATCCTGACATTCACAGCACTGGCGATGACGCCTTCGAGTGAGGCCCAAAGGCAGCCTGCTCAAATTATCCAAGGCGCCATAAGCGGTGAGCTTGCTGCTACGGTTGAAGATTTGCGGGTCAGCAACGCGCAATTGCGAGCGCGGATGACAGGAATTGAGTCCGACAAAGCTCAGCTCACCGGAAAAGTGGAAACGCTGCAATTCCAATTGTCGGAAAGCCGCAGTCAGATTGATCGCATGCAAGGTGACGACGCTGAACTCCAACGCTTGATTACCCGTCTCGAAGCGCGGCTATCCGAGCAAGAAGAGACGATTGCCGATCTCAACCGCCAAATTGTTGCGCTGCGCCCCGAGCCAGCCTTCTTGTCCTCCGATGCAGGATCGCTTGGTGGTCAGGACGAGTCAGAGATTGTCTCGACTATGTCTGCGCCTGAGGCGCAATCTATCGAATCTAATACAGGTCCCACGCGGATTATCCGTCGCGTCGAAGGGGATTTAGACGAACAGGCTGGCGATGCGATCACGCAGCTTGGCCCAAATGGGCAGCCAATGCCGCAAGGCTCGCTTGGAACGCTCTCTGCGAGCGCGCTTCCCGGCGATGCTGGAGAACTTTTTGCCGAAGCGAAATCGCGGCTATTACAGTTCGACTATTCTGGTGCGGAGGCTGCGTTCCGGGCATTTCTAACCCAGTTTGGCGATGATCCGCAGGCCGGCGAGGCGCAATATTGGCTTGCCGAAGTCCTCTACCAACAAGAAGCTTTCCCAGAATCGGGGGCGGCGTACACTGACATGATCCGGTCGTATCCGGATGATCCACGCGCGCCTGAAGCGCTGGCAAAACTGGCGCGTTCGATGCGTCTGGTCGGCGACACCGCTCAGGCTTGTAATGCTCTCGATCTGCTGCCGCAGCGCTATCCAAACGCATCCGGCGTGACCAAAAACCTGGCCGCGGGCGAACGCGTGCGGTCTGGTTGCGATAGTCAGGCTAGGTGCGGTTCGGCGCTGATTTTGACGCTCTGATCGAGCGATTTAGCCCCGACAATTCTCGACCTATTGCGATTGCCGTCTCGGGCGGTAGCGACTCGATCGCGCTGCTCTGTCTCGCTGATGATTGGGCGCGGCGCGCGGGCCGAAAACTGATTGCGCTGACGGTCGATCATCAGCTGCGCCCCGAAGCCAAAACAGAAGCCGCGTGGGTCGCACGTGTCTGCGCAGGCCTCGGTCACCCCCATAAGACACTCAAATGGACCGCGCCCCGGCCAAGCCAAGCCGCCGCAAGACTAGCGCGATACGAGCTCTTAGCGCAGACCGCCCGAGCGTATGGAGCGAGCTGCTTGCTCGCAGGGCACACATTCGACGATGTCGTCGAAACGGCCATGATCCGTCGTCGCCGCGGCATTCGTGATGCGACGATTGCTGGGCCAGTCCTCGCCGCACCACTTCCGGTCTGGCCGAGTGGTCGGTCTGTGACTTTGCTTCGCCCTCTAATTCAGACGACGCGATCCGATCTGCAAACTTTCCTAAAGACCCGTCACCAAGGGTGGGTCGATGATCCGGCCAATGCCAATCCGGCCTATGAACGGGTGCGCGTGCGTCAGTTCTTTTCCCGGCATCCTCGCCTGGCGGCGCTCGCGAAAGCGTTCGTCCGGGAGCAGCAAAACCGGCGCGCAGCACAACAACATGCGCTCGCGGAGGAAATGGCGCGGGTGACGGTCGATCCGAGCGGTTTGATCGACACGGGCGCCGCTAAGATCTCCCCTACCCTCCTACGGCTGCTGATCCGGTGCGCGAGCGGGTCAGCGCACGACGCGCGAGATGGGGCGGTTCGTGATCTGATCACTGCGTTGTCGGCCCCTGGGCAGCGTCAAACGCTGGGCGGCGCGTGGGTGCAGCGTACAAAAACGGGCTTCCTGATCGGGCGCGATCCGGCGCACGACGCGGGCGCAGAGGATACAGATCTTTTTGATGGCCGGTTTGAACGAGACCCGGCGGAAACCCAACCCCCTTCGAAGGATCTTCCATTTTTGGTGCGCCAATCCGCTCCGCCCGGGCCGAATTGGCGCGAAATCATCTCCGAGCGCTTGGTCCACCTTATTACTTGTTACCAAACGCCTTTTTTGGAGTCGGTCCAACGCGCCCTGGAACATGAAAAGCAGCTGGTGGATCTTCAATAAAAGATCTGGAAACCGACTCGATTTATACGCCCAGAAAGACGCGAAAAGCGCAGACCAATAAGGAAGAATGGGTCATGTCTGAGACCGATTGGGTGTATCTAAATGGTGAGTTTCTGCCTGCGCGAGACGCGCAGATTTCACCTTTTGATCGAGGTTTTCTGTTTGCTCAGTCGGTCTATGAAGTTACGTCTGTGTTCAATGGCAATCTGATCGATTTCGAGCCGCATATGGCGCGCCTCGCTCGATCGCTTCAAGGCGTAGAGATCGAAATGCCAGCGCTCGATCTTGCCGAATTGCATCGCGATTTGATCGACCGCAATCAGGTACAGGAAGGCCTGATCTATCTCCAAGTCTCAGCTGGAACGCATGGTCCGCGCGATTTTTATGGACCTGAAACGCTGACGCCGTCAGTGTTCATGTTTGCCGCCCATCGGAAACTGATAGGCGATGTCGCCCGCGATGGGCTTACCGCGATCTCGCAAGCCGACACACGCTGGCTCCGGCGCGACTACAAAACCACACAATTGGTGTCGCAATCGCTGGCCTATCGCGCGGCGCGGCGGGCCGGAGCAACGACTGCGATCCTGCATGAGGATGGCATCGTGACGGAAGCGGCCTCTGCCAATCTTTGGATCATCTCATCGTCCGGCGCGCTGGTGACGCGGAACCTGTCAACGGCACTTTTGCCAGGCATCACCCGCGCGCGTGTGAAAGCGCTGTTCGGCGACATCGAGATCGAAGAGCGCGCGTTTTCGCTGGACGAGGTTTGGGCAGCCAAGGAAGCCTTCACCAGTTCAACCGGGGCGATGATCGCGCCCCTCCTAGCGCTCGACGGTAAGCCAATTGGAACGGGCGCTCCAGGACCAATGACGCGCAAGGTCCAAGCCGCCTATTACGGGTATATTGGCGCCGATGTCAGCGCGATCGACTGGTTATGATTTCGGCTCGTCTGGGTCGATAATCTCGCCTTCAAATGTGAACCCGTCCCCATCATTGGTCGCGTCATCGGCCGGATCATTTGATTGCATTTGCGAGAACATATCTTGCATCTGATCCATCATACCCGCCATTTGATTGACCCCGATCCGCGCACCTAGGCTCGCGCCAATGATCGCCACAATGGCTGGGAGAACGAGATATCCAAGATCTGCCATTTGAATTTGAGGTTGGAATTCGGTGGCTTGGAACAGCGCCGCGACCAAAGCTGCAATGCCGAAGGCGAACCCATATCCAACCACACCGATTGCAAGGCGCCGCACCGACCCGCGATAAGGCGAGGGTTTCACTTCTGGCGCATCTGGGGAAAGCGCTGACTTGAGATCAAAGCTTGGAAACGGACTGACCATGCGAATGATGATCGTCGTGGCGGTTGCGGCGAGTGCCAGCAATGGAATGACCATGATGCTTCGATTCATGGCGCCAGCGGCCATGGCTGCGGTCACAAAAGCGATGGGGCCCGCAAGCCGAAGGAGCAATGGAAGAAGCAGTGTCGTTGGCATAGCGCGCCTTAAAGTAGCCCGGCCCCATGCCTAGCCCGATCAGACCTGCGCTGGCAACGGGGCTGCTGGTGTGATCAGCACGGCACGGACCTTAAGGCTCAATATCGTCGCAGCCAGCGCCAATGTGATCGCATTGGCTAGAATGATCGGCAAAGCACCCACCATAAAGCCATAGACGAGCCAACCTGCCACGCCGGCTGTAAACAGGGCATACATGCAGAGCGATATGCCATCTGTCTTGCCAGTCCGAAGCACCATTAAGGTTTGCGGTAAGAATGAAATGGTCGTCAGGATGGCGGCGACCAAGCCGATCATATCTGTCATATTCTACAGCTCCGAGTGAGCGCGCCATTTAGGGGATATGATCGAGGCTGACATCGCATAACAGCACACCGCAGACATGCGCCATTGCATAACATGCTTCGCGCGCCGGAAAGCTTGCGGTCAGGGCAAGCTTCCCGCATCCTGTCCCTCTATCGAGAAACGGAGACGGTCTTGCCAGACACCGCCTATCAGCACGCGCCGGACCGGCCCTGGATCTTCCGGACCTATGCGGGCCATTCCACCGCAGAAAAGTCCAATGCGCTCTATCGGTCAAACTTGTCAAAGGGACAAACGGGCCTCTCGATCGCATTCGATCTGCCGACTCAAACCGCTTATGATGGCGATCATATCTTGGCGCGCGGTGAAGTTGGCAAAGTCGGCGTCCCGGTCGGTCATCTTGGCGATATGCGCACTTTGTTCGATGCCTTGCCGCTCGAAGAAATGAACACGTCGATGACAATCAACGCGCCAGCGGCTTGGCTGCTCGCGCTTTACATCGCCCTCGCTGATGAGCGAGGCGACGATCGGCAAAAGCTGCGCGGCACTACGCAGAACGATATTATCAAAGAATATCTCTCACGCGGGACCTATGTGTTCCCGCCCAAGCCCAGCATGCGTTTGATCAGTGATATGATCAGCTGGTGCTATACCGAGGTCCCGAAATGGAACCCAATGAATGTCTGCTCGTATCACTTACAAGAAGCGGGCGCGACACCTGAGCAAGAGCTCGCTTATGCGCTGGCCACGGCGTGCGCTGTCTTGGACGCGGTCCGCGACGGCGGGCAGGTGCCAGAAGCCGATTTCCCGACCGTGTTTGGACGCCTCTCTTTCTTTGTGAATGCAGGCGTGCGCTTCGTGACCGAGCTTTGTAAAATGCGCGCCTTTGTCGATCTATGGGAAGAAATTGGCCGTGAGCGTTATGGCGTGACGGATGAAAAAGCGCTGCGCTTTCGCTATGGGGTTCAGGTCAATTCGCTGGGCTTAACGGAGCCGCAGCCTGAGAACAATGTCTATCGGATTTTGATTGAGGCATTGGCGGTCACGCTGTCCAAACGTGCCCGGTGCCGCGCTTTGCAATTGCCGGCTTGGAATGAAGCGCTGGGCTTGCCCCGGCCCTGGGATCAGCAATGGTCGCTGCGGATGCAGCAAATCCTCGCTTTCGAAACAGACCTTCTGGAATATGAAGATCTGTTCGATGGCAGCCATGTGATCGAGGGCAAAACCTCCGCCTTAAAAGCGCAAGCGCGGGCGGAACTGGCCAATATCGACGCGATGGGCGGGGCGGTCGACGCGGTTGGTTATATGAAAGAAAGCTTAGTTGGCGCGCACATTGAACGGGTCAAAGGGATTGAAAGCGGCAGCCTACAAGTGATTGGGGTGAACGCCTTTACCCAGTCCGAAGAGAGTCCGCTCGGCGCGGGCAATGAAGCGATCCAGACTGTCGATCCGATGGTCGAGCGGCAGCAAATCGATGCGTTGAACAAATGGCGGGTTGGGCGAGACAATGGAGCGGTCGAGCAAGCGCTATCAGATCTCCTCGCCGCAGCCACTTCCGGCGCGAATATTATGGAGCCGAGCATCGCGGCAGCAAAGGCAGGCGTCACAACCGGCGAATGGGGCGCAACTCTGCGCCAGGTGTTTGGCGAGTTTCGCGGGCCGACGGGCGTCAGTGTCGTCATTGATACGGGCGGAGATGAGAATATCGAAGCCACCAAAGCGCGCGTCGAAGCAGTTTCAGAGCGACTCGGTCGAGACCTCACTTATGTGCTCGGCAAGCCGGGCCTGGATGGTCACTCTAACGGGGCGGAACAAATCGCGGCGCGGGCACGCGCGTGCGGGATGCAAGTCGTCTATGAAGGTATTCGGTTCACGCCGTCCGAAATCGTTGCGCAGGCCGCAGAAGCGAACGCGCATGTCATTGGCCTGTCCATCCTGTCTGGCAGCCATCTCGACTTAGTGCGGGAAACGCTCGCTGAGATGCAGAAGCAAGGCCTGGAGGCCGTTCCGCTCGTCGTCGGCGGCATTGTTCCGTTTGAGGATGAGCAGGCGCTCCGACAAATGGGTGTTCGCGGGGTTTACACGCCGAAAGACTTCAAGATCACCGAAATCATGGATGATGTTGTCGATGTGGTCGAAACTGCCTGGCTCAATGCTTAGTAGCTACCACTGCCCGAGCCGACGGAACCGGATTTCACTTAGCTCGATGCCGCGCGTCTTGTCCGGAACAACCGGACGGACAGAAAGATAGTCGAGCGCCACGCTATTCTCGAGCAGTTTGCGCGGAATATCGACTTCGGCGGTATAAGTGTCCCAGTCCGGTTTGAGGTCAAATTTGATCCAGCCTGTGTCGCCAGCTTTGCCGGTGGAATAATTGAACTCGAACGCCTCCGCCCCAGCGCCAGCGGCGGGTTTTACGGTCAGAGAGATTCGCAATTTGTGGCCGGCATAGACGTTCTCCAGGTCAGGACCGAGCCGGAAATGCGCATTGCGTTGGACATCGGCATCATTCGCGTTTTCCTCGGCGCGGATGGTCAGCACATCATCTTCGAGGTTCAAGTCATAGCCTTCAAAGCCATCCATCCGGCACAGGTCCCGGCCTTTAAGAATGATCAGGCTATAATCAGCTGGGCCGTCGGCACCGCCAAAGGGGCCGCATTTAGGACGCTGCCAGCCGAGATAAAGAGAGGCCGTCACCATGGCCGCGACGATCGCTGCTATGATCGGATAAAATACGTAATCTCTCAAACCATTGTGTCCTGTGGCAAGGTGATTGCTTGGTAGGCTAGCATTCCTGCGTACGCTCTGATAGCAACGCGCTCGACGAAACGCGACCCACATTCTGGTGTCAGTCGCAGCCCTTACGACTTTGCAATGAAAGACGCCCTATGCCGAAGCTCATTCTCACCCGACACGGCCAAAGCCAATGGAACCTCGAAAACCGGTTTACCGGCTGGTGGGATGCCGACCTAACGGAAAAGGGTGTTGCCGAGGCCAAAAAGGGCGGTGAGCTGATCAAAGCCGAAGGCCTCACCCCGACCTTTGCCTTTACCAGTTACCAAACCCGCGCCATTCGGACTTTGTGGCTCGGCTTAGCGGCCATGGACCGGGCTTGGATCCCTGTTGAGAAACATTGGCGCCTGAACGAGCGCCATTATGGCGGCCTGACCGGGCTCGATAAAGCAGAGACGGCTGAAAAACACGGCAAAGACCAAGTCCATATATGGCGCCGCTCTTATGATATCCCGCCGCCGCCGCTGGAGGCTGACAGCCCTTATAATTTGGCGTCCGATGCGCGCTATGAAGGTGTGCCAGTACCTGATGCTGAGAGTCTCAAACTAACACTCGAACGCGTCTTGCCCTATTGGGACAGCGCCATTCGACCGGTGCTGGAAAGCGGCAAAGACACAATCATCTCGGCGCATGGGAATTCGTTGCGCGCTTTGGTCAAACACTTGTTCAAAGTCGCGGACGAGACGATTACGGGTTTAGAAATTCCGACCGGAAATCCATTGCTCATCGATCTCAATGAGGCGCTGCTGCCGACTGCAGCGCGGTATCTCGATACAGAGCGTGCCCGCGATTTGCCGGAGCTGCCATGAGCGCTCATGCCCTGCATATGAAGCGAGCCGTAGAACTCGCAGCCTTTCAAGCGGGGCGGACAGGGAAAAATCCGAGCGTTGGATGCGTCATCTTAGATCGCGACGGGCATAGACTGAGTGAAGCGGCCACCGGCGATGGGGGACGCCCGCATGCCGAACAGCTTGCCTTGGTGAACCTGCCTGTTGGTGCGGCGGTTGGCGGCACAGCCTATGTCACGTTAGAGCCATGTCGGCAGCGATCGACGCAAGAATCCTCGTGTTCTCAACGTCTTGTGGAAGCGGGACTTGCGCGCGTTGTGATCGCGACGCGCGATCCACACCCGCTTGGCAATGGCGGGTTTGAGCGCCTTCGCGAAGCGGGAATCCAGCTCGATCTTGGCGTTTTGCAAGCAGAGGCAGACGCGTTTTACGCCGAATTCTTTGCCAGTGTTGCCTCCTGAAGGCCGTGTCTGGCCCACCACAACACAATTGTAAGTTCGCACAATCCTGACAAAACTGACTTGACCTTAACCTTTGTGGTGTCAGCTTCATTTCAGTACGGTGAGTAATTGGAACGGTCCCATGATCGGAATCGTCGTTGTCAGTCACGGAAAACTAGCGCACGAGCTGGTGCGTGCGGCCGAGCACGTGGTCGGTCCACAAGATGCGTTTGAAGCGCTTTCGATCGAAGCTGAAGACGATATCGATGAGCGCCGCGATGAAATCCGGGAAACGGTCAAAGCCTGCAATACTGGCAAAGGCGTGATCATACTCACCGATATGTTTGGCGGAACGCCCTCTAATCTCGCGCTCTCGAGCCTGACAGCAGGCAAGATCGACGTCATCGGCGGGGTCAACCTTCCGATGCTTATTCATTTGGCACAAATTCGATCTGACCTAACTTTGTCTGAAGCCGTGCAGGCGGCGAGCGATGCCGGTAAGCGCTATATTCGGATTGGGTCGCAAGTGATGAGTCGCGCAAAATGAGTGAGCAGACCCGTCAAATCCAAATCGTAAATCGCAAAGGCTTGCACGCGCGCGCCTCTGCCAAACTGGCAGAACTCGCCCTGAAACTTCCGACAAAAGTGACGGTGAGTTTTGAGGGCGAAGAAGCAGATGCTCGATCGATCATGGATTTGCTTTGTCTCGGCGCAGGAATTGGCAGCACGGTTGAGATTATGGCCGAAGGCGAGGATGCCGTTTTCGCGCTCGATTCGGTCGAAAACCTGTTTGCCGACGGGTTTGGCGAATTGGCAGAAGACGCCGCTTGCGCCTGTAAGTAAGCCTACAGCACTAGCGGTGCGAGCCAGAATCCGATTGCCGTAATCACGACAATGCCAATTAAGTTCACACGGAACCCGCGCTGGATCATTTGCGCGATGGGCACTTTGTCCGTCGCATAAATGATCGCATTCGGGGCGGTTGCAACTGGCAACATAAAGGCGCAACTCGCAGCCACTGCTGCGGGTGCCAAGAGGCTCGTCGGTGCCGCCCCAATTGCTGTGGCCAGCGCCCCCAAGATTGGCGCCAGCGTCGTCATCGTCGCCACATTGCTGGTCAGCTCTGTGAGAAAGATAACCAGCGCCACGACGGCCGCGATAAAGAAAATTGGCGGTAGCACGGATAGGGTTGCCAGCTGATCGCCAATAAAGGTCGAAAGCCCGGTTCGGGTCACCGCCTGGCCCAGGCTGATGCCGCCCCCAAACAGGATCAGCACGCCCCAGGGCAGTTTTACCGCTTCATCCCAGGTTAGAAGCGCCCGTTTCCTTCCCATGCCCGCGGGTACCAAGAACATTGCGATTGCTCCGGCGATAGCGATGCCCATATCCCCTACCGCCATCAGCCAGGGATAGTTCCATCCGCCTGCCTCCGCGGCGAGTTGAACCGGGACGCGCAAGACCCAAAAGGCTGCGACCACACCAAACACGATCGCGGCACGCGCTTCTGGTGCAGTCACCCCGCCCAACTCGCTGCGCTGTTGACGCACTTCCCGCATCGCAGCGGTGCCATCTCCTAAATCAGGAAGCCTGCGGGTCACGGACCACCAAGCGACCGGGATTAGCAGCGCTAACGCGGGCACACCAAAGCTCATCCATTGCCCGAAGCCAATCGTAGTTTGGGTGTTCTGTTCCAGCCAATCAATGGCGATGAGATTGGTCGGGGTTCCGATTGGCGTCGCCACCCCGCCAATTGAAGCGGCATAGCAAACCCCCAAAAGGAGCGCGGACACAAACTTGCCCGACCGGTCTTTCAAGGCGGCGGCCGCGGAAATCGCGATGGGCACCATCATTAAAGTTGTGGCGGTGTTGGAAATCCACATGGACAGCAAGGCGGTTGCGATCATGAAGCCGAAAATCAGCGCTGCGGGATGCGAGCCAACGCGCGAGACGATGTTCAAAGCAATCCGCTTGTGTAGCCCCCATCGCTCAATCCCTAGCGCGATGACAAAGCCGCCAAGCAGCAACATCACAATCGGGCTCGAATATCCCGCAGCAGCTTCTCTTGCGCTGCCCGCGCCGATCAATGGAATAATCACCAGCGGCAGGAGCGAGGTGACAGGGATCGGGATTGGTTCGGTGGCCCACCATATCGCCATCCATGCCATCAGTGCGCCAATTGCCCAAGCTGAGAAAGAAAGTTCTTCTGGAGGACCTGCGAGAAGCATGAGCGCCGCGATAATCGGTCCTAAAAACAATCCGATACGTTTGGTCAGGCTCATAGACTTATCCATTCGCGCACAGGGCAGATCTTAGCGGCGAGTGTCAAGATTTAGCGTTCTAAAACCAAATCATTTCTGTGCACGATGGCGGGACGCCCGCGAAAGCCGAGTTCTTGTTCAACTTGATCAGATTGCAGGCCCGCGATGCGCCCAATATCGGCGGAGCTACAGGCCGAAATCCCTTTGGCGATGGTTTGTCCGCCCGGATCTTTAATCGCGACCGCTGCGCCGCGCGCAAATTCGCCCTCTGTTGCCGTCACGCCCACAGGCAGAAGGCTTGCGCCATCCGCAAGCGCCTTCGCTGCGCCAGGATCGACGAGGATCGCGCCTTCGGGGGTCAGATGACCTTTCAGCCAGATTTGGCGCGCTGTGTCAGGGGTCAGTGCAGATGGGATCCAAGTGGCGCGAGCGCCGCCCAACAAAGCTGTAAGCGGGTAGTCCGCATCACCGCGCGTGATGATCGTGGCGCATCCTGCGCTTTGAGCGATCCGCGCAGCCATCAGTTTGGTGATCATGCCGCCACTGCCTAAACCGGCCTCGCTATTGCTGCCGCTGGCCATAGCATCGTGTTCAGGGCTGAGATCACGAACAATCGCGAGGTGTTTCGCATTTGGGTCTTGGCGTGGATCGGCGGTGTAGAGCCCATCAATGTCAGACAGCAAGACAAGCACATCCGCGCTCATCATCTGCGCAACGCGCGCGGCAAGCCGGTCATTGTCCCCATAGCGGATCTCATCCGTGGCGACGGAATCATTCTCATTAATCACGGGCAGCGCACCGGCGCCGAGGAGTGTTTCAAGCGTCGCCCGCGCATTCAGCCAGCGCCGGCGGTTTTCCGTATCTTCAAGCGTCAGCAACGCTTGGGCCGGGGTAATCTTATGCGGAGCAAAGGCTTGCGCGAGCGCCGCCATGAGGAGCGGTTGCCCCAAGGCGGCGGCGGCTTGTTTTTCCTCGAGTTTTCGAGGTCGTTCCGGGCCGAGATGATGCCGACCCAGCGCAATCGCGCCAGAGGAGACGAGGATAATTTCCTGCCCAGCAGCGCGGCGCTCGGCGATGTCCTGCGCGAGCTGATCGAGCCAGTTTTGGCGCACTTTCCCAGCTTCCGCAATCAGCGCGGAGCCGACTTTGATGACCAGCCGTTTTGCGTTGTGGAGATGGTCTGTAGGCGTCTTTTGGGTCATCCCAAAGGACTCCAATCATCGTCCACAGTATCAGGGTCCTGTTCTTGGACCTTGATATCACCAAGCGCACTGAACATCTGACCAAGCGCGGTTTTGACGCCTTCGCCGGTCACCGCCGAGATGCGCAATGGCTCATGTCCGCATGCGGCTTTTAGGAGCTTCGCTTGCTCATCGATGAGTTCGTCATCCAGAACGTCCACTTTCGACAACGCGACAATTTCCGGCTTGGCCGCGAGTTCTGGATCATAGGCTTCGAGCTCTTCGCGAATGGTCAAATAGGCCTGATCGGGATCGTCTTGGGTGCAGTCGACCAAGTGGAGCAACACCTTGCAGCGCTCGACATGGCCTAGAAAGCGATGCCCGAGCCCGATGCCGTCGGCAGCGCCCTCGACCAGGCCAGGAATATCCGCCAAGACAAAGCGCGAGCCAACCCCGAGATCAACGATCCCGAGGCCCGGATGCAACGTGGTGAACGGATAATCGGCAATCTTTGGTTTCGCCGCTGTGGCGCGGCTCAAAAAGGTCGACTTGCCCGCATTCGGTAGCCCCAAAAGCCCGGCATCAGCGATCAATTTCAGCCGTAACCAAAGGACAAACTCCTCGCCAGGGTCCCCTGGATTAGAACGCCTCGGCGCCTGATTGGTGGAGGTTTTGAAGCGTAGATTGCCCCAACCGCCATTGCCGCCTTTTGCGACCATCACGCGTTGTCCGACTTCGGTGAGGTCAGCGATCAGCGTCTCTTGGTCTTCCTCATAGATTTGTGTTCCAACCGGAACAGCGATTGTTTTATCCGCACCACCGCGACCATGGCGCTGTTTCCCCATGCCGTGCCCACCGCGTTCAGCTTTGTGATGCTGCTGGTAGCGATAGTCGATCAACGTGTTGAGCCCTTCCACCGCTTCAACATAGACATGCCCGCCGCGACCACCGTCTCCGCCGTCGGGCCCGCCGAATTCAACATAGGCTTCGCGGCGGAAAGAGGCGCACCCATTTCCGCCATGGCCGGCTTTGACATAAATCTTGGTTTGGTCGAGGAATTTCATCGCGCTCTCATAGGCGATCATGGCAGCAAAAGCGAGCGAAGCCTGCACGAAGATGGCAGGGGAGATCACGCAGACTTGAAATTGGGTTTCTGGACTCTGGTCAAAAAGCCGCAAGAATATAGATCTTAGCTAGGACCCCGTGGAGGACAGGTGATGAAACGAGCCCTTTTAATAGCCGTCGCAGCGATCGCATTTAGCGGCGCCCCAGCCATTGCAGGCGGGGGTGGCGGGAGCTCTGGCTCATCCGCGCCGAGCAGCTCAGGACCGAGCTATGATCCCGTTGAAGAGTATCAAGCGGGGGTCGAGCACCTCAAAGCAGGCGAATATTCCAAAGCGGAGCGGGCGTTTAAGCGCGTCACCAAAGTCGCGAAAAAAGATGCCAATACGCGCTATATGCTGGGCCTCGCGCATTATGGACAAGAAGAATTCAAAGCGGCTGCGAAGTCGTTTGAGCGTGCGGTAAAATACGATGCCAAGCTCTATCAAGCCCATGGCAAGCTTGGTCTGTCTTATCTTCAAATCGACAAAGCCGACAAAGCCGATGGCGTCTTGTCGGGCTTGCAGGCCGCTTCCGCAGATTGTGCGGAGACTTGCCCAGAGGCGAGCCAGATTGCCGGTGCGATCGCGGAGATCGAATCCGCGAAAGCCGCACCTGAGGCGATTGAAACCTCAAGCGTCGCCCCACTCGTGCAACAGGTCAGTCTCGAAACCGGAGATGTGCTCTATTCGGAAGCGCTCCGGCTAATCAATCTTGGCGCGTATGATGATGCGATTGCTGAGTTGCGCGCAGCGGGCGAAGTCCTCGGGCCGCATCCAGACGTGCTGACCTATATCGGCTTCGCGAACCGCAAGAAGGGCGAGAAAGACACCGCTTTTGCCTACTATAACGCTGCCCTCACCATCGCACCGGATCATCTCAGCGCGAATGAATATCTTGGCGAGTATTATGTTGAGCTTGGTGAGCTGACGCGCGCCAAAGCGCAATTGGGGAAGCTCAACGCGCTGTGCCCGTTTGGCTGCGCGCAAACCGAAGAGCTCTCTAAGTGGATTGCTGAAGCCGAAGCATGAGAATGATCTTTGCGATCGCGGGCCTTTGTTTCGCGATCGCAGCTTGCCTAGGGCCAATAAAAGATAGCCCGGCGCGTGATGTCGATCTCAAGGCATTGCAATGGATCAGTTCGGATGCGGACCGGGTAGACCACCTCACGCAGCAGCCTGCCACATGCTTGAAGCGCCCCGATGATGCATCGGTTCAGCGCGGAGAATTGTTGTTCAACAGTCCGCTCTTACTCGGCGGGCAGGCCGCGAAAGCAGGCCTGAGTTGCGGTTCTTGCCACCGGAATGGGCGCGGTAATCTCGAGTTTGTCTTTGTCGGCATATCCGGCGCGCCAGGCACGGCGGATGTGACCAGCGGTCTGTTCTCTAAAGTGCGGGCCGATCAGGTGTTTAATCCCATTGCGATTCCAGATCTGGCCTTACCACACGGGCAAATCAATGTGGACCGAACCGAGGATGACGCACTCGAGGCCTTCTTGGCCGCGCAAATCACGGAGGAGTTTTCTGGAGAAATGCCAGAATCTAACGTCGTCGCTGATGTCTCAGCCTATCTGCGGGCCTTGGATGCGGCTGCCTGCGATGCTGGTGCCAAAGAACGCCAAACCTGGCGCGATGAGATAAGGCGCTTGCGGGCCGGAGCGTCCTATATTGATGAGCCAGACCATCACGACAGCGCCCCCTACCGCGCCGCCATGCGGGCATCGCTCGGGCGCTTGTTTGAACGATATGCGGGGAATGAATTTGACCGTCTCCGCCAATCTATGATCTCGCTCAGCCGTGACCTTGCGAACACTGATTATGGGGAAGATCTACAATCAAGATTAGATGCGCTCGAAACCAATCTCGCGGCGGGCGAGGCGCAATCTCTATACGATCGAGAACGGTTGAAACAGGTCCTGCCTTAATGCGCGACCAGTTTCAGTGCGAGGTCGGGATCGGTGCCTTTGGTGTAGCGAATACAGGGACTGTCGGTCCCGCGCGCCAGCCCAAACAATGAGGTTTCGCCAACCGGTTCGAACCCGAGTTTACGCAAAATCACGCCAGAAGCAGGATTGTCGGTAAAGTGCCCGGACGAGAAGCGCTCTATTTTTCGCTCATTCTCCGCCCAATGCAGGAGCGCGGATGCCGCTTCTGTTGTGTAGCCAAGCCCCCACCATGGCTCTCCGAGCCAGTATCCAACCTCCCAAACTTCAAACGGTAAGAGACGAAGGCTGACACATCCAATCATGCCATCCAGTGGGTGGGTGATGGCGAATGAATAGCTCGTATCCTCGGACCAACTTTGCGGAATCTTGTCGAGCCAAGCCTCCGCGTCGGCCATTTCGAATGGATGCGGCACACGGCCCAAATTCCACGCAACACCCTTCACGCCAAGGCGCTCGACAATATTCGGCGCATCTTGCGGCAGCGGTGGTCGAAGGACCAAACGCTCGGTTTTGATGATTACGGGATCAGCCATCGCTCCCTCCATTTAGCGAATGCGTGGACTTATCTCAATGTCTGTCTGACAGCCTGTGGGGCGGATCAGCGCGTAAAACATAGCGCCAGGCGGCGTCTTTCCCGCCTCGCGCTAATGAGTAGAGCTGATCTTCTCCGCGCCGCTCAAAGCCAAGTTTCTCTAAAACGCGGCCCGAAGCAGGGTTGTCTTGGAAATGACCAGCAACAAATTGCGTGACCCCAAATTGCGCCGCGCCCCATTGCATCAAAGCAGTGGCCGCTTCCGTGGCGACGCCTTTGCCTTGCACAGCTTTGTCGACCCAATAGCCAATTTCCCAAGCATCGCCGCTGGTGCGATTGAATCCAACAGAACCAATAACGCCCGCCTCTTCATGAGTGATGACAAAGGCGTATTCCGTGCCTTGCGCGCGCGCCTTATCGGCATACGCCACCCAATCGAGGGCATCTTTCGGCGCATAAGGATGGGGCAACCGCGCCAGATTGCGGGCCATTTCTTTGTCATTCACACAGCAAGCGATTTGCCGCGCGTCTTTTGCCTCTGGGGGTCGCATCAAAAACCGCTCGGATTTGAACTCGAATGATCTGGCCATTTGAGGTCTCCAATAGGAAGGCAAAGAAAAAGGGAGGCAGTGGCCTGCCTCCCCTTGGAATTCTTTGGCCACCTCCTCGGCGGCCCTATCGTGACCGCGCTATTCTGCTGCGTCCGCGAGCGGTGCCACTGACACGTACTGGCGGTTGCCGCGCTTACGGGTAAATTCCACTTTGCCTTCTACGAGCGCGTAGAGGGTGTGGTCTTTGCCCATGCCGACGCCGCGACCTGGATAGGTCTTGGTGCCGCGCTGGCGGATAATGATGTTTCCAGGAATCACGTGCTCGCCACCATATTTCTTGATGCCAAGGTATTTAGGATTCGAATCGCGTCCGTTCTTCGACGAGCCGCCTGATTTCTTATGAGCCATAACCGGTCTCCAATCTCTAATTCAGCTTATAGCCGAATGTTTAGCCTTTCGCGAGCTCTTTCGCCTGGGCGACCCAGTCATTGCTCTCAAATTTCCCTGCTGCGCCGATTTTCTCTTCGAGCGCTTCGATGTCAGCTTTCTTCATTTTCGCGATTTGAGCGAAAGTGGTGATGCCTTCGGCTTCTAGCTTGCCAGCAAAGACTTTGCCCAGACCCTTCATCACGGTCAGGTCGTCAGCTTTGGCTGGGGCAGCGGCCTTTTTAGGTGCGGCTTTCTTAGCGGCTGGCTTCTTCTCAGCAGCTTCTTTCTTCGCGGCTGGCGCTTTTGCTGCGGCCTTAGGTGCGGCTTCTTTCTTAGGAGCCTCTTCCTTTTTCGGCGCTGCTTTCTTCTTCGCTGGGGCTTTCTTGCCGTCTGCGAGGATAGATTCGATGGTCACAACTGTCTCGAGCTGACGGTGACCTTTCTTACGGCGGTAAGTGTTGCGCTGACGCTTCTTCATGATCAGCACTTTGGCGCCTTTACGCTGTTCGGCGACTGTGCCGACCACGCTAGCGCCTGAAACCATAGGCTCACCAATGGTTACTTTCTTGTCGTCACCTAGCATCAGAACGTCTTCAAACGTGACGCTTTCACCAGCGTCTGCGGTGAGCTTTTCAATGACGATTTCATCGCCTTCGGCAACTTTATACTGTTTGCCACCTGTCTTAATGACCGCGAACATGACGCTCGTCCTTCTCAGAACTCAAAAAATGAAACTTTGGCCGCTGCCGAGTCCGGCGCGGACATGAAGGCGCGGGTAAACACCAAACAGGATCATGAGTCAAACCCATTTCCGCATGAAATGCAGGGTATGGCGCTTTTCAGACGGGTGAGGGGATTTCAGCCCTATTGCTGCCCCAGTCAGAAGTCACTTAAATATGAGATCGAAAGGGGAGACCGCGATGACCAAAAGGCTCGTGCGCAAAATTTGCGTCTTGTGTTGGATGATCTTTGCCGGGTCCACGCTAACCATAGCGCAGGCGGATGACCGACGGGTTGCCTTGGTGATCGGGAACTCAGCCTATCAAAGCGTCGCCCCACTCGCCAATCCGCGAAACGATGCGGCCGATTTAACCGAAGCGCTGACGCTGGCAGGGTTTGAAGTCATTGAAGGTTTGGATCTCACCCGCGATGAGATGACATCGACCATCCGAGAATTTGTTGACCAGCTGGACGGCGCATCGACTGGTCTTTTCTTCTATGCCGGGCATGGCCTGCAGATCGACGGGCGCAATTATATGATCCCGACAGATATGGTGCTGCGCTCCGAAGCCGACCTGCAGCTGCAAGCCATCGATATGAACCTGGTCCTGGCGCAAATGGAGCGCGATCCACGGGTCAATATCATTATGTTGGACGCTTGCCGGGATAACCCTTTCGCGCAGTCAATGACCCGGTCGCTGGCAGGCGGCTTGGCGCCGATGGAAACTCGCTCCGTGGGCTCATTGATTGTCTACTCGACCCAGCCCGGCGCGGTCGCCGATGATGGCGTGGGCCGGAATAGCCCTTTCACTAGCGCGTTCCTGAAATATGCCAATCAGCCTGGTCTTGAGATCCAACAGATGCTGCGCCGGGTCCGCGGTGAAGTCATCGCTGCGACGGATAATCGGCAAGTGCCGTGGGACCACTCGTCTCTAACCGGCGATGTGTTTCTGATCCCGCCGCGGGATGGTGTTGATACTGATGCGGAGGCGATCCAAGGGCTCGAGCTGACTGACTCGCAAGTGCAATTGCAAGTTTGGAATGATGCCAAACGGTCTGGATCGGTTGATGTGCTCCGTTCCTTCATCAGCCAATTTCCGGCGAGCCCGTTTACCCCGTCTGCAGAAGCAAGAATTCGCGGCCTTGAACGAGAAGCGGCACAATCCGGCGATCCTGTCGCCGATGCGATCAATCGCCAGGTGGCCTATGGCGTGGTCACCGATGCGCCCGAAGAGCCTTACGAATACTACGCCAATGCCCGGGTTTATGAATTGCGCGGTGATGCTGCCAATGCGGTACGGATGTATGAGAAATATCTCACGTTCGCCCCGGAATATGTCGACCCGCACTATCAATATCAGCGCTATTTGAGAGCGACTGAAGGCCGGACCGCGGCGCGCGAAATTTACAATGAGATGAAATTTGATCGCCCGGATGATCGCGTCTTGCAATTTGCCGCGGCACTGCTGCAGAGCCCAACCCAGCGCAAAACCCAACTCGAAGCCTTTGTTGCCGATCATCCAGATTTTGCTCCGGCGCTTTATGCTTTGAGCCTGGATTTCTCGCTGCGCCGGCTGGGCTCGCAGACCACGGCCGATAAGCGCCGCGAGCGGGAACTGCTTGAGGATTTCATGACGCTGCATGAAGACGGCCAATATGTGAAATTCTTCATCGACAAACCAGCCGCTGAAACAGAGTTGGAAGATGCTGAAGAACGCCTTGCCGCGCTATCCGTCATGGCGAGCGAGGCGATGGAAAACCCCGTCTCGATGACGACGATGATTGGCGGCGGCGGGTTCACGTTGACGTTCCTGATCGCGGACTTGGCGCATGGCGAAATCTTTGTTCGCCGCCCCGGCCAAGACTTTGAATCCCTTGGCATGACCAGTTATCGAAACCCGACCACAGGCGCCTTGATGCCGACGATGTATTTCGAGCTGCCAATGGAAGCTGAAGCGATGGACATGGAGGTTAAATATTTCGACGCCAAAGGGGTGGAACAGGGCCCCTATCTGATCAGTTTTGATCCGGTTTCAGCGCTCTACGACTCGATCAAAAACACCTATATGGCGGCAAGTGAGCGGCAATGGGTGCACTTCCAATATTGGGAAGCCGACGAGGACGAGCCGGCTTATGTGAACGTAATATTCCCGGTGCTTGATTATCCATGTGTGGTCGAGAAGGCCTTCTTTGCGATTGATAGCGAGGTGCCGGATCAACCGCTCGAATTTGCCGCTTGCGATCCGTTAAAGCCGCTCAACTCAAGCTGGACAGTCGACTCAATTGTCAAAGTGCCGCCCGAAACCGGTTATGTGTCGCTACAGGTCCACTATAAGGACGGCGAAGTGACGGATGTGAAACGCTATCCAGTGAAATATTAGGCGCAGATACGAAAAAGCCCCCGCGCCATGAGCATGGGGGCTTTCTTAAATCGCTTAATCAGGTCGTTTAAACGAGACCCTCGCGCTGGGCGCGCTTCCGAGCAAGTTTGCGAGCGCGGCGCACAGCTTCTGCTTTCTGACGAGCCTTCTTCTCAGATGGCTTCTCAAAATAAGTGCGAGATTTCATTTCACGGAACAGACCTTCACGCTGCATCTTTTTCTTTAGAGCGCGTAGGGCTTGTTCGACATTATTGTCGCGAACGGTAATCTGAATAATGGTCAACTCTCCATAATGGGTCGGGGCAGCAAGGCTGCAGATGTGCGGTTGTGGCCTATTGGGGCCGAGATCAAGCCGCGCCTATAACATGTGGATACCGCCTTGCCTATCCCCGGACTCAGATATGTCGACTCCTTCACAAATCCTCCTCGATCGATGGCTCGATGCCCTTTTGCCACGGGTCCCAGACACCGGCTGGACCATGGTCTCAGCCAAGCAAGTCGCCCGAGAAATCGATCTCAGCGCCGGCGAACAGGCCCTGGCCGCGCCAAATGGGATAACCGATCTGATCGACCGATTTATCGACCGCGCGGTGGATGAGGCGCTGGTTGGTCTTTCCACGGAAACGATGGTGAACCTGCGGACGCATGAGCGGGTTGCCGCTGGTCTTAAGGCCTGGCTGAATGCGCTGGACCCGCATCGCGAGGCCGTTCGCAAAGCCGCAGGCCACGGCCTATTGCCTTGGGGCGCGGGTGCGGCGGTGAAACGTATCTGGTCGATTGCCGACGCGATTTGGGAAGCTGCGGGCGATACCGCGACCGATTACAATCGCCAAACCAAGCGAGCGCTGCTCAGCGCCGTGATCCCCCGTATTGTCCTGTATTGGCTCGAACAGCCAGATTCGGACCGAGTCGACCGATTTATCATGCAACGCCTACAAGAGGCGATGAAGCTCGGCCAAACCGGCGGCAAAGTTTTAAAACCCGTGCTTGATCTGGCGGAACGACTGAAGCGCCGCCGCGAAGCCCCCGACCTGTAGCGCCAATTACAATTCGTCTCATGGCAGTTGCAATGTCTTTGATCTCAGGTCTACAAAGAAAGGCCGAGCAATTTGGGGTATGGGAGAGAGTATGCCGCGGCCGGCCGGTGTTCGTAATCACGACTTTGAAGCAAAAAAGACCGCATTATTGGATGCGTTGTCGGAATTTGCGTTGAGCGATGATTTGCGGCGCCCCTCGCTTCGCCAGTTTGCAATTGCGGCAAAAGCGTCGGAGCCGACTCTGCGGCACTATTTCAAAGATCGCCAAGGTCTTGTGATCGCGATCCTTGGGCATATCCATAAGCGCGCCATCCCGCTTTGGGAAGTGATCGCAACCGGCGCCACAGATACTGCAACCGCGGTCAAAGAATATTTTCGTGTCACCGAGGCCGGATTAACCCATGGCGGCTTCGCGCGAGCCCATGCGTTTGGGATAATCGAGGGCATGGCGGATGAGAGAGTCGGCCAGGCCTATCTCGAATATTTGCTCGATCCGGCGCTAAAAGCGGTCGCTGATAAAATGGATGCGACGCCCGGAAAGCCGGAAACCGAGGACGAGCGCCGCGCCTCAGCCTTTATGATGCTCTCGCCGATTTTGGTGATGACGCTGCATCAGCAATTGCTGGGCGGCAAAGAGGCCTCCCCCGTCGATACAGAGGGCTTTTTGAAACTGATGCAAGGCTGGCTGTCTTCAGGCCTGAGCCAATAAGTCACGCATACCGTCCAAGGCGCTTTGCGGCGTCGCCCAGCTGCACACGAACCGATATGACCCGCCCGGCCAGGGATAGAATTTTACCCCGGCTTCTGTAACCGCTGCTTCCACGTCCGGCGGTAGGATCGCGAAGACTTCATTTCCGTCGGTCGGATAGGCAAGCGAAACGCCCGGCTTCGAGCAGAGCAAGTTTGCGAGCTGATTTGCTGATTGGTTCGCATCGCGCGCGAGCTCTAACCATAGGCCGTCTGTCAGCATGGCTTCTGCTTGCGCTGCAAGGAACCGCATTTTAGGCGGCATGTGTCCGGATCTTTTAGCGCGCGCTTTTAGGGCTTCGACCTGCCCGCGCATGTCCCCGAACAGGATGATGATCTCACAGCCAATCGCGCCAGTTTTGGTCAATCCGAGCGTCAGGACATCTATGCCCGCTTTCCAGGTCATCTCAGCTGGGCTTGCGCCGGTTTTGACCAGGGCATTGGAAAGGCGCGCGCCATCGAGATGCGTGTTTAGCCCGCCCGCATGTGCGAGTTCGGCATAGTGGCGGATCGCGTCTGCAGAATAGGCCGTGCCGCATTCGGTTAAATTGGTCAGCGAAAGCGTTTCGAGCGGAGTCTCATGAACAAAACTTGGATCATTTTTCGCGAGTGCATCGCGCAATGCGGCTTCGTCAATTTGGGCGCCATGACCCGGCAAAAGGCGTAGTTTTGCGCCGCCGCTAAAAAATTCAGGGGCGCCGCGTTCGTCGCGTTCTATGTGCGCTTCTTCGTGGCAGGCAATGGCCCCAATCGGTGAGCACATTACGGAAAGTGCCAGTGCATTTGAGGCGGTGCCGCTGGCGCAAACCCAAAACTCAAAATTCTCTGTCTCGAATGTCTCGGCGAGCAGTTTTCGAAGTCTGGCGGTCACATCATCCGCGCCATAGCTTCCAGCGGATCCTGTATTTGCCGCGGTGATCGCTTCGATCACTTTAGGGTGGGCTGGCGCGGTTGTGTCTGAAGCAAAGTCCATGGCTTAGAGCATGACGTCGGGCGTTTGCCACATCAAGTGTTGCCCGCCATCGCTGGCGATCATCTGGCCGGTTATGCTATCGGCCTCAATCAAATAGCGCAGCGTCTTTACGATCTCGCCCGGATTTGAGCCTTGTTGGGTCAGCGTCGCTTGCGCTTCAGCTGCAAACTCACCGGGCTTTTGGTGCACATTCTCAAGCGTCGGGCCGGGCCCGATCCCATTGACGCGGATATTTGGCGCGAAGGATTGGGCCAGTGTTCGCGTGGCCGTCCAAAGCGCCGATTTGGACAATGTATAGGTGAAGAAAAGCGGGTTCAGCTTTAGGACGCGCATGTCGACCATATTCACAATTAAGCCGGCTTCATCATGGGGTAGCGCCCGCGCGAAATGCTGAGCGAGTAATACAGGGGCGCGGAGATTAGGCCCCATATGAAAGTCCCAATTCTGGCGTGAATGCTCAAGCGCCGTATCGTCTTCAAAGGTCGACGCGGAATTCACCAGCAAGGTGAGCGGGCCGCCAAGCGCTTCTTGGGCGGCGCGTTCGAGCGTCGCGGTCTGTTCTTCGTCGGATAGGTCAGCTTGCACCAATTCGGCGCGGCCGCCGCGCGCCATGATCGTCGCGGCGGTCGCTTCTGCGCCGGATTTTGATCCGCGATAGTGAACAGCGACCGACCAGCCATCTTCGCCAAGCGCTTCGGCCATGGCTTTGCCCAAGCGCGCACCGGCGCCAGTGACGAGCGCGCGTTTTGGTCCTTCAGATACACGAATAGCCATAAGTGTCCTCTCCGCTCAGATGGCGCCGGACATGCGCAGCGCGCCATTTAAACCGGCGCAGCGCTTAAAGGTCGCGTCTAGTCGAGGCGACGGAAGTCGATCAGATTCAAGATTGCGAATACCGCGACAGTTGCGAGAATGGCCCAGACAGATGCGTGGATCATGATGACAGCCCTTTAAAAATCTGGCGTCCTGTTAAACCGTCTTTGGTGATTTGGCGAGCCCTATTTGCCAGAACAAAAGGAAACATGCTTTGGCAGATCTTCGAACACATGTGTTTCGGGCTTGGTTTCGACTATCTCGGCCGATGACTTTAGGCGCACGCGCCCTGGTCTTGGATGAGGCTGGTCGGGTTCTGCTGGTCCGTCACACGTATATGAAGGGGCTCTTCCTGCCTGGGGGAGGCGTCGAGCGCGGCGAGACTGTGCTCACCTCTCTTGGCCGCGAGCTCGAAGAAGAAGCCGCTCTGCGACTCACAGGGACGGCGAATTTGGTCGGCATTTTTTCCAATCACCGTATTATGAAAAATGACCATGTCTGCCTGTACCGGGTCGAGGCAGCTGCGTGGGAGGACAACGGCACGAACCCAATTGGGCGAGAGATTTCGGAATTGGTCTGGTGTGACCCTGCCGACCCACCAAGCGATACCACGCCAGGGACGAAGCGCCGTTTGCACGAGCATGTTACGGGCGCGCAACCGCCTGCGCATTGGTGAGGATTACGTCCCAGCAAACGCGAACACGGCGGGAAGTGCCATGAAGATCATGGCGGCGAGCAGCAAAAGCATCGGCCCGATTCGTTTCCAAACATGTCTCATAAATCTGCTTAGACGCCGGAAAAAGGGCGCGATTGCGGACCAGATAGCGGCACAATTTTGACGGGAAATTTAAGGGCGTTTTAACGCCTCTATGCGAAATCACGCTCGCTGATCAGATGTCTTAATTCTGATCCGAGCAAGCAGGAAAACGGCGCATCGTCCCACTCCCCCTGATGTCGCTGACACGAACTGAAACGGCCGCGCTATGATTTAGCGCGGTCGTTTTACATCTGCGAGCAAGGTTCCGACATACAGGCCGAGCGTGTAGATCGATAAAACAGCGGCCGCCCAGATCAGCGCAATTCCGAGCGACCAAACCAAGCCGCTGGCGATCGGCCCCGCCAATAAGAGGGCGCCAATTCCGACCATTTCCAAAGCGGTTTTCCATTTGGCGAGTTGAGATACCGGCATCTCGATCTGCGGGAAAAGGCGCAAGACAGTGGCCACAATGTCCCGCGCAACAATCAGGCAGGTTGGAATTAAGATGGTCCAGTCGCCATTTGAGAGCATGGTTAGAGCAATCAGGCTGAGCCCAACTAAAAGCTTGTCGGCGACGGGATCTAAGAACGCGCCAAATTTGCTCACCGCGTCGAAGCGACGCGCCGCCCAGCCATCCAAGAAGTCCGTCAAAGCCACCAGGATGAATGCCAACAAGGGCCACACGGACGATGGCGCGACATTCAAGATAAGCCATCCAACCAAGGCCGCCAGCACACAGCGGCTCATCGTCAGAGCATTAGGCAGCCATTTCAGCGACATCGAAAATTCCTTGCTGCTCAGGGTCATAGAGGGTGCCGGTCTGGCGGTCCAGCAGCGGAATGTGCTGGACGACGCTCCGACCCTTCGACGCTGCTTGTGTCCTGGATGACCCAGGTTTCAGGCTCCGCCATATTCTCGACGTTTCACGGTTTCCTAACTCAATGTGAACGATCATGCCTTGATGGTGACAAGGTGGCTTCCTAGATTCACTCTAACACCGATCCTCTTATGGCGGGCTGCCACGATGGGGCCTTGTGAGTGTCGAGTGTCCTGGTCCTGTCTGAAACGGAAGGAGTAGACCATGAATGACCTTTTAAAGCCGACCACCGGTGACCAAGATTTCAGCCGGTTTGTCTATTTCCGAAATATCAATGAGCGCGAGCTTGCGGAACTGCCGGCCGATGCGCTGAGCGGCGTCGATGATGTCGAAGAGCTTGTCGTCGTGACCAATGGCGATGGCCAAAAACTCGCGATTATCGAAGGGCTCGAGGCTGCTGAAGCTGCCGCTGAAGCCTATAAGCTGCATGCGGTGAGCGTGCACTAGAAGCTGCAGCGTCTCACAATATAGCTGGGATCACGCGATCAGGTGGGCGATGCCCATCGGCGAAGGTCTTGATATTGATAATCACCTTCTCGCCCATCTCGTTGCGTCCTTCGACTGTAGCCGAACCCATATGTGGCAACAGAATGACGTTTGGTAGTCCCACCAAATCTGGGTTCACCGCAGGTTCGCGCTCGAACACATCGAGCCCTGCGCCAGCGAGTCTGTTGGTTTTCAGCGCGTCCGCAAGTGCCGCTTCATCAATCACTTCGCCGCGGGCGGTGTTCACGATAAACGCGTCTGGTTTCATCAGCTCCAATCGGCGCGCATTGAGCAGATGAAACGTCGCTGGCGTGTGCGGGCAGTTTACCGAAACGATGTCCATCCGCGACAGCATTTGATCGAGACTGTCCCAATAGGTGGCGTCGAGCTCTTCTTCGATCAGGTGCGAAACTTTTTTGCGATTATGATAGTGGATTTGCAAGCCGAACGCTTTCGCACGTCGCGCCACGGCTTGGCCGATTCGGCCCATGCCGATAATCCCGAGGCGCTTGCCCGCGAGGCGGCGCCCCATCATCCAAGTTGGCGCCCAGCCATCAAACTTGCCTGCTTCCATCAGCTCGATGCCTTCATGCAAGCGGCGCGGGACGGCGAGAATGAGCGCCATCGTAACATCGGCCGTGTCGTCCGTCAGAACACCAGGCGTATTGGTGACTGTGATGCCGCGCTCATTTGCGGTTTGAACGTCGATATTGTCGACGCCTGCGCCAAATTGCGCGACCATTTTAAACTGATCTCCGGCTTGGCTGAGGACTTTGCCATCAACCTGATCGGTGACCGTGGAGACCAAAACATCTGCGCGGCTTACAGCGTCAATCAATTGCTTTTCTGTGAAAGCTTCGTCGGACGCGTTCAGCTCGGTATCAAATAGTTCCTTCAGGCGCAGCTCGACCGCGTCGGGCAGGCGACGCGTGACAATAACCTTTAGGCGCGTATCTGACATTCTTCCTCGCTTTCTGAACCGCGCTTAGCAGAGCAAATGCACATCGCCAATGCGCTGTTTTACGGACGATTCATCTCAATCGGTAAAAAAGCAGTCATGACTGCGCCGTTTCTTCGTATATTGCTTTGCCTTGTCCTGTTTTTCGGCGCTAGCGCGATGAGCGTAGAAGCGCGGCAATCTGCAGACATTGTGAAGATTAGCCGGTTCTCAGGCAAGCCCTTACCAAGATTTGAATCGCTTCGATATTCAGCTGTTCATGGTCGCCAAGGCCCGAATTTGGATCACCAAATTCTCTGGCGCTATGAGCGTGAAGGCTTGCCGATGCTGGTTGTACGGGAAACTCATGGTTGGCGCCGCGTGCGAGATCCGGATGGCGACGAGGTTTGGATGCAGGCGCGGATGCTCTCGGCGGACCGTACGGTTTTGGTCACGACTGAGGTCGAGCTAAAGCGCGATCCCGAAGCCGCCTCGCGTTCTAAAGCGCGTTTGAAATCGGGCGTCATCGCAGAGCTGATCGCCTGTGACGCAGGATGGTGCGAGGTCAAGATTGAGAGAAATTCTGGATACGTCCCGCAATCGACCCTTTGGGGCACAGAGGTCGCGACCGGCAATCTCTGATCTGCAAAGCCTTGCCGCACAGCCGCCAAGCGTTTAAGGGGCCGGGCTACCCTGTCTGCACCGAGCGCAGATGTCACAAAATCAACAAGCGAGGCCAGTTCTATGAAGGGACCGCACGAGTTTCACACCCCGCAGCCGTCTTACAGCAAGGAAGACCTCCTCAAGTCCGGCGCAGGCGAACTGTTTGGCCCTGGCAATGCACAATTGCCCATCCCGCCAATGCTCATGATGGACCGGATCACCGAAATCTCTGATGATGGCGGTGAATTTGGAAAAGGTCATGTCGTCGGTGAGTTCGATATTCACCCAGACCTTTGGTTCTTTGAGTGTCACTTCCCAGGTGATCCTGTGATGCCTGGATGTCTCGGCTTGGATGCGATGTGGCAAGCCGTTGGCTATTGGCTCGGCTGGACCGGGTCTTACGGCAAAGGTCGCGCCCTTGGTGTGGGCGATGTTCGCTTCACCGGCGAGATCACGCCAGAGACCAAACTGGTTCGCTATGAAATCGACATGAAGCGTGTGCGTCGCGGCCGGTTGGTCCTCGGCATCGCCGATGGCCGAGTCTATGCCGATGATGAAAAGATCTATACCGCCAAGGATATGCGTGTCGGCTTGGTCGATAAACTCGGCCTCAAAGGCTAAGGCACATAGACCGTGTAAACGACCTCGACCTGGAAATCGAAGGTTCCAAGGGAGAGGTCATAGCCGGTTAGATTCGCTGCCGCGATCGAATATTCTGCGTCAAACCGAACCGACTGATCGGCGATGGTGCCGGGCTGCGCAGCAGTGCGCTGATTGCCGGTGAAGACATTTCGCGGCACGCGCAAATCCCATAATCTAAAGGTCGGCGCGAAACCGGCTGTCGCGCCGCCGCTATGCGGTAGCTGTGCGCTCGAGCCAAAGGCCAGACCATCATCCCCGCTTTGCGTCATCGATAGCTGCACGCGCGTGATCTGGAGCAAAATAAATTCAGTGAACGTCGTCGGCGTAAAGGCCTGAGCATCGATGGCGAAGGGCACATTCGAGGCAACATAGAAACTCGAGGATTGCCGCACAGCATCGACCCGCGCATCCGTAATATTCTGAAGCCCGAAAGAAGTGAAAGCATCAGCGCCGCTGACAACGCCATCCCCATTTGTATCGGTACTGATCGTGCCGCGATCGGTATTGGTGAGGAGAAACGGCATCCCGCCGGTTGCGCTGGCAAGCCCGTCTTGGGTCGGGACCAGTGACCCTGTCACCACCGTGTGCACATCGCTAGAAATTAGATCGGTATCGCCGGACGTCGCCGCGCTATTTCCGGTGCCGGAATCGACAATCATATCTGAAACAACAGGGGCGCCGCCCGCTGAGTCCGCGGCCCAAACAATGACCAGGCCGTCCAGCCTAAAATGGGGCCGGTCGACCAGCTCGGCGTGCGCGCTGCCATGTATGAGACACACGCCCGCGACGGCCCCTAATAGGAGCAGTTTGTTTAGAAATGTCCGCCTCATCCTGGTATGGTAAACACCGGAGCGCTAAAATCTGATTAAGCGCAACCGCCCTTATTCGCCCACGGCGCGGATGATCAGGTGATCAAGCGTGTTCTCATCCGATGTGAGTTCCAAAGTCAGGGTTTGGGTTCTGGGCGCGCCCGGCCTGATCGCTGTTCGACCGACTTGTTCGAACAGGCGCGATGATCCGGCGTGGATCTGCCCTTGTCGCACTTGCGCATTGGCGCCTTGATTGATCACGCGAACAGAGATCGCGTCAGAGCCGTCAGCGTGCGGGGCTTCGATCACAAAGCCTGTATTGCTGGCGATCTCGAGGATCATGCGATCCGAGAGGTCTTGAATGGGATCAAGCGTACCCGCGCCAATCATGGAGGTGGCTTGTTGAGGTCCGGCGCCGAGCGCGACCGCTGGGCCTTGGCCGACTTTGATGCCATCTGCCCAAACCAGCACTTGGGCCGATTGTGAAAACCGCACTTCGTGCACCGTCCCAGCCGCCGCGTTCTGCGCGAACGCGGTCGATAGGACCAAAAAGGCACCGATGCGAAGCAAAGCCAATTCCACCCCCGGTTTGGTTAAGGCGCATTAAGGATATGATTCGCACTGCATGATCTATGCCGCATAACTCGCGCCGGAATCGTCGCGCGGCCAGCAGTCACATTGCTTGACGGCGCAGGCGCGCCCGAATAGCCCTCAGAAACTTATAAAAACAGGCAAGGAGCGTGCGCACATGGCTGAATATGGAGACATGCCAACCGGAAATCTAATGGCGGGCAAACGCGGCATCATCATGGGTGTTGCGAATAAGAACTCAATCGCCTGGGGAATTGCGCAGCAACTCGCCGCACAAGGCGCCGAGATTTGCTTCACCTATCAAGGCGAAAGCCTCGAGCGCCGGGTTCGGCCCTTGGTCGAAAGCATTGATATGGACTTCATGGTGCCGGCTGATGTGACCGACGATGCCAGCATGGACGCGGCCTTTGCAGCGGTAAAAGAGAAATGGGGCAAAATCGACTTTCTCGTCCACTCGATTGCGTTTGCGGGCAAAGATGAGCTGATGGGCTCTATGGTCGCCAACACGTCTCGCGAAGGTTTTCGCCGCGCGATGGATATCTCGGTCTACAGCTTCATCGATGCCTCACGCCGCGCCTCAGAGATTATGCCTGATGGCGGCGCGATCATCTGCATGACCTATCTCGGCGCAGAGCGCACCGTGCCGAGCTATAATGTGATGGGTGTCGCCAAAGCCGCACTTGAAGCGTCGACGCGCTATGCGGCACGCGACCTCGGCACCCAAGGCATTCGCGTCAATGCGATCTCAGCCGGTGCTATGCGCACACTCTCACTGGCGGGTATTCGCGGCGGCAAATCTCTGATGGGCACTGGCAAAGACTGGTCCCTGCTCAAAGAAGACACCCGAATGGAAGGGGTTGCAGGTTGCGCGCTTTATCTCTTGTCGCCGCTCGGCCATTCGATTGCCGGTGAAGTTTTGCACGTAGATGCGGGCTTCCATGCGGTCGGGGTTCCGGAGCTGCCGGAGGAGTAGAGGCAAATGGCCGATAAAATATTCCTTTGGGTCGCGCATCCGCGTGAGAACTCGTTTAGCCATGGCATGGCCGACGCGTATCAGCGCGGGGCAGAGTCGAATGGTGCTGAAGTCCGGCGGATGAATCTGCATGATATGCAATTCGATCCGGATCTCACGGACGGCTATCACCAGCGCAAAGATTTAGAGCCGTGTTTGGAAGAGTGGCGGGAAAACCTGCTTTGGTGTGACCATACCTGCTGGGCCTATCCTGTTTGGTGGGGCAATATGCCAGCCAAAGCGAAAGGCGTGATTGATCGGGCATTCTTGCCTGGGTTCGCGATGGAATATCATGAGGATGACCCCTGGTGGGATAAGCTTCTCAAGGGGCGCAGCGGCGATGTCTTGCTGACCTCAGATGCCCCGGCTTGGTTTGATCAGCTCCTCTATCGCCGCCCGGCTGCTAATCAAGCGAAGCGGGCGGTGATGGAATTTTCTGGCATCAAGCCTGTGCGGGTCCTGCAAGTTGGAACCGTGAAAGGCGCCAAAGAAGCAAAACTTAAATCCTGGATGGATAAGGCCTTTCGCCGCGGCGTGGATGCGGCGCGTCGCTAGCGAGTCTGCTCTCTAAAGACCTATCGCGCCAAACGACTGCGGACGCGGCGACGTCGGCGCACGAGCGTGTTTTCGGACAGTAAGATCTCATTGTCATTCTCACCGATCAGATTTGGACCTGACGGATCGCTGGGCGCGCGATCTGACTCAATGGCAATGGCCTCTGTTTGCGATGGCTCGAAGTGGGGTTGTTTTAGGGCGTTCGTCATAATGACCTCCTTGGTGTATAACTAAGGTAGTACACCTACATACTAAGTCTGTCAATTCCGTTTTCAAGATTTTTTAGATGCACCGCTCTCTTGCCTGTTGGCGGCGCCCAGGCTTTATCTCGGCAGTGACTTGGAGGCTTTATGAAGACATCCCCAGATACCCACGTGCCGCTTAGCCCAGACTTCCCTCATTATCCGGAAGCAGAGATGCAAGCGCGGGCAGTCGCGTTTCACACACAAATGCAATCGCGACGCTCAGTTCGCGCTTTTTCGGACCAGGCCGTCCCGCAAGAGATCATTGAGCAATGCGTTCTCGCCGCTGGCACCGCCCCGAGCGGCGCCAACCACCAACCTTGGTACTTCGCTTGTGTGGGCTCCCAAGCAAAAAAATCGGAGATCCGCACGGCCGCAGAAGCCGAAGAGCGCGAGTTCTATTCCGGCCGCGCGGCGCAAGAATGGATCGACGCGCTAGCGCCTATCGGCACTGATGCCGACAAGCCCTATATGGAGATCGCGCCCTGGCTGATTTGCATTTTTGCCCAGCGCCGCGGCGGGGTGCGCGACGGCGAAGACAAGAAGAATTACTATATCCATGAAAGCGTCGGCATCGCGACCGGCATGTTGATCGCCGCTTGCCACAATGCGGGGCTCGCAACGCTGGTCCACACACCCAATCCGATGAAATTTCTAAATGGGATTTGCGGGCGGCCAGAGACCGAAAAACCCTTTTTGATCTTGGTGGCTGGCTATCCGGCTGAAGACGCGATGGTGCCAAACCATGCTTTGATTAAAAAGCCGCTCGGAGACATTGCTAGCTTTCTTTAGCCGAGGTCACCGTGATCTTCGGGCCTGATAGGTAAATCCAAAACACGCTTTTGCGCTTGCCGTCTTCAACCACGCGTTCGGCGCGGACATTGACGCCCACCTCGCCACTCACATCTCGCGGGAGTTTGTTATTCTTGAGATCCTGGGGGTCGCCCTCAACCATGATTGCGTACTGATAGGTCTCCCAATCATCTAAAATGAGGTCGGCCTCAATCGATTGCCCGGCCTCGAACGCCAATGGCAGCGGCGCTTCAAAAGTCCCGACCACGCTGACAAAGAGCTGCGTGACATAGAAGCCGGTATCGCTTCGGCTCACCCCAACCGCCATATGAGTGACCTCAGGGTCGAGGATGTTTTCCCGGTGTCCTTCGCTCTGCATCAATTCCTTGTGCAGATGTTCGACGACATGATTGCGTGTCGGCAACTCAAATCCGGGCAAGAGCAGACAAGAGACAACCTGATCGTTCTGATCGGTGCAAACCGCGGGTCCGAATTGCGCAACATTTTCCGCCGAACGATCCAATACAAGGCGGCGATCAAAGGCGGCAATGCGATCTCCGTGTCGGAACCCGTCAGGCGACTGGTGTGCGAAGAAGGCGTTCACGCCCATATCGAGACTATGAAAGCGCGCTGCGGGACGCGTTTCAGCACGAACTTTCAAGCGTTTGAGGCCTGCTTTTTCGCGCTCTTTATTGATTTCCCGCTCAAACTGCTTCTCGGCCTCGAGATCGAAGCGGAACGTGTCAGGCAGGTTTTCCAGGCAGGCCGTCCCGTTCTCGACATAGGCGGTGAGCGCAGTCGAACGATCCTCAGCGGACATCTCGCACGCAAAAGCGGGCAGCGAGGCCAATACAGCCCCAACAAAAATCGATAAAAAACGCAGCATTTACCGGCAGTGTAGCCGGAAAAACCTTAAATCACACCTTCCGAACGCAGGCGGTCCGCTATTGGCGCCAGCATCCGTGCAATCGCTTCATCGGTGGGTCTCACTTGGCCATAGGCCGGTAAGCCTTCATCGGCGATGACCAAATCGGCCTCAAACATGGCGGGATAGGTGTGCCGATAATGCGATGACCGAACCGTTCCCAAATACTGCCCCAGGACGCTGGCGACGCTTCGTCCGCGATCGAGAACGTCTCGGCGGAGGCGTCGAGCCAGCCGTAAATCGTCCGGCGTGTCCACATAGATCGAGAGATCAATCAACGGCTTTAGCTCCGGTACCGATAGGGCGTGGATCCCCTCTAGGATAATGATTGGCGCCGGTTCGATGGTCAGCGTGTCCGTAGCGCGATCGTGCGCATCATAATCATAGATGGGCTGTTCGATCGTTCGGCCAGCTTTTAGATCCGCCAATTGGCGCGCCATCAGGCTCGTTTCTTTACTGATCGGATCATCATAGTTTACGCGCGCGATGATTTGCGCCCGCTGCTCTTCGGTATCGGCCGGGCCGTAATGGCTCATCGGCCAGTAATAACCGTCCTCGGCAAAGATCACGACGCCGATATCTTGGCAGAGCGTCACTAGAGCTTCAGCGACAGTTGACTTTCCGGAGCCAGAGCCGCCGGTGAGTGCAATCAGATAGGGGCTTGAACGGCTCACGAGGGATTAATCGTCGGACTCTTTCAGGGGTACGGCGTACAGCTCCAATCGATGATCCACCAAGCGATAGCCATGCGCCTTCGCAATCTCGATCTGCAACCGTTCGATTTCCTCATTGTGGAACTCGATCACTTTGCCTGATTTGACGTCGATCAAATGATCATGGTGCTCATCTGGCACTTCTTCATAGCGCGCGCGGCCATCGCCAAAATCATGGCTTTCAATGATGCCATATTCTTCGAACAGCTTCACGGTTCGATACACCGTTGCCAACGAGATGTTCTTATCAACGGCATTGGCGCGGCTATGTAGCTCTTCAGCGTCGGGGTGATCGTCCGCCAAAGAGAGAACGCGTGCGATGACCTTGCGTTGCTCGGTCATGCGGAGGCCTTTTTCGGCGCAGAGTTTTTCCAGTCGATCCATGCGCGTTCCTCTAACCCGTTAGTGAGTTTCCTGTCTAGCCAGGTGTTTCGTCATTAAGATGGCGTCAATCCGCGGTCCTTCAAGGCGATTATAGTAGCCGGAGCGGCGGCCATCGCGCTGAAATCCGATATTTTCATAGAAAGAAATCGCCGCCGGATTGTCAGCCGCGACGTCGAGCAGCCATTTTTTGAGTCCGCTCGCGCTCAGGTCTCGCTCCAAATAAGCTACGAGATCTCGCGCAAATCCCCGGCGTTGAACCTCCGGCGCTGTAGCGATCGTCAATATCTCCGCGTCGGGCGCAACATATTGCACGACCAAAAAAGCGGCGAGCTTTGCGTCTTGCCATCGCCCGATGGCTCGCGAGCTCGCCAAAGAGAGGTTTTGTCGAAACGCGTCAGCGCTCCAAGCGTCGCCAGATCGAAACACGCGTCGATGCAAGTCCGCCATCGCATCAGCATGTTCAGGCAGCAGCCGCGTTGCGCGTGTCATGCTTTCGACTTGCCGCTGGGCAGGGCGGCGTCTGGCGCGCGCGCATAGGTCGGTCGGGCGGGGCGCAAGTCCGGGTCAAGACGGCTCGCCGCGATCGCCGCGCTGATTGCGTTCGGGCGGGCCTCATGGACCGGGGTGTCGGGGAAGGTGGATATGAGCGCCTGAGGATCTCCAAACAGCATATGCGGCCGATCGGTCATCAGCTGGACTAATTCCCTTGCGCGGATCTCCATCGCCGATCCAGTGGCCATCCCAGATCTAAATGTTTGCGTCCAGAAGGTGATGTCCGGCGGCCGTTTTTGGGCGGGCAATGCAACCAAGGCTGAGCCTTGTTGGCCCTCAGGCAGGGCGGCTTCCAGGCTGGTCACGCCGACACACGGTTTGCCGGTGGCGAGGCCGAGGCCGCGCGCGAATGCGACCCCAACGCGGATGCCAGTGAAACTACCCGGACCTGTGACTACGGCGTAGCGCGTGATGTCCTCGAAAGACAAATTGGCGTCGGCGAGCAAGGTTTTCGTCAAACCCGGCAATCTTGCATCTTGGCCGCGCATCATTGGCTCGCACAGCCCAGCCAGCGTCTCGCCGTCGCGAACAATTGCGAGATCGCAGGCGGGACCTGCCGTGTGAATGCCAAGAACGATCATGTAATTGCCCTATAGGATGAGGCAGGCCTCATCAAAACTCAGGCGCGGACTGCGCTCAAAGATGGTCGACTCGTCGCCATGACCGAGATTGCAAAGCCAGTTTGAGCGCCAGGTTTTTGTCGCTTCATTGCCGAGAAAAAACTCCTCATCGACCCCTGCATTGTCGAAACCGGACATCGGTCCGCAATCGAGGCCAAGCGCCCGGGCTGCGAGCATCAGATAGGCCCCTTGGAGCGTGCCGTTTCGGAAGGCGGTCAAATGCCGGTTCTGTTCGTCGGCAAACCAATCTTTAGCGCCTGGATTGTGTGGGAAGAGTTGCGGAATTTTCTCATGGAACTCCAGATCATGTGCGATGATCACCACCCAAGGTGCGGCGAGGGTCTTTTCGACATTTCCTTCCATCAGAAACGGTTTCAATCGGGCTTTGGCATCTGATGATTGCAAAAAGACAAATCGCGCGGGCGAGCAATTTGCGCTCGTCATCCCCATCTTTGTCAGATCATAGGTCGCGCGGATGAGGGTCTCTGGAACGCTCTCTGGCGTCCAGCCATTATAGGACCGCCCAGTCCGCCAAATTTGATCTAGCGCAGAATCATTTACCGGAGTTTTGGTCATCGCCTTGCTCGCCCTCAACACATCATTTGAAACTAGCAAACTTGTTCGCTGAAAGGCGCGCAAGGCGCAAGGGTGCAACCGTCATGCAGTTGCTGAAACGGGTGGTGCTACGGCTTCGGTTTTTTGCTTAAGCGGTCGACTTAATTCGCCAATTGACTTCCATGGTCGCGACCTCGACATCGTCTGCATTGGTCAGGACAACATCGACGAAAAAGTTCACAACGCCGTCTCGGGCGAAATCACCCATGATCTCGTCACCTGTGCGGCGCAGCTTGCCCTCTGCGTGGATCACGCCGCGAGCAGATTTTTTATAGGCAATGTTCGCCTCAACAATGGCGGCGCGGACAACTGCGATTTTGTCGGCAAATAAAGACACAGACGCGGCGCCAGAAGCAGCTTCGCCGAGCGTGAACAAAGCGCCAGCATGTTGCGAGCCCATATGGTTTTGCGTCTCTTTAAGATCTGGTAATTGCGCGGAACCGTGGCCGTCGGCGATCACCAGCAGCTCAATTCCAGTGTGTTTAGCAAAGGGGACATTCTGTTCGAAGAAGGCCTTCATGAGGGTGTACAGTTGGTCTTTTTCGTCAGACATCAATTTTTCCAATTCTTACATTCACGAAAATATACTTTTGGTTTGCGTGCCGGAACAAATCAATCACAAATCTAGTTTTCAATCGAATAATGAGAAGCCGAGACTGCCGGCGTCGCCTGAGCCCTCATTTTCGGTATTGAACATGCTCGAATTCCGTTTCGGCTGACCGGATTTCCATTTGATTAAGCTCGAAAAGCAAATTTCATCGATTAACCAAACAGCAAGCAAGATTTATCCTTCCTAAAAAAACTGAGCGCAGATTGCCGATCTTCGCGACCAGTTTTTCAAGACATATCTGGCATATGCCCGATTATGCGCATTTCCACGGCCTCGGTTTTCAATAGCATCGTTCACGGCACGCTCGACCTCCCTGATGGGCGTTTGCGACAAGCCGTCTTGCGAGAGCTGTTTGATCAACTCGCCTCAGTGATGAAGCCGCTGGCTCTAATCACAGCGATTAACAGCACCGCGGTGACGCTGATTTTCGCCCAATTTACGATGTGGTGGTTGGCCCTGATTTGGTGGGCACCGATTTTGTACTTCGCTTTCTTCCAATGGAAAGGTGCTGTTGCGATGTCTTCAGTGCCAAAGGATGCCGAACTCAAGGGCGGCTTCCTCAAGAAGGGCGCGCGTAATAATTTCTTTTTCGGGGCTTGGTGGGCCTCGAGCTGTCTGATTTTCGCAGGACCTGACCCGGCCGCTAATATCACACTTGCTGCTCTCTCGGTTGGCATGTGCGCCGCAGCTGCGGCCTGTCTTGGCTCAAATGCCGGCATGTCAGCGCGGTTCTCAGCTGGCGCCTTGCCGGTCACGATTTTCTCGCTGCTATTTATTGATGGCACCGCGGCGATCATCACGACCGCGATGGGCAGCACGCTTGGCGTGACCATGGTCTATATGGCTCACCTGAAATATCACGACACGGTCGAAATGCTCCGCGTCCGATTGGGCCTCGAACTCTCTAAGGGGCGCCTCGAGTCTGCTGTGAGCACACTGGGAATTGGCCTCGAAATCCAAGACAGTTCCGGCGATGTCGTGTTCTCTAACCAAACGATGACCGACAATCGGGAAGCAGTGACCCACGGCACGCGAACCCGCGAAGGCTTCTATTTCTGGGAAGGCCGCTATTATCGTCAGACCGAGTTCAATGGCGTTGAAGGTGACCAAATTGAACTGGTAGAAGATGTCAGCTCTTTGGTTGAGAGCCAGCAGACGATCTTGGAATCGCGCAAGCAGGCCGAACAAGCGCTACAAACCAAATCGGCGTTCTTTGAATCGATCTCGCGCGAAGTGATTTATCCAATCAAATCGATCATGAAATATGCACGGCTCTTACAGCCAGATTCGCGTATCCAGTTCGATTCTGAAGAGCTCGGCAATCTCGCCAACCTGATCATGAACGCATCTAAAGACCTTGAGCGACTGATGTCGTCGATGACCCGTCACTCTTTGGATGATAATCAGCATATGGTTGACGCTGAGATGATTAAGCTGCGCGAAATCTTCGCTGAAGAGCTGTCCGAAATGGGCCAAAGCGAGCTCGACAAAGCGACACTCAAAGCTGTGATCAATGCCGTGCCGGAAGAATTGCTCGTCCGATCTTCGGCCAGTGGATCTCTGACGCGCGCCCTGGGCCAAATGTGTCTGAAAACACAGCGGACGGTAGGCGCCTCCGGTAAATTGTCGCTGCATGTGCGGGCGATGCCGGACGGATCCGATGCGATTTGCTTCATTATTCGCGGCGTCTATGGCGACAAGCGAGACGACATTGTCGACAAACCCGCGCTCGTCATATCAGGCGAAGAAGAAGTCACACTCGATGCTTATGCGACTTACATGTCTGCGACGCATATCGAGAATTTAGGCGGCCAGTATCGCGAAGACTTAGATGGTGAAAAGTCTGTCAATCTCATTGCGATCGTGCCGGCTGATCATGTTCAGAGTGTTGGCAACGCGATCAAGGCGCTACCAAAGGCAGCAAACGCGCGTTAAACGCCGAAATCGTAGAGACGGCTTCATGCGAGAAGCTCGAGCCTGAATGGAAAGTTCGTCGTTCGCCCTGCATATCCGTCATCATTTGCAGTAGGCCATTGCGAATATCTTCCGGATCATAGGTCGGCATATATTGCCAAATCACCTGTTGGACGATGCGGGGGTCAAGCGCGCCTTTGCGGCGGGCATCGAACACGGCAAGCTCGGTCAATTCGTCGGGTGTATAGGCGATTGATAGCTGACCGACGCTGAACAAAGTGCGCCCATCCTCTTCTGGGCATTCATAGCGATAGTATAAAAGTTGGCCGTCATTGGCATCGGTGGCGCAGGTTTCGCTCCAGGCATTGACCGGCGCGTCATGAGGCCAGTCTTCAACGGATAAAAGCGTCGTCGTGTATCCGGACCATGAGATCGAGGCGGCAATTTTTTGCTCAGCGTGCGTAGCATCGGTCATGCCGCAAAAGTCAGACATTGGCAGCGTGTTAATGAGGTAATCGGCGTCAAACCACTCACCCGACTCTGTGCCCACGCGGACGCCTGTTTCGGACCGCTCGACTGACTCCGCTTTTGTGTTGAGGTGAATTTTGAGCGCTTCTGCAAACGTATCCCAAAAATGCTGCCAGCCCTTTTCCGGCATCACCGTGAATTTCAGCAGGCCTGTGAGCAGCATGTCGAAATCGACCCAACGCATGGCATGCAGCAAAGGCAATCGGTCGAGATATCCATAGCCGATCGATGTCACCACGCGGTGCATCATATTCTCAATTTTTCCGAGATTATTGGCGCGCAGCCAGTCTCGCGTCGGCTGCGCCAGAATCTCATTGACACTCGTATCGCCCTTGTCGGCCCGCGCCATCAGCGCCCGGCGTTTTAGCGCATATTTGATCGCTTGAATGGGGAAGGCTGGACCACTGCCATCGCGGATATAGCTCATCAGCTCGCGTCCATCGATTCGCTGCGCCCGCATATAATTGCGCTTAATCCCGAGCTTCTTCATCTGTTTGAGGACGTATTTGTGCGACCAAATCGCGTAACAGGTGCCGAACTCAACCACATGGTCACCGATCGGGTTGGACAAGCATTTGCCGCCAACCTTGTGCGACGCCTCAAGAATTTTCACGTTCTGAACGCCGCGATCTTTCAGCATGCGGGCCATAGTTAAACCCGCCGGCCCGGCCCCTAATATTATGAAGGATGAGCTACTCATAAAATAAACTTCACTGCTGAAATCCCAATTGAAGTGAATTCGTTTACGATCTGTGTTTAGTTTCTGCCTAATCGCATTTGGAGAGCACCAGAAAGGTCGCCAGCGGGTAGATTAATGGATTTATTCTTAAGCCTTTTGATCACTGTATTTAGGTCTGTATTAGGACCTAGAGATGCGAACGTATGGGACGGGACACGATTTACCGTCAAGCCGAGACGTTGGGACAAGGACCGGCGCGGACAATTATTCGCATCGCGAATCCCATCCTTCATCGATTTGTCGCTAGTTAAATTCTTCGTAGAGACGCGTATGTCGGCGGTTGTTCGAAAGCATGGTTGGATTCCAATTGTGCTGAGCTCGGTGCAAGTTCGCGCGCAACCAAACATTCCGAACGGCGCTCTGACGATCCACACTCGGGTGGTCGGCTGGCAAGACCAATATGTTGAGATTTGGCATACTTGGAGCGACGAAACCGGCGCCGAAGTCTTGCGCTCCATTTACCTCACACGGGTCACGCACCCGAAGCGCCATAAGGTGACCGGCGCTGATATGCTGCGAGAACTTAAAGAGGCGATTGTCGAACGTCCGCTGTCGCAGACCGCACGGCAGCAATTGTCAGACTATTTCCGCATCAAAGAAGCCAATCGCACGGCCGGGCAGATGTCCGAAGAGTATGCCAATTATTTGAAATTCATCGAACAACCGTAACGAGATTCAAATCCAAATTCGGTATGCCAAAGCGTTCCCAAATTAGAGACGCAATATGGCTATTCAAACCACCGCAAATCCAAAATTCGTTAGCAAGCCAGGCCTTGATCTCAAGCCCGGCTGTCTGCACGAAAAAATCAGCCAAGCGCTGACAGATTATGCGGACCAGCCATTCCTAACCACTGCCCTTCCGACCGGGCATTCTGAGACCACGGACTTCAAAACAGCGATTGAGTCGGCGCAAAAGCTGGCAAACTATTTGCGCGAAGACCTTGGCTATGCGGAAGGCGATGTGGTCGCGATCCAGTCACCGAATTGCACGTCTTACATCGTTTCCATGCTCGGCGTGTTCCTCGCTGGTCTGACCCTAACCAATGTGAACCCGCTCTACACAGCGGCTGAAACCCGGCGACAGTTAAAAGATAGCGGCGCGCGCTGCGTCATTGGTTCGACCATCTTCTCTGAAATGATCGAAGAGGCCGTTGAAGGCACAAAAGTCGACAAAGTGATCGCGATTTCTGTCACTGACTTCTTTCAGCCGATCATGCGCAGCGGCTTGAATTTCCTTCTGCGTAAAGTCAAAAAACTCGACCGCCCGTTCCAAGGCCCGCATTCGACGCTGAAAGATGTTCTGTCTGCAGCAGCGACACCAGAGTTCGACCAGTTTGACCGCGTTGCGGGCTTAGATCCTGAGCGCGACACGATATATCAGTATTCTGGCGGCACCACGGGTGTCTCAAAAGGGGTCCGTCTGTCTGAGCACGGGCTGATGAGCAATATCGCGCAATTCACAATTGCCAGCCCAGAGCTTCTATTGACCCCGAAACAGACCATGTTGCTGGCTTTACCAGTCTATCATGTGTTTGGGATGCTTGCCTCAGTGATTGCGATTACCAATGGCGGGCATTTGGTGTTGATCCCCAACCCGCGTCCACTGACCAATATGAAGCCCGCCTTCAAAAAGTTTAAGCCGGACGTGTTCCCAGGCGTGAATACATTGTTCGAAAAGCTGCTCGAGGAAGATTGGTTCCAAGAGTATGGTCAAAGCATCAAGATCACGATTTCTGGCGCGGCCGCCTTGCACGACCATACCGCTCAAAACTGGATGGCGGCGACCCAATCGAACATCATTGAAGGCTATGGCATGACCGAGGCGACCACGTTGATCGCGGTCCGAGATCACGCCATCAGTAAATCAAGCGGGTCTGCGGGCCGAGCGTTCCCGGGTACCGATATTCGCATCCTGCACAATGACTTGATCACGGATCAGCCTGGTTTGGTTGGAGAAATCCTGATTTCAGGGCCGCAAGTGATGAAAGGATATCTTGGTCGCGAGCAAGAAACGGCCAATGCCTATCTCGGCGAATGGTTCAAGACAGGCGATATGGGCCGGTTTGATGAGGAGGGTGAGCTCTACATTGTTGACCGGTGCAAAGACATGGTCCTGGTCAGCGGCTTCAATGTCTTCCCGAATGAGATTGATGGCGTTCTCGGCACCTGTCCTGGTATTACCGAAGCGGCAGCGGCTGGCATTCGGACAGAATCGGGCGCGGAAGAATTGCATGCTTTCGTCGTGACCTCAGATCCTGATTGCACAGCGGATTCGGTCCTGGCCCACTGCCGAACCCACCTGACCGGCTACAAAGTGCCGCGGAAAGTACACTTTATCGAAGAGTTGCCGAAAAACCCGATCGGCAAGATTCTTCGGCGCCACCTACAGGATTACGCGTAAGCCACGATCTCTGCCTTAATATTGCCCAACCTTAACCTGACTTAGAACATTGCCAGTGCTCCGGAGATGGCATAAATGCCGCCCGGAATTGGTTAATGTTGCTGATTGTTAAGCGGACCACCCCCTCCCTACAGTGTAATAAATACGCCGTTTGGACGAGGTCGTCAGTTATTAACGATCCAATGTGGGATGGGTGATAAGGATGAACTTGCAAGCGCGCCTTTGGGCGACCGTACGACATCCGAGTAGCTGGCTGATCGTGGCCTGCGTGGTGCTGGCTGTCATGCATTTGAGAAGCTCGCCAACGCTGCCTAATCAGTTACGCGCGATTACGATGTATGACTTCTCTCTGGCGATGAGTTTCGTCGGTGATGATCGCGATGTCGATGTCACAACATTCTTGCCGTCAGACGATGAGCGCCAAGATATTGTCCGCGAGAACATTATCTCCGGACAGCTCCAATTTGATGACCAAACGGATCATTCAGGTCGCCGCGGCATGTGGTCTGGCGATCAAGGCCGCGAGATTCGTTATCACGCGCTGATTACCTCAAAAGAGCTGATCTATGATCTCGATCAATCGCTGCAGGTGCCGCAATTCCTGCCCGAACAATACAATCAGTATTTGATCGAAGAAGAAGGCATCCAAGTCGGCCATCCCGAAATTCGTGATCTGTGGTCAAGCATCCAACCGGATGACAGCCGCGAGCTCGTGCCGGTTCTGACGTCGATCTATGATTATACCTATCAGGGCATCGAAGGCGCGCCATTTAAAGGCTTCACCGACGCCCTAACCGCGCTGCGTCTTGGCCGCGCCAGTTGTAATGGCAAAGGCCGCCTCTTTGTGGCGCTCGCGCGCACTAATGGGATTCCGGCCCGTCTGGTTGGCGGTGTGATCATGAATGAAGGGTCTAAGAAGACCTCGCACCAATGGCTCGAAGTTCTGATTGAAGGTCGCTGGGTGCCGTTTGACCCAACCAATGGCCATTTTGCCAGCCTGCCTGAAAACTATCTGCGCCTTTATACCGGCGACCACGCTCTGTTTCGCCACACGCGCAATATCAATTTTGACTATCGGTTTACAATCAATCCGGTCAGCCAATCCCCTGCCCTGTTCGAGTTTGATGAGAACGAGCCGACGCTAAACCGCTTCAATGCCGCACAATTGATGCGCCTGACCGGACTACCGGAAGAGATGATCGGCGTATTCCTGCTCTTCCCACTTGCAGCTTTGGTGACCATCTTCCTGCGCAGCGTGGTTGGATTGAAGACATTCGGTATTTTTATGCCAATGTTGATCGCTGCAGCTTGTGTGAATACCGGGCTCTGGCTCGGGCTCGCTACATTCTCCGGGATTGTTGCCTTTGCCATTTTAGCGCTGATTTATTTCAACCGGTTCAATGTGCTGAAGATCCCCCGATTAGCCGCTGTGATTACGATCTGTACGGTCTTGTTTGTCGGTGTGCTGCTTTGGCTTGGTAATCGGACCAGTTTGCAGTTCGGGATCCTGGCTTTGTTCCCGGTGGTGATTATTTCCTTCCTCGCCGAGCGGATCCACAACATGCTCGATGACGAAGACTGGAAAGGTCTTGCGACGTCTGGTGCTGGCACAATCGTCACCATCATTGCTTGCTATATCGTGTTCTCGTCGGTGCTGTTGAAAGGCCTGTTTGCCTTGATGCCAGAATTGTTGCTGCTCGTATTGGGCGTGCAGCTCGCAATCGGCCAATGGTCCGGCATGCGGTTGCAAGAATTTGTACGCTTCCGCTCGATCCTCGACAAGGGTCCAGTACTTGGGATGAATGCCCGCAATCGCCTTCTGATAAACAAGCTAAACTCAAAAGAACTACTTGATCTTGCTGCGGATAAGTTGCGAACCAAAGAAATTTTACAAGCCGCAAACGTGCCGGTGGCCAAAACCTATGCCGTCTGCGAGTCTTTCCGTGATTTGCCAGAATTTATGCAAACCGTCTCTGATTTCGGCGCTTTCGCGCTGAAGCCTAATCGCGGCTCGCAGGGCAATGGCATTCTGATCATACGTGAGCGGGACGGCGACAATTTCGTCACCGCTGGCGGCCGGACATTAAAGCCAGAACAGCTTTCCAAACATGTCGGCGAAATTCTCCACGGCGCCTATTCGCAAGGCGGTGAAGAAGACTTCGCTTATGTCGAGCCGCTCCTGAAGCAGCATGAAGCAATCAGCAAGATTGCCGATTTTGGTCTGTCAGATATCCGTGTGATCTTGCACGAGAACAAGCCTGTCTCAGCCATGCTGCGCCTGCCGACCAAGAAATCTGGCGGCAAAGCGAACTTGCACCAAGGCGCCGTCGGTCTCGCGATTGATATCGAAACCGGCAAGATAACTAATGCTGCGCAGCGCGGCACCGCGATTGAAGAGCATCCCGATACGGGCGCTAAATTGATCGGTATGAAAATTCCAAAATGGCGTGAGTTGATTGATATTTCGACACGCGCCTCGAAAGCCATCCCTCTGGGCTATATCGGCGTCGATATCTGTATCGACCAAGATCGTGGCCCCCTCATTCTGGAAGTGAATGGCCGTCCCGGCATTGAGATCCAGAACGTTCAACAAAAAGGCCTCGTAGAAGACCTCACCAATAAGGAGCTTGCCCATGCATGAGCAATCACCTTTCTTCTCGGCGCCAGCGCTGAGTGCCTTGGCGCTGGCCATCGCGGCCGTCGCTTTAGTGGCTGAATTCGTTGTTCGCAGCGATGAAGACACCGCTATCTCACGCGCCATTTCCTCAGATGATCAGCAAGAGATCGAGCTCGTAGATACGAGTGATCTATCTGAAGACTTCCACGAGGATCTCGTGGAAATCGTTCAAAACACCTCTTTGTCGCCTTTGTCTTATGACCGGCTTCAAACCACGCCATATTTCCGGCGTGCGAGCGATGCTGATAAGCCAAAATTCGCGGCGCATGTCGGGGAACTACTGACTTCTCGTAAGCGGTTTGAAGAAGCGATTGACGTGCTTAAAGGGTTGCCGCCTGAGCAACGCATCGAGCATGGCGCGTCCTTCTCATACGCGCTTGCCTTTCGCGGTGCTGATCGCATTGATGCGGCGATTGAGGCTTATGCGATCCACCTCGCGGCGAACCCCAATCACAATCCGGGTTATGTGAATTACGGGATCCTGCTTGCAGAGACCGGTCAGCATGAAGAAGCGATCCGTGTGTTCGAACGCTCTGTCGACATCACCAGCAGCTCACGCAAAGGCAAATCCTTGTCTCTGCTCGGTCAATCGCAAGCCGTGTTGGGGCTGTACGAAGACGCCGTCGATTCATTCGATCGCTCAATCCAATTCCGCCCCGATAGTGGCCCAACCTGGCGCCGGTTTGCGACAGCCAAAGCGCGTTCGGGCCTCTACGAAAGCGATGAAATTGAAGCCGACTATCAGCGCGCCTTAGCATTGGCGCCCGATAGCGCTGTAACGCTCTCCGATTGGGCCGAGTTCAACTTCTCTTTTGGCCGGTTTGAAACCGCGCTGCCCATGTTCCGGGAAGCGAGCGCCCAAGCGCAGAACGATTTCGACATCTTATTCTCTCGATCGGTGAACTTGCTGGCGTCCGAACGTCCTCGTGCAGCGCGGCAGATCATTCGCCGGATGGCGAATGTTGAGATGTCGACTGAGCAAGGGCTGTTGCTCAAAGGCCTGCAAGAAGCGAGCGGTGTGATCCGCCCGCCAACGCCGGAAACCAAAGACGATATCTGTATCGAGCGCGCCGATAATGAGCGCCTGATCTATGTCTGTATGCTGCTTCAATTGGAGCTAGACGATCTTGAGGCCGCGTCTGGGATCGCCGCAGAACTGCCTGAAACATCCATCTTCACACAGCCCGCCGCATTTGCGTTGGCGCGCTATGAGTATCGTCAAGGCTCGCCAGAAATGGCCGCGGAGCGCTTGGATGTGCTGCTCACTAAGAACCCGCAAAGCCCGCTCTTCTGGCTTTATAAAGCCCGCAGCCTGGCGATCAGCGAGCAAAACGAAGATGCCTTGATGGCGTTCGGAAAGGCGTTGGAGCTCAATCCAGAAAGCCGCAAAACGACGCTCGAAATCAGCGATCACCTCATGGTCATGGAATATTATGATCAGGCGGAAGAGATTTTGATGAGCTATCTTTTGCTGAAGCCAAATGATGCGCCCATCCTACTCGCGCTGGCCAGCGTGCAAGAAGCCGCTGGCGCTCCCGAAGACGCCGAGACGACACTGCTTCAGCTCATGGATATGAGCGAAGAAGACGATGCGGAAACCACGCAAAAGCTGGTCGCCGTGCAAGTCAGTCTGGAAAAATATGCCGACGCGCTCAGCAATGCCGACAATCTGCTTGAACAAGACCCAGCAAATACAGACGTTCGGCGTCTCCGTGTCGAAGCGCTGGTTGCGCTCGATGAAGATGAAGAAGCGGATGCCGAATTGGATCGAATTCGCCGCTTGGAACCTGCTGAGTCATCGGAAAACGGCGCCTCAGAAGAGTTCGCATCAGCCTCATCAGCCGCACCATAAAGAAGGCGGCGGGGCGCGCTTAACGCCTCGCGCTTTAGGTCAACGTATTGTCCGTGAAAAGCTTCCGGGCTGGAGCATGGCGTAAAGCTGATCCTTCAGCATCATACGCTCCCGCCGAAGCGACAACTCGGTTGCGTCTGCGACCGGCTCGATCCGTTCTTCCATTCGATGAATGGTACGATTGATCTCGTGATATCGCTCCGCGAGTTTAGCGAAGTGCGGGCTTGTCCGACGCATTTCTTGAATACGAGCTTTATCTTGCGGGAAATCGTCCACGAGTTCGTGTGGCGTATGGCTCATAGCAAACGGCTCCTCTGGTGACTTTAGACCAGAGGAGCCGAAATTTTCAGGGCTCGTCACTTAGGAAAAGTGCCTATATCGCCGCGTTATTCGGGGTCGCCGTGCTTCAGAATAGTCCGCTTGCCGGCATGATTCGGAGCAGAAATTACGCCTTCTTCTTCAAGCCGCTCAATTAGCGTCGCGGCTTTGTTATAGCCGACTTTCAAGCGGCGCTGCAGATAGCTGGTCGAGGCGCGCTTGTCGCGCAGTACGATCGCCATGGCTTGTGCGTATAGGTCTTCATCCTTGTCGCCTGTCGACGTGCCCAGCATCGCATCCATGATGACGCTGCCGGTGCCGTCTTCCGGCTCTTCCAGGACTTCAGGATTATAGTCCGGCTCTCCGCCATTCTCGCGCAGCCAATCGACCACCGCTTGCACTTCTTCATCCGAAACGAACGGACCATGGCAGCGCTGAGTTTTCACGCCAGCGGCTTGATAAAGCAGGTCGCCCATGCCGAGCAGCTGTTCAGCGCCTTGCTCGCCCAGAATGGTCCGCGAGTCGATTTTCGTCGTCACCATGTATGAGATCCGAGTCGGGAAGTTCGCTTTAATCGTGCCGGTGATGACGTCGACGGATGGACGCTGCGTGGCGGTGATCAAGTGAATACCCGCGGCCCGCGCCATTTGCGCCAAGCGCTGCACGCATCCTTCAATCTCTTTACCCGCAACCATCATCAAGTCGGCCATCTCGTCGATCACGATGACCAGGTTTGGAACGTGATCGAGCGGCAGGATCTCGGTCTCATATTGCGGCTTGCCGCGATCATCAAAGCCAGTCTGGACTTTGCGCGTCATGTGCTCGCCGCGCTTGCGGAATTCCGCTGCCTTCTTGTTGAAACCCGCAAGGTTGCGGACCCCAGCCTTGGACATCAGCTCATAGCGCATTTCCATTTCGCGCACCGCCCATTGTAGCGCCAACACAGCCTTTTTCGGATCGGTCACCACCGGCGAGAGCAAGTGCGGGATGCCCTCATAGATGCTGAGTTCCAGCATTTTTGGATCGATAAAGATGAACCGGCACTCTTCGGGGGGGAGTTTGAAGATCAGCGACAGAATCATCGCATTGACCCCGACTGACTTACCAGATCCGGTTGTTCCCGCGATCAATAGGTGGGGCATTTTTGCGAGCTCGACCACGGTCGGCGCGCCGCCAATGTCTTCCCCGAGCGCCATTGGAAGTGCCGCTTTGGTCTTGGTATAGGCGTCATTGTCGAGCAATGAGCGCAAATACACCGTTTGGCGTTCGTCATTTGGCAGTTCGATACCGATCGCGTTTTTGCCGGGCACAACCGCAATCCGGCAGGAGACCGCGCTCATGGAGCGGGCGACATCATCGGCGAGCGAGATCACTCGCGCTGATTTCACACCAGCGGCGGGTTCGAGTTCGAACAAGGTGACAACGGGACCAGGACGGACTTCGCGAATGCGGCCGCGAACACCGAACTCGCGGAGCACTTCGGCTAGGCGATTAGCTTTGACGAGGAGCGCGTCCTCGTCGATTTCATGGCGCTGTACCGGCGGCAATTGCAACAGGTCCATTGGCGGAACTTTCGCGCCACGCGCTTTCCGACTGCGTTTGACTTGCGTTTTGGGCACAGTCGCTGAGCGCGGCGCCATGACGGTTAGTGATTTTGGCGTTTGAGTTGGTGCCTCAACCTCTGCTGTCGCTGCCTCCGGCTCTTGCTCTACAAAAGCTTCTTTCGCACGTTCGCTGTCGGCCGCATTGGCTCGGCGGATTTGTAATCCTTCCGGCGCGCCATCGCTGTCGATTTCCGTTTTCTTACGCTTTAGCAGGCTGAATAGACCGCCAGCTTGGCGCGCCGCACGGGCGCCCGATTGGCTGGCGGCTGCTTGGAGAAGGCGGGCATCCCCGCGGCGGAATCCAAGAGCTGCAAAGGCGCAGGTCATGGCTAGTCCGCCTGCGAGCAATCCGGCCAGCAGTTCCGGCATCGGCAATAGAAGGGCTTTGAACGGCATCACGGAAAGATCGTGCAAGCCATCCCCGATCATGCCGCCGAGCCCAGCGCGCAGAGGCCATGAGGTCGGAACTGGCCAAGCTGCGAAACAGGCCGCTGATAGCGGTACAAATAGAAATCCGAGCATCCAGCGACGAATTTTGGGCGCGCCAATCAAAACTGTGCGCATAGCGCCGCCAATCATCAAAGCCAGCCCGGCGACCCATGCTGACCATCCGAGCATTTGACGCATCATATCGGCAAAAACAGCGCCGCCAGACCCAAACAGATTTGCGACTTCGCGATTGGTTGCGGCGTTCCAACTCGGATCGAGCGGATCGTAAGTGCCCACGCTGCCGCAAATAAATACGCCTACGGCAAAGGCGCCGGTCCCGGTTATGATCCGCCAAACAGGGTCTGAGACCTCTCGCATCTGGCCTGCGTCTGCGATTGTATTCGCCATAATCTACACTCCGGTCACGTGGGACGTTCTGAACCAAAAATGAAATTACAAGCGCGGCCTTAAAACGGCGCTAACAGACACGGTTTTGCTGCAAAGAGATTTGATACCGGGCAGAAAAAACCCCCGGTCGCAAAAGCGCCGGGGGTAAGTCGGGAGGAAACGCTTCCAAACTGAGGGAAGCGTAGGATTGCCCGGGCTAGCCAAGCCAGCCCTGGCAAAGGGGTTAGGAGGCGAACTCTGGATAGGCTTCGACACCTGTATCCGCTCGGTCGAGGCCGAGTTGTTCTTCCTCTTCGCTGACGCGAACGCCGATGGTCACTTTCAGCGCGATCCAAATGATTGCTGACAAAACCGAGACCACGATACCGGTCAAAACAATGCCCACGAGTTGGCCAACATAGCTTGCGTCGCCGGTAAGCGCGCCGGCTTCATCGACCGGCGGCATGATGTGATTGCCGTAAGAGGCAGCAACAATGATCGTGCCCCAGATACCGCAGACCAAGTGAGCAGGGATGGCACCAACAACGTCATCGATCTTTAGCTTGTCGAGCAATGGAACCGTCAGAACCACCAGAACACCACCGACCGCACCGATCAGAACTGCAGCCCCCATGCTCGGAGCGAGTGGCTCGGCGGTGATCGAGACCAGACCACCAATCGCGCCATTAAAGGCCATTGTTGGGTCAACTTTGCCTTTGTAGAGCACAGCTGTGAGGATCATCGCAGCAAGCACACCACCGACAGCCGCCATATTCGTATTGGCGAAGATCTTGGCGACGGCATTGATGTCATCGAACGTGCCCGCAGCCAGTTGAGACGCGCCGTTAAAGCCGAACCAACCGAACCACAGAATGAACGTACCCAGCGCCGCGAGCGGAATGTTTGACCCTGGCATTGGGTTCACTTTCTCGCCGAAATATTTACCAGCGCGTGGCCCGATAATGATTGCCCCAACCAAAGCTGCCCAGCCCCCTGTAGAGTGCACGAGCGTAGACCCCGCAAAGTCTGAGAACGCCCACTGAGAATCGAGATAGCCGCCGCCCCATTCCCAGGAGGCTACGATTGGATAGATAAACGCTGTAAGAACGGCCACGAAGGCCAGGAATGACCAGAGTTTCACGCGTTCCGCCACGGTTCCAGAGACAATTGACGCCGCGGTCGCGACGAACACCATCTGGAAGAACCAATCAGAGCTCGCGGCATAGCCGGTGTCTAAGTTTTCTTCGCCACTCCAAATGAAGTCGGGCACGCCAATCAAACCTGCATCGGTGAGTGTGCCGGAAGGATAGGCCATATTGTAACCAATCAGCCAGAACATCAGGCCGGCGACCGAGAAAAGTGCAACATTTTTAAGCGACTGCATGGATGCGTTTTTGGACCGCACCAAGCCAGACTCGAGGCACAGGAAGCCTGCTGCCATGAACATGACGATCAAGCCGCCAATTAGGAACAGATAGCTGCTATCGACATAAGCGCTGACCGCGCTAGCGTCTTGAGCATGAGCTGCCAGTCCCGCCATTCCTGCAAACGGCAGCAGCATTGCGCCCCGCTTCGCTGTTTTCATCCATAAACTCATTGCCCGTAATCTCCCGCAGCTCTGGTTAAGTGACAGAGGCAAAAAACCCGTCTGCCTAGATTTCTACCAGAATTAAAAAGCTACTCGTCTGCGGGGCGGCGGCATTTGACCAAATTTCGAGCAGGCTGCGACCCAAACGCCCGTTTGTCTGTCAGGCATGGACCAGATGCAGTTCTGCTCATACGTAATCGAGATGACTGAGCAACTCTTCGATGTGGCGATCGTCGGCGCAGGCCCGACCGGAGCGAGTTTGGCGATTGGATTGGCCCAGGCCGGACTGCAGGTCGCGGTGATTGATGCCCGCGATCCCGCTGTCACACCGCCAAGAGATGGTCGCAACTTCGCTATCGTCACAGGCAGTTGGCGATTGTTGGATCGGTTGGGCATCGCGGCGCAGCTTTCGGATACCAGCCAGCCGCTCAATGGACTTGAAGCAACCGATGGCGGTACGCATTTTTTCGGCCAGCCATCTGTGCTGTTTACAAAAGAGGATCTTGAAAGCGCCGATCCGGATGAGCCGCTTGGCCAAATGGCCATGGCTGAACCCCTGCAAGCAGCGCTGGATACAGCTCTAAAGAATGAGTCCGGGATTGAATGGTTCGCCCCGGAGCGGTTTGACCAGGTGCAGGTCGACGGCGGTCAGGCGGTGATCAGTTGCGAGAGTGGCCGAAAAATCCAAGCGCGCTTGCTCGTCGGGGCGGATGGGATGAATTCACCGGTTCGCCAAGCCGCAGACATCTCCACTGAAGGGCGCGACTATGGCAAATCTGTTTTCACCGCGAATGTGAAACTCAGCGCCCCGCACAACGGCATCGCCCGGCAATTGTTCACCCCGGAAGGCCCATTTGCCACGCTGCCGCTCCTAGGAGATCGCGCCAATCTGGCCTGGTATATGAAGCGCGGGGCTGCTGAAACGCTCGCGCAAATGCCGGTCGAAGCGGCCGAGGCCGAGCTTAATCAGCGATTCTCAGATTTTGCTGGCGAGATGAAGATTGAAGGCCAGGCAGGATCGTATCCTTTGGTCCTGCAATTGGCGACGGCGATCACAGCGCCGCGGATTGCGCTGGTTGGAGATGCGGCGCGGCGGGTTAATCCGCTCGCAGGTCAGGGGCTCAATCAAGGCTTCCGCGATGTCGCGGATTTGATCGAAATCGCGCAGGACACATTGCGCATTGGCGGCGAGATCGGGTCGCCGCAAATGCTAGAAGCCTATAGCGCAGCGCGACATTTCGATGGCGCGGGTACGGCACTGGCGCTCGACGCCATTGATCGCTTATTCTCAAATGACTCGATGTTGACCAAGCCGGTTCGCACATTGGGCTTGCTCGCGGCGGCGAAACTCCCGCCTTTGCGGCGTTTCCTGGCTCGAAAAGCTAGCGCAACAGAAGCTGGCGTAGCCGGTCCGATGACGGATTGGTAGGTCGCTCCAACCACAACACGCCTGAATTGTAGAGATATAGGAACGCGTCCGTGGACTCTTGCGCCGCCCGTCCCGCGAGCTCGCCTGCCATGCGGCGATTAGAGATGCGCTGTAAACACGCTAGGCCAATCATCGGGATGAAGGTCCACCACGCGACAAAGAAGGTGGTCAGGATGCCGCCCAGCAACATAATGTCTGAGACCATATCGAGTAGCCAAATGCGATTGGCATAATGGGTGCCGAGATTTTTCAGAACGTCCAAGCGGCCATGCAGGTAATCCGCATCAAGCGCCCACGTTTGATCAGGCGTTGCGGGAATCCGCACGGTCATATGCCCTGGATCTTGCGGAAGATCATGTTTCGCTTGTGCAGACATTCTACGCTCCGTCATCAGTAGAATACGCCTGAAGACTTAACGAAATCTGTCCTTAAATTATGAACTTGCCTTAATGGAGAGCGCATGTAGGCCGGTCTCAAATTCGGGCTTTAGCGCGGAGAGGATGGCGCGCTGGGCGGCGACCCGAGATTGGCCTGCGAACGCAGCGGAGACAATTTTGATCGTATAATGGGTTTCACCTTCCGGCCGCGCTCCGGCATGGTCGGCATGTTTGTGGCTATCATCAACCACTTCGAGTTCGCTCGGCGCAAAAACTTTTATTAAAATCTCACGAATACGGTCTGATCTGATCATAAGTTCTGGTCTCTTTAACCCGAAGCAACTATGTTACCTCGCCTATGGATGACGGATATAAATATCGCCCACGTTTCACCGATATAAGAGTGAAGCCCACGGCCGACGAGTCCTCGCGTGCAAAAGCGCAGGAAACGCGAACCTGTGAACACCCGAGTTGTGATTTGGCCGGAGAGCATCCTGCGCCTAAACAGTTTGGGGACGGCAAGCACTATTTCTGCAAACGCCATGCGGCGGAGTATAATAAGAGCTTCAATTTCTTCGACACGATGAACGAAGAACAACTCAAAGCGTTCAACGAGAATGCGCGCTACGGGTTTAAACAGACATGGAAGTTTGGCGCCGGTCCAATGGGCGGCAACAAAGCTGGTAAGGCTGAAGATCCGAGTACGTGGCAGGGCGCCGAGTTCTTTCAAGACCGCGCCGCCGCTCGCGAAGAAAGACGCGCAAACCGGTCCGCGACAGGGCTCGCCAAGCGCGCCCTCGAAGAGTTGGACCTGGACGCGAAAGCAAAACCGCCAGAGATCCGCGCGCGCTATGCCGAATATGTCCGCCGCTTCCATCCGGACTCCAATAGCGGGGACCGGTCTTCGGAAGAAAAACTGGCGCGCGTGATCCGAGCAGGCAAAACGCTGAAAGCCGCAGGCCTTATGAAGGACTGACGTCTTTTCTTGCGAAATTACGAAAATCAGAGCAATTTCAAGGGATGGAAGAGGCCCCTCAGCTCTCTTATGCGCCCGATTTTGATCACCCGTTCAAACGCGGCATGGTCAGAACCATCGAGCGTCTTTCAGGTCAGCCCTATCTGCAAAAACTGTATGAGACCTATCGCGCGGATCTCACACATGAGCCGTTTTTTGCCGCAGCGATCAAACTGCTTGATCTTGATGTAGAGTTTAGTTCCAGACGCCTCGCCCAGATCCCCGCGACAGGGCCTTTGGTGGTCGTCGCCAATCATCCATTCGGTGTGTTGGACGGCCTCCTGATTTCATGGATCATCTCGCTGCGCCGAACTGATTTTAAAGTCCTCACCAATGCGATCTTGGATGGTGCGCCCGAAGCGCGAGACTGGCTTTTGCCGATTGATTTCGCCAACACGAAAGCAGCGCGAGCGACCAATATCGCCACGCGGGCTGAAAGTTTGGCCCGATTGAAGAATGGCGAGTGCATTATTGTCTTCCCAGCGGGCGGTGTCTCGACTTCACCAACGCCATTTAGCCGAAGCGCCGTCGACGACACGTGGAAGCCGTTTACCGCCAAACTGATCAGTCGCAGCGCCGCGCATGTCACACCAATTTTCTTTGAGGGCCAGAACTCACGCCTGTTTCAATGGGCCAGCCATATGTCGATTGAACTTCGACTCGCGCTCATTTTTCGCGAAGTGAAGAGGCGGGTTGGGACAGCGGTGCCGGTACATATCGGCGAAACGCTGACCCCAGATGTGCTCGCCCATGCAGGAAAGCGCCACGAGCTGATGAATTTTCTGCGCGATCAGACATATCAGATGGCGCCGTCCAAACAGCAGGCTTCAATTGCTCGCGCGCAAAAGCGGTTTGAAGCATCGAAGCCCGCCATTTTCCACTGATTAGGGGATATAGACGGTGTAGATCACCTCAGCTTCGACGTCGAACGTGCCGTCGCTGAGGTCGATATTTCCGGTGTTCCAACGATAGTCGAGATCGAAGCGAACCGATTGCTCGACAATGCTGCCGGGTGACTCGGCTGTGCGGCGATTGCCCCGGAAGATGTCATTGCCGCCGGTTAAAGTTGAGAGGCGACGATATCCGCCCCATTGCATCCCTGAAGCGGGCGAATTGCCCGAATGCGGAAGCTGCGCAGCGCCGCCAAATGACAGGCCATCATCAGTTCCAGACTCCGTCATCCGCATGCGCAGGCGGATGAGGTTGAGATCGGCAGGGTCTCCGGCCGAAGATGCGGTGACGTCGATGTTAAACGCTTTGTTTGTGGCGACATAGAAACTGCTCAATATGTCGCTGCGAATGGTGCGAACGTCTGTATCACTGTCGAGGCGGAACGGGTTCAGCACATCCGATGAGGAAGTGAAGCGATCGCCCTGCCTTGTCGTTTGATTGCCACTCCCCGGAATGTCTTGAATACGCAACGTGGCGCCGGTTCCGTCCGCAAAGGATAGGTCCAAGGCTTCGAGCGATCCAGTGACAACGGTGTGAACGTCGGTTCCGATCAGATCGGTGCTTACGCCATTATGCTCAACAATAAAGTCAGAAGCGATGGGCGTTGTGCCAGCTGAATCAGCCGCCCAAACGATCGCCATTCCGTCAATCCGGAAATGTGGTCTGTCGACCATATCAGTCATCGCAGGCTGTGCAGCCCACGCTACGGTTCCGGCACATATTACGCCCATGCGTAAGACGTCGCCGAATTTCTTTCGGTTCGTGTCCCTCATGAGGCTGGGATATCAGAGCTTTGTTCTGATCCAGATAAATGAATCGATGGAATTTTATCGAATTAACCAAGTGAATTGGCCAGTCGGGGCCTTGCCTTTTTAGGCCAAACGGGGTCAGTGGCGCGGGTCTATTTCTGACGGAGTTCTTCGACATGGCAGGAGTTGTGGTTGTCGGCGCCCAGTGGGGCGACGAGGGCAAGGGGAAAATTGTGGACTGGCTGTCCCATCGCGCGGACGTCGTGGCACGCTTTCAAGGCGGCCATAATGCCGGACACACATTGGTCATCGATGGGACGACCTATAAGCTGAACTTGCTCCCCTCGGGTGTGGTTCGGGGCGGCAAGCTTTCTGTGATCGGCAATGGCGTCGTCGTCGATCCATGGCAATTGCTCTTAGAGCTCGACAATATGGAAAAAGCCGGGATCACTTTGACCCCGGATGATCTATTGCTGGCCGAGACCGCCTGTTTGATCCTGCCTTGGCACCAAGATCTCGACGAGGCGCGCGAAGGCGCGGCCAGCGATAAAGCGAAAATTGGCACAACCAAGCGCGGGATCGGCCCGGCCTATGAAGACAAAGTCGGGCGCCGTGCCATTCGTGTCGCCGACCTTGCTGACGAGGCTGCGCTGGATCAAAAGCTCGACCGGCTGATGGCCCATCACACGCCATTGCGGGTTGGATTGGGGCTCGAAGCTCCGGATGCCGCGGCGCTTAAAGCAGAGCTTCTGAAGATCGCCCCGAAAATCTTGGCGTTTGCAGGGCCGGCCTGGAAAGTGCTTGGCGAGAGCCAGAAGCTTGGCCGCCGGATTCTGTTCGAGGGCGCGCAAGGGGTGATGCTCGATGTGGATCACGGCACATACCCCTTCGTGACCTCTTCAAATGTGGTGTCGGGGCAAGCTGCTGCCGGGACGGGTTTAGGCCCGCGCGCGGTCAGTTATGTGCTCGGGCTTGCAAAAGCCTATACGACACGGGTTGGAACGGGTCCTTTCCCGACCGAGCTGTTTGATGAGGTTGGCCAAGGCCTTGGCGAGCGAGGACATGAGTTCGGCACGGTTACCGGTCGCGCTCGCCGATGCGGCTGGTTCGACGCGGTTATGGTCCGCCAAGCCTGCGCCGTGTCTGGCGTGGATGGATTGGCACTCACCAAGCTCGATGTGCTGGATGGGATGGACGAGATCAAAGTCTGTACAGGCTATAAGCTCGGCGATGAGACGATGGACTATTTGCCGGCTACGGCGGCGGCGCAAGAAGCGGTCGAGCCGATTTATGAGACGATGCCAGGCTGGAGTGGATCGACCCGCGGGGCGCGATCGTGGAATGATCTGCCGGCAGAGGCGGTTAAATATGTACGCCGTCTCGAAGAATTGGTTGGCAAGCCATGCGCGCTGGTATCGACATCGCCTGAGCGCGAGGATGTCATCCTGATGCGCGACCCGTTCGAGCAGCGCTAAGTTCGTTTTTTAGAAGTTTGGCATTTGCCCGGTCGCGGCCCAAGGCATGCCGACGGCCAAGATCACACTAATGATGAGCCCAATCAGCGCGCGGCCCGCATCTGAGCTGACATCCACGAGGGCGGCACCGCGTTCTCGCAAGGCCGTGACAAAGGAAATCGCCATTTCGCGACCCGCGAGCAAGCCAAGGAAGACCCAAGTCGTGCTCATCGGCACATCGTTGAGTTCTTTGAAATAGAACAAGACGATCGCGTAAATCAGGTCGACAATCGTGGCCGCACGGATATCGGTTGTGTGGGTTTTCGACAGGACGATCTTTTGGATTTCACCGCCGCGGGTCTTGAATATATAGGCCATCATCGCGGCCATTAAGAGCGCGCCGCCAATGATAATCTCTGGCTTGAACACCATCATCGCGATTGAGCCATCGTCAGCATAGACCGGCTCGCGCGGCATGAAGACGAAAATATTGGCAAAGTCTTGTAACAGCCAAGTCCACCAGAGAAAGCCGGTCGTGCCCCATTGGAACACGGTCCACATCGGATGCAGGCGTTCGTCACCGTCTCGCGTACGCCCGACCCAGACTTCCCACATGCGGGATATGAGCAGCCACACGACAGCCCCGGCCGCGAACGCAACGACATAGCCGGTCAGCGATTTGATCAGCATGCTGCCCATAACGCCTTCGGTTGCCGAGCCGCCTGATAGGGCAAAAACGGTAAGCACCAGGAATGTCGTCGACACAGGAATGCCGTAACGGGTGAGGAATAAGAGCACGATGGGCGGCAGGGCGTGCCACCATTCAATGCCGCCTTCTGGATACGGAATTTTGTTCAGCTTCCCATCGGCGATGTCGCCGCCGCCATAGAAAAGTTGGAAAACGAGCGCCGCCACCATGATCCCAGCAGCGAACATCCAAAGGAGCCACCAAGGCCGGTGCGAGTTTGAGGCAAGGAATGTCCCGAGCGTTTGGATCGAGTCATTTGCGATGACGGCATAAGCGGCAAAGAAAAAACCGATCAGGGCGAAAATCTCATAACCAGCAAGTGACATGAAAGCTCCGAAGCTCGCTCGATTGACGCCCAATCGACTCGCTGGCTAACGGATTACAGAAGTGAGATCAATCATATGAACGGTCATTTCGTGATCCAATTACAGCTGGCTATGCAATAGGTTTTATCGATCAAAGGCAGGCGTTTCATCCGTAACCGGATTATTGTGCCACCCAGCCTCCGTCCATGCTCAATATGGCGCCATTGATACCGTCTCCACCGACAGAACATAGGAAAGTCGCGAAGGCGCCGATTTGTTCGGTTGTGACGAATTCTTTGGTCGGTTGGGCCGCAAGGAGGACATCGCGTTTGACTTCCTCTTCGGTAATGCCGCGTGCTTTTGCTGTATCGGCGACCTGGCCCTCCACCAGAGGCGTGTAGACATAGCCCGGGCAAATCGCATTGCAGCGCACACCATGCTCAGCCCCTTCCAAGGCGACCGTTTTCGTCAGGCCGGCAATCCCATGTTTGGCCGCGACATAAGCTGATTTATAAGGCGACGCGACCAGCGCATGCGCGGATGCGGTATTAATGATGCGCCCCCAGCCTTTCTCTTTCATCCCCGAGATCGCCATCCGGGTTGTATGAAATGCAGCGGATAAGTTGAGCGCAATGATCAAATCCCATCGCGATACGGGGAAGTCCTCAATTGGCGACACGTGCTGCACGCCAGCATTGTTGACGAGAATATCGGCGCCGCCAAAGTCCCGCGCGACATAGCCCATCATGCCTTCAATCGCATCTGGATCGGTCAAGTTGGCTCCGGAAAAGCCAGCCTTTACACCATAAGTGTCGGCGATTTCATCTTTCAGCGCCTCGGCTTCTGAGTCGGTGGCGAGGCCGCTGAGGACGATATCGGCGCCTTGCTCCGCGAGGGCTTTGGCGATTCCCAACCCAATTCCGCTGGTCGACCCGGTGACGAGCGCGGTCTTTCCCTTAAGCATTTTGCGTCCTTTCATCTTGAGTGCTGCACCGGCCTTGGTTAGAGCAATTAGAGATGGCTTAATAGGCGAGACTTTTACCCATGACGGCAACGTTTGAATCTTTTCGCCAAGGCTTCCCAGATTTTCTCTTAATGACGGGTACAGCAGGCATTTTGCTGCTGGTCGCGAGCACGATTTACATTCTGCTCACGCCTTGGAAAGAGCTGGCTTTGGTGCGCGGCGGAAATGGCGCAGCGGGCCTCGCACTCGCAGGCGCGATTGCGGGACTCGCCATCCCGATTGCTTCCTGCTTGGCATCGAGCCTGACTTTGGTCGACCTTCTCCTCTGGGGCACTGTTGCCTTGCTTCTGCAACTTTTGACCTACCGTATTATCGACATGATTTTGCGCGATATTCCCACTCGTATTCAAAATGACGAGGCCGGAGCCGCGATCGTGTTGATCGCCGCGAAAATTTCCGTCGCGCTGTTGCTCGCTGCCGGTCTTTGGGATCCGAATCTTGGACGCGTGTAAGAGGAGCGACTGATTGTGCTGAGACTGATCCCGGATTGGGTCATTTACGCGCTCGTCCTCGGCGTCGTCCTGTGGGCAATTTTTGATGGTGGCTCTGATGATGCGCCGCCGCCGCCGCCTGAAGCCATCAAGGAAGAAGGCGCGATGTTGCCGCCGCCCTCAGCCTTTGATGAGCGGGTCTTGGTTCAGGTGACAGCCCCAAAGAACGGCATCGGAACGGCTTTCGCGATCAATGGACAAGGCCAATGGCTAACCGCCCGGCATGTGGTTGACGGCTGCAATGATGTCTCGCTCTTGGTCGCGCCTGGCCAGTACGACCCCGCACGCAGCATCATCGTATCTGAGCAATTTGATCTCGCCCTGATCGAGACTGAAACCAGCCCCAACCCGGCGCCGATGAATACGCAGAATGATCTCACCATTGGCTCTTACGGGTTCCATGTCGGCTATCCGCAAGGCCGGCCTGGCGAGGCGGCTTCTCGGCTTTTGGCGCGGTCGAACCTGATTTCGCGCGGCCGCCGGTCAAGCAGCGAATCGGTTTTAGCTTGGGCGGAAACCGGCCGCACGCGGGGATTGATGGGCTCGCTCGGCGGCTTAAGCGGCGGCCCTGTCTATGATGAAGACGGCAATGTGCGCGGCGTGATCGTTGCCGAAAGCGCACGTCGGGGACGGATTTACACGGCCGCACCAGAAGCCGTTGCGGCGTTCATTCAAGCCACGGGCGCCCAGACACTGGGAGAGCCTGCACGGGAATTTTCTGCATCGACCTATGGCCATGAGGCCGATCATGCGCGCCGCAATTTGCAGGTGGTCAAAGTCGCTTGCAGCGTAGATGAGTAGACCATGACATTCGCTGATCGTTTTGTTGCTGCCGCGAAAGCGCATGGCCCGCTTTGCGTTGGGATTGACCCTCATGCGGGCCGAATCCCTGACTTATTTGGCGGAGATACGCCTGAAGGCCTCGAGAAATGGGGCATCGCACTGGTTAAGGTCGCTGCAGGCCGGACCGGTATCATTAAGCCGCAAGTGGCGCTGTTTGAACGTCATGGCTGGCAAGGAATGCGCGCTTTAGCGCGCGTTTGCGACGCGGCGAAGGAAGCTGGCCTTTTGGTGCTCGCGGATGCCAAACGCGGCGATATCGGCTCGACAGCGGAAGGGTATGCCGCCGCCTATCTCGCGAAAGACGCGCCATTTGCCTGTGATGCGCTGACCGTGAACCCGTATATGGGCCTTGATACAATTGAACCGCACGTGCGCGTGGCCGAGGCCTCAGGAAAAGGCGTCATCGTCCTCGCGCGGACTAGCAATCCTGGAAATGCAGACTATCAGGCGCGAGATCTTGAAGGCGCGCCGCTTTATGCGCGCGTGGTTGAAAACCTAGCGCCAATGATTGAACGCTTACAGGGTGAGAGCGGGTGGTCGGGCCTGATGTTGGTGACCGGCGCGACGGGGCCAGATGAAGCGCGCAAACTCCGCGCGCTCGCGCCTAGAGCTTTGTTTCTCGTCCCGGGCTATGGCGCTCAAGGCGCTGGCGCATCCGAGGCGGTGGTTAGTTTTGTGTCTGGTGAAGGCGGCTGCGTGAATGCGTCGAGATCGGTGTCGTTTCCAAGCGGGTCTGAAACCGCTGGCTCGATCAGCGAATGGGAATCTCTGATTGCCGCGGCGATTGAGGCAGCTCAATCGGATCTGAAAGCCGCGCTCTAAGCGTTTAGCCTTTGACCAAGGCGGTCGGCCAGGGACGGCTGAAAATCAAAAATGTGACCACGTTTTTTGTCAGTTTCGACACTTGCCGCTGGGTCGTGTCTCGACTGGACGTCGATCTCGTCTAGTGTAAGAACCCTAAAACGGCGCGTCAGACGCCCAGAGTGAGGAAACGAGGAAGCGTTCATGAAACCGCTAAACATTGCGGCCGGTTTGGCTGCGTCTTTATTTGTGCTGACCGCCTGTTCAGGCGAACAGAGCCCAGCGTCCGATGCCAGCGATACTGCGGCAACCGCCGAAACTTCGACAGAAGAGGCGGTTTTTGCAGACGTCTCAGACGACCGATTAAACAATGCGGCAGCGACGCCGGCTGAATGGCTCGGCTATGGATTTGATCGGGAAGAAACCCGGCATTCGCCGCTCACCGGCATCAGCAAGGAAAATGTCGCTGATCTCGGTGTGGCCTGGACCTATGATCTCGCCACCTCGCGCGGCGTGGAATCGACCCCGATTGTGATTGACGGCGTGATGTATGTGACCTCGGCTTGGTCTATCGTGTACGCTTTGGATGCAAAAACCGGCGAAGAACTTTGGGTCTATGATCCCGATGTTGACCGAGCCGTGGGTGTGAACGCCTGTTGTGACGTCGTCAATCGCGGCGTCGCCGTCTATGAAGGCAAGCTATACCTTGGCGTGATTGATGGCCGCGTCGAAGCGCTCGACGCGAAAACGGGCGAGCGGATCTGGTCGAAAGTCACCGTGGATCAGTCCAAACCTTATACGATTACCGGCGCGCCTCGCGTGGTCGATGGCAAAGTCCTGATCGGAAATGGCGGCGCAGAGCTTGGGGTGCGCGGCTACCTTAACGCCTTAGATGCGGAAACCGGCGAACTGATTTGGCGTTTCTATACCGTTCCGAGCGCTGACAAACAGCCAGATGGCGCGGCCTCTGACAGTGCTTTTGAGACGATCGGAAATGTCTCTTGGGGCGATACGGGGGCTTGGACCACCGATGGCGGCGGCGGCACCGTCTGGGACTCTATTATCTACGATGAAGAGAATGACACCGTGATCTTTGGCGTCGGCAATGGCTCGCCTTGGAATCAAACGCTTCGCGACCCGTCGGGTCTCGACAATCTCTTCCTCTCGTCCATCGTGGCCGTCGACGCTGATAGCGGCGAATATAAGTGGCACTTCCAGACCACGCCGGGCGATAATTGGGATTACACGGCAACCCAAACGCTAATCATTGCCACTTTGCCTTTGGGCGCGAATGGCGCTGATCGGCGGGTTGTGATGCAAGCCCCGAAGAATGGCTTCTTCTACGTTCTCGATGCGACGACGGGTGAGTTCATCTCTGGCAATAATTACGTGCCGATGAATTGGGCCACCGGGCTGACTGAGGATGGTCGCCCGATTGAGGTGCCAGACGCGCGCTATTCTGAAATCCCATACTTGCAGACCCCTGGCCCGCTTGGCGGGCACAATTGGCATCCAATGGCATTCAATCCGGATGTTGGCCTGGCTTATATTCCGGCTCAGGAAATTCCGCAGGCCTATGCTACGGATCTGCGCTTCCAAGACAATTCTTCGAAGTGGAATACGGGCGCAGATTTCGCCGCTGGCGTGCCGCAAGTCCTTCCGGGTGAAGTTGCCAAATTCCTACGCTCGGGCCTGAAAGGCCGTCTGATTGCTTGGGATCCGGTTGCGCAAGAAGCGCGTTGGACAGTTGAGCATGACGGTCCGTGGAATGGCGGCGTGCTTTCAACCGCAGGCGGGGTCGTCTTCCAAGGTAAATTGAACGGCGAGTTCGCGGCTTATGATGCTGCGACCGGCGAAGAGCTTTGGGTTCAAGATGTGAAGTCCGGTGCGGCCTCAGGTCCTGGCACATTCGAAATTGATGGCGAACAATATGTGACCATTACGACCGGATGGGGCTCGGCTTATCTGCTTGCAACTGGCGCGCTCGCTGCGCCCGATGCAGTGCCGCCTTCAGTTGGTAAAGTCGTCACCTTTAAGCTCGGTGGCACCGGCGCCATCGCAGATCTCGACGTGGCCATGGTCGAGGCGACGCCGAAAGCGGAGCAGTTTGGCACTGAAGGCCAACTCGCAGAAGGTCTGATCCATTATGCACGTAATTGTACGGTCTGCCACGGGCCGTTCGCGGCAAGCTCAGGCGTTCTTCCAGACCTGCGTTGGTCGGCTTACACAATGAATGCAGAGTCCTGGAAAGGCGTCCTCATTGACGGCAATTTGCAGTCCATCGGCATGGTTTCATTTGCAGATGTATTGTCAGAAGACGAGGTCGAAGCGATCCGCGCCTATGTCGTACAACAAGCGCACAATGCTGAAGGCCTAGCCGCTGACGCAGGTGGCGGGAGCCAATAAACTAGGCGACGAAAAGACCCAGTTCTTTTTGCTTCTTTTTAGACAAGCCATCGGCGACCAGCCGGTGGCTTGTTTCTATATAGGCCTTGAGATCTTCATCCTTCAGGCCGGGCGCTGCATAATGCTGGATCCATTTCATCCCGCGCGAGGCAAGATAGGGCGCGGGGCGTAGACCTGGCTGCTCACTTAAGATCTCGAACGAGAGTGGTGTGACTTTAAACGTCACAGCAAAGACATCTTCATCGCCCCATCCGGCCACGGCGAAGACTTTGCCGCCAACCTTCCAGACATGACTGCCGCCCCATTGCACAACCCGGCTTGTTGCCGGAAGCGCCATACAAAAGTCATTGTATTCATCCAAAGTCATGCCAAGATCATGACAGAGCCAATAGTTGACTTCAATCCATGTTGGATTGCGGTTACGATAGCTTAATATTGAACGGGCGGCATTGATGCAGTTTCTTGCGATCCTTATCGGATTTTTTGGGTTCATAGCGGTGTGGTACTGGCGCATAAAAGCGCTGCAGGAAGTCGCCAAGGATGGCCGCAAGGTCGCTGAAACTGTTGCTAACCTGCCGCGTAAAATGCGTTTCAAGAATAAAACGGGCAAAGGCGGTTTGGCGGTGGTCGATGATCCGCGCGAAGCCGCAACCATCTTAATGCTAGAGATCGCGCAAGCCCGCGGGACGCTGACCGAGCGCCAGGAGGCTGCGATCCGCGGTGAGGTGATGCATCATTTCGAGTTCGATGAGGCTGATGCGAATGCGCTGATTGGCCAAGCAGGTTGGCTGTCTCGGAATGGCGGTGCAAGCCATGTGGTGATGTCCAAGATGACCGATTTTGTGCGCCAATCACCTGGCATGACCGCGAAAGAGCTGGTCGATCTTGATGGCATGCTGGTGGCGATATCAGAAGCTGAAGGTGACCCGACCGACAGCCAATTAGACCTGCTGACCATCTATCGCGACAAAACAGGCCTGCGCGTTTAGCTTTCCAGAGGCTCCCGGCGGCTTAAGCGCCGCCTAGATTGGCTAAGACATCAGATGCGTCATAAGCGTCCGGATTGTCTGGTTTAGCGCCGCTGACGGTGACGATTTCCATCACATGTTCGACCGAGCTCGATCCGCCGCCGAGCGGGAGCGCAATCCCGACACCGACTCCGACACTGCTGCGGCCGCTTGAGCCGCCAGATCCGCCAATCGAGACAGACGATCCGCCGCCAGAGAGTTCGCCCGTGTCGCTATAGGCGGTGACGATTTGGAACCAGTCATCTCCGCGCTCTAGTGTGAGCTCGGCCGCGCGCCTTAAGGCTCTACTTCGTGCCAGTTCTATACTGGTGTCCGTGTAGGTGATGCGAAAACGGTTATTCTCGATCGGTAAGACAGAATAGCCAGCGCCGCCATCGCGGGTGGCCGGTCCGTATGGCGATTGTGTCGCGCAGGCGCCGACCAATGCCAAAGCTGAAATCGCAGCCCATTTCATCATAAGCTCGTCCTCCTCTCCCGATCTGAGACGCGTGCATTTCAGCACGTCCAAATGAACCTGAACAGAACACAACTCAAAATGAACGGTCGCTAACACATTACAACGCGTTCATTCATCTTGCTTCCTGTAATGCTTATTACAGGACGGGGACAGGTGAGGTGATCGAGTATCGCTAAGATCCGCAGGCGTCCGACCGCGAGAGTTGATGTGCACGTCCGTAGGCGCACGATGCTCAGCGCGAAGGGGTCGCTTAATTGCGGCTTAGGAACGGGCGGCGTTTTAAAGGGGAGCGGCGCCCGTTCACTCTTCTTGGTCAAGATCGATGTGGCGGCGCCCAAAATCGGCTTCCGCCGTATCTAGACCGGCATCAATAATCGCTTTTCGAATCCCGCGGGCGCGAGAGAATTCCTTCATCAACATGTCGCCATCACCCCAACGAATGGCGCGTTGCAGGGCAGCAAGGTCCTCGCTGAACCGGCCCAAGGTTTCGAGCACAGCATCCTTATTGGTGAGAAACACGTCGCGCCACATGGTTGGATCTGATGCGGCGATCCGCGTAAAGTCGCGGAAGCCGCCCGCAGAATATTTGACCACTTCGCCTTGCTCGACGCTTTCCATATCATAGGCGGTCGAAACGATATTGTAAGCAATCAAGTGCGGCAGGTGCGATGTGATGGCGAGCACGCGATCGTGTCGATCCACGCCCATGGTTTCAACTTTCGCTCCAAGCCGTTGCCAAAACGCGGTCAGCCGAGCCACGGCTGCATTGTATTCGGTGGATGCGTTCTTTCGCGGCGTTAGGATGTGCCACGTCTCTTGGAATAGGCTTGCAAAGCCTGCTTCCGGACCAGATTTCTCAGTCCCTGCAATCGGGTGTCCAGGGATAAGATGGACACCTTCGGGGCACGCCTCTGCCATGTCGGCCGCGGCTTTCGCTTTTACCGAGCCGACATCGGTCAAGATCGCTCCGACCGACAAGTGACTAGCGACCTGCGCCGTGACTTCTTTTAAAACACCAACGGGCGTGCACAGGATGACGCAATCGGCATTCATGACCGCGCCTTCGGCTGTGTCAAAGACCTCGCCCGGAACAACGCGTTTCGCGCGGGTGCGCACGTCCTCTGAACTGTCCCACAAGGAGATGTGTTCAGCGCCGCCATAAGCGTTCACAGCATGCGCGATCGATGACCCCAAGAGGCCAATCCCGATAATGGCGACGCGTTTAAACTCAGGATCGGCCATTAGCTTTTCGAGAATTTCTCAATCGCGGCGATCAAATCATCATTCTGCTCAACCGTGCCGATTGAGGCACGAAGGCAGGTCGGCAATCCGTAAACATTCACGTCGCGAATCACGATCCCTTCGCCGCGTAAAAACGCGTCGGCTTCGGCACTGGTTCGGCCAGCGTCCTCAGGAAACTCGATCAACACAAAATTTCCGACGCTGGGGAAGGTTTTGAACCCGGCCTTTTCAACCGCGGATTTCACCCGAACCAGCTCAGCCTCATTATGCTCGACCGATTTGGCCATGAACGTGTCGTCGTTCAAAGCCGCTATGCCGGCCGCTTGCGAAACTGCGCTGACATTGAACGGACCGCGTGTGCGGTTCAGAGCATCCGCGACGCTTTCTGGCCCATAGGCCCAGCCGAGGCGCAACGCCGCCAGGCCGTGAATCTTGGAAAATGTCCGGGTGACCAGCACATTCGGCATTTCTCCAGCCAGTTCCATTCCGGCGCTATAGTCGTTCTTTCGGACATATTCGGCATACGCGCCATCCAGAACCAGCAAGACATTTTCCGGCAAGGCGGCGTGCAGGCGCTTCACTTCGGAATAAGGAATATAACTGCCGGTTGGATTGTTCGGATTGGCGAGGAAGACAATTTTGGTGTTCGCATCGACCTGTTCGAGCATTGCGTCGACATTGGTCGTCAGGTCAATCTCAGGCGCGCTCCGGGTTTCGGCACCAGCTTGTTGAGCGATCAGGCGATAGACCAAGAAGCCGTGTTGGCTTTGCACGATATTGTCGCCGGGCCGAAGATAAGCACGACCGAGCAGCTGAAAGATTTCATCCGAGCCAGCACCGCAAACAATCCGGTCAGGCTCGATGCCGTATTTGGCGCCAATCGCTTCGCGCAATGCGCTCGCCGCTCCGTCAGGATAAAGTTCCATATGTTTGGCAGCTTCGATCACGGCCGCTTGCGCCGCCGGGCTGCAGCCAAGCGGGTTCTCATTGGAGGAAAGCTTATGCGCGCCAACCAGTTTTTGGCCGCCTTTACAGGGCGTGATTTCCAGGATATTCGGCAGCGCTTTAGGGCCGGTCATCATTGGTCTCCATCATTGAGCTAGCTGACCTGCCGGGAACAGGCGCGAAAATCAAGTGCCTGAAAGGGTGTCAAACTCATCTGCAAGCTCTGATGCGCTTAAAAAAGCCGCTTCGACTTTGCCGCCGAGACACCAATCGCCGCAGGCGGCGAGTTGCAATTCCGAGTCCAGTAAAAACGGCGCGTCCGTTGACTTTCTTGTCGCGGCATAGCGCCAGCGATGCATGGCTTGGTGGGGCGCAATGGAAAGATCTGTGCCCGCGAGCGAAGACGCAGCCTCTAAAAGCGTTGCGCGGATTTGATCTGGATCAGATTCCAAATGCGCCTCCGCCCATTCATTGTCGGATTGGATCAAGAGCGAACAAGGCGTCGGTCGGCCTGGCTTATCGGAATTGATCGCCATCCAGCCAATCGGCGGCGTGCCAGATTTCAGCGCCGTCCAGGCTAAATCCAGCGGGGATTCGAACCCGAGCATGAGCGCGAAACAGCCCATCATCTCTGCTTTTTGAAGCTCTGACTGACCGGTGAAATTCTTGGGCAACAAAGCTGCACTTTGAGCGCTGGGCGCGGTTGAGACGACCCAATCAAACGGACCAATCTTGGCGCCGTTTAAATCGATCAGAGACCAACCGTCTGGCCCGCGCTTGAGGCGCTCTACGTGAACTTGAGTTTGGAGCGACAGGTCTTCTGCGAGCTTTTTGCAAAGCGCGTTCATCCCTGGGGCTGCAACCCATTTCTCTTTGCTCGAGAGGCGCGCGCCACCAACCAGCTCGACCGTTTCCGGCCATGGTGCGATCGATCCTGTCTCGCGAAACGGCTGCAAGAAGGCTCGGAACCGGTCTGTTTCAGCGGTAAAATATTGAGCGCCGTGATCAAACGCGTATGGATCAGCTCTGCGCGTCGACATCCGGCCGCCAGGACCGCGCGCTTTTTCAAACACGGACACATCGTGGCGCGCCGCTAGTCGGCTGGCGAGGGTTAAACCCGCCAAGCCTGCCCCAATGATTGCGACTTTCATACCTCGCCTCTTATCAATCGAAGTCACGACTTAAGCCATGACCCCGCGATTACGAGGAAATAATTGTCTGAGATCGAGTTTAGTTGCCGATCGCTTGTTCGTTGCGCTCGCCTGTCCTAATTCGAACGATGGTTTCGAGATCAGCCACGAACACTTTCCCATCGCCAATTGTGCCTGTATTGGCGGCATTGGTAATCGCTTCGACGACGCGTTCGGTTTGTGAAGCAGCGCAGGCCACTTCGACCTTCACCTTTGGCAACAACCGGACTTCATACTCGGCGCCGCGATAAACTTCGGTTTTGCCCTGCTGGCGGCCATAGCCGCGAACTTCTGAGACTGTGAGGCCAGACACATCCGCCTCACCCAGCGCGTCAATCACAGCATCCAGACGGCTTGGTTTGAAAATAGCTGTTACGAGTTTCATGTTGGCCCGCCTCCGATTGCAGAATTTGTTGTACTGGTACTGGCTTGAGATGTGACGTCAATTCTAAGGTTTTCGCCATCGTCAGCGCGGATGCGCCCTGCTAGTTTTCTAGGCATGACAGGCTTGGGTTTGCTCGCCTTTACAGCTTTTGTGACCGGTGCCGCCGCGCTTCCACTTGGTTTTGAATAAAGGCGTTTGACCGCCTCCACCAAAACAATGCCGCCGAGACCCGGCAAAGCGAGCTCGCCCGCGCGCTCCCAAGATTTCGAAGCGGCGGTGATCAAGCGCCAATCAAGCGGCGGCATGTGGACTGCGGTTGTCGAGGCGGTGACTTGGAACAGACTGTCATTCAGAAACCGCACCAATTGCCCGCGCGTCCACGGCCGACCATGCCCGAACGGTTTGCTATCTACCAATGACCATAAGCTGCGGCGATTGGTAACGGCCACCACGATCCGTCCTTCGGGCGCTAGAACGCGCCAAGCTTCACGCAATAATTGTCTTGGGCTGTCAGCTTCTTCCAAAGCATGCAGCAAGAAAACCCGATCAAATAGACCTTCTGGAAAAGGCAATCTGTGTTCCGGTGCAACGCATAAGGTCTGGCCGCGCTCAATCGATAATCGAACCTCGCCAATCTCCTCTGGAACCGCCCCGAGACAACATGCAGCTTCCGCCTGCCAAAGCGGCAAAAGCGGGCTAGGAAATCCTATCCCGAGCACCCGTTGACCGTCGCAATTGCCCCAAAGATCCGTCATTCGTTCTGACATCAAACGCGCGGCGCATTGCCCAAGACGGGTTGCGTAAAAGGCTTCTAGGGTTGCCGCGGGCTGGCGCATATGGCTCTAGTCTTTTCAATTGTTTCTACCCAGGAGATGGGATCATGCTGACCATACATCAATTCCCCTGCTTAAGTGATAATTATGGCTATCTCGCTCACGACCCGGTTTCTGGGGAAACCGCAGCGATTGATACGCCAGATGCTGACAAGTATTTGGAGGAGGCAGCGGCCCAAGGCTGGACCATCACTGCGATCTGGAACACCCATTGGCATCCGGACCATGCCGGCGGCAATCTCAAAATCAAAGAGGCCACGGGCTGCACAATCATTGGTCCAAAAGGCGAAGCTGAGAAAATCCCGGGCATTGATCGCCCGGTTGGCGGCGGCGATACGGTCGCGCTAGGCGCCATGACTGCGAAGATCATTGATGTTCCGGGCCACACGCTTGGCCATATTGCGTTTCATATGCCGGATCAGAAGACAGCCTTTGTCGGCGATGCAGTCTTCGCGCTTGGCTGTGGCCGGGTGTTTGAAGGTGATATGCCGATGATGTGGAACTCGATGATGGCGATCAAAGCCCTGCCGCCTGAAACCACGCTCTATTGCGCGCATGAATATACCCAAGCCAATGCCCGTTTTGCTGAAACGATCGAAACCGGCAATGCCGCGCTAAAGTCCTACATCGCCGAGATTGATGATAAGCGAAGCCGTGGGGAGCGGACGGTGCCAATTCAGCTCTCGCGCGAGCTAGACACCAATCCTTTCCTCCGCGCTGACGTGCCAGAATTGCAAGCCGCGATGGGTCATCCTGGGGATGCCGCTGCGACCTTTGGCGAGATTCGTGGGCGGAAGGATCGGTTCTAGTGGTCGCTCTGTCGGGGGACTTTGGCGCTAGTGAAATTATTCGCCTGCTCGGCATGAAAGCCCATCCCGAAGGCGGACATTATGCCGAAACCTATCGCAGCCCCGGCGACGAGCGCGCAAGCTCAACTGCAATCTATTATCTCTTGCAAGCTGATGAAGTATCGGCCTGGCACCGCGTCGATGCTGAAGAGCATTGGCTGTGGCACGCTGGCGGGCCGCTTGCGCTGACCCTGTCGCCGCCGGACGGCACAGGGTCAGCGGCGCATGTGCTGGGGCCTGATCTCCGCGCCGGACAGCGGCCGCAGCTCACCGTGCCCGCCAATCATTGGCAAACCGCAGAGAGCCTTGGCGCGTGGACACTGGTCTCGTGCGTGGTGGCGCCGGGCTTTGAATTTTCAGGATTTGAACTCGCGCCGGAACACTGGCGTCCTGACGTCTAGGGGCCAATTAGGAGGAAACATTGGTAGAAATCCATGGCCATTGCGCCGACAAATTTGCGGGCGTGAAAACCGCGTTCGAAACGAATTTCACTGCCCATGACGAGATTGGCGCCAGCGTCGCGATCACTCATGAAGGGGAATTTGTGGTCGACCTTTGGGCGGGGCATTTGTCACGCGACAAAACCCAGACCTGGGACGAAAACACAATCACCAATGTCTGGTCGAGCACCAAGACCATGGCGGCCATGAGCCTGCTGGTTTTGGCGGATCGAGGCGAGGTCGATCTTCATGCCCCCGCCGCGAAATACTGGCCCGAATTTGCGGCGGCCGGAAAAGACAAAGTCGAGGTCCGCCACTTTCTATCTCATATGGCGGGCTTGTCCGGCATGGACACGAAAGTCGAAGGCGACGCTTTGTATGACTGGGACTGGATAACCCGCGAACTGGCCGCTCAAGCGCCGTGGTGGGAGCCGGGGACGGCCTCTGGATATCACGCGCTCACTCAAGGCCATTTGATCGGTGAAATCGTGCGACGCGTGACGGGCCAATCGATTGGCGCCTTTTTCGCAAGCGAAATTGCCGGACCTTTGGGCGCTGATTTCCATATTGGCACTGGAGACGAGCACGCCTCGCGTATCTCACCGCTCACGCCGCCGCCTGAAAATGTGCGCCCGGCCAATGATGGATCCGTGGCGTCCAAAACTTTTGCCAACCCGCCAATTGAAGCGACCCGAGCGATGGAGCCGGGTTGGCGCAAAGCTGAAATCCCTGCAGCCAACGGCCATGGCAATGCCCGCAGCATTGTCCGCGCGCAAACCGCGATGGCCAATGGCGGTGAGGCATTTGGCAAACGGATCCTGTCTGAAGCTGGCACCCGACGCATATTTGAGCCGCAATCGAATGGAACGGACTTGGTTCTAGGCATCCCGGTGATGTTTGGCATGGGCTATGGACTCAACAATCCCGCTGCCCCGCTTGGGCCTAACAAGCATATTGCTTATTGGGGCGGGTATGGCGGGTCGATCGTGATTGTCGACCAAGACGCGCGGCTCTGCATTTCCTATGTCATGAACCGGATGGAACAAGGCACGACCGGCGATGTGCGAGGCCTATCGCTGGTGATGGCGGCCTATCAGGCCTTAATGGCCGAGTGAAATCGGCGCCGAGAATTTTCTGACGATTGTGTTTCGGTGCGAAGTCGAATTCGCGATTCTTCTGATCGCGCTTTGATCTGGCTGAAGTTAAGAGTCCATTTCAGAGCGCTTCCTGCCATTTAGCTAAGAGGTGGTTCTGGGGCGAGTTAAGGCCTCTCGGTTAGCGCCGCATTCGCAGTCAATTCGGCTCGCAAGACTGCCGAGCGAACTAAGTATCGTCGTCCTCAGTGACGCCTAATTGCAATTCTATCTGCTCCAGCAATGACGTGGCGCTGTTGTGAGCGCCGCCGAGCATCGTCAAATGTCCTTGCCCCCAACCAAGTTGAGTGCGCAGGGTGGCAATGAGTGATGGACTCTCCGCAACTAAATTTAAAAATTCTGCCTTCTCTAAACCATAGTATGGAGACAGGCCGTGCTCTATCCCAACGTCTATCGCGCGATTCCGAGCGGGTCGTAACGTTACATCTTGTGCTTTGATCAATGCTCCGGTGAGATAGCGATAATTTTGCAAATCTCGCACAAGACCCTCGTCCTGGAGCAAACCCAGCTCCCCGCCACTCACCAATACGTCAAATGCGGTTGTGCTAGGCTGTGCATTACCTACAAGAACGGAGTATCCCCATAACTCGCCATCCAAAGTCCCGACGGCGTCATCGAATTCCTTCGTACGGCCGCCAAAGTAAGCTTCCACGAATTCCTCGTATTCGACGCCATCGATCCCGGAAAGAAAGTTTAAATTTCTATCATTCTGGACGGACGCGGTCTCCAGAGTGTAGTTAATAACCGTAATTTTTCCATACGCGCCATCCAATGCGGTCTCATAACTGGCAATGTCGGATCGGAGGTCATTCGCAATATTCTGAAGAATGAGAGTTTCGCGCTGGCGATCACCTTGCGCCTCATTCCAGTTGGCGACCTGAATACCGATGAAGACACCAATCACAACGATGACGAAGTCGATCCCGACTGCGAACCAGTTCTGATCTTTGACGTGTTTTGTAACGCGGCGAAGCAGCATTCTTGTCCCCAATCTCTTTCTTAAGGGACCATGGAACAAAGTCGAAAAAATGCAAAGCCTTACATCTGACGGCGTTACCGTCAGCGACCGGTTTAGGGCGACTTAAGCCGCTCGCTTATGTCGGCTCAGCACTCGAAATCACAGGAGTGACCAAAGGCGGAGACAGGCACTTGCGCGTGTAAGGATTGTGGCCCCTCTTGCGCTTGCCCAAACAGCGCCAACTAAACGCGCGCCTTTATAACGCTTAGATGGGTCGATTGGTCCTGCGCGACATAGCTCGCGCAAGGTGATCCTTGCTAATTCCTGCTCTGCTCGCCAAACTCTGGGAAAGATTTGGGAGGCGGCCAGCATGGTCAAACGTGTTCTTTTCGGGCTCGGCGGGGTTCTGATCCTTGTCATTGGCATCATTTTGGTGCGCACATTCAATTATGGCGGCGCCCCGCAAGATGTGCGCGAGATTGTGCTTCCAGACGTCCCCGAATTTGATGCGATGGTGGCGGCTGAACATCTCGGCGAAGCGATCCAATTCCGCACGATCACCGTCGCGCCCGGCGATCCTCGGGAAGGCCAAGAAGGTCCTTGGCTTGAAATGCAGGCCTGGATGGAAGAAACCTATCCAGCCTTCCACGCCGCGGCGAACAAAGAGACCATCCCGGGCGGCGATAGTTTGCTCTATACCTGGGCCGGCAGTGACCCGAGCTTGGATCCGCTGCTGCTCATGGCGCACCAAGACGTCGTACCGGTCAATATTGGAACCGAAGAAGATTGGGGCGCGCATCCCTTCTCTGGGGATATCCTCGATGGCTATGTCTATGGCCGGGGCGCGATTGACGATAAGGGCTCGATGGTTGGCCTATTCGAAGCTTTGAATGCACTTGCGCTTGAAGGGTTTCAGCCTAAGCGCACCATCCTCCTCATGCTCGGCCATGATGAAGAAGTCTCTGGTTCAGGCGCATCCGCTGGCGTTCAGCTGCTCAAGTCTCGCGGCATCTCCCCGATCATGGCGCTTGATGAGGGCTTTATGGCGATTGAGAACAATCCCCTTACTGGCAGCACGGTTGCCTTTGTTGGGGTTGCGGAAAAGGGTTATGTGACCTTCCAGCTGACCGTCACCGCGGAAGGCGGGCATTCCTCGACGCCGCCGCGCAATAGCGCCACTGTGCGCCTGTCGCGGGCTTTGATCGCGCTGGATGAAAACCAAATGAGCGCGGATTTGAACAACCCGCTGGTCTCGGGCCTGTTCAAAGCAACCGGGGCAGACATGCCCTTTGTGCAACGCATGGCCTTTGCCAATCAATGGCTGTTTGGCGGCTATTTGAAAGGTGCGCTCGGACAGACGCCAGCGGCAAATGCAATGATCCGAACAACCACTGCGCCAACTATGCTGACCGGCTCGGCGAAAGAGAACGTTTTGGCCCAACGCGCGACCGCGATTATCAATTTCCGGATCCACCCAAAGGATACGGAAGAGAGCATTCTGGCGCATATCAAAGAGGTCACCAAAGACATTGAAGGCCTAGAAATCACCTATGGCCGCACCGGTATTCGCGGCGCTGGCGCCTCTCCGGTCAGTCCGATGGACAATCTCGCCTTTGGTGTTCTGTATGCGGTGGCGGCTGATTCAAGCGGCGCACCCGTGGCGCCTGGCCTGGTCCTTGGCGCAACAGATGGACGGTACGCGACCGCGATCACCGATAGTGTCTACCGCTTCATGCCGGCGGTAATGTCGCCCGAAGACCTCACCGGCTTTCATGGCACAAATGAGCGGCTGACGGTTGAGAATATGGGCCGCCTCTCGAAAGGCTATGCCCAGATCATTCTCGCTATGGATGCGAATGCTGAATAGGTTGGCAGGGAGGGGATCAGTGATTTCGCGCGACTCATCCTGAGCGAAGTCGAAGGATGTCTATCCCGAGCTGCACCGCCCTCGTCCTTCGACTTCGCTCAGGATGAGGGCTATTCTTTGCGCGACTAAAGCGCGGCGATAATTGCGTCGCCCATTTCGCTGGTCGACAGTGTGCCGCCGAGATCGCCAGTGCGGGCGCCCGCTTCGAGCGCTTTGCCAACCGCAGCAAATAATCTATCCGCCGCTTCAGGACGCCCGAGAGACCATCGCAGCGCCATTTCAAGCGACAAGATCGCGGCGCAGGGATTGGCTTTGCCTTGTCCCGCAATATCCGGCGCTGAGCCGTGCACGGGCTCATACAGGCCGGGCTTGCCATCATAGCTCAGCGAAGCACTTGGCAGCATGCCGATCGAACCGGTTAGCATTGCGGCTGCGTCTGAGAGGATGTCACCAAACAGGTTGCCAGCCAGAATGACGTCAAACTGTTTTGGGTCACGGACCAATTCCATCGCGCAGGCGTCCGCTAAAACATGGCGGAGGGCCACGCCGTCCCCTTCAGCTTCGTGCAGCGCAATCACGGTTTCGCGCCAGAACAAGCCGCTTTCCATGACATTGGATTTTTCAGTTGAGGCGACCTCACCGCGGCGACCGCGCGCGATTTCAAAAGCGACGCGCGCGACGCGATCAATCTCGCCTTTGGTGTAGCGCGAGGTTTCATAGCCAAAGCTCTTATCGCCAATTCCGCGCTCAAATCCGCGCGGCTCGCCAAAATAAACGCCGGAGGTGAGCTCGCGCACAATCATAATATCGAGGCCTTCGACCACCTCGCGTTTGAGGCTCGAGGCATCCACCAAAGCGGGGAAGCAAAAGGCAGGACGCAGGTTCGCAAATGTATCCATCCCTTTGCGAAGCTGCAAAAGTCCCATTTCTGGACGTAGGTGGCGATCGACGTCGGCCCATTTCGGGCCGCCAACCGCGCCGAGTAATACGGCGTCACTCGACTTAGCTTTGACCATGGCATCTACAGTGAGGGGTTCGCCATGGGCATCAATCGATGCGCCGCCGACCAGGTCTTCGGTAAACTGAAGCTCGGGGACGAGCACTTCCGCGACCCGTCGCGCTTGTTCGGTGACTTCCGGTCCGATCCCGTCTCCGGGCAGCAAAAGCAGGGTCTGGCTCATAGCATCCTCATCCAGCGAAATTCGAGTTTCGCGCCATAGACCAGGTTGTGGGTAAGGAGTCTACTGCGACCAATAGAGCGGCGTTTACAGCGGCAGGGGTTCCGGCTCGGCCTCATACATCCGAACTTTTAGATCTTGCGGACCAATTTCCGCCAGCGCTTGGCGAAACTCCGCCATATGCGGTTCAGCGAAATGGCTGATCAGCGCGTCTTTGTCTTTCCAGCGCTCGATAATCCGCAAGAGGTTCGTGTCGATCAGATCGCGGCGATAGGCGTATTCGATACAGCCTTCTTCGAACCGGCTGGCGACGATCATTTTCTTCATCGCCGCTTCGGCTTTGTCCCAGGCGCCTTCAGGAATGCTGGCGCTGCCTTCAACGATAATCATTCCACCACCTTTATCTTTAGCTTCAGGGTTTCGGCGACATCTTGTGGGGACCGCTCATAAGAGAGGACCAAATTAGATTTGCCCGTTGAAAGCGCTTCGAACACGAACATCTGGTGCCCTCCGCTGCCGGTGATGCCTTCAGGCGCCGGGTCGGCAAAATAGTCATCGCTGAGCTGATCGACTTTTGAGGCATCAATGTCTTTGAGATACCAATAATAGCCGGTGGTCGGATTAGAATCGAGCTTCAGATTGAGCTTGCCGCCCGGGCGCAGCGTGACCTCAGTGCCAGATTCGGGGTCAGTGAAGGTCTGCACGGGCGCAGCGCCTTCGAGGCCGCGCACTTCGGGTTTGGTATTCATGATATCCGGGATACAGGCGCTGAGCAGGAACACGCTGGATAGAATGGCGATCGTGGATTTCATCAGACGGTCTCCAACCAGGGTGTAGCCAGTTTGCGCTGGGTTTCAAACGCCGAGATCGCGTCTTCGGCTTGCAGGGTCAGCGCAATATCGTCCAAGCCATTGAGCAACTTTTCGCGTCGGCCTTCATCATAATCGAAACTGTGCTCCACCCCATCTGGCGTCGTCAGCGTTTTGGTCTCAAGATCAACTTCGAACACGCTATTGCTGCCGCCAGCTTCAGCTGCCAGAGCGTCACAAACCTCAATCGGCAGCGCGATGGCGAGAATGCCATTCTTGCCGCAATTATTGTAGAAAATATCGGCAAAACTCGGCGCGATCACACAGGTAATGCCTTGGTCCAGAAGCGCCCAAGGCGCGTGTTCCCGCGAGGAGCCACAGCCGAAATTCTCACCCGCTATCAATACGCCTGCATCGCGATAGTGCGGCTTGTTCAAAACAAAGTCGGGATTGGGCGAGCCATCTGCCAAAGTCTTCAATTCGTGGAACAGGCCGACGGCGAGACCATCGCGTTCTGTCGTTTTCAAAAACTGTTTGGGGATGATCATGTCAGTGTCGACATTTACCATCAGCTTGCCCTTATCAATTAGGGGCGCGGCGGTTGAGCGAAGTTTTGTGAAGGCTTTCATATCGGCTGTCTAGCGTGAGGAATGGGCGATGAACAGGGTTGGAACGCCTTGCGTGCCATTTCGCACGGTGAACACTTCAGACCCAGGTTTGCGGCCAGTGCGAATTTCGCTGACATCAAGCCCTGTACGTACAAGGCGAGCATGCGCCGCCTTCAAATCATGGGCTTCCCAGGTCAGCCCCCAAATCTGGTCCGGGTCGCTCATGTCTTGCTCGGTTCCGAGCCGGTTGATGACTTCCAATGTCAGCCCGCCTAGACGAAAGAAGAGGAAGCGCGTTTTCCACTGCTCTGCTGTGCGATCAAGCGCAAAGCGAAGGCCGAGCCTGGCGCCATAATTGGCAACGGCACGTTCCGGATTTGGCGTGTTTATGACCAGATGGTCCAGCGCAGAGACCGAGCCTGGTGAGGGGTGCGCTGCGACGACGGGCGTTTCGGTTTGCAGCACGAAGGTTTTGATCCCCGCCATTACCGCATCCGGAATTCGGAATCGCTGCCATGATCGTTCCGCACCGGTATTTTCATCCGTGCTGGCGCCATCGGTTATCTCATCGGGACTGAGGCCGCGGCGGCCCATATCATGATGATCTTGGCCGATATCATCTGATCGATAGACGAGCGAGGTCAGCTGCGCGCCGTCCTTCGTCATGTCTCGTAATTTTTGCGCGGTCTCGCCGTCCCCGTTTGGGGCGAGCAATTCGATGGCTGTATTGCCGACGGCGAATATGGTTGAGGCGGTGTCGGCGGTTTCAGCGCGCCAAACTGGGTCCTCGCCGAGCAGGGTCTGATAGTCGGCGGTCGCGGCTTCGATCTCCGGACAGAGCAAAACAAAATGATCGAGCGACGTGATCATGACCGGAACGCCTCCAATCGCTTTTTCTGCTCACCGGATGCATCGAAATTACTCGGATCGAGCCAGGCTTCAAATGCTGATTTCAAGGCCGGCCAATCTTCATCCGTCATCGCAAACCAGGCGGTGTCGCGGTTCTTGCCTTTGACGACCATGTCATTGCGAAAGACGCCTTCGAACTGGAACCCAAATCGCGCGGCAGCGCTTCGGGAAGCGGCGTTTTCATTGTGGCACTTCCACTCATATCGGCGATAGCCAAGTTCTTCGAAAACATGGTTTGCCATCAGATACATGGCTTCAGTTGCTTCTGGTGTGCGCCTCAGCGCGCGCCCAAACGAGACGCAGCCAATCTCTGCACTGCCATGACTTTCCCGAATACGCATATATCCCGCCATTCCGAGAACAGTGCCGTCCTTAACGCTGCGTATGACAAGCAGTTCCCAACCTAAATCAGCGCAAACGTGGGTTAAAGTTTTTTCAAATTGCGCCTGATCTTTGAAGGGCCCCAGGGGCATAAAGTCCCACAAGTCGGCTATATCCGGCGCTGCAATCGCCTCGTACAGCCCGTTGGCATGCACGCCCCAATCGACCGGCTCGAGCACCACGCGACCTCCGGTCAATGGCCATTGCCCCGGGCGTTCTCGCGGAGTCCAATCATGAAGGTTATTCATTTTTAAGGTGATCCCTTGTTCGCAACAAATTGCTAAACACTCCGACTGCCAGGAAAAAAGCTCCCGAGATTGCGAGCATTGTAGCTGTGAATCTGTTCGATTCTTTCAGTTGTGATACGGGCATCAATACTTCACCCGTGAGCGTCCGAATCTCAGCTACGGTCCTGTCATTAGGTTGGAAGCTCACGATGACTGGTTCGCCTTTAGCAGCATCCAAGCGATTCCGAATGTCTTCAAGTTTCTTCAGATTCAAGGATGAGTGAATGATATGGACCTCAAAATGTGAGTCATCGTAGAGGATTCCAACTTCTATCCGACTTTTTCTCCGAATGAGGCGATATCGCCTGCGTTTGGTCGGTGCCACTTGTTCTGCTGACAGTAATTTTCCCTTATAGGTAATGAATTTCGAAGGCTCTACGGATGTGAATGCATACCCCAAAGACGCAAACAAGAAGAGTATTCCGAACAAACCGAAGAAAACCATCGCAAGTTCTTTGCTTACTCTTTTCACCCCCCGATGACCCCAGTGATTGCGGCTCTGGCGGCGAGATGCGGGCTCATTAGATGGGTGCGCCCCCCGCGGCCTTGGCGGCCTTCGAAATTGCGATTTGAGGTCGAAGCGCAACGCTCGCCAGGCGCTAGGATGTCGGGGTTCATGCCCAAACACATGGAGCAACCCGGTTCACGCCATTCAAATCCAGCGGCCGCGAATACCTCATCCAATCCTTCGGCTTCTGCTTGGGCGCGAACCAGGCCGGAGCCTGGGACGATCATCGCCCGCACGCCGTCTGCTACTTTTCCAGACTTAGCGACATCGGCCGCGGCACGCAGATCCTCAATCCGAGAATTTGTGCAGGATCCAATAAACACACGCTGCACCGGCGTTCCCGCTAGTTTGGCGCCGGCCTCTAAACCCAGATAGTCCAGTGCGCGTTCCGCAGCCGCCATTTTGACAGGGTCACTCATCGAAGCTGGGTTCGGAATAGAAGCTGAGAGGGGGATGGCCTGTTCGGGGCTTGTGCCCCATGTGACGGTGGGTTCGATATCCGAACCATTGATCGCGATCACTTCATCCCAAGCCGCGTCATCATCAGAGTGGAGCGTGCGCCAATGCCGTTCCGCAATTTCCCAGGCGCCGCCTTTCGGAGTCGATGGACGCCCTTTCATATACTCAAAGGTCACGTCATCCGGGGCGATCAGGCCGGCGCGGGCGCCGCCTTCAATCGACAAATTGCACAGGGTCATACGCCCTTCCATGGACAGCGCCCGGATCGCTTCGCCGCGATATTCCATGACATAGCCTGTTCCGCCTGCGGTGCCGATCTTGGCGATCAAATGAAGCGCGAGATCTTTGGCGGTCACCCCATCTGCGAGCGTGCCGCTCACCTCGATCGCCATATTCTTCATTTTTCGCGCACGCAGGGTTTGTGTCGCGAGAACATGCTCGACTTCTGAGGTCCCAATCCCGTGGGCCAAAGACCCGAACGCGCCATGCGTCGAGGTATGGCTGTCGCCGCAGACAATGGTCATCCCGGGTTGGGTGCGGCCCTGCTCAGGACCGACAACATGGACGATGCCATTATTGATATGGCCCATGGGAAAGAACTCGATCCCATAATCCTCAACATTTCGGGTCAAAGCCGCCAACTGATTGCGCGCCGCTTCATCGCGGACCCCATCGAGACCTAAGCCTTGGTTTTCGGTAGGCGTATTATGGTCCGCCACCGCCAGCGTTAAATCCGGACGCCGGACCCCCCGTCCCGCAGATCTCAAGCCAGCAAAGGCCTGCGGGGTCGTCACTTCGTGGATCAAGTGGAGATCGATAAATAGGAGCGCTTCACCCGTCGCCGCGTCTTCACGCACAACATGTTGGTTCCAAATCTTATCGTAGAGTGTTTGTCCGGCCATCTCAGTTCCACCTTTCAGCCGCGTGTATCAGCATGCGCCGACCGTTTTCGCAAGTAGCTGATAGAGAAAAGGGCTGGCAGGAAAATCCCGCCAGCCCCGTTTCAAGTCTATTGTCGGCAAAGTGCCGACAATTATGGGTTTAGTGACAGTCGCAAGGTGCGCCGATATTCAGCACAACCAAGCTTGCGCGAACGGTCTCATAGCGAGTTGCGTTCGTCACAGTCTCAGTTTTTGGAGTGACCTTACGGATCTCAACTGGCTGAATGATTTTGCGGTGAACCGGCTGATAGACATCGCGATGCGTAACCGCCTCGAAATAAGTCTCAGAGTGCTCTTCTTGATACTCTTCGGTCAGTTGCGGGATGTAATTCACAACTGTGTCCGGGATCGCAACTGTATGAGTCTTGCCGGCAAGCGTTTCTGACTCATAGCGTGTGGCACGCGTTTCAGTTTCCGTCCGGCCCTGGAGGACTTCGTTGACGACCGGTTGGATCGTCGTGACCACGACAGGCTGGATGATGTTGCGTGTGACATTGTCGATATACACGTCTTCAACTTCCAACACAGTCCGCTCTGTGACACGTGGTGTGATCGTCTCAACCACTTGTGGTGCGGCAACTGTTTCAACACGAACTGGAAGACGCTCTTCTTCATAGCGCGTATCTTGCGTGACGCTCTCAGTCGTACCGCGCAGGATTTGACGCTCGATTGGTTGAACGGTTGTCACGGTCTTCGGCTGATAGACGTTACGGGTTGCGATATAAGGCACAACGCGTTCTGTGATCTGCTCTTCCGTCACTGTCGTGATGTCTTCAGTGATGTTTTCGATCGTCGCTGGGATCGCGACAGAGTTGCGCTGAACAGGAGCAGTCTTCGTCTCGTAGCGGATCTCATTGGTGATCGTCTCTGTCACAGGGCGGATAATCCGGCGCTGAACAGGCACAACAGTTGTGCGCTCAACCGGCTGAATGATCTCGCGGCGCGTGATCGCGTCATAATAAGTCTCGGTGACTTCTTCGACGGTTTCAGTTGTGACTTGTGGGATGTAATTCTCAACCACGGCCGGAACTTCATCGCGCTCATAGCGGGTCGCCAAGCGATTGGTTTCGTAGATGCGATCTTCGGTGATGTCTTCAACAGACCCCTGCAGCACTTCTTGTGTGATCGGCTGGATCAGTGTGCGTTGAACCGGCTGAGTGATCTCGCGGCGGGTGACCGCATCGACATATTCAGTCGTTTCTTCGATCTCTGTGCGGGTTTCGATCTGCTCTTCGACATTCTCGCAGCAGAGCGTGGTTTCGATCGCTACTTCGGAGCCGCCCAAATAGCGGACGTCCGTGTTGCCACCATTTGCGCCTGAGCGCGAAATGATGTCGCGAATTTCGTCATCCGACAAAGCGCGGTCCGATGTTGCGTCTCCGGTGACGACGTAGCGTTCACCAGCGGCTTTGCCGTCCCAGCTTGTTTGGTCGCCGTCCGCCATCGCGGTGAACGGAAGCAGGCTGACTGCGGCGATGCCGACAAAAATCGACTTAGAAAGTTTCATATCTCTTTTTCCCCTTCTATGTGACTTTTGAAGCCACTTGGCAGGCGTGTTCTTGAAGACCCGACCCATTTCGGGACACGCTTGTGCGCTACGCAAGAACTGCGCCTATCATTTCGTATAGGAAATGAGGGGGGCTTAACCAATCGGATTCCCCCCATGCGAGAAAATCCACTGCTTTTTTAGTGATTTACCTGGCTGAGAAAGCGTTAAGCACCGCACAGAAATAGAAGATATTTACCCTTCCAGGCATGAAAAAACCCCACTCTTTCGAGCGGGGTTTTGTATCTGAGTTCGTTGTGCGAACTATGCTTCGCTATCACCTTCTGGCGCTGCGTCTGCAGCAGCTGCTTCAGCTTCAGCCGCAGCGGCTGCAGACGCATCTTCAGCAGCTTTCGCTTTTGCAGAAGCTTCACGCTCTTTTGCAGCTTCTTCGCGGCGCGCCACTTTCGCAGCATCGCGCTGACGGCGAAGCTCTGTTTTAGAGGTTGTGATCTCTGTGGTTTCCATACCGTGACCGGTGGTCCGTTCGGCGATACGGGCAGATTTACCGCGGCGATCGCGGAGATAGTAAAGCTTGGCGCGGCGGACGCGGCCTTTGCGCTTCACTTCAATGCTTTCGATCATTGGCGACACGACAGGGAATACCCGCTCTACGCCTTCGCCGAAAGAAATCTTACGAACCGTGAAGTTCTCGTTGATGCCTTGGCCAGCGCGGGCAATACAAACGCCTTCATAGCGCTGAACGCGCTCACGGTCGCCTTCTTTAATTCGTACGTTCACCGAAAGCGTATCGCCTGGTGAAAATTCTGGGATGGTTTTGCCAGCGGTGACGCGGGCAACTTCTTCAGCTTCAAGCTGTTCAATCATGTTCATCGTCCGTCTCCGACGCTCGCAAATTGGGTCCATTTCGGAAAGCCGCCCATAAATCGGGTCGGCGGTGTTTTGTCAATGCCTCTGCCTGCTGATTCCTCCACTCTTCGACAGCTTTGTGATCACCGGACAAAAGAACAGCTGGCGTTGTGTGATTTTCCCACTCTCTTGGCAAGGTATAATGCGGGTATTCTAGCAAGCCATTTGAGAAGCTTTCTTCCTCAACCGAAGCCTGATTACCTGCGACTCCAGGGATCAACCGCAGCACGGTTTCGAGCATCGCCATCGCAGCAACATCACCGCCGGCGAGAATGAAATCTCCTAGTGACACTTCGATCAAGTTTCGGTGCTCAATCACGCGTTGGTCGAGCCCTTCAAAACGGCCGCAGAAAAAAGTCAGTCCCGGCCCCTGCGCCCACGTCTCGGCCAATGACTGAGAGAATGGGACGCCGCGCGGGCTAGGATATATGATGGGACCGCGCGCCGGTCCTACATGATCGATTGCAGCGGCCGCAACATCTGGGCGAAGCACGAGCCCGGCGCCACCGCCAGCGGGTTTCTCATCAACTTGCCGATGTTTGCCCAGACCAAAGGCGCGGAGGTCAACTGTATCGAGCGACCACAGGCCCTCTTGGCGCGCCCGCTCCAAGATAGACACGCCCAGCGGCCCGGGAAACGCGTCTGGGTAAAGCGTAATAAAGGTGGCGGCGAAGGTCATGACGGACCGATAGAGAGCGCGAGGAGACGCGAGAGCTCAGCGCGCGGCAGGTTTGATTGTGCTTGAAGCTCTGTAAACGCGGCATCGATGGCTTTCAGTGCGGTTTTGCTCGTGGCGCTCGGTTTATCGAGCACACCCTCGCGCACCAAAGCTGCGCAGACATCTTTTGATGCGATCCAATTGTCATAGCCTGAGAACCGCAAGAAGTATTGCGCGGTCGCGCCGCCAAGGCGAGACCCGTTCTTGCCGAAATAGGCGAGCAGGCCTGACTGATCATCTGCGGGCCAGTCCGACAGAAACGCGCCAAAGCTGCCATACTCTTTTGCGGTAGCGACAATGAAGCGCGCGTTTTCAACCGTCGCCGTAATTTTCTGTCCATTGCGGACAATGGCGGCATCAGCCAGCAGGCGATCAAGATCTTCATCTGAATAGAAGGCCACGCGATTCGGCTGGAAGCCGTCAAATGCGGCTTCGAACCCCGGCCATTTGTTGCGGATCACTTTCCAGCTGAACCCAGCGCTGAACACCGCCTTTGCCATCTCCGCCAAATAGCGATCGTCGCTGACGGATTTTAGGTCGGCGACGGCGTGCTCATTCTTGGCCTGTTCCAGCACGTGTTCTCGCGAGCCGTGATGCTGAGCGGCCAAATCTAAGATCTCTTCAAACTTACGCATCGGGCGCATCGCGTTCTTCGCGCACAGGCATGACTTTTAGGCCTGTAATCTGGTTGCGGTTCTTGCGGGCGATATCAAAGCGATAGCCATAAAAGGCAAAGCGCTGGCCTGGTTCCGGAATAGTCTGGGCTTCGTGGATGACCAGTCCGGCAATGGTCACGGCTTCTTCGTCCGGCAATTCCCAACCCATGGCGCGGTTGAGGTCGCGAATGGTCACCCCGCCTTCAACATAGACCGAGCCATCCGATTGCGGGCGCACGCCCCGCACGACGATATCGTATTCGTCGCGGATATCGCCGACAATCTCTTCCAGAATATCTTCTAGGGTCACAAGCCCTTGCAGGGCGCCATATTCGTCGACGACCAAGGCAAAATGACTGCGTTTCTTCAGGAAGTGATCGAGCTGATCTTCAGCAGCGGTGGTCTCAGGAATGAACCAAGGGTCGCGGCAAATCTCCAAAATATCGAGGCCCGAGGTTTTGCCGTTATTTCCGACGATCGCGCGTAGCAGATCTTTGACGTGCAATATGCCAACAATCTCTTCCTGATCGCCTCGGAACAGCGGCAGGCGGGTATGCGGGCTTGCCAGCGCTTGGCGGACAATCGCATCAGCGGTCTGATCCGCATCAATCATGGTGATATTTTTTCGGTGGATCATGACCTCTTCAACGGTCATATCTTTCAGGTCCAACGCGCCCACCAGGCGGTGCCTGTTCTTCGCGTCGAGGCCTTCTTCAGAATGGTGGAGGTCGATCGTGCCGCGAATATCTTCTTCGGCAGACACGCCGTCATCCGGCGGTTTCACGCCGATCAAGCGCAGCGTGATGTTCACGATGGCCTGAATGCCAGCGACAATCCAACTTGCGACCGCGACAAACCAGGAGATCGGTCGAGACACGGTCATCGCCATCGCATCGGGCCGAGTGATCGCATAGGTCTTGGGCAAGACTTCAGCAAAAACCAATACCAAAACCGTCATCACCGCTGTGGCCACTGCGACGCCGCTTGGGCCGGGCATCAAGCTGACAAATAGGCTGGTGGCGAGCGCCGACGCTAAGATATTGACGAGATTGTTGCCGAGCAGGATCGCGCCGATCAGGCGTTCGCGGTCTGAGATGAGTTTGTTGACGAGGCTTGCGCGCTTGTCACCATCCTTCTCGAGTTGGTGCATGCGTGCGCGGCTTGCGGCTGTGAGCGCCGTTTCAGACCCGGAGAAAAATCCCGACAGGCTGATAAGGACCAGAATGGTCAGTAAAGTGCCGATGATCATCAGCTTTTTTGCAGCTCCTCTTGTAGAAAGTCCTGTACGTCTGACAGGTCTGCATCTGGATAGATAAAGGCTTGCCCAAGTCCTTTCGCAAGGATCAGCGGGACTTTTCCGCCGCGGGCTTTTTTGTCTTGTCGCATTGCCTCAACCAATTGGCCTGCTTCGTAAGGCCCCCCAGCAAGGCTTGGAAGATTGGTTTCAAGGCCAGAGTCTTGGATCAGTTGCACGCCGTGCTGGGCGTCGGATGCTGAGATTAATCCCAAGCGCGCTGAATATCGCAAAGCGAGCGCCATACCGGTGCCGACCGCCTCGCCGTGTAAGAGATCAGGCCCATAACCATTTGCGGCTTCGAGCGCATGCCCGAATGTATGGCCAAGATTGAGTAGGGCACGTACCCCGCCTTCGCGCTCATCTTCTGCAACAATGCCCGCTTTAGCGCGACAAGACACGGCAACGGCTTCGGAGATTGATGCTGAGTCCAATTCAAGGACTTGACTTCCGTGGACTGTTAGCCAGTCGATGAAAGCCGGATCATTGATCAAGCCGTATTTGATGATTTCGGCATAGCCTGCCCGGCGCTCACGCACTGGTAGCGTTTCAAGGACATCCGTGTCAGCCAAAACCAGACGCGGCTGATAGAATGCGCCGACAAGATTCTTACCGTGCCGATTATTGACCGCGGTCTTACCGCCCACAGAGCTGTCGACCTGTGCCAGCAAAGTTGTGGGGATTTGAACAAATTGCATGCCGCGCTTCATCAAAGACGCCGCAAGGCCCGTCAGATCGCCAATCACACCGCCGCCAAAGGCGATCAGCACATCATCGCGGCCAGCACCTTGCTCCAACAACCAGTCCAAGGTCTCACCGAGCAAGGCCCAATTTTTCGTACTCTCGCCAGCCGGTAGGACCTTTTCCAACCCGGTCAGACCGGTAGCGGCCAACCCGTTTTGCAGAGTCGCGCCATGCAGCGCCCAAACGGTCTCGTCGCTAATGATGAAAACCCGCTTTTGTTTGGTGAAGGGGGCAATCAAGCGTCCGGCTTGGGCCATTAATCCGGCGCCAATCAGGATATCATAGCTTCTTGTCCCCAGCTCAACGCGGACTTTTGTGGGCTCGGTCAGGGTTGCGGCGTCCATGTCTCCAGGGCCTTAATAATAGAGGTGACCGTTTTGGAATGCGGCCCGTCCACACTGTGGACCGTTACGTCAGCGAGCTCATATATAGGACGGCGCTGATCAAACAAGTTGGAAAGCACTTGTTTGGCATCTGGACGGCGTAAAAGCGGGCGGTGATTGCGGCGAGATACTCGTTTCCACAAGGTTTCGAGGTCTGCGTTCAGCCAGACGGTGACAGCTTTTTCGCGCATAAGATCGCGTGTCTCAGCATTCAGATACGCGCCGCCGCCTGTCGCCAGAATTTGCGGCGGTTCGCTGAGCAGGCGGCTCAACACTTTATGTTCGACCCGCCGGAACTCTTCCTCGCCATGCAAAGCGAAGATGTCGGCCACCGAGAGCCCGGCGGCTTTTTCGATTTCATCATCGCTGTCGACAAAGGGGCGCCCGAGTTTGTTTGCCAATCGCCGGCCAACCGTAGACTTACCCGCGCCCATCAAGCCAACCAGGGCAACAGTCCGCCCGGCCCACGCCTCATTTCTGTCGGTTTTCAAGGTACTAGATCGGTCTTCAGCCATGGTCTTTTCGGATCTTCCAAACCTGTCCTATACAGGCAAAACGGTTCCGGCAATCTTTGACCATGGCGAAACCCTGCGAAAGGCAAACACTCGATGCGCAAATGGCTGATCATTCTTCTCGTAATTTTGGTGGCAGTTTTCGGCGTGCTTTGGTGGCTCGGCTCGTCTTTAGAAGAGCATAAGCCAGAGGCCGGCGAAACGCGCATGGAGATCGAGCATGTCCTTTAAGGGCATTTTACTCGCTGCCGGTTTTTTTAGTCTCAGCGTATCAGTTCATGCGCAAATCGAATCAGAAAGTCTGGACGATCTTAGCTCATGGGGACAAAGGTTTCTGCCCGAGACCGAGCCAGAATTTTCAAGTGATCTTTGGCGCAACTCAGACAATCAGACCCTACTCGCGCTGCTACAATCGATAGACGTCCGCAGCCTAGGACCAGCCGAGAAACGCCTGCTGCGCCGGATCGTTCTCTCGCCTGCGACACGCCCTCGCGGAGAACGCGCCGAAGATCTACTCGCTCAGCGCGCGCGCTTGATGCTCGAACTCGGCGAGGCCCGGGCTGCAGCCGCGGTGGCGCCAGAGCTTGGCGAAGATTCTCGCGGGCTGGATCCTGAGACATTTGCGATCGATCTTGACTTGGCGAGCGGCCAAGAAGCGTCGGCGTGCCGAGCTTTAAACGGCGCGACGGGTGAAGCGCATTATTGGTACAAATTGCGGGCGGTCTGCGCGGTCCTCCAAGACAATTTCTCAGGCGCGGAACTGGCGATCGAAATTGCCGAAGCGCAAGGCGTTGAAGATGACTGGATGATCGCTGCAATCTTCGCCGCGGCGGGCGATGTGCCCAATCCGCCAAATGCGCGATTTGATACCGGTCTGAACATCGCCCTGTCGGCCAAAGCAGATCTGGATATGTCGAGTTTCACACTGGACGGCGGCCGGCCGGATCTCTCGGCTGCTGCAGCCCGCCGACCAGGGATTCCGAATGATTTGCGCGTCAGGTTCGCCGAAATCGCCAGCGAGTTTGAATTGATCTCGGTCGAAGAACGGCGCGCGATTTTGAAAGACCGGTTCGACTCTGAAGAGGCAGCAACTTTTTCTGCGCTTGAAGTCGCTCTTGCTGACTTGAAAGACCCACTCGTCTCGGATGGAGAGCGTCATAGCCAATTATCTGGCGTGTTGCGCGCGGCGGCTCTGGCAGATCTGACCACATATCGCACCACGGCGAGCCTGTTCTTGCCGGACTTGCAGCAGCTGGTTCAAACACCGGTCGCGGCGGATTTTGCGATCGATTATGCCAAGGCGGCGATGATTGCGGGGGATCGCGAGACCGCCTTGGACTGGCTCAATACGTTCAATTTTGAAGGCTCAGGCGAGCCGGATCCGTATCAGATCGCGGTGATCGAAGCGCTCGATATTCTTGCTGGCGGCGAGGCGTCGCGGCCGTCTTTGGTGGCAATCGAGGCGCGTTTGATAGAAGCGGTTGATTCGAATGAACGTGAACGCCAAGCCGGCGCGATCTTGGCGGCCTGGACCGGGCTGGGATATCCGGTTTCCCCGCTTGGCCGGGATTTTATTGCCCAGCTCTCGGACCGCGGCGAACGGATGGCGCAAGGCCAACAGATTGGGCTTCGGGCTGCGGTATTGTCCGGAGCGGTCGCCGAATCGGGCCTTCTGGTTTTGGCAACGACACGGGGTGAGCCCGGCCGCCTCGCGTCTCCCGATTTTACCGACTTGCTCGCGGCCTTAGTCGCGCTGGGCGCCGAAGATATTGCGCGGGAGCTGGCCATAGAGTCCACAGAGTTTTGGAAGGACCCATAATGAAAATTGCCATCGCCGCCTTCGCCTCGGCAACCGTCCTTGCCGCATGTTCGACCGTCTCGCATGAGCACCATCACACTGACCCAGCTGAAACATTACGTCCCCCGCCGGGCTCGAATCTTATGATGCGTGCGCCAATTACGATCTCAGATGACTTAGAAGTGATCATTTCCGATGTCGTGATCCCGGCAGGCGCAACGGTTCCCCGGCATTTCCATCCAGGCGAAGAATTTGTCTATGTGATTGAAGGCTCCGCTGTGCATGTCGAAGCGGGAAAGCTGGATCAAATCTTAAAAGCTGGCGACGCTTATGTGATCCCGCCGCAAGCCGAGCATGCCCCGCGGGGTGGGCCGGACGGAGCGCGCGCGATTGTGTTCCGCGTCCACAAGCAAGGCCTGCCGGAGCGCGTAAACATGGGCGAGAATGGCCCGGTTGCCGATCAGCAAAGCTTCGAGTTCGACCAACCGTCTGAACAAGTAACTACATTGATGGATAATATTGACTCGCGCGGTGATTATCACTGCCATCCCATGGCGAGGCGGGCTGTTAAGTGCTTTGCCGACAGTGCGCGAGAGCTTTACGTGTTTACTGAGCCTGGCGATCCCGCCCACCCGTCTGCATTGTTCCGAGGGTTCGTCGCTGGTGCGGATGGCGTACCGATTTTGAAAGAAGCAGGATGGTCTGCGGTTGATGAAGAGACCGCGCAGGTATTTTTCAGATCGGTTTATGGCTGGCCGAAAACCAGCACACAAAAAGACTAATCGCTTCAGCGCGCCGCCTCGAGTGCTTCAGCGGGCTGCAAATCGCCATCATAAAGTGCGCGGCCGAGGATTGAGCCGGAAATTTTGCGCTGACTTGTATGGGCCCTCAGATCATGGATGTCCTGAACCGAGGCAACTCCGCCGCTGGCGATCACCGGGATCGAAACCGCGTCGGCTAGCTCGCCCGTGAACGCGACATTCACGCCGGTCTTCATGCCGTCGCGCGCAATGTCGGTCACAATCAGGGCCGCGACGCCGCAGCCTTCAAAGGCTTTGGCGAGATCGACGGCCTTCATATCAGACGTTTCGGCCCAGCCTTCGACGGCGACCATGCCGTCTTTGGCATCAATCCCAACGACGACTTGGCCTGGAAGCGCTTTCGCAGCGGCTTTGACCAAGGCTGGGTCTCTTAGGGCTACTGTGCCTAGAATGACGCGCGAAATACCAGCTTCCAGCCACGCATCAATGTGCGCACGGGTGCGAATGCCGCCGCCAAGCTGAACCGGCACGTCGGTTGAGGCGAGGATCGACTTTACGGCGTCTGTGTTCGCGCTTGCGCCATCGAAAGCGCCGTTCAAGTCGACCACGTGAAGATACTCAAATCCGGCGGCTTTGAATTTTGCGGCCTGATCGCCTGGATCAGGATTGTATTGCGTCGCCTGGTCCATCTCGCCGCGCAAGAGCCGGACGCATTGACCGTCTTTAAGGTCGATGGCGGGGTAGAGCTTAAATGTCATGACGGGGTCCAGAGCACAAAATTAGAAAGCATTTGCAGACCAACCCGTTGGCTTTTCTCGGGGTGGAACTGGGTCGCAAAGATATTGTCGCGCGCCACCGCGGCGATGATGGTTTCGCAATACTCGGTTATTGCCGCCACATCCGTTTCGGCTGGATTGCGATAGGCATAGGAGTGCGTGAAATAGACGTGCGGGTCTTCGCCGAGGTCTTTCAAGATCGCATGATCTTGCCGAAAGCTCAGCGCGTTCCAGCCCATATGCGGTACAGCGAGCCCATTGCCAGGATTAATCCGGTCGACATCGCCTGGGATCCAATCGAGCCCTGGCGTCTCACCATCTTCGAGGCCGCGCGTCGCGAGTAATTGTTGGCCAACGCAAATGCCGAAAAAGGGCACGCCGCGATCAATCACCGCCTCGGTCAAGGCTTCGACCAGGCCATCATGCTTGCGCAAATTCGCGGCGCAGTCGGCGAAATGCCCGACCCCTGGCAAGACGATCCGGTCGACATGCGCGATTGCATCTGGATCTGCCGTGATGCGTATTTCGCGCGTCTTTTTGGCATTGTTGGCGGCCACCCGCAGGGCGCGTGCGGCGCTGTGCAAATTGCCTGATCCATAATCGATGAGCGCGATTGTCTTCATGGCGCTGGCCTTAGCGGAGACAGCGACCCACGAAAAGAGCCCGAAGTGGAGAAATGCTGCGTTTCGCGACGATAGTCTGGTCATTTATCCGCACACTTGGCAGGAGAGAGCATCTATTCATGCACGAGCTTAAAGGGCGCAACTCATGTCACTTCCCGATACCTATTTGCAAATGGTCTCCACCCTCACCGAAGAGGGCACGCTTCGAATGGAGCTGGTGGAAAAAGAAATGCCTGAACCAAAACCAGGCCAGATCATTGTCCGCGTCGAAGCGACACCAATTAATCCGTCAGATCATGGCGTGATGTTTGGCTGGTCGAATATGGCGGCGGCCAGTAGCTCTGGGTCTAGTAAGGATACCGTGCTGACGGCGCCAGTGCCAGAACAAGGCATGCGGATGATGAAAGCCCGAATTGGCCAAGCGCTTCCGGTTGGCAATGAGGGCGCTGGGACTGTGGTTGCCGCAGGCGAAGGCGACTATGCCCAAAGCCTTGTTGGCAAAATCGTCGCCGTCATGGGCGGCGGCATGTATGGCGAGTATCGCGCCGTTGATGCGATGATGGCGCTGCCGCTTCACGAAGGGAATACCGCAAAAGAAGGCGCGTCTTGTTTTGTGAATCCATTGACCGCACTCTGCTTCCTTGAGACGATGCGCATGGAAGGCCACACAGCAATTGTACATACAGCTGCTGCGTCAAACCTGGGCCAAATGCTCAACCGCATCTGCCAGGCCGATGGCGTGGATCTGGTCAATATTGTTCGCAAACAAGAGCAAGAAGATCTGCTGCGCGGCATGGGCGCGAAATATATCGTGAACTCCAGCAAAGACAGCTTCATGGCCGATCTGATCGACGCCATTCACGAAACTGGCGCGACACTTGGCTTCGACGCCACCGGCGGCGGCAAGCTCGGTTCCGACATTCTGACCGCAATGGAAGGCGCTGCGGCGCGGACACCAGGCGCTTACAGCATTTACGGCTCAGTCGCGCATAAACAGGTCTATCTCTATGGCGGGCTCGACACGTCACCGACCACGCTCAGCCGCGGCTATGGCATGGCGTGGGGCGTTGGCGGTTGGCTCTTGCCAAACTTCCTCGCCAAAGCGGGTCAAGACGTGGCGATCCGCTTGCGCCAGCGCGTAGCTGACGAGCTGACAACGACATTTGCGAGCAATTACACCGATGAGCTGTCGCTCTCGGAAGCGCTACAAGCGGATGTGGTTGCGAAATACAATGCGAAAACGACCGGACAGAAATACCTGATCTGCCCCCAAAAGCCGCTTTAAAGGCTGCCTTTAGTGCTGGCGGCGGCCCCGGCGAGTTTTGCGTCCGGGGATACCGCCATGCGCAAGGCGCGCGCGACCGCTTTAAAACTGCTCTCAGCGATATGGTGATTATTCTCACCATATAGGTTTTCAATGTGCAGACACATGCCGCCATTGCCGGCAAAGGCTTGGAAGAATTCTTTGAACAGCTCGGTGTCCATGTCGCCTATTTTGTCGCGCGGAAAATCGACTTTCCAGACAAAATACGGACGTTTGCAAAGATCGATGGCGGCCCGGCTGAGGGTTTCATCCATCGGTAGATAGGCATGGCCGTAACGTGTGATACCAGCAAAATCGCCAAGCGCCTCTTTAATCGCTTGGCCGATGACGATCCCAGTGTCTTCTACAGTGTGGTGGCCATCAATGTGCAAATCGCCTTTGGTGCGAACCTTCAAATCGATGAAGGAATGGCGCCCGAGCGCATCCAGCATATGATCAAAAAAACCAATCCCGGTTGAGATATCCGTCTTGCCTGAACCATCTAGGTTCAGGGTCACCGTGATATCGGTTTCCTTGGTCTTGCGCGAAACTGTAGCGATTCTGTCCGTCATGGCGGTCCAAATAGGGTTTAATTTCTTTGTCGGCTAGCACAGATCTGTTCACGACTCCCTAAACAATTGGCGTCAGAACAGATCTTTGAGGGTCGAGTACGGGATAAAGGTTGCCGGTTTGAAACCAATTCGGGCACTTTCGAGATCGTTAGCGCGGGCGAGCTTTGCCAATGTCTTGACATCGGCCGCGATGCTATTGGGCGGTCTATTGTCTGGGATTTTCACCGCCTTCTATTTCAATCAAGCCTATCACGCCTATGAGATCAGCTCGCTTGAGAATGGACGTCAAGTCGCTCAACTGATCACCGAAGAGCTGGCGCAAAACGAAATGAACGCGATTGATATCGCGATGACCAATACATTGTCAGATCGCGCAATCTTGCTCAGTACAGAAGGCGAAGTTCTCTCTGGCAGCCTATCCGCGGCCGCTGACAAATACGCACGCTCCTACCCGCTCACCTCTCAAGGCACTTTGATCGGCACTTTGGTCTATGCGCCAAGCCTACCATTTGAGCCGCCTATTCCGTATTGGATCGCCTTCCTGATCTGCCTCGGCGTGACGCTGATCTCCGGCATCACGATGCGGTTCTTTGCGCTCACGGTTGTGGATTATGTCGGCCAAGTTACCCGATTGGTCGGCGATTATAGCCTGGTCGATAATAGCCGCCAGAAAGTCTCCAAATTTGCCTTTGCAGAATTCCGGCAGCTCGCCCTTGCGACGACCCGTGCGACGCGTCGGGTGTCAAAAGAGCTCGAAACGCTCCGCGCGACGGCTCGGCTGGACGAGCGTACGGGCCTGATCAATGAACCGGCTTTTCTCGACGAGCTAAAGCAAGCCCTCCAATCCCTCGTTCCCGGTGCGCAAACCGTGCTGGTCACGATTGAGGTTCAGCCGCAACTCCAACATTCAGAATCGATTAGCCTGAACTTGCCTTCTGAAGCCTACGCTATGGTGTCAGAGCGGTTGCAAATGTTCGCGTCGCAATCGGCGATGAAACATGGGCATCAGAAAAGCGATTGGATTCTTGGTAGCTTGTTCTCCGAACAATTTGCGCTGTTGATCAAAGGCGGCAGCTCAAAGGATGAGATCGCCGCGATCATTCGCGAATTGCTCGGCGAGTTCCGTGTGCCGCTGCAAATCAACGGACAGTCTTTGCCAGTGGTGCTGAGCGGCAGCATTGTTTTGGTGCCGCAGGATGGCGACTCACTTAGCAAAATTATGGACCGCGCCCAGGCGACGATCGATGATCTACGCCTGAAATCGCGGTCTGGATTTGCATTCTACTCGCCCAAGCTTGAGCGCCAACGCGACGCAAAGCTGAAACTCGAAAGCGAGTTGCGCCAAGCGGTCCAAGAAGATCGTTTCGTGCCGCTCTTCCAACCGAAAATCAATTTGAAAACGGGTGAGATTTGCGGTGCCGAAGCCTTGGCCCGCTGGCAATTGGAAAATGGCCGCCTGGTTTCGCCCTCTGTGTTTATTGAGCTTGCAGAAGAGTCTGGTCTGATCGGACAGATCGGCGATCAAATCATGCACAAGGCTTGCGTCGAGGCCGCGAAATGGTCCCGCACAGGCTATCCGGTCAGCGTCGCCGTCAATGTCTCCCCCAAGCAGTTTGAGGATGAAAATCTCGCCGAGACGATCTTGGACGCGCTTGCAAAAGCCGGATTGTCGCCGCGCCAGCTCGAGATTGAAATCACTGAAAGCCTCGCCATCCAACAACCGGAACGCGTGCGGGATGTGCTGGAGCCTCTTCGCCAGCTCGGTATTAAACTCGCCGTTGATGATTTCGGCACCGGCCACTCCAACCTCGCCGTGCTGACCCAGATCGATTTTGACGTGTTCAAGATTGATCGCCAATTCTTGATGGGTACGCCGCAAGACACGCAGGCCAATGCGATCGTCGATATGATCCTGTCTATGGCGACGACGCTTGAGATGACAATTGTCGGCGAAGGGGTCGAAACCGAAGAGCAGGCGGCCTTCCTCTACAACCGTCACTGCGATATCGGTCAGGGCTTCTTGTATAGCCCGCCCGTTTCAGCTGTCGCGTTTACAGAAATGCTGAAAACTCAACCCTTTATGCTGAAGAAAAAGTCCGCCTAATTTGCGGAATGAGATCGCAGGGCTTGTCTTTTCGTAGATTCTCAGCCATTTAGAGTTTTATGATAAACGATAAATCCGGAATCGGACCAGAGTGGCACGGAACGACCATTCTAGCCGTCAGAACTAATAAACACGTAGCCATGCTGAGCGATGGGCAAGTGTCCATGGGCCAGACCGTTATGAAGGGCAATGCCCGCAAAGTGCGGCGGATTGGTGGCGGCGATATTCTGGCAGGTTTTGCCGGTGCGACGGCCGATGCGTTCACGCTATTCGAACGCCTAGAGCAGAAACTTGAGCGCTTTCCAAACCAGTTACAACGCGCTGCGGTAGAGCTCGCCAAAGAATGGCGAACCGAGAAATATCTCCAAAAACTCGAAGCGCTGCTAATCGTGGCCGACAAAGAAACGACGCTTGTAATCACAGGATCAGGCGATGTGCTCGAGCCGGAATATCCGGTCGTCGCGGTTGGCTCGGGCGGCAATTACGCGCTGTCGGCGGCCCGGGCTTTGGTCGATTATGAAAAAGACGCGGAAACGCTTGGCCGCAAAGCCATGGAGATCGCCGCCGATATTTGCGTCTACACAAATGCCCATTTCACAGTGGAGGTCTTAGATGTTTGATCGCACGGATCTGCGGGCCGCGGTTGGCGCCAATATTATCAGCGCAGACCAAGCCTCTCGATTGGAAGCTTTTCTCCTGTCACGCAAAGATGATGGCGTCGGCAGCGAGCAGATTGGGCAAGAGAACCTTCGCTTCTTGGCCAATTTCAATGATGTTTTCATCACGCTCGGCCTGGTAATTCTGTTTATCGGGGTAACGACCTTCGTGACCATGATGGCCGCGCCCATGCTCGCCGAAGGGGTGATCCTGGCTGGGGTCGTGTCAGCGCTGATCGTGGGCGGCTTGGCTTGGGTCTTATTGGAGTATTTTTGTGGGCGCCGCCGATTGCTCCTACCGAGCATGGCATTGACCCTCATATTCTCGCTCTTCGTCTCGCTTGCAGTCACGGTTTTTGCGGCCAGTATGATGGGCATTGATCCAGAATATGAGCTGTTCCAAGTCTTCTCGACCACCGGGCGTCTGGGGGTCATTGGCTTCTTAGCCGGCGCAGTTGCTGCTGGCACGGTCTATGCCCGGTTCCGGCTACCCTTCTCGCTGGCTGTTGTCGCGCTCGGTGTAGCCGGCGCGGTCTATGTTTTCCTCGGCTTCTTCGGCAATAGCGGCTGGCTGATCGGCGGCGCAGGCTTCTTCTTGATGGGCCTCGTCACGCTCGCGGCAGCGGTGTGGTATGACATGAAAGACCCCGAGCGGATCCGCAAAGCCTCCGACAATGCTTTCTGGCTCCACCTGGCTGCGGCCCCGCAAGTGATTATCGGGGTCAGCACAATGGTCACGGGCTCTAACATATTTGCCGGCTCAACCAGCGGCACTGACAATTCAACCCAAGGCCTGACATTGCTCGCCGTTCTATTGACGATTGGTGTCGTGTCGCTTGCCCTCAATCGCCGGGCCTTGATTGCGGCAAGCCTTGTGACCTTCATCGTCACGCTCAGCTTTGTGCTGAGCCGAGCAGGCTTAGACGCTTCCAACATTTTCATCATGGTGACGATTTTGATTGGCTCCGGGGTTGTGCTGCTTGGTGCGGGCTGGAAAACCGCGCGCAGAGCGGCGCTTGTAATTTTCCCCAAAGGCGGCACATGGAACCGAGTGTTTCCACCTGAACCTGCTTAGAAGGTCTGCATGACTGAATTGACGCCAGCCGAGATTGTCTCGGAGCTAGATCGCCATATTGTTGGACAACAAGATGCTAAGCGCGCTGTCGCGCTGGCTTTGCGCAATCGCTGGCGCCGCAAACAGGCGCCAGAAGGCCTGCGCGAAGAGATCACGCCCAAGAACATTTTGATGATCGGGCCAACCGGCGTCGGTAAGACCGAAGTGTCTCGGCGATTGGCAAAGCTTGCCAATGCGCCATTCCTAAAAGTCGAAGCGACGAAGTTCACCGAAGTGGGCTATGTCGGCCGCGATGTAGAGCAAATCGTTCGCGATTTGGTTGAAGCGGCGATTGGCATGCTGCGCGATCAAAAGCGCAAAACGGTCGAGGATCAGGCGCGTGATACGGCTGAAGAGCGTTTGCTCGATGCTTTGGTCGGCGCCGACGCACAATCTTCCACCCGTGAAGTCTTCCGCCGCAAGCTGCGAGACGGCGAGCTCGACGACAAAGCCGTGGATATCGATCTGGCCGAGTCACAGGGCCCGATGCCGATGATGGATATTCCTGGTGGCGGTGGATCGATGGGAATGATCAATCTCGGTGATATGCTGGGCAAAGCCATGGGTGGTCGAACCAAACGCGTTCGGACCACGGTGCGCGAAGCCTATCAGCCGCTGATCGACGAAGAAGCTGATAAGCTGATCGATGAAGACACAATTGCCCGCGAGGCCGTGCGTGCGGTTGAGGAAGACGGTATCGTGTTCCTGGACGAGATAGACAAAGTCGCTGGCGCCTCTGGCCGGTCCGGCGCGGATGTCAGCCGCGAGGGCGTGCAGCGGGATCTGCTGCCGCTGATCGAAGGCACAACCGTTTCGACCAAGCGCGGTCCGGTCAAAACCGACCATATCTTATTTATTGCTTCTGGGGCGTTCCACGTCTCCAAACCGTCTGATCTCTTGCCAGAGCTACAAGGCCGCCTACCAATTCGGGTCGAACTGACGGCCCTGTCGCGAGACGATATGCGGCGGATCTTGGTTGAGCCGGAAGCCTCGCTCATCCGTCAACATCAAGCCCTGATGCAGGCGGAAGAAGTGGAGCTGACATTTGAAGAACCTGCCATTGATGCGCTCGCGGACTTGGCCGTGAAAGTCAATGATAGTGTCGAGAATATCGGCGCGCGCCGTCTGCACACTGTGATGGAGCGGCTATTGGACGAGATCAGTTTCACCGCGACCGACCGTAAAGGCGAGACCGTGACGATCACAGAGGACTATGTGACCGCGCAATTGTCTGACCTGGTCGGCAATGCCGACTTGTCTAAATTCATTCTTTAGTCGCTTCAGTCGACAAATGTACTGATTGGTTTGGGCGCGCCGGGCGTCGCGATGGGCTCGCGGCCGCGTTGTGCGATCAAGATCCCGATCAGGATCAAGAAGCCGCCGCCTGCCTGCAGAGGCGCGAGCGGTTCATCAAAGAGCTGCCAAGAGATGGCCGCCGCCACCACCGGCTGCACCAGAACCAACACGCCCGCAATGGCGGCGCGCGTATGGCCGAGGCCTGTCACGATAAGGCCTTGCCCGGCAATCTGAACGGTAAGCGCCAAGAAGAGCGGGACAATGAACCCTGACAGATCCGCTGGGAGGAAGCTTTCTCTAAAGCCGAGCACGAGCACTCCGGCGATGCCAAGCTCGACCACGGTCAGCCAAAAAATTGTCTCCATACCGCCAAGGGTTCGGCGGGCAACTTTTGAGGCGACCAGATAGCCTGAGACCAAAACGGCAGCGCCAAGCGCCAGAAGATCGCCGCGCAAATCTGCTTTTCCCTCAGCCCCGCCGCCCAAAGACAGTGCTGCTGCGCCAACCAGCGCGATCAGGACGGCCAATCCCCAACGCCAAGTCGGGCGTTCTTTGAGGAAAATCCAGGCGGTAATGCCGACACAGATATTCCCCAAATTCACGATGAAGGTTGAATTGGCGACCGTCGTGAAAGTCAGCGACCAGTGCCAAAGGCCTATATCAAGGGCGAAACAGGTGCCCGCGATGATGACAACGGCGTTTGGCTTTGCCGGTAAGCGCCGCTGAACCAAGATGACCAAGAGAAACAATATGGGCAGCGCAAACGCGTAGCGCCAAAACGCGATCGCTTGCGGTCCGAGATCATCTAAGCCCAGCCGCAATCCGATCGGCGCCATACCAATACAAATCCCGCCGGTTAAGACCATTGCGGGCCCAAACCAACCGGGCATCGGTTTCGGAGAATTCAGTTCCGTCATTTACGCAAATCCCAATTGTGCGCGGATCTCAGCAGGCGAGATACCATCTGCTCGAAGGCTGGCAATGGAGGTGCTCTTCTGTCGTTTAGACAGTTTCTGACCGTCATCGTCTAGCAGGAGGGCATGGTGCTGATAGATCGGTTGCGGCCACCCCATCAAGGCCTGCAAGAGCGTGTGGATATGCGGCGCATCAATCAGGTCTTCGCCGCGGATGATATGAGTGATGTTTTGCAGCGCATCATCATGCGTGGCGGCGATATGATAGGCGCTTGGGCTGTCTTTTCGCGCAATCACGATATCGCCATGCGGGGCTGGATCGGCGGTGCGCGTAACCAATCCATCTTGGGTCATCTCTTTGTAACTGAGCTCTAAGTAAGTCTTTCCCAAATGCGCCCGCGCGCGATCAAGCGATAGCCGCCAAGCATAGGGCACGCCAGATTCAAGCAGGCGCGCTTCCTCGTCTGCCGCGTGCGGACCCGGGCGTTGCGGCTGGTCCAAATCTGCGAGCGCCGCGCGGGTCCTGAAGCAGCGATAAGCCAGCCCCATTTCATTTAATCGATCAACGCAAGACTGATAGGCGCCAAAATGCTCTGATTGGATCCGCACTGGCTCCGGCCAGTCGAATCCGAGCCAGCGAAGGTCTTCGTAAATCGCGTCCGTATATTCAGGTCGGCAGCGCGTTGTGTCGATATCTTCAATTCGCAACAGCACCTCACCCCCAGCTGCCTCAGCGGCGCGCCAGACGTGAAAAGCCGACAGCGCGTGTCCCAAATGAAGAAAATAGGTGGGAGAGGGCGCAAAGCGGGTGCGAAAGACGCTCAACTGTGACCTCCTCGCCCCGACTCCTAAGGGAATCGTGACCTAGCAGTCATTTTGCATTGCGAGAATGCCTCCCCGTGGGGTATCGACGTCACAGTTGTGTAATTCCAGGCCTAACACTCATGCCCGAACAGCTTTCTCCTCTGATCGAGTGGTTCAATGCCACGATCGCCGGATCGGCGCTGTGGAGCGGATTGGGCCTTCTCGCAGTCAGTTTCGTTGCTTTATATCTGCTCATCTTGGCCGTCCGAGGGATCACCGCCTTAGTCGGCTTGATCATGACTCATCTAGCAAGCCGCAAGCGGCGGTCGACGCAAGGCTTTGGATTAGCGATCTCGCCGCTCTCTGGTCCCAAAGGCCGGCAGCAGACCAAAGCGGTCATTTCGGCTCTGGAAACGCATCTTGAACAATTCATGTTCGGCTCGCCGTTTGAGATCGTCCGTGCCCCAAAATTGCGGGCACAAGGCGCCAAAGGGCTGCGCGCTGCAGCGACAACCTGGCTCGAAAAGTCTTCGACGGATTTGATCGTGTGGGGCTACCGTCCGAACGGTAAAACAGAGGCTTCGCGCGTTGAAGTTCTGTCTTTAGGCGGCTCGCTACCGCCAAGCGATGCGATGCATTCCGAAGGCCTCTTGCCTTTCGTCACAAGTGCTAACCAAGAATCGACCTCGCGCACCATCGCCTATTTGATCGCCCGCGCCTTGCAGCCGGGTCTCGGCGACGGCTCTGCCTTCCGCGCTGATAAGCTGGCGCCGGTTGCAGACATAATCATGTCCTGCCTGCAGGATGAGGACGCTCTGCCGGCGCGAACCCGCAATACGCTAGAAACCGATTATTGCTCCATGGCGCTGGCGCTTAACACCGAAACCCACTTGACCCGCGTGGTCGAACTCCGTCGGCGCCGCCTGGCCGGAGACGAACCGCTTGCCCCGGCTGCAGAAGTCCAAGCTCGGATTGATCTCGGTCGCGCGCTCTTGCTGCTCTCAAACTCAAATTTCGATCCGGTTCGCGTGCGCGAAGCGATGGATCATCTGAAAGTTGCCGTCGAACGACTGCGCGCCGATCCGATCCTGCAGCTGGCCCAGCAGACCAATCAGGCGGTTCAGCAAGGCCAAGAGATGCTGTCAAACCGCAAGCGTTTTTCAGTCACCGGCGGTTCAACCATCTAGTCGAGCGCGTGCGCGCCGGGCATTGGGCAGGTCACACCAGTCCCGCCAATTCCGCAATACCCCGCTGGGTTCTTCGCCAGATATTGCTGGTGATAATCTTCGGCTGGATAGAACGCATCGAGCGGTTTGATCTCAGTGGTAATCTCTCCGCGGCCGGCGGCGCTTAAGGCCCGATTATAAGCGTCACGGCTGGCGATGACCGCCGCCATATCGCTCGCATTCACTGTATAGATGGCCGAGCGATATTGGGTGCCAATATCATTGCCTTGACGCATGCCTTGGGTCGGGTCATGGCTTTCCCAAAACATTTTCAGCAAAGCATCCAGCGACACAATCTTTGGATCATAGACGACGCGCACCACCTCCGTGTGCCCGGTTTTGCCTGAGCAAGTTTCTTCATAGGTTGGGTTCTGCGTGTAGCCGCCCGCATAGCCGACTTGGGTGACGTGGACGCCCTCAATCTGCCAGAACACGCGCTCTGCGCCCCAGAAACATCCCAAGGCGAAGACAATTTCGCCGAAGCCTTCAGGCACCGGCGCGTTCAAGTCTTGGCCATTGACGAAATGTGTATCGGCCGTCGGGATCGCCATGGCGCGGCCAGGCAGAGCCGTTTCGCGTGTGGGCAAATCTAAAGGTTTGCGAGAGAAAAGCATGTCGCCTCCATGAGCCAGTTCGACCCTCAATATGGGCCATGTGCAGCCAACTGCAATGTCCTCTCTTGCGATATCGCCTCCCTCCAGTATACAGCCCGGCTTATGGTGAGGTGGCCGAGTGGTCGAAGGCGCACGCCTGGAACGCGTGTAGGCGGTATCCCCGTCTCCAGGGTTCGAATCCCTGTCTCACCGCCACTTTCTAGGATTTGCTCTGACTAGCCTCGTTGCAATCACAAGTTTCGGGTAGCGTTTGCATTCGATCAGAGTTACCGGGACGCATGTCTTCGAATCTGCGCCTCGGATTTCTGTGCTGTCTCGGATGTTACACAATCTGGGGGTGTTTGCCGCTTTATTTCCGGGTCTTGGATCACATCGCGCCTGAAGAAATGTTGGCGCATCGGATTATCTGGAGCGTGCCGACAGGCCTGATCCTCATTCTCATTGCGCGCAATTGGTCTCAGCTGAGTGCGGCTTTGACCCGGCAGCATCTCCTGTGGCTCGGGATCTCGGCGCTTTTGATCGGCGCCAATTGGCTCGTCGATATTTGGGCGGTGAGCCAAGAACGGGTGATGGAGGCGAGCCTTGGTTACTATATCAATCCGCTGGTCAATGTGCTGATCGGCGCCGTGTTCTTTTCTGAACGATTACGACCCGCCCAATGGATCGCAGTTTTGTTGGCGGGCGTGGGTGTGGCGGTGATGACCAGCGCGCTTGGATATTTACCCTGGGTGGCGCTGGTCTTGTGCTTCACCTTCGCGTTTTACTCTGTCATTCGCAAACAAGTTCAAGTCGACAGCCGCGCCGGATTTGTTGTTGAAGCCGCGCTCCTCGCGCCGCTCGCCCTAATTTGGCTCGGTTGGTTTGTGGGCCAGCCTGAAGGTCGTTTGATTGGTGATGGCGGGTGGGACATTCCGCTGATCCTCGCCTCTGGGCCGATTACCGCGGTTCCGCTGATCTTATTTGCGATTGCCGCAAAAAGATTGCGCCTCTCAACCATTGGGATGATGCAGTATTTGGGGCCGACGCTGCAATTCTCGATTTCGGTATTTGTCTTCAAAGAAGCCTTTGGTCTGATCCACGCCATCGCTTTCGCGTTTATCTGGACGGCGGTGCTTGTGTTCACCATTGATAGTCTGATGGGCGAGGCAAAGGCGCGGCGTTTGGCGCGCGCGGCCGCCTCAGTGCGCTAAAGAAAAAGACCCGGCCAAGGCCAGGTCCTGAAGTAAGTAAGTGGAGATTACTGAGTTTCCAAACTCAGACCTTACTCAGCAAGGCTCGTGCCAGAATGTGAGAACACAATTACCGGTAGAGTGCGATTACAAACAACCATAAACCGCCTGCAGCAAGCGCGTTGCTCTCGGATCGGCCTGGAGGCTGTTCGATTGGCGGTTCATCACATAGGCAAGGCTGAGCCCGCGATCTGGATCGCCGAGCGCTAAAGACCCGCCCCAACCCGAATGGCACAAAGTCTCGGGGTTCGGGCCGTATAGGCCAATATTATTGCGCATCACACCGGCGCCAAATTCAGTGACATAAGGCAAGACGAGATCCTGGCCCTTCACGCGGCTCTGGATGAGTGCTTCGAAGGCCGCTTCTGAGATCACACGCTTACCTGCCAAATGTCCTTGGTGGGCATAAATGCCGTAAAGTTGTGCCACCGCTTTCGCCGTTCCGATCCCATTCGCAGACGGGATTTCGATCTCGCGCCAAATCGCGCCGCCGCGATCTGGAGAAGCCCATTTGGTTAGGAACGCCGCGCGGGTCGCGTCATTGATCTCGCCCAAATCAGGCAGCGCGCGCGGCCGCATGATATCAGCCACTCGGTCATGATTGGCTGCATGTGTGCCGATCTGGAAGTCGATACCCGCGGGACCTGTAATACCTTCCCGCAAGATGGTTCCAAGACTTCGGCCATCGATCCGGCGCACGATTTCGCCGATTAAATAACCCCAAGTCAGAGGGTGATAGCCATGCTGTGTGCCAGGCTCCCAGAGCGGCTTGAGTGGCGCCAGCGCGGCTGCGCACGCGGGCGGATCAAGCCACAGGCCCGGATCGATCGGGTCGGTAAAGCCGGGCAAGCCGGCTTGGTGTGACACCAGTTCAGCAATCGTCACGGCGCCTTTTCCGTTTGCGCCGAACTCAGGCCAGAGGTCTGCCACGAGGGTCTCATATCCAGCCGGCAGAGCATCGATCACATGTGCTAAGGTCAGAGCCGCAATTGGCTTTGTCGTGGAATAGATCGGGACAATGGTTTCGGCGTCCCAGGTCTTCTCTTTGCGACGGTCGGCATAACCACCATGCAGATCGATGATCAGCTCGCCATCCAGGAATGCCGAGAAGCCAGCGCCCAATTCATCATCGGCAGCAAAATTTGCTTCGAATACGTCACGCACCGGCTCAAAGCCTGCGGCGACGTGGCCTGAGATTGGTGTATCGGTCATGTCTCGCTCCCAAGCTCAAGCCGCATTTCGGCACGCTTTAGTTCTTGTCCGTCCACTTTAACAATCTCGTGTTGAACCACCTCAAACCCCATTGCTTTAAAGGCGGGTTGAGCCATTAGGCTGGCATGGGTCGAGAGCGATGTCTCTCTGCCCGCGAGCGCTGCGGTTTTCACCGCATCGAATAGCTTCCGGAACAGGCCCTGGCCTTGGGCGGAGGGACGAATATAGGCGAAGTCGACATAGCCGCCTGGTTCGAGGCTCATAAATCCAGCGCGCCCCGACGCGTCATCAGCGACGATCAGCGTCTTACCGGACAGCCGCTCCGCCCAGGCCGGGCCTGAGCGCGGCGCTGGCATCCAGGCCTGCGACTGCGCCTCAGAATAGAGAGTCGGTCCATTATGGATCGCGTCATAGATGAGCTGCCCCAGCGCGTCATAATCGGCGGGTCCACCGGCTCTGATTTGCAGCGTCTCTGACATGATTGACCCCGGGCCAGTGGTTGATTTCATCTGCGCGAACGGGCAGTCCTGTCGCACTCTCTACTGTCCGTCAAGGAGCCTCTATGTCGACCCACGCCCACCGTCCGCGCCGCTCTTGCCTCTACATGCCCGGTGCCAATACGCGCGCATTGGAAAAGGCGAAATCATTAGCCGCTGATTGCGTGATTTTCGATCTTGAGGACGCCGTGGCCCCGGACGCGAAACTCGATGCCCGCACCGCCGTCACCGATGCGGTGAAAGCGGGCGGCTATGGGCCACGGGAAGTGGTCATCCGGATCAATGGGCTCGATACAGAATGGGGCCTCGACGATCTGAAAGCCGCTGTCGCCGCGGGCCCAGATGCGATCTTGGCGCCGAAAGTCATTGATGGCGGCGATATTGACCGACTCCATGATGCGATGAGCCGCGCCGGCGCCCCGGACGAAATGGGCTTATGGGTGATGATTGAGATGCCGAAAGCCATCCTCAACATTCAAGACATTGCGGAAGCGGTTGGACGCACACGCCTAACCGCCTTTGTCATGGGCACGAATGATCTCGCCAAAGAGCTGCGCGGGGTCAATGATCCGCCGGTTCGGACTGCGTTCCAGACCTCGCTTGGCCTTACAGTGGCGGCGGCGCGGGCCTATGATTTGCTCGCCATTGATGGCGTGTTTAACGGCATTGGCGATGAAGATGGCCTCACCGCAGAATGCGAGCAAGGTCGGCTCATGGGCTTTGATGGCAAGACGCTGATCCACCCGTCACAGCTCGCCGCCGCGAATACCGTCTTCGCGCCGGCTGAGGCGGATGTTGATCAAGCCAAAGCGGTGATCGAGGCTTTCGCAGATCCGGAGAATGCCGGCAAAGGCGTGCTGAAAGTGAACGGCAAGATGACCGAGCTCTTGCATCTCGAAGAGGCTCATCGGACTGTTGCAGTCGCCGAAGCCATTGCAGCGATGGGCAGTTAAAGCGGCGGGCACTGCGGCTATCTGCACATATCATTATGCAGATCTGCAGATAACGAGTATCTGCAGCGGATTGAACCTCGCCATCTACCCTAGATCGTGCGGGATGCTTCAAGAGCATTTGAAAGCCCGAACATGATATCCGAGTTTGAGATCGCTGCGCCGCTTGCCCAGGCGTTGGCCGATAAAGGCTATGACGCGCTGACGCCTGTACAGGAGGCAGTCTTGGATCCGGCTTTATCAGGTCGGGATCTGCTCGTATCGGCGCAAACCGGATCTGGCAAAACAGTCGCTTTCGGCCTGGCGCTAGCTGCGTCGATCTTGCGCGATGACCGTCTCCCAGACCCAGATATGCCAGCTGCGCTTGTGGTGGCGCCGACGCGCGAACTCGCGCTGCAAGTCACCAAAGAGCTGCAATGGCTGTTCGCTGCCGCTGGCGGGCGGGTCGCGTCTTGTATTGGCGGGGTGGATATTCGCGACGAACGCCGGGCGCTCTCGAAAGGCGTGCATTTTGTTGTCGGCACACCAGGACGATTGGTCGACCATATCCGGCGCGGGTCGCTGGATCTTGCCGAATTGCAAGCCGTCGTTTTGGATGAAGCCGACGAGATGATGGATATGGGGTTCCGAGAAGAGCTCGAATATATCCTCGACGCTGCCCCCGAAGATCGCCGGACGCTCATGTTCTCGGCCACAGTCTCCAAGCCGATCGCGAGACTGGCCGAGGCCTATCAAAATGACGCCGTGCGGCTCAATACGGTGTCGGCGGAATCGACCCATAGCGATATTGCTTATCAAGCGATGACCGTTGTGCCAGCGGACGTTGAGAAGGCGGTGATCAATACGCTACTTTTGCATGACGCGCCAAACGCCATCGTCTTCTGTTCGCGGCGAGATGCCGTCAACAAGCTCACCTCGCGGCTGACCAATCGCGGGTTTTCCGTGGTCGCCCTGTCTGGGGAGTTCAGTCAAAAAGAGCGCAGCAATTCAGTCCTTGCGATGCGCGACGGGCGCGCCAGGGTCTGTGTGGCGACCGATGTCGCCGCGCGCGGATTGGATTTGCCTGGACTCGATTTGGTCATTCATGCCGACCTGCCGCGCAACAAAGAAGGGCTTCTACACCGCTCTGGCCGGACCGGTCGCGCGGGCCGCAAGGGCGTTTGCGCGCTGATCGTGCCGGTGCGCGCCCGCCGCCGCACCGAGCGCCTTTTGCAAGATGCAAAGGTCGAGGCAGAGTGGCGCTTGCCGCCCTCGGCAGAAGAAATTGATGCTGCGCTGAACGAGAAATTACTGGTCAGCGATGTGTTCCAAACCCCGCCCGCGGATTCAGAAGCAGCGCTCGCTTCTGCCCTGCTCGAAAAATATCAACCAGAGCACTTGGCCGCCGCGATCATTCGCCTGACCCGCGCGACAGATTCTGCGCCTGAAGTGTTGCAGGACCCAGGCGCGCAAACACAAGGCCGACCACGTAAAGACCGTTATGACCCCGATCGCGATTTCCCGCGCGAAGATCGCCGTGAGCCGCGCGAGCATGGCGGTCGTCGAGGATCAGATTTCACAGACGGTCAATGGGTGAAACTCGGCGTTGGCCGTAAGAAAAAGGCCGATCCTAAATGGCTGATCCCGATGTTGTGTAAGTCTGGAGGCTTTTCCCGCAATAGTATCGGCGCGATCCGCATCGACCCGGATGCGACACATGTTGAGCTCAAGCCAGAGGCCGCGCAGAAACTGATCGAGGCGGCTGGCGATCGGCAGATTATCGATAAGAGCATTTGGGTCGGCTTGGCGGATGCGCCTGACGAAACGGCTCCACGCCCGAAACGGCGCGATACTGGCAAGAGCAAAGGCCCGCGAAAGGTTCGCCGTCCTGAAGATGACAAACCGAACGGTCAGAAGTTCAAAAAGAAGCGCACCGGACCGAAGAAACCCCGCGGTCCAAACGGAGAGAAAAAGCGCTCGAAAAAGCCCAAGACCCGACCTTAAGGCTTAACCTCGCCGGATCGCCCAATAGACAATATAGGCGGCGATGAGCTGTTCCAGCCAGGCCAGAGGCAATGCCGCCCAGAGGAAGCTGATGGGCGCCAATCCCACGTTCGCCACGCCGATCCAGAGCAGACCAAATACCGGGACGGTGAAACAGACAGACCCAAGCACGACATTTCGGATCGACGCGCCGAATTGCTGCAAATAGATCCAAAAGAAGCCAGTTGCCGCCAGGATTAGGATCGTGTCCCAGATTATCCAGGACGCGAAGATGGCGGGCGTCACAGCGGGGATATGATCGGCCTCTGGAAAGGCATCATGCAGCATTGGTTTCACCAGGCCGAAATAGCGCGCCACTTCGGATATATTGATCCAGATGAAATTCAGTCCGAGCGCCAGCCAAAACGCTTTCGGGACTTTGGATGTGAGCGATGTCGTCATGGGGCAATCCTCGTTTCCAATAGGTCGAGTAAGGTCCCCACATAGTCGCGCAGCTCACTGGCCTGATCCGTCGCTCGAGAGATCGACCACAGCCCTTGTGCCGTGAGGGTCAGAAAGGCACCGAGCGAGGCGATGTCTTTGCCTGAGAGATTTGGCGCAGCCGACCTGAGCGCGGTTTTGAACGCTTCCGTGAGGCGCTGATTATGCTCCGTCACTTTGGTAGCCACATCCTGATCGTGCGGCGCGGTTTCCGTCATTGCATTGGCCACGAGGCAGCCAGGTCCTGGCAGGCCCACACTCTCGGCCATATTGATTTGCGTCTAGAAATAGGCGCGAATGCCATCAAGCCCGGAGGCGCCGGTACCACCTGTCTCCATCGCCGCTAATGCAGGCGCGACCACCGTGTCCCGATAGGCGGCAAACCCCGCCAGGAAAAGCGCCCGTTTGCCGCCAACATCTGAATAGATCCCGTGCCGGCTAACGCCTGTGGCTTTGACCAAATCGTCCATGGATGTGGCGGCATAGCCATAATGCCAAAACCTATGCATGGCCGCTTCGACGAGCGCATCTTTGGTATGGGACTTGGGGCGGGGCATGTGGAAGACGTAGCAGAACGATTGTTCTGTTGCAGGTGGTTTCTCTTTCAGGAGGGCTGTGCCGTGCGTGAGGTAGCGGGAATTACAGTTTCGCCGAAGGATTGCGTCTAAAGGGTAGGGCTCTGCTCTTTCCTAATAGCGGACGTTAGCTAAATGACCGGAACCGCCCTAAACGAATCGCGCACCGTTTCTGTATTGGCGCATGGAATGACGAAACTAATCGAGTATATTTTGGCGCCGCTTTCAAACAACTCGTTGCAATCGATCTTCTTCACACAATTTTTCGTGTGTGCTAGCGCTCTAAGAAGGCGAGAGAGGGCTGGACGCTGAATATTATCAATGAATTGAGGAGGCGAAACGTATTCCGGGTCGCAGGGGCGTATGCCGTCGTCGCTTGGCTGTTGGCGCAAGTGTCCGTCATTCTAGAAACTGCGCTCGAACTGCCAAACTGGTTCGACTCGGTCATCGTCTCAACACTGTTGCTCGGCTTTCCGGTTGCCCTCTTACTGGCATGGGCGTTCGAGATCACACCAGAAGGCGTCAAACGCACGTCCGCAGATGCGGAAGCAGACTCAGAGGCCATGCGGGGCGTCGATTTCGTCGTGATTGGCGGGCTTGCGCTCGTCACTGGACTGATTGGCTGGCAGTTAACCACTATGGGTGGCGAGCGATCGCCAGATGAGCGTGCGCCCGCCATTGAAGCGGAGCCGGAAACAATTGCTGAGCGCAATCTTCCAACAGACCCCGAACTTGCCTCAATCGCCGTGCTGCCCTTCGCCGACCTTTCGGCTGAAGGCGATCAAGACTTTTTCTCCGACGGCATCTCGGAAGAGATTCTCAACGTTCTGTCGCGCGTGGATGGGTTGAAGGTCGCGTCGCGCACTTCGGCTTTTCAATTCAAAACCCGCAGCGACGTCTCCATCCCGGAGATTGCCGTTGAGTTGGGGGTCGCGCACGTGCTCGAAGGGTCGGTCCGCAAGGCGGGCGAAAATGTCCGGATAACAGCACAGCTGATTAAAGCAGGGTCAGACGAACATCTTTGGTCGGGAACATTTGATCGCGAACTCACAGTCGAGAGTATTTTTCAAATTCAGGACGAAATTGCCACTGGCATTGTGAGTCAGCTTGGTGAGCAGATGGACCTTGGCCGCGCCAACACACTCAGATTTGCGGCCGCTGCCGATACGCAAAATCTGCGCGCCTATGAGGCGTATCTTGAAGGGCGCGATTTGCTATCGCAGCGCAACGGCGAGACCCTTCCAGACATTATTGCCTCCTTCCAACTCGCGACAGAGCTTGACCCGGACTTTGCCCGTGCATGGGAAGCCCTCGCAGCCGCCTATAATGTCGCCCCCGCATATTCTCTCGCAAACCCAGACCCGCAAGACTTCCCGGCGAAGTCCAAAGCGGCCGCCGAAGCCGCGTTGGCGATTGATGATCAATTGCCGCTAGCGATCGCGATTTCTTCGGGTGTCGGACAAGAATCCGGAAAACCTGATTTCGCGGTCTGGCTCGCCAGCATCGATGCCGGTCTTGCTGTGGATCCCAATGAGGCAGTGCTGATCGGCTGGCGCGGCCAATATCTGACTTCTCTCGGTTATTTTGAACAGGCCGAGCGCGATCTGCGCCAGGCGCTTGAGCTCGACCCAGCAGACGAGATTTCTGCCGGCTGGCTAGTGCGCAACCTCATTCTCCAGAGACGACTGGAAGAGGCGTATGAGCTGTTTCGTACGCGCGCCGATCTGTCGGAAAGCAACGGCCAGCTGCGGGGAATGGTGGCCTTGGTTTTGGCTGCAGATGGACGGATGGACGAGGCGGTCGGCCTGATGGAAGAAGGGTCGCCGCCCGGCATCGACATAGAGCGTATGAAAGTCGCCTATTTCGAACCCGTGGACGATCCGGATCAAGCGCTGCAAGATTTTCTGGCGGCGCTTGGTCCTTTCGCTCAGTTTTTGGAGTCGCTCGACGAAATGCCAGGCGATTTGCTGCACAATTTTGGCGACTATGCCCGCATCACAGTCAGCAATAGCCGAAGCTGGGACTTGGTTGTGTGGCTGTACCATCGCCCCGAATTCCTGCAATCACCCGACCGCTACCGGCTGATGGATGAGCTGGGTTTGGAGGCCTATTGGCGGACAAACGGCTTACCGCCCCAATGCCGATCGATTGAAACGCTGCCAGATGGCCGCGATTATATGTGCGAATGAAAAAGCATCGCAGGAGATTAGGCTGCTCTCGAAGGTCCGCTTTTGATCCAAATATACTATCATGAACGTCCTTGTTAGGGCGACTTGAGCCGCAGAGCTTATGTCTCCTATTGCTCGCAACGAAGCCCAACCCTTACCCATCCCGAAACCGATTCGTGATCGGATAACGCCTGTCACGCCCGAAATTCTTTGAGCCAACTTTCACGCCGGGTGGCGCTTGGCGGCGTTTGTATTCGGCGATGTAGAGCAAATGTTCGATCCGTTTGACCACGGCGCGGTCATGGCCGCGGGCTAGGATCTCGTCGACCGTTTCTTCGGCATCAACCAGGCCGCGCAGGATGTCATCCAACACATCATAAGGCGGGAGCGAGTCTTCGTCTTTTTGGTTTTCGCGCAGCTCTGCGCTTGGCGGTTTGGTGATGATCCGCTCCGGGATCACTTCTCCGCCAGGGCCGAGCGCGCCCAGAGGCACGCCGGTATTGCGCCAACGTGAGAGGGCGAAAACTTCAGTTTTGTAGAAATCTTTCAAGGCATTATAGCCGCCGCACATATCGCCATAAAGCGTCGCATAGCCGACCGCCATTTCTGACTTATTGCCGGTCGTGACAACCATATGTCCAAACTTGTTCGACAGCGCCATGAGCGTGAGCCCGCGCAGGCGCGATTGGATATTCTCTTCGGTTGTGTCGGGCTCAGTCTCTGCGAAGGCGTCGCCAAGCATCTCATCGAGCGCGCCGACGCCTGGCGCGATATTGATAGTGTCATAGCGCACACCGAGCGCTTCGGCGCAGGCTTTGGCGTCTTCGAGACTATCAGAGCTGGTATATTTGCTCGGCATCATCACGCACCAGACCCGGTCTGGCCCGAGCGCATCGACGGCCATCGCAGCGGTCAGCGCGCTATCAATCCCGCCCGAAAGCCCAAGCACGACGCCTGGAAAACGGTTCTTGTTGACATAATCGCCGAGCGCCAGCGTCGCAGCGCGATATTCAGCTTCCCAGCCAGTGGTCAGCTTGGCCGGCTCATCGGCGGGCACGAAACGGTGGCTCGCACCATCAAAGGTTACAATTGCAGTGCCGGTGACGAAATCGCCAAGCAATTGATGCTCGGTGCCGTCAAAGTCGACCGCATAAGACGCGCCATCAAAGACCAGCTCATCCTGGCCGCCCATCTGGTTCACGAACAAATATGGCACGCCGGTCTTAGCCCAGGCGGAGAAGGTTGTGTGGCGCTCGACATTGACGGTCCGTCGCCACGGCGAGGCATTCGGCACCAGTAGAACCTCAGCGCCTGCTTCGTGCAGAGCGGCTGGGACGCGCGAATACCAAATGTCTTCGCAAATCGCGATGCCGACTTTGACGCCGTGCATCTCGACAAGGGTGTGATCGCCCTCGCCAGGATCAAAGATCCGCTTCTCATCGAACACGCCATAATTGGGCAGTTCACGCTTGTCATAGCGCAGCCGGATCTCGCCCTCTTGGAGCAGGAGAACTGAGTTAAACAGCTTTCCATCTTCGGCCCATGGTGAGCCAATGAGCAAGGCCGGCCCATCTTTGGTCTGGGCTTTCAGCGCTTCAATCGCCGCCATCGAGTGCTCGACCGCTGCCGGTTTCAGCACCAGGTCCTCGGCTGGATAGCCGAGTATGAACAGCTCTGACAGGACGACAAGGTCAGCGCCTTTGGCTTTGGCCTCTTCGAGGGCGGCCTCAGTTAAGGCTTTGTTTCCTTTAATGTCTCCCACCACAGGATTGAGCTGAGCAACGAGCATTTTGAGCGATTGAGTCATGCGCTTCAGGTAGGAAGTTTTTGTCTTGGTGACAATCACCACACGGCGACGCATGGTGCGGAAATGAGCCAAGCGCGAGATATCGGCATTGTTGGCGCTGGCATTGGTGGTCTGGCGCTCGCCAGCTTGTTGGCGCGTGATGGGCATCGCGTGCGCGTCTTCGACCGGTTTGCCGAGCCGAAACCAATCGGGTCGGGTCTAATGTTGCAACAGACCGGGTTGGCGGTGTTGGACCAGCTGGGTTTGCGGGCAGACATAGATGCGCTCGGGACGCGGATTGAGCGGCTTTGGGGCCTGACAACACCCTCGCAACGCCCCGTGCTCGATGTGCGATACGCCAAATGGAAGCCGGAGCTCTATGGTCTTGGCGTGCAACGTGGATTGATCTTTGAGGCGCTCTTAAGGGCGGCGAAGGATGCTGGCACGGAGCTTGTCTTAGACGCGCCTGTCGCGACTGCAGACCCGTCGGCGCCGTCCATCGTGCTGGACAGCGGAGCGCGTATTTCCGGCCTGGATCTTGTGGTCTACGCCCATGGCGCGCGGTCGACGCTGACGCCGAGCGAGAGGGGTGTGGATCTGCCATATGGCGCGCTTTGGGCGACGCTGCCCTGGCCGAAAGACAGCGATTTTGATGCGACGGCTTTGGAACAACGCTATCGCGCCGCGCATCAAATGACGGGTGTCATGCCGTCTGGGCGATTGTCTCAAGATGGACCTGAAACGCTGACCTATTTTTGGTCGATCCGCGGCGATCAAGAAGCGGGCTGGCGCGCGGCGCCATTGGACGCGTGGAAACAAGACGCGATCGCCCTTTGGCCGGAAACAGAGCGGCTGATGACGCACTTTCAAACGCATGATGATCTGACCTTTGCGCGCTACCGTCATCACACGGCTCGCACTCCTGTAGAAGGCAGATTGGTGCGAATCGGTGATGCTTGGCACGCCGCCTCGCCGCAATTGGGCCAAGGGGCGAATATGGCGCTGCTTGATGCTTGGGCGCTGGCTGAGGCTTTGCGCGCGTCTTCAGATCTGCCAGCGGCGCTGCAGCACTATTTGAACCTGCGCCGGGACCACGTGCGCCTCTATCAGATCATGACCTGGCTCTTCACGCCCGTCTACCAAGGCGATAGCCGCATTCTGCCCTGGCTACGCGATTGGCTGGCGGCGCCGCTCAGCAAGATTTGGCCTGCACCGCCTTTGCTCGCCGCCATGGTGTCAGGATCGATTGGCGCTCCGCTCAAGCGCCTCGGTCTGCGGTAATGCTCTCCCGGCGACAGGTTTGACAGCGGGCCGGGGGCTGGCACACTCGGGGGCAGCACGCAGGAGGTCGCTATGTCCGAGCATGATATCGTCATCCGAAATGGCTTTGTCATTGACGGCACTGGCACGCCGGGCCGCGAGGCGGATATTGCGATCCAAGACGGCAAGATTGCCCATATCGGTGAGGTTTCGCGGCAGGGCGCGGAAGAGATCGACGCCAAAGGCAAGCTCGTCGCACCGGGCTTTGTCGACATCCATACGCATTATGATGGCCAAGTGACTTGGGGCGACGCGCTGTCGCCCTCGTCCAATCACGGCGTCACCACCGCGATCATGGGCAATTGCGGTGTCGGCTTCGCGCCGGTGCGCAGTCATGACCATGACCGTCTCATTCGCCTGATGGAGGGTGTGGAGGACATTCCATTTCCAGTCTTGGCCGAAGGATTGCCATGGAATTGGGAGAGTTTCCCGGATTATCTCGATAGTCTCACAGAGCGTCCGTTCGACATTGATGTTGGGGCTCAGCTGCCGCATGCCGCGCTCCGCGTCTATGTGATGGGCGACCGCGGCGCCAATCGCGAAGATGCGACCGAAGAGGATATTGGGGCGATGGCGGCTTTGGCCAAGTCAGCCGTTGAAGCCGGCGCTTTGGGCTTTTCAACGTCACGCACGCTGAACCATCGCACCTCTGATGGTCAGCCAACGCCGACCCTCACAGCATCTGAAGCAGAACTCACCGGAATTGCCAACGCGCTCGGTGAGGCGGGCAAAGGCGTATTACAATTTGTCTCCGACTTTAATGACCCGCAAAAAGAAGCCGCCATGCTCCGCCGGATTGTTGAACAATCGGGCCGCCCGCTCTCTGTGTCCTTGGCCCAGGCCGATGTTGCGCCTGAAGGATGGAAGCTCTTGCTGGGTGAGATTGAAGCGGCGAAAGCCGCGGGGCTAGAGATGCGCGCGCAAGTTGGGCCGCGCCCCGTCGGGCTCTTGCTCGGACTAGAGCTCACGCTCAATCCATTCTCGGGGCATCCGGTCTATCAGACGATCGCGAATGAGCCTTTCGAAGCGCGCTTAGCAGCATTGCGCGATCCAGCTTTTCGGGAGCGTTTGTTGAATGACGAGCCGGATGCCGAGAACCCATTCGTGAAATCGATCCTACGCAGCTTTGGCAAAATGTTCGTGCTGGGCGATCCGCCGGATTATGAGCCGACCGAAGACAAAACCGTTGCCGCGATTGCGAAAACGCGCGGCACGACGCCGGAAGGGGTCGCGCTCGATCTAATGCTCGCAGACGAGGGCAGGGGCATGCTCTATCTGCCTTTCTTGAACTATGCCCAAGGCAGTTTGGATCCGGTCAAGACAATGCTGGAAAGCCCGGCCAGCCTGCCGGGCCTCTCTGATGGCGGCGCGCATGTTGGAATGATTTGCGACGGGTCTTTCCCAACCACGCTGCTGACGCATTGGGGACGGGATCGGTCACGGGGGGAAACCTTGCCGCTAGAATTCCTGATCAAGCGCCAAAGCCACGACACAGCTGCGTGGGTTGGGCTGAAAGATCGCGGGGTCTTAGCGCCGGGCTATCGGGCGGATCTCAATGTGATCGACTTTGATCGGTTAACCCTTCACGCGCCCTATATCGTGCATGATTTGCCCGCGGGAGGACGGCGCTTAATGCAGAAAGCGGATGGCTATGAGGCGACGCTGGTCGCGGGTGAGATCATTCAGCGTGGCGGTGAGGCGACAGGGGCAAAGCCAGGGCGATTGGTGCGCGGGGCGCAGGCGCTTTAACCGCTCCAGATCATCCGCTTTGCCAACGAAAGTTGGCATCCATGGCGGCTGCGTAGACGAATCGAATATGTACTCCACCGCCATAGGTCCTGACTTTCGTCAGGAGTGCGGAACATGGGTGCATCGGCTACAAGCGCCTGAAAAACACATGATCCATAATTGCCTCATCCTGAGCGAAGTCGAAGGATGACTCCGGGACGGGCTCGCAAAACATCCTTCGACTTCGCTCAGGATGAGGACTGTTAGTCCGCTTGCTCTAAGGCCTCGCGGCGTTTCTCAGCGGCTGATTTCTTGACGCTTTCAGACCGGAGCTGGCCACACGCGGCAAAGATATCGCGGCCGCGCGGGGTCCGGATCGGGCTCGCATAACCGGCGCGATTGACCACTTCGGCAAAGGCTTCAATCGTTTCCCAATCTGAGCATTCATAAGGGCTGCCCGGCCAGGGATTGAACGGGATGAGATTGATCTTAGCTGGCACACCGCGCAGTAATTTCACCAGGTCGCGGGCTTCGGCGAGGCTGTCATTCACGCCTTTCAGCATGACATATTCAAACGTCACGCGCTTTGAGTTGTTGAGCTCAGGATAAGCGCGGATCGCGTCGAACAGCGTTTGCAGATCGTATTTGCGATTGATCGGCACGATCTCATTGCGCAGATCATCGCGGACCGCGTGTAGCGAAATCGCAAGCATGGCGCCGGTGCGGGCGCCGAGTTCAGGAATTTTCGGAGCGACACCCGCCGTGGAAACAGTGATCCTGCGACGGCCAATGGCAATGCCGTGACCATCGCTAATCGTGTCGATCGCTTCAGCGACATTGTCGAGATTATAGAGCGGCTCGCCCATGCCCATGAAGACAATATTGGTCAGCCGCCGGTTTTCCATACTGGCAGGCCATTCGCTGATTCCATCGCGCGCAATCATGACTTGCGAAACGATTTCCTGCGCCGTCAGATTACGTACGAGCTTTTGCGTGCCGGTATGGCAGAAGGTGCAATTCAGTGTACAGCCGACTTGGCTCGAAACACAGAGCGCGCCGGATTTGCTAACATCGGGAATGAAGACACTCTCGCCCTCGACGCCAGGTTGAAACCGAACTAGCCATTTTTGCGTGCCATCGATTGAGACTTGATGATCGGCAATGTCAGGCCGGTCGAGCGTATATTTCGCAGCCAGAGTCTCGCGCAAATCCTTGGCGACATCGGTCATCGCCATAAAATCCTGGCAGCCCATATGGTGGGCCCAGCGGCGGATCTGTTTCGCGCGCATGCCAGCCACTTTCGGAGCGAGACCAAGCGTTTCCATCTCCGCTTTCAAGGCAGGCAAAGACAGACCCGCCAGCGATTTCTGGGCAATGGCGGCATCAGCGCGTTTGGAGAGATCAAGCTCGATTTTCATGCCGCGCCTATATCAGAGGGGACCGCGAAATGCACCCATTCGGGCTCAGTTTTGAATGATTGCAAGATTTGGGTCGCTTAAGCGACAGCCACTTTATCTTTGACGGCCTGTTTCTCGAACGCCCCGCGCATGTTCCGAGACGGCTTGATCACGTCTGAAACCCCTTCAACCGATTCATCGGCGCCGAAGAAAAGATAGGCGTCGGGGAGCATTTGCTTGCTCAGGGTTTCGAGCACTTGGCGTTGAGCGGGTTTGGCCAAACCGCCGACCACGTTGCTGCACAGAACCACATCAAAACCGCCAAGATCAGAGGCAGGGTTTAAGAGGTTCTGACGTCGGAAGAATACCGTGTCGCGCAGCTCGTCTTTGATTTCCCATTCGCCATTATCGTGACGATTGAAATTGGTCAGAAGGCGATGAATTGAAAGGCCTTTTTGAACTTGAAAGTGGCCATAGACGCCGCGTTTTGCCGCTTCGATACAGTCGGTCGACAAGTCTGAGCCGATGATCTCGACTTGCGCGCTTGCAAGCGCGGATCCAACTTCTTCGCGCAGCCGCATGGCCAGCGACCAAGCTTCCTGGCCGGTTGAGACGCCGGCGCACCAGACTCTCAGTTTTCCAGATTTGGACAATTCTAACCGTTTTGGCAGGGCATGCGTGACGATTTGCTCGATCACATCACGTTCGCTGAAGAAGCAGGTTTTCTTACTGGTCAGCGCGGCCGCGACCTCTTGTTCAAACCGTGGATTAGGGCGCGCCTTGAGGCATTGAACCAGATCATCCAGGGTCGCAAAACTCTCACGGCGCGAAATGTTGCTAAGACGGGCATCCATCAAATAGGATTTGGTTGGCGCAAAGTGCTGACCACTGTTTCGCAGCGCTAGGTCTGCAAGCTCATTAAATGTGGCTTCCTGCATGCGTCTGCATCCCCCAGGGGCTAAAAGTTACCAAAAAGCGCCATTTTATTAAGAAATACCTTCAGACCAGGCCAACTTCTGCAAATTTGCTTTCGACAATCTCGGCATCGAACGGCTTCATAATATACTCGTTCGCGCCAGCTCGGATCGCCTCACTGATATGTTCGGAATCGTTTTCGTTCGTGCAAAACACAACCACTGGGTCTTTGCCGTGATCCTCTCGGCGGAGCGCGCGCAAGAAATCCAGGCCATTCATAACCGGCATATTCCAATCGAGCAGAATAGCGTCCGGCATGTCTTTACGGCACATTTCAAGCGCTTCCGCGCCATGTGCGGCCTCTGAAACCGTGAAGGATAGGTCTTGAATTATCCGCCCCGCAACAGTGCGCACGACGCGTGAATCGTCGACAATCAAGCAGTGTTTCATGACAGACCCGTTTAAGTTGCAACCGCTCAGACTATGGGTTGAAACTGCTTAACAGAGTCTTATCCAGCGGCCCGCATGCTATGGGCGACGAAGCTGACATGTTCTTCGGCTGCCGTAGCCGTGATCTCGCCGCCCAGGTCACTTGCAACCATTTTCGCGAACAGAGGCTGGATCGTGTGCGCGGACCAACCCTCCTCTGGGGTGCCGCCGGCGAGCACTGTTTCAGTGAAGGCCGATAGGCGCGCGCGGGGGCCTTTGGCATCGGCAGCGACTTTCAATCCTCGTTCATCATTGGCGACCGATAGGGTGACAACTCCGCCGCGCGGGATTGAAGAGGTCGCCATGATCAGCAAATTCATCAATACGCGCGCATGTCCGCAGCTAAAATGTTCAGTATCGATATTCCACTCGACACTTGGTTTGTGGCTTTTCATGAACCCGTCGACGATTTTGCGGACTTCATGCCGATCCGCAGCTGTGTCGGAGAGGCCGGCTGAGCCAAACGCATAACGGAGCAGCTGAATGCGCGCGCCAGCAGCTTCTGCGCCATTGTGCAAGAGCTGCTCTGCCTGGGCTTTCATGTCGGCATCGCCGGGTTCTTCCATCAGCTCTAAGGCCGAATTCACCGACGCAACCGGTGAAATCAAATCATGACAGATACGCGATGCAATGAATGCTGCGAGACGGGATGGTTCAATCATCTCAAAACCCCAATAGACCGATAAGAGATGTGTCTAACCGATTCGCGGGGATTTGACGTGTCTAATCATTCAGGTCTTCAGGGCGATCGATTTCATCATATCCGTCACGCGCACTTTTGAAGGTGAGGAAGAACAATCCACCCGCCAGCGCGAGGCTCATAACGACGCCTAAGCCGTACGCGATCCAGCCATGCAGACTCATATTCACACCAAGATCGCTCCACATGGTGGCGACCGCCCAAAACGTCGCTGCAAGGCCAATGATCGCGGCGAGGATGAGGAGCAAAGTTGATTTCATCTCTTCGGATCTAAAGGTTGGCGGCTTGATGTCTATCGGCATTTTGTCTCGCGGCGGGAGGCGCCGCGTCGCACAATCGATCATGACTGAATTTAAATCTATGCGGGCGTCCAATTGCTTGCCAGCGTGTGCTACAGGTTATTAAGTCTTTAACGGCACAATTCTTGAACGAAACTGGCCAAGAAGATTCAATTGCGACGGGAATTGCCCCGGTGCGGGAGTAAGCCGAGTGTTAAAATCGATGTCAGCTGGAATGCGAAGCCTTGTCGCCATTGGCGCTTTGGTTGGTCTGTCTGCAACGACCGTCTATGTCCTCGATATGCAAACCCCGGAAACGATTGAAGCTGAGGTTGAGCCAGAGATTCCGCCCAGTCTGGCGTCCATCGCCATCGAGCCTGAAGATTTTGGCATTGCCGAGCCGCTGGATGTGCGTACAGCCAAGTTGAAGCGCCGCGAAACGCTTTCTGATGTGATCAATCGTTTGGACCTGCCCAATAATGATGGGCACCGCGCGCTATACAGTTTGACCTCGTCTGATTTGCTCGATGCACGTCGGGCTTTGCCGGGAATGCAGCTGACGGCGCATGTCGCAGACGACACGCTGAACGCGGTCAGTATCGAACTAGATGCGAGCCGGCGCTTGCTCGCTAAGCGGATGCCAGACGGCGAATACAAAGCGATGGCATTGGACGCGCGCCTGATCCCGCAACCAATGATCGTTAAAGGCAGTATCGAAACAAGCCTCTATCAAGACGCTCAACTGCTCGGCGCTGAGGATCAGCAAGTCGTCGATTTCGCGCAAGTCTTTGCTTATGATTTGGATTTCCAGCGCGAAGTTCATCCCGGCGACGCGTTCGAAATGGTCTTCAATGTGATGACCGATGAGCGCGGCAATGTCATTCGTCGCGGCGAGGTTTTATATGCGGCCCTGAACGGCAAAGCAGTGAATAAGTCATTCTATCGTTTCACCACGCCGGACGAAAACATCACTGACTATTTCCAAGCCAATGGCGAGAGTTCCACCAAATTCTTGATGAAAACGCCAATCAATGGCGCGCGGCTTTCGTCGCGATTTGGCAAACGCCGTCATCCCATCAGCGGCTATACGAGACTACACAAAGGCACCGATTTCGCGGCGCCAACTGGCACGCCAATCTATGCGGCTGGGAATGGCGTGGTCGAGCGCGCCAGCCGGTATGGCGGCTACGGCCATTATATCCGTATCCGTCACTCGAAAGGCTATAAAACGGCCTATGCCCATCTCTCGCGCTATGCTCGCGGTATGCGCAGTGGCCGCCGCGTGCGCCAAGGTGAGACGATCGGTTATGTCGGCTCTACCGGGGCCTCAACCGGCCCGCACCTGCATTATGAAGTCTACAAGAATGGCAAACCTGTCGATGCGATGCGGCTCAAGCTGCCAACCGGGCGCAAGCTTGCTATGGATCCAGAAATTCTTGCCGAGTTTGAAATCGAACGCGACCGGATCGACGAGATACGGATGGCAGAAGAGCCGCCTGTGCCAGGTATTCTAACCGCCGCAGCTGCTCCGCCTGCACCATAGAAAAGCCCGCCTCGCTCGCGCGGACGGGCTTTTGGTTTGAGCTATATAGAACTCTCTAGTTCAATGCTGCGGCACCTTTGGCGAAATCATTCGGCACGCCATTGAGGGTGAGGCTATCAGCCTCGGCATCGACTTTGATCGTCTCGCCGTCATGGATACGGCCTTCGAGCAGCAATCTCGCCAGCGGATCTTGCAGCTCCTTTTGGATCACACGTTTCAAAGGACGTGCACCATAAACCGGATCATAGCCGCGATCCGCGAGCCATTGCCGCGCTGCCTCGCTGAGCTCGACTGACATTTTCCGATCTTTCAGCAAGCTGCCAAGACGAGCGATTTGGATATCGACAATATGATCGATTTCGCCGCGTCCGAGGCGTTGGAAGAAGACCGTTTCATCAATTCGGTTGATGAATTCAGGTCGGAAATGAGCCCGGATTGCGGTTGAGACCGCTTCGCGTTGCGCTGGGCTCAGCTCGCCTTCATCACCACTCGCAATCGCATCGGCGCCAAGGTTGGACGTCATGATCACGACTGTGTTCTTAAAGTCCACCGTTCGGCCCTGGCCATCTGTCAGGCGCCCATCATCGAGCACTTGCAGCAGCGTGTTGAACAGGTCGGGATGCGCCTTTTCAACTTCATCGAACAGCACAACTTGATAAGGCCGCCGCCGAACCGCTTCGGTCAAAACGCCGCCCTCATCATAGCCGACATAGCCCGGAGGCGCGCCGATCAGACGTGCGACGGAATGCTTCTCCTGAAACTCAGACATGTCGAGGCGCAACACCGCGCTGTCATCATCGAACAAGAATTCTGCCAGGGCCTTGGTCAGCTCGGTTTTACCGACACCCGTTGGGCCGACAAATAAGAAGGACCCAATCGGTCGGTTCGGATCTTGAAGACCTGCCCGTGCGCGGCGCACGGCGTTCGAGACCGCTTGCAGCGCATCCTCTTGGCCGACGACCCGTGCTCGCAGCGCATCTTCCATGCGGAGCAGCTTTTCGCGCTCGCCTTCCAGCATTTTGTCGACTGGAATACCAGTCCACTTGCTGACGACGCTCGCAATGTGATCTGGACGGACTACTTCGGAGACGAGGCTGCCATCGTCGCTTGCTTCTTCGCTGCCTTCGACATCGGCGATGCGTTTCTCCAATTCTGGAATGGTGGAGAATTTTAGCTCGGAAGCGGTTTGCAGGTCGCCGACGCGCTGTGCCTCAGCCATTTCGGCATACGCCCGATCCAATTCTTCTTTGGCAGAGGCTGCGCCTTTGAGTTTGTCCTTCTCTGCCGCCCAAGCGGTGGTCAGCTCATCAGATTTGGTTTGCAGCTCGCCAATCTCACCTTCGATCGTCTTGAGGCGATCGACCGAGGCGTCATCCTTTTCCTTTTTCAGGGCTTCAGCTTCGATTTTTAGCTGCAGCAGCCGCCGATCGATTTCATCCAATTCTTCCGGTTTGGAATCGACTTGCATGCGGAGGCGCGAGGCGGCCTCATCCATCAAGTCGATGGCTTTATCGGGTAAAAAGCGATCGGTGATATAGCGATTGGACAATGTCGCGGCCGACACAATCGCGCTGTCGCTCACCCGCACGCCGTGGTGGGCCTCATACCGGCCCTTGAGGCCGCGCAAGATCGAGATGGTGTCTTCGACCGTCGGCTCATCGACGAACACCGCCATGAACCGGCGTGCCAAAGCGGCATCGCCTTCAACATATTTGCGATACTCGTCGAGCGTCGTCGCGCCCAGACAGTGCAGCTCACCGCGCGCCAATGCAGGCTTAATCAAGTTCGAGGCATCCATCGCGCCATCGGTTTTGCCCGCGCCAACCAGCGTATGCATCTCGTCAATGAATAGAACGATGCCGCCTTCAGCCTGCTCGACTTCTTTGAGAACCGCTTTGAGCCGCTCTTCAAACTCGCCTCGGAATTTCGCACCCGCGATCAGTGCGCCCATGTCCAAAGCAAGCAGACGTTTGTCTTTGAGACTTTCGGGCACGTCCCCGTTCACGATTCGCAGCGCCAGGCCTTCCGCAATCGCGGTTTTACCGACGCCAGGCTCACCGATCAGCACGGGATTGTTTTTCGTCCGGCGCGATAGAACTTGGATTGCTCGGCGGATTTCCTCGTCACGGCCAATCACCGGATCGAGTTTCCCCGAGCGCGCATCCGCGGTCAGATCGCGGGTATATTTTTTGAGCGCCTCATAGCCTTCTTCAGCATTTGCGCTATCCGCAGTCCGGCCTTGGCGGAGCTGGGTGACAGCCGCTTCGAGGAGGCTTGGCGTGACGCCGGCTTGGGCCAGCGCCTCAGCTGCTTTGCTTTTCTTGAGCCCGGCCAGCGCAATCAGCATGCGCTCGACCGTGATGAAACTGTCGCCGGCTTTCTTGGCGCCGGCTTCGGCCTCTGCGAAGAGCTTGGCGGTGCTTTGGTCGAGGCGTAGACCGCCTTGCCCGCCGCTGACTTTCGGGATCGCGCCTAAAGCGGCATCGAGCATTTGCGCGACGCGTTCAGGCTGACCGCCTGCCGCGCGAATAAGATTCACCGCCAGCTGGTCGCGATCCTCAAGCATGGCTTTGAGAATGTGCTCAGGCAGGAAAAGTTGGTTGGAATTGGCAAGGGCCGCGGTTTGGGCCGCTTGCAGCACGCTTTGCGCGCGTTCGGTATAGGTTTCGAAATTCATTACCGTCCCCTTTCAAAGGCAGATCAGGGTCCGCCAACCAGGTTGCACGGACGAAGGTTTTTGTTTGGGCCCCGCTCAGCAGCGACCCGTTCGGATCTCATGTGGGAATGCGAAAACGGGTTCGCAAGCGGTAAACATGCGAACCCGTCCATCAGGATCTGATAAAGCCGATTAAGTCGCGGGGATGAGTCCCGATTTTTCTGGATCGCCTACCATCTTGGTCAGCGTCTTGCGCAGCTTGTTCAACGCTTGGTGCTCAATCTGGCGCACGCGCTCCTTCGAGATGCCAAGCCGCTTACCGAGCACTTCTAAGGTCACACTATCATCCGTGAGGCGGCGCTCAGAAATGATCAGCGTCTCGCGCTCATTCAGCACTTGCAGCGCTTCGGCGATCCACTCTTTGCGTTTCTCATTGTCGCGCTCTTCCATCACTTGCTGATCCGGCGTGGCGCTTTCATCTGGCAGGAGATCTTGCCATTGCGCGTCGCCATCGACGGCGAGTGGGGCGTTAAGCGAACGATCTGAGGCCGAAAGGCGAGAAGCCATGCTCTCAACATCGCGCTCCGGCACGCCGAGATGTTCAGACACCCATTTCTTATTCTCAGCTGTCATGATCGCGTCGCCGGTATCATCAATTTTCGCGCGCAAGCGGCGGAGATTGAAAAACAGCGATTTTTGCGCCGCGGTTGTCCCGGTTCGGACGATGGACCAATTGCGCAAGACATAGTCCTGAATTGAAGAACGAATCCACCAGGCGGCATAAGTAGAGAAGCGAACTTCACGGGAAGGCTCAAACCGGGCCGCGGCTTGCATCAGACCGACATTGCCTTCTTGCACCAGGTCAGCGAGCGGCAGGCCGTAATGGCGAAATTTCGAGGCCATTGAGATGACCAGCCGCATATAGGCCGTGGTCAATTCGTGGAGGGCGCGTTCATCCTCATGATCACGCCATCGCCGCGCGAGATTGAGCTCATGTTCTGCCTCAAGCATAGGCGCTTTCATGGCTTTGCGAACAAAGCTGCGATCTGGATTACCACCGTTCTGACTTATCGACGCCATGTCACCTCCCAAACCCGTTAAGGGTGTGTTCATAGATGTTTACGAGACCTTTCCGCGCATGGATCAAAAAAAGTCTTGAAAAATTTTTGAGCGCTCTAAAAGCGGAGAAACAAACGGGTGAATGGCTTTTGGTGGGCGCCCCAACAGAGAGCATTAACAGGCGTACTTTCGTCCGTTTTCGGTGTCGGAGGGGACACACCTAGATCATTCATCAGCGTCATCCTCGACCGCGCAGCGGTCTGAGGATCCATTTCCGACAGGTGCGGCGTGAGAACAAGGTTCGAGATGGACCCTCAGACATCCTGCGGCTGCCGAGGGTGGCGCGCACGGTTGGTGCAGTCTATGAGCCTCATCCTGAGCGAAGTCGAAGGACGAGGCGGGCGCACCGCAAGCGCCCGGAAGCACGGCCCTTCATCCTTCGACTTCGCTCAGGATGAGGGCCTATCGTGGGACCGTTCGCTCACTCCCCCCAAACAAAAAAACCCCGCCGTTTCGGGCGGGGTTTTGGTTAAGTCTCTGCGCCGCTTTCCGGCTCGCCCTTTCAGGCGGCTTTTTTCTTTTTCGCAAGCGATTCAGCCAAACGATCCATCGCCACGGCATGGTCGATGCTTTCGACGGCCGCCAGCTCGCGTGCCATGCGATCCAGCGCGCTCTCATAAAGCTGACGCTCAGAATAAGATTGCTCTGGCTGATCTTCCATTCGGTGCAGGTCGCGTACGACTTCCGCGATTGAGATCAGGTCGCCAGAATTGATCTTGGCTTCATATTCTTGGGCCCGGCGCGACCACATGGTGCGTTTGATACGCGCCTTGCCGCCGAGTGTTTTTAGGGCATCGTCGACCAGTTTAGAGCCTGCTAAGGCGCGCATTCCTGACGCAATCGCACGATTGGTCGGCACGCGCAGGATCATTTTGTCCTGATCAAACGAGACAACATAGACTTCCAAGGTCATGCCGGCGACTTGCTGCTGCTCAATCGCTGTAACGGTGCCAACGCCGTGGGCGGGGTACACAATTTTCTGACCTGCTTCGAAATCTAGCTTCGTTGCCGCATCTGCTGTTGCCATATGGGGAACCTCTTCTTCTACGCAAACGAGCCACGTTGCCGGCGAGAATTCTCGTCAATTGCCGACATAAGCATGGCTCGGATATGGTGTTATGAAGATTTTCTATAGCATAAACCGATCCTATTCTCAATAGGCGCCTTAAATTCTCATTTAGATTTGGGAATTTTCCCCGAAATCGCTAGCTGGCAGGCATTTCAACCGTAAATCGCGCGCCGCCGGACTGCCGATTTTCTGCGATGACCGTCCCCATATGGCTGGCGACAATCTGCGCGACAATCGACAGGCCAAGCCCGGAATTGTTGCCAAACGCTGCCCCTTCGGGTCGATCGGTATAGAACCGCTCAAAGATCTTTTCGAGCTTGTCAGCAGGGATGCCCGGACCATTGTCTTCGACCAAGATTCGCGCCGTGGTTTGCGGGCCTTGGCGGCCTTGTTCCAGCGTCACAGTGACTGAATCTCCTTCCGGAGAGAATGAGCGTGCATTGTCGATTAGGTTGCGCAGTACTTGGCCCAGCGGTCCTTCCCGGCCGCGCACGGTGAGACCCGCATCCATGGTCGCGTCCTTAAACGTGACGCTGACATTGCGCTGGTGTTCCAGGCCTTCATAGGTGCGGATAATATCTCGGACAAAGCGCGAAATATCGAGCCGCTCTGTCGGGATCCGCGTATATTCCGCCTCTAAGCGCGAGGCGTTGGAAATATCCGTGATCAGGCGATCAAGGCGCTGAACGTCCTGGGCGATGACTTTTCGCAGCTTTTCGAGCGCGACGGGGTCATCTTGCACCATCTCGGCAGTTTCAACGGCGGAGCGAATAGAGGTGAGCGGGTTTTTAAGCTCATGCGCGACATCCGCCGCAAAGGATTCATTCGCCGTAATCCGCTCGAACAGCGCTTCCGTCATTGCCTCGACTGATTGGGCCAAATGGCCAATTTCGTCATGGCGCTTTGAAATGCGTTCCAGGTTCAACTTGTTGCTGGACCCGCCCCTGATTTTGTCGGCTTCGCTGGCCAATTTTCGCAGCGGGTTGGCAATCCCGATTGTGAGGAGTGCTGACGTGATCAAAGCGACCAGGATTGCGACCGCAATGAACGGCACCAAAGCCGTCCGCTCGGCCCGAATAATCGCGTCAATATCATTAGATTCAAGCGTCAAAACGCCCACCACCGCTGAGACGTGCTGGATCGGGAGAGAGACCGAAATGATTCGCTGCCCGCGATCATTGAAGCGTTGGCTGGCGGCTTCATTGCCGATGAGTGCCTCCGCAAACTCTTCTTCAAAAGTCAGCGTGCGCACCGCATCTTCGCCCTCAGAGGGGCGGAAGGACCCAAGCACGGAGACCGCCCATTCGGACAGGCTCTTGCTCCAGACCGTCAGCCGATCGGGATCTTGTAAAGGCGGCAGGTTTTCGACAATTACCCGGTCAGATAGAAAATAGCTGTCGCCAACCAAAATTCCGTCTGTGCTGTAAATCTTGCCGCGCATGGTTTGCGGCAGAGACAGCGACGCAATCGCGTCCTTGGCCAGCGTATCATCTAAGATCGGTTGCGGTTCGCCATAAGCGGCTTCATCGCCAATCAGGTTGGCCAAAAGCTGGGCTTGGCCAATCAGATCTTGTTTCTTTGAGACGACGAAACTTGCCCGCATCTCGTTTAAGACCATCGCGCCGATGATCAGAATGATTAGCCCAGCGAGGTTGGACGCAAAGATCAGACGCGCGATCCTGGAGCCGAGCAAACGCCCGCCCCAGGCTCGAAAACTGCGTCTGTTTCGCGTTGCCGCCATGTCCCAGTCTCGTCTACCGAAGCTGAACCTTAGCCGTCTGCAGCAACTTTCATAGAGACAATGGAATCTGGATTGCGCGGCGGTTCGCCCTTTGCCAGCTGATCGATGACGTCCATGCCTTGGGTGACTTGGCCCCAGACGGTGTATTGATTGTCAAGGAAGCCAGCATCGTCAAAGCAGATGAAGAATTGGCTGTTGGCGCTGTGCGGTTGATTGGTCCGCGCCATTGAACAAATGCCGCGAACATGCGGTTCAGCGTTAAACTCGGCCTGCAGGTTCGGTTTGTCAGACCCGCCCATGCCAGTGCCGTTTGGGCAGCCGACTTGCGCCATGAATCCGTCAATCACGCGGTGAAAAATGATGCCGTCATAAAAACCCTCACGGGCCAGTTCGCGAATTCGGTCGCAATGGCCAGGGGCGAGATCGGGGCGCAGTTCAATCTTGACGCTCCCTTTTGAGGTTTCCATCAGGATCGTGTTTTCGGCATCAGCCATAGCGAGAAGCTCCTATTATCGGTTTCAATCCCGCATAAGTGCTTCGTGTGGCAGTTAAAAGGCCCGATTAGCGGTTATTGCCCGCGGATATCGTAGAATAGCGAGAAATCGATGGGCAGTGCGTCGCGAATATATTGGCGCACAAACAGGTTTTGATCAGCAATCGCTTTGCGGGTGACATAGACGACGTCGAACCGGCGCAAAGGCGACCAATCGGCAAGGCTCGGATCATAAACGCCCGCTTTCAGATCGAACACCGCTGACTTGACCTCGCCGCCCGGCATCCGGCGCATCAGCACCACGGTGCGGGCATTGCCGGTTTCGGTGACCCCGCCGGCCATAATGATGGCCTGAAGCGGGTCGATTTGGCCGGGCATATCAAACATGCCAGGCGCAGCAACGTCGCCGCCGACAAAAATGCGTTGCGACTGCGTGCCGGTTAAAAGCACATCAATGTCGGGATCATTTAACTCTCTCGCCATCGCGGTTTGAACGCCATCGCGGACTTCATCGACGGTACGCGCAGCGGCTACGATTGGCGGGGAGTAAGGCATCCGAAACAAGCCGTCGGGTCCGACTGTGACCGTGCGCGTCAGCTCCGGGGCGGTGTGGACAATCACTTCAAGCTGGTCGCCAGGCGCCAACAGGTAAAACGCATCGGCGCCATCTTCATGTCGCCACTCCTTTTGCGGGAAGACAGCCGATTCGACCGGCGCCTTCATCTGGCACGCGGATAGAAAAAGAGGGATGAGAGAGAGACCAAGTAGGCGTTTCATGACTCACCTTAAGTCCTAAAAAACTCAACTAAATCGTCGGTGTTAATGTTTAAGGAAGTATCAATCGAATAGGAACAAGTTGTTCGAATTGGCGCTTGGAGCCTATAGGAATGAACGACATAACTGACTGGGGACCTTCCGGCATTTTGCCGGCGGAAGCGGCCATTGTGCCTGCGCGTCCACGGCTGGGCTATGTCGATTTGATCCTTCAGCTTTGGCGGGCGAAATGGCTGATGATGCTGGTCGGATTGCCGATCTTTGCCGCAGGGCTGTTTTTCGCCTTTCAGATGCCGAAAACCTATGAGTCCCATTCCTCGCTCTATGTCACATCCGGCGACGAGGTTCGGGCAAGCTCTGTTCTGAACGATGCAAATTTTGACACTGGCCCAGGCCTTCAAGAGGTCATCCAAGGCGAGCTGCAAATCTTACAAACTCAGCTGGTCGCGGAACGGACCCTGTCGCGCTTCCCGCTGGACCGGATCTATCCGAAACTCGCAGAGGCGCGCGACAAAGAGCTCGCACAAAGCAGCGCCGACGAGGCCGGGGCAATTGAGTTTGAGTATTTTCAAAAAGGCGTCGACGCGCTTCAAGATGGATTTACCGCGGACGCTTCGCCGAACTCGAACATCATCTCTGTGGGGTTTAAGCATGAAGACCCGCGCGCGGCGGCGGAAATTCTCAATGCTGCGATGGCGAGCTATCTGCAAAGACGGGCCGAATTGTTTGGTAGTCGCCCAGTCGATCAGCTTCGCGCTGAGCGCAAACGCTTTGAAGGCGAGCTCTTAGAGGCTGAAGCAGCGATCGCTGAATTCTTGCGAGAGAACAGTATCGGAGACTTCGCGAGCGAGCGCTCAACCGCGCAGACCCTCTATTCGGCCATCTCCAACGAATTGTTCAATGTCCAGTCGAGACGCAGCGCGGCGCAAGGTCAGTTGTCTCGTACGCGGACGCAACTTGGCACCACCAACCCAGAACTCGATTTATATGTCGAAGACTCAAGTGCGCAACGCCTCCGGGAGCTTGAGATTGAGCGCAATCAAGCGCTCGTCAATTACACGCCAGAAAGCCGGCGTGTCCAAGCCATCGATCGCCAAATTGCCGAGCTCCGCGCGTTTTTAGACCAGCAGAGTGCGCCCGTCGGAACCGTCCGTCGCGGTCCCAATCCTACGTATCAAGCGCTCGAATCGTCTCTGAATACGGCCGAAGCTGAGGTCGACTCGCTTGATCGCCAGCGCGTGGAACTCGAACGTCAGCTGCAAGCGGTCCAGGACAAAATCAATCGCTTCACAGCGTTAGAGCCCGAATGGAATGAGCTTCTGCGCAACCGTGATCTGATCGAAGCGAGTGTCCGCAATGTCGCCGAGCGGGAGCAGAGAGAAGACACGGTGGCGGGCCTGGCCACGCAAGAAGCCGATAGCGTGAAAGTCACTGAACCAGCGACGGTGCCGATTAAGGGCAGCAGCCTTAAAGCACCAGTTGCGGCTTTGGCGCTCCTATTTGCCGGCTTCACCGCTTTGTTGGTTGGGCTGTTTCGGGCGTTTACGCGCCGCGGCTTCGCAACCCCAAACTCTTTGCAACAAACCTTGGGGATCCCGGTCTTGGGCATGGTCAGCCGGTCCTAGAATCGGGTGCGGAAAAGAACGTTAACCATGACTATGATACGTCTTAATCCATCAGTTTGAGCTCAGGTGCTTGATGCGCGATCTTCGTGAAGAACTCGATCCAGTTTGGCGATCTGCGATGCGTTTAGGCGCTTCGGCAGACACGGCCCGCATCTTGATGTTCACCTCCGCGCTGCGCGGAGAGGGTGTGTCGAGCATGGCCGCTAGCTTTGCCTGTATGGCGGCGCGCCGGTCGGAGAAACCCGTTTGGTTGGTCGATTTGGATTTGCGCGGCAATCCGCAATTCAAGGCTTTTAAAGAGGGCTTTGCGCGGGACGTCGGCAAACCGGGTCGCGCCTATGATGCCTCGCTTAAACAGACGCCAATCTATCGTGTCAGCCCAAGCGCCAAAGCGGGGCAACACGATCGGCTGCTGACCGCTAACGAGATTGAAGGCCTGCCAGTGCTCGTCACGCGGTTTCGGGGCGAACGCCTGTCGGCGGGCGAAACCGTAAGCCTGCGAGACTCGCCAGATTGGTGGCAAGCGGTGCAGCAGATTGCTGGCTGGATTGTAATCGATGCGCCAGCTTTATCGCACTCGTCCGCGGCGCTTACTATGGCGCGAATGGCAGATGGGATCGCGCTTGTGGTCGCCGCCGACCACACCACGCCCGCCGAGGTGGAGAGCGCTCGCAGTGAACTAGAGGCCCGGCAAGGCCGCGTGCTTGGCGCCGTCCTAAACAGGGTGAAAGCCGATGCACGGTTCGCCAACCGCTTCAGCGCCTAACCCTGCTGCACAGACCGCTGAGACCCCGGTCAGCCGCTATGAGTTCGCGTTTCTCATTGGTCTTTTGCTTATCTTCAGCGAAGGCATTCTGCCGCGATTGGTGTCTTCGGGCGGTAGCTCGGACGGCTCGGCGCTGCTGCGATTGCTCTGGCTCCCGGTCTACGGGATCACCTTTATCGGCCTGGTTTGGAAAGCCAAAGCGTTCGCTGAAACGTGTTTGCGTCTTCCTTTTTTGATGGCTCTGATGATGGTTTGCGCCTTGTCGTTCATGTGGTCGATTGATCCGGGCCTTACCCAGCGGCGAAGTCTCGCAATTGTAATGACCACCGCCGCGGGCCTTTTCGTCGGCACGCGATACTCTTGGCGGACGCTGTTGCGAGCGCTCGCGATCACCTGGTTGATTGTAGCGGTGGCAAGCTTTGTCACTGGTGCGGTGTCACCCTCATTTGGACGCGACTTCGAGGTTCATGGTGGCGCCTGGAAAGGCCTGTTCTATGAAAAGAACCAGCTGGGCGGGCACATGGCGCGGGCCGCCCTGGTCGCGGCCTTCCTGATTATTATGGACCGGCCGTATCGGCGCGTTTGGGTAGGCGTTTTGGTGCTCAGTATCTTATTGGTCCTGCTCACGACTTCGGTGACGTCTCTGTTGGGTTTGCTCATCGGACTAGGCATTCTTGGTGCCGCGATGGTGATGAAGCGCGGCATGGCGACAGGATTGGTGCTGACCTGGAGCGCTGCGATTATGGGCGGCGCCGGGCTCGGGATTTTGCTGCTAGCGCCCGACTTGGTCGTGCAATTGCTGGGCCGAGACCTGACACTTACAGGCCGTACGGACATTTGGATCGTCTTGACCGACTATATCTCTCAGCGCCCCGCCCTTGGTTATGGCTATGGTGCATTTTGGGATGATGGCAGCAATCCGGGCAATTGGGTTCGCGAGACTCTGCAATGGGATGCACCTACCGCCCATAATGGCTGGTTCGAAGTCACTCTGGCGCTTGGATTGGTCGGGTTGGCGTTTCTGGTGCTCGATTTTTTGATGACCCTTTGGCGGGCGGCTTTGACATCGGTAAATCTGTGGACGGGCGTTTTCGCGCTGGCCTTCTGTGCGCAGTTTTTCTTGTTCAATCTGTCGGAAAGCGCGTCGCTTCAGCAAAACTCGCTGATCTGGCTGATCTATGTGGCGATTGCCGCCAAACTGACGCGGCGTCCGAAAGGCTTGATCTTGATCAAGCCTGCTCGAGCAAGTCTGCAGCCTCAGGGGCTGGCACAGACTTAGGCGATTTCTGTTTAAGGGCGGCGGCGCCATAGAAGCGAAAATCAACCCACCAGAATATTTTGGAGATGCCGCGGACCGCTTTGTCCAATTGGAACGCGCGCCCTGGATGCCGGATCAGGCTAAGGCCAAGCCATTGCATCCCGTGGAAGGCGGCTTTTCCAGCCCCGATCACCATCCACTTGGCGATAATATCCGGCCGGTTTCGGTTGCGAAACCGCTCTAGAGTGATCGGCGCTTGTCCATAAGAGAAAGCTCGAAGCAGCGTGTAGCGTAGCGAAACGCGAGCGGGCAGGGGGTGCTCCCAAACCGGCGCTTCAGCGGCCCAGGCAAAACGAGCTTTCGCCTGTCGGACGCGTCCGAACAGGATATCATCCTCACCGCCGCTTTCATTCATTTTGACATCAAACCAGGGCGCTCCACCGGGGATTTGCGCAAAGTCGATGAGCGCGTTTCCGCAGCCAAAGGACGCGTGCGTAAATCCGCTGGCCAGGTCGGGCTCGCGAGCAAAGAAATGTTCGAAATAGGCCTGATGCCGTCTTTGGCCTTCCGGCAAAACAGTTTGCACGGGGCCGAAGGTAACGGCAGCTGGAAAGGCTCGATAATTCTCTAAGATCGATTGCAGCCAATCTTGCGGTGCAGTTTGGTCATCATCCAAAAACGCCACGAGGTCGGTGTCGACGACTTGCATCGCCGCATTACGCGCATTCGCAACACCTGGCTCGGGTTCGTGTAAGGCGACGAGATCGATGTCATCGGGGCATTCCCTGACCAATTGGGCCAGTGCGTCCGAGGCGGTTGCGGTTGGCGTATTATCGACAATGATTAATCGAAACCCATTCGCGGCATAAGTCTGCTCGAACAAGCTTCGCACCGCGGCGAGCAGGCCATTTGGGCGGTCAAACGTTGGAACGACGACGCTGATCATAGATGCGCCCCATAAACGGATGCGCGATAAAGTTTCAGTCCGAACAGCCTGGCTTTGATAGGCGCAGCACGAAACTTTGCGAGCTTGAGGGAAAAGGTTTCAAGCAAAGCGCGGCCTGGAAATTGGCTCAAGGTGCGGGCCAGCCGATAGAGCGGCGTCGATGCCATCTCGTCCGGATGGCGTGCAATCAGTCGGGCGAAATTCTCTGCAGAGCTTGCGTATTTTTCGATCAGTGTCGCGTCCGGATCTAAGCCGAGATGGGTGGCAGTATTGTCGATATGTATGACCGGGTAGTTCGCCACCACGCGCAGACCCCAATCAACATCCTCCCAGCCCCAACCTGTAAAGCCAGGATCAAATTCGATCGTGTCTAAGATATTGCGGTGCGCGAGAATGTTAGAGGTGAATACGTACCGGCCAGGCGCTTCGGCGCGAGCTTTGGCATCAAGGCATTCAGATGCAGACGATTGGGCCGCGTGCAGATCCGTTTCGATTGTTGGACGGACGTTTCGGAGGCTAAAACCGCCAGCGACCAAAGCAGGTTCGGTCTGAGTTTGAATCGCGTCCAAATAGTTCGTCAAAAACCGGTCATCATCCGGCAGCATATCGGCGTCGAGGAATAGGATCCATTTTGACTCCGCCAGCGCTTTCAATCGATTGCGGGCATGACTGCGCCCGACATTTTTTGGCGCGCTGATTAATCGCGCGGGCCCCGGAAAGCGCATCACATGCCGGGCCAGCTGGCTGGTCAGATCTGCATCAACTGAGCCATCGTCAAAAATCAACAGCGTGCATTGATCCGCTCCGTCGAGACGGGCAAGGCGGCAGAGCAGAGCATCCGCGCTGTCTTTCCACGTTGGAACGCAAATCGAAATCTGCGCCTCACCAGACTTGGAATTGGTGAACACATCTTCCCTCGCATCGGTCTTGCCGACGGGAAGGTGATCCTGCGCAGCAGGCCTGCACTTCACATCAAGAGAGGGGCTTAACTTAGTCATCATTAACGCAGTTTTTTCGCATCTCCCAACAAGCGTGGGACGGTCATCAGCATGATATAGAGATCTAACCAGAGCGAAGACCGGTTGACATATTCCATGTCCAACCGCACCCGCTCGCGCACCAATTCTTTGGTGTGGACAGGCCCCCGTGAGCCATTGATCTGCGCCCAGCCAGTGATGCCAGGTTTGGCCCGGTGGCGGTGAGCGTAATCGCCGACGATGCCCTGAACAGCTTGTTCTTCTGTGGTCATACCAACCGCATGCGGCCGTGGACCGACAATCGACATCTCGCCTTTCAGGACATTGACGAGTTGCGGGAGCTCATCAATCGAGGTTTGGCGGATAAACCGGCCGATTCGCGTAATGCGAGGATCATCAGCCAAAGTTTGTTGCGAAATGCGTTCAGCTGCGTCTGGGTCGTCGCGCATTGACCGAAACTTCCAAACTTTGATGATTTGATTGTTAAAGCCGTGCCGCTTTTGGCGAAACAGCACAGGGCCTCTGCTCTCAAGCTTGATGGCAATTGAGAGGATCAGAAAAAGCGGGCTGAAAGCGAGCAACATCAGGCTAGCGAAACCGAAATCAAACAGGCGCTTTGAAATCGCGCGGCGGGCATCGTGCGGGCTGCCTGAGACGTAAGCGGCCGGGGAGTGCGCGATCTTGGCCAGGCTTTCTGTCTCTGGGTCAAAGCCTTCAAGGTCGAGCAAAAGCACGACCCGTTGCGGCAAGACCCGCAGGCGATCAATCAGGACTTTCACGCGATCACGCGCATCAGATGTCACTGTGACAACGATGCGATCAATCTCTGGCAAACGCTCCCAAGCGAGTAAATCATCGAGGCGCCCCAAGAGCGGAGCATCGCCAATCGAGCGCGGCGCGCGCGATAAGCGATCATCGAAAACGCCGACAATGTTAAGCTCACGGGTTTTTGCGTTGCGGGCAATCATCCTGTGCGCGTTTGGCGTGGCGCCAACGATCACAACATTCTCACTGATCCACCCAGCGCGGCTCATTTGGCGGCCCAGCACGTTGAAAATGATGTGCAAACACGTAACCGCTACCCAGGTCGCATAGGTCGCTTGTGTGACCCGATGCGACAGTTCGATGGGATAGAGCCAATGTGCGATGAGCGTCAGGCCGATGAGCGCGAACCCTAGTCCGTACGCAACGGCGATTAGATGATCTAAGATCTGTTGATTGAGGCGCAGCCGGTAGGCCGCGACCGCGCGCAACGCCCATGATGCGCTCACTGGAATCAGCAAAAATGGTAGAATTTGATACAGGGTCGCTGATAGCAGTCCGATTCCGGATTGGAGCAAAACATAAACCGTAATTAGACTTGCAATGGCCATGTCAAACCATCTTAGCGCCACGCGGAGGCCAGCTACGCGAAATGGAATACGCCGCGTCGGCAGCTGCGCTGATGTGACGTCAACTGCATCATTTGCTGGGGTTCCGAGCTGTTTGGAACCAGAAATAGGGGCTGGTTTTTGGCTCGGCGCCAGAACTTCAGCTTCCTGTGATAGACCCGTCGACATTCAACTACCCTGTGTGCGCAATCTCAATCTTGCATAACAAGATCAAGATTAACCTTCGCCCCTTTGGTAAATTTGATGCAATTCCAGGGCCGTATGGCGGGGCGAGCGGGTTTTTATGCCAATCGAGTTTACTAAAGTTTGTCCTTCACCCATTCGCGGGTGAGGAAACCGTCGATGACATCACAGACCAAGCCAATCTCTGTCAGCGCGCTGATATAGCGATCCGGATCGACCAGTGGCTTCCAGACCGACCCGGCTTCAAATTGGTCATCAGCTTCCAGAGCCAGCGTGAGATGGTCGCCTTCAAAGATGCCGCGCAGTTTCCCGCCTTTGAAATGCCGCTCAAGGGCGATCAATCGCTCCATGCGGTCAGGGGTCAAAAGCGCGCGCGCTTCGACTTGATCGTCAGAATAGATGGTAAAATTATCTTCGAGTTCTTTCGCGACCAAGTCGACCTTTTGCAGACTCTTGTCGCCGAAAAAGCCTTTCCACCAGCCCTGGCGCGCTATCAAAGTCCGCCCAAGAAAGCGCTCGGGATACTGAATGTGAAATAAAAGTCCCTGAAAGACCGTGACCGTCCGCCGGTTTTTCCCCGACCCGCGTTCTTCGGTGAGTTTGCATTCGACCAAAGAGAAGTGGGTTTCCGCACGATCGCCTTCGATCAGATCCTCGAATTTGCGATCATCATAGCCTGGAAGCAATTTAGACTCTCTAAGCGTGTCAAAAGCGGGGGTTGGCGCATCGCCATCGGTCGCAACGGTGAATAATTTGTTGGCGCCGCCTGATTTTAGCGCATTGGAGGAGATCCAAGATCCCGCGGACTTCCAATCCGAAATTCCGCTGACATCAGGATGCAGGGTTTCATACTTGAATCCGAACGATTCTGCGGCTGCCCCGACAACCAATTGTTTGGTTTCTGATTTAACTCGAAACAGTGGAATCCAGGAAGCGGCGCTGCCTATGCCTGTGACAGCGACGGCGGCAAAGATCACGAAGATCAAGCCAGCGCCGCGGGTGGCGAAAATAATCAGCAGCGCGGCCGCACCGACAATCAGCCCCAACCATAGAGTCCGATTGCGAGCTTTAGAGATGATCGATCGGCGTTCGGTCTCGCGCTGTGCCAGCGCGGGTTCCAGGACATCCGTCCATACTTTCATCGCGTTCTTAAATTCGGGCCGTTGTGCAACCAGTGCAGAAAAAATCGCGTCAGTGATGCCGCTCGACATAGCCGATCCCTCTTATTCGTCGTCGCCCCATAATGGTCTATCGGGGGAGACGACGCCTGACAATCTGGTCAGCAAACGGTGCAGGGTTTCAGCTTCTTCCCCACTCACAGCGTCTAGAAGTTCCCGCTCGCTTTCAATCGCCCGCGGGATGACGGCAGCATAAATTGCTTTGCCTTCATCGGTCAGGCGCATGGGCGCACGCCGACGATCATCGGAGTCGATATTTCGCTCAAGAATGCCGCGTTCGATCAGGCTGGCCGCAGCCCGGCTGACGGTCGGTTTGTCCATGAGGGTACGTTGCGCAACCTCGGTACTGGTCAGGCCTTCGCGCTCGCCCAGCACAGCAATAATCCGCCATTGCCAGACCGAAAGCTCAAACTCTTGCTCATAGATTTTCGCAATTTTGCTCGAGACGGCATTTGATAGAACAGAAAGCCGATAGGGCAGAAATCCATCTAGACTGAGGGCAGGTTGGTCGCTCATGTAGTCCTCCACGAAGATTGCTCTAGCACTATCCGCCAGACCTGAACACGTTGTCTTGTCACGAAATTATCGCGCAACAGCAAGCACGGAATTCGATCTTGCCCGCAAAAGATCTGCCTAAAGTTTGAGACGTCAGGACAATGACAAATGACCCGTGTTCCATTTTTTGGATTTGAAACACCAAGACAATATCAACGGAGCGGCCAATGTCAGAAGCAGCACCTCATGAGACAGAGCCAGGGCTAGAGGTTGCCTCGACAACATTTCGGGTTTGCGCCGAGGAGTATACTTCATTTCTCTCCCCCTATTTCCGGGCACGTCCGACGCAAAAGGCCTTTGATAACAGGATGACATTGGTACATGCGTGGCAAACCCAAAGCTTTGTCGCTGCACATGCTGAGAATACACCGATATTTCGAAATCGCACGCAGAAAGAAATCCAAGATGTCGGGCATTTGCTTGAGATTACGCGTTTCATCACGGGTGGAGAATACGGCATTTCGGAAGAGTCCATCATCCATCGTATGCCAGGTCCAATCTATGTCATGGATCACCGGCACCCTTTGCAAAGCATGACGAGCGCCTATCGTGTACAGCAGCTATTCGTTTCGCGAGCTGAACTGAACATTCCGGAAGATTGGAGAATTTGCGAGCGTGTGATCGCAGCCGACACGCCGATTGCCCGCCTACTGCATGAGTCTATGACAGAATTTTACACGGCCCTCGTCCAAAATCATGGCTTCATCCCGCCTGAGATTGTGGAGCGGTTTCAAGCGCTTCTCAAAATCAATTTGGGTGTGCATCCGCAACGCAGCGATGTGCGTGCGCAACTGCGACAAGTCTTATTCTAAAAGATCTGTGTCTATATCGAGCAAAATCTTGGAAACCCTCAATTCTCTACGGAAACGATTTTGCAGGCTTTCGGCGTGTCTCGGGCATCCCTTTACCGCATGTTTCAGCGCTATGATGGGGTGCGGAGTTATATCACGCAGCGCCGGTCTGTGCGCGCGATTATAGAGATTGCCGCACCGCCAAAGATTCGCGGCGCCCTCCGGCGAGCGGCGGAACGATGGGGTTTTTCAACCCAGCCAAACTTTAATCGGACGATCAATAAACTCTTTGGCGCGCCGCCCAGCAAGCTGCAGCCCGTGAAATCTGAGTTCCAAAATTTCACCTCTGAAGGGGCTCAAATTCTCGAAGAATTCGCTGAGTTAACCGCAATCGCGGCTTAATTCGCGGCGCGGGTCACTTCGTCGATGGGGATAATGTAGTCTCGTGAGCAGAACTGACAGTCGACTTTGAGCGTACCGTCTGGCTCGACCATTTCCCGCAGGCTCTCATCTGCCATGCCTTGCAGCGTGCCGACCAATCGGTCGCGATTACACGTGCAGACATCATCTAAGGCCTGCGCATCGCTGTCCATTGCGACCCCACCTTCATGGAACAAGCGATAGACGAGATCCGATGCCGGAAGCGCTGGATCTGTCAGCTCCTCATCGGTTACGGTGGAGAACAAAGCTTCGGCTTCGCGCCACCCCTCTTCGGTATCCCCGCGCGCGTCGTCGCCGGCGATTTTCTGGATCATCATCCCGCCAGCTCGCCAGGATCCGCTTTCATCAACATGGACGGAGAGCCGGATCTTGGTTTCAACTTGTTCAGAGCGATTGAAGTAATCTTCCGCACATTGCGCCAGTGAGCCTTTCGCCAAAGGTACGATACCCTGATAGGGCTTCATGTCGGTATTCTCATAGACGATGATCAAGCCGAGCCGTCCGGTCGCGCCAAACAGTTGCGGCATGTGCGGCTTGTCGCCTTTATTGACCTTATTCAGCCACGCCCAACGCTCCGGCTCATGTCGCGCATAGCCGCGCAGTCCCCCGGATTTCGTGTACTCGCCGACCAGCATTGAAACCGGGCCGTCGCCTTCGGCTTGAGCGAGGACCTTGCCCTCAAACTTCATGCCTGAGCCGACCAAGGCCGACAGCATCACGGCTTCACCGAGGATTTCGGCTAAGTGCTCAGGATAAGCATGGCGCTTCAAGATTGGAGAGATTGTGCCTTCTGATAGGCGAATGATGCGTCCGCGCACGGGCAAGCCTTGCGGGCTGAAGCCAGCAACAAAATCATCCATTGGAACATTTGTTTGCGTCATGGCGCTCTCCATAGAAACGAACGGCGCCATGTGGCAAGCCTGTGTGTATCTTACAAGGTTTCTGCGGCAGCAGGGGTCGCCAGGCCGCGCAACGCACACTAGCTAAGCCGCATGACTGCACCAGACCGATCCGACACCTTTACCTCGCAACGCCTGACGCTCTCTTATGCCGAGTGGGGAGACCGTTCGGCGCCGCCGCTTGTTTTGGTTCATGGTGGCCGCGATCAAATGCGCAGCTGGGATCGCGTCGCTGCGCGCCTCGCCAAGGCCTATCGCGTTATCGCTTTTGATCTACGTGGACACGGCACAAGCGATTGGGTGAGCGATGGTGATTATGGCGTGATGGATCATGTGTATGATCTCACCAGCCTGGTGGACCATTTAGAATTTGACCGGTTCACGCTGCTTGGACATTCCTTGGGCGGGAACATAACACTGCGCTTTACTGGCCTTTTTCCAGACCGAATTGAGAAGCTGATCGCGATTGAAGGCTTGGGACCGTCGCCGAAAATGCTGGTCGAGCGTCAATCGCAGCCGCTGACAGAGCGCCTGACCAATTGGATCGAACAGCGTCGTTCGCTTTCAGACCGCGGACCGCGAATCATGGAAAATCTTGCTGCCGCAGAAGCCCGCATGAAGGCGGCGTTTGAACATCTGCCTGATGATCTGATCCACCATTTGACCAAAACTGGGGTCAAAGTGAATGCGGATGGAACCGTTAGCTGGGCTTATGATCCCGCGGGGATGGGTCGATCGCCAGCAGATATAAGTCATGACGATTTCGTTGAGCTGTGGACCAAAATCACCTGTCCGACGTGGCTGGTCTATGGCGCCAACAGTTGGGCGTCTAACCCGGCAGAAGATGGCCGGGCGCGTCATTTCAAGAACGCGCGTGTGAGCCTTATCGAGGAGGCGGGGCATTGGCTGCACCATGATCAGTTCGAAGATTTCATGACCCAGCTTGAAGGCTTCCTTGGCAGCTAAGGTCTCCCGTCTTAGAGACGATGGGACGTCAGTAATGTGGAGCCTTTTATGAGCACGGATCCTATCATCCCCATGACTGTTGGGATCGAGCCGCTGGCCCAGCGCGTCCATGACATTCATGCCGCCGACTCCGGCCTGATCATCGGGCTCACCGGGTCGGTCGCGTCGGGCAAAAGTACATTGGCGCGCCATCTGGAGCAAAGCCTCGAGCCGCCGCTAAACGTTGAAGCCGTTTCAACCGATGGCTTCCTGTTTATGACCGAGTATCTGCGCGAGAACGGGCTGTTCGAACGCAAAGGCTTTCCGGAAACCTATGACTATGCCGCGATGCAGGCAGCGATTGAGTCTGTCCGGTCGGCGCCGACGGACTTTCCGGGCTATAGCCATATCACGTTCGACCCAGAACCCGATCTGACCCGAACCGTGGCCCCATCAGATATCGTGATTTTGGAAGGCTTAGGATTTCGTCCGCGCACGGGCCAAGGGTCGGACAATGAACCTGACCTTCTGATCTATTTGGATGCAGAGATCGATCACATCGAAGCCTGGTATGTTGAGCGGTTTCTGCGGTTCTGGCACGCGGCCGAGCATGACCCAACAAGCTTTTACGCCCAATTCCGACATATGAGCGAGCCGCAACTGATCGAGTTTGCCAAATCGGTTTGGGCCGGCATCAATCTGCCAAACTTGGAAAACCATATCCTGCCGATGCGCGACCATGCCGACCTTGTGGTGAAAAAGGATGCTGACCACGCCATCACCATAACCCATGACCGATGGTCACGCAGCTGACGAGGCCTTGCGCACTCTGCTCACGGGACCGATATGGGCGCTTCAATTCGAAGAGGTGAGACATGGATCGCGCGGCGATTTATCAAGATCTGAAGGATGAAATCGATAGCGTTGTTGCGGGCGAGACTTATATCCCTGCACGCTATGCCAGTGCGGCTTGTCTGCTATCGCAAGCCTTTTCCCCACGCTTTTTCTGGACCGGTTATTATGTGGTTGATCCGCTAAAGCCGGAAGAATTGGTGGTTGGACCTTATCAAGGGACATTAGGCTGCCTGCGCATCCCGTTTGGCAAGGGCGTGTGTGGGGCCTGTGCGGACCGCAAAGCGAGCATCATCGTTCCGGATGTTCACGCCTTTCCGGGCCATATTGCCTGCGACAGTCGTACCAACTCGGAAATCGTGGTGCCTGTGTTTGATGCCAGTGGCTCGCTCGCTGCCGTTCTAGATGTCGACAGCGAGCAGGCCGATGCGTTTGATGAGACAGACCGGTTAGGGTTGGAGGCTATCTGCCGGACCCTCCTCACCGCTTGAGGCCAGCACTGGCGCCTCGACTGGCGGCGTGATTTGAGGGATAGCAGTCTCGATTCGGCTGAACAATTGGCGTTCCATAATGTCCAGCTTTTCAGCGCGGACCCCGGTTTTGGCTTCAATCGATGGGTTAAACGTCATCCACTGATCTTCGACCGGATGATAGATTGGCCAAACCGGCAGGCCGTCGCCATTCGGATCGCCGGTCTTGGCAAAATTCGTCCAATAAAGCCCCATCGCTTCGGTCAGGACTTCATCCTCGTCGGTGAGCCCGGCGAGTGGACTATGGGAGCCAAACACAAAGAAGATTTCAGCCGCATGGAAGGCGCCAATGGTTTGGGTTTTCGACGGCGACACACGAGTGAAATGGTAGAGATAAGTCGGCATGCCGCTGAGCCAGTTTGCGCGCGCCAGAAAGCGCATATGCACGCCAAACAAATCATCGCCCAACATGTCCGTTTCGGCGTTCTGATAAGTCTCCGGATCATCAAGCCCATAGAGTTCAATCAGCGCGTCAGCATCGGCATCGCCATAGAGCTCTCGCAATAAAGCCAGCCGATCTTCCAAAGCATCAGGGAATTCTGGCGCCAGCACGGTTGGGATCTGCATGCTTGGATAAAACAACGTGGCTTCATCCGCATTGTAGCCGGCAAGGATCGGCACATTATGGATTTGATTATCTCTAATCGCTTGACCCATCAGCTGTGGGATCACCACGCCATCAACCGTCGGCAGAGCATATCCGCCGAGGTGCATCTTGTTTGGAATGTGGGCCACAATATCTGCGGCTGGAATGGCGCGCAGGTCGGCGGCGCTGGCATCCGCGGCGGCGATGCCGTCAAAGAATTCCATGCCCGCTTCATGCATGGTCAATCGCCCATCAATCGCAGTGGTCAGACCGTTGGCATTATAGGTTGAAGCCCCGCTCTGCAGGATCGCTTTGTGGAACAGGCCTTCACTCAAAGGCGTCGACATAATCTCGGTCACAGATTGCGCGCCTGCGCTTTCACCGAAGATGGTCACATTGTCTGGATCGCCACCAAAGGCAGCAATATTGTCTTTGATCCAGGCAAGCGCGGCGACTTGATCGAGCAGGCCGTAATTGCCGGAGACGCCGCGCGGATCATCGGCGCTTAGAGCAGGGTGGGCGATATAGCCAAATGGCCCAAGCCGGTAATTAATCGTCACCAAGACGACGCCGTTTTCGACCAACTGATTGGCTTGGTAGATGCTTTGCGAGCCGGCGCCGGTTTGGTGGCTGCCGCCATGGATCCAGACCATGACCGGCTGCAACTCAGACCCGCCGGCATTTGCCGTCCGAACATTCAAGAACAGACAATCTTCGCTCTCTTCCGGCGGTGGGCCGCTCTGCAACGCCACAGTTGCCAAATGGCGCTGCACAGCGTTGAGGCCCATGCCGTTTAAAAGATCATTCAGGAACTCGCCGCTACCCGAGCGTGCTTGCATACATTCGGCGCCAAATACTGTGCCGTCGCGAACACCGTCCCATGACAAAGCCGGTTCAGGCGCGCGCCATCTCAGGTCGCCAACAGGCGGGGCGGCGAAGGGAATGCCATTGACTTGGATGATTTGGTCATTGTTGGGATCGATGCCTGCTTGGATTTGCCCTTGGTCGAGCGAAATTACGGCGCCTTTTTCAAGTGGCGGCGGCGCTTTAGTGATCATCCAAATCAATCCGCCATAGGCTGCTGCGGCGAGCGCAATGATGGCTGCGAGGGCGATCAGAATCCATTTCATGTCTTTTCTCCATGCAACCAAAGCGGCCGAGTCACGATGAGGTCCTGGCATAACAGTCCTGCGTCGCGGTGCCGAGACATTGATTTATAGTCTGGATGATTGAGGGTTTTGATAAAGGCCTGCCGGCTAGGAAATGAGTTCACCAGGACACAATCCCAATTGCCGCCGCCAATGAAATAACGCTCCGTGGTGGCGAGCAAGCTGGTCGTGCCGCCGACTTCGGCCGCTGCTTTGGTGAAGGCTTCCGAATAGCGAATATAAGCGGTCTCGCCTGAACAAACCTCGCCATATTCGGGGTCACCCTCTTGATAGGCGGCTTTGACGCGGAATTTCAGTAAATTGATTTGGCTAACGGGCCCCTCATGCGGGTCATCTCGAAAGGCTCGGAACTGATCGGCGGTCGGTTGAAACGCTGGCATGGAATCTCCTCCAGATGGACTGACGATATTAGTCGTTGAGCGCCTTCGCTTTGCAAGCTTGTCTACGCGTTAGGGCGCAGATTTGGATGTTTGAGAAAATAGCGTTCCGCATAGAACAAGGCTGCAGAGTGGAGGGCGTGTTGGACCTCGAACTCTTCATAGGCGAGGAATTTAGAATAGGGCATTTCGAGCACTTCGATCTCTTCATTCGGATCAAGCGATTGCTGCGCTGATGGAGTGCACCCCAGCGCCAGATAGTAGAAGATCTCATTGTCCTGTGTGGCTGGGTTCGGCCAGCAGCGGCCGACAAGACGCATGTCGCGCGCTTCATAGCCAGTTTCCTCGACCAATTCGCGCCGCCCAACCGCTTCCCAATCGGTCTCACCGGGATCAGAAACCCCGCCAGGAAACGCCGTCAGGATCTTCTGCGCAGCATGACGATATTCTCGCACAAGCACGACATTGCCAGCGTCGGTCACCGGGATGATTGTCACCCATGGGGTTTGCTCGATGACGTGATAGGTCTCGACCACATGACCGTCCGCCCGAACACATTTATCCGTCCGGACGCCCAGAAATTGATCGCGGAAGGTCTGTTTGCTTTCCAGAATTTTCCAGGGTTTGATCACTCTTACTATTCCAGTTTCTTGATGGTTGCCGGGCATTGGGCCAAGGCTTTGCCCAGCTCGAACAAGCGCTCCGGTTGCTGCGCGAGCATTCGGTTTTGGAACTCCTGGAGCTTCTTTTGGTTACCCGAAAACAGATATTGGGTCTCTTCGCTGAAATCCTCTTGGTTCATGACTTCTGAAGCCGTTTCCGCACGGCATCGGCAAGTTTCGATTGCGCCGCCTTGCTCCACACAGATCTTATTTCTCGCTTCGATGGCGGACTCTTTCGACGCGAATTGCCGCTCATTGACTCCATGAGTGTCGGAGGCCGATTCAGGCGTGACGACGAGTGGGACATCCTTGAGCGTTTGGATGGGTTTCACCCAGAATAAATTGTCGGCATCGGCTGTGCTCGCCAATAGAATCAATACGATCGTCCCCACAATCGATCGCAACATTGTCCTACTCCTTCTTCAAATGCCGATCCAGAAAACTCATCCGTGTCTTCATCAAATGCGTGCCTAAGGCCTCGCCACGAATGCCATGCCTTTGGCCGGGATAAGTCATTAATTCGAAGACAATGCCGCGCTGCTGCAGCTCCGCCATCAGGCGCGTGGTATTGTCGAAGGTGACATTGTCATCGGCCATGCCATGGATGAGCATCAAGTTTGGCAGCTCGGTTTCGAGTTTCTCGAGATGATGGAAGACGGAAGAAGCGTCATAGCCCTCGGCATTGTCCTGGGGGGTGTCCATATAGCGCTCGGTATAGAACGTGTCATAGAGCGCCCAATCGGTCACCGGTGCACCGGCGACAGCCGCGGCGAACGTGTTCTCAGGCGCCTGTAGGATCGTCATCAGCGTCATGTAGCCGCCATAGGACCAGCCTTGAATGCCGACTCGGTCGCTATCGACAAAGGGCTGAGATTTCAGCCAATCCACGCCGACCAACAGATCGCGTACTTCGGGGATCCCCATTTGGCGATAGATCACATCCTCAAACTGGCGTCCGCGATTGGCCATGCCGCGATTGTCGAGTCGAAAGACGACATAACCTTGGCGGCTATAGAATTGATCCGACAAACGTTCCCAATTGCGATTGACGGTTTGCGCATGCGGTCCGCCATAAGTCTCAACCAAAGCCGGATAGGTTTGGTTTGGATCAAAGTCCGGCGGCAGCTGAATGGAATAGTAAAGCGTTTGGCCATCATCAGCCGTCAGCGTCCCATATTCCGGCACCGTATGGTTTGCGAGATAGGGCGCATAAGGATGGCTTTCATCGAGCTTGTTTTCCTCGATCCATGTTATCAGCGATCCATCGGCGCGATAAAGCCCGGTTTGTGACGGCTGGGTGGGGCTGGAACTAACGCCGACAAAACTTTCCCCATCGGGCGCCAGGGTCACGGCCCAGAATTTCCCCGCCTCGGTGATCCGCGAGGGGTCCCCGCCATCTATTGGGATGCTGTAAAGATGGCGCTCCAACGGTGTGTCGCCAAAGCCGGTGAAGAAGATTTTCTCGGCCGGCTCAATCACCCCGGCGATGCTATCGACTGTGAACCCCTCTGGCGTGAGCGGCACAAATTCTTCGCGTCCATCGGCTCGGCTGGCGAGGATTTGGCGATGCCCGCCTGGCGGCTCGGCGCTGAGTGTGTACATGAAGGCAGCGGTGCTGAAATCGCTTTGCAGATTGATCCAGGTCTCATGGGTTTCAGTGAATACATAAGCGGGATCGGTTGCCATCGCCTCGCCATCTGCGGGCATTCTAATGGTGGTGATATCATAGTCAGTTTGATCACGATTGATCCGGCCAATGAACAGATTCTCTCCGCCCGTGCGGCCATTGCGGAAATAGACTCGCGCGAGATACTGATCTGTCGCGGGTCCCCAATCTTCGCGGCGCCAATTGATTTTTGTCACCTCGCCGGTCGCCATATTGCGGACGAATAGATCCACAATCGCGTTTGGGCGTCCAGCGCGCGGATAGCGCTGATCGATGACGGTCACATCTTCGGCGGCAATATCGAAGCGTGGGATGATATCGACGGTGCTCTCATCGACTTTCGTATAGGCGATGAACCGGTCGTCTGGGCTCCACCAATAGCCGGTATAGCGGTCCATCTCTTCCTGCGCGACAAACTCAGCGATCCCGTAAGCGATCGCATTTTCAGGCTCCGCAAGCGGGGTCAGAAGCCGTTCGTCGCCGCTGGTCAGATCAATCGCATAGACAGAACCATCGCGGACAAAACTGACATAGCCGCCGCCAGGAGAGACCTTTGCGTCATACTCAAATGCATCGGTATCGGTCAGCTGGCGCGCCTCTGGGCCTGAAGCGGTGAGCGTGACCAAGTGGAGGTCGCCGCCAATCGGGACGAGGATTGTATCCGCTGTGCCCCAATCATAGGAAACAATGCCCTTCCGACCAGCAATCCGCTTGCGTTCTCGAAGGGCCTTTTCTTCTTCAGAAAGCTCAACCTCTTCTGGCTCAAGGATCTTGGAATCGACCAGCAGGCTCTGCTCGCCAGTTGCCACATCAAACTGCCAGAGATCATATCGGTCCCCTTCATCCTCACGCGCTTTGAGGAAGGTGACCCGTTTGCCATCCGGGCTGTATTTGACCCCACTTGGGGTTGGGCCGGACAGGCTTGGGCTGGCAAAGAGACGTTCGATTGTAAGAGGTTCTTGGTCGACCATAGCGCTCGTTTCGGTTGGGGATGTTTGGGCGAGTGATGCAGCACATGCGCTCAACAGCAGCACGCTTGCCGGAAGCATAAGAGATTTCAACATAGTCAGAAGGGCTAACCCGCCCCGCTCCGCTTGTCAGCCCTTCTTCCTAATCGCCTTAAATATCTTCGCCATCATCCCGCAAAATGCGGTCGAGCAATTTCTGGATTTCTGCGTTTGAATCACCGCCGCCAAAGCTCATCGCGCCGGAGGAAAATGTGGTGCCATAGGTTTTCACCAGCGTTACTGTCTGCGCCAAGGCTGAAACGAAATCCTCTTGGCTCAGCGTCGTCATACGATGCATGAAGGTAGACCAAAGCTGACCTTGGGCCACCGCATAGCGCGCATCCAAAGCTGTATCGAAATTGGCTTGCATAAGCCGCCGCAATTGAGCGCCTGATAGGCCATCGCTGGGGGCAATCTGCGAGAAGAGGCGCATCCGATCTGCATTCACGTCAAAGACCAGCGTGACGGCTGTATCGTCTATGCTGAATGTGGCGCCGTTCCCCGTTAGCCGAGCATCTTCATCTATCGCGGTGATGATCTCAAGCAGGCCGGTTGCGGCGATAACCGTCTCTGGCACCTCGTCTGCGGACGGTTCGGTTTCGGGCTCAGCCTCTGGAGCGGAATTACCGTTCGGTTCGGTCTCTTGCGCAAGAGCGATTGGCGCCGCCAGACTCAAAGCGACGGCGAAAATGAATCCGGAAAATGGGACACGATTGAAGGACATGCGGGCTCCTTGGATCTTTCTGTAGATCCTAGACAGCCCCGGCTTGGCGGCAACTCGCATCTCTTCGCAAAACGATCATCTCTTCGTGATAGTGATGAATAAATGATTTGATTATTATTCACAAACTGTGCTAATGATGCCGAGAATAGGAGGTGTCAGATGCTAAAGTGGACCATTCGGATCGTCGGAGTCTTGGCGCTTATCTTCGGCCTACTCTTTTGGTGGCTCATCCTAAGCGGATCGAACGCGACCAAGACGGCACCGGGCGTCTTTGATATTAGCGATTGGCGTTCGAAAGCTGCGGCGCCGACGTCTGACCTGCCACTGGAAATCCGTATTCACGAAATTGGCCGCGATATGGCGCCGCCCTTTGCCGCGCAAGCAGGCCGCTTCGGCGCACCAATTGCGATGAGCTATAATGCAGTTGAAATCGTCTATCCTGATCGCAGCCTGATTGTTGGTGGGGCGGTCGACCGGGTGACCGCCGAAGGCATGACCCAATCCGCCGCCGATTGGCGCTTCAGCGATGCGGCGTATGAAACGCTATTGGCGAATATGTTGAGCGCCGAACACGTACTGATGACCCATGAGCACCTCGATCACGTCATGGCGATTGCGCGTCATTCCGATCCTGCTGCTTTGGCGCCAAACTTGGTGCTAAACGCGCCGCAGATTGAAGCGCTTCCGCTGTTCGCTGATGGCACCTTAGACCCCGCGCTTGCCAATCTATCGCCGCGCTTGTCGGGCCAAGTCGAGACGCTCGCGCCGGGCATCGTTATCGTGCCCGCCGCAGGGCATACGCCTGGCAGTCAAAATGTGTTTATCACGCTCCAAAATGGCGAAGAGATTCTGCTGATCGGCGATATTGTCTGGAATATGGCCGCGATTGAAGCACTGAAGACCCGGCCTGTACTGACCCAATATCTGGTCTTCCGTCCGAATTACGAGAACCGCCAAGCGATCAAAGAACAAGTCCGCGCCCTGCACGACATGATTATGCTGGAACCCGATCTAACCGTCCTGCCCGCGCATGATCGCGCTTGGATGGTCAGCGCTGCCGAAAAGGACGGGATTTCATTTCTCGCGGCCGACTAAACCGGGCGGTTAAAATTGTCCCGCACTCCAAAGTTCGGCGACAGTGCCAGAGGCGGTCGCTGCGATAATATCTGCGACCGTCACAATCACGGCAATCAGAGGGGCTTTAATGATTAGGCTGGTCATGGATAGTCGGCCCTGCATCCCGCGTGCGTAGGTTAGCATATAAGCGAGCATATTGAGGCTCAGCCCAACCAGCGAGTACACCCAGAACGTCTCCGATGAGATTAATGGCATCACAATGACCGATGCGACCGACAAGACGAGACCCACGGAGATGACTGCAAAATAAAGCCTCAGCCGCGCCACCCAAGACGTTCCCTTCCCCCAAAAGAAAAGCATCGAGCCGACAAGACCATGCACCAGCATATAGGCGAATGGATAGATGAAATTGTATCCTGCAAAGATCGTATCAACCCTCTGCCTTAGCGATGGTGCATTATGATCTTCGCCCAGGATGGCTGAAAACTGAGAGAGAAGAGTTTGGTACAGAACACCGTCTTCAGCGGCCCAGAAAAAACTCAAAAGACTGAAAACGGTCAGGATCGAAAAGGCTAGGCGCAGGGTGGGTGTGTATTTGCTGCGCCAATCGAATACGCGGGCGCTTTCAAACACGGCTTTCGGGCGTCTGAATAAGTCATAGAGCGTCTTCACGCCTCGAATATTCAGGCCAAATAGATCAGCAAGCAGTGAATCAAAGTCCGGCTTCTGCAGCGCGGGAGGCGTCTCTTTATCCTCGAGCATCCGGTTCTGTCCCCCATTGCCTCTTGCACTATTCTAGAGCGCGAGTAACACACGGCAAAATTTATCGAATTTGGAGCACACCGCATGGCCGGACCGCAATATGTTTATCACATGCAGGGCGTCTCAAAGACCTACCCTGGTGGCAAGCAGGTTTTTGAGAACATTCACCTTTCTTTCTTGCCGGATGCGAAGATTGGTGTGGTCGGGGTGAACGGCGCCGGTAAATCGACGCTGCTCAAAATCATGGCCGGTGTTGAAACCGAGTTTAATGGCGAAGCCTGGGCGGCGGACGGCATTAAAGTCGGCTACCTGCCGCAAGAGCCACAGCTCAATCCGGATCTCTCTGTGTTTGAGAATGTCGCCGCTGAATGCCCAGAAAAGCAGCTGCTCGATCAGTTCAACGCGATCTCTATGAAGCTCGCCGAAGACTATACCGATGAGCTGATGGAAGAGATGACGGCGCTGCAAGAGCAAGTCGACGCCGCTGACGCTTGGGATATCGACAACAAAATCGAAATGGCGATGGAAGCTTTGCGCTGCCCGCCAGACACGGCCGATGTGAAAGCGCTCTCTGGTGGTGAGATCCGCCGCGTCGCGATTTGTCGCCTACTTCTGTCGCGCCCTGACATGATCCTGATGGACGAACCCACCAACCATTTGGACGCCGAAACCGTCGCCTGGCTGCAAAACTATCTGATCAATTTCAAAGGTTGCGTGATCCTGGTTACTCACGACCGCTATTTCTTGGATGACATCACCGATTGGATCCTCGAACTCGATCGCGGCCGCGGTATTCCGTATGAAGGCAATTACTCGGCCTGGCTGGAGCAAAAAGCCAAGCGGATGGAGCAAGAAGCCCGCGAAGACAAAGGCCGCCAACGTGCCCTCGCCAAGGAACTCGAATGGGTCCGTTCAAGCCCGAAAGCTCGCCAAGCCAAGTCGAAAGCGCGGATCGCGTCTTATGAGGAAATGGCCAATAAAGCGGAGCGGGAAACCGTCTCTAACGCCACGATTCGCATTCCCCCTGGGCCGCGCCTTGGGAATAAGGTTTTGGAAGCTGAAAAGCTGCGCAAAGGCTTCGGCAATAACCTCTTGATCGAAGACCTCGATTTTAAACTGCCACCGGGCGGTATCGTTGGTGTCATCGGGCCGAATGGCGCCGGTAAGTCGACGCTGTTCAAAATGATCCTCGAGCAAGAGCAGCCGGATGCTGGAACGCTCGAACTCGGCGATACCGTGAAGCTCGGTTATGTCGACCAGAGCCGGGATAAGCTCGACGATAAGAAGAATGTTTGGGAAGAGATTTCCGACGGGCTCGATGTTATCAAGCTCGGCAATGTCGAGATGAATTCGCGCGCCTATGTCAGCGCCTTCAACTTCAAGAAGACCGATCAGCAAAAGCCGGTCGGCAAACTGTCAGGCGGGGAGCGCAACCGCGTCCACTTAGCCAAAATGCTGCGCGAGGGTGGCAATTTGCTCCTCCTCGACGAACCGACCAACGACCTGGACGTTGAGACGCTGCAAGCGCTCGAAGAAGGCCTTGAGAGCTTCCCAGGCTGCGCCGTGGTGATCTCGCACGATCGCTGGTTCTTAGATCGGATGGCGACGCATATTCTTGCCTTTGAAGGCGACAGCCATGTCGAATGGTTCGAAGGTGATTTCAGCTCTTATCTTGAAGATAAGAAGCGCCGCCTCGGCCCCGAAGCGGTTGAGCCAAAGCGCGTAAAATTCAAGAAGTTTGAGCGCTAGAACAAATGCGCTAAGTCTGTCACCAGATATTGGAGGCGTTGGAAATGAGAAACCTGTTTATGGGCGCGGCGCTTGTCGCCATGTGCGCGGCTTGCGTTGTCGAAGTTGGAAACTCTGACGACACTGTCACTGAGGAGACACAGGACATGTCCTACACGCCGTCTGCCTTGCTCGCGCAAACCCTTCCAGAACTGTCCGGAGCGCTGGCGTCTGGAGACCTGACATCTGTTGAGTTGGTCACGGCCTATCAAGACCGGATCGATGCGGTGGATCGCAGTGGGCCCACGCTACAATCGGTTCTGGCGCTCAATCCGAATGCGCTCGCCGATGCCGAAGCCAGTGATGCCCGCCGCGCCGCGGGTGAAGCGCTCGGACCACTCGACGGCATTCCGATCTTGCTCAAAGACAATATTGAGAGCCTCGACCCCGTTGCGACAACCGCAGGGGCGCTTGCCCTGAAAGACAATGTCACTGGGCGCGATAGTCCACTTGTGGCAGGTCTGCGGGCGCAAGGCGCGATTATTCTCGGCAAAACCAATCTCAGCCAATGGGCCAATTTCCGCTCTAATGATTCGATGAGCGGATGGTCAGCGCTCGGCGGCCAAGTGCGCAATCCGCATATGCTGGACCGAAACCCATGTGGATCGAGTTCCGGCTCGGGCGCTGCCGCTGCTGCCTCGCTGGCCGCGGGAACTGTAGGCACTGAAACCAATGGCTCAGTGATTTGTCCGTCCAATGTGAACGGCATTGTCGGCTTCAAACCGACCGTTGGCCTTGTGGCACAGGACTATATCGTCCCGATCTCTTCCTCCCAGGACACGGCTGGGCCGATGACCAAATCGGTCATGGGATCAGCGATGATGCTCGATGCGATGGCGACCGGTGCGGCGAAAACCGACTATGTCGCTGCCTTGGATGCAGAGAGCTTGTCTGGTCAGCGCGTGGGCGTGTTGCGCTTCGCGCAAGGCGAAACCGCCGACATCCAAGGCCAGTTCAACGCAGCGCTCGCAATTCTCGAAGCCCAGGGTGCGATCCTGGTCGAAATCGAGTCTTTCGCGCCTGACGCGGAGAATTTTTGGGGCGATGCGCTCTCTGTGCTTCAATACGAGTTCAAGCACACATTGAATGAATATCTCGCTTCGACGCCAGAGACCGTCTCGACACGAACGCTGACGGATTTGATTGCCTTCAATACTGCGAATGCAGAGATTGAATTGGCGCTCTTTGATCAAAGCCTTTTTGACGCCTCTGACGCTATGGGTCCGATTACGGACGAAGCCTATCTGACGGCGGTCGCGAATATCCAATCAGCGTCACGCGAGAATGGCATCGATAAATTGCTCAGCGATTATGATGTCGCCATGTTGGTCTCACCCTCAGGCCCACTCAGCCCGCGGATTGATCCTGTGAATGGCGATAATTGGCCAGCTTGGGCTGGCGCAGGATACCTCGCCGCTATTGCCGGATATCCCCATATCACCGTGCCCATGGGTAGCGTGCATGGCGTGCCGATTGGGTTCTCGATTATGGGCGCCAAAGATGCCGACGCGGACATCCTGTCTTGGGGCTATGCGTTTGAACAGGCGAGCAACTTGCGGGTGGAACCACAATATCTGCCAAATGCCGAAGCGCGGCCTGAAATCGCTGCGGCGATGAAGGCGAAGTGATCTAACTCACCAGGCGTTTCAGGTATTCGCCATACTCATTCTTGTGATCGGCGGCGAGTTTTAACACTTGCTCCCCGTCGATCAGATTGAGATGCCACGCCACTTCTTCCGGGCAGGCAATCTTTGAGCCGGTCCGTTTTTCTACGGCATGTACATATTCAGCCGCTTGCAACAGGCCATCAAAGGTACCCGCATCGAGCCAGGCAGTGCCTCTCGGCAGGACCTTCAACGACAGGTCACCGCGCTCGAGATAGGCATTGTTGACGCTGGTGATCTCAATCTCGCCACGCTTTGATGGCGTTACTGATTTTGCGATATCAACGACTTCATTATTGTAAAAATAGAGGCCGGTCACCGCGAGGTTGCTTTTCGGGTTTTTCGGTTTCTCTTCGATCGAGATGACTTTGCCATGCGCGTCTTGTTCGACCACACCAAAGGAAGAGGGATCGGCGACGGTGTAGCCAAAAATCGTGGCGCCTGTGTTTTCCGTATTGATGGTCTGCAGCTGTTCACCCAGCCCAGCGCCGTGAAAAATATTGTCGCCCAAAGCCAAGGCGCAGGGGTCATTTGCGATAAAGTCTTCGCCGATCAGAAACGCATCCGCGAGCCCGCGTGGTTCGTCTTGCTTGGCATATTGGAATTGGACGCCCCAATTCTCACCGGTTCCCAATAGCTCTCTAAACATCGGCAAGGCTTGCGGGGTCGAGATGATCAGAAAATCCGTCACGCCCGCGAGCATCAGTGTCGTGATCGGGTGATAGATCATCGGCTTGTCATAGACAGGGAAGAGTTGTTTCGAGATTCCGCGCGTGATCGGATGCAATCGTGTTCCGTGGCCGCCCGCCAGAATAATCCCTTTCATGCCCTAGCGTCCTTCATCCATCAGCCGGTTCACAGTCTCTCGCACGCCATCGCGCCAAGGTTGCGGTCTGATCCCAAACGTATCGGTGATCTTGCGCGTGTCGAGGCGAGAATTTCGCGGTCGCGCCGCTGGGGTCGGATAGTCCGAACTGGGGATGCGGTTCAAGCCAATCTTACAGCCGGTGCGGGCTTCATAGAGCTCGAATATGAAGGCCGCGACGTCCGCCCAGGAGGCTTCGCCCGCCGCGCTGAAATGGTAGGTGCCGAAAAGGTCTGGGCTAGGATCTTCGAAAATTCGTTGGGAGATCGCCAAAATCGCCTCGGCGATTTCATGGGCGCTTGTCGGACAGCCAATCTGATCATCGACCACCGACGCGCTACCCTTTTCCTGGGCCAAGCGTAGCATGGTTTTGACAAAATTGCCGCCATATGGGCTGTATACCCAGCTCGTTCGCAGGATGATATGTGCCGCATGCGTATCCCTTAGCCGGACCTCGCCCTCAAGCTTGGATGCCCCATAGACATTGATCGGGGCTGGGGTGCCGGTTTCTAGAAATGGTGCCGATCCCTCGCCATCAAAGACGTAATCGGTTGAGATGTGAATCAATGGCACATCATTCGCGGCACAGAGCGCGGCGAGCGTTCCAACGCCTTCGGCATTGATCGCAAACGCCGCTTCTTTTTCGGTCTCTGCTTGGTCCACCGCAGTATAGGCCGCCGCGTTCACCACCAGATCCGGGCTCGCAAGTTCGATCGCTCTTTTTAGGGAATCGGGATCCGCCAGATCGACCTCGGGGCGGCCCATCGCGGTCAATTCAAGATCGTAAGCCGCATGCCGCTCCTTCAGCGCTCGGGCCACTTGCCCAGATTTTCCGATACATAAGAGTTTCGCTGCCCGCATCACTCAGTAACTCAGAAAACCGGCGCCAAAGCGCTGAGCTTGGGCAGAATCTGGTCTTTTTCAGAGAGCGTGACAGACCGTCCATCGAGCGGCCAGGCGATGCCAAGATCTGGATCATCCCACGCAATGCCGCCTTCTTCGTTCGGGGCGTAATAGGATGAGACTTTATATTGAACATGGCAGTTGGGCGTGAGCGTCAAATAGCCGTGCGCAAAGCCTTCTGGGACGTAAAGCTGTTTGCCGTTCTCAGCGGTCAGCTCAGCACCGACATATTGGCCATAATTCGGAGAGCCCTGACGAATATCGACCGCAACATCGTAAATCGCCCCTTGGGTGCAGCGGATCAGCTTGGCTTGTGCGGCGGGTGGTTTTTGAAAATGCAGTCCGCGTAAGACCCCAGCCTGTTGAGAATACGCATGATTGTCCTGAACAAAGGGTCCGGAAATGCCCGCTGCTTCAAACGTGTCAGCGCGAAAACTCTCAGAGAAAAACCCACGCGCATCGCCATGCCGTTTGGGGGTCACAAGGATCACGTCAGGAATGGCAAGGCGTTCGAACAAGCTTCGATCTCCAAAGGTCTGCTGATGCTAAACGACAAAACAGCGCCGCTTTCAATCTTTAGGCTGCCTCACAGGAATGAATAAGGGTCAATATCCACTGCCACGCGCGCGGCATTGGGGAGTTTCAGGGCTTTAAGCCAGGTTGCCATATAGGCGGAGAGGTCAATGTCGCGCGGCGCTGTGATCAGAAAGCGCAGGCGATGCCGTCCACGTAAAAGACTGATCGGTGCGGGGGCGGGACCGTAGACGGTGACGCCATCGCCATGCGGCGCCGCTTTTCCCGCAAGCAGCCCAATCTCTTTCGCCATGCCCGCATCTGGCGCGGACAAGACCATTGCCGCCATCCGGCCGAATGGCGGGAGCGTCAATTCCTCGCGGACATCGCGCTCGATTTGCAAGAATCCATCGCGATCGCCCGCCGCGAGCGCTTGCATCGCTGGATTGTCCTGTTGATAGGTTTGGATCAGAGCGCGGCCCGGGCGTTCGGCTCGGCCAGCCCGGCCTGCAACTTGGCTTAGTAGTTGGTAGGTTCGCTCACCGGCGCGTAAATCGCCGCCTTGTAAGCCGCTATCGGCATCTACCACCCCGACCAGGGTCAAGTTCGGGAAATTGTGCCCTTTGGCGACGATTTGCGTGCCGACCAAGACATCGATTTCGCCTTCGGCCATGCGTTCGACAATCCCGCGGGTCGCCTCGCCGCCCATGGCTGTGTCCGACGAGAAGATCTCGACATGCGCGTCGGGGAGGAGCACCCGAACTTCTTCCGCCACGCGTTCAACGCCGGGGCCCACCCCCATCAGCGAGTCTTTCGCGCCACAAAGCGGGCAATTGTCTGGTTTCGGCATCGACCAGCCGGTGAGATGACAGACCAATCGATTGGTGTAGCGGTGCTCGGTCAGCCAACTTTCCGTGCCGGGGCTTTTCAATCGCTCGCCGCAGGCTTTGCAGATGACCAAGGGCGCATAGCCGCGACGATTGAGGAAGAGGAGGCTCTGCTCTTTCTTCTCAAACGTCGCGATCAAAGCCTTTTTGAGCACCGGCGACAGCCATTGGCCTTTTTCAGGGGTATTGGACTGCAGATTGACGAGGTTCATATCCGGCAGTCGGGCCGCGCCAGGTCGGGCAGATAATTTGAGGCGTTTATACCGGCCCGATTCGGCGTTCACGACGGTTTCCAGCGCAGGCGTGGCGGAGGCTAAGATGACGGTCGCGGCCTCGAGTTTTGCCCGCATGACGGCCATATCGCGGGCATGATAGCGCACGCCGTCTTCCTGTTTGAAACTGGTATCATGCTCTTCGTCGACAATGATCAGTTTGAGGTTGGAGAAAGGTAGGAACAGCGCAGAGCGTGCGCCCGTGACGATCCGCGCGCGGCCATGCGCGACTTCGCGCCAGGTGCGGCGGCGCTGTTGATCACTCAGCGATGAGTGCCACGGAGCGGGGCCTGCACCAAACCGCGCTTCGAACCGTTCATACACAGCTTGGGTCAGGGCGATTTCCGGAAGCAGGACCAAAATCTGCGCGGTTGGATCTTTTCGGAGCGTTTCCGACATCGCTTCGAAATAGACTTCAGTTTTGCCCGAACCCGTGATCCCATCCAGCAAGAAGGGCTGATAGTCGCCCGCTTGCACCGCAGCGCGGAGGGATTGCGCGGCAAGCGCTTGTTCCTCGGTGAGTGCCGGACCTTCGCGCTCAGGATCTGGAGCGGGAAAAGGGATATCGGTGTCACGCGTTTCTGCGCTGAGGCTCCCTGTTTCGACCAAGCCTTTGACCACGGAGGCGGAAACTTCCGCCGCCTTGGCGAGCTCTGTGGCGCTTGCTGCTCCGATCTGAGCCGCTGCCTCTAAGATTTTCTCCCGCGCCGCGGTCATCCGATTGGTGCGGTGACCGGTCAGTTGATAGACGGTTTGGGTCGGCGACGGTGAAAGCCCGCCGCGCGACCGCAAAGCCATGCCGAGAACTTGGCCTGGCCCCGCAACATTATATCTGGCGCAAAAGGTGATGAAGCGCCGCATCGATTCAGGCATTGGCGGGGTTGGAAAGACACTATCTACAAGTTTCAGCTCGCGCTCTGGGTCCGCTTCAACAATCTCCCACACGACGCCCGTGCGCTCATATTTGCCCAATGGCGCGCGTACATAAGAGCCAAGTTCGACCGCCATCCCGTCCGGGATAAGATAATCAAACGGCTCCGGAAGCGGCAGGGGAAAGAGGATGCGGGCCACGGGCATTTGCTCTCCATAGCAAAGCTCGCTCGCGCGGAAACCCGTCATTAAGCATGATGAGCGACACTTCACTCATGACTTTGATTGACGGCTTTTTAGATTTCATCGAGCGCGAGCAACGCCTCGCGGCGAATACAGTTGAAGCCTATCGCAGCGATTTGGACGAGTTCATGGGCTTTCTGCGCGGTCATTTAGGGGCTGAGCCCGGCATGCGGGCCTTCGCAGAACTCCAGGCGCGGGATATCCGATCCTTCCTCGCTGCCCGCCGACGTGATGGTTTGGCGGATGCGTCGATTGCCCGTCTTCTTTCGGCGATTAAGAGCTTGTACCGCTGGTTGGATCGCGCGCATGGCGTGGAAAATCCTGAGATCGCGTTCTTAAGTGGTCCCAAACGCGGCCAACGTCTGCCGCGGCCGATTTCTGAAGTCGCCGCCAAAGACATGCTCGATCAAGCTGAACTGATCCAAGAAGAGCCTTGGGTCGCGGCCCGCGATGTCGCCGCGCTCAGCCTGATGTATGGCGCCGGTTTGCGGATCTCCGAGGTCTTAGATCTCGCAGGCGACGTCAAAAATGCGCCAGAACGGCTTCGCATCAAAGGCAAGGGCGGCAAGGTGCGGATCGTGCCAATCATTCCGGTCGTTCGCGACGCGATATTGAGCTATGCCAGCCTCTGTCCATATGCACTCAATGCGCAAACGCCTTTGTTTTATGGCGCGCGCGGAAAGCGTTTGCAGGCGCCAATCCTACGCAAACAAGTGCAAATTTTACGCGGCGCGTTGGGCCTGACAGAGAGTGCCACACCGCATGCGCTCCGCCATAGTTTTGCAACTCATCTCCTCGCCCATGGCGCCGATCTTCGCGCCATCCAAACCCTGCTTGGCCATGCCAGTCTCTCAACCACGCAGGTCTATACTGGCGTCGAAGCCGGGCATCTCAGGAAAGTCCATGCGAGCGCCCATCCGCGCGGATAGATGAGGATTCGGTCCGGCCAATCCGACTGAATAGGCGTGAAGCAAATAGTCCGGTTTGATTGCATCAGACAGGACCATGCCTATGGATTTTTCCGCAAATCTCACATTGCCTTATATCTTGCCGAACCAGGCACAGAAACATGTTACCTTGAATGAAAGTCTGCGTCGGCTTGATGCTCTGGTACAAATCTCGGTCATCTCGATGGATGAGACTGATCCACCATCAACTCCAGAAGAGGGCGACCGCTATGTACCTGCGGCAGCAAGCACGGGGCCTTGGGCAGGCAATGAGGGCAATTTGGTTGCCTATCAAGATGGCGCTTGGGAGGTCTATCCACCTGAGATCGGCTGGATTGCGTGGGTCGAGGCAGACGGCGCCTTGGCGATCTATGATGGCGCAGATTGGGTCACGCTTGGACCGGCCTCTGAACTCGAGTCGCTTGGGATTAACGCGGTCGCTGATCAGAACAATCGCCTGATCCTAAGCGCGAATGCCAGCTTGTTTGATCATGAAGGCTCGGGGCATCAGCTTAAAATCAACAAAGCGACGGACGCCGATACGGGCAGCCTGGTTTTCCAGACGGCGTATCAAGGTCACGCCGAAATGGGACTGTCGGGAAACAATGATTTCAATGTGAAAGTCTCGCCTAATGGACAAACGTTCTTGAACGCTATTCTGATCCGTCACGATAATGGCAATGTCGGCGTGGATACGTATTGGCCGACGGCGAAACTCGATGTTTCTGGCCCGGTTCGGATTGGTCAGGTGACCTGGGCTGAGTTGCCGAATCCGGCCAATGTGGGCGCGGGCGCGCTGATCTATGTTTCAGATCAACCAGGTGGCGCTTCGCTCGCCTTCAGTGACGGCACAAATTGGCGAACCGCTCATGACAGGTCTGTCGTTTAGAGGGCGCCTAGGTTCGGTCTGGCGCGGCGGGGATTTGTTCAAGGTGAGTTCGCATTTTGGTGCCGACGCCCGCGGCACTCGCGACGCGTTCGATGTGCGCTTTACCGGCATTCGCTAACTGTGTCCTGGCTGGCGCATCCTCGGCCAGCTTGCGCATTAGGCGGACCGCTTCATCGTGATCGGGATCAGCCCATTCTGCATCTGTGTCGCCATAGATACCGTATTCGTCCTGGCACGGAATGAGGCGAGATCGGACGAGGCCTGCGTTTGCCTCTGTCGTAAAATCCATATTGCCGGACCAATCGGTGCAGATCACAGGCTTGCCGAGCGCCATGGCCTCTGCCAGGCCCAATCCGAACCCTTCAGAGCGGTGAAGGGACACCAAGACATCGCAGGAATTGAGCAGCGCCCATTGATCTTTTTCACTAAGCGATGTGTCGAGGATTTCGATATTCGCAGCACCGTGGATCGCAGCATTCAAATTGCTCATTGCGGTTTCGCTGCGGGCGAGGTTTCGGGTTTTGACAATTAAGCATCTACTCGGATCGTCGCCAAACGCTTCTCTAAAAGCGCGGATCGTAGCGATCGGGTTTTTCCGCTCAAATGAGGACATGCTGTCAGCCATGGTCAGAAAGACCAGCTGATCTTCAGCCATTCCATATTTCGCCCGCGCCGACTGGATGGTTTCTGGCGGCGCGACGGCATGCCCGAAGACGTGGATATCTGGCGCATCCTGATGTTTGCGCAAAGCGCTCGCGGTAAAGCTGCTAATCGTCCAAAGCTCGGACAGGTACCGAAACGCTTTCTCCCAGCCAGTCGGAAAAGTGGGCAGCTCCCATGCCCAATAGCCGATCGTGTACCAGTTGCGCCCACGCTCAAGCCCGAGATGCTGCATAGCAGACATCGTCTCCGGACCGTTCAGTTGAACGATCAGCGTGCCCTCCACATCGTCCGGCATAGGTTGGCAGGCGATCTCGCTGGTTAAATCTACCGGCGCAAAAGGTTCTGATAGATCAACCGCAATCGGATTAAGGCCCGCCGCCTCGAGCGCGCGATAGGTGGTCCGCGCCGCCTCGCCGATCCCATTGGCGGTGCTGAACAGGCCCGCGACAACAAGCGGCGCATTTGGGTCGCTTGGGCGGTGTGGGGCAGGGCGGGCGATCATTGACCTTGCATACGCGCTCTGCCAGCGCGGCCCAGCCAAGGTCCATAGGCGGTGCCGCCAGGATTCCGGCACGCGGCCCCATACCGACCGCAGGGCGTGCATGACGCCCAGCCGCAGCCGTGTGATCGGACTAAGCGACGCCTCTTGCACCTTTTACGGCCTTTCAAATTTCTGCGCCGCCCAGCGCATTTGCTGAAGCTCAGCGGGCTCAAGATATTTCGCAGCTTGGTTCAAAAATGCGTTGGCTTCGCGGGCAAAGTCGTCTTGGCCGATGTCTTCGTCTGCGCGGAGCTCTTCCAAATAGGTTGAGGCCCAGTGGGCTTGTGATCGGCCCAGATGGCGCTGGCTCAGTTCGAGCCCTTCCAGCGCGACCGTCGCCCGCATCGTGTTGGTGATGCAATCTGAGTGCAGTCGCGATTGCGCGATCATTTGCTCAACAAATCCAATTCGATCTGGAAACGCGCGGAACGCCCGGATCCAGTAATCATAGTCAAACGCGGTCTTGAGATCGCGATCAAGATCGCCAATCAGCGTCAGCGCGGAGGTCTTTAGAAACACGGTCGGTTGGCAGATAAAGCTTCCGCCTTCAAAGCCCTTTAGGCCGACGTCTGGTTTCTGTGTCGGATAGGGTGCGATCGAAGCACCGGTCTCATCGACATGCTCTCCGCGACCATAGCACATCAGCCAATCGGGCTGGCTTTGAAAGGCTTCAACAATGCGCGCGATCGCGCCGTCGGCATAAAGATCGTCAGAGTTCAGCCATCCGATAATCTCACCGCGGGCCTTGGAGAAGGATTTGAAGATCGCATCGGCCGGACCCGCATCCGGTTCTGAGACCCATCGCAAGTTCGGGTTCTTCGCGCCAATCCGGGCCAGAATATCGGGCGTTTCATCGGTCGATCCGCCGTCAGAGATAATCAGTTCCACATTCGAATAAGACTGGCCGAATACACTCTCGATAGACGCTTCAATGTACTGAGCCTGATTGAAACTCGGCATAGCGATGGAAACGAGCGGCGTCATGGGTTTTGGATCGTCAGTTCATCGTTTGAGCCAAGGCAGCCATTTGCGCAGTGACGGTGGGTCGGTGGGCTCTTTTTGTGTCGGCGTTGAATTCCACAAAGCGACGGCGACTTCAACCGCATCATTGAAATCAGGCACTACCGACTCCGCCTCTTCGGGATATTGTGAAAAGTCTTCAGAAAAGAGCGGCGCGTCTCGATCAGGAAACGCCATTTGCCTGAGCCGTTCATTGGCTTTGTCGAACTGGCGATAGAATGAAATCGCCTGATGCTGGGACAGGGGGTAGTATTTCCCGGCGAATAATTGTCCGACACGGCGCACCATTTCTGCGCGCCTTTCGTCAGTCCGATCGCCAGGCGGGTTCGGATAGAGATGGTTGAGCGCATGAATGAACTGGAAGCCTTGGCGATTGAGCGAGCGATTGTGGCGATGCGGGACAATGCTCAGCTCCGGCAACCCTGACGCCGCGCAGAAATCAGAGACCAGGCTGTCATTTGGCCAATGGTCTGGATCGTAGATGCGGGGGCGCATGGCGTCCGCTCCAAACCCATCCGCCCAGCGCGCGTAAATTTCGTCATAGGCATAATATTTTGGCGCGCTGTTCAGCGTTTTCAGGATATTGTCCAAGGTGACCTGGGCAGATGATTTGAGCCGTGTCGACAAGAGCGACAGAGCGAGCTCATCCTGGCGGCGAAAATAGACCAAGACTTCAAATGTCTCGACCCAGCGCTCGAGAAACGACTTTAGCGCGGTGATTTCGCGATCAAGATAGAGCCGGCTCTGAAAGTGTTCGGATGATATGATCAGCGTGTCCGCCGACCCGGCCGTCGCAAACTCTTCGTTGAGCGTCTGCGTGAGTGTCTCGCGAAACGCGTCTTGGCTGGCTTTATCCGTGATCCCAAGCTCGCGGCCGGTGTCCTGGTTCCACGGCGCGTGGTGCACGATGGCGACAAATTCCCATTGCGAGGAATGTTCGGTATCGGCAGCAATCGGGTGGAAGTAGCCGTGCTTCTTCAACTCGGTCCGATTGCTCTTCAAATATTCCTGAATTGCAGTGGTTCCGGTTTTTTCCGTACCAATATGGAGGATACACTTTTTGAACGGCTTTGCGGAAGACATTTGATTTAATCTATTCGTCCATCGTTCAAAACGCAGGTGAAAACCTATTAGACCAGCTTTGCAGTGTCGCAAAATCGGAAAATTCAGCTGCGCTGTCTTAGAGGGCGCTCTTGACCCTTGTTATTCCTCGGCAAAAGGATCGGTTACAGGCTCATTGGCGTGCTCGCCGAAGCCGTGCTGCCATTTCGACCAGACGACTTTGCCTTCCGTATATTGCCACGGCTTGAACTTGATTTCCTGATTGCGCAGGCGGTTATTGATCATCACCAGATCGACCAGCGCCAATTGCCCGAAATAATAGGCATTGTCGCAAATATCGAACATCCGGAACCCGCACTTTTCCAGCAAGGCGGCGCGCGAGCACAGGTCTTGGCGTCCAATCGATGCTTCGATAATGACGAAAGATGCCCCGCCAATGACATCTTGTCCGCCGTCGATAATCTTCTCTTCAACACCATCGACATCGAGCTTGATCAGATAAGACAGATCGCCCAGGCCTGCGCGGGTCATCACGCTATCGAGGCGGCGGGTTTCAATTTCTTCGATACTGACCAGAAAATCGAGGTCATCATCGCGCTCTGGTTTGATATGCGAATGCGTGACACGACCAGAGCCATCGACACTCGTATTGTGCAGATAGAGCATGCCATCCACGTCGCTAAGCGCTTGTTTATGCAGCGTATAACTGATCCCCGCATCCTGGTAATTTTTCTCAAGATCCGGATGATAAGTCGAGACGGGTTCGAACAAGTGATGATGTTTGTCGGCATAGACATCCATCAGGAAATCAGTTTTGCGCTGTGCCCCAATATCGATGATCTGCTCCACCGCACCAGGCGCGATTTCGCGATTGATCCGCAAAGATTGTTGAAGAGTTGGGTATCGCATAAACGCTCCAGACTGCCGCAAAGGCGGACTTACATCATGTAACGGCGAGATAGGCTAGTTCCGAAAACGTATCAGAGCGCTTCGTCGCGTCCGCAATGCACTTTCGATAGGCCGTGTGCATCTCTGGCGAACCCCTTTTTTCGTCGTCCGTCCCGGTATAACGGAACGTATTGAGGCGCTCGGATGTGATCGCATTGCGCGGGAAATTGATGGCTTCTAAATAGCTCGCGACATTTTCGCGGGTCAGGTGTGGGCCATAGTGGAGGATATCACCCCCGGTTTCTTCGTAGAGGGCGAAACTCTTAATATAAGTATCCCTAAGCCGGGCTGGGTGATCACCGAATTTTTTGATTGCCGAGGCCATATACCCGCCAGGCGCACGCATGCAGAAAAGAGAGCGGGCAGGTGGGCCGAACATGGACACCAGAAAGCGATACTCTTTTATCGAACTATTTGCCTGCTTATAGATCATGTCGATCTGCTGGCCCCAGCCTTTCCTCGCGTTTTCGTATATATTGTCGGACAAGTGAGAAAGATAGCTTTCGAGATCGAGACCGACGACGAGATCGGCTTGATGCAATACGCGCGCTAGCCCGGGATCAGACGCAAATTTCAGTGCATTCGAGTTAAACAAGCCCAGCATATAGGTCGTTCCGGTGCGGCCTGCGCCATGGATGAACCACCAGTTTTTCAGCTTTCCCATAATCTACTTCAACCCATGCGAGGGCGTCCTAATCGTCCTGAGTAAGACTATCTTTTTTGAATCACTATTATGCGATTGTCTGATTTTATTGGGCTGGGTAACTCAAATCCAGCACAATCGGCTCCCAATGAAAGACTAGAGATCATTTCTACCAGTAGTTTGAAAGTTTTATCTGACATATCCTCGATTAAATACAAGCCATTTTGTTTAATATAGGGCCACACGGTGCTGAGCAGGCAAAGGTTGGATCGAAATTCGTGCAGGCCATCGTCGAGAATGAAATCTATGCCCGATGCGAGATCTGAGTCTTTCAGATATGCAGCAATTTGAACGGGGTTTAGCTGATTGATGTAGTTGGTCTTGATACGGTCCTCTTCGAACAGAACCCGGGGATCGATATCTCCGCCGTTCACAATTGTTTCGCTGTTTCGAAGATATTGGCGCCACCCTCTCAATGAGGCTCCAAAACTGTACGAGTCCGCCATCGCGGATGGGACGTCTTGGTTTGGTGTCCCAATGCCAATTTCGGCGAAAGCCAATTTCGAGTGCCGAAAGGGAGACAGAATCTCATGATAGACTTGAGTATAGTTGTGCGCGACCGGTTTGTTGCACCGATTAGCGATCATATCATCACAAAGCGGGCTGTATGTTTTGCTGTTGATGCGGTCGCAAGCGGTGTTGAACCAAGCTTCGGCCGAGCTCCGAACCAAATCGGCTGGAAATTGTGATGTTCCCGGCGCGAGCTGACGGTCTTCAAAGGCTTTATTGAACTCAAACGGATTCAGGCTTTCAAAGGCATGAAAATTCGCTTCTGTTTCTAGCGGCATGATGAAATACTCCTGCTGTCTATTGGCTGAGGGCGAGCTCAAAATTCGGCTTGCCGTTCACGAAGGCCTGTTGAGCGGTGTTTTGAATGGACAAAGGCCATTCTTTAGAAGAGATGATATCGCCATTTCCGAGCACGATATCTGGCAAATCGATTGCGAGCTGCTCGCGATAAAAGCGCGTGCCGTCCAAATATCCGTCCAGCGGGTTCATCGCGGCGAAATGATAAATCTCGCCGCGGGCCTTGGGGATACCACCTTTGCGCGCGTGGAACTTACGACCCGGGAAATCGAATTTGTGATCGCTTGTATTCGGCGAGGTGAGCTGCAACAGAGCGCCATAATTGTGCTCGGGCACGTCAATATCGGTCTGCGCGAGGCCTATGCCCCAAAGGGGTTCATCGCTCAGCTGACCGGGGCGGCTAAAGTAAGATGTTTTGAACGCTTCATCATCGTTCAGCATCATCTCCAAGAGCTCTCGCCCTTTTTTGAGCACGACATTGTCGCCGGTGTTTTGATAATAAAACACACCCCAATTGGTGATGTAGACACCAGGCGCGAGGCCCGCCTGCACGACTTCATCAATGTCCAGAGTGTCGCGGTAGCACTTTCCCGAGGTTTTCAGATTGGCCATCACGCCGAATGGGCGGTCAGAGAACAGGTTCCAAAACCGGTCAATATCATCACCAATCAGCAGGCAATCGGCATCAATATGCATGCAGCGATCGAATGGGCTGTATTGTTCGAGCACAAACCGGCGGACAAACATGCCGTCATAAGGTGACGGGGGATCGAACGCGATAATATGATCGAAAAGGCCCGAATAGCATTTCGGCACTGACAATCCCCCGGAGATCATCAAGGCAATTGGTCGATCATCATTATATTTCAGCGAACAGGCAGCCGAGACCGCAAGCTCCAGATAATGGTGCTTATTGGCAGCAATCAGAATGTACCCCTCAGAAGCCGGGCCCGTCATGCCAGTGCCTGCTGAATGATCCCGGCATAGCCGCCGGGGCCAACATGATCGAATAGGGTTTTGCCAGCGGCCATCATCTCTAATCGCTCTGCATTTGAGGTGCGTCTCGCGCGCTCGACCGCGCGGCGATACCCGTCCTCAGAGTCTTCCTCAATAATCGCTGCTCGTTCCCACAGATCAGAAGGTCCGGCAAGGTGTAAGGCGCGCGACAAGATGATCGGGATGGAGCCGAGTGCCAAACTCTCGAAAATGCGAATGCTGTTTGGGCCCGATCCGGTTGGGCAGAGGGTGAACCATGACTGGCGGATCGCATCGAGATAGTCCTGTTTCATCTGCGCTTCGGTTGCCAGCTGGGATTCAGAGGCGGTTCGTCCTGCGATTTGCTCGTCATAGACAGCGCGATCAAAATGCCAGCGCTCGCGCTTCACAATGTGTAGGTCGCCAAATCGGCCTTCGTCCTCGAAAATCTTTTCCCGCACATTGGTCAGATAGATGGCTGGATTATAGGCCCCGACGAAATTAGCCAGATGGCGCTTCTCTGATGGTGTGCTGCCCTCGTAATCGGGCGCTTGGGCCGGAAATAAAGGGAAGGGATGAATGCGGATCCCTTTGGAGGTTTGGTAGGAATGCACCGCATGCGCCCAAAAAACATCCGTGATGTCCAGCGCTTCAAATAGGTCGAAATAGTTGATCGCGCGGATATGCTGAGCGACCGTGACACGCCTCTCCGAGCTTGGCAGCGCGGCGGTTTTCTGGCCCTGCAATAGTGCTTGTAGTATGTCAGTCGACTTGCTGGTGCGCGTTTTCAGGCCATCCATTAGGGTCGCCCAAGCTAGTCCATAATAGGCAAAGCCAAGTGGCTCCCGAACCGAGTGCAGGCTGCGATAGGCCGCTTCTTCGGTTGCGGCAGGTCGCTGCCAATGTTTGTCATAAGCGATGATGGTATTGGTGCGCTCAATTGGTGTTTGGATTTCGTCAGATTTCCCCATATCCATCTAACTCGCCAACAGGGCCAACAGATCGCTGCGGCAATCACTAAACCGCCTCGCAGCTTGGCGCTCTTCGTCTGATGCGCGCTGATCTTCCAAAGTCGTCGCATTCAGCTCTCGCAGGGTTTTCATCCCGCCTTTCAAGATCTGGTTTTCATAGGCGATGACCGGGAAATAAAAATCGAGTGTCAGTTTCTCAAACACATCAGGGCATTTTAGATTGCTATCCGGCAAGGCGTCGCGAAGCACCCATAGGTAGCTTTTGGTCAGGCCGTCCATTGCGGTTGGGCCATCGCCTTTTAGATTTTCGCTTGTTTCTGTGCAGTCAACATCGCTGGTCGAGCTTAGCGTATGAAACAGATTTCTCGCCCAAAAATCAGCGACAGAACGATTGTGAGAGCGCAGCGCGAAGATCTTTGCCGCCGGGATTTTGAAGGACTGGACTTGGCCAAGCAGCGGGTAAAATACTTGCGCGGCGTTTGGCACTCGGCGGTCGAGGACATATTGCGAGAGGCCCGACAAGCTGAGGCTCGCTATCGCCCCTTTATCCGCCGCTTCGCAATGAATTTTGACCTGCGAAGGCGCTAAGCTGAGGGCCAAAGCGGACTTTTGCGAGGTCGCTTGAAACAATAGCTGGTCGAAGGCTTCGCAATGGGGCCCCGCTTCTAAAAATTCTGAAACCGAGAAAATGAGCGACATCAGGCACGCTCCAATTCATCGGCTCGCAACAAGCTCTGCCAGTCGGCGTGGGTTTGACTGAGCCATTCGCCGCAGCGTGCGATTTGAATGTCGTTCAGGCCAAGCTCAACATTCTCCGCCATCAGCGTGCCCGCGCGCATGGTTGGCGTATAGCGATGGTACCATTCCGACCCGGAGCTGAGCTCGGTTGCAAATGTCGGACGGTCTTGCGCCAGCGCGTTGAATTTCAGCCAGACATCATCTGCATAGGGTGCATAGCGCATGATCTGATCGGTGTCGGTGACCGCGCTGCTATCGAAGAAACCGGGCGGGTAGAGAACACCGCCTGCACCGGTGGGAACGAGATTGAAGGACGGCTCCGGCGTCCGCGCTTCTCGCTGCCAGTCACTATAGGGGCCGATGCTCCCATCATTTGCCACGGTCATCATGTGGCAACGATTGCCAATCACCGCCTTTGGATATTTGCGATGCCCGCTAAGCAGCCGTTCCATCGAATAAGGCTGATAGATCACGTCATCATCGACGATGACATACGGCATTTGCGTGTCGAAATGCTCCGTATGAGTGAACTTATCGTATTGGTGCCGAGTCGACTCAACGAAGTGGAGTTTCAGGCCAGACGCCTCAAAGGCGCGCAATTGCGATGGCAGCCAGTTCGCGTTCGGGATCTCATCTTGACCTAAGAAGAGGTGGATATGTGCAGGCTTCACGCTCTGCTCAACCAATGATCGGATGACAAAATGCAGGGTCGAAATGCGCGCCGGGAACGACGTCAAACCGATCTGATAAGCGGGATGAGACTCTGCAGCGGCGGGGACGTCCAGCCGAGCCATGCGGGTGTCTTCCTGCTGGCCAAAACTCTGCGTTTGCGTTTTCAGATCGGCTTTTGCCGCGCGCAAATCCGCGATCATGCCTGTGCGCTTTGTTTGCGCCACTAGAAGGCGATCTTCAGCGTCACCCCAATCCTCTCCCAGAGCGGCTTTGGTGGCGGCTTTAAGGGCTTGAACTTCGCCCGCCGGCAACTCAGCGGACTGTTTCTGGAACAGCGTATCGAGCACCGTGTAAGCGAGATGGGTTCGAAGTCTCTCATCCCCGGTCTTCAAAAGCTGCAATATGTCTGGAACATGGGTGCATTTGCGCCGAAACGCGATCAAGGCGCTGGCGGCGGCTTGATCCAAATCTGAATATTCGCTGGTCAGCGTGTCGAGGATCGAGGTCCGGGTCTTGTCCAAATTGGCGGAGATCCCTGGCTCAGCACCGCGAATGGCCCAGACTTCCGGAACGATTGGGATGTTTGCTCCATCCGCATACAGACCGCCAAGCTGCAGCGTATCGCTATCTGTTTTGTGTTTGCGAGAATCGAACCGGTTAGCGCGCAGCAAATCTGTGCGAGCAAATAAAGCTTGGTGGCAAAAACCAAGACTGGCCATTTTGAACGCCTCGCCGGTCTGCCAAGACGCCCAAACATTATCGCCAAGCTGGCCCCAAGCCATGCAGCCATCATAATCTTCTGTTTCAAGAAAGGCTTTCGCTTTGGCCAGAACGTCATCAGAGGCAAACACATCGCCTGAATTCATGAAACACAGATATTTGCCGGTCGCGAGATCAAGCGCCTTGTTCATCGCATCATAAACGCCGGTATCGGGGTCATGGCTGGACCGGTGGACCAGCCCCGCTTGTTTCCAGAACTCGGTGAGCTCCAGCGTACCATCGTTAGAGGCGCCATCAATGATCACATATTCGAAGTCAGCATCTTTCTGTCGGAAGACAGACCGCGCCGTCTTGGTCATCGACCAAGCATGTTTGTATGACACGGTGACGACTGAGAAAAACGGTCTCACGGCTCTCTATCCCCTTACACCGCACTGTCATAGTTCAGTTTTTCGACGAGTTCGCGATAGGAACTGCAGTTCAACTGTTCACGAAGCGTGTCATCAATCGGCGAGGGCGGGCGTGGTTCGATGGTTCCGCTGGTTCGGCCGCTATCGCCCGAGAATTTAAAACTATCGAACACTTCTTGGAACTCAGCGAAATAGTCGAGGTCCAAGTGGCCACATATGGTTTGCATCACCTCATCAGGTGCCGCGACAAAATCCTCATACCGCACAATAGGGATCCCCGAATACGCTGCTAAGAAGGATAGATACCGTTGGCAGTATTCATCAAATGTATTCGGCGTAAGATGGCTGTCCCATCCGGCTTTGACCATGGATTGATAGCTCCGCGCCGGGTGTCGAACCGTGACCAGAGACACGATCGGAAGCTCGGCGCCAGCGAGGATGTTTTTGAGCGTGTATCGATTGTCGCGCCCTTCGCCATAAAGGAAGTGGCTATGCGTATGGTCGCGCAGAACAAGGGCTTTTCCCGACCGCTCTAGGTGTTCCGCGACCTGTTTGATCGAATTGCCAAAAAGGTCGGCAACCAATGCTGGATCCGGCGCTGAGCCCGATTGGTGGAGCAGGGCGACCAGGTCGGTCGGGCTAAAGCGATCCAGATCGCCGCGAAATGGGATTGCGCTCAGCGGATCAACCTCATTGAGGACAATCGTGTTCGCCATTGAGGCGATACATTTAGCGAGCATCGTCCCGCCGGAGCAGGAAAAATGATGGATCGTTCGTAGTTTCAGCCGCGGTGTCTGTTCGAGTTCCTGCAGCGCTGTGATGGCGTTTTGAATTGTCTGGTGCGGCTCTTGATCTGATTTGAGCCGACGGGCCCGCGGGTTTGGCTTCAGACCTGCCCCATGCGCTAGATCTTGGATCTCCGCGAAGAGGGTCGACACCTTTTGTTTCAGCTCAGCCATAAAAGACCCAATTCCATTCTACTCGTCCGCGCTCAAAGCGGACTCAGCGCGCGCGAGACGGGTTAGAATGTCTGCGACCAGTTTTTCAGTCGCTTTGTTCTTGGCGAACAGGTCGGCATATCGCTGCTCCAGCGCGTTGAGGTTGTTGACCGCCAGTTTTCTCTGCTTTTCGACGTTCGAGTCCTGACCGTCTTTGTAAGCCTGTAAATCGGTGGCGATCTGTCCATAATCCTTCGCGAACAGCAAAGTTTCGAGCGACGGGTGCCGCTCTGACGCTTGCACGACCAGCCGAAACCCTTGGGTCGTCATAAATTCGGTTACTTGCTTTGTGGTGTTAAGCTCAGCGTCGGCCTCCCCGGACCAGGACCGCATACTCACGACATCAAACAGGCCGAGACCGTCCGGCGCGCCTTGCAAAAGGTCCAAGCCGTCCAGCCGGTCGATGACCAGCCAGTTAAACGGCGTTTCAGCCTCATCGACAAAGGTCTGCAACGAGGTCGAGGCGATTTTGGTTTCCGAGATCTGCTCTAGATTTTTCCAAATCGGCGTCAGCGCCGACGCGGGCACGAAGCCAGATTCACGATCGAGGCTATTTTTGAAGAATGCCACCTCGCCGCCTGTGGGACTAATCGCAGATTTGCTGAGGGTGAGCCCCAAAGTTGCTAAGGCTTCAACCTCTGAGACATGTTTTAGGAACCCATCATCGGGATGCGCGAGCGTCATCTCCGCCCCGCCCAGTTCTGCAAGTTGGCGTAAGCGCTGCGGCATAACCGCCCCTAAAACCAGAATGGCTTTCGGCGGCAAAATCTTGCTCAAGAGCAATTCTGTGTCTGTGATGCTTGGCTGACCCAACTCAAACCTCAATATCTCTGAACCTTACACGTACAAAATAGACGCGCATTAATCGACCCCGCGTTTACGATCTTGTAAATGCATCAGCCGCTTTGTGCTTTGAAGTTCAAGGATCTTTCACTATTCACTTCCACTGAACATCGGAAGTACACATAAACAGTGGCGTGGACTCAGATTATCTGGTTTGGAAAGCGCTTGTGGGACGCGAAACACCTCGCGGGAGAGTAATTTATGACCATTTTGGTGACATGCGGCATTCATGATGAGTGGTGCACCTTTGCCCAAGGTCGACTCGAAAGTATGGGATTTAACGCGCCGGTCGCGTCTACGCGCTCAAACATGTCGGCGGCGGAGCTGACAGAGAAAATGCTGGCGGTGAGCCGGCCACACGGCAAGACCTCCTATAAAGACGCCACTCCGGAGCTCGGACAAGCCTGGCATATCGCAGCGGCGGATCTGATGATCGCCAATGCCACTCAGGAGAGTTGGGGCTGGGCTCATCCTGACAATTTACGTTTCCTGGAATTTTGGAAATCCTTCGATCCAAATTGCCGGTTCGCGCTCGTCTATACATCGCCGGCCGAGTTTATCGCGCGTGAAGTCGCGGTCGAGGATATGGAAGGCGAGGGCCTTGAAGAGCTGGTCGCGCGCTGGCGTGATTATCATGAAGAAATGCTCCGCTTCTATCATGCCAATAGCGATGTTAGCATGCTGATAAATATGCACAATTTTGAGGATACAGCGCAACCGATCGCGACGCTTTTATCAGATCGTCTCGGGATCAATGCGACGCGTCTCAATGAATCAGAATTTCTGTTCCAATCCGCCTTGATGGATGTCATCGCGGAGCGATTGTTGGATCAAGAACTTGAGCTTGCAAGCCTCTTTGAAGAGCTTGAAAACTCAGCCGACCTGCCGATGAACTCGTCAGCCTATTCGCGCCGCGACTTAACCCGCAAAGCCTATCAGGAACACGAAGAGAACCTATCCGGCCCAGACGCAGCGCAAGACCAATTGCTCGCCGCGCAGAGACAAATCGATCAACTCACCCAAGAGCTTGAGGCTGAACAACGCGCGAAAGAGGCTGAAAAGCAGGAAAAAGAAGCGCTAGAGCGCGCCGCGAGCGAAGCGCATGTTCCGCAGCTTCTTGAGAAACAATTGGAGCAAGTACGCGAAGAGTTGCATCTCTATTTCAATAAATACCAAGAGCTGAAAGCACAGACGGCTAACAGCCAGATTGGCGGGCACTCAGCCGGAGCGGATGATGAGCAATCGAGTCATCCCGCGATTGAAATGGATCTGCGGTCTTACATTGATGGCGAGGGCTGGCACCAAGCCGAAGATCAAGGCCGTTGGGCCGGCGCTGCCCTGAACAGCACCCTCCGCCTTCCCGATTTAGATCAAGGCAAATACCGGGTCAGCGTCAGGATAGTCGATGTGATGGCGCTCGACATTTTGCGGGGCATGTCGCTCGCCATAAATGGTGCGCCCCTGGCTGGGCGTCTCAAGATTTTAAGCGATATGGGTGGTCGCTTGGCCCCGCTGCGCCGGGCCAAAGCCCATGCAAGCAATATTGAAAAGCCGCTGCCTGCAACATTGTCCGCAACTATCGAACCGACCCAATTGCGCGTGAATGACGCGAATTTTCTGTCGATCCTCAGTCCCCGCGCAGTGCATCCCCCCTCTGTCCATGGACCCGATGACCGGTTATTGTCCTGTTGTATCGAACGTGTGAGCTTTCACCGGGTAGCGTAAATGTTAGATTCCCAAAATTTTCGGCAAGTCCAAGTGAAGCAGCAATCGCTGAGCGGTTTCCAGATGCAACCGAAAGCGGCTGTTAATGATATCGTTCAAGGCGCCTTGCTGTGGCGGGTTTGGCTGTCGCTGTCTTGGCAAGAATTTGTCTCAACCTATCGGCGCTCACTGATTGGTGTGTTTTGGGTGATGCTGTCTTTTGCTGCCTTTGTATTCATCAAGCTGACGATTTTCTCCTCGCTACTCGGCGCTGATGATGTTCGCTATTATGACGCTTATTTGGTGATCGGATTTTTCATGTGGGTGTATTCCCAACAGGCGATCATGACCGCCCCAGACACATTTGTTAGCTCCGGTGGCTGGATCCGCAGTGAGGCGCTGCCGCTCTCGACCTATATATACAAGATGGTGATGCGCGAGATTTACAATCTCCTTTTCACCTTCGCTGTGGTTGTGATCGCGCTGATTTATTTGCAATATCCAGTCGAGATTGAGGCGCTCTATGCGGTTCCAGCGATATTATTCCTGTTGCTCAATGCGTTTGCGATCAAGCTGATGCTCGGCATTATTGGCGCGCGTGTTCGAGATATCACGCACTTGGTCAAAGCGATCATGTTACCAATGATGTTCCTGACGCCGATTTTCTGGATGCCTTCGCAAATGCCGAACTTGATGAAAGTTCTATGGTGGAATCCACTTTTCCACGCGATTGAGATTTTCCGAGCACCCATTCTCGACAGCGAGTTTCCGACCGAAAGCTGGATCTTCATGGGCGCCGTATTTGCAATTGTCTCTACGTCGGGCTTCTTGCTGTTCGCGCGCCTACGCCAGCGCATCGTCTTCTGGTTCTAGAGCATGGCCCAGATCGATACGTTTAACCTCTCGCTACACTACCCGCTCACCGGCGGCGCGGATCGCAATATCAATGCGGATCGTGAGCCCGATTCCATCGTTACTGTCGGCCGGAAAAAGTATATTTTGGCCTTGCGCGATATCAGTTTTTCGATCCAGCGCGGTCAGAATATTGGATTGGTGGGGCGCAATGGCTCGGGGAAATCAACTTTGCTGCGAGTGCTCGGTGGCATCTACACGCCGACCAGCGGCCAAGTTGTCACCTCCGGCAAGATTTCTTCGCTATATGGTATGAATCTCGGCATCCAGCCCGATGCGACCGGTCGGCAGAACATTGTTTTTCGCGGCATTATCAAAGGTTGGTCGCGGCAAGAACTGAAGCAGCGCATCCCCGAGATCATTGAGTTTAGTGAACTGGGCGATTTCATCGATTTGCCGCTTCGGACCTATTCCGATGGCATGCGGATGCGGCTCCTATTTGCGATCGCCACCTGTTTCGCGCCGGAAATCCTATTGCTTGACGAATGGATCGGGGCCGGGGATGCGAGCTTCCAGCAAAAGGCTGGAAAGCGCATGAATGATTTGGTCGATGAGGCCGGGATTACGGTCGTCGCCAGCCACAATCGCAACCTCATTCAAAGCGTCTGCGAGCAAGGCATATGGCTCGATAAAGGGGTCATGCGCGCCTATGGGCCGATTGCTGACGTCTATAAAGAAATGGATGCCCATTTCGCCAAAACAGGCGGTTAGTGGTCCTAAAGCAGCGGCGCGAATGCTGTGACGACATGATAGAGCATGCTCGCTGGAACGGCGTTCGAAACCGGCGCACCGCTCGCATCCACCTCATCCATCCAGCCGCCGTCTGGTCCAGCATCGAGATAGGTTTCGAGTATCTTATTCAATAGGGTTTCGGCTTTCGCCCGCGATGCGACCCCAGGGTGCAGCAAGTACGCCCGGAGCATTTCGAGCTGATGCCATAAACGACTATTCGAATTGGTGATCTCGCCGTTTTCACGTAGCGCATTGATCGCAAAGCCGGTTGCAGAATTGAGCCCAGACTCGTCAGCGCGGCGGATCAAACGCCGGCGCCAGCTCAAGGAATCATGGCCAGCGACCTGATCATAGATCGACAAGAGCGTGGCCCATTCATAATGGTGCCCAGGCTCAAAAATCACTTGGCTCGGCGACGTATTTGGTTGCCAATCCTGTTCAAAAAATTCGGCCATGACATCTGTCGATGGATCGAAAAAGTGTTTCTCAAACAGATTGACCGAAATTCGCGCGCGCTCGAGCGCCGAAGCATCGCCGGTGGCTTCATGATAAGCCAGCATCGCTTCAAGCATATGCATGTGCGGGTTAGAGCGTCGCGGCAGCGTTGCGGGCTCAGCATCAAACCATCCGCCATGCGTGGCATCTTTCAGGTTCGCGTCGATGTAAGCGAGTGCGTCATCAGCAATCTTCAAAGCGCGCGCACTGCCAGTGGCTTTGTAAGCGGCGGCGCCTGCTAAGATGATGAAAGCGTGGTCATAAAGATCGCGCTTTGTGTCGATCGGCGTGCCATCGGCAGAAATCGTGTGCACCCAGCCGCCCTCGGGATGCCGCAAGCGGGTATCGATATAGTCGAGCCCCTTTTCGATCAGCGGGGTTGCAGCTTCTGTGTTCGGCCAACCCATTTCGATCGCTTGTGAGAAACTATACACCTGCCGCGCTTGCACACGGACGCGGCGGTCGGCTTCTGTGTCAGGCGTACCGCTAAGATCAAGCTGTTCGACAAACCCGCCATGGACTTCGTCCCAGGCCTTTCCAGACCAGACATCGAATGCCTTCCAGAGCCAATCTTTCGCGCGCTTCTGGACCGTTTCGGAGATGCCGAGCCGGTGACGGTTTTGCTGGACCTCGGCGCCCAGTCGTTTCACCGCGCTATCATCACTGGTCGGCGTGATCATGATTTCACGCTCGGTCGCGACGATCACGAGATCCGACACACCATTCACGGAAACGGCGGGGCCTTCAGAGCGCACATAAACACCCTCGGACTCAGTCAAGACCACTGGACCGGACGTATAATTGTCGCGCGCATCTTCAGTCAGCAGTTCGTGCAAGGCGTGATAGCCGCCAATATCGCTCCAGCCCATATTCACCGGTACGGTTTGGACATTCTCAGCCTTTTCCATCACTGCATAGTCGATCGACAAGCTCGGCGTTGCTTCAAAAGCCTGCGGGTCGAGATGCATAATTTGCCCCTCGCAACTTGCCATGGCCGCTTGCGTGCCGGAGAGAATATCGGGCGAGAAATGCTCGAGCGCCTCGAGCATCACACCGGCTTTGAACAGGAAAATACCGGCATTCCAGTAGTAAGACCCTGCTTCCAAATAGGCTTGTGCGGTGGCGCGATCCGGCTTTTCGACAAATTGCTCAACAGCCTTGATGGCGGCTTCGCCAGCGCTCGCTTTGATATAGCCATATCCGGTAGCGGGATGGTTTGGTTCAATACCGAAGGTGACAATCGATCCCTCAGCAGCGGCCTGCGCAGCGATGGCAATTGCATCTTGGAAAGCAGGCACGTCTTGGATGTCATGATCGGCGGATAAGATCAGGATTAAGTCTTCTGGCGCGCTTACCAGACACGCCGCGGCCACAGCGGGTGCGGAGTTTCGGCCAAACGGTTCTAGGATCTTACGAGCAACAGGAAGGGTTTGTTCCAAGAGTTCTTGGTGCCGCTTCGACCCGACCACAAGCGGGGTCGCAAAGCTCAGACCATGGCCGGTATTTGACGCAAAGCGCAGCGCCGTTTCTTCGATCATGCTGCGATCAGATGTAAGCGCTAAGAACTGCTTCGGTGTTGCTGGGGTGGAGAGGGGCCAAAGCCGTGTGCCGGCACCACCACAAAGAATGACCGGATGGATTTCGTATTTCATCGTGATCCCAGCAATATCTTAGGTTTGGCCGTCCCGACCTCTTACCGCAGAATGATGCAGAATTCATGCCTGAATTCGACGTGCATTTAGACGACGCCAATCGCCAAACAGTCATGGACATGTAGCAAGCCGATCGGCACGTTCTGCGCATCGACAATAAACAACGCTGTGATGCGATACTCGCTGAGCATAGAAAGCGCTTCTGCGGCCAGTCCGTCTTCTTGGATCGTGCGCGGGTTTCGGGTCATGATGTCCGCGGCGACGACATTGCTTTGGCCATTTGCAAGGGCCCGCCGGATGTCGCCATCGGTGATGATGCCGCTGAGTTTTCCAGCCTCAATGATGCCGCAACAGCCGAACCCGCCAGCCGTGATCGCCTCGACCACTTCGCTAAAACCTGCATCCGGCCCGCAGAGCGGCATCTGCTTGTGATGCATCAGGTCGGTGACCCGTTTCAGCGCCGCACCCAACTTGCCGCCGGGGTGGAATGTATGAAAATCGCGTTGGCTAAAGCCTTTGAGACGAAGCAGCGCGACTGCCAGCGCATCGCCAAAGGCGAGCATTTGCGTGGTCGAGGTTGTCGGCGCCTTAGTGATGCCGCACGCCTCGGCGGATTTCGGGACGAGCAGCGCGACATTTGATGCTTCCGCCAGCGTCGACCCGGCGCCCGAAGTCATGCCAATCAAGGGAATATCGAACCGGCCGCAATAGCCGATAATATCGCCCAGCTCTGGGGTCTCACCCGAGTTTGAAAGCGCCAGCACAACATCATCATCGGCGATCATGCCAAGATCACCATGACTCGCTTCACCAGGATGGACATAAAGGGCTGGAGTGCCGGTGGACGCAAATGTAGCTGCGATCTTGCGTGCGACATGTCCAGATTTACCCATGCCGGTGACGATCGTCCGACCTGATGCACTGTTGATCGCGTCCACCGCAGCCTGGAAAGCGATAGCCAGCGGCGCCTCATCGCTCTGCAACGCATCGGCCAGGGCGGAGAGGCCAAGCTGTTCTGTTTCAAGCACTTCAAGGGCGGTCAGCCGGGGCGAAGACATAATCAGGCGTCCTTAGATCAGATGACGAGCGGTCTAAATTGTTTAGCAGTAATTCGTCCAGTGGTGGTTGAACCAGTCAGTGAACCGGCCGAGCCCCTCTTGCAGGCTGACCTTCGGCGAGAAGTCCAGTTCGGTCCGGGCGCGATCAATCACCGCCCAGGTTTTTTCGAGATCGCCTTTTTGCATTGGCTCATAGATTTTCTCAGCTTCCTGGCCAACGCCCTGTTCGGTAAACTGAATTAAATCGGCCAGCGCTTCGGGGCGATCGTTTCCGAGATTGTAGACCCGGTGCGGTACAGGCAGATCTAAGCTGCTGGCGGGGCGATCAAGCGCCGCGATTGTCCCAGCGACGATGTCATCAATGAACGTGAAGTCCCGGCTCATTTTGCCATGATTGAACACCCGGATCGGCTCACCTTTCAAAATCTTCTCAGCAAAGATCCAATAGGCCATATCGGGCCGGCCCCAGGGGCCATAGACGGTGAAGAAGCGAAGTCCGGTCAAAGACAGCCCATATAGCCGCGCATAAGATTGCGACATCACCTCGTTCGACTTTTTGGTCGCGCCATAGAAGGAGACCGGATCATCGGTCTGGTCGCTCTCCTCAAACGGGATTTTAGAATTACCGCCATAGACCGATGATGAGGACGCATAGACAGTGTTTTCCGCCTCAAGTTGGCGCGCCAGTTCGAGCATCGCGAAATGCCCTTGCAGATTGGCTTCGGTGTAAGCGGCTGGATTCTGTAGTGAGTACCGCACCCCTGCTTGCGCTGCGAGGTGTAATATTTTGGTCGGACGCCGACCGTCTAAAGCCAAATGCAGCGCCACTGGAGAGGCCACATCGACCTCATGGAATGAAAAATCACCAGAGGCGCACAAGGTTGCCAAACGATCCTGTTTCAAGCGCGATGAATAATAGTGATTGAGGTTATCAAACCCGATTACTGAGCGTCCTTGCGCCAAGAGGGCTTGCGCGACATGCGCGCCGATAAAGCCTGCAACTCCTGTGATCAGGACAGTCATATTCTTCCTTTGCGGCCAATAGGATGAGGCCTCAGTCTGGTGTCACATAGGTGTTTTCCACCCAGGCGAACACTCGCGCGCTGACATTTGGGTGCAGCTTAGTCGCTCCTCGATCAGAACTTGCTGGGGGTCAAGGGATTTCAAACGATCGTATTCAATTGTGGGCGGGGTTTAATGTGGCGCGCGCTTGGAATTGCCCTAGGGGTTGAGTAAGAGCCGAAATGACAGGTTTTTTGGTTTAAGTTCAAAGGGTGAGCATGAAGACGCTGATCGTTATTCCATCGCGCTATGCGTCAACCCGGTTTCCGCAAAAGCCATTGCATCTGATCGCCGGGAAATCCTTGCTGTCTCGAGTTGCCGAAATTGCCAGAACCTGTGCCGAAGGTTCAGCTGACATTTCCTATGTGATCGCAACCGATCATGAGGCGATCGAAGCGCATGCCCAAGAGATTGGGGCGCCGGTTGTGATGACCGATCCAGACCTGCCGTCTGGCACCGACCGCGCGCTCGCGGCAGCCAATGCGGTTGCGCCGGAGGTTGACTTTGTCGTCAACCTACAAGGCGATGCGCCCTTCACACCGCCTGATTATATTTCGGCGATTATTGAGGCTGGGCGCGGCACCGCGCTCGATGCGGTCACACCGATCGTGCAGATGTCTTGGGAAGATTTGGACGAGGTCCGCGAGCGCAAAATACAAACGCCCTTTTCTGGAACTTCTTGCATTGTGAATGCGCAAAATGAGGCCTTGTGGTTTTCGAAGAATATTCTTCCTGCAATCCGCAAAGAGGAGCAATTGCGGGAGACCGAACCGCGCTCGCCGGTTTGGCGCCATATTGGGCTGTATGGCTATAAACGCACCGCGCTGGAGCGGTTTGTGGCCTTGCCTGAAGGTCATTATGAGCGGCTGGAAGGGTTGGAACAGCTCCGTTTCTTAGAGAACGGGATGCGCATTCAAGCGGTGAAAGTCGCGCCCAAGCAAAGCGCCATGTGGGGCATCGACACGCCGCAAGACGCCGAACATGCCGAGCACCTCATCGCGAAATTTGGCGAGCCGCTCGAGGCGGATCGCTAATGACGGATATCTATATCGTCCGTCACGGAAACACATTCGACAAAGGCGATACCGTCACCCGGGTCGGGGCACGAACAGACTTGCCGCTCTCATCTTCTGGCCAGACCCAAGCCGAGGCACTGGCATTACATTTCATGGTCACGCTTTCTGACGGGTTCGATACTGCCTATTGCAGCCCGCTGCAGCGGACACGGCAGACCGCTGAGGCGATTCTGGCGGTTCGCACCCCCCGTCCAAATTTAGAGACGCTCGAATTCCTGCGGGAGGTCGACTATGGCGTCGACGAGAACCAGCCCGATGAGGCAGTGATTGCACGCCTTGGTGAGGCGGCTTTGCAAGCTTGGGACGAGCAGGCCGTGGTGCCGCCAGGATGGAGCGTGGATCCCGAGGCAATAAAAGCGGCGTGGAAACAGCTGATTGGATCTTTGGCCCACGAGCCTGCTGAGCGCGTTCTGATCGTGACATCAAATGGGGTCGCGCGGTTCCTGTTGGATGCTGTGACCACGTTTGAAACCGAGCCGCAATCAATCAAGCTGAAAACCGGCGCTTACGGGCATATCCGCACCAGCGGCGATGAGGTGAAGCTGATGGCGTGGAACGTTCGGCCTTAATGCATTGAGGTTGTTGGCGTCACCCTCGACAGCCAAAGGCTGTCAGAGGGTCCAGCTCCGAATTTACTCACTTGCCGCACAATATCGAGATGGATCCTCAGACCGCTTCGCGGTCGAGGATGACGCGATGATTGAGGGTATCATCCTTCGACTTCGCTCAGGATGAGGCAAGCTAGTAGCCTAATTCACAATCTCGTGGATGGCTTTCAGCTCGCTGAGGAGCGGCTCGGCTGCGCTCAACGGCAAGCAGCTCGGGCCATCACAGAGGGCTTTATCGGGATCTGTGTGAAACTCTAAAAAGACCCCATCAGCGCCCGCGGCAACGGCAGATTTTGCAATCGTCCCAACCCCTTCCCGGCGTCCGCCGGTAGAGGCGCCGGCGGTGCGCGGGTCGGCGCCTGGCAGCTGTACCGCATGGGTCGCGTCAATCGTCACCGGACAGCCGAGTGATTGCATGTGCTGAATGCCGAGCATGTCGACGACGAGATTGTTATAGCCGAGGCTGGTGCCGCGTTCGCAGAGGATGAGGCGGTCGCCAGGCAAGACCTCGCGGACTTTTGAAACGATATTCTTTGTGTCCCATGGCGCCATGAATTGCGTTTTCTTGGCGTGGACAACGGCGCCATTCTCATCGGCGGCCTTTGCGGTCGCGATGACCAGGTCTGTTTGGCGCACGAGGAAGGCTGGAAGCTGCACCAAATCAGCGACTTTTGCGACGGCATCGGCCTGATGAGGTTCGTGCAAATCGGTACAGATGCCGACCCCAAGCTCTTGCTTGATCTCGGCCAACATCGGCACGCCTTTGTCGAAACCAGGTCCGCGATAAGACGTGATCGACGACCGATTGGCTTTGTCGAAGCTGGCTTTGAAAATGTAGGGCAGTCCCAGCCGCTCGCAAATGGCTTTCAGTTCGCGGCCAACGGTGAGAGCGAGGTCCATATCCTCAAGCACATTCAGGCCTGCAATTACTGCAAGTGGGGCGCCGGTGCCGATTTTCCAATTGTGAGATGGCAGTGTGACCAGGCTCATTCGAGGCCTCCATACTGGGCAAGATATCGCCCGCTCTTAGTCAACCTCAGCCGCCTTGGCCAGAGGCACCCGGCAGGCATCTTCCGGCTTTGCGCAGCCGCAAAGACGAATCCCGGCTGTACAAAGCTTTCCGTCGTGATATAGCCCTCCCAAACTTCATATAAAGGATCGTTGATATGTCTCAGGACTACGCCGTTGCGGACATCAGCCAAGCTGATTTTGGCCGGATGGAAATCGAGATTGCAGAAACCGAAATGCCAGGCCTGATGGCCGCGCGTGAGGAATATGGCGCAAGCCAACCTCTGAAAGGAGCCCGTATCGCAGGCTCTCTGCACATGACGATCCAGACCGCTGTTCTGATCCAAACCCTCGAAGCCCTCGGTGCAGAAGTGCGTTGGGCAAGCTGCAACATTTACTCTACCCAAGACCATGCGGCTGCGGCGATTGCTGATGCGGGTACGCCTGTTTTCGCTCACAAAGGCGAGACGCTGGATGAGTATTGGCAGTTCGCGGACCGCATCTTCGAATGGCCGAATGGCGAGACGGTGAACCTGATCCTCGATGATGGTGGCGACGCGACCATGTATCTGATCCTCGGCGAAAAAGCTGAAGCCGATCCCTCCGTGCTCGACAATCCTGGTTCTGAGGAAGAAGAGGCGCTGTTCCGCCAAATTCGCAAGCGTATGTCTGAAACGCCAGGCTGGTTTGCACGTATCAAAGCCGGCATTCGCGGCGTCTCGGAAGAGACCACGACCGGTGTGAACCGCCTCTATCAGCTGGCGAAGAAGAACGAGCTTCCCTTCCCAGCGATCAACGTCAACGACTCCGTCACCAAGTCGAAATTTGACAACAAATATGGCTGTAAGGAATCGCTCGTCGATGCGATCCGCCGCGGCACCGACGTGATGATGGCCGGCAAGACCGCTTTTGTCGCAGGTTATGGCGATGTCGGCAAAGGCTCTGCGGCCTCGCTCTCAGGTTCTGGCGCACGCGTCACGGTCTCAGAAGTTGATCCGATTTGCGCCCTGCAAGCGGCGATGGACGGATATGATGTCCAAACCATCGACACGATGGCTTCTAAAGCTGACATTTTCGTCACTGCGACCGGCAACAAGGATATCCTGACCGTCGATCATATGCGGGCGATGAAAGATATGGCGATCGTTTGTAATATCGGCCATTTCGACAATGAAATTCAGGTCGAAGGCCTGCGTAATTTCAAGTGGACGAACATCAAGCCACAAGTCGACATGATCACTTTCCCAGATGGCAAGCGGATTATTCTTCTGTCTGAAGGGCGTCTGGTGAATCTCGGTAACGCGACCGGTCACCCAAGCTTTGTGATGTCAGCCTCGTTCACCAACCAGGTCTTGGCGCAGATCGCCTTGTATGAAAACAAGGGTGAGTATCAGAATGATGTCTACACGCTGCCAAAGCATTTGGACGAGAAAGTAGCGATGCTGCACCTCGCCAAGCTTGGCGTAGAGCTGACCGACCTTTCCAAAGATCAAGCCGACTATATTGGTGTCGAACAGCAAGGGCCGTTTAAGCCTGAGCATTATCGCTACTAATCTAAGGCTACAGGAGAAGAGCTATGCCGCTACAGCATCACGAGTTTACATCTGAAAGCGTCTCTGAGGGACACCCAGATAAGGTCTCAGATCAGGTTTCCGACGCCATTGTCGACTTGTTCTTAAGCAAAGACCCCACCGCAAAAGTCGCGGTGGAAACGCTGACCACGACCAATCGCGTGGTGCTGGCTGGTGAAGTTCGAACCAATAATGGCGCGGTCGTCACCAAGGATGAGATGAACCAAGCCGCGCGCGACGTGGTCAAAAAAATTGGCTATGAGCAAGACGGCTTCCATTGGGAAAACATGGTTGTCGAAAACCATGTTCACGGCCAATCGGCCGAAATTGCGCAAGGCGTTGAGGCCGGCCAAGGCCTGCACCAAGAAGAAGGCGCGGGCGATCAAGGCATCATGTTCGGCTATGCCACCGATGAAACGCCGGAGCTGATGCCAGCAACTTTGGTCTATTCGCATCAAATCCTGCGCGAGCTGGCGGAGCTGCGCCACAATGGCACCCATGCTGAGCTCGAACCGGATGCGAAAAGCCAGGTTACGCTGCAATATGATGGCTCACGCCCGGTTGGCGTCAATGCGATCGTGGTTTCCCACCAGCACAAGGATTCCGCGACGCTGGAAGAGCTGCGCGAGATTATCCGCCCCGTCGTAAAAGGCGTTTTGCCAGACGGATGGTTCCCTGAGGAAGACAAGTTTTTCGTCAATCCAACCGGCCGGTTCGTGATCGGCGGTCCAGATGGCGATGCTGGTCTGACCGGACGGAAAATCATTGTCGATACGTATGGCGGTGCAGCGCCGCATGGCGGCGGCGCGTTCTCCGGCAAAGACCCCTCAAAAGTTGACCGGTCTGCTGCTTATGCCACGCGCTATTTGGCCAAGAATGTCGTCGCCTCAGGCCTTGCTAAACGTTGTAATATCCAAGTCAGCTACGCGATTGGCGTCGCCCAACCGCTCTCGCTTTATGTTGATACGTTCGGCACCGGCGCGGTTGGCGAAGACACGATTGCCAACAAGCTCCGCGAACTGGTTGATCTCTCGCCGCGCGGCATTCGCAACCATTTGAAGCTCGAAGCGCCGATCTATAGCCCGTCTGCCGCTTATGGCCATTTTGGCCGCGAGGCGACGCCGGATGGCGCTTTCAGCTGGGAAAAAACCGATCTCGTCAGCGAGTTGCAGGCCCTGCTCAAGTAAAAACCAACTGATTCATGATCGCTCACAGGCTGCCTCCAATATGGGACGGCGGCTTGTGATTTGATATGAAATACAAAATTACAGTTGTCGTCCTAAATCCGATGTGCATACCTCTATAGGAGAATGATCGGGGATCCGTCCTCGGCTTTAGGGAGTCATTCGTGAGTAGTGTAAAGCCGTTCTTCTCTGTGGTCATTGTCAATTACAATGCCGGAGACCTCCTCCAGAGTGCCATCGATTCACTTAAAAATCAGACATTTAGAGATTTTGAGGTGCTTGTCGTGGACAATGATAGCCAGAAGAATCCGATCGGAAATCTCGATATATCTGACCTCCCAGCCGTTCGCGTGATAGGCGAAAAAACCAATCACGGATTTGCCAAAGGCAATAATATCGCCGCCAAAATGGCAGAGGGTAAGTGGCTCGCGCTGCTCAATCCGGATGCAACCGCGGACGAAAATTGGCTTTCGGAAATTTATAAAGCGACGGTGCGGCACGAAAACTGCCGCGTTTTTGCGTGTAGTCAGATCAATATGGATGCACCCGAACTGCTCGATGGAGCAGGGGACGCTTATTTCGCATTCGGTATTCCATGGCGCGGCGGCTTTGAGCACCCGATCTCGGCGCTGCCCAATAAGGATAGTTTTTGCTTCAGCCCATGTGGCGCCAGCGCGGTCTATGAGCGCGATCTATTTCTAGAGATTGGCGGCTTTGACGAGCGGTTCTTCTGCTATTGCGAAGATGTCGATCTCGGCATTCGTTTGCAATTGAGCGATGAGAAATGTGTCTTCCTGCCAGATGCGGTGATCCACCATAAAGGCAGTGCGACATCCGGCCGGTATTCGCACTTCACCATGTATCATGGCTTCAGGAACCGGACCTGGACCTATCTCAAAAATATGCCGCTTTCGGTTCTTCTTCTGACCTTGCCCGGCCACTTGGCGCTGATGCTCTATATCTATCTGCGAAATGTCGGACATGCGGATATTAGCGGCATGCGCAAAGGCATGTGGCACGGTTTGAAAGATGGTTGGGCCTTGCGCTGGCAGACCGACTATAAGGTCAAGCCGACGCGCAAGGCGATTTGGAACCTTGTCCGTTCCATGGCCTGGAACCCGGTTCAGCTGTCACGCCGAGGCGTGCATGTCTGGGCGGTTTAACCCCTAAGAGACTTTCCAAACGCGTTTGTGGAAATTCCACGCTGACGAGACAATCGTGTCCATATCAGAATGTTGCGGCACCCAGCCCAAAACCTCTTTCGATTTCGATGTATCAGCATAAAGCGCGATCGCATCGCCAGCGCGGCGCGGTCCAATCTCAACCGGCACAGGCTTGCCGACAGCGCGCTCGACGGCGTCTAGGACCTGTTTCACGGTAAACCCGTTTCCGGTGCCGAGATTGAGCTGCAGGCTCTCTCCAGTCTCATTGATATGCTCCGCGGCGAGAATGTGCGCCGCGACCAAGTCTGCGATATGGATATAGTCGCGAATACACGTGCCGTCCGGGGTGGGATAATCATCGCCAAAGAGCTTCATGCCTTGGCCGAGCCCTGCTGCTGCCTTGATCGCGTTCGGGATCAAATGCGTTTCAGGATCGTGCTCTTCCCCGACTTCCCCGTCGAGATCAGCGCCCGCGGCATTGAAATAACGCAACGCCGCATAGCGTAATCCTTCAGCGCGCGACATGTCCTCAAGAATGGTCTCGACCATCAGTTTCGAGCGTCCATAGACGCTGACTGGGCGTTTCGGCATGTCCTCAACCAAAGGCAATTTCTCGGGATCGCCATAGATCGCGCAGGTGGAAGAGAAGATAAAATTCTGAAGCCCCAGATCCAGCATGGCCCGAATGACGTTCAGCGTTCCGGCGACATTATTCTCATAAAACGCACCCGGCGCTTTCTCGCCTTCGCCGACTTCAATATTGGCAGCAAAATGCATCACCGCATCGGGGCGGGTTTTCTCAAGCGCAGCGCGAATATCTTCCTCGTTGCGGATATCGCCTTCGATCAGCTCGCCCCATTTCACCGCATGGCGGTGGCCGCTGGAGAAATTGTCGAACACGATCGGCTCGCGACCACTCATCTTGATCGCTTTGCACGCATTGGCGCCGATATAGCCAGCACCACCGATCACGAGAATTTTCTTGATCACTTGGTTTAGTCCCTTTGATTGTCCCAGCCTGGGAAGGCTTTGCCTTAGCCTGGGCAAACACTCAAGGATCGCGCCAATTTTTTGCGTTCAATCTTCCAGTTTGGACTGATCGACATTGTCTTTGTGTCGTTTGGATTGAGCTGCGTCACGGGCCTTTTCAGCTTTCGTGCGGCCATATTTGATCCGGTTCTCCTGCGCGCGCTGTTCTTTGTCAGCGCGCGCTTTGGCTTTACGAAATTTGCCCAAATTAACCGGTTCGACCAAACCTATTCTCCGCGATGAGTGTTCCGCCACTGCTCCATGGCGAGAGAGATGGCAAAGGTCTCACGATATTTCGGGCTCGAAGCGGGACGCGGCGCTTTGGCCGAAGTCAGCGCCATAATCTCCGCCAGCATATTATGCGCAGCCCCCGCTTGGCCGGCTCCAATATAAGCGTGCAGCTCAACCAGAGCGCTCGACAAGGGGTCATTGGCGCGGATCACAAAATAGGGTTCGTCATCGGCCAAACGCGGCATGACATCGAATTCGGACGGATTGGCTTTAGAGCCGACGGGCGCTGTGTTCATAGCGTGATCTTTCAGAATCTAGTTTCAGTCTTCGTTTACATCATCTGATTGCAAAAGCATGTCTAGAAAGACGTCTGGTTTGTTCAAAAATTGACGCGTGAGATCGACATGTTCGAGGGCGTCCCAAGGTAGGCGCTCTGGCCCCGTTTCGGTCATCTGATAAATCCACGCATTTGGATAGGCGAGAATGATGGGCGAGTGGGTTGCGATAATAAACTGACTGCCGTCCTGAACCAGGTTGTGCAAATGCGTTAGGAACGAGAATTGCCGATTGGGGGACAGCGCGGCTTCAGGTTCGTCTAAAATGTAGAGGCCTTTGCCCTCAAAGCGGTTCCAAAACAGAGACATGAAGCTCTCGCCATGCGACTGTGCATGAAGGGCTTTGCCGCCATACCGGTCCGGGTTCGCGACGTCGTCGATGTAAGAACTCTGAGCATAGAAGCTCTCGGCTCTGAGGAAATACCCATCTTTAGGCCGAAAGGGGGCTCGAACGAGCCGAAGGTGTTCATGAAGCTGTGAATGTGTGGCGCGCGTTGAAAATGCGTGATCGCGACTGCCGCCCTCGGGATTAAATCCAGCGGCAACTGCAATCGCTTCGATTAGGGTGGACTTACCGCTACCATTCTCGCCGACGAAAAACGTCACCTTCTCGTGCAGCTGTAGTTTTTCCCAACTTCGAACGGCGGGCAGATTGAACGGATACGCGTCTTCATGCCATCGATCATCTCGAACCTGATCGACATCCATGATGTAGCCATCGAATTCAACGGCGTAGCGTTCTTTCATTTTCTCCCACCCGTTCGGGCTTAGCTTGGTCCGATCATCTTCTCAGGCCGGACAATCGCGTCGAAATCCTCCGCCGGAATGCCGTCTGCGATAGCTTCTTCGCGCAGGGTTGTGCCGTTCTTGTGCGCCGTTTTGGCGATTTTGGCGGCACGGTCATAGCCGTATTTTTCCTTAAGCGGTGTGACCAACATGAGCGAGTTCTCGAGGCCTTTTTGGATATTGTCGAGGCGGGGCTCGATGCCGACCACGCAATTCTCGGTGAAAGACACAGCCGCATCGGCGAGCAAACGGATCGATTGCAGCAAATTATAGCTCATCATCGGATTGAACACGTTGAGCTCAAAATGCCCCTGGCTGCCGGCAAAACCGATCGCGGCATTATTGCCATGAATATGAGCGCAGACTTGCGTCATCGCTTCGCACTGGGTCGGGTTCACTTTGCCCGGCATGATGGATGAGCCGGGTTCATTTTCAGGCAATGCCAGCTCGCCAAGGCCAGAGCGCGGGCCGGAGCCTAAGAAACGGATATCATTGGCGATTTTGAAGCAGGACATGGCCGCGGTTGTGATCGCGCCATGCGCAAACACCATGGCGTCATGGGCGGACAGCGCTTCAAATTTGTTCGGCGCGGTGACGAAGTTCAAACCCGTAATCTGCGCAATCTTTTCGGCAACGCCTTCAGCAAATCCAATTGGGGTGGAGAGGCCGGTGCCAACCGCGGTGCCGCCTTGGGCGAGCTCAAGCAGTGCGGGCAGCGTTTGCTCGATCCGCTGGATCCCCATCTCAACCATTTTCGTATAACCGGAGAATTCCTGGCCGAGCGTCACCGGCGTGGCGTCCTGGGTATGGGTGCGGCCAATCTTGATAATATCTGTCCAAGCTTGGGCTTTGTCATTGAGCGCATTGTGCAGCTGTTGCAGGGCGGGCAGCAGGCGGTGGGTGATCTCTTCGGCACACGCAATATGCATCGCGGTCGGGAACGTATCGTTTGAGCTTTGGCTCATATTGCAGTGATCGTTGGGATGGACCGGGCTTTTCGAGCCGATCTCGCCGCCGAGGATTTCGATCGCACGATTGGCGATGACTTCATTGGCATTCATGTTTGATTGCGTGCCAGACCCAGTCTGCCAGACGACCAGCGGGAAATGCGCATCGAGCTTGCCTTCGATGACTTCATTCGCGGCGGTGATGATCGCGTCACCGAGTTTCGCATCAAGTTTGCCGAGCGCCATATTGGTTTCAGCCGCGGCGCGTTTAACGATGCCCAGAGCGCGGACCAACGGAAGCGGCTGCTTCTCCCAGCCGATCTTAAAATTGCCAAGCGAGCGCTGCGCCTGCGCGCCCCAATATTTATCGCCGGGAACTTCGACAGGCCCCATTGTATCTGTTTCGACCCGAGGTGTCGCATCTGTGCCCATAATGACGTCTCCTTGCTGGCAAAGCCGCGAGGTAGCACGCCGAACCGAATCCGCAAGCGCTAAGGGGTCACAGGGGCCTAATTCGTAGCCGGCGCAGAGGCCTGTAGGGCTTGTGGCGCCTCTTCCCAAACTTGGGTCTGGCAGATTGGACCGATACAGCCTTTGACCTGCAAGCGCCCATCATCCAGGCGCTTCAGCCGTGACGCATAGGTCTTATCATTCTCGGGGTCATAGATCGTACCGCCGCGCCAATCTTTACGGCGCTTCTCAAAGCCTTGCAGCATGAGCAGGCCAAGCACGGGCTCTCCCGCTTCAGTCAGCGCCGTTTCTGGCGTCATCCCTGGTTCCATCGCTTCCGGATCAATCCAAGAGACGCGGCCGCAAGGGCTGCCATTGCCACAGTCTTCGATTGTGACCGTGGAAGTTTTGGCTTGGGTCAGGAAGGTGCCGAACACGTCATGACCATCTTGCGCCTGCGCTGACAGTCCCAAGATCGCAGCGCTTACACCCAGTCCCGCCAATTTCCACATGCTCTTATTCCTCAGATTATCCACAATGCTCTATTGGTTATGACGCGACGCGACAGAATTTCCACCTTCACAGGCATTAATATGCGTTTACCTTTGGATATATGATTCACATGGTGAAACTCTGTGTTGGGGCTGATGATGCAAGCGACATTGAGCGCTGGCAGCAGCGTTTGATGCAGACCTCGCCTTTTCCCTTTCACCAAACGCGCATGGTTCCAAAGCGCGGCGGCGAACTGCGTGATGGCGGCTCGATTTTCTGGGTCACCAAAGGGATTATCTTGGTGCGGCAGCGGATACTAGATGTGAAAGAGATCACCGATCGCGGTGGACGCAAAGCCTGCGAACTGGTCTTTGATCCTGAATTGATCGCCGTCGAACCGACGCCAAAACGCGCCTTTCAAGGCTGGCGCTATTTGAAACCTGAAGATGCGCCGGTGGATCTGAAGGCTGGATCCGGAACCATTGAACTGCCCGCCAATCTGCGCGCTGAGTTGCGGGCCGCAATGGTCTGGTAGCGTTTTAGCGCAGTGTTTCGAGCACGACGCTTGGGTCTGCAGCGCAAGACGCTTTTGCAGATGTTGCCACCAAGCTTGGGGCAGGGGCGCGACGCTGAGCCGCCAAGGCCATAAGCTCCGCATCCGCGAACAAAGACGATAGACGCCGCAAGCTTTCTCGCTTGGGTTTGGCATCTGCGCTGGTTTCGAGCGTGTTGAGTTGGGCTTCGGATTCAGCTGCCATGCCGCGGAAGATGCAGCCAAGATCATTCGGGCCACTGGTGTCATCGATCCAGATCGCGAGGTCAGCAGAGGTCCGTCCAAACCGATATAAATCCAATGCGAATTCATCGGTCAGCGAGAGCTCTTCGCCAAAGTCGACGGCAAGCATCATATCAGCAGTAACGCCTGAGAGGCGCGCGGCTTCTTGGCCCCATTGGCGCGCAAGATCAGCACTCGCATGCGCGGACACTGGCAGCAGGAATAGAATACAGCTTGCAAATAGGCGTTTCATCACGGCACGCTTTCGGTCTTGTTCGCCTAATAGGCGAGCAAAGCCCGTGCCATCGACGCTATTTCTTCATAAACGCGCCAATCCGTGCCTGCATATCTGGCCCGACGCCTTCATTCTCCATAATCTCCCACTGCAGACCGGCATCGAGTGCGTCATTGTCTGTGGCTTCGAGCAGGCGTTTATTCGCGGCGTGTGAGAAGGGGGAATTGGCTAGGATTTGCATGGCGAAAGCGCGCAAATCGTCTTCGAAAGTCGCGTCGGCGAACACCGCTTCGCAGAGGCCCATGCTCAGCGCCGCATCGGCGCGCACGGTCTCAGCGGTGAACATAAGGCGTTTTGCGGTCGCGATCCCGACCCGGCGCGGCAAACGTTGGCTCATGCCCCAAATTGGCGTCAGCGCCCATTTGGCATGCGTATCAGCGAATTTCGCAGACTCTGCGGCCAAGATAAAATCTGCCGCCAGCGCCACTTCCAGCGCACCCGTATAGCAATGATTATGCACTGCCGCGATGACCGGTTTTGGGAGTTTTTCCATCATCCGCAGCGTCTCAGAATGCCAGCCGGGGGAGGGGACCTTTTCGCCCTCGGCGATGTCACCAAGGTCATGCCCGGCTGAGAAACACTTCCCAGCTCCCCGGAGGATGACGCAGCCAATCGAGTCATCTTTTTTGAGATCAATGATGTGCTGGCGAAGCTCGCGAAACATGCCGACAGTCAAAGAGTTCAACTTGTCGGGGCGGTTCAGCGTTAGCCAGCAGAGGCCATCCTCATCTTGCCGCAATACTAAGTCGCTCATTTTGGCCTCCTCCTATTGGGTCTTCCTGCCATCAATCAGGGCTCACCTAGGGTTCGCATAGACCCTATTCCGAATCTATCCCTAGGCTTTCGCGAGGGCATGCGCCTATGTAGGCTTACAGAAAATTGCAAAGTATCAAGAAGGAGCGCCCTGTGGCTGACACCGAATATACCCCTCCAAAAGTGTGGACCTGGGACCAAGAAAGCGGCGGACGCTTTGCCAATATCAATCGTCCCATCGCAGGGCCGACGCATGATAAAGAGCTGCAAGTCGGCAAACACCCGATCCAGCTTTACTCACTGGGGACACCGAACGGCGTCAAAGTTACGATCATGCTGGAAGAGCTTTTGGCGGCCGGACATTCAGGCGCAGAATACGATGCTTGGTTGATCAATATCCAAGACGGCAATCAATTCGGCTCGGGCTATGTCGACCTGAACCCGAACTCAAAGATCCCAGTTATGGCGGATCACTCGACCGATCCTGTCACGCGCGTATTCGAAAGCGGATCGATCTTGGTCTATCTCGCCAACAAATTCGGCGCCTTCATTCCAGACGACCATAAAGGCCGGACAGAAGCGATGAACTGGCTGTTCTGGCAAATGGGCTCCGCGCCATATCTTGGCGGCGGCTTCGGACACTTCTACGCCTATGCCCCCTTCAAGATGGAATATCCGATCAATCGCTTCGCAATGGAAGTGAAGCGCCAAATGGATGTGCTCGACCGCCATCTCGCCGACAATGAATATATGGCCGGCAGCGAATATTCGATCGCTGATATGGCGATCATGCCTTGGTATGGCTCAATGGCCAAAGGCATCCTCTATGAAGCGGCGGAATTCCTGTCTGTGCACGAATATAAGAACGTCATTCGCTGGACAGACACATTGATGGAACGTCCAGCCGTTCAGCGCGGCCAAATGGTCAACCGTGTCTGGGGCGAGCCGCACCGTCAGCTGCCAGAACGCCACGATGCTAGCGACTTCGAAACCAAGACGATGGACAAGCTCAATCCCGACGCGAGCTAATTCAATGTCCGGATCGGCGGTCTGCTAAAGCAGATCGCCGCCTGCTGCTGCTGCGGTGGTGCCGTCTTTTTTGAAAGCACGGATCACGTTTTTACCGGTGATCCATTTGTGCACTTCGTCTGGTCCATCAACCAGGCGTTGCGAGCGGATATGCGTGTACCAGGCGGCGAGCGGGGTATCGGTTGAATAGCCGAGCGCGCCATGTAGCTGGATCGCCGTGTCGACGACCTTGTGCACCATATTTGCGAGGAAGACTTTCGCGATACCGTTTTCCTGGCGGATATCGAGGCCATTCTCGGCCTTGTACGCGATATGCATGAGCATCAGCCGCGCGATGTAGAGCTGGCTTGCGCAGTCGGCCAGCATGAATTGAACCCCTTGGCGGTCTTCTAAGCCTTTGCCGAAGGTCGATCGCTGGGTCACATGCGCAGTGGCAAGATCCAAAGCGCGCTGCGCCATCGCGACATTGTGCATGCCGTGCCGCAGACGCCCATATCCGAGGCGATGCTGGCCCATGGCAAAGCCTTGGCCCTCGCCGCCGAGCAGATTTTCTTCTGGCACAACCAGGTTTTCAATTGCGATCTCGCAATGGGCCGCGCCCATGGCTTCTTGATAGTCTGTATGGAGCGCCATGGTCGGAATGTTGCGGATGATCCGATAGCCTGGGTTGGGCAACTCGACGATAAAAGTTGAGAACTGCTGATGCCTCGGCGCTTCAGGGTTGGTCTTCGCCATGATCACAGCGATATCGGCGACATTGGCGGAAGAGGAATACCATTTCTCGCCGTTTAAAACATAATTGCCTTTGCCATCTTTCTCCGCGCGGGTTTGCATCCCCGTCGCATCAGCGCCCGCGGCTTTTTCCGTCATCGAATAGCAAATGCGCTTTTCGCCGTTCAGGAGCGGCTTGAGGTATTTCTCTTTTTGAAAGTCGGTCCCATGTGCGAGCAAGGTCAGCATGGTCGCGTCATCTGGACCTTGGCTGTTCATAGACAATGCGCCGAGATGGCTTTGCCCGAGTTCCATTTGAACGAGCGCGTTGGCTAAAGGTCCAAGTCCCATGCCGCCATGTTCGGTCGGGATGAAGGGAAGCCAAAGACCTTGCGCGCGCGCTTTCTTACGCAAGTCGCCGAGCACGACATCTAAGGCTTCGCCCGCCGCGAGGCGTTTTTCGGCCGGGATGCATTCATCCTGTACCCATTGCCGCACGCGTGCGCGCACCTCTTTGGCGTCATCTGGGATAACAAAATCGATGGCCATGCTGTTTCCTCCTCAATCTATCCGGCGCGGACTCTACAGCGCTTGTTCAAAAATCCGCTCATAATCGGCCTGCTCGGCGGGGCGGGCATTGCCGCGATGGGCGAGATCATTGAGGGCAAACTCTACAATTCCGGGGCCGTCAGAGGCTTCAACGCCAATCGCGCTGAGCGTGCTTGGAATATTGATCGCCTCATTCAGTTTCGCGATCTCATCACCGAGATCCGCGTTTTGAGACAGACCCATGGCGAACTTTAGACGCTCATATTTTTCCGGCGCGGCGCCTTCATTAAAGCGCAGCAAGTGCGGCAAGAAGATCGCGTTCAGCGTTCCATGGTGGAGTTTTTTCTCTTTCAAACGTCCCGCCGCGTGGCTGAGGGCGTGGACCGAACCGAGACCTTTGGTGAAGGCCAGGGCGCCCTCATAGCTTGCCATCATCATGTTCCAGCGGGCGTCCTTGTCAGACCCGTCGGCGACAGCGCGTTGCAAGGCGCCATTTTTGATCGCGCGGTTGAGGCCGTCATAACCGACGCCTTCCGCGGGCGGGTTCACCGCCGGAGTCAGGACCGCCTCAATACAATGAGTCACCGCATCCATGCCCGTCGCCGCGGTTAGGAAAGCGGGCAGGCCGAGGGTCAGGTCCGGATCGCAAATCGCAGTGGCGGGAATGAGGTGCGGCGAGGCGAACGTTTCCTTCCGACCATTATTCATGGTCGTGATCATGCCCACTGAAACCTCTGATCCCGTGCCCGCTGTTGTCGGCACAGCAATCAAAGGCGGCAGTTTGCCAATATGTTTAGCGCCGCCAGTAATCGCTGCATATTTTTCCAAAGGACCGCCTTGGCTGGCGAGCAGGCCGACCGCTTTGGTCAGGTCCATGGCAGAGCCGCCGCCCAAGGCGACCAAGCCGTCGGCGTTCGCCGCATTATATTGTTCGGCGACCGCGATCGCTTGGTCTTCTGTCGGATTGGCGACGGTATCGGCAAAAACCGCCGCGGGCTCCATGCCGAGATTTTCGAGCACTGTGTCGAGCAGGCCAATGGCTTTAATGCCTGGATCTGTGATCACCATCGGACGGGTCACACCAAAACCGGCCAAGGTCGGACCGAGCTTGGCAATCGCTCCATGATCGAAAATACAAGTGGTCAGAAAGTTCATGACGGGCATGGCTGGGTCTCCAGATTGGTAATTTCCTTATTCGGAGCCTAGAAAGCCTAGAGCCGAAGGGAGAGCAATCTCTCCCCTAGCGGCAGCATGACACAGGAGAGATGGTATGGCGGGACTGGGAATAGGCTTATTAGGGGCTGCGCGGATCACCGACAAAGCCGTCATACATCCGACCCGTGTGATCCCGCAGACTTACATCGCGGCGGTCGCGGCACGCGATCGGACCCGCGCTGAAAGCTTTGCCGCGAAGCATAATATTGGTGCCGTGCTGGATAGCTATGATGACGTGATCGGATCCGAAGATGTCGCTCTGATCTATAATCCCTTACCGATCAATCTGCATGCCGACTGGACCATCAAAGCGCTCGAAGCCGGTAAGCCGGTTCTTTGCGAAAAGCCGTTTGCGATGAATACGGATGAGGCCCGCGCGATGCTAGCTGCGTCGGAGGCGAGTGGGCAGCGGCTGATAGAGGCCTTTCATTATCGCTATCACCCTGCCTTTGAGACCTGCTTGGCCTGGCTCGCAGCAGATGAGATTGGCGAGCTGAAAGAAATTCACGCCGCGTTCGATGTCGAGATCAAAGACAATGGCACTGAAATTCGCCACCGCGTTGAGACGGGCGGCGGGGCAATGATGGATCTTGGCTGCTATCCTCTGCATTGGGCGCTCTCTGTGACTGGTGAAGCGCCGAAAGAGGTGGAAGCTTCTGCGACGCTGACAGCGGCTGGGGTCGATGAAAGCATGCGTGCAGAATTGAGCTTCCCGTCCGGTGCGGTCGCGCATTTAACCACGAATATGGGTCCAGGTGCAGAGTTCCGGGCGGAGATGAAACTGGTTGGAACGGCTGGCGAAATCACCTTTGTGAACCCGCTTGCCCCGCATAATAAATTTATTCCGGGACGCCTTACCAGTTCACGGGGGTGGGAGGCCGAAATCAGTCCGATCAGCACCTATACGTATCAGCTCGCGACGGTTTGGGACGCGCTCCAAACTGGCGTGCCGCTGCCGACCGAGGGCGATATGATTTTGCGCCAGCAAATCGTTTTGGACGCGGTTTACGAGTCGGCTGGGCTGAAGCATCTGCGATATCTGGAATAGCGATGTTGACATATTAGAATCATATGAGACATAAGTGTCTCATGTCAAATTCACTTCGCCTTTCCTCTCGCGATGCGATTATCGAAGCCGCATTCGAGGTCTTTAGCAAGAATCCCGGCGCGGCTTTATCCGACGTCGCGGCGCGGGCAGGTGTTGGTCGGGCGACGCTGCACCGCCAGTTTGCCAGTCGTGACGACTTAATGCGCGCCCTGTCGAAAATTGCCTCTAAAGAAATGGAGGAAGCCGTCGAGACGGCTTGCGCCGATGCCGCCTCTTATTCTGAAGTCGCGCGCTTGGCGTTGAAGGCGCTTATTCCACTCGGCGACCGTCATGGCTTCCTGGCGCTGGAATCCTTCGCCGATGATCCTGAAACGCAGGCCGCTTTTGCTAAAGAGCAGCAAGAGACTGCCGAAATGGTCGAAGCTGCTAAAGGCGAAGGCCTGTTCGACACAGCTGTCCCGACGAGCTGGATCGTGCAGGCCTATGACCACCTCATGTATGCGGGCTGGGAAAGCGTCAAATCGGGCGAAACCACCCATGAGCAAGCCGCCACTTTGGCTTGGCGAACCCTGATTCACGGCCTTGGGAGACAAAAAACATGACCCCAGAAACCCTATCCGAATACGGCACTCATTTTGATGATGCCTTCTTCTTGATTGGCGCTGTCATCTTGCTGATCGAGCTCTTGAAAGGCTTTTTCTCAGGCGAGATGAAAGGCCGAAAACTGCTCGATATGGTGGCCAGCGCTTCGACCCAGATTCCGTATCTCCTGGTCGAGATCTTCCTCATGTCCTTCATCTATGTCGGCATGGTCGTGGTCTCTGAGACCTTCGTCACCTGGCAAATGCCTATCACGCTTTGGACCGTCTTGCTTGCGGTTTTGGTCTGCGATTTCACCTACTATTGGGAACACCGATTGGCGCACCAAATTCGATTGCTGTGGACTCAGCATGCGGTGCATCACTCGTCGCGCGAGATGAATATTGTGGTGGGTGTCCGGTTCGGTCCATTTGAAAGTTTCGCATCGGCGGCGCTGCATTTCCCGCTGGTCTTTTTGGGCTTTCCGCCGGAACTGATCTTCTTCGGGATCATCTTTGTCCTGGCCTATCAAACTTGGATCCATACCGAGCTGATCGGAAAGATGGGGCCACTTGATGGTGTGCTCAACACGCCCGCCAATCACCGGGTCCATCATGGCTGTGACGATAAATATATCGACAAGAATTATGGCGGCGTCCTGATCATCTGGGACAGACTGTTCGGCACCTTCCAGGCCGAAGAGGAAACACCAAATTATGGGCTCAAGCGCGACTATGACAGCGTCAATCCGCTTTCAGTTTGGTTCTCTGAATGGCCGGGTCTGTTCGCGGATATGAAACGGTCTAAGAGCTTCGGTGAGACTTGGATGTACCTGTTTGGACGACCGGGTTGGAACCCAAAAGCGAAACCCGCTCCCAAAACGCTTTCCGAACAAGGACACACCAGTTAAGCCAAGGGGATAATTGCTCCGGAGACATTGTCATGCGCCTCGCTTTATTTGCTGCCGCCTTTGCCATCCTCTCTGCTTGCGAAACGCTCCCGGCGGAAAGTCCAGAACCGAGCGAGATCCGGCATTATGTCAAAGACGCCTATGAGGAGGCCGGATTTCCCTTCTCAAGCGCCGTCGAGACAGATGGCTGGATCTATCTCGCAGGCGAGCTCGGAACGACGCCAGAGGCCGGGCTGGTGCCTGGCGGCATTGGCCCTGAAACACGCCAAACCATGGACAATATTCAAGCCACGCTCGAAGCCAATGGCTTAGGCTGGGACCGCGTGGTTAAATGCACGGTCTTTCTCGCCGACATCGCAGAATGGCCGGCTTTTAATGAGGTCTACAAAACCTATTTCACCGGCGATTATCCGGCTCGGAGCGCGCTTGGTGCCAGTGGGCTGGCGCTTGGCGCCCGGGTCGAGATTGAGTGTATCGCGAAACGCTAAGCGGCTTCGGTTAGCGCCGCCAAGTGTCCAGTTTTGACATAGATCAAACAGCCTTCATCTGACCAAGGTGTGTGCTTAGAGCCATGCGGACTGCGCAACCAAGTGCCGGCGGGATAATCGCCAAACTCATCTTGGAACGTGCCCTCCAGCACAAGGATTTCTTCGCCGCCCCAATGCTGGTGCGGCAAGAATTTTGTGCCCGGGGCCCAGCGCACAAGCGCGGCGCTTTCCGTGCCATGACTGTGCAAAGGCAAAACGGTGAGGCCCGGCACCTGACCGGACAGAAATTCTGCGTCAGCGGTGCCGATGACTTTTTGTTCGGTATCGGCTTCGTCAAATTGGTGCAGCTTCACAAAAATTGTGCAGCCATCCTTAGAATGCGGCGTGTGTTTGGAACCAATCGGATTGCGGACATAAGTGCCCGCGGGATAGTCGCCATGCTCGTCTGAGAAGACGCCCTCGAGGACGAAAAATTCCTCGCCGCCACCATGTGTGTGTTCGCTAAAGTAAGAGTCCGGTGCGTAGCGGACGATCGATGTGGCGCGGGCGACTTCTTCGCCGATCCGGTCAAGCATTTGACGGTCTACGCCAGCCATAGGCGAGGCCACCCAGTCCCGATCTTCAGGGCGAAGCACGACGCGTTCATTGAAATCTGCATTCAGTCTCATCTTAGGCTCCTAATGCGGGCGGGTCGGTGTAAGACGCGACAGAAAGGCTGCTGTCGCTTGATCAAAAAGGGTGACGTCTTCCGCTGCGCGAGCGCTCAGTTGCGCACCTTCCATCAGGGCCAGCGCCGCGCGGGCTTCGGCGTCTGGGTCGCTCAAATAAGCAACGGTGCCGTCTTCTACCCCTTGCGCGAAAACCTGGCTCAACCAAGCCACACTGTCTTGGTGAAATTGCGCGAGGAGATCGAGTACTGGTTCCGAAAAACTATCGCGCCCGGCGCTCATCGAGACACAAAGGCAAAGCTGTGTCCCATCTGCGAGGGCATCGCGATAGACGGATTGATAAGCGCGAAGTTTGTCGGCGGCATTGACATGATCGCGATCAATCTCGGCGAGGGTTTCGGCAAATCGCACGGCATAGCGTTCGATCAAGCCGAATGCGAGATCAGCTTTGACCGGGAAATGGTGGTGTATGCTCGCCTTTCTTATCCCAACTTCGCGCGCGAGGTCGGCATAAGAAAAAGCGTCAAACCCGCGCTCGCGGGCGGCGCGTTCGGCGCTATCGAGAAGGGCGGAGCGTGTATCCATAGCGCCGTACCTAGTGGTAGGTAGTTGCAAATTCAAGTGCACTGATCTGCTTTCTTGACAATTGCCGGGTCATACCGCCCTTTGCCCTACAGATTAGAGTAAAGGCAGACCCCGCGTGACAGCTCCCATCCTGACAGTTCGAGACTTAAAAGTTGCCTTTGATACGCCTGATGGCACGGTCAACGCCGTCAAAGGTATCAATCTGGAGGTCTCTGCTGGAGAATGTCTGGGCATTGTTGGCGAGTCCGGCTCGGGCAAAAGCCAAACCGTGCTTGCTGCGCTTGGCTTGCTTGCCGACAATGGCACCGCCACGGGCTCGGTGATGTTTGACGGAACTGAAATGCTCACCGCCGACGCCAAGACCCTGCGCAATATTCGCGGCGACCGGATGTCGATGATTTTCCAAAATCCACTGACCAGCCTGACCCCGCATATGACAGTCGGCGCGCAAATGCGCGAAGTCCTGCGGCTGCACAAAGGCTTGAAGGGTGAAGAGGCCAATAAGGTTTGCGTCGATTGGCTTGAACATGTCCGCATCCCCGAAGCCCGTCGCCGTATGGATCAGTTTCCGCACGAACTGTCCGGCGGTATGCGTCAGCGCGTGATGGTCGCGATTGCGATGCTCTGTGGTCCGCAGCTTCTGCTCGCTGACGAGCCGACCACCGCACTTGATGTCACCGTTCAGGCGCAAGTGCTTGACCTGATGGATGAACTAAAGCGCGAAACAGGGACCGGGATTGCGCTCATTACGCACGATATGGGCGTGGTTGCGCGGATGTGCGACAGGGTCGTGGTGATGCGGTATGGCGAGATTGTCGAGACTGGCTCGATTGATGAGATCTTCTACAATCCCCAGCACGAATATACGAAAATGCTGCTCGATGCCGTGCCGCGGATTGATCAACCTAATCGTCCAGGTCGTCCAACATTAGGGCCTGAACCGGGCGCGGATATTGAGCCCATCCTCCGTGCCGAGGATTTGAAAGTCCATTTTCCGATCAATATTGGCGGCGGCCTGTTTGGGAAAACCAAGCCGCTCAAAGCGGTCGACGGTGTCAGCTTCAACCTCAAGCCTGGCGAAACCCTCGGCGTGGTTGGTGAGAGTGGCTGCGGAAAATCTACCCTGGCACGTGCGGTTCTGAAACTCGTCCCGCAAACCGCAGGGACCATTGCTTGGATGGGGCGCGATATTTCAAGCGCAGATCGCAAGACGATGAACGCGCTGCGCGACGATCTACAAATCGTTTTCCAAGATCCGATGGCGAGCCTCGATCCGCGCATGACGATTGGTATGTCGATCGCTGAACCGCTGACGGTTCATTCGCCCCAGCTTGATAAGGCGGCACGTGAAGCCAAAGTCCAAGAAATCATGCCGCGTGTGGGTCTGGACCCGGCCCTGATCAACCGCTATCCGCACGAACTCTCCGGCGGCCAGAATCAGCGGGTCGGCATCGCCCGGGCGATGATCTTGGATCCGAAATTGGTGATCTGTGATGAGGCGGTCTCGGCTTTGGACGTTTCAGTTCAGGCGCAAGTCGTCGATTTGCTCATCGAGCTTCAAAAAGAGTTCGGCTTGGCGATGATTTTCATCTCGCACGACCTGTCTGTTGTGCGTGAGATCTCGCACCGGGTCATGGTGCTGTATCTCGGTAAAGTCGTGGAGATCGCAGGCCGGCAAGAAATCTATGAGGATGCTCGCCATCCTTATACGCAAGCGCTGATCTCTGCTGTGCCGAACCCTGATCCTAAAATGGAGCGGGCGCGGGACCGGGTGAAATTGCAAGGCGACTTGCCAAGCCCGCTCGATAGCCGGGCGCCGTTGCGCTTTCTCAAATCCGAAATCATCGATGACCCTGACGCACAGCAATATGCCCCGAAGCTGATCGAAATCGCTCCAGGGCATTTGGTGGCTGAGCACGACCCGTTTGAGGGTTCGGGAGGGTTGCGGGCCTGAGTACGCTCAGCCGGGGGGAGAGGGTCCCCTATTTCGAGCAGAGTACGTCGACGAGATTGCGCCGACCCCGGTCTGCATAAACCACTTTTCCAAGTCCCATTTCGCGACAAAACTGATTGGCATTGCCGCGGCCAACCGGAATGCGGTCGCCATAGGCATCTTTCGGGCGCGGGAAGAAGACTGTGCGGCGACCTTCAATCCCCTGATTGTGGCTGTGATAATTGCCGTGCCCGCGATGGTCACGGTGATCGCGTCTACGATAGCGGTCATCACGGCGACTGCTGATCCGTCGCGGTGAGCCATTGAGCGGACGCAGCGAGCTAATATTGTCATTCATGCGGATCGCACTGAGGTGCCCTTCGGGACGATCAATCACGACACAGCGGCCGCGAAAATCCGGATCGACGCAGACTTCCCAAGCGCCGCGAACATCAATCGAGGAGACAGTGTCGTTAAAGCCGAGTTCGCGCAGATTGTAGACCGGGCCATCAATCGCCAAAGCTGAGCCCCGAAATTCTGGATGCTTAAAGATAACAGCCTCGTCATTGCCGCCGCCGCGATGGCCATAATTATCGGCAGCAGCGGGCAGAACAGATGCCAGGCAAACAGTCGTGGCGAGGGCGAGGGCTTTCAAAGCGCGTGTCATATTGAACGGTCCTTTATTCAGTCTTGAAGAGACCTGTAGGACCCGCAACCTGAACGCGCTGGGAGGGAGATTTTCAGATTGCGTTCAGCTATTCGGCGGCGCGCATGAGGCCCTGCATCCGGTCAATCCAGATCAACCAGGCCTTGCGCCCATCATCCGTCAGGAAGACCCGCGTCTGAGGCCGCCGCCCGACAAAGCGCTTTTCCTGGCGCACATAACCGGCATCTTCAAGCTTGCGCAAATGGGTGGATAGATTGCCATCCGTGGCGCCGACTTTTTCCTTTAACTCTCCGAAGATGGCCGGGCTGACTGTTGAGAGATAGGCCATAATTCCGAGCCGCAAGCGGCCATGAATAACGTCATCAATCTGGGCATGGTCGAATGGATTGGCGTGATCAGACATTTATCTGTCCCTCTCCTAAACAACGCTTTTCGGTTCATTCCGCATTAGGAAGAGGCCCGGGATCAGCACGGTGACAAAAGCACCGAGCGAGGCCACAGCCCAAGTGAGATCTGTCCCGTCGAACCAGATCGCCAAAGCCACCATAGAGAGTGCGCCGAAGCCTGCATAAGTCAGGGTTTTGACATTTCCCATTACACCAGATGTGATCAGGCCGGTGCCATAGATGGCAAAGACAATCGGTAATGACGCTTCAAAGCCCGGGGCGGCGCTGCCTTGGATAATTGATTTGACTATCAGCGTACCAAAATAGGCGAACAGCGCGAACCCGCCCGCCATCCAGACGGTGCCCTCTGAGCGGTTGCCGACGGAATTGCCGCCAGGTTTGTTGCGGATCGAATAGCCTAGGATCGCTTGGCCGATAATTCCGACCACAATGAAACTACCCCAAACCCAGCCATAGGCGGCATCTGGCCAGCCGACCATGTTCGTGGTGATCGCAAAGTGTAGGAAGTAGGCAAGGCTGGTGAGCACACCCCAAAACGTCAGGAAACGGCCACCGAGCAGCGGCGCTTGTTGTCCGGCTTCAGCGAGGTCACGTACATAAGCGAGATCATCTTGCAGGGTCGTCTGGTTCATCGAGAAAACTCCAATAACTTTGAATTACAAAGTACTCTTTATCGAAGGAGTGTCAATGCCCCTGATTTCGCTTGGCGCCGCCGCCCGTCGCGCTAGGATAGAGAAAATACAAAATCACCTGAGGAAACGACCATGCCAGACGCTGCCAGTCAGCCGCCTTTCCGCCCGCTTGCGCAAAAACAGCCAGACATAGAGTGCGTGCGAAAACCGGATGGCACGATCTATCTCAAACAACGTCACGAACCGGGCGACCGCCCGCGCACGATCCCGCATGCGCTTGCAATGCGGGCTGAGATGCATCCAGATCGCGACTGGCTGAAACAGCGCAACCCCCAGACGGATGCCTGGGAGACCATCACTTATGGTGAGGGGCTGAAGCAGACCCGGGCGCTGGCGCAAGCATTTCTGGATCAAGGCGCGGGGCCTGATGCACCGGTTATGATCTTGTCGGGCAATTCGATCGAAACCGCTTTGGTGATGGTGGCCGCGATGACCATCGGCGCTCCAGCAGCCCCGATCTCAGTGCCTTACTCTCTGATGTCGAGCGATTTCGCCAAGCTCAAACACTGTTTCCAATCGGTGCAACCGAAAGTGATTTTTGCTGCGCAGCTAAAGCCGTTTGAGCCTGCGATTGCGGCGCTAGGCGATCATGGCTGTACAGTCATCACAGCCGATGGCGCGAATGGTGCGGTTTCTTATCACGGACTTCTAGACACTGTGGTCACTCCGGCCGTCGATGCCGCGCTTGAGGCTTTGAGCGATGATACAATCGGCAAATATCTCTTTACATCAGGCTCAACCGGCATGCCAAAGCCTGTGCCGACAACGCAGGGTGCGATGTGCTCGATGATCGCCGGTGTTGAAGGGCTTCGCGATGATGCTCGCGATCCTGAATATGATCCGGATGTGCCAGACAATGTCCTCGATTGGCTGCCTTGGAACCATATTTCTGGCTCGAACGTGAACTTCAATGGCGCGCTCTGGACGGGCGCGACTTTCTGGATCGATGGCGGCAAGCCCACACCCGCTTTGTTCGGCGAAACCATTCGCAATGTGCTCGATTGCAAACCATCGACGTTTGGGACAGCCCCGATTGCGCTCGCGATGTTGGCTGAGGCGATGGAAGAAGATGAGACGCTGCTCAAAGCCTTCTTCGCGAATATGCGCTCCATCGGATATGGCGGCGCGACGCTTTCGGATGATTTGTATGACCGGCTTCAGAACTTAGCGATCAAAGCCACCGGGCGCCGCATTCCGATCATCACCATGTATGGCGCCACCGAGACACAAGGCATCACCGTGGTCCATTGGGAGGTTGAGCGGGTCGGCTTGATCGGCCTACCATTGCCGGGTCTGACCCTGAAATTGGTGCCGACCATGGGTAAGCTCGAAGTCCGCGTCAAAGGCGAAACCGTGATGCCCGGCTATCACAATCTGCCTGAGAAGACCGCCGAAGTGTTCGATGAAGAAGGCTATTATCGCCTCGGCGATGCTGCCAAATTCGTCGATGAGGATGACCCGAACCAGGGCATCATCTTTGATGGCCGGGTCGGCGAAGACTTTAAACTCTCGTCTGGCACTTGGGTTAGCGTGGGTGTGCTGCGTCCTGATCTTGTCGCGGGCTGTTCGCCCCTGGTCTTTGACGCGGTGATTTGCGGCCAAGACAAGAATTTCATTGGCGCCATGTTCTGGCCATCGCCGGTCGCGTTCGAAGAATATGTAAAGAACGCCGGCGGCGATCAGATGGCGGCCTTTATTGCCTTTACCAAAGACTTGGCCGCAAAGGTCGCGGCCTTCAATGCGGCTGAACCGGGCTCATCGCGCCGGATCAAACGCTTCTTAGTCATGACCGAGCCGCCAAGCATTGATAAAGGTGAAATCACCGACAAGGGCTATGTGAACCAACGCATGACGCAAGACTGCCGTGCCGATTTGGTCGCCAGTCTATTTGTCGATTCGCCGCCGCCAAATGTCGTGCAGCTCTAGCGCAATCAGATGACGGAACCGCGCCACCAGCCGGGTTTGAAGCTTGGACTGATCAGCCTCGCCATTGTGGCGATTGCCTTCCTTGCGGCTTTCTTGGTCGTGCCAGGTCCGTCCGAGTCGGGCGCGGAAGAAACGGAGTTGCCGCAGCCCATCGCTCTGCTTGACCAACTAGCGGACGCCCCAACCCGCCATGCGGTCGAGGCGCTTCGGGCGGTGGTTCCGGCCACCTATGCAGAGCTTAATCAAACCGCTGCGTTTGCCTTGGCAGATGGCGCTCAAGACGATGCCCTCGCACGCCTCGTTCTAGAAGCTCTGTTTAGCCAGTTTCAAACCCAAGCTCTATCACTGCGGTCTGCCGAGAGCGCGAATTATCAGTCTATCATTGCGGGTCTCTCAGAAGGACTCGGCCAACTCAAAGCCAATCAAAGCGCCTGGTGCAAAGGCCCGACCATTGCCGGGTTTCTAACCCAGAACGAAGATGAGCTGGTCCCAGCGCTCCTTTCAGAATTCCCTTATCAAAGCCCGCAATACGATTGGGCAATGGACTGGATGACCACAATCTTATCTGCGGCAAAACAGGCCCAAGATAGACCTCGCCGCTATGCACGCCCCGGGCCGAGAGACGAGACCATCCTGCAGCAAGAAGGCTTAGCGTTGGGGTCTGAGCAATGGGCCTTGGCCTTGCAAATAGCGGCTTTCGCAAACTCTGAAGGCACCTCTTATAGCCAGATGCAGGAAGTGATTGCCGGGATGGATGTCTGCGACCTGGGCATTGCCGTCGAAACAGTCTCTGCGCGCCTACCCAGCGATGTCCGCGCGCGCATCTGGGCGGACCTGATGCCAGAGATTATGGTCGGCAATACGCCCTATGTCATGTTCCGGGTCACTGATTACTTTTTCATCGGTTGAAGGCTCACGAAAACTTCTGCCTTTAAATCACCATGAGTTCGCGCTTATGGTTCGCGCATGGCGATGGATGACACTCTCAAGTCTTTTATGGACAAGTTTAAAATGCCGGACTTTTCCGGCATGGATTGGAAAGGCTCAACCGATGGTTTGCGGCAGAGTTTCTATCGTGCCAGCCGGTCGGTGGAACGGGATTTACCGGATCTGGCCGAGCTTTCAAATCTCGTCGTCGACGGCGCCGATGGGCCGCTTAAGGCACGTCGATATGTACCGCTGGCAGCGGGCATAGCGCCCGCCCCGGCCATTGTGTTCTTTCATGGCGGCGGGTTTGTGCTTGGCGATCTAGATACGCATGATGTGATTTGTCGGCGGCTCGCTGCGAGTTCGCGTTGCCGGGTCTTGTCGGTCGACTATCGCCTCGCCCCGGAAAACCGCTTTCCGGACGCGCATCGCGACGCGCTTGCCGCCTGGCAATGGGCAACCGACCGGAACAACATTCTCGGCTTCGATCCGGATCGGATTGCCGTAGCGGGCGACAGCGCAGGCGGTAATCTCTCTGCTTTTATCGCTCAAGAAACCGGACGCACTGGCGCGCTGATGCCCGCCTTTCAATTGCTGCTCTATCCGCTCGTGCAATTCGTCGACATTCGCGCCAAGCGCCTGACCTTTCAAGAGGGCGGCTTTTTCATTTCGCCAAACCTGTTTGACTATTTCCGAGACAGCTATGTCGAGAAAGAAACCGACCGGATGGATAAGCGGGTGTCGCCGCTCTTCGCGCCGGATGAAGACTTTGCCGGTCTGGCGCCTACGCATATGGTTTTGTGCGGCTGGGACCCGCTTAAAGACGAAGGCAAAGCCTATGCCGCGAAACTTGCCGCGCATGGCGTGCCGGTGACGATTAAAGAACATCCCGGCATGGTGCATGGCTTTATGAATATGACGGCGGTCTCGACGCCCGCCCGCAAAGCGATTGAAGATGCAGGTCTGGTGGTCGGACGTGCCCTTGGCGCACGCGAATAATTCGCTCGCCACGAGATTGACATATGGTTAAGATACTCCTTCGGGACTGGGTAGATTAGGGACTTAGAACCATGGCTAGAACAGCGAAATGGGTTAAGCGAGCCACTCTAACGGTCAGCGCATTGACCTTGATTGGTCTGGTTGCTTGTGACCGCCAGGATGAGAGATTGAACCGCATTGGCGAGCTTGGCGATGCCGTCCTCGGTCAGCTCGGCGGAGAAGACGTCACCAATAGTGATCGACAAAAATATGCATCCGTCTCAGTTGATGCTCGGGCCTTTGCGGGCACGATCCTTGAGCGCACGGTTGCGGTTTCTGAGGATGAAGCTGCGCCGCGCTTTGTCATCGGATCGATTGTTGCCAAACCTGCCGCGCTTCCGGCTTCCATTGAAATGTCTGCGGTCTTGGCCGAGCCCGAAATGGCGATGGAGGTCGTGGTTGATGAGCAATCAGAAGCCAAGATTATCGTTCCCGACCAGAAAACCTTAAACGAAGCGGTATTAGACCCCGGCGTGATCCGGCGAATTGAGTTGCCGGCCTCAAAACGTCGATCGATCACCGTCGTTGATCCAGAAGACCGCGTCAGGCAAGCGCCTGTGGTCATGGATGATCGTCCGGCCCTACCACGCGCGCCTTTGAATGATACGATTTATCAAAAGCGTGCAGAGCGACAGATTGAAGAAGATCCAGATAATCCGCCGCTCGCCAGAACCCGGTCATTGGCAATCCAGCTGCCGGCAACGCCAGAAGAGCGTATGGCGCAGCTGCCCAAACTCGATCCAAAAGTTGCGCAGCGCGCGTTGATCCTGCCGAATGCGGCTTTGCAGCGCCAATTGGTGGCTGAGGAGCGCATGATCCAAACCGCCACCAAGTTTAATGTCGCGGCGAGCATTCAGCGCTCACGGTCTGGCCAGATGGTGATTGAAATTGGCTCAGATGCATTGAACCCCACCAATTTTACCGAAGCCGTTCTCCAGCAAGGCCGGATCGCGCTTGAGCGTGGGGTTGAGTGCGATGAAGTGGCTGCGACCGGTGAGAACGCCAATCCTTTGGTTTCGATGGAATGCGTGATCCAAGACCTCAAAGCCTCCGGCGAGTTCGAATATGTCGAGAAAGACTGGTTCTATGAGCACCAGATGATCCGCCACCCGGGCCAAAGCGAAGGTCCGACTCTGATCACGCCAAATGATCCGCTTTTCGGTCTGCAATGGCATTATAAGTCGCAAGGCACGGGCGATGGTCAAGCTGCGGGCGGCGCCGGGTTTGTCGATTTCTGGACCAACCAAGAGACCCAAGGATCGTCTGAAGTCGTGGTCGCAATCGTTGATACTGGATTGCAAATGAACCACCCGGATATTGTCAGCTCCGCCAATGTTGTTCAGGGCTGGGACATGGTCTCTGACATCGACGTTGCCAATGATGGCGACGGCCGGGACAGCAATGCAGACGATCCCGGCGATGTTTGCCCAGAGCGGAATGTGCTCACCAACACTTATCATGGCACGCATGTCGCGGGGATTGTTGGCGCCGGCTCGACGAATAATTCAGATGGCGTCGCGGGCGGCGCGTGGAACGTTAAAATCGTTCCTGTTCGCGCACTCGGAAAGTGCGGCGGCAAGCTCTCAGACATTAACGATGCGATCCGCTGGGCCGCTGGAACGATCCCTGAGTTCAATGAGCTTGGCGAGGAGGTTTGGAACGACAATCCCGCCGATATTATCAATCTCTCGCTCGGCCTGTTCAAATCCTGTCCGGCCTCGATGCAGGATGCGATTGATGCTGTGACTGAGCGCGGCGTGATTGTCGTGGCCGCGGCTGGGAATAAAGGCGTGCCAACTGAGTTATTTGCGCCGGCTGGCTGCAATAATGTTGTGACCGTCGCAGGTGGCGATGCTCGTGGTCATCTCGCGCCTTATTCGAACTATGGCCCCTCAGTGGATGTTTTGGCGCCGGGCGGCGACCTGACCCGGGATGATGACGGGGACGGCAATCCGGATGGTGTGCTCTCTACGAAAACCGCTGAAAATTGCGAAGACCCGCTGACCGGAGCGCCCGTTGCAACCTGCTATTATGCCTATGAGCAGGGCACCAGCATGGCGACCCCGCATGTCGCTGCGGCACTGGCTTTGATTAAGTCCAAACGTCCCGACCTAGACCCGAGCGGCGTTGTCTCGACTTTGATGTCCGGCATTAGCCCGATCCCCGAGAACCAGTGCACAGGCCTGTGCGTGAGATTCCCAGGCGCGATCCCAACCGTTGAAGATGAGGATATGTGCGTGTTGCCATGTGGCGCGGGATTATTGAATTTGGCGGAAATAGACTTGTCGGAGTGATGGGCGCTTAGGGCAGCGAAATAAGGGGAGAGGCAATGGCGAAACAGGAGGCGGCACCGCATTATGGCGGTCAGATTGGAATGATGGCGCTAGCAAGCATGCTCGTATTGACTGGCTGTGTCGCGTTCGCAGATCAAAGCGGCAGCACCGGCTTTTTAGCTGGCTGGTCAAAGGGCGGCGGATCGACGGATGCGATCGTGCTCGCGCAATCCAGCCCCAATCCGGCGCCGGCAGCGACTTTCATCGTTCGGTTCAAAAACGAACCAGCTTTGGACTCCATCTGTCGCAATTTCCGTCGCGACGAAGCGGGCACCCGTGCGGCCTATAAAGCTTGGGCCAATGCACATGATCAATTGGACGGACTGTTTTTGGTTCGAGCGAGCTATTCAGGGGAACTGATCCTCGGCTTGCCGAAAAACGATCCGGCTGGACGGAGCGCTCGTGACGTTGTTGCGGCGCTAGAGACCATTGATAGTCTCGCTTATGCCGAAATCGACAGCATCGCGACCACGAGTGAAGAGGGATAATCCATGCGTGCCTATTTAATCTCTGCCGTTACTGCGCTCGCGCTCACCGCCTGTGACCAGGTCATTGAAGTCGAACCCGTGGAACCCGAAACGCCGCCGCCGGTCGAAACCGCTGAGGCGCCATCGCCAGGGGTGGAAGCGCCCACGCTGCCTGCACACAACGCCGCTGAAACCAAAACGGCGACCATCGATTGGGCCGCCGCGCGACAAGATTATGCAGCCCGCGACATTGATGATGATGTGCTTGCGCAAGTCGCGAGTGGAAGCTCGATTGCGGTGCCCGTGCTGCTGCCTGATGCGCCGTTTGGAGTCGCCGCAGCTGGGTCAGATGACGGCTTACAATTTCGCCCGCTCGCCGACGGCTATTTCGCGGTCATGAAGGGCGAAACGTATGACATGGTGATCAATGGCACAGACAAATTGGTTGCTCTGCCGGATGGTGAAGGCGCCGTCACCGATAGCGAACTGGCGTTTGAAGAAACGATGACGGGCGCCCAGGTCTCGTTCAGCCGTTACGGCGCGTCTTATCTGGTCGAGTTTATGTGCCATGACCCTGCCACGGCGATGAAGGGGTCTTGTATTAGTGAGGATGATGCGCTCGCAGAAGTCGAAGCGCTCCTGATTTCAGGAACACAGTGATGAAGAAATCTCTTGGATTAATTGCGGTTTCCGCGCTGGCTCTTGCCGCTTGCGATGCCGTGCGCGTGCCGGGCGATGGCAGAGAAGCGCCGCCACCACCCCAAACGTTCCCGGATGATGCGCCGGGCCCGCCACCCCCCGTCGTGCCCGTAACCGATCCTTGGAATGAGGGCGATATACCGCCCCAAGATCCAGAACCGATTGATGAAACCCCGGCCGAAGAAGACCCTACAGATCCGCCTAAAATTCCCGCCGACCCCGAAGTGCCGGGCGACGGCGACCCTGTTGACCCAGGCCAAGGCGACGATACTCCGCCAGAGCCAGAGCCAGAGCCAGAGCCAGAGCCAGAGCCAGAGCCAGAGCCAGAGCCAGAGCCAGAGCCAGAGCCAGAGCCAGAGCCACCAGTCTCCCCTCCGCCCCCGCCACCCGCGACGGTGAAGTTCGAATATTATGCGCCGGGCGATTTGATCCCTGGCACCGGTTTCGGCCGAGGCGATGACACGGTCTATGCGCCAAATATGCTTTTCCCGATCAAGTCGGCACCAACCTTCCCGCAATCCATGGTCTATCGTTTAGGCGGCGCGGTTGGGGGTGACCAATGCGATCCAGCAAATTATCAAACCGCGTGGCGGGATAATTTCTGTGAGCAGCGGAGCAGAAATCGCAACACGCCGCTATGCCCAACCAATCAAGTCCATCAGGGCCAAGACATTCGTGTCGGAAGCGCGGCCGACTGCAATGCTCTGCGCGCGCAATCGCCGCGCGATCGCGGCCTGCACGAAGTGATCGCCGTTGAAGATGGAATTATCCAACATATCGGGACCTACTCGGTGAAGCTGAAGGGTTCCGAGACGGGTATCATTTACTCTTACCTGCACCTGAATATGCGGCGCTTGCGCGTTTCCGCGATGGATAATGTCAAAGCGGGGGACACGCTTGGCTTTGTTTCGAATGATTTTGGCGGCACGCCGACCACGTTCCACCTCCATTTTGAGATGAAGGCGCCGATCGAAGGCGAAGGGATCGTCCATGTTCCGCCTTACATGTCTCTGGTCGCTGCTTATGAGCGGCGGGAGCAAGGTATTGGGAAAGAAATCGAAGATGATCTGGTTGCAGTTGCTAGCGCGCCGGTGATTGTCGACCCGTCAAAGCTCATCGAATAGGCGGAATCTGCAATTTTATCCACAGATTCCCGTATAATATCAGGGCACGGACTTAGTCTTGCCAAAGTTTAAACCGTTAATGACTTGTAAACGGCGTATTATTTGCGACTAGTGATTTTAACGCCACAGTTCACGAGTTAAAAAACGATGCCAGCTGCTGAAAAGCTCCCCGTAGAATATGTTGATGCAAACACCAATGACGGGAAGCCAGTTGTCACGCTAATCGGCGCGGATATGTCCGAAGCCTACCTCGACGATGCCGAACCCAGCCCAACCATGGAAGCCTTATCCCGGTTTTGGAAGCGTCTCGTCGGCATGTTCAAACTCGGCTTGGTTCTGCTTTTGGTCGGCGGCTATCCGGCAATGACTTTGCTTAGCCATAAAGTTGATTCTAGCGCCATCGTGCTTTCGTCGGCAACGCCTTGGTACTCAAATGATGCCGGCACCGCGACGACCCTGCTCGGGCGCGAATTGAAAGTCACCGGCTGGGCGAATGATCGCTCTTGGTGGCACCCGCAAGCACGTCTGACCGCGCTTCCTGCCTGGCAAGATGGTGTAACCGGCGCTTTGTCTGATTTCACGCTGCTCGCATCTGAGCACGCAGCCCTGGAGCCAGGTGCTCCGGATACGGATCTACTTGCCGCAGCGCGTCTTCTGGTGCCTTCGCAAGAAGCCGAAGCGACCCCGCGCCTGAACGCGGCAGCGGAAGCGTTACAAAGCTATGAGGGGCGTCTCTCGCGCGGCCTTGCAGCGCAGCCCAAGGGGCTGGGGGTGCTGTTGGACGAGCTCGCGCTTTATAAGCGCTGGGCTACAGACTCCGAAACACGGCTCCGTTCCAGCGTCGATCGCGCCGAGGCGTGGCCAGCCTCACAAGCCGATATCGAAGCGATTTATATGAGCCGGGCCTACGCCCAGGTCGCCTCGCAATTGATGATGTCATCGCTGATCCAAGAGCCGGACCTGGTTTACACTCGGTCTGCTGCCGAAGCCCGGGATCGCGCGATTTTCGCTTGGCGCCGCGCCGCGACGTTCAACCCGCTAATTGTTTCCAGCCAAGCGGGCACGGGGAGTTTTCTATCCGATCACCCCGCTGCGATGATGTTCTATCTGAGTGAAGTCAACACAGCGACGACCCAATTCATCGACGCTCTGCAGGCGCAGGCCGATGAAACCATGGCGGTTGCAGAGGCGACGGCGGCCGAATAGGTCGCAGCCTTCTCTCTCTTGAAATATCGAGGCGCTGGGCTCACTTACGAGCTAAGTTACTCCTGTCAGAGAGAGGCCACGGCACAATGTTTATTCAAACAGAACCCACGCCCAATCCAGATACGCTGAAATTCTTGCCGGGTCAGCCGGTCACGGGCGCGACCGGGCCATATGATTTTGCTTCTATCGATGAGGCGGGCACCAGTCCGCTGGCACAGGCGCTGTTCCAGGTTCAAGACGTTGTGCGCGTCTTCCTCGGCAGTGATTTCATCTCCCTGAGCAAATCTCCAGAGGCCGATTGGAAACATGTTCGGCCGATGGCGCTCGCGGCAATCATGGATCATTTTGTGGCCGGGCTGCCCGTGATGGCAACGGGCGGAGCTGATATGGCTGCGCCTCAAGAAGGGGCGTCGGTTGACGATTATGAAGGCGATGCGGCAGAGATTGTTGGCGAGATTATTGAACTGATCGAGACCCGCGTCCGGCCAGCCGTGGCCCAAGATGGCGGCGATATCGTCTTTCACGGCTTTGACGAGGAATCGGGCATTGTACATCTCGCCATGCGCGGCGCGTGCGCCGGTTGTCCGTCCTCCACAATGACCTTGAAACAAGGCATCGAGAACATGCTCAAAGCCTATGTTCCGGAAGTCACGGCGGTCGAAGCGGCGCTTTAATCTCATGGCGAAAACCTTGACTTCCATGCGGCCGATGCGGCACGCGGCGGGATGAGTTCGAGCCTGTTTCCGATTGCATTGTGCCTATTGTCTGCGGTCACTGTCGCAGCGACCAATCTATTCGTGAAACGCGGCGGCGACGTTCTCTCGACAAGGATGATTGTTTCGATCGCGATGGCGCTGAGCGCGCTTCCGTTCGTAGCATTCGTGCCTTTGCCGACCCCGGCAGTTTGGGGCGCGCTCGCTATTTCTGTCGTGGTCCATTGGTTCTATCAGTTTGCGATGATCCGCGCTTTGCATCGCGGTGACCTCTCCTTGGTCTTCCCTGTGATGCGCGGTTTGGCGCCGCTGCTGACAGCGATCACTGCAACGGTGGCGCTCAATGAAACACCGGGATTGCTCGGATGGCTTGGTCTGGTGATCGCAACTGGCGCGCTCATCGTCTTTGCCACGCCAGAAGAAAAAGGCGGCAAACATCCGCCGATCAAACAGGCGGCTCTGTTTTGGGCGATGGTGACTGCACTCGGGATCGCGTTCTATTCGGTTGCGGATGCCAATGGCACGCGTATCGCGGCCGATGCCAGCACGGTCTTCACATTTGTCGTGTGGCTCTTTCTCCTCGACTGGATTGGCATCACGACAGCGATGTTCTGGGTCCGGAAAGGCAAAGTCTGGGCGGATATCGCGCCGCAAATTCGCGACGGTGTGATCGGCGGTTTGCTCGGGTCGGTGTCTTACGGTGCAGCGCTTTGGGCGTTTACCATGACTGAAGCCGCAAACGTTACGGCCATCCGCGAAACATCGGTGGTGTTTGGCGCGATATTTGGTGCGGTCTTCCTGAAAGAGGCGTTCGGCCCGCGGCGCATTCTCGCGGCGGGCGGCCTGGCATTTGGCCTGATGCTGTTAGAATTCGCGCCTTAACCCTGTCTTGGCATAGACAATGCTAAGGCAATTGCATGAAGCTTCTTCGTCATCTAGCCGGATATCTTCCCGTCAATATCGCCAGCGGCATAGCCGCGTTTGGCGGCGTTTATGTCTATACGCGGCTGCTCGGCCCGGAAGATTATGGGCGCTACGCCTTGATGTTCTCGGTAATGACCCTGGTGCACATGCTATCACTAACCTCAGCGGAAGCGGCAACGTTTCGATTTGCTGGCGAGGCCAAAGCTAAGCAAAGTCTACCCGACCATTTCCGCACCACGTTGTCGCTGACCTTCCGGTCTTTGATCGTGGCGGCGGTTTTGATCGGCGGATTGGCCATCGCGCTCGGTAATTTGCCGGAATATCTAAAAATCCTGCCCTGGATTGCGCTACTCATCCCGGTCAACTCGATGATCCAGATGGCGCTTGAAAGTCATCGCGCGAGTGAAAATGTCGGGCGCTACGCTTTGATCGCGACCTCCAAGACGCTGGGCGGGTTTATTTTCGGTGCATTAATTGCCTGGCAAACCGGGTTTGGCGCCGCGTCGCCCTTCATCGGCGCGCTTTTGGCTGGCTCAATTTGGCTGGTGACGGAAACGCGATGGCTGTTCGGACAAGCCAAGACTGGCAAAACGGATGCCGGACGGCGCAGGGCATATCTGATGTTTGGCGCCCCGATCGCGGCGGCTTTGGTGCTGGATTTGATCTTATCGGCTGCGGACCGGTTCTTGATTGCGCTCTTCCTAGGGGAGGCCGCTGTCGGCGAATATGCAGCCGGATACGGCGTCGCGGATAAGAGCGTCTTGCTGATTTGTGCCTGGGCCGCAATGGCCGCGTCTCCATTGGTCATGGCTGCTTATGAGCGCGGTGGTCCCCAAGCCGCCGCAGACGAATCCCGGGGCCTTATTCGCACATTGCTCTTGATCGGCGTCCCAGCGTCAACGGGCCTCGCCTTGGTTGCAACACCGCTCTCTGAAGCCTTGATCGGTGAAGCGGTGCGCGACGGCGCGCGTGAGATCATTCCGTGGATCGCTTTTGCTGGGCTGCTCAATGGTTTGATCATCCACTATTATTCTGAAGTGTTTAATCTGGCGCACCGAACCGGAGAGCTGGCCATGCTGATGTTGATTCCGGCTGGCGCCAATATTGCGCTAAACCTCATCCTGATTCCGCAGCTTGGACTGTTTGGCGCGGTGCTCGCGACCTTGCTCAGCTATGGCCTTGGTCTTGGCATTCTGGCCGTGGTTGGTCGCCGCTTGGTGCCGCTGCCAATGCCGCTCAGTGACCTTGTCAAAATCGGCATCGCCGCGCTCGCCATGTGTCCGGTGATTTGGAGCCTGCCATCATGGGGCAGCTGGCCAGAGCTATTTCTGAAAGTCGCGCTGGGCGGACTAACGTACGGCGTGGTGGCCTTTGCGCTTGACGCTGGCGGCGCACGCGGGTTTGTGAGCGAGAGAGTCACATCCAAAGGACGCGCGTCAGCGTAAACCGCCCTATGAGCGAACAAAAAAACGATCTCGGCACCGCAGCCGATAAAGCCAATCAAATTTGGGCCGATCTGGTGCCTGTTATTGGCTTTATTGGCGTCTACAATGTGATGCGAAACATCAATATTAATGACACCTGGGCGAGCCCAGATACCGCGCTTTACTGGGCGACAGGTGTGTTGATCATCGCCACGCTGTGGGCGGTCTCGAACTATCTTCGCAAAGGCGAAGATGTGCCGCTTTTCCTGATCTTTACAGCGACCATTGTGGGCGGATTTGGCCTGCTTGGCATCATCCTCCAGGAAAAATCATTCCTATTCATCAAGCCGACTATCCAGCAATTATTCCTCGCAAGCGTGATCCTGGGCAGCATTGCTCTGGGGCATAACATTTGGAAAGTGATGTTCGACAAAGTGTTCGATCTACCAGATTTTGCTTGGCGTACGTTGGCGATACGCTGGGCGTTATTCTTCATCGCGATGGCGTGCTGGAACGAGTTTCTGTGGCGGTATTATGCACCCGGTTTTGAAGAGCCTTTGCGCATTCTAGGCGCCACGATTGCACCGGCCGGGAGCTATGAGTTTCTAGGACTCACTTTCGGTTCACGAGACGCGGAAGATGTTTGGGCGAACTGGAAGCTCGGCAATATGGTTATCACCTTCATCTTCGGCGCTGCGAACGTGCCTTACACGCTCAAACATCTCAGAGAACCTGCTGAGGCCTAACGCGTCAGCGCGTCCGTTCCGGGTGGATTCGCAAAGGGCGCAAACGTCTCTTGGTGACGGGTTTCGGCATAGTGGGTGAGTGCCCAAACCACGGTTGGAAAGGCGAGTTCTGACCAGGGAATATCTTTCCACTCGACCAGTTTTACCTCTTCGCTCTCCGGACCAACGCCATAGTCGCCGAGCAGTTTGGCCCGAAACATCACTTGCACTTGGCCAATCCGCGGGACTGAATAGACCGCCAGCAGGCTATCGATTTCGATCTGTGCGAGCGCCTCTTCTTGGGCTTCGCGCTGCGCGGCCTCTTCGACGCTCTCACCCAATTCCATAAATCCGGCGGGCAGCGTCCAGAAGCCTTTACGCGGTTCAATTGCGCGTTTGCAAAGCAGGATTTTGTCGTCTTTTAGAACCACCGCGCCCGCGACGATTTTTGGGTTCTGATAGTCAATAAACTCACAGCGCTGACAGACGCTGCGCTCTTTATCGTCGCCCTCTGGAATCTCCAGAGCGAAGTCAGGACTGGGTTTGACTGTCATTTTTCTGTCAGCCTCTCGCTTTATGGGAGAATTCAATTGATCTGCACACGGTATTTTTGCTTTGTAGATCTATTCAGGGCTGAATCAGGAACTAAGGCGGCGGTGATGAGCAAGCAAGAGACGAATACGGAATTTACGCTGTCGCGCTCCGTGACACACCTTTTGCATCGCGCCCAGCAGGCTGCGGTAAACGAGTCCGCCAACGGATTGGCCGAGAAAGGCCTGACCATTCGCCAGTTTGCCGTCCTCGCGGCGCTGAATGATGAGGACGGACAAAGCCAGGCGAGCCTAGTCGACGTCACCGGCATAGACCGGTCGACCCTCGCCGACATGGTGTCGCGGATGGAAAAGACCGGCCTGGTCAAGCGGGTGAAGTCAAAAGAAGACGCTCGGGCCAAGGCAGTCTCTCTGACCGAGGCGGGCAAGACGGCGTTTCAAGGCGCGGCGCCTGAAGTCATGGAAGCCGATGAAATCCTGACTGAAGAGCTCCGCAAATCGCGCCGCGAAAGCCTGCTCCTCTCGCTTGCCATAATCTCTGGCGATTATGAGGAAGAGGAAGAAGAGCCGCGCAAGTCGAAGAAGAAAAAGAAGAAGAAAAAGAAGAAAAAGAAATAGGCGCTAAGCCTGATCTTCTTCTTGCTGCAGCCGGTCGAGCCGCGCTTTGGACCCGTGAACGCGCAAAAAACTATAGCCGATCATGAGGACCGGGATCACAATTCCTAAAATCGTAATCGACCAAACATAGATCCCGTCATCCGCAAAATCTGGCATCGCTCACGCCCCTTCCAATTTTTGGGCGAGCAGACGGTCGCCTTGTTGGGCATAGACCTCTGCCCGCATCAGCATCATGATCATCGCTGCGGCGAGTAGGGTGTGACCGCCAAAACCCCAAAGGAGCTGCTGCAAATAAACGGGGTTCATCCCGCTGCCTGCTTCGCGCGGTTCTGGGCTGCCAATGCTGATCACGCTGGAGGGTTGGTGGATGGTGGTGGTCTGCCACATATCGACTGAGACTTTGATGATCGGCACATTGACCATCCCGACCATGGCCAAGATGGCCGCGGCCCGCGCTGCTTTTTGGCGGGTTTCGAGTGCGGCTCGGAGCGCCATATAGCCGAGGAATAAAAAGAATAAGACGAGCACGGACATGAGCCGGCTGTCGCCAAGTATGAGATTGTGCCAGCCCGCGCCCCAGCCTTTCTGGCCCCAAATCGATCCCGTGATGAAACAGAGCGCGGTATAGCCAGCACCGATCGGTGCAATCGCGCGCGCAGCGACATCGGCGAGTTCGTGGCGCCAAATGTACCAAACAAAACTCGCGCCTGCGAGCGCCGCATAGAGCCCCATGCAGAGCCAGGCCGAGGGGACATGGGTGAACATGGCGCGCATCAGATCGCCGCCCTGTCGCTCATCGGGCGGCACCACGAGAAGGCCATTGTACAGGCTCCAGCCAATCATTACCGCGCCCAGTACAAAACAGATCGGCACGGCCAGGCGCGAGAACCGCATAAAACGGAGCGGATTGGCGAGATAAGACAGCATGCTGGACAAATAGCCTTCCTCTACTCTGCCGCCAACCGCAAAGCGGCGCCCATCGCAGCAGGTGCGACACCAAGCGCAAACAAGGTGCACGCGGCGAGGAAGAGGAAGCTCGGACTATCGAGCCCAGACTCGACCATCTGCACCCCGAAGATCAATGCCGGGACATAGAGCGGCAATGCGATCAGGGCGATTAAGAGGCCTGCGCGTGACACACTTGCTGATAGAGCCGCTGCGACGCCGCCCCATAGGAAAAACACCAAGCCGCCCATCGCATAGCCGAACATAGCAGGGATCATTTTTTCAGTCGGCACGCCGAGCATGAACCCGATCAGCGGCGTAAGCAGTACCAGCGGAAACCCAGAGACAAGCCAATGGCTGACTGTCTTGATCGCGGCGACCAAGGAAATCGACCCTGTGTCCTGCAGCCACAAATCTAAAGCGCCATCTTGTAAATCGGCTTGGAACACGCGCTCGAGGGTCACCATCGAGGACAGGGCTAACGCTAGCCAAAGAATGCCAGGACCGACATGGCTGAGAAGTTCGGCCTCCGACCCGAGGGTGAAGGGTACCATTGTGGCTGTGCCGGCAAAGAAGCCGAGCGGCAAAAGCAAGCCCGCGCCAGATGCCCAGGCTTCTGATAGCGAGGAGCGGAAGGCTGAGAGGAGGGGAGCTGCGTTCACAATCTCACCTCCTTCCGTCAGGTCCTGCGCAGGCAGGACCCCATGGCATTTGATTTAGCATTGGATGCGTTGGCGTGATCGGTCCGTGGACACCTGCCTTCGCAGGTGTCGGCGGGGGAAGGGAGGTGCAAGTCGTCACAGCACCACCTCCCCATTCGCTTCAATCGGGGACGCGCCATGCAGTGCCGCAATCACGGCGCCACCGTGCGCGCGATGATCTTCAATTCGGCGCGCCAACAGTTTTTGTCCTTCTGTATCAAGCGCATTGAACGGCTCATCCAAGAGCCACAATTTACGGTCTTCGAGCGCGAGCCGGGCCAGGGCCGTCCGTCGCTTTTGCCCAGCTGAAAGCATACGGCAGGGTACATTGGCGGGCCGGGCCATGCCGATCTCCTCCAAGACCAGATCGACAGCCACGTTGCTGCCCCAAACGCGCGCCCAATGTTGCAAATGGCTGCGGGGTGTTTCGTGTGCTTTCAGGCCATTGGTGTGACCGATCCAATGATGCAATCCGTTGCGCTCAATCGATCCTGATTGCGGTTCGGATAGGCCCGCAAGTTGGCGCAGAAGCGTTGTTTTCCCTGACCCATTCGCTCCGCGCAACAGGATCAGCTCGCCCGCGCTGGCGCTCACTGAAATGTCCCGAAACAGCACACGTTCCCCGCGGACAGCGCCCAGGCCCTCGCCTCGTAGAAGCGGCGTTTTACTCACAGGCACTTGTCTCCGTGAGCAAGCGCGTCGTCTTAAGGTCAAACGCGAATTGCCTTGGTGCGAGTGCCACCCTATTTGATGGACAAGACACCAAACGCGCCAATCTCACGCGTGCACTCACACTAAATAGAGAGGTTCGATTGCCCATGCCTTCCCTCGACAGCTTCAAGGCTCGTAAGACACTGACCGTAAACGGTAAGGATTACACTTACTACTCCCTCAATGCCGCAGCCGAGAACGGGCTGGGAGACATTTCCAAACTGCCCGCGTCGCTGAAAGTCTTGCTCGAGAACATGTTGCGCAATGAGGACGGCACGACCGTCACCAAGGACGACATTATCGCGTTCAAATCTTGGCTCGACAATCGCGGCAGGGCGACCCATGAAATTGCTTACCGGCCCGCCCGCGTCCTGATGCAGGATTTTACCGGGGTTCCCGCGGTCGTCGATCTCGCAGCCATGCGCGATGCGGCAGAGAAGCTCGGCTCAAGCGCCGATGCCATCAACCCGCAAGTGCCGGTCGATTTGGTGATTGATCACTCTGTCATGGTCGATAGTTTCGCCGGCCCGCAAAGCTTTCAGCGCAATGTCGAGATTGAATATGAGCGCAACCAAGAGCGCTATGAATTCCTGCGCTGGGGCGCATCTGCGTTTGAGAATTTCCGCGTTGTGCCGCCCGGCACCGGCATCTGCCACCAAGTGAATCTAGAATATCTCGGCCAAACCGTGTGGACCAAAGAGGTGGATGGCGAGACGATTGCTTACCCAGATACCTGCGTCGGCACAGACTCGCACACAACGATGATCAACGCTTTGTCCGTCCTCGGCTGGGGCGTCGGTGGGATTGAGGCGGAAGCGGCCATGCTCGGCCAGCCGGTCTCGATGCTGATCCCAGAAGTGATCGGGTTCAAATTGACCGGGAAACTACCAGAGGGTGCCACCGCCACGGACTTGGTCCTAACCGTCACCAAGATGATGCGTGATTATGGCGTGGTTGCAAAGTTCACGGAATTCTTCGGTCCCGGCCTCGCCAATCTCACGCTCGAAGATGAAGCCACCTTAGCGAACATGTCGCCAGAGTTTGGATCGACCTGCGCCTTCTTCCCGGTGGACGATGATACTATCACCTATTTGACCAATACCGGCCGAGATGCCGACCGGATCGCGCTCGTGGAGGCGTATGCCAAAGCTCAAGGCTATTGGCGCCCCGACATGGACGACCCGGTCTTTACCGATACGATCGAGCTTGATCTCTCCACCGTGGTGCCGAGCATTTCCGGGCCGAAGCGTCCGCAAGACCAAGTGTTGCTCTCAGAAGCCGACAGCAAGTTTGCTGAGGCAATGGCCAAAGAATTCGGCACCGCCGCCGATGATGCCACCGCCATTCAAGTCAAAGGCGAAGACTTTACCGTCACCCATGGCGATGTGTTCATTGCCGCAATCACGTCCTGTACAAATACGTCCAACCCTAGCGTTCTCATCGCAGCCGGGCTCGTCGCGCGGAAAGCGGCGGCGCTTGGGCTTAGTCGCAAGCCTTGGGTGAAGACCTCTTTCGCGCCGGGTTCGCAAGTGGTGACCGATTATCTTGCGAAAGCCGACCTGACCAAAGATCTGGATGCGCTTGGGTTCAACCTCGTGGGCTATGGTTGCACGACCTGTATCGGCAATTCCGGGCCATTGCAGCCTGAGATCGCGGCAGCCATTGCCGAAGGCGACTTAGTGTCGTGCTCAGTGCTTTCAGGCAACCGAAACTTCGAAGGCCGCATCGGCCCGGACATTAAGGCCAATTACCTCGCCTCGCCGCCACTGGTTGTTGCTTATGCGATTGCCGGATCACTCAAGATCAACATCACCACAGACCCGCTCGGCCAAGATCAGAATGGCGATGATGTCTATTTGAAAGACCTCTGGCCGAGCTCGCATGAAATTGCGGAGATCATGGCCGAATGCGTCACGCCGCAAATGTTCTCTGAGCGCTATTCAGACGTGTTCAAAGGTGATGAGCAATGGCGCGATATCGAAGTGTCTGGCGGTAAGACATATGGCTGGCCATTGGGCTCCACTTATGTGCAGAACCCGCCTTATTTTGAGGGTATGACCGGCGATGTCGAAGCACCGGCAGACATTCACAAAGCCCGCGTCTTGGCCTTGTTTGGCGACTCGATCACAACCGACCACATCTCTCCGGCCGGATCGATCAAAGCCTCCAGCCCGGCGGGTGAGTATTTGCAGAGCAATCAAGTCAATGTGCTTGATTTCAACTCCTACGGGTCGCGGCGGGGCAATCACGAAGTGATGATGCGCGGCACGTTCGCGAATATTCGCATCAAGAACCAAATGGTGCCGGGCGTCGAAGGCGGCGTAACGGTTCATCACCCGAGTGGCGACCAGATGCCGATCTATGATGCCGCGATGCGCTATATGGAAAAGAATGTCCCGCTCGTGGTCTTCGCAGGCACGCTCTATGGCAATGGCTCGTCCCGCGACTGGGCGGCGAAGGGCACGATCCTGCTCGGCGTCCGCGCCGTGATTGCGGGCTCGTTTGAACGGATCCACCGCTCCAACTTGATCGGTATGGGCGTGTTGCCGCTTGAACTCGACAATGGCGTGACCTGGCAATCTCTAGGCTTGAAGGGCGATGAAGAGATCACGATTGAGGGTGTTAATTCCATCCAACCGCGTCAGAAAGTCGAGGTACAAATCACACGAGCCGATGGCTCGAAAGTGACCGCAACCACGACGGTTCGCATCGATACAGACAATGAACTCGACTACTATCGCAATGGCGGGATCTTGCATTATGTGCTGCGCAATCTAGCGCATGAGGCGGCATAACGCAGTCTTCACGGGCAAGTGAGTTTTAAGTCTAGGAAGAAACGGCTATGACGACGCCATGATACGTTTCTTTGCTTTGCTTGCGCTGATGGCGCCTGCTTTTGGAACGGCTGCGGCAGATGCCGAGCGGCCGGTCCTGATTGAGCTATTTGCCAATCAGAACTGCCCGGCTTGCCCAAAAGCGCATCGCACGATGAAACAGATTCAAGCCGAACGAGATGATGTGTTCATCCTGACCTGGACGGTCAATTATTGGGATTATCTTGGCGATCCTGATCCAATGGCAATGCCTGTCTCAAAAGATCGGCAGATGGCCTATACTGACCGCCTCAGCCTGCGCGCGCCTTATACGCCGCAATCGTTCTATGACGGTGCAAAAGAATGCCCAGGCACCAAAAAGCGCCAAGTTCGCAAGCAGATCGAGAAACGCCTAGACTTGCGCTCAGAGCAAACGCCAACGCTCGCTTGGGATGGGGAAGCGGTGCGGGTTAGCGGTGAAAGTGACAAGACGCTGGAAGTCTCAGTCGTGGAATATCTCAGTGGAGAGGCCAACCATACGACCATGGTCAATCCAGTGACCAAACAAGACTCCCTCGGATTCTGGTCCGGCGAAGACGCCACGTTCGATCTCAGCTGCGCGTCCACGTGCGCTGTCTTGCTGCAAGAACAAGACACAGGCGAAGTGATCGCCGTGAAAGCGCTGAATTAAAGCAGTAAAGCTCGTGAATTAGTGTTTGCGTGAGAGCGCGTCGAGTTGCTCTTGCATCGCTGCCATTTGGACGCGCAGCAAATCCATGGGATCATCCATGCGCGGCGCGTCTTTATCACCTCGCTTGGCCTTCTTTGTCGCCATGCCCGGCGTGAACATGCGCATCGCATTTTCGAACATTTCCATATTCGCGCGCGCTTGCTTTTCGAACATCGTGAACGGATTAGAGCTGCCCATGGCAGACTTCCAACGCTCTTGGCTTTCGGCAAAGCTGTTCATGCTCATTTCAAGCCAGGCTGGCAGCAGGCTTTGCGATCCCGCGCCATAAAAGCCGATCAGCTTGCGCAAGAAATTCACTGGCAGAGCACCTTCGCCTTTGTTCTCTTTTTCAAAGATGATTTGGGTCAGCACTTGTCGCGTTAAGTCTTCGCCAGACTTGGCATCGACGACTTCAAAATCCACTTCTTTGCGGACCAGATCAGACAGGTGATCCAATGTCACATAGGATGAGGTTGAGGTGTCATAGAGCCGCCGGTTCGCGTACTTTTTGATAATGACGGTATCGCTCGCACCGTTTGATTTCGCCATTTCACACCCTTTCATAGCACGTATGCTAATGTTTTGCTCGTTTCTGCGCCGCGTTCTGCTAAACTCGCGAGACCGACGAAAGTCCGATTGCAGCATCTAGCAGGAAGGTGCTTACATCGAATTGAGCACACGCAGCAAATTTTATGCTGCGCAGCATAACGGGAGGAACTGGCATGTCTAGAACGGCACTGGTGACGGGCGGAACGCGCGGAATTGGCTTGGCGATTTGCGCAGGGCTGAAACAGGCAGGATATGCCGTGGCTGCCAATTATAGCGGCAATGACGCGGCCGCTAAGGCCTGTGAAGAGGCAATTGGGGTCAAGGGCTATAAGTTCGACGTCGCCGATTATGATGCCGTTGGCGCCGGCCTTTCAGACATCGAAAATGACCTCGGCCCGATCGATATTTTGGTCAACAATGCGGGCATCACCTGGGATGCGCCGTTTCACAAGATGAGCCTGGAACAATGGCAAAAGGTCATCTCGGTGGATCTCGACTCAGCCTTCAATGTCACAAGACACGTCTGGGAGGGCATGCGCGAGCGCAGATTTGGGAGGGTGATCAATATCTCCTCGATCAATGGCCAGAAAGGCCAGTTTGGGCAGGTTAATTATTCGGCCGCGAAAGCGGGCCTGATCGGGTTCACAAAAGCCCTCGCCCAAGAAGGCGCAAAAAAAGGCATCACCGTGAATTGCGTTTGCCCTGGCTATATCGACACAGAAATGGTCCGTGCGGTGCCTGAAAAAGTGCTCGACAGCATCATCTCAACCATCCCTGTCGGGCGCCTCGGCAAGGCTGAGGAGATTGCCTCAATGTGCGCCTATCTTGCCAGCGACGAGGCGGCGTTCATCACCGGCGCCACGATGACAGTGAATGGTGCGCAAGATATATCCAACTAGTTGGATGCCTCGAGGCTGAGATGGAACGGATGGCTCAGATCAAGCTCGCCGCCTGAAACCCGACCTCGGATGAAAACCTCCGTACCGTCTGCAAGCCCGCACGCTGTGCCAGCATCCTTGCGAACAGCGAGTAAAAGCGTCGCGCCCTCAAGCCCGCGCAGACAGGCGGGCGGATAACGGGTGTCCGCAGGCACCGGCGCAGTTGCGCCCAAAACCCCGCGGACAAAAAAGAACCCGTTTGCATCCGGCGTGATTTGGTCGGCGCTCCACACTGCATAATCAGACCGCGCCCAAAGTCCGCGTCGCTCTGACCTCGCCGCCGCTTCATGGTCGAGAAGCTCACGCCCCCGCGCCGCCGTACTGGGATAGAGCCTCACCCAGGCTGCGCCCGCCTCAATCATCTCTCTGTTCAGCCACAATTTTGGCCCCGCACCATCAATCGTCACGACGTGTGCTAGGGCGCGATCGTAGCGGTCGCGGGTCAGCCCAGGATAGTAAAGCTGCACCCGCCGGCCGAGCGCCATATCTTCCAATCGCCGCGCACTCTCGCCCGCATGTGGCGCGGGAACACCGCTCTCAGGATACATGGCCGGAGCTTCAATCGAGACCAGCCGTACGCTTTGGCCCGTGTCGAGCACCAAAGCGTCGCCATCAATAATCCGCGTCACCCGCCCGGTTTCCCCCGGCTGCATATTTGGAAGCGGCGAAGACGGCGCGCAGGCTGGAAGCAGCAACAGACCGAAAAAAATCAAAGCGCGGACCATCCACCCTCTTCAATCTGTCCCCACCAAAGCGTAGAGATGACCATACGGTCCCGTAGCTCAGCAGGATAGAGCAACAGATTCCTAACTGCCCGCAAGCCTCCGTCATGCACCATCATTTGACGTCTGGGGCGCTTACAACGCTTTAATATCAGCGCACTGTTCCGTCACTGGCCATCATGCGTCGTCGACGAACCTCGCCGCCGCTGGGCCTCACACTGGGTCTAGAAAGGACGGGACATGACGGTGAAGTTTACTCAGGCGTTGATTGATAAGGCGGTCACTCAGCATGATCGTGGCAGGATTCTCTATGACAGCGAGCTTGCGGGCCTGCGGCTCGTCATCGGCAAGAAGACGGCAACCTACAAGCTGGTCACCAGCATAAATGATGGAAGCAAGAGACACGTGTCGCTAACAGTCGGCAGGTCTAATCTGCTGACGCTCAGAGCGGCTCGTGACCATGCCCGAGAGCTGAAGCTCAAGCTGCAGAGGGGCGAGGACCCGAGGCGACCAAAGGATGAATTTCCGACAGTCCGTGAGGCTCTCGATGACTATCTAAAAGCACCGAACCTCTCGAAGCGCACCGTGGAGTTCTATGGCGGCGCGGGCGAGCGTCTTGGGTCGCTATTGAAGGTGCCAGTCGACAAGGTCACACCGCAACTTTGCGCTGACCTGCACACGAAGCTCACCAATAGATGTGGTCCATCTGCAGCAAATGGATCGCTTCGTACATTGAAGGCGGTCCTCAATCATCAAGCCAGGACACTGGACCTGCCGCCTAACCCGGTGACGCGTGGCGTTCGCATGAATCCCGAGCGGCCTAGAGATTGGTCGATCGCGCCCGAGGACATGCCGGCGATGTGGGAGAAGCTGGAAGCGATCGACGATCCGATCATGCAGGCGCTGTGGACGACGCTTCTTTTCACAGGGCTCAGAAGCGCTGATGGCAGATCGATCAAATGGGAACACATCGATGATGATGGCGTGCTGACCGTGCCGAACCCCAAGGGCGGTGAGCATCGCGCCTTTAAGCTCCCCATCGCCGACTTTGCACTCGAGCGGATCAGGGCGCTGCCACGCTTTAATGAATACGTGTTCTATTCGCCCGCAGCGGAGAAGGGATATGTCCAACAGCTCAGACGGCGAACTGGCTTTCCGTATTCACCGCACCAGATGCGACACACCTTCAGGACGATGGCGTTCGAGGCGGGCGTCGACTTTCAGACGATTGTTGTCCTGATGAACCACTCGTCGCCGCACGTCTCGTTCAACTATGTGACGCGTGCAAACCTGCTGGGGCCGATGCGAGATGCGATCGAGCGGATCGAGGAGAGCATCGTTAAGTATCGAGCATCTTACTCAACAGTCTCATCCAGATCTGACACTTGATCGACTTCAGGCAAGCGGTTCGTGCGCAACAGCTCACACATCTGATCTCTCGAAAGCTGCGAGACTACCTCGCCGACCGCGCCATCCCCCAGAAGGCTACCAGCGAGAATCGACTTTCGCTCCAAAGCGGTAATGATGGCATCCTCGATCGTGTCCGCGGCCAGCAGTCGCGTGTAAGTGACCGGTTGCGTTTGCCCAATTCGATGATTTCGATCTTGGCTCTGAGCGTAATGATCGTATCGCCAAGACAGAGACTCATACACCGTGTGGCTCGCAGCGGTCAGTGTGAAACCAGTACCCGCAGCCGCTGGGTTAGCGATCAGAACTCTCAACTCTTCGCCCTCCTGAAACTCTCGGGCGATGTCTTGGCGAACGTCATTCGGGGTCCCACCGTAAATCGCTGCCGCGCCAAAGCGTTGAAAGCGCTCCAGCATAACCTCAATCGAACGAATGTAGTTCGACCACAAAATCACTTTCCTGCCCTGGACTGACATAATTTCGGCGAGGATGTTATCCAGCGCGAGGAACTTTGCTGGGTCGCGCTCCAGCTCGGGAAACAGAAGCTGAGGGTTAGTGGCAATTTGCACTAGCCTGGTGAGCTGGCTCAATGCCGTACTTGCAAACGCAGTGTACTGTTCGCCGGTCATCGCTTCGATTTCACAGACCATCTGATGACGCATGTCATCGTACAGCGTCCGCTGCCACGGCTCCAGTTCGATACGCACGTCCACAAACGATTTATCCGGAAGGTCGAGGCACTGTTCTTTGGTGCGCCTCAGAATAAGCTCATCCACCACCGAACGGATTCGGGGATCATCGGGACGGGAATCCAGCGTTGCCGAAAACGACTCGACCGTCCCCAGCGGGTTTCGACCAGGGCGAATAATCCCTATCTGCGTATGCAGGTCCGTCGCGGTGTTCGTCACAGGGGTGCCGGAAAGCAGCCATCGATAAAGAGCGTATGGCGCGAATTCCTGGGCCGCAATCGACGTTTGCGAAGACTGGTTTTTGGTCGCGTGAGACTCATCCAGAACGAGCACGCTGCGACGGCGCTGCAATAATGCAAGGATCGCGGTGACCTCTGAGCGCGAAGTTTCATAGCTGGTGACGATCACGCGAGCATCCGGTTGGTGGAAGATTGCGCGCCGCCGTTTCGGAGAGCCTTCTGCGATCGCAACCGTCAACTGTGGTGCAAATTTCTCGATCTCCGCCTTCCAATTGCGCTTCAAAGAATTCGGACACACTACCAGCATTTGCTCCACCTTGTTGCGAAATAGCAAAGTAGAAAACGCGTCTATGGCCACAAGGGTTTTGCCCAGACCTTGCTCGAACGCGAGCAGGCCGCCAGACTGGCCCGTTAGGAATTCTGCCCCTTCCTCCTGATGATGAAGCAACTTGTACGTCACGTGCTAGGTCCTCCGTGTTTCGACACGAGCCCATCGAAGTATTCGTATGCATCGCGAAACTCTGCGATATCCGAGGCCGAAAGGTCCAGCACATCAGCTCTACTCGCTTTGTTTAGCGTTCTCGCGGCCTTTTTAAGGGCCAAGCGATACGGATGAACTCCGTCGTGCACCTGGTCTTCAATCAGATCGATCGTTTGCTGGAGAGAGGCGACATCTTCATCGTCGAATTCTCCATCGCCGCGATCGATTGCCCGCTTTACCGCTTGAGTGATCCCCGCAATCCTGGCCTTCGGTCCGCTATTTTGATCTTGCACTTGTCTCGCTAGCTTGTTGGCAATGTGCTCCTCGCCGGAAGTCAGTTGCTGCCAGCTATCTGGGTCGTCATGAAACTCCTTCAAGAAACGCGCATCTCGGTATTCTTTGAAAACGTTGTTTCGCACCATGTCGAAGACTTCGCCTCGAAGATCGTCGAACGCCGAATTGCCATAGTCCCTTATCTGCGGACCAATCCCCCGCGCCTTGCTAATCTCTTCGAGGACACTGAACTTGTCGGCGGCGAGCCGTTGCGCATTTGGATGATCATCGATGTGCTCAATAAACTTTCGCGCAAATTCATACGCGCTTTTGAGCCGAGCCACCCAAGTTTCTGATCTCCCCATATTCTCTGCCAACTGAGCTTGGTTCATCAACGGCGGGCTACCAGGTGATCCGACAACCGTATCGTAGACAAACCCAGCTTCGATGTACCGACCCCAAGACCGCACACCACTGCCGCGCACGTGAATGCCGGCCAGCAAAATCGCGACGTCCTTTTCTCCAAACTCTGGCGGGAGGACTTTGGCAACAACGGTCCGATAAACGCCTTCGTTCTTGCCGCTTTTGTACTTGCGGTCGAGCTCTCTGAGGATTGTCACGCGGGTCGCGCCCTCAAGAACCAGGTATTTTCCAGTTTTCGTTCGCTGGACATAGATCGGCGTCATCTGCCCGATCTCGTTGATCGATTTCTTCAGTTGATCATATCCGGGGGTTCGCCTCAGAGCCTGTTCCAATTCGAGTTCATTGGAAACGGCTTCGGTGACGGTGGTTTGAAGTCGTGGGTTGTCAGACCACAGAGCCACATCGTCATTCACGTTGAGCTCCAGTTCGCGAAGCTCCCAGTCTTTGTTTCCAATCTTCTCCAAGTGGACCCGGTCAGGCTTACCTGGGAGGCTTTCGAGCGTAGTAGGCGCGTCAGTTGCAGCAGTCATTTTTTTATCTTTCCTATCTTGCCTGCGCAAGACTGCGCAAGATCATGCAAGCGCTTCAAGCACACCGTTTCCGCAAAGTCAAGCGGCCTCCGCGAATTGGCTGATAAAAATGTTTACGAATCTGCCGTATCGATTCATAAGAGAACCAATAGCGAACTTATGGATGACGATGGTCACGCTCACTACCCACCTGGCGACCGTCCGATCGCCCGCAGGAAAAACCTGCGTTGATCTGTTTTCTGGCGCTGGCGGATTTGCTGTCGGTTATCGGCAAGCTGGCTGGAGCGTCGTTGCTGCAAACGATCTAGACTCCGCTGCAGGAGCTACATTTCGCCATAACTTCCCCGAATCCGTGTTCTTCGAAGGCGCAATTTCCTCACTCTCGGTAGAAGCGATTCTCTCATCATGCGACCTGAAGCCTGGCGATTTGGACTGCCTGATTGGGGGACCTCCCTGCCAATCGTTCAGCTATAACAACCACAAGCGAACAGCAGACGACGAAAGAGCAGGTCTCTTTAGAGATTATCTGCGCATCGTCGAGGGCCTGCACCCGAAGACAATTATGATGGAGAACGTCCCAGGGATCCTCACCATCGGAAGTGGTGCAGTAATAGATGAGATCCGAGCGTGTCTCGGAAATCTCGGATACGATGTAGACGCGCGAGTTTTGGCGGCCGAACTGTACGGTGTGCCGCAAGCACGCCGTCGAGTATTTGTTGCAGCGACCCGAATTGGTAAGGCGTCGGACCTACTGCCGAATCCTACCCACTGGTTGAACCGCTTGTGCACCGATCGTGCAGGTCGACCAATCGACAGGCCGACCGGAGATCTCGAGCGGATTCCAACTGTTTGGCAAGCCATCAGCGACTTGCCGGAGTTGCGAAACGGTGAGGGGGACCACTGTTCGACGTACGGTGGCAAACAAGCCACGACGAAGTTTCAGCGCGAGATCCGAAATGGCTCGAAGAAACTGCTCAATCACGTTTGCAGCAAACTCGGAACTGTGAACCTGGAAAGAATGGCGCATATCCCAGAAGGAGGAAATTGGCGGAATATTCCGCGAGAGCTTCTCCCCGCTGGGATGCAACGCGCTAAACTCACGGATCACACCAAACGGTACGGGCGTCTTGAACGTTCAGGATTAGCCTCGACACTTCTGACGAAGTGCGATCCGCATTGGGGTGCCTATATTCATCCAACTCAGGATCGAACGATCTCCGTCCGCGAGGCTGCGCGCATTCAAGGATTTCCAGACACCTTTCATTTCAGCGGTAACCAGATCAGTTATCATTTTGAGCAGATCGGCAACGCTGTTCCTGTTCAACTCGCGAAGGCAATCGCCCTCAGCGTGGGCGAGCACATTACCGACGCTGCGCGGGTTAATGAACGCAGCGCTGCGTGAACACCGACGACAACGGACACTTATCTCAAACAGTTTGCGCGAAATTGGCCGCCAGCCTTGCGGCTGACGGCCTTGGTCGGGGGAGGAGACGTCCCCATCCGGCGAGGACCGGATCTCGTTACTCGGTGACGGCCTCGGCGAGCAGCTCTGGGTTCTCGGCGCCAACGCGGTGGTAGGCGTCGTAGAAGTCTATTCCATCCTTCTCCGCTCGCGACTTTGCAAGCGTCTCCAAACGCTCGTTCGCTTCGCCCGACTTGCGGATGGGCGCGCCCGCTGAGGCCGCCTTCCGCATCGCCGCGAGCGTCGCACCCGGATCCTTGACGTTTCCGAACTGGTCGCGCTCAGCGCCGTCCAGCACACTCTCGGCGGTAGGTCCGCCGTTCAAAGATTTCTGCATTCCGTTTTCCTTTCCTTCTAAGATAGTCAGCGCCTCCGTGCGCGCCGCTTCCACGAAATCGTCTCGGACTTCGCCGCCCGACCTGAGCTTGTCGGCGATGGCATCGAGCTTCACGATGGCATCGATCACGTCGTCGGTCGGTTGCAGCCAGTCGAGGCGCTTTCGGAGCTCGCCGAGATCGGCGGCCGTTATCAGTTCCTGAGTGTCGTTGGCGACGCGGAGCATTGCGTTTGCGGTGTCGACAATACGCATGAGACTTCGACCGAGAGGAGTTTCCATGGCCGCGTTCTGAGCGTCGCGGCGCGTAGCACCTGTGACCTCAACCAGAGAATCCTCGATGTCTCGGATACGCGCGGTCGCGGTTTCTACCAAGCGCTGCATCATCTGACGGACGTTTGCGTCCTGTTTGGCCAGGACGGCAGAAGCCGCGATCGTCGTGAGCTCTTTCGCCTGCTCTCGGCTCTTGAGAATGAGTTGATCGCTCGCCTGCGCCACGAGTTCCCTGAGTTGGTCGAACTGGTCATCTCGTTTCATGATGTCGATCCTCGCTGGTGTCTGTGCCGGTCGGTCCACGGCGGAGACCTCGCTAAGGCGGAACTTCTCCATGCGGCGCCGACGGCCCTGTCTGTGTCTGTCATTGGTCAAGTGGGTTCTCCGATCCGAGAGTTTCGCTGAGGGTGCGCCACTTGCTCGGACCTCCGGGCATACGGATCAATCCCAACCTGGCGCTGAACGATCGGGCACCGTGCCACATGGCAGCGACGAGCATAAACTTCCGCGCATTGACATCGCGGCGCCGACCTCCGTGGCGGACGATTATGGCGCTCTGTTCTTCGATCGCGACGAACGATTCCTCCAGGGCGCCGATCGCCGCGTCCATTCTGGTGGCAGCATCGGCGAGCGCGCGCTCGGCCGCTTCGCGAGCGAGCATCGACTTCTTGGCGCGATCAGCTTCAGCGGCTTTCTCCGCTTCGGCAATCGCCTTTCGCTCGGCTTCGGCCTCGAGCGCCTTTAGCTGCTCATCGAGCGCTGCGTCTTCATTTGCTTTCAGGTCCCTGCGCAGCGCCGTCCGGCGTTCTCGCATGGGCGCCTTGTTACGTATTGCCTCGATGGCGTTGGCGAACATGCGATGCCTCCATGGTTTGCGTTCGTTTCGCCCGTGTGGGCGTAGGCGCTCAACAAGCCGCGAAAGCGGGCACCGCGTAAACCCGCGTGACGGTTCAAAGGGCGTACAATTTAGGGAGGATCTCGCGGTCCCGCTTGCGTCGTTCGCTGCGGAGGCGAGACGCCTGGTCTAGGTTCGAGCGCTGACTGCGCACAAATGCGAAGCGGGCCTCACACTCGTGCACGATGTTGAGCTTGTGGACCAGCGCTGCCATCACGGGCTCGGTCTGCCGGAGCTCCCTCATCGAACCGCAGCGCGATGCGGCCTCGAGAACTTCTTCCACGCTGAATTGCGACCTGGCGCGAAAACCGGTCAGCGGCATGTCTCGCCAGCGGCGGACGTCGTCCGGATGGAGGGCGCGCGAGACACGCAGGTCGAGGTCCTCGAGTCGATGAGCGCCGACGCGGTACAGTACCTCTGTCTTGTTCATGCAGATGCGAACGGCAGTCGCTAGCGGTAATCTGTTTCTCATGAGCGATTGGATGCCGCGCGCGAGCACTTCTCAAAACCAGCGTTTCGGAGGGCTGACGTGCGCCGCTGAGAGCACGTTCAGAAGAGGAAAACCGGTGCGTTAATCATGTAACCTACTGACGCCTGGACGATCGCGCTCCGTCGCAAACAATAGTATCTTGAGGGGTTGACCGCTGGTATATTGGGGTGGCTCGAACTGAGGGTTTGCAGACCTGGAGCACCTGCACATCCTCAAAGCGAGCGGCCGATCTGCGACAACAGACCGGCCAAGTGCATAACCCAACGACGTGTGGAGAACACCGCGCGTCCCAACAGAGAGGAAGCATGATGTGCTCCGAACATATGGCGGATAAACCGCCCCGTAAGCCAGTCTTTTTCACGGCTGCGCAAATGGCCGAGATACTCGGCATCAAACTCCATTCGCTCAGGATGTACCGGTCCCAGCGACCCGATCGACTTCCGCCCCACGTCAAACACGGTCAGCGCCTCGCGTTTGGGCTTGAAGAGCTCCGTATGTGGGCAAAGGAGCGGAGACCCTTCGACTTCGATGCGATCATCGCAAGAGCGGAGGCGCTCCGATGAACAGAGAAATCAAAGCGCTAAAGGCGCTAGATGCGGCCGCACGAAAAGCTGAACTCGAACCGGCGTATGTGCTGCTCAAGTCTGAAAGAGGGGCCTGTCAAAAACGCTGGCAAGAAAGACGTCCAAGCCTCAATGAGTGCGTCGCCTGGATCGGACGCGGCAACCACGTCGGCATCCAGCCAGGCTCAATGGGCGCCGTGGTGTTTGATTCCGACGGCGGATCGGGACCGGAGGCAATCGCCGATTGGGCCGCTCAGCGTGACGCGCTCATCTGCCTGACACCATCCACCAGCGGAAACCCGAAAAAGGGACACGCCTGGTGCCGCGTCGAGGACTACTCGAACGCAGAGGGCGAAGCCACGCACATCAAGAACGGCAAGTGGGCGTGCTCAGCGCCGTTCGATGAATCGGAAGGCGAGATCAGAGGTTGGTCTGCGCAGGTCAGGCTCACATTTAAATCTATGGAGATGCTCACCAAGGCGCTCGTTTCCAATCGCTTCAGCGAGGGAGAGATGCTGCTGGCCGAAGACGTTCGCTCCCTCTACTCGTCCAAGGCACAGACCGCAGATCGGGAATTCTGTTCAAGCGAAGGCGTCGAGCTGACCGGAGCAAACCTGCCCGCTGATGTTGCGGATCGCTTGATGGACCCTGAGCGCGCCGCGCGCTTTGAAGAGCTTTTCGCTATCGCGGGTCGGCTCAAGGGCGAGAGGTTCTCGTTCGATACCGTGCTCGACGTGATCGCTCCCTACGTGCGCGCATGGCCCCCGCAGGACGGTAAGTTCGACGGCGCAGAGATGCATCGTCACCTCGCCGAGGCCTGGCGAAAGCTGCCCGCTGTCAGCGATCCCGCAGATGACTTTGAAGACGATCTCGAAGACCTGGTCGAGATATCTGCGCCAGAGCGAAAGAGTAAGCCACGCTTCCTAGACTACTTCGATCTCAGCGAGATGAAGGATCCAGAATGGTTGGTGGAGGGCATGATCCCGGTCGGCTCGCTCGGGTCCATCTTAGGTGAGTCGCAGACATACAAGACGTTCTTCGCGCTGCGCATCGGTCTCGCGCTCGCGGTTGGTGCCGATCCATTCGAAGGCCACGGGCCTAACGAGCGACTGCCGACCCAGCTCTTCTTCATAGCCGGCGAGGGCGCTGAGACTCTGAAGCACCGCGTAACCGCCGCGCTTGAAGACCTCAATGTATCGCCCAGCAAAGATGGTTCGGACGGCAACTGGGAGGGCTCGCCGCCGATCTGCTTTCAGCCGATGCCGACCGCGATCAACGACCCAAAGGAGTTCGAGAAGCTTCAGAAGGCGATAGCGGCAGCGCGTCTGCCGGACCACCGCGTGCTCCTGATCGTGGACACGCTGTCTCAGAACTTCAGCGGCGACGAGAACTCGACCAGCGATATGCGTGGGTTCGTCCGCAATCTCGATCAGCTCAAGCGATCGCTGCGCGCCCCCGTAGGCGACGGCAAAGAGGAGGATGCCACCGTAGTGTTCATCCACCATCTCGGCAAAGACAGATCGAAGGGCGCCAGGGGGTCTTCTCTTCTGCTGGCAGACGTCGATTTCCAGATTACCCTGTCTCGCGCGAAGAACGCCTTGGCGTCTGAAGTCACGGTGACGAAGCAGAAGGCGGCCGCTATCGGGCCAGTCGGTATTCTGCAGATGCGTCAGACCGCCGGTATGGGTATGGACGCTACATTGGTTTGCGAGCCAATGCTCGTGCCCAATCGTCCGGATCCAGGGCCGGCTCTCGATCGCCAAGCCTGGATCGTTGAAGTTTACCAGCCTGGCATTCGCAGAACCGAATTGATCAATCAAATGGCTGATGAGTTCGGCATTTCACCCAGCACGGCAGGGCGCGCCGTCAGCAAGTTCTTAAGAGACTATCGAGAGCTCTCCGTCGAAACCGGTCCAAACAACAGCAAGATCATCAAGGGAGAACTGCTCCTGGAAGAGCTCGAATAGGCGATCTGGTTGGTCATGGCGTGAACAACCGGTTTGTCGCTCCGGTTGGTCGCGACAAACCCAATAAAAACAAGGCTTAGTCGTATGCGGGAAGTCACGCGACCAACCGGTTGGTCGTCTAGTCGCGCGCTTATATAAAGCGCGACGACGACTAACCAGGTCAGACTTTGCAATCTCGTGGAGATTAGCCCCTTAAGTTGAACCGCCTGCAAGCGCATACGATGCGGGGGTTCGGAAGGCCTTTTAGCGCGTAAACTCAGTCGATGTGGCCGAGAGGCCTGAACTCAAAAACTTTCTGGAGATCAGCATGAGGCAGCATGGCCCGCCCGCCGTTCTGGCCGACGAGCAAAACGAAGATCAGTTCTTCCAGGCTATCGAAGATAATGACGGCAATCTATCTGCCGCAGCGCGAGACGTGGGTCTCAGCCGCGCCGCAATCTACAAGAGGATGCGCCGTCTGCCAGAGTTCGGGCTGCGCGTTGACGCTGCCCAGCGATCTGCACGGCGGCGCAGATCCTCTTCTCTGCATTCGAAAGCGCAGGATCACCTGCAGAGCCTTCTAGACCATTCTCGCCATCCGCTGGTGGACGATAACGGAGAACCTGTTCTGGATGAAAATTTCGAGCAGGTCATGGTCTCGACGCTATCGGTGAAGTCGATCGTGGACGTGCTCAAGGAGACCCGCCAGGCCGTCGAGGGCGAAGCGCCGCTGGTGGCGCTGCAGGTCAACGAAGGCCGCAACGATGATCGAACAACATTCGTTATGGGCGAGCAGAGATCGACCGAGGAGCTCATGAGAGCCTACGGTATAGCTGAAGTGTCACCCGATAGCGCTGAGGCCACCGAGGAGGTCTGCGCTGCTCTCGATGGCCACACAATCGATGCTGAATTCGAGGAGATCGAACGTGACGAGGATTGAGATCGATAACGGCGACGGGACGCTTAGGGTTGATGACGTCTTGGTGCACGCTGTCCCAAGCGCAGAAGCGGTGGCATTCGTCGATCAGAGTGTGAAGGACGATGCACTGAGGTTTGCGGCGCGCATCGAGGACATGGAGCTGCTGGCTCGGATGGAGGCGTGCCCGGTGCTGTCCGACGATCCCGATGCGATCCGCGTGAACTTCGTGACGCCTGATCCTGAGTTAGAGGATTTATTGAAGCGCCTGGGCGATGACGCCTGGGATCCAGAGACGGGTCGAATGCGCGCCTTCATGTGCAGCTTGCCCCAGGTCGTCGATGGTAGGGTCTATGTGGGGTGCGGCCACTTCGACAGCGCCGCCGAGCAGCAGGCGACAATTGAGTTGCTGGCTCGGAGCGCGCTCACGACGGCGCAGAAGCGAAGGCTGATCAAGCGGGTCACAGACACGCCGATACGCCTCAACACCTGATTGTAAATCTGCTGCTCTTCGGCGCGGCGCTGATGTCGCAGCTGAGCCTGACGGTTGAGTTCGAGCGCGAGACCCAATGGAGACCTATTGGCCGTGTCATTGGGCCAAACTCGAATCCGAAAAGCCCGAAGGGCCCCTTCTGCGATTTGGCTCCCCGGCCAGTACGACGCTTTCCGCGTTTCCAAATCCGCCGAGCGTTCCAAAATTTCCCGCTGATTGGCGGGATGCCCTCGCAAATTTCTCTGAAATTTACGGCGAAATCTTCTGAAAGTCTGAACGAAATCTTAAGTGATTGCACGCAAAGTGCACAATGCACATTACGTGTTGTTATGTGCATTTGTTCAGATAAGGAGTAACACTATGAACGCGAAAACTAAGACCGATTCGAAGCCCGCAGTCATGATCGGCGTCTGTATCGACTGCGGAGGAATGCCTGTGATTCACGAGGTGACCGGCGGTGTCGACTTTGCAGAAGCTATCGCTTCTGCGAGCCCGCACCGCATCCCATCTGACGTCAGTGCGGCGGTGGGCTTTCTCGAAACCAACGGAAGGTACAGGGAACCTGGCTCCATCTACTCGTTCGACGACCTGTCCGGTACGGACGGCGTCGAGCCCTCGGGACCATGCCCAGAGGACCCGGGCGACGCGGACGCTGATCCAGCTGAGCGAGGCGACGGGTACCTAGTAAAGGCTTCCAAGCCAGGGTTAGACTTTCGGTTGGGTCACGGATCGACTGTCAGGGAGGCTATTGTGTGGTCCGTCCGCGATATCAGCAGCGAGTTGCACTATGGGAGCATCGGGCCTGCGGCCAAGTGCCTGTCCGGAGGTGCACCTTTTGAGCTTAAGTGTGGCACCGTCCTCGAGGTCGTTGAGATGCGCCCAAGACGCATCGTTATAGTGGAGCACAATGAGCTTGGCCTCGATTGCGTGCGCACCATCGCCGGGCAATCGCTGCCTCAGATAGTAGAGGAGCTTGAGTTCCGAGGCGATCACCGTTCCTGCCTCGCCGAATTGGAACGCGGTGAAACTTACCTCAAAACTGACGGGGCCTGCTCGACCGAGGTCTTTGAGATCGGTGCCGAGGACCTCGGTTTCGTAGAAACGCTGCGATCGTCGAGCTTGTCGGAACCAGTACACCGAAATGTCGTTGCGGCTTAGCCTCAAACGCTTTCAAGATCGGGGGAACCCCTTGCACTATAAGTGCAGGGGGCGCTACTTTTTGAGAGACCGAATCGCGGAGGAGCATCGTGGCCAATCGCATCAACATGACCCTGGACGACGACCTGTTCGAACTCGTCCAGATCGAGGCCGAGAAGCTAGCATGGAGCGAGGCGGCCGTGATCCGGTACATGCTCCGCCAGGCCTTCGACCTGCGTCGTGGCGGCATAGGCGATATGGCCCGTAAACTGATATCTGAGGGGCAGACGAACGCCGAGACACTGGCGGCCGTTAAGGCGGAGTTCCCCGATGCCGCGACGAGTGCCGAGTCTATCGCGTGGTACCGCAGCCAGATGCGCCGCGAGGGTCTGGATGTTTTGACCGATCGCGAGGCGCGGAACGCTCAGACGCGCAGCTCCTTTTTGGCGTCGACCCACTCCGCGATGTCTTCGGCGTCGTAGATCACCCTGCCGCCAATGCGCGCGAAGCGGGGGCCGTCGCCCGTGGCGCGCAGCCGTTCCATCGTGCTGGTCGACACGCGGCATCGCTCGGCGGCCTCATCGGATGTAAGGTATCTGCGGACCCGTGCCGTCAGCGCGGTCTCTATGGCGTCAAGCCTGGCTTCGATCGTCCGTTCCATCTCGCTAAGATAATGCTTGCGACGCAGCTCGTAATCCATCGAATGAGAGCCTCATCGAAAATGGAACATATTGATCCGAGTAATATTCGACACAAAGGCTCGTAATATGATTGCGATATTTCTTTCGATTCTATCGGCATTTTCGGCCGCATGGGGGAGGGTCGCTCCTACTTCTCCAAAAGCTCGTTCCATCATTTTTGTGTTAGTATCGAGAGCGGTATCAACGATGGGGGCGGCCCATTTCTTCGAAAGAAACGTGGGGTCTGGCTTCGGTAAAGCGATATAGAATTTCACGGTCTTCTTGATTCCTTTGCCTAGAAATTTTCCCACGGCCTCACCCGCGGCTTCGTTCCTTCGGCTTTTGAGAAGCGGAGACAAAAAGCGTTCGTCTTTTCCTCCGAAGAGCGAAACACCATAGGAGGATTCATAGGTGTCAGATACGAATGCACTCGAGATTCTCTCTGTTGTTCGGAAACTAATTCTATCACCGATTTCTCGCACGGTGGCGTCTTCTAATTGAACAGAACTGTCATCTTCCGAAAACGATTGAGTATAGAAACTCTCATCATATCGGCTTTCAATGACTGGAGTTTCATCTCTGAGTATTCTCTCAGACGTCCCGTTTTCAGAATGCTCTTTTGGGTGTGTCATGGATTACTCTAGTCCTGATAGGCCAAGACAATCTCTAGCACCACATCATGTACATTGGGCATGCTTTGTGTATCCGGTTGGTCAGACACATAACCAAGCAACTCGACTTTCCATTCCACCATGGGGTTGAGATTGCGTAGAGTTTTCGCACCCAAGAGCTCGACCGATTCTCTCGATGAATTTAGTGTAATATTGGGCAACAGAATAGCACCTGGTGAGTTCGGATCGTTTGGTGAATGCGTTAGCCTTATCTGAAATGGACCCGAACTACTTTCTTCGCTTACGACGAATGCAGTTACTGCGCGAATTCTTAGATTTTTCATGCCCGAAAAATGGGTTTCATCTATTTCGGGCCACCAAATTTTGCGGTTCGAAACAGGAAACTCTTCAGGTATTAGCGCACGCAACGAAATCGGAACTCGAGCTTCTTTATCTTTCTGAAGAAAAGAGTTTACTCTACTAATATGTTGCCGCACCCAAAGCAGACAGTTATCGTAGAACACATCGTTTTCTTTGTTAGTTGGTAGTTTATCCACCTCGTCCAACATCGACAGCATTCCTGTGCGAGCGGACTTCATGCGTTCAATTGCCTCGCCAAAATCGAAATGAATTCGCTTCTCGAGACCAAGCAGTCTTTTCTCGTAGTGTAGTGGTTTTGACCCAGATGTGGATCCTTCAATAATACTTGCGTTTCTGGCTCTTTCCGCAATTAGATTGTCTTTCGTGGCTTGACCTTTTCGATGTGCGTCATCTGCGGCGGTAAATGCCTGATCCAATCGCTTATTTTGCGTATCGAGCGCTTCAACTAAATTAGCCAATGAACTTTTGTGTTGGACAACCCAATCCATCCAAGTTCGCCATGCGCGTTGCTCTCCAGTTCTGGTCAGGTAGTCCTTCGCGTCAATTTCCGTGGAGCTAAAGCGCCCCTTCTTCCGGTTGAAGATCGCTGCCTCAGCGAGTTTTCTACCATTTAGCTTTAGATAATAGAGTGGCCATCCGCCCATGTTCGCCGGCTCCGCGATTGCTGCTTCATGGTCCCACTTCATGCGCAGCGTGAGGTACTTCTTTTTGTAATTTTTGAGTCTCGAAATTTGGTTTTTTATACTTGCTGTCGCCGACTTTTCGGCTTCCCATATTTTGTACAGTCGGCGATACTCATCTTCATACATTTTGTTTTTAAGTTCACTGTTGATAGTCTTGATCCGAGCCGCCGCGTGATTAACTCTCACGCGTTGTTCATAAGAGCTGGCGGCAAGTGCATCATATGTACCTCGATTAGCTAGAACACGATCCAACAAGTCTGCTGCTTCATCCAAATGAAACTCGAACTGGTTGGGGGATAGCGCAGGAGGTGACCGATCCCTGTCGCGTTCAAATGCATCCAAAGCTCCCCTAATCGGATCTTTGTTCTTTATCCTCGGAGTCTTTTCGTCACTGTGACTGTAACCGTCCGATCCGGGCTTCGGTAACGTGCGCCTTGGCGTCTCGCTTAAGATGGATTTCAGCTTTTCTTCGATTGCCGCAATTTCTTCTAGCTCACGATCGATCAACTGATCGTTTTGCGATTTATTGTACTTAGACATTCTCGTCCCCCCGCGCATAGATTTGATTGCACTATTGTTCATAGAATGGTGTTCATCAAGAAATATTCGATTCGAGCTTTTATTTGCGAACTTTATTGAGCCTCATTTGGGTCTAGAGGCAATTCTCAGGTCTTGGCCGTCACCTCCGGAATGGATAAGGTATTGTATCGGTTGCCTTTACCGCCGGTCGGTCCCGTAGCTCAGCAGGATAGAGCAACAGATTCCTAATCTGTAGGTCACGCGTTCGAATCGCGTCGGGATCGCCAATTGAGTGCGATAGGGTTAAGGCTGTGCTGGGTCTAAGTGAGACGTTTTGATGCTATTTGTTCGCGCGTGTTTTGCTGGCCTTTTGATGGGGCTCACGAGCGCGTGCTCTCAACAGCCAGAAGTGCCGGCGCCGCATATTGTTGTGCTGATTGCTGACGATCTCGGGCTAGATCAGGCGCCGTGTCATAGCGAGGAGACGCGGATGCCATATTTGCAGTCGCTCTGTTCGCAAGCTGTCGTGTTTGACCGGGTCTATACCCATCCCTATTGCACGGCGAGCCGGGCCGCCTTGATGACCGGCCGCCATCCGTTTCGGCACGGCGCGGATGATGTGCGAATGAAGGCGCGTAAGCTGCCGCTTTCGGAAGTTACGATCGCCGAACTGATCAAGCAGAAGAGCGCGCTCAATTATCAAACCGCCGGGTTTGGAAAATGGCATTTGGCCGATGACGAGAATGGCGGCAATCGCAATCCTAACCTGCAAGGGTTCGATCACTTTGCCGGCAATCCGCGCCAGCATCACACCTATCGATATTTTGATTTTGAGTGGTTCGAGAATGGCGAGCAGGTCGGCCCGGTCAGCACCTATAAAACAACTTTTCTAGCCGATCAGGTGATCGCCTATTTTCAAGGGCAGGCTGGTTCGCAGCCGCAATTTACATTGGTGAGCTTTACCAGCCCGCATAAGCCGTTTCATGCGCCACCAGAGGCGCTCCATTCTTTTGGAGACTTGCCACCGCAAACCCTCGTAGGCACGCGTTCAGATACGCCGGGGCCAGATGCCTACCGCGCCAATCGCCGGGAACCACGGCTTGATCGCTACTATTTTGCGATGCTCGAAGCTTTGGATACTGAGATCGCGCGGCTCGTAGAGACGCTGACGCAAGAGACTGATCGGCCGATCATCTTTCTGTTTCTCGGCGACAATGGCTCAGCGGCGGAAGTTTTCGCGGCCGTTGATGGCGAAGCGGTCCGCTCTAAAGCGACCCTTTATGATGGCGGTGTTCGCGTGCCTCTAATGGTATGGGGAGAGCCGATTGACCGAGCCGGACGATCCGACCAGCTGCTTCACTTGGCTGACCTCTTCCCGACCCTCGCAAACTTGGCCGGAGTAGAGCGCGATGAGGTTGCGAGCCTAGGCGTGCCATTGGATGGTGTGTCTTTCATCTCAGAATTGGTCGGTTCAGATGACGCGCTTGAGGGTCGCGATTTTGTGTTTTTCGAGCGCGGCAATGATGATGTCTTGCCATTCGCGTTCGGGGCGGTCGATCGGCAAGGCCTCAAACTCATTCTCCGCGACCCTGACCGCGAGACCAATTACAGCCGCGGCCAATTGGTTGAGATTTACGATACAGAGGCCGATCCGCTCGAGGTTCGCAATTTGCTCGAAACGCCCTGCGCGATGCCGGATACACGGGTCACCGATCTGTATGAGTTCATCGTCTCCAAAGCAGCCCAAAATCAAGCTCATTCTGATTGGTTTGAGCCGGAATTGTATGACGCCCTGCTGCGCCAATCGCGGGCGCGCTGCGCGGAATAGAGCGAGCCAAAGCCGCACCCCCCAAACCAATCTCCAGCAGCGTTAAGCAAGGCTTAATTGAAAGCGCGCATTTTGCTTGAAAAATATAAGAGCTTGTCTTGGAGATTAATCAATGCTGCGTGCAACTGCGTTTGCGCTGACCCTGCTCAGTGCGTTTTCTGCGTCCGCCCATGCCACCGGTTTGAAAGCCACACAGATCGTCGAAGTGGCGACGATTATTGTGGATGTCGACGGCAATGAAACAACATCCTATTCGCAGGCGACTGAGGTCGAACCGGGCGAGCGGGTGCGTTACAGCCTAGCCTATGCGAATGAAGGCGCGGACGAAGCAGAGAATGTCAGCTTGGTGATGCCGGTCCCGACCGTCGTAACTTATGTTGAGGGCTCGGCACACGGCAGTGTTGAATTCTCGGCTGATAATGGCCGGTCTTATGCCGCGCGCGAAGACTTGATGATTGGGACGGGCGAATATGCTCGCCTCGCTGTCTCCGAAGAGATCACACATATCAAATGGGCGTTTTCAGATCCGATCGCACCGTCCGCGAACGGCACGGTCAGTTTTGAGGCGGTTCTAAAATAGAGCCTCAAAATCCCGATTGAGATGCCCCGGGCCGCCTGCGGTGCCGGGGCTTTTTCTAGGCATAGTAATTGAGTTTTAGTCCGGGTTCAGGCCAGCGGCATTTAGCGAGTTTGCCGGTACCGGACAGCGTTACCCAGGCCTCGTTCAAGCCCTCGCCGCCAAAGCAAATATTGGTGACGAAGGGGTCTGGGAAGGCAATATGCGAATGGGTACCGTCAGGGGTCAGCGTTGTGATCCCACCATTCAGAATGGTCGCAACACAAATGTTGCCGGAGGCCGCGACGGCGAGACTGTCAAAATATTGAAGCTCTGGCATCGTCGCCACCACGCGACCCGCATTGAACGGTGAGCTTGGCGCGATCTCTCCGGGTGCGGAAAGATCAAACGCCCAGAGCCGCGCTGTCATCGTATCAGCCATGTAGACGGTGTTCTCGTCCGGCGAGAGGCCGACGCCATTTGGCGAGGTGTGGTGGTGGTCGAGCTCCACGGCTTCGCTGGCGCCGTTTGCCAAAAAGAACAGGCCGCCAAAATCGCGATGGCGCGGATACGTTTTGCCATGATCGGTGAAATAGAGATTGCCGTGTCGGTCGAAGACCAGATCGTTCGGGCCTTTTAGGGGGTGGCCTTCCACCGTGTCGAGCAGGCGTTCGACTTTTCCGGTTGAGAGGTCAATGCGTTCGATCCGGCCGCCTGAATAATCATCTGGGCAATGGCCTGGGATCAGGAGGCCGTCGCGCTGATGATATTTAAAACCGCCATTATTGCAGATCCAAAGCGCGCCGTCTGGGCCGATCGCAGCGCCATTTGGTCCGCCGCCGGGCGTGGCGATGACTTCCGTTTTTCCGTCGCCCCAAATGCGCGTGATGCAGCCTTTGGAAATCTCGACCAGGATGATTGAGCCGTCTTCCATCCAAACCGGGCCTTCTGGAAAACCCAAACCCTCGGCGACAATATCAAAATCCATGCGGCGCTCCTGCTGTTTGCCAGCATTTTGACGAGCCCGCAGGAAAGGCGCAAGCGCTAAGCGTTGCGCTCCAATTGCCGGATCACGAAGTCGAACTGGTTTTTTTCGTTCGCGGTGACGGCTTCGCGGCTTGTTTCGTTGAAATCTGACTCATTGAAGTCCGGGAAGGTCGCATCGCCTTCAATCTCGGTGTCGACTTCTGTGATGTAGAGACGGTCGGCGCGGGGCAGGGCAGCGGCATAAATGGCGCTGCCGCCGGTCACGAACAATTCGGTTTTTCCGGCAATCGCTGCGAGGCCTTTGCCAGCCTCAATCGCGGCATCAAGTGAGGTGTATACGCGCGCGCCAGGCGCCGCATACTGGCCGTCGCGACTGAGCACGATATTGTCCCGGCCGGGCAAGGGGCGTTTGGGCAGGCTCTCCCACGTCTTGCGGCCCATGATGACCGGGCAACCTTTGGTGGTCGCTTTAAAATGCTTCAAATCATCAGAGAGGCGCCACGGCAAATCATTATCTTTGCCAATCACGCCATTGCGCGCGCGTGCCACGATCAGGCAGAGCTTTATCGATGTGGTCAAGGCCTTCTCCTGGGGTCGATGCGCGCTAGGTGTTGGCCTTAGGGCGGTTTGCCCCTTATGAGCAACTGTCGATTTGAGTCATGAAAGAAGATCTATGATCCTAGCCTTTTGGGAAACCTTTGTTGCGATCCTGACCAATAATCGGCCAGGATTTTTGATTCCGGTCATCTTGGGATTGGCGGCGTCAGTCGGGATCTTGTGGAAGCTTGGCGGGCGACTTTGGGCAATCATTTATGTGATGATGATCCCGTTTTTGAATTGGTCTTTTGGTGTGGTGCCGAACATTCAATTTGTCGGACCTTGGGTCGATTCCGCGAGCGCCATGTTCTCCTTCATCTTCCCAGCCGACACGCCTGATCCAGCGGGCTTGATGCTTCACCCGCTCACCTTGGTGACGGGCTTGGTGTTCGTTGTTCGCGATTTCGTGCAGCGTGAGATGCGGCAATGGGTTTTGCTCGCCATGGCAATGGCTCTGGCTTGGTCAATGTACTATGCTTGGATTGTCATCGTGATCGCCTCAGGGCTCGCTTTCTTTGTGTCCGAGTTTTTCGATTGGCTGCTTTTCACATTCACCAAGATGAAGCTGTCCAAGCGAATTCTATACTCGAGCGCCGTGGCGACGCCGATCGATACAACCATTTTCCTCTATGGCGCCGATCTCGCCAAGCAGATGCAACTGGGGATGGATCCGGGCAACACGCTGACCCTGGCCAATTGGATCGTCTTTGTCATCGGTAAGATGATTGGCGCCTTTGTTGTATCCGACATGATCCGGCGCCGAGAGAATGCCGGGATTACCGATCCATATGAGGACCTGCCAGCCCAGTCTTCGATGGTTTAAGCGGGCGCGAAACTGTCCGCCTGCGCCATCGCCCAGACCTCGGCGAGACCGGTATTTTCAGCGGCCTCTAAGAGCTCGCCTTTGGCGACCAATTCATAGGCGAGGTGCGCCGGTAGGGCTTCATCTTCAGTCACTCGGTGGATGATATGATGCGGGGCAAGCTCGGACGGGTGCTGGCACCCCGTGGCGCCGACAACTTCCATTAAAGCGGCCACCGTATTCTTATGGAAATGATACACATAATCGGCTTTGTCCGGCACTACGAGCCCGCGCTGACGACCAAGATCTGAGGTCGCGATGCCGGTTGGACACGTGTTCTTATGGCACTTCAGCGATTGCACACAGCCGAGCGCAAACATGAAGCCGCGCGCTGAATTGATCCAATCGGCACCCAGCGCCAATGAGGCCGCCATATTGAAGGCTGAGAGCTGTTTCCCGCTGGCCGCGAGCTTGATGTCGTCTTTGAGCCCGCATCCGACCAGAGCGTTGCGCGCAAAGACCAAGCCTTGGCGAAGTGGTGTGCCGACATGGTCAAGGAATTCGGCTGGCGCCGCGCCCGTGCCGCCTTCCGCGCCATCAATCACGATGAAGTCGGCACGCTGCCCCGTTTGGACCATGGCTTTACAGACGGCTAGAAATTCCCAGCGATTGCCGATGCAGAGCTTGAACCCAACCGGCTTTCCACCGCTCAGCTCGCGCAGCTGATCAATGTAATTGAGCAAGCTCTTTGGCGAGTCGAAAGCGGTGTGGTGCGCCGGCGAGTAGCACGTCTGGCCGATTGGAATGCCGCGCGCTTCGGCGATTTCCGGGGTGACTTTTGCGCCAGGTAAAACCCCGCCATGGCCAGGCTTGGCGCCCTGACTCAGTTTGATCTCAATCATTTTGACCTGATCAAGTTTGGCCGTCTCTTCATACTGGACCGGATCAAATCCGCCATCCTTGGCACGGCAACCAAAATAGCCAGAACCGAGCTCCCAAACCAGATCGCCGCCGCCGGCTTTGTGATAGCGAGAGACGCCGCCTTCGCCGCTATCATGATAGAAGCCGCCTTTTGCCGCGCCGCGATTCAGCGCTTCGATTGCGTTCGCACCGAGTGAGCCGAAACTCATCGCCGAGATGTTGAACACGCTCGCTGAATAGGGTTTGGCGGTGCCAGGCGCGCCGACCAGAATGCGCGGGTCCGTCTCTGCGGGATGATTGGCCGTGATAGAGTGCGCCAGCCACTCATAAGGCGGCGCATCAATATCGAGATGGCTCCCGAATGGCTCAACCGAAGACACGTTGCGGGCGCGATTATACACCATCGCGCGCTCTTCATGATTAAACGGGCGACCCTCAGTTTGGCTCTCAACAATATAGGATCGAAAGAAGGGGCGGAGCTGTGCCGCCAGTCCGCGCAATCGGCCCAGAAGCGGAAAGTTTCTGAGCAGCGTGTGCCGGGTTTGTAACAAGTCGTACACGCCAACCAGAACGAGCAGGCCTAAAAGACCGGCAAGGACATAGAGCCAAGGCGCGGCCTGCGCGCTCCCAATCGCGAGGCTGAATAAAATGACCACGGCCAAAAACGGAATAAAGCGGATCAAAAAAGGCTCCCCTCAGATCTTTGAGGAGAGCCTATTCTTGTCCGGGTTTTCCGGTCAATGCTCAGCGATTAGAAGCCGTTCAATTTCGCATAGCGATCGCGGTGATAACTGGCGCCGCCGAGCAAGGCTTCTTGGACGCGCGCGCGCTTCATATAGAGGCCACTATCATGCGCATCGGTCATGCCGATCCCGCCATGGAATTGCACCGTCTCGTTCGAGACTAAGTGGATCAGTTCAGACGCTTTGGCTTTTGCGAGGCTTGCGAGTTCCGCAACATCATTGCGGTTCTCATCGACCCCAGACAATGCAGCGGCGATGCAAGAACGAGTCAGTTCCAGTTCTGTGAACATCTTCGCTGCCCGGTGCTGCAAGCTTTGGAACGATCCGATCAGTTGACCGAATTGTTTGCGGGTCTGCAAATATTCGAGCGTCATATCAAACGCGGCTTGGGCGCTGCCCAAAGCTTCGGCGGCGAGGGCAATTCGGCCGCGATCGAGCGCAGGCTCTAGAATTTCCCAGCCTGCATCGACCGCGCCGGTAACGTGATCTTCGCCGACCGCAACGTCTTCAAGGTGAAGATGCGCCGCGCCATGGGAATCGACCGTGTTGAGCGCTTGGACGGTCAGTCCGTTCGCGTCATTCGGCACGAGGAAGAGGCTGATCCCATGTGCCTGACCGGCTTCGCCAAAGGTACGTGCGGCAATGATGAACGCATCAGCATGATGCCCGTCAGTGACGAAGCGCTTGGCGCCATTCAGTGTGTAGCCTTGGCCATTGCGTTCGGCTTCGGTCGCGATGTTGAGCGGCGCATGGTGGGTGCCTTCGTCCACTGCCAGCGCGACCGTGGTCTCGCCACTTGCAATCTTGGGGAGCCATTCCGCTTTCAGTGCTTCAGAACCACCGAGGATGAGCGTGCTGGCGCTGAGGACGGCAGATTGCAAAAGCGGTGTTGCGGCAATCGTGCGGCCTTGCGCTTCCATAATTTGACCCATGGCGACCATGCCGAGGCCAACCCCATCAAACTCTTCCGGGACAAGCACGCCGAAAAAGCCGAGCTCAGCTAGTTTGCCCTTGGTGTCAGCATCGATGCCATTAGCGCCGCCATCGCGCAATTCGCGCAGGCGGGTGACCGGCATTTCATCGCGCGCGAACGCCATCGCTGTGTCGCGCAACATTTGTTGGTCTTCAGAAAGAATGAAGCTCATTATTGGTGATCCCGTAGGCCGAGAACGCGTTTCGCAACCACGTTCAGATTAATCTCACTGGTGCCGCCTTCGATCGAATTGCCTTTCGAACGCAGCCAGCCGCGGGTGGCTTTCTTGGCGTCGTCAGCAAAGCCGTCACCTTCCCAGCCCAGACCATCGGTGCCGAGCGCTTCGACCAGAAGCTCGCACTTGTCTTGGTTCATTTTTGCCGCCGCATATTTCATGATCGAAGCTGTATGGCCGACTTCTTGACCGGCTTTGGCTTCTTCAGTTGAGCGCTGCACGGTCAAACTGAAGGCCTTTGCATACATCAAATGATCGGTGATCCGTGCCCGCAAATCGCCATCAGAGACGCGACCGGTCTCATCGACGCCGACATGCTGTTTGGCATATTCTTGCGGCGGCAGGATGCCGGACCCGCCCGTGCCGCCAAAGCCGCCCGCGGAAATAGAAGACCGCTCAAATTGCAGCAGGCGTTTCGCGATCGTCCAGCCGCCATTCAGTTTACCGACAAGCTGCTCTTTCGGGACTTTGACGTCGGTGAAGAAAGTCTCGCAGAACGGCGAAGAGCCTGAAATCAGCTTAATCGGCCGCGCTTCGACGCCTTCTGTTTCCATATCGAAGACCAAGAAGCTGATGCCTTCATGCTTGACGGTTCGATCTGTCCGCACCAGGCAGAAAATCCAATCGGCTTGGTCTGCATAAGAGGTCCAGACTTTCTGGCCATTGATCAGCCAATGGTCGCCTTTGTCTTCGCATTTGGTTTGCAGGTCTGCGAGATCCGAGCCTGCGCCCGGTTCGGAATAGCCCTGACACCAGCGGGTCTTGCCTTTGACAATATCAGGAATGAAGCGCTTCTTCTGCTCATCATTGCCAAATTCAAGCAGAGCTGGACCGAACATCCAGAGGCCAAACGAGAACAGAGCCGGGCGCGCGCGGATGCGGCGCAATTCCTGTTGAAGCACACGGGCTTGGGCTTTGTTGAGCCCACCGCCACCATATTCAGCTGGCCATTCTGGCGCCGTCCAACCTTTTTCGCCCATCCGCTCAAGCCAGACTTTCGAGTCCGGGTTTTTGAACTGTTCGCGTTTGCCGCCCCAGACGATCTCATCGTCCTTCATCGGTTTGCGCATGCTTTCAGGGCAGTTTTCTTCGAGCCAGGCACGAACTTCACTGCGGAAGTCGTCGAGCTCCTCTGGGGCATCAAAGGCCATTATAGTCTCCCGATGAGGTGCCGCGGCACCTTGTTTAATCTATCGTGGGCTGAACATAGACAGCCGACTGGGAGATGACCATGTCTGACGTTGCGGCAGAATTTACTCGCCGATGGCGTAAGCAAACTCCTCGCGAGTGATCTTGCCCGCCTCGTTGACATAATAAGTGCCAATCTCGCGCATTTGCATCCGCTCGCCAGTCTCCTTGGTTGTGACATCTAAATCGAAGATGACGCTAAATCGGTCAGAGCCGTGAACAAATGGCCCCTCGGCGGCGCTGGAGTGAACCTCGTGCGCGCTGTACCACCATTCGCCTTTCGCCTTGATCGCCTCAAGGCCCGCTGCTTCAGCGCTGCCGCTTGGCATCGGCACCGCCTCCATAGAGATCGCATCGGCTGTATAATGAGCGTTTTGGAAGTCGGTTTCCTTTTGCTGATCGCAATGTTCGATCAGAGATTGCCCGAGTTGCATCAATTCTTGTGGTGTTGGCATTCAGTCCTCCTTATGTATGGAACATAAACAGAACAAAATAGTGTAGGAGTCAAGTTATGTTTTGGTGATTAGAAGCGCCCGAACATGCTGTTCTCTGGACCTGTATCGACGCCAACTAAATTCATGATGTGGACGACGATAAGGAATAGGCCAAAAACGCAGGCAATCATGACCAGTCCCCAAGGCACTTGGTGCGGGCGCTGATCTTTTTTGCGGACGGTGCCCATTTTCGATTGCGCAAACACACCCAGCCCAATCAAACAGGCGGCGAGGCTGAGGCTGATGATCCAGTCGAGCAATGTTCTAAGCCTTCATCTGGTCGCGGACGATGCGGGGTCTTTGCCCAGAAAAAAGGATTCTTCGCAAGCTCCCAAATGGCGCGATAGGCAGCGAAAGAGTGAAGCGGCCAATAAAATGGCTGAGTTAGGATCGCGAGGACTCTTTGAACCGTCCACGGTCCGGGCGCGGCGAGCCCGCCTGTCAATCCGTTCGCCAGCCCACTGGCTAATAATAGGCTCCCAGCCAAAGCCAGCTCAAACTCAGGCAAGACCAGTGCGGCCGCGACAAAGGCGAAACAGGGCGCATGAAAAAGCGGCGCAAGAATCCCGGCCCCAAGCGAGAGCTGCATTGAAATAAAGGCTACAAAACCCATCTGGCGGCACGTTTTTACCGGTTTGCGCATCAGAACCAGCCATGTCTGAATGTGGCCCTTAATCCAGCGGCTGCGCTGGGCCATCCAAATGCTCGGGCGGGTCGGCGCGTCTTCATAAGTCGGCACGGATATCGTTGCTGAACAAAGCGAGGCGCGCGCCAAGCGCATCCCAAGGTCAGCATCCTCAGTGACATTCCAGGCATCCCAGCCGCCCAGGCTGAGCAAGGCTTCTTTGCGAAAATGATTGCTGGTTCCGCCCAAGAGTAGGGGCATCTGATAAAGCGACAATCCTGGCAGCAGGAGCCGAAACTGGATCGCATATTCCAGCGCCCATTGTGCCGCGAGCCAGCTTTGATCCGCATTGTCGGCGACCAACGGCGCTTGCAGACAGACCAGCCCTGCCGGACTGTTTTTGAAGGCTTGATAGGTCGCTCGGAGCTGGCTCGGATCAGGAAGGTCTTCGACATCATAGACGGTCACGAAGTCGCCGATTGCATGGTGCAGACCGTGATTGAGCGCGTTTGGCTTTGTCCGCGGGCCACCTGGCGGAATGATACATAGCCGTGTTTGGGCCGGGAACGGCGCGGCTTCAGCAGCGATCAGGGTTTCGGTGTCATCGGCTTCGAGTAGGAGGATAATATCGAGCCGGTCCGCTGGCCAATCGAGCGCGTTCATTGCCATCGCGATTTGCCCCATCAGATCCTGTTCGCGATAGGCGGGGATTAGAATACTATAGATGGGAAGCTCGCTATCCGCCGTATGCGGCACCGTCCGGTCGGTCGGCGATCGGCGCAGCACCCACCCCGCAAATAGGAGCGTGCTGCGCCATGCGATCATCGCGAAAAAGAGGGTAAAGAGCAGGCTAGGCGCAATACGCGCCACACCGCCAGGGAAGAGTAAGCCGCCAATCCCAAGACAGGCCAAGCAAATACTGATTGTGGCTTGTTGCGGCGCGTTGAGCCGCGACTTGTAGGTTAGCTCGTCATCCAATGGCGCGATCGGGATAGATGCGCGGCGGGCATATAAGGTATCAGAGTGCTCAGAAGTGAGTCGATCTTCCGAACTCGTGCGATTTTTATTATGATTGGTGCCAGAATAGGCTTCATTATTGTTTTCGATTTATTTTCACCTCGAAACAATAATGAAATCAATACTTATAATATTCAAACGCCCAGAGGTTGCATTTCCTTAATATTGATTCTGTTGTGAGGGTGTGGACAAAGCGCGAACTTGTTCTATATATGTTCTTATGAGTGGATTGCATATCATCTGGTTTCGGAACGATCTTCGCGCCCATGACCATGCGGCTTTGCGCGGGGCATGCCATGCCGCCGAGCGCGATGGTGGGGCGGTTTTAGCGCTCTATGTCGCATCGAATGACAGCGCGGGCGATCGTGATGCGGCGCGCCGATCCGCGGCTTTAGACGATCTTCGCATCGGTTTAGAACAACGCGGCGCGTTGTTACATCTCCGCGAAGGGGCAGCGCTAGATGTGTTTTCTGAACTGCATCGATTGCACGGTGTGCGCAGCCTGCATCTCCATGATGTTCCATTTGAGGATGCAGAGGCGCCCCCGATTGAGTCTTGGGCGTTGCGGGCGGGGGTCGCGTATCGGACCTATCCGCAATTTGGACCAGCTGAAGCACCGGACGCATTTACCTCGGCAGCGCACCATTGGGACGCGTATATGGCGCGTCCAAGGTTTGAAACGCCAGATATTGAAAAAGCGGCGAATATTGGCATTGGGCGCTGGGCGGAATTTGAGCAGGCTGGGGCCGGGGAGCAAATCGAAGGCGATTTAGGTGGACGTCGCCGCGCCATACAGCTCTTGCGCGCCTTTTAAGGGGCGGTCTCAGATCCGCAGCGTATTGCGATCACGGAGGCAGATTCCGGTGCCGCGTTCTATGATGTCTTAAAGCCGTTTCTCAGGCTCGGCGTGTTGTCGGTCCGCGAGGTTTGGCAAGCCGCCAATAGTGCCCATTATCAAATGCGGCACGCGGGTCAGGATATTCGGGCGGCTTCGATCAAGAGTTTTCTCCGGCGCTTGCCAGAATTGCACCAATCGCAACGGTTAAAACCCGTACGCAAACCCCACAGTCAGGCGCCTGATAGGCCGTCTAAAGGTCAGCAATTGTCTTTGGGCCTATAAAAGGGGCTGAAAAAAATTACCGAAAAACGATAAGAGCATATTGAAAAACAATAAGGGGTGTGTTAGATAAGTCTTCGTCAGAGAGAACTCAAAAGGGTCCTCTGATCCGGGAAACCGGGCTATAAAAAGAAGGATAAAACACATGCAAGCGACTGCCTCCCAAGTCACCTCACCCCGTCTCGACGCCGATTCGGTCTTCATCACCGACATGTTCGAAGATGAACCTGCCGACCACATTCTACCTGTGCTGAAGCAGGAAGCGAAAATTTCCGGCCGCGATCATCTTCTGGTGCGTCGTCGCCGTCGTGAGCGCCGCCTCGCGACGCGCTAGGCCTGTCTAAATCTCGCGCGTACTCGCCCCGTCGTCAAAGCGGGGCGATTTACGTTGTGGGGTTTTATAGATCGAGCAGATCTTTGGGCTTGATGAAGTTGCGCAAGCGGAAGTGCGCTGGCACGAATGCGCCATCTTGTTCGGCTTCAAACAGGACCGCCGCGCCGGTCGGCAATTTGGCGGCGATTCGAATGGCGGCTTGATGATCAAGACTGCCCGCTTCGCGCAAAATGCTGAGCGCCAAATCATGCAGGCCGGGATTGTGGCCGATCACGATAAGCGTGCCGACGCCATCATTGTCAGCAATCAAATCAGCGATGCCGCGCTCTCCGGCGAGATAAAGATCATCCTCGAGCGAGATCTCACAGCTGCTGAATGTGTTCGAGAGGTGCGTCCAGGTTTCACGCGTCCGGCGCGCGGTCGAAACGATGGCGCGTTGCGGCGACCAGCCTTCGGCCTTCAGCGCCCGCGCCATCGCTGGCGCCGCTTCGTGGCCAATAGCAGTGAGCGCGCGCGCATGATCATCGATCCCCTCTGACCAGGGCTCGGTCTTTGCGTGACGCATTAAAATCAGTCGCTTCATCAACGCCCCTTCAGCAATGTGCAGGAAAACTAAACCCGCGAGTCAGACTTGCACGGTTGGAACACCCCTGCATAGGCCTCACTTTCGCTGCAGAAATCAAGCCAATTCCCTAGGAGATGTCAGATGAGCCTGCTGCTTGGCGACACTGCCCCCGATTTTGAAGCTGAAACCACTGCTGGTCGAATCCGGTTCCATGACTGGATCGGCGATGATTGGGTTGTGTTTTTCTCGCATCCTGCTGACTTTACACCAGTTTGCACGACAGAGCTCGGCTATACCGCAAAGCTCAAAGACCGCCTGGCAGAGCGCAATGCCAAAGCCCTGGTGATCTCAGTCGATACTGTCGATCAACACAAAAAGTGGATCGACGATATCGAAGATACCCAAGGCACCACCGTCAATTTTCCGATCATCGGAGACCCGGAAAAGAAAGTGGCGACGCTCTACAATATGATCCATCCGAATGCGGACGCGAAAGTCACCGTCCGGGCCGTGTATGTCATCGACCCGAACAAAAAGATCCGCGCCTCAATCATTTATCCGCCATCTGCTGGTCGGAATTTCGATGAAATCCTGCGCCTGATCGACAGTTTGCAGCTCACCGACCACCATAAAGTGGCAACGCCGGTGAACTGGCAGGATGGCGAAGACGTGATCATCGTTCCTAGCGTCAGCAATGACGAAGCCGATAAGCTTTTCCCGAAAGGCTATAAAGAGATCCGGCCTTATCTGCGCACGACACCGCAGCCAAATAAATAGGAACGAGCCGCGGCGCGCACCTATTCAAACGCGCAGACATATTTACCGTCGCGATCTGTAGAGATCGTGACCTTGGCGCCATTGTTCATTTTCTTTGAATCGTTGCTGCAGGTATCCATCTGCTTTTTGCAGATTTTGCTGCCATTTATATAGAGCTGTACCTTGCAGCGGTTTTTGCCATTGCCGGTGCAGCCATAAGAGTCGGTCTCACCCCCGGAAGCTGTTTTCAGTTTCTCTTCAAAGCTGCAAACTGAATCGCCGCCGCTATAAATATAGACATTGGCCTTCAGCTCGGTTTGGTTTTCGACCGTAAAGCGCGAATTCGCATCAGCTTCCAAGGTCAGAAACAGACCTGCGGCGGATGCCAGCGCGATGGCAGTCAGAGATTTGAAGAGCATAATTTGAGTCCTTTCGCACTACCGGCCTAATGGCGGTGAAAAGGCTCAACAATTGTCGGATCTGACAGTCCAGAACCCGTGCGCTAAACGTGGTTCCACCAAGCGACATCTGAATAGGCGCGCAAGTCGAGCTCATGGGTCCAGGCGGAGCGATGTTGCGTGGCGACGTGATAATAGGTTTCCGCCATCTCTGCAGGGATCAGCAAACCGTCTTCTGCGCCGCGGGTTTCGCGCAGTTTCTGGAACAATTCTGGCCCCAGCATTTTGCCGAGCGTATCGGGCGCATCGACCGCGCCATCGACCAGGATATGCGTCACGTGGATGCCCTTTGAGGCATATTGCGCATTTAGGGTTTGGCAGAGCATCCGGCGCCCGCCCATCGCGGCCGCGTGAGAGTGCTGGCCACGATTGCCGCGCACCGCCGCGGTCGCCGAGGTCACGATAATGGTCCCGCTGCCGCGCTCTTCCATCAGCGGGCAAACCGTTTTGGCGAGCCGGAACAGACCAAAAGTCGCCAGCCGCCAGCCCATTTCGAAGGCTTTGTAACTGGTGTCTTCTAGCGGCCGGTCCCCGATCTGCGCGCCAAGATTATAGATTACCGTTTCGATCGGGCCGATATTCGCTTCGACATGGGTGACAGCGTCTTCGATGGCATTGTCATCAATCGCATTGAGCAAAAGCCCGGTCGCCTCGCCGCCGGCTGACTTGATGCCGTCCACAAGCTTATCGAGGCCCTCTTTGTCGCTGCGTCTGCACAAAACCGCATGATAGCCTTCGCTGGCAAACTTGGTTCCGACCGTGCCGCCAATGCCTGCACCGGCGCCGATAACGAGACAAACAGGTTTCATGACAAAGACTCCTTAGTTCTTTTTTGGAACTATGCCTTTGGGACGGCGCGATCGTCAATCCTGATCGTGGTAAACCGTCTGAATATCTCTGCTGATAAGCGGGTTAGCTATTGCCGGTTTTGGCGGCTTGCCGGGCAATCAAGGCTTCGACGAAATTGATATGGCTGCGCAGATGATAGAGCTCATCATTGTACGAGACCGGCACATCCACCTGACCAACTTCGTGCTGCATGGCTTGAATATCAGACAGAACGCTTTGGCGTTCCACATCGCCTTTGGCGTCGAAGCCGCGCCGTTCAAGCTCGTGCAGATCATTGTACCAGACATAGATTTTCCGGCGGATGCGCCAGCGATAGACAGGCGGCGCCATCTGCACCAATGGGATCAACAAGGCCAATAATGGGATCAGAAAGACCCAAGCGCGCTCGAGAAAGTTCGCCCAGCCAAAGGAAAAATAGCGGCGCAGGAAGGTCGGGCCATTGCGATAATATCGCCGTGCTTCATCCGACAGCGGCAAGTCTGTCCGCGTCTCGTCAGGAAAACTATTTGCCCGGCTGAGGATCGAGCCGCCATTATGGATCGTCTCGGCTGCTTCCAACAAGACAGATTGCAGAGCAGGGTGAAGGTCATCAACGACACCAAGCTGCGCAATCGCTGAGATCAGTTCGACATCCCCGTCGGGGATGTCACGGTCCATATCGACGACGCCATCAAACAAGGTCTCAGGCGACAGCGCATCATCGCGCATGGACAGGCCTTTTGCGCGTTGCATCCCGATCAGGCGAACATTTGGTCGGATTAGTAGGTCTTGAATACAGCCGGTTTCGACGCTGGCCGTGAACACAGCGGCATCGACCTCACCGGCCAGGAGCGCAGACACAGCCGCGCTGCCAGACAGCGCCACGATTGGTTGCCAGGTGCCGCCCCATTCAGACTGCAATCTTTCGGTCATGGCGCGCGTTCCAGAGCCAGCGGCGCCGGCGGCAATCCGCGCCTGTTTCAGATCGCCAAAATCACGGGCGCCATCCATCGCTTCACCGGCCCGCGCGAACACCCAAAAGGGCTCAGCAAACATGCCGCCTAAGGAGAGAAGCTGCTCGCGATCTTCATCGCTCGCGATCCCGCCTTGCAGCAGCGCGACGTCCGCCTCTCCGGACTTGAGCAAAGAGAAATTTTCAACCGTTCCGGCCGTCTCTAGCACTTCGACAGTGATTCCATGTTCGCTAAGCGCGTCAGCATATTGCTGGGCGAGTGCGTAATATTGTCCATCTGCCCCTCCGGCCGCAAAGCGAATGTCCATTGGCGGCGGCGGCGCGATGAAACGCATCGTGATGATCAAAAGGATAAGCAAACCAGCCGCAAGAGGGCCGTAAACCTTCAACACATCTTTCATGAATTAACCCTCAACTCGGCGCGCTTTGGCGCCCAAACTGTGACCATAGATGAAGCTTATGGCATAGATTGACAGGATTTGAGTCGTTTTCATGAAATCATTCCCCTATATTAGGCATCACTGACTTCTCTAACGTCTGGAATGATCGATGAATATGCGGAATCTCGCAGTTTGGGGCCTGATCGCAGTCCTCCTCTTAGGCCTTCTGGCCGTGATGCAAAGCAACCCGTCCCAAGCGGGCGCTCAGAAAGTAGATATTTCTGAGATTTATGATCTGGCTGAAAGCAAGCAGCTCGCGGAAGTGACGATCACCCCGACCAAGGTGACGGCGGTGACAACCGGCAATGAGCGGATCTTTGCGCAGAAGAGCCAAGACCTTGGCGCCTTGCGGGAGCGGATGATTGAGCTTGATGTCCCGTCAGTCGTGGATGACCCTGATACTGGCTTCAATCTCGGCGATTTGATTGTCGGCCTGTTGCCGATCATTTTCATCGTCGCGATCCTGATTTTCTTCATGCGACAAATGCAAGGCGGCGGCGGTGGCCGTGGCGCGATGAGCTTTGGCAAATCCCGCGCCCGCCTGCTGACAGAGAAGCAAGGCCGCGTCACGTTTGACGATGTCGCCGGGGTCGATGAAGCCAAAGAAGAACTCGAAGAAGTTGTCGACTTCCTCAAAGACCCAGCGAAATTCCAGCGCCTTGGCGGCAAGATCCCCAAAGGCGCGCTGCTTGTCGGCCCACCCGGAACCGGTAAAACGCTCCTCGCCCGCGCGATTGCTGGCGAAGCGGGCGTACCATTCTTTACGATTTCAGGCTCTGATTTTGTTGAGATGTTTGTCGGCGTCGGCGCCAGCCGCGTCCGCGACATGTTCGAGCAAGCCAAGCGCAATGCGCCGTGCATCATCTTTATTGACGAGATCGATGCGGTTGGCCGGTCGCGCGGCGCCGGACTTGGCGGCGGCAATGATGAGCGAGAGCAGACGCTCAACCAGCTGCTTGTCGAGATGGACGGGTTTGAAGCGAATGACGGGATTATCATCGTCGCGGCGACCAACCGCCCAGACGTGCTCGACCCTGCGCTTCTGCGGCCGGGCCGGTTCGACCGCCAGGTCACGGTCGGCAATCCAGACGTGATTGGGCGTGAGAAGATCCTCAAAGTTCACATGCGCAATGTACCTCTGGCGAAAGATGTTGAGCCTAAGATCATTGCTCGCGGGACGCCTGGTTTCTCAGGGGCGGATCTCGCAAACTTGGTCAATGAAGCGGCGCTTTTGGCCGCCCGGCGCGGCAAGCGTGTGGTCGCCATGTCCGAGTTTGAAGACGCCAAAGACAAGGTCCTGATGGGCCCAGAGCGCCGCTCTATGGTGATGAGCCAGGATGAAAAAGAGCTCACCGCCTGGCACGAAGCAGGCCACGCCATCGTGGCGATGAAAGTGCCAAAGGCCGATCCTGTGCACAAAGCGACGATCATTCCACGTGGCCGCGCGCTCGGCATGGTCATGCAATTGCCCGAGGATGATAAACTGTCCATGAGCCGGATCGAAATGACCTCTCGCCTCGCGATTATTATGGGCGGCCGGGTCGCGGAAGAAGAGAAGTTTGGCGATGATGCTGTCACCGCTGGCGCGGCCTCTGACATTCAGCAGGCGACCCGCCTGGCACGCGCCATGGTGACGCGCTGGGGCCTCTCTGATGAGATCGGGCCAGTCGACTATGGGGAAGATCAAGGCCAGGTTTTCCTCGGCCAGCAGCTGGTTCAGTCGTCTTCTGTCTCGGAAGAAACCTCCAAGAAGATCGAAGAAGAAGTGCGCAAGCTGATCCAAAAGGGCATGGATGATGCGCGCGACGTGATGACCAAATTCCGCGATCAGTGGAGCGCGCTCGCTGAAGCCTTGCTTGAATATGAGACGCTTACCGGGGACGAAATCCGGGCGCTGATCAATGACGGCAAACTGCCTGAGCGGCCAGACGAGCCGGACGAACCGCCACGTCCAAACGCAGCTGTGCCGGTCATCGGCAAGCGCCGTAAGGACAAAAGCAGTGATTTTGGCGGCGAGCCGGAGCCCGCTTAACCCATGGCGATGACCCGTGAAACTTTGGAAGGCTTCCTAACAGAAGCCTTCCCGGACGCTGAGATTACCCTGACTGATCTCGCTGGTGATAATGATCATTGGCAAGCAGAGATCATCTCGCCGCAATTCAAAGGCAAGACGCGCGTGGCTCAGCACCAGATGGTCTATGCTGCGCTGAAGGGGAACATGGGCGGCGAATTGCACGCGCTCGCGCTCAAAACCCGCGCCCCTGCATAAGCAGCAAAAAACGGCTCGACGGCTGAAAGACTCACCCTAATGTTGGGTGAAATGACTGCGGATCTTCATAAGACAATTTTTCACCGCATGCCGAATGCGGCGATGATATTGGATGCAAATCTCGTATATGTAGACGCCAATGAGGTCTATTGCCGGGCCGTGCAGCGCAGCCGTGAACAGCTTCTCGGACACTTTGTGTTTGACGTGTTTCCAGACACGCCAGAGCGGGTTGCCCAGATCCGTGAAATTTTTGAACGAACGCTTGCCGGCGCAGCCACTCAACTCGAAGCGCAACCTTATCGCTTAGATTTGCCCGACGGTCGGGTTGAGGAGCGCATCTGGCAAATTGCGCAATTCCCGATTCATTGTGACGAGGGGCATGTCCAATATTTGGTTCAGCGGGCCGAAGACGTCACCGAACGCGAAGCGCTTCGGGGGCAACGTGATTTGGTCACCGCCGAGCTCAACCACCGAGTTCGGAACACACTGGCAGTGGTGCAATCCGTCGCCGATCAGACGGGCATGATGTCGAATGACATTGAAAGCTTCCTCACGAGCTTCAATGGTCGGCTAGGTGCAATGAGCCGAAATTTCGCAGCGCTGACCGACTCGCATTGGCAAGGATTGGATTTTGAATCCATATTGCGCACAGAGCTTGAACCCTATGCTGGACCGGTCCTCGATCGCGTCAAAATTGAGGGCGAGCCGATCACGCTATCCGTTAGGGCGAGTAAGTTCACCTCGATGCTGGTGCACGAATTGATCACTAATGCCTCAAAGTACGGCTTTCTAACGTCAGAAAAAGGGGAGCTCTGTTTGCGATGGTGGATAGACAAAGATCGTTTTCATGCGCAGTGGACTGAATCCGGATTGGAAGACATCCGGTCTCCAGAGAAGACTGGATTTGGATTTCAGATGTTCGACATGATGCCAAATGTCGACGTTGACTTTGCCTTCAAGCCAGATGGCCTAGATGTACAGTTCAGCGTGCCAGTTGTATCACACTCAGCCACGGGGGAAATCGAGTTTGAACGCGCTTAACTCTTCTTCGTGCTGCGTTCGGCTTCTTTCAGCGCGTCAATCAGGCGCTGCAAACGGTCTGGAATTTTCTCGTCTTGAACGGCCTGATATTTTCGGCGAAGCGCTGCAGCCAGCGTCTCCTCAGCTTCATCTGAAGCGGGCTTGGCGACTTTTTTTCGATCGATCAAAGTCACCCCTCCCCTTGAGCAAGCTATTCGTCGATTTGCAGGACCATAACTCAGAGACTCCACCGAAAGGTCAATCTGCTTTAAGCAGTTGTCTTTATTGGGAGAAATAAAATCATGTGGGCTTCCGAGCGAATAGAGAAATTGGTTCCATATCTGCGCCGATACGCGCGTGCAGCGACGGGGGACACGCAAATTGGCGACGCCTGTGTTGAACGAAGTTTGGAACAGCTTTTAGAGCGGTCCCTGCACCCCGATTTTGACTTTGATGCCTATGATCGCGAAGGCCTTTTTCAACTGCTCGACGAAGAGCTCCACCGGATTCAATTGACCCGGCAGGCGAAAGCACGGCGCGCGCTATTGCTAACGGCCGTCGAAGGATTCCCGCTGCCCGTTGCCTGCCGCGTCTTGCGGGTTCGGCGGGATGAACTTCTCGAATTGATGGAAATGGCCGAAAAAGATTTTGCCGCTTCTACAGCAACCGGCATGCTAATCATCGAAGATGAACCCTTCATCTCGGCTCAATTAAAGCGGATCGCAGAAGGCTTAGGTCATCGCGTCGTCGGGATCGCGACGACCGCGGGGCAGGCCGTGTCGATGAATGCGGCGCATAAGCCAGATATCGTCTTGTGCGATATTCACTTGGCTGACGGCTCCATGGGAACAGATGCGATCGCGGATATGCAGCTTCCTGAATCGGTGCCGGTTGTGTTCGTCACCGCCTATCCAGAAAAATACCTCTCCTCAATGAATGAGGGGCCATCCTATTTGATCACCAAACCGTTCAATCCGGACTATCTAAAAGCGGTGATCGGCCACGCGCTGATCAATGTGCAAAGCGCATAGCCGATCAAATTCGCGGATTAGCTCTGAGGCTTGGTTTTTCCTTTGCGCCCGCGCAGACGCGGCCAAATCAGCTTCAACCAAATCCACAAGAACAGCGCGAGCAACAAGATCCATGGCAAGCCCACTGCAAAGGCCGTGATGACCGCGGCAATGGCGCTGGAAAGATTGTAGAAAAAGTCTCCAAACGCTTCCCCAAGCGGGTTTTCGCGAGAGCCGCTAAAGGCGGGAACTTTGGTCTGATAACCAATTGTCAAAGATGACATGGAGACCCGCAGACGCAGCGTCTTCAATTGCGCTTCAATGCTCTCAATGTCTCCGGTGACGCGCGCCAATTCCCGCTCGATTTGCAGCAACTCCCCGAGCTCACCATCGCGGCGCTCGAGCAGATTGAGCAAGCGCCCTTGCAGCGTTTTTTGAGCCTCCAGGCGGGCGCCCGTATCGATGATTTGACGGGTTAGGTCTTCGGCATTGGTCGAGCGCTGGGTGATCTCGCCACCTGCGGATTCAGCATCGGCTTCAACACCCGCCATAAAGCTTTCAATCCAATCCGGCGTTGCGCGGATAGATAGATTGCCAGAAGCAAAGTCTTCTTCCTGGCTGTAAATATTGGAATTGATGACGATACACGTATTGGTGCCGGCGCTGCGGCAGGCTGCGGTATGGGCAGCCATCATCGGGTCGACGCCGCCTTTGGGCAAGGTCAGACCGAGATTGTGGCTACAGGCAATATATTGCTCAACCGACGGCTCTCCGGAGGTGGGTGTCGTCGGCGCGGGCTCCATTTGTGGCGCTCCGGCGCTTTTCAGACGCGCGCCACCATCGAATTCCATAGCTTCATCGGCCATCACTGGCGATGGCGCTGCGGGCTCAAACCCGGCTTCATCATATGAATTCCCGCCGCCACAAGCGGCCAGTCCTAACGTTCCAAATGCCAGCATCCAGGTGCGCAATTTCATCTTGTCCTCCATCACCCTTACAATTCTGGGGTTCAATCAGGGCGAAATCGGGATCGAAATCAAGGCGTTCTGGCCCTAAACGTCTTTCGGAGGCTTGAGGCGGCGTTTGGTGACATGACTATCGACCTTGTCGCCGGTTTGCTTCTCGCCGCGCATATAATGGCGCTGCCAGCCCGCTTCGACCGCTTCTTTATCGCCTGAAACCAGTCTCTTATTGAACTCGCCGCGGCTTTCTGCCCAGCCATGAAAGTCTTTTTCCAACTCCGGATTGCTGCTCAGCAATTTCCGCTCCGGTTCGATCTCTTCAAGCTTGCCATGCTCGATCGGCACGATGAAGCAAAATGGCTCGCCTTTCTCGAAGATCACTTCTCCTGGACGCGTCATTTGCCAGTTCATCGTAAACGGGAAGGGCAGCCAATCAGTTTCAACCAGCCCCGTCAGTGGCGCGATCCCGTCTTTGAAAAAGTTCGGCGCGCCCATGGTCATTAGGCCCCAGCCGGGAGGCGTCCGGAACAAGTGTCCGGTATGAAAGGTGACAATGCCGCGCTGAAAGTGACTGTCCGCAAACGAGGGTATCGCCCGCGGATCCCCGCGTGTCTTAAACGAGATATCATCTTTGCCAGGACCGCCATTCCAAATGATCTTAAGGTCCATCGGACACAAAATTTCCCAGCCGGTTGAATTGGCCATGGAGAGCGGCAAGCAGCGGTAGGGTTGCCGATCTGGGAACGCATCCATCCAGTCCCGATTGCTGCGTCCCGGAACGATCTCAGGCGCGACATCATAAATTTTATAGCAATCTAGGTGCATGGCTGGTCTCTCATCCTGGGCTTGACCGTTTGTCGATTTCCTGCCCCAAGGCCGGTATGTCTGCAAGCCCATCTGACCTTTTCGCCTATCTTGATGACCTTGGGATTGTCCATCACACGGTCGAGCATGCCGCCACCTTTACCGTAGAGGAGGGGCGTCATCTCAAAGCCTCGATGCCGGGCGGGCACAGCAAAAACCTGTTCATGAAAGACAAGGACGGCACGATCGTCCTGATCTCAGCTTGGGCGGACAGTCAGTTGAAACTCAATCAATTGCACAAGCTGATCGGGACACGGCGTCTATCATTTGCGAGCGCTGAACTGATGGTCGAGTGTTTAGGGATCGAGCCAGGGTCTGTGACCGCATTCGCGCTGATGAATGATAAAGATCAACGCGTCCGGTTCATCGCTGACGCCGCGCTGATGGGCTTCGACAGAGTTAATTTCCACCCGCTGGTCAACACCGCGACGACCTCTATTGCGCAGGAAGATCTTCGACGGTTTGTTGAGGCGACGGGGCATTCTCTGACGGTTGTGGACTTTTCGACGCTCTAAGCGCCTCCAAGACAGACGCGCGGATCAGGACCCGTTCGTCTTGCGGCAGCGGGATCAGGCCTTTTTCTGCCAAATAACCATCTGGTCCCCAAGCATCTTCCTGGGTGAACTCTTCAATGAACTCAAACAGCCCCGGCACAATGGTCAGATTTTCGCGTTTCACATAGACATACATGCTGCGGGAGACGCCATAATCGCCACTGGAAATATTCTCAAAAGTCGGCGCGACGTCCCCGATCTTGCCGCCTTTCACCCGGTCGAGATTCTGTTCCAGGAAGGAATAGCCGAGCACCCCAACAGAATCCTCATTACGCAGGAGCGTGTTGATAATCGAGCTGTCATTCTCGCCACTATCGATCCAAGCGCCATCATTGCGTATTTCCCGAGCGCGCGTGGAGAACGCTGCTGGATTGCTGTCTCGTAGAGCCTGAAATTCAGGCACCCCAACCGCGCCGCGTTCCATGACGATCTCAGCAAAGGCGTCTCTTGTGCCAGAGGTTGGCGGTGGTCCTGACACCAAGATGCGCATATTTGGCAGCTCAGGGTTGATCTCGCTCCAAAAACGATGCGGGTTGGCCTGCCAACCGCCCGACCCGTCTGGCAACTCAGCGGCAAGTGCGGTGAAGATCTCGGTTTTAGTGAGATTTAAGTCTGGACCCAGCTTCGCGTTCGCTAGAACGATGCCGTCATAGCCGATTTTCAGCTCAAACGGATCGGTGATCCCTGCATCTAGACAAAGTGCGCGTTCGCCATCTTTGATTTTGCGCGAGGCATTGATGATGGACGGCTCATCTGGACCAATTGCACTGCAGAAGGCTTTAAACCCGCCGCCGGTGCCTGTGGTTTCGACAATTGGCGCAGGATGCGGCGAGACCGCTCCAAATTGCTCAGCCACTGTCGTCGAAAATGGCGCGACCGTAGAGGAGCCGACGATTTTGATTTTTTTTGCATCGCCCATGGCTTCCAGCGGCACGGCGAATTCTTGTTCCGGCAAGCTGGACAGATCGGTGCTCGGACCGCACGCGGTGATCCCAAACAGGGCGATGATGGCAAAGGCGTAACGCAAAACGTGCTCCGAGACCGGCATTGGCGGCGTCTTAGATCGATTGTGTGACAGCAAGATGATTGCCGCTCGTTATTCGACAGCGATGAAATCAACCGACTCATAGCCAAAGCGCCGGCACACTTCGATCAGGCGGGCTTGCTTGTTTGGCAGACTGGTCAGCCAGACGTGTCCGCCTTCATGGCCGGATCGAGCACTCTTGGGCAAGACTCGAAGCGTTTGGCGCGCAATCGCTTCGCCGCTATCGATAAAGGTCACTGGTCGCGGTACTGTGGCGGCCAGTTCACCGCGAATGAGCGGAAAATGCGTACACGCCAAGACCACCGTGTCGATGTCGTCACCGCCATCAGCCCCGAATAAAGGGGACTGGGCGTCTCGAAACGCCTCTAGAGACACCGCTTCGCCAGAGGCGATTTGTTCGGCCATCCGTACCAAAGCGACCGAGCCATGCATGATCACGCGCGCCTCTTTGGCGAAATCCTCGATCAGTTTTGCCGTATAGTCGCGCTGCACCGTGCCCGGCGTCGCGAGCAGGCCTATCGTCCCTGTCCGGGTCCGGGCGGCAGCGGGCTTGATTGCCGGGACCGTGCCGACCACAGGAATGTCCAAGACCGCGCGAACTTCTTCCAGAGCAAGCGTGCTGGCCGTATTGCAGGCAATGACAAACACATCCGGCCGCGCCACTTGGCACAGCGCTTTCGCGACTTTGGGCAAGCGGTCGCGCAACTCGGCGTCGGACTTATTACCATACGGAAAGAAGCCGCTATCGGCGGCATAATCGACTGACAGGGTCGGCGCTAAAGCCTGCAATTCTCGCGCAACGGTCAAGCCGCCCATACCAGAATCGAAAACAAGAACATTGCCGGTCAGTTGATTGGTCATGGCTTCTGGTAACGTGGTTTGTTTGAGCTGGGAATTGTCAATGCTTGCTCTCTTTCAAGGGACTTGTTATTGTGCGCCGCAGCAAAGCGTTGGAGCCTGCCATGTCTGATCAGAATCTGCCCCAAGACGCAGCGCCTTTATCTCCATTTGAATATTGGCAAGAAAGCTTCAAGACCTGGGTCGACTTTTCCCAGCGGACATCACGAATCGTTGCCAATCAAATCAATGGAACGCCGAGCGGCAAACGTGGCCTAGAGGCCGATGCAGATACGCTGACAAGCGAGCTGTTGCGGACGTTCTCAGATATGAATTTGCGGCATTGGCAAAACACGGCGCGCTTATTGGAGGGCTTGCCCGGCTGGGTTCAAGTGCCGAGCAATATGACGGGGTCGGCCTTGGTCGATTGGTTCGACAAATTCCAGCGCCAGTCTGGCTATGCGGCAGCGACGCCGCCTGCTCCGAAAACGCCAGCAAAACAAATTGCGCCGGAACTGCTACCAGCGCCGGACGGCACCGCGGATGATTTGACCCGGATCAAGGGCATTGGTCCAAAACTCTCCACCCGCCTCAACGATCTCGGGATCTATCACTTCAAGCAAATTGCCGCTTGGTCAGAGACCGAGGCGCGCTGGGTGGATGAGAATCTCGCCTTTAACGGACGCGTGGCCCGAGAGAAGTGGATCAAGCAGGCGCGCGCGCTGACCGCAAATGGATCAGCCCTCGTCCATTGAGGGCGCGCGGCGGGCGATAAGGCTCTGTAACCACTGGCTGGCAGCCGCAAAGGTTTCCGGTTCGGGTGTTAGGACTTGGTTGGGGGAGGTTGATCGCCAGTGCCTAAGGCTCGGATGGCGTCCCCAAGCGCTTTGATTGGCGAAACTTTGCTGCAACGCTCGGACAAAATCCAAGGGCGTATCTGGACGTGCAAGCGGCCGGCAGAGCGCATTCTTTACATTGTTTGGCCCCGGCAAAAGTTCGATCTCAGCGATCATCCGGGCCGACAGACATGGATCAGCAAGGGCGCAAGCTTGCAGATTGATTTCGTCTTTTTGGAAAATGGCCGGCAACGCACGCGGCAAAACCGGTTTGGCCGAACAATCGATATACAGCGTTTGCTTCGGCATGCCTTCCTCGCCTTCGTTCAAAACCAAGCCTTGCGGAACGATCTGGCGAACATGGCCTTTGCGGATGATCTGCGTGATCGCGCCCAGCGAGGCCAAGTCGGACAAGGGTTTCGGCGCCGCATGATGCATGCTTGGGGTGATGTCAGTGCTGGCTCGCCCCGTATGTCCGCGCTGCACCATGAGCGCGAAAAGCGTCTCCACATTGACTGCTTCTTGAACCAGGTTTGCTAAGTTGAGGGCGATACGCGGATTAGCAATTGAGGGGTCCAAAAACCAGGCTTCCCGGGGTTTCACCCAGCAAATTCGATCGGAATGAATACCGCTGCTAAGCAAGTACAGCGCTGTATCTGTGCCCGAGGTGCCGGCCCCAATGATGCAATATCGCTGATAGTCGCTTTCTAAATGGCGCACGTCTTCCGCCAACGCGTGTGGGCTGACAATGTCGATCTCGTTCTCATAACTCAGGCAGGGAACATGTTGCAGGCGCGACCAACGGCCGTTTCGGGTTGCACTGATCACCTTTTTGGCAATCTTGATCTGTTTGAACCTGGCCTCGCCAATCGGCCGAATGCGACCGCTTCCCAAATACTCATGAGCCGGGAAATATGCAGCGCGGCCCGAGGCCAGAATGTGATCTCGCATCACCGCATCGGCATATTCCAGAACCGTGGGTGGGCCGATCTGTGACCCCGTAGCGCGATGGGGTTGAGCCGCTAAGAAAGCGCTCATGGGATAAGACGGGATACCAAAATCCGCGGGATCATATTCAAGCTGGGCATGCCCGTATGCATCATTCCAGGCGCCGCCGGGTCGGTCATAGCGATCGGTAATAATGATCCGCGCATTGGGTTTGCGCAGAATTATACTTGCAGCTATCAGACTACTGATGCCTGATCCAATGATCAAATAATCACAATGCAATATCGGTTACTTTTTAAAGCTCAACAAGAACAAGTAATAAGAAATACAATAACAATAAATAAACTCGATTACTGCAAAACATCGCATCACCGCTTCAGGCGCTTGACCTCGACCCTCCGCCGCTTAATGCGATGCGAGACTTGCGGTGAGGCAGATGCGCGAAACACGCACCCCAACAGATTGGATCCTATTCGCTGTGCTGACCGCCTTGTGGAGCGCAGCCTATGCGTTCACGCGCCTGGCAGTGAGCCAATCTGACCCAAGCGCCGGTTTGCCGCCCCAGCTGATTATTCCAATTCGTCTCACCGGTGGAGCGGTCCTCCTGCTGATTGTCGCCTTGATCAGCGGTCAAGCGTGGCCGCGTTTAGGCCAATGGCGGACATGGCTGGCAATGGCGCTGATGGGCTTTGTCGGCACGGTCGCACCATTTTTGTTGATCACAATCGCCCAGCAAACCGTCGATTCTAGCCTGGCAGCGCTCTATGTCTCGGCTGCGCCGCTCTTCGTCGCGGTGATGGCGCATTTTGCCTTCCATGATGACCGAATGCATGTGCGCAAAGTGCTCGGGATATTGGTTGGGTTTGCCGGGGTCGCCATTCTGTTTGGGCCAGAAGCGATTGCCTCGTTCGGCTCGGCCAGCGTGCTGGCGCAAGCTCTGTGTTTGCTCGCGACGTTCTTCTATGCCACCTCCTCAATCACCGCCCGCTTTGCCAAAGACATTCCACCCTTCGTGTTCTCGGCTGGATTTCTCTGCTTCGGCGCGGTGATCTCATGGCCGCTTCTCGCGTTCGTTGACTATGACACGCTCCAGCCATCCGGCAGCGCAATTGCTGGCGTGATTGGGCTTGCCATTGGACCGACGGCGATGGCGTCACTGCTTTATGTTATCCTAATTCAGCGGACCAGCGCGACCTTCATATCCCTGACAGGCTACACAATTCCGATCTGTTCAGCGGTGGTCGGTTATTTCGCCTTTGCAGAGATGCAAAGCTGGAACGCGTTCGTTGCCTTCGCGCTGATCCTTGGCGGGGTTTGGGTTTCCCAAAGGGCCAGCGCGCCCCGGCTATAAGTGAAATAGCCCTTCGATCACCGTCACGCTCTGGCCGCGAAGTTTGACCCGATCCCCGACCAACTCCGTCTCGATATAGGCGCCGCGTCCAGGATAGGCCTGGAAACAGGTTGCTTCTGTCTTCCCGGTCAAGCGTTCGACCAAAGGTGCGATCATACAGTGCCAACTGCCCGTGGCGGGATCTTCTGGAATGCCGCTGCCAGGAGCAAAGAAACGGCTTGTGACATCAACCTCGTCGCCATCCAGCGCGAGGCAGCCAAAGTTACCAAGCCCCCAATTCGCATCCTTGCTGCCCAAGGTTTTGAGCCGTTCAAGGTCCGGCGATAGAGCTCTGATCTCCGCCGCAGTTTCATAGACCGACACATAACAAGGCCCAGCAAAGGCTTGAACGGGCGACTTGCCGAGCGCTGCGGAGATTTCGGCATCGACGTCCGTGTCAGCGATCGGCTGCGATGGAAAATCCATTTCGAGCCGACCATCTTCCATGCGTGACACAAAAAGATCGCCGGATTTGCGCGTCTGGAACCGGATTTGAGCGCCGTCATAGCCGCCAATCGTATAAAGATAGTGGCCGGATGCGAGCGTTGCATGCCCGCAAAGCGGCACTTCCACGGCTGGAGTAAACCAACGCAGCTCCCAAGCGCCGTCGCCTAAGGGCACAATGAAGGCGGTTTCCGCGACATTGTTTTCGGCGGCGATCTTTTGCAGCGTTTCATCTGGCAGAAAGGCCTCGAGCGGCATCACACAGGCCTGATTGCCTTCAAAGGTCTTGCTCGCAAACGCGTCGATTTGTGCAAAAGGAATGGGTGCCATCGAAACCTCCTGTGTTTAGGAGGCGGAAGCTGTCACACGCACCAGTAAAGCACAAACCATGATTTCTAAGCGGTCGATCAGTGTTGCTGATCTGCTGAATTTAACTATCCGGCCCGTCAGTTTTCCTGATTCAAAATCGGCCAATTATGTGCCACCGGTCCATGCCCTTTGCCGAGCTGCGGGGCGTATTCGATGGCGGCGTGGAGATAGTCACGCGCTTGGGCAACCGCGTCATGCATGGCCAGATCTTGCGCGAGCAGAGCGGCGCAACCGCTTGCCAGCGTACAGCCTGTGCCGTGCGTCGAGCTGGTCTCGATCCGCGCGCTTTCAAAGATCCACTCGCCATGTTCGGTTTGCAAGACATCTTGGATAATCGCACCAGGCACGTGTCCGCCTTTGACGAGCGCACCTTTCGCGCCACGTTCGAGCAAGGCCTCAGCCGCGCGTCTCTGGCCATTAATGCCATCGACCGCTTTGCCGGTTAGCACTTCGGCCTCTGGTGCATTCGGTGTGACCAGAGCAGCGCCTCGAATCAAAAGGGAGGCGATGGCACTGATTGCGTGCTCATCGACCAATCGATCCCCTGAAGTTGCGACCATAACCGGATCGACGACGCGCGGGGTCTGCTTGGCGAAAGTATCGAGCGTTTCCGCAACGTGTTCGACCAATGGTGCGGACCCGAGCATGCCGGTTTTGATCGTATCAGCGCCAAGATCGGTGAGACAGGCTTGCATTTGCGCGGTGACGGCATCTATGGCGACGGGCCAAACCCCATGCACGCCGGTCGTGTCCTGGGCGGTGATCGCGGTGATGGCCGTCATCGCATACCCTCCCAGCAGCGTGACGGTCTTCAGGTCCGCTTGGATCCCCGCACCGCCGCCACTATCCGAGCCCGCGATAATTAGAACCCGGCCGGAAGGCGTGTCATTCTCGCTCATTCGATCGGGGCCGCGCCCCATGTGGGCGGCGGCGCTTCGACTGGCGTGGTGAGATCAAACTCGACGCGAAACAAGCGTTCAGGTCGGCTCATTTGATAAGTGAATTTGGCGCTGGGCTCGATCTCAATCCGCCACGTGTTTTGGGTGGAGACCTCTATGCCTTCGCGGACAAACAAATCCTTGGTTTCCGCATCGGCGGGGAAATCTTGCGCGGCAATCGTGCCAGTGCCATCACTGTCGCCACCATATTGGGTCACAGCATCCTCGCTACCATCGCGGTGGCGGTGATCATGTTTGAGGCGCACGCCGTCGACAGTGCGCGTGATCACCCAGGTCCGCGATCGATCGTCATTGACTGCGAAGGGAATCAGGATCGTATTGCCTTCGCAAGTGGCTGGGCCCATGCGCATATCCGCGGTCTGAAAATCCGCGTCGGCCGCATCAGTGCTAACCAGCTCGCCCGCATAAGCTTCACCATTGCATAGCGCGCTCAGTCGTTCGAAATAACGCGCTTCAGGCGCTGGCGCATCCGGGCTACCGCACGCCGAGAGCAGGGCGCCGCAGAGGATGACACGCCGCCACATTTAGAACTTCACCGCGCCGGAGAGGATTGTTTCATGCGCGTCTGGTGTCAGCGGCTCATATTTGTTGGTCTGTGGATCATAGTACCAAATTGGCTCGCTGACGATCGACGGATCAAAGCCGTCTTTCACCAATTCGACTTTGCGATATTTGAACGTGCCGGTGGTTTCGGCTTCTCTCTGAACCCGAATGAAAAGCGGGATGGCATATTTTGGTAGATGCTCACCGAGCCATGCATACAGGCCGTCAAAGTCGACCTCGCCATTGGTCGTGATCGCCGCCATGCCGGCCCGGCCATCTGTACCCGGGACGCTGACGCCATAGACATTGGCGGTTGAGATACCCGGCGCGCGCGCCACAAATTCAGCGACCTCATTGGTCGAAACATTCTCGCCCTTCCAGCGGAACGTGTCGCCGATCCGGTCGATGAAATAGACATAGCCGTCTGCGTCTTTCGACATCAGATCGCCGGTACGGAACCACATATCGCCTTCCTCAAAGACGTCACGAAGGATCTTTTTCTTGGTCGCTTCTTCGTCATTGTAGCCTTCGAAGCGGGTGCGACTATCATCGCCGACTTTGCCAATCGCTTCGCCCGGTTCGCCTGGAAGCGCTTTGATGCAGAAACCATCATTGCCGCGAATTGGTTTCTCCTCGACCACGTCAAACTTTACGAACGCGACGTGGCCATAGACGCTTTTTTCGAGATAGCTGGGGATCCGGCCAACCGCGCCAACTTTGCCATCGAATCCGAGAAAGCTGACATTGCCTTCAGTCGAGCCATAAAACTCGCAGACATAGGAAATGTTGAACCGGGTCAGGAATTCTTCCCAAATGTCGGGCCGTAAGCCATTGCCGAATCCGGTGCGGATCTGATGCGCGCGCTCTTTTGGATGCGGCGGCGAGTTGACCAGATAACGGCACAGCTCGCCAATATAAACAATCGAAGTTGCGCCCTGATCGGCAGCGTCATCCCAGAATTGCGAGGCTGAAAATCTCTTCCGCAAGATGATGCTCGCGCCGGTCATCAGCGCTTGGCCAACCCCGCAGAGGCCGCCTGTACCGTGATAGAGGGGCAGGGTGATGTAAATTCGGTCGCGCGAGGTGATTTTACACGGCCCGATAAACGACCGCATCATGCCTTGCGTCCGCGCTTGGGTAAGCCGCGCCGCTTTTGGTAGGCCTGTCGTGCCGGACGTATAAACATAAAGGCAGAGATCTTTGCCGAGCAGCTGGGCTCGGTGTTCGCGGCCGGGGCGCAGTTCGGATGCACCCGCCAGCGCAGCGGTTAGGTCTTGGCCTTCGCCGCCGCCAAAGGACCAGACTTTCGGATCGCCTTCAAACAAGCCGTCTGCGCTGCGAATAGCTTCGTCTTGATCCGCGCCAGTCAGGATCAGTTTGGCATCTGCGATGTTCACGCAATGGGCCAGCGCTTTGTCGGTCAGGTTGTGATTGATCAGCCCCACCACAACGCCGATTTTCGACAGGCCATACCAGAAGGAAACATATTCGGGCCGGTTTTCCATGAACAGCGCGACGGCGTCACCAGCTTGCAGGCCGAGGCCGAGCGCCCAGTTCGCGACTTTGTTCGCGAGCGCGTCCATCTCCGCATAAGTGGTCAGTTTGCCCTCAAACCGCCAAGCGACATTATTCGGGTATTTATCCACCACTGCTTCAAAATCGTCAGCAACGAGATTCTTGGAATCCGGCGCAATATCGTCGGTCCATTTTTTTACCCGTTGCAGGGTGAGGATTGTGTTCGCCTCACGCTTAATGGTTTGAAACAAACCCATATCGCCTCACTTCTTGTTTCCAGCCCACTGATTATCTATTCGACACCTAGGTTGCGTGTCGCATGGTTTCCAGTATCTGGCATACTTGTTACGCATGACGCAGCAATATTTATTCTGAAAGGGGCTCAAAATGTCAGATCCTGTTGGCGATTTGCTACATCTTATGGACCTTGAGCGCTTGGAAGTAGATCTGTTTCGCGGCCAAAGCCCCGAGAATGAGACCAATCAGCGGGTATTTGGCGGCCAAGTGATCGCACAATCCTTAGTCGCGGCCTATCGCACGGTCGATACAGAGACCCGGACCTGCCATTCATTGCATGCCTATTTCTTGCGGCCAGGCGATCCGTCGATCCCGATTATTTATGAAGTCGACCGGTCGCGCGATGGCGGCAGCTTCACCACCCGCCGCGTCGTGGCCATTCAGCACGGCAAACAGATCTTCAATATGGCCGCCTCCTTCCACAAATTGGAAGACGGTTGGCACCACCAGCACACAAAGCCGGACGTTCCCGAAGCCGATAGCCTGGATGACCGGATCGAGTGGCGTAAAAAATTCGCGGAACGCCTGCCCGAGCGCCATCGCGGGCATTTTCTTCGGCCGCGCCCGATCGAAATCCGCGAAGTCGATCCGCTCGATCCGTTAAAGCCTGAAAAAGTCAGTGATGTTCAGCACCTATGGTTCCGGGTCCGCCGCGAGATTGATGAGCAGCCATGGCTGCACCATTGTTTGATGGCCTATGCGTCCGACATGTCTTTGCTGGGCACGGGCAACCGCCCACACGGCGTATCTTGGATGACCGGCGAGTTGATGTCGGCCAGCTTGGATCATGCCATGTGGTTCCACGCGCCGATCAATTTCAGCGACTGGCATCTCTATACAATGGACAGCCCCTATGCAGGCGGCGCGCGCAGCTTCAATCGCGGCTCGATTTTCACCCGCGATGGGCAATTGGTCGCCAGCGTCGCGCAAGAAGGGCTGATGCGGCCGATCAAGCGAAAAACCAAATAGCTGAGAAAGCGCGTTTTCGAATCATTGACGCCGCTCTAAACTCAGCCCGTGGGACATTTCATTCAGCTGCGCCGATTCTTCCAAGGCCTCCTCTTGGCGGTGATCTGCGTTCCAAGCGTTGCGGCTTGGGATTGTATGAATGTGCACCGCACGCTGGTGACCGTGACCGCAAATGCGTCAGGCCACAGTGACGAAACACGGATCGACCTGACCGCCGCAGATTTCCCTGCCGATTATGTGTTCACCAGCGATGGCCGAGATGTACGGGTCGTTCTCGCAAGTGATGATGTCACGCCCGTCGACCATATCGTAACGGGCTGGGACAGTTTCACCCGCACCGCGACGCTCTATGTGAAATTGCCAAACATTGGGCCGCTGAGCTCAACCAGCGTCTATGTCTATTATGGCGACCCAAGTTTAAGCTCAGCGGGCGATACAGACGCCGTGTTTCCAAGCTCTGGTTTGCGATTGCGATCGCGGGTATCCTCCGCTGACCCCACCGATGCGGCGAGTGCGCGAGCGGCCTATATCAACGCCACCACGGATGTGGCCGATCAAGTCCGAACATCGATCTCTGGCCTCAATAATCGTGCGCTTGGTGGCTCGAACGGGAATTTCGGCTGGTGCATTAGCGCGATGATCGAAGTGACCCCTGCCACGGCCGGACTGTGGGGCTTCCGTTACGGCGCTGATTTCGGACATGGCGGACACCTTTATGTCCAGGAAACTGAGCTCGAGGCGCAATGGAATGATGATTTGTGGTGGGCCGGGAATTTTAATGATGCCCCGCAGGTTCTAGAAGGCACGATCTCGCTCGATGCTGGCTGGCATCGCTACGAAGCGCTCGGGTTCGAAGGCTGCTGCGATGGCCCGGTTGGCTGGCAGGCTCGGGCCCCCGGGGGCAGTTGGCAAGATATGTCGACGGCGAACTTTTCGATGCGCGCCAGCCAATGTGTGTCGACCAATGCGACGATTTCCACCAGCGCGCCGCAATCTTGTTCAGCCGAACCGAATGTCGAGAAATCAGTTGTGGTGATTTCTGACCCGGTGGGCTCCCTATCACCATTCGCGCTGCCTGGCGCGGTGGTTGAATACACGATCGATGTCACCAATGATGGGCAGCGCCTCGATAATGGCAGCGTCTCGATCACCGATAACCTGCCTGACGACGTCAAACTAATCGTCGCTGGCAGCGCCGCCTTTGAGCTGGTCGACGGCTCCACCACCTCTGACCTGTCGCTAAGTTGGGGCGGGGCGGGCAGCGCCTCTGACGGGGTCTCTTTCTCAACCGATGGCGTGACCTTTACCTATACGCCGAGCGTCGATGCGGATGGCGCGGATCAAGCGATCACCCATGTTCGCTTCGATCTAGATGGCGCGATGCGGCAGCGAATTGATACCGCGCCGGACCCCAGTTTCGCTATTCGATTTCGCGCGATCGTCGAATAAGGCGGGCTGAATCTGGCCAAAAGGTTAAACCGCTGTTAACTGTTTCAGCCCAAAAGTCAGGGAAACGTTAACCATCTGGACGCCGGCCGTCACCGCAGAAGTGACATTTGTGGAACTCGCAAATCACCCTAGGGCTGGCCGTTCAAACAAGGCTGTCAGAGGGCTGACTGACTATGAACTTGCTAGAGCTTGTCATTATTGCGCATCGCTGTCGCTCGACCCATCACTTCATCGCATTTGATGCGCTGCAATTATTGGGCGGGAACCATGCGAGCGATTGGAAGAACCTGCTGCTGAAGCATCACACGCAGCTTCTAAAGGGTGCCAAGGCGCCGGATGCTGAATTTAAAGACTTCCAGAACCATGTCCTGCATGTCGAAGATGGCGAGTGGGGCGGGGCGCGCGATGCCGCCATGGAATGGTATGGCAAAGCGGTGGAAGCCTTGCGCGAAAAGAAATGGTCCAAGGCGGCCTATGCGCTCGGCGTTCTGACCCATTATTATGCCGACCCAATTCAGCCTTTCCATACAGCGCAAAGCGAAGAAGAAGGCACCATGCACCGGGCGCTCGAATGGTCGATCGCAAAGTCTCGCGACACAATCAAAGCGTTGATTGATTTACGCGGCTATCCGCACGTCCATGCCGGTACTGAGGTCGGATTTGTTGCCGATATGGTGCTGGCGGGCGCGAAATATTCGAACCCGCATTATCAGACTTTCATTGATCATTATGACCTGCACAAAGGCGTTGCTAATCCGCCCGAAGGCTTGGATCAGACCCTTCTCGATATCATCGCCGACTTGGTCGCCTATGCGACGGCGGGGGTTGCGGTTCTGTTTGAACGCGCCTTCGCGGAATCCGGCGTGAAGCCACAAAAAGTGGACCTCGACCTGCCGGGTTATTTTGCTGCCCTCGACATCCCGATCCGCAAAATCACCAAGCGGATGGCCGACGCGAGCGATCGCAAGACCGTCGAGAAAATGTATGAGGAATTCGTCGAGACGGGGAAAGTGGTGAAAAACCTGCCCGCCGACGACAAAAAGATCCGGGCTTTGCATTGCAAACATATCCTGCGGCAACCGCTCGAATGGCTCGACATGATGCCGATCAAGCCGATTGGTACCAAACATGTGCCGCTGCCTGAGCATCCTCAGCCGGTTGAGTATCAGCTGAAAGTTGTGCCTGTCCCTGTGGAGGGCGCGATGGTGGAAGAGCCGGTCGAGCGCACGCCAACGGTTGCGGCGGATCCAGAAGTTTTCGATCCACCCGAGGCGGAAATCGTCGAAGCGCCGGCCGAAGAGATCGCCGAAATCGAACCAGTTGCCGCGAATGACGCCGAAGCGATTGATGAACCAGAACCGGAGCCAGAACCAGAATTAGAGCCAGAGCAAGTGGTTGAAGCGGTCGCGGAAGAGGCTCCCGAAGAGGTTGCAGCGGTGGACGCTGAACCGGCGGAGCCAGAAGACGCGCCGGTCGAGCCAGAACCTGAACCAGCCATAGAACCGGACGCCGCCATCGCTGCCGAAGCAGCCTCGGCCGCAGAAGCGATGCTGGCCGAACTCAACGCTTCCGATGATGAGGCCGAACCCGAAGAAGTGACGCTAGACACGCCAACCGAACCAGAGCCTGTCGAAGCCGAAAGCGTCGAAGAAGAGGAAGTGGACGAACTAGAGGCGCGTCGCCTCAATGCTCTAACCCTCGACTCGCCAGTTGTGGACGCGCCCTCTATCGGTCCAAAGACGGCATCGCGCCTCGAGAAAGTCGACATCATTACGATTGGCGACTTGCTTGCAGCCGATCCCGCACACACCGCACAAGCACTGAATGTCCGCTATATCAAAAGCGACACATTGATCGATTGGCAGGACCAAACGCGATTGATGGTCGAGGCGCCGGGTCTGCGCGTACTCGACAGTCAGATCTTGGTTGGCGCCGGTATTCGCAATGCCGAAGACCTGGCCAAAGCCTCCGCGACGAAAGTGTTCAATGCGGCCACAAGTTTCCTCGACACACCGCAAGGGGCCCGTGTACTTTGGGGCGGGGACAATAATGTCGATAAGAGCGAAGTCGAGCAGTGGATTGATCTGGCGAAAGCCGCGCGTAGCTAGCGCTTGCGCCAATTCTTGCACCGATTTCAGGCCCGTGGCCGTTTTCGCGCCACATTCACATAGACACTGCGTTGATCGGCTGAGCGAACCCCGCCATCGTCTAGTGGGGCTGGTTCGTCGCCTGCTGTTGAAGGAGATCATTTTGCGCCTCTGGGCTCTCTTCCTCATCATCTTGTGGTCGCTGGTCGCGTGTGCCGAAGCGCCAGCGGGGCCTGAGCCTGCATCAGGTGAGCGCGCTTGCAAGGAACTTTCCCATAAAGGCGACGCCTATACGGTCTGCGCATTCTCGATGTCCGAACATGAGATCCGCCTGTTCCACAGCGATGCGGAGGGGGAGCCTTATCGACAGTTCACCACGCTTGAACGTGAGCTCGATGAGCAGGCTTATCGGCTGATTTTTGCGATGAATGGCGGGATGTATCACGAAGATCGAAGCCCCGTTGGCTTCTATCGCGATGAGCATGGCGACCGGGCCACTGTGAACACCAATGATGGGCCAGGCAATTTCCACCTCAAGCCCAATGGCGTGTTCTGGATCGCGCGCTTTCAAGCCGGCGTGTATGAGAGCCAAACCTATCTCGATCTCGGCATTGATCCGATCTATGCGACGCAATCAGGACCGATGTTGGTGATCAATGGTGAGCTTCATCCCGGCCTAAATCCAGATGGCACCTCGCACCGCCGCCGAAACGGCGTTGGGGTCAGCGAAGATGGCTTCATGGTCTATTTCGCGATTTCAGACAGTGCCGTGACATTCCATGATTTCGCGACCTTGTTTCGGGATGAAATCGGGGTGCCAAATGCGCTCTTCTTGGATGGCCAAGTGAGCCGAATTTTTGCACCAGAGATCAACCGCAATGAAGTGGGATCTGATCTTGGGCCAATCGTTGCCGTGGTTGAATAGCTACTCGACTTGAACGCGATACTGGATCGTAAATGTCGGATTGGCGGTGCCGTTCGCCCCATTCATCGCGCCATCAAATTGCAAATCGAAGCCCGCAACACTCGGGTCGAACCCTCCGTTTGGCGTCATGCTCCCGCCGCCCGAGGTTAAGAACGTGACGCCGTCGCTGCCGTCTCCGAGACTGCCAAAATCGAGGCTTAAGCCGCTAGCATTCGACCCGCTGCCATCAATGAACACGAACGGGCTGCCTGCGCCGTTAAAGTTACCGGTAAACAGGCTCGTATTGGGGTCAAGCATATCGCCAATCGCCACCGTGCCCGCATCAGCAATGCCGCGTCCGGTATTGGTAACTTGAATGGAATAGACCGCCCAAGCCCCAGGAATGCTGAGCGGGTTCAGCGTGCCATTGATCGGATCTTGCACAATCGCGACGGATTTTGTGACGAGGAAATCAGGTTCGCCGCGATTGAAGCAAAGGTCATCAACATGCCAGTAATCAAAGTCCGACCCGTTGCCAGAACTCAAGCGAAACCGGACGCGGAAGTTGGCGTGCAATGCTGCTGCGGGCACGGCATAGGTCCGTTCTAGAATCTCACCGGGCGTACCGCTGCCGAGAAAAGTCTCGAGCGTGACCCAATTGTTTGAGGCATCGAGATAGTCAAAGCTTAGATCTTCACCGCTTTCAGGATTTTCTGAAAACGTATCTGACCCGCGACGCACCCAAACATCGATATCGGTCATGCCAGCAGAATCAAAGGCCAGTGAGGTCGCCGTCACGGTATCATGGCGCAAGAACATCGCATTGCTGGATGATTGGAATGTATCACCATTGATCCCAGCTCGGGTGGCATTGGTTGCGGTCCAATTGCCAAATCCACTTTCAAACCGTTCGCACAGGCCGACGCCCATGCCGGACGGTAGCTCGACGGGTGGCGGTGTTCCGGTTTCAACCAAGAGCACATCATCGATATGCCAGTAATCATAGCCGATCCCGCCATTCGCCGGTGGGCCGCCGCTGCCACCTGTTTGTCGGAAACGGAGGCGGAAACCTGCGTGCAGTGCGCCGATGGGAAGATCTAGGCTGACATTGGTGATCTCGCCATTTGGGCCCGCACCAAACAGCGTTTCAATCGGGATCCAGTTTGCGCCGGAATCTAGATATTCAAAGACAAAGTCTTCGCCCGCATCGACATCTTCACTAAACGCGTCGAGGCCCTGGCGCAGCCAGGCGGTGAGGGTCGCGCCGGTCACCGCAGACAGGTCAATGATCGGGCCGGTCAGTGTCGCAACGTCGCCGCGGGTAAAGGCTGAACAGGATCCTGAATTTGAGGTTTGTGTGCTGACGCCGGTGAGATTGCTATCCGATCCTGTCCAGAGCGGAGACAGCGTGCCGCACCCGGCGCCGCTATCAAAATCATCTTGTAAGAGAACGTCGCCTGGGGCCGCATAGGCCGCGCCCACGCCAAAGGCGCATGCCGCTAGTCCGGCGAGTATTCGATAACGACCCCTCGTCATACATTCGCCCTAGCGCCTGCGTGTTTACACTGGTTTAATATCGCCGATCCACCCGGGAGAGACTGTCATGCGCACCGTAATTTTGTCTTTGCTATCCTGCTTTTGGTTGCCGCTCGCGCACGCGCATCCTGAAACACCAGCAGAGACGACTTATCTCGGCAATGAAGGCATCATGGTTAGCGACGGCCATACGACGGTCTTGTTCGATCCATTGTTCCCGAACGGGTTCGGCACGTTTCAATTGGTGCCAGAAGAGATGCGGCTGGCTTTGATGGCTGGCGAAGCGCCGTTTGAAGCCGTGGATGCGATTTTTATCAGCCATATGCATCCCGATCATTTTTCCGTCGATGAAGTGATCAAATATCTGGATACGCATCAGCATGTGCGGGCCTATGTCCCTGCTCAAGCGGCGGAATGGATGCGTCAAGAAACTGAAAGCGAAGAGATCTTCGAACGCGTGATTGAAATTCCGCTCGAGTATCAAGACGCGCCGCTGAGTTTTGAAGAAGGTGAACTGCAGATCGATGTGGTGCGCATTCCGCATGCGGGTTGGCCCGGTCGTGCGGACGTCTCCAACCTGGTTTGGCGGGTGACCCTGGCCGATGGCATTACGGTGATGCATTTGGGCGATGCCGATCCCAATGATGTTCACTTCGCGCCCTTAGAGGAACATTGGCAGGCCAAACGCACCCACACAGCCTATCCGCCTTATTGGTTTTTCGGGATGGGCGATGGGCCGCTTATTCTTGATCAACGCCTAAATAGCGAGCACGTAACTGGTATCCATGTACCGGTGGAGGTGCCGCCCCAATTGGTGGTCACCGGCGCTGACTTCTTCCACCTGCCGGGCGAAACGCGGACCTTGGAAAAGCCGGAAGACGAATGAAAAAGATCAAACTCAGTCCTGAGCGTCGCGAGCGCCTGACGGGTCAGTTACAGACCCTGTTTCAAGCTGAATTTGACGAGCGTCTGTCTGACTTTCGCGCTGAGCAAATCTTGGATCTGATGCTCGAAACACTTGGCCCCGGCATCTATAATCAAGCGGTGCAAGACGTCCGCGCGCATTTGCAATCCAAGCTCGACGATTTGGATGGCGAGGTTTATGTCGACGATCGAACTTGATCGGACCCAAGGAGACGACATGGCGCTGACCCTATACGGCTTGAAGAATTGCGACACGTGCAAGAAAGCGATGAAAGCGCTTGAGGCGGCGGGTAAAAGCTATGATTTCGTCGATATCCGCGCCGAGGCCAAGCTCGAAGACCTTGTCCCAGGGTGGCTCGCAAAGGCTGGCGCTGATGTACTGGTCAATCGCCGGTCGACGACATGGCGGACCTTAAGCGAAGCCGAGCGGGAAGGTGCACCAGAGGGGCTACTGATCTCCAATCCGACGCTGGTCAAACGTCCGGTGATTGTCAGCGGCGCAGATGTTCATGTGGGGTGGACCAAACAGGTTCAATCAGAGCTCCTGTGACCTGATCCTTGAGTCTTTGCGAAAGCTGGTGATAACCGCCTAGGGATCTAAAAACGTAAGCGGGAACCAAGGTGCAGGAAGTCGAGGCGAAATGGATCGAACAGGCGCTACGAGCCTATCCGGCCGAGTCGTTGTCGCCAATTCTCGACATTGGCAGCCAAACCCTCGCCTTTCGAACGGAAGAAAAGCCGTATATTCACAATGACTTATTCGCGCCTCTCATGGCGCGGGGGATCACGATAATTCATTCGGATTTGCAAGAAGGCGAGGGGATCGACATCTCTGCCAACCTGCTCGACGAGGCGGGCTATGCCGAAATCAAACGAACCGCGCCGCGCACGATTTTCTGCAACAATGTGTTAGAGCATGTGCTTGATCCGGCAGAGTTCGCCAATCGCTGCTTTCGTCTGCTGCCGCCGGGCGGGCGCCTGGTGATGACCGTGCCGAAAAGCTATCCCCACCATCGCGACCCAATTGATACAATGTTCCGTCCAACGCCGGATGAAATCAGTGCGCTGATTACCGAAGCGCATGAGGTTCTCGTCGCTGAGATTATCAATACTGGCTCTTATCGCGACAATCTCAAGAAGCGGCCATGGATCATTTTCCGGCAGATTCTAAGGCTGCCCTTTCCATTCTTGGGGTGGACCAAGTGGAAGCGCTCAATGAAAAAATTCTATTGGATGATCTGGCCGTATCGCCAGTCGTGTGTGGTGCTCCAGAAGCCGCTTACCGGCGTTTCCGCGGATTGAGGTAGAGGTCTTCTTCCTCATGATCCAAGTCAGGATGAACCTTTCCGCGTAAGACTTGCTCTGAGAGTTTCCGCACATGGCTTTTGCTGGCGCGATTAAATTTCAGCACTGCGCAAAACAGTTCGAGCACAGCTTCAAGTTGGCGGGTGCGATGCTCAGGATCCAGACGCATCATCCAGGCACCGCCGAGATTGATCAATTGGTGATCAAGCACGCCAATTTTGCGGCCCTTATGATCATAGAGACTATAGTCGGCGCCAAAGCTGATTAAATGTCGCCGCAGCGTGTAGAATTTGACGCTGTCTTTGGTCTGAATGAAGAAACTATATTTCTCCGGCATGAACGGCCATTTCACCGCGCATCGCTCAAGCTGGATCAGCTGTTTGTGGCGCGCCAGGTTGATTGAAAAGACCGGCACCGGCTGCCCGCCCGCGGCGAGCGACAATTGCACCGATCGGCCAAGCAGCATTTCCGCGGTGCCGCGCCAGCCCAGTGTCTCTGAAAACAGCCGGATCACCAACCGCCGGTCAAACCCCTCGCTGCCATCCCACAGCTCCTGGCGATAGCCGATCAGCGCCTCTCGTTTACCGTCAATGACGGTCTGGCCATAGAGTTCCATATCCTTGGTGAACTGATCAGAGGCGGCCTCGTTTTGAGTTCGCTTCATGATGCCGATTTCAGCCGTATTGAGGTCTGTCGCCCAAAAGTCGACTTTGACTTTCGGTCGTTTCGGTTTGCGCGTGGCTTTGGTGCGCGCCATGTCGGCGGCTGTGGGGGCCAGGGCTGCTGCGTCCGCCATTTGAGGTCTCCGCTGGATAAGAGAATCGGTTGGCCTCAATCTCGGGCCCAGACGTCAGCATTTGGTTAATAGAACGGCATGTGCTGTTAAGCTCTGTTAGTGGCGCTTGTATTGCTAAGCCATCGCAATCTCCCGCCGCGCCGCCCAAGTCATCGAATTGTTGATCATATCAACAAAGACATGGATCGCGATGGCCGGCCAGATCGAGCCTGACAGCACAAAAATCAGAGTCACAAGCCCGCCCATGATAAACACAGCTGGCAATTGCGCAGCGCCTTGATAAGCGTGCAAAATCGTGAAGATCAACAAGGCCGCCAGTGCTGCCATCCAGATCGGTACGAACAAGCTAAACGCCCAGATCAAAAAGCCGCGGAAAATAATCTCTTCAGTGATCCCGGCGGTGACGCTGAGCAAGTGGAACAATTTACGCTCTTCGTCGGAGTGGGGAAGGAAATTGGTCATGATTGGCGACTTGGCGAGGCCATTTTGCAATTGCGCGCGCGCCGATTTCGATTTCACGACGGCCGTGAATTGGATTGCAAAAAATAGCGCGACCAGACCGGCGAGCCCCCAGCCGGCCATCGGGCCCCATCCGGATTGCAGCGTAAAGCCAAGATCAGCCCAATCCCGACCGCTTGCTGCCCATAAGACCAGGATCGGCAGCGCGACTCCCCACAGCAAGAAGATCGTCTGCGTATAGTGTTTCACGCGCACACCAGGTTTTCCCGAAGCCAGCTCCGCTCGGCTTTTGTTGAGTGTGAGCAAGGCCTCAAGCGGCAGCCCAATGATAATCACGCCGAGTAAAAAGATATCCACAAGAGATAGTCCCGTCGCATTCAATACCGACATTTTCGCCTCTAATTTCGCTTCCAATTGAGAGGGATATAGATTAAACTGAATATGAATTCAAGTTCAATTTTTGAAATGAGACCGATATGGCGCCGAACCACCCCTCCAATCCTGCCCCGAAGCGCCCTCAACAAACACGCGCCATTCGTACCCGAGAAAAGCTGATGGCGGCGCTTGAACGCCTGCTGCGACGCCATGAGTTTGAGAACATCTCGGTGCAAGACATCGCCAAGGAAGCCGGCGTCGCCGTCGGCTCGGTCTATTCGCATTTCAAAGACAAAACCGCCTTCTTAGAGGCGCTGCTGGCGGCATGGCGCGAGCAAGTTCAGGCGCGGCTGAAAGTTGCGGAAGAACAAGACGCCGCGGCCGCGTTTCGTGCCATGGGCAACTTGCGTGTGGCGCTGTTTGAGATCACCAAAGCTGTGCACGCGCAAACGATCGAGAATGGCCACATCCTGCGGGCCATTCACACCTATGCGCGCTTGCACCCGGAGCTTGAAGAAGACGACTGGGCGACGCTGGTGATCCGAAGTTTTGGGCCGATTTCGGACCTGCTGACCATTTATGCAGACGAGATCACACTCATAGACCATGACCGCGCCACCAACATGTTGGGCGTCTTTTTCAACACGATCTTTATCCGCGCCGCTTTGATGCCAAGCGATGCCCTGATCGAAGCCGCAAAGCTTGATGACGAGACCATGATTGGCGAAGTGACTGATATGGCACTCGGCTATTTGACCCTGCCGCGCGGAGGTTAGTAGAGCGTGGTCGTGAGATGGGTACAAAATTTCCGGCGACTCCAGCGCAGGCTGGGGTCTAGGGACATGTGTCTGCCACAAAGACCGCTGGGAATTCCGAGCCATGGATACCAGCCTCCCAATCGAGTGGAGTGCAAAGCTGCGCTGGCATCGCCGGTGATACACAGGAATACCGCCGCCGCCCCAGTCATCCTCGAATAAGCGCTTGCTGTCGCCGCGGAAAAGTCTATTCTAAGCGCCATCCGAGGGGCGCGTTTGGAAGCGCTGAGATGGGGCCGATCCGCTCCAGCACCCTTAGAACCTGATCCGGCTAGCAGTCTTATCGGAAGGCGCGCGAACCGGCGTAGGAACGGAACCGATGAGCGAAACACTCGGATCATTCACGATTGATCGACGCTATTGCGGCCCTGCTAATTCTGGCAATGGCGGCTATGTTTCTGGCCGCATGGCGAATTTCATCCAAGGACCAGTTCGTGCCCGCATCACCGCGCCGCCACCTCTAGAGACCGAACTGACCGTGATCGCCGAGGGTGAGGGCGTCGCAGTGATGATTGGCGACCAAAAGCTCGCCTCAGCTGTGCCCAGCGAGGTCGAAATTGACTTGCCAGACATCCCATCCGTGCAAGGGCTAGAGGCCGCCCATGCAGCTTATTTGGAAGATGCTGAGGATCACCCGATTGCCCACTGTTTTGTCTGCGGGCCAAAGCGAGACCCTGGTGATGCGCTGCGCCTATTCACGGGACCTGTGCCGAACAGTCCGGTCAATGCCGATGCCTGGGTGCCGCACGCGGATTTTGCTGGCGAAGATGGCCTCATTCGATCCGAAATCCTCTGGTCGGCTTTGGATTGCCCATCGGCCTTTTCCTTGCGCCATGGCAACACCAAGCTCTGCTTGCTGGGGACGCTGACAGCGGAGATTTACCGCCGCCCAGCACCTGGCGAACAGCTGATTGTGATGGCATGGCCGCGCGGCGTTGAGGGCCGCAAGAACTTCGCGGATGCCGCGATTGTCGATGCCGATGGCGACGTGCTCGCCGCCGCCAATGCCGTCTGGATAGAACTCACTGACCCGAACATGATCGCCGCGATGAAGGCAGGGTCTTAGCCCTTATCCTCGCGCCCCAACGCTTAAACAGAAAGACTGCGCTATGAATAAACCCGTTGATCAAGCCGATTTCGAAACCCCAGAGGTTACCACTGGCCCGCTGCCCTCGAGCCGGAAAGTTTATACTCACCCTCAGGCCGATCCGTCGCTCAGCGTGCCGCGCCGGATGATTGATCTCCACCCCACGGCGAACGAGCCGCCGGTTCCGGTCTATGACACGTCTGGCCCCTATTCAGACCCAAGCGTCACGATTGATGTCGAAAAAGGTCTCGCCCGCCCGCGCACTGAATGGGTGCTCGAGCGCGGCCATGTCGAGGCCTATGCTGGCCGTTCTGTGAAGCCCGAAGACAATGGCGGGGCCACCGGCAAATATCTCGCCCGCGAGTTTCCGATCCAGCACCAGCCTCTGCGCGGTACTGGCACGGGTCCGGTCACCCAGTTCGAATATGCCAAGGCCGGGATCATCACCAAAGAGATGATCTATGTCGCCGAGCGCGAAAATCTCGGCCGCCAGGAAGCGGTCGAAAATGCCAAAGCGCAAATCGAACAAGGCGAGAGCTTTGGCGCTGAAATCCCGGAATTCATCACCCCAGAATTTGTCCGCGATGAGATTGCGCGCGGCCGCGCCGTGATCCCGTCCAATATCAACCACCCGGAGCTTGAGCCGCAAATCATTGGCCGCAACTTCCTGGTCAAGATCAATGCCAATATCGGCAACTCCGCCGTCGCTTCATCCGTTGAAGAAGAAGTCGAGAAAATGGTCTGGGCGACCCGCTGGGGCGCCGACAATGTCATGGACTTGTCCACCGGCCGCAACATTCACAACACGCGCGAATGGATCATCCGCAACAGCCCGGTCCCGATCGGAACCGTGCCGATCTATCAGGCGCTTGAAAAAGTGAATGGCGTCGCTGAAGATCTCACTTGGGAGGTCTATCGCGACACGCTGATCGAACAGTGTGAGCAGGGCGTCGACTATTTCACCATCCATGCCGGGGTGCGGCTGGCTTATATCCACCTCACCGCTGAGCGCGTGACCGGCATCGTCTCGCGCGGCGGCTCGATCATGGCGAAATGGTGCCTGGCGCATCATGAAGAGAGTTTCCTCTACACCCATTTTGCCGACATTTGCGACATCATGCGCGCCTATGACGTGACCTTCAGCCTCGGCGATGGCCTCCGTCCTGGCTCGATCGCTGACGCCAATGATGCGGCGCAATTTGCCGAGCTCGAAACCCTTGGTGAGCTGACCAAAATCGCCCATGCGCGCGGCTGCCAAGTGATGATTGAAGGTCCGGGCCATGTGCCAATGCACAAGATCAAAGTGAATATGGACAAGCAGCTAAAAGAATGCGGCGAGGCGCCTTTCTATACGCTCGGGCCGCTGACCACAGACATCGCGCCGGGCTATGACCATATCACCTCTGGCATTGGTGCGGCGATGATTGGCTGGTTCGGCACGGCCATGCTTTGCTATGTCACCCCGAAAGAGCATCTTGGCTTGCCCGACCGCGACGATGTGAAAACCGGCGTCATCACCTATAAGCTCGCCGCCCATGCCGCCGACTTGGCGAAAGGTCACCCGGCCTCGCAGATCCGCGACGATGCGCTCTCCAGAGCGAGATTTGAATTCCGCTGGGAAGACCAATTCAACCTCTCGCTCGACCCCGAAACCGCGCGCGAGTATCACGACCAGACTTTGCCGAAAGAAGCGCACAAAGTGGCGCATTTCTGCTCCATGTGCGGCCCGAAATTCTGCTCCATGAAAATCACCGCCGAAGTGCGCGACTATGCTGACGGCCTCTCAGACAATGAGAAAGCCGACTTACAACGCCAAGCCGACGAAGCCCGCAAAGGCATGGAAGAGAAGAGCGCCGAGTTTAAGACGAAGGGGTCGCAGATTTATTTGGATGCGACGTAGGATTAGAAATCGCTCCAGTGCAGCGATTTCCCGGAGAAGGCCCAAGCGTAAGCGCGGGGCTGACTTACCCTGGGTGCGCCAGTGGGTAAGTATTGAGATCGGTTGAACCCAAATCCACAACGCAAAATAAACGGAAGGCAAGTGCAATTCACAGAGTTGTTCAAAAACTTTGAAAGTAGGGCCGAGAAACCAACACAAATCTGGATGATACGAATCATTCTATGGTTTCGCACAGCGCAAAACCTATCAAAGACGTGAATAAAGAATCCAGGGAAGACAAGGCAAACGAATGTGGGGAAATATTATTGGTCTCATCGCCATCGGCCTCGCGATACTGATTTACTTTCTCCAAAGGAGGCGCCGCAAACTCAACTATGTTACTCTGTTGCAGCCGATAGTTAACCGAGGAGCATTGTCGGAAAAAACTGGATTACAAGTTTTAGTCGATGGAGTTGAGGTTGACCGAGTTTATGTTAGCCGCATCATAATTTGGAACAGCGGTGATGAAACAATATCTCGAGATCAGCTGTTAACGATAGACCCACCTCGAATTGTACTTTCAGACGGCGAACTCCTGCATGCTGAAATTGAATCAAGTACTCGTTCTTCTAACAATGCGACGGCATTGATATCAGAAAATTCGATACGGCTCGATTTTGACTATCTAAACTCAAAGGATGGATACCGAGTTGCAATTACCCACACCGGTTCGGGAACGAAGCCGGAAATTGTGGGAGAAGTTAAAGGTATACCGAATGGTGTGAAGTTTGGACGCGTTAGACGTTCCAAGCGAATGAAAATTTTCGGCAGAATGTTTCCGAACCCGATAGATACTTTTTTGTATCTCATTTTGGGCGGTATCGGCTTGACGCTAGGGATATTGGGAATATTCGGGCCGGAGCTTTACCTGTTCACAGTTGAGAGTTTTGGTCGGGAAACCGCGATTTTTTTTGGGATTCCAATTGAGCGCACATGGTGGCCAAGCTTGCTTTTTTTGCTTGCAGCGTTCGTGATGATCGGCAGATATCGGGAAACGTACGGAACTAGACTGCATCCATCGCTCATTGACGATCTCTTTTAGCGTACAGTTAGCCACCCAATCCGACCCACTTCCGTGCTCTCTACACTTCCCCGCATCTTCTCCTGATGAGAGGCTTGTCCGGATCGGCTTGGCAGAGGGGGAGAGTGGCGGTCTGGTGGCTGGGCTTGGGGCTCCGAACCCCTTGTGCGGTGCCAGTCGGGGGAGCTCAGCCCATTGCTACGATGAGCGATGGCGAGGGTCGAACCTGTAAGAGCAATCCCCCCGGAGTTGTCCCGGACTTAGATCCGGGAGACCAAAGTTGAAAACATGCCGCCATGGGCGCGCTTTGACCAAGCGCAACTACGCCGTCTCGAGAGAGCGGCAGTTCACCTCGCGCCTGTTCCAAGCGCGCCGAGCCTCTTATCTCCCCTCAAGGTTTTGGCCTGTGAGGCTTTTGGTGCTGGGATCGCCTCATCCTGAGCGGAGTCGAAGGGTGAGGCGGCTGGCACAGGAAGCCCCGCCCTTCATCCTTCGACTTCGCTCAGGATGAGGGCGTTTGGGGGATTGGAAAATATCCGCTGACCCCAGCGGAGCGTTGCGCCCAACTCGATTGGGTGGCTGGGGTCCAGGGACGGATCTTTACCTTATGACCCTTGGGTGTATTGCGGTCCATGGATACCTGCCTGCGCAGGTATCTACGGAGCGTGGGATAGATGCGCCGGAGTTGGTGCCCGCGGAAAACACGCCTATGCCAATCCCACGCATCAATCGAATAGGTGAGGGATAAGGCGATGAAATTTGGAATGGCTCTGGCGCTTATTGCGCTGAGTGCATGTGCGGTGGTGGATAGCGGGTCTGCGCCGATGGCGGCAGCCGGGGAAACGCTTGAAATCTATCTGGTGCGCCATGCTGAGAAACAAAGCGGCGATGATCCGGCTTTGACCGAAGCGGGCCAAGCCCGGGCCGAGCGGCTGGCGGAGATCTTGGCAGGCAAAGGGCTGACGCATATTCACTCGACCCCATACCGGCGTACATTGGCAACCGCGGCTCCGATTGCCGAGCAGACGGGGATCGAGGTGCAACTATATGATGCCTCTGATCTTGCCGGTTTTGCGGATCAGCTGCGCGCGATGCCTGGAACGCATCTGGTCGTTGGTCACTCGAACACGACTCCGACTTTAGCGGCCGCGCTGGGCGGTGATCCTGGCAGCGGGATTGACGAGAAGAGCGAGTATGATCGGCTCTATGTGGTTCGCCTCAGCCCGGAACCGCCGACCAGCTCGATCGAGCGGTTTGGCGTGCGATATCAGGCGCCTACATTGGAGACGGCGGACTGAGCCCTGTTTTAGAGCTCAGCCTGCACGTCCCGCTTACTTTTTCTGGGAGGAAAGCGAGGACCCGGAGGCCCTCGCTTTGGAGTGACAATGGCGACCACTGGTATAGTCGCAAGTGTCTTGGCCGCACTATTTTGGGAGACGTGCCGCCAATTCTGTTGCCTGTCCCTTCCCTGTACCGGGGTCTCATCGGTTTGATCCGAACCACCGTGAAGTGACAGTATAACATTACCTTTACCTCGACACATGTGCTTGACAAGGGCAAAACAGCATTCCAGCTGCATAGGCGAAGCGCATGACGAATTTGGAACTTCTTTCGGCCGGCGATTCAGCGCAAATGGTCACCTGGTTTGTTGCGGAGTGTGCAGCTTGATGATTGGGCGGAGTATTGTGATCGCCATTGCGGGTCTAGTGCTGACGGCGTGCGGCGGGTCAGATCCGGCGCCTGAAACGGTCAGTGCGGCTGAGGCCCCGCCGCCGCTTCCAGAGGGCGCGGAAACGGTTGCGTTCGAGCGGCCAGGCGCCTCGGAAGAGACGACGCCTGACACCCCCGCAGATACAGGCGAAACAGAGCCGGTCTATTGGGGTGTTAAAGAGGGCGATCCGCTGCCGATCATGTGGGAAGACTTGATGCCGGAGGGCAGCGAAGAGGCCTTAATGCGCGAGTATGAAGCCTTCTACGCCATGCTCGAAAAGCGCTATGCGGCGAACACAACGACGCTCGCTGATGCGGCCGACCCGTATGCGCGGATTGAAGAAGGCTCTGAATTTGATTTCATGCCGCAACTGGGGGGCTTTGAAACGGTCGAAGAGCTAAATGGCGTTCTCATTCGGATGCCGGGCTATGTTGTGCCGTTTGATTACAAGTCCGATAGCAAACATAGCGCGTTTCTGTTCGTGCCTTATATGGGCGCCTGTATTCACACGCCGCCCCCGCCGCCCAATCAGATTGTTTTTGTGCGCGCGGACCCTGCGATCAAGATCTCAGACATTTGGGCGCCCTATTGGATTGAAGGCACGCTCTCGACCGAGAAAACCGAGAATGAGCTCGGCGATACCGCTTATGCGCTGAGCATGAGTTCGATCGAAGATTATGATAGTCCGTGAGGGCCGGGCGGCTCACAAAAAAATAGGCGACCCGAAGGTCGCCCATAGTCCCCTTTGTGGAGTGAGGCGTGCGGGATCTTATCGCCCCGCATCACCTCGGAGGTCTGTCTTAAGACAGCGCCAAGCCTAAGGCTTCGACAGTTGACATGGTCAGATAGCCGATCGGCAGACCATTGGCGCGTTGGAACGCTTCCATGGCTTGCAATGTGGCTGGGCCAAACTGACCATCGGCGGGAACCGAATAGCCCGCATTGGTTAGCGCGGCTTGGATCTGACTGATCGTGGCAGACGTTGCATTGGTTTCGCAAAGCACCTGGCGCCATTCTAGACCGCCAGCATTTGTGACCACGCGCTTCTCGACGGACTTATAAGTCGCGGGGATTTCGATCCGCTCTTCATAAGCTTCAGTCACCAGCTGCTGCCGCGTGACAGTCTCATAGACGGCTGGAATGATTTCTTCTTCCACCCGCGCTGGCTCGACCACCACTTCCTTGGTCACTGTTTTCGTCACCGCAGGAATGATTTGAACTTCCGTTCGCTCTGGCGAAACGAGGCGGGTTTTGGTCACCGTCTCATACTCGGCAGGAACTTCGACCCGGCACAGAAGCTCGCCGGTTGCGAGGGCGATTGTGTCGCTTGCTGAGACATTCTCGCGATCGCGTCCATACAGGCCATCGCCCTTTTTCCAAGTCGTATAGGCTTCACGAACCAAGACTTGCTCGGTGTAAGTCTCATACTGCGCTGGCACGACAATGCTCTCTTCGCGCTCTGGCTCGACAATGATGGTTTCTGTAACCGTCTCATAGACCGCAGGGACCATTTGATAGACGGTCGATGCTTCTTTGACCAAACGCTGCTCAGTGACCGTCTCATAGGTCGCTGGAACGAGTTTAAGTTCGAACGAAGCTTCACGGTCAATGACCTGCTCTGATTGAACTGCAATCGTGTCCGGGACGAGAACCCGCGCATAACATTCGCCCGCTTCTGCATTTGGCGGCATGTCCGCCGCTTGGCCATGAGCGGTCATAGCGATCGCCGCAGTGGCGACCGTTACGCATAGATACTTTCGCATTTTTATTCCCCTTTGTTTGGCGAGCAGAGGGGGTCTGGTCATCTATTTGGGATCAGCTTCGCCTCCATCACGAATGCTGATTAACCATAGACCTCTGCCGCGCCTCGATATCTAAGCGCCAAAGTGAACCGAATGTGAATATTGGTTAATCTAACGCACAAGCGAGCAAGCGATGGGTCACTAATGCGTTGAAAAAATTAAACTAATTATTGCAGCGCGTTACAGCTGTCTCATCAGGTAATTCAAAATAGAATCAAGCGGCTAGCAGGTGTTTCCATCGCTCTTAGCGTTCAGCTCGCCCCGGTTTGGACGGTGTTATTTTGCGGAATATTCCGCCTTGAACGTGTCACATGTCTCTATCGGTGCGGGTGTATCCATGCCGAAGACAATTTTCCATCCATGTTCTGTTTGCGCGAGCGTCATCGTGTTGACGCCGCAATTGACGATCTCGCCATCAACGCGGATGACAAAGGGCGCCCAGACTGTCGCCATATTGCCAAATTGCTCAGACTGAACCGCAAACAGATCCTCGTGCGCGCTTCCGACTTCGAGCGTGCTGACCCATTCGCGCCAGTTTGCTAACCCGTCCGGACTGACACCGCCATCCCCCAGCACCCGCCGAAACACACCATCCTCAAGCATAACTTCATCGATCATTTCCGCGTCGCCCTGATACATCCCGCGCATCAGGGAATAGACAGCGCTTTCAGGGGTCGAGAGGTCGACCGGGCCGAGCATCTCTTCTGGCGTCTGGGCGACGCTAAGGCCAACGGCCATGGCAGATACGGCAATCGCGATGAGGGGACGCATATGGAGCTCCTTGCAAAACAGTACCATCTCAAATGATGATCCGATCCCAACCTACGCCGGATCTTGCAAGATGACAAAATCTGCCGTGTTTGTTACAGCTTCGGGCATGCCGCCATTCCATCTCGCTTTTCCCGTCGATGATCTCGGGGCCGCTCGCCGCTTTTATGGCGACCTCCTAGGATGCGCCGAAGGGCGGAGCAGCGATCAATGGGTGGATTTCGATTTTTTCGGCCATCAGATCGTCGCACATTTGGCGCCTGAGGAATGCGCGCAGGCGGCGCGATCGAACGTGGACGGCAAGCAGGTGCCGGTTCGGCATTTTGGGCTCGTGCTGGATCTTGCAACTTGGCGGCAATTGGCGGATCGCTTGCGAAACAAAGTCGAGTTTATCATCGAACCTTATGTCCGATTTGAGGGAGAGTCAGGCGAACAGGCGACAATGTTCTTCGCAGACCCAGCGGGTAACGCCATCGAGCTCAAAGCGTTCGCGGATATGACGAATTTGTTTGAACCTTAACGGGTCCAATAAAGGGAGGGGGGAGTGGACATATTCACTCAATTCCACGCCGACCTCACGGCGAATAGTCCGGACTGGGTCAGATATTGGCTGGCTGGGCTTATCGGCGTTTTATCAGGATCGGTCCTGTTTGCGCTGTTTCGCGCTGAAGGCCGCGCCATATTGCTGGGCGTTCTCGTGGGAATGGCGATGACCATTCTGATCTATGCGCAGTTCGGCTTCACCCGCATTCTCGGTGTTGGGCATATTCTGTTTTGGACACCGACTTTGTTCTACATGCTGTCCTTGCAAGGCACAGCGGGCGTCGAACGGACCTGGTTTGGACGCTGGCTGTGGCTGGCGATTGCCGTGATGGCGGGCTCGCTCGTGCTCGATTATGCCGATCTTGCGCGCTACTTTTTGGGAGAACGTGGGCCGATCCGGCTCTAGTCGCCTTCGCCCGGATTCGGGCTAAAGAAGTCTGCCAATTTATTGGTCTTTTGAGCAAAATCTTCGCGATCCGCTGGAGGCTCTTTCATCCGCGTGATGTTCGGCCAGACTTTCGCATAATCAGTGTTCAGCTTCAGCCATTTTGCGTCTGGCTCATCCTCGGTATCGGGCTTGATCGCTTCAACCGGGCATTCAGGCTCGCAAACGCCGCAATCGATGCACTCATCCGGGTGGATGACCAGCATATTCTCACCCTCGTAGAAGCAGTCGACAGGACAAACTTCAACACAGTCCATGTATTTGCATCGGATGCACGCATCCATCACGATATAGGTCATTAGCGGGCTCTGTAATTCATAGTGCAGCGCAGCACATGGCTTTGGTGTAGGAACAAGTCAATGCACCGGACTGTCACGGTGCCTTTAGTTCTGCTCTTTTCTTCGCGTGAGCGCGGGTCACATCATCGACATGGAGCAGGCTGGCGACGTGGCGAATGAATGATTCTTCGTATTTGCACGCTTCGCCATCGGCGAATGATACGCGATACAGTCCTTCCACGACGCTGGCGCGTTCGCTTTGCTCCAGCGTTTTCACATGCCGCGTCAGCGCATGCGTGTCGGTCGCTTCTTCAGCGATCATTTCGCCGCGCTGCAGAACTTCATCGGCGCGATCGGCGTTCATATTGAAACTGGTGACTAAGATCTCAGCGATCATGTCGCTCTCGAGATTCGCATAAACCCCATCGACAAGCGCCGCTTCAACGAGCAGCGCTGCTGCTGCCTCATGCGGGTCAAGGTCGCGAACTGGGGCTTCAGGGCGATCGCTGCCAAAGATACGAGAAAGAAATCCGAACATGGCCGTCTTATGCGCTGGTCGGCAGGCGTCTGTAAAGAGTCTGAGCTTCCGAAGCTGGCCCGCGCCGTTCGCCTATATCGCAAATCTCCACGGTCTCAATCGATTTGGCTTTGTAAAAGGTCAAGATATCCCCAGGCCCGACACGCTGCCCGGCTTTGTCGGTCTTTCGGGTTTGCCCATGTTTTGTGATGCGGACCCCTTTGCGGGTCACATAGTCAGTTGCGATCGCTCGCGTTTTGAAAAACCGGGCGCGCCAAAGCCAAATATCGAGGCGGATGCCCTCGGCTTTGTCATCACTCATTCGGTGGTGTCTCGGGCGTGGCGTCGGCTGGCGCCGCTTGCGTTGCGTCTACCTGCGCTTTCGGATCTGGTGCGTTTGGGGCTGCGGACGTGCTCTCAGACGCAGGCTTTGGCTTCTTCGGCTTCCGCTTTTTGGGCTTCGGTTTCGGTTTTTCTGGCAACAAAGCTGCGAGCGCGGCGAACGGGCTATCCGGATCGGGCTCACGGCGCGCAGGACGGCGCTGGCCGCCGCCATGGGGGCGAGGCTTGCCTGAACCGCGATCTGGGCGCTTTCGCGGCCCACCTTGTGGCGGACCGCCTTTAGACTTGTTTTGCGGGCGGTTTTGCTTGCGCGCTGCGCGGCGTTGTTCTTGCGCGTCGAGGTGCGCTTTCGACTGGAACCGCCATAGTTTTACAGCGCCAGTTTCAGGATCCTTTTCCGCCGGCGCAATGCGAAACCCTTTCAGCACATTGTGAAAGTCTTCGAGCGGGCAAGAAACCATTGAGGCAAGCTCAGGCGGGATTTCAAACTTCGCCTGATCCGCTTCTTTGCGGCGCTTAGACAGCTCCCATCCAAGCCGTTCAGCAAGATCAGCGCGGACAGCGCGTTTGCCGAATCTCAAATAGCCTTGAGCTGCGAGATCCTCATCTGGCCATGAGCCATCGAGCTCAAAGCTTCCAGCGCCTTCGGGCGCTGTTTTACGTTCCCGGCCATCGGCTAGGGTTTGCAACAGCGCAACCAGGCGCTGCGCTGCTGGCTTTTGCGCATCCGGAACGTGCGCTGCAATTCGGCCAGATCGAATGCCGGCTTCCTTGAGCTTTATTCGATCCTCAGGCCCCGGCAGAAGAGCGCGGTCTTCACCGCGCAGGTCGCAGGCGGCGCCGGCTTCCAACAGGCGAAAAGCGAGACCGCGTGCTAGCCCATCAAGCTGCGTTTCATCTGGGGAGAATTTAAGTTTGAAATGGGTTGGCAGACGCTTTTGGATCTCTGCGCCGAGCCATTCATTCAATCTGGTCGAAGCTGCATCTTGCTGATGGGCCTCGGCATCCTGACCGCCAATCAGAGTGGCCGACGGTGCCAGCCAATGCGGCCCAGCCACGAGTTGGGCGACCGGCGCTTCATTCCAGATAATCTGCGCTTGGTCATTCAGCGCGAGTGCCGCTTCAGGGGCGCCAGCGATCGCTTTTAGGCGTTCTGCGATAATCGGCTCGAGCGCCTGCATCGCTGCGCTGCGCAGCGTTTTACCTTCCAAAGTCGAGGCATTGGAGTCCGGTTCGAAGGTTAGGCCGACAAGCTTGCCAACCATATGTCCCTCAATGGTTACTTCTCCGGTCTCGGAAACGTCAGTGCTCAAGAGGTCTTCCCTTTTCAATCCTGCAATCAGGGCCGTTGTTCGTCGATCTACAAAACGCTGTGTCAGCGCTTCATGCAAAGCATCTGACAAGCGATCCTCAATATCACGCGTTCTTTCGCGCCAATAGCTGGGATTTTCAAGCCAGTCAGAGCGAAAACTTGCGTATGTCCAAGTTCGGATCATCGCCAGGCGCTGTTGTAAGAGGCCAATATCGCCAAGCATATTGTCGAGCGCTTTCAGGCGTTCATCCATTGCAGTGTCACCTAAGCGCGCATCTGGATCAGCGAGGGTCTCTGAGAGACCTAGGACCAGACGGCCATGCCCTTCATGACCGGCTTTGCGAAAATCAGGCAAACGGGCGAGGTCCCATAGGCGGTGTATATTGCGCTGGCCGCGGACGTCGGGACCGATCGCTTCATCTTCCGCCATGCGTCGCAAGACCCATTCATCTAATCCATGCGGATTTTGCCGCAGACTAGGATGCGGACTTGGCCGTGCGAGGCTCGCAATCAGGGTTTTGATCGAGCGGTAATCTAAATCGCTATTGCGCCAGCTCAGGTCGGTAACAGGATCATAGCGATGATCTTCGATCGCGCGCACGACCTCGTCTTCAAAGGGCGGACAATCATTGGTTTCACCAAACTCGCCATCGTCTCGAAACCGTCCTGCCCGGCCAGCGATTTGGCCGAGTTCAGCCGAGCTGAGCCATCGATGGCGCCGACCATCAAACTTCGCGCGTCCGGCAAACGCGACGCGATCGACATCCAGGTTAAGCCCCATTCCGATCGCATCTGTGGCGACCAGATAATCAACTTCACCCGATTGATAGAGCGCCACTTGAGCATTGCGAGTGCGCGGACTGAGCCCGCCCATAACCACCGCGCATCCACCCTTCTGACGTCGCAACACTTCAGCGATGGCGTAGACCCTATCGGCGCTGAACCCAACAATCGCGGTCCGTTTGGGGAGCTTGGTGATCTTCTTCTGCCCGGCATAGGACAGCGTCGAGAACCGTTCTCTGACATCTGTTGATATGTCGAAATCTAAGTCGCGCAGTACGTCGCGCATGGTCTCGGCGCCTAGCAAGAGCGTCTCTTGCGTGCCGCGCGCGTTTAGAATTCGGTCCGTGAAGACATGGCCTCGGTCTTCATCTTCGGCGATTTGGATTTCATCAACGACCAGGCATTCGACCCGGACGTCGACCGGCATCGATTCCACCGTGCAGACCCAATACCGGGCCTGGTCCGGAACGATCCGCTCTTCGCCGGTGACCAAGGCCACCGCTCGTTCGCCTTTGGCTTTGACGACGCGGTCAAACACCTCGCGCGCCAAGAGGCGCAGCGGCAGCCCAATCATACCCGTCGTGTGCCCCATCATACGCTCCAGCGCATAATGAGTTTTCCCGGTATTGGTCGGGCCTAAGACGGCTTTCAATATGGCCATATGGATTGGATTAAATTGGTTCTCTGAGGGAAGGAGTGCGGGACGGCTAGGATTTCGGGCAGCGTTCAGGACGATCTATGTGCGAGTCCTGGAGATTTCCATCTTGGTCTTCAGTTTTAAATTGCCGCAACCAATCAGAGTTTCGCGTGAGCGGCTGATAATCGCTCGTCAAATAGAGCCGCAATTCTCGGCGCAGAGGGCATCCGTTTGATCTGTGCCCAAGATCGACACCAACAAAACCCTCAGGTTGCCAGCTCGCAAAATCAGCTTGAATTCGCGGGCGTAAATGCGAGCGAAAGCTCGCCACCAGCACGCGCGAGCTGTCTAAATCGGCGAGATCAACGCCTTCAGCAAAGCTCTTCGGTCCAGGATTATAGCGCCACATGACCAACGGCACTTTGAGTTGGTCTTTCAAATAATAGTCCAGCCCGTGCCAGATCTCGCGTTCATCAATGAGGATTGCGGTCGGCTGAAGACGTTCAACCTCGCGGGCCAGTTGTTGGCTGATGTCTTCCCAGCCGCGAACCCTCTTGAGATCATTGTCGCGGCCCAGCGCTGCACTCCAATTCGGCGGCCCCATCGCCAGAACAATCGCAAGCGTGCCAACCACAACCTGCAAACCGATCCCAACCCAGAATGCCGGTCGCCATCCGCGCGCGCGGAGGAGAAATCCGCCGATAAACACGCTGGCCGCCGGATAGGCTGTGGCTGCCCAATTGGCGTGCGCGCGCGAGAGTACGGCCTGAACAGCGATAATGGTCAGGACAGGAATGATGAAACAGGCGAGCCATGTCTCTTTTGCGCGCTGAGCGTGAGCAGCATCGCCGAGATCGGCGAGTTCAGGTTTAGGGCGAAGGAAGAAGATCCCCGCGATCAGCGCGACAAAGCCCACTGGTCCAAATACGCCCATCTGGTCGCCGAGGAATTTTGGCAGGTGATCGAGGTTAAACAATTCGCCGCCGAGGTTCGCATTATCGACTGTATGGCTGACGGTCTTAAATTCGTTCGCAGCATTCCAAATTAGGTGCGGCGCAAACACGGCGAGCGCGATCGCGATAAACCCCACGCCTTGCGGACTCAGCACGGCCGCGCGGGTTGGCTTATCCACCAGGCATGTAAGCGCCACGCCAATGGCGAAATAGATCATCGCATATTTGGACAGAAACCCTGCGCCAATCGAGATGCCGAGCGCGGCAATGCCGAGCCAGCCTAGGTCTTGTTCCCGCAGCCGCCAAAATAGATACAGCGCCAGACACCAGAATGGAAACAAGACCCCGTCGGTCGAGATTACGCCTGAGGATAAGATTATCCCCGGCATCAAGAGATAGGTGATGACGGTAAACAGCCCCGCCAATGGCGTGAACATACGCCGAGCAAGCAGGAACAAGATCGTTGCTGAGATAGCATGAAAAATCGGCGCAAAGAATCGAATCGCCCATTCGGAATCTCCGAACATCGCCGTCGCGAGATGGATCATCCAGGCGATCATTGGCGGCTTGGAATAATATCCCCATTCCAGGCTCTGTCCCCACCGCCAATATTGGGCTTCATCGGCATAGAGCTCCAACGGCGAGGCGAGCAGCAGAACAACACGTACCACCAATAAGCCTGTAATCAGGGCGATCGCGAGCGTTGTGGGGCGGTCCTGGAACAGTGAGCCTTGGGTCATAAAGCTCCCTTACGCGGCTTGTGGGGTGACATAAACCCTTCGCCGCATGTGTGGCTTATTTGCAATGCCAACCAAATGAGTCAGGCCTTTCAACAATGTCTTACAATACTGTCACAAAACTGTTGTGCAGCGTACCTAAGGGCTCGCAAAGTAGCTGCTCGAGCATCGAGATGGGGCTACTCTTCATAGTGGCAATTTGAGGGGAAACTCATGTCCAACTGGAAACTCCTATCAGGTGTGGCCGCCGCCTCCCTAATGACCGCAGCGATCGTCGCTCCGGCAGAGGCGCAGGTCACTACCTCTAATATTCGTGGCGTGGTCGTTGATGCTTCGGGCGCTGCCGTTGCCGGCGCGACGGTTACCATCACCGATACACGAACTGGAAATACGGATACCGCAACAACCAATGCTAACGGCGTCTACTCTGTCCGTTCGCTCCGTGTTGGTGGTCCTTACACGATCAGCGTTGATACCGCGGGTGGCGCGGCTGCACGCGAAAACGTATTCCTGCAAGTCAACGAAACCTTCGCAGGTGATCTTCAAGTTGGCGGCGACGAGCGCACGATGGATACCGTTGTGGTCACTGGAACTTCCGGTGGCGGCGTATTGGCGCAAGGCCCACGGTCTTCTTTCAACTTAGAGACGATTGAAGCGCTGCCAAGTATTTCACGCGACATCCGCGACATTGCTCGTCTTGATCCGCTTGTCTCGGTTGATCCAACCGATGATGGCGCCATTAAGATTGCCGGTACGAACAATCGCTTCAACTCTTTGACGATTGACGGGATCAAATTTAACGACCTGTTCGGCCTGAACGCTAATGGTTTCCCATCTCAGCGGTCGCCAATCTCAGTTGACGCCCTCGAGACTCTCGCAGTGGAAGCTGCGCCATATGACATCGAATTCTCCGGCTTTACCGGTGGTACAGTCAACATCCTGACCAAGTCGGGTCAGAATGAATTCTTTGGGTCTGCTTATTACTTCTATACCGACGATAGCCTCGCCGGTGACAAAGTGAACGGCAATGACGTGAACCAAGAGTTCGACGAAACCACTTGGGGTTTCACCCTCGGCGGGCCAATCATCAAAGACAAGCTTTTCTTCTTCGCAGCCTATGAAGATTTCGAAGCTGGTCAGCTGCTTGACGGCGACGATCTCCCGGGAGCAGGATCTGGTGTGAGCCAAGCGACCTACGATCAGGTGCGCCAAATCACTCAAGACGTGTACGGCTTTGACCCGCTTCAGTTTGGCGGCCTCGATCCAGTCACAGACCAGAAACTTCTGGCGACGCTTGATTGGAACATCAACAATGACCACCGCGCCAAGCTGACCTACATTGCCAATGAAGGGAATGAAATTCAGCCGCGTAATAATGGTGCAGACCTCGGGTCTCCATCGACTTGGTATGACCGTTCGGAAGAGACCAACGCATATGCGGTTCAAGTCTTCTCTGATTGGACAGACCGCTTCTCAACCGAAGTTAAGATCGCTTACTCAGAACAGATCACTGGCCAAATCGCGCTTGCTGGTTCTGATGTTGCGAACTTCGAAATCGATACACCAGAGGGTTCGGTCAGCATTGGTCCAGACCGGTTCCGCCACGCGAACGAGCTCGAAAACGAGCTTTGGCAGATCAAAGTCAAAGGTGAATATGACCTTGGCGATCACCTGCTGAAAGTTGGTTTCGAGCGTGACGACCAAACAACCTTTAACTTGTTTGTTCCAGGCTCTGAGGGTGAGTACACATTCGACTCGCTCGCAGACTATCAAGCGCGCATTGCGTCTGGTCTTGAGTATAACAACTCCGTCACCAATGATGAGAACGATGCTGCTGCGAACTTTGGTTTCGCGGTCAACAGCTTGTACATTCAAGACACATGGCAAGCGACTGATAAGCTGACGCTGACTGGTGGCCTGCGCTACGATTTCTACGATTCTGATGGTGAAATCGAAGAGAATCCAAACTTCGTTGCCCGGACTGGCTTTACGAACTCAACTGATGTTGACGGTCTCGACATTCTGATGCCGCGTTTCGGCTTCAACTATGCCTATAATGACGACATCACATTGCGCGGCGGTATTGGCCGGTTCTCTGGTGGTAGCCCAGCTGTTTGGCTCTCTAACAATTACTCAAACACTGGTGTTGCGATTGACGAAGTCGAGCTCGATGGCCCGATCACAGATGTCGACATCAACACGCTGCCAGCCGCTGCGACGTCTGCTCTGACGGCTGGTGACGGTAGCGTGAATGCGCTCTCTCCAGATTTCAAAGTGCCATCTCTGTGGCGCGCGAATATCGGTGCTGACGTGTTCTTCGACATCGGTCAGTATGAAGGCTTCAAATGGTCGTTCGACTATATTTATGGCGTGAACGATGATGCGCCATTCTGGACTGACTTCTCTTGTGGCGACCCAATTGGCGCTGCACCAGATAATCGTCCGATCTCTAATTGTGGTCTTGACCCAGCCTTCATCGGCACACTTGGCAACCAGCAAATCATCGATTTCTACCGCGAAGGTATTCCGGTGAATGCAGCCAACGCTGCGTTTGATACGGATGGCGACGGAACGGTTGAAGTCTCTGATGTCCAAGTGGCCCCACAGGCCACTGTGTTGACCAATATCGACAAAGGTAATCAGCAAGTCTTCACGACCCGTATCTCTAAAGATTGGGATGATCTGGGCGCGTTTGGTTCGCTCTTCACGAGCTTCTCTTACACCTGGATGGATGCGACAGACGCACACTCTGGAACAAGTTCGACGGCGACGTCTAACTATTCTGACTATGCGTCGTTTGACCGTCAGAACCCAATCGTTGCGGTCTCTAACTATAATCGTGAGCATGAATTCAAACTCCAACTCGATTGGGAAAAAGAATTCATTCAGGACGCGCCAACAAAGATCACTTTGTTTGCAAACCGCCGTGCGGGTCAGCCATTCAGCTATACATTTGATTATGGCACTGGTAGCCGCAGCGACTTCGCTTCACGAGCCTTTAACGGTATCCGTGAAGGGACTGCAGATGATGAAGGTCAGTTGATCTATGTCCCAACCGGGTTCAACGATCCGAACTTCTCGTTCACTGCGGGTGACGCCTCTACTTCATTCGGCGGTGATCAAGCAGCAGCGGATGAGTTCTTCGCATTCCTGCAGTCTTCAGGTCTGTCCAAATATGCCGGCGGAATTGCGCCACGGAACGAGTTCGAAAGCCGTTGGTACACAAGCGTCGATATGCGCTTCCAACAGCAGATCCCAGTTCCAGGCTGGCGTGACACGGATCGTCTGATCGCATTCCTCGATATCGAGAATGTCGGCAACCTGATCAATGACGAGTGGGGTTTCCTCGAGCAAGTTCGCTACGAGTACTTCCAACCAACCGCAAATGTTGACGTCGTGAATGGTCAATATGTCTTCAGCGACTTCCGTACGGATGCTGAGACACGGATTACAAACTCTGCTTCTCTTTGGCAGATCCAGCTTGGTCTGAAATACGTCTTCTAAAGACCAGACCAGTCTAACTTGAACAGGGCGGTGCAGAATGCGCCGCCCTTTTTCTTTGAGCTTCTCAAATATGTATGGCAAAGCCGCGCCCATGTCTGACGCATTGATCGTTCCGCCAGAATGGGCTCCGCAGGCTGCGGTTTGGGTCGGCTGGCCGCATTTGCGGGGCGAGTGGGGCGACGCCTTTGAGGGCGCTCGGCAAGAGATTGCCGGTTTTGTCCGCGCGCTTTGTAAAGTCACGCCGGTGAAGATCGCTTGCGGGTCGAAAGAGGCCTATGGAAGTGCCTGGTTTGCGCTTGAAGCGGAGATCGCTGATGGCCGCGTCGCGCTGCATACCCTGCTGGCCGGTGATATCTGGCTGCGGGATACAGGACCCATCGTCGCATTTGAAGGCCAGGTGCCGATGGCGCTGACCTTTAAGTTTAATGGCTGGGGTGGAAAATATGTCATGCCGGGCGATACGATGACCGCCGGTGGCATAGTTAGCGTCGAACAAATCGGGTCGCGATCTCATCCGTTCACACTTGAAGGGGGCGCGGTGGATGTCGATGGTGTGGGGCATTTGCTCACAACCCGCGAATGCGTCCTCAATCCGAACCGAAATGCCGGTTGGACAAAGCAAATCGCGGCGCAACACCTGAAACAAGCGTTTGGTGTCGAGACGATTATTTGGCTTGGAGAAGGCCTCAGGAACGACCACACTGATGGGCACGTGGACAATATTGCACGGTTTATTGGACCGGGACGCGTTTTGTGCCAAACGCCGTCTGGGCCGGATGACCCAAATGCGGATCGATTGACCGAGATCGAAGCGACCCTGAGGAGGAGCGGATTCGAAGTCGTAACCGTACCATCTCCAGGCCGGGTGTTAGATGATCAAGGCGAATGTGTTCCGGCCAGCCACGCGAATTTTCTGATCAGCAATGGCCATGTCTTCTTGCCGATTTATGAGGACAGGTTCGCCCCGCAAGCCGTAGAAACCCTTGAGGCACTGATGCCGGATCACAATATTATTGCTCTGCCTGCCCGAAACATCTTATCCGGAGGTGGGGCATTCCATTGTATGACGCAGCAAGTCCCTGAACCATTAAAGGCCACAAAATGAGTCGGACCATCAATGTCGCAGCGCTTCAGTCCGGGTTTGTGAAAGCCGATATGAAGGCCAATATTCGCGCGGTCAGCGATCTCATTCGGTCGGCCGCCTCTGAGGGCGCAGACATCATCTTGCCGCCTGAATTGTTCAGCGACCACTATTTTTGCAAAACGCAAGACGAGGCTCACTTCGCGACGGCCTATGAGTGGCCGGATCATCCCGCCGTATTAGCGATGCAAGACTTAGCTTCTGAGCTTGGGGTGGTGATCCCCGTATCGATCTTTGAAAAAGATGGGCCTGAATATTTCAATACGGTTGTTCTGGTCGATGCTGATGGCGCCGCGCTTGGGGTCTATCGCAAAAGCCACATTCCAGACGGACCGGGCTATCAGGAAAAATTCTATTTTCGGCCAGGCAATACCGGCTTTCGTGTTTGGGAGACCCTGAAAGGTCGGATTGGCGTCGGCATCTGTTGGGATCAATGGTTCCCAGAAGCCGCACGCGCGATGGCGCTCATGGGAGCGGATGTCTTGCTCTATCCCACAGCGATTGGCGCAGAGCCGCAAGATACTTCGCTCGACACTGCGGCTCGGTGGCGCCGCGCCATGCAGGGGCATGCGGTCAGCAATGTCATCCCCGTCGTAGCGGCAAACCGTATCGGTGACGAAGACGGACAGGTCTTTTATGGCACCAGCTTCATCTGCGATCACACAGGTGAAGTGGTTGCTGAATTGGATCGAACCGAGACAGGCGTAATTTCGAGAAGGTTTGATCTCGATGCGATCGATCAAGATCGCGCCGCTTGGGGATTTTTCAGAGATCGCCGAACCGATCTTTATGATGTTCTGCTATAGGATCTAAGAAGGGATTGCGCCGGATTGGAAGGCGCAAGGGCGAGTATGGATCAATTTTTGATGATTCCGGTGACGTCATTGCTCATCGCAGCGAACGTGATCGCCAGCCTATATGCGCTGTCAAACGCGCAATTTATGGAAAAGAACTTGTTCCATGTCGGCTCCATCCTGTCGCAAAAGGAATGGCACCGCATGGTCACGAGCGGCTTTCTTCATGGCGGCTTCCTGCATTTGTTCGTGAACATGTATGTCTTGTTTATGTTTGGCGGATTTGTTGAGCGTGCGGTTGGCCCAACGGGCTATTTGATTATCTATTTCCTCGCGCTTTTAGGCGGCAATGCGTGGGCGCTCCTCGAAAACAAGAATAAGCCGTTCTACCGCGCCCTCGGCGCTTCGGGGGCAACGTCTGGCATCGTGATGAGCTTTATCTTGTTCCGGCCATTTGAGCCTTTGATGATCTTCCCGATCCCTTTCTTCATGCCGGCTGTTGTGCTGGGACTAGCCTTTATCGTCGTCTCAGCGGTTTTGGCGCAGCGCGAGAATAAGACGATTGGACACGAAGCCCATTTAGGCGGCGCCTTTGCGGGTCTTTTAACAACAATCCTGATCGCGCCAGGTGCTTTCTCTAATTTCTCTGCACAAATAGCCCGTGCGCTTGGAGGCGGCTGATTTGGGCGCTGTAACCGACACCCTCAACACGCGTATCGAATCCGGCGCACTGAGCCGCGATCCTGCGCAAGTGGACGCGGCAGCTAAGCTCGATGATTTACTGTCCCGTCTCAAAAAGGGCGGAAAAGGCGGCTGGTTCTCTAAGCCGAAATCGATCCAGGGCCTGTACCTTTATGGCGGCGTCGGACGCGGCAAGTCGATGCTAATGGACGTGTTCTACGCGGCCTCACCTGTGCGGGCGATGCGGGTTCACTTTCATGAATTTATGAGCCGCGTACAGGACCGGCTAAACACCGCGCGCAAACGCAAAGATGTCTCAAATCCGATTTTCCCCGTCGCCAAACAATTTGCGTCCGAGGCGAAGCTGATCTGTTTTGACGAGTTTCAGGTCACTCAAATCGCAGATGCGATGATCCTTGCGGGCTTGTTTGAAGAATTGTTCAGACGCGGCGTCACCGTCGTCGCAACTTCAAACCGGCATCCTGACGAGCTTTATAAAGATGGGCTCAATCGGCATCTCTTCTTACCCTTCATCGAGCTTTTAAAAGCCCAAAACGAGGTTTTCGAACTGGCCTCCGAGCGCGATTATAGGCTGGAGCGTTTGACCGAGGCGCCGGTTTGGTATGCGACGCGCGAAGGAACCGCGCCGCTCGACCGAGCGTTTGAGCGACTCACGCTCGGGGCCACGCCGCAAAGCTGTATGCTGACGGTCAAAGGTCGCAAAGTGCCGGTCAGCCGAGAAGCGGCTGGGGTCGCGCGTTTCACCTTCGATGAGCTTTGCGCCCAACCCCTTTGGGCCGAAGACTATCGCGCCATCGCCGCGATGTTTCACACCATTCTGTTGGAAGACATACCGGTGCTCAGCCCTGCGAAACGGAACGAAGCAGCGCGGTTCGTGGCATTGATTGACACTTTTTATGAAGCAAAGGTCAAACTTGTCGCGAGTGCAGCGGCCGAACCGGAACAGCTCTACCCCACAGGCGATGGCAGTTTCGAATTCCAGCGGACGGTTAGTCGTCTTCATGAAATGAGATCCACCGAGTATATGGCTGAAGCGCATATTGTCTCGGTGGACCAGAAGTAGGCTCGGATCGGCGTAGCCGAAACTGGGAGGGAGGAAACGTCTCGCGCCCACCAATGCGAGGAGAGAATGCTCTCTCTGGCAGTTCTTACGCGGTCGTTCGCGAAATGGATCAAAATATTTTTTGCGCGGTCGGACCAGTCGATGCTAACGACGAGTGTGACAGACGTAAAAAGGGGTCGATGTGAATATTTATCGTAAGTCCATTGGGGTTGTGTTCGCGGCAGCCCTTTCCGCCTGCTCGGGCACCGCAACTGACACTTATGCCCCCAAACACTTTTCCGACGCTCCTGCGTTAGAGCTGTTCGAAGCCTTGAGTTCTGATGAGCTCGCAGGGCGAAAAGCAGGAAGCGTCGAAAGCGCCCAAGCACGCGAGATGATCATCGCGCGCCTGGAGGCCTTAGGTGTAGATCCCGTCGGCGGGGGCTTTGAGCATCCCTTCAAGTATGGCGCGTTTAGCGATCCAGAGACGGGCGCGGCCGCAGCTCCGAATAAAGATGGCGTCAATCTGATCGGTCTTATTCCGGGCCGCGAATCGAATGGCATATCGATGGTGATCTCTGCTCATTATGACCATCTCGGTGTGCGCGATGGCGAAATCTATAATGGCGCGGATGATAATGCGTCCGGCGTTATTGGCGCCCTAGCCATTGCTGAACATTTTTCGAAAACGCTGCCCAAGCATGATGTATTGTTTGTGTTCTTTGATGCGGAAGAGGACGGTTTTGGCGGCGCTGGAAATTTCATCACCAACCCGCCCGTCTCTCTGGATAAGATTGCGCTCAATCTAAATTTCGACATGGTCTCGCGCGGCGACAATGGCATTCTCTGGGCCTCTGGTACGCATCATTGGCCGGACATGGTGCCGCGCGTAGAGGCGATCGCCGAGATCGCGCCAGTCACGATCAGACGCGGGTATGATCAAGGCGAGGCGCGCGATGATTGGACGATGCTCTCTGATCACGCTGTTTTCTTCCGCGCAGGTATTCCCCACATCTATTTCGGTGTCGAAGATCATCCAGATTATCACAAGCCAACCGACGATTTTGAGAATGTCGATCAGGACTGGTTTTTGAAATCACTCGATACACTGATCATGGTGTCCGAGGCGATGGATGAAGATTTGGCAGCGATCTTCGAGATGCGCCAAAGCGCAGGCGAGAACTAGATCCAATTTTATTTTATAGAATTTGCTGCGAAATCAGCACCCTTCGGTGCGAGTGATTTTCAGTCGCCTTGCAAATGCCTCGCACTTTCATACTCAATTGTTTTTATTGAGTTTTTTCTTGATTTTCCGCAATTCAAAGCTATTTCTGTGGCCAATAAGTAGTTTTACGGAGTTATGCCATGAAGGGCGACGCGAAAGTCATCGAATTCCTTAACCAGGCGCTCAAGAATGAGCTCACGGCGATCAATCAGTATTTCTTGCACTCTCGGATGCTGAAGGATTGGGGCGTGAGCAAGCTCGGCGATTATGAGCACAAAGAATCCATCGAAGAGATGAATCACGCAGATTGGTTGATCGAACGCATACTCTTCCTCGGTGGTCTGCCAAATCTGCAAGACCTCGGAAAACTCCGCATTGGCGAGAGCGTCGAAGAAATCCTCAAATGCGACTTGGATTTAGAGGAAGACGCCATTCCGCTTCTGCGCGACGCGATGGAGCATTGTGAAAAGGTCCGCGACTATGTCAGCCGCGATCTGTTCGGAAAGATCCTCACCAATGAGGAAGAGCATGTCGATTATATCGAGACACAGTTCGACCTGATCAAGCAGATCGGCATCCAAAGCTATATCCAGCTGCAATCGGAAGCCAACGCTCACTAATCACAGCACCAACCGCCGGAGGATCCCCATGTCAAAGACCACAATTTTTGAATATAAAGGCAATTCAGAAACGGTGACATGGGATCGGCGACTTTGCATCCATGTTGGCGAGTGCGGCCGCGCAAAGGGCGACCTGTTTGTGACCGGTCGGGATCCTTGGTGCGATCCAAACCTAGCTGATCGTGCGGATACGTCGGCGGTCATAGCGCGCTGCCCGACCGGGGCCCTCGCCGTCCAAGATGCGGACGGATTACTGGTCGAAGCTGCGCCGTCTGAGAACATGGTTACGGTCTCAAATGATGGGCCGCTTTACGTTACCGGCGACCTCAACGTGGACGGGGCGGCGGATGACATGCATAGCGTGTCTCGCCGGGCTGCGCTTTGCCGATGCGGCGCTTCTAAAAACAAGCCATTCTGCGACAATTCCCATCGCGATATCGCGTTTCAGGACGCTGGCGCAGTCGGCGACACGGGTCTGGCTGAGATTGAGGCGGGCGGCCCGTTGGAGATCAAACGGATTCCAGACGGGCCGATTGAAGTCTCCGGCAATTTTTCCATTCGCGCAGGCTCGGGTCGTCAAGCCTGGTCGGGGCGTAAAGCCTATTTGTGCCGGTGTGGGAAATCCGCAAATAAGCCGTTTTGTGATGGCGCGCACAAAGAAGCTGGCTTTAAGGCAGACTAGATTTTCGCGCGCTCAAGCAGCCGGTCGAATCCGGCCCAAAACTCAGCGCGTTTGTCCGGTTTTTCCATCAGGATTTCGTGCATCGCGCCGTCAACCGTGACATGCTCGCAATTGGGCAAATGCTCTGCCACATGAGCGTGCGAGCGATTGTCTACGAGTTTCTCTTCGGCGGCGCTGGCGACAAAAATTGGAATATTGATGGCGCCTAACACGCTGGGCTTCGAGAAGCTTTCGAAAATATCCAATGAGGCGCCGAGCCAGCCCCAGGTGACTGGACCGAGTGACAATTCAGGGGCCGCATCTGTTAGATCTTTATTCAGCTGCCAATGCGGTTCGTCATTGGTCACGACATTGTCTTCAAACCGCTCTGGCGGACCTGGCTTTTGTGCGAAATCATCGGATCGGCCCATGACGCGCATGGCCCAGATGAAATAGCGTTGAACGCGTCCCAAAGGTAGGCCCCACATTGGCGCACAAAATGCGGCCGCGTCGACTTTCACAAGGCCTTGGCCGATCGCCGCCAGCGCGATAGCACCGCCCATTGAGTGCGCCAAAGAGACGTAAGGACGAGGCAATTCATCAAGCGCATCTAAACCGTTGCGAAGCGCCCCCATAAACGTCTCAAACCGGTCGATATGGCCCTTTTGCGGGTCGTCCAGCAAACGTTCCGACAGGCCTTGACCGGGCCAATCAATGATCAGAACCGCAAAGCCGCGCTCTTGTAACTCTCGGGCGACTTCGAAATATTTCTCAATAAACTCAGTCCGCCCGGGGCAAACAATCGTCGTGCCGCGCGGGCTCGCGACCGTTGCTGGCGCAAGGCAAGCCCGTAAGCGCCGTCCGCCAACGCCCTCAAACCAAATGATCCGCGCGCCATCTGGGCGCGGATTACCCGGGACGTCGACAATTCGATCTTCGCTTAGTGCAGCCATGGGTTACGTCCACAAAGTAAAAGCCTCATCCCGCGTGTAAGCTGGATGAGGCTCTCAATCAATTCAATCAGCGATCAAGCTTATGACAGCTTGCTCATGATGCTTTGCAGCTGCATGGCAACAGACATGTCACCGAGAACTTTCAGCTTGCCCTGCATGAAGGCCATGGTTGGATCCATTTGACCCGCAGCCAGCTTGGCAAAGTCTTCCCAGTCGACTTTTACAGTCGCATCAGCTTCTGCATCGTCATTATTCGCAACGCCAGCAGCGCCATCGATGAACAATTTGCCGATATCGCCAAAGTCAAATTTGACTTTCTTTGCAAATCCACTGTCGCCGCCGGCAACGGCTGCAGCTGCTTTTGAAGTAAGTTCAGCGAGATCCATCTGGAAGCCCTCCTATAAATTGCTCCTGGCGCTGATAAAGCAGGCGAAACTGGGCTCGGCAAGGGTGCCGTTGATGTAAACTGCAGGAACTTGAAAGCCGTTCCTAATTTCGCCTGCGCGTTTTGCGCTTGACCAACCGCGACGGAAGGTTTCGAAACAGTCGCTATGTCATGGGAAAAATCGATTGAAGAGCTCCGCAAACGCGAACGGCTAGCGGAGACAATGGGGGGTGAGGAACCGGTTTCGCGCCAAAAGGGACGCGGCAAGCTCACCGTACGGGAACGGGTCGCTTTTCTCGCGGACCCAGGCAGCTTCCACGAGATCGGCAAGATTGCGGGCCGGGCCACTTATAATGATGACGAAACGCTCGACAGCTTCATGGCGTCGAACTCTGTCATGGGCCGCGCCACGCTAAACGGCCGCCCCGCTTTCATTCTCGGTGACGATTTCACCGTCCGTGGCGGAGCCGCAGACGCCTCGATCCGCGGCAAACTCTTGCAGTCGCTCAAGCAATGCCAAGAGTATCGCATGCCGCTTGTGCAGCTGATTGATGGCACCGGTGGTGGCGGCTCGATCAAAATGTTCGAGCAGGATCCGCGCACTGATATCCCTGAGACCCCGGGCTGGGAGTATATTGTCTCCGGCATGTCGGAAGTGCCGTTTGTCTCGCTTGGGCTGGGCCCATGCGCGGGGATGGGCGCAGGTCGTCTCGCAGCGAGCCATTTCTCCGTCCTGGTCAAAGAGCTCAGCCAAGTGTTCGTTGCTGGCCCGCCGGTCACCCGCGCGCTGGGTGAAGATGTCACCAAGGAAGAGCTGGGCGGCTGGCAGATCCAAGCCCGCAACGGCACCGTCGACGCGGTGGTTGAAAGCGAAGCCGAAGCCTTCGAAGCGGCACGCCAATTTCTGTCTTACTTGCCCTCGAGTGTGCATGACCTGCCGCCCATCACGCCGCCAAATGATGACCCGAACCGCAAGGAAGAAGAGCTTATCTCCATCGTCCCAACCGATGGCAAAACACCGTACAAGCCGCGCAAGATCATCGCTGCCGCCGTCGATAAAGGCAGCTTCTTTGAGATCGGCGAGCAATGGGGCCGCGGCATCGTCACCGGCTTTGCGCGGGTCGATGGCCATCCGGTCGGCATCCTCGCCGGCGACCCATTCTTCCTCGATGGCGCCTGGACCGCCGATGTTTGCGACAAGGTCACCCGCCATATGGACCTGTGCTCGACCTTCCACTTGCCGGTCATCCACTTTGTTGACTGCCCCGGCTTTGCCAGCGGCGTGCGCCACGAAACCGCCGGTGTCACCCGCAAAGGCGTCCGGGCCATGGCGGCGGTCTATCAAGCGACCGTGCCGATCTGCGCCGTGGTCATCCGCAAAGCCTATGGCCTGGCGGGCAGCGCCATGTTCAACCCCAGCAAAGCCAAATGGCGCTATTGCTGGCCGAGCGGCGATTGGGGCAGCTTGCCGATGGCGGGCGGGATTGAGGCGGCCTATCGCAAAGAGATCCTCGAAGCCGAAGACAAAGCGGCCTATCTCAAAAGCCTGTACAAACGCTTCGACGCGATCGCCTCGCCCTTCCGTACGGCCGAGGCCTTCTATGCCGAAGAGATCATCGACCCGCGCGACACGCGGCCTTTGCTGGTCGATTTTGTGCACCATGCCTGGCGCGTGCTCGAGACCGGAACGACCAGCTTCGGCCCCCGGCCTTAATCGCTTTCGGTTGCAGGAGTCTCGATCGCGCGCCGATAGTCAATCGCCATGAATTCGCGCCAGCCGGTCTCGGTGAGGACGGCATCGCGCGCCTGCATCTCCCCCTCGCTGAACGTATAGACCGAGCGACCGATCTCGTCTGACGCATCGCCCCAAATGACACTGAGTTGACCGTCCTCAAACCGGCCTGCCAGGTCCAAAATTGCGCCGCGAGAATCTTCCCAGATGCCATCCACTTTGCCGTCTTGGAGGCGATACAAGCCGCGGCCAGAAAATATCTTCGCGCCATCTGATGCTCGAACCACAGCATAGGTTTGCACAACATGGCTGGCATGTTGGCCGGGTTGCCAGTCGGATGTACACGTGGCGGGGATGCCAAACCCATCACAAGCCGCGCTCCAGCTGCCCAGCGGGATCTTGTTTGGATCTTCGGCTTGAGCGCTAAGCCCGCTCAAAAGTGTGGCTGCGGCGAGGATGAGCGGCTTCATCTGGAACATTTTGGTCTCCATAAATCTTGCAATCCGAGAGACGGGTAAACTGGCTCTCGTGCTGGGTAGACGTTTGGCAGGGGCGAATACTGACAGCGCCTCAAATTTATTTTGTCATCCCGGGCAAGCTCCAATCCTCCCCACCGCCGATACCTGCGCCGGCAGGTATCCATGGACCGCAATACACCCACGTGTCACGAGGCACATATCCATCCCTGAACCCCAGCCACCCAATCGAGTTGGGCGCAACGCTCCGCTGGGGTCGGCGGATATTTTCCAATCCCCCAAACGCCCTCATCCTGAGCGAAGTCGAAGGATCAAGGGCGGCGCTTCCGGTCTACCCGCCTCACCCTTCGACTTCGCTCAGGATGGGGCCGGTCCAGCACCAAAATCCTCACAGGCCAAAACCTTGAGGGGATAGAAGAGACTAGGCGCGCTTTGAACAGGCGCGAGGTGAACTGCCGCTCTTTCGAGACGGCGCAATTGCGCTTGGTCAAAGCGCGCCCATGGCGGCATGTTTTCAACTTTGGTCTCCCGGATCTAAGTCCGGGACAACTCCGGGGGGATTGCTCTTACAGGTTCGACCCTCGCCATCGCTCATCGAAGCAATGGGCTGAGCTCCCCCGACTGGTACCGCGCAAAGGGTTCGGAGCCCCAAGCCCAGCCACCAGACCGCCACTCTCCCCCTCTGCCAAGCCGATCCGGACAAGCCTCTCATCAGGTGGAGATGCGGGGAAGTGTAGAGAGCACGGAAGTGGGTCGGATTGGAGGCTTATTAGTGGTGAAGCTAGATAGTTTCACATCTCACTCTTCGATGCCGAGGAGTATTAAATAAGCCCTGGCGAATTCTCTGCCGCTTTCTCTAAACCATTCTGGTCCTTCATCGAACGAAAAGAATGCGGGGGCAGATGATTCACCCAATCCAAGCTCTAGCCTGGATGGTCCGCATACAGTGCTTACCAATACGTCTAGTGCTAGTAAAAGAAGAAGTGCTTTTCCCTCTACTTCTTTCCTTTTTTCTCGTGTGCTTCCATCTTCTCCAGATGCATTTTCAACGGCGCTCAAACGCGACTTAAGTGTTGTAGATTTTTCATCATTAAAAATTTCACTCAGCTCAATTTCATCTGAAGGACTGATAGAGTGAGCGAGAAGATTTCGTTTCTTTCTGAGGCGATCTAAAATCGTGACGGTGGATCCTGGGACCCAGCCGAGCGCGAGCAAGAGTCGGAGCTTTGCCGAATCGGTCCCCAACGGCCCCATAGGCCCGAACAGCTCCTTTCGTTGCCGCTCTGATCCAAACCTAAGATGGTACTTTAGTCCCGCATCCATCCATTCAGAAATCAACGCCCAACATGTTATAACCGTCCTGAAGTTGTCTCCGGCTTTAATGATGTCAGCGGTTTTCTCAAGCTTTCCATAGGTAAATGGAAAGTCATCTAGTCGCTCCATTTCTTGTTGCCGTCTGGATTCATAAATGGCCTGAGCGACTTTCTGGATGCGCTGAGATGTTTTGTGCAAGTCGGATTCCTTTTCGCAGCTTGCTATCGAAATGCTCTTCGGCTTTTTGTTGGAACCTCAAATTTTATCGTAGACCCATCGCGAAAGCCTCACCCCAAAACAGCATCCGCCACGAACGGATTGTCCTTCCGCTCTTGGCCAAACGTGCTCATTGGGCCGTGGCCGGGGACGAATCTCATGCCGTCGCCGAGGGGCCAGAGGTTTTGCACGATGCTGTCGATCAGCTGTTGGTGATTGCCTTTTGGAAAGTCCGTGCGGCCGATGGAGCCGCGGAACAGGACATCGCCGACAAAGGCGAGTTGGCCTTGCTGGTGATAGATTACGACATGACCGGGCGTGTGGCCGGGGCAGTGGGTGACGCCGAAGGTCTCGCCGCCTAGGGTCAGCGTATCGCCTTCCTCAAGATAGCGATCGGGCTGGACATTCTTGCCGTCAGCAATGCCATATTTGGCGCCTTGGGCTTCGATATCGTCGAGCAGCCATTGGTCATCCTTGTGTGGGCCAATGATTGGGCAGCCGGTGCGCTCTTTGACGGCGGTGGCGGCGCCGGCATGATCGAGATGGCCATGGGTGAGCCAAACCGCGACAATCTTGACGCCAAATTGCTCGGCGGCGGCCATCAAACGGTCGGTCTCGCCGCCGGGATCGACGAAGACGCCTTCCATGGTCTCGCGGTGCCAGATTAGCGAAGTGTTCTGCTGCAGCGGCGTCACCGGGATGATGCGAATGTCGAGCTTTGGCTCTCGAGGAGGTTGGGCGGCGGTGTCGGTTTGATCAGTCATGGGTTCTAAATAGGGCTATTTGAAACGGGTGAAAGTGAGGCGCATCGTAGCCGCATTATTGAGCAGCACCCCAAGCGCGAAATAATACAGGCCGGCGCGGGTCTCGAAGCCGATATAGATGCTGATCTGGCTGATCCCAATCAGCAGCGCGGCCAGGAAGACGTCCAGCATCGACCATTTGCCGAGAATGTTCAGCAAAGTCGCAAGCTTCGGGCTCGGCGTGGCGCCTTGGCGGAAAATGATCGCCGCGGTCAGGGTTTTGGCGAGCGGGAAAATGCCAGAAAAGAAAATCACGACCAAGCCGAGAAAAGCCAGGCCGCTCTCAAACAGGGTCTGGACGATGCCGAACAGATTATATTCCTGCCCGCCAAAACCGAACGTATTGGGTTTCCAAATCGAGGGCAGGATAAGGCCGGTAATGATCAGCGCCGTGGAGGCATAAAGCGCCATTTCGCTGAGCACGTCCCAGATCGGGAGCGGTTTGTCCGCTTTCGGGGCTGGCTGGGTCTCAGCAGGCGTCGCAGTGTCCGTCATAGAATTAGTGATGCCGAGCCTATTTACTGGGGTCAACGCCTTTCCTGCGCCCAGATGATGGCGTCTTCGAGGCGGTCATCGCCCCAGAACAGCTCGTCGCCGACCCGAAAACTCGGGGCGCCAAAGATACCCAGGCGCGCGGCCTCATCGGTACGGGCGCGCAGTGCGGTTTTGGTCGCATCGGTCCCGGCATGCGCAAACCAAATCTCGGGATCAGCGCCGCATGCGTCGAGCGCATCCGCCAACACATCTGGGTCGGAAATGTCTTGGCCCCGGGCAAATTCAGCGGAGAACACTTCGCGCGCGAAGGATCCGCACCATGGCTCGTCTAAGGCTGCGGTCATGATCCGCGTCGCCTGGACCGTGTGCATGGGGAAGACTGGGGGGCGCTTGAACGGTAGGCCGAAGCGTTCCGCGCGGCGGGCGAGGTCGCGCCACATATAAGCGCCTTTGACCTCATCCAGAACAAAGGGCGAGGTCTCCCAGCCCTTGGCGCGGAAAATTGGCCCCAATAAAAAAGGTCGCCAGACAAAGCTGACATTGGCTTGTTTGAAAGCCTCTTCGGCCCGGGACACGGTCAGATAGGAATAGGTGCTGGCAAATTCGAACCAAATCTCAACCTTCATGACCGGCGCTCCTCGAATGCATTCAATATTCTCTCTACGCTCTGGCGCTGTGTCGCGATAGACTATCCTTTTCGAGTGCTGCGAAGTGGATCTTATGGATGATATTAAGAGTGTTTGAGGTCCAGTCTAAGCTGGGCGCGGCGCCCACGCTCATCGAAAAATTTGCGACCAGTTCAATTGAGGTTGTGAAGGACGCGCCTGGTAATCGCGGCTATTTTTTCGGGCGAGAGATCGCCGATGATGAGGGGCGCGTGATGTTTACATCGATCTGGGAGAGTCTCGAAGCGATCAAAACCCGGTTTGGTGAGACCTGGACAGAAGCCTTCTTACCGGACGGCTATGAAGATCTCATTCAATCTTGTCACGTTCGCCACATCGATATTAGCGATGGTTGGCGCTTTGAAGACGCTACCGCGAAGGATTGAACTGGGGTCAACGCCTTTCCTGCGCCCGGGCTTAGGGGTAAGTGAAGGTTAATCGAGTTTAGCGGGTGGAGTGCCTCGACATGCCAGGTGGACGTTTTGGAGTCATCATTATCGGCCTGATTGGCCTCGCAGTGTATTATTTCTCAAATCAGCAAGTGAACCCGTATTCCGGTAAGAGCGAGTTCAACACGATCTCCATCGATCAGGCGACAAAGCTTGGCGCGCAGTCTTATGTGCAGATGTTGCGGCAAGAGGGCGGCAATGTGATTTGCGGTGGCGGGTCGTCGAGCTGCGACGGCGCCGGGCGTCAAGTCTATCAAACGGTGAATGAGATCGGCGAGCGGTTGCGCCTCGCAGCGATTGAAATGGAAGAAGACTATCTCAAAGCCGGACACCAGTTTCAGCCGGTTGCGCGCGAGTTTGATTGGACCTTCAATGTCATCCAGTCTGAGCAACCGAATGCGTTCTGTCTGCCAGGCGGCTATGTGGCCGTCTATACCGGCATTCTCGACATTACCGGCAATTACGATAAGCGCGTCACGCTGGAAGATATTGCCGATGTCGACAAGCTTGCGGTCGTGATGGGGCACGAGATTGGTCATGCGCTGGCCCATCATGGCGCCAAGCGGATGAGCAATTCGCGGCTTGCGCAAATGGGCACGCTGGCGGTCGGGCTCGGCCTTGGCGACATGGATCCGGGCCAAGCGCAAATGGTCCGCCAAGCCATGGGCATGGCCGCGCAAGGCAGCTTAATGGCCTTCTCTCGGGATCATGAGACCGAGGCGGATAAGATCGGTTTAGAGCTTTTGGTGCGGGCCTGTTATGACCCGCGCGAGGCGCCGGAATTGTGGATGCGGATGGGTCAAATTGGCGGCGGTCAACGTCCCCCGGAATGGCTGAGCACGCATCCGGCATCAGAAACCCGGGCCGAAAATTTCCGCCGCTGGATGCCATCAGCGATTGAGATGTATGAGCAGCGCTGCGGGCGACTGAACTGATCTAGGATACGCAAGATGATCCTATTGACCGGGGCGAGCGGCGTGGTGGGGCGTGAGCTGGCGCCGCGTTTGCCGCAAGATCAGCTACTTTTGGGGCGACACCGGGCGCAGCCGAACAGTCCCGCGCCGCAAGTTGCGATCGATATACGTAAGCCGGGACTCGGCCTGTCTGACGCGGATCATGCCGCGCTCTGCAAACAAGTCGACACAATAGTGCATTGTGCGGCGATCACCGATATGAGCGGTGAGGTGCCGGAGCTCGCCGCCACGAATATTTCCGGTGTTCGCAATATTATCGATTTTGCAGAAGCCGCTGGCGCGCGTTTGCATTTTGTCTCGACCGCCTATTGTTCTGAAACCTATGGCCCGGCCGCGCCGGTGAGGTCGGAATATGTCGCGTCGAAACGCGCTGCGGAAGCCTTGGTTCGCGACAGCGGACTTGAATGGACGATCAGTCGTCCCTCGATCATTTCCGGTCATTCGCAAACCGGCGAGATCGCGACCTTTCAAGGCTTTCACCTGTTTATCGCGACGGTCCTCAACGGACGGCTGCCAATCATACCGCTCGAGCGCGATACTCAGTGCGATTTCATCCCGGCTGACTGGGTCGCGACAGGCATCGCGCGAATTGTTGAGGCGCCGAACTGGGGTGAGACCTATTGGCTGACCTCTGGCGCTCACGCTCTGACGATTGCGGAAATGATGGATTGCGGCCGGCAATTCGCCGCCGAAATGGGTCGCGATCTCAATCAAGTGTCGTGGATGTCACCGCAGCAAGTTGAAGCTGAGATTTTACCGGCGCTCCGCCCAAGACAACGCGAGCGGCTCCGGATCTTGGTTGATCTATCAAAAGTGATGGCGCGGCGCGCGCCTTTCCCGACACATGTGCCGGACGTCACCAAGGATGGCTTACGTGAGACGCTGCTCGCAAATCTACGCTATTGGAAGGCGCATAAAGGGCGTAAGGCTTAGTCGCCGCCGCCCATGCCGCCCATTCCGCCGCCCATACATTTACCGCATCCTCCGCCTCGGCGTTTTTTCTTGCCGCCGCCGCGACTGCGGAAGGTGAAGCTTGAGGCTGAATGCGTAAGCACGCTTGAGAAACTACGGCCGCTACCAATGACAATTGCACCGCCGCCACCATAGAAGCCGCCATCGACGCCATTGCCGACGCCGCCACTGAAGCTGGCGAGATCAAGCTGAATGTCGGTGCTGCGCTCTACGGTTCGAACGGTATGTGCTTGGCGATGGACCTCTCGACGGGTCACAGGGGCTGAGCGATGCGTCACAGTGCGCTTGGTGACAACCGGCGGGTGCTGTTTGACCACCGTCTGTTTGAACGAGCCGCAGCAAGGTTGTTGGGCGCTTTGCTTATGAATTTTTGGCGCCGGCTGAGGCGCGTGCGTTGGGCGGGCTGGGCAGGACCAGGCTCTTCCATCTTGGACCAAGTAACAGCCGGGTTCAGGAGGGGTCGGCTGGTGAGCCACCACGGGCGCAGGGCCACGATTGACGCGTTTGCCAGGTGTGCCATCTGCAAACGCTGGCACGGCGAACAGCGCAGAGATCGCAAATGTGGCGAACACTTTGTTCCAAATCGACATGGTTTTCGCCTCCTAAGCGAACTTCTAGGGCCTGCGATGTATATTGCCGCAAACCTCGAGCCAGACCCTAGAACCAGCACGGTCCTATATGCAATCGGCTTAACCCCTCGCGCGAGTTGTGTTCGCCTAAAAGGACACACGATATAGGAAAAACCTTTATGGGGTAACGCTATTATTGATTGGATAAATATGGATGGGCGCGATAGGGTGAAGGCATAGTTGCGTATCCATACCCAACACAATCAAGCACAGAGATAGGAGATTCCATGGCTGACGATATGAAATGCCCGATGCGCCAAGGTTTTAAAACCGGCGACATCGCCAATAAAAGCTGGTGGCCAGAGCAGCTGAACGTCAAAATTCTCAACCAGAATGCGCCGCAAGTCAGCCCGCTGGAAGATGATTTCGATTATGCGAAAGCGTTTGAGTCGCTCGATTATGACGCGCTGAAAAAAGATCTCGCTGACCTTGTGACCGACAGCCAAGACTGGTGGCCAGCTGACTATGGCAACTATACTGGCTTTTTCGTCCGTATGGCTTGGCACAGCGCCGGCACATACCGCACCTATGATGGTCGCGGCGGCGCCAATTCTGGTTCACAGCGTTTCGCGCCTCTGAACAGCTGGCCGGATAATGGCAATCTCGACAAAGCGCGTCGTCTGCTTTGGCCGATCAAGCAAAAGTATGGCAACAAAATCTCTTGGGCCGACTTGATGATCCTGGCGGCGAATGTCGGCATGGAAACCTGCGGTCTGAAGACGTTTGGCTTCTCTGGTGGTCGCGCCGATTGGTTCGAACCGGAAGAAGACATTTATTGGGGCCCAGAAGCTGACTGGCTTGCGGCCTCTGGCAATGAGCACAGCCGCTATGCTGGCCAGCGTGATTACAAAGCGACAGACGCTGACGCCAACAAGCTCGAAACGCCGCTCGGCGCGGTGATGATGGGCCTCATCTATGTGAACCCAGAAGGCCCTGACGCGGTTCCAGATCCGCTCGCAGCGGCGCACGATATTCGCGTCACTTTCGCGCGGATGGCGATGAATGACTATGAGACTGTCGCGCTGGTCGCTGGTGGTCACACATTCGGGAAAGGCCACGGCGCCGGTCCAGAAAGCGACGTTGGGGTTGAGCCAGAAGGCGCACCAATTGAGAACCAAGGCTTCGGTTGGATGAACGGCTATGCTTCAGGCAAAGGCGACGACACGACCACAGCTGGCTTTGAAGGCCCTTGGACACCAACGCCAGACACTTGGGATATGACCTATTTCGAAAACCTACTCAAATATGAGTGGGAAAAGGTCAAAAGCCCGGCCGGTCACGTGCAGTGGGCGCCGGTCGCTGGCCAAGGCGCGCCAGAAGCGCCAATGGCCCACGATGCATCTAAGACCCAGCCGCTAATGATGACGACTGCTGACATGGCGATGAAAATCGACCCTGAATATGGCAAAATCTCTCAGCACTTCTTGGACAATCCAGATGAGTTCGCTGACGCCTATGCTCGCGCATGGTTCAAGCTGACCCACCGCGATATGGGTCCAAAAACCCGCTATGTCGGACCAGAAGTGCCGCAAGAAGATCTGCTTTGGCAGGATCCGATCCCAGCCCACACAGGTCCTGTGATCAATGATGCTGAAATTGCTGATCTGAAAGCGAAAATTCTCGGCTCGGGCCTAACTGTTTCACAGCTGGTCAGCACGGCTTGGGCGTCTGCGTCGACCTTCCGCGACTCTGATAAGCGTGGCGGCGCCAACGGCGCACGGATCCGTCTCGCTCCAGCCAAAGACTGGGACATCAACAAAGCCTCTGGCGTTGCTGATGTGATCGCGAAGCTCGAAGAGATCCAAGCCGACTTCAATGCCAGCGGCACGCAAGTCTCAGTCGCAGACCTAATCGTCCTTGGCGGTTGCGCGGCGATTGAGAAAGCCTCTGGCGCCAGCGTTCCATTCACCCCGGGCCGTATGGATGCGACCCAGGAGATGACCGATGTCGAGTCGTACGACGTGCTTGAGCCGAAAGTTGACGGCTTCCGCAACTATCGTGACACGCTTGACCCACGTTCGACCGAAACGCTTCTGGTCGACAAAGCCGCGCTCCTCTCGCTATCGGCGCCAGAAATGACGGTTCTGGTCGGCGGCCTGCGGGTTCTTGGCGCGAACGCCAATGACTCGTCTGATGGCGTCTTCACAGACAATGTCGGCTCCCTTTCGAATGACTTCTTCGTCAATCTGCTCGACATGAAATATGCTTGGAGTGCAGCTGACCCAATGGAAGAAGTGTTTGAAGGCAAAGACCGCTCAACCGGGGCGGTTGTCTATCGCGGCACCCGCGCAGACCTGGCCTTCGGTTCAAACTCTATCCTGCGCAGCATTGCTGAAGTCTATGCCCAGAGCGACTCCAAAGAGCGCTTCACACGGGACTTCATCAAGGCCTGGGACAAGGTGATGAACTTGGATCGCTTCTAGACTTTAAGCGACCTGAAATAGAAAAGGCGGTCTCCGCGGAGACCGCCTTTTTATTTGGGTTCAATCAAATCCCAGAGATTGCCAAACGGGTCTTCGAACACCGCGACCGTGCCATAGGGTTCGCGGCGCGGGGTTTCGCGAAAGGTCACGCCGGTTGCGAGCATCGCAGCGTGATCCCGGGCGAAATCGTCCGTATGCAGAAAGAAGCCCACGCGGCCACCGGTTTGGTGGCCGATAGCGGCGTCTTGGGCTGGATCGTCAGCTTTCGCGAGTAGCAGCGCTGTTTCAGCACCTTTCGGCGCCACGCGAACCCAGCGTTTAGTGGTGCTGAGCGCCGTATCTTCGATCAGTTCGAAACCAAGTTTTCCGACATAAAAGTCAATGCCAGCGTCATAGTCAGGAACAATGAGTGTGACGCTGGCTATGGTTTGCGTCACGCCGCGACCTCTTCCATCTCGCCCGGATCATAATTCAAGATCGGTCCCAGCCAGCGTTCCGCGACGCGCAGCTCCATGCCTTTGCGGTTTGCATAGTCTTCAACCTGATCGCGCTCGATCCGGCCAACGGCGAAATAGACGCTCTCAGGATGACCAATATAAAGCCCAGAAACTGATGCGGCGGGCGTCATGGCGAAACTAGACGTCAGCTCCATGCCGATCCGATCGGCTTCCAACAGGCGGAACAAAGTCTCTTTCTCGGTATGATCCGGCTGGCAAGGATAGCCTGGCGCGGGTCGGATGCCGGAATAGCTTTCCTTGATCAGCTCAGCATTTGAGAGCGCTTCATCGCTGGCATAGCCCCAATGATGTTTGCGCACTTGCTCGTGCATATACTCGGCCATGGCTTCGGCGAACCGGTCGGCGAGCGCTTTGACCATGATGGCAGAATAATCATCGCCTTCGGCTTCGAACTTTTTCGCGATCTGTTCGGCCTCCGGGCCAGAGGTGACGGCAAAGCCGCCAATATGATCGCCGGCTTCGGCAACAAAGTCCGACAGCGCGAAATTGGCGCGCGTATTGTCTTTGACCATTTGCTGGCGCAGCGTGTGGAACGTGTCGCCGGTCTCGAGCTTGATGTCATCGCCCGCTCGCTCTGCGCCCCAGAAGCCGATCACAGCTTTAGGCTTGAACCAATCCTGGCCGAGGATTTGCTGCATCATATTTTCAGTGTCGCGCCACAAGTCGCGGGCGGCCTCGCCGACAATCTCGTCTTCGAGAATTTGCGGGAAACGCCCGGCCAGGTTCCAGCTCGAAAAATAAGGCGTCCAGTCGATGTAACGCGCGAGTTCAGAGAGGTCGAACTCTTCAAATATCTTCGTGCCCTTAAAGCTCGGCGCTTGCGGGGCTGGCGCCTCCAGCTTGTGGGCATGAGACCGGGCGACCTTGATCGGGTGACGCGGTTTTGGTGGACCGCCCGCCCGGCTGTCGCGCATGCGCTGATATTTAGCCTGCGCCGTCTCAACGAATAGAGGTCGGTCTTCGTCAGACAGCAAAGCCGAGACCACACCCACCGCGCGGCTAGCATCGGTCACGTGAATGGTCGGGCCATTGTCGCGGGCCGGATCAATCTTGACCGCTGTGTGCGCCGGCGAGGTCGTCGCGCCGCCTATCAGCAGGGGCTGTTTCATGCCGGTGCGCTGCATCTCGCGGGCGACATAGACCATCTCGTCCAGGCTCGGTGTGATCAGGCCGGAGAGGCCAATGATATCGACTTTCTCTTCTTCGGCTTTTGCGAGAATGTCCTCGCACGGCACCATGACGCCCATATCGACAATCTCATAGCCATTACAGGCAAGCACGACGCCCACGATATTCTTGCCAATATCGTGCACATCGCCTTTGACGGTTGCCATCAAGACTTTGCCGTTTGAGACATCGACCGTGCCGAGCTCTTCTTTCTCGGCCTGCATGAAGGGGTCGAGATAGGCGACGGCGGCTTTCATAACGCGCGCCGATTTCACCACTTGTGGCAAGAACATTTTGCCCGAGCCGAACAAGTCGCCGACCACGTTCATGCCGTCCATCAACGGACCTTCAATGACGTGAAGCGGACGGGCGGCAGCGGCGCGAGCTTCTTCAGTGTCGGCGTCAATATATTCGGTGATGCCATTGACCAGCGCATGCTCGAGCCGCTTGTTCACGGGCAGCTCGCGCCAGGATAGGTCTTTTTCCGCCGTCTTGCCTTTCTGGCCGCGGAACTGTTCGGCATAATCGACAAGGGCTTCGGTGCCCTCATCATTGCGGTTGAGGATGACGTCTTCGACCAGCTCGCGCAGCTTCGGCTCAATCTCATCATAGATGTCGAGCTGCCCGGCATTAACGATGCCCATATCCATGCCCGCTGGGATCGCATGGTAAAGGAAAACCGAGTGCATCGCCCGGCGGACCGGCTCGTTGCCGCGGAACGAGAAGCTGACATTGGAAAGCCCGCCCGAGATATGACAGCCGGGGCAAGTCTCGCGGATCACTTTGGTCGCTTCGATGAAATCGACGGCGTAATTATTGTGCTCTTCAATCCCGGTGGCGACGGCGAAAATATTCGGGTCGAAAATGATGTCTTCGGCTGGGAAGCCAACTTCTTCCGTGAGGATTTTGAAGGCGCGTTGGCAGATCTCAATCTTGCGCGGGGCGGTGTCGGCTTGGCCGACCTCGTCAAACGCCATGACCACGACGGCAGCGCCATAAGAGAGGCATTTGCGCGCCTGTTCGCGGAACTGGTCCTCGCCCTCTTTCATCGAGATTGAGTTGACCACGGCCTTGCCCTGTACGCATTTCAGGCCAGCCTCGATAACCTCCCATTTGGAGCTATCAATCATCACCGGTACGCGGGCAATGTCCGGCTCGGCTGCGATCAGGTTGAGGAATGTGGTCATCGCCTCAGCGCCGTCCAACATGCCCTCATCCATGTTCACATCGATGATCTGAGCGCCATTCTCAACTTGCTGGCGCGCAACTTCGACGGCGGTCGCGTAATCGCCATTGACGATCAGCTTACGAAACCGCGCTGAGCCGGTCACATTTGTGCGCTCGCCAATATTGACGAAGTTCTGGGAGGCTGAGGTCATTTTTGTGCTTGTTCTCGCAGTTGAGGTCGTGGCGAACTACTGTTCCCAGATCGTTTCGAAGCTGCCGATTAGCATGCGAGCACCATCGAACGGCATCTCCATCGTGTCGTCATTAAAGACCGGGTCGGCCATGCATTGTTCCATGCCTTTGTCGCGAGCCTCTTTGGAGGGCCACTCGATCCAGGAAAAGACGATCACTTCACCGGGCTCGGCTTTCACGGCCATCGGAAATGAGGTTACTTCGCCGTCTGGGACCTCGTCGCCCCAATTGTCCATCACGCGCAGGGCGCCATACTTTTTGAACACCGGGCCCGTAACGCGGGCATGTTCCAAATAGGCTTCTTTGTTGGCCGCCGGCACCGCGGCGACAAATCCATCAATATAAGTCATAAGTTCTCCTCCCGAACCAGGCCTTTCAGGCCATCAATGCTTTCCGCATTTTTCGCGTAGCGGCTTTCCACCCATTCTTCGGTCGATTTATTGTCGACATAGCGGGTCAGCTGATCGCGCTCGCCTTTGAACTCATAGAAGGGCACGCCCCAGCCGCAGCTATCTTGAATGCGGCTGAGTTTAACTTTGAACACCCCGCGCGCGCGCTCAAACCCTGGGAACATGCCGAGCATCTCGTCCCATTCGGGATGGTGCGGATTGACGACTTCGCCCGTTCCAAACAGGCGCAAAATATTGGCTGGGCCTTCAAAGGCACAGAACATAATGGTGATGCGGCCGTTCTCTTGGACATGCGCTTGTGTTTCGATCCCAGACCCGCCGAGATCGAGCCAGGCGACGGTCGTGTCATCAATCACTTTGAACGCGTCATAACCCTTTGGAGATAGATTAATATGCCCGTCCGCCGACAGCGGCGCCGAGGCGACAAAGAACATCTTTTGCTTCTCGATGAATTTGATGATCCGATCATCAAGCTTGTCGTAAACTTTCATAGTCCATGTCTCCTTGCGCTTTGGGGGCTCTAAGATGCCAGCTCGAAAGGTTCGAGGCCAGCCAGGCGCATTGTATTTTCTGCCTCCGCTGGATTGCGCGGCTTCACACCTTGGATCGCTTCATAAATTGCCGTGATGTGCTCGGGTGTTGTGCCGCAGCAGCCGCCAAGAATATTGACGATGCCGTCTTGTGCCCAGGCGCCAACTTCGCCCGCTGTCTCATGCGGCTCTTCATCATACTCGCCCATTTCATTGGGCAAGCCAGCATTCGGATAAGCCGCAACCAAAGTGTCCGCGACGCGCGAAACAGCAGCGATGTGCGGGCGCATCAGATCCGCCCCAAGCGCGCAATTAAAACCAATTGCAAACGGCTTGGCATGGCGGACAGAATTCCAGAACGCTTCAACCGTTTGGCCTGATAGGGTACGGCCTGAGCGATCAGTAATTGTGCCGGAAATCCAAATCGGGAGCTTCTCCAGCCCTTCAGCTTCGAGATCCATAATCGCTTTGATCGCAGCTTTGCAGTTCAGCGTGTCAGTAATCGTCTCGATCAAATAGAGATGCACACCGCCTTCGTTGAGTGCTTTGATCTGTTCGCGATAGGCTTGGTAGACTTGATCAAAGGTCACTTCACGCGCGCCTGGATCATTCACGTCTGAGCTCATCGACAGCATCTTATTCAGTGGACCAATCGAGCCTGCTGCGAAGCGCGGTTTGTGCGGCTCTTTCTCTGTCCACGCATCAGCCGCAGCACGGGCCAGTTTGGCGCCTTCGAAATTGATGTCGATCACAGATTGTACGTCGAGCGCATAATCATCCTGCGCAATCGTCGTTGCTGAGAACGTGTTGGTCTCGGAAATATCTGCGCCCGCTGCATAATAAGCATTATGCAGCTCGGTCACGCGCTCTGGCCGCGTGAGGCAGAGAATATCATTATTGCCCTTCATTTGGCCGGGATACGTGCTGGCGTCGAAACGGTCGCCGCGATAGTCAGCTTCTTCCAGTCCCATGCGCTGGAACATCACGCCCCAGGACCCATCCAGAAGTAGAATACGCTCATTGGCAGCGGCGTAGAGTTGATCGATACGGGTTTTACGGTCGGTCATAGGGATTGGGCTTTCGGTTTCAGGCCAAGCAGGCGGCAGGTCGACAGCGCCAAGTTCGCTCGGTTGAGCGTATAGAAATGAAAGTCGTTCACGCCTTGCTCGGAGAGTTTGTGGCAGAGCTCAACCGCAACGTTTGCCGTGATCAGCTCTCGTGTTTCCGGGTCGTCTTCGGTGCCTTCATAAAGCTTGTGCAGCCAATCCGGAACGGAAGCTTCAACCACTTTCGCCATGCGGGCGAGGCCGTTGAAATTCGGCTGTAGCATAATGCCCGGCACAATCGGCATGGTGACGCCGCCCGCGCGTGCGCGCTCTAGGAACGACAAATAGACATCCGGTTCAAAGAAGAATTGCGTGATGGCGCGGTCGGCGCCCGCATCTTGTTTAGCCTTTAAAAAAGCAATGTCTTCGTCCCAGCCGCGACTGTCCGGGTGTTGCTCAGGATAGCATGACACGCTGATCTCGAACCGGGCGTCCGGCGCGATATCGTGCTCGCGAATGCCTTGGATCAGATCAACACTGTCGCGATAGCCACCAGGATACTGCTCAAACTGTTCGCCCATGCCGCTTGGCGGATCACCGCGAAGCGCAACCAGATGACGAACACCGGCGGCCCAAAAGTCTTCCGCGACTTTCAGAACGTCTTGTTTGGTTGCGCCGACACACGTCAGGTGCGCGGCCGGGGCAAGCGGCGTGTCCTGGGCGATCTTAGCAACCGTCTTTTGGGTGCGGTCGCGGGTCGAGCCGCCCGCGCCATAGGTGACCGACACAAATTTCGGCGCCATTGGAGAGAGGCGCGCCACAGATTCCCAGAGCTTGGCCTCCATTTTGTCGGTCTTCGGCGGGAAGAACTCGAACGAGACATCCGGAGCAGGGGTGGTTTGTTGGGCGGCGACAGCGAGCGTATTCAAGCGGCAACTTCTTGTTGATTGGCAGGCCGAGCGGCGTTCCAGATGAGAACGCTCAGGCCTTGATCAAGGGAGGCAGGGGGGTCGAAACGGAGCGGGGTTTCTAGAGCCAGTCCGGCAGCATCGGCCCATCCAGACATATCTTCTTCACGAATGCCAAGGCGGCGATGACCTTGGGTTTCACGCAAGAATTCAAGATCATGCGGGGCAAAATCGATCACTAGAAGGCGTCCGCCGGGACGAAGAATCCGGGCCGCTTCGCTGAGCAAGGCGTCTGGTGATTCTAAATAGTGGAGCACTTGGTGCACCAAGACCAAGTCCGCGCTGGCGGTTTCAAACGGGGTCGCGGTGACATCGCCCTGCCGAACGCGCGCATTGCGGATTTCGGCGCGGTTGAGATTGGCGCGCGCCACTGTCAACATGTGATGGGAGAGATCGAGGCCTTCGGCTTCCTGGGCTTGGCTCGCCAGCAAAGACAGCATGCGGCCCGTGCCAGTCCCGAGATCGATGACGCGTTCAAAACTTTGCCCTGCCACCTGGTCCAAGATCGCTTGTTCGATGGCGTCTTCAGGATAGTAGAGCGCGCGCAAGCTGTCCCAGTCTTCCGCGATTTCGGAAAAATAAGCCTCGGCAGACGAGGCGCGATCGCGGCGCACGGTCTGCAAGGCCAGCGCATCACTTTGATAGGGTTCCGAGGTCAGGTCGATTTCGTCAAACAGCGCGTTCAACACGCGGCCCGCCCAAGCTTTCGAGCGTGCGCGATAGAACACCCAAGACCCTTCAGGCAGCCGCTCAACCAAGCCCGCCGTCGCCAGAGTTTTTAAGTGATGCGACAGGCGCGGCTGGCTTTGCTCTAAGATTTGAACCAATTCGCCGACCGCCAAATCGCCGCGTCGCAAAAGCGCCAGAATACGCAAACGCGTGGGTTCTCCAGCGGCCTTCAAGGCGTCTACAAGCGTGTCGGTCGAAATGGACATAAATCATATAAACGATCATTTATATGTTTTGCAAGAGGCGATTTACGCAATCGGGATGTGTTTCGCACGCCACACTTTTGCTGTATGTCTGAATATTCACATTAGGTTTATTTGATTTCAGGCATAGGCGCCCTCATATCGTCCGCCGATAAGAAGGACCGGATACGATGAGACTAGCTCTCGCACTGACAGGATCGGTAATGGCGCTTTCAGCTTGCGCAACCACAAGCGAGGATGCGTCTGCTACGGCAGTATATGACCCTCTCGAGGGCTGGAACCGCGGTGTTTACGCGTTCAATGATGGCGTCGACCGGGCAGTTTTGGAGCCGGTGGCGAAAGGCTATCGCGCCGTCACAAATGAACCCGTTCGAGATGGCGTTTCCAACTTTTTGACGAATTTGAACCAGCCGGTCGTCTTCGCGAACACTGTTTTACAGGGCAAGCCTGGCGCCTCGCTCGATACCGCGGTCCGGTTCTTTGTGAATACAACGGTTGGCATTGGCGGAATATTTGATGCTGCGACCCCTCTAGACGTGCCTCAACACCGTGAGGACTTTGGCCAAACGCTGGGCACTTGGGGCGTTCCGAACGGACCGTATCTGGTGCTGCCTTTGCTTGGCGCTTCGAACCTACGCGACACAGTAGGTTTTGGCGTCGATATGGCGTTCGATCCCCTCAATTATGCCCAATTTGATGGCGATACTGAAGTTCGGATCGGGCGACAGGTGGCCACGGTTGTATCGGTGCGCGAAAACGCCATCGAAGCTGTGGACGTCTTACGCGATCAACCAGAACCTTATGTGGCGCTCCGCCGCAATTATACACAACAAAGAGCCGCCGCGATCCGCGACGGTCGAGAGCAAGAAGACCCGTTCAAAGATTTGCCCGATTTCGATGCTTATGATTTCGGCGATGATGAAGATTTCGAGTCGGAGGAATAGATTATGATCTCTCGGAAATGGATCCTTTCAGCGACTATGCTAGCCGTTTCGGCGCTGCCAGCTTTTGCTGACGCAAAGACAGAAGAATATGTCCGCACCAATGCCAATGATGTTTTGGCCTCACTCAATTCACCGGGCCTGACGGCGGATGAACGTCGGGCGCAGTTCCAGACTTATATGGATGAGTTTGCCAATCTCGATGCAGTCGCAAAATTTGTGATCGGCAAATATGCCAAGCGCTTTTCAGACGAAGAAATGGAAGCGTATTTAACGACCTTCCGTGAATATGCGCTGGCGGTGTACGAGTTTTACTTCAACGAGTATCGCGGCCGAGACGTTAAAGTTGTCGGCTCGACGGATCGCAATGCGCGCGACTCGATTGTTGACACCGAGATTGTCCGTGCTGATGGCCAGGAACTTGAAGTGCGCTGGCGGGTCCTCAATCGCGGAGGTAAATATCAAGTCGTTGATGTCGCTCTGAATGCCGAAGGCAATCTGATTTGGCTGGCGATTGAACAGCAAGCGCAATTCCTGTCGATTTTGGATCAAAACAATGGCTCGTCTGACGCCTTGATCAATAAGATCAACAGTATGACGGACGAATTGGTCGCGATGCGTCCTGCGGACGCGAGTTAATCGCGCGGGTCCAATAGCGGCACAGTCTGAGCTTGTCTGTCCGGGCGCACGGCCTTAAGCCGAATCCATGCTAGGGTCTCATAGAACGCCACTCGCGCTTGGGCGTGAACCCATGATGGCCTTTTTCTGGGCGATCTTGGCGCCGGTTCTATTCCTCACCGGCGCTGCCATGCTGGCGCTTCAACTCGTGCCCAATTTTACGCCCGGATCGCTGGAAGAAATCGGCGCCTATCACGCTTTGTGGCTGGTTTCCTGTGTGGCGATGGCGCTTTGGTTCGCGGCAATGAGTTTCTGGTCGAGTGCGATCGGTGCTGGCCCATTTGCCGGAGACATGCGTGCCGAACCGTCTTGGTTCTTGGTCGGCGCGATCTTGGGACCGCTAATCCTGATCATTCCGAGCTTGCTGGTGGGCAGCTTCATGAGCGAGGCGGGGTGGCAATATCGCAGCGACGTGAATGAAGCAATTTTCGCCCCGCAAAATTGGTCTCTGGCTTATATTTTTGTCGCCGTGATCATGGCGCCAGTTGTCGAAGAAGTGGCGTTTCGCGGGGTGGCATTTGGAGCGATTATCGCCCGCGGTTTGAGCCCGGCCGCTGCGATTGTGCTGTCGAGTTTCGCCTTTGCCTTTAGTCATCTGCAATACTCGCCGGCGGCCATGTTTGTGGTGTTTCTCAGCGGCGTTGGCTTTGCTGTGCTTCGTTTGCTTAGCGGCACCGTGATCGTACCAATCATCGCCCATATGACAGCGAATGCGACGGTCTTATTCTTGACCTGGATCACCACCAATCCCCCAACGTGAGGGGTTGTCTGAACCCGATTGAAGCGTCATGTGACCGCCATGAGCGACGATCTCACCAAAGAACAAATATACGATATTCCTCCCGGTTACGTTCCTCTGCCATGGCATCGAGGGTTTGGGCGCCAAGTTGGGCCGCTTTTCGAGAAACGGGATGAGACCGGGTTTACGCGCGCCTTTCGGGTCGGCGAGCATCACACCAATGGCATGATGAATGCGCATGGCGGCATGTTGATGACTTTTGCCGACATGGCATGGGGATCTGCCGTTGAGAAAGACGAAGACACTTGGTGGGTTACGATCCGCCTGGTCTGCGATTTTCTGTCTGGCGCCAAGCATGGCTCTTGGATTGAGGGCCGTGGAGAAGTGCTGTCTGTGGTCGACAATATCTACACGGTCGAGGGCCGCATCTGGAGCGGTGACAAAACGCTGATGACCGGCTCTGGCATTTTCAAAATAATCGAGAAACGAACCTAATATGGCGGATGATTTCAAAGAAATGAGCCCGGAAGAGGCAAACCTCTTAGCGCGCTATCGCGGGGCAAAACCCGAAGCCCCAGCATGGTTCAATGAAGCGGTTGAAACGCCCTATGAAGAGGGGTTTGTCGAGACCGGCGGCGTCAAAGTGCGCTATCAGGCTTGGGGCGATCCGAGCCTGCCTGGCCTAATGCTGTCGCATGGCAATGGCGCGCATGCGCATTGGTTCGACTTTATCGCGCCAGCGCTCGCCAGCCAATATCGCGTCATCGCGCCGAGCTTTTCCGGCATGGGCGATAGCGATTGGCGCGACAAATACAGTTTCGAACGCTTCGCCGACGAACAAATGGCAGTGTGTGAGCATACCGGCCTTTTTGAAGGTGGCCAAAAGCCAGTCATCGTGGCGCATTCCTTTGGCGGTTTCATCACCCTGCACACAGCCCAGAAACACTCTGACAAGTTCGCTGGGGTGGTGATTGTGGATAGCGGCTTGCGACCTCCCGAAGACGAATGGGAGGGTCCGCCCCGCCGCGCGCGCGGCAATCGCGCCTATGCCAACCTTGAAGCGGCTTTGGCGCGGTTCAGGCTCGCGCCGCCGCAACCTTGCGAAAACCACTATATCGCTGACTATATCGCTCGACATAGCCTTAAACAAACCACCAATGAGGCCGGACAAACCGGCTGGATTTGGAAGTTCGATCCGCAAATCTTCTTCAATTTCGAGTTCAGCAAAATGTCGACGAATATGCTCGATGGGATTTCCTGCCGCGTAGCAATGATGCGCGGCGCAGACTCGGTTTTGGTGACCGATCGGATTTGGGATTATATGCGCTCGCTGCGCGAGGGCATGGACATGGTCTCGATCCCGGATGCTCAGCACCATGTCATGCTGGACCAGCCTTTGGCTTTCATTGAGGCGATCAAGGATCAGCTAAATCGCTGGAATTATTAAACTTAGGCGTTGCCTTTCAGCCCGGCCCGGTTAAACACCGCGCGCCATGATTGAAATCATTCCCGAGACTCCAAGCCTGCATGCCGCTCAGATTGAAGCGCTGTATGATCGCACCTTTGGACCGGGGCATTTTGCGAAAACCGCTGAGCGTTTGCGAGAATGCAATGCCTCCCTGCCGGAGGTGACCCGGGTGGCGGTGTCAAACGGTAAAGTGATCGGGGTCTGCCGCGTCTGGCCGATCTTTGTTGGTGCGGCCCGCACGCCATCCCTATTCATTGGACCCGTCGCCGTATCGCCAGATTTCCAAGGCCAAAGGCTCGGCCTGACCATCACCGGCGAAGCGCTCGAAGCGGCCACAAAAGCCGGCTGGGGCAGCGCGATCATTATCGGCTCGCCCACCTATTTTGGCGAACTAGGGTTTGAAGTGGTCGCCCCAGACCGTTTCACCTTCCCCGGCCCGCAAGACATGAGCCGCGTCATGGTGCTCGGACTGGCAGGGGATACGGACGCACTGCTCGGTCCGCTCAGCGCGCTATAAGGGGGAAAACTTAGCCCCATCAGGCCCTCATCCTGAGCGACGTCGAAGGAGATAGGGCCGTGCTTCTCGGAACTTTGCAGTGAGCCCGCCTCGTCCTTCGACTTCGCTCAGGATGAGGCTGAAATGGGATATCCCGACCCCACGCGTCCCCCTCGACAGCCGAAGGCTGTCTGAGGGTCCATCACTGACACGCTCGCCACGACGCACTAGCCGAAGATGGATCCTCAGACCGCTTCGCGGTCGAGGATGACGCATTACGCCCCTTGTGCGTCGCTTCGCGTTAGAGGTTCGCATCCAACACCCATCACTTAGCCACGCTCATTCATTATCATTGCTCCAACACGTTCACGCTGGCGCGCCGAGTGCCGGGATCCCAAAAATGGCAAGCTTTAGGCTACGGGCAATTCGTTCGGCGCGCTCCATGAAATAATCGACACAAGCACGATTGGACGTCAGCTCATTCAGGGTGGCTTCAAACAAGCCAAGCCAAATATCAAAGTGCCCAGGTTCAACCCCTGATATTTTGCGATGTGCCGGCACTGGCTTTCCGGAATACTGCCCCGTATTCATGGCGACCGATGCCCAAAATGCTTTCATAGTCGCCAAATGAGGGTCCCAATTACCAGCGATCTGCTCTTCGAAGATCGGTCCGAGCAAAGTGTGTGCTCGAACGCGCTGATAAAAGACTTCAACCATATGATCGATGAATGCTTCATCTATGCCCAGCGCCGCCGCCCTCGCTTGGATTTCCTGACGTCGCTCGTGCGCGCTTCTGATTCTCGTCGCAGTCATGCGGCACCTTTTATCAGTTCATGTAGCAACAGGTTTTTCTGAACGAGGTCCGCTACAGAATACTCATCCAAGACACTGTAGAAAGCCTCTACAGATTGATGCAGGATCGACTTCAGCTTGCAGGCTGGCGTGATCAAACACTGATTGGTCTCAGCGGCGAAACATTCAACCAAGACCGTGTGTCCTTCTAGGTCGCGGACCATTGCGCCGACGGAAATCCTATCGGCAGGGCGGGCGAGACGGAGCCCGCCATTGCGGCCGCGGACGGCGGTCACATACCCCAATCGGCTCAATTGATTGGCGACTTTCATGAGATGGTTTTTCGAAAGATCATACTTTTCCGAGACGTCTGCGATCGTGACCAGGTCATCCTTGCAAACCGCTAAATGCATGATCATCCGCAAGGCATAGTCTGTGTGAGCTGTTAATCTCATCGGCAATCTCCAAACATGCATTTCATATATTGCTTTTTAGGAAAGACGCAATACTTATACATGTACATTATATGCATCAAATGAGAAAACCATGCTGTCACATGTCGAAACGCCCGTTCTGGATGCCCTTTATGAAGCCCCAGATGCCGCACAGGTAACGCTTGTGTCCAAACCGGAAACTCAAACCGGAATGCCGTTTCCCGATCATCCGGAGCCGGATGCCAATGGCGTCAACACATCGGTACACCCCCGGGTCTATCAAATCCTCGGTGGCCTTTTCTTTGGTATTCTCGGCGTCTTCTACATGGTGTTCGCGGCACAAGCCGATACGGTTTTCATGATTGCCATCTGCGCGGTCTATTTTGCGATGTATTTCGGCACGGTCGCAGCTTTGGTGCGGGTCACACCTGACCGCACGAAGACACGACAGGGCTTCGATTCATTCCTCAACAAGCCATTTGATACATTTACGGGGCAAATCACCGGCCGAGAGGTGGTCATGCAGATTTGCTTAGTACCTGGACTGGTTCTGACGGGATGCGCCCTGATTGGGGTAATTATCGTATCCGTTAGATAGAGCGCTCTTCTTTAGCGCCCCTCGCGGCGCCAGGCGGCGAGGAGGGCGAGGAGGATGAGGCCGATGGCTAAGAGACCAGGCAAGAGCGGCAAGCTGGTTGAGCTTCTCACCGCATAAGCGCCGCGTTCTCTGAGCCCCAGCCAATTGTTTCCGCTTGCGTCAGCGCGGCGGCCGACCAGGCGCACATTTGGACGTTGGTCGGGGCGTTCTAGGTTGAAGACGCCGCCGCCGGAAAGTGTCGTCAGCGGGCGAAAGACATCTCCAGTCGCCTCCAATGCCGCGAATTCTTTCGGATTGGCAGGGCCATTGAGCGCCACCGCTTCCAAGCCGCCAGATTGCGCGCGATAGAGGCCGAGCTGATCAACCGGCACTTCGGCGCTACAGGCGCCAGGTCCGTCATTGCGCCAGTCTGGCTCTAAGAAACTGCCATCTGGCGTCTCAATGATCAGCGGTGCCGCGCGATCAGCTAGCGTGCGCAAATTGGCGCGGACGGTGTCGCCTTGCGCGAGCAATTGTAGCTGTCGTTCGTCGAGCTCTGGCTCTTTCATCAACCAGTGGACGGAGCGACGGATCAAATCAGAGAAGGGACCGCCGCCATCATAGCCGCGCGCCCAGAGCCAGATTTGATCAGACAAAAGCTGCGCGACACGGCCATCTCCAACCCGATCCACAGCAAAGAGCGGGGCGCCGTCTTCGGTGCGCATCAGGACATCACCTGTATCCGAGCGCGCTTGAATATAGCGCAGCCATTTGCCCCAGCGCCGACCGGTAAAGTCTTCGGTGATCGTATGGCGCATGCCTTCAGGCGAGAGCGTTGGCAGCACGTCTGTATTGATGATCTCGCCCGTCGGCAGAGCCGGCAGAATCCCTGCCAAAGGCGTCCGCGCCAGGCTGGCGCCGCCCGCGAAACTCTCACCTGCAACCACCAGCAAAGCGCCGCCTTCATCCACATAGCGCGCTACATCAGCGAGATAGCCCATCGTGATCACACCGCGTCGTTCATACTGATCGAAGATGATCAAGTCGAAACCGTCGAGCTTCTGTTCGAACAATTCCTCGGTTGGGAAGGCAATCAGCGCCATTTCCTCAAGCGGGGTGACATCGCGTTTATAAGGCGGGCGCAGAATGGTGAAGTGAACAAGATCCACCGATGGGTCAGACTTGAGCAGGTCCCGCCATACCCGCCCCGACGCGTTCGGGCGGCCTGTAACCAAAAGCACACGAAGGCCATCGCGCACGCCAGAAATGGTCGCGGCGGTACGATTATTGGCGAGAGTCAGCTCTTGCGGGCCTTCAGGGGTCTCGAACACGACGATATTGTCCCCGCGCCGCTCGACTTCGATGAAAATGCTCGTGTCTTCGCCCGCTTCGACATATTGCGCCTGAGACCGTCCGCCATTCATTGCATACATGAGCGGCACCGTGCCGCCCTCGGGATCATCGACCCGGACGACGAATTCAGCCGCGTCGCCGACAATGTCGAAATTCGGTGTTTCAACCAGGGTGATGCGGCGATCGCTGGCATCGGGATCGCCGGTAATGAGCGCATGAACCGGCCCGAGTTCGCTGATCCGGCTGAGATCGCTGGGTAGATCATGCACTTGGCCATCTGTGATCAGAAGCGACCCAGCGATACGGTCGCGCGGTACATCGGCCATCAAGCCTTCAAGCGCCCCTATCAAGCGCGTGCCGTCGCCTTGGGTTTCGACTTCAACCACCCGCAAATCGATCGCGGGATTAGAATCCAGTTCATCTTGCAAGCTCGCATAGGCGGCGCTGGCAATGGTTTCCCGCGCGCCGAATTCCATACTGTCGGATCGGTCAATGACGATCGCCGCAACCGACGGTAGCGGCTCGCGCTCCTCTTCCACAATCGCCGGATTAGACAGCGCCAAGAGCCCAAGCGCGGCCGCAAGTGTTCGTGTCAGCCAGGCTTTCCGAAATGCGATCAAATAGACGGCTAGCGTGAGCCCGCAAAGTGCCATCAAGCCCCAAAAGAGCGGCCACCCAATCAAGGGATCAAATGTCAGGCGGGACGCTTCAATCATGGGATGACCTCGTCTTCGAGATCAAAATCACCGACGCCTTCATCTTCGCCGAGCCGTTCGAGCAGGGCCGGGATGTGAACCTGATCCTCCTTGTAGTTCCCGGTCAGGATGTAGATGATCAGGTTGACGCCGAACCGAACCGACATCTCGCGCTGAATGTCGCCGCCATCGACGGAATAAATCGGCCGACCACGTTCATCTATGGCCCAGGCGGCGAGATAATCTGCGTCGCCGACAAACAATCGACTGACGCCATCGCCTCGGCGTTCTGTTTTGTCCGCCGCGCCCGTCGCTTCGATCCAAAGATTGCGGTTCTCATACCGGCCCGGAAAGCCTTGGATCAGGTAATATGACCGGGTCAGAACATGATCGACCGGCACAGGAGCGAGGGCGGGCGTGTCGAGGCCCGGCAGGACTTGGTCGAGGCCTTCAAAACTGTTGCGGCCGCCAATATTGCCGCCGCGCCGTGTGTCGATGAATAGAGCACCACCATTGCGCATATAGGCATTGAGGCGGGCAACCGCAGTGCTGCTCATTGGGCTTGGATTTTCAGGCAGCGACAAGAACAGCACGGGATAGACGTCCAGCGCATCGGTCTCGGGATTAACCGCGTGCGGGGCAGCAGGCTCAACGCTCGAGCGGCGGAACAGGACGAGGCTCAAGCCTTCAAGACCGGCTTTGGTTGCACGGTCGGTGCGCTCATCGCCGGTTTCGATATAGGCCAGCCGCATTTCGAGCGCGGCGGCGATTTCCTTATCGACATTGCGCTCTGCTTGGGCGAACGCCTCGCCGGGCGCGAACATGGTTCCAGATGCGATGACCAAGACCAGTCCCGCAGCTGTTTTGCGGAGCGCAGGAAGACGGCCCGCCAACACCAAGGCCACGATCAAATCAAGACAAAGCAAGAGCATGGCCATAGCGAGCAACACGCCGCCGAGCCGCAGTGTTCTGGCTTCTGTATCGCCGAGTAGCGTCGCGGCCGCAGGCCAATTGTTCACGGCCATTGGCGAATATTCTGCGGCGATGTTGAGGGCGCGGGTACCAGCGGGGCCCTGATAGAGCCCTGGAGGGTGTTCTTCGGACGGCACCACGGCGCCGAAATCTGCAGCGCGCAAGGGTGTGGCGCCTGCACTTGGCTGGGTCAGGCGACCGGCGCCATTCAGGGTCAGAGCTGGTGAATAGAGGCCTTCTTCATCGCTGATCGCTTCGCCGCGACCGGCCGCAATCGAGCGGCGGAGCATGTCCACAAACACGCCTGCATAAGGCAGGTCTGACCAATCTGGTCCGGCGGTCACATGAAACAGGATCAATGTCCCTTCGCCGCGGCGATCTGCTGTCACCAGCGGGCTGCCATCAGCTAAGCGCGCCCAAGTGCGGCGCGAGAGTTCCGGGCCAGGTCGTGCGAGCACTTGCTGGCGCACACGGATATCTTCGGGCGGGGTCAGCCCGGCAAAAGGAGATGTCTCCGGAAACGTTCCGAGCGGTTGCGGCTCTTCCCAGGTCAGCGTGCCGCCAATTGCGCGGGAGGATCGGCGCAGGGGCGCAGGCACCAAATCGTCTGATCCAGACACGGCTTGCGGACCCGCCATTCGCGGCCCGGCAAATCGGATCAGTGCGCCGCCTTCTTCGATCCAAGTCGTCACGGCGGCGCGCGAGTCGCTATCGATTTGACCAATATCGGTGAGGATGATTGCGTCTGGGTTTTCTTCGATCAGGTCGGTCAACTCGCCTTCAGAGATCGTCGCAAACGGTTCGAGGGCTTTGCGAACATAATGGATATCCGACAAAAGCGGTTGGGCCGTGCTGTCACCGCTGACCAAGCCAACCCGGCGGGTCCGGTCTGCACTGTCCCAGAGCCAAACGGTGCCCGCAGATGCTGCGCCGGTGACCTGAAAGCGCGCCACACGCGCCAACGCAGCGGGCGGCAGCGAGAAATTCGCGGTCGCAGCGTTTTCGCCCGCCGTAAAGTCAAGGTCCGCGGTCGCGAGTGCGGCCCCATCCAAAGTCAGCGCCGAGACAAAATGCGTCGATGCATCTTCAGAGCGCGCCCGGCGAGCGGTTATGGCGACCCCTTGCGCATCGCCTTGCAAACGGGTCAGCGCCATCGGTCCGCGCGGCGTGGCGGCATAGATGCTGAGCGGTGCCAACTCGTTTAGGGCGCGGGCAAATGGGCCGGCACTTTCCGGGTCTAAGCCATCGCTGAGCCATAAGATACGGCCCGGTCGGACCTGACTGGCTTGCAAGCGAGACAGAGCATCATCGCGATCAATGCCCCATGGTTGCGGTTGCAGCGACCGGATCCGCGCTTCAAATCCTGCTCGGTCGAGCCGTTCACTTGGATCTGCGGCAAGGGCCCGGGGCGCTGTCAGTAGAATGTGAGCGGGGGTATCGCGCGCCTCGCCATTCAGGGCGGAAAGCGCGGCTGATCGGATCTCGCTCCACCGCTGCGCGCTGGTCCAGCCATCATCGACGACGACCAGAACAGGTCCAGATTCTGTGCCAGGCGGCGAGACGTTTGGCGCATAGATTGGTTGCGCCAGCCCGAGAATGGCGAGCGCGGCTGCGCCAAGCCGTAAGAGCAAAATCCACCAAGGCGTGCGGTCTGGCGTTTCTTCATTCGGCTGAACATCATCAAGCAGGCGCAGGCTGGGCAATTGCGCTTGTTTTGGCGATGGCGGCGTCGCGCGCAGGATGAACCAGATGATCGGCAAGGCGACCAAACCCAAGAGCGTGAGCGGCGCCATCAAGAGGAATGGGCCGAGCGTCACGCTTTGCCCCCAAACTGCTCCAGAGCGAATTGCATCGCAGCTGCGCCTTTTAGCGCGGTTTCGTCTGTGCGATGTTTGACTAAAGCCCAGCCCATGCCGATGGCGAGCTCGGACAAAGCGGATTCGTGGGCGTTTAGTTTTTCGAGATATTCGTCGCGAACGGTTTCGGCACGACCAAACAGGCGATCGAGCGTCGCGCCTGGACGTGAGAACTTCGTTCGGCCCTTGAACGGAAAGCTATGTTCAATCGGATCCGAGACCGCAAACAGAACGCCATGGCGACATCTTTGCGCCAGCGGGGCGAGGCGTTTGCGCCAAACCTCGATGCCATCATAGAAATCGCTGGCGATCAGGGCGACGGCGTCTGCGCGTGGCGGCTCAAGTGCATTTTGAACCGGGCCGAGCATATCTTCGGCGAGCTTATCAGGCGCGGCTTTGCCGAGGCTTGGGGCTCGCGCACCAGAGATCAAGCCGATCCGCTCGCCCTCTTTGGCAAGCGCAATGCTGAGCGCCAATAGGATGGTGCGGGCGCGATCGGCTTTGGTTTCCCGTCCAGGTTCGCTCGACCAATCAAAGCCTTGATGCGGGTCGATCCAAGACAGGACCGTACGAGCTGTTTCCAGTTCGGTCTCACGCACGAAATACTCGTCGCCCCGGGCGCTGCGCCGCCAATCAATGCGATCAGCCGCATCGGTCTGAGCATACCGTCGATATTGCCAGAATTGCTCTCCAGAGCCTGCGCGTTTTCGGCCGGCAGCGCCAGGATGGATGACATCCGCGGCGGCAGCTTGCAGCGATAAGCCCGGCAATTGGCGGACCAGCGCCTCAGCATCCGCGCGCAAGGTGGAGAGCGAGATCATGTCAGCTCTGACCCTCGAAATCGCAATTTCGTCCAAGCTCTAGCGTTTCCATCATAATTTGCTTGGCCTCGGGGTCCTGGTCAGGCGCGCGTAGCGCCGCTTCAATCTTTTGCAGCCGATGATTGATGTCATATTCTAGAAATGCGTCATCCATGCGGCCAGAATACCGAGCTTCCAGCTGTTTGCGGGCGGCTTGGATTTGAGCGTCCGGGATGTCGGCGAGCTCGTCAGGCGAGGCGCCATTCTCAGTGCCGTCACGAATGGCCTCAGTGATCGCGATCACGGTCTGAGAGGCGAGGCAATCAATGTCGGCTCGTTCTGCATCTGAGATCGGATCCACGGGGCTACACGCCGCGGTCAATGCCAAGAGTGAGGCAACAAAAGCGAGACGCATCGAGACTAGGCGGCCTTTTTGACAAGATCGTCGATCAGGTGCTGTAGGCCTGGCGCTTCGCCGGTTGGGTCATACCGCATGCCCATCCGGTGGGCGAGACATGGTTCGGCCAAGGCCTCGACGTCTTCTAGGCTGGGTGCGAGGCGGCCTCGGAGCAGGGCGCGGGCGCGGCAAGCGAGCATCAAGGCTTGGCCAGCGCGCGGGCTTGGTCCCCAATCGACGAAACGGCGAACCCGCTCATCGCCGGTCTGTTCAGGTCGGGCATCGCGAACTAGGCTGAGGATGGCATTGAGTACGCTCTCACCGACTGGCATTTTGCGGACGAGAGCCTGCAGGCCCATAAGGTCTTCTGCTGATAGGGCGGTCTGAACCACCTGTTCGTCACCGCCTGTTGTTTCGACGAGGATTTTCCGTTCGGTGTCGAGATCAGGATAGGTCACATCCACTTTCAACAAGAACCGGTCAAGCTGGGCTTCTGGCAGCGGATAGGTGCCTTCTTGCTCAATCGGGTTTTGGGTCGCGAGCACGTGGAATGGGGCAGGGAGGTCGTAGCGAACCCCGGCCACGGTGACATGTTTTTCCTGCATCGCTTGTAAGAGCGCAGATTGGGTGCGCGGTGAGGCGCGGTTGATTTCATCTGCCATCAGGAGCGAGGTAAAGATCGGGCCTTTGATGAAGCGAAACGCGCGGCTGCCATCGGCGCCTTCATCCAAGACTTCTGAGCCGAGAATATCGCCCGGCATCAGGTCTGGCGTGAACTGAATACGCGCATTATCGAGCCCAAGCGCGGTGCCAATCGCTTCGACCAATCGGGTCTTTGCCAGCCCCGGCGCGCCGATCAAAAGCGCGTGTCCGCCAGCTAAAATCGCAGACAAAGCGAGTTCGATCACGCGCTCTTGTCCAAACACTGCTTTTGCGATCTCAGATTTTACTTTTTCGAGCGTGTCGCCAGCGGCTTCTGCCTGCGCCACAATGGCCGGATTATCGGCTGCCATGAGCTCTCCATCTTCACTATCTACATCAGTCGCACTAGGTCTAGGCGAGAACAAGGCGGAGTGCCACATGAAAACAGATGGAAATTCTGTCATTTCCTTGGAGCAGGTCTTAGCGGCCATCGCCCCTGATGGGATTGATGGGCCTTTGCCGCCTGTTCATCTATGGAATCCGCAAAATTGCGGCGATATTCAAATGGAAATTCGCAGCGATGGCAGCTGGTGGTATGAAGGCTCAAAAATCAAGCGCGACCGTTTGGTGAAGCTGTTCTCGCGGATCCTGCGCAAAGATCCGGATGGCGAGATTTATCTGGTCACGCCCTACGAAAAAGTCATCGTCCATGTTGAAGACGCCCCGTTCACGGCGGTGCGGGTCGATCGGGTCGGCGCGCCGGGGCGAGATCAGACATTGGCCTTCACTACCAATCTTGGCGATGTGGCTTTAGCCGGACCTGAACTGCCGCTGCGGGTTGAGACCGATGCAGATACGCTCGAACCCAGCCCATACGTGTTGGTACGCGGCGGCTTGGAAGCGAAGCTTTCACGTCCGGTATTCTATGAGCTTGCAGAGATGGCCGAAGCCTATGAAGGCTGCGCGGGACAGCTGGGTGTCTGGTCGCAAGGCCAGTTTTTTGCGTTGGGGCCTGCCGCCTGATGAGTTTTTCGACTTTAGATGATTTCCTGCAACGGGCGACGGATCGCCTCGATCCAATCAGCGGTGATGGCCAGCTGGGTGAGGTTGGCGATCTGGATTTTGTCGATGAGGATCATATTGAACTGATCCGCCCGGCCGCCGTTTTGATTCCAGTGATCCCGCGAATAGAAGGCCCAACCGCGCTTTTGACCCGCCGCCCAGACACTATGGCGTCGCATCCTGGGCAAGTCGCGTTTCCAGGCGGAAAGGTCGATCCGGTCGATGCCGATGAGGTCGCCGCAGCTTTGCGTGAGGCCGAAGAAGAAGTTGGCGTGGTCCCCGACACAGTCGAGCTGGTTGCCCGATCTGCGCCTTATGTCACCGGAACCGCGTTTCGGATTACGCCTGTGATCGGCGTGCTACCATATGATTTTCAGGCGCAACCAGATCCAACCGAGGTCGCGGATGTGTTTGAGGCCCCGCTAGATTTTCTATTCAATGCCGCCAATCACCAAACCGGCACCGCCTTTTATAAAGGCAAGCACCGATCTTTCACAGAAATGCCTTGGCAGGGCTTTCGGATCTGGGGTGTGACGGCGGGCATCATTCGTGATCTATACGCAAACCTATATGAGACTTGAGGAGATTGCCGCGTGGCACCCCGTATTTTCGTCCAACTTGTCCTCTTTGCGCTGCCATTCATCCTGTTCGCGCTGTATCGGATGGCGATCACTGAAGCCGAACAGGAAGGTCGCAAACCGTGGCCGATCCGGCTGCTATTTGGCGCTGGTTTGGTCTTAGCCGTTGGCTCTTGGCTTATTCTGATCCTTCTCGATCGCGGTGGGCGCGAAGAATGCTACCGCCCGAGCCAAATCGTCGATGGTGTGCTTGTGCCGGGAGAAACTTATCCTTGTGAGAAAGATCTTGGGTCCATCGGGCTGCCGCGCGCGGAAGACCCGGGCGGGACCGCAGAAGGGGTCGGCGAACCGCGCAATTTTGACGGAACGCCGATTGAGATTGACGATGACACGGCAGAAACCCTTGAAGATCCTGAACGCTGATTGGCTGACCGCTGAACCGACTCGAAACGTCATAGCTGCGCTCGAGGCTGAACGGTCCGGCTGCGCAAGGTTCGTGGGCGGCTGCGTGCGCAATACCATCATGGCCAGGCCTGTGGACGATATTGATATCGCTACCCAACTTGAGCCCGAACAGACACTCAAAGCGCTTGAAACCGCAGGTATACGCGCCATCCCCACCGGTATCGACCATGGCACAGTGACAGCGGTGGTGGAGCATCAGCCATTTGAGATCACCAGTCTTCGCCGCGATGTCGAAACCGATGGCCGCCGAGCTGTGGTGGCGTTCACCGAAGATTGGGAAGAAGACGCGCAACGCCGCGACTTCCGGCTCAATGCGCTTTATGCCACCCCGGATGGTGAAGTGTTTGACCCGGTTGGTGGCGGTTATGATGATGCGCTGGCGGGCCGGGTGATCTTTATCGGTGATGCCGATCAGCGCCTGCGCGAGGATTATTTGCGCATCCTGCGCTTCTTCCGCTTCAATGCGTGGTATGGCGCCGGGATCGATGCTGACGGCCTCGCCGCCTGCGAGCGGCAGAGCGAGGGCCTATCAAAAATCGCGGCTGAGCGGATTTGGAAAGAGTTCAAGAAACTCCTGGCCGCTGAGATGCCGCGAGCTGCGGTGATCGCGATGAGCAAAAGCGGCGTGCTGGATGAAGTGTTACCTGAGCATAAGGGCGCGGATGGTCTGCATGATTTGGAGCTGACTGAGCAACTGACCGGCGTTCAACCCGATCCCATGCTGCGATTAATGGCGCTGCTGCCGCGCTCGGCGCTGGCCGTGCAGCAGACCGGACAGGCTTTGCGCCTGTCAAATGACGAGACAGCGAGACTGACCATGTGGGCGGCTGATAATCTGCCAGAACCGGTTGGGATGAAGTCCAAGGAATTGCGGGCGACGCTATACTGGCATGGCAAACAGGCGGTGGTGGACCGGGCGATGCTGGCAGGTGCAGATGTCCGAGACCTGTTGGCCGCGGCGCGGGCTTGGCGCCGACCCGAGTTTCCAATCAATGGCGATGATGCCTTATCGGCAGGCCTCAAAGGCCGCGCGATTGGCGAGGCGCTGAGCCGGGTGGCGAAAGTCTGGGTCGAGAGCGATTTCGATTTGGATCGAGATGCGCTGCTGCCGCTATTGATTGAGCAACAGAATTGAGCCGTTCAAATAGCCGGCGAAACTGATCCACAATAAGTATGGCACTTGCAGGATTGCGGCGGCTTTAGAGTGATTTGCAAACGCGCGGATCATCGCGAAGATCAGGATCCAAAGGGCAACCAGCACGATCATCGCGATCAGGACTTGGTGGAAGCCGAAAAAGAGCCAGCTCCAAGACAGGTTTAACGCGAGCTGGGTGAAATAGAGCCCCAGCGCGGCTGAACTTGCGGCAAAACTCCCGGCTTTGATCCTCACTAGGATCGCGCCAAACGCCATGAGCACGAACAGGATAGGCCACACCACAGCGAACATGATATCGGGCGGGGTTAAGCCCGGTTTTTCCAGCGCGAAATACCAAACATCCTCGCTGCCCCCTGAAACAGCGGCGCCTAATCCGGCGGTCGCGGCGGTCATAATCGCGATGAGGATAGTAATAAGAGTCGCCGGACGGGATTGAGTCATGCCCGAGGCGTAACAGAGCCCGTTTCCATCGTCACCTGAAATGTGTTATAACTTTTGTTGTAACAGTGGAGTAAGGTATGTCAGACCGACTCAAAGTCAGAAAAATCGGCAACTCTTTAGGCGTTGTGATCCCTTCAGAAGCTTTGTCCCGGTTCAAAGTTGGCGAGGGCGATGAGCTCCTCCTCACGCTGACGCCGAATGGGTATAAGCTTGATGTCTATGATCCGGAGGTTTCTGAACAAGTCAAAGCGGGACGGGAAATGGCGAAGCGTTATCGCAACACTTTGCGAGAACTTTCCAAATGACGGCCAAATGGCTCAAACTAGAAACGCTTCTGATCCTTCATTCTGAATGCCTCGCTGAACATGGCGGACCTGAGGGTGTCCGCGATTTGGGATTGCTCGAAAGTGCGCTCGAGCGCCCGGTCAATCGGGCGAATTATGGCGACGGCGACTTATTTGATTTTGCTGCTGAGTATGCGTTCGGGATCGTTCGCAATCATCCTTTCGTGGACGGAAACAAGCGAACTGGCTTTTTGTCAGCAGCGACGTTCCTACTGATCAATGGCCAGATGCTGGTGGCCAGCGAAGCTGAAGCAACTCTTAAAGTGTTGGCATTAGCTTCCGGCGAAATTGATCAAACCGATTTTGCGGAGTGGCTCCGCGAGCATGTCGAGCCGCTCGCTTAAGGCCATTTCACCACGGGCGGCATTGAGGACAGAATGCTGGTCACATTGCCGCCCGTCTTGAGGCCGAATGTTGTGCCGCGGTCATAGAGTAGGTTGAACTCAACATAGCGGCCGCGGCGGATCAGTTGTTCGTCGCGCTCGGCTTCGGTCCAACCTTCATTCATGCGGCGGCGGGCGAGTTTCGAGTATATTTCGGCGAATTGTCTGCCGACATCTTGTGTGAAGGCGAAGTCGCGTTCCCAATCGCCTGTATTGTGGCGGTCGTAGAAGATGCCGCCAGTGCCGCGCGGTTCGTCGCGATGGGCGAGGTGGAAATACTCATCGCAGCGCTGCTTGAAGTCTGGATACCAGCTTTCATCATAAGGATCGCAGGCCGCTTTCATCGCTTGGTGGAAATCCACTGTATCCGGAAAATCGGGCTTGCGTTGATAGTCTAGCAAAGGGGTAAGGTCGCCGCCGCCGCCAAACCAACTCTCAGACGTGACCAGCATGCGGGTATTCATGTGTACCGCTGGAACACGCGGATTATGCAGGTGTGCGATCAGCGAGACCCCTGCCGCCCAGAACTGGCCATCTGATTCGTCAGCGCCCGGGATTTGCGCGCGAAACGCTTCGGAGAATGAGCCATAGACCTCTGAAAAGTGGACACCGACTTTTTCGAAGAACTTACCGCGCATAATCGCCATGCGGCCGCCGCCCAGGTCTTCGCCACCATCGCCGCGGGTCCATTCGGTTTTCTCAAACCGGCCAGGAGTACCAGAATAAAGCGGACGTCCCGCTTCGTCCTCTAAGGCTTCGAATCGTGAAATGATGTCGTCTTGCAGGCTCTTAAACCAAGTGGCAGCGCGGTGCTTTTGGGTCTCAAGGTCCGTCATGAGGGGTCTCTACTCTTAAATCTGCGGCAGCGCTAAAACTCTGTTGGGCCCAACCCTATCGGTAAAGTCCCGTATCAGGGGTGGAAATTGTGTCGCATCCTGTGCGGTTTCAACCGCTTGAAAACATTTGCGAGGCAGGCTAGGCGGGCAGAGTTAATGGGGAGGAAGCTTGCGGCGCTGCGCCGCAATGATGCTTTTCCCCAATCTGTGTATTTAGGCTGCAAAGTTATGCCGAAGGAAGAGAAGACGTGAGCGCATCTGATACGACGGCCCCGGAACAGGTAGATGAAGAACGCCGGGATTTCATCCACATCGCAACAATTGCGGCGACTGTCGGCGGGGCAGGGCTCGTTGCCTATCCATTCATCGACCAAATGAATGCTGCGGGCGACACCAAAGCGGCCTCAAGCTTGGAAGTCGATATTTCAAAAATCCCCATGGGCGGCGAGATTCGCGTATTGATCGGCGGTAAGCCCTTCTTCCTGCGCCACCGCACCCCGGAAGAGGTAGCTGCAGCGGTAAATACCGACGTGGCCAAACTTCCAGATCCAGAAACCGATGAAGAGCGCTTGGTTGAGCTTCCCGACGGGACTTATAATCCGGCGATCCTGATCACCTCTGGTGCCTGTACCCACCTTGGTTGTGTGCCGGTTGGTCCAGCGCAAGGCAGTGTCGGCGACTATGGCGGTTGGTACTGCCCGTGCCACGGCTCGCACTATGATACATCCGGCCGTATTCGGAAGGGCCCAGCTCCTTCGAACCTGCCAGTTCCAGATTATGAGTGGGTTTCGCCCACGCTCGTAAAGATTTCACTCTAAAGGAAGGACAAGAGACCGATGAGCGGACACGAGTCCACCTATAAGCCAAATACTGGCATCGAAAAATGGCTTGATGATCGCCTGCCGATCATCCGCCTGGCGCATGACAGCTTTGTCGATTTTCCAACACCAAAGAACCTGAACTATTGGTACACATTCGGCGGCATCTTGGCCGTCTGTTTGGCGGTCCAGATCATTACCGGCGTGGTCTTGGCCATGCACTATACCGCAACCGTCGATCAGGCCTTTGGCTCGGTTGAGCGGATTATGCGCGATGTGCCATTTGGCTGGCTGATCCGAAACATTCACATGGTCGGCGCGTCGATGTTCTTCCTCGCCGTCTATGTCCACATGTTCCGCGGCCTCTATTATGGCTCTTACAAAGCCCCGCGCGAAGTCTTGTGGCTTCTCGGGTGCGTGATCTTCCTGCTGATGATGGCGACAGCCTTCCTCGGCTATATGCTGCCATGGGGACAAATGTCGCTGCACGGCGCGAACGTGATCATCAACCTGTTCGGCGCTATTCCGCTGGTTGGTGAAGGCATTCAAAGCTGGCTGATGGGTGGTCCGTCTGTAGGCAACCAAACCTTGCAGCGTTTCTTCTCGCTGCACTATTTGCTGCCCTTTATGATTGCGGGTGTTGTGATCCTACACATCTGGGCGCTGCACGTACCTGGTAACAATAACCCAACCGGTAAAGAAGTTCAGGACGTCGAGAAAGACACGATCCCGTTCCACCCTTATTACACGGTGAAAGACGGGTTTGCGATTGTCGTTTTCCTGATCATTTTCGCGGCTTTTGTCTTCTACGCACCAAACGTTCTTGGCCACGCAGACAACTATATCGAAGCGAACCCGCTGGTGACCCCAGCGCACATTGTGCCGGAATGGTATCTCTTGCCGTTCTACGCGATCCTGCGGGCGATCACGTTTAATATCGGTCCAATCGAAGCGAAGCTTTTGGGCGTGATCTTCATGTTCGGCTCGATTGCGGTTCTGTTCCTGCTGCCTTGGCTCGACACGTCTAAAGTGAAGTCGATGCGTTATCGCCCAGTGGCGAAACAGTTCTTCCTTGGCTTTGTCGTGGCCTGTTTGCTGCTCAGCTGGTGCGGCGCGTCAAACCCGGATGACCCGGTCATCTCAATGGGTGAAGACAAGCTCGTGGTCAGCTATACAGATGCTTCAGGTGTCGAAGGCACGCGGGTTTTCGAAGCCTATGAAGCGGCGGCTCAATTCCGCGATGAGCAAAATGCTGCGGGTGCAACCGCGTCGCTCGGCATTCAGCCAGCACCGGCCTTCCGCTTCTTGCACTTGTCGCAAATCATGACGGCTTACTATTTCGCCTACTTCTTGTTGATCCTGCCAATCCTGGGTCTCAGAGAGCGTCCGAAAGGCGAGCCAGATTCCATTCACCAGTCCATTCTTGGACATGACGCGCCGGCGGCGGCGCCAGCCGAATAAGGATATCACGGATATGAAACTCTTCCGTCCTCTCCTCTTAGGTCTTGGCGCGATGGCTCTGGGACTAACCGCTTCCGCGGCAGGTGGATCCAAGCACGCGCACGCGCCTGAAGAAGGCTGGCCTTTTGCGAAAGTGCCTGCTGGTCAGGTCGACAAAGAAAGCGTTCAGCGCGGCTTCCAGGTCTATCAAGAAGTCTGTTCGTCTTGCCACGGCATGAAGCTTCTCTCTTACCGTAATCTCGGTGAGAAAGGCGGGCCGTTCTATAGCGACGAGTATAAGAACGCGAACGACAATCCGCTCGTCAAAGCGATCGCCGCCGAGATTGAAGTTCTCGATCCAAATCCTGATGATGCTGGTGATCCAGTCTATCGTCCCGCCATCCCAGCCGACACATTCCGGTCACCGTATCCGAATGACCAAGCGGCGATGGCGGCAAATGGTGGCGCCTTGCCGCCAGATCTTTCGGTGATCACCAAAGCGCGCGGACATGGCGCTGAAGGTGAAGGCGCGTCTTACGTTTACTCGCTGATGACCGGCTATAAGGACGACAAAATCAAAACCAAAGTCGGCGAAGATGGTCTCAACGTGAACTATCTCGAGTTCGACGAAGGCGAGACAGTCGGCACCCTCACCCAGCCGACAGGTCTTTACTACAATCCGTACTTTGCCGGTGACGCGACCCCGCAATGGGATGGTGACCCCCGTCACGTGCCGTATGGCGGTTTCCTCGCTATGGCACCGCAGCTGCCGGATGGCCGCGTCGAGTATATCGACGGCACAGAGGCAACCACGGCTCAAATGGCCTATGATGTCGCGCAATTCCTGCACTGGGCAGGTGATCCAAAACAAAGTCAGCGTAAGTCTCTGGCGCTGCCAGTGATGCTGTACCTGGTGCTGCTATCGATCCTGCTTTGGTTCTCATACAAGCGAATTTGGCGAAACGTAGAGCACTAGTCTGCAACACGGCCACGTGAATTGACGACCCCGCCCTGGATTGCTCCAAGGGCGGGGTTTTCACATCAAGGAGTTACACGATGTCAAAATGGCGGATCGGGGTGATTGGGGGGTCAGGCCTCTACGAAATTGATGGGCTTGAGGGCGCTGAAGAGGTCCGTGTCGACACGCCGTGGGGCGCACCATCTGATGCTTTGATCCAAGGACATGTCGGCGAGGTTGAGTTCGTCTTTCTGCCCCGACACGGCAAAGGCCATCGTTTGACGCCGACCACGGTGCCGTATCGCGCCAATATTGATGCGCTCAAACGTTTGGGGTGTACCGATGTGCTGTCGATCTCGGCGTGCGGATCTTTGCAGGAGCAATATGCCCCTGGGCAGTTTGTTATGGTCGATCAGTTCATCGACCGCACTTTTGCTCGCGAGAAGAGCTTTTTTGGCCCCGGCATGGTCGCGCACGTCTCTGTGGCGGATCCGATTTGCGCGCGGCTCTCCGGTCTTGCCGGAGATGCCGCGACAGCAACTGGCGCGACGGTTCATTCAGGCGGGACCTACCTCGCCATGGAAGGCCCGCAATTCTCATCGCGTGCCGAAAGCCATATGTATCGCGCGTGGGGCTGTGATGTGATCGGCATGACCAATATGCCAGAGGCCAAGCTCGCGCGGGAAGCTGAATTGCCTTATGCGACGATCGCCATGGTCACCGATTATGATTGTTGGCGCGCCGACGAAGCGCATGTTGAGGTCACGAATGTGCTCGAAGTGATGGCGGCCAATACCGCGAAAGCCAAACAGACCGTGGCCCAGCTCGCGGCCAATCTACAGGGCGTGGCCCGGACCCCGTCACCCCACGGGATTGAGACCTGTCTTGATTACGCGATGATTACTTCGCCGGATGCGCGCGATCCCGCTATGCTGGCCAAGCTCGACGCGGTTGCAGGGCGGATTCTCGGCGACTAAGCCACACCGGCTGCGAAAAGCGGGTACTTCAATCAAGAGTCATCTTGCGACTCAGCGGGCCTTCGTCTTTAAGCCAGAGACAGGTGATGTCGGGCAAAGGTGGCAATCGAATGAAACTCATTTCCTGTAATGCAAATCGTCCACTCTCTGAGGCGATTGCGGACCATCTCGATTGCCCTCTGACAGATGCCGAGGTAAAAAATTTCGCCGACAATGAAATCTTCGTCCGGATTAATGAGAATGTCCGCGGCGAAGACGTGTTCGTGATCCAATCAACCTCGCGACCGGCGAATGACAATTTGATGGAATTGCTGATATGTATCGATGCGTTGCGTCGCGCGTCAGCGGCGCGGATCACTGCGGTGATCCCGTATTTTGGTTATGCTCGTCAGGATCGTAAGACCGATGGCCGCACGCCGATTTCGGCCAAGCTGGTTGCCAATCTGATCTCGGCCTCGGGCACCGACCGGGTGCTGACCATGGACCTGCATGCCGGTCAGATCCAAGGCTTCTTTGATATCCCAACCGACAATATGATCGCGCTGCCGGTCATGGTGGATGACATCCAGCGGCGCATGGGGGCGGACAAATTAATGGTCGTTTCGCCGGATGTTGGCGGTGTGGTTCGAGCGCGATCTTTTGCCAAACGGATTGGCGCTGATCTTGCCATTGTCGACAAACGTCGCCCTGAAGCGGGCAAGTCAGAAGTAATGAACATTATCGGCGATGTTGAAGGCCGCAAATGTATCTTGGTTGATGATATTTGCGATTCCGGCGGCACGCTTTGCAACGCGGCTGCGGCGCTAAAGGAAAAAGGCGCAACTGCGGTGAGCGCATATATCACTCATGGCGTCTTATCAAATAATGCGGTTGGCCGGATCGAGAAGTCGGTCATGGACGAGTTGGTGATCTGCAATACGATCCAACCCGAAGCGGCCGATCTTAAATCCAAGAAATTGCGCGTTCTCTCTGTCGCTCCGCTCCTGGGCGAAGCGATCCGCCGGATTGCCAATAATGAAAGTGTGTCGAAACTGTTCGACTAGCCGCCGCGCTGCTTCTCGATCGCGTAGAATTGCAAGTTCCGCAAATCCGCTGGATTGTATTGTTTGTCATCAAATCGTGCTTCGAAGTGGAGATGCGGGCCTGATGATCGCCCGTTGCTACCAACGTATCCCAAAACAGTGCCAGACTCTATCAGATCACCGGACTCGACGTTGACGGATTTCAAATGCGCAAAGCGAAGAATCCAGCCGTCTGAAATTTTCAGATCTACCATTGTGCCATAGCCAGCTTTCTTCCCTGCGAAGACGACTTCGCCCTTTGAGGGGGCAAAAATATCGGCATCCCAGGCCGCGCCCAAATCCATGCCGCCATGCCACCCCGGGCGCTGGGTGAACGGATCCTTGCGCATGCCAAACTTTGCGGTGATGCGGGCTTCTTGCAACACCGGATGCTCAAATGAAATTCCCTCAGTGGAGGGAACCTCTTTTGCGCTCACGGATTGCGGGACGAGGCTTGTCGCGAGCGACAGTGCGAGGACAGATAGTGTGCGTGACATGAAAAACCCTCTTATGCTTAATAAGGATCAAGCATAAGAGGGGCATATTCTGAAGTGAGAATAATTTAAACTTCTCAATTAAGGTCTTGTTAGCGAGTTTTGCGCGCTGGGCGTGATCAAGACTTGTAGAATACCAGGCCTTTGACCTTTTCAGGGTTCACATGTTCGCCGTCTTTATAGACTTCGAGATGCAGGTGCGGGCCGGTTGCGTTTGATGCGGTCTTCCCGACTTTACCGATCGTGTCGCCGGCTTTGAGTTTCTGGCCTTTCTTTACCAAAATCTTAGACAGCGAGGAGAAACGAAGTTTCCGGCCATCTTCGATCATGATGTCGACGGTATAACCGAACCCGTCTTTCTTCCCGGCCCATAAGACTTTCGCATGAGCTGGGGCGTAAATGGCCGTCCCTTTTTTGGCTTTCAGATCGACGCCATAATGCCAGATTTTTTGATCTTCCCACTCATAATAGACCTCGCCAAACGGCGCCGTGATTTTAGATGAGGTCATCAGGATCGGGTGGGTGAAGACAGAGCTGTTCACGATGCTGGTCGCTTGCGCCAGCGAGAGCGGCGCTAGAACCAGGCCTGCGGCGAGCGCCATGATTGCCATGCGCTGACGCGGTTTCCGGGCATCTCGCTCGAGAAGCTGGGTCAGCCGTTTCTTTAGCGTCTCGTGGCGCGGTAGAATGAAGGCCGCCACAGGCAGGGCCTGCGTGGGTTGCGGGCGCGTGACGCGGGCGGTGTTGGCGAGAGCGCGAGCATAAGCGAAATTATCCCCGGTCAGCGCCGCGGTTTGCTCATCGCAGGCCGCTTCGCGCCAATAATCGAGCTCGCGCCGTATCATCCATGCAAAGGGCGAGAACCAAAACACGTCCGCTACCAAACGCTCGAACGGACGAGTGATCAGATCTCCGCGCGAGATATGGGTGCATTCATGCGCCAAAATAATGTCGGCATCGCGTTGGTCAGAGATTGCTTCGGGCAGATAGATTGTCCGTTGGCGAATACCCGCAAGGAAAGGGGACCCTTGCGGAATACTCGCCGTGGCTGGGGTCTGCCGAAGACCCAGCTTTTTGGCCCAGATTTGAGCGCTAACCTTATCATTGGCGCTGGCCATGCCTTTTATGTTCTGCAACCGGATCTGACAGAGTGCATTATAGCCAATCCGCCCGAGCCAACCGGCAATCAGCAGCGCGATCAAGATAATGGAGATAATCGGTGCCGCAGACGACTCGGTGGCCGCTTGCATGGCTGCATTGGTTGAAAGGGCCTCAGCGGCGCCGCCAATATAAGGCAGGTCTGGAATTGGCGTTGCCATCGGATCTGGCAAGAGCGCATAGGCGCCGTAAATGATCCAAGGCAGAAACGCTAAAAACGCCGCGCCGCGCCAAATCGTGTGGGCAAAACGGGCTGGCACGGGTTCGCGGCTCAAGACCTGAGCGCCCCCCGTCAAAAGCCCGGTCCAAATCAGCGAGAACGCAATGAACCAGAGGGCTGACATACTTTACTCTCCGTTTTCTTTCGCTTCTGCAGCGTTGATAATGGTATCCAATTCGTCGAGCTCATTGTCCGACAGGTGCGGGCTTTCCGCGAACATGGTGGCTGGGATCGGGCCGTCCATATCGAGCACTTTACGGGCCAAATGCCGGACCAGACTTCCGAGGGTTTCAACCCGGTCGAGCAGGGGTTCGAAGGTTACTGGATCAACGTCGCCATTGCGTTGAACCCAGCCTTTTGCTTCCATCCGCCCAAGCACGGTGCGTGTGGTGGACAATTGCCAATCTTGAGATGGTCCGACAGCCTCGTGTAATTGACGCGCTGTCTTCGCGCCGCTGTTCCAGAGAAATTTCAGAATAACCAGTTCAGACGGGTTTGGATTAGCCATGGCATTCCCTCTTTTGAGACCCAGATCGCACTACACTTGTAAAACTACGCGTGTAAAGCACACAGAGTCAAGTTACATGAAACTCAGGTGTTGCCGCGTCGAAGCCTTTCCCGTATAGGCAGCGCCTTAATGAAAGGACGGCGCGAGGCCGTACCTGTCAGGCTGTCACTCCAGGATAAGATTGGAGCGGACTTCAGGGCGAAAGGAAAAGATATGTCTTCTGATATTACGTTTAACGTGAGCGTGCGCGAGCGCACTGGTAAAGGTGGCGCGCGTGAAGCCCGGCGTTTGGGCTTGGTGCCTGGTGTACTTTACGGCGGCGGTGAGGATCCAGTTGCGATCAACCTCAAGCAAAATGAGGTGGTTAAGGCGATCAATACAGGTCAGTTCCTGTCATCTACCGCGACTTTGGTTCATGACGGCAAAAAGCAAATGGTGATCCCACAAGCGATCCAGATGCACCCTGTGAGCGACCAGCCTCAGCATGTCGATCTGTTCCGGGTTAAGAAAGACCAGATCATTACCGTTGAAGTGACCGTGAACTTCCTCAATGAAGAAGAGTCTCCAGGTCTCAAAAAGGGCGGCGCGCTGAACGTTGTGCGTTTTGCGGTTGAGCTGAACGTCCGTGCGGACAGCATTCCAGATTCTCTCGACGCTGACCTGACCGGTCTCGATATTGGTGACAATGTCAAAATCTCTGACATCAATCTGCCAGGTGGCGCGGAGCCAACGATTACCGATCGTGACTTCACCATCGCCTCGATTGTTGGCCGCGGTATTGCTGCCGATACTGAGGAAGAGACAGAAGCGCCAGAGGCTGATGAAGTCGAAGCGACGAAACAAGCTGGCGACGACGCCGAAGAATAGGCGTGATCAGAACGCTTTTAAAATCAATGGCGGGATGGCTTCGCGGCCGTTCCGCCATTATTGATTCTGATGGGCCAAATAAAGAGGATCCCGTGATGCACATCTTGGTGGGGCAGGGCAATCCAGACGCGAAATATTTGCGCAATCGGCACAATTTTGGATTCCAAGTTCTGGACACGATTGCGGCCGATCATAGCTTTGGGCCCTGGCGCGGAAAGTTTCAAAGCCAAGTCTGTGAGGGCCGGGTCGGCGGCGAAAAAGTGCTCTTGATGAAACCAGAGACCTATTACAATGAAACCGGCCGCGCGGCCCAAGCCGCGATCAAATTTTACAAGCTGAGCGCCGAAGACGTCACCATCTTCCACGATGAAATCGATCTGGCGCCTGGGCGCCTGAGAGTGAAGCGCGGCGGTGGGCATTCGGGCAATAATGGCATCCGTTCCATGATCGCACATGTAGGCGCAGAGGTCCGGCGTATCCGGATGGGTGTCGGCCATCCCGGCGATAAATCTCGGGTCATGCCGTATGTTCTGTCTGACTTTTCAAAAGCAGACGAAGCCTGGCGCGACGCCATGATCGAAGCCTGCTCACGCGCGTTGCCGCTTTTGTTTGAACATGGCGACGAGCGGTTTCAGACCGAAGTGATGCGTCTAGCGCCTGCCCCGAAAAACGATCCGAAACAGGTTTAGGTAAAACCTAAGCAGCCCTCATCCTTCGACGTCGCTCACGACAAGGCAAAAGGGTTATTCGGTATCGTCGATAATCGGGCCGGGCTCGAGAACGGGCGGATTTTCCTCATCCAATAAATAAGATGGGATCTGCCCTTCCGGACACTGCGCGACCAATGTTGGCACATTTGTGCCAGCGATTGCTGGCAGGCCTGCTTTGGTCCGCATCGCCGCGCTCATGATCAGCATGGCAATCAGGACAAGTCCGACGGCTGCGAGCATGATGGGCCCCAGCACATCCTCGGTTTGTTTCGGCACAGTTGGCGGCGTCATCTCGAGGGGCGGAGCTTTCTGCCTTGGCGCAGTGGTTTGCGCCGGTGTGGTGGCGATGTCAGCTTGCGGGTCGACAATCGCTGCGACCGGTTTGGGTTTCGCCGCGGTTTTGGATTTCGGCGCCTGCGAAAGCGGATCGGTAGGGTGGTTGTCTTTCCAGGCTGCTTTGCCGTCTTTGTCGCTGGCTTTAAGCTCGATCCAGGCGCGCAAATCCTTGCGGCCATCCCGGCGACCCAATTCTTCGACCAGATCGAAATAGCCATTCACCAATTTGCGTGGCCCCATGCCGCTTAAGGCATAGCGCTTATCCTCGCTAAACGGCTCGTCAGGGACGGTTTTGTCCAAACCTACTTGCAGCAATACGCCAGGCTTAGATCGCGCATGATGGGCGATCGCATGCACCCAATCACTGTCGCTCTGATCGGTATCACAGGCCTCTTTCGACCATAAAACGAGAACAGACTGAGAATTATCAGCGTCGCGATAGTCTTTGGGGGTCGGGGTTGTGTGCTCGCGCTTCTTGTCATGGCGTACTTTGAATTTCAGTGCGCGTAAGCGGCGAACGATCAGATCAGCTTTGTCCTGATCAGCCAGGGCATTTACCAGAAATACGTCATAGCGGGCCATAGGTCGTCCTTGATGTTTCACGCAATTTCATCATCTCCGTAGCCGTTTGGCCAGTGGATTCCAGTTAAAGGCGAGAAAACCCTCTAGTCTTCGCCCCAAAATACGGTAAGCCGCGCCAAACACTTTTGTGGAGGCACAAATGGGCTTCAAATGCGGAATCGTTGGACTGCCAAATGTCGGCAAGTCGACTTTGTTTAATGCGCTGACCCAAACGGCAGCCGCACAGGCAGCAAACTATCCGTTCTGTACGATTGAACCGAATGTTGGCGAAGTGGCGGTGCCAGAGCCGCGCCTTGGCAAACTGGCAGAGATTGCGGGCTCCAAAGAAGTTATCCCGGCGCGGATGAATTTTGTCGATATTGCCGGCCTGGTTGAAGGTGCTTCAAAGGGCGAAGGACTGGGCAACCAATTCCTAGCCAATATTCGCGAAACCGATGCGATCATCTATGTGCTGCGCTGCTTCGAAGATGACGACATTACGCACGTCTCTGGCAAGGTTGATCCGATCGCCGATTTGGCCGTGGTCGAAACCGAGCTCATGCTGGCGGACCTCGAGAGCCTTGAAAAACGCAAAGTGAACTGGGTCAAAAAGGCGAACTCCGGCGAGAAAGAAGCGAAAGCGCAAGTGGCGCTGATCGATAAAGCGCTGGCCGAATTGAATGAAGGTCGCCCCGCGCGCCGCGCCGATGTCGATGATGACGAGCGCAAAGCCTGGAACATGTTGCAGCTTCTCACTGCAAAGCCTGTCCTCTATGTCGCGAATGTCGATGAAGACAGCGCAGCGGACGGTAATGACTATTCCAAACGCGTGCTCGACTATGCAGCTGAGGAAGGCGCTCAAGCAGTGGCGATTTCAGCGCAGATTGAAGCTGAGATTTCGCAATTAGAAGACGAAGAGCAAACCGAGTTTCTCGAGACCCTCGGGCTCGAAGAGCCGGGCCTCAACCGCCTGATCCATGCCGGCTATGCGCTGCTTGGTCTGCAAACCTATTTCACCGCGGGGCCCAAAGAGTCGCGCGCTTGGACCATCCGCCAAGGCTGGACGGCGCCGCAAGCTGCGGGCGTCATCCATGGCGACTTTGAAAAAGGTTTTATTCGCGCGGAGACCATCGCGTTCGAAGACTATGTCGCAAATGGCGGCGAGACCGGCGCCAAAGATGCCGGCAAAATGCGCGCTGAAGGCAAGGATTATGTGGTCCAAGATGGCGACGTCATGTTGTTCCGGTTCAACGTTTAATCCTGCTCAGGCGCCGCGTGGCCAGGAATTAATTGGTCTCACTCTCGACAAAGTTCTGTATATGTTCTAGCCCGAATCGGGTACAGGATAGTGTATGAAACCCATCATTTTTATCGGCGAGACCGGGCTCGACTTCATTCACCTGATTGCGATTGTGCTCGCATTGGGTCTTGGGGCGGCGTGTTACAAGTTTCGAGAGTTGCTGATCCAAGAGCGCACGACGCGCGAAGAGGCTGAAGTCGATCTCGCGCATGCCCAGCAAGATTTGCAGACCCAGCGCGCCCTCGCCGATGAAAGCAAACTTCAATTGGCGGAGCTGCGCGGCCAGACTGCAAAACAAAAAGAAGCGTTTGGCGAGATTGCGCGCGGGGTCATGCAACAGACCCAACAACATTTCATCGCCATGGCGGATGAGACTTTCAAAAAACACCAGGCGGGCGCCAAAGGTGAGTTGAGAGAACTGATCAAACCGATCGGAGAGAACTTCACTGAGTTCAAAAAGCGCGTCGCGGATATCGAAAAAGTCCGCGCGGAAGACAAATCCGCGATCCAGGAACAAGTCAAAGCGATCGGGGAAAGCCTGCACCGCAACACCGCCGAGACGGGCAAACTGGTGAATGCGCTGACCGCCCCGAAAGGCGGAGGGCGCTGGGGCGAGATGACACTCCGCAATGTTATGGAACAGGCGGGTCTTTCCGGGCATTGCGATTTCAATGAGCAAGTGAATGATCAAACCGAAGAGGGACATCAGCGCCCGGATGCGGTGATCCATTTGCCGGGCGGGCGCCAAATTGTGGTCGATTCGAAAGTTTCGCTCGAAGCCTATATGGCCGCTGCTTCTGCTGAGGACCCGACCCAGCGAAATGTCCATTTGAAAAGCCATGCAACGAATGTTCAACGCCATGTCGATACGCTGGCCTCAAAACGCTATCAGGCGAATTTGGATGAGCGAGTGGATTTCGTCGCGATGTTCATTCCTGGCGAAAACTTCTTCGCCGCAGCGCTTGAGTCAGCTCCAGATTTGCTGGAACGCGCCTATTCCAAAAATGTCATTGTCACCACGCCTTCGACTTTGATCGGCTTGGCGAAAACCGTGGCCTATGTTTGGCGCCAAGAGAAAATGACCCAAAACGCTCGCGAAGCCGCCCAATTGGGCCAGCAGCTCTATGAGCGGATCGCCACGATGGCGAGCCATATCGAAAAGCTTGGCAAATCGCTCAACACGTCCGTGAGCCACTTTAATGCGATGAACAGCTCGCTCGACAAACGCGTCATGCCGACCATGAAGAAATTCCAAGAGCTCTCCATCGCCCCACCCGATAAGCCGATGCCGGACCCGAAGCGGATCGAAGTCACCGCAGACGCGGGCAGCGGCGCGCAATTGGAACTGATCAAGAAAGCGAAGGCTTAGAGGAGCGCGGGAGCGGGCTGCTTGTGTCGGCGTCGGAGCGTATACCAGGAGTAACGCGTCATCCTCGACCGCGTAGCGGTCTGAGGATCCAACTCCTAAATTTGCATCGCGCGGATCGTTCCGAAGATGGGCCCTCAGACAGCCTGTGGCTGTCGAGGGTGACGCACGTCGCAAGAACATCTCGATCAGCCTCATCCTGAGCGAAGGCCTGCCCTGGCGTAGGCCCAGGGTCGAAGGACGAGGCGGGCTCACGATAAAGTCCGGGGTAGCACAGCCCTTTATCCTTCGACTTCGCTCAGGATGAGGGCCTAATGATGTTATACCCGCCATCTTCAGCGATCATCTTCGGTATTTGGCTCGCAATCCTAACCTGCCTGCTTCAAAAGCCTGGTGCTGGAATGATCAAGCGCTCAGGTGCTTGCGAAAAATCTGTCAATCGCGTGCGTGCCCGCGCCGCGCGTCACAAAATGCAGATTCACAAATATCAACGCCAAGACCGGAAACATGCCGCGAAAATCATCGCCAAGGTGGACCATGATCAATGCGACAATGAAATTGAACACCATGATCAATGCGGCCCACCGTGTCAGCAAACCCAAGACCAAAAGCAATCCGCAGATAAATTGAGCGCCTACGCTCAGCCATGCCATCGCGACGGGCGCAACGAATCCATTTGCGGTTAGGAAGGTCACAAATTCTGCCATATCATCGGGATGCAGCAGGTTGTCCGAGACCCCCCATACGAGAAAGCTTCCAACACATATCCGCAATGCAAGCAGGCTGAGATCGTCGAAGGCTTGGAGCTGATTTAGGTTCAGAAAGGACGGCATCTTTTTGTTCGCGGTTTTGTGAGGCAACAGAGCTAACATGATAAAGAGCAAGAACCTAGACGATGGGAGATGCGCCATAAGCGGTGACTGAGCCAAACATCGAACCGCCTGCCCATTCAGAATTTCTATGCCTGCTTAAATATTGACGTTCGGGCTTTGCGCTCATACTTGAGGGCCATGGCTTTACGAGAGATCATCACAGTGCCCGATGCGCGGCTGAAACAGGTGTCAGATCCTGTTGAGGGCGGCGTGACCGACGAGATCCGTGCGCTCATGGATGACATGTTGGAAACCATGTATGACGCGCCGGGCATTGGCCTTGCTGCCATCCAGGTCGGGGTGCCTCTGAGAGTGATCGTAATGGATCTGCAAGAGGACGAGGAAAAGAATCCGCGTTTCTTTGTGAATCCAGAGATTTTGCCGCTGACAGAAGATCTCGCGCCGTACGAAGAAGGCTGCCTCTCTGTACCGGATGTGTTTGACGAGGTTGAGCGGCCCACCGAATGCCGCGTGCGTTATCTCGATTATGATGGCAATCAAGTTGAAGAGGTCGCGACCGGCCTATTCGCGGTCTGCATTCAGCATGAGATGGATCATCTCGAGGGTACGCTGTTTATTGACCACCTCTCGCGTCTGAAACGTCAGCGCGCGGTCGACAAAGTGAAAAAAGCCAAACGCCTTAAAGAAAAGAATGCGGCCTAAGGCGCCGCGCCTCTTTATCCGCGTCACATCACAGGCTACAGCCCGCTCATGACGAACCCGCTCCGCATTGCCTTTATGGGCAGTCCCGATTTTGCAGTTCCTGTGCTTGCGGCCTTGGCGGACGCGGGACATGAGATTGCCTGTGTCTATTCGCAGCCGCCGCGACCGGCGGGGCGCGGGAAAAAGCTCCGCCCGACGCCGGTGCATCAATGGGCTGAGACACGCGGTCTCGATGTGCGCACTCCGCGCTCGCTCAAAAAGGCACCTGAGCAGGAAGCGTTTGCCGCGCTTAAGCTCGATGCAGCAATTGTCGTCGCCTATGGGCTGATCCTGCCGCAAGCGGTGCTCGATGCGCCGCGTTTGGGATGTCTGAATATGCATGCCTCTTTGCTGCCGCGTTGGCGCGGAGCGGCGCCGATCCACCGGGCGATTATTGCAGGCGATGAGAGGACCGGCGTGCAGGCGATGATGATGGAAGCTGGGCTTGATACCGGCCCTGTCCTGGCGACTGAAGAAACGCGTATCCTTCCGTCCGACACGACCGGCAGTGTACATGATCGCTTGGCGGGTCTTGCCGCACCGCTCGCGGTGGCATCGCTTGCAGGCCTCGCCGATGGCAGTCTTGTCCCGCAGGAGCAGTCTGAAGAAGGCGTCACTTACGCTCATAAGATTACAGCTGAAGATCAGCGCATCGATTGGACCAAGCCTGCGAAAGAGGTGGATTGTCTGATCCGCGGCCTGTCGCCTTTCCCAAGCGCTTGGTTCTATTACACCCCAGATGGCGAGAGCGAGCCGCTGCGCATGAAGGCGTTGATGAGCAGCCTTGAATCCGGCCAGCCCGATGCGGCGCCGGGTGAAGTGCTCGATGAGTCTTTGTTAGTTCAATGCGGAGACGGCCAAGCGGTGCGCCTGTTGCGGGCGCAGAAGCCGGGATCAAAAGCGATGGATGCGGCGGATTTGTTGCGCGGTCTACCCGTCCCAAGCGGAGCGCGTTTCGAATGAACAATCTCTGGATCCGCCCCGCGACACCCGACGATGCTGAAACGATCACCGAACTCACCGATGCCGCCTTCGGTACGCCGGAAGAAGCGCAGATTATCACCCAACTGGCGGCCGATGGAGATAGTCTAGCTTCCTTGGTCGCGCATAATGACCGAGAGATTCTTGGCCATATTCAATTCTTCAAAGTGTGGGTCGATGGCGAAGATATCGCCTGCGGTTTGGGGCCGGTTTCTGCGCGGCCAGATGTCCAGCGCCGCGGCATTGGCGCGGGTCTCATACGCTTTGGCCTCACGCTGATGGAAGGGGCCGAGCGATCACATTGCTTCTTGCTTGGACACAAAGAATACTATCCCCGATTTGGATTCTCTGCCGAGCTCGCTGCGCAGTTTAGCGGCCCATGGTCTGGACCCCATTTCATGGCCAAGTCTCTAACCGCAACCGGACCAAGTGGAGGCGCGCTGACCTATCCGGCGGCGTTCGGGGCGTGATCCATGCAGCGCTATAAGATCACGCTCGAATATGATGGCCGGCCGTATTTTGGCTGGCAGCGCCAAGACGGGCAGCCATCGGTTCAACAAGCCCTGGAAGAGGCGGCGGCAGTTCTCGACAATGCACCGGTGCTGATGCAAGGCGCTGGGCGGACCGATCGCGGCGTGCATGCGACCGGGCAAGTGGCGCATTTCGACTTGCAGAAACCGCGCCCCATTCACAAGATCGCTGACGCGCTCAACTATCATTTACGGCCCGAACCTGTGGCCGTTCTCAACGCTGAAGAAGTGGCGCCAGATTGGAGCGCACGGTTCAACGCCACTTTGCGCGCCTATCGCTATGTGATCCTCAATCGCCGAGCCGATCTGACCATCGATAAAGGCCTTGCCTGGCGTGTGCCGTTTAAGCTCGATGCCAGCGCCATGGACCGCGCTGCCAAAGCCCTGATTGGCCAGCATGACTTCTCGACCTTTCGCGATGCCGAATGCCAAGCCAGGCATCCGATCCGCACGCTCGATAAGATTGATGTCGCCCGCTATGGCGACGGTTTAGAGATTACCGTTGAGGCGAAAAGCTTCCTGCACCGGCAGGTGCGCTCCATTGTCGGCTCCTTGGTTGAAGTTGGCCGCGGCGCACGAAACGCAGACTGGATGAGCGAAATCCTTGAGGCCCGTGATCGCGCTGCCTGCGGCCCGGTGGCCCCGCCGGATGGTCTATTCTTGGAGCGGGTTGAGTACGCGCTCTAAGTTTCGGTTGACCCGGCGACCTCTTGATAAAAGATCATTTCGAGTTGGACTTGTGGGCCAGGGTCCACCATTTATTCCATCAGAGATGAGATAAAACCGGAGACCCGCCATGTCAGACACACCCAAGATTGATCGCCGCCAAGCCTTAGCGCTCGGTGTCGGAGCTGCTGCGCTGGCGGGACAGGCCGCTTATGCGGAGCCAACTGCCGGGCCAGTTGTAGGACCTGATCTCAGCGGAAAATCGATCCTGGTTACAGGCGCATCTTCAGGCTTTGGGCGCCTTGGGGTGGAGTATTATGCCCATCTTGGCGCCAAAGTGTTTGCCACGATGCGAAATGTCCCGCGGCAAGAAGCGGATGATCTAAAGGCGATCGCGGGAGCAGAAAATCTCGACATCAGCGTGATCGAAATTGATGTCACCTCAGATGAACAAGTCGAGGCCGGGGTCGCTCAAGCGCTTGCCGCGAATGATGGCAAACTCGACGTTCTGATCAATAATGCGGGCATCTCTGTTGGTGGCCCGGTTGAAGTTCAGGATATGGCGGCGACCGAGCTGATCTTCGACACGAACGTCTATGGCTGTCATCGCATGGCCCGCGCTGTGTTGCCGAGCATGCGCGTCAATGGCGGTGGGCATATTTTCAATATCTCTTCCCAACTTGGGCGCGTGATCATTCCTGGTTTTGGGCTCTATTCGGCGTCGAAATTCGCCGTTGAAGCGATGAGTGAGCAAATGGCTTATGAGCTTGTGCCGCATGGCGTGGATGTCACCATCATTCAGCCCGGCGGTTATCCGACCCGGATCTGGGCGAACAATAATGCCAATTCAGCCCCGCTCAAAGAACGCACCAGCGAAGAGCTGCTCGGCGCCTATCCCGAACTGACCGCGGGCATGGGCGAGCGCACAGGTGGCGGCTCCACCGATCCAATGGATATTCCGCGTAACATTGCAGAGATCATTGCGATGCCAAAAGGCACAGCCCCGCTGCGCCGCGCCGTGCACCCGGTTGCGCGGCCGCAAGAGGCGATCAATGAGGTTTCGTCGCAAACGCAGCTTGCGGTCTTGGGCGAGTCGCAACTCGGGCCTTGGGTGAAAGACGTGCAGGAGCGCTAGGGCGTGCCCTCGCCATAGACATTGATCGCGGACCCATAAGGTAGGTGGCGATCGGCGTTATAGGTTGAAGGCGCGATGTCCGTATCTGACCATAAGATGTCAGCGCCCTCGAAAGGGAGCGCCTGTTTCACATCGGCTTGCTGCTCGGCGGTCAGGGCAGCGAAGGCGGCGCGTAATTCCTCAAGACAATAGACCCGGTAACGCGAGACGGGCATGCCGGTATAGTGACAGCCTTGAACCGTCATCTCAAACGAAGAGGCTTGGCGCGTACAGGCATCCGCATTGGCGCGGAGCTGGACGAGATGAGTCTCGCACGCCTCGCGCAGGAGCGGCTCCAGGCTGGAATCTACCGCTTGGATGAATGTGCCGGAAGGATTGGGCTTGGTGCGCCACATCCGGGCAACCCATTCATAGACCAAAGGCGCCTCATTGCGCATGATCTCTTCGGGTTCTGGGTCCTGGCTGAAATGCCGGAACATTGGCGCCATCAAGCCGAAATCGGCGAGTGAGGGCTGGTCGCCAAGCAAGAAGGGTCTTGTCTCGAGGACGGCGCTCATCGCCTGCAAGGCTTGCAAATATCCCTGTTCCACGTGATCGCGGGTTCGCGCATTGACGCCATCGCGCGTGGTGAAGAATTTGATCTGACGCCGCCGGATCATACGTCGAACAATGAAGCGCGGGAACGGCATGGGCGTTGAGATCTCGTCGACCAAAATGTTCGAGATCAGCTCGCGGCCATAAGGAAAGCTCCAACGATAATGCATGGCCGCGCGCCACAGCCATTCATCGCCATAATCCTCGATCAGCCGCGCGATAAAGGCCATGACCGGGTCTGCGGGCAAGATTGGTGCGTTAGGTTGTTCTTTTTCCAGCTCCATCAAGATCGGCGTCGTGTCCGACATCCATCGCCCATCCTCACGATCGACGATCGGCATTTGGATGGCGCCGACTTTCGCTTTCAGCATTTTGGCTTTGTCATACGGCATGCCAAGCAGCGTGTAGGGGACGCTTTTATAACGCAGATAGGCTTCGAGCTTGCCGGTATAATAGGATACCCGAGATCCATAGACTTTCATCAACCCCTCCCAATCTGTTTGACCCATGTAAAGGTCTGACGGGGCGTGCGTCTACTCGTCTAAGAAAAGACCGCCTTGCAAACCGTCTTGCGGCGCGGGCAGGCCGAGGCGCTTATAGGCGAGCGGGGCGGCCACCCGGCCCCGCGGCGTGCGGGCGACATAGCCCTTTTGCATCAGGTAAGGTTCGATCACGTCTTCGACCGCATCGCGGGCTTCGGACAGCGCGGCCGCCAAAGTATCTGCACCCACTGGGCCGCCAGCATAAGTCTTGACCAAAGCGTCGAGATAGCGCCGGTCGAGCATGTCCAGTCCATCATCATCGATCTGAAGGCGGGCGAGGGCGCTGGACGCGGCCGCCTGGTCTATATTATTGCCATCGGCTTCGGCAAAATCGCGGACACGGCGCAAAAGGCGCAGCGCAATCCGCGGCGTGCCGCGGGCGCGTTTGGCGATCTCAACGGCGCCGTCTTCGGTGATCGGCGCGGATAGCTTGCGCGCCGCCGCCATGACAATCGTCGCCAAGGTTTCAGGCGTATAGAAATCAAGCCGCAGCGGGATACCGAACCGGTCCCTAAGCGGTGTGGCAAGCAGCCCAGCGCGGGTCGTCGCGCCAACTAGCGTAAACGGACTGAGGTCCAAGCGCACTGAACGCGCTGCGGGGCCTTCGCCGATCACGATGTCGACGGCATAATCTTCCATCGCGGGATAGAGCACTTCCTCAACCGCCGCGGGCAGGCGGTGGATCTCGTCAATGAAGAGGACATCATTTGGCTCAAGATTGGTTAGGATCGCGACCAAATCTCCGGCTTTGGCAATCACCGGGCCTGAGGTGGCGCGAAAGCCGACGCCCAATTCCTTGGCGAGGATTTGCGCGAGCGTGGTCTTGCCGAGGCCGGGAGGGCCAAAGAGAAGGGTGTGGTCGAGCGCTTCGCCGCGCCGCCGAGCGGCATCGACATAGACGCGCAGATTGGCTTTTAACTCATCTTGGCCGACATAATCGTCAAAGCTTTGCGGCCGCAATGCCCGATCGAGCGCCTCGCCGGTCTGCATTTCAGGGTCGGTTAGCGTGCCGTCTCTCATGCTGGGCTAAGCTCTTTCAATGCCGCTTTGATCAGCGTGCCTGTGTCTGCATCAGGCGCATCGCGGGCGCTCGCAGCAACTGCGCGGGCCGCTTCAGACTGGGAATATCCAAGGTTAATCAAAGCCGACACCGCTTCGCTGCGTGCGCCGGTTTTAAGCTCCGCAGCGGCGGCAACGCTTCCGGTTGGATCGGTGGTAAATTTGCCGAACCGGCCCATTGGCGGCGGCTTGCCCGAGAGCTCGCCGACAATCCGCTCGGCGAGTTTTTTCCCGACGCCCTTGGCGCGGGTGATCGTGGCGGTGTCACCCAGCGCGAGCGCATCCATCAATTCGGTCGCGCTAATCGCATCCATAATCGCCATGGCAGATTTACCGGCGACGCCTGGCACATCTTGCAGACGCACAAACCAGGCGCGTTCATCATCGCTGGCAAAGGCGAACAGGGTGATGGAGCTTTCGGTCACGCGGGTTTCGATGAAGATCTCGGCCTCGGCGCCAACCGTAAGTTTTGAGAGGAGGCGCGTGCCCGCCAGAGCGACATAGCCGACGCCGTTAACATCCACCATCACGGAATCTGTGCCCAGCGCCGCAATCGTGCCGCGCAACCTGCCAATGATCATGCTGCGGCTCCTTTAAGCTGTTTGGGCGGGAGATTGTGCGCGGTGCAGATCGCGCAAGCCAGCGCATCGGCGGCGTCTGCTTTCATCTCGCCTGCGCGCGGTAGCAATCGAGCGACCATGAACTGGACCTGCTCCTTGTCGGCTTTACCGGTGCCGACAATCGCGCGCTTGATTGCGGTTGGCGCAAACTCCGACACTTCGAGGCCATGAAACGAAAGCGCGGTCATTGCCGCGCCGCGCGCCTGGCCGAGCTTCAGCGCGGAGCGGGGATTGGCATTGACGATCGTCTCTTCACAGCCGCTATGGTCAGGGGCGTGGGTTTTGACCAGCTCGCCAATCGCGTAGAAAATACCAGCAAGACGATCGGCCATTGGTAGATCGGGATCGACATTGATCACGCCGTGCCCGACATGGCTTAGCCGGGATCCGACCAAATCAATCACGCCCCATCCGGTATGCCGCAGCCCCGGATCTATCCCCAGAATTCGAATCGCTTCGCTCATACGCTCTGTATTAGCGCGTATGGTTAAGAAGGTCTTGTTGTTTTCGTGCTTTGTTCACGTCGCCGATCACATCAATTGCGATACTGACTCCGGCAATGCAAATGAGGGGGCTTCTGAATTTGCGCTTGGCAAATCTTTCGGCGCGATGAACCGGTCTCCGAAACACGGATAATTGGATCCGTGAAAGATCGATAGCATCCATTCCAGCGCGGCCATGCCTGCAGGGTTGCGGCGAACCCGTTCGGTATAAGTGATCCAGAATTGGATCGGGGCAGCCGACGGCAAATCCAGCGCGACAAGATTGGTCCCGAGCAGAGAGACATAGCTCGGCATTAAAGCGATCCCGCCGCCATATTCGCAAAGTGTTTTGAGCGCCGTGCTTGAATTTGTGATGGTCGAATAGTCGATGAAGTCTTTGACTTGTTTGATGTTTTCAGACCAGCGTTCGACTTGATGCACATAGTCTGTGTGCATCAGCAATTTGTGGTCTTTAAATTCGTAAAGATTGCTCGGCTGCCCGTTCTTTTCGATATATTCTTCCGACGCATAGCAAACATAATGCAGCGTTCCGAGCCGTTGAGAGATGATTTCGGGGTGACTGGGCTGTTCAAAGACAATTGCCAAATCAGCTTCGCGGTCGACGACTTCATGTTTTGAAAGGCCAATGTCTAAGTCGATCTGTACATTTGGTAGGTCGAGATGGAATTGCGGAAGATGCTGGGCAATCCAATACGGACCAATACCATCACTGGCTCTGAGCTTGACCGCGCCTTGTGCGGATTTGTCATCAAACGCGACTTGAGTGCCGACATCATCCACCAGACTTTGCATCTGTAAGACCAGGTCTCGTAGGCGTTTTCCGGCGGCGGTCAGCTCGACGCCGCGTTTCGAACGGAGAAACAGTTTGGTTCCGAGATCGCGCTCTAAATCATTTATACGGCGACTAACCGTTGGGGTGGACTCGCCAAGCGCGCGGGCAGCACTGGTCATGCTTTTGGCATCAGCAACCAATCGAAAAACCCGCAGCCGGTCCCAGTTAAATCGCTCGGAAAGCAACTTGTCTTAACCCCTTACTAAATTATTAAGGCAAAGTGTTGCTCAGGTTTCCGGGATAATCCAGTCAATAACTGTATTTGGCTGGTCCTGATCAGATCAATCAACTCTATTAAACTTTTCGACACGTCTCTCTGTTTTTTACAGGCAAAACGGAGCGGGCGAACAGAATGATGAAACGGGCTGGCGAATCCAAGCAATTGGATCGAATTCTCATGATAATGAAATTGCTGCAAAGTCACCTCGAAGAGGCGAACTTTGACATTACTGAGTTCGAAGAGGTCGAAATCTTCTTAGACTTAGCAATTGCAGCTGGTGAAAAGCAGGCCGGACCGGCGCTTGCTTTGGTCGGCGATGAGCTGTTGGCGCGCTGATCGCTTTTAGCTGGCAGACTTACCGAGACCGATCTTTTTCGCAAAATCTGACCGGCGACGCGCATATTCAGGCGCAACCATCGGATAGTCAGCGGGCAAGCCCCAGCGCTTGCGATATTCGTCCGGTGTAAGATTGTAGCGCGTTCGCAAGTAACGCTTGAGCATTTTCAACTTCGCGCCGTCTTCGAGACAAATGATATGGTGATCGGTGACAGACTTTTTGATGGGTACCGCCGGTTCTAGCGCTTCCGGTTCTTTCGCATCCGTCGCCAGTTCTTCTAGCTTGGTGTGAACCGTTTTCAGCAGATCCGGCAGATCTGTCGCGCTGATCGCATTATTACTGACATAAGCAGTAACAATATCGGTTGCTTGAGAAAGTAAGTTTAGTTTGGAAATAGGTTGCGCTGTATCTGTCATAATGACTAAGACGTAGCGATTGAGGTCGCTTTTTGTCCATTTGATTACACAGTAAAATCCTTGGATTTCAAATATTTTGAGTTCTACACTTCATCGTTTCAAAATATATGTAACGAATACTCAAATCTGAAGGGAAATCATTTGCGCCAGGCGGGGTGTACGGAGTTTTACTCCGGTTTTGATCCGTCGTGAGCGTTAGGTTTAGCGGGCCATTTGGGAAGTCGTTTCTCTAGAAACGCTTTGATGGCTTCTTTATATGCCGGTTGTTTGACCATTTCCGACAAAAGTTGATTCGCCTCTTCAACGGAGCTGCCAATATCGCGATGATAATCGAGATAGGTTTGCCGTTTTGACTGATGCAAGGCCTCGGGTGAGACGCGCGCGATCATGTCTTTCACATAAGAACGCGTTTCATCCAGGAGTTGGGATGGCTCAACCAATTGATGCACCAAACCCATTTCATGGGCTTCGTCGGTCAAAAATTTGCGGCTCGATAGAAGCAGCTCAATTGCGCGGGCGCCGCCAATTAGGCGCGGCAGCAGCCAAGACAAACCATACTCTGCTGGCAAGTTTAGCGGCCCGTGGGCTGTGGTGAGTTTCACGCCTGGGACGGCGAAGCGAATGTCAGCATAGCAAGCCATTACAAGGCCAACGCCCGCGGCGGCGCCATTGATGGCAGCAATCACCGGTTTTGATAGCGCGAAATGATAGGCAAAGTCGGCGCGAAAACTGGCAAAGCTTGGATCGCCAGGTGTGACGAGATCAGGTGCGGTGCCGGCATCATAGGATCCGGCCTTTGAGTGTCCCTCAAGCGCCTGGGAATCCCCGCCGACACAGAACCGGTCGCCTGCACCGGTGACGATGATCGCGCGAACGTTTGGATCTTTGTCGGCTTGATCGAGCAAATAGCGGTACTCGGTGTGCATTCGCCCGGTCCAGGCATTGCCGCGATGGGGCCGGTTTAAGACAATCGTTGCGATCTGGTCCGCCATCTCGTAGCGGGTGGCTTTAAGCTCCATCTTCGCATCACCACGTGTCACGAGAAGTCGAGACCTGTGAATGCGCCGCTGTCTCGCCAGGCAGCGATGTGCGCGAAGAAGGCTTTGGCGCCGCCCGGGTGACCAAGGCCATGCCGGTTTTTCTCTGTCAGGCCAGCGCCCTCATTATTGTAATAGCCCGGGGTGCATTCGGTACTGCCGATCAGCATACCTTGCCCACTCAGCACCATTTCAACCCACGCATCTTGCGCCGCTTTGCCGGGTTCAACCCTAGAGAATTCATTCTTCTCAGCGTGCGCCACAACCGTGCTGATCGTATCGGCATGATCGACGATATTATGCGGCACATTTGAAATCAGATTGGCCGCTTGGCTCGGTTGGACAATGAAGGCGTTCGGAAAGCCGTGTACGTGCACCCCATGCAAGGTTTGCATACCGTTCTCCCAGGCCTCCGACAGGGCCAACCCATCGCGGCCGATCGGGTCAAAGCCTGCGCGTTCTGTGTATTCAGACCCAACTTCAAAGCCGGAGGCGTAGACGATACAATCGACTTCGAACTCTTTGCCATTCGCGATCAGGCCTGACTCCGTGATCCGCTCTACGCCTTTGCCATCCGTGTGCACCAGCTGCGTGCCGGGTTCGTTAAACGCCTGCAGATACTGATCATGAAAGCAAGGGCGTTTGCAGAGCTGACGATACCAAGCTTTTAGTTCTTCGGCGGTTTTCTCATCCTCAACTACGGCTTCGCAGCGCGCTCGGATTTCTTCCATCTTTTCGAAATCGGCATCTTCAAAGGCCTGCAAGAGCGATTCAGGCGTCCATTCGGTAGGCGGCATTTGCCGGACTTTCTCTCGGATGCGGCGAGACAGTTCGGTCCAGCCGTCCATGACGAAATCTTCTTCGGGGAAGCCTTGGGATTGGTTCTCGACAAAATTGTCGTACCACCGTTTCTGCCAGCCTGGCGTCGCGATGGAGTTGAACCATTCTGAATCGATTGGTTCGTTATTGCGGACATCGATTGAAGACGGGGTGCGCTGGAAGACCAACAATTCTTTGGTTGCTTTGGCAAGATGTGGCACCGCTTGAACCGCGGTTGCACCGGTGCCAATAATCGCCACGCGCTTATCGCCTAGTTTGTCCATTGGCGCGCCGTCCGGGCTGCCCCCTGTATAATCATAATCCCAGCGGCTGGTATGGAAGGACTTGCCTTTGAATGTTTCAATGCCGGCGATGCCCGGCAGTTTCGCAACGTGCAGCGGGCCGGTGCCCATGCCAATATATTTGGCCGTGAACGCATCGCCGCGTGAGGTTTTGACCAGCCAACGCGCGGTGTCTTCTTGCCATTCGAGTCCCGTGACTTCGGTATGGAAGAGCGCGTCCTTATAGAGGTCAAATTGGGTGCCGATCCGGCCGCAATGCGCACGAATTTCCGGGGCATGGGCATATTTTTCGGTCGGCATATGGCCGGTTTCTTCAAGCAGCGGCAGATAAATCATCGAGGCCGTATCGCACTGCGCGCCGGGATATCTGTTCCAATACCAAGTGCCGCCAAAATCCCCGCCTTTTTCGACAATCCGTACACTGTCAATGCCAGCTTCTTTGAGGCGCGCGCCAACAACCAGGCCCGCAAAGCCGCCGCCAATGAATGCGAATGTGACGTGATCTGTTACCGGCGCGCGGTCCTTCCACGGCGTATAGGGGTCCGCCGCGAGATCTTCGAAACGCCCCTCGAGCCGAACATATTGATCATTGCCGTCAGCGCGAAGGCGTTTGTCGCGCTCTTCCGCATACTTCTTTTTCAGAGCGTCTTTATCGAGCGTTTTTACGGTCATGTTTTCCTCCGGAACGGTCCTTCTCTTCCAATGCTTACGGCAGGGAAGCCAAGCCAAAACCGGTCATCCAAAGGAGCTGACCTAGCGACAGCCTGTGCTGGTGGATGTTTTTTCGGTACATTACCAAGGCCCGCGGTCACCAAAACAAACAAAAATCCCGCGGCGATATTAGGTCCTGGGAGGACAAGATGAGTGTTTCCGATGAGGGCAAAAAAGCCCCGCGCTCGATTATGGAAATCTCGGCCTTAGACGCCGAAGCGCGCGACAACCCACATCCCAAGCTCAAACAATTACGCGAGACCCATCCGGTTCTACGCGACGAGCCATTAAAGACGTGGCTCCTCTCGCGGTATGAGGATGTGCGCGCGACGGTGAATGATCGCAGCTTTGATCGTCACCCGACCAATGCTGAACCTGGCTCAATGATGAGCATGCTTGTCGATCCCGAAGACCCAGAAGGCAGGCGGTCCAGCATTCTATTTCTGGATGACCCCGACCATGCCCGCAATCGCTTGCCTTTGGTCAAAGCCTTCTATGCGCGGATCAAGAAAATGGAGCCGGACATCGAAGCGATCATTGATCGCATTATTGATGCGGCGCCTGCTTCAGGCCGGTTCGATCTCATGGAACACATCGCTGTGCCGCTGCCGATTGCGATTATCGCGCACATTCTTGGTGTGGATGAGACTCGGTTGGAAGAGTTCCGGCACTGGTCTGAAGGCGTGATCTTGGGCCTCAACCCGCTTCGATCAGACGAAGAAACGGCCTATTTGATCGACAGCGCCGAAAAACTGAATGCCTATTTCACCGAGCAGATGGCGGCGCGCCGCGTCGAACCGAAAGACGATTTGATCAGCGACATGGTTCAAGCCCAAGCCGCCGGCGGCGACTTTGATGATGAAGAGTTGCGCACCAATTTGCAGGCGCTCCTGGTCGGCGGCAATCTCACCACGACTGATCTGATTGGCAATGGCGTGTGGTTATTCCTCACCCATCCGGAGCAGTTGGAAGCGTTGAAGGCTAATCCTGATTTGGCGAGCCAAGCGGTTGAAGAAGTGCTGCGCTATGAAGCGCCAGTTCAAGCCACCTCGCGTGTGGTTTCGGAAAATCGAGAGGTCGCCGGATGCCCCATGAAAAAGAGTCAGCCGGTCTTCATGTCGCTCGCGGCGGCCAATCGAGATCCAGAAAAATTTGTGGCGCCAGAGAGGTTTGACATCACCGAGAAACGGGCCTCGCACATCTCATTTGGCGGCGGTGCGCATATTTGCATTGGGGCACCATTGGCGCGGATCGAAGCGCGGCGCGTCTATCAAAAACTGTTTGAGCGCTATCCCAACATGACCTTGCCCGATCAGGATCTCACTTGGCGCAGCTTGCCTTTCTTCCGCGGCATCGAGCGTTTAGACGTAGAGGTTTAAACCGGCAGGGTCTGTCTTAACCGGGTCATCACTTCGACCATTTCAGGTCGGGTCAATGAGAACACGATTTTGTCGACCCAGGCGCCGTCTGCATTTCGCTCATAGTTTCGATAGACCGCTTCTTGGGTGGGGCGGATCGCCGACAGGCCGTCCAAAATATAATTGTTTCGCGAATTGACCTGCCATTCAATTCGCTTGGCTTTCCATGCATGAGCGCGCTCAATCATCGCGAGTTGTCCCGCAAGATAGAGTTCTTGCGAGGTCAGCGAAGGTGGGTGCCAGGTCAGAGCGTTGCGGACGCGGCGATGGATTTTATTGATCTCGCTGAATCCGGTGACGCCTACGAACATGCCATCGCTTTGCCGGAACAAAACAAAGGTCGCGGCTGCTCCGGACTTTTGCAGATCCAAGATGAGTTTGAAATAGTTTTTAAGCGTGCTGCCACCGCGCAGGGCGGGCATCCATTTCCAAATCGAATCCTCCATTTCGGAATCAAAGATCACGTCCCGATGTGCTTCTGTGATCGGGTCCAAGCGAACCATCGCGTTCTGTAGTCCAGGCGCTGAGAGTTCCATGACTATCTCATTGAAGTGAATTTTAGTTCAGCACGCAGAAATTGTACCCGCAAGGGATTCGTCCCCAATCTTCCAAAAAAACCTAGAGGCGCAACAGGCTGGCGAGATTGTTTTTCTGCATATCTGAAGACCCGCCGACAATTGGCATGCCGAGCAAATCGCGGACATGGCGCTCCATGTCATAGGCGTCCGACATGGCGTACGCGCCCATGACTTGCTGGCATGTGGTGGCGATTTCGACCGCTGTGTCGGCCACAAATAATTTCGCCATCGAGGTTTCAACGCTGCAAGGTTGACCTGTCTGCGCGAGATAAGCGCCGTGATAGAGCATGTGTTTGGCGGCTTGCAGTTTCGTGCGTGCGGTGACCAGCTTGTGTCGGATCGCTTGGTGCTGCGAGATTGGCTTGCCGAACTGCTCGCGTTCTTGCGCATATTGCCAGGCCTCTTCAACGGCGGCGCGCGCGATGCCATAGGCGACCGCTGTAATCTCGATTTTCTCGACATCAAGCGCGCGGCCGGCCAGCAATTTCCAGCCTTTATTCCAATTGTCTTCGCCGCCGACAATCGCTGACTTTGGCAAACGGACATTGTCGAAATAGACGTCCATGGATTTGGTGTAGCGCAGGTTGGAATGCTCAATGGCTTGCATCGAGACGCCTGGCGCATCGGTGGGAATCAGCAAGAAAGTCAGGTTCTTGTAGCGGTTTTCAGGCGGACCGGATCGAGTCAAACAATAGATATAGTCCGACCAATCCGCGCCCGTGCACCAGCGCTTGGCGCCATTGATGACAATCTCATCACCGTCCATCGCGCTGCGCGTTTCAACGCTAGCGAGATCGCCGCCAACATTTGGTTCGGACAGGCCATAACAGAGGAACATCTCGCCGCGCGCAAGCTTCGGGAGGAGCTCCGCTTTCTGTTCCTCCGAGCCGTTTTCAGACAAGTTCATCCCGCCATAGAAGGCGGCGTGAATATAAGGTCCGGCGAGGAATGCGCCCGCTTGGCAAAGCTCATCAATCACCGCCGTCGCGCCGATAATGTCTTGGCCCATGCCGCCATATTCTTCTGGAATGGTGAGACCGATGAGGCCCATTTCCGCGATTTGTTTGAACGTGTTCCGCGGCCAAGTGGATTGGCGATCCCAGTCCCGTCTTTTGTCGCGCGGGGCATGCTCGGCGACAAAGCGCTGCAACTGGCGGCGGATTTCAGTGATATGGTCAGGTTCAGTCGCGAAATAGCTCATTCTTCGGTCTCTTTTGGTTCAGACGCGCGAATTTCCGCAAGCCTGATCAGGTAACCGTCTGGGTCTTGCACAACAAATTGGGTCTGGGAAACCGTGTCGTCGCGTCGCCGGTAGGCTTTGGTTTCGAGCGGTTGAATGATGCGGACCGGAGTACGCTCGCAAGCCGCATAAAGGGCCCGCACATCCTCGACCACGATCTGTAAATTGATGCCGCGCCCATAGGGCGCCTCAAGCGGCGCCGCGAGCCAAGTTCGCCCGATCGGTTCCTCCAACATCAAAGCAGCGGTCCCGCGCTTCAGAAAGGCAAACCGGTCCTCGGGGCGGGCATAGTCAATCGCGAAGCCAAGCGTGTCGCAATAAAATGCGACGCTGACTCGCAGGTTCGAGACATAGAGTTCGGGGACGAGCGCCGGAGACATTCTTTCGTCCTTAGCCGATGCTGAGGACGGCTGAAACCGGTTGGATCGGAGCAGGTGGCGCTTGCGGCTCGGCCAAAGGTATGGCCCACCAAGTCGTGTCGCGCCAAGCGCCATCCTTGTAGCCAACGTTTTTGTAAGTCCCAACCTGCTCAAAGCCGACCGATCTGTGCAAACCAATTGAGGCTTCGTTCGGCATTGCGATCCCGCCAAAAGCCATGACATAGTTTTGCGCGGTCAGGACCTCGATAAGTTTTTTGTAGAGCGCCTTACCAACCCCTTTCCCGCGCGCGGCGGCCGCGCAATAGATGGCGGTATCAACGGAGGTTTGATAGGCGAGCCGCGACCGGTGCGGTGAGGCATAAGCGTAAGCGAGCGGTTTTCTGTCTTCGGCGATCAGCCACGGATATTGATCGCCCGCGGCATCCATTCGTGCGCTGATCGTCTCGGCGCTTGGCGGCGTCAATTCAAACGAAGCCCAATGGTCTTCAACAAAAGGCCGATAGGTTTCGGCAATGAAATCGGCATCTTTGAAAGTCGCGCGTCGGATTTGGATCATGCCAGATCCTAACGACCGATCGCCTCGCTGTCATACGGGACGGTTTGATAGACCTGATTAATCCAATTGCCGAACAAAAGATGGGCATGACTGCGCCAACGGTTTTGAGGCATGATGGTGACATCATCGCCGGGGAAATAACCATGCGGCGGCTTAATCGGTTTGCCGGCGGCGATGTCGCGATCATACTCCTCTTTTAGCGACGTGGAATCATATTCAATATGGTTGAAGCAATAGAGGCTTCGCGCCTTGGCGTCTGATAGCAAGCAAGGGCCGGTAAAATCGCTGTCCATCAAGATTTGTAGATCAGGCGCTTTGGCGATGTCGGCGGCGCGCACTTCTGTCCAGCGTGAGACCGGGATTTGGAAATCATCGCTGAACCCTGACAAGTAAGGCGAGGTGGATGCCAGATTGCGGTGGCGATAAACCCCAAACGCCTTGTCAGCGAGCTGATGTTTCGGAACGCCGTGGAAGTGATAAGCGGCGGCCATCGCGCCCCAGCAAATGAAGAAGTTTGAGTGCACATGCGTGCGCGTCCATTCGAAGATTTGCGTCAGCTCATCCCAATAGGTCACGTCCTCGAAGGGCAGCGTTTCAATCGGTGCGCCGGTGATGATGAAACCGTCAAATTTGCGATGTTTCACCGCGTCCCAGTTTTGATAAAAACTGATCAGATGTTCCTGGCTGGTATTCTTGGGCGTGTGTCCACCGACCATGATCAGCGTCATTTCAATTTGCAGGGGACTGGCGCCAATCAAACGAGCGATTTGCGTCTCGGTGCGGATCTTGTTCGGCATCAAATTGAGCAAGCCGATTTGTAGCGGACGGATATCCTGACGGATCGCATCAGAGTCGGACAGGACCGCAACGCCTTCATCAATCAGCGTATCGCGCGCGGGCAACGTATCTGGAATTTTGATCGGCATCTGCCTCTCCAGTGATAATCTTTCGCTGTCAGGAAGGCGGTCGAGGGCATATCCCCTGTCGAGATCCGCACGGCCTTTTAGCGACTTGTTTAACGTGGCTGCAAGCCGACCGGCCAAATCACCACAATGACGGTCACATAGGTGAGAATATTGATCAGGTCAAATCCTCATCAGTTCTGAAAAAGACGTCTCAATTTCAAAAAAGCGCTGTCATTTTCGCGATTGCGGAGCGTTTGCCGCGAAATTTTGGTGTTCTGAATTCGCAGCAACGACCTGCATCAATCTAATAAAGGAACAACAAACATGCGTACTCCCAGAATTCTTGCCGCCCTCGCTCTTGGTCTCACTGGGTTAGCAGCCACTCCGGCACTCGCTGATGAGAAGTCGGTCCCGGAAACCGTAAAAATCACGGTCGATTTGGACGCGTCCGCAGACGAGATCTATGCCAGTATCCGTAGTCAGGTCTGGGAGGCTTGTAAGCCGGAACGTAGTAGTCACCATATGGCGGCTCGTATGAAAGCTCGGCGCAAGTGTCAGAAAGCGATGATCTCGGACGTGGTTGAAGCGCTTGAGGCGCCAGAAGTTACCCGTCTCGCGGAAGCTGACCGTATGTGCCTTCCAAGCTAAGACGCTTTCCTCCCACAAGGACGCGCGGCCACACGGTCGCGCGTTTTTTTGTTCGTTCTTAGATGTTTCCGAAATCACCGCCGCGGCCTTTGCCGCTTGCGAACCGGGCGGCCCCTGAACTGGCCCCCGCACGCAGGGAGTCGCGACCGATTTCAGCTTCGAAACTCAGAGCATCTGTGAGGGGAAGCGACCATTGCTGCATCGCGCTCAGCCGATCATTGCGCATACAGGTTTGCGGGAACGCAGCGATCTGCTCAGCGAGAGCGATCGCTTCGGTAAGGGCAGAGCCTTCTGATACGACTCGATTGGCGAGGCCAAAAGACAAAGCCTCTGCAGCGCCTACGCCGCGGCCGGTTAGGATCATGTCCATGGCGCGCGATTGCCCAATCAAGCGAGGCAAACGAATGGTGCCACCATCAATCAAAGGCACGCCCCAGCGCCGGCAATAGACCCCAAAAGTAGCTGCTTCGCTGGCAACGCGCAGATCGCACATGATCGCGAGCTCTAACCCGCCAGCAACAGCATTGCCTTCCACCGCAGCGATGGACGGCTTTTTGAGGTCGAGCCAGGTCGGCCCCATGGGGGCTTCGCGTTCGAATCGTTCCTGTTTTGCCACCGCTTTGAGGTCAGCGCCTGCGCAAAAATGCCCGTCAGCGCCGGTCAGAATATGGACCAGAACCTCATCGTCCGCTTCGCCCGCCACGAACGCGGCGCGCAGCTGCGCGGCGGTCTCAGGGTTCACCGCATTGCGGGCCTCAGGGCGGTTGATCGTGATGATCTGAACCGGCCCGTGGCGATCGATCAGCACCAATTCGGCCATCTCTTAGTTCCCGGTTAGTTTTGGATCACGCTTCTCGCGGAACGCATCTACGGCCTCTTTGCGGTCATCCATATAGTTCGAGACGCTTTCCCAACCGACGCTGGCATCCATCATTTGCGCGGCGAGGGCGCGAAGCGGGATATTAGCAACGGTCTTGGTCCACCGCACTGCCCATTTCGGATTGCCCTGCAGCTTGGCCACGAGCTCTGCGACTTTGGCGTCGAGTTCTGCGGTTGGCACTGCATAATTAATCAGGCCGAGGTCTTTGGCTTCAGATGCGGTGAGAAGGTCGCCCGTCATCAAGAGCTCTTTGGCTTTGGCAAAGCCGATCAATTGCGGCCAGATCACCGCGCCGCCATCCCCGGCGACCAGGCCGACTTTCACATGCGGGTCGCCAATCAAGGCTTTGTCGTCCGAGATGATTATATCGCAGAGCAGCGCAATGGTCGCGCCAAGCCCAGCCGCAGCACCATTCAGGCGGCAAATCATCGGCTTTTCCATATCCAAGATCGAGGTCACGATCCGTTTGGCTTCCCAGGCGATATCGCGGAACTTGCTCGGGTCAGAGATTTGCTCATCGAACCAATCAAAATCGCCGCCTGCACAAAAGGCTCGGCCTTTGCCAGTTAGGATAATGATATCGCTTCCGCTGTCGCGCTGGAGATCGGTAAACACCCGTCCCAGCTCTTCATGCATGGCCGCGTCAACGCCATTGACCGGATGATCGGAAGTGATCGCGGCGGTCAGCACACGGCCATCCCGTTCAAAAGTGAAACGCGAATACTGGGCGCTGGTAATATCAAAAGGGCTGGTCACGGTTAGAAGGGTCCTATGCCAAGAGAAAACAGGAAGATGAGGATGCCGAGCGCGGACAGGCAGGTCACCACCAGTCCGATTGATGCGCCCAATTGGCGCCGCCCGAACCCGTCGCTCGTCAGGCCGCGATAGAGTGCAAAAGCGGTCAGCGCAAAGCCAAGCAGGCCGAGCCAAAAGCCGTAACCGGTGGAGGGCAGTACACCAATCGGCAGCGCCATCGGGTGTGTGGTCGCGGTCGCCAGGATTTGTTTGATCGTCCAACCTAAGCCACCAAGTGCGAGCAGCGCGCCGCCCCATGTGATCGCACGGGCATAGTTGAGACTTGGCCCACCTGCGCCTTGAACTTTGCGGGCGATCCAGCCGATCGGGAACATAATCACGCTGATCAGAAGCAAGCCGGCGGCGAGGATGACGCCATAAGGATATTGCCCGGATTGGAGCCCCCGCGCGAAATGATACGGCGCTTTGGTCTCAATCACGCGGGTGAGGAAATTCGGGGCCGCGACCTCGGAAAGACAGGACATGTCGAGGGGCGCGTTCGGGTCTTTGACGAAAGCGAGCCAGATCTCTTGGCCGCATCCCGGAGAATTGCTGAACAAAGCGCCATGACCGGTATGTGGGAACTCAATGTATTGCCCATTGGCGAGGCCAGACATGATGGATTGGCTATAATTGGGCGGTGTAATCGGATCGACGGACCCAGCGGCGACCAAAATAGGTATGTCGGTGACAACGCGTTTCACCGTCGGGTCGGGGTTCATTTGATAGACGGCAGCACAGACTTCATCCCATTCCACAGTGTCGGTCCACCGAGAGAGTTGGGGTTCGGCCCGGCGCATGGTTTCGAATTGTTCGTCACTGACCGCGATCGCGCCGCGGCAATTGGCAACCAGTTCCAGACCGTTTCCGGCGCTGTGATCGATAGGACGGCCAAGGACTTCAAAACAGGCCTGTATGGCCTCTAAATCACGGTTTTCAAGGGCGGTAAGCAGGCTTGGAAAATCGGCATAGAGCTGGTTTGAATAGAGCGCCTGAAACACCGCGCCGCCGACCAGATCTCCATCGATGACCACGGTGCCATTAAGGACTGAACCATGGTCCATCGTGTCCATAATGATTGGATCTTCGTCATAGGCTTCAAAGGTTGCGATCAACCGCTCCCGGAAACTACCGATATCGCGCGCGCAGGCAGGACTCTTAGCGCAGTCTGCATCAAGCGCGTTAAGCGCTGAGCTAAATCCATAGGCGGTCGCTTCCCAGCCGCCAGTCTCAAGCGGTTCAGCGGGCACGACGCTATCCAAGATCGCGGCGCGGACGCCGTCTTCATCGACTTGCAAGATCGCTTGGCCGAGCGAGGTGCCGTAAGAGACCCCAAACAAGGTCCACTGGTCATAGCCGAGCGCTTTGCGAATATCGCGAACATCGAGCGCGTTCTGCCAAGTCGAATAGCCATCTACTTCGATGCCGCGCGCCCGGGCTTCACGGAGGCATTTTTCGAAGGCGGCTTTGGACTTCTCAACGCCCTCTTCAATTGAAACGCCAAATTGGAAGTTACGCGGCACAGCGCGGCAGAAATGGCCTTCTGAATAACCAATGCCGCGCTGGTCGAAGAAGATTAAATCCGCGGCTTCACGGTAGCCCTTTGTGTTCGGGCCTTGATAAGCACGGATGCGTCCGGCGCCGAGCGAGGGTCCACCTGGGCCGCCCGTCAGCCGCATGACGGCGCGCCGCTCCGGATTTTCAGAGGTAGATTTTATCTTCAGAACGGACAGTTGGATCAACCGGCTGTCGGGCTTGGTTCGATCTTCCGGCACCAGCACATAGCCGCAGCGGAATTCTTCCGGATCATATTCTGGAGCCGCAGCATGAAACGGGCATACATAGGGCGTGAATTCCGGCTCAAAATCGAGCCAGTTGGCATGCACGCGGTCCGGATCAAGCACAGGCAGAGCAGGAAGGTCGGGGTCGTCTTGAGCAAGTGCCAATGGCGTCAACAAGACCGTGAACAATGCTAAGACGACCGCTTTAAGATGACCCATCATAACCCGCTCCCACTGCGATTGGTTTGTCTTCCCAGGACCCTAAGCTTCGACGCCGACTTGCACAACGCGGCGGCCAAAATTCTCACCGCGGAACAGGCCGCAAAATGCTTCCGGCATTTTATCGATGCCTTCAAAGCGCTCTTCTTTGAGCTTCAGCTCGCCATTGCCAATTAGTGTCGCCATTTCGTTCAAAGCGACCGGGAACTCGCGGGCAAAGTCAAACACAACCAGACCCTGCATTAGGACGCGATGGGTGATGAAGGGTTTGGTGTTGACGATGCCAGGGGTTTCCTCTGGCGAGAGATTGTAGTCGGCGACTTGGCCGGAGATGCAGATGCGGCCGTTGAGGCGCATTTTTGGTAAGACGCGATTGACCATCGCATTGCCGACATTGTCGAACAGAAGATCTACGCCTTTGGGCATCGCCTCACTGATCGCGGCATCGAGATCGGGCGTGGTCTTGTAATTGATCGCGTGATCAAACCCAGCTTCTTCGACCAGCCATTGGCATTTGGTGTCGCTGCCGGCGATGCCAATCACTTGTTCAGCCCCGCCTGCTTTGGCGAGCTGGCCCGCGGTTGCGCCAACCGGGCCGGCTGCGGAGGTGACAAGCACGCGGTCACCGGCTTGAAATTTGGCAACCGATTTGAGACCGAACCAGGCAGTGAGGCCGGGGACACCGAGCACGCCGATCCAAAGCGAGAGCGGCAGCGGAACGCCGTCCGGCACTTGGCCAATAAAGCCTTTGCCGTTTTGGATCGTGTGGGTGCGCCATCCGCCAGCGCAAAAGACTTTGGTGCCGACCGGATAGGCCTCGTTTTCACTGGCATCCACAATACCTACGCTAAACCCATCAATTGGCTTTCCAAGCGGTAAAGCGGCGGCATAAGAGTCTCCACCTGACAGGCGAGAGCGGGTGCCTGGATCGACGGAATTCCAAATATGGCGGACCCGAAATTGGCCTTCATTGGGAATTGGCAATTCTTTGCTGACAAGGTCGAAATCGCTGGGCTTTGGGGCACCCTCGCAATATTGTTTCAAGACGATTTGCTGCATATGATCACTCAAGTGGAACTCTCCGCATTTTTTGCCTATGGACCACTTTCAAGCGCGAAAGACCAGTAAGGACGTTGCGGCAACATGGTTTGCGAAAGATCGTTGAGTGATGCTAACGATTGGGCGCAGTTGTCCGTAAGCAGCGGCGCACCTAGGTGGAGCGCTGAATTCATGTCAGATTTTAAATAGGCAAGTTTAGTGACCTCCTTGACCCATCTTGATCGGCTTGAGGCCGAGGCGATTCATATCATTCGCGAAGTCGCCGCCGTCGCCGAGAACCCGGTAATGCTGTACTCAGTTGGTAAAGACAGTGCGGTGATGCTGCACCTTGCGATGAAGGCATTCTATCCGAGCGTTCCGCCTTTTCCGCTGATGCATGTCGATACGACCTGGAAATTCCGTGAAATGATCGAGTTTCGCGATCGCAAAGCCAAAGAGCTTGGCATGGATCTGATCGTGCATTCCAACCAAGAGGGCATCGATGCCGGGATTGGCCCGTTCTCGCATGGCTCGTCCGTTCATACTGATATTATGAAGACCCAAGCGCTGAAACAGGCCTTGGACAAATATAAGTTCGATGTCGCTTTTGGCGGGGCGCGTCGAGACGAAGAAAAATCTCGCGCTAAAGAGCGCGTCTTCTCGTTCCGCACTTCAGAGCATCGCTGGGATCCGAAGAACCAACGGCCTGAGCTTTGGAACCTCTATAATGCGCGGATCCATAAAGGGGAGAGCATTCGCTGCTTCCCGATCTCGAATTGGACCGAGCTTGATATTTGGCAATATATCCGCCGCGAGCAGATTGAGATTGTACCGCTTTACTATGCTGCTGAGCGCCCTGTCGTAGCCTGGGAAGGCTCACAAATCATGGTCGATGATGAGCGGATGCCGAAAGAGCTGCGCGACCAAGCGGTAATGAAATCTGTCCGCTTCCGGACGCTGGGCTGCTACCCGCTGACCGGCGCGGTCGAAAGCACGGCAGACACGCTTGAAGACATTATCCAGGAAATGCTGCTGACCACCTCGTCTGAGCGCCAAGGCCGGACGATTGACCGGGATCAGTCGGCCTCGATGGAGAAAAAGAAACAAGAGGGGTATTTCTAAAATGTCTCATATTGATGCCCTGATCTCTGAAGATATTTCCGCTTATCTCGAAGCGCACGAGAATAAATCGCTGCTCCGCTTCATCACGTGCGGCAGCGTTGATGACGGCAAGTCCACCCTGATTGGGCGTTTGCTCTACGATTCCAAAATGATCTTTGAAGATCAGCTCGATGCGCTTGAGAGCGACTCCAAAAAGCATGGGACGCAAGGCGAGAATATCGATTTCGCGCTCTTGGTCGATGGCCTTTCAGCCGAGCGCGAGCAAGGCATTACGATTGATGTCGCCTATCGGTTCTTCTCGACCGATCGCCGGAAGTTCATTGTCGCCGATACGCCTGGTCACGAACAGTATACCCGCAATATGGCGACTGGCGCGTCGACCGCAGATCTCGCCATTCTGATGATTGATGCGCGCAAAGGCATCCTGACCCAAACGCGCCGCCATAGCTTTATCGCAAGCTCGCTCGGGATCCGAAAACTCGTGCTGGCGATCAATAAGATGGATCTCGTTGATTATGACGAGGCGGTCTACAATCGGATCGAGCAAGACTTCCTCGAATTTGCGCAAGAATTATCGGCTGGCATTGAGATCCAAGCGATCCCGATGTCGGCCCTGGCAGGGGATAATATCACCGCCAATTCCGACAATATGCCGTGGTATCAAGGCCCGCCTTTGATGGAATATCTTGAGACCGTCCCGGTGGATGATGAGCGCACCAATGCGCCCTTCCGGATGCCGGTCCAATGGGTCAATCGCCCGAATTTGGACTTTCGCGGCTTCTCGGGCCAAGTCGCATCCGGCCGGATCAAACCAGGCGACAAAGTCAAAACGCTGCCAAGTGCGAAGGAGACCACGATCGAACGGATTGTGGTTCATGGCGGCGACTTAAAAGAGGCGGTGGCCGGACAGTCAGTGACGCTGACCTTTGCCGACGAAGTCGATACCTCCCGCGGCGACGTGATTTGCGCCGCCGGGGCGCCCGCCGAGGTTGCGGATCAATTTCAAGCGCGCGTGCTTTGGATGGCAGATAGCGAGATGCTGCCCGGGCGGCGCTATTTGCTCAAAATCGGCGCCAAGACCGTCACCGCGACCGTACTCGACCTGAAGTTCGGGATCGATGTGAACACGATCCAAGACAAGCCGGCGAAAACGCTGGGGCTGAATGATTTCGGTGTGATCACTTTGGCGCTCGACCAACCCATTGCGTTTGATCCTTATGACCAAAACCGCGAGACGGGCGGCTTCATTCTGATCGACCGGCTGAGCAATAATACGGTCGGGCTCGGCTTGATTGATTTTGCGCTGCGTCGAGCCGGGAACATTCATTGGCAAGCTTTGGATGTCGATCGCGTTGCCTTGGCCCAACAAAAAGAGCAAAAGCCTGCAGTGCTTTGGTTTACCGGCCTATCAGGCTCAGGAAAATCGACCATTGCTAATGCGCTTCAGCAGAAACTGTTCGCCATGGGCAAGCACACTTTTGTGCTCGATGGCGATAATGTCCGGCATGGCCTCAACCAAGATCTCGGCTTCACCGATGCCGATCGTGTGGAAAATATTCGCCGGGTCTCGAATGTCTCGAAATTGATGAGTGATGCGGGCCTGATCACACTGGTCAGCTTCATCTCACCGTTCCGGTCGGAGCGGCGTATGGCGCGCAATCTGATGGCCGAGGGCGAGTTCGTCGAGATCTTTGTCGACACCCCGCTCTCTGTCGCGGAAGAGCGCGATGTCAAAGGGCTCTACAAACGCGCCCGGGCCGGCGAGATCAAGAATTTCACGGGTCTCGACAGCCCTTATGAGGCGCCGGAAGATCCAGAGATCGTGATCAATACCGTCGAGCAAAGCGCAGAAGAGGCCGCCGACAATATCATCAAATGGATGCGCGATCGCGGCTGGTTTGAGGTTTAAACAGCCGCCCGCCTAACTCGAACCAGGGCAGTTTTTGGCGCGATATCTGGCGGCTTTCTTGTCCGACATATAGGTCCAATGATCGTCTTCCGGACACAGGCGTTTGAGCCGTGGAGACCGTTCGCTTGGGTCACTGAAGGGGTGATCAAATAGATAGCGGATATCGTCTGTAATGGCTTTTGACTCGGCATAAACCGAGTGGCGCACTTTAAACAGGAAGCTCGTCTTTGCCGCTGCTGAGATATCGATCGTTTTGGCCACTTGTTGACCCGCCTCAGACGGCAAGTCGAACGTCGAAGGCGACGATTTCTTTTCGTAGAATCCGATCCGCGTTTTCACGTCATTATTGGCGCCCCAAAACGCCAACTTGCGCGACAGATTGCGCAGCCAGCCGCTAAACCCAACCGCGCGATCTTGGCGGGAGGTGTAAAGCGTAACGCCATCATAAAGGCGAGCTGAGGCGCCCATCCATTCTTCGAACAGATTGGTGTCCAAATCCCCCGCGGCGAATATTACGTGGCCGAAACTCGGGCTGTCTTCAAAATCGCTAAGCCTGGCAAGCGCTTGGGCGGTGACGCGGGTTCCCATGGAATGGGCAATGATGTGCAGCTTCACCGGCTTCTCGGGATCTGCGTTAACAGTGCTATGGGTAAAGCGCAGGAAGCGAACCAGCGCATCAACGCTCAGATCAGCGTCTTCCTGATCGCTCAAATAGTCGAGCAAGGCGCCATTTGAGGGCCAGGAAAAGACAAAGGCGGGACCATCAAAATCCATGTCATATTTGAGCTGAGCGGTTCGAAAGACCGCGCTCCGAAACGGCACATTAAAGCCATGGATGAAGACAAAAGCATGTCCTTCAGCATCGGATGATTGGGCTAGAATTTGCTCGACGCGCCTCTGAAACCCGATCGGATCTCCATCAAAAGAGCGGTGATCAAAAAGCGTGAAAAATTTCGAGGCCGATCGTGCTGAAATTTTGCTGCGCGAAGAGGCCGCGCGATAGACGCCGCCGCCGCGATCGAGCTTTTTATCGCGCCGGGCGGGGATCGAGACGACCACTTCGCCGAGATGGCAAACGTCCTGGCGTGTCCGGGTTTCCGCCCATGCAATCGCATTGGGCTCGCAATTTTCGCGGCTGTCAGGGCGAATGCTGAACAAGTCGCCTTGGTCATAGAAATTGCGTTTGCGCTCGGTCTTATCAGATTGAATCACATCTGGGCGGTCATCCGACAGTGTTCGATTGGTGCCGTATAAGACGCTCACGCAGGTCATTTTGTCGGCGCCATCGGCCTCGGCAAACAAGTCGCAATTGGTTTTTGGGGTGGGCGCCGATGCCGCCGTAATGACAAGACTACGTGACTGGCTGGCGCCAGCCAAAGGCGGTTCCTCTTCGACTGATACGACCGGCGACGGCGGCGGAGGAGGGGGTGGAGGCGGCGGCGGAGGGGGCTCCGCTGTGGCGCAGCCAACCAATACGAAAAGGGCGAATAATTGTAATCGTCTCATGTCGCGTCCCTGTCTTCCCAAACAAGGACGCTAGCAGATTGTCGAACAAGCTCAACGTTCTCGTGACTTGGCTAAGTGGCGAGCGCTTCTTTCTTCTCTTCGATCTCCATCCAATCCATCTCGGCCTGTTCGAGGTCGGCGCGGGCGGCTTCTAAGCGTTTATTGATGCGATTGAATTCATCGGGATTGGTATTGAAGAGGGCGGGATCAGAGAGTTCGATTTCGAGCTTTGCGATCTCTGCCTCGAGGCGCGGCATCTCGGTCTCAACCTCTTTGAGGCGATGCTGGTCTTTAAAGCTGAGCTTGGTTTGCTTCTTGGGTTCGGCCGGTTTTTGTTTGTCGGCCTTCGGTTTTTTATCCGCTTGCGACGCTTTGCCGGGTTTGCCTTTGATCTGAGACTGTGCGTCGGTCCAGCCGCCAGCAGTTTCAACCCAAGCACCATCGCCAAGCGGGACCAGGCAAGAAGTCACCGTCGCATCCAGGAAGGCGCGATCATGGCTGACCAGGATCAATGTGCCCTCAAAGTTGAGCAACATGTCCTCAAGCAGGTCGAGCGTCTGCATGTCGAGATCATTGGTTGGCTCGTCGAGCACAAGAACATCGGTTGATTGAGCCAGCGCGATGGCCAGGGTTAAGCGGTTGCGTTCCCCACCAGAGAGGGCCGACACGGCCTGGCGCAGCTGTTCCGGTTTGAACAGAAAGTCTTTCGCATAGGCCGCAACGTGGCGCTGTTTGCCTTGCACCATGATGCTGTCGCCCCCTTGCGGGGCGAGCGCTTCCCACAACGTGTCTTTCGGGCGCAGCGTATCACGGGTCTGGTCGAGATAGGTGATCCGCAAAGCTGGGTTGAGTTTCACATTGCCGCTATCGCGCTCAAGCTCGCCGAGCAGGAGTTTGAGCAGCGTGGTTTTACCAACGCCATTCGGGCCGATGAAACCAAGCCGGTCGCCGCGCAAGATCTTAAAGTCCAATCCCTCGACGATTTTCAGATCGCCATAAGCTTTGGTGAGGCCGAATGCCTCGATGACTTTTCGTGACTGAGAGCCCGCCTCTTCAGCGCTGATCCCGGCTTTGGCTTTTTGCGCAATTATCGCCGCTTTGCGCCGGGCCGCTTCGGCGCGCATGGCTTTCAGCTTGTGCAAGCGACCCATATTGCGCGCGCGTCGCCCGGTGACGCCGCGCTGTAGCCAGTGTTCTTCGGCTTTGAGTTGGGTTTTAATTTTCTGGAGCTGCCGGATTTCGGCTTCTTCTACTTCTTCCGCCCAGCGCTCAAAGTCGCCATAGCCTTTCTGGCTTTTCAGGACGATCCCATCGCGCAGCCACAGCGTGTTGGTTGTCACATTCTCCATGAAGCGGCGATCATGGCTGACCAAAAGCACGGCGCCATTGAAGCCGATCAGGCGTGATTCAAGCGTCTCAATCATCGGCACGTCGAGATGGTTGGTCGGCTCGTCGAGAAGCAAGACATCCGGATCATAAGCAAACGCCTTAGCGAGCGCGGCTCGCCGAGTTTGCCCTCCAGACAGAATGTTCGGATTAACATTTGGGTCGACGCCAAAATGACCGAGCTCTGCCTCAGCCCGCCAGGCTTCTGCGCCGCCTGAGGTGGCATAGTCGAGCACCGTTTCAAACGCCGACAGATCTGGTTCTTGCTCGACGGTGGTGATCATCGTGCCGGGATGGATCCAGAGCTCGCCATCATCCGGCTCATGCCGGCCTGTGATCAAGCGCATGAGGGTCGACTTGCCGGCGCCGTTTCTGCCGACCAACGCAGCGCGCTCGCCCTTGGCCAAGGTAAACGAGACGCCCTCAAATAGCGGCTTGCCGCCAAAGGCCAGCCGCACATCGGTCATGGTCAGGATTGGAAGGGACACGACCTCAGGCTTTTAATTTATAGCCGGTGCGTATCATCCACCAGACGCCTGCTGACGCCAAGAACGCAGCGCCGCCGCTGACCAGCATACCGGTCATGACATTCGAGTTCGCAGCGTCCAGGAAGCCGTAGCGGAAGCCGTCGATCAGGAAGAAAATCGGATCGAAATAGGCCAGGCTTTTGAACGGCTCAACCAAGACATTGATGTCGTAAAACGTCCCGGACAAGAAAGTCAGTGGGACGATGACAAAGTTAGACACGGCGGCCAAGTGATCGAATTTATCCGCCCAGATTCCGCCCATGGCGCCGATGGCAGCAAGGAAGATTGTCGCCATTAGCCCAAACCAGAGCACGGGCCAGACATGCGCTACTGAGAGATCGGCAAGACCGCTAAAATGAATCCCAATCGCCGCAATTGCGCCCACCATAATGCCGCGCGTTACAGCGCCAAAAATGAAGCCAATCGTCAACTCGACGGGCGACAGTGGCGGCATCAAGAAATCGACCTGACTGCCTTGGACTTTCGCAATGGTCAGCGACGAGGATGAGTTCTGGAATGCGTTCTGTAGCATCGCCATGACGATCAAGCCGGGCGCCAGGAAACTGTTATAGTCGAGCCCAGCGAAATCTCCGCTTAGCTCGCCGCGATTGCCAAAGGCCAGTTTGAACACGGTCATGAACAAAAGCGTGGATATGACAGGCGCTAGCAGCGTTTGCATCCAAACCTTCATAAAACGGCCAACTTCGCGCTTATACAGCGTCCACAAGCCTAACCAATTGACCGCGCCATAAGTGCGCGGTTCGGGGGGTGAGAGCAGAGATGAGGATGTATCAGGCATGACCCGACACTTAAGAGCTGACTCGGGATTTGGCGATAGGGGAAATCTATCCACAATGACTACTATATGTTGATTGCCTGTGGACAGAAAGAATCAGCATCTTGTGTTTAGTTTCGCTCCTGATACGATATATAGCGTTGGAGCGGGGCTGGTGGCATCGCTCTTATCTATATCTAGGGGCTGCCAAGGAGCGGGGTAAAACGCATGGCTTGGACTGAAGATCGCGTAGAAGTATTGAAAAAGCTATGGGCAGAGGGCCATTCGGCGAGCCAAATAGCCAAAGAATTAGGAGGGGTCACTCGCAATGCCGTTATCGGCAAAGTGCATCGTCTCGGCCTTTCTGGTCGCGCAACACCATCACGCCCTGTAAAACGCCCGCCGCGGCTCGCGCATCCAAAGCCGCGCATCCGGCCGGATGGCGCAGTGGTTACACCAAAACCGCAGCGGGAGGTTGCTGAAACCCAGCTCAAGCCGACCGAAAAAACGGCAATGCTCGAGGCGCTGACGCCGCAGCCTTTATCTGATGGCGAGGCCGCTACTATTCTCACTCTGCGCGACAGCATGTGCAAATGGCCGATCGGCGACCCTGCGGATCCAAAATTTGCCTTTTGCGGACGCAAAGCGACCAGCGGCCCTTACTGCGCTGAGCACGCGAAAGTCGCGTTCCAGCCCGCTAAAAAGCGCGAGAAGAAAAAAGCGGAATATGATTATGTCCGCAAAATCGCAGGCTAAATTTAGCGCACATTTTCTATGATCTATAAAAAGGCGGTTTGGGATTTTCCAGGCCGCCTTTTTCGCGGGGCGAGCACCCAAAAGAAAAGGCCGCTGCGCTCCGAACTATCGGAAAAGCAGCGGCCAGTCAGACCCGCCCTAGACAGGAGGGCAAAAGGCGGGTGAGCGCTCAGTAGAGCTTAGAGGGAACGGCTAACCGTCAGAACGACACGCTCATCGCCGACATCGCCAAGTCCGTCAGAGTCGGTGCCCCAGAAGCGAAGATCGAAGTCGACATATTCTGTCGCGAGCGTCGCGCCGATGGAGTAATTTGTGTATTCTTCGATGAAGCCGTCTCCGCCATCAGCATAGGTGCCGACTGAGGCGTCGAACCCGAGCACATCGCTGGCTGCGAAGCCTGCCGTGAAGTCGAGATAAACGGTCTCATTGTCTGGATCGATATACGCGTATCCGCCGAGATCGACGAGCCCGAGTGAGACGCCGAGGCCGCCATAGACTTCAAGGAAGTCTAGATCGTCCGCGTCTGGATAAACGTATCCGATAACGCCAACATCCCAAGCGAGGCCGGCTTCGGTTTCACCGGCAAATCCGCCATACAGGTCGAGTTCCATATTGGCGCCGCCAAAATCGACGATTGAGGCCCAAGTGCCAGCATAGAAAGCGCCATTTGCGAAATCAAAGCCGCCTTGGATGGCTGGGTTTTCGCTGTTCTGCGAAACGCCGCGCCAGACATAGTCAGTGGTCAAGGCAACATTGCCTGAGAACTCACTTTCAGAGAGGGCGGTAGGTGCGGTAAAAGCGCCAGCGACCATTGCGAGTGCGAGACCTCGTGAAATCATTTTCCCCATCAATCTGCTCCTTCCAGAAATTGCGATTGGTGAGGCCTAAAGAGCGGACTGCTCAGGTTTTAGCCACTTAGTATGCCTGAACCGGGTGAATTTTATCCGCACGCGCTCGAAAATCGAGCAAATAGCGGTTTTCGCGCCTCCAAACCCGTCGATGAAGGACAATTGCAGCGATATGAGGGGGCGATGGCCAGCGCGTGATGCAAAAGACACCGAGATTCCAAGCTGCCCCGCCAGTGACAGCGTTTCAGGCGCCTGCTCCGCTAAGTTTATACCGTTTTACTGCGCTTCGAGCATCAAAACCGCAAAGAAATTGCGCTCGTCGCCCCATTTCTTACGCAGCGCCCACCCGGTTGGGCTAATGAGAGAAACGAACTGCGTGAGGTCGAACTTGCGCGAGTTTTCGGTGTGGATGGTTTCGCCCTGAGCAAATTGGACGCGCATATCACCGATTGAAACGGTTTGCGCGATTTTACTGCGCAAGTGCATCTCAATGCGCGAAGCATCATCATTCCAAATTGCCTCGTGTTGGAATGTGTCGAGGTCGATATCCGCGCCGAGCTCGCGATTAATACGCTGAAGCAAGTTGAGATTGAACGCTGCGGTTACGCCTTGCGCGTCATCATAGGCTGGGACCAGAATGTCTGGCGATTTGCGCAAATCCAAGCCGATGACGAACTTACTATCATCTCCCAGCAAGGTCCGTGCGGCACGCAGGAAACGATCAATTTCGCTGTCATCGAGGTTTCCGATGGTTGAGCCCGGAAAAAACCCAACGGGCGTGCCCTCGACATCTTCTGGAAGGCCAAGCTCGACCATAAAGTCCGCAGCAATCGGCCGGACCGCCAAGTCTGGATATTCCGATTTCAATGCGGCGGCGGTCTGCAGCAAGAACTCCTCAGAGACATCAATCGGCACATATCCGGCAGGCGCGATCAAGGCGTCCAATAGAATGCGCGTTTTGGTCGAAGCACCCGCACCATATTCAACCAGAAGCGTATTTGGACCCAATGCCTCGGCGATCGTTTTTGCATTCTCCGTAAGAATGCCGATCTCAGTCCGGGTCGGGTAATATTCGGGCAGCTCTGTGATCTGCTCAAATAGGTTAGAGCCCACCTCATCATAGAAATACTGACACGGCAGCGTTTTCTGAGGCTGAGATAAGCCCTCAATGACATCTTTTAAAAATCGCTCAGTCTGAGCGGCGGCCGCTGGGTCGAAAGCATCGTCCATACTTAAATATCTCGCGCCAAGCGCAATCCAGAGAATTGCCAGCGTTTGTCGGGGTGGAAGAAGTTGCGATAGGTGGCGCGGATATGCTCATCCGGGGTCGCGCACGAGCCGCCGCGCAGCACCATCTGACCGCTCATGAATTTGCCATTATACTCGCCGACCGCGCCGTCTGCGACGACGAAGCCGGGATAAGGCGTGAATGGGCTCGCCGTCCATTCCCAAACATCGCCGAAATAGTAGCGTTGCGCATGGCTGGTTTGGACTTGCGGCTGCAAATAGCCGGACCCTGCGAAACAGCCATCGAGGGGCGCATCGTGGGCGGCCATCTCCCATTCCTGCTCGGTGGGTAGCCGGGCATCTGCCCAGGTTGCGTAGGCATCTGCTTCATAGAAGCTGATATGGGTGACTGGCGCCTCTAAGTTCAAGCGGCGCGCGCCAGACAAGGTCATTGTGTGCCAGCCATCCTCGTTTCGACGCCAGTAAAGCGGGGCGATCCAGCCTTCAGCTTGGGCGGTCGCAAATCCATCTGAGAGCCAATATTTAGGGCTCGTATATCCGCCATCATTTATGAAGGCGAGCCATTCGCGATTGGTCACGGTCCGAGAGGCGAGCTCAAACGGACGGACGATGACATCGTGGCGCGGTGTTTCGCAATCAAACGCAAAATCTTCGCCCTGATGACCGATGGCGCGAACGCCGCCCTCAAACCGGTCCCAAGTGAGCGGTGCGGCTTCGAGATTGGCGGTTTGTAAATTCACGTCTGGCTTCAGAGCTGGCTGAAGCGGGTTTTGCGCGAACAGGTGCAATATGTCGGTGAGTAGAAGCTCTTGGTGTTGTTGCTCATGGGCCAAGCCGAGGGCGAGCAAATCGCAGGCCTCGGGGCGGGTATTGATCAGCTCGGTCATCTTAGCATCGACATGCGCGCGATAGGCGTAGACGTCGTCGAGGGAGGGCCGAGTTAATAGACCGCGCATGGGTCGAGCATGACGATCGCCGACGGCATCATAGTAAGAGTTAAACAAATAACTGAAGCTGGGATGATAGCGGACGGTATCGCCAAAGACCGGCGCCAGCATAAATTCTTCGAAGAACCAGCTTGTATGAGCCAGGTGCCATTTCGCTGGGCTGGCATCTGGCATTGATTGGGCGGTCGCATCTGCATCGCTGAGGGTTTTGGTGAGCGCCTCAGACTGCTGACGAACGGCAAGATAGCGCTGAAGATTAGATTGGGAGGAAGCGCGCAGTTTTTTTGGTTGTGCCATAGGTGTTTGTTTCGCTTTTGGCGTGTACCGTCAACTCGGCCTGCTGACACTTAAGGTCAGGAGGCGCCGATCAATGGATAATCTGCCTGCGCGACATACTGGCTTTGGCGCCCATGTCCCGTGAAACTCTCATAAAGATGGAACTGGTCGACCAAAACCGGCTCGCTTTTCAGGATCTGAAAATCCTCGCTCCAGGCTCTTACCGCGTCCAAAGGCGATTGATTGCAATAAGCGACGGTGATGTGGGGCGCGAATGGGTCTTGCCCGAGTTTCAAGTTGAACCGCCGCGCGACTTTACGGCAATCTGCTGCGAGGGTTGAAAGCGCTTCATTCGGGGCGATCCGCGCATAGAGTGCCCGCGGTTCGCGACGCCCAAACCAGCCAACGCCAGACAGTTCAAGATCAATCGCAGGCGCACGCACCTGTTCGAGCGCATCGGCCAGTTCATTCGCGACCTCGCCATCCACCTGGCCATAAAAGCAGAGCGTGACATGATAATGGTGCCGTTTACGCCAGCGCGCGCCATGGATCTCGACACTTAGTGGTTCGAGCCGATCTGCCAATTCATCAGGGACGGGGAGGGCGGCGAAGAGGCGGTACATTAGGATCTCATCTTAGCGGGGGAGGGGCATTTGAAAGAAAGAAGCCCGACCATTGGCCGGGCTTCCAATTCCAAAATAGTCGTGCGGGACTAGCCTGCAAGATCATCCAGCTTGCCGAAATGCTCGGCCAGCAAATAATAGAAGGTCACGCGAGACTTGTTTCCGCCTTCAGGCTTCAAAGTTTCGCAGATCGCGCCGATCGCGGCGTCGAGATCGTCATTGCTTTGTGCCAGAGCGAGTTTGCCGCGGCACCATTTTTCCCGCACGCGGCCAAGCTCGGTATCGTCTGAACAAGATACGAGCGAGCTATCGCGATTGCGGAGCGCAATTCCGAGATGTCCCACAATTTTCTCAGCCGCGGCTTGATTATAGCCCTTGGCGTATTTCTTGATATTGTCTTCGTACTTTGAGGCGTCTGCCATTTAGTTTCCCCTTTGATTTGCTGCGATCTGTAACGATCTATGCAGCCGCCAAGAATTTGCCCTTACGGGTACGGAAAGTCAAACCCCGCCAAGATGATCATTGGTTAAGGACACGGAGACGGTTGGGCCGCGTGTCGTTCATTGACGGCCGTTTCAAGCTCATCGGTCCAGTCCAAATCAAACGCATCAATACAGATTTTCAGCTGATCCATATTCGTCGCCCCAATGATGGTTGAGCCCATGAACGGGCGGCTGTCGCAGAATTTCAGCGCGAGTTGAGCGGGATCCAAGTCAAACTGTTCGGCCAAGACCAGATAGGACTCGATGGCGCTAAGCGCTTGTGGGCTTTCATAGCGTTGCAGGCGTTGAAATAACTGCTTGCGCGAGCCTTCAGGCAGGGCGCCATTGCGATATTTGCCGGTCAAATAACCTTGTCCAAGCGGTGAATAAGCCAGCAGGCTGACTTTTTCCCGAACACAGACCTCTTCCAAGCCGCCATCCTCAAAAGAGCGATTGACGAGATTATAGGCGTTCTGGATCGAAGCCATGCGCGGCAGATTGCGGGCATTGCTTTCCGCCAGAAAGCGCATCACGCCGAATGGCGTTTCGTTGGAGACGCCAATGTGCCGAATGCGACCCGCTTTCACATGCGCTTCGAGGTGGGACAGAATTTCCTCAAACGGCTCGTACGGGTAGCCATAGGCTTTCGCATCCATCTTTTCACCAAACAGGCCGACGGCGCGGTCGGGCCAGTGGAGTTGATAGAGGTCGATATAGTCGGTTTGCAGGCGTTTTAGGCTTTTCCCGACCGCTTCATCGACTTGTTCCTTGGTGTGGCGGGTCCAGCTCACGTCTTCGTCGCGCGTCCAGAGCATTTTGGAGAGACCGGCAATTTTTGTCGCCAAGATCACATCTTGGCGTTTGCCGGTTTTCTGAAACCAGGTGCCGATGATGCGTTCGGTCGAGCCCTGCGTCTCGGCCCGCGGCGGGACCGCGTACATTTCAGCGGTATCCCAAAAGTCGACGCCACGCTCGAGCGCATAGTCCATTTGGGCGTGGCCCTCAGCTTCAGTGTTCTGTTGTCCCCAAGTCATTGTCCCGAGACAGCAAGAGCTGACGGTCAAATCTGTTGTTCCGAGCTGTCGACGCTCAATTCCCATAGGTGTTTCCTCTAAATTTGATCTGCAAAAACGATAGAAGCCGAATCTTACCGTGACCAGCCCGGTTTTTCTTGAAAAGCGATAAAAATGACCACATACTATAGGCAATCCGCGCGCTCGTGCGCGGGCCTTTTAAACGAGGATAATATGAACGACTTTAATACATCCATGGCGCACGGCCGGACGATGGATGCCAGCGTCAACGAGGGTCTTCGCTCGTTTATGTTGGGCGTTTACAACAAACTCGCCCTTGGCATCGCTTTGTCGGGCATCATCGCCTATATCGCCGGCTCTGTCGCGCCGATCAGCGCTGCGGTCTATACCGCGCCGATGGTTTACATTGTGATGTTCGCACCTGTGGCCCTAATCCTGGGCTCAATGGTCATGATGCGCAATCCAAGCCCGACCGGCAGCGCCATCCTATATTGGGGCATCGTTGTCGCGCTTGGCCTTTCAATGGGCGTCTATTTCTTGATGGCGAACTTGAACATGGGTGGGATGACGCATTTCGTCATCACCAAAGCGTTCTTGGCGACATCGGCGACCTTTGCTGGCCTCTCTTTGTTTGGCTACACGACCAAGCGTGATCTCGGCCCAATCGGAACCTTCGCGATTATGGGCCTTTGGGGCGCCTTTATCATCGGCATGCTGTTTGTCATCCTGCCAATGATCTTCCCGAACGTGGCCTTCTTCCAAGTTGGTAGCGCGATGCAGCTGATCATTTCAGGCGCCTTCGCCCTGTTCTCAGCCATCCTGATCGCTTGGAACACACAGTCTTTGAAAGAAACCTATTTCGCCCTTGGTGGTGACCAACGCGGAATGGCCGTCGCAACCAATATCGGTGCGCTGAACTTCTTCATCTACTTTGTGAATATTTTCCAATTCTTCCTGTCGCTTATGTCCAACGACTAAGCGGTCGAAGATCCAAATTTGAAAGCCCTGGCCAGGAGCCAGGGCTTTTTTATTTGACCTCAGAAGCGGTCTGCGTATTCTGGAACATGTTGAGAACATTTGCGGGGAGGGCAAGGTGACAGAAATCGCAGAGGATCCAGGATTAAGCCCAGGCGCTGCAGAGATTGCTCGCGGAGTGTTACGACTGATGAGTGATCACGGCTATGCTGGCGTCACCGAAATGACCTTGGCCAATGGTCGCCGCGCGGATGTCGCAGCGATTGGGCCCGGCGGCGAGATCAGTATTGTTGAGATCAAATCCTCGGTGGCTGACTTTCGGAGCGATCAGAAATGGCCCGAATATCGCCCTTTCTGCGACCGGTTTTATTTCGCGGTCGGTCAAGACTTCCCGCATGACCTCATTCCCGCAGATACCGGTCTCATCATCGCCGATGCGTTTGGGGGTGCGGTGGTCCGAGAGGCTGATTGTGAGAAATTGGTGGCGGCGCGGCGCAAGGCTGTGACGCTTCGATTTGCCCGGTTGGCGGCGACCCGCCTGTGTCACCCTGTCATTGCGTGAGATCGCCTATGGACTCTTTGAGCTCGAAAACCTAGCTGCGCCTGTATGAGTCACGCTTATCCTCTCGGTAAAACAGCCCGCGACGCGCTAAAGAATGCGCAAGCTGCGGCGCGTACACGCTATGAGGCTGAAGACTTAGCCGGTGATGTTGCAATTGCCGCGCTGGAAACAGAATGGCTCACTCCAAGCGTGAAAGATCTGCCAAAGATGCTCGAACAGGCCGAGGCCAATCCTGGGCACGGTTTCGTTCAAAATTATGAGGATGCCGACGGTAACACGGTGCTGGCCGTGACCTATTGGAAGCTTGCGAAAGCGCCGAAAAAACCGAAGCCGAAACCGGTGCCGCCTCAGCAAACCGACACGCCAGAAGAAGATCATACAGACGATCTCTACTTTAAGTCAGGCCGCACAAAAAAGAGCCGACGAAAACCTTTCGTCGACCCCAATCAATTGGATCTGTTTGGCGCTAAGAAGCCGGACTAGGCGGCCTTAAAGGTCAACGCGACGCCATTATTGCAATAGCGCAAACCGGTCGGCGCCGGGCCATCTTTAAATACGTGACCATGATGGCCGCCGCAGCGCGCGCAATGATATTCGGTGCGCGTCGTCCAGAGTTTATTGTCCTCTTTGAAACCGAGTGTGCCGTCTCGATAATCCCAGAAGCTCGGCCAGCCGGTGCCGCTATCATATTTGGTGGCACTGTCAAAAATTGCCAGATCGCAGCCGGCGCAGTGGAACACGCCGTCGCGCTTCTCGTCATTGAGCGGCGAGGTGAAGGCCCGCTCGGTGGCTTCTTTGCGCAGCACGCGGAAGGCGAGTGGATCGAGACGGGCTTTCCAGTCCGCCTCAGTCAAGTCGCGCCACTCGCTGTCGGTAAAGGTTTGGGAGACGGTGTCGGCAAACGCTTTTGTGCTGCTTCCGCCACCAGAACAGGCGGCGAGAAGTCCGGCCGGGGCAGCAAGCAAGAAGCTGCGGCGAGCCATGGGAGGAAAAACGGGTTTTGTCATGGGCTTAAAATAGGCGGCCTAGCTGAAGCGTCCACTCACAGCTGTTTCAAATTCTCGTTAGAATCCGCTGCAAAACAGCGTGATTGGCTCTCGCAATCGGGCAGATTTCCGATTAGGGACCAGGGTTCTGTGATTCACCAAGACCGTAAGAGACTTTTCCATGACTGATGAAATGAGCGACAATCTCTCCGAAACCGCACGTGACAAGCTTCGCCTCACGGTCGAGCGAATTGAGCGTCTGGAAGAGGAAAAGAAGGAAGTCGCCGAACAGATCAAAGAGGTCTATGGCGAAGCCAAGGCGCTCGGCTATGACACCAAAGCCCTGCGCACGGTTGTGAAGCTTCGCAAACAGGATCGCCAAGAACGGCAAGAACAAGAAGCGATCCTGGAAGTCTATCTTGATGCGCTAGGTGAGCTGTAAGCTGTCCATTCTTGCCTGAGCGGGGCGGATGCCCTTAAACACGGGCATGCCGCGCGACGTCGATGAACGTAAAAAACGCAAAGCCCTGCGCAAGATTCGCAAGGCGGCGATGCTGGCTGAGCAGGGCCTAGGGCCGCCACTCTCGGACTGGGAAAAGCAGTTCCTGGAAGAGGTTGAAGAGCGGATCGAAAAATTCGGATCTGCTTTTCATGACCCAGAAAAAGGGGCTGCAGACGAAGCGCTCTCATCGCTGCAGCATGTGAAACTGCGCGAAATTGATAAAAAGGCGCGCGGAAAGGCCAAAGGCGGCTTCAAATCAAAGGGCGGGTTTAAGAAGAGGCCCGCACCGCGCGTGCGTCAGATCGACGAGGATGTGGACACTAAGCCACCTCCGCCGATGCCGCGTAAACCGTCAAAGCCTGAACTGGTGCGGGCCAGCGATCTCGAGCCTGATCCATCTCCACCGCCGAAACGGCCATCAAAGACCAGGCCGCGCCCGCAATTGAGAGTGATCAAAGGCGGTGCAGATGATGATTGATCTATTATGTATATTGTACCGTATAAGAAATATAGCGATTAGGATACAGGCCTTATGAAAACCGTCGTAATTACAGGCGCCTCCACCGGTATCGGTCGCAGCACGGCCGAATATCTAGCCAATCGGGGCTGGCAGGTGTTTGCGGGTGTGCGCAAAGAGAAAGACGGTGCTGCGCTGACCGAGGCCGATGACCGGATCGAACCGATCTTGCTCGACGTTACCAATCCTGAGCAAGTTGATGCCGCTGTCGAAACCGTCCGCGCAGCTCTTAACGGGCAAAAGCTTGCAGGCCTGATCAATAATGCGGGTATCGCGAATATGGGGCCTTTGGCGGTGCAGCCGCTCGACCAGTTTAAAGCCCATTTTGACGTAAACGTGTTCGGGCTATTGCGTGCCAGTCAAGCCTTTGCGCCGCTGCTCGGTATGGATGAGAGCTTGGCTGGTAAACCTGGCCGGATCGTCAATATTACCAGCGTTGGCGGGCGGCTCGCCTCGCCATTCTTGGGGGCTTACACCGCGACCAAGCATGCGGTGGAGAGCATGACCGATAGTTTGCGCCGGGAGCTTGTGATTTTCGGCATCGATGCGATCGCGGTTGGGCCGGGCGCGGTGAAAACCCCGATCTGGGACAAGGCCGAAGATGCGAACAGGTCTAACCCATACGCCAACTCGCCTTGGGCAAAGCCGATCGAACTATTCAGCGAGACGATGCTTGAAGGCGGCCGGACGGGGCTGGCGCCGGAGGTGATCGCAAAGACGATCGAAAGAGCGCTGACCGCTCGCAAACCCAAAGCGCGTTACGCGCCGGTGCCAAACAAGCTGACCAATTTCACGCTACCAATGCTGCTGCCAAAGCGCACAGTAGACGGGGTCTTCTGGAAACGCTTCGGGATGCAAGCGCGCGACGCTTAAGCCTTATGATAGGGCAGGCCTGCGAGCAGGCTCACCGCCCGATATAGCTGCTCTGTGATCATCACTTTGACCAGACGATGCGGCCAGGTTTGTGGGCCCAGCGCGAGTGTGTCTGGGTAAGCCGTGCGAACATCGCGACTATAGCCTTCGGCGCCGCCAATGAGAAAGCAAAGCTCTGCTGTCCCAGAATCGCGCAAATGTTCGATCCGTTTGGCGAACTTTACCGATGTCAGCGCAGGTCCAAATTCATCCAGCCGTAAGACAGGTGCGCTTTTTGGTAGGGCGGCCAAGATCCGCTCTCCTTCCACCTCAAGCCCGCCGCCGCTGGCCAAATCTACGAGCTTTAAGGATCGCAGTCCGATTTGCGGGCCAGCTTTGTTGAACCGGGCGACATAATCATCGACGAGGTCTTTTTCGGGCCCAGCTTTGAGCTTGCCGACGCTGATCAACGTGATGTGCATGCAAGGTTGCGCGAGACTTAAACGTCGTCAGGCCGGTGTCCGCTATCGCCCGCCCAGATCTTTTCGAGATTGTAGAAACTGCGAACCTCAGGCCGGAACAGGTGGACGATGACATCACCGAGATCAATGAGCACCCAGTCTGCATTCGGCAGGCCCTCAAGCTTAGGCGCCTGACCGGTTTTCTCTTTGACCTTCTTAGCAATATGATCGGCAATCGAGCTCACATGACGGGCCGAACGACCCGAAGCAATGATCATAATATCTGCGAGGGAAGATTTTTCCGTTAGATCGATAACGGTGAGGTCTTCGGCTTTGTCATCTTCTAAAGACGAGATGATGGTATCTGAGAACGCGCGGATATCATCAATCGTCGCCGCGCGGGCCGAATTCTTCTCAGTTTTAACTGCGGGCAGGGTGAAGCTCCATAAGGTTGTCTTAGAGGCTAACCTATCACGCGTTGCGAGCAGGGCCTAGAGCGAATTCGCAACAGTCCTCAGCCAAAGGCTGCATCGCTTATTTTGTGACGAATAGACCAGCATCGCGATCTTTACGGACCTGGCCGGCTTCAAACATTTGGCCATTCATCGCGATATAGACGCCAGGCGGCTGCATGCGCGCAGCGGCGACGGCAAAGCCGACATTGAAGATGGCATCGGTCGAGCGCAGACGTGCTGGCTGCATCGCGCCCGTTAAGACCACCGTTTTGTCAGTGATGTCTTGCAAAGCTTCTGCGGTTTTCGCCATTGTGTCGGTGCCGTGTGTGATCAGAATATGTTTCGCGGCGCAATTCATGACGGCATCGCGCACAATGATCCGATCGGCATCGGTCAGCTCCAGGCTGTCTTTTTTCATCAGTGAGGTTAGCGCGTATTCCAGGCTAACATTCGCCTCGCTGAGAATGGCATCGAGCGGCGAGGTGCCGACTTGAAACTCAGACAGGGCGTCAAAATAGACCTTGTCGATCGTGCCGCCCGTGGTGAAGATGTGCAGGTCTGTCATGGTCTATCCGGCGCGCAAGGCAGTTGATGAGATGGGGTTAAGCGGGGCGGTGATATAGACCCAGGCCGGGGCTTTCTGTTGCGGTAGAATGCGCGCCGCATGGTCTGCTAAACGATGCTGTCGGAACCGTTTCGCAAACGGGCTGATGCGTGCCGCAATCTCAAATCCAGGTCGTGCGATCACGGCAATCGGAACGCTCGCCGTGAGTTTTTCCCAGTCTCTCCAATAGTGAAAGCTCATCAAACTATCGCCGCCCATGATCCAAACCAAGTCCGCATGCGCGCAGTGGTTGCGCATCAGACCGACCAAATCAAACGTGTAACGCAGCTCGGCTTGTTGTTCGATATTGCTGACCCGAAAGGCGCGATTCTTCCGCGTGAGCGCCTGCACCGCTTGGAACCGAGCCTCATAATCGCTTGGCGCCTCTTTCAATGGGTTGCCGGGGGTAGGAAACCACCAAACTTGGTCTAGCTGGAGCTGTTTCAGCGCCGTTTCAGCCACGTGAACATGACCGCTATGAGGTGGGTCGAAGCTGCCGCCAAACATGCCGATACGCGCCCGCGTGCTCGAGGGCGGCAGTAAGGCGTCAGATCGCTTGCGCAGCATCAGAGAACCCCTTTGGCGGCGCCCGCCTTAAGGGCGAGTCTGACCGGCGCCCCGGACGACATATTTGAAGATGGTGAGCTGCTCCGCGCCCACTGGTCCGCGCGCATGGATGCGCCCGGTGGCGATCCCGATCTCGGCGCCCATGCCGAACTGGCCGCCATCTGCATACTGGGTCGAGGCGTTATGGATGACGATCCCTGCATCAATGTCGGACAGGAATTTCTCCGCCGTCGCTTGATTATCGGTGATGATGCACTCGGTATGGCTGGTGCCATAGGTTGTGATGTGATCGATCGCGCCATCAATGCCGTCGACGACGCGGACGGAGATGATCGGCGCGAGATATTCGGTGCGCCAGTCTTCTTCGGTCGCGGGCTCAATGTTTGAGACCAATGCTTGCGAAGTCTCGTCGCCTTTCATTGTACAGCCCGCATCAGTGAGCGCGCTCGCAATCAAAGGTAAAAGCGTGTCGGCCACAGCGCGATCGATGAGCAGCGTCTCTGTCGAGCCGCAAATTCCGGTCCGTCGCATTTTCGCATTCACGACGATATCAATCGCCATTTGCGGATCAGCCGCGCCATCAACATAGGTGTGGCAGAGTCCCTCTAAATGCCCGATCACCGGCACGCGGGCTTCGTCTTGGACGCGCGCAACTAGGCCTTTGCCGCCGCGCGGGACAATCACATCGATTGCGCCTTCGAGACCGGTCAGCATATGCCCGACTGCGGCCCGATCTTTGGTTTGGACGAGTTGGACCGCGTCTTCTGGCAGACCTACCGATTTCAATCCGGCGCGCAGGGCATTCGCAATAGCGATCGCAGATTGCAGGCTCTCGCTGCCCGCGCGCAGAATTGCGGCATTGCCAGAGCGAACACAGAGCGCTGCGGCATCTGCGGTCACATTGGGACGGGCTTCATAAATGATCCCGATCACACCAAGCGGCGTGCGAACGCGGGCAATGTCCAGACCAGATGGCACAGTCCAGCGGGCAATTTCGCTGCCGACAGGATCCGGCAGATCCGCAACCGCACGTAGTGCGTCAGCGATGCCTTGGACGCGCTCTGGTGTGAGCGCTAACCGATCCATCATCGCGTCCGAGAGACCTTTTTCGCGGCCACCTTCGAGATCGGTTTGATTGGCTTTCAGAATAACAGACTCAGCCGCAATCAGGGCCTCAGCCATTGCGTTAATCGCGCCTGTCCGTCCCGGGATTCCGGCCTTGGCGAGGTCAGCGGATGCACGGCGCGCGCGGCGCCCCATATCCAGCAAGGTGTCACGAAGGTTATCGGCGGGGAGGTGTACAGTATCGGCCATGGCGCGCTTTTGCCGGATTTATCCGGTTCGAGCAATGAGAGAATCTAAATCGCGCGCACTTATCCGCGCCAAAACCGGCGGGTCATAAGAACGAAAACGGCGGTGAATTCTAACCGGCCCAACAACATCGCGATGGCGCAAATCCATTTGCCGCGATCGGTAAGGCCTTGGAAGGTTCCCGCCGGACCGATTTCAGGCCCAAGGCCGGGTCCGACATTTGACACACTGGTCGCGGCGCCAGAGATCGCCGTCAGTGGGTCTTCGCCGGTCAGGCTGAGCAGGATCGCGGCGGTCATGAAGGTCGCGAGATACAAGAACACAAAGACCATGACCGATTGCAGCGTGTCATTATCAATCACTTTGCCGCCATAGCGGATACGCACAACGCGATGCGGGCTAACCATCTGTTGCGCATGGGCGAGCACGGCGCGGAAGCTGATTTCCAAGCGGAACATTTTGATGCCGCACGCGGCCGAGCCAGCGCAGCCGCCGAGGAAGATTGTGATCAAGAAAATCATCACAATCGGCTCGCCCCAACCATCATAAGGGGCGGTGGCATAGCCGGTCCCGGTCATCACCGAGACGACATTGAACAAGGTCTCGATGAAGCCATTAAACGGGTCGATAATGACATAATCCTGGTCAGCAATCACCCGCAGCGCAAAGACGGTGATGGCGATCGCGGCAATCAAACCCATAAACAGACGGGGCTGGGGATCATTGAGCAGCGGTTTGACCCGGCCATGGATCATTGCCAGTGCGAGCAGACTGAATGGCAGCCCGGCAACGACCATAAAGAAGATGGCAGCCGGGACGGCAGGGGTTTCATAAAATGCCCCGAACGAGGCGTCATAAGTCGAGTATCCGCCCGCTGAAACAGTGGTCATCGCATGGGCGATGGCCTCGAATGAGGTCATCCCGCAGAGCATATAAGTCGCGGCGCAAGCGATCGAAATGAAGAGGTAGATCATGCCAATCTGGGCTGAGACTTCACTGATCCGCGGCACGAATTTTCCGGACACATCCGAGCTTTCGAGCTGGAAGAGCTGCATCCCGCCAACGCGCAGGACCGGCAGAATAGCGATTGCCGTCACAATAATCCCGATCCCGCCAAACCATTGCAGAATGGCACGCCAGAGCAAGATCCCGCGCGGCTGATAGTCGAGGCCAGTCATGACTGTTGAGCCTGTGGTGGTCAGGCCGGAAATACTTTCGAACATCGCGTCGGTGACGCTCATCCCGATGCCCATGAACGGGATAGCCGCCATAGCGGGCAGAACGACCCAAACCAGTACGGTTAGCAAGAAGGCTTCGCGCGCGCCGGCCCGCTCATCGCGATTGCCGGCCATGATCACCAGTCCGCCACCAAACAGGAGGAGGACGGTGGCGCTGGCGGCAAAGACCGGCCACTCGTCGCGGCCATCTGCGACATCGAGCAGCCAGCACGGGATCATCGCCGCGCCGAGCAGCGCGGTCATGATGCCTAAAGCCAGGATGACGACTCGAAGTTGCATATTGAAAAGGGGCTTATGGGGAAAAAGCTGAAAAGGCGTGTACTTTTGGCAACGCGGGTGTCTTTGGTCCATTCAATTTGAGGGCCAATGTGAAATTTTTCCGGGATTATGTGAAATTTTTCTTCACATTCGTGAGATGGTTAACCGTCTGTAAACAAAGTGTTTTGTAAGAGTTAATGGTCAGACCCTTTGGTGCGTTCCGTTATCGTTCTGGTTTGTTCTTTATTGGTTTCGTCAATGCGACCTTGTGGACAGGGAAGAATCAGCAAGCGACCCATTTGAATCCAAGCTGTCCCATGTTATCCCAAGAAAAGACAAGCTAGATCCATGCGGATCCAGCCTGGGGCGAGTGATGGGAGATGCGCGTGTTTGTCTCAACTTTTGAGACATCGCTAGATAGTAAGGGGCGGGTCTCAGTGCCGGCCACCTTTCGGCATGCGCTTATCGGCGGTGCCCGAATTTTCCTGTATCCGGCGTTGGATGGATCGCCATGCCTTGAAGGCGGCGGCGAAGCCTTGATGCAGCAAAACCAAGCCACTTTGCTGCGCATGAGTCCAACTTCGACCGCACGCAAAGTCTTTCTGAACCGCACTGTCTCAAAAGCAGTTGAGTTGAAGCTCGATGATACCGGGCGGATCAAAATCCCAACACGGCATCTCGATATGGCCGGCATTGGCAAGGATCTCGTCTTTGTTGGCGCTATGGACCGTTTTTATGTCTGGGATCCGAAACGCTACGCCGCCTTTGATGCTGAGATGGAAGCGCAGCTTGATGATGTGCAGGGCGATTTTGAAGGCTCCTTCAATGCTGCGTTAGCCGTAGGCGGTATTCGCGGCGTGGTAGGGGAGGACGAATAATGGGTCACGTCCCCGTTCTCCTTCCTGAAGTGGTGGTCGCGCTCGCCCCGCGCGATGGCGAGACCTATGTCGACGGTACGTTTGGCGGCGGCGGTTACGCGCTCCGCGTGCTCGAGGCAGCCGATTGTACGCTTTATGGAATTGATCGCGATTTAAGCGCGATTGAGCGCGCTGAGACTTTAACGGAAGAGCAGCCGCGATTGCTGCCGCTGCTCGGCCGGTTCGGCGACATGGATGCATTGTTGCTGAAAGCCGGTGTTTCTGCAGTCGACGGCGTGATGCTGGATATCGGCGTGTCCTCTTTCCAGATTGATCAGGGTGATCGGGGCTTCTCATTCATGCGCGATGGGCCGCTCGATATGCGAATGGGCCAAACCGGTCCGAGCGCCAAAGATGTCGTCAATCATATGTCGGTCGGTGACTTGACCTCCATCATTCGTCAATTGGGCGAGGAGCGTCAGGCCAAACGGATCGCCACCGCGATCGTCAATCAGCGCACGTCAGGCGGGTTTGCGACAACGCTTGAGCTCGCTGAATGTGTTGAGCAAGCGGTTGGCGGACGGCGCGGTAAGAAAACCCATCCGGCGACCCTGACCTTTCAAGCGATCCGCATGTTTGTGAATGACGAGCTCGGTGAACTTGCACGTGGTCTCGCTGCGGCTGAGCGTCTATTGCGGGCCGGTGGGCGCTTGGTGGTGGTGACTTTCCACTCGCTGGAAGATCGTTTGGTGAAACAATTTATGCGCGTTCGATCCGGTCTGGTTGGCGGCGGATCTCGCTATATGCCCGAGCGCAGCAAAGGTCCGGATCCAACCTTTGAACTGCCTCATCGCAAAGCGATTGAGCCTAGTGAAGCGGAAACCGCCACCAATCCGAGAGCTCGGTCTGCACGCCTGCGCGTGGCGGTCCGCACCGAAGCAGAGATCTGGAAAGACCCGGTTGAGACCGGCATGCGCCTGCCATCGCTCGCTGCCTTGGAGGCTGCCTTATGAGTAAGCGTGCTTTCCTGTTCGGCTTGGCTGTGGTCGGGCTGCTCATCTTTAGCCTCTACCGGGCCAAATATGGCGCGCAGGAAACGGTGGCCGAAATCGAAGTGGTGGAGGCCCAGATCGCTGAAGCTGAAGCCGCGCAATTTGATTTGCAGGCTGAGTTTGCCCATCGCTCTCGCCCAGAATGGATCGAAGAGTTTGCCCGCCGCGAGCTCGGCATGGTGCCCGCGCGGGCGGAACAATTTGTTCGCACCGTAGATTTGGATGGCCGGATCGGGCCGCCGATGGAGCTGCGCGACGCTGACATTCCCGTAGATCGGGAGGCCAGCAATGCGAATTGATCAAGCGCCGGAGATTGAACTGAGTGGCGGTGGTATGCGGACTCGGATCGTATCCATGGCTTTGCTCGCCGTTTTTGCCGCGATCGCCATCAAAGGCCTAACCGTCGCCTTGAACGGGCCGGGCGAGGTCGTCGCCCGCATTGCGAGCACCGAAGCGCCAGCACGCCGGGCAGATATTGTCGACCGTAATGGCGGGCTGCTTGCAACCTCTGTGACCGCCTATTCCGTATTTGCCGATCCGCGCGCCATTGGCGACGCGTCTCTGATCGCGAATGAGCTCGCACAAGTGCTACCTGAGCTTGATGTCGAGCGAATCGAAGCACGCCTTTCCAACAAAGAGCGAGCTTTTGCGTGGATTGATCGCGGCATAACCCCGCGCCAGCGCCAGGCCGTATTTGAGCTTGGTCTTGAAGGAATTGGCTTTCGTGAAGAAACCCGCCGAGCCTATCCGCGCGGCACGCTGGCGGGGCATTTGCTCGGTTATGCCGGGGCAGATGGTCAAGGCTTGGGCGGGATTGAATATGCGATGGATGATCGACTAACGCGTGATCCAGAGCCATTGTTCCTGACCATCGATGCGAATGTGCAGTTCAGCCTTGAGGCCGAATTGTCAGCCGCCGTTGGTGAATATGAAGCCGAGGCGGGGGCTGGCATCGTTATGGCCGCTCAAACCGGCGAAGTGCTAGGCATGGCCAGCTGGCCGCCGCTTGATCCGCACCAGGCAACGACGCTTGATCGCGCGCACCCGGCGCTGCTCGATCGTTCAAGCAATGCGGTTTACGAGCTTGGCTCTGTGTTTAAGCCGCTGACCGTGGCGGGGGCTTTGGATGCCGGAGCCATTCGCCCGAACGACCGCTTTGATGTGCGGGAGCCTTTGCGCATTCGCGGGCGGCAAATTGAAGATGATCACCCGATCGTTGGGCGTCCGACCGCGTATGAGATTATCGCCGACAGTTCAAATATTGGAACCGTCAAAATCGCCTGGCAAATGGGCACGCGGCGGCAGCAAGAATTCTTCTCGTCTTTAGGTCTATTCTCGCGTTCGCCGATCGAGCTTGCAGGAAGCGCCAGTCCGCTCTTGCCCGAAACATTTGATGAGCTTTACAGCGCGACAGCGAGCTATGGGCACGGCATCGCTGTGACGCCGATTGCGTTTACGAGCGCGTTTGCCTCGCTCGCAAATGCTGGTGAGACTGTCACCCCAACCTTGTTGATGGCGCCGACGCGCCAGCGCAATCCGAAACGAGTTATGGCCGCACCGACGGCGGAACTGGTAGTTCGCATGCTGCGCAAAGCCGTAGTTGATGGTACCGGCTCACGCGCCGAAGTTGGCGGCTATCGCGTCGCCGGGAAGACAGGCACGGCCGAGAAGCCAATCGCGGGCGGATATTCCGAAACGGAGAACATTTGCAGCTTTGCCGCTTTATTCCCCGCCGATAGCCCTGAATATGTCGTATTGATCGTGCTGGACTCTCCTAAGGCCGGACAAGATCGCGGCCGGACGGCAGCTTGGAACGCAGCGCCGACCGCAGGACGAGTGATTGAGCGGATTGCGCCGATTTTGGGCGTTGAGCCGCAATTTGATGAGCCCGTAGGATCGAGCCCGCGTGTCCGCTCTGTCGCTGACAGAAGAGGTACGACATTATGATCCTGAAAGAGCTTGTTCCGTTCTATTCCGGGCCTGGTGCAGATGCTGAGGTGACCGGTATCACTGCCGATAGTCGCCGCGTCGAACCAGGCTTTGTCTTCGCCGCGATGCAAGGCGTGGTGACGGATGGCCGGAAATTTATCAAAAGCGCGCTCGAACAGGGTGCGGTTGCTGTGCTTGGCGAGGACTTGCCAGACACCGGCGCGGCAGCGCGCGTTGAAGTTGCCAATGCGCGCCTCGCACTGGCGGAAGCCTCGGCGCGCTTCTATCCCAAACAGCCCGAGCAAATCGTTGCCATCACGGGCACCAATGGCAAAAGCTCGACCGTCGATTTTCTGCGCCAGATCTGGCACGCAGCTGGTTTGAAATCAGCCAGCATGGGAACGCTCGGTGCGATTGGTCCAAGTGGCCATATCGATCTTGGCCATACCACCCCCGACCCGGTTGCCATCCATGCCACACTGCAAACGCTTGCTAAGGATGGTGTCACCCATGCCGCGATGGAAGCATCTTCGCACGGCTTGGCGCAATACCGGCTGGATGCGGTGGACCTGACGGCGGTCGCCTTCACAAATCTCACGCAAGATCATCTCGATTATCACAACACGATGGATGAATATCGCGCGGCGAAACTGCGCCTGTTCAGCGAGCTCGCGCCGAAAGGATGTCCGGCCGTGGTGAATGCTGACAGCGATCAGCGCCTGTTTTTCGAAGCGGCCGCGCAAGAGGCCGGGCTTGATATTGTCTCGGTCGGTTGGCGCGGCGCAGATCTGAAGATTGAAGAGCTGATGCCGAAAGCGACCGGCCAACGCCTATTCCTAGACTGGCGCGGCGAGAAAGCGGCGATTGATCTGCCGCTGATTGGCGAGTTTCAGGCCTTAAACGCGCTCACCGCAGCAGGATTGGCCCTGGCGGGCGGACTTGATTTACAAGCGGTCGCGACCGGCATGTCAAAACTGCAACCTGTCAAAGGGCGGCTCGAATATGTTGGCGAGACGGCCGACGGAGCCGGCGTCTTTGTCGATTACGCGCATACGCCTGCTGGGCTCGATGTCTTGATCCGCGCTGCGCGTCCGCATACGGCTGGACGCCTGGTTGTCGTGTTTGGCTGCGGCGGCGATCGTGATCGCGGCAAGCGCCCCTTAATGGGCGAAGTTGCTGCTAAACATGCCGACCATGTAATTGTCACCGACGATAATCCGCGCAGTGAAGCGCCCTCTGCGATCCGCGCGGACGTCTTGGCGGGTGTGCCCGATGGTGTCGAAATCGGTGATCGCGGCGCGGCCATTCATCATGCGGTGAAAAATCTCCGCAAAGGCGACACGCTACTGATTGCCGGAAAAGGTCATGAGACCGGTCAGATCATCGGCGACAAGATTATTCCGTTCAGCGATCAAGAGAGCGCAACCGAAGCGCTGAAGGAGGCGGCGAATGCATAGTCCCTCCATCTCTATTTTTAACTCGCTTTCGAAACGACCGGGCGAGGGGATTTCTTCCACAGGTTTCGGCGGACGTGCAGCCCGCTCTCGGCCGCTTTCGCGCGCGTTCAGGTGTCAGAAGTTGCGCATGGAACAAGAAGTTCCTTGTCTGACAGTGGGTTGCAGAGCCCGGGCGCGAGATGGGCTTTGCCAGCTTACTCAGAGTCAGCGAAGAGAACGAAAAGAGTCCGTCAAGTTTTTGCGGGACACGCCTTGCGATTCTAACCGAAAAGAAAGGCAATTCTCGGCGTTCGAACCCTTGTTTAATCGGGCGAATACATCCGGAATAAGACTATTCGCAGACCGAAAGCGACAAAGCAGCGCTTGGGCAGACGATGTGGTGATGGATAGCGGCGCAGAAGGTGCTGCAAGGGGTTGTGATGCTGTTTGACCTATTGGCGGCCGAAGAAGGGCCGCTGCGACTGTTAAACTATTTGACGTTCCGGACGGGACTGGCGCTGGTGACCGCATTTTTGGTGACGGTGATCTTTGGCGGCTGGATGATTGATGTCTTGCGCGCGCGCCAAGGCAAAGGCCAACCGATCCGCGATCTGTCGCTTGAAGCGCAAATGGCCAAGCAAGGCACCCCGACCATGGGCGGGATCTTGATTTGGATTGGTTTGATTCTTGGCACGGTCCTCTTCGCCGACCTGACAAATCCCTATATTTGGGTCGTCCTCGCCGTCTCACTGTCTTACGCGTTTCTCGGCTTCCTCGATGACTATGCCAAAGTCACCAAACAAAGCACCGATGGTGTATCTGCACGCTTGAGGCTTGGCACTGAATTCCTAGTGGCTGCGCTTGCGGGCGCGTTCATTATGGGTCTGCACGGCGCCCACACACCGATGGGGCATGCCGATTGGGGCGCGCTCAACCCATTGGCTGAATGGGTCGCGAGCTTCGCGCCTGAAACCTCTGTCGAGCGCAACGAAGCGAGCTTTTCTGGCGGCGTCGCGATCCCGTTTGTGAACGACTATTTCTTCCCGCTGGGCGGCCTGTTTGTCGTCTTCGCCTGTATTGTCATCGTGGGTTTTGCCAATGCCGTGAACTTTACCGATGGACTGGATGGGCTGGCGATTGTGCCAATCATGTTCACGGGCGCCGCTTTTGCGCTGATCGCTTACCTGACCGGTAACTTCGTTTTCGCGGGGTATCTCGGCATTCAATTCACGCCAGGCGCTGGTGAAATGGCCGTGCTGATGGGCGCGATGATGGGCGCCGGAATGGGCTTTCTTTGGTACAATGCCTATCCCGCCAAAGTCTTCATGGGCGATACCGGATCACTCGGCCTTGGCGGCCTGATTGGCGTCGTGGCGGTAGCAATTAAGCACGAGTTCGCGCTGGCCGTGATTGGCGGTCTGTTTGTGCTTGAAGTGCTGTCTGTCGTCATGCAGGTGAGCTGGTTCAAAATCACCCGAAAACTCACCGGCGAAGGTAAGCGCATCTTTTTGATGGCGCCGCTGCACCACCATTTTCAAAAGAAAAACTGGCCCGAGACCCGGGTCGTGGTTCGGTTCTGGATCTTATCGCTTTTATTCGCCCTTGCGGGCCTTGCCACACTGAAGCTGAGGTAGCGCCCACTCTATGATCCCGATCACCGAATATGCAGGGCGCGATGTCGCCGTCTATGGCCTAGGCCGCACCGGATTGTCCGCTGCGAAAGCCTTGGCTGCGGGCGGTGCACGTGTGCATGCCTGGGATGATGGGGACGCAGCACGGCTCAAGGCCGAAGCTGAAGGCGTTAATGTCAGCGACATTAATAAGCGCGATTGGCAGAAATTCGCCGCGCTTGTGCTGTCACCCGGTATTCCGTTCAAGTTCCCGCAGCCGCATCGCCTGGTGCGGATGGCGGAAATGATGAATGTGCCGGTTGTCGGCGACGTCGAACTGTTCGCGCGCGCCGTGCAAGCTTTGCCTGAAAAAGGCCGTCCGAAAGTGGTAGGCATCACCGGCACGAACGGAAAATCAACGACGACGGCTTTGATCGGGCATATCTTGAAAGAGGCGGGCCGCGATGTCCGCGTTGGCGGCAATATTGGCACCGGCGTCCTCGATATGGCGCCGCTAAATGCCAACTCGATTTATGTGCTCGAGCTGTCCTCTTATCAGCTCGACCTGGTCAGCAGCCTGCAATGTGATGTCTCGGTATTCTTGAACATATCGCCAGATCATCTCGATCGCCATGGCGGGATGGACGGTTATGTCGACGCCAAGAAACGCATCTTTGCCAATCAGACCATTCGCAATGTTGCGGTGATCGGCATCGACGATCCTTACGCCCAAGCCGTTGCGATGGGACGCCAACGTCCTGGCAATGCGCGGGTTATCCAAATCAGTTCTGAGTTTGGCTTGGCGCGCGGCGTCAGCGCGGTGGATGGTCATTTCTATGACAGTACAGGCGGTCAAGCGATCCGGGTTGGCAACTTGGCGGAAGCTGAAGCCTTGCCAGGACGTCATAATTATCAAAATGCTGCGGCTGCCTATGCGGCGTGCCAGGCCCTTGGCGTTGCGCCGGGCCGGATCATGGCGGCAATGCGTACCTTCCCAGGTCTGCCGCATCGGATGGAACGGGTCGGCGATGTCGAAGGCGTTCGCTTCGTCAATGATAGTAAAGCCACCAATGCTCAGGCCGCCGAACAGGCGCTTAAAACTTGGCCTAAGGTCCATTGGATCGCTGGCGGCGTGGCGAAAGCCGAAGGGATCACCCCGCTCAAGCCGTGGTTTGACCGTATTGAGCAGGCCTATCTGATCGGCGAGAGCGCGAATGATTTTGCCAAAACGCTCAAAGGCAAAGTGAAAATGGTCAATTGCGGCACCTTGGAAGCGGCGACGCAAGCCGCCTTCGATGCGGCCAAAGCGTCGGGTGACCCAAACCCAATTGTGCTCTTGTCTCCGGCCTGCGCGAGCTTTGATCAATACAAAGATTTTGAGGCCCGAGGGGACGCCTTCCGGACCATTGTTCAGCGCCTGGCCGCTGAGGTCGAGCCGCAAAAAGAAGCGGTTTAGGGGGCGGGTATGGTTGAGGTTGCGCTCCGACCAAGATCAGCCACAGGGCGGTTCTTAGAATGGCAGCGCGGCTTGGACTGGAGCATCCTGACCTCCGCCTTAATCCTGTTATGCATTGGATTGCTTATGTCGCTCGCGGCCGGGCCGCCTGCAGCTGAGCGGCTGGGCTATGCCAACGAGTTTCATTTTGTTCAGCGTCACGCCATGTTTGTGGGTGTTGGCGTGAGTGTCATGGTCGGGGTCAGTATCTTGGACCGCGTCTGGGCAAGACGCCTCGCCGCGCTGGTCTTTTTCGGATCGATTGTCTTGCTCGCCTTTATTCTGGTTGCCGGATATGAGGCAAAAGGCGCCCAGCGCTGGATCCGCATTGGCAGTTTTGGCCTGCAGCCGTCGGAATTTGTGAAACCCGCTCTGATCGTGCTGTCTGGTTGGTTATTGGCGCAGCGGCGGATCTATCCGAATGGGCCATGGGCGGCGATCACGCTGGTCTTTTTCTGCACCACGCTCGGGTTTCTTTTGTTGCAGCCCGATGTCGGCCAATCAGCGCTCCTGACGGCAGCCTTCATCGTAACCTTCTTTGTCTCTGGTCTGCCGTGGCGCTGGGCCGCGATCTTTGCAGGTGGCGGCACCGCGCTTGCGGGGCTTTTATATGCGACGCTGCCGCATGTGCGGTTTCGGATCAATTCTTTCCTCAACCCGACCGATTATGACACTTATCAGATCGACAAAGCCTCAGAGGCGATTGCGCGGGGTGGTTTGTTTGGGGTCGGGCCCGGCGAGGGGCGGATCAAGACCTCGCTTCCTGATGCGCATACCGATTTCATCTATGCGGTGATGGGTGAGGAGTTTGGTTATCTCGCTGCGGTTGGGTTGATCCTAATATTTGGCTACATTGTCTGGAAAGGGCTGCGCACCGCGGCCCGTTTGCATGATCCGTATCCACGCGCTGCGGCGACCGGATTGTTTGCGCTTTTCGGCCTTCAAGCTGCCACGAATATCGCCGTAAATGTCAGCCTAATCCCGCCAAAGGGGATGACGCTGCCTTTCATCTCTTCCGGAGGATCGTCGATGATTGGAACGGCTTTGACCCTAGGCTTGGCGCTGGCGCTCATTCGACGTGGGCAACGACAATAGAGAGCGAGATATGAGCGACAAACCTCTCGTAGTGATCGGGGCGGGCGGAACCGGCGGACATATGTTTCCTGCCGCAGCCTTTGCTGAAGAAATGGCCGCGCGCGGATGGGAAGTTGGCCTGATCAGCGATGATCGTGGTTTGCGCTATGCCGACAAATTCCCAGCCTCCTGGAAACAAGAAGTCAAAGCGGCGAGCCCGAATATGCGCAAACCGTGGACGCTGCCTGGTACCGCCTTGAAATTGCGCGCTGGCGTCAATGGCGCGGTGAAACGGTTCAAACAGAACCAGCGCCCGGCCCTGGTGGCAGGTTTTGGCGGCTACCCAGCTTATCCGGCTTTATCTGCAGGACGGCGCCTGAAAATCCCTTTGCTGATCCATGAACAGAATGCGGTTCTGGGCCGAGTTAATCGCGTGTTTGCGCAGAATGCAGCGGTGGTGGCGTCAGGCTTTGACCGGCTCGACCGCTTGCCGCGCGGGGCCAATCATCAATCAGTTGGCAACCCTGTGCGGGCGCCGATTGCAGCGGTGCGCGATGTACCCTTCCCGAGCATGGATGAGGAGCTGACCGTTTTCATCACTGGCGGCTCGCAAGGCGCCCGGATCTTGGGCCAAGCGATCCCGCTCGCGATTGCTAATCATATTCCAGCGCCATTACGCGCCCGGCTCCATGTCGTCCAGCAAGTGCGTGAAGAGCAATTGGATGAGGTGCGTGCGATCTATGACAAAGTGCAGGTCAAAGCGACGCTGCAATCCTTCTTTTCCGATATGCCAGACCGTTTGGCGGGGGCCCATTTGGTGATCGCGCGGTCAGGCGCAGGGACGGTGAGCGAGATTGCGGCGGTGGGACGCCCCTCGATCCTAATCCCGCTCAAAATCGCCATGGACAATCACCAAGAAGCCAATGCTGAAGGCCTGGTTGAAGCGGGCGCAGCGGACATGCTGCTTGAAGACAATGTCTATCCGAACCTGCTCGGAGAGCTGCTTGCGCTGCGCCTCAGCGATGCCAATGATCTTGCAGTGCGCGCCGCTGCGGCGAAAGCAATTGGCAATGTCAGAGCGGCGCAAGATTTGGCGGGTTTGGCGGAAGGGGTCGCCAAACCCTAAGTGTCACTTATTGTAGCCCTCATCCTGAGCGAAGTCGAAGGACGAGGGTGGGGTGCCACGTATTCATCCTTCGACTTCGCTCAGGATGAGGCCCAGATATTTGAGGCCATTCTCAAGCCGCTCGGCAGGTATGCGTGCGATGCATCTTGGCTTCCTTCAGCCAATCCCAGCCAAAGGCCTCATCGGTATCGCCATGGATTTGGCGGTGCTCGAGTTTGGAGAGGGCTTCTTCGAGCGTTGGTTCATGGCCTTCTGGCACCCACCACATGACGAAATGCATCTGGTCTAAAACTTCGAACCATTCCGCGCGGCGCTCATAAAATTTCTTATGCACCGTGCCCCAGACGAATTTTTCCAAGCTTTGAACGTCTTCCCAGATGCTGAGATTGGGCAGCAATTGCGGGTCACCATCCACCATTGCGTCCGGTACGCCGGGCTGTGGCGCGGCGGAGCTTTCCATCATCCAGACGAAACCCGGCATGCGCTTGCCCAAGCCATTTATGAGGTCGAGATTGTCCATGAAGTCTTTGACGCGCGGATCCTCCTTCGGCGCGACCAGCCGTCCAACATTCAGCTCCGCCAGGTGCATCTTCATGAAAAGCCTCCATCTTTTGGTCATGAACCCATGCACATTGAGGCATTGAGCGCCAGCGAGAAAGTCTCTGATCGATCATGAACTTGCCTCCAGTGCGCGGAACAGGCTAAGCGCCTTTGAGTGCCCATTCGGACAGAGAGATCTCATGAAACCTTCTCCCACGCCTTTCCCCCTCGGCCCCGCTCATTTGGTTGGGATAGGCGGTATTGGCATGTCGGGTATCGCCGAGATCATGATCAATCTCGGCTATCAGGTTCAGGGCTCTGACATGAAAGACAGCGCCAATGTCAAACGCCTGCGCGAGAAAGGCGCGGTCGTGCATGTTGGACACACGGCTGAGAATGTTGCGGGCACCAGCGCAGTAATCATCTCAAGCGCGATCAAAGACGATAATGTCGAAGTGCAAGCGGCCCGCGCGGCAGGCATCCCGGTGGTGCGCCGTGCCGACATGCTGGCAGAAATCATCCGCCTGAAATGGACCGTCGCCGTCGCTGGGACCCATGGCAAGACGACCACCACGACAATGGTCGCGGCTTTGCTTGATGGCGCGGGGATTGATCCAACCGTGATCAATGGCGGGATCATCAATGCCTATGGCTCGAACGCCAAAGCCGGTGATGGCGATTGGATCGTTCTGGAAGCCGATGAATCTGACGGCACGTTTATGAAAATCCGTCCGACGATCGCGATCGTGACGAATATGGATCCTGAACATATGGAGCATTATGGTTCCATGGATGCGCTTCGGGACGCGTTCGATACTTATGTCGGCAATATTCCGTTTTATGGCTTCGGGGTGCTGTGCACCGATCATCCAGAAGTCGCTGCAATGGTCGCGCGGGTCTCAGACCGCCGCATCATCACCTATGGCTATAATCGCCAAGCTGATGTGCGGGCGGTCAATCTGCAACCCTCCACTGAGGGCGTGACCTTTGATGTGATGATCCGGGCGCAATTGAATGCGGCGGAGCGGGTAATTGAGCAGGTCTTCCTGCCAATGGCCGGCGAGCATAATGTCTCGAACGCTTTGGCGGCGATTGCCGTCGCGGTTGAGCTGGGCGCCACCAATGAACAATTGCGCGACAGTCTGAAAGCCTTTGGCGGCGTGAAGCGTCGGTTCACAAAGGTTGGAGAGTGGAACGGGGTTAAAATCATCGATGATTATGCCCACCATCCGGTAGAAATCGAGGCGTGCCTGAAAGCTGCGCGCGCCATACAAGGGCAGGGGCGGGTGATCGCGATTTCGCAGCCGCATCGCTATTCGCGCCTCAAAGATCTGTTTGAAGAGTTCGCGCAATGCTACCGTGAGGCCGATATTGCTGTCATCACGCCAGTCTTTGCGGCCGGTGAAGATCCGATCGACGGGATCGATCATGCGTCTTTGGTCGCGAGTATGAAAGGTCACGGCCATAAAGAAGCGCACACGCTGGCCGATTTAGAAACCTTACCGCAACTGATCAAACAAATGGCCCAACCCGGCGATATGGTTGTGTGTATGGGCGCGGGCAGCATTTCTGCGCAAGCCAATCAGTTAATTGAGGCGCTCGAAGCGTAGCTGCTACGGTAAATGCGGCCCGGCCAATTGGGCCATTTTCCGTGAAATTTTGTCAAAGTCTCAGTGCCAAGTCTTAATCTGCGTAAGACGTGAGGGACGGCGTCGTGTGGACGAAATCACTTTGTATTTTGGCAATCAGCTGTGTCACCGCCGCTTCAGGCGTCGTTGCCGAGCGGGTCGTAGATGATGAGCCAGTTTTGCGATTGCGCTTGGTTGATCAAACGCCAATGCCGGTGCGCGCTGTAAAACTGCGCCCTCGCTTTGAGGTCAATGTCACTGCGAGATCTCAGCCAGTCCCCGTCCCAAAAGTGCAGATGCAACGCGCCGGACGCGTTGGGACCTTTGCTTATGTCAGCACCCCGCACCCAAACCTGGTTGTCGCCGTCGGCTCTACCGAGGACCGATCTGAACTGGGTCGGCAAATCGACCGGGCGATCATCGATATGGGTGGCGTGGGGCCGTTATTTGATCATGACCGGGACCGCGCGCCTTTCATCGGTATTGGCGTGCAGGCGCAAGTCGCCAAGACCGGATGGGCGATGGATGCCAGTGTAGGCGCGAACTTTGTCAATCGCGCCGAGCAGGCTCGGGTTTTCGGGGCATTTGATCTCCAGCAGACGGCCGCGCTTGAAACCGAAGCGCGCGCGAACTTCCGGCTTCGCTATAGGTTCTAAGCGATAATTGGCGGATCACCTCTTTTCGGCAGTGCCGACAAGCGGTAGGCGAGCTTATGAGCTTTGATTTAGACAGCTTGCCCGGGTTTCGCGGCAAAGTGATGAAGCGAGCGGCGCTCGCGCCCTATACTTGGTTTCGCGTTGGTGGGGCAGCTGATGCGCTCATCCTGCCGGCAGACATAGAAGACTTGCAGACCGTGCTAAAGGCGCTCCCGGAACAAGTCCCGGTCACTGTCTTAGGGGTTGGCTCAAATACGATTGTCAGGGACGGCGGGATAGAAGGCGTCGTCATTCGCTTGATGGGTAGATATTGGGGTGATGTCCGTCGCGATGACGAACATACGCTGATCGCAAGGGCGGGCGCACTTGATCTTTCGGTGGCAAAGGCCGCGGCGAAAGAAGGGTTGGGCGGCCTGTCTTTCTTATCCGGTATTCCAGGATCGATTGGCGGCGCGGTCCGGACCAATGCGGGGTGTTATGGCCGCGAACTTAGCGATGTGGTGGTGGCGGTGGAAGGGGTGACGCGTGCAGGCGAGCGGGTTCTCCTGAAGCGAGACGAGATTGGCTTTTCCTATCGCCACACAGACTTTCCATCCGACGTAATCGTGACCGAATTGCATCTTCGTGGCGAACCCGGCGGAGAGCCTGACACGCTCGCCGAAGAGATTGCTGCGCATCAAAAACGCCGCGCGGAAACCCAACCGATCAAAGACAAGACTGGCGGCTCAACCTTCGCCAACCCTGACCCGCCTGGAACGCCGGAGGCGCGCTCCAGCTGGAAGCTGATCGACGCGGCTGGCTGCCGCGGTTTGCGGGTCGGCGGGGCGCAAGTCAGCGAGAAGCATTGCAACTTCCTGATCAATACCGGCGACGCCACCGCTGCTGACATCGAAGCGCTGGGCGAGCTCGTTCGCGCCCGCGTTTTGGCGCAAACGGGCGTCGACCTCCGTTGGGAAATCCGCCGGATAGGGCGCTTACAAAGCGACTAGAAAGAGCCCTGCAATCTCAGCGTTAGGATACCGCCAAAGTTTCGCCTGCGATCCTCGATGCGATTGATGGTGCCGGTTCGATCTGGCGCGTACTCGATGCGCTGAAAATTGTCGTCGCTATCCAGCAAATTGCCATAGAAGACAGTCCCGGTCATACCGAATATGTCTTTGTGTTCGATAAAGCCCCAAGCAAATCCTTGCGGTTGTTCGAAATGGCGGCGGACGTCACGGCGAAAGACGGGGGCATCGGCAAAGGTTTCGTAATTCACACCCCACGCCCAATCTGTCTCGGGAATATCATGCCGGAAGTTCAGCTCGTAATAGTAAATCGTTCGGCCGTTAAAGTCGCGGGTTTCACCAGTAAGGGGATCGTCCAGGAATGTATCTTGAGCGAAAACTTCGTAATCGACCTGCGCGCCTTTCCAGCCCAAATTGTCGAACTTAATCGTGCCGTCGATTTCCAATCCCAAGCGTGAGGCTTCTTCGATATTGCCAGGCCCTTCGCCGATTGGCTGTGGAGGTGTCCCCTGATCAAAAATCGGCACTTGATCGATCAGGTCTTCAATTTCTTCGCCAAAGACCTCGACGGTCAATGCGCCCCAGCTGCCAAAATCCTTTTCCATTTCGAGTGCAAGCCGCCACCTTTGATCAGGCACGATGTTTCTATTGCCAGTGTCATTGTCGCCGACATTCAAATCGACATTGTCGACAAAATCGAAAAAGTTGAGCTGCCCAACTTCTCGCTGGAGCGAGAGATTTATGGTCGTGTCTTCATCTCGAACCCAAGATAAGGATGCCGAGCCCTTTGGCCGGGTGAAATCACGGGTCTGTCCACGTTCGCCGTCAGACATGATTTCAGATTGTTCAGCCCCAAGGGAGACTTGGAGCCTCAAATTCTGAGCCAGCTGACGCCCATGTGTGATGAACACTTCTGTGCGCTTTTCTTCCACCCGAACGCTCGGATTGGAGGCGACTTCGACAACGGTGTCGAATGTGTCTCCGCTAAATCTTTGCTGTTCGTTTTCCAGCGTGTTCAGCGCGCCTTCGACGGAGAATTGCCAGTCAGAATTGTTTGCGCCGGTTAGATTATATTCCCCGCGCAGAATGCTCTCGCTTTCATCGGTGGTGCTATCGAATATTTGGTTCCGCAGCCGAGATCCATCCAAGTTGGAGCCAAAGAATTTGGCTCTGGTCGGACTGTGCTCATTCCGTTGTAATCCGATAAGCTTGAGCCGGCCTGACCCTAGGCCAAACTCGTAGTCGCCGCTGATTTCGCTGTTCCACTCGTTCTCTTTAAACTGAAAAATGCTTTGCCCGAGCAAAGTGCCATCCGGTGAAAACTCACTACTTGTCTCGCGCTGATCGGGTTCCCACAAATTGTACTCAGCATTCAAATTGGCGATATGGCCATTTGCAGGTTTCCAGTTCAGAGAGCCATTTAAGCCGAATGAATCGGCGATGAAGGTGAATTCTTCTTCGCGATAGTTTACGAGTTCGCCAGTTCCACCATTAAAGTTTTCAAAGATGTTTTCACGGCCCGAAGCGGCGCCGCGATTGGGTTCCGTCTCTATACCTAGCGTCCAACCAAGCGTGCCGGATTGCCCATTCACTGAAACATCGAACCAATCTAAAGCCGGGGGCAGGTTCTCGCGGTAGCGTTGGCGATAGGTCCAGGTGCCGCTGATCCCATTCGCAGTGGCGATGACATTAGCGACCTGGCCACTCAGCCCGGGAATATCGAGGCTCGACCCTTCAACGAGTTCAATCCGTTCCACATTGGTCGCTGGAATACGGGATAGGACCTCGCCTGCGCCTGATGATTTTGATGAAATGCGCTGGCCATTGATCAGAACATTTTCTTGAGCCTGGCCGAAGCCGCGTTGGCCATCGCTTTGAGAAATGCTGAAACCAGGGATCTGTCTCACCATATCGAACGCGGTGCGCGGAGCGAATTGTTCAAAATCCGCCATGGTGAAGGTTCTGGCTTCCTCGCTGGTTTGATTGGCCTCTTGCGCGTGCACAGAAAGCGGTAGACTCACAAGAAGCCCAGCGAGAAAAGAATACTTCATTTAGGTTCTCCTGGAGAGAAAAACGATCCCGATAGGAGTGTGTTACATATGTAACTTATTCTCCGCAACCCTGTTTTTTGGAAAATTTCTACATTTGTAGATCGCGGCGTTGGGATCCAAAAATGTAGATCGCCAAGGGGTCTGATTTGTGTGTCGAAAATAGGGCAACCAGCCCTCAATATTAGAGGCAATCGAATAAAAAAATGAATCTTCAGCAACCTGGGGCGTCTTTAAGAGAGTTTTACGACTTTGGTGCAAAATTCATCAGGTTGGATCGTGATGTGATGTGGCCTTCGATCCGCTTGGTGGTGTTCAAATTCCTGCTCGGATGAGCAGAAGCGTTGGTCCTCAAGCGTTTCCAAGACCTGTCGGACGGATCCGCGATTGGAGATGATTGAGAGGAAGTCACGCGACATGCCACGGGCCAAAGGCAAAAAGTCAGCGCCTGAACCGGACATTGCTCTGGAGCGCACCCAGATTTCGTCTGTGATCTTTGGTTTGGTCATGGTCGTTGCCTTGATCGTCGCAGGTGCCGCCATGCTTGGCGGATCGCTCTCGCAAGTTGGTAAACGTTGGGGCAGCGCCATGGACGGCGCGTCTCGCTCCATTGGCCTCTCCGTCGAGACTGTTGAAGTGATTGGGCTCGAGCATGTCCCCGCGATGGCGCGACAAGTGAAAACAGCGGCAATGATCGAGCCGGGTGAGAATATGTTCCGCGCTGATCCGCATCTTATTCGCCGCCGCGTTGAGGACACGCGTTTGGTCACCAAGGTCCGGGTCTATCGCTTATGGCCAGACACGGTGATGATCTATGCCAGCGCTGCAGAGCCGACTGCCTTATGGAATGATGGCGAGCGGTGGACTGTCGTTGACAGTTTAGGGCGCCAAATGCCGAAAGCGCGTCCGAGCGATCATCTCGAGCTTGTGAAATCAATTGGGGCCGGCGGCCCAGAGGCGGTGCCGGCTCTGGAAAAGGCGCTAGCGCTCGCCCCAAGTCTGCGCGCGCACACAGATCATGCCCGCCGCGTAGCTGGCCGACGTTGGGACCTGGTCTTGAAGTCAGGCGCGATTGTAAAATTACCAGTCGATGAGAGCATTGAGCTGAACCTAGCTGGGTTCGCGCAAAAACATGAGGGCTCCGAGCTCGCCGCGCGGCCGCTGAGCATCATCGATCTGAGAATTGCCGGTCATGTCTATCTCACACCGGCAAAACAAAGTGCGGGAGGCGCAGCTTAATGGCGACGAATACGCAAAGACTGAAACCTAGACAGGTCGGAAAAGCCGGGACGGTTGTTGCGGCGCTGGATATTGGTTGTTCAAAGATTGCGTGTTTGATTGGCCGGGTGGATCCCGGCAGCCGAGCTGGATTTGCCTTCATGGGCGGCGGTCGCCAACAAAGCCGCGGTTTCAATGGCGGTTCGATTACCGATATCGAAGCGCTTGAGCGGTCTATTCGGTTGGCAGTCGAAGACGCGGAACGCGAAGCCAATGAGCGTATCGATCGCGTTATTCTCGGCATTACAGGGCCGAAAGTCGACAGCCAGCTGGCCGAAGCCGAAATTGAGCTCGGCCAACGCGAGATAAGCAGCAAAGACGTTCAAAAACTGTGGGCGAAGGCGCTCAATCAAACGGTGCCTAAGGATCGCGAGCTTTTGGGCGCGTATCCGGTTATGTATGGCGTTGATGACCAAGATGACATTCGCGATGCGGTTGGCATGATTGGCGAACGGCTCCGGGTTTTGCTGAATGTCGTCACCGCGCCGAAATCGCTGGTCAAGAATCTGAGAGAATGCGTCCAGCGTGCGCATCTCGGTGTGGAACGGATCGTTCCATCTGCTTTGGCGAGCGGATCTGGTACTCTGATCGAAGATGAAATCGACAATGGCGCGATCTGTATTGATTTTGGCGGCGGTGTGACCTCTGTCTCTGTCTTTATGAACGGCGCGCCGGCTTGGCTGGACCTCGTCAAAGTCGGCGGTTCGCGCGTCACTGGCGATATCGCGCAAGGCATTGGGACAACCTTTGCGGCCGCTGAACGCCTGAAAACACTGCACGGCACGGCTGATACGGCTGGTCCCGGCATGGCTGAACGCATTGAAGCCCCGCGGCTGGGGGATGATGGGCGTCTGAAAGCGGGACGGATGACCCGCGGCGACTTGGCCTCGATCATTGCGCCGCGAATCGAAGAACTGTTCGAAATGGTGCAAGCGCACCTTACAGCCAGTCCTTTGCGACCAATTCTACCGAGACGGACCGTTCTCACCGGCGGTGCAAGCCAATTGGCGGGCGTTCGAGAGCTCGCGACTTCCGTTCTAAAACAGCCAGTTAGAATGGGGCGTCCCATTGATGCTGACATTCTAGGTGAGAATTATGGGAATCCAGCCTTTTCGACAGCAGCAGGTCTGATAAGCTACGAACTTAAGGGATTTGCCGACGCATCACGGGCTGGGCATGCGGCGGCGCTAGCCGGAGGAGAATCCGGGCGTGGAGTGTTTGCCAAAGTCTTAATCTGGATCCGCGAAAATTTTTGAGCGAGATGACAGTCATTTAAGAGTCTTTTAGGCCAAACCAGGCATTCTGCCCCCAGACATCTTTTTGGCGCGTAGATTAAATAGATCGGGAACAGGGCATGACTCAAGAACTCAAACCACGGATTGTCGTCATTGGCGTTGGTGGTGCTGGCGGTAACGCTGTCGACAATATGATCGAAGCAAACCTGCAAGGCGTTGAGTTCTACGTTGCCAATACGGATGCGCAAGCGATGCGCCGGTCGAAGACTGAAAACCGTATTCAACTCGGACCTGAAACAACCGCAGGCCTTGGCGCGGGCGCCCGTCCTGAGGTCGGCGAAGCATCTGCCGAAGAATCGATGACAGAGATTATGGAAGCGCTTGAAGGCGCGCATATGGTCTTTGTTGCAGCTGGCATGGGCGGCGGAACCGGAACAGGCGCGGCCCCAGTCATCGCCAAAGCGGCCCATGATAAAGGCATTCTGACTATCGGCGTTGTGACCAAACCATTCGGGTTTGAAGGAACGCATCGTATGACGACCGCAAATCGCGGTTTGGAGAAGATCCAAGACACCGTCGATACACTAATCGTTGTTCCGAACCAAAACCTGTTCCGAATTGCCAATGAACGGACAACCTTCGCGGAAGCCTTCCGCATGGCCGATGATGTGCTCTATTCCGGCGTTCGTGGGATTACCGATCTGATGATCATGCCTGGCCTAATCAACCTCGATTTTGCTGATGTCCGTACGATCATGAAAGGTATGGGCACTGCGATGATGGGCATGGGCGAGGGCGAAGGCGAAGGCCGTGCGCTCGAAGCGGCTCGTTCTGCGATTGATAATCCGCTGCTAGATGATGTCTCTATGCGCGGCGCGCGCGGCGTTTTGATCAATATTACCGGCGGCTATGACATGACCTTGTTCGAACTGGACGAGGCGGCCAATGAAATTCGCCGCGAAGTCGACGAGGATGCGAACATTATTCTAGGATCGACTTTTGACCCTGAATTAGAAGGCCGGATTCGCGTTTCTGTAGTGGCTGCTGGCGTTGCTGCACAAGAAGCTGCGGTTGCAATTCCATCCACCATGGCACCGAGCGTTGCTCCAACAGCCCCGGCTGTTGATCCTGAGGCGCCTGTCGTCGTGAGCCAGCCGCCTGTTACGCCAACCGCGCCCGAAGTTGATCAGCGCCCAGACTTTAGCGGTCGTGCGCTGCCAGCCGCTCACGTCGAAGGCCAGCATGGTGCTGACACGGTCAGCGCCGATGCAGCGTTCACCAAGCCTGTTTCTGAGAGCCCTGCAGGCTTCTCAAACCTGTTCGGTTGGCGCCGCGAAGACACCGTTGGCGACAATGATACTGAAGAGGATCAGCCAAAGATCGTCTCGAGCCCAGAAGACCATCCAAAGGCCACGCCATTTGATGATGAAGACCTGGAAATTCCAGCGTTTTTGCGGCGCTCAGCCAACACCTGATCCTTAAATCTCTGTCACGTTAAGCCGCCAATTGCCAGGCGGCTTTGCGATTCCGGGAGACTGCAACAAAACGCAATAATGCTTGTGTTGAGATTAGGGCCCGAGCCGTCATCTATGCCGGTGCTACAGGGAGAGTAGGCTTGGGCAAAGTAGAGTATCAAACCACACTGAATACGGTCGTGATTTGCGCAGGGATTGGCGTCCATTCCGGTGCGCGCGCGAAAATGGTGATCAAACCTGCGGATGTGAATACCGGGATCCGGTTCCGTCGCACCGATTTGGCTACGCAGAGCGATATTCTTGCGCGCGGTGACCATGTCACCGAGGTTCAGCTTGGCACAACCCTGACCAATGCGGACGGTGCGAGCGTTGCCACTGTGGAACATTTCCTCGCTGCCTGTGCAGGCATGGGGCTGGACAATGTGCTGGTTGAAATCGATGGCCCGGAAGTTCCGATAATGGACGGGTCTTCGGCTGTGTTTTGTGAGCTGTTTCATTCCGCAGGTCTGAAACAACAAACGGCGCTACACCGCCGCATCCGTATTCTTGATACGGTCGAAGTGCGCGACGGGGTGAAATGGGCGCGGCTAAGCCCGTCTCAGGATCAAGTCCTGACCCTGAAAGCCAAAATCGAGTTTGAAACCAAAGCCATCGGCACGCAACAAATGGCGATGCGGTTGGTGCCTGGTCTGTTTGCGCGCGATATCGCGTTCGCCCGCACATTCGGCTTTGCCCGTGATGTCGAGACCTTAAAAGCCATGGGGCTTGCCCGCGGCGGCTCGCTCGACAATGCGGTGGTGATTGACGGCGATGAGATCATCAATCCCGAAGGCCTGCGCAGCGATGACGAGTTTATCCGACACAAATTGCTCGACGCGGTCGGCGATCTGATGCTCGCCGGAGCGCCAATTGCGGGGATTTATGAAGCTCGCCAACCTGGGCATGCGATGAATAATAAGCTTGTCCGGGCTTTGCTTGAGCATCCGGAATCCTGGTGCTGGGAAACCGATGTTGAAGCGCTAGAAACCGCGTCAGCGGCACACGGTCTTACTGCCTAGAGCCAATCTGGCGCTGCAGTTTTCGTGACATCCACCTGCCGCAATTCTGGCTGGGGGTGGCGTTCCAGCAATTTTTCAATGATTTGATCAGCAACGCGCGCGGCTTCGCGCAAGGGCTCATAGTCCCACAGGGCGAGTGTGCCGTCGAACCGGCGGGCGCATCCGCGCTCAATCAGACTGCTATGGAGTCGGTCGAATTTCGGCGCGCTGCCTTTCAGGGCTGCGATATGTACCGGGAGGCCATGCCAGGCGGCGTCTGACAGCATGTTGGAGCTATCCTCCGTCACGATGGCAGCCTTGGAATAGATCAGCCATGCGAGATAGGGGTTCGGTCCGTCCTGCTCATTCGCCCAGAACCTTGCGCCAACGCGATCCGCGAAACGGCGCATTTCAGCGACAATGCCAACTGGCGTGCGGCGCGAACACGTAATCCGCAAACGCCAACCCTGGCCAGCGATCGCTTCAAAGGATTGCATCAACTCTTCGGCGCGGGCGCGGGTGAATGTGTGCGCTTTGGAATTGCCGCCTAAGATGATGACGGCTGATTTGCCACTCTCGTCCGCCAAATCCGCGAAGGCTTGTCCCGCTTCTTCGATGGCTTCTTCTGAGAAGTGCGTCGGCGACCCGGTTGTGCGAATAACATTTTCGCCTTCCAGAGCATCGTGTTCGGGCACGATTACCAAATCAAACTTTGTTGGATCGGTCTTCGGATCCAGGATTTGCACCGCGAAAGTTTGCCCGCCGCTCCAGCCTCTGACCGCCGCTGTATAGGGCGCGCTTCGGCGACCGGCAGCGAGCCAAAGTGAGGGCCAGGGGGCTTTGAGTGTCTCGCGTTGCGCTTTTGGAAGCGCTAATCGGGGGGCAGGCCAGTTCACGCCTGGGAGCCAGGTCCAAGGCGGGCGCGGCTGTACCATGACCGGTTCAGAGCGGTGACCTTGGCCATAGATATGACCAATCTGCAGCCAGCGCTGCGTTTCTGCGAGCGCCGATATGATCGCGCGCACCTGCGCTGCATTGCCCGCGCGGCCATCGCTGACGGCCCAAATCGACGGTCCTAAAGAAGTGTCGGGCGAACTCATATCTTCGCCCTGCCACTGTTCGCGTTTAAGTTGAAGGACAAACTGCTAGAGGTATTTGACGTCGGCGATCTCATAGACGCGAGCGCCGCCAGGGGCCGCGACCTCGGCTTCATCACCTTCACCTTTGCCAATCAGGGCCCGGGCCATGGGTGAGGTGTTTGAAACCTTCCCTTCGGCGATGTCCGCCTCATCTTCACCAACGATCTGATAGGTCGACTCATCTTCGGTATCGACATCAATAATCGTCACGGTGGCGCCAAAGACGATTTTATCGCCTTTCACCTTGGTCAGATCGATAACGTCGGCACGAGACAGTTTGTCTTCCAGCTCGACGATCCGGCCTTCAATGAAAGACTGCTTCTCTTTCGCGGCGTGATATTCGGCATTCTCTGAAAGGTCGCCATGCTCACGAGCCTCTGCGATGGCCTGGATGATGGCCGGGCGTTCGACAGACTTCAGATTTTTCAATTCTTCATCGAGGGCTGCATAGCCCCCGGCGGTCATAGGTGTGCGTTGCATGAATAGTTACCGTTCTTGGGTTCTGACGCCATCTTGCTCTTGGAACAGGATGGTTCAATCAAAAAGCAGGCCGGTCAAGTAGTCTAAAATGTCCGGTTTCGCAAGTTATGCTTTCTGTAACGCGCGAACACTGAGCGGTTTTTCGCGCATCGCGCGAATCGCTTTCACCGCTGCACGACAGGCGGCCAGGGTGGTGAAATATGGAATCTTCTGCACCATCGCCGTGCGCCGGATCGATTTTGAGTCCTTACGAGATTGCGCGCCTTCGGTTGTGTTCAGCACGAGATCAATCTCACCATTCAAGATCGCATCCTCAATGTTCGGTTTGCCTTCCAGGACTTTCTTGACCAAGCGGGTCTCGATCCCATGGTCGGCGAGGAAGCTCGCTGTGCCGGTGGTGGCGACGATGTCAAAACCCATATCGATCAGGCTAGCGGCGGCTTCGACAATCTCTTTCTTGTCGGCTTCGCGCAGGGAGATGAAGGCGGTGCCGCTGGTGGGCAGGGTTTCGCCCGCGCCAATTTGAGCTTTCAAGAAAGCTGTGCCGAAATCATCATCCCAGCCCATGACTTCGCCGGTCGAGCGCATTTCAGGCCCCAAGATCGGATCAACATTCGCAAATCGGGCGAACGGGAACACCGCTTCTTTGACCGCAATCCGGCTCGCTTCGGCGTGGCGCAGGTCAAACTCGGTGAGCTGTTTGCCGCCCATAATCTTGGCAGCAATGCTGGCAATCGGTGCGCCGACCGCTTTGGCCACGAATGGGACGGTGCGGCTCGCCCGTGGATTGGCTTCAAGCACATAAATCTGGTCATCTTTAACCGCATATTGGATATTGATCAGCCCAGAAACATTCAGCGCTTTCGCCAGCGCAATCGTTTGTTCGCTGAGGCGCCCGACGATTGCGGGAGACAGCGTGTAAGGCGGCAAAGCGCAAGCGCTATCGCCAGAATGGACTCCGGCTTCTTCAATATGTTCCATCACGCCAGCAACATGTACATTCTCGCCATCACAGAGCGCGTCGACATCGACTTCAATCGCGTCGGAGAGGTAGCGGTCAATGAAGAGCGAGCCATCGCCAGCGACGGAAAGGGCATAGCCAGCATATTCGCGCACATCATCATCAGAATGGCAGATCCGCATCGCGGTGCCGGACAGCACGAAAGATGGACGCAACATCACCGGATAGCCGAGCTCTGCGGCCTTCTCGAGCGTCTCTTCGAGACTTCTTGCAGTCGCAGATGGCGGCTGCTGAATACCGAGATTTGAGAGCAGTTTCGACCATTGCTTCCGGTCTTCGGCCAGGTCGATGCTGTCCGGGCTGGTGCCGAGGATTGGCACGCCAGCTTGATTGAGCGGCTGAGCGAGCTTTAGCGGGGTTTGGCCGCCGAACTGGACGATGACGCCCGCAAGCTCGCCCGCGCTTTGCTCTTTATGGATGATCTCAGAGACGTGTTCATGTGTCAGCGGTTCGAAATAAAGGCGATCGGACGTGTCGTAATCGGTCGAGACAGTTTCGGGATTACAATTCACCATGACGCTTTCAATGCCGATCTCGGCCATCGCAAAAGCGGCATGACAGCAGCAATAATCAAACTCGATCCCTTGGCCGATCCGGTTCGGCCCGCCGCCCAAGATAATCGCTTTCTTCCGCGTCGAGGGCAGGGCCTCACAATCGGGGCCATCCGCGCCGAAAGCAGCGTGCTCGTAAGTCGAATAGAGATAGGGTGTCTTCGCCGCGAACTCGGCGGCGCACGTGTCGATCCGTTTATAGACCGGACGCACATTCAAAGCATGGCGCGCGGCGCGGGCGGCGGCTTCTGATTGGCTGGTCAGTTCGCCAAGACGCGCATCTGAGAAGCCCATGCCTTTGAGGTCTGTGAAGTCTCGAACCGTTGTCGGCAAACCATCGCGACGAACATCCTCTTCGCGCGCCACGATTTGGGCGATCTGGCGGAGGAACCAAAGATCGATACTGGTCGAGGCGTGGACGTCTTCGACAGATAGGCCTTCACGAAAGGCTTGCGCGACAATGCGCAGGCGATCTGGGGTTTGTTTGCTAAGCGCTTCGCGCAAAGCGCCTGGGCCAGAGAACTCGATTTCATTGAGGCCCGTGAGTCCGGTCTCAAGCGAACAGAGCGCTTTCTGGAGGCTCTCTTGGAAGTTACGGCCGATCGCCATGGCTTCGCCGACAGATTTCATTGCGGTGGTCAGAAGTGGTTCAGCGCCTTCAAACTTCTCAAACGCAAAGCGCGGGATTTTGGTGACCACATAGTCAATGGTTGGTTCGAAAGCGGCGGGCGTGACGCCGGTAATGTCATTGTCGAGTTCGTCGAGCGTATAGCCAACCGCCAGTTTGGCCGCGACTTTCGCGATCGGGAAACCGGTAGCTTTTGAGGCCAACGCTGATGACCGAGAAACTCGCGGGTTCATCTCAATCACGACCAGGCGCCCATCTTCTGGATTAACGGCGAATTGGACATTTGATCCGCCGGTCTCAACTCCAATCTCACGCAGCACGGCCAGCGAGGCATTCCGCATCACTTGATATTCACGGTCGGTGAGCGTCAGCGCGGGCGCCACAGTGATCGAGTCGCCAGTATGCACGCCCATCGGATCAATATTCTCAATCGCGCAGATGATGATAGCATTGTCGGCTTTGTCGCGGACAACTTCCATCTCATATTCTTTCCAGCCGAGTAGGCTCTCATCGACGAGGATTTGCGCAACTGGCGAGGCGGCAATCCCGGCGCGGCAGATCTCTTCATATTCAGCGCGATTGTAAGCGACGCCGCCGCCGGTGCCGCCAAGGGTGAAGGCTGGGCGAATAATTGCCGGTAGGCCGACATGATCGAGCGCATCGAGTGCGTTTTTCAGGCCAGTGATGCGGTCAAAAGACCCGTCTTCATTTTTCGGCGAAGAGACGATTTCCGCTTTCGGGTTTTCGAGCCCGATCCGGTCCATCGCTTCGCGAAACAGTTTGCGATCTTCAGCCATTTCAATCGCGTCGGCGCGGGCCCCGATCAGTTCCACGCCGTGCTTAGAAAGAACCCCCGCCTGTTCAAGGGCGAGGGCACAATTCAAAGCGGTTTGACCACCCATGGTCGGAAGCAGTGCGTCGGGTTTCTCGATCTCGATGATCTTCTCGACAAAATCCGGCGTGATCGGCTCAATATACGTGGCGTCCGCGAGCCCTGGATCAGTCATGATGGTGGCCGGGTTGGAGTTCACCAAAATGACCCGATAGCCTTCGCCTTTCAGCGCTTTGATCGCCTGCACACCGGAATAATCAAATTCGCATGCCTGGCCGATTATGATCGGACCAGCCCCGATAACAAGAATGGATTGGATATCGGTGCGTTTCGGCATCAGGGCGTCCTTCTTGTCTCGCTGCGTAGGCAAACGGGTGGCGTATAGCGGGGAGTCGGCAGGACGAGCAAGTAGAAAAGCGACTTCTGGTGAAAAATCGCGACAACCCGCGCCTAAAATAAAAATCCGGCGTCAAGCCGGCAGGATCGAGACGTCAATTGTGTCTTCAAAGTCACGATATTTCGCAGAATTCGGAAATTAACGATCCGCAACGACGCTGCCGTAGGGTCAAGTACCTATGTGGTGTGACAGTAGTAAAGGCAAGGAGAATAGAATGAAAAAATCACGCCTACTCGCTGGCAGTGCCCTTTCAGTGGCAATGCTGTCTATCGCCCTCCCAGGTCATGCACAGGATGCAGACGCCGCCGATGATGCAGATGAGCTGCGTCAGAGCCAAATCGTTGTAACGGGAACGCGTTCCGCGGACCGTACAGCATTGGAAACGTCGGTGCCGGTCGACGTGTTCCCCGTCGCAGAGCTTACTGAAACAGGTCGTACGGAGCTGAATCAGATCCTCGCTGCGACAGTGCCGTCATTCAACTTCAATCAGACCTCTATCAATGACGGTACAGACATTATTCGCCCGGCAACTTTACGGGGCCTGGCACCTGACCAGACATTGGTTTTGTTAAACTCTAAGCGCCGTCACTCTTCGTCGCTCGTGAACATTAACGGGTCTGTCGGACGTGGTTCGTCTGCGGTTGACCTCAACTCAATTCCTACGTCTGCGATTGGTAGCGTCCAGGTGCTGCGCGATGGCGCGTCTGCGCAATACGGTTCTGACGCGATTGCGGGCGTGATCAACGTGCTGCTGAAAGAAGAAGCTTCAGGCGGCGGCGCAAATGTTCGTTACGGCGCTTTTGTAACCGATATTAAAGGCCAAGGCCGCGACCGCGTTGACGGCGAGACTTTGCAAGTCAGCGGCTGGAAAGGTTTTGCGATCGGTGAGGACGGATTCCTAACCGTTTCAGGTGAATATAAAGACCGAAATCCATCTAACCGCGCCGGACTCGATCCGCGTCAGCAATATATTACGCCAGGTGGCGTTGCCGATCCGCGCGAGAGAACGATCAATCGCCTCAACCACAATTGGGGGAATGGAGAGGCTGAAGACTTCAGCTTGTTTGCGAATGCTGGATACGGCCTCAATGAAGACTGGGAACTTTACGGTTGGGCCGGTTATCAGGACCGCGAAGCTGAAAGTACAGGTTTCTACCGTCGTTCAAGCGACTCAGCGGCAGGTCCACTCGGAACGCGCGGCACGCCACGGAACCTGACAGAAATCTATCCTGACGGCTTCCTGCCAACGATTGTCGGTGACGTGACGGACATCAGCGGCGGCGCTGGTATTCGTGGCGACCTTGGCGGCTGGGATGCTGATTTCAGCGTTGTCTACGGCTCTAATGAGCTCGACTATTCTGTCGTCAATACGCTGAACGCGTCGCTTGGACCGACAAGTCAAACTGAGTTTGATGCCGGTGCGCTGGAATATGACCAAGTGGTTGTGAATGCCAACATTACCCGTTCATTCGACACATTGCTTCCAGGCGTGACAACCGTGTCTCTCGGCGCGGAATTCCGTGACGAAGGCTTTGAGATTACTCAAGGGGAACCAACCTCATTCGCTCAAGGCGGATATCGTGGTGTTCCAGGCGTGAACTATGAGCCAGTGGTTGGTGTCAATGTGCCGGTCGGCTTTGATATCAATGATCCATCAACTTACCCAGATCCGTTCGATGCGAATTTCGGTATTGGATTTGCGCCAAACAGCCAAGTTTTTGGCGGCTTCACCCCGCAGTCGGAAGTCGATGCAGGTCGTGATAATATTGGTCTCTATGCCGATGTGGAATGGGAGCCGAATGATCAAACTCTGATCTCAGCGGCTGTTCGCTATGAAGACTATTCTGACTTTGGCGACACGATTACCGGTAAAATCACTGGTCGTTATGACTTCAACGATGTTATCGCGATCCGCGGTGCTGCGAGCACCGGGTTCCGCGCGCCATCGCTGCAGCAGCAATTCTTCACAGCGACGTCAACCAACTTCATTGACGGCGTACCATTTGAAATCGGCACCTTCCCAGCTGAATCCAGTGCGGCTGTCGCGCTTGGTGCTCAGCCACTCGATGCGGAAGAATCGACCAGCTTCTCTGCAGGTCTGGTGATTACACCTGACAATAATTTCTTCATCACAATCGACGCGTTCAGCATCGATATTGAAGATCAGATCTTCTTGTCAGAGAACCTTGGCGGCGCCGAGGTCGATGCGGTTCTGGCAAATGCTGGAGTTGAAGGTGTTAGCCGCGTGCGCTTCTTCCAAAACGGAATCGAAACGGAGACACGTGGTGTTGACGTTGTCGCCCGTTACGATTGGGACTTGGGTGAACTCGGTGAAGTCGGTCTTTCTGGTGCGTTCAACTTCTCTGAGGTTGAAGTCACGGAAGTTCCGGTGAACTCTGTTGTCCCAGATCTCACCTTCTTCAGTCGCGACAACCGCCTAACGTTTGAAGAAAGTGCGCCAGAGACGAAGCTGATCTTGTCTGCGGACTATGGTTGGAAAGCCGCTGACTTCAATCTCCGGGCAACGCGCTACGGCGAAGTTGTGGATCCATCTAACAATCCAGACAATGACTTCACGCTTGAAGCGAAATGGATTGTTGATGCGTCCGTAGACTTTGAAATTGCTGAGAAATTCACCGTGGGGCTTGGGATGGACAATGTCTTTGACGTCTATCCAACCGAAACTCCGAGCAATCAGAACTTTAATGGGATCTTCCCATTCTCTACCCGCTCGCCATTCGGTTTTGCAGGTCGCTTCGTTTACGCCCGTGCTGGCGTGAGCTTCTAAGCTGAGCTCGTAAGCCAAACAAATTGCGCCGCTCTCATCTGAGGGCGGCGCTTTTTTGTGTTCTGAATATCTAAAGGCTATAAGCCGAGCACGCGTTTCGCGATGATGTTCTTTTGGATTTCATTCGTGCCGCCATAAATGCTCTGGGCGCGGGCACCGAAATAGGTCGAGACACCGGGTGCGGCATAGCCCGAATGTCCGGCCCAGTCCGGGCTGACACTGTCTTCAAACTGGCGTTGGCCGTGTGCTGCAGCGACATCCAAATAAAGCGTCGTGATTTGTTGCGCCGTCTCGGTGGCTAAGATCTTGATGATTGAGGCCTCTTTGCCGGGGCTCCCGCCATCTTTCACCGCTGAGAGCACACGCATCACGGTCATTTCCAAGCCATCAACCGCCATATCGGCATCTGTCAGCTTTCGCGCGAAGGCCTCATCATCGATGAGCTTTGTATTACCGCCTGTGGGCTCTGCGGTGGCAATGGCGCGAATATGGCTGAGTTGCTTTCGTTTCCCGCCAATGCGCGCATAAGAGGTTCGTTCGAACCCGAGCAGATATTGGCTATAGGTCCAGCCTTTGCCTTCTTCCCCGATTAGATAATCGGCCGGAACCCGAACATCTTCAAACGTCACCATGTTGAGGGCATGCTTGCCATCGATTGTGATGATCGGCGTGAGCGTGACCCCAGGGCGATCCATCTCACAACAAATGAAGCTGATGCCCATTTGTTTCTTTTCTTCTTTCGAGGTGCGCGCCAACAGAAAGATCCAATCGGCGTGCTGGGCTGCGCTGGTCCAGATCTTCGTGCCGTTCAGGACGTACTCATCTCCGTCCTTCTTGGCTGAGAATTGCAAGGATGCGAGATCAGATCCGCTATCGGGTTCGCTATAGCCCTGAGCCCAACCCAGAGATCCGTCGCGTGTGCCGGGCAACCATTTCTCTTTTTGCGCGTCAGAGCCGAATGTATAAATGATTGGACCGACATAGATCACCCCCATCGGGGTGACGGTTGGCACGCCAGCGCGTTCGAGCTCTTCATCGAAAATATATTGTTCTTCCAAGCTCCAACCGGGGCCACCATGTTCTTTCGGCCAAGCACTCGCCAACCAACCTTTGGCGCCAAGCGCCATTTCAGAATTGCGCACTTCTGCCGTGGTTAGGCTGGCGCCTGTCGCGACTTTCGCACGAATGTCTTGGGGATAATCGGTCTCGAAGAACGTGCGTACTTCGGCGCGAAACGGCTCTAGGGCGGGGTTCGATGAAAGATCCATAGGGGCAAGTTTATCCAAGCCCGGCCATCTGAGAAGGGGTGCCCGCGGGGGAGCGGGCGCTTCTCGTTTCAAACCCTATCGCAAAACCTCATTGAATAGCGTTTCCGGAAACTGATAGATCCAATTCCGGCCGGAATGGGCAACGGGGCGAAAATCGAGTCCGAGACGTTCCGCCGCAGCCTCCGCTGCTTCTGGTCCAACACCTTGCTGATCGGCACTGTTCATGACAACCAGAGGCCGAACGCTGGACAAGAGAGTCGCGGCCCGAGGATTGTCGAGAAATGCCGATTCTAGATCGAGTCGTGTTTGGGCAAGGTCGGCGCCATACAGATAGTCTGAGGTGATTTCGAACAGCTTGGTATTGGCCTCAAAATACGCTCGATCACTCGCCTGATTTCGATACATCATGCGGTAAAAGCGGGTCCCGCCAAAAGTCTCGCTGACGGACCTCAACGAGCGCGCACCGAACGCGAATCCGGCTTGCGAGCTAAGCCCCATGCGAAGCAAGCCGCTCAACCAGTTAGGCTGGATCGCGGACAATTTATCGGCGATATCGAGCCCATAGTTGATCAACACAGTTTTGCCGATCCGCGAACTCAGTGTTTGCACCTCGAGTGCCAATGGAGCTGACGTCGATTGGCCCACCAGCGTCATGTCTCGCCAATCGAGCACACGGATAAACTCGCTTAACAGCGTCGCCGACTCCTCGATTGAGCCAGTCACGGTAGTATCGCCAAATCCAGGCCTGAGCGGAAAGATCAGATTGATCCCCGCGCGCCGCGCGGCTGCAATCATGTCTTTGGAGGGTAAATATCCGTATTCTAGCGAATGTAAGATCATCACGGGATGGCCGTTCGCCGGGCCATATCGCCGATACTCTACGGATTGATCTTGGTTGGGTAGTGAAATCAGGCGAGATGCGTTTTCATCTTCGGTGATGAGCACATGCGGCTGTTCTGCACGTAAGCTGAGCGCCTGAGAGAGCTCGACGGTCATAGAAAGGGTTTCAGTCAGGCTGCGGCTGCCAAGCTTGCTGTTTAAACGCGCGACATGTGTCCGAACCGTGTTGAGCTTAATGCCGCGCAGATCTGCAATCTGCTCGAGGCGGTGGCGCCTGAGCAGAAGTTCCAAGATCTCAGTTTCGCTGCTGGTTAAGCCGAAATGGTTCACCAAGTGCGTGCGCACAGCACTCGACAGCCGGAACAAGAAGACCCGGCCCGTATATCCAACCGCGACGCCATCGGTCAGTTTGGGATAGAGCTTAATCTGGCGAGAAATGCCAAACCGGTCCGGGCGTTCCACAAGTAAATCAGAAGAAGTGGCGCCAGCTTTAGATGTCAGCTCGATCGAGGGGTGTAGAATGTCTCCAACTTGCAGTTCAAACTGGGTGGATACGTCTTTCGTAATGTTCGTGACGCAGCCTTTCTCATCGAGCGTAAAGGAGTCAGTTGTCGCGATGGCTTCGCTTTGCAGGCGGGACGACGGCGCTTCGGGTTCATTCAGGGCTGGCGTCAAAATGGACAGCACAGACTCAAACTCAGGCAGCGCTTCGACATTGTCTGATAGCTTTGCCCAATCGCGGCAGGCTTGTGCAAACTTTTCAGGATCTTCACCCGCGCGCGCAAGTGATTGCAGCAAAACCAGGGCAGCCTCAGCCCGAGACTCTTCAATCGATTCAGCGTGTGTTTCGCGATCCGCCACTTTACTCGATGCCGCCCTAGCTCTTCCAAAATACTCAACGATAAGTAGGAAACGGGTTCAAGGGCGCGCATGCGCAGAAATTTGTACTAAAATTTGACTATTCCTCCGGCGGCGGCATCAGCATATGGATGTTTCCGACGATTACGTCATATCGACATCAAGCGTACCCACACAACGCAGGTGTCTTTCGCCCGCCAGCCATTCCCCTTTATGCGCTGGCGGGCATTTTTTTGTTGCAATTTGCAAAAATTCGCGTGTGGCTTAGCGCCCGAGCTCTTTCATGGCGCCGTCGAGCCCTTCCAATGTCATTTCGAACATCCGGTCTGGCCCGATGAGTTCACGGATCAATTGGATCGAGCCTGTATATTCCCAAGCCCCAGACTTAACTGGGTTCAGCCAAGCAAAATTTGGGAACTGTTCGACAAATCTTTGGATCCAAAGACCGCCTGGCTCTTCATTCCAATGCTCAACTGACCCGCCTGCATAGGTGATTTCATATGGGCTCATAGTGGCGTCGCCAACGACGATCACTTTGTATTCGCTGGGATATTTATGCAAAACGTCCCAAGTCGGGATGACATCATTGCGGCGGCGGCGATTGTCCTTCCACAGGCCTTCATACGGGCAATTGTGGAAGTAATAATATTCGAGATTTTTGATTTCTGCGCGCGCGGCGGAAAACAGCTCTTCCATCACCTTCACATGCGGATCCATTGAGCCGCCAACATCCATCAGCAGCAGGACCGACACCGTGTTCCGGCGCTCTGGGCGCATCTCAATATCGAGATAGCCCTGGCGTGCGGTGTTTTTGATTGTTGCGTCTAGATCGAGCTCGTCAGGTGCGCCGTTGCGGGCCCATTTGCGCAAACGCTTGAGCGCGACTTTGATATTGCGGGTGCCCAGCTCGACGCTGTCATCGTAATTTTTGAACTCGCGCTTGTCCCAGACTTTGGTGGCGCGGCGATGGCGCGACTTATCCTGTCCGATCCGAATGCCTTCAGGATTGTAGCCATTCGCGCCAAAGGGCGATGTGCCGCCTGTGCCGATCCATTTGTTTCCGCCCTCATGGCGTTTTTTCTGTTCTTCGAGCCGCTTTTTCAGCGTCTCCATCAGCTTTTCAAATCCGCCCATGGCTTCGATCTCAGCCATCTCTTCAGGCGAGAGGAATTTCTCTGTCATCTTGCGCAGCCATTCTTCGGGCAAGTCCTGCGCTTCCACCGCGTCTCCTAGGCTGTCGAGGCCTTTGAAAACATGGCCAAACACTTTGTCGAACTTGTCGATATTGCGCTCGTCTTTGACCAAGGCCGCGCGGGCCAGATAGTAGAAGTCCTCGACGTCCCGATCGATCACGCCTTTATCCATCGCTTCCATCAGCGCGAGATATTCTTTCAAAGTCACCGGCACCTTGGCGGCGCGAAGCTCGTTGAAGAAATTGAGGAACATAGCGGCACTCCTGACGTTCACGTTAAAGGTAACCCTAGCGCCGCGAATTTCCAAGGGTGCCGTGGCGGGAGGCGCCTGCGTAGATCAAGCGCAATCGTGGATCATAGACAATATGACCGCACAACTTGATAAGGACGGGCGGCAGAAGGGGAACAAAAATGGGGTTCTTGAAAGATATCGGCGTCCAGCGGCCGATTGTGCAAGCGCCTATGGCGGGTATCTCAACCCCAGAGCTTGCAGCTGCTGTGTCGAATGCGAGTGGACTGGGCTCTATCGGGATTGGCGCAGCACAGACGAGCAGCGCGAGAGAGATGATTGAAGCGGTTCGCGCTCTGACCGACCGTCCTTTTAATGTGAACCTCTTTGTGCACGCGACCCCCGTGGTCGACGCCCTGCGCGAGCAGCAGTGGTTGAAGGCTCTAGCGCCCGTGTTTGAGGCCTTTGGTGCCCATCCGCCGGAAGCTCTAAACACGATCTATCGGAGCTTTGCGGACGACGATGAAATGTTCAAACTGCTTTTGGCGCTCCGGCCACCCGTGATCAGTTTTCACTTTGGGTTGCCGTCTCAAGACAAAATTGCGGCGCTGAAAGCGGCGGAATGCACGCTGCTCTCAACCGCGACAAATCTCGATGAGGCGAGGGCGGCCGAGCAGGCGGGAGTCGATGCGATCGTCGCTCAAGGCTATGAAGCGGGCGGGCATCGAGGGATGTTTGATCCTTCCCTGCCGGACCAGAAGCTCGGGACATTTGCGCTTACCCAATTGCTGGTTGCCAAGTGTTCCATCCCCGTGATTGCGGCAGGTGGCATCATGGACGGGAGGGGTATCGCATCCATGATCGCGCTCGGGGCCGAAGCCGCGCAATTGGGCACGGCTTTTGTTGCATGCCCTGAGAGTAAGGCTGATGCGGCTTATCGCGAAGCACTTAGAAGCGATGGAGCCTTTCACACGGTCATGACCACGGCGATTTCCGGTCGACCAGCCCGCTGTCTCGTAAATCGGTTTACGGCTTGGGCGTCCGAAGTCGATGCGTTTCCGCCGCCAGATTATCCGCGCGCCTATGATGCTGGAAAGGCGCTTCATGCGGCCGCCAAGGCGCAAGACGAGTTTGGATTTGGGGCGCAATGGGCGGGGCAGGGCGCGCCGCTCATCCGAGCCATGCCAGCAGCTGAGCTGGTTGAGACTCTGATGCGCGAATTGCAGGACGCCTTTCGGGCCCGATAGGTCACATGCTCCGGATTGGGCCCTGGATCTCGTCGATCGGCTTTCCGGCGCCTTTGCCGTAGCCGTATTTCTTTAGCAGGCCGCGGAATTGATGATAGGAGAGGCCGAGCGTTTTGGCGGCTTTGCCTTGGTGGCCTTCATGGGCGGAGAGGGCTGTGTCGATCAGGCTGGTTTCAAAGAGGCGGATTTGATCCTCGAAGGGGATATCGAGCACCGGCGGCGGGGGCGCGGCGGCGGTTTGTTGTGCCGGGTCTTGCGCCCGCTGCGGCGCCTTGAGGTCTGCCGCCGGGCGCCAAGGCGAGGCGAACGGGTCAAGCGCGCTGGGATCGAACTGGACCGGATCGGTCAAATGTTCAGAAATGGCGCGATAGGTGACTCGCTGCGCGAAATTGCGGAGCTCACGAACATTGCCGGGCCAAGCATGGGCTTCCATTGCGGCAATGGCGGAGGGCGCGAAGCCGGGGAAATCTTCAGCCATTTCGCGGGCCATGCGCCGGGCGAAGAAATCGGCAAGCAACGAGATGTCTGCGGGCCTCGCTCTTAGCGGCGGAAGCGTCACCACATCGAAGGCCAGGCGATCGAGCAAGTCGGCGCGGAAATCGCCGGTCGCTGCCTTGCTGGGAAGGTCAACATTGGTCGCGGCGACGACCCGAACATTGGTGCTCAGGACCTTTTCACCGCCCAGGCGTTGGAACTCGCCATACTCCACCACGCGCAAGAGCTTTTCTTGGACCTGCATCGAGGCGGTGGCGATCTCGTCTAGGAAGAGCGTTCCGCCATCGGCCAATTCAAACCGGCCGAGCCGGCGTTCGGTGGCGCCGGTAAACGCGCCGCGCTCGTGCCCAAACAGCTCACTGTCGAGCAATTGCTCTGAGAGGGCGGCGCAATTCACTTTCACAAACGGGCCTTCCCAGCGCCGAGACAGAAAGTGCATCCGCTCGCCAATCAATTCTTTACCGGTCCCGCGCTCGCCAATGATCAAGCAAGGTCGATCAAGTGGCGCCAATCGAGAGACATGTTCTTGGGCTTCGAGCCAGCTCGGATCTTCACCGATCAGTTGTGGAGTTTGATTGCCAATCATGAGGTCTATATAGCGAAAAGAATTGGTCAAAACAACCAGATTTATGAGTGTAATTCGCTAAATTCAATTAAGTCAGAACTGCGAAAATAAAAATATTTCCAATAAAAACAACGCAATATGAATTTAACTCAAAACTGGCACGGTCCTTGAAATCATTTTGGCATGGCGGCCAGTCGGGTCGCTCGCAAGAAGGAAAGAAAACAATGACTGAGCGCTCTTACGAAAATGGCTATGGCGACCGTTACGACCAGGCCCGCCGTGAGAGTGGCCGCTTTGGCCGCTACCTCTCCACTCGTTCACCAGAGACATGGATGTTCTTTGTCGCTGGTGTCTTTCTCGGCGGCTTCTTCTTCTAAGAGCTGAACACAGCCAAAAGAAACCGCGTTTCCTCCCACTCCCCCCGTTGAACCCCAAAAGATACAAGGAAAAAATATCATGGGAATGTTCTCTCGCCTCGGCGATATCATCAATTCCAACATCAATGCGATGCTGGACAATGCTGAAAACCCAGAAAAGATCGCGCGTCTGATGATCCAAGAAATGGAAGACACGCTGGTCGAAGTTCGCACCGCTGCTGCGCGTGCCATGGCCGACAAAAAAGAAATGGAGCGCGAGATTGCGCACTATTCTGAAATCCGCGCTGATTGGGAAGCCAAAGCTGGCCTCGCCATTGATAAAGGTCGCGAAGATCTCGCCCGCGGCGCGCTGATCGCCAAGAAGAAAGCCGAGCAAGAAATCACACGCCGCCAAGAAGCGATGGATCTTGCTGAAGAAGCTTTTCACAAGCGTCAGGATGATTTGTCTCGTCTGCAAGCCAAACTGGATGAAGCGAAAGCCAAGCACCGCGCGCTGATGATGCGCCGGGACGCCGCCGAGCAGCGTATTCGGGTTCGTGAGCAAACTTATGACACTCGCGTAGATGATGCCCTGGCGCGCTATTCTTCCGTCGAGCGCAAAGTCGATGAGCTCGAGGCTTATGCTGAAACCATTCGCGGTGTTGAGCCATCTTTGGAGCAAGAGTTTGCGGCTCTCGAGCGCAATGACGCGATCGAAGCGGAACTCACGGCTTTGAAAAAAGCCCGCTCGAAAACCACAACAAAAGCAGCAAAGCCTGCTGACAAAAAGGAGGGCTAGTCCATGTTATTACCGTTTGCGATCTTAGCTGGTTTTTTGACCGCGATTACCGCTCCGGGCTTGATTGCCCTCCACCTAGAAGACCGCCGCAAGGCAAAAACTGAGGCAACAAACTGATGGGAGAAGAATTCATCATCGCAATTGTGGCAATCGGATGCGTCTTCATCATCTTCCCAGCCATGGTGTTTCACTACATCACGCTGTGGCGGAAGCAGAAGACCCTGATGCCCGACGATGAGCGAATGCTCGAAGACCTTTGGCGCTCTGCGCGTTCAATCGAAAGACGGATCGATACGATCGAAGAGCTTTTGGACGCCCAAGAAGAAGAGCCACAAGGCCGCCGTCGTCCGCTCTCGCCGCGCCGGTTCGAGGATTAGACCATGACTTATAGAAGACGACATCACCGTCCCCTTAGAGACGATCACTATACAAGCAGAGAAGAAGACCAAATGTTCCGTTCCCCTAACCCAAAACGCTTTTACCGCTCGCGGACAGACCGCGTTTGGCTCGGAGTATGTGGCGGGATTGCTGAACGGTTCGGTTGGGAGCCAACATTGGTTAGGCTGCTGTTTGTCTTGAGTATTTTCGTCATGGCCGGGCCATTTTCGATCTTCGCCTATATCATTGCGGCGATGATCACACCCAAAGAACCGATGGGCCGCCGTAATTTGGCCCCAGAAGAGGAGCAGTTTTGGCGCAATGTGTCAGATCGGCCTCGGGTCACGGCATCTGGGCTGAAATACACATTCATGGACCTTGAAGAGCGTTTGCGAAATATCGAGCGCAGTGTCACCAGCGAAGAGTGGCGTCTAAAAAAAGCGTTCAAGGATCTAGAACAGAATTAAGGAATAGGTTACATCTGTAACCAGGGATCAGGCAAGTTTAGGATAGAGAGGGGAATTCCCATGACACGCAAGGCCATCAGAAGCGGGATCCAAACCGGATTGCTCGTCGCTGCTGCCCTATCACTCGCCGCGTTTGCAAGCGTCAAAGGCGATGTGGTGAAGCTCGAAACGGGCGGAGTTGAAATGACCGTCGCCGCCTCGTTTGAAAAAGGGCTAATGATTAGTTTTGTTGCGCCTGAGTGAGGCGCGACTCAAAAGAATTCTGAACCAGTTCATATTCTCTCTCCCTGAACGCACATCTGAGAGGACTGGATCGGAAAACCCCGCTCGGTTGGGGGGAAGTCTCGCAAAGCTTTGCGGGGCTTCCGGCATTGACGGACATTCGTTCAGCGCGCCTGGTTTAATCGACTGAATATAGACCCGCCCGACGATCTCCCAGACTCATTTCTTAACGACAATCCGAACTTGTGGCATAGTCCTCTGAGGGAGGACGTATCATGACAATTTCAAAGACTTTAATGTTCGGCGCCGCACTGAGTGTATTGGGGGTGGTGTCCTGTGTATCGGCTGATCAAACCAACCCGGATACTGCAGATGCAGAGACGCAGCCCTTCATTGACCCGGTCATACTTTCGCAAAGCATGTGTAGCGGCCGGTCTGAACAATCAGCGGCGGTCGCTGCAGAAACGGCTGCGCGCTTAAACCCTGGCTTTGACTATTCCGACCCATTTGAGCTTCCGCAATCAGTCATCGATCATTTCCAGTATCCTATTTCAAGCGCCAGCCGCGAGGCGATAAAATGGTTCAATACCGGGTTGGCACATATGGCGAATTTCAACCATGACGAAGCGATCGCCGCGTTCCGAAAAGCGCAAGCCAAAGATCCGGGTTGCGCCATGTGCTATTGGGCCGAGGGGCTGTCTTTTGGCAGCAATATCAACATACCCTATGCGCCTGATCGCGGCGCCGCAGGACGGGTCGCTGCCAGCAAAGCGCTTGAGCTAATTGAAGGCGTGACACCTCGCGAGGCGGCGCTAATCAAGGCGCTTGATACACGCTATGGCGTCTCTGAGGCGGCGGAAATTGAGGAACGTCCGGCGGCTTATGCCGATGCGATGGATGAAGTTGCGCGCGCGTTTCCAGATGACAAATTCATCCTATCGCTCGCCGCTGAAGCCAATATGGACACCCAACCTTGGGACTATTGGGAACCAGGCGCGCGCGATCCGAAAGGTCGGACCGCGCGGACGCTCGAGTTGATTGAAGCCGCCCTTGCGATCGATCCCGAATTTGCACCGGCCATTCATCTCTATATTCACATCACTGAATCTTCCGTCGATCCGTTCCGGGCGGAGTCCTATGCCGATGCCTTGCTCAGCCAGGACCTCGGTGTGGGCCACCTCGTGCATATGCCGTCACACATCTATTTGCGGTTGGGTGAATGGAAGAAGTCTCACGCGTCAAATATTGCTGCGATCGAGGCCGACGAAGCCTATATTGCAGCCAGTGAAAACGCCGCTGTCTATGGCAGTGTCTATTATCCGCACAATGTTCATTTCGTGGTCGCTAGCTCGCAGTTCGCGGGCGACGCCGAGACCGCGCTTGAAATGTCGGATAAGATTGAAAGCTTGGTGGTGATTGATCCCGCCGCGCCAGCGCCGTTGGCTGAGCATATTGCTGCCGCGCCGATCTTTACCGATTTGATTTTCTCAACCGATGAAACTGTGTTGGCGATGGAAGAGCCTGAACAGGCGCACCTCTATCTGCGGACCGCTTGGCACTATGCCCGCGGCACAGTTTTCGCGCGGCAAAACAAAATGGCCGAGGCGAAAACTGAACTTGCCAAACTCGAGGCGCTCACTGGAGAACCTGGCTTTAGCGATTATGATACCGCTTATTTCGCGCCACTTTCGGGCATCCAAACCGTCGCTCGCCTGACGCTAGACGGGCGTATTCTTGCGGCGAATGGTGACCTCAAAGGCGCCATTGCCAAGCTTGAAGCAGCCTCGGCAGCGGAAGCTAATCTCCCATATTTTGAACCCACGTGGTGGTATTATCCGACACGGCAAACACTTGGCCTGTTTTTACTTCAGGATGGGCAATATGACCGGGCTGAGCGCGAATTCTTCAAGACGCTGATTAAAGCGCCGAACAATGCCTATGCTTTGTACGGTTTGGCCGAGACGTTCAAGGCCAAGCGCGATGAACGCTCTGAGGCCTTTGCGCGGTCGCTGTTTGACGAGGCTTGGTTGGGCCGTGAGGGCACCGTTCCGAAGCTGAGTGAGCTTTAGAATTGGCGGTTTAGGCGCCGGAATCTGCGCTTCGGCGCCCGAACCATTAACCAAAAACGCAAATCTCACGCATCTGTGTGGTCGTTTTTTCATTTGTTTTGTGTCACATGGCCCAGAAGTGGCATAAAAGTGTGGCATGTCAGATAAGCGTATTCTTCTGATCATTGGTGGCGGGATTGCTGCCTATAAATCGCTCGAGCTCATTCGTGAGCTGGCGCGGCGCGGTATTGCGAGCCGTTGTATCGTCACCAAAGGCGGTCAGGAATTCGTGACGCCGCTTTCCGTTTCTGCCTTATCTGGCGAAAAAGTATTCACCGAACTGTTCGATCTCGATGATGAAGCCGATATGGGACATATCCAATTGTCACGGTCGGCGGACCTCGTTGTGGTTTGTCCAGCGACGGCCGATTTGATGGCGAAAGCCGCGAACGGCCTAGCCAATGATCTGGCCTCGACCACATTGCTTGCGACCGACAAGCCGGTGCTGATGGTGCCAGCAATGAATGTCCGGATGTGGGAGCATGCCGCAACCCAGCGCAATGTTGAGACGCTGCGCGGCGACGGCGTGAGTGTCATGGACCCCGATGAAGGCGCCATGGCGTGCGGCGAGTTTGGGCCTGGGCGTCTGCCAGAACCGCTTGAGATTGCCAATCGAATTGAAGCGCTGCTGAGCGATGGACCGGTGCTTTATGGATTGGACCCCAAACCGCTTGCCGGGCGCCATGCTTTGGTGACCGCCGGGCCGACGCGCGAGCCGCTGGATCCGGTTCGGTTCCTGTCCAATCACTCAAGCGGCAAGCAAGGCTATGCGATTGCCGGGGCACTCGCGAAAGCAGGCGCCCGTGTAACATTGGTGTCTGGCCCGGTGGCCTTACAGGTTCCAGATGGCGTTGATCATGTGCCGGTCGAGACTGCGCGCGAAATGCTAGACGCTTGCCAAGCCGCGCTGCCCGCAAATGTGTTTATCTCGGTCGCGGCTGTGGCGGATTGGCGCCCCAGCCGCGCAGCCGCGAAAAAGATGAAGCTCAAAGAAGGCGATGGCGATCCGCACCCCACACTGGAACTGTCTGAAAACCCAGACATCCTCGCGACGCTCTCTCGCAAGAAGAAAAATCGCCCAGACCTGGTGATTGGCTTCGCAGCGGAGACCCATGATGTCGATGCGCTCGCGATTGCCAAACTGAAACGCAAGAGATGCGATTGGATCGTCTCGAATGATGTCAGCGGTGATGTCATGGGCGGCGAAATGAACGAAGTTGCTCTGGTCACTCGGGACGGCATCGAAGTGCGTTGGCCGCGGATGACCAAACAGGATGTCGCCACTCGACTTGTGGCCCGCATTGCGGAAGAGTTTGGCGACGAAGCCGACAAAATCGCAGCGCAATAGAGCGCGAAAAGCTCTTAGAATGATCCTATCTTCCGCCGATACCTGCGAAGGCAGGTATCCATGGACAAGTAATTTCCGGCGGTCTTGATCACAGACATTCGTCCCTGGACCCCAGCCTGCGCTGGGGTCGGCGGAGAAAACAACTTCTTTCTAGACCCCACGAACGCGGTACGCGCGCCATGAGCAGCGCGTGCCACGGAAAGCCGGTTGCCTTCGAATCGCCCTCTGCTCGTGTTACGCAAGAGCCTCGTAAAGAGGACGCAATATGGCACGACCAATTCCGACAGACGAAACGCTGCTGACCAAGATCTATGAGCGCAATTTGAAAGCATTCTCTGACTGGTCTGAAGAGAATAAAAACCGCAGCGCCAAAATCTGGGTGCCGATCGATATTGATGCGCTTGGCAAGAAATTTCGCTGCGATCCTGACCTGATTTTTGGGCGTCTTTATTATCATATGAACGCCAAATACGGCTCGACCAATGGGAGCGGGCAAGAGGTCAATTTCTTTAACATGCGGCTCGGCAATGACCGCCATGTCGTCAATTTCCCTCTGCTGACTTCGGTGCTGGCCGATCTGCAAGACAACCGAAAACGGTTCATCATTTCGACTCGGCTGGCGGCGTTGTCTTTGGTGGTTTCTGCGATTTCCATAGGAATTGCGGTGCTGACTTAACTCCGGCGCTTGACTCATTTGGGCGACTCCGTCGGTGTGCGGGACCATGACTGAGATTACTGTTGCTGTGCGGCCTTTGCCGCATTTTGAAGGGCTCGATCTGCCCGCTTATGAAACCCTAGGCGCGGCAGGCATGGATGTGCGCGCCGCGGTGCCGCAAGATGATCCATTGGTGCTGAACCCTGGCGAGAAGACCATGGTTCCAACCGGGCTCAGCGTTGCCATCCCGCAAGGCTATGAAATCCAGATGCGGCCGCGCTCTGGCCTGGCGGCGAAACATGGGATCACCTGCTTGAACTCACCTGGGACGATCGACAGTGATTATCGCGGCGAGCTGAAAGTGATTTTGATCAATCATGGCCAAGAAAGCTTTATGATCGCGCGCGGGGAGCGCATCGGCCAGATGCTGCTGGCACCTGTGACGCGGTTGGTATGGAACCAAGTCGACACGCTCGATGATACTGATCGCGGCGCTGGCGGCTTTGGGTCAACCGGACGATAAAACCTTGCGTCTGACGCCTGACGTGCTATATATCGAATAACGATAAGAGTCAGGACAAAAAATTATGGATATCGACAGCCCCTTCACCATGGTCGTGTTGATTGTGTTGATCGCCGTCGGCGCCGGGGTCGTGAAGACCTGGATCGAAACCCGCGCCAATTCAGCGATGGATCAGGAAACCAAACTCCGCATGGAAGATCTCGAGCGCGAAGTTCTGCGGCTGCGCGACCGCGTGAAAGTGCTCGAAAAGATCACGACCGACGGGGATAAACGCCTCAGTGAAGAAATTTCTCGCCTCGCCTAGTCGCCGTCTTGCTGGCGCGCAAAACCTTTGGCGATTATGTGCGCCGCATATCCTGAGACAGCGAAGCCAACAATGCCGATGCCGGATGCGTACAGGGTCGCGACATTTGCATTGCAGGTTGGGCCCCCCTCGGTGCAGCTGCCAAAATTAAGCGTGTAATACATATAGATCGCGGTCAGTGCTGAAAACACTGCAAGCGCGAACATGGCACGCGCCATCCATTTCAAGGCCAAACTGATCATTTTAGGTTCCTTCTCTGGGGCACGCTGACATCCGTATGCAGATTGGTCAAACACATCTGTATTTGGGCAGTTCTGTCGCCAGCATGTCATATACAATTCGAATGCGTTTGCTGGTGTGAAGCTCTCGATGGGTCACCAGCCAAACCGGGATAGGAATGGACAACTGGTCGGGAAACAAGGGCCGTACATTGTCGGAATAGGTCTCGATATCATTGGCGAGAATGCTGACACCAAGGCCCTGAGCGACGAGTTCATACAGGACATGTCCGCTCGGGCTGTTAAACCGAAATTGCTCCTGTCTCAGATTGAGGCCGTAGGTTTTCATCGCCTCAATCATTTCAGGTGTGCGATCGAGCCCGATAAAAATCGCATTTTCGAGGTCGGTGATTTTGGCGATCGGTCCGAAACGCTTGAGATAATCATCGGAGGCGTAAAGATGAGCGCGGGTTTCAAACAGGAGTTTCGCGATTAAATCTGGCTGTTCGGGGCGCGCATGACGGATCGAGATATCGGCTTCGCGACGGGTCAGATCCTGCACCTCGTTTGAAGGTAGAATGTCGATTTGAATGTTCGGCGCGACCGCATGAATTTTCTTGACGATGCGCGGCAATTGATGGGTCGCCACATTCTCGGTTGCGGTGATGACAACCCTACCTTCAACGATCTGCGATTGCCCCGACGCAGAGAGCGAGATCCGTGTCGCGGCGTCCGCCATGACGCGAACATGGTCCAACAGACCGCGGCCGGCTTCGGTGAGGGACATGGCGCGACCCGCCCGCTCGAATAGGGTCACACCAAGCTCTTCTTCTAGCGCGGCAACTTGGCGGCTTAGCGTGGGTTGGGTTTGCCCCAGCGCGCGCGCAGCGGCGGAAAGCGAGCCTTCTTCCGCGGTTGCGAGAAACGCCCGGACCTGGTTCCAATCAAAAGAGATCGCCTGCCAATTCATCGATTTTCGTATAGGTCCATTCGAATATTCTGCAATTTCTATCCGATCTCCGAATAGATAAATAGGGAGGGTGCAATTTGATCAAACATGTATCCCGCGCCGCGCGGGACTAATCGAGGAGGCATCTATGCCTGACAAAGCCAAATTCTGGGACCGAACTGCCGAGAAATATTCGAAGCAACCGATATCCAATCAGAAAGCCTATGAGATCAAGCTCGATCTCACACGCGAGTATTTCACGCCCGAGTCGAAAGTTCTGGAGTTTGGCTGCGGAACCGGCTCTACCGCCATCCTTCATGCCCCTTATGTAAAACATATTGATGCAATCGATGTGTCGCCGGAAATGATCCGCATCGCCCGCGCAAAACTCGGACCTGAGAACATCACCAATGTCGCTTTTGATGTTGCGGATATGGATAGCTTCCAGCCGCGGCCGGGCTCTTATGATGCCGCTCTCGGGCTTAATATCCTTCACTTGCTAGACAATCGTATGGCAGCGATGGGCCGGGTCTATGAGACGCTGAAACCTGGTGGTCATTTCATTTCCAGCACGATGTGTTTGCGGGAAAAACTGATGTTTCGGCTGATGGAGCCCTTGTTCCCGCTCATGCATGCGCTTGGCCAATGGCCACAAGTCCACCGTTTCACCGCCAAGCGTTTGCAGAAGGATATGGAATCGATTGGCTTCAAAACCGTCCATATTTGGCAACCCGATAATGGGCCTGTTTTGTTCATTGTCGGTCAGAAACCAGAATAGACTTGAAATGTAGCGATCGCTACATTATTGGTCATGAGCATGTTCCAAGGAGAAGCTCATGACCATTTTGCGTATTTATACAGCCCTGTTCTTTGTCGGTCTGGCGATCTACACGGCCGTCATTATCGCCAATCATGGCATCGATTTTCTATCACCCTTTATCGACATTGTTGGCACGATGACGTGGCCGGGTCAGTTCACCCTCGACTTTGCGGGCTATTGGATTTTGTCCGCGCTATGGGTGGTGTGGCGGCACGAGTTTAGCCCAAAAGGCTGGCTGATGGCGGTGCTCGCATTGAGCGGCGGTATGCTGTTTTTCGCGCCTTATCTGTTGGTCACCAGCTTCCATGTTGGCGGTGATCTAAAAACCTTGTTGATCGGAAAATCCCGCGCAGCGGCTTAAATCAGGGCATCATCTTGTTTGGCAAATTTCGCCAAGAGATAAGCGTCATTGTCTTCAATCGGCTCCAGTTTTCCGAACGCAAACGCGTTGCGATCCATCACCAAATCTCGCGGGCGTAGGGCGCGCGAGATTTCAAGGCCTTCAAGGTTGCGGGCGCGGGAGAAGGCGACATAGGCCTGCCCATGGGCAAACATACCACGATCCAAGTCGATATATACCTTATCCAAAGTCAGGCCTTGGGCTTTATGGATGGTGACGGCATAGGCGAGCCGCACCGGGACTTGTTTGAATGTGCCAACCACTTCGCGGGAGACTTTTTTGGTCTCTGGATCGAGCGAGTATTTGTACTTTTCCCAAGCCGCCGGTTCGATCTCATATTCGAGGCCATCAAGCTCGACCACGACGTTTCGCCCTGACCAGCCCGCAACCACGGCCAGTGAGCCGTTCACCCACCGGCCTTCTGGATCATTCTTGATCAGCATCACCCGCGCGCCTTCTTTGAGTTCGAGGTCGGCTTCGGTGGGATAAGTTTTCTCGTCAAAATCACCCTGCACCCGGGCTTCGAACACTTTCTCTGGCCCCGGCAGATCCTCAAGCCGCGCCTGATTGATTCGATAGGCATTGGCATTATTCGGCGTGAGCACGATATGGGTTTCGCTTGCTTCGACAGCATCGCGGTCTGAGACGACGCTGCGCAAAACGCTCTGATCTGCAGGCGTCAGCCGGCCTTGGCGCATCGCCCCAAGCAAAGTCAGGAAGCGCGGGTCTTCTTGGCGGAACACATGTTTGAGCGCCAGAAGCGCGAACTCAGCCTCTTTAAAGGCGGGGGCATTGAAGAAATAATGCCCGCCATAACGCTCTTTGAGGATCGGGTCTTCATCACCGCGAACCACGGGCGGCAGTTGGTGCAGGTCGCCAGACAAGATCATCCGCACGCCGCCAAATGGCCGTTTAGAGCCGCGATTGAGCTTCAAACTGCGATCAATGGCATCGAGCATGTCGGCGCGGACCATGGAAATCTCATCGATGATGATCGTCTCAGCCGCTTTCATGAGACGTGCCGTCCGCAGCCGCTTCACATCTTGCGGTTCGATCAAGCGTGGCGGGAACTTGAAGAAGGAATGCAAGGTCTGGCCGCCAGCATTCATTGCGGCGACCCCAGTCGGGGCGAGCACAATCGCGCTTTCGCCGGCTTCGGCCATGAACTTTCGAAGTAGGGTGGTTTTGCCCGTCCCAGCGCGCCCGGTCAGAAACAAATTGCCTTGCGCGCCTGCGCCGCTGGCCACCCAAGCAGCCGGTTTCGCATAGATCGTTTCAGGCGGTGTAGCACCAGCGGGAACAGGCAAATCACTCATAGGCGCCATGCCATAGCGAGCTTTGCCCAGCTAGGGAATGTTCTCGCACTGAACCGCGGCGGTTATTCGGCAGATGGTGTCTGCTTGCTCGATTGAGACTTTTACTTTTGAAGCCAGAATCCCGCCACGATCGAAGCATTGCAGCTTGGCGCGATCCCGTATCTTGCTCTCGATTGTGCCATCGAGCTCAACGCAATCTGTTTCCGTTTCTAACTCGTCCGCCTCCGAAATTGGAAAAGCTCGCAATTGGCGTTGCAGGACTGGAACCGCATACGCTTCCGGCAGGCCTTGATGCTCAATCATAAAATTTCTAAGCAGCTGTGTCGGGTCGCCAAGCTCTCGCAGAACAGGGCGGACATAGCAGGTGCCTAGTGTCTGGAAGGCATAGGCTTCTTCGCCGCGGGCTAAGGCGACGCTAAAGGCCCGTTCCGCCGCCAGACGGCGCTGATGAAAATCCGCACTCAACACGCCTTGATTGGCAGCAAGGTCGGCGCTGAGCCAATGCTGCCAGTGGGCACTGGCCGTGGCTTCAGTGAAATCTGGATGAAGCTCGCTTAACGCTTCTGGGGATTCGATGGCGCGGCCTGCTAAATAGGACCAGGCGGTCATGCAACGCATCGGCGTCGCTAAATTCTCAACTGGAACGGAGACCGCTTGCACGTCATTGCTGTCAGCCGCATCGAAGGAGGCGAGCGGCAGAGTCACATCGCCTTGATTTTCTTCGTAAAGTTGTCCGGCATTGTTCGGGAACGAGGCGCGGGCGCCGCTGACGTCTTGCGCCAAAGCGCCCAACGGCAATACGAAACTTGCGAGCGCAAATAAACGCAATTGGGCTCCCAGCATGGCGACCTTTGTTGTGAAACTCTACACTCCGACCTAAGTGGTAGGCGTGATTGTGGCAGGGCTCAAGGCCCAAGCACCGTTAAGGGAAATTAACCTTCAGCATGACCGATATTCATACCGCTATAGACACCTATCTCGAGGAAAATTTGCTCCGAACAGACCCTGTTTTGGAGCAAATTGCCCAGAATAGTGAAGCGGCGGGACTGGTCCCGCACGCCGTCACGCCCCTTCAGGCCGCGTTTTTGGCCCTGTTGATCAAAATGAGTGGCGCGAAACGGGTCTTAGAGATCGGGTGTCTAGGCGGGTATTCCGCCGTTGCAATGGCGCGAGCGCTGCCCGAGGGCGGGGCATTGATCACCACCGAAATCGACACGCGAACCGCAGCGATTGCGCAAGAAAATATCGATGGGTCTGGCTTTGGCGACCGGATCGATCTCCGCACCGGCCCAGCCATGGAGGTCTTGGACGCGGAAATTGCGGCGGGGCGCCAGTTCGATTTCGTCTTCATTGATGCCGATAAGGTCAATCACAAGAACTATCTCGAACGGGCTTTGAATCTGACCGGCTCAGGCGCGGTCATTGTCGCTGACAATATCATCCGCGGCGGGGCGGTGATCGATGCCGAGAGCACAGAGAACAGTGTGCGCGGGGTTCGGGCGATGATGGCTTATGCCGGGACCTTAGACGGGGTCGACATGACCGCGCTGCAAACGGTTGGCGCCAAAGGCTATGATGGAATGGCGATTTTCCGCGTCTGCTAAGATCGCGCGCTAAAGATCGCGCCAAGTAACATCGACGCCAAGCTCAGCAAACACTCGGTTCCAATAATCTTTCAAAGCGCCGCGCTGCATGTCGACATAACGTTGACGCGGGATCAATCGGACCTCCAAGGCCACTCCGTCCAGACTGTCGCCGAACCGCCGCATCGTCATGTCCGCAACCTCCAGCGCGCTCGGCATATTGTCCGGAATAGATCCACCGCCGCCATAGGCGGTAAACACGTCTGAATTTTGCAGCATGTCGGAAATGATCACGATCCGCCGCTGGGGCACGCGATCAGAGAAGGCTTCGGTTTGTCCGAGCCGCGCCATGGCTTCTAGGACCGGACTGTTCGGCGCTTCTTTTGGGACGACTAAGTCTTCCAAAACGGTTTGCAGCGGGCGATCGAACTTCTCATTGAACCGTTCTTCGATCCGCTCTGGATTGCGGAAGAGGGCGTTGACTTGGTCGCCGCGCCCAGGATTGCACAGCGAGAACTCGCCGCGCGGATCGAATTGCCCGAACTGGTCCAATTCGAATAGCGTAAACCGTTCGCCAACTTCGAGACGGTCGCGCGAGCGGCGAATGATGGCGGCGATCAATCCAGCCTGCTGCTCGCTATATTCGTCGGTCTTGTCGATGATAATGGCTGTGTGGGGCGGCAGCTCATCAGACAGCTCGCAAAGCGTCATCTCATCATAGGGTTCGGGTTGAAGGGCAAAAAATGAGAAGCCGATAATCGCCACGGCGAGACCCGCGAGGACGAAATTCAGGATGGCCTGATTGCGTTGCTTCTTCTGCCTGGATCGCCGACGCCGCGCCATTAGTGTTCTGCCTTCACCCGAAACTGATCAATAATAGCATGCTCGAGACCAAACTCGTCTGACAAGCCATCATCGGTGGTTCTTAGCAGTTTCTGGTACGGCGCGACCATCTCTTGCATGGTGCGATGGATGATCATTTTCTCTTGAGCGCTGAGGTCTTTATCTTCCATCTCTTCTGGGCCGTATTTCACTTCCAGCACCAGCTCTTTGATATCTTCATAGCTCTCTTCGAAATCATAGAGCGCGTCTTGCAGGTCTGAGCGGGCCCGCTCAAGGCCGCGGGCGGAATCAGAGAAGCCCGGGAAAGGTGAATCGAGCCGTCGGCCTTCAAACGCAGCGAAGGCCGCGATCGCAAGCCCGAGGGCGAACAGGACCATCGCGTCTAATGAGTGTAGGGCAAATGGACGGCACATCGCATTTGTTGCAGCGCTGCCCAGCGTTTCCCCAAGCGGCGAGCTGAGGATCTTATCACACACCGCCGGGTCGACGATGAAATGCGGAAGCACGGTTGTTGGTAGGTCTGCTGGTAATCCCTGTCCCAAAGCCTGCATATCCAAAATATTTCGGTAGTGCGCGGCTGAGAGATTGACCAAGAAAACGAGAGAAAGCCCGACAATAATCGCGACCAGACCCATCACCACATAGAGGTTTCGGCGGCTGAAAATATTGTCGATATCGAACGGCATCGAGATATGGCGCATGCCCCAATAACCGACGATGAAGAAGGCCGTGGCCACGTTCGCAAGCGAGACAGCCGCCGCCTGGAAAATACCGCCCGCCAGGCCAAACTCGCTCTCCTTGGCGAAGAAATAGGCGTTTGCAGCGCTTTCAAAGATAATCATCAGTGCGATGATCGACATTTGCAGCATCGGTACTTTTGGGTGGCTGGATATATAATGGACGCCGCGACCGGTGGTCTGGCCGAGTTTCAGCTTCGCATGACGGGCATTTGCTTCGCCGCTTTGGCTGGATGTGTCGGCCTCATCTGCCTTCTTTTTGCGTTTTGCGGGGAGGTGATAATCACCGCCCAGCTGGCGAAAACGGTAAAAGCTGAGGGCTGCGCGGGTCGTGTAATCGGCTTGCAGGATGACTTGATTATAAGCATCACTCGGACGTTTCGTCAGATCGACAATGTCTTCTTTCGATAGTGCGCCCGCCATGTTTGGCGTGTTGTCACTCATCAGCCATCCTCCCAAAAGGAACCCTAGTCAGTTGTTAACCTTTTAGTAAGGACTTGTGGCAGGCGTTTGGTGAAAAATGATGAAATATGTCAGAGACATGACAATATCAGGCGGGTGGTGTTCTCACTCGCCACATTTTGTTCCGGCCTATAAAGAGATGTCATGGCTTTCACCGCAGATCAGCTCGAGCGTCATAAACGCCACATTCTCCTAAAGGAGATTGGCGGTCCTGGTGTGCAAAAGCTGCGCGATGCAAAAGTATCGATCATTGGCGCTGGTGCGCTTGGCGGGCCTTGCGCGCTGTATCTCGCCGCTGCGGGCATTGGTGAGATCGAGATCTGGGATGATGACGCGGTGGATCGCTCGAACCTGCAGAGACAGGTGCAGTTTTCCGAGGCTGATATCGGCCTATCGAAAGCGGTGCTTCTGCAAACGCGCCTTGTGGCGCTGAACCCAGATGTGTCGGTCAGTGTTAAACAGGAACGGTTCGGAGCAGACTCTGAGCCGCTTGGATCGATCCTGATCGATGCCACGGATAATTTCGAAACCCGCTTTGCCCTCAACCAGCTTGCGCATGAGACGGGGCGTCTGCTGGTCTCAGGCGCCGCCAGCCGGTGGAGCGGACAGGTTTCGGTCTATGCCTCGGGCGTGGAACCAGAAGCGCCTTGTTATTCATGCTTCGTCCCAGAACTGCCGCCTGCCGCCGAAGCGTGCGATGATGTTGGGGTGGTGGGCGCGCTCACCGGCATGGTCGGCACACGCATGGCGCTCGAGGCGATAAAACTTATCACCGGTGCGGGAAAACCACTGATTGGTCGATTGCTCATTATTGATGGGCTATCGGGGGAAAGCCGCCTCTTAAAACTTCGTCCGAACCCGGATTGTTCGGTCTGCGCATCATGAAACTTTTCTTTGACATCGTTAATTTTTGACGGTTTTACGACAGTGGGCCGTCGTGGAGTACTTGTTTGATGCGCAGAATGCTTGCCGTCAGTCTCACCATCATTGCGGTGCTTGCCGCCGGGTGGTTAGCGCTCAGAAGAGCCGATATCCCTTACGATACGCTTGAGACCGTATATTCGGTCCCTGACACGCAATTCATGACTTTAGATGATGGGCTGAAAGTCCATTATACTGATACCGGGCCGCAAGATCGTGCGGCACTGGTGCTCGTGCACGGGTTTTCGGCGTCTCTACACACATGGGAAGCGTGGAAAACGGCGCTTGAGCTTGATTACCGAGTGATCACGCTTGACTTGCCCGGTCATGGCCTGACCCGCGCGGAAGATCCGAGCCAAGCCAAGATTGAACGGTTTGCGGAGGTCGTTCACGAAGTCACCCAAGATTTGGGGGTTGAGCGGTTCACGCTGGCCGGGAATTCAATGGGCGGCAACACCGCCTGGTCCTATGCGCTGGCATATCCCGAAACGCTAGACGGACTGATTTTGGTCGCTGCCTCTGGCTGGCCGGAAGAGGAAGGGGAGGGCGACGGATCGCCATTCATATTCACGCTTCTGTCCAATCCCATTGCGCGGACTTTGCTGAAAGATCTGGATATGACTTCGCTGACGAGGTCAGGGCTTGAGGGGTCTTACACCAATCAGTCCTTTGTCACCGACGAGCTGGTCGAGCGCTATGTGGCGCTGTCTCGGGCGCCGGGGCACCGGGCGACTTTGTTGGCCATTATGGCTGGCGAACGGGTTGAAGCGACCGCTGCAGCGCTTTCTGCAATCTCGGTTCCGACGTTGGTCATGTGGGGCACGGACGACAATCTTGTTCCCGTCTCCGGCGCGCAGAAATTTGCAGATGCAATCCCAGGCGCGACTCTCGCCGTCTATGAGGGCGTTGGTCATTTGCCCCAAGAAGAAAACGCGGAGCAATCGATCTCCGATGTCCGCGCTTTCATGATGGATGTCGAGTGGAGCACCGTGGAGGATGAGGTCATCATCCCCGCCGGCGACCCTCGATTGACTGAGGATGGCAACTAAGCCTCGCTCTACTCGCTCTCAGGCGCTTCGGCACTTCCGAGATCGGCATAGATCAGACGGGTGAACCGTGCCTCATCGATGAAGCCCCAGGCCCAGTCTTCTACCCACGGGGTTAGCGGCGCGGCATCAAGAATGCCCTCAATGTCTTTTCCGGCATCGATCTCCGCTTGAACGGCCGCGGTTGTGCCTTCCAGCATATCAACAATCTCCGCGATGTCGGATTTGGTCGATAAAGGACCATGCCCTGGAATGATGCGCGTCTCATCGGTGATCAGGTCCGCCATCGCTTGTGACGCGGCCGTGAACCCGGCAAAAGTCCCGCCTGAAGTGACATCCACAAAAGGGAACATGCCGCTGAACATAAGGTCGCCCGTGTGCAAGACGTCGGCTTCTTCGAAATAGACGAATGTATCGCCATCTGTGTGCGCGGTTGGCGCGTGGATCAGCCGAACCGTCTGTCCGTTCAAATAGAGCGTCATCTCATCATTAAAGGTGATGACTGGCCAAGCCGCGTTTGGTAGCGCGGGCGTGGTTGATTCTTGGCCAAAGAAATCGCGCGTGACATCGACGGTGACGCGCTCCCGAACGCCTTCATGCGCAATGACGGTTGTCCCCGTCTCGCCAATAATCGCATTACCGCCTGTGTGATCGCCATGCCAGTGCGTGTTGACCAAATAGCGCGGCGCTTCGCCGGCAATCTCATCAATCGCGCTCAAAATGCCCGGCGCCATATCGGCATATTGGCTATCAATGACGAACACGCCGTCCTCGCCAGCCAGCACACCAATATTCCCGCCGCGGCCTTGCAGCATGTAGAGACCATCGCCGAGATCGGTGGTGGTGATCTGCACCGGTTGAGCTTGTTGGGTCAGTGGAACATGCGGTCCGTGGGCCAGAGCCAAGGGACTAGAAAGAAGCCCGAGCACGGTCAGGCTAGCAAAAGTTTTCATGATTGTGTCACTCCTCAAGTGAGAGGAGATATATATCTAGGCGCTGATTTCGCCAATCACGATCCGGTTAGACGGCGCTCGCTTCCATCGCTTGCGGGCAAAGGAAACCGGTCAGGCTGTCGAGATCCGTCGCACTTCTCAGCGCGGTGCGAAACGCTTCATTTCGAAATGCCCGGCTAACTTGCGCCAGGGCACGTAAATGGTCCGCGCCAGCAGCATTCGGTGCCAAGAGCATAAAGATCAGATCACATGGGCGGCCATCAATCGCGTCGAAATCAACGCCTTCGTGAAGCCGTACAAATGCGCCGACTGGCGCCTTTAATTGCGGGATACGCGCGTGCGGAATCGCAACGCCTTCGCCGACACTGGTCGATCCGAGGTTCTCGCGTTCAATTACGGCGTCGAAAATATCGCGGCCGTCGAGCCCATGTTTTGCACCAATCGCGTTCGCAAGTGTGCTGAGAATCTGTTTCCGACTCTCGCTTGATTGCGGACCAAGGATTACGCCCTCCGCAAGGAGGCTTGAAAGATCATTTGCCATTTTACTCAGACCTGTCGGTTCAACCGGTGGCGGAATGTCCAGCCGGGTCAACCCACCCAATATTGCCGTCTTCGCGCCGGTACACCATATTCAGGCCGCTGTGTTTCACATTTCGAAACAAAACGGCAGGGGTGTCTGACAGCTCAAGCTGCATAACAGCTTCGGAAACGGACATGGTTTTCACATCTGACGCTGACTCTGCCACGATGAGCGGGGCTTCGCCCTTATCTTCGGGCAATTCATCTTCCCCACCTTTAAGAATAAAGGCGGTTGCAGGTTCACTCGGCAGCGGCGTGCGTTTGTGGTGATCCTTTAGACGTCGATGGTAACGGCGAACCCGTTTCTCCATCTTCTCAAGCGACTCCTCCAAAGAGGCGTATGGATCACTTGCGGCTCCTGTCGATTGCAGCACAATCCCTGATGGGAGATGCACATTGCAATCGGTGATGATCTCATGCCCGCGTTTCTCAACGGTGACATTGCCATCAAAACTTCGGTCAAAATACTTGGTAACGGCGGCTTCTAGCCCATCAGAGATACGCTCGCTAAGCGCGTCTCCTACATCCATATGTCTTCCAGCGATTTTTATCGTCACGGAGAACTCCGTCTATTAAAAACCCACTATAGCGGGCAATTTCGTCAAAGCGAGCCCCATCCACAATAAAAGGGTGGATAAGTGTTTGAATGCAAGTCCTATTCCAATGACGTCTCTGTCACATCGGCGCGATTAATCGCGCAAAAGCTCGTTAATACCGGTCTTGGAGCGGGTGCGCTCGTCGACTGTTTTGATGATAATTGCCGCAGCTAAGGCTGGCCCGCCATTCTGACCAGGCAGGCTGCCAGGCACCACAACAGAGTAAGGCGGCACTTCACCATAGCGGATTTCGCCGGTTTGACGGTCAACGATTTTGGTGGATTGCGACAGGAACACCCCCATGGCGAGGACGGAGCCTTCGCGGACAATCACGCCTTCTGCAACTTCAGCGCGGGCGCCAATAAAGCAATTGTCTTCAATAATGACCGGGCTGGCTTGAAGTGGCTCGAGAACGCCGCCAATGCCGGCGCCGCCGGAAATGTGGACATTTTTGCCGATTTGCGCGCAGGAACCGACCGTCGCCCATGTATCGACCATAGTGCCACTATCCACATAAGCGCCAATATTCACGAAGGATGGCATCAGGACCGCGCCGGGCGCGATATAAGATCCGCGGCGGACGGCAGCGGGCGGAACCGCCCGAAATCCAGCCGCTTCGAACTCTGAAGCGCCCCAGCCTTCGAATTTGCTTGGAACTTTGTCCCACCACTTGCCGCGATGGCCGGGGCCACCGTCCATGATCACATTCGAGTTGAGACGGAAGGAGAGCAGAACCGCTTTTTTCAACCACTCATTGACGGTCCAGCCGCCTTGGCCATCGGGCGCAGCGACACGGACTTCGCCGCTATCGAGCAGAGACAGAGACGCATCTACGGCTTCGCGAATTTCGCCCTTGGTGTCGGTATTGAGGTCCGCGCGGTCTTCCCAGGCAGCATTGATCAAAGCGGCTAAGCGATCAGGCATCTTATTTTCTGTCTTTCTGCTATCTTATTGCATTATCGAACGGACAAACGCTGTCAGGTCGCGCGTCACATAGTCGATATGTAGGGGTAGGTCATCCCCTATTCCAGCGGGGCGCGCCGCCGCAGGTTCATGGCTCCAATCTTTGTCTGATTGAACCAAGACGGTAGCAAAACCCATCTCTTTGGCTGGGCTCAGGTTTCGCGTTAAATCTTCAAAGAAAACAGATGCTTGCGGGTCGACACCATACGCCTTGAGAAACGCGTCATAAGACTTTTGGTTGGGTTTGGGGATAAATTGGCTGTCTTCGATCGCAAACTGCCCGTCGAACACATCGCCCAAACCCATATACTCCGTCACCCGTTTCGCGTGTCCGCGGGATCCGTTTGTGTAGACAAATTTCTGGCCCGGAAGCGCCCGGATGGCGTCGGCAAGGTCTGGCGTTTTCGGCAGCGGCGAGAGATCGATTTCATGCACATGTGCCAAAAACTCGTCCGGCTCCATCCCATGCATCGACATCAACCCGTTCAGAGTGGTGCCATGTTCGGCATAATAGCGCTTCTGTGTGGCGCGGGCTTCATCTCGCGGCAGGCGCAGAAAACGGGCCACAAAATCAGTCATGCGCTGATCGATCTCGGCGAATAGGTCACATTCGGCTGGATAGAGCGTATTATCTAAGTCAAAGACCCACGCGCGGCGGTCTTGGAGGCGGGGTGTGCCCGCTTCTGTATCAGCTGGCATCCACGGGATCCCCAAAGTCGCGCTCAAAAAACTCAAATACGAGACGGCGATTGACCGGCGCTGGCGTCGCAACGAATTGGCCGGTGCGATAGGCCGCCTCCTCGCAAGCTTCATTCCCTGAAATCGCGAATTTTGCCTTCGAGACGCAAAAATCATCGCTGCCGCGGGTCAGAGTGCGGATACTGCCATCGCCTGTTTCCATTTCGGCATAGGCAAATAGACCAGCTTGTAAGAGCGGCTCATCGATCACGCGGGCGCAGCCGCCAGCCTCTAAGAGCCACCAGCCGCGGCTTTCCCAACCTTCACCGCGCCGCCGCGCCATGGCGCTCCAGATACGATTATTCGTGCGATTACAGAAGGTTAGGCCGACATTCCGAGCCCGATCGATGGCGGTTTGCTCCAGAATGTCCATCAGATCGGCATCAGATGTGTCGGACGCAAGCCCTTTTGACTTGAGGAAATCGCCAATCGCGGCGCGGGTTTTGCGGCCAAGATATCCGTCAATCTGTCCGGAATAGACGCCCGCATTATCCAGCAGACGTTGCACACCTGCGGCGCTGGCTTGATCCAGGTTGCGCTTTTCGGTTTCGGTAAAGCTGGTCCGCCAGCGTTTATCATCTTCAACCAGGACCGGACGGAACTCGCGTTCTTCGAGCCCCATCACCCCGCAATCTGGAATATTTTCAACGGCAAAACTGCCAGTAGGGTCGATACAAAGTTTGCTTTTTCCGGCCCAAACTTTGCGGCCGCCGCGATGCGCAGTGGACGAGCGCCCGAAGAGATAGTGGATGCCCGGCCGCAAATCTCCTTCGATCACGCGGGAGCAGGCGCCTGGGCGCAGTCTGGTCCAACCTTCGACAACCACGCCTTGGCCTTCATAGCGTCCGGTCGCAGCCTCGATAATACAGCTGGTCTCGTTGCAGACTTCCCAGCCATTCGAATTGCTTTGCGCCGCAGCGTTCATGGGTAAAGCCAAGGTAAACGCGATCGCGAAAAATCCAAGAATGAACTTAATAAACAAAGGTACCTGCGCCATGTTCGGTGAAGAGCTCCATTAACAGAGCGTGACGTTCACGCCCGTCTAGAATAACTGCCCCGCCAACTCCCATGTTGACGGCTTTCGCGGCGGTTTCAAGCTTTGGAATCATGCCGCCGCTGATCGTGCCATCTTGCATCAAGCCTTCGACCTGATCGCGGCGGATCTCTCGTAAGAGCGCGCCTTGCTTGTCGAGCACGCCCGCGACATCGGTGAGCAGTAAGAGGCGTTTGGCCTGAAGCGCCGTTGCCACGGCGCCTGCAGCGGTATCAGCGTTAACATTATAGCGCCGATCATCATCGCCGACGCCCACCGGCGCAATCACCGGAATGATGGCTTTTTCGCTTTCCATCAGGGCGTTGAGGACAGAGATGTCAATTTTGTCAGGTTCACCGACATAGCCGAGATCGACCACTTTCTCGATCTCGCTGGTCGCGTCTCTTTGGGTCCGGGTCGCTTTGGTGACGCGCATCAGGTCGCCATCAGAACCAGACAAGCCAACCGCTTTGCCGCCCGCCGCATTAATCGCCCGCACAATGGATTTATTGATCGGGCCGGAGAGGACCATTTCCACAGCTTCCATGGTCGCGTCATCGGTAACGCGCAGCCCATCGCGAAATTCTGATTGAATGCCGAGCCGCTCCAGCAATTTGGCGATTTGCGGCCCGCCGCCATGCACGATGACAGGATTGGCGCCGAGATGTTTCAGCAGGACGACATCGCGCGCAAAAGCATCGGACAAAGCCTCATCGACCATCGCATGCCCGCCAAATTTGATCACAATGGTGCGGCCAGCATAGCGCTGAATATAAGGCAGAGCCTCTGAAAGCGTTTCTGCGGTCAATTGGGCGGGCGGCAGGGGCGTATCGGTCATGGCGCTGGCTCTTAGCCGGATTTGGCCGCGATAGGAATGGTCCTTAGAGCAGCTTTGTCATGAACACGCTGTGCGGGTCTTCGACATAGTCGCCAAATGGCGGACAGATCTCAAAGCCGCTGCTCTGATAAAGGGTTCGCGAGGGCTTAAATCCATCCATGCTGCCAGTTTCCAGGCTGAGCTGGTGATAGCCGCGGGCCTTGGCTTCAGTCATCACATGATCAAGCATTTTACGACCAAGCCCAGCGCCGCGTTTGGAGGCTAGCGTGTGCATGGATTTGATCTCGCCATGCATTGCGGAGAGCTCTTTCAGGCCGCCGCAACCGACCAAGTCTTCGCCGTCGCGCATTTCCCACACCGTCACCGCAGGGTCTTTGAGCCCTTCCATGGGTAGAAAGTGACAACTGCCGGGTGGGGAGAGACTGAGCATCAGCTCAGCATGGGTGTCGATCAAAGCAATAAATTCTGGGGCCTTTAGATTGGCGCTTAGAATTCTGACCGACATTTAGATCTCCGTGATTTGCCCGATCTCTGCTCGCAATTCGGCAATTCCAAAGCCTTTTTCAGAAGATGTCACGCGCGGAATCGGATGCGCGGCTGGATTTTTTCTCAACACGTCCTGAATTTTCTTCGTAACGGCGTCGAGGTCCGATTTTTTGATCTTGTCGGCTTTGGTCAAGACAATCTGATAGGTCACAGCGGCGGTGTTGAGCATGGCCATAGTTTCGAGGTCGGTGTCCATCAAGCCGCGGCGGCTATCGACCAGCAGGAAGACGCGCCGCAGGTTCGCGCGACCGCGTAAATAGCGTTTGGTGAGCTGAACCCATTTGGCTTGCTGATCGCGGGAGACTTTTGCATAGCCAAAGCCTGGCAGGTCAACGAGCCAGAGCTTGCCATCGCCAAGGTCAAAATAGTTGAGTTCTCTTGTTTTGCCTGGCTCAGCAGACGAACGAGCGAGATTTTTACGGTTCAACACCGCATTGATCAAAGACGATTTGCCAACGTTTGACCGTCCCGCAAACGCGATTTCTGGGCGATTGCCATCAGGCAGCTGGCTCAAGCTCGCGGCGCCGAGTACAAACTCGACCGGCCCCATACAGAGCTTACGGCCTGTCTCGAGGGCTTCTTCTGAAAACGTCAGCTCTGTCATCTCTTGGCCTTCTCTGCGCCTCTGACGCCGCCTCCCCGCTGCAAAGCGGGGCCTATGGCGGTTGAGACCGGTCGTAATTCCTTGTCCCGGCCGCCATGGGTCCTGACATTCGTCAGGAACACGGCTTTTGGATTATTCTGCCGGGGTGGAAGAGCCCCGCCCGATTAATCGTTTGATGAGCTTGTCGAGCTGTGTCTCGACCCCGTTTCGGCGCATGATGAAATATTGCTGGCCAAGTGAGAGGATGTTTGACCAGACCCAGTACAGCACCAGGCCCGCTGCAAATCCGCCAAACACGAACATAAAGACAAAGGGCAGCGCCATCATAATCGTGCGCTGAGTTGGATCTGGTGGCGGCGGTGACAGCGACTGGATACCCGCCATGGTGACACCGTAAAGGATCGGAAGGATCCCGATGCCAATCACAAAGCCGAGGATTGGGATGGCTTTTACATCTGCCGCGGCCCAAGGCAGGAGGCCAAAAAGGTTGCCGATCGCGGTTGGATCTGGCGCCGACAGGTCATTGATGAACCAGAACGGCGTGTGCCGCATTTCGATCGTGACATAGAGCGTCTTATAAAGCGCGATAAAGATTGGAATGGTCAGCAGGATCGGCACACAGCCCGCCAATGGATTGGCTTTCTCGCGCTGATACAGCTTCATAACTTCTTGCTGCCGGCGCTGCGGATCCGCTTTGAACCGCTCCGAAATCTCTTTCATCGGCTCGGCCAGTTTTTTCATTTTGGCCATGGATTTGTAGCTCTGATTATAGAGCGGCACGAGCGGCAGCTTAACCAGGACCACAAGCGCCATAATCGCCCAGCCGAATGAGCCAACAATGCCCTGCAGCCAGTTCAGGACGAAGAACAAGCCTTTGGTCAGGTAATAGAGAATGTTGCCCCAATCGATGGCATCGCCAAAACGCGGAATGCCCGCGTCTTGATAGGTGTTCACGACATCGTATTCTTTTGCACCGGCGAAAATCTGATTGGTGACGGTCTCGGTGGCGCCGGGCGCAAGCTCTACGGGTGCGCCTTGCACTAAGACTTCGAGATGGCTGTCCAGATTACGGACGCGCGCTCTGAAACCTTCGCCTTGCTGGGGCACAAGCGCGGCCATCCAGTACATATCCGTTAGGCCAAGCCAGCCGCCTGTTTCAGCCACGCGAATGCCGTCTTCGGCTTTCTTGATGCCTTTGCCTTTGAACAGGTTGTTATAATTGCGCCAAGTCAGGGCGCTATCAAAGCTGCCCATCAGACCTTGGTGTGCAAAGCCGGTCTTGCGCGATGAACCGGGGTCTGTCGCGTCGACAAATTCTTTCCAAGGGCCATAGCGGCGCACGGTACCAATTGGCAGAAGCGTCCGGGTTTCTGTGCCGAGATTGGTGACAGAATCTTGGAACGTGAACATGTAATTTTCGTCGACGCTGATCGTGCGTTCGAACCGGATGCCGTCTTTTTCGAGGCTGAGCGTGGTCGCGTTGTCGCTGCCAAAGTTTTCTTCGCTCGCCGTCCAATTGTCGCGATATCCGGCGATCGCATCACGGCCATCAAACCAGTTCCATCCTGCGGTATAGCCACTAGGCGCATTTGCTGGGCGGAGCAGGCGCAATTCTTCGGTTCGTTCGACGGTGCGATAATGATCTTTCAAATTGAGATCATCAATGACCGCGCCGCTCAGATTGATCGACCCATCAACGCGATCAGCATCGAAACCGACGCGGGACGTTTCCGTGAGTGCTTCATCAACCGTTTTGATGACCTCTTCTAAAGGCTCGGGCGTGGCGGCTTCGACTGGCGTTTCAAGACCGGCTTCAGCTTGCGCGGCTTCCCGCGCCTCATTCGCGCGTTTGGCTTGGGGTTCGAGGACGAAGAACTGATAGCCAAACACAAAGACGATCATCAACGCCATTGCGATGATGAAATTGCGTTGGTCCTGAGGGTCCATACCGTTTTGTTGATTAGGCAACATAGGTGATGCGTATCCTAATATAAAAAGAGGGGTCAGGCCGGACCTGTCCCCGCTGAGAAATCTTTGGCGAGGCTTATCAGCGCGCTTTCCATATCGTCAAGCAGGCGCTGCCAGCCAATCGTCGCAGTGTCCATTCGGGCAATGAACACATAGTCAGCCCCGGGCACGCCGTGAAGGGGCAGAAGTTGACGGGCTGCTTCTTTGAGGCGCCGTTTGGCACGGTTGCGAACCACCGCGTTGCCGATCTTCTTCGTCGCGGTGAATCCGGCGCCAATGTTGGTCGACCCGCGCCGTGTACTGGCCTGCACGACCAAGCCTTTGCGGCGTTCAGATTTTCCGGTGCGGACAAAAAGAAACTGGGGCCGTGTCTTAAGACGGACGACCCCAGGTTCGGAAGCTTCAGATTTTGCCATGGGACCAGTCCCCGGCAGGCCTGTCTTAAGCAGACAGGACCTTACGGCCTTTCGCGCGGCGGCGGGCCAAAACCTTGCGGCCATTCTTGGTTGCCATGCGAGAGCGGAAACCGTGCGTACGGGCGCGCTTCAGGCGGCTTGGCTGGAATGTGCGTTTCATGGGCGTCTCGCCTCAATTGAAATGTGTTAAACTCGAAAGCGCGGCTATTACGGCTGCGAGGCGGTGAGGTCAAGAGAAATCCCGCAGGTTTTCTGGGTCAATTACAGCCGTCACATAGCGCTCACGCATCGGTGATGGTTTGGGACCTAACCGTTACGTGCATGTTTTCAAGCCCGCCCGTATATCGGCGTCGAACAAAGTTTCTAAAAGGGACGCGAAATCTATGCTACGCAAACTTCTGACGGTTGGAGCTATGGCCATGACACTTGCGACGGGATCTGCGGCGGCAGATGATACCGAGTTGCACCAGCCTTGGGATGAGATCCTCGGGACCTATGTCGTGCCAGGCGATGATGGCGTGAACCGGTTTGATTATGGCGCGCTGCAGGCCAATGACGCGGATTCAGCGAAACTTGATGCGTATCTGGCCGGGTTCGCAACGCTGGACTTCGACACGCTGGATGGTGATGAACAGTTTGCGGCCTATGCAAACATCTACAATGCTCTGACGGTGCAACACATTGTTAGCCGCTACCCAACCAAATCCATTCGCTCTGGCTATATTGTTGGCCCTTGGAAGCGCGTATTTACCAATGTTGAGGGTGAAGAGATCAGCCTCGATCATATTGAACACCAGATCTTGCGGGTCGAATGGGATGATCCGCGGGTCCATTATGCGGTAAACTGCGCCGCGTTTAGCTGCCCGAACCTGCAAACCGATGCTTGGTTTGGCGAAACGCTGGACGAAGATCTCGATCGTGCTGCGCATGCTTTTGTCAATGATCCGCGCGGGGTCACGATCCGCAAAAATGGCACATTACAAGTCTCAACCATCTATAAATGGTTCCGCGAAGACTTTGGCGGCTCCAATGATGGCGTCATCGATCACCTGCTTGAGCATGCTGAGCCGGGCTTAGCCGAAAAGATTCAAGCGAAGCGCAAAATCACCAAACACGAATATGACTGGTCTCTAAACGACGTCGAATAGGCGCGATTGAGACCGAGAAGAAGGACAAAACCCATGACGGACACTGTCGAAAAGAAACAGGGCTCGATTTTTATCAAGCTATGGCCGGTCTACTTGATTGCAGCCGTTATGGTCGGCGCCTGGCAGCTTGGGCTGTTCCAATATCTATCGCTCGACACGTTGCGGGAGCAACAAGAAGTCCTGCAGGGATTTGTTTCGAACAATCTCGTGCTCGCGGTCGCCATCTTTATTGCCGTCTACGCTGCGGCCACTCTCTTCATGATCCCGGGCGCTTTGTGGATTACGATAGCCGGCGGGTTCTTGTTTGGCTTGGTTGGCGGATCGATCGCGACAATTGCCGGCGCGACTCTGGGCGCGAGTATGCTGTTTTTTGCCGCGAAAACCTCAATTGGAAGCGCTCTGCGAGACCGCGCTGGACCGTTTATGGCGAAAATGGAAGCCGGGTTTAATGAAAACCCATTCTCCTACATGTTCGCGCTTCGCCTCTTGCCAGTGGTTCCGTTTCCCGTGGCCAATATCGCGCCAGCGCTTCTGGGAGCAAAATATCGCGAGTATGCGATCACCACAGCCGTCGGGATTATCCCAGGCGTCGTCGCCTATACTTGGGTGGGTTCTGGTCTCGGGGCGACCTTTGCGGCCGGCGAAGATCCGAACTTGGCGATCATCGCAAAGAATATGCTGCCAGCCCTCGCAGCCCTCGGACTGGTTGCATTGATCCCTGTTATTTATAAGAAAATCTCAGGCCGAAAGCCTGAAACCGTGGAGGCTTAATTGTCAGACGCGATTGCAAGTTCGACCGCCAGAGTCGCGGAAACAGATCCTTTGGAGACAAAAACAATGACACAAACTCCAGCGGAAACAGGCGCGAAACGTAAGCTGAAAGCTGATCTTATTGTGATTGGCGGCGGCTCTGGCGGTCTCTCAGCCGCGGCCGGTGCTGCGATGCTCGGCCTCAATGTCATCCTCTATGAAAAAGCGGAGATGGGCGGCGACTGTTTGAATTATGGGTGCGTGCCATCCAAAGCGCTGCTGACCACTGCGAAATATGCCCAAACCGCCCGCGAGAGCGCAAAATACGGCGTCGCAGTCTCAGAGCCGACGGTTGATTGGGAGCAAGTCAAAGCGCACGTCCGCAAAGCGATTGATACAATTGCCCCAGTCGATAGCCAGGAACGGTTTGAAGGTCTTGGCGTGACTGTAATCCGCGAGCATGCCAGCTTTGCCGATCCAAAAACGGTCGTGTCTGCAACGACAGAAGCGACGGCGCGGCGGATCATTGTCTCAACCGGCTCGACCGCTTTCATTCCGCCAATCCCAGGATTGGAGGAAACGCCTTACATCACCAATGAAACCGTCTTTTCTCTGCCCGAGCAGCCGAAACACCTAATCGTTCTGGGCGGTGGGCCGATCGGCATGGAGATGGCGCAAGCCTTCCATCGTCTCGGCACCGAAGTGACCGTGATCGAAATGGGCCGGGCAATGGCCCGCGCCGACGCCGATCATGCCAAGATTGCCGTCGATGCGATCCGCGAAGAAGGCGTCACCATTCTCGAAGGCCATAAAGCGGTGAAAGTCACCGGCACAACCGGCGCGATTACCGTCGACACTGAAAGTGAAGATGGCACAAAGGCTGTCACCGGAACGCATATCCTCGTTGCGGTTGGTCGGCGAGCCATGTTGGACGGGCTCAATCTTGAAGCGGGCAAAGTCAATTTCGATCGCCGCGGTATTCAAGTCGGCGATAAGCTCCGCTCGGTCTCGAACCCGCGCGTTTGGGCGCTTGGCGACATTGCTGGTCAAGGCCAATTCACTCACCTTGCCGGATGGCATGCCAGCGTATTCACGCGCCGCGCTTTGTTTAAACAAGGCAGCAAAGCCAGCGATCTTCCGCTTCCATCAGTCACCTATGTGGCGCCTGAGGTGGCCCAAGTTGGTCTCACAGAGGCCGAAGCTCGCGAGCAATATGGCGATAGCGTCACCACTTCATCCTTCCCTTTCCATGAGAATGATCGGGCGATCGCTGAAGGCAAAACGCTCGGCGAGGCCAAATTGGTGATCCGCAAGGGCAAAATTCTTGGCGCCTCGGTTGTTGGCGATGGCGCCGGCGATATCATTCAAATCGTCGGCTATGGCATGTCCAACAAATTGGGCGTTCAATCGCTGACCAATTTCATCTCGCCGTATCCAACGCGGGCTGAAGTCGTTAAAAGGGCGGCGAGTGCGCACTTCACGCCAACTGTATTTGGCAAGGCGTCTCGAACCTTGGTCGGGTTGCTGCAACGAATTCCATAGTCTAGGGCCGGGGGGTGATGGACGTGACAGATTCCAAAGCCGCCCCCAGCGGTCTGCGCTGGATGAACAGCCTGTCGTTCCGGCTGTTTTTGATCGCAATCACCACAGTATTGGTGGTTGAAGCCCTGATCTTTGTGCCGAGCGCGACCAATTATCGGAACAATTGGCTGAATGACCAAATCGAAGCCGGGCGGCTTGCCGCTTTGGCTTTAGAGGCAGCGCCTTCTCGCATGGTGTCCGAAGAGCTTGAGCAAGACTTGCTTAAAAGCGCGATGGTTTTGGCGGTCGCCGAGCTTTATGACGAACGCCGGGACATGATCCTCAATCCCGGCGAAGAGATTTGTTGTACGAGCAAAATCATCCTCTACGACGATAGCCCGGATATGTCGGAAATCATGGATACGCTGGCGACATTTTTTGCGCCGAGTGACCGATTTTTGATTATTCGTGCAGCGGGGTCGCGTCCCGGCCGCGTGATCGAGATCGTCGCTGATGAGTCCGCTCTGCGGTCTGGATTGAACCAGTATGGGCGAAACATTTTGGTTCTGTCCCTGATCATCTCAATTGCCACTGGCGGATTGATTTATTTGATGCTGCTGATGACGGTGGTTCGGCCGATCCGGCGCGTGACGCGGTCTGTGGTTCAGATCAAAGAAGATCCTGGCAGCTGGAAACGGCGGCTCTCCCCGACCCCGCGCTCGGATGAGATTGGGCGCGCCCAAAACGCCTTGTCAGATATGGAAGAGGCGGTCTCGAACGCCTTTCGTCAGCAGGAGCGTTTGGCCCAATTGGGTGAAGCGGTCGCCAAGATCAATCACGATCTGCGCAATTCGCTTGCGACCGCGCAGCTGGTTTCTGACTCGCTCTCGCGATCCGAAGACCCCCGCGTTGCCAAAAGCCTGCCGCGTCTGGAACGCGCTTTGGAACGCGCGATTAATCTCGCGAGTGACACTCTAAAATATGGCCGGTCGTCTACGCCAGACACCTCGATCCAATCCGTCCGTCTGTATGACATTGTCGAAGAAGCGTCTGCTGAAGCGCTGGCTGCGTTTGGCGACGTCGCGTTCACCAATGCCGTGGTCGAAGAGGCTGAAGCGCAAGCGGATCCGGATCATCTGCATCGCATTTGCGCCAATCTCATTCGCAATGCCGCTGAAGCGATGGAGGGCAAAGGCGCGATTTCAGTCGGTTTTGATGGCGCAGCGCTGAGCGTGCTCGACACCGGACCGGGCCTGCCAAAGCAAGCCAAAGCGAACTTGTTTAAACCGTTTGCAGGATCGACCCGGCGCGACGGCACGGGCCTCGGCCTGGCGCTCTCTCGCGACTTGGCGCGGGCGATGGGCGGTGATTTAGAGCTGGGTGAGACGAGTGAAAATGGAACCCGGTTTGTCGTTTTCCTGCCAGATGCCGCTTAAGGCGCATAGACCACCGCCACCAAGACAGCACCCAATCCAAGGATAAATCCGAGCCATCCCCACCATGGCGCAAAGCGCTCGCGCGGCAGCGGTTTCGGTTCGGGCGCGGCAAGCTTGGCCTCGAACTGATCCATCACTTCGGGCAGGCGTTTCAGGCGATCCGCGACGTCTTTGACATTTTGCGCGACGAGCTTGGCGGCACCCGCCGGGCCAAGATTTTGCGTGATCCAATCTTTGACGATGGGTTCAGCGGCTGCCCAAATGTCGTGATTTGGATCAATCGCGCGAGCGACGCCTTCAACTTGCACCATGGTTTTTTGTAAAAGCACCAATTCCGGCCGCAAATGCATGCCGAATGTATGGGTGAAGTCTAAGAGCTGAAGTAGCAAACGCCCCATAGAGACATCGCTGGCGGACTTGCCGTGGATCGGCTCTCCCACACTGCGCAGGGCTTGCGCGAAATCGCCGACGGATTTGTCTTTCGGGACATAGCCCGCTTCGAAATGCACCTCAGCAATGCGGTGATAGTCGCGGCGCAGGAAGCCCCAAAGGATCTCGGCGAGGAACCGGCGTTCGTTCAGGCCGATCCGTCCAATGATCCCGAAATCGACCAATGCCAGCCGCCCGTCCGGCGTGACGATCATATTGCCTTCATGCATGTCGGCGTGAAAGACGCCGTGATGAATGGCATGATCGAGAAAGCCGCGCGTCACAGTATTGGCGAGCGTGGCGCGGTCGATGCCTGGCGTGTTGGCGGCCTCGGGGTCAGTGAGCGGTTTGCCGTCAATCCATTCTGTGGTCAGCACGCGTTTGCCGGATCGGTGCCAATCGACCTCGGGCACGTGATAATAGCCAGCTTTGAAGGAGAGCGCGCGCATCTCATCGCCGCCGCCTGCTTCGAGGCGCAGGTCGAGTTCTTTTTCCATCGCAGCTGCGACGGTTTCGGTGAAGGCTACCGGTTCCAACCGGCGGCTTTCGGCATTCACCCGCTCGACCGTACGCGCCGCGCGCTTCATCGCGCGGAGCTCTTTTTGGATCAGCGTCTCAACGTTCGGGCGGAGGATTTTGACAGCTTTCGCCCCGTCTGAGGTTTGCAATCGATGCACTTGCGCCAAAGATGCAGCCGCGATTGGCTCGCCAAGCTCTGGGAACAGCGCAGCCGCCTCATCCTCACCAAACTCATCGGCGAGGGCTTTTTGCGCAGCTTTCATCGAGAAAGGTGGGAGCTTGTCTTTCAGCCGGGAGAGATCGGTCGTGGTTTCGACGCCGAACACATCTGGCCGGGTGGCGAGAAACTGGCCCAGTTTAATATAGGCCGGGCCAAGCTTTTCGAGCGCGGTCGCGAGCCGTTTGCCTGGACGCCCTTTTGCGCCGCCGCCAAAGATGCGCAGCGTTTTTCCGGCAAGCTTGGCGGGAAAGGGTAAACGCGAATGATACTCGCCTGGTAGGATCACATCATGGCGCGCCAGGGCTGTGCCTGCGCGCAAGAGCCGTGCATAATCTGCGAGCGCTTTGAACATGCCTTAGATCGCCCAACCGAAGTGAAGCGCCGCGATCCCGCCAGAGAAATTGGTCACCGAGACATTCGAAAAGCCAGCCGATTCAACCTCTGCTTTGAACGTGTCTTGATCGGGAAACTGGCGAATGCTCTCGATCAGATATTGGTAACTGTCGCGATCGCCTGTCAAGAGTTTCCCAACCTCAGGGATCACATTGAAACTGTAAGTGTCATAGGCCTTTTGCAGCATGGGCGCGGTCATTTGACTAAACTCGAGCACCGCCACGCGCCCGCCCGGCTTCAAAACGCGCCGAAACTCTTTCAGGCCCGCGACACGGTCGGCGAAATTGCGGATGCCGAAACTGATCGTCACCGCATCGAAATTGCGATCCGGATAGGGCAAGGCCGTGCCGTCCGCGCAGACCCAATTGAGGCGGTCGCCCCATTCTGCATTGTCGTTCCGTGCTTTGCCCGCTTCGAGCATTGCGTCATTGATATCGCAGACGATGGCGGTCGCTTCGCGTGTATCACCACGGCGTTTTCCGGCCGCATCTGCGAGCGTCAAAAACGCCCGAGCGAGCTCACCGGTGCCACCCGCAACATCTAGGTGTTTTTCGCCCGGCTGCGGGTTCACGCGGTTCATCGTGTCATGTTTCCAGAGCCGATGGACGCCGACGGACATGAAATCATTCATCACGTCATATTTCGACGCCACCGAGCGAAACACGCCTTTGACCCGGTCGACTTTCTCGTCCGGGGTGACGGTCTCAAACCCAAAAGAAACAGTATCTTGCTCGCTCATAATGCCCATCTAAGCCGACAAGGGTTAAAGCGCTATGGGCATGTGTGTCGCGGATTCGTAAATTCCGCGCCCTATTTCGCCCGCATTTTCTGTGTTTCTTAGCCTGTATGGGAGCGAGGACGCGTGCAACAGGCCTGTTTAAGGCCATAAATAAGGATGCCAGGCATTGGCAGATCCTTGCGCTTTCCGGCCTGTTCTTAATGTCCCTGACGACCAGCGATTTTGGCGCGCGCCCCTTAGCATTGCTAGCGGCGGTGATGGGCGCGATGTTTGCCCAAGCGGCTGGCACGGTCTGGATCAATGCCAGAAAAGAGTGGCGCCGAGCCGGATCAGGCTCGTATTGGCGCGGCTCTAGTCTTGTCGCCGGCTTTGTGGGCTGGTTTGCAGGCTTTCAGTGGAAATCGGCGCTGATCACGTCGCTGTCACTGTCTATCCTGTTGCGAGCAAACTCCCTCTGGTTCTGGCTTGCGGCTGGGTTTGTTGGCATTTCGCTGAAATTCCTGCTGCGGTATCGCGGAAAACACATTTTCAATCCCGCTTGTATTGGCATCGTCATTGTTAGTCTCATGAGCGGTAGCGCGGCCTGGGTATCCCCTGGCCAGTGGGGGCAGGCGCCCATCTTTGCTGCCTTTGCGATCGGCTTTGCGGCGCTAGTGCTCTCCAGCGCAAAACGGCTCGACATCGCCCTGGGCTTTTTGGTTGGGTTCGCGGCAATGCTCTTCGGGCGTGCGCTTTATCTCGGCGATCCAATGGCGATCCCGATCCATCAATTGCAATCAGGCGCTTTGCTCGTATTTGCATTCTTCATGATCACTGACCCGCGTTCGACCCCAGACTCGCGCCTCGGCCGGTTGATCTTCGCGTTCGCCGTTGCTGCTTTCGCGGCCTGGCTGAGCTGGGAATACCATATTCGCGGGGCGATGCTGTACGCGCTGGCGAGCCTGGCGCTTCTTTCACCGATTTTAGACCGTCTGCTTCCGGCACGGCGGTTTGAATGGACATCCACAAAGGGACCTCAAAATGAACCTCAAACACCTCGCGGGGGCGTGCGCCCTCGGCCTCACATCGTTCGCGCTTAGCGCGCCCAGCGCAGCAGCCTTTTGCGGGTTCTATGTCGCGAAAGCCGACACGGACCTGTTCAATGACGCTTCGAAAGTCGTGCTGGTGCGTGATGATGAGCGCACCGTGATCACGATGGCCTCAGATTACCGTGGCGAGGCCAGCGAATTCGCCATGGTTATTCCGGTAGTCGACGTGCCGGAGCGCGAGCAAATCAATGTTGCAAACCCCGGCTTGGTCGATCATCTTGATGAATATACGGCGCCTCGGCTGGTTGAGTATTATGACGAAAATCCCTGCGACATGGCGCGCTATCGCAAAGACATGGTCGCGATGTCTGCGCCGCCGCCGGTCGCCATGATGGAATCATCGGAACTGGCGGCCGAAGATCTCGGTGTGACCATCGAAGCGGAATATGAAGTCGGCGAGTATGACATTCTCATTCTCTCCGCCGAAGAAAGCGACGGCCTCATCACTTGGCTCAACCAAGAAAATTATCGCATTCCCGATGGCGCCGAAGAAGTGGTCGGGGCTTATTTGCGGCGCGGGATGAAATTCTTCGTCGCGAAGGTCAATCTCGAGCGCCATAGTGGCTCGTCTGTACTTCGTCCGATCCAAGTTGCGTATGAAGATGAGAATTTCATGCTGCCCATCCGGCTCGGGACGGTGAATGCGGAAGGCAAACAAGAATTATTCGTCTTTGCCATCACCCGCGAAGGCCGGGTTGAGACCACCAATTATAAGACGGTGAAATTGCCCTCAGACATGGACGTTCCAATCTTCGTCAAAGACGAGTTTGGCGAGTTTTACAAAGCCATGTTCGAGCACCAGACCGAAAAAGAAAACGGCAAAGCGGTGTTCATGGAATATGCCTGGGACATGTCCTGGTGCGACCCGTGCGCGGCAAATCCATTGTCAGCTTCTGAACTGCGTGAGCTGGGCGTGATGTGGCTCGATGAAGCGCCGCAAACAGGTATTCGGCCGATGCCGCGTCCTGGATTTGGCGGGCCGCAGCCGGTCGACGCCTTCGTGACCCGCTTGCACGTCCGTTATGACGGTCAAACCTTCCCGGAAGATTTGAACTTCCAAGTCACCGGCGATCGCGAGAATTATCAGGGACGTTACGTCCTCCGCCATCCTTGGCGTGGCGACTATGGTCAGTGTGAAGCAGCAGGCCAGTATGCCGAAACCCTGGTCGAGCGCTGGGATACGGAAGCCGATAGCCTGGCCAAATTGACCGGCTGGGAGCTCGATGAGATCAAGCAAAAAATGGCGGATGGCGGCTTTTCGGCGGCATCCGTCGGCATCACCACGCCAAAACCAAAACGCAAATGGTGGCAGCGCCTTTGGGGTAATTAATAACCGATTTTCAGCGTTTTAACTGGAATTCGCGACGTTTTGAGTGCTTATGGTAGGCATTTCGTAAAGTCTCTCATGTAAATCAATTTACAAAGGGACGTTGGAATGCTGACACGCCGCGCACTTCTGTTTGGAGCGCCGCGCTCGGAAACGGGCGAGGCGATCTCCGATTTGCGTTATTCAGAAGATGGCGCGGCGGCGATTGAATATGGTTTGATCGCCAGCTTAATCGCTGTGATCACAATTGGCGCGCTCAACCGTGTCGGTCGAAAATCCAAGCGAAACTTGAATTGCGTCAAACGTGCGGTGAAAGGGCGCGATGCCTCGAGGTTCTGCAAACGTCGCGGCGCTTAGCGCTGACAAGTGCTACAGAAAAAGCTTGATCGCCCTGATTGTACGATCCGTTTGATGGCGCTGCCGCACGTGTCGCAAGGCGCATTTTCGCGATCATAGACCGAAAAGTGTTTCTGAAAGTAGCCAAGCTCTCCGCTGGCACTGGCAAAATCCGATATTGACGATCCGCCGGCTGCGATCGCTTCGGCGATTACATCATTGATGGCAGGCGCTAGGCGCTCATTGCGTTTGCCAACCACACTCGCTGCTTTGCGCCTGGGGCTGATGCCTGATCGGAAGAGCGCCTCACAGACATAAATATTGCCGAGGCCTGCAACCACCGCCTGATCGAGCAAAGCCGCTTTGATCGGGGCGGCTTTGCCAGCCAGTGTGTCATCAAGATAAGCGGCATTGAAATGATTGGAGAGCGGCTCTGGCCCCAAATCTTTGATCCGCGGATAATTGGCGAGATCATCGGTCGGCCAAAGCTCCATAAACCCGAACCGTCTTGGGTCATTGTAGGTCACCGTTGCGCCGCCCAGCATGTGGAAGACGACATGGTCATGCGCCGGATTGGTACCGGGGTCGTGGTGGAACTCCGCCGTGGCATCGCTGTTCACCGTGTAGCGGCCCGACATGCCGAGATGCATGATGAGCGCTTCACCGGTCGACAATTCGGTAACCAAGAATTTCGCGCGGCGGCCCATGCGGGTGATCTTTGCGCCTTCAACCCGGTCTTTGAACCTGTCGGGAAACGGGAACCGCAAATTCGGGCGATTCACCTCGAGCCGCTCAATGATCTTTCCTTCCATGGCTGGCGAGAGACCACGGCGCACAGTTTCGACTTCGGGCAATTCAGGCATAGTTCGCAGGTACTCTCCGGAGACACTCAGAGCAAGAAAAGATGCTGACAACGGTTGTCATGACACGAAAGTTCCCGGGTCAGGCACCAATAAGTTTGACGCCGGATTGGTGCGAAGAATAATCTGACGGGAGGAATAATTTGAGAAAACGAAGTTCTATGAAGCCATGACCGCACCGAAACCGCAAAAGAGAAGCGAAAAGCTCGAAGTTCGTTTAACGCCCAATGAAAAACAGGCGCTTCAGTTAGAGGCCCGGGCGACGAAGACTTCGGTCAGCGACCTGGTTAGGCTGATCCTGAATGAGCATATTCGAACACAACCAACTTTGCGTCGGGCTGTTCAGTCTTTTCGAGGGCATCCGAGAAAATTTCTAAGTGGATCGGTCGCGATGATCTCCGCACTCGCAGCCTATTTGGTTGTGCTTCCTTTAGCACACACTGAGAAGCTAACTGTCGAAATGCTGGGAAAACTCGAGGGCGGAACAGCCCCGGAACCGCTCACGGTGCATCGATTTACGTCGCGATTGGAACTTGAAACTGACGGTACGGGCAAACTCGTCCTGTCTAATGATCATCGGCCATTAAAATTTCCAGGCCTCGGCACCGTGCCGACGAGTATAGAGATTCGAGTTTTAAAGCCCGCAGAATACCAAATGCCGAACGGGCCGCCTATGTACTATCTCTCGATGAAGCTCATCGAGCAAACAGGTGACGAATTCCAGGTCGCAGCGACACCATCGCTAGTCATGGCGGAAAACTCATTGGGGAATATCGAGTTCGGCGCCGAGTCTGGCATTCAATACACAATTTCCGCAAAAATCGACGCTGATTGAGGGTTAATCCCCGTGCAGCGCTGGCGCGAGGCTGTCAAAGACGCGGACGCTTTCCCAATTCTCGTTGAATTCTTCGATGAATTGGAGGTGCGGCTCGGTGACTTGATACGCATCCTGGGCCGCGGTGTTCTCAAACACAATGGTCAGAGCGACGTCGAAGTTGAGATCGTTGACCTCGCGCTGATAGTCGGTGTGGCGGGCGCCGGCTGAGAAATAGACGATGCCGTCATGTGGCGCGAGATATTCGTAACAGCCATCGACCAAGGCCTGCACAGAAGCGGCGTCATCATTCTTGAGGTCAAAGAAAACAGAATGCGTCAGCAAAGGCGCTTTGGTCTCGTCTGCCAAAGCTGGGCCGGCTGTCATCGCCATCAAGCCAAGTAACATTGCTACGCGCATTTCTGATCCTCCAAAAACCATGTCTGACCCGTCTACGCATCTGCGCGGAAAGGTCAAACCAGGTTTGAGAGGGGACGGCGTTAGACTGTCACTACGACTTTGCCGAGGGCTTTGCGGTCGATTAGGTATTGGATCGCTTCGCCGCCACGTTCGAGCGGGAAGGTCTCTGAAACATGCGGCTTGATTTTGCCCTCTTGGTACATCGCGAACATCTCTGCCAGGTTCTTCTGATTGGCGGCCGGATCGCGTGCTACGGCCGCGCCCCAGAAGACGCCGCGCACATCGCACGATTTTAGCAGGGTCAGATTGAGCGGCAGTTTTGGGATTCCAGCGGGGAAGCCAATCACCAGGAAGCGGCCTTCCCAATTCATCGCGCGGACGGCGGGCTCAGCATAATTGCCGCCAACGCCGTCATAAATGATATCGACGCCGCCGCCGCTGACTTCTTTGATTTGGTTTGAGAAGGCTTTCTGTTGGGCGCGGTCAAGGTCGCCCTTCTCATAGACCAGGCCTTTATCTGCGCCTTTGGAGAGGCAGAAATCGACTTTTTCTTGCGTCGAGCAGGCGGCAATCACTTCCAGGCCCATGGCTTTGCCAAGCTCAACCGCCGCGATGCCCACGCCGCCAGCCGCGCCGAGGACGAGTAATTTCTCGCCTGGCTTTGGATCAGCACGATCCTTCAGCGCGTAGTAAGAGGTGCCATAGGTCATGACGAAAGCCGCGGCCTCATCGAATGGAACACTGTCCGGGATTGGAATGCAGCGGCCCGCTTCGAGGGCCATTTCTTCGCGCATACCGCCCCAACCACATGATCCGATGACCCGCTGTCCAACTTGCAGATGTGTAACGCCTTCGCCGACGGATTTGACCACGCCTGAGACTTCACCGCCGGGGCTGAAGGGGCGTTCCGGTTTGAACTGATAGAGATCTTGAATGATCAGGGTGTCCGGGAAGTTCACGCCGATAGCTTTGACGTCGATGACGACCTCGCCCTTACCGGGGGTTGGGCTTTCAAACTCTTCCAGAACCAAAGTTTCTGTGCCGCCTGGGGCTTTCGAGAGCAGGGCTTTCATCAGGTGTTTCCTCATCTCTTTCGTTGACGTCAGCTTCGTAGCCATGGCAACCGGCGCTGTGAAGGTCTGACGTAGCGGAGATGTGCGCTTGGCAAAAATCGTGATGTTCTGGATTCTGGTCGGGGGGCTCGGTTTTGCTTTTGCCCTCGCCGTTCAGATGCGCATGATGATCGCGCTCGTCTTGCGGCGCGCCTTGAAAGCCTGGCGCCCGGTTTTTGAGGATCGCACCAAGGCCAATCGCGCTGTGATCCTAGCGGCGAGCCCCGCCCCGCTAGAAGATCACACGGATCCGGACATCAATGATGCGGCGGAGCATTTGCGGGCCACTTATCCCAACCCGCTCGCGCATCTTGGAACCGCGCGTCGGTATAGTCTGCTGACCCCGATCTTGCTGGTCGTGGTTTTAGGGCTCGGCCGTGCTGTCTTAGGAGTGATCTGATGAAAGGCTATTTCGCGATTGGCGCAGAAGGCATTTCGAAACCGATGAATCTCGGCGCACTGATGCGCACAGCCAACGCGTTTGGCGCGAGCTTTGTGTTTTCTGTTCAAGCAGCGGATCGAACCAAGATCGCCAATCTGTCAGACACGTCGCGCACCTTTAAGAATGTGCCTTATTATGCTTGGGACTCGATGGATGAGATGGTGTTTCCAAAGGGCTGCCAGCTGGTCGGCATTGAACTGACCGACGACGCCGTTGAGTTGCCAGAGTTTAAACATCCTCGCATGGCGGCCTATGTGCTTGGCCCTGAACGCGGCAGCCTGTCACCGGCAATGGTCGAAAAATGCGTTCATGTGGTGAAGATCCCGACCAAGTTTTGCATCAATGTCAGCCTGGCCGGAGCGTTAGTGATGTACGACCGGGTCCGCAGCATGGGCGCTTGGCGGGACCGTCCGATTATGCCGGGCGGACCTAAGGCTTAAAATTCCGAGCCGGTCTATGCCGAAAGCGCGGCCAGACTTGCTCCGAATCCTGCCATTGCCACCAAGGACAGGAACAGACTGAGCGCCGCGATGGCGATCGCAGAACGGGTTGAAGTTCCAAACCCGTGCTTGGAAAAACTGAATATCTGCCAAGGTAGGATGACAAAGAAGGCTAGCACGACGCTCGCAACGATGACGTTTGCCCGGTAGTCTTCATGCTGGAGATATTCCGAAGACATGCCGACCGGGATCACCAAAACGAACAGGGTAGAGAGGCTGTACAGACCAGCTGCAATGGTTTGCGCCAGGTCGGCTGGTTTTCGGGCGATCATATGCGCGAGCTTTATGATCACCCCTAGCAAGAGCGCGGCAAAATATAGCGGTAGCGACAGGATGATGGAGCGCCAGAGGTTTCCATCTGCCACTGCGGACCGAATGCCCGACCCGCCGGTGCTACTGGTCTCGGCGGTCGATATGGCGACAATGTCTCTGAACACGTAGCCGAACGCCAATAGAAGCAAGATCGAGAACACAAAAGTTATGCCAGGGCCGAGTTTTAACCCTGAGCGCGCGTCTGGTTCTTTTCCTTTTAATAGCGGGACCAGTTCTTTGGGCCGAAAGACCAAGTAGAAATAGGTTGGCACAATGGCGAGACAGACCAGGCCAAAGCTTATGATCGCGCGATCGATGTTGCCGACCAGGTTTTTCTCTTCAAGATCAATATCGCTGGGATCCACAACCGCCCTCCTTGCGCGCTTCTTCTGTCGCAACGGCTCGCAGAAGACAAGATGCGGTCAGGATAGCGGTCGCAACAGCCGAGCTGTTAGCTTAGATGCCGCTCTGGACGGTTCGCATGAGGCGCTTGAGGTCACCGCTTTTGACTTGATGCTGCATCTCGCCCAAGAGACGAGATTTGGTGTCTGCTGGAAGACCGTTCACCGCGGCCAGCAGGTCGACACCGAGACCGCAAAAGTTCATCGTCATGGCGGCGCGTTTTTGCTCTGCTTCCGACTTTCCTTGCAATTGCATCAGGCGCGTGACTTGAGGATTGCCCATCAATCGCATCATCGTGTTTTGCAGAGCCATTTGGTCGCCTGAGGTCAAACGGTCGTATTTTTGCGGATTATCGCGGCCGCTTTCAATCGCCTCCAGTGTCATGACATTGAAGCGTAACGCCCATTCATAAGCGGCAGTTTCATATTCGAACAGGCGGGTCATTTCAGTCGCGACGTCCTGCGGGTCCATATGTTCGAACTGGAGGTAATGGGCGGGCCGGCAATATTTCGGCGCTTTGCTAGACAGCGTGGAAAGCCCCTGTTGCGACATGCGCAGCATTTTGTCGAAATGTTTCACATCGGCGCGCAGCAGATATTTATAATCATCCTCGAGCTCAGTTCCGTAAGCTGCGAGCACCAAAGCGGCGAGTTGATTATTGTCTGCCCCAGATGAAATCGCATCTTCCGCTTTTGCTTGCAGGCGATCCGCGATTTTCGGCTTCACGCGATGCAAGGCGGCAAGATAATTCAAGGTGGCGGGATCATTGAGAGCTTGGGTCAGCGGCGTATCAGGCACGCTTGCGCCGTTGATCGGGCTTTTCGATCCGCTTGGCCACAGTACGATCGCGGTGAATAGCGCAATTGCAAGACCAGCGACCACAATCACATAAAGGTTGCCGGTTGAATTGCTCGAATTGTAGCGCAACATTGAAAAGCCCCATCTATTAGAGGCTTTCAAAATCGCAAACTTGTTTTGAGATCGGGTTATCGAACTCGCTTTAATTCTTAGCCCGACCCCAAGATTGGGTTTAGAATGACCTAGCTCGCAAAGAGCGGCGCGCTCGGCGAGAATACGACTAGGAATAGGGAAATTGCGGTCACACCTGTAAACAGGAGGGTGAGGCTGCGGGTGAAAAAGTGCTCGTTGTTCATCGTCTTGCTTTCATGGTTTGGCAATCTAGCCATTGTTTTTCGTTAACGAGCAGATGGGGAAGGGTGTCCGAGATAAACACTGTTTATCGCGAATAGGGGCTATGCGTGATTTGAATAGAGCAAATCAGCGGATCAGACCGGCGTCTTTCGCTTTGCCGCGATAACTGCGCGAAACCGGAACTTCGGTGCCCGAGGGCAGGACGAGCAGGCTGCGCCCATCAACGCGCTTTTCGTCTGTGATGCCTGCCTTCGCGACCCACCAAGACCGATGGACTTGCAGACCGTCTGCGCCGCTGAGTTCGCGAACCGCATCGGCCAAACGCATCAGGATCAGCTCTTCACCTAGGCTCGTATGGACACGCAAATAGTGATCTTCTGAAGAGATGGCGTGCAGATCGGCGGTCCGAAACTTAACCGGTAATCGTTCCAGAAAACTCGCAACCGGATCGCTCGAGGGTTCAACAGACGCGTTCTGTGCTTTCAATACATCCCAGACATAAGCGCCCGTCGTGACGATCAGAGAAATCACCAGAACGTACGCATATTGCATCAGATATTTCGATGGACTCCACGGATCGATGCTGAAGAAGATCAAAAGGGTCAGCGTCACAGGAATCGAGATCAGGGCCGAGGCGATGCCGATTTTAAAAATCGCCGGAACCTGCTCGAACCTTGACCCCCAAATGAAAGGCGCGATGAGGACTGACGTTCCCGCACCCACGGCCATAGTCGACGTCCAGAATATGAACCGCTGATAGAATGGCAGCCATCCGGTATTGTAGACGCCGAGCCAGGCGAAGATCAGCCCGAGCCCAATAACCACAGCGCAAAAGCGGATAATGTCATTCGCGATACGCAAACTGCCGGGCCCCTTTATTCACGTTTCGCGAATGACAATGGCTGCATTTCGCGAAGGATTCCAGTCCTCAGACGTAGAACGCGATGCCGGCATTTCCAATCCCTGTCATGTCTTCCCTCACAGCAGGCAAATCTGCTCGTCGAGACCCAAAACGGAGACACATTATGAACCGCACCGCTTCTATTGCTGCCCTGATTGCCACCAGCCTCATCGCAACCCCGCTCGCGATGGCTTCAGACTTAACGGTCAATGTTGAAGGCATTGCGCAGAGCCAAGGGTCGATCATGCTCGGCCTGTTTGATGAGGCGACCTATGATGGCGACGGCGCTGTAAATGGCGCCAATCTAAAAGTCGAAGGGGGCAGCGTCACCGTCACTTTTGAAGGCCTGGAGCCCGGCGAATATGCCGTGCGTCTTTATCATGACGTCAATGATGATGGCGAAATGAACACCAATCCGTTCGGCATGCCAACGGAGCCCTATGCGTTTTCGAACGATGCCAAAGGCCGGTTTGGTCCGGCCAAGTGGGAGGCCGCCAAGTTCACGGTCTCGGCAGACGGCACCGTCCACACAATCACAATGAACTAATCGCCAGCACAGCTCAAACTGGAGGATCTACGCATGCAACTTTCACGTCGTCATTTCTTAGAAGCCGGGATCGGCGCAGGTTTTGCCGGTGCCATTGGCGCAGGTGTGGGCTTCCAAGCTGCGGCTGAAACGAAAAACATGCCGGCTTGGCATTTGGGCTACCAAAACGCGCCTGCAAGCGGGTTTGAGCCATCCCCGATGAAGCTCGTCTTCGGCAAAGCACCGAGCGATCTCAAAGGCAGCCTCTATCGAAATGGTCCGGCGCAGCTAAGCTATGGCGACGAGTATGCGAGCCATTGGTTTGATGGCGATGGACTGATCCACCGGATTGCGATTGAAGATGGCCAAGCGGTCCACCAGGCGCGCTTTGTTGAGACGCGTAAGCGCCGCGAAGAACAAGCCGCGCAGGCTTTTCTGGCGCCTGGATTCGGCACGATCGGCGATGAAAGCTATTCGGTCCAAAGCCCCGACGATACCAATGCTGCGAACACATCTGTGCTGGTGGTGAATGGCGAGCTCTTGGCGCTTTGGGAAGCGGGCTCTGCCTTCTCGATGGATGCCGAAACGCTGGAAACAAACGGTCCCAAAACCTGGCGCGATGATCTGAAAGACATGCCTTTTCTGGCCCATCCAAAAGTTGAGCCAGATGGCCGAGTTTGGAACCTTGCGGTTGGCGGCCCTCGCGTTGGGATCTACCGCATCGGCTCGAATGGGGCGCTCGAAGATTTCGGGATGGTGGACATTGGCCGTGCGGCCTACATCCATGACTGGACGATGAGCGAGCGCCATTTGATCATCCTGGTGCAGCCATGGATTAATGAAAATTTACGCCCCCCAGTGGTCGCCGGGTTTGAATGGCAGCCTCAGCATGGCCTGCAAATGCTGATCGTCGACAAAGACGATTTCTCTAATCAACGCTGGGTCCAGGCGTCTCCGCGTATGTTCTACCATACCGGATCGGCTTGGGAGGAGAGCGACGGCACGATCAAATTTGATGCTGCCTTCTACAAAGAACCAGTGCTCGGCGTTGGTGGCGGCACCGCAGAGATTCGAGGTGAGTGGAGTGCAGAATACTTCGCTGAAGAAGGGATCCTCACCCTGGTTGAGATCCCGCCGCAAGGCGATGCGAAGCTCATTGAGACCGGAATTGTCGGCGAGTTTCCGCAAGTCGACCCGCGCTATCGCGGCAAGCATCGCAACTTGGTCGCCTTAGCGGGCGGCGCGTCGGCGAACCGTCCAGGGGCGACGGCCCTGACAGTCCACAATTGGACGAGTGGCGAGACCCAGTCCTTTGAGTTCGGTAACAACCGCATGGTCGAAGAGTTTCTGTTCGTCCCGAAACAGGGCGGACACTCCGACCTCGATGCTTGGCTGGTCGGTCCGGTCCTGAACATCAAGGCCGGCACGCGCGAGATCTGTGTGTTTGATGCGGCGAATGTCAGTAATGGACCCGTCTGTATCTGGCAGGCCGACTATGCCTGGCCGCTCGGCTTCCATGGCACTTGGGCGTGAGGAGAGAGAAAATGACTATAAAAACAGCGTTTCCTCCGACACTCTCTCCTCGCGCCCTTGTCAGCTCCATTCCAGGATGGGGCTGGCAACTGGGCGGAGCATTCGTGATCTATCTGGTCGTGAGCTATTTCATTCTCGCGGCCTATCCGGAGGCTGAACCGCATCTGCGCATCGATTTCACGCCGCTGCTTGAGGCGCCCTTGCAGATTCAAATCCACGTCGCTGGGGCATTGAGCGCGTTTTCCATCGGGCTCGTTTTACTCTTGGCGCCCAAAGGATTTGGGTTCCACAAGACCTTGGGTTGGTCTTGGATTGCCGCTATGGTGGTGACGGCGGTGTCGTCCTTTTTCATCACCGGCATTTTTGAGAATGCCGATAGCCCGATCCACGCGCTTTCGGCTTGGACTTTAATAGGGCTCCCTTTTGGGGTCGCAGCGATCCGAAAGCGCGATGTGCAAAAGCATCGCCACACCATGACCGGCATGTATGTCGGGGCGATGGCGATTGCGGGACTGTTCACCTTCCTGCCTGGGCGTTTGATGTGGAGCCTATTTGTCGGCACTTAATCGCCGGTCCGCCTGTTACAATCCTGTCGCGTTTGCTGCATAAGAAAACAAGACTGATTCTGGACAGGAGATGGGCAATGAAGCGAGTGTTTTTGGCAGGGGCGGCTCTGCTCGCGATCACAGCGTGTACAACACCAACCGGCGGCATCAGCCTGTTTACCCCAGACCCAGACACTGCAGAAGATGCGCTCGACCTGTATTACGATACGATCCCAGACAGCGCCTTGCCCAAAGCGCCCGCCGGGATGTCGCTGCCAGCGGATGATGCGGTGATCTCCAAAATCTTGCTCGCCTCTTGTTTGGATGAAGAAAAAGGGCCGTCCGCTGCGATGATGAGCCTCCCTGCCGAAGAGGCGGATCTATTCCTGATGGTCGGCGACAATGTCTATGGTGATCGCGATGGCCGGGCTTATGTCGCCAATCAGCCTGATCTCGATGAATTAAAAGAATCATTTGCCGATCTTGCGGCGCGGGAAGACTTCCAGAAGGTTCGGCAAAGCGTTCCGATGATGGTGTCTTGGGATGACCATGATTATGGCGCCAACGACGCGGGCAGTGAGTTTCCTTTCCGCCGCATGGCAGAGCGGGTCCATGAAGTGTTTTGGGGGCTCGAAGACGAAGATGTTGGGCAATGGCCCGGCACTTATTATGCGCGCTCGTTCGGTCCAGAAGGCCAGCGCACCCAAGTGATCATGCTCGATACACGTTTTTTCCGTTCAGCGCTGACGCCGACGGATGAGTGGGGCGCGAAAGGCAAAGAGCGCTACCTTCCGGCGCCAGATGGCAGCATGCAGGATATGCTTGGCGCGGCGCAATGGACGTGGCTCGAAAACCAGCTTCAGCAACCTGCCGATATTCGACTGATCGCGACGTCGATCCAAGTCATGCCCACGGTGCATGGCTGGGAGGCGTGGTCGACCATGCCAGAGGAGCGTCAGCGGTTGTTTGATCTGGTCAAAAAGACCGAAGCGGCTGGCGTGGTGTTCTTATCCGGCGATCGCCATACTGCCTTCATCTACGAAGAGGATGGGATCCTTCCTTATCAAGCCAATGAGTTGACCGCGTCTTCTTTGAACGTCGCGTTTGCGTCCGAGTCGAGCGAGATGGATGCGAGGCAAGTGGGCGCCGGATATGCGCCAGAAAACTATGGCACAGTCGAGATCGACTGGGAGTCGAAAGCGCTAACGCTCAAGGTCAAAGACAATTCTGGCGCAACCGTTCGAGAGAATGCCATCAGTTTTGCAGATATTGGTGTAAACTAAGCATCTAACACTCGCTATGCGAGTAAGCGGGGTGGCCTGGGTTTCTTGAGCATACCCAGGCTCGCGATTTCCAGTTGTAAGCGGTTGTCACAGCAAATGGCGATGCTATAAGGCGCGCGACTTTTGGGGATGCAATTGCGTGTCCCTGTCTGCTGCAAAAGGCTGAAACCCTCATGAATATTCACGAATACCAAGCCAAGGCCGTCCTGAAAGAATTCGGCGCGCCGGTGGCTGAAGGCGTCCCGATTCTCACCCTCGACGATGTGCAAACCGCCATCGACACTTTGCCGGGACCGCTTTGGGTTGTGAAAAGCCAAATCCACGCGGGTGGACGCGGTAAAGGGAAATTCATTGAAGCTGCTGCTGGCGAAAAAGGCGGCGTGCGTCTGGCTTTCTCTAAAGAAGAAGTGATGGAGCACGCCAAAGCGATGCTCGGCAATCACTTGGTGACGGCGCAAACCAGCGCTGAAGGCAAGCAGGTTAATCGCCTTTATGTTGAAGACGGCGCAGACATCGCGTCTGAGCTTTATCTTTCTTTGCTGGTTGATCGCGAAACCGGTCGTCCTGCATTCGTCGCCTCAACCGAAGGCGGCATGGACATTGAGGCGGTCGCGCACGACACGCCGGAAAAAATCCTGACGCTGCCGATTGATCCTGCGACAGGCGTTACCGAGGCCGCTGCGGCGCAGCTTTGCGATGCGCTTGCTCTGGATGGCGCCGCGCGCGAAGACGGCATGAAGTTGTTCCCGATCCTTTATAAAGCCTTCACCGACAAAGACATGTCGATGCTTGAGATCAATCCATTGATTGTCATGGAGAATGGCAACCTTCGCGTGCTCGACGCGAAAGTCAGCTTCGACGGCAACGCGCTGTTCCGCCACCCAGACATTATGGAACTCCGCGACACCACCGAAGAAGACGAAAAAGAAATCGAAGCGTCTGAATGGGATCTCGCTTATATCGCGCTCGATGGCACAATTGGCTGTATGGTCAACGGTGCCGGACTGGCGATGGCGACGATGGACATCATCAAATTGTACGGCGAAGAGCCGGCCAACTTCTGTGATGTCGGCGGCGGCGCGAATGCTGAGAAAGTCGCCGCGGCATTCAAGATCATTATGAAAGACCCAGCGGTTAAGGGCATTCTGGTCAATATCTTTGGCGGCATCATGAAATGTGACGTCATCGCCGAAGGCGTGATCCAGGCCGTGAAAGAGACATCTCTCGCTGTCCCGCTCGTGGTTCGCCTAGAGGGCACGAATGTTGAGAAAGGCAAAGAGATCCTGGCCAAGTCTGGCATGAACATCATCCCAGCTGACGATCTCGACGATGCCGCCCAGAAAATTGTTGCAGCCGTGAAAGGCGCGTAAGATCCATGTCCATTCTTATCGATTCAAACACAAAAGTTATCGTTCAGGGCCTTACAGGTAAAACCGGCTCTTTCCACACCAACCAAGCGCTCGACTATTTCGGCACGCAAATGGTGGCTGGCACGCATCCGCGCAAAGCGGGCGAGACTTGGACCGCTGACAATGGCGCCTCATTGCCGATCTATGCGAACGCCGCCGATGCAAAAGACGCCACCGGCGCTGACGCAACTGTGATCTATGTGCCGCCAGCCGGCGCGGCTGCTGCGATCGAAGAAGCGATTGATGCTGAGATCCCGCTGATCGTTTGTATCACGGAAGGTGTTCCAGTGCTCGACATGGTCGGCGTCAAAGCCAAGCTTGAAAAGTCGAATTCTCGCCTGATCGGACCAAACTGCCCGGGTCTGTTGACCCCAGAAGCCTGTAAGATCGGCATTATGCCCGGCAAGATCTTCAAGAAAGGCTCAGTCGGCGTTGTCTCACGCTCAGGTACGCTGACCTATGAAGCGGTTTACCAGACCTCTGTTGAAGGCCTTGGTCAGACCTCTGCTGTCGGGATTGGCGGCGACCCGGTCAAAGGCACCGAGTTTATCGACGTGCTAGAAATGTTCCTTGCAGATGACGAGACAGAAAGCATCGTCATGATTGGTGAAATTGGCGGTTCCGCAGAAGAAGAAGCCGCGCAATTCCTGATCGATGAGGCCAAGAAAGGCCGCAAGAAGCCGATGGTGGGCTTCATCGCGGGCCGGACAGCGCCAAAAGGCCGAACCATGGGACACGCTGGTGCGATTGTTTCGGGCGGAAAAGGCGACGCTGAGTCCAAAATCGCAGCTATGGAAGCGGCCGGAATCAAAGTATCTCCAAGTCCTGCCCGTTTGGGCACGACGATGGTCGAGGTATTAAAAGGTTAACACGCCGCACTATATAACAAGGCAAAGGGCGGCCAGACGAGGCCATTTTTGACCCCGCCGGGCCGTCCAGAATGAGGACGGTATTACATGGCAGACGACGGATCCCCGGTCGATGGCGGTCGCAGCGCGCAAAACGCTGCGATGCTAGATACTTTGTTTTTGTATGGGGGAAGCGCGGTCTGGATCGAACAGATGCAGGCCCAATATGCCGCGAACCCAAATTCGGTTCCTGAAAGCTGGCGCGCCTTTTTTGAAGAGGTCGGCGATGGCAGCGCAGACGCAGCCCGCAATGCCGACGGCGCGAGCTGGAAACGCACGCAGTGGCCAAAACCTGCATCGCCGGAAGAAACCGCAGCCTTTGACGGCAATTGGACATTGCTTGAGCCCAAGCTCGAGAAAAAAATAAAATCCTCTGCGCCTGCGGCCTCAGAAACCGATATCGCCCAAGCAGTGAAAGACTCTGTGCGGGCCTTGATGATGATCCGTGCCTATCGGATGCGTGGTCACTTGCAGGCGGTGCTCGATCCGCTGGGCCTCGAAAAGCCGGACTATCAGCCCGAGCTCGACCCAAAGAGCTATGGTTTTGAAGACGCAGACCTTGATCGCGATATCTTTATCGATGGGGTCTTGGGTCTAGAACACGCGACCGTACGCCAGATCCTGGACATTGTGCGGCGGACGTATTGCTCCACTATGGGCATCGAGTTCCAGCACATTTCTGACCCGGAAGAAAAAGGCTGGCTTCAGGAACGGATTGAAGGGCCCGACAAGGGCGTCGCGTTTACGCCGGAAGGCAAGAAAGCGATCCTGTCCAAACTGATTGAAGCTGAGACATTCGAACGCTTCCTCCACAAGCGCTACCCGGGCACTAAACGGTTTGGTCTTGATGGCGGTGAGGCAGCCGTCCCGGCGCTTGAGCAAATTATCAAGCGCGGCGGCGCGCTCGGCGTGGACGAGATCGTCGTCGGCATGCCCCACCGCGGGCGCCTCAACATGCTCGCTGCCGTTATGGGCAAAGATTACGAGAAAATCTTCCATGAATTTATGGGCGGTTCGACCCAAGGCGCGGGCGAGTTTGGCTCAGGCGATGTAAAATACCATCTCGGCGCGTCCTCTGATCGGGTGTTTGATGGCAATCAAGTGCACCTGACCATGAACGCGAACCCCTCCCACCTTGAGGCCGTCGATCCGGTTGTTCTGGGACGGACCCGGGCCAAGCAATTCATGCAATATGAGGATAGCGGAGACCTCGACCGGTCTAAAAAGCTACCGCTACTGCTGCATGGCGACGCGGCCTTTGCGGGGCAGGGCGTTGTGGCGGAGTGTTTTGCGCTATCTGGCCTGCAAGGCTACCGCACCGGCGGCACGATCCATTTTATCATCAACAATCAGATCGGCTTCACGACGAGCCCGATGTATTCACGCTCGTCACCTTACCCGTCTGATGTCGCACTTATGGTGCAGGCGCCAATTTTCCACGTGAACGGCGATGATCCAGAAGCAGTTGTGTATGCAGCGAAAGTTGCAACGGAGTATCGACAGAAATTTGGCAAGGACGTTGTCATCGACATGTTCTGTTATCGCCGATTTGGACACAATGAGGGCGACGAGCCCATGTTCACCCAGCCGGTCATGTACACGACCATCAAATCGCATAAATCAACCCGTGAGCTTTACGGTGAACGCCTCGTTTCCGAGGGCCTGCTGACGGCCGAAGCTGTCGATGCTGAAGTCAAAGCGTTCGAAGCCTTTTTGGACAAAGCGTTTGAAGAGGGCAAAACGGTCAAAACCAGCAAAGCCGATTGGCTTGAAGGCGAATGGGAAGGGCTTGGTCTGCCCGAAGATGATGACCGCCGCGGCAAAACCGGCGTATCCAAAGCAAAGCTTAAAGAGCTCGGTGAAAAAATCACCACGGTGCCGGATGGCATCAATATTCACCGCACGCTTGGCCGGGTCGTCAAAGGCCGCGCCGATGCGATCGCAGCCGGAAAAGGCCTAGACTGGGCGACGGCCGAACATTTGGCCTTTGCAACTTTGCTAGATGACGGCTTTCATGTCCGCCTGTCAGGCCAGGATTGTGGCCGCGGGACCTTCTCGCAACGCCACAGCCATATGGTCGACCAAAATACCGGTGAACGCTACACCGCGCTCAACCATTTGCGCGACGGCCAAGCCGAATATGAAGTGATCGATTCCCTGCTCTCAGAGGAAGCAGTGCTTGGCTATGAATATGGCTACTCGCTCGCCAATCCGAACGCCCTGGTCATGTGGGAAGCGCAGTTTGGCGACTTCTCCAACGGCGCCCAGGTCTTCTTTGATCAGTTTATCTCGTCTGCAGAGCGGAAATGGCTACGTATGTCGGGTCTGACCATGCTGTTACCACATGGCTATGAGGGCCAAGGGCCTGAGCACTCTTCAGCGCGGCTTGAGCGGTTCTTGCAAATGTGCGCCGAAGACAATTGGCAAATCTGTAATCTAACCACGCCTGCGAACTATTTCCATGCGCTGCGCCGGCAAATCCATCGCGATTTCCGTAAACCGCTGGTGATCATGACGCCAAAATCCCTGCTCCGCCATAAACTCGCGACCAGCAGCTTTGATGACATGAACACCAAGTCGTCTTTCCACCGCGTACTGTGGGATGATGCGGAGACGCCAGGCCGTCAAGGCAAGGTGAAACTCGTCGATGATGAGAAGATCCGTCGCGTCGTCGCCTGCTCTGGTAAAGTCTATTATGACTTGTTCGAAGCCCGCGAAGAAAGCGGTGCCGACGATATTTATTTGCTGCGCGTGGAACAATTCTACCCGGTTCCGCGTAAAGCTCTTATGGACGAATTAAAACGCTTCCCTCAGGCGGAACTGGTTTGGTGCCAGGAAGAGCCGCGGAATATGGGCGGCTGGACATTTATTCGTGACGAGCTGGAATGGGCTGCGAACCATATTGGAAGTCAGCATCCACGTCCTAAATATACAGGGCGCCCACCCGCTGCCGCAACGGCGACGGGCTTGCTTTCAACCCACAATCGAGAGAAAGATGCTTTCATCTCAGCCGCCCTCGGCGACAAGCCTGTAGAAGACAGTCTGGTCACTTAACCCAAACAAGAACAAGACGAAGACAGAGACCAAATATGACCGATATCGTAGTCCCAACATTGGGCGAAAGCGTTACCGAAGCGACGGTTGGAAAATGGCTGAAATCTGCCGGAGACGCGGTCGCGAAGGATGATGTCCTTGTCGAACTGGAAACCGACAAAGTGGCGGTAGAAGTGTCCGCTGAATCCGCCGGGACCTTGAGCGAAATTGTTGCCAGCGAAGGTGATACGGTTGAGATTGGCGCGCTCCTAGGACGCCTTGGTGGCGCCAATGGTGCGGCGGCTTCAGCCCCAGCGGCAGCGCCAGCCGCTGCCCCAGAGCCCGCTGCCGCGCCGGCGGCAAGCTCGGGCGGTGCGAGCGTTGATGTCACAGTGCCCAGCATGGGCGAGAGCGTTGCTGAAGGCACAATTGCAAGCTTCCTCAAACAAGTTGGCGAGGCCGTTTCGAAAGACGAAACCATCGCCGAGATCGAGACCGACAAAGTTGCCCTTGAAGTGCCAGCGAGCGCCGATGGTGTGATCGCCGAATGGCTGGTTGCTGAAGGTGATGGCGTAACGCCAGGTACTGTGATTGCCCGCATTTCAGCTGGCGCCAGTGCAAGTGCTGCCGCGCCTGCTGCTGCGGCGCCTGCGCCAGCGGCCCCCGCTGCCCCTGCTGCAACCGGCGATCGCCCTGTCGCGCCGTCTGTTCGCCGGATCTCCGCGGAAGCAGGCGTTAATCCGGCAGATATTCCTGGAACCGGCCGCGATGGCCGCGCCACAAAGGCCGATGCACTTGCTTATGTAAACACGCCGAAGGCGGCATCTGCGCCAGCAGAAGCGAAACCCCCGCGCGACATTGGTCCGCGGGAAGAGCGTGTCCGGATGACCCGACTTCGTCAGACGATCGCCCGCCGTTTGAAAGAGGCTCAAGATACAGCTGCGATGCTGACCACATTCAACGATGTGGACATGAGCGCGGTGATGGGACTGCGAAAAGCCTATAAAGACGCCTTCTTCGAAAAGCACGGCGTCAAGCTCGGCTTTATGGGCTTCTTCACGAAAGCGGTCGTCTCTGCGTTGAAAGAAATCCCTGCTGTGAACGCCGAGATTGATGGCACCGACATTATCTACAAGAACCACTATGATATCGGTATGGCGGTTGGCACCGAGCGCGGTCTCGTGGTTCCGGTTCTGCGGGATTGCGATGAGCTTTCATTGGCCGGGATCGAAGCCGAGCTTGGCAATGTTGCGAAGAAAGCTCGCGATGGCACGCTGTCGATTGCTGACATGCAAGGCGGTACGTTTACGATCACCAATGGCGGCGTCTACGGCTCGCTGATGTCGACTCCAATTTTGAACCCGCCGCAATCTGGCGTGCTTGGCATGCACCGGATTGAACAGCGCCCGGTCGTTGTTGATGGACAGGTTGTGATCCGGCCGATGATGTATCTTGCTCTGTCTTACGACCACCGTATCGTTGATGGCAAAGAGGCGGTGACTTTCTTGGTCCGCGTTAAAGAAGCGCTTGAAGATCCAGAGCGGTTATTGCTCGACGTCTAGCGCGCCTGATACCCAATTCCGCAAACGCCTCGCCTCATGTGCGGGGCGTTTTCGTTTCTGAGATGTAAACAAAGACGGTTCAATCCCGCCGCGGCTTTCAACGCTTCTGTTTCGAATATCCGTTAATCTGCCCGATATGCGTTGAGTGGGTGATTGGCATATGCGAACGGTACAGAAACCTTCACTAAGATATGTGAATCTATCGTCCGGAAAGAAAGACATTAGGGCAGCGCGGGAAATCGCGCTCGTGTCTTTGGTGTCGCCGGTTCTGTTCATGGCGAGCTTGGTCATGGCGGTGGTCCTGTTCATGAACCACATCACTGAGAATGTGTTGTTCGATTTTTGGTTGTCGGCTCATATCCTGCTTTGTGGCGCGCTGTTTCTTTTAAGCTCGCGGGAGCGGTCCGAGGTTTTTGAAGGGCATGGGAATCTTGCCGCTCTAACACGGAGCTTTCCGTTCGTAGCGCTATGTGTCGCTTGGGGTGTCGTTCCCGGTGGAATCGCTCTCATCAATCCGCCTGAAGGGTATCTCGTATTTGGGGCGATCTTGTCCGGCACAACGCTCTCGGCGGCAGTTCTGCTTCAATACATGCCGCAACTTGGACGGATCATTCTCGCCGCGACAGTGGGCGGGTTTCTCGCCAATACACTGATGCAGCCTGAACTAGCCTCTTCGATCGTGTCGCTGGTGATCCTGACCTATTTTAGCGGCCTAGCAATCTGCACGCGCTGGTATTACTCGCGTTACGATAAACAGCTGACTCAAATTGAAACGGCGGCTGAGCGCACGCGTGAAATCAATAGTGTTTTGCGCGATGTTGGGTTTGCCACGAACACATTTTTTTGGTCGATCAATACTGAAGGCGAGTTAACCGATATCAGCAATGATGAGATGCTCGGCGAGCAATTGCGGGAGCTTTTGAACGGAAAAGATTGGTTGTCTTTGTTCACGCCATCGCCCGAGCGCGAACTGTTGCGAGCCAGAATTGCCCGTGGCTCCGAAATTGTGGCGCTTGAGTTGGAGCTTGACGACCGGATTGAGGTGGACACACGCTTCTGGAAAGTTTCGGCGCGTCCGATCTTTGAGGATGGACAATATGCAGGGTATCGCGGCTCTGCGACCGACATTTCCCAATTACGCTTGAGTGAAAACCGAGCGGCCTTCCTGAATGAATACGATCCACTGACGGGCTTGCTCAACCGCAACTCGTTCAAAGAGGCGCTAAAAGCGCATTTGACGAGTTCGATCCGGCATTCCGCTGAAGCCGCCCTAGTCTGGATTGATCTCGATAATTTCAAATGGACGAATGACACGTTCGGACAAACGGGCGGCGACGAAATCTTGAAATTGGTCGCCAAACGCCTGGAAATGTTGAGCGAACCAATGGACTTGCTCTGCCGATTTGGTTGCGATGATTTTGCCTTACTCGTCTCTCGTAGCAAGACTGGCAATCGTTTGACCAAGTTTGTCGAAGAGCTCACAGAGGCGATGCAGCAACCTTTCCATTACGCCAACACTGATGTGCAATGCGCCGCGAGCATTGGCGTGCGCACCATCGATTTTGAAGCAAATGATGTCGATGTCCTGATGCATGAGGCCGATCTCGCCTTATTGGCAGCGAAATCGAGTGGCGGCGGGTGCTGGAAAGCATATTCTGAAGCGTTCAAGACGCGGCTACAAGGTCAGCGAGAGCTAGCGCAAGATCTTGTCAGCGCGATTGATGAGAACAAGCTAGATCTGCAGTTCCAGCCAATCGTTGACGCTCAATCAGGCGCGATTGTTGGAGTTGAATCGCTGTCGCGCTGGTATCATCCAGTGCGCGGTACCGTGTCGCCATCAGAGTTTATTCCGATTGCAGAGAATAATGGCATCATCATCGCGCTTGGCGATCGTGTTGTCGAAAATGCGATTGATGCGGCGCTAGAAATGCCAGCCAATACGAAAGTGGGCATCAATGTTTCGCCCTTGCAGCTGCATTCGAGCCGACTGATTTCACTGATCACGCGAAAGCTAGATGAGACGCGGATTGATCCAAGCCGAATTGAGCTTGAGATCACTGAGAGCGTGTTTCTGTCGGACAATGCGTTCATTCTGGAGCGTTTGCGTAAGCTGAAGCGGCTTGGGCTTCGCGTGGCGATGGATGATTTCGGCACGGGCTTTTCTTCATTGGCTTATTTGCAGCGTTTTCCGTTCGATAAACTCAAGCTCGATCAGGCTTTTGTGCGCGGGCTAGAGACGAGCGAACAGAGCAGGGCAATTGCCCGCGCAACGATATCGATGGCGCATGCCCTCAACCTGACCGTCACCGCGGAAGGCGTAGAAAGCGAAGCCCAAGCCCGCTTCTTGCGCGAGCAAGGCTGCGATGAGTTGCAAGGTTATCACTTTAGCCGGCCGCAGGACCGCGCCGCGCTAATCCCGTATTTGCGCAGCATGGAGCTGGTTCAAAACGCGAAAACCGGAACCTCTGGCAATGTCGTGAAGATGTCGCGCTGAAGCATCAAAACGCCTAGCGCCGGGGCGCCTATGTAAACGCGCGCGCCCCTGATATCCCGTCAACAATGCCCTTGGATTCGCTGCGATTGCTCTTCGAATAAGCGCGATGGAATTTTGCAAAAAAGGGCTTCTCAGCGTCGGCGATCCTCAGATTAGTGAAAATTGGTCCGATCGAGGTTTTCACATCCATACGCTTGAGATCGCCGAGATCAAAGTCTCGCATTTCTTTGACCTGTAAGCTTTTCATATCTTTGGTTTGGAGAATAATCAGGCGCTTGTCGGTGAGGCCCACGCGATAATGTTTCATGAGCGCGTAAACCGCGATTACACCGGGCAGAATTGCAAGTAGCATCAATCCGGCAATCAAGAGGATGTTGGGCTGTTTGATGCCATAGGCCGTGTGTTGCAGGGTCTCACCCGGTTTCAGATAGGGCTGAAACGCGTTCCGGGTCATTTCGTCTGTGGGTTTACCGCCAAGCATGGTCCGATCTCCTTTGTTGCGCTACTTTTAAAGGCGCGAAACAGAAGGAAATGGGGTCATCCGCCCCAATCGTCATTGGATCCGACACAGAATGCGGATGACCTATCCGGGGTGGCGTTCGTAAGCGATATAGCGCTTTCAGGCGGCGGAGTAGCCCTGTTCCCAAACCGATTTTGGCTGCATCGCTTCCATCGGCTCATCCAAGAAACTGGTAATCTCGCCCACTGTTTCTTCGGCCTGAGTGACCAAGAACAAGTGACCACCATCTTCCACTACGTGCAGCCGTGAATTTGGCAATGCGAAGTTCAGGATGTGCGCATTCGCCATCGGAACGATTGCATCGCGATCCCCGGCCATCACCAAAGTCGGCATGCGCAGGAAGCGAATGAATGGCAGAGACGACCAGCCGAGGAAGGCGGTCAGCTGATAGACATAGCCCATCGGCGCCGGCGGTCGCAGGTTTTCAATATGCTGACCCGCACCTTCGTCGGCGGCTTCGCCATACAGTTTTTGGAAATTCTCGCGCATATAATCTGGGTCGGTGTACCGCCGCGCATCAGCCATTTTGGAAATTGCGCTAATCTTGCCCGGCACCATGGTCATGCCCGCAGTCGTCGCACAAAGGATCAGTTTGCCGACTGTGTTGCGATACTGGAAAGCGAATTGTTGCGCCATAGCGCCGCCCCAAGAGACGCCCATCACGTCGACATCTTCCATCCCGAACTGGTCACAGAGCTTGCGGGCGAGCCGCGCCATCATCCAAGGGCGATAGGGGAAGCGCGCGGGTGGGCTTTCGCCAACGCCTGGCATGTCGAATGTGATAATTTCGCGGTCACGGATCCAGTCGCCGAGCCCGAATGCGAGCTCCATATTCGCACCGATGCCATTGAAGAAAAGCAGAGGCCGCTTGGTCGACCGCCGCTCGGCTTTCCAATATCCAACGCGCACGGTGTGCGCCCCGATGGTTTCCATGCTTATTTCAGGCAGGCGAGCGGACGCTTTGCCGGCAGATTTCCTGGTGGCCATTCGGGCCTCCTTTTCCTGTCAGTGCCGCGTGAAGGTCTTGTCGCCTTTAGTCGAACACATATTTCCCCGGCGAGTCATAGAGCGGTGGGAATTGCTCTGATCCGCCTTCTTTTGGCGCTGGCTTCATGTCGCCACCGCGTTCGTGGAGCCACTCTGCCCAACGAGTCCACCAAGAGCCAGCAACTTCTTCAGCTCCCGCAGCCCATTCATCAGCTGTCGCTTCAATACTCGTATTACGAAAGTATTTTGCCTTTGGATTAACGGGAGGGTTGAGAAGGGATTGGATATGCCCGGAATTTGAGAGAATGAACTCTCTGTTCTTGGAGCCCAGCAGGTGGAGCGTGCGGTAAGCGGCTTTCCAAGGGGTGATATGGTCGGTGACGCCGGCGACGATAAACGCATCGACATCAACTTTGGTGAGATCGGCCATATGGCCTGCAACTTCGACCGTTCCCGGATTGGTGAATGGTTTTTGCAAACCAAAGTCGAGATAGTCAGAATGCAGCTGTGCAGGCAGGTTCGTCGTGTCATCGTTCCAGAACAGGACATTATATGGCGGCGGATCTTCGCCCATCAGATAATTGTTGACGACATAGTTCCAAACCAAGTCATTCGGGCGCATCCAGGCAAACATCCGGGCCAGGTCATCGCCTTTCAGGATGCCTTTTTGGCGTGAATAGCGGCGCGCAATTTCGAGGCTGCGCTCAGACGCCATTTGGCCAAGCTCACTATCGTTTTGGTCTGGGTCAAGGACGCAAACTTGGAAAGTAAGCGAGTTGATCCGATCATCACCGGCGGCCGCCAGCAGGCTTGCAAAGGTTGCTGTGGTGATCCCGCCAGAACAAGCGCCAGAAACGTTGATCTTGTCGGAGTCCGTGATTTGCTTGATCACCTCGGTACATTGGATCAAGCTGTCCACGTATTCAGACATGCCCCAGTCGCGATGCTCTTTGGTCGGGTTGCGCCAGGAGATGATGAAGGTTTGGAAGCCTTCTTTCAGCAGGAATTGCACAATAGACGTGATCGGATCCAAGTCACTGGCATAGAATTTATTGATTTGTGGCGGGATGTTGAGGAATGGAATTTCGCGCACTTCTTCAGTGGTCGGCGTGTATTGAATGAGTTCCATCATCTCATTCTTCCAGACCACTTTGCCCGGCGTGATGGCAACATTCTCGCCCACGACAAATGGCTTCTTGTCGACCCGGCTTGGCATGCCGCCATTCTTGGTCAGGTCTTCATAAGCGTTTTGAAGGCCTTTCACCAGCGACAAGCCGCCACTATCGATCGCCCGCTTCTTCGCCGCGGGATTGGTTGCAAAAGCGTTGGTTGGCGCGATCGCATCGGTGATCATGTTCATCACGAAGGAGGCCCGCGCATGTTCCATTTCACCAAGCTTCAGGTCACCGACCCAATCCTCGAGATGTTCTTGCATCGCGAGATAAGTTTGCATGCCGCGCTTATAGAAGGGATTATTGGCCCAAGCCGGATCTTTAAATCGTTTGTCTTTGCGATCCGGCGCGCGATCTGACTTGCCCATGGCAATGTCATAGCTTTCCTTGGCCATCTTGCCCGCGAACTTAGCATTGGCCATCGGCGAGGTGCTGGTCCGTCGCAACATCATGGCGACCGATCCCAAAAGTTCCTGGCGGTTAATTCCGCCCAATAAAGGGTTGAGCGCTGTGGTGGAATCCGCCGCGGCTTCACCAATATAGTCTGCGGTCTTGCTCATAAATGCCTCCGATTACCTCCCAGAACGAGGGATCCCTCGTCCGGCACAAGGCTTGCTCTTATGGTTAAGAGTCTAAATTAGAATAACCTTGGCCGATCAAATTCGTTTCATATTGACCTTTTACTGTCAAATGTACTGGCGAAACAGCCAATTCAGCCATGACGCGAACTGCAAAAGATGAAGACACGTGATCGTATTCTTGATGTGAGCTTGGACCTCTTCAATTCTGAAGGGGAGGCCAAACAGACGGCTGTTGATATCGCCAACGCGCTCGATATGTCGCCAGGCAATCTGTACTATCACTTTAAGGGCAAAGAGCCGATTATTGAGGCGTTGTTCGATCGCTTTGAAGAAGAGATGCAAATCATCCTTGGCGGCTCGCATGGCGCGGTGACCTCGATCGAAGACAATTGGGTCTTCATCTATATCGTGCTCGAAGAGATTTATGATTTCCGCTTCTTCTATCGCAATGTCGGCGACATGATGGAGCGTTATCCCGGGCTTGCCAGTCGGTTCCGCAAGATCTTGGCCATGAAGCGCCAGGCGATTGAGAATGTGATCGGCCAGCTTGAAAAACGTAATCTCGTCGACCTCGACCGGCGCTTGCGTGCGCCTTTGGTGCAGCAAATGTTGTCCACGCTCACCTTTTGGCTAAGTCATGATTTGATCGAAGGTAGCGAGCGCGATGGTCCGGCTCTGATCCATGACACGGTGCTGCAATTTATGCTGCTCGTGGTCCCGTATATGGGGGAGGGCGGCACAGAAGCACTCGATGGTATGCTTGAACGCTATCGCGAGCTTAGCGACGCTTAGCAACTATTCAGGTAGATCGCTGACCGGTTGGCCAGTCTCTTTGCGAGTGGCAAACCGATCTTCAAAAGCGACGATCAAACATGCAGCGATAATCACAACAGCCCCCAGCCAGGTTTGCCATCCTGGATATTCCTGAAAGAACACAGACCCAAACAAGCCGCTCCAGATCAGGGCGGAATATTCGAGTGGTGCCAGTCTCTGCGCAGGCGCCCGCGCATAAGCAAGCGTCATCAAATACCAGGTTGCAAAACCCAACACACCGAACATCAGAAACAGCGGAATGTCGCTCCAGTCTGGTGGGCCCAACAGGCCGAACGTGATGGGGAGCAATGCAATGGCGGGCACGACATTGGTAAACATCGCAATCGTCGTGGCATCTTCATGCGTGGCGCGCATGCGCAGCAGCACGAGACCAAAAGCATACAAAAACGCAGCCAGGAAACAGCTGATCGCGCCTAGCAGCCAAAGCTCACTCGCTTCCCCGCTTTGGGGGCGCCCCATCACGGCGAGGACTGCGCCTGTAAACCCAATCAGGGTGGCGACGAGCGCCAATCGTGTCACCCGCTCGCCGAGCAGCGCGCGCGCAACGAAAGGCACCATCAGTGCAGCAGTGAAGCCAATAATCGTTGCGACGGCCAGCGGCAGGTGGATCAGCGCAAAGAAGAATGTATAGGCGCAGGCGAGCTGCACCAAGCCGCGCATCGTATGAAATCGAATGGACGACCAGCTCGGTGTTGGGCGCTTTTGGATGCGGAATACCGAAAGAGCGATGATGCCGCCAAACAGAAACCGCCACGCCAATAAATGGTGCAGGCCCGCATTCGGGGCAATGGCTTTGACCATTGCATCAATGCTTGACCCCATCGCGATGGCAAAGACCGCAATCAATATCGGCGCGAGAGAAGACCAAGATGACATCGCCGCGCTGTAGAATGTCTCGCGCGGAATGACCAGCATCGATTGTGGATATTGAAGGCGGCTATGCGGGTTTGTTTTTGGATGCGAGGTATTTTGAGACGGTCGCGTCTGCGGCGCTGCATGTCATTTCAAACGGACCGGACCATTCATGCGGCCAACCGAAATACCATTTTCCGACGACTCGCCGTCCATCGTCCGAAAGTTCGCCCTCAAAATAGACGGGCTCATGCTCGAAAGCGGTATAGGTTTTCAGGAAGGCAATTTCTTCATCCGCGACATGCCCACTCAAGGTCGCGTCGAGCTCTTCATTGTCGATCAAAGCCCATACATTCGGTTCAAGCGATGTACCGGTCAGTTTGCCATCAATGACGCGTATCCAGATCGAGAAAGGCACGCCTTCTCGGTTCCGGTCTTTCAGCCAATATCGGCCTGTCCAGACAGCGTGATCCTGATTATGGCTACTTACTATCCCCATGCCGCACATATGCCAGCAAAAAACGATTTTGGACAAGTCAAAAAACCGCTATTTCTAGCAGTTCAAGTGCATAAACATGTTGCTTCTGGAGTAAAACCAGCATCGCCCGCGAAATAAAATTTATGTGACCATAGTTCGCTTTTGGGTTTGATGTTCTGGCGTGTCCATCAATCGCGGGACGGGCTGTTTACAACCGGACCTTAGGTGATGGATCGACAAACCGGTTTCGATTCCTATTCTATCTTAAAGACGAAACACTGCGATCGCAGATGAGGAGCTCAAGATGCAATTGGTCAGCGACGATATTTTAACCGATGGCGGCCAAGTCGACCCGGCAAATGAAGCGGTCTATCCGTCGCTGGAATCAGATTTCGTATTGTGGAACCCGAATTCGTGGGTGCGGGGACATCCCTATGAATTGTATCGGCAGATGCGAGAAGAGGCGCCGGTCATGTGGTCTCAAATGGGGCGCGGCGGCGACAGATTTTGGTCGGTTTCTCGTTATGATGACATCAAAACCGTTGAGCTTAATCCCGACGTCTTTTCCTCACAGCGCGGCGGTATCAATCTCGCCGTCCCGCCACGTGACCATTGGAAGCCTGAAATCCTTGTCCGCGCGGCGATGGACAATCTGATCAGCATGGATGAGCCGCAACATATGCAGATGCGGATTCAGCAAAAGGATTTCTTCATCCCAGCCTATGTGAAAGTGTTACGTGAGCGGGTCAGTCAAAAAGTTGAAGACCTGCTCGACGATTTAGAAGCCAACGGGCCGGAAGTCGAATTCGTCAAACTGTTCTCAAATCAGTTGCCGCTCTTCACGCTCTGCGAAATGCTCGGCGTCGATGAAGAAGATCGCCAGAAAATCGTTTACTGGATGCATTATCTGGAAATGGCGTCGCAATTCATGGCGAATCCCTGGCGGACCTTCCTCGGCGAACCTCTATTCCCGTTCCGGTTCAAAAAAGTCGTTGAAGAAATGTTCGCCTATGGCGCTCGCGTAATGGCCGATCGGCGGAAAAATCCGCGCGAAGATCTCCTCACCGTCATCGCCCATTCCAAGCTGAATGATGAACTCTTGCCACAAGAATATCTCGACGGATCGTGGCTGTTGATCATTTTTGCTGGCAATGACACAACCCGCAACTCGCTGTCGGGCACGATCAAACTGATGACCGAATGGCCTGAACAGCGGGCGATGGTCTTAAACGATATGTCGCTCATCCCGCGCATGTCGGAAGAGGCGTTGCGGATGGTCTCTCCCGTCAAACACATGCGCCGCACAGCGCTGGATGAGTTCGAGCTCAACGGTCAACGCATCGCCAAAGACGAAAAAGTGGTGATGTGGTATGGCGCGGGCAATCGTGATCCGGACGTGTTTGAAAATCCGGATGTCTTCGACCTGACGCGTGATAATGTCGACAAACATATCGCGTTCGGTCATGGCGTGCATAAATGCCTCGGCTCAAGGGTCGCGCAAATGCAATTGCGCGTGGCCTATGAACAGATCTTTGATCGCTTCCCGAACATCGAGTTCACCGGCGACATCAAGTATGGTCCGAACGCTTTGGTTCATGCCATCTCGAAACTCAAAGTCGCGCTTTACGGCAAAGGCAATTCGCGCCCAACCGTTAGCCAAGTCAAAACTTTAGAGACGACTTAAACGTCGACTTCAGCTTCCAGCGCATTGTCTTGAATGAACTGGCGGCGAGGTTCGACCACGTCGCCCATCAGGCGCGAGAACATATCGCCCGCTTCCAGCGCATCATCGACTTCCACTTGCAGGAGCGTTCTTGCATTGGCGTCCAGCGTGGTTTCCCAGAGCTGATCGGCATTCATTTCGCCGAGGCCTTTATAGCGCTGAATTTTCAGTCCCTTCCGTCCCGATGTCAGCACCGCTTCAAGCAAGCTCACCGGCCCGGTCACAGCCACCTCGCCCGCTTTCTCATTTCTGAGAATAGACGGTTCAACATAGATAGGGCGAATATTCTGCGCGATGCCGTTCAAGCGGGCCGCATCGGCGCTGCTGAGCAATTGCGCGTCGAGCACGGCCTTTTCTTCAACGCTGCGCACTTCCCGTGACAGGATCAAATTGCCATCTTCAAACCGGCCGTCCCATGTGTCTTCGCCTTCTTCTGCGATGATGTTGAGGCGGGCCGCCGCCGCTTTGGCTTCTTCGTCAGACGCGCCAGGTGCTAACGCACCCGCCATCGCCGCCTGTTCAACAATATCGCCAGGTGCGCGCAATGATAGACGCCACAGAGCTTGTTTGAATTGGGAGGCTGCACGAACACGTTCCCGTAAGTCTTCAGACGCGATTTGTGTGCCATCGGCGAGGATCAGGACTTCGCCCTCTGTCCCGGCTTCGATGAGATAAGCGTTCAGTTCATCATCGTCTTTGAGATAGCGCTCAGACTTGCCGCGTGAAACCTTATAGAGCGGGGGCTGCGCGATATAGAGATAGCCGTTCTCGATCACTTCCGGCATTTGCCGATAGAAGAAGGTCAGCAACAGCGTCCGGATGTGGGCGCCATCAACGTCCGCATCCGTCATGATGACGATCTTATGATAGCGCAGTTTTTCAATATTGAACTCGTCTCGGCCAATCCCTGCGCCAAGTGCCATAATCAGCGTGCCGACTTGATCAGAAGACAGCATCTTGTCGAAACGCGCGCGCTCAACGTTTAGGATTTTACCCCGCAGCGGCAGGATAGCTTGGTTTGACCGATCGCGGCCCTGCTTGGCTGAACCGCCCGCGGAATCACCCTCCACGATGAAGATTTCAGACTTGGCAGGATCTTTTTCCTGACAATCGGCGAGCTTTCCCGGCAGGGAGGTGATATCGAGCGCCGTCTTGCGCCGGGTCAGCTCTCGCGCCTTACGGGCCGCTTCGCGAGCCGCTGCCGCTTCGACAATTTTCATCATCACTTGCTGGGCTTCTTTGGGATGCTCTTCAAACCATTCGGAGAGTTTTTCGCCAATCAGGCTTTCGACCACAGGGCGGACTTCTGAAGACACCAGCTTGTCTTTGGTTTGCGAACTAAATTTCGGGTCGGGAACCTTTACCGACAGCACGCAGGTCAAACCCTCGCGCGCATCATCGCCCGTAATGTCGACTTTTTCTTTTTTCGCCGCGCCGGTTTCAGTTGCGTACTTGTTGATAATCCGGGTCAGTGCGCCGCGGAAACCAGCCAAGTGGGTGCCGCCATCGCGTTGCGGGATATTATTGGTGAAGCAGAGCACATTCTCATGATAGGCGTCTGTCCATTCAAGCGCCGCTTCAACCGTGATGCCGTCTTTTTCGCCGGTGACGAAAATCGTTTCAGGGATCAAGGCGTTTTTGGTTTCGTTCAAATGCTGAACAAAGGCCGCAACCCCGCCCGCATATTCGAGCACAGTTTCGTACTGATCAGCTTCGCGCAGGTCTTTGAAGACAATCCGAACGCCTGAGTTCAAAAAAGCGAGCTCGCGCAGGCGGTGCTCTAACGTCTTGCGATTATAGACGGTCATCGTGAACGTCTCTGGGCTGGCCAGGAAGCGCACTGCGGTGCCGGTATAAGGCGAACCATCTTCTTTGGTTGGGCTGCTACCCACAACCTGCAAGGGCGCTTCTGTGCGCCCGCCATCGACGAAGCGAACTTTATGCTCGGAGCCATCACGGTGAATGGTCAGATCGAGCCAAACCGAAAGCGCGTTCACAACCGAGACGCCAACCCCGTGCAGGCCGCCAGAAACTTTGTAGGAATTGCTGTCAAACTTACCGCCCGCGTGCAATTCGGTCATGATCACTTCAGCCGCGGAGCGGCCTTCGGTGGCATGTTGGCCAACCGGAATGCCGCGGCCATTATCGGTGATCTCAGCCGAGCCGTCAGGGTGGAGCGTAACGGTGACCTCATCGGCGTGCCCGGCCAAGGCTTCGTCGATCGCATTGTCGACCACCTCGTAAATCATGTGGTGCAGACCCGAGCCATCATCGGTGTCACCAATATACATGCCCGGGCGTTTTCGGACGGCTTCAAGGCCCTTCAAGACCTTGATCGAGTCGGCGCCATATTCTTGATTATTATCGGCCGCATCTGTCATAGGAATGACCCTCGCAAGTGATTCGTCGAATTCCCTGAATTTATAAGGGATTTACACCCAAAAGGGAAATCCGAAGCTGGTATTTTTCGGGGATATAAACGCAATAATAACAATGCCTTATGGGCTTTGTTCTGGTCTTTGCCATTTGGCCTGGCCTTGCCCCTGCGAAAAGCCCCTAAAAAAGGTCAAAATTTGGGTGTTCAGGAGATCAAAATGAAGTGGCTCATCCGGGGTATCGGCCTCATTTTATTCGTCTTAATCTCGATCTATCTCATCGCAGATTTGCGGCTGAAGCCCCTGAATGATGAGGCGCGCGCAAAGGCGCCTGGAGAGTTCATTACGCTCACGGATGGCCAAATTCACTATCGATTGGAGGGGCCAGAATCTGGGCCACTAATTGTTCTGGTGCACGGCTTTTCGACACCAAACTTCATCTATCAGCAAAATGTCGAAGCGTTGAATGCGGCGGGATTCCGGACGCTACGCTTTGACCATTTTGGGCGTGGTTGGTCGGACCGTCCTTCCACTCGCTATGACGTTGATTTTTACGACCGTGCGCTGACCGAGCTGCTCGATGGTTTGGATATTGATCAGCCCTTTGGTCTCGCAGGCTTATCTATGGGCGGCCCGATCGTCGCAGAATTTACGGCGCGGCATCCTGAGCGCGTCGAGCGTTTGGTCCTTTTAGTCCCTGCGGGGCTCGACACGGCGGGCGCGGATGGAGCGACAGCTGTTTTGTTGCGAACGCCGCTGGTCGGCGACTGGATCTGGCGGATGATCGGGAAAGGCATTCTGCTTGGTGATCCTCAATATGATGAGCAAGCGCGGGCGCCGGAGAACCTCTTAAAAGGCGATGTCGCCGAACAGTTCGAGTATCGCGGCTATCTGCAAGCCTTGCTCTCCACTTTGCGCCATATGCCGATGACAGGACGCCAGGAGACGTTTGAACGGCTGGCAGCCACCGGGGTGCCGACGCTGGCGATTTACGGCGATGCCGATCCAACGGTGTTGGTCTCAAGCGCCGCGCAATTAGAGGCATTGATGCCAGAGGCGGATGTTCGGATCGTTGCGGGCGGCGAGCATGGATTGAACTATCAGATGCACAGCCTGATCAATCCTTGGCTGGTCGAATGGTTCGGGGCAGAGGCTCAATAACGTCCGGCGATTTCGACCAAAGCGGCATCCATTTCAGGGATGGCGGACCGGGCGGTTGTCGGCCGATCATTCGCGATAATTGAGAAGAGAAGCTTGCGGCCACTCTGAGCGATCATCATGCCCGACAGTGCATTCGCGCCATTCAGCGTTCCGGTTTTCGCAAAGATTCTCCCCTCAAGCGGCGTGCCGACAAAGCGGCGCTTCAGCGAGCCATCGACGCCGCTAATCGGTTGATCCTCGATCCAGTCATCGAACCAGGGCTGGGTGGCAGCGAAGGCGAGCAATTGCACCATGCTGCGCGGACTGATCCGATTATAGATCGACATGCCCGAGCCGCCCTGCAGCGCATATCCCGTCTCTGGTAGCCCAGCCTCTTCGAGAAATGCGTTTAAAACGGCCACGCCATAGTCGCGCGATCCCGTTCCCTCAAGCAGGCCCAGCCGGCGCACCGCCAGATCCGCATGAAGATTCTCGCTGTCCTTTGATATTCGTTTGAGGCTTTCTGTGAGCGGCGCGGGCGGAAGGATTGCAGCTGCTGAACGCGCAGCGGAGTGTATCGCCAAATCCGCTGGTGCGATCTCGTCGTCTGGGCCAGGCGCCTCATCGATCAGCGCGAGGGGCCGGTGCCGGGTCTCGATCGCGCCGACGGATATTCCTCTGGCGGTAAGCAAGTTCTTGAACCGCCAGGCGGTGTATTCCGCAGGATTATCAATCGCCAGCCGATACGTGCGCGCCGCGGCGCCTGCGGGTATTTCGCCATAGACCCGCACGGTATCGGCTCCGGGTAAGCGCTCGATCCGCATCGCCCAGGGACTGCCTACGGGCGCGGTCTGAAGCTGATTGTTGAGCGCAAAATAGTCATTGCCGTCTTGCCAAGTAACGCTGGCGAGCGTTCCCGGTGTGTCGCTTGGCGCGATGTCTATCCAAACCAAATTATCGTTCACGCTAAGCGCAGAAATCGCTGTGCCATAATAGAAGGTCAGGTCTTCTTGGCTCCAGCCCGGTCCCCAACGCTCGAATGGAAACAGCGTATCATCACCGACCACCGCGCTGATCTCTTCAAGTCCCCAGCCTGCGACCTGGTCTGCGAGGGCGGATAGGCAAGTGGTTTCGCAATCAGGGGCGTCCTTCAGCATGGCATCCCCGCCACCTTTGAGGATCAGGCGAGGGGCGGCATCTCCGTGGTCTTGTTCAACAAAAACTTGCGTGCCGGGATTATTGGCAGGTGCCTGAAGCGCCTCGAGATGATGATAGGCGGCCATGGTCGTGATGATTTTCGTGTTCGAGGCGGGCGTGAACCGATCATCGGCTTTGATGGCGAGCAATTCCTCTCCGCTGAGATCAGCGAGGACCAATCCCCAACGAATGCCGGTATGATCTGGATTATAGAGCGCGGCCTCAACATCGCTTTGCAGCGTACTCGCGCACCCTGTGACGGCGATGAGCGAAAGCCCGAGGATGCTGAGAACACATTTATGCATGAGAGGCCTCAATCGATGCTGGCGGCAAGTTAGGCGGGGCCGGGGCCTCTGTCAGCAAGCAAATCGACCTGGATTAGACCGCATCTGCCTCTGCTTGGATTTCGACGCGTTGCGCGCGGTCCCCAAACGCCTCGAACAGGAATTCTTCGGTGCCTGTGAGCCATGCCTGTCCACCCAGCTCGATCAGCTCATCGAACAAGGCGGCGCGGCGGTCGCGGTCCAAATGTGCGGCGGCTTCGTCAAGCAAGATGAGCGGGCTCGGGCCGTCGCCATCTTCGGACAGCGCGCGGGCGCTAGCGAGGATTAAGCCGATCAGGAGCGCTTTCTGTTGACCGGTCGATGCCTCGCTTGCGGGTGCGCCGGTGGGGCGGTGGATCACCGTGAGGTCGGTTCGATGAGGACCAGACAGTGTGCGACCGGCGGCTTGATCACGATAACGGCCTTTGACGAGGGATTCGGCGATTAAGTCTTGAATATCGAACAGGCTAGCGCCTTCGCTCGCCAATCGTTCAGCCTCGCCCTCCAGCGCGAGATCGCCTTTCGGGAAATAGCCTTCAGGCCGGGCATTGATACCGTCTTGCAGGGCCGTCAGCACGCGCGCGCGATGGCTGGCTATCAGGGCGCCCGCTTCGGCCATACGGCCCTCAATTGCGTCGGCCCAGGCCGGGTCCACGCGCCCGCGCTCAAGCAAGGCATTGCGTTCGCGCATGGCTTTTTCATAGCGGCTGGAGACGCTGCCATGGCCAGGAATATGGGCCATGACTTGCCGATCAAAGAAGCGCCGCCGTTCGCTCGCCCCGCCGCGGAACACGCTGTCCATGGCGGGCGTGAGCCAGACTATGCGGATCAGATCGGCGAGATCCGTCGCTGTGGCTGGAGCGCCATCAAGCCGAATGGTTCGCTTGTTCCCCGTCGCGCCGCGCTCTAGGCCGACGCCAATTTTGCGCTCATCATCAAGCGTTGCAGAAATGGTCCAGCCATTCTCACCCGTGTGGCGCGTCATGTCGGGAAGGGCGGCTGCGCGCAGTCCTCGGCCAGGCCCGAGCTGGCTGATCGCCTCTAGCACATTAGTCTTGCCTGCACCGTTCGAGCCCCAGAGGCAAACGGGGCGCGCATCCAGTTTAAGATCGAGTGCGGCGTGACTACGAAAGTCAGTCAGACGAAGGCGAGTTAGAGCGGTCACTAGACCCTTAGCGGCATCAACACATATTGTGCGCTCTCATCACCGGGATCGAGAACCAGGGCCGGTGAGGCGGGATCATTGAACAGGAAGCGGGCATCTTCGGCTTCGATTTGGGCCGTTACGTCGAGCAGGTATTTCGCGTTAAAGCCAATATCCATTTCGTCTTCTTGATAGTCGCACTCGATTTCTTCGTGCCCTTGGCCGGTTTCGGCGCTGTTCACGGCGAGTGTCAAACGGCCCTCAGCAAGCGACAGCTTGATTGAACGTGATCGCTCGGCAGACACGGTAGCGACGCGGTCCACGGCGGCTTCAAATAATTTATTGTCGATGATCAGCGCCTTGGCATTCCCTTTTGGGATTACGCGCGCATAGTCTGGAAACGAGCCATCGATCAGTTTGGAGGTCAGCTGCGCGCGGCCGGATTTGAAGACGATTTTGGTGTCTGATACAGAGACCGAAACGTCGCCATCTTCGCTATCGATCAGGCGGCGCACTTCGCCCACTGCTTTGCGCGGTACGATCACGCCTTCCAGCGCTTCTGCCCCTTTTGGGGCGTCCGTTTCTGACAAGGCCAGGCGGTGGCCATCAGTGGCAACGGTGCGCAATTTCTTACCTGCATCCGTGTCGGCAGTATGCAGATAGACGCCGTTCAAATAATAGCGCGTCTCTTCGGTCGAGATAGCGAACCGGGTTTTATCAATTAGGCGGCGGAGGTTTGCGGCTTCGAGGTCGAACTCGGTGGCGTCCTCATCCGGCGTCATGGTTTGAAAGTCGCCAGCGGGTAGGGTCGGGAGAGAGAATTTTGACCGGCCTGACCGAATGGCGAGCTGGCGGTTCTCCGGATTTAGTTCCAGCTCAACATCAGCGCCGGTGGGCAGCTTGCGGATGACATCAAACAGCGTTCCGGCTGGCGCGGTCACCGCGCCTTCATCATCGATCTTTGCGTCTGCGTGATCGACGGCCTCAATATCAAGATCGGTTGCGGTGAACTTCACTTCGCCACCCTTTGCGTCAATCAAGATATTGGACAGGATCGGGATCGTGTTCCGGCGTTCCACGACGTTTTGGACATGTCCAAGCGCATTCAAAAGCGCGCCGCGTTCGATCGTCAGTTTCATCTCATCATCCCTTTGCCGGTAATCCGGTCTTGCCCACGTGTTTTCTTGTCCCGCATCAACGAATCAGCCCGCTCCTTTTCGGGAGCGGGCCGCTAAAGTCACGAATTTCCAGCCAAATGCAAGTCTTTGTCAGCCTCGGGCTGTGGATCAGGCTTGATCGTGGCCAGCGAGGCGATCGAAGACAGCATTTTTGACCCGTTCGATTTCCTCGCCCATGTCGCGATCGCCTTTGTCGAGCGCCTTTTTGACTTTGCGATAGGCGTGAAGAACGGTTGTGTGATCTTTCTTTTTGTAAGCTGTCGCAATCTGCGGGAATGACTTATCGGTCATCACGCGCGACAGATACATGGCGACCTGGCGCGGATGGCAAATTGTGCGGACTTTACTGGCGCTCTCAATGTCGGTTTTTGAAATCCGATAGAGATCCATACAAGTGCGCTTAATGTCATCGAGCGTCGGCGTCCGCGGCTCACCCGCGATGCGGCGGATGACGGTTTCCAGCATTTCTGGCGTTGGGGCAAGTTCGCCATAGCCGGTTTCGAGCTGCAGGCTCCAGAGGACACCGCATAGCTCACGTCCGGCGCCGCGCACAGTGGCGATGATGCGCTCAACCATCGCATCTGTGAGCGCGAAATTCGGTGTGTCTTTTGCGATCAGGTCGACATGCCGGCGAATAATCGCTTTGCGCATTTCATTGTCTGGCATCGCGACTTCGACAGAGGCCGCGCCTTTGATCTCACCGGCGAGCTCTTTTGACAGACCGACCATGTCGCCCGGCGCCGCATCAGCCGTGATGATCACATGGCCGCCCATAGAGGTGACCGCCCGCAGCGCGCCAAAGAAGGCTTTGTCGGTTTTCGCTTTGCCAGCGATCCAATGCAGATCGTCAATCAATAGAAGATCGTTCTGCTTCACATAGGCTTGCAGCGCGCTGGTATCGCCAGACCGCGAGTCATTCACAAACCGGGTCATGAATTCTTCGGCAGAAATATAAGCGAGACGGCGCTTGTCTCCGCGCAATTGCGCATCAGCTTCAATCGCCTTGAGAATGTGGGTTTTGCCAGTGCCGGGCTGGCCATAGATGACAATCACGCCAGCTGGAATTGGCGCGCCTTTTGCGAGGCGTTTGCCGAGACCGACGGCGCGTGCGTTGGACGGACCTGAGACCAGCGTCGCGAATGTCATCGCGTGGTCGAGATCCAAAGCTTCATACTCAGCCTGGACATCATCCGTTTCGGCAACAGCCTGCGCGTCTTCGCTCAGCCAAGGGTCGCCCACTACATCGCGGACGTCTTCAGGGACCCGGCCCCAAAGCTCAAACTTCAATCGGCGGTTTTTCGGATCCAGCTTCAGCCACGCTTGTTGCAGTGGCCGCGCGAAATCCGATGTTACACGATCAAGGGTGAGTTGATCAGGTGCCGCAATCACAATTGACTTATTAACTTCCGCGACAAAGCGAATGGCGGTCAGCCATTGCTGCGCGTTGCCTGGCTTGGTTTCCGCTTCGACAGCTTCGAGCGATTTCGACCAGATTGCTTTTGCACCTTGATGAGCAACGGTGTCTCCCGTTTTGGGTGCAGCCTTCTGCCCATCAACCCCATGCGTCAGCCCCATCAGATGTTCCTTTCTTAGAATTCTTTTTTTGTTCATCTTGGTGACCGAACGGAACAGACACGCCCTCTGATCAGGCTTTTACAAACCTGCCCCAAATACGCTGTGCACAGAGGACATTCCGTCGATAAAGATAGTTAACCAGAGACGGATTTTCGTGGCAACTGAAGAAACCCTATCATGCTCGTGAGAGTCCCGGTTGACTCGTCGAAAGCCCTTGAAGAATCACACAAAAAAAAGGAAAAAAAGATCGGCTTGACAGGTTTCAACCTATTGCGGTGACAGTGTATTCAAGCTTTGTTCTGTCAACGCTAAAAACGCGCTTTCCCTGTGGATTTTTCAATAATGAGACACTGGGTAATTTTCGACACGAACGCAAATGAAAAGCCCGCATGGCGAGGCCAGCGGGCTATGCAATTCTATCAGTATAGAAACGGCTAAAAAACCGCTTAGGCCATCGCTTTGACGCGTGCAGAAAGACGCGAAACTTTGCGCGATGACGTATTCTTGTGAATGACGCCTTTACCAGCTGCGCGCATAATTTCTGGCTGCGCTGCTTTCAAGGCCTCAGAAGCGGCGGCTTTGTCACCGGACTCAATCGCTTCTTCAACTTTGCGAACAAATGAGCGCATCCGAGAGCGGCGCGCTTTGTTCACTTCGGTGCGCGTTGCGATTTTGCGCACCATCTTTTTGGCTGATTTCGTGTTCGCCATCTAAAACTCCTTTGGTCGCCCTATCTGGCGAAGAGGCGCTAAGTACAGAATGCACCTCGCTGCGTCAACCGCTGCATGCGGTGTTCGTGTAGAATCTGCTGACTCTTTTAATATGCGGCTGAAAGGTGGCGCCTATTGATTTTTGAAATGCGCCTGACGCTTTTCAACAAAGGCTTCCATGCCTTCTTTCTGATCCTCAGTCGCGAACAGCGAATGAAACAGCCGGCGTTCGAACATCACGCCCTGGCTGAGCGGGGTTTCGTAAGCGGCATTGACCATTTCTTTGGTCAGCATCGCCGCCGCGCGCGGCATTGACGCAATCTTTTTGGCGACGGCTTTGGCTTCTTCAACCAAATCATCGACGGGCAAGACCCGTGAAACAAGGCCGCAGCGCTCAGCTTCTTCGGCATCCATCATGCGGCCCGTCAGGCACATTTCCATTGCCTTTGACTTGCCCGCAAAGCGCGTCAGGCGCTGCGTGCCGCCTGCGCCAGGTGAGACGCCGATTGTGATTTCTGGCTGACCAAACTTCGCCTTCTCGCCCGCCAGAATGAAATCGCACATCATCGCAAGCTCGCATCCACCGCCAAGCGCATAGCCGTTGACGGCGGCGACGAGCGGCTTTCGCGTCCGCGCGGCGCGTTCCCAATTGCTGGTAATGAAGTCGCGATAATAAGCTTCCATATAAGAAAGCTCGCGCATCTCTTTAATATCGGCGCCTGCGGCAAAGGCCTTTTTGGAGCCAGTGATCACGATGCAGCCAATTTCAGGGTCGGTGTCAAACCGGTCAAGCGCCGCGGTCAACTCATCCATGAGTTGGTTATTAAAAGCATTCATTGCGTCTGGACGGTTCAAAGTGATGACCGCCACTGCGCCATCGACCTCGGTTAAGAGTGTTTCGTAGGCCATGGAAATCCCAGCTATCCTTATTTTGCCCAAGTCTACCGCTTTTGGCGGCAACCCATTCTTCGGTCGGTGTAGATTATATTGGGCTAAGCGTCGATAGCGCGAGTCAGACTGGCAATCGTGAGCAGTCGGCCCAGGATCTTAATGCTTGGTTACTGCGCCGGCCTCCAAATCTAAGGAAAGGGTTAAAAGCCGCTCAACACTAGGTTGATAGAAGTATTAATCAATTAGAACGTGGACTGGAATCAGAATGATAAATGATCCTAAATCTAATTCAGCTTCGACTCGTAAAATAAAGTCGCCTCGATCTATTTTATTAGAGACCGGGCAAGCGGCGTTTAAACTGATTATGCAACACCGAAGTTTAGCAGAACCAAAAGCCTATTCGGTCTGGTATACATATGCCGCCCAAAGCCATCCATCGCTGAATGAGGAGCTCGATGAAATCCTCGCAGAGAATGGCGGGATTAGCGCGGTTGAAATCCACCAGCTGTTCGATGCTCACCTGAAAGACCGTGCCGCGAGCGAGCACAGTTTGGAAACGATTAGCCGGGCGATTGAGGACAAAGTTGCAGGCGCACAATCGCTGGTTACCGAAGCGATCTCAAGCACGGATGAATATGTCTCATCCTTGAACCGGGCCAAGCAACAGCTTCCATTCGATTCCACGCGCGAACAGATCGTTGGCGCAATTGAAGGCATCATTGAACAAGGCGAAGCGTCTAAAAAGTCTGCGCTAGGGGTTCAGACCGCGCTACAAAGCACGCACGGGGAAATCTCTAAGCTCAGTTCAAGAGTCGGGAAACTTCGCGAAAACCTGATGCGCGACACCGTTACTGAACTGATCAATCGCCAAAGCTTTGTCAGCCTTCTTGAAGAGAAATCGAGCGAGGCGCTCGCCAATGGCTATTCGCTGACAGTGCTCGTTCTCAGCCTGAAAAATGTTCAAGCTCTGAATGAGAGTGCGGGCATGGATATATCAGAATTCATCGTCAAATCCGTTTCGGAGATCATCGCCAAAGCGACGGGCGATAAAGGTGTCTGCGCCCGGTTCTCCGGCACCGTCTTTGCCATTGTCCTTCCGCGATCGGCCTATGGGGATGCCAGCAAAGTCGCGCGCGCAATAACAGATGAGCTCGATATCTTTAAGCTCATGAAGAAACCGAGCGATACGCTGGTCGGTTACATAAAATGTTCGATTGGCGGCTCATCTTTGCGCCCGGGCATTGAACCCGACGATCTCATCAAACTCGCCACCGAACAGGCCCAGCAGGGCAAGTCTTCAGATCAGAATACGATTAAGTTCGACCTGAAGAACCAACAAGCCGCCTAGAGACTGTTTTTGAGGCGATAGATCAGATCCAACGCGTCGCGCGGGGTTAGCGCGTCGGGATCAATCGTGTCCAATAGATCGATCGCGGGGTGCGGGTCGACCTGATCGCTGGCCTCGGTCTCATCAATCGCGGCCGCGAATAGCGGGAGTGTTTCAACCGCGTCAGGCGCGGCTTCTAGTTTCTTTAAAACCTGCTCGGCTCGGCGCACCGCGCGCCCGGGCAAGCCCGCGAGTTTGGCAACTTGTACGCCGTAAGACCGGTCTGCAGGCCCTGGATGAACATCGTGTAGGAAGACGAGCTCGTCTTTCCATTCTTTGGCGCGGAGAGAAAGATTGGTGGCGGCGGGCAACTCCTCAGCGAGCCCTGTCAGCTCATGATAATGCGTCGCGAACAGAGCTCGGCATTTATTCGTATTGTGCAAATGCTCAACCGCAGCCCAGGCAATGGCGAGGCCATCATAAGTGGACGTCCCTCGTCCCACTTCATCTAAGATGACGAAGGACTGTTCTGTGGCTTGGGTCAGGATGGCGGCGGTTTCGACCATTTCGACCATAAAGGTCGAGCGCCCACGCGAGAGATCGTCACTGGCGCCGACGCGAGAAAACACGCGGTCCGCAAGCCCGAGCGTTAACTGGCGCGCCGGAACATATAGTCCTGCCTGAGCCAGAATTACGGCCAGGCAGGCTTGCCGCAAATAGGTTGATTTACCGGCCATGTTGGGGCCTGTGACCAGCGCTAAGCGCGGGCCGTCTGAGCCTGTCGCATCGAGCAAAGTGTCATTTGCGGTAAAGCCATCGCCTTGTTTGCGAAGGGCGGCCTCCACCACGGGGTGACGTAAGCCTTCGGCACGGAAGACGGGGTCACTCGCAAGTGTTGGGCGAACCGCTTGGCATTCATGCGCCCATTCGGCGTTCGCGTTGGCTGTATCAAGCTCGGCGAGTGCGAGCGCGGCGGCATTGAGCGGATCGGAAAGTGTTTCAATCCGTTGGCAGAATGCCTCGAACACCGCGAGCTCGCGTCCCTTCGCAATATCATCTGCGCGCGAAATTTTGCCCGCCAACTCGGACAGTTCCGCGGTTGAGAAGCGGACATTTGAAGCCAGGGTCTGACGATGAATGAAGGTCTCAGCCAGTGGCGCTTGCATCATCGGATCGGCGTGACGCGCTGGCACATCAATGAAATAACCGAGCACATTATTGAATTTGATTTTTAACGCGCCGATGCCGGTTTGCTCTGCATATCGCGATTGCAGTTCAGCGATGATCTGACGGCTATCAGATTTGAGCGACCGGGCTTCATCGAGCGCGGCGTCCCAACCATCGGCCACAAATCCGCCATCGCGCGCGAGCGTCGGGAGATCGTCGCTGAGCGCCTGTGTCAGATCAGAGGTCAGGGCCGCAAGATCGGGCTGATTGGACAGGGTGAGCGCCGCCAATGCGGCCTCGATCAGGCCGGGTGGATTGGTTTGGGCACGCGCGGTTTCAGCGACAGCGGCTTCACCCGCCTTTAGCGCTGCCCCAATCGCAGCCAGATCCCGAGGTCCGCCGCGCCCCAATCGAATGCGAGAGCGGGCACGCTCTAAGTCCGGTGCGCTTTTCAGGCGCTTGCGGATGGCCTCTCGCAAGTGTTCATTGGCGAGGAAGTACTCAACCGAGTCATAGCGCTCTGTGATCACGCCTGGATCGGTTTCGGGCCGCGCTAGCCGGGAGGCCAAAAGCCGCGCGCCGGGCGAGGTCAGGGTGCGATCCACAGTGTCGAGCAGCGTGCCTTGCCGCGCGCCGTTTAGGGCAATGTCGATCTCCAGGCTCGCGCGCGTGGCTGGATCGATGCTGAGCGCGCTCGACTTCGCGTTCCGCTTGGGCGGATCGAGCCGGATGTCAGCACCTGCTTGCGTCAGCGAGAGATAGTCGAGGAGCAAGCCGCATGCGCTAAGCTCGCTCTTTGAGAAGCTTCCAAAAGCATCAAGCGCCGCGACTTTGAAGGCGTCCTTTAGCAGGCGCTCTCCGGACTTTGCCGAGGCGGCGCTGTTTGGGCGATAGGTGAGCGGCAGTTTTAGCGCCTCGTTGGCAATGCCAATCAATGGCCGTTCTGCGTCGCGTTCCGTGATCAGCAATTCCCGGATCGGCAAGGCGCCAAGGGTTTCCGATAAAACCTCAGGTGCGAAAGCCAGCACTTCAAAATATCCGGTTGAGACGTCACAGGCCGCCAATGCTGCGTCGGCACCACCTGCGCCAAACACCACCGCAACAAGCGCCTGGGCTTGGCGTGCGGGGAGCAGGCTCTCTTCGGTAATCGTACCAGGGGTCACGATACGCACAATTTCGCGATTGACGATCGCTTTTGAGCCCCGCTTTTTGGCTTCGGCGGGGCTTTCGGTCTGTTCACAGACGGCGACCCGCTCTCCGGATTTGATCAAGCGCGCAAGATACCCCTCTGCAGCGTGATAGGGCACGCCTGCCATGGGGATCGGTTCGCCATCATGTTCGCCCCGTGAGGTCAGCGTGATGTCTAAAATCTCGGCGGCGCGAACAGCGTCTTCAAAGAACAATTCATAAAAGTCGCCCATCCGAAAAAACAGAAGTGCATCCTCATGACGCGCTTTAATGGCGAGATATTGCGCCATGAAGGGCGTCGGCGCCTTGGGTGTTTTCACAGGTTTAGCGGTGTCGGGCACAGTCTTGCGAATCCTTCAAGAGGCATCTCGAATAAAGCAATCACAAACGCTTGTCCCCCCTTGCGGACAGGCTTATGAGGCTCCACAAAATTTAAAAGCCTCGAAAGGCGATTCGATCATGACCACCAAGCGTCCAAGCTTCACCGATCAAGAAGCGCTTGATTTTCACGCTCACCCGGTACCCGGCAAAATCTCAATGATGCCAACCAAGCCAATGCAGACGCAGCGCGATCTGTCTTTGGCCTACAGTCCTGGTGTTGCGGTGCCCGTCGAAGCAATCGGGGAGGACGAAGACCTCGCCTATGATTACACGGCCAAAGGCAACACTGTAGCGGTGATCTCAAACGGAACCGCCATCCTTGGTCTAGGCGATCTCGGGGCGATGGCCTCAAAGCCCGTCATGGAAGGTAAATCAGTCCTGTTCAAACGGTTCGCAGACATCGATAGTTTCGATGTCGAAGTGCAAACCAAGGACGTGGACGAGTTCTGTACGGTCGTGCGCAATATCGGCGCGACCTGGGGTGGGATCAATCTCGAAGACATCGCCTCGCCGGAGGCTTTTATTATTGAACAGCGCCTGCGGGACGAACTCGATATTCCTGTTTTCCACGATGATCAGCATGGTACGGCGATCATCGCAGCGGCTGGCATCATCAATGCCTGCGCGATCACCGGACGCCGCTTAGAAGACTTGAAAGTCGCCGTCTCTGGCGCCGGCGCTGCCGGTCTATCCGTCGCAGGACTGATCCGGCATCTCGGGGTCAAAGCCGAGAATATCCTAATGGCCGATAGTTCCGGCATTCTTTATGAAGGCCGGACTGAGAAAATGGATCAGTTCAAGTCGGCATTCACGGTGAAGACTGAGAAACGCACCTTGGCGGAAGCCATGGAAGGCGCCGATTGTTTCCTTGGTCTTTCAGTCAAAGGTGCGGTCAATCAGGACATGGTCAAATCAATGGCCAAGGATCCGATTATCTTCGCGATGGCGAACCCGGATCCGGAAATCCGACCCGAGGAAATCAAAGCCGTGCGTGGTGATGCGATTATTGCGACCGGCCGTTCTGATTACCCAAACCAGGTCAATAATGTGCTCGGTTTCCCTTATATTTTCCGCGGCGCGCTCGACGTCCGTGCCCGCGGGATCAATGAAGAAATGAAAGTCGCCGCAGCGCGCGCTTTGGCTGAACTGGCCCGTGAAGACGTGCCCGATGAAGTGGCCGCCGCCTATCACGGCGCCCGCCCGCAATTTGGCCGCGACTATATCATCCCGACGCCGTTTGACCCGCGTCTGATCAGCTTTATTCCGCCATTCGTTGCGCAGGCCGCGATGGACACCGGCGTCGCGCGTAAGCCGATTGCGGATATGGAAGAGTATCGCCATTCCTTGGCGCGCCGGCTCGACCCAACTGCATCGTTCCTGCAAGGGGTTCAATCTGCAGTTCGTCGCGATCAAAAACGGATCGTCTTTGCCGAAGGCGAGGAACCGCAAGTCGTCCGGGCCGCTTGGACGTTCAAACAGCAAGGACTGGGGCACCCGGTCCTGATCGGGCGGGAAGCGCAAGTTGAGCGGACGATGAAGCAAATGGGTGTGCCAGAAGGGGCACTGGAAATCATCAATGCGCGCCTATCAGACCGCAATGCTGACTATACGGATTATCTCTATGGCCGCTTGCAGCGCCGCGGATACCTGAAGCGCGATGCGCAACGGCTGGTCAATCAAGACCGGAACGTTTTCGGCTGCTGCATGCTCGCCCATGGTGATGCCGACGGCATGGTGACTGGTGTGACCCGGAATTATGATGTGTGTCTGACAGACGTGCGTTTATCACTCGACCCACTACCAGACTCCGACGTGATCGGCATGTCGATGGTGATCAATCGCGGGAAAACGATCTTCATCGCCGATACCAGCGTCAATGAGTTGCCAGATGGCGAGCAGCTGGCTGGGATCGCCAAAGAAGCTGCAAATGCTGTAAAACGCCTTGGATTTACGCCGCGTGTCGCGTTCCTGTCCTATTCGACCTTTGGCAACCCGATGGGCGAGCGCGCTGAAAAAGTTCGCGACGCCGTCTCGATCTTGGATGCCTGTGGTGATTGCGATTTTGAATATGAAGGCGACATCGCAGCAGACGTTGCGCTGAACCCGATGCACAAAGTGCTGTATCCATTCTCACGCTTATCTGGCGAAGCGAACGTATTGGTTATGCCGGCCATCCACTCAGCGTCGATTTCGACCAAATTGCTGGAAGGGATGTCGCGTGCGACGATCATCGGACCCGTCCTACTCGGCATGTCCAAGTCCGTTCAGATCGCCTCTCTCGGCGCCACGGTGAACGATATTGTCAATCTGGCTACGGTTGCGGCTTTCGACATTGACCGGGTTGGGTCTTAGTCGGCCGAACTTGCGATTTGCTGGTTCAGAATAAGGCTTTCTGAAGCGTCTTTGGTTCTCGATTGGCGGATCCATTCGAGGACACAAAGCACCACCGCGATACCGCCAAGCCAGAAGGTCAGAACGAAAACATTGTAGAATCCGTCTGATTCCATCAGTTCGCCCAACCAGGCGCGGCCAAGTGTTCCCAGCAGCATTGTGAGCGAAACCAGGAGCGCATACTGCATCGTTGCGAACCGCGGGTTCACGATGCTGGTTAGATATGCGGTTATCGCTACGAGCGCCAGGCCGCCCGCAATGTTCTCAGCGAATATTGTCAGCATCAAGCGCGCCATGCGCTGTCCTTGATCAGGCGGGATGGCCACTTCTTCCGGCTGCATAACGGCGGCCCATTCTGCGAACGCAATGAGGGGAACGTCCAATCGGGTTAGGGCGAGGAATGCATCTACATAAGCGCCGCCTGCAGCAAGATCTGCATAAAGAAGATTAGTGACCGCTGCGACGATAGCGCCGATAAAAAGGATCGGCATTCGCCCCAGAACGGTGATCAATGCAGCGCCGAGAAAGGCTCCAAATATGGTGGCAATCACGCCAGAGAATTTCGACGCGATGGCCACATCGTCGAGTGAATGCCCCAGCGCACCATAATTCTCGCCAAGATAGAAGGCATAGGCAAGCGAGCCCCATACGGCATCTGTAAAACGGTACATCAACGCCAAGCCGATAACCAGAATGATGCCCCATCTGAGCCGTACGAGCAGATCCATCAGGGGATCAAAAATAGCTCGAAACAAGACGCCTTGAAACGCTATCGTTTTGTTCGGCGCTGCCGCTCCGACACGGATTGATGAGGGCTTGCCGTTTTGAGTGAATACCAACCAAGCTGAAGTTATCGTGGGCACAAGAACCGTGAGCGAGACGATCAACCACCCTTGATTGCGGACAAATAAGCGCGCGCTTGAGCCTTCGGGATCGCTCACAAATGAGATCAAGAAATTGCCGATTAGCGCAAACGCAACCAGCCAACTCAGCGCGACAATAGCAACTCCGAAATTGACCAAGTTTTGCGGTAAACTGGGTTGGAAGCTGATATGTTCATAGCTGCCATCTTCCGCCGTTTTCGTCGCTTTTGGCTCGGGGGCCAGTAAGCTGCCGATGATGCAAAGTGCCATAAACACCGCGATCATGAGATAAACATTCACCCATCCGATCCGGGCGGCAAGGATGAGCGCGAGAAAGCCGCTGACAAACCCGCCAGCCTTGTAGCCGAATTGATATAGCGCCGACATAAGGTCTTTGTCTTCTTCTGACTCTGCAACTTCGATCCGCCAGGCATCGAGGATCAGGTCATGGGTCGGAGAGAGTAATGTAATGACGAATGCAATTACGGTGACCAGGCCGATATTTTGAGCCGGATTGGAAAACGCGAGCACCATTAGCGCAACTGAGATCGCTGCTTGCAAAAACAGCAACCACGACCGGCGCCCCCCGATCCGTAAGAAGGGAAGCTGTTTGGCGCGTTGGAAGCCTGGTGCCCAGAGATACTTAAACGCGTATCCCATGGTTCCGAGGCCTATCGCCCCGATAACCGCTGGACCGACACCTTCTTCCGTAAGCCACGCGGTCAGTACCCCTAGTACCGCACCATAGGGAAGACTTGCAGCGAATGAGAGAATGACCATCGCGGCCATTTTCCGGTCATTTAGCGACTTGAACGCGCGGAGCAGCCTAGACTCAGACCGTGTGGTGTCCGCCGTCGCCTCGCTCACGCAGCGCCTGCTTGAGATGATAGGCCGACCCATTTGAAGGCGAGTTGGCGGAGGGCTTCGGCTTCAAGCGGTTTTGCCGCAACGCCGTCCGCGCCGGCTTTGCGGGCGCGCTGTTCAATTTCCGGATTGATTTCTGCCGACACCGCAATCACCGGCGTCTTAATGCCGTTTGCTCGGAGGCGTCGCGTCGCTTCAAAACCGTCCATGATGGGCATCCTTAAATCCATCAAAATCAAGTCTGGACTGATTTGCTCGACGGCGTCGAGGGCCTCTCGCCCAGTTGTTGCCACCGTGACGGTGAATCCTGACGATTCCAAGGCGCGTTGCGCGATCAGTGTATTAATTGGATTGTCATCGGCGATCAGGACGCGGCCGCTCTTAGACCCCTCAGTTTCTTCGGGCGGACTATTCTCGCCCGAAATGGCAAGCCCGGTTCGGTCTACCACAGACGCCGCGCGTAGCGGCCGAACGAGCCAACCGGAGGCGCCCATTTTGCGGAACCTTGGCATTTCTGCGCGGTCTTCTTGGCGCAGAATGATCAGCACTGGGGCGAATTTGCACAAGACTTGAAGCGTGGCTTGGGGAAGGTCTGCGCTCGCAAAAATGAGATCCGCATTGACTGAAAGCGCGGCTTCTGGCGGCGCCACATTCAAAACTGTTGCTCCTGCCCGCGTCAGGGCTTCTGTCACTGCAAGTGTGCTAGCCGCCGGCAATCCTACCAGCGCGATCCGGCCTTCGATGGGGTCGTTCGCCGCATAGTCGAGATTGCTGGCTTCGCTAGCAAATGGAATTTGAACGCGGAAGCGGGTCCCTAATCCGACGGTGCTGGTGACCGAGATGTCGCCGCCAAGCGCCTCACAAATGCGCTGTACGATGGCTAGGCCAAGCCCGACGCCGCCATCTTTTTGGGCGTCTTCATGGCTGACCTGTTGAAACGCTTTGAACAAATCGGCCTGTCCCTGCTCCGAAATGCCAGGGCCGGTATCGTAGATGTCGACGGTGAGTGTGCCGTTCTCATGAGACAGGTCGACAAGGATGCCGCCAGTCTCGGTAAATTTGATCGCATTGCCGATAAGATTGAACAGGATTTGGCGGGTCTTTCCGGCATCTCCGCGCAGTGTGAGTCCGCGATCGATCCGGCAGCGCAGCGCAATATCAAGGCCGTGGGCATGCGCTTTTGGCGACAAGAGTTCGACCACTTCTCGCGCCAGAGCGCTGGGTCGAAAAACTTCCGAGGAGAGCGCAATAGAGCCAGAATCGAGGCGCGCGAAATCGAGAATATTGTTGAGCAAATCTAACAATCGCTCGCCCGAGTTTTGGATCGCGTCGGCATACTCACGCTGGGCGGGAGAGAGCTCAGTTTCGAGTAGCAAGGAAACGGTTCCGAGGATGCCGTTCAACGGCGTTCGGATTTCATGACTGGTTGTGGCCAAGAAAGACTGTTCCGGGCTTAGTTTTGCAGACTCATCACTCATTCAGCCAGCATGACATAAGCTGCTGAGGATTTGCTTAATTTCGCCGCTTAATATGCCAGCGCATTTGGCCGGTTTGTTTGTAATTCCTGTGCAGGTCGGCGACGATAGGACAGCGCTTCAGCGACATGCACCCGTTTGACCTGTGTGGCGCCATCCAGGTCAGCAATGGTGCGCGCGACTTTCAAGACCCGGTGATAAGACCGCGCGGAGAGGCCGAGCTTGACCGCCGCATCGGCAATCAGAGCCTGCCCAGAGGCATCCGGGAGCGCGTGCTTTTCTAGTAGATCACCCGTCGCATCGACATTTAGGGCGCGGGCGTGATTGTGATCCTCGAGTTCCTCATATCGAGCTTGTTGAGCCTCTCGAGCTTGAGCAACCCGCTTTGCGACATCAGCGCTGCCTTCGGTGCTTGGCGGGAGGATTAAGTCGATGGCCGTGACGGGCGGGGTGTCGAAGAACAGGTCAATCCGGTCGAGGAATGGACCGGAGAGCCGCGCTTGATAGTGTTCCGCGCATTTTGGGCCTTTGCGGCAGGCGCCATCGCCATGCCCGCCGCCGCAGCGACAGGGATTCATCGCGGCGATGAGTTGAAAGCGAGCCGGATATTGGACGTGCCGGTTGGCGCGCGATATTGTGACGACGCCATCTTCGAGCGGCTGGCGCAGGCTGTCCAAGACCTGGGCGGAGAATTCCGGCAATTCGTCCAAGAACAATACGCCATGATGAGCGAGTGAGATTTCACCGGGCCGAGCGCGCACGCCGCCGCCGACCAATGCCGCCATCGAGGCGGAATGATGCGGCGCGCGGAAAGGGCGCTCACGAGAGAGTTGTCCGCGCTCCAGCAGTCCCGACACCGATTGGATCTGGGACACATCGAGAAGTTCCCGGGCGGATAAAGGCGGTAACAGACCGGGCAACCGCTTGGCGAGCATGGACTTTCCTGATCCCGGCGGGCCGCAAAAAAGGAGATTGTGACCGCCCGCCGCTGCGATTTCTAAGACCCGTTTGGCACCTTCTTGGCCGCGAACTTCCCGCAAATCGGGTCCAGTCGTAGAAGCTGGGATCTCACCAGGCGGCGGACAGCTCAGCGGCGCGCGGCCGGTAAAATGGTTGATCAAACTGATCAGGTTCGGTGCGGCGAGATTGCCTTGTCCCGCCCAAGCAGCCTCGGGGCCGCAGACCTCAGGGCAAATCAAGCGCAAATCCATATCGAGGGCTTTAATCGCTGCGGGCAGAGCGCCTAGAGTTGGGCCGAGTTGGCCATCGAGCGATAGTTCCCCAAGCGCCGCATAGCCGTCCAGCATATCCGCCGGAAACAGGCCCATCACCGCCATCACCCCAAGTGCGATCGCAAGGTCATAATGGCTGCCTTCTTTAGGGAGGTCGGCAGGAGCAAGATTTACTGTGATCCGTTTAGGCGGGAGTGCGAGACCGATTGCGCTAAATGCGGCGCGCACACGCTCGCGGCTTTCCGCCACCGCTTTGTCGGGCAAGCCGACAATCATAAAAGCCGGTTGGTTTCCGCCCGCCATATGTACTTGTACATCGACAGGTTTTGCCTCAATGCCTTCAAATGAAAATGTGGTTATGCGTGCGACCATTGCTCCACCCTTTCTAAATACTTCAGTATCAGAAAGATTGGAACAAATAAAGAACGAGCTATATTTTTATTCGAGGCGAATGACCGGCTCGTCGTCTGCGGCTTCGGTTTCGAGCACTTCCGGAATCGCGTTCTCGGCATCCGCAGGCACAATATCTGTCGCGATTTCAGGGATATCCGAGAGGCCATTCGACGCCGATACTTCTGTCGTGAGGTTGAACCCATCCGTACTGGCAGGTGCGTCGCCGGGCAAAGCAAGATTGAACCCGCTTGTATCGGCTTGGGCCCCAGTACCCATTTCGGTTGGCAATCCGAGATTGAAGCTACCGCCAACATCAGCTGCCGCATTTGTTTCTTCAGCAGGTTGAACGGTCTCTGTTTCTGTTTCCGCGTCTTGCGAGCAGGCAGTCCCTGCAATACCAAGCGCGATTAAAGAGGCGATGGAAAGAGCTTTCATGTTCATGGCTCCTATTGTGGCCGTGCGGCTATTTGTTGGCAAGCTTATCCTGCACAACTTGCCAAAACATTGCCGCTGGATCGCGGCCTGTAAAGTCACGAACTTGTTGGACGCCGGTTGGCGAGGTGTTGTTCACTTCTGTGAGGCGTCCGCCAATCACATCAATTCCAACCAGAACCTGTCCGCGCGCCTTTAGGTCTGGGCCGATGGCGGCGCAGATGGCGAGGTCTGCCTCGCTCAGCTCGCTCGGTTCTGCGGTGCCGCCGACGGCTAGATTAGATCGAGCGTGGCCCTTCAGAGGCACACGATTAAAGCCGCCGACCGCTTCACCATTGATCAAAATGATTCGTTTGTCGCCATCTGCGACCGCCGGGAGAAAGGCTTGAACGATCAGCGGCTCGCGCGTGCGTCCGAGGAAGAGTTCGATCAGCGCGCCGAAATTACTATCATCTGGTTTCACCCGGAACACATCGCCGCCGCCAAATCCGTAAAGAGGTTTGACGATCACGTCTTTATGATCGGCTCGGAACGCCGCGATTTCCGTGGTATCGCGCGAAATCAGAGTGGGCGGCATAAACTCAGGCACTAAAAGCGGGTAGAGCTTTTCAGGGCCCGACCGCACGTGGGTGGGGTCATTCATCACCAATGTGTCTGGCGCGAGCAATTCGAGCAGGTGACAGGCGGTAATATAAGCCATGTCAAAGGGCGGATCTTGCCGCATCAATACGACATCAACGTCTTCTCTTAGATCAAGCGAGATGCGGTCTTTGAAAAGCGCGGGCGTTCCCGGAACGCGCTGAACCGTCATCGGACGGGCATATGCGGTGATGCGCCCTTCACGATAAGAGAGATTTTCGGGCTGATACTCAAACAGCTCAGCGCCAATCTTTTGCGCGGCTTCGGCAAGCGCGAAAGTCGTATTCGACTCAACGACCGCGGTTTCGAGTGGATCGGTTTGGATCGCAACGCGCAAGCTCATGGCAGCTCCTCAATCTGGCGTCGCCTATATGAGGATAAAGTCCGCGATTGCAAAGAATTAGATTGTGAAAGCTGGGTTTAGCTGCCGGGGCCACCAAGCAGCTCGCCATTGTCAAAGTCTGCGGGCGCACCGGGTGTGTAGGGCACGATTTCACCGCGCTCATTGCGCAATCTGACATACGAAACGACTTGGTTGACCCCGCCGACAATGCTGGCTTCTTCCGCGGCTTTTTCTAGCTCTTCTGCAGAGCGCGCGATGCCCAGCAAATAGACCGTGCCGCCATAGGTCTCGACATTGAAATTGCTGGCTTGCACAGAGGAGGAGCCAAGGAGACGCGCCCGCACGCGGGTCGAGATCAGCTCGTCTGAGGCGTTCGCGAAAAAGCCGCCTGGCGACTCGATCCGGACCTCGTTTGCAACATCCGCGGCGCGCTTGACTGACCAGGCAATGCTTTCGGCTTTGAGGCGCAATTCCGGCGTTTGAACACGACCCGATAGCAGGACCAGGCCCGCGGCCACTTCAACATCAACCTCGCCCATGCCGCCGTGCGCAAGGAGGCGTGACTTGATTTCGTTTGAAACAGCAGCGTCATCCAGAGCTTCGCCAAATGAGCGTTCCTGCGTTGCTGTAACAGCTGTTGCGCCCGCGGCGCCAACAATCGCGGTCGCGCATCCGCTCAGACCCGGCAGCAGGCAAAGAAGGCTTAGACTGGCAAGAGTACGGGACATGATCAGATCTCCTTCAATAACGGCATGCTCGAATCATCCCGCTCAATTAGGGGAGGGATAGGGCGATAATGCGGCGTCAATCAAGGGCGCCAGAAATCACGATAATGTTTCGGAAATGAACGTGGCGTGATTGCAACGAGATCATAGCGCCAATCCAACTGGGCAATCTTTGTCTGACGCGAAGCCCACACCTCTGCCGCTGCCGCAATCCGCAACCAATTTCTTTGCGGGACAGAAGATGCGGCGACATCCGTCGTCGGACGCTGCTTCACCTCAATCAGCGCCAGCACTGACCCACGCTTCGCGATAAGGTCGATCTCACCCACTTTGCATTTAAACCGGCTTGCTAAGATCTGATAGCCTTTTAGGCGCAGCCAGACGGCGGCAAAGGTTTCCGCCCGGCGACCTCTTCGTTCTGCTCCCCGGCGATCCCGATTAGCCATCCTTCAAGGCGAGGGCGCGCTGATAGATCTGCCGTTTGGGCAGATCAAACAGGTCAGCGATTTCTGTGGCTGCCTGTTTGACCGGCTGAGTTGCCAGCGCTTGGCGCAGCGCGTCATCAATGGTGTCTTGATCGGCCTCAACTTTTATCGGTGGTCCAATCAGGATGACGATCTCGCCCTTGGGTGGACCATTCTCAGCATAATGCTCAGAGAGCGATTTGAGCGAGCCGCGTTTTGTCTCTTCGAATAATTTTGTCAGCTCGCGGCAGACCGCCGCCTCTCGCGCGCCGCCTAGGGTTTCTGTTGCTGCTTGTAAGCAGTCCACCAATCGCGGTCCGGATTCGTAGAAGACGAGCGTGCTTGGCACGGCAGCCAAGGCGCTGAGGGCGCTTTTTCGCGCACCGGCTTTCGGCGGCAAGAACCCGCAAAACATGAACCGGTCGCTGGCGAGGCCGCTCGCGACTAAGCCTGCCAGCAGAGCGGAGGCGCCCGGAATGGGGAAAACTCTGTGCCCCGCATCCAAGGCGTCGCGCGCGAGTTTCCAACCTGGATCAGAGACCATCGGGGTGCCAGCATCGCTGATCTGCGCGATCACAGCCCCGCTTGACAGTTTTTCTAAGATTTCTGGTCGCCGCTTCGCCCCATTATGGTCATGATAAGGGGTGAGTTTCGCGCGAATATCATACGCATCCATGAGCCGCCGAGCGACCCGTGTGTCTTCCGCCAGGATTTCATCCGCAGCGCGCAACGTGTCGATGGCGCGCAAGGTGATGTCACGCAGATTTCCAATCGGCGTGGCGACGATGTAAAGACCAGGATCGAGCGCTTGCGCAGCCTCGGTCCGAGAATTAGGCTCGTCGGAGTCGCGACTCACTTCGCGATCCTCCTGCGTTGGAAAAAAGGGATTATAGATGACATTGCCGACAACATTGCGCGTCCGTTCGCCTCTGCCAATCCTCTTTTTTGCAGGCTTCTTGGCGCTGGCCGGATGCGCAACCCAATCTCCCGGGCCTGTCGGGCCGATTTCAACCGGAAATCCGCGGGTCGATCCCGTCCCCGGAACAGAGGGTGAGGGCACGGATACGGCAGGGGTTGAAGAAGAGGATATGGACGATCTCAGCATTCCTGCGGGCCCCTATACGCCGCCGCATATGGAAGGACGCGAGATTATTCGCGCCGGGGTCTTATTGCCCTTCTCGCACCCAAATGAGCGCGTGCGGCAACAGGCCGAAGGCATGCTCGCCGGGATCGAGCTAGCTCTGTTTGATTTTGATAATCCCAATCTCGTGCTGATCCCGACCGATACAGGTGGATCCTTGAGCCAAGCGGTCAGCGCAGCTGAAGGGCTTCGTGATAAACAAGTGGATGTGGTTTTAGGCCCGCTCTTCGGCGCGAATGTGCAGCCGGTCAAAGAAGCGCTGACACCGGAAGTTGAGACTGGTTTCTTCGGCATGGGCGCAGAGCCGGCTGAAGATGCAAAGCCGGTGATTGCCTTTTCCAATGACCGATCTGTGGCGAGCTATGGCGCTTGGTTGGCATCGATTGCGCCGGAAGAGGAAGTCTCTGCTATTGTCGAATATGCAGCGTTGAGAGGCTATGACCAATTCGCGTTTTTCGGGCCACAAAGCAGCCTTGGCACGCGGATCGAAGCGGCGATGCAGACGGCGGTTCTGCAAAATGGCGGCTTCATGCTGACCTCTGGCTTCTATCCAGCCTCGTCTAATAATCCGAATACCGAGGCCGAATATTTCGCCTCAACCATCGCCTCTGCAGTTGCCTCAGGGGCTCGGGTCGCGGTTTTGGTGCCTGAACGCGGCAACCGGTTGCGCCGCATTGCACCACTGCTCGCCTATCATGGGGTTGATACGCGGACGGTTAAAATGCTCGGCACGAGCAGCTGGGATGATCCAGATGTTTGGCGTGAGCCGAGCTTGCGGGGCGCTTGGTTCCCGACGGCGCCTTCGGCAGATATCGCAGATTTTGAAACCCGGTTTGCCCGCCTTTATGGCGCAGCGCCGTCTTCGCTCGCCGCGGTGTCTTATGATGCGGCGGCATTGGTTGCTGCTCTGTCCGAAGATGGCACGCTGACGCCAGGCGAATTGATCAATCGCGATGGCTTTATGGGTGTGAACGGCCTGTTCCGCTTCCGCGATGACGGCACAGCGGAACGCTCGCTGGCGATTATGGAGATTGATCCGACGGCCGAAGACGGCAGCGGGGTTACAGAAATCCTGCCCGTCTCGCCAAGCTTCGACCCAACAATCGGCTAAGCCTCGGCCCCTTCGGGAGCAGGAGCGGCGGGAAGACCCAATAGACGACGGGCTGCGATACGATGCGGCTCGCGGATATGCGCCCCAACAATCCCAAGAGCTGTTGCGAGCACGGTCGCATCATCAGTGAAACCGAGCCCCGTCAGAACGTCTGGAATGGCGTCGACAGGTAGGACGAAATATCCGAGCGCCGCGAACAGCACCATTTTGACCTTCATCGGGGTCTCAGCATCGATTGCACAATAATAGGCTGAGGCTAAATCATCAGCGAATGGAATACGCCCAGCCACCCGCAAAAGCTTGGGAACAAGCTTGCGTTTGGTGCGTTTTCGCTGCCGTTCCGTCGGGATCGGAAGCTGTGTCGGGACAGTTTCACCGTTTTCTATGATGATTTCCGTGGGGTCAGACATTGGCCGCTAGCGTACTTCCTTCTACATCGCCTCCAGTACCCATATTGGAGGACTTCTCATGGAACTCAACTCAAACATTTCTGCCGTCATCACCGGAGGCGCTTCGGGCCTAGGCGCAGCAACGGCAAGACTGCTCGCGAGTCATGGCGTTAAATGCGCGCTTTTCGATCTAAATGCGGAAAAAGGCGAAGCCGTGGCGAGCGAGATTGGCGGTGTCTTTTGCGAGGTCAACGTGACCTCTGATGAGAGCGTCGATGCCGGATTTGAAAAAGCACGCGCCGCGATCGGCCAAGAGCGGATCTTGATCAATTGCGCTGGCACTGGCAACGCAATCAAAACCGCAAGCCGCAATAAAGAGACCGGCGAGATCACGCATTTCCCGCTCGATAAATTTGACCTGATCATTCAAATCAACTTGGTCGGCACATTCCGCTGCATCGCAAAATCGGCGGCTGGCATGATGACGCTCGACCCAATCAATGGTGAGCGCGGCGCGATGGTGAACACGGCCTCTGTTGCCGCTGAAGATGGTCAGATTGGCCAGGCTTCTTATTCTGCGTCTAAGGGCGGTGTGGTTGGTATGACCCTGCCAATCGCGCGCGACCTATCGCGGGAACTGATCCGCGTGAATACAATCCTGCCTGGCATCTTTGACACACCGCTTCTAGCCGGTGCGCCTGAAAAAGTGCGCCAAGCGCTTGGCGCTCAAGTGCCAAACCCAGCGCGGCTGGGCAATCCAGACGAATATGCGTCTTTGGCCGTCGAAATGTGTAAGAACGGGTACTTTAACGGTGAAGACGTTCGGCTTGACGGCGCGATCCGCATGGCGCCTCGCTAAGACGGACGCCCGTATCGAAAAGGTCAAAGCCCGCCAGATTGGCGGGCTTTTTCCACTCTACAGATACTCTACTAAACTCTACGCAGCAGGGGATCACACGTCTGGACGTACGATACGCCCTGCTAGGTTCATCAAAACCTCATCGGCGTTAAAAAAGGATGGATCATCTGGCTTTTCGCCTTTGCCCATGACGATTTCTGACGTCGCTTCGTAGCGAACGATCTCGCGGAAATCGAATCCGTTGCCCCAGAATGGGTCGTGATAGCCGTATGGGCCGTGAAAGCCACGGAACGCGGCGCGGCGGGAATACCAACTGTGCGGATAGCCATAGAGGCGACCAGTTCGCCCGTAGAAACGGTAATCACACAGGAAACCGGAATAGAATGGATCGTGGAAGCCGGTCGATACGACGCGCCGGTTTTCGTCTGTGGCGCGCTGAACGACTGAGAAATAGTCATAGCCTTCCATATCGGTGAGCTCAGCGGCGCGATACAGGAGATAGGTTTCGACGGTTTGCCGGTCGGTCAGACTGTTGCCAGCAAAGCTGATTTGCCATCGATTGCTTTCGATTTGCTGGTTGGCATATCCGCGTTGATTGTCGGTTGCGGCTTGATAGGGCGTCGCTGTTGCGCAGGCGCTTAATACCGCAAGGGCCGCCAATGCAGATGTAAGACGTAGTTCAGTCATTTCCGTCGATCTCCTCAGCCTAAGCATTCACGTTCAGTTAACATATGCAAGCTGAACGCCAGATAAATCGCGAAACTGTGACCCGCGTCACGGTCTGCTGAGGCAGGTTTTGTTAAAAGAAAGTCCGGGGGACGCAGGTGGAGGTGACCTCTCTTTCTCCTTGCTTTCACAGCGTCATCTTAAGGGGGGCAGCAGGCAAAGCCCCCCTCTTTTTTTGCCGACAGCGCTATTCGTCACCTTTGAACAGGATGACTTTTTGGTGCGGGAATGGGATTTCGATACCGGCTTCATCCAAAGCCTTTTTGACCAGTTCCGGCACGGTGAACCGTACATCAAACCAATGCTCGCCTTTGACAAACGGCCGGGTGGCAAAATCGACCGAGCTATCATTTAGGGTCGAAACCACGATGACCGGCTCCGGATCATCCAAAATTAGCGGGTGATCGGCGAAAACTTTCTTGATCACGTCGCGGGTTTTGTCGATGTCGGAATCGTAAGACACACCAAAGGTCAGCTCTACGCCGCGCACTTCGTGATGGCTGTGATTGACGATTTGCTCACCCCAGATTTTCCCGTTCGGAATAATGATCTGTTGATGGTCAAATGTCCGCAGCACGGTGGTGAAAAGCGTAATCTCTTCGACATTGCCGAAATTGCCTGCCGCGTCGATAAAATCGCCAACTTTGTACGGCCGGAAGATCATCAGCATGACGCCCGCCGCCAAGTTCGACATGGCCCCTTGCAGCGCGAGACCAACGGCTAGACCCGCGGCACCGAGAAGCGCAACGATTGAAGTGGTTTCCACGCCAAACCGGTTCAGAACAGCGATCACTACGAATGCGAGGATGACGTAACGCGCCAAGCTTCCGAGGAAGTTGAACAGCGTATCGTCGAGATTTTTGTGCTGCTTACCGATGCCGCGCACAAAGGCGCCTACTCGGCCCGCGATCCAGAAACCAACAATCAGAATAACCAAGGCTAACAAGACGTTGGTGGCGCCAGATAAGATCGGGCCTGCCTGCGCTTCCATGCCGATTGGCTCTAAGATTTGCTCTAAAAATTCCATGTGAACGAAACCCCCTTTATGTGTTCGATCCGGGGAGCTGAGCGCTTTCGCCTTGTCCCCATGCGTGATGTTAGGGGGAGAATTGTCTGGCAGGCAAGGGCGCGAGAACAGAGCTGGCTGCAAAGAAAAAGGGCGAACCAATGGCCCGCCCTCTCAAATCCGATGGAAATAAAGCTACGCCGCAGCGGCGCCCATGACGGCTTTCACTTCGAGGAATTCCTCAAACCCGTGCTCGCCCCATTCGCGGCCATTGCCTGACTGCTTATAGCCGCCAAATGGTGCAGAGAAGTCTGGACCTTGGCCGTTCACTTGGATCTGTCCCGCGCGGATGCGATTGGCGATTTTCGCTGCTTCAGCAGGCTCGCCTTGCACATAGCCCGCCAGGCCATATTCGGTGTCATTGGCCATTTCGACCGCTTCATCGACACTGTCATAAGGGATCATGACCAAGACCGGTCCGAAGATTTCTTCGCGGGCAATAGTCATCTCATTGGTGACATCTGCGAACACGGTTGGGCGCGCAAAGTAGCCGCGATTGAGGCCTTCTGGGCGTCCGGTGCCGCCGGCAACAAGGGTTGCGCCCTCGTCGATGCCTTTTTGGATCAGATCCTGGACTTTTGCATATTGGTTGCCGTTTGAGATTGGGCCAATCGCGCCTTTGTCGGCTTCGCGCGGCATTTGCACTTTGACCGCTTCAGCCGCCGCTTTCGCGATCGCTTTGGCTTCTTCATTGCTCTCACGCGGAACAAACATCCGGCTTGGAGCGTTACAAGACTGACCGGAATTGGTCATCATTTGCATGACGCCGCCACCGACCGCTTTTTGAAGATCGGCGCTTGGCAGGACAATGTTTGGCGACTTACCGCCAAGCTCTTGAGCGACGCGTTTCACAGTTGGCGCCGCGGCTTGAGCCACCAGGATGCCGGCGCGGGTTGAGCCAGTGAAGCTCATCATGTCGACGTCTGGGTGGCCAGAGAGGTGTGCGCCGACGCTTGGGCCGTCGCCATTTACAAGGTTAAACACGCCAGGCGGAACACCAGCTTCGTGCATAACTTCTGTGAAGATCATCGCATTTAGAGGCGAGATTTCAGATGGCTTCAGGACCATTGTGCAGCCGGCGGCGATCGCTGGTGCAACTTTACAAGTGATCTGGTTCAGCGGCCAATTCCATGGCGTGATGAAGCCGCAAACGCCGATCGGCTCTTTGCGTAGCAGAGTGGTGCCGCGCTGTTCTTCAAACTCATAATTGCGCAGAATCTGGCTCATGGTTGCGACATGGCCCATGCCGGCTGGGACTTGCGCGGCATTCGCGAGCCACATCGGCGCGCCCATCTCGTCTGAAATGGCTTCGGCCATTTCGCCCATACGAGCCTGGATGCCCGCAGTGATTTTATCGAGCAGGTCCGCGCGATACTCGACACTGGTTTGGGAGAAGGTCTCGAAGGCGGCCTTTGCGGCGGCGACGGCTTTATCAACGTCAGCCGAAGAGCCAAGCGAGATGGTCGCAAATGGTTCTTCAGTGGCTGGGTTTTCGACGTCGAGCGTGCGCGGTTCGACCGGGTCGACCCATTCGCCATTAATATAGAATTGGAGATACTCTTTCATGGCTTACGCCTCCCGTGATATGTTTAGGTTTCGCCGCGTGCAGAAGCCTGACACGAGCGTCACCGTTTATTTAAGCACAGCAATGCCTCGAGGGAAGCCCACACGCAGCGGAAACGCGCGTTCTCTCACGGGCTTGTGTGCTGTTTTTCTAGCAGCATGAGTTAGAATGTCGGGATGACGGTTCTTACAAATGGCCAGCGTGAGCGCGACCTGCTCGAACGCATTCCAGTGCCAGACCTCGTGCGTGCTTGGCGCCAGGATTTCGGGATCGACGTCGCTGCTTTGTTTGAAGGCGCTGACCAGATTGAGCTGAAACGCGATCCTGGTAGCGGCGTCTTACACTTTGATCCCCCCATCCTCGGTGATGCTGCTTTCTATCAACAGCTCCGCGCGTTCAAATGGTATCACCCTGCGCAAAAGCGCGAACACGTTCACGCGGCAAGCGTCGTAGCGGCAGGTGCGTTTGTGTTAGATGTTGGCGCTGGCATTGGCGATTTTGCGCGGCACCTTGAGCGTGTCGGCTATATCGGGCTCGAAAGCGATCCGGAGGCCATCCTTGCCGGGCGCCGGGCCGGTCGCGATCTACGGTGCCAGACAATGAGCACTTGGCGCGGCAGTGCCGATTATCGCCCCGCCAATATCATCACGGCGTTTCAAGTCCTCGAACATGTGCCCGCGCCACAGGATTTCATCGCCGAAATGATCCAGTGTCTCGCGCCAGATGGAACGCTGATGATCGGCGTGCCCGATGCCGAAAGCTATGTCGCAGACTTGCCTGACTTCATGCTCAACGCGCCGCCGCATCACATCACCTGGTGGACGGAAGCGGCGTTGAAGCATCTGCTAGAAACGGCAGGACTGAAGGTTGATGCAGTGACGCGATTCCAGGTCGAACCTTGGGAATATCAGCTTTGGTGGATGGCGAAACTCTCGAACTGGCTGCCAGGACGGAAAGCACGACGGTTCGGTCGCGCTTTGCGGTGGCGAAAGATTCTCGCATTCTGTTTGTCTTGGCCTTTGCAACGGGTGTCTCCGCCAAGGAGCGCGTGCGGGTCAACATTGCTGATCCAGGCGTCTCGAAAGGCTCGCTAGGCTTGCGGCGTATTGGCGAGGTCAACCACGTCTTCTAGACCCAAACTGCGCAGTAGGACACTGCCTTCAACTTGAACCAAGAGCTTCGCCGCATCGCGTTCTCGCGCCGCTTCATTTGGCGCAGCGAGCTGTTGTTTGCCCCACGCCACAAAGCCGCGTCCGATCCGTTCGCCGCAGGTCTTATAGAGCGGATCACCGCCAGCGGACAGTGCTGCAACTTCGAGCCAAAGCCTCAAATAAGGCCAGAACAGTTCGGATTTCATGTTCTCGACCAACATCGGCGCCAAGACGTCCAAAGGGAGCGGCTCTGGCGCGGTGGACTGTCCTAAGATGGCGGTGATCCGAGCTGCGATGCGATCGAGGACGGCCTCGATCAGCTCGTCCTTGTCCTTGAAATAATAGAGCAGCATTCGATCGCTCGTCCCGACGGCCTTGGCGAGCGGGCGGAGACTAGCATGCAGCAGGCCCTCCGCCAAAACGTGATCAGCCAGTTTGTCGATCAGCTCAGAACGTTTGTCTTGTGCCGCTGCCACCGCCAGCTCCTAGCGCACGCGGCCGCCGAAAATACCGCGCAAAACGTATTTGGTGATATCGCGAGCGATTGTGCGCGTGGCTGTGTTGACCGCGCGTTCAGTCGTGGTCATCCGCGAGCTGCGGCGGCGCGTGGTGGTTTTTTTCTTCTTCTTCTCGCGCGCTTTTTTCTTTTCAAGCTCTGCCGCGGCTTTCTCTTCTTCCTTAGCCAGTTTTTCAGCGGCCTCTGCAGCGTCTTCTTCCCGCTTCAGTAGGATTTCATAAGCCGACTCGCGGTCAATCGCTTCATCATACAGGCCAAGGACTGGACTGTTTTCCATCTCAGCTTTGCGTTCTTCTTCCGTGGCCGGGCCGAGCCTTGAGCTTGGCGGACGGATCAGCGTCCGTTGGACAATGCCAGGGGCGCCTTTCTCATCCAGGGTCGAGACCAAAGCTTCGCCCACACCGAGATCGGTAATCACTTCTTCGGCGTCAAAAGACGGGTTTTCTCGGAAAGACTGTGCGGCCGCTTTCACGCCTTTGCGTTCTGAAGGCGTATAAGCACGCAGGGCGTGCTGGATGCGGTTGCCGAGCTGGGCCAGCACGCTGTCGGGCAGGTCGCGCGGGTTTTGCGTGACAAAGAACACGCCAATCCCTTTTGAGCGGATCAGGCGCACGACTTGCTCAATTTTCTCCAAGAGCGCGCGCGGCGCATCATTGAACAGCAAGTGCGCTTCATCAAAAAAGAAGACCATTTTTGGTTTTTCTGGGTCGCCCACTTCTGGCAGCTCTTCGAACAGTTGCGACAAAAGCCAAAGCAAGAAGGTTGAATAGAGGCGGGGGCTGTTGATCAGCGTGGTCGAGTCGAGCACGTTGACGACCCCGCGGCCATCTCGCGTGGTGCGCATAAAGTCCTTCAGGTCCAGCGCCGGTTCGCCAAAGAATTGCTCCGCGCCTTCGCGCTCTAAAACGAGGAGGCGTCTTTGGATCGCGCCCAGGCTCGCAGTGGCGACATTGCCATATTCGCGGCTGATCGCATCCCGGACCTCTTTGTCTCCCATATGATTGAGCAGCTTCCGCAGGTCTTTCAGGTCGAGCAGCAGCATGCCTTCATCATCAGCATATTCAAACGCCACGGTGAGCACGCCTTCTTGGGTCTCAGACAGATCCATTAGACGTGAGAGGAGCAGCGGCCCCATATCAGAGATCGTGGTGCGGACCGGGTGACCCTTCTCACCAAATACGTCCCAAAACACAGTTGGCGTGGCGCCATAACCGTAATCTTCAAACCCGATTTTTTCGGCGCGAGAGACGAGTTTTGGATGCAGTTTATGCTCAGGCGATCCAGACACGCAGATCCCAGACAAGTCGCCTTTTACATCCGCACAGAAGACTGGCACGCCTTCATTCGCAAAGCCTTCGGCCAGGATTTGCAGCGTCACGGTTTTACCGGTACCCGTTGCGCCGGCGACGATGCCGTGGCGGTTGGCGCGATTGAGGAGCAGCGATTGCGCATCATTCGGCGTGCCCTCGCCATCCATATCTGCGCCGCCAATAAAGATCCTGTCACCCATGCTGAGCTCCCTCTGTAACGGCGGCAAAGTACTGTGTTTGCAAGGCGGAGCAAGAGATGAGCTCAGAACTGGGCGCTAATCGTCCGATTTACGAAACCCGTCTCGCATGTCTTGGCTCCAAAGCGGTTCTTGTCCATTGCGAATACGGCGCGCATCGTTCGTCCCCGGCGGCAAAGGATCGACGAACAAGTCCTTATCCGGCCAATGAAACCGGTTTGCCGCTTCGCGTTCGAAGCGTTTATCGCTAACAGAAAGCGAAATATAGCGCGGGTCAGCGAATAGGCTTTCGGGCGGAATGTCTCGTTCGGCAGCCGCGATCGCAACTTCGAACGGATCGGCGGGCGGGCAAGCGCCTTCCTCATGTCGCTTCAGTTTCAAACAATGCATTTTTTCGAGCACGGCCGCCACTTGTCCTGCTGAAACGGCATCAGCCGCATCCTGATTGGCCGACCCGACCGCCACAGAGTCCATCGATGCTACGACCTCTCCAGTTGGCGCGGTTTCTAATTGGGTGAGGACGCTTGGCGCGGCGGCTGGTGTCTGTGCGGGTTTGGGTGGGGGAGGTTCCGGCTCAGTTTCGGGCGGCGGTGCTGTAGCAGGTGGCGGCGCGGGATCTGGTTCCGGTTCAGGTTCGCTGTCGATCAGATCGGGTGTCTCCATTTCCTCAGGATCCAACTCGGCCAGCTCAATCTCTAAAATGTCAGGTTCGAACAGAATATCGGCTCGAAACTCATGTCCCAGAAAAACAGTCGCGATCGCAATATGCGCGCCTGTAGCAATCATTACGATTGCGGCGCGGCCCCACCGTTTGGATTTCCATCCTCCAGCCATGCGCGTTGCTTAGACCCAAAAACCTGCGATGCGCGCTTAATTCTCCGTAATTTGCGGGTCGGTGGCCAAGATCAAGACATCTTGAATTTCCTCTTTCACTCAAAGGGTCTATTCCCTGAGCATGCCGCTATCGATCATCATACCGACTTTGAACGAAGAGATGGCGCTTCCGGCAACGCTCGCCAGCGTTGCGGCATTGAACCCGCCGCCACAGGAGATCATTGTGGCAGACGCTGGCAGCGATGACCGAACGGTTGAGATTGCGCGCGCAGCGGGAGTCCAAGTTTTGACCGATCTTGTGCCGGGACGGGCCGGCCAAATGAATGCCGGTGCACGCAAAGCCCGGGGAGACCAGCTTTGCTTTCTGCATGCTGACACGGAAGTGCCATCTGATTTCGTGGATCTCGTCGACGGCGTGTTGCAGGATCACACGACCGCCCTTGCGGGGTTCATCTCGGTGATGCGCGGCGCGGCGGGTGTACGCCGGATCACGACCGCGCATAATTTTATCAAAACCTGGTACGCGCCGCTGCTTTTTCGGACGTTTTCTTTCTTCCGCGGCGCCCGGCTATTGTTCGGGGATCAAGTGATTGTTTGCCGCAAGCGCGACTTCGAAGCGGTTGGTGGTTGGGATCCCAGCCAAAAAATCATGGAAGAAGCGGATATGTGCCTGCGCATCGTGCGAGGCGGGTTTGGCCGCGTTCGCCAGGTGCCGCGCAAAGTCTGGTCGTCCGATCGGCGCGTCGCTGAATGGGGCTTTTGGCGCGCCAATCTGACTTATCTTTATGTCGGCCTCATGTGGGGATTTGGCGCGAAACCAGAACGGCTCTCACAGCATTACGAAGACGTTCGCTAGGTGCGAGAGACCGATCTGATTTTGCTCACTAGAACGGATCGGAAAGTTTCGGATCGGTATAGATGCTGACCCCTGTCAAGGTCAGCATAAAGGCTTCAAGCTGATCTTTTTCGGCCTCTGTCAGATTTAGCCGTTGCGGGTTCCCGCCCGGGAGCAGGCGATTATCAATCGTTGCCCGCCACTCTGAAAGGGGTGGTTCGCTGGCCGGCGCTTGGATGGCATCATAGTGATCGATGACATCTCGCAGGGTCGCCAGCGATCCATCATGCATGAAGGGGCCGTTTGAGCTGCCGCCTGGGCCAACCATATCGCGCAAGCTGGGCGATCGTGTATTGGTCAGGTCGAACTCTGTCACCGACCCGGCGACTGCAAAGACTCCATTGTGATCTGAGTTTGGGCGAATGTCGAATTCTGGGGCGCGGTGGCAGGCATTACAGCCGGCGCCATTATTGTTTGGGCCTTGCATAAACAGCGTCTTGCCGGCGTTTTCGTTGGCGGTGAAGTTTGGAAAATTGGCATTATTATTGTTCACCTGAGCGCGCCCTTCATCATAGCGCGAGTCAAAGGATTGGATGGATTTGGTGAACTGCGCGAGGGCTTCTTGAAGACGCGCCTCTGTGATGTCCGGATCGAGATAGACGAAGCGAAACAGTTCTTCATAATATTCCGTCGCTTGCATTTGGGCGATTAATGCATCGAGATCGGGTCGGCCATTTTGGCCGCTAAAGCCCATTTCATTATGATCTTGGATCGGTTGAGACTCTTGGGCTTCATGGCTGGGCGCGCGTTCATCCCAAAAGAAATTCTCTTCGTCTGCGAACATGGTGTTGATCAGACGCATAGAGTGGCGACCGGTTTGGCCACCTTCGACACCGGTGCTGACGATCCCGGCATCGCTAAACCCAAGCGATTGCACGTGACAGGTTGCGCAAGACACGGTGCCGTCGGTTGATAGCGATGTGTCGTAAAACAGAACGCGCCCCAAAGTTGCACCCGCATCTGTGATCGGATTGCCGCCATCATTCAATTTGGTGATATAATTAGGCACCGTTTGATTGGCGTAATTGTCGAGATTTTCGAGATCGATCGATCCGCCAAAGGTTGCAGTGATCGCGCTTTGGTCGACGGTCACATCGATTGTGAATGTATCGCTCGCCGTCTCGCCATCGGGATCTGTTGCGGTGCAGGTGACGGTCACCGTGCCAGAGGAATCTGGGCGGCCTGAAATCGTCGTACCGTTGAGCGAAAGACCTTTGGCATCCGCGCCAAAGTCGGCCGAGATCGTCAGGGTGTCATTATCAGCATCTGAAAATGTCCCGGAAACATCTAGGCTGAAATCAAACCCGACATTCGCGACTTGATCTGCAATCGCGGATGAAACGGCGGGCGCGGTGTTGGTCGTGGTTGCGGTGGGCGTGGTCGTGGTGGGCGTCGTACTCGATCCCCCGCCGCCGCAAGCCGAGACCAAGATAATCGCGCTCAGTGCGCCAAATATGTTTCGCATTATAGTCCTCCCGCAAGCACCAGGGTTTGGTGCTAGAACGATAAAACGCCTGGATTCGGGAATTCCGTCGCTGATTTTTATGACTTTTTTGTCATGCCTGAAGGCGCCAACCAGCAAATTTGATGGATCTCATTTTTCATGCCGAAACCCTGGTGAGATAGGGGATGACCGGGACGCATCTGGGAAGCAGAGCGATGTTCGCGGTTTGGAAGACAGTTGGTCCAATTTTGCTGTTGCAATTATTGATCGCCTTTATCTATTTGGGCTGGCCGTTCCTCCGGCGGATTGTTCAGGCGTGCGGGACTCTTATCGCGCGATATGTCCCCGAACCTGAGCCTGATCCGAGGTTTGAAGGAAAAACCGAGCAACCCTATCGCGGGAAATGGCGCGAAGCCGCTTATACGCGGCAAAACGAACGTGAGGGGGCGCATAAGACCCGTTCTCCCCCCTCTCAGGCGACGAGCGCGCGGGACGACTTTTTGCAGACGCTCGGACTATCGGGCTCGGTCTCGAAGGCCGAGCTGAAGCGCAGGTATCGCAAGCTCGCGAAGATCTACCATCCAGATCAGTTCACAGCCGCGCATCACACCGCTGTCGCGCGCAAAGAAGCGGCTGAGAAAATGCTCGCCATCAATGAAGCTTATGATTGGCTGGTTGCGAACCCGCGATTCTAGCTAGATTTCCTGGTTGTATGCGCCGATTTCTGGGTATTTTGCCAAGCGCGGTTTCACTTCTTCTCGGAACAGGGCGATCATGTCTTCTTCCGAACGCATACTCTCAACCACAACTGCGAATTCCGGCTTGTTCGAGCTTGCTCGGGCGAGCACCCAAGAGCCATCTTCGAGCGTCACGCGCGCGCCATTGACCGTGTTCACGTCAACGACTTTGCGGCCCAGAATTTCTGTGCCGAGCAGGCCCTTATATTCCTCAACGATACGCTCAATGACCTCATATTTCACTTCATCAGCGCAATGCGGCGACATGGTGAGCGAGGTGAAGGCGACGCCCAGCTCACCTTTCAAATCCGCCATAGTCTTGTCTGGATTGCGGTCGAGCATTTCCAAAATGGCTTTTGCCGCGACCAGCCCATCATCATAGCCGAGGCCAATCGGCGGGCGGAAGAAGAAATGGCCGGATTTTTCAAAACCCGCCAAGGCATCGAGATCGGTCGTCCGGCGCTTAATATAAGAGTGACCCGTCTTGTGATAATCGACCGTCGAGCCATTGGCTTCAAGCACTGGGTCAGTCTTGTAGAGGCCGGTCGATTTCACATCGACGACGAATTTTGCGCCCGGATATTCTTTCGACAGATCGCGGGCCAGCATCAGGCCAATCTTATCGGCGAAGATCTCGTCACCGGTATTATCGATCACGCCGCAGCGGTCGCCATCTCCATCGAACCCAAGCGCGATATCCGCCCCAAGCTCTTTAACCGCGGCCGACATGGCATGCAGCATCGCCGCGTCTTCTGGGTTTGGATTATATTTCGGGAAGGTGTTGTCGAGATCGCAATCCATCTCGATCACTTCAACGCCCATCTTACGCAAAGCATCGGGAGCAAACGCGCCAGCTGTGCCATTGCCGCAGGCAGCAATAACTTTCAAAGGCCGTTTGATCGACACGCCTTCGGCGACGGCATCGATATATTTTTCGCGAATTCCGTCGACGCGGAAATGTCCGCCGCCGGCGCGCGGTTGGAACTCGCCGTTTAGAACGATCTCCTTGAGGCGGCCCATTTCATCTGGCCCGAAGGTAAGCGGCCGGTTCGCGCCCATTTTAACGCCGGTCCAGCCATTTTCATTATGGCTCGCTGTGACCATGGCGCAGCAAGCGCAATCTAGCTCAAACTGGCTCCAATAGACCATTGGTGAGAGTGCCAGGCCCACATCCAGAACCTCACATCCGCCTTGCACCATGCCAAGGATCAGCGCGTTTTTAATCGGCTGGCTGATCGACCGGAAGTCGTGTCCAGTGACGACTTTTGGCTCAACGCCGAGTTCATGGAACAGTGTCGCCATGCCGAGGCCGAGCGCTTGCACACCCGTGAGGTTCAGTTCCGGTGTTTTCTCATGGCCAATGCCATTAAACCACCATCGCGCATCATACTCCCGAAAGCCGGTTGGCTTTACCAAAGGCAAGATTTCAAAGTCGAGCGTGTTCGGTGCGATGTCCGCGCGCGGTTTAGGCAGCATTGTTACGTCCTGATCAAAATTTTCCCCAAAGGGCGTTGAGCAGAATGCGGTGCAATAAGCAAGCCACAGACGGTTAAGTCATTCATATCGCACATTGAATGCTAAATATCCGTGGGACGAGGACGTGCCGTCGTGGTTTTTACGCGAATCGACCGCGCCGCCCCTTAGTCTGGCGGGTTGTTTTCATTTCCAGCTTTGCTGAATCGCACCTGTGCAACGGCGCAAAGTGTCAGCACGATCGCCGACACACTAGCCGCCAGGACCGCGTTGCCGGTCCAGCCCCAAAGATCATAAGCGCTGGTGCCCGCCCAGCTGGCCAGGCCGCCGCCGACAAACATCATGACAATGTAAATCGTCATCAATCGGGTGCGAACATCCGGGGGTTCATTCAAAAACGTCATCCGCCCTGTGACATCGATGACGGGGCCGAAAATATTGGTGATCAGGATCGGGATCATGAGCAGCCACAAATTGTAGCCGAAAAAGAAGAACAGGCAGACGCCGAGGAACTGAAAAATCGCGACAATCAGCCTGGCTTTGCGGGCGCCGGTTTTGTCTGCCCAGGCGCCGAAACGCGGAGTTGTGACCAAGTTCACAATCGCGAAAAGGGCGAGATAGCCAACCACATCGACGCCATAGCCCATTTCTGGGCTGGTTAAATGCAAGCCAATCCCGAGCCAGATTGAGATGAAAATCCCAAAGTTGAGGCCTTGTATCGCGCCAGAAAGAATGAGGTCTGGGTATCGCCCGATCATTGGCACCATTGAGAAGATCAGCTTGGCATACGAGCTGCTGGTCGCATTTGTAGAAGCCCTTTCCCGCTTATCCATGCTGAAGGGCAGGATGATCGCGACGAGAAACATCAGGCCTGTCGCAACATAATAGACGGTCCGCCAGCCAAAATACTCGGCAATGACGCCGGCCCCGGCCCGGGCGGATAGAATGCCCGCGATAATGCCGGTCGTGAGAATCGCGGTGACTTTCCCAAGCTCGCTCGGATCCACGCGTTTCGAGGCATAGGTTGGTAACAAGTAGGGCGCGATGGTCATGAAGCCCAGCGCCGTCGAGCCAATCAGAAATAGCCTAAAGTCCGAGGAAAATGTCATCACCGCGATGGAGACAAACTGCCCGGCCACGAAGATCGCCGTCAGGGTGCGATTGCTATACCGGTCGCCGAGCGGCAGCAGTAAAAAGATACCGAGCGCCAGTGCCAATTGGTTGAATGCGGGCACCAGACCAATGGTTGAAGAGCTAACTTGGAAGTCCTCAGCCACTCGAGCGATGATCGGGTGAATATAATAGGCATTGGCTGTGACCACGGCTGAAGCCAGCGTCAGAATCCAAACTTGGCGAGCGCTTAAACGAGGTGTTTCGGGGGCAGGTGTATCAGACACAAGGCCCAGCTTAAGGCGAGCCGGTGAGCGCTGAAAACCCTGCCGCGACGCTAATCCATATGGCTTTTCAGGAACCGCGCCATCCATTGCCCGGTTTGATCATTGTCAATTGGATCTTCAAAGCTCGCTTCTGCCGCGTCGACCATATCGACTGGCAGCTTCGTCCCTTTCCGCACGGCATAGAGCGCACAAGAAAACCCAGAGCTAAACTCGGGATGACCCTGGAAGCTAATCGCCTTCGCCTCTGGATATGCCAGCGCAGCATAGGCGCAGAAGGCGTTTTGCGCGACGAGGATTGCGCCTGGGGGCAGGGAGAGAACTTGGTCTTGGTGACTGACACCGAGGCTAAAGGAAGAGGGCGGTTGGTCTCCCATCCAAGCCTGCGGGGCGGACACGTCATAGACATGACGCCCAATGCCCCAGCCTTTTTCTGATTTGTCGACGTCAGCGCCGAGTGCATTCGCGATCGCTTGGTGCCCGAAACAGATCCCGATTTGAGGTGTTTGCGCCGCTGCGGCCTCTCGAATGAAATCCATAAGCGGCGCCAACCAGGGGAGGTCATCATAAACGCCAGCAGCCGACCCTGTGATCAGGATCGCTTCGAGTGCGGCTGGGTCTGGCAACGCCGCCCCGCGCGATAGGGCGACGGTTTCAAACCGCCATCCAGCGAGGTGCGGTCCCAATAGGTCTTCAAACATCTCGGGATAGTCAGGCCAATCGCCCCTTATTTTTTCAGGCGGCTGTCCGGTTTCGATAATGGTCAGCGTTTTCATGGCGCCGCGGATAAAGCGGTTTCGATCCAAGCGTCAATTCGCTGTTCAAGCGCATCCAGCGGCATGGCGCCAGCGCCAAGTACGACATCGTGATAGGCGCGAATATCGAAGTCCTCGCCCAAAGCGTCTTTGGCTTTGGCGCGAAGTTCGAGAATTTTCAGCTCACCGACTTTGTAAGCGGTCGCTTGGCCGGGCCAGCCAATATAGCGGGTCACCTCGGTTTGGATGTTGAGCGGGGCCAGCGCAGTGTTCTCGATGAAACAGGCTTCAGCCTCAGCGCGCGTCCAGCCATAATGATGTAAGCCCGTATCGGCGACCAAGCGGCAGGCGCGCCACATTTCATAAGAGAGCTGCCCAAACCGCTCATACGGCGTGCGATAGAACCCGGCCTCGCCGGCGAGTTTTTCTGCATAAAGGCCCCAGCCTTCACCGAAAGCCGTTGGATAGAAAGACTTCCGGAATTCCGGCACGCCAACAAGTTCTTGCGCCAAAGCGATCTGCAAGTGGTGCCCGGGCACGGCCTCATGCGCAGACAGCGCGGGTAGCTCGTAAAGTGGCCGCTGATCGAGCGCGTAAGTGTTGACCAAATAGGTGCCGGCGATGCCTTTTTCGGCATCCCCGCCGGAATAGCGGCCGGTCGTATAGCCCGGCGCGATTGCGGCTGGAACTGCTTCAACACCGTAAGGCAGCCGCGGCAGAGTCTTAAAGTAACGCGGCAATATCGCATCGAGCCGTTTGCTCATTTCCGAAGCTTTTTCCAAAAGCTCCTCGGCCGATCCGGCGTAGAATTGAGGATCGGTGCGCAGAAACTCAACGAATTCAGCGAACGTGCCGTCAAACTCAACTTCCGCGATGATGGCTTCCATATTGGCGCGAATTCGAGCAACTTCGGCTTGGCCGAGCGCATGGATCTGTTCCGCGCTATAGCCTGCGCCCGCGGTGTGAAACCCCACCTCCATGGCATAAGTACCCTGACCACCTTCCAGTGTCGCGATACCTGCGCCTACGCGGGCGGCGGGTTGGTACTCTTCCTCCATGAATTTGAGTAGGTCGGCATACGCGCCGATTGCTGTTTGAACTGCCGTTTTGCCCTGCGTCTTCAAACTGGCGATCTCTTCTTCTGAGAGATTCGAGCTATCGAGTGACAAGAAGGGCGTGAACAATGTGCTCGCGGTTGGGTCGTCCACGATTTGCGCTTTGATTTGCGCAATCGATGTCGCGAGCGGATCGGAATGCTGGGTCCATCCGCTGTCGATTCCGCGCGTCATATTCGCGATATGATCGTCAAAATAGCGCGGCAAATCGTTGAGACGCGCGATCCAAGCTTCTGCTTTGGCGCGCGTGTTCGCACGCGTCCGCATCGCCGTGTATGGCGCTTCAGCGAAGAAGCCCCAATCTCCGACAAAAGGTATACGCGCAGTGTCGTAAGCATCCGCATTGATTTGGGCGGTTAGCAAATGGCGTAAGATGGCGATCTCGGGGTTTGCTGCCTCTGCCTCGATGGCGTTTAGCGTCTCGAGCATTTCCGCTGCCTGCTCGGCACGCGCTTTTACATATTCCGGCGACACGTCGGCCCAGCGGTCTGGCGCTGTGTCAGCCGCTTTCGCAGATTCTTCGGGATCTCCCGCCTCATTGAAGGCTTCATATTCCGCAATCAGGTCGGCCAGTGCATCGGCTGAGGCAATCGGGGTAGCTCCCCACAAGCAAAGGGCGGCGAAGAGCGGTCGGAGCAAAGCGTTCATGAATGAAAGATCCTATCAAATCACGGGGGGCAGGCTAGAATCGACAAGACGATCTGGAAAGACCCTAGACGGTTCCGCTTCACTTCACGCTGCGGCATGACATTTTGTGACCTTTATCAGAGCGCTGGTCGCGTTGACACGCCCCTCGACGCGCTTAAGAACGGCGCCCAAGCAAAGATGTTTGCACGGAGACTCATTATGGCAGGACCAGGAGGGGCTGACCCGCGCCCGCTATCGCCGCATTTGCAGATTTGGAAATGGCACTGGACCATGGCCGGTTCAATCTTTCACCGCGTTTCAGGCGCTGGCCTTTATGGCGGCGCCTTTTTGATTGGCGCATGGTTGATTGCCCTGGCCACTGGACCTGAGGCTTACGCTTTCGTTGAAACCATTGCGTTTAGCCTGCCTGGCCAAATCTTGCTCTTCCTCTGGTCGATGGCGGTTCTGTACCACTTCGCCAATGGCTTGCGGCATTTAATCTGGGACGGGCCGATGGTTGGCTTCAATCCAGGTTTGGCCAGCCTCTGGTCGATGTTCAATTTCGCGTTTGCGATCATCGGAGCGGCGGTCATTTGGTCGCTGGCTTCGTTCTACTAGGGGGCTAACAATGACAACAAGCGCAAAATCCGTTCGAGGTCTTGGAGCTGCTGGCGCAGGCACCCAGCATCACATTCGCCAGCGAGTGACAGCAGTGGCTCTGCTCTTCCTCGTGCCTTGGTTTATTTATTCGATCATCCATGCCTGCAAAGCAGGCTATGAGGGTGCGCTGGTTTGGGTGGCGCAACCGGTAAATGCAATTTTGCTAATTTTGACACTTGGTGCGGCGCTTTATCACATGCGTTTGGGGATGCAGGTGGTCATCGAAGACTACATCGCCAAGAGCGGTACCCGACAAGCGCTTCTGATTTTGAATACGTTTGCGGTGATTGCCTTGGCGGCAGCGACGATCCTGTCGGTGCTGAAAATCTGGTTCACGGCGGGCGCCTAAGGCGCGATCGCGGGAGAGGTAAGAGATGAGCGATTATAAATTCATCGATCACACATATGATGTTGTCGTTGTCGGCGCAGGCGGATCAGGTCTTCGAGCGGCACTGGGCGCCGCGCAAGCCGGTCTGAAAACAGCCTGTATTACAAAAGTCTTCCCAACCCGCTCGCACACCGTTGCGGCGCAAGGCGGGATTGCGGCGTCTCTAGGCAATATGGGCCCGGACGATTGGCGCTGGCACATGTATGACACGGTCAAAGGGTCTGATTGGCTCGGTGACCAAGATGCGATTGAATATCTCGCCCGTGAAGCGCCAGCGGCGGTTTATGAGCTTGAGCATTGGGGCATGCCGTTCAGCCGAAATGAGGATGGTAAAATCTATCAGCGTCCTTTCGGCGGCCACACGACAGAAATGGGCTCTGGCCCACCCGTCCAGCGCACCTGCGCAGCGGCAGACCGTACCGGTCACGCCATGCTGCACACGCTCTACGGACAGTGCGTGAAAGAAGACACTGAGTTCTTCATTGAGTATTTCGCGCTCGATCTGATCATGGACGAAGACGATATTTGCCGCGGCGTGACCGCGTGGAAGCTTGATGATGGCACATTGCACCGTTTCCGGGCGCAGAAAGTCATCCTGGCGACCGGCGGATATGGTCGCGCCTTCTTCAGCTGTACCTCAGCCCATACATGTACCGGCGACGGCAATGCCATGGTCCTGCGTGCTGGTTTACCGCTCCAGGACATGGAATTCATTCAGTTCCACCCAACCGGCATTTATGGCGCTGGTTGCTTGATCACCGAGGGTGCACGCGGTGAAGGCGGTTACCTCACCAATTCCGAAGGCGAGCGCTTCATGGAGCGCTACGCGCCAAGCGTGAAAGACCTCGCCCCGCGCGATATGGTCTCGCGTTCGATGACGATTGAGATCCGAGAAGGCCGCGGAGTCGGCCCAAATAAGGATCATATCTTCCTGCACTTGGAGCACTTGCCGGCTGAAACGCTCGCGGCGCGCCTGCCAGGTATTTCTGAGACCGCCAAAGTGTTCGCAGGCGTTGACGTGACGCGCGAGCCGATCCCGGTTCTGCCGACGGTCCACTATAATATGGGCGGCATTCCGACCAACTTCCACGGCGAAGTTCTGACCAAAAAAGACGGCGATCCAGACTCTGTCGTTCAAGGCCTGATGGCTGTCGGTGAGGCGGCCTGTGTGTCGGTCCACGGCGCCAATCGTCTGGGCTCTAACTCACTGATCGACTTGGTCGTGTTTGGCCGGGCAGCGGGTCTCCGCTGTGGGGCAACGCTTGAAGCCGGCGCCAGCCAGCCAAGCATTGATGACAAACAGACGGAAAGCCACTTGGCCCGTTTCGATCGCATCCGGAACGCGGATGGTGAGCACACTGTGGCTGATCTTCGCCTCGAAATGCAGAAAGCCATGCAAGACAATTGCGCGGTGTTCCGGACTGGCGATGTCCTGGACGAAGGCGTCGAGAAAATCGAAGCGATCAACAAGAAAGCGCCAGGCATGCGGATCGAAGATCGCGGCATGATTTGGAACACAGATCTGCTTGAAGCGCTCGAATTCGACAATTTGATCGGACAAGCCACAGTGACCGTGAATTCTGCGGCAAACCGTAAAGAAAGCCGCGGCGCCCACGCCCGTGAAGACTTCGATAAGCGCGACGATGAGAATTGGATGATGCACACATTGGCTTGGTCAAACGAGGCCGGTGAAGTGAACATCGATTACCGCCCAGTGCACAATTACACGATGTCGAACGAGATCGAATATATCAAACCCAAAGAGCGGGTTTACTAGGAGCAAGCATGGTACAGCTTACACTTCCAAAAGGCTCCGCGCCGAAAAAAGGCAAGACTTGGCCGAAGCCCTCAAGGGGCAAGAATGTCAAAAAATTCAAAGTCTATCGCTATAGCCCGGAAGAGGGCGGCAACCCGCGTTGGGACACGTATTTTGTCGACACCGATAAATGCGGCCCGATGATTTTGGATATCTTGATCTATATCAAGAACCATATCGACTCGACACTCGCCTTCCGCCGCTCTTGTCGCGAAGGGGTTTGCGGCTCCTGCGCGATGAATATTGGCGGGCATAATACGATCGCCTGTACGCGCGGTTGGGATGAGATTGCTGGCCCGCACATTACGATTGCGCCTCTGCCGCATCAGCCAGTCGTCAAAGACTTGGTTCCAGACCTGACCAATTTCTACGCGCAGCACGCTTATGTTCAGCCCTTCTTGAAAACTGATACGCCTGAGCCTGAAAAGGAATGGACGCAATCGGAAGAAGAGCGCGAGCATTTGGATGGCCTGTATGAGTGCATTCTCTGCGCGTCTTGTTCGACTTCATGCCCATCTTATTGGTGGAATGGCGACAAATATCTTGGCCCAGCCGCACTGCTACAGGCTTATCGCTGGTTAATCGATAGCCGCGATGAAGCAACCGGTGAGCGTCTTGATGACCTCGAGGATCCGTTCAAGCTCTATCGCTGTCACACGATCATGAATTGCGCGCAGGTCTGTCCGAAAGGCCTCAATCCAGCGAAAGCAATTGCGAAGATCAAACACATGATGGTTGAGCGCGTCGCTTAGGCTTTAGTTCTGAGCGTTTTTAGGCGCGCCAAGTGCCTGAAAGTGCCATTCTTTCATATTTCCGGGTATATTTGGCCGGCACATTGAGAAGCCTATTCTGGCCCTCTATGCGAGCGCTCCATTTGCTGAAATCCGTCGCGATCTGCTGGGCGGGGGCGAGCGCGAGTGTGCCGCCGCGCACGGGCATCATCCAACTTGCCATTTGTCTTTTATATTGCGTGTCACCGAGCCCAAGATGCAGTTCGGTTAGGCCTTCTTGGTCGGCCCACTCAGCAAGCGAGAAGAGCAGGGCGAGCCCTGGCTTCTGTTTGGCAAATTTGGCTTCATAGGCTGGGAACCAGTAATGCAAGACGCTCGCTGAGCGCATACAATAAGCAATCGCGGCGGTTTGATCCGAAATGCTGAGCGTCGAGAGCACCCCGCGGGCGCGGTCGTCGGTGCTTTTGAGAAGTTCGAGCAAGAGCGCTTTCGGCCAATCGAGCTTAAACAGATCGAAATGGCCAGCCCCGGCATACGCCTCGCGTTTCAAATCCACCAGCCGGTCAAAGCTCACCGTGTCGACGACGTCATGGCGGACTCGGACATCTGGATCGTCTAACAGCTTTTGAGCTTTGCGCCATTCGCGCCGAAAATTCGAGCTTTCACCGCTTCTGCCAGCTAGCCAGGCCTCATAGCCGCCACTCAGATCCATCACTTGATTGCCGCTACCATATTGGCCGCTTAGGCCATGTCGTCGCTGCTCGTAGGGAAGGGCTGAGAAAGCATATCCGCCAATGAATCGGCGTACGCGCGGATGGTTGAGGTCAAGAACGGCCTTTGGGTGAGCGATGATGCCGTGCAGATCATCCATTGTGCCAGCAACCGGTCGCGCGGTTCCGAATGGCCCTTTTCGAAACGGCCAATAGGCCGCTATCCGGCCATTCTCATAGAACCGAAGAACTTGAATGCCTGGCCGTGCCTGCTCGACAGCCTGAAAATAAGCATACGAAAAATAGGGGCTCGCGAGCGCAGGATCGGCGTTTTGGAACCTCGTCCATACGTCAACGTCCAATTCGGACAATTCGCGGAGTGGGAGATAATCTACACTGGAATGCATCTTGCACGAGAATCCCTGAATTTTGATCCCTCAGAGACGTATGATGGCAGATTTAGGTTATTTTTCTCAGAAGATTGGCGGCACAATCGATCGGGTTTTATGCGAAACGCTTGAAAAGCGTGAATATATACTGCCAGCGGGGCGGTTCGTAAGCTTCTGTTTTGACGATTTTCCAAAGTCGGCGGTTGAAAATGCGGCGCCGATGCTGGAAGCGCGCGATTGGCGGGCGACTTGGTATGTTGCCGGCGGGTTTCTCGGTAAAACCGAGCCACATTATGGCCAGATGTTCGATGATGCGGACCTGGTACGGCTGCAGCGCGTGGGACACGATTTTGGTTGTCACACATTTGATCACATCGATTGCCGAGACGCGTCGCCCGAAGAGATCGCGGCGCAATGCACAAAGAATATGGAATTTCTGGCCGAACGCGGCATCACCGATGTTGCCTCATTCGCGTATCCATTTGGGTCTGTGGATTTGTCGGCAAAACGGACGCTGGCCCCAGCCGGTCTCGCGCTGCGAGGCGTGAAACCGGGCCTAAACCGGGGCACGGTTGATCTGAACATGCTCAAAGCGTGCGGCTTACAAGTCGAAACCGGCGGCATTCAGCGCGCATTGCGCGATCTTGAAACATTGCGCCGCACTGATGGTTGGTTGATCATCTTCACCCATGATGTCCGCCCCGCGCCGTCCCATTGGGGCGCAACGCCACAAGATTATAGCCAGCTCCTACAAGCGGTTGAGGCGAGCGGGGTCGACGTCGTTACGGTTGGTGACATGGTTAAACGTGTTCGGCAATCCGCCGCGCCCGTGAACAGCGTGGAAGCCGCCTAAGAACGCTGAAAATCTAAGCTTATGGGCGCATGGTCAGATGGTTTCCAGCCGCCGCGCCACCCGAGATGGATTTTATAGCTTTCAAGATCAGCAAGCTCTGTCGCGGCTTGGCTCGTCCAAATATGATCGAGCCGGCGCCCTTTATTTGAAGCGGCCCAATCTCGCGCGCGATAGCTCCACCAAGAATAAAGGCGTTGATCGTCTTCATGAACATGCCGCGCAATATCGGTGAAGCCACCTTTTTTACGAGCCTTTTCAAGACTTTCAGTCTCAACCGGCGTGTGCGATACGATCTTTAAGAGCTGTTTGTGCGACCAAACATCATTTGGATGTGGCGCGATATTGAGATCACCAACCAATACCCGAGCCGCGCCATCTTTTGCCGATTTGCCATAATGCCGACCCAGACGTTTTACGAAGTCGAGCTTGTGCGCAAATTTCGGGTTCGCCTCTGGATCCGGCACGTCGCCGCCAGCCGGGAGGTAGATATTGTGCACTTCAATATCGCCCACCTTCACCGCATTCACCCTTGCATGACCTTCCCGGCAAAGCGCTGGTGTCTCCAAGATCTCAATCGGTTCGCAGCTTGCGATGGCAACCCCGTGATGGCCGCCGCGTTGGCCGTTAATCGCCAAATGTGGGAGCCCCATTTGTTTAAACGCCTTTTCCGGAAACTCCGCGTTTTGGCATTTTATCTCTTGAAAACAGACAATGTCCGGCTGTTGAGCCGCAACGAATGCTTCGATATTTGGCAGTCGCAAGCGAACAGAATTGATGTTCCAGCTGACGATTTTGAGGGGTGATTTAGACATATAGCTCGATAGGCAGACCTGTCTCATTCGTCAACGCGCCCGCCTGAGTGGTGGGGTAGACCCAGCACAACTCAGCAGGTTTTATTTTTAGTTTTCCAGCGGCGTGAATTTCAGCTTGGCGGCTTGCAGGGTCACGGTGCCAATATCGTCAGTCTCCGCTTCGATGCGGACCGGCACATGCGCGCCATTCGGAAGCGGCGCAAGCCACATGCGGAGCGGGCCATCAATTCCGGATAGATTATCCTTTTCCGCTTCGCCTTCTTTATAGCCAGCGACTTTATCCATTCGGATATGGCATTCAAATGCGCTGCCTGACCACGCCTCTGACTTCACCTGTTTCATACCGTGATTGGTCAGGTGCAAATGGGTCAGCTGGCGCCCGTCAAAGATTTTTAGCGGACCGCCGCAAGGGTCTTCGCCTTCCGCACGCGGTTCTAGTGCGAAGGAGATCAGCGCCGTCACAGGGTCTTTGGCCTCGAGGGCCTGTTCCACAGTCGCGGCGGGGTCGCCAAGGTTTCCGAATGTCGGGTTCGCCGTCATCTCGAAATTATCTTTGAGATATTTCATCTCAACCCGGCGGTTTTTCTTGCCATCCTTGTTCTGTGAAACGAAGGCATAAGTGTCGAGCCCATCCATTCGCGTGTAACCGGATGCGGCAATCTCGAGATCATAATTGACCAATATGTCGGCCAATCCAGTGGTCTTCACCTTACTCTTAATCGCGTAAGTATCCTTGTTCATCGTCACTCGGAAATTGGCTTTTCCGGTGATTGGCAGGATTAAGACCCAGGCGCTGGCTTTGATATTATACTCCATCTCCATCGGCTGCCCGGCCTCGATCTGCGCCAAGATATGCGGCTCAATCAATGCAGTGTCAGCGCCGGAAATGCTTGAGACGGTGAGCGATGTCAGCGCGGCAGAAGCAAGGAGTTTTTTGATCATGGCAGGGGGCCTCGTCGGAATTTCGAATTCACTAGATATATATCTGTATGGCGAAAGCTAGGCTGAACGGATGCGCCTTGGTTTTGCCTTGATTTTCACGGTTTTTTGCAAGCATCCAAGATAACAGCATTTTGGCCGCATCTGAATGCTTGACGTGCCCGAGATCGGCGCGTAATAGCCGCGCTTCGGTTTTAATCTAGACAATAAGCGAGCGACCCATGTCCCGCGTATGTGAACTTACTGGCACCGGCCCAATGGTCGGACACAATGTCAGCCACTCAAATATCAAGACCAAGCGCCGGTTTATGCCAAACCTGGTGAATGTCACGCTACATTCTGAAGCTTTGGACCAACGTTTCTCTATGCGCGTCGCGGCTAAAGCCCTCCGCACAGTGGATAAGCTTGGCGGTCTCGACGCATATCTCGCAAAGGCGAAGGACGATGTCCTTTCTGCGAAAGCGTTGAAAATCAAAAAGAATATCGCGAAGAAAGCTGAAGACGCCGCTTAAGCCGCGTCTCGCCTAAGAATTGAACGCGCTCTGCAGACCAGGGCGCGTTTTTTCGTACCCGGTTTGCGAAACTCTCAAAGCTGGCTAGGCTCTCCCGGCTATTGGGAGACAGCATATGAATCGTGTCATCGCCGTTCTGGCCGGGTTGAGCTTGGCCGGATGCCAGCCTGCTTCGTCACCAGCCCCTGCAACCGAAGCGCCAATTGAAACGTCCGCGTCGGCGCTCACCGTGTTTACGGGCGGGACGATTTATACCGGCATTGGAACAGAGACCGCCGAGGCCGTGACAATAGATGGATCCGGCCGAATCGTCGCGGTCAGCCCGCCCAGTTCGCAAGATTGGAGCGAGGATGAGGTCACGCTGATCGACTTGGACGGCGCGGTAATGTTTCCGGGCTTTGTGGATGGCCACGCGCATTTGCTCGGCATTGGCCAACGCGAGCTTACCCTGAATCTTGAAGGCACGGCGTCGGTGGCTGACCTCGTCGCGCGGATTGAGACCGAAGTTCAAGGCTTGCCAGCTGGCCAAGTCTTGTATGGACGCGGCTGGATTGAAACCGGTTGGCCAGAGGGACGCATGCCGCTGGCCAGCGATCTCGATACGGTCAGCCCAGATAATCCTGTCATCCTTGAACGCGCAGATGGACATGCTTTGGTGGCGAATACCGCGGCTTTGGTGGCAGGGGGGATCACCGACGAGACGCCGGATGTCGATGGCGGCCGGATCGAACGGGACGCAGATGGGAGAGCAACGGGGATTTTGATCGACAATTCGATGACGCAGGTTTTCGAACTGGTGTCGGCTCCGACACCAGAAGAAATCACTCGGTCTTACATTGTTGGATCCCAAGCTTATGCCAATCGCGGCTGGACCGGCATTCATAATATGAGTGTTAACCCTCGCGATGCGTCTTTATTAGAGCGTTTGGATCTTGAAGGGCGAATGCCGTTACGGCTTCACAATGCTTATGATCGCGAAGGGTTTGAGATTGCCGCCGACCGGGCGCATGAAACCGACACGATCTCAAACCGCTCTGTGAAGCTTTATATGGACGGCGCGCTCGGCTCGCGCGGCGCGCTGCTCATCGAGCCATATTCCGATCGCCCGAATACGAGCGGTTTGTCTCTGATGGAGCCCGAGGTTTTATCCGAGCTGTTGCAACGCGCGGCGAATGATAATGTTCAGCTTGCGATTCATGCCATCGGGGATCTCGCCAATCGGCGTATCCTGGATACGTATCAGGCTGGCGGATATGGCTCAGGCAATCGTTGGCGGATTGAGCATACGCAAATTCTGCATGCTGACGACATCGCGCGGGTAGGATCGCTTGGGCTGATTGCGTCCATGCAGCCAAGCCACGCGATTGGCGATCTTAAATTCGCGCCGGATCGATTAGGCCCGAATCGTTTATATGGCGCTTATGCGTGGCAGAGCCTGCTCCAGTCCGGGGCGGTCGTTCTCGGCGGGACCGATGCACCGGTCGAAATCGGGACGCCGCAAATTGAATTCTACGCCGCCGTGGCGCGGAAGGATCTTGAAGGGTTCAGCACCAAAGATTGGTATCCAGAGGAAGCGCTGAGCCGGGAACAGGCGCTCGCCTTGTTCACGACAGCGCCGGCCTATGGCGCATTTATGGAAGACGAACTCGGGACAATTGAAGTCGGCAAACTGGCAGATTTCACTGTCTTCGATCGCGATCTCATGACGATCCCGGACGCTGAAATCCTACAGGCTGAAACCGTAATGACCGTCGTTCACGGCGAGATTGTCTATTCAGCCGCCGAATAGACTTTCGTCGCGCCAAAGTGATCGAGCATTAGTTTGGTGATTTGCGGCAAAAAGCGTGGAGGGACGTCATGGCCCATGCCGTCAATGACTTCCATCCGCGCGCCGCGGACCAGCTTGGCGATGTCATAGCCGCCTTCGATGGGCACGAGTGGGTCAGCATTGCCGTGAATAACCAGGGTTGGCGCTTGGATGTTGCGCGTGTGTTTGCGGAAATCCCCTGAGGCGACAATCGCGGACATTTGTCGGGCAACGCCAGCAGGATTGTAGCCCCGATCATAAGAGCGGGTGATGCGATCACGCATACCATTGGTGTTCTGATCCTCGCCTGGTGTGCCGATCACACCAAAGGTCGCGACAGACTGATCGATAATCGCGTCGCGTGTTGTCGGTTGCGGTCCACTGCGGACCATTGCTTTCATCACCTCGCCTGAGGGGCGCGGCAGCTTTGGATTACCGGTTGTGGTCATAATAGCGGTCAGGCTCTTCACGCGGGTCGGCGCCATTGAGGCCACATGCTGACCAATCATCCCGCCCATAGAAATGCCGACCAGGTGCACCTGATCGAGCTTTAAAGTGTCCATCAGGCCCAATGTGTCTTGGGCCATATCCGCCAGCGCATAAGGGGTTTTCAGCTTGATCCCGATCCGGCGCAGCAGGATTTGACGCAAAATGCCCGGCGACTTTTCACCCGTATGATGATGTGACAGGCCAATATCGCGATTATCAAACAGAATGACGCGATAGCCGCCTTTGACGAGATCTTCGACCAACTCATCCGACCACATGGTCAATTGGCCACCCAGACCCATAATCATCAGCACAGTTGGATCTGTGTCGGCGCCAAATGTTTCATAGGCGATGTTGATGCCATTCGCGGTAATCGTGGGCAAAGCCAGCCTCCTCTACGTCTCGTTCCTCGGCGATTTAGGGGAAAGACCCAAATAAAACCAGGGCAAGGCAGGCTTAAACACAGCGCTTCCCCCAATGTCACACTTGGCGAGCGGCGCGGTTGTGATAGGTGACGCTTCTGAATGATTTGATGAAAGACGACCGCAATGACCGTGATGAGCGATAATGACGCCCTGCAGGGTATGAAGCCAACGGAAAAAATCGATGTTCGCGAGGTATTTGGCCTCGACACGGAAATGGTCGTGCATGGCTTTAAAGAGCGCACAGAATATGTGCCTGCCATCGACGAGTCCTACCGGTTCGACCCGCAGACGACATTGGCCTTGTTGGCCGGGTTTGAGCACAATCGCCGGGTCATGGTGCAAGGCTATCACGGCACCGGGAAATCAACGCATATTGAGCAAATCGCGGCGCGCCTCAATTGGCCAATGATTCGTGTAAACTTGGACAGCCACGTGTCGCGGATCGATATGGTTGGCAAAGATGCGATCGTCCTAAAAGACGGTGCGCAGGTTACTGAATTCCGCGAAGGGATCCTGCCATGGGCGCTGCAGCGTCCGGTCGCGATTACGTTTGATGAATATGATGCTGGCCGTCCGGACGTAATGTTTGTGATCCAGCGCGTGTTGGAAGCGAGCGGGAAACTGACGCTGCTCGACCAAAACCGTGTGATCGAACCGAACCCGTTTTTCCGCTTATTCTCGACGACAAACACTGTTGGTCTCGGTGACACAACCGGTCTCTATCACGGTACCCAGCAGCTCAACCAAGGCCAAATGGACCGCTGGAGCATTGTCACGACGCTCAACTATCTCGAGCATGATGCCGAGGTTGAAATTGTCGCGACTAAAGCCGGGGATGTGGATATAGAAACTCTGGGCAAAATGGTGACGCTTGCGGATCTGACGCGAAACGCCTTCATGAACGGTGATCTCTCGACCGTGATGAGCCCGCGGACTGTGATCACGTGGGCGGAGAATTTCGCGATCTTTAAAGATCTCGGACATGCGTTCCGGATGACCTTCCTCAACAAGTGCGATGAGCTAGAGCGGCCCTTGGTGGCTGAAATGTATCAGCGCTGCTTCGCCGAAGAATTGCCCGAAAGCGCGCTCATGGTGCGCGTGGCCTAGAGCGAAAGCGCTGTAACCGCGGCGCTTTTCACGAATATTTATCCAGTCAGGTCTATGGTCGGCCATTCCAAGGTTAGACCAAGGCCCGTTCATGCTGGACAAATATTTCCAACCCAAGCCCGCGTTTCTGTTCGTCTTGTTGATGGCGAGCATCCAATATTTGATGTTTGCGAAATTCATGTTCTGGCCGTCTGGAGATTTTGTGCCGGGCGGTGATTTTGTGGTCTTTTGGCCAGCGGCGCAGGCGATTTTGGATGGCAATATGATCGGGCTTTATGTCGGCGACGGCATGCATGATGCGATGCTGCAATATTATCCCGAAGGCGCCGTCGAACAGCTCTATTGGCAATATCCGCCGCACGCGGGGTTGCTGTTTAGCCCGGTTGGGCTGCTGCCATTTACGGCCGCCTACATATTGTGGTTTGCAGTGGGTGTTGCGGCGCTCGCCGGGGCGCTGACCGTTGCCAATGTTGACCGGCGCGCAATTGCTGTTATCGCGCTCACCAGCCCGATCTTCCTGGCTCTGATGACCGGACAGATCGTTCTGTTCATCACCAGTTTGATGCTACTAACTGTGTTTTGGGCGAAATCACGCCCGATCTTGGCTGGACTCGCAGCGGCGCTGCTGACGATTAAACCGCAGCTTGGGATTTTTCTCCCCATCGTTTTCATAGCTGGCGGTCATTGGCGCGCATTTGTCTCGGCAGCAGTGTTCAGCCTTGCGCTTTGGCTCGGATCGGCGGCCGTTCTCGGCGTAGAAACGTGGATCGCCTTCTTTGAGCGTCTCGGCGTGGCGTCAGACTTGGTCTCTGAAGGCACGATGCCGTATCGCAAGATGCTGAATATTTACGCCGCCAGTAGCTACGCCATGTTGCCGCAGATCGTTGCCTACGGGATCGCTGCAATCGCTGGGCTTAGCGCTTTGGTCATCATGGTTTGGACCTGCCGGAAGACCGAAGATCCGCGCTGGCGCTATGCCGTGCTGGCGACCGCCACACTGCTGGTGACACCCTATTCTTGGTACTATGAACTGGCTTTAATTCTGCCCGCGATTTGGTTTGTGCTGGAGCACGGTTATCGCAAAGGCTGGCTTGCTTATGAGCGAGAGCTGGTGGCGATTCTCTTCGTCTTAGCCGTTTCTTTGCCGGGCCCAGCGCTGAAGGCCGGCGTCTCCTTGCCGTTCCTGATTATGCTTTGCGCAAGCGTCGTTATTGCGCGGCGGGTTCGGTTTGAACTGACAGGTAAGCCGTCCTCTATGCTGTCTGACCAGGATCTCGCGCCTCAGGGTGCCCAAACGGCAGGCTAAACTCGCGCCTGTGACAAACAGCACGAAGATCTGAATTCGCCTTCGCAAATCGCCTTGCGCGCGCTAAGTGACGCGAATGAGCAAAACTGACGACGCCCCTTTCGAGCTGTTTAAGCAAGCTTTGGCCACGACGGCTAAGGCGATGAGCCAAACGCGGGATGTCGAAGTGTCGTTTTCCGGCGATGGCCCTCGGGCTGAACCAGACCGGATCGTCTTACCCCCGCCGCCGCGCGATCTTGCACCTGAGCTTGCGGCCCGGGCGCGTGGTGAAGCCGACGCCACGGCGCTTCGGATGGCGCACCATGACGAGGCCTCGCATGCGCGACTGCGTCCGAGCAGCGAGGTTGGGCGGCAGGTCTATGAAGCCGCTGAACGCGCGCGGATCGAAAGTATCGGCGCCCGCGCGATGGATGGCACGGCCGATAATCTCGATGCGGCTTTGGCGGCGCGCTGTGAGAAAGCTGGCTATTCCCGCATGGAAGATCGCCAAGAAGCGCCGCTCGCGCCGGCTGTTGAATTTCTCCTACGGGAACGTCTGACGGGACGAGCACTCCCAGCCGAAGCCGAAGGGATCGCCGCGCTCTGGCGCGATGAGGTCAATTCGCGCGGCACCAATACGCTCGAAAAACTGGTCGATCAGCTGCATGACCAGGAAGCCTTTGCGAAGACGATCCAAGAATTGATCCGAGATCTCACAAAAGGCGATGAGGTCAGCGACGATCAGGGCGAGCAAGACGAGGAATCTCAAGAAGAAACCGAGCAGAGCAATCAAGAAAACTCCTCCGAAGATGGCGAGTCCGGTGAAGAGACCGAAGGCGCTACTATGGAGGAGGTCGAAGCCGGCGATACTGAGGACATGGAAGGCGAGGAGACCAATGTTTCTGTCGATGCCGATGTCGATATGGACGCTGACGATAATCCTGAAGACACCGATGATGGCACCAAGCCGCTGCGTCCAAACTTTCGCGATGGCGATGACGCGCAACGCTTTGTCGATAAAGCCTTCACCACCGCCAATGATGAAGTGGCCCAAGCCCCAGACCTTTGCGATCCAGAAGAGCTCACCCGGCTGCGGGCGTATCTCGATCACCAGCTCGAAAGCTTGCAGGGCGCAGTCTCGAAGCTTGCGAACAAACTACAGCGCCGCTTGATGGCGCAGCAGAACCGCTCATGGTCTTTTGACCTCGAAGAGGGTGTTCTGGACACTGCGCGCCTAACCCGAGTGATCACCGACCCAACGGCGCCGCTGAGCTTTAAACAAGAAGATGACAGCAATTTCCGCGACACAGTCGTAACGCTGCTGCTCGACAATTCTGGATCGATGCGGGGACGCCCGATTATGGTCGCGGCATTGTGCGCTGATATCTTGGCGCGAACGCTAGAACGGTGCGGGGTAAAAGTTGAGATCCTTGGCTTCACCACAAAAGCCTGGAAAGGCGGGCTTAGCCGCGAGGACTGGGTCAAAGGGGGCAAACCAGCTGGGCCAGGGCGCCTCAATGATCTTCGCCATATCGTCTATAAATCAGCCGATGCCCCGTGGCGGCGCGCGCGCAAGAATCTCGGATTAATGATGCGCGAAGGCCTGCTCAAAGAAAACATTGATGGCGAGGCATTGCTTTGGGCGCATGATCGCCTGATGGCGCGCTCCGAACAGCGCAAAATCATGATGGTGATCTCCGATGGCGCGCCAGTCGATGATTCAACGCTGTCTGTAAATGTTGGCAACTACCTGGAACGCCACTTGCGCCAAGTGATTGAAGAGCTTGAGACGCGCAGCCCGATTGAATTGATTGCCATTGGCATCGGTCATGATGTCACCCGCTATTACAAACGCGCGGTGACGATTGTGGATGCCGAACAGCTTGGTGGTGCAATGACGGAACAGCTCGCAAGCTTGTTTGATGAAAATGGCGAAGCGCCGAAGCCAGAAGCGATGGCTGTGCCGCCACTGACCCGAGAAACCGTGCGTCCCGGCGGCGCGACGAGTGGAGCGGGTGCGGGCGCGCCGCGCTATGGCGGTCCGAAAGTCGGATCCGGCCGCGATGTTCGCCGCACGCGGATGTAATTCCTTCATCATCCTGCCCTAATCGTGCGGTTAAAGCGGCTCGAAAGAGGTTTCCGATGCGTTTTATTTCGTTGATTTCGCTCACCGTTTTGGGCGCGTGTACCGCGGCTGAGGTGCAACCAAGCGCCCCCCTGCAAGAGGCTGCGTCGGCACCGGTTTGGTCTTTCTCAGAGCAAGCAGCCGGGTTGCGTGCGCAGTCTTGCCCGGATGGCGTCGCGTTTCGCCGCGCCGATCCGGTCGATATCAAAGTCATTGAAGCAGAGCGCGGCTCGGCTGAGGCGCGGGATCTAAATCTGAGCGGGATGAGCCTGACCGGCGCTTGGCATCTTGAGGCGAAAGGCGGTTTTGGCGGGCTTTCCGGTCTTGCTGTGATGCGCTCAGGCTCGCTGCTGGCGATTGCGGACAATGGCAAATTTGTTTGGATCAGTATCGACCCTGAGACTGGCGCGCCTGATGGGATTGGGTCCATGGCTTATATGCATGATGGCGAAGGTCATGTTTGGTCCAACAAGCTCGCCGCCGATGCTGAGGGTTTGGCGTTTCGCGATGGATTGGCGTTTGTGAGCTTTGAGCGCGATCACCGGGTTGAGGCGTATGATCTCGAGAGTTGCGGTGCTGCGGCGCGCGCGGCCCTCGTCGCAAGGCTTGATACCGTCGTGGACGGGCATGTGATCGGGGATAATCGCGGGCCCGAAGCCTTGGCGCTTGCCGGAGATCAACTCGCGCTTGGGTTTGAATCGTATGGAGCTGGCGGATCACCAATTGGGGAACTCAACCGGGACGGAACCCTCTCCAATGTGCGTCGTACCAGCCAGCAGGTTATGTATTTCCTGACCGGGATGGATCACAAAGACGATCACACCGCGATGATCTTTCGCGCTTATGATCCGGTGCGCGGCGCGCGCGGCATCATGCAGGTGAAATCTGATGGTGATACGATTGCCGAGGCGGCGCTCAAATCGCCGCTACCAACCGATAATTATGAAGGCATTGCGATCGGCAAAGCACCGAACGGCGCAACGCGTATCTGGCTGATCTCGGATGATAATTTCAGCAACAATCAGCGCACTTTGTTGCTGGCATTAGACTTAGACGACGCATCCTGAAATAGAAGCCTATGGGGCATGATCCTATTTTCTGGGCTGTGGCGGTTTTTTCCGTCCTGATCACGGGCGTCTCGAAGGGCGGTTTTGGTGGCTTGGCGCTCATCGCTGTCCCATTGATGGCGCTCGTTATCTCGCCGGTGCAAGCCGCAGGCATCATGCTGCCAATCTTGATCATTATGGATTGGGTTGGCGTCTGGACTTATCGCAAATACTGGGATCGCAAACTGCTCTTCCTGACGCTGCCGGGGGCTCTATTGGGAATTGCCGCAGGCGGGTTCTTGGCGGGTTATGTCGATGATCAGGCGGTACGGATTGTGGTTGGCGTCATCGCAGTCGTTTTTCCGATCTATGCCCTCGTGAAGCCGACGGGGGGCGATGCGTTTATCCAGAATAATCGACCACTGGGGCTGATCTCAGGCACAGTGGCGGGGTTCACGAGCTTTGTCGCGCATGCAGGCGGCCCGCCTTATCAAGCTTATGCGATCCCGCAAGGCTTGGACAAACGAAACTATGCCGGCACGGCGGTAATGTTTTTCTTTGTGGTGAACTTCATCAAAGTCATACCCTACGCGATGCTTGGCCAGTTTGATCAAACCAATTTAACGACATCGCTGATCCTGATCCCGATTGCGCCATTTGGGGTTCTGTTTGGCGCATGGCTCGTCAAACACATCGACCAGACGCTGTTTTATCGCATCCTCTATGCGTTGATTTTCAGTGTTGGATTGAAACTCCTATGGGACGGGTTTGCCTAGTCGCCTTTAATCACGTCAACCAGCGCCACTGCTTCATAGCTTGCCCAATCAGCTTCGCCTTCGATCTTACCGATTTTAAGCCCGGCCTTGTCATAGAGGATGGTCGTCGGGAATCCGCCGCCCGCGCCCATATCATAGACCACGTTCCACCCGTCTGGCCCGTCTGCAAGCTTGTAGAACTCAAGCACACCGCCGGAGAGTTCCCGCAGACGCTGTTTAGCGTAATCGGTGTCTTCCGGGGAATCCACGCTGATCGCGATGACTTTGAACGCGTCATCACCGCGGGAGGTCTCCAGCGCCGCTAAGGAGGGCATCTCGCGTTCGCAAGGACCGCACCAGGTTGCCCAGAAATTCACCAAGATCGCTTGGCCTTGAAAGTCCTGTAAAGTCAGGCTGTTGCCCTCATTGTCGACGAAGGGCGCGGTGGCGCCAAGGGCGCCGCGATCGGTTAAATCCAGCTTTGCCATCGCGCCGGTGGCGAGTTTTGCCACAGGGTCGCGGTTACTTCCCTTTGAACTGGCGCTAAAGACGGCGTAAAGCAGCGCCAGTACGATTCCGGCAAACATGGTCGGGATGGCGATGCGCAAGAAACGATCCATGGGGCAATGGGCCTCTGAACAAAAACAAGACGAGACAGCGATATGGCGAGTGACAGTTCAAAAGGCCAGAAGATGTGGGGGGGACGCTTCGCCGCACAGCCCAGTGACATTATGCAATCGATCAATGCCTCGATCGATGTCGACAAGCGAATGGTGCGTGAAGATATTGCAGGATCGCGCGCTCATGCCGACATGCTGGCTGAACAGGAAATCATTTCAGCCAAAGACAATGAAGCCATACAAGGTGGGCTTGATCAGATTGTTGACGAGGTTGAAGCCGGAACCTTTCCATATCGTGTCGAGCTGGAAGACATTCACATGAATGTCGAAGCGCGACTGAAAGAACTGATTGGCGAGCCTGCAGGCCGCCTCCACACTGCACGCTCTCGCAATGACCAAGTGGTCACAGATTTCCGCCTCTGGACCCGCGGCGCCCTGACTGAAGCGCGTCGCAGCTTGAAAACACTGCAACGCGCCATGGTGAAGCTGGCGGGCGAGAATGCCGACACGGTAATGCCGGGCTTTACGCATTTGCAAACCGCGCAACCGGTGACGCTAGGCCATCACTTGCTGGCCTATGTAGAAATGATGGAGCGGGATCGCACCCGGATGGATGATTGCGCGCGGCGTCTGAATGAATGTCCGCTTGGATCCGCTGCGCTGGCGGGAACCGGGTTTACGATTGATCGCGACGCGACTGCTGAAGCGCTCGGTTTCTATCGCCCGATGGCAAACTCTTTGGATGCCGTCTCGGCTCGTGATTTCGCGCTGGAAGCCCTGTCGGCGCTGTCTATCGCCGCGACGCACCTCTCGCGCCTCGCTGAAGAGATTGTGCTTTGGACCAGCGCGCAGTTCGCCTTTGCAAAACTCTCAGATGCTTGGTCGACGGGGTCTTCGATCATGCCGCAAAAGCGCAATCCGGATGCAGCTGAGCTGATCCGGGCAAAAGCCAGCCTGATCACGGGGCAGTTCTCGGCTTTGCAAGGCGCGGTCAAAGCGCTTCCGCTCGCCTATGCGAAAGATCTGCAAGACGATAAGCAGCTCACCTTCGCCGCTTTCGACACATTCAGTCTCTGCGCCGCGTCCATGGCGGGAATGATGGAGACGATTTCGTTTAATCGCGACAATATGCGGGCGGCGGCTGCGAAAGGCTTCTCAACAGCGACTGATCTAGCCGATTGGCTGGTGCGCGAGCTGAAAATGCCGTTCCGGGATGCGCACCATGTAACCGGATCCTTGGTCGCGAAGGCTGAGGAAAAAGGATGCGATTTGCCGGAGCTTAGCCTCGAAGACATGCAAGCTGTTGAACCACGGCTAACAAATGACGTATTTTCGGTGCTGACTGTTGAAGCATCCGCGATGAGCAGGCAAAGCTATGGTGGAACTTCGCCGGTCCGCGTGGCCGAACAAGTAGAACAATGGACCCAGCGCCTCGGTTAGGCGCCCGAAAAGGAGCGATCCGCATGAGACAAGTGATTAAAACGGCGTTGGCAATGTCGGTCCTGGCTGGCCTTGCTGGGTGTGGTCTTCGAGGTGATCTGGAACGTCCACCGCCAATCTTTTCTGAACCGCCAACCGAAGAAGCGCAGGTGCCGGTTGATTCTGCGGCGATATTCGCGGTGGCTGAAATCGACGAAGATAAAGTCTATTACAATTCACTTGGCGGCGAGATTCCGAAACCTGCCCCCGCGACCGATGTTGAAGAAGATAGTATGGGGGAGGTCAGCCCCGGCTGATAATCGCCTTTGCATCACTTTAACTATGAGCAAGGCCGTCTTCACTGCGAAGGCGTCGACCTGAATGAGGTCGCTGATCAAGTCGGCACCCCCGTCTATATCTACTCAACCGCGACGTTGCGGCGCCATGCGCGCGTGATTGCGGCGGCCTTTGAGGGCATGGATTGCTTGATCGCCTATTCGGTCAAAGCGAATGGCAATTTGGCGGTTCTAAAAACACTGGCGAGCGAAGGTTGCGGCGCGGATGTGGTGAGCGGTGGCGAGCTACGCCGGGCGCTGGCAGCGGGTATTCCAGCAGAGCGCATCGTGTTCTCTGGCGTCGGGAAAACCCGTGAAGAAATGGCCTTGGGCCTCGAGCATGGTATCCACCAATTCAATGTTGAGAGCGGGGCAGAGCTGCTCGCGCTGTCTGAAGTCGCTGCAGGATTGGGGAAAAGCGCGCCGGTCGCTTTGCGGGTAAATCCAGATGTCGCCGCAGGCGGACACCCAAATATTTCGACCGGGAAATCTGGCGACAAGTTTGGGGTGCCGTGGACCGATGCGCCTGGGCTTTACGAGCACATGAAGTCGCTGCGTGGTGTGAAAGCTGTTGGAGTCGACGTGCATATCGGCTCGCAAATTGGCGAACTAGCCCCAATGCGCGCAGCGTTTGAAAAGACGATTGGACTGGTCAAACAGTTGCGAGACTCCGGACATGATCTCACCCGCATCGATCTCGGCGGCGGGCTCGGGATTCCGTATCAAGCCTCAGATAACCCAGCGCCGCCGTCTGATTATGCCGCGATGATCCATGACGTGACCAAGGATCTCGGCTTGCAAGTCGTGCTCGAGCCAGGTCGCGTGATTGCGGGTAATGCCGGGGTTATGGTCACCGAAGTGCTCTATCATAAGCCCGCGCCAGATCGGACATTTATGATCGTGGATGCGGGTATGAATGATCTGATGCGCCCTGCGCTCTACCAGGCACATCACGATATTGTACCTGTCGTTCAACCCGCCGACGAAACTGTACAAGTTGAGTATGATATTGTCGGGCCGATCTGTGAGTCGACGGACAAGTTTGCTGCAAAGCGCAGCATGCCACCGGTGGAGCCTGGCGAGCGCATTGCCTTTATGTCATCTGGGGCCTATGGCGCCGTGCTCTCAAGTCAGTACAATGCAAGACCGCTCGTGGCGGAAGTGCTTGTCGATGGCGACCAATTCGCTGTGGTGAGACGACGCCCGAGTTTTGAACAGATGATTGAATTGGAGCAATTGCCCGATTGGCTGACCTAAACCGCATTCCCGGCACCAAACGCCTGATTGACCTGACCTATGGGCGGCTCAGGCGGTTGGAGTTGTGGCGGGCCTGGTGGCCGTTTCTGGCATTGGTGACTGTCTTCGTCATCGCGGCGATTGGCGGCGGCTTTGAGCGCGCACCGGCAGGTCTTGCCGCGATCGCTGCTTTAATTTTCTTTGTAGGCGCTCTGATTACAGGCTGGCGCGGGTTTTCGCGCTATCAAAGCCCAAGCCGCAAACAGGCGATCACTGAGCTCGATCAACAATCGGATCTACGACCGCTCGCATCGCTCGCCGACCGTCCGGCGCGTCCTGAAGTTCAAGGCGTTCGCTTGTGGCGCGCTCATGAAGAACGCCTCACGGATGCAGTCCGGCGGCTAAAAGTTCCTAATTTCAGTGCGGTTTGGCCGAAGCTTGATCCGCTTCGGTTGCGGATCATCCTGCCGCTGGCCTTGGCAGGCATACTTGCCCTCAATTTCGATCAAGCTGGGTCGCGGCTGAGCCAGGCGTTTAACCCAGATTATGGCAGCCTGTTTGGTGCGGAAAACGTGCGCATTGAGGCCTGGATCGCGCCGCCGGAACATACCGGCCGAGCGCCAATCTTCCTAAAGGCGGATCAAACCGAAGCGCGCGTGCCAAATGGTTCGGTTATGACGCTTCGCGTTCAAGCGCCGTCCGCGCCTAAATTGCGGGTCAAATCCGCGGCGGGACGCGAGACAATCCGGTTCGAAGCCACACCGGATGGGGCTTTTGAGGCGGTTGCGACCGTCTCGGCAAACAGCACCATTTCCGTTCATTGGTGGGGCGAGCGAAAGGCCTGGACGATTTTCACCTCGCCGGATGCGCCACCAGAGGTTCAATTCGTCGACCTTCCTGTCTTGGGCGAGGGGGATCGCACCGAGTTCAGTTGGACGGCGAGTGACGATTACGGTGTGTCCAAGCTCGAGCTTGCGATCAAACCCGATGGAGAGGCGCGGGAGCCAGATCTCGTCCCGGTCGAATTGGGCGGTGTCAGCCCGCGCGAGGTCGAAGATGAGTCTAAGCTTGATCTGACGCGCAATCGTTGGGCAGGCGCGCGGGTCGAAGTTTGGCTGATTGCTACAGATGGCGCCGGGCAAACCGCAACCAGCGACATTCATCGCTTTAAGCTGCCTGAAAAACTGCTTCTGCAGCCGCTGGCCAAAGCTATCCAGGACGTGCGTGTCACCGTCCTTCGAGAAGACAATGCGTATGGGGAAATCGAACCCGCCACGGATTCAACGCAAGCTGGTGCCTATTATGTCTCCGCCACGCAGCGCCTGGAAACCGCGCCCGCTGGGGTGCAACGCGGCGCGATTATGCTTGAGGCGGTCACCTATAAGGCGCCGCGCTATTTCAAAGATGTATTGGTCTATTCTGGCTTAGAAACCGCGCGCTATGCCCTAGAAGCGTCGGTCTCGACCGATGAAGCAAAATCGACCGAACCGTTGCTTTGGTCGCTCGCTTTGCGCGCGGAATATGGCTCCGCTGCTGATGCCTATGCGGCGCTGATGGCGGCGAAGAAAGCGCTCGAAGATGCGCTTCGCGACGGCGCCAGCGAAGAAGAAATCAAACGTCTCATGGAGGCGTTTAAACAAGCCGCGCAGCGCTATATCGCCGCCAAAATGGCGGAGGCACTGGCGAACGGGCTGGAGTCCGCGCCGAGCAATGAAGACAGCGCAGAAGGCCCAGGCGGCTCTGGCCTCGGCGGACAGGGCTTTGCTGACATGCTCGATGCGTTGGAAGATCTCGCTGAAACAGGTGCGACCGACCAAGCGCGGCAATTGCTGGCCGACATTACAAACATGCTCGAGAATTTGGAATTCCAGCAAGGATCAGGTTCTGGCGAAGGCTTCCCCGGATTGCCTGGAGAGGGCGGCGAGGGCGACGATGAGGATCTGCCGCAAGAAGAACGCGAAATGAGCGAAACGCTCCAAGAGCTTTCTGATCTTCTGCGCGAACAGCGTGAGCTCAATGACGAGACTCTGGCCGAGCAGCGCGGCGAGCGCGGTCAGCAATCTGGCAATGGCGAGCCGGGCTCGAATGGCCAGCCCGACACTGGGTTTGGCGAAGGCGAGATGCCGGACTGGATGCAAGGCGAAGACGGCGAATCCCTCGCCGAACGTCAGCGCGATTTGGCGAACCGTTTAGAAGAGCTCGCTGAAAATGGCCTCGGAACCGGTGAAGAGGGCGATGGCGAGGGCGGTGGCCTGGTCGATGAAGATGTCGCTAATGCAATCGAACGCTCTCAGCGCCGGGCTGGTAACGCATTGGAAGACGGCAATACAGGTCGAGCCATCCGCAACCAAGAACAGGCCACGCGGCAACTTAGGGAGCTCGCAGAAGGGCTCGCGGAGGCGCTCGATCAAGCTCAAGCCGATCGGGTTGGCGATCCGCAGCAAGCTGGACAGAATGCTGCGGACCCATTTGGCCGATCGCCGATGGGCGGCGTTGATGACAGCAATAGTGTCGACGTACCGGATGAAGCTGAACGGCAGCGCGCCAAGGATATCCTTGATGAGCTGCGCCGCCGCTATGATGAAGCCGTCGATGAAGACGAGCGAGAATACCTCGAACGGCTACTCGACCGTTTCTAGGGGTTTGATGAATTTGAGCGTCATGCGGTCGGATTCACCAATCGCGGTATAGATGTCCGCATCAAAATCTTCTGGGGCGTTGCCTTCGCGATCCGTCGTCCGGCTGACCGGCGGCAAGGTCCAAACGCCAAATGGGTGATCGGCCGTGTCGTCTGGATTGGCGTTGATTTCGCTGCCTTCAACAAATTCGAAGCCGGCGGCTGCTGCCATAGCTTTGACGAAGTCTTCGTGGACATAACCTGAGGCTGCGCGGGGGTCTTGCTCAGAGCTAGAGGGCAGGCGATGCTCAACAACACCAACAATCCCGCCTGGTTTTAGCGCGGCATAGGCGTCGGTGAAGAATTTCGCGGTATAGTCATTACCCATCCAGTTGTGGACGTTTCGGAACGTGAGTACGGCATCGACGGTTCCCGCTTCGGCCAGCGGGCCGGATTCTGCTGAAAAAGCGCTATAACCGAGCGTTCCGAACAGATCCGCGTCCGCCTCATAAACCGCTTTGAAGTCTGCGATCCGCTGCTCAATCCGAGCCAAACGTTCGCCTTCGAACACGTTTACGTCCCAGACCGCTGCGATCAGTTGTCCATCTCCCGACGCCAAATATGGGGCAAGGACATTGGTGTACCAGCCGCCGCCCGGCCAGATTTCGACCACGGTGTCGGAAGGTTCAATCTCGAAGAATGCCAGGGTTTCTGCGGGATTTCGCCAATTGTCCCGGGCTTTTTCATCATCGCTGCGCCAATCGCCGCTCACAGCATCAGAGAGGCTCATTGGCCCCGCTTCAACCACCTCAACCGCTGGCGGTGTTTCGGCTTCAACAGGCTCTGAAGGGGCTTCATTTCCAGCTGAACAGGCTGCCAAGAGCAGGGCACTCGCGCTCATCATCCAAATCGTCTTCATGTTTTTGCTCCGAAAAAGGGTTGAATCATTCTGTACGCGTTTCCACATAGCTTGTGTCGCGGCGCTGCCAAGCAGGTTGTGACCGGAAATTTCGCCAGTGCCGATGGTCGGGCTGGGTCAACGAAAGGTCCGAACCTCAAACCTCTCGGCTTTTGATGATCGCCGAAGGACACAGTTGCTAGTGAAAGGACTGTACCCATGAGCACGATTGATCTCACCCCCCTTTATCGCACCATGGTTGGCTTTGACCGAATGGCCAACATGATTGATAGCGCGGCTCGCCTCGATGGCGCGCAAGGCTATCCACCTTATAATATTGAGCGTGTCGCAGATGATGAATTTGCGATCGAGATTGCTGTCGCCGGATTTGGCGAAGAAGATCTCGACATTGAAACCAAAGATGGTTTGCTCACCGTCGCGGGCCGCAAAGCGCCAGCTGGTGAAGACCAAGAAGAGCGCCAATTCCTCCATCGCGGCATTGCGGAGCGCGGATTTTTGCGCCGGTTCCAACTCGCTGATCACGTGATTGTGACGGGCGCCGAGCTCCGTAACGGGCTGTTGCGGGTCGAACTGGTCCGTGAGCTGCCGGAAGCGAAAAAGCCGCGAAAGATCGAAATTGGCGCGCCGACCAAAGGCACTAAGCCCAAACTGATCGAAGGCAGCGCTGATGCCGCATAGGCAAATTCTATAGTTTAGGTGTTGAGCCCCGGACCAGTTTGGTTCGGGGCTTTGCTTTATGTGGGTCGCGGTGCGGCTTCAGGTTTCGAAGGGGCTGCAATTTCTATCTTGTTCTGGCGCGCTATTCATGTAAACTTGTTTACATTGAGGTCAGCTAACGGTCCCCACCTAATTCTGACTGAACAAAGCTTTACCTGCTGATCCACTGCGTTCAGCAGGTTTTTTTTACTAAAGCTCGGAAATTTTCAGCAAATGGTCTTCGAGCTTCCGGCTTTGTTTCTGCAGATTAAAGTCCTCGGTCGCGAGCTTTAGCCCCGCTTCTCCCATGCGCGCAGTTGCCTCGGGGTCTTGCAGCATTTTCCTCAGATTATCGGCCAAGGCATCAGAATCGCCTTCATCGCAGAGATAGCCCGTTTCACCATCGCGCACGCATTCAACAATCCCCGAATGCCGAGTCGCGGCGAGGGCGCAGCCAGAAAGCATGGCTTCGATACAGACCAAGGGTAGGCCCTCTGCGTCCCCAGAGGGCGCGCGTTTTGACGGGACACAGGCGATTTTCGCAGCGGCCCAATGTTGCGGCATCTCATCTGCGGGGACCCAGCCTGCCAGCTCGACATTCACGCCGGAAGCCGCCAGCTGATCGTGCAGTCCTTGCTCGAACGTGTCCCGCTCACCAGCGGGTTTGTTTCCGCATAGCCGGACGGTCCAACCCTCTAGGTCAGGCTTCAGCCTGGTCAGTGCCTCGATCAGCGTATCGATGCCCTTTTTCGGGGACCAGCGCCCGGCAAACACGAGCAGGTTTTCTTTCTTGCCAGGCTGGAACTTCGCTGGATCTGCGGTGTTATGGTGGACGATCATTTTCTCATCCGGCGCGCCCTTTGCGAGCAATTCGCGGCGGATGAAATCGGAACAGGGGAGGATGAGATCAGCCTCATCCCAAAGCGTCTGACGGCGGCGATTATAGACCCTGAACGCCGAGTTCTTTGTATTCGATGTCTTGGTCGCGTCGCCGCCGTAGTAAGTCACCGCGAGCGGTAGGCCGAGCTTCTTCGCTAAGGGCAGAGCATAAGCGCCCGATTTGCCGAAACTCGCATGGATCGCGATGGGATTGAGCGCCCGGAGCGTCTCTTCAAGTTGGGTTGAGATCATGCCGAATTGTTTGAACCCGGACGCGCCAAACGCACCATGCAAGGGCGTTAGATCAATCGCCTCAGCGCCTTCAGGCACCGGGCCATTGATTGTGTGGCCAATATAGATCGGCTTGAGGCGTTCGAACGCGCTATAGCCGCGCGGGATAAAGCTCTCAGACGGAGTGAACATTTTATCGCAATAGGCGAGGATGTTTTTTAGCTCAGCCACCGTTCCGCTCCTGCTCAAACCAGTTCCACGCCGTCCTGATAATCGTCTCCATATCCGAGTGTTGCGGCACCCAGCCTAGCGTCTGTTTGGCTTTGTCGGCGCTGGCGACCAAACTTGGCGGGTCGCCTGGCCGCCGATCTGCGATGATGCGCGGAACCTTTTTTCCCGCGACCGAAGAGACCGCGTCTGCAAGTTCTAAGACGCTGCACCCTTGGCCGGTGCCGAGATTGAAAACATCGCTTACGCCGCCATCGAAAAGATAGGTCAGTGCGCGGCGATGCGCGTCTGCGAGGTCGGTGACATGAATATAGTCCCGCACGCAGGTGCCATCTGGGGTGTCATAGTCGCCGCCAAAAATGTTGAATGTGAAAGTCCCGTCCATCGCGCCGCGAATCGCGAGCGGGATCACGTGCGGCTCTGGGTCATGCCGCTCTCCGGTTTCGCCCGCGGCGTCACACCCCGCGGCATTGAAATAGCGGAGCATGGCGGAACGAATACCGTGGGCTTGGCCATAATCTTTGATGATTTGCTCACAAATCAGCTTGCTGCGGCCATACGGATTGATTGGGTTTTGCGGGGTTTGCTCCGTGATCAGGTCATTGCTGATGCCGTACGTTGCGCAGGAGGAAGAGAAGACGAGGTTTGAGACTTCACTCTTCAGCATCGCATCAAGCACGTTCAGCGTGCCGGTCAGATTGTTGCGGTAATAAATCTCAGGCGCGGTCATCGACTCGGCGACATAAGCAAGGGCCGCAAAGTGCGCGACTGCATCAGGTTGCACCGATTGCATCGCCGCTTGCAGCGCAGGTTGGTCGAGAATGTCGCCTTCGATCAGCTCGCCCCAATTGACCAAATCCCGGTGCCCACGGGATAGATTATCGTAGGTGACCACGGTCCATCCAGCTTCGGCGAACGCCTTCGCGCAGTGGCTTCCCACATAACCCGCGCCGCCAGTGACAAATACAGTTTTGGACATGCTCAGCCCTAATTTCGAGTGATGCCGCTGGCCTAAGCTGCAGGCTGCGCGCCGTCAAACAGGCAAATGCGGTTTCTAGAGCACCAATTGGGTTTGGGTGACCAGGCAGACTTTCTTGCCGGTCGGGTCGGTCACTTCGGTCTGCCACACTGACAGACGGCGTCCGATCCGCACCGGAGTTGAGACGCCGGTGACCAGCGTGCCAGCGGGTGGTCCACTCAAGAAAGCAGTGTTGCTATCGATCGTTGTGGTCCCGTTGGCGCCTTCTGGAATCGCGAGCCACGCGCCCGTCGCGCCCAGGACGTCGCAGAAGCTCATCATGCAGCCGCCATGCATCGTGCCGCCGGATGTGCAGAGCTCGTCGCGAATGAGCAGCTCACCCACGACTCTATCCTTACTGGCTTCGGTAATCTTGATGCCGAGCAATTTAGAATAGGGCTGGGCTTCCGCGATTTGTACGAGTGGATCCATTTTTGCCTCCTGTGCCACAAAGCTATCGTTGTGCCGCAGCGCTGAAAACCCTGGACGTAAGGGTAGATCGAACCGCTGTTCACGCGTCTGTGATGAGAATCTTCGTATTGATTGTCGATAACGCGCGACAGGCGAATTTTTCTGCGTTAAGAGTCGGCAACCTAACGCGAGAAGGGAGTCGTGGGTGATGAAACCAATCCTGAATTCGAAACAATCTTTGGTCGGTGCCAGTATGGCGCTTGCCTTTATTCTTGGCGGCTGTGTCGCTGTCGACACCGCTGAAACGGCAGAGACTGAAACAACCGAAACGGTCGCAGAAGTGACTGAGGTCGTTGAAGAAACTCAAGCCGTCGTCGAAGAAGCAAAAGAGCAAGCCGCTGAATTGAGCGCCGAAGCAACCCTCGCCGCCGTCCTTGCTGCGCAACCGGCAGACGTTCAGGCGCGCTATGGCGCGCGGAACCCGGCTGAGACCATGGCCTTTTTTGGCATTGAGCCAGGCATGACAGTTGCTGAAGCCCTGCCGGGTGGCGGCTGGTACTCAAAAATTCTCCTCGCCTATCTCGGCGAAGAGGGCACACTAATCGGCGCCCATTACCCAGATAATCTTTGGGGCAAATTCGGGTTTGGCGATGAGTGGACCGCAACCCGCATCGAAGGCACGGCCAATTGGCCGACCCAAGCCGCGGAATGGGGCGTTGATGGGGCTGCGATCGCATCAACAATTTTGACCGACATGCCAGCAGACGCCAGCGGCCAAGTGGATGCTGTTCTGTTCATCCGAGCGCTGCACAACCTCAACCGCTTCACCGATGAGGAAAACAACTTCATGGGCGATACGCTGTCTGAGACCCATCGCGTGTTGAAGCCAGGCGGCATTGTTGGCGTCGTCCAGCATAAGGCGCCGGAAACCAACAGCGACGAATGGGCAGACGGAAGCAATGGCTATCTGAAAAAGTCCGCTGTTATTGCCGCCTTCGAAGCGGCTGGTTTTGAATATGTTGGCGGGACTGACCTGAACAAAAACCCAGCCGACGTGCCAACCGAGGAAGACTTTGTATGGCGCCTGCCGCCATCCCTCGCGGGCACCGAAGAGGGCTCGCCAGAACGGGCGGCCAATGAGGCGATTGGCGAGTCAAATCGCATGACACTGAAATTCCGTAAGCCTGCCTAATTCGGTTTACGAAATGGGTGGCGCGGGTCCCCTCGCCGCGCCACCGCTTTATTCGACTTGGCAGTCGGTCGTGCTTGTCCTAAATCACGCGCCTTAGTCGCAAAGAGATAGACATGACCAATTACCGCCTATTCGGGGCCGAAACTTCTCCTTACTCGCTGAAAGTGCGGTCCTTCCTGCGCTATAAGGGCGTGGAGTTCGATTGGATTGTTCGTAGCAAAGCGACGGATGAAGAGTTTGCCGCTTTTGCGCGCGTTCCCACGGTGCCGCTATTGCTGTCACCAAACCGCCCGGCCAACCAAGATTCGACCAGCATCCTGGCCACGGTTGAGGCCGATCATGCTGAGCCGTCGGCGGTGCCAGATGATGCGGCCTGTGCGGCGCTGGCTTTGATTCTCGAAGACTATGCCGATGAATGGCTGAACAAGCTGATGTTTTTCAATCGCTGGGGCCAGAAGCCAGATCGTGAATTGGCGGGCGAGCGCACAATGGAACAGCTCCTGGATGGCGACCTTCCGCGCGCGAAGAAAAAGACCCGCGACCAAATCGTGAAACGGATGCGCGATCGATTGCCATTGGTTGGCATCGAAAAGAAAAATGAGAAAACCCTCAAACCGAGCTTTGAACGGTTCTTCACGCTGCTGAACGCGCACCTTGAAAAGAACCTTTTCCTGTTTGGTGGGCGTCCATCTTCAGCGGATTTCGCGATTGCCGGGCAAGTTGCGCAGCTCTTGCTGGACCCGACGCCAGGTGACTGGTTGCGCGCGCAGGCGCCTTTTGTGACGGCCTGGAGCGAGTTCATGGAAGCGCCAAAAGCAGGTGGACCGTTCTTGCCGCTGGCTGAGCTCGAAGAGACGCTGCTGCCTTTGTTCAGAGACGAAGTGGCGACGACTTATCTGCCTTGGGCCAAAGCCAATATGGAAGCGGCAGAAGCCAAAGCTGAGCGGGTCTCCCTCAAACTTGACGGAAAAGCCTATGAACAGGTCACGCAGCATTATGCCGCGCGGGCGTTCAAATCGGTCGTGAAAGCGACGGGATCAGCGAAATCTGCTGATGGTCTCTCTGATTTTCTTGAAAAAGCTGGCGCCGGCGAGGTCTTCGCTTAGGCGTCGTCTGGCCGAGACTCATCGGCCCACAAATCGAAATTCGCAACAATGATCCGGCCAAGGGTTAGATCTACCGTTGGCACGTCCTCAAACGTGAACGGGATCAGCACGGGCTTTGCCTGACCTTTGCTTTGGATTTCGATCAAATCTCCCGCCCCGTGATTCAGCACGGCTTTCACTCGGCCAATCGGAGCCTCTCCGCCAGAAAAAACGTCCAGGCCGACGAGATCTTCGATGTAAAATTCGTCTTCATCGGTGTCTGGCAAGACGTCACGCGGCACAAAGAGTTTACTGCTTTTCAGGCCGTCCCATTCCTCTTTCTGGCGCGTCGTCTTGGGCGTCACGATAAAATGGTCTTTGGCGGTTCGGATTGAAACGGGGTCGATCAGAATATCGCCTTGCTCAGAGAGAAAAGGCGCATAATCAAACACCGCTTCTGGCTCTGCGGTGAAACTCTTCACGCGAACATCCCCGCGCACCCCATGAGCGCCGAGGATCGCGCCAATAACGACCAAATCTGACTTATGTTTCTTCATCGCCGCTCTGGTAAACCGTGGGCTTACAGAATGAAAGCTTCCTTTTTCGCGTGCGTCGCACTAGGAGTGCGCGCTGAATAATTGAAGACGAAGACCATGACCAAATCTTTGCCAATCTCAATCGATGATGTTCGCGCGGCCGCTGAAATCTTAGACGGCCAGATTGAGCGCACCCCTATGCGCCATTCTAAGACGCTCTCAACGATTACCGGGGCAGAGGTTTGGGTGAAGTTTGAGAATCTTCAATTCACCGCCGCCTTTAAAGAGCGCGGGGCACTGAACAAGCTGGCGCGGCTGACCGATGAGCAAAAAGAGGCAGGCGTTGTTGCCGCGTCTGCTGGCAATCATGCGCAAGGGGTTGCCTATCACGGCCGCCGCCTGGGCATTCCCGTGACCATCGTGATGCCGGTGACGACCCCATTCAACAAAGTTGAGCATACCCGCGCGTTCGGGGCTCGAGTGGTTCTGGAAGGCAATACCTTCGATGAAGCCAATGCGCACGCCCAAAACCTGCGGCAGCAAGAAGGGCTGACCTGGATCCATCCTTTTGATGATCCTGAAATCATGGCCGGGCAGGGCACGATCGCTCTAGAAATGCTTGAGGAGAATCCTGAGCTCGACACGCTGATCGTTCCGATTGGCGGTGGCGGCTTGATTTCGGGCATCGCCACGGCGGCGAAAGACCATAATCGCTTTATTCGCGTGATAGGGGTGGAAGCGTCGATGTATGCCGGCATGCGCGCCCGTCTCGAAGGGCGCGAACCAAAGACGGGCGGCGCGTCCATCGCTGAAGGCATCGCCGTGAAAGATGTGGGCGCATTGACTGAAATGGTCGTGCGTGAGCTCGTAGATGACGTTGTCTTGGTCGAAGAAGAGCATATCGAACGTGCGATCACTCTGTTTGCGGATATCGAGAAAACGGTTGCGGAAGGCGCAGGCGCAGCGGGTCTTGCAGCGATGCTCGCCCATCCCGCCAAGTTCACAGGCCGCCGGGTTGGGCTGGTCTTATGCGGCGGCAATATCGACTCGCGCCTGCTGGCTTCGGTTTTGACCCGGTCGCTGGTGCGCGACAATCGCTTGGTCAATATTCGGATCATTGGCGATGATCGCCCGGGACTGCTTGCGCTTGTGTCGCAAGTGATCGGGGATGCGGGGGCCAACATCGTCGAAGTGACCCACAATCGCATCGCGCTTGATGTTCCTGCGAAAGGAGCTGAGTTCGACATCATGATGGAAACGCGAGATGCGCAGCACACCCAAGACGTCATCGAAGCTTTGAGCCAAGCCGGATATCCGCCACGCACCCATTAATTTTTCTTCAGATCAAGCCTCTCATTTTAAGCATTAGTTAGAGAATCTGCTGTCTTTGTTAACTAATCAATCGATTTAGCATCAGAGGCATAGATAATGCGATTTTTGTTGGCTGGGTTTGTTACCGCGCTAACGATTTCCGGGGCGAGTGCTCAAGGAATTCAACAGACCAAAGGCGATTTTGAAGATAAGTTCCGGCAATTGGACGAGGTTCTTCCAAGCCCGAACGTGTATCGAAACGCCGCTGGTGAGCCTGGGCATGAATACTGGCAACAGGAAGCTGATTATTCGATCAAAGTAAGCTTGGATGAGCCGGCACGGCGTCTCACAGCTTCATCGACGATTACCTATAAGAATAATTCGCCGGATACGTTACGCTATCTCTGGCTGCAGCTTGATCAAAACCGCTTCCGTGAAGACTCGATTGCGGAAATGACGCGGACGTTTACGGCCAAAGAGCCTGGCTCGGTCAATGCGCGCGAAGCCGCGACGCCGCAAATCACTTTGCGCTCGCTGCGCCGGATGCAATCGCAAGCCGATCATGAGTATGGCTATGACATTACCCGCGTCGAAGACACGCGCGGCAATGCGCTGCCAAGCACAATTGTCGGCACGCTGATGCGGATTGACTTGCCGCGTCCTTTGGCGCCGGGTCGTACGACGAGTTTCGAAATCGATTGGGCGTATAATCTGATCGAACAGAAAGCTATGGGGGGACGCGCGGGGTACGAGCACTTCCCAGATGATGAGCGCGAAGGCGGCAATGATATTTTCCTCGTCGCGCAATGGTTCCCGCGCATGATTGCCTATTCAGACTATGAAGGCTGGCACAATAAAGAGTTCCTCGGCAGCGGCGAGTTTACGCTCGAATTTGGCGACTATGATGTTGAAATCACTGTCCCCGACGATCATATCGTCTCGGCTTCAGGCGTGTTGCAAAATGATCGCGACGTCCTGACCGCAACCCAGCGCGCGCGACTGGCGGATGCTGAAAATGCCGACCGTCCGGTCTTTGTGGTTACCCCGGAAGAAGCTGAAACGAATGAAAGTTCGAACCCAACCGGGTCGAAGACGTGGAAATTCGAAGCCAATAAAGTGCGCGACTTTGCTTGGGCGACCTCACGGAAGTTCGCTTGGGACGCACAGGGCTTCAAACAGCCGGGCGCTGAGTTCGAAACAGTTATGGCGATGTCCTTCTATCCGAAAGAAGGCGGCGAGCTGTGGCAGAAATATTCGACCACAGCGGTGATCCACACGATGGATGTCTATAACCGGTTTGCCTTTGATTATCCTTATCCCACCTCGCAATCGGTCAACGGACCGGTCGGCGGGATGGAATACCCGATGATCACGTTCAATGGTCCGCGCACAACGCTGCAAGACGATGGGTCTCGCACTTATACGATGGCGGAAAAGCGCTTCTTGATTGGCGTCGTGATCCACGAGATCGGGCATATCTATTTCCCGATGGTGGTCAATTCAGACGAACGCCAATGGACCTGGATGGATGAGGGGCATAACAGCTTCTTGGATAGCGTCGCTGGCTATGAATGGGATCCCAATATTCCGTGGACCCGCTCGCTGCCGCGCGATCTGATCTATTACATGGTGTCTGACGAGCAGGTGCCGATCATGACCCAATCGGACAGCGTGTTGCAACTCGGACCGAATGCGTACGGCAAGCCGTCTGCGGCGCTTCACATCCTGCGCGATACGATTTTGGGGCGTGAGAAGTTTGACTTTGCGTTCCGTGAATATGCGCGCCGCTGGAAGTTTAAACGCCCCACCCCAAGCGATTTTTTCCGCACAATGGAAGAGGCGTCCGGGGTTGATTTGGATTGGTTCTGGCGCGGCTGGTTCTACACCACAGATCATGTCGATATTTCGCTCGATCGCGTCTTCCACATGGAAATGAACACTGAGGACCCCGATATTGATTTGGCGCGTCTGCGAGAAGATGTCGCCAATCAGCCAGGTAAAGTCGGGGTCGATCTCAATGAAGACGAAGGCCTAGAGACTTGGGTTGACCGGTTTCCGGACATTCGCGATTTCTATGACGAGAATGATATCTACACGGTCACCAATAAAGACCGGAATGATTATAAGGACTTCCTCGATGAGATGGACGAGCTTGACCGTCAGGTCTTTGACCGCGCCATCGCAGAAGATGCCGAATATTATGCGCTTGAATTCTCGAACATTGGCGGCCTCGTCATGCCGATTATTCTCGGACTGGAATTCACAGATGGCACCACAGAACGGATGTATATCCCGGCCGAAATCTGGCGCCGGAATCCGCATCGCGTCAGCAAGCTCTTGGTCTTTGAAAAGGGCAAAGAACTGAAGCAGATCGTCGTCGACCCAGATTGGGAGACCGCCGATGCGGACATCGAGAACAACTATTATCCGCGACGCATTACGCCGTCTCGTGTAGAATCGTTCAAATTCCGTGCTCCGTTCTCATATGATCGTCGTGATATTATGCAGGACATCAAAACTGAGCTCGAAACCGATGACGATGATGAGAACGCTGCAGAAGACACGGATGATGGTGCAGAGGAGTAGCGCATGCGCACGCTCTTAACACACGGCCTTGTCGCGTTCGCAGCCGCGCTGATGCTTCCCGCGCCCGCCAGCGCTCATGAGCAAGCGGTTGCCTTTACTGAACTGACCGTAAAGGCCAATGGGGCCGAGACCGATTGTTCGGTCCAGGGCTGCACGCTTGAAGTCGCGCATCGGCTGGCCATTCATGACGCAGAAAGCACATTGATGCACGTCCTCGGCGCCCGCGCGGATCTGTATGGCGACCGCGAAGCTCAGTCTAAGTTTGAAGCCTATGTCGCCGACCAGTTTTCGCTCGCCGATGCTCAGTCAGGCGAGGCGATCGAATTGACCCTGCTCGGCGGCGAAGTCGAGCGCGGTTATTATTGGGTCTATCTTGAGGGTGAGCTGCCGGCGAGCACAACAGAGCTGAGCGTGATCAATACGGTAATGATGGATGCCATTGAGAACCAAACCAATCGCGTCAATATTCGCCAGAATGACATGACCCGGACTTTGGTGTTTCGCGGCAGCGCGCGTCCAAGAGCCTACCGCATTCGTTAGATGACAGCCCTCTGAAAGCGTCTTAGACAACGCCAAGCATTTCAGGAGTATTCGTCTTGCGCACTCTATTCGCGGCCCTTGGCGGCCTCTTTCTCGCAGCATGTGGTGGAGAAACCATGGACCCTGTTGACCCGAACGACCCGCTCGCAACTTACATCCCGTGGGATGCCGAACGCGATGGTGTGCAAACAACCGAAAGCGGCCTGCAATATGTCATCGTGCGCGAAGGCGACGACGGCGGCGATACGCCAGGACCTCGCGACCGTGTCAGCGTCATGTATGATGGTCGTCTTGTCGACGGCACTGTGTTCGATAGCTCATATGAGCGCGGCTCTTCGGCGACATTTGGGGTTAATCAAGTAATTTCCGGATGGACTGAAGGCTTGCAACTCATGTCGGTCGGCGACGAGTTCATCTTCTATATTCCAACTGAGCTTGGATATGGCGATCATCCGCGCCCAGGCGGTAAGATCAAACCGGGTGACGATCTCATCTTCCGCGTTGAGCTGCAGCAAGTCGTGAAAGCGCCAGAACCGCGCGCGACAGATGATGCGGCGTGGGACAAATTTACACCCTGGAACTCAGACCTGCCAGAAGTCGAAAAAACCGGCACTGGCCTTGAATATGTTGTCCTCGCAAGCGGCGACGAGACCGGGACCAGCCCGCAAGGCGGCGACCGGGTTGTTGTCTATTATGAAGGCCGCTTTGATGATGGCGGGGACGTGTTCGACAGCGCATTCAAGCGCGGCGAAGCCGCATTGTTCCCGGCCAATCGCGTCATTCCGGGCTGGGTGGAAGCCTTGCAAAAGATGAAACCGGGCGATCGTTGGCTTGTTCACGTGCCCGGCGAGCTGGCCTACGGACCGGCTGGCAATGGACCGATCCCACCAAACGCTGCCTTGAATTTTGAGGTAGAATTAATGGATGTTGTGCCAGTCCAATAGGTGAGAATTTAAACGGGACGTTTTACTGAGAGGGGCTTTAAAATGATCCGCAATACACAATTCGCAATCGGGGCCGTGTCGGCACTTTGTCTGACCGGCTGTGCCTCATTGCCGGAGGTTTCGCTTCCGACCAATGCGGGCGGTATTTTCGGTGGCGGCGCTTTGCCGGACTGCCCAGAATTGCAGGCAGGGCCTGGACCGTTTGCTCCGCCATTTCCAGCTGAATGCGCGAGCATGAACAAAACAGCGAGCGGAGTCCGCTATATTCCCATTGCGAACGGCGACATGGCTGAAGGTTCCCCCAGTGCAGACGCGACGATTGTCGTCAGTTATGAGGCCTTTCTGGCGGCAGATGGGCGGGTGATTGATAGTTCTTACGCGCGCGGCGAGCCGAGCGTCTATGATATGAATGAATTGATCGACGGTTGGGCGGAGGCGGTTAGCTTGATGAACCCAGGCGATGAGTGGCTGGTTTATGTCCCATCTGATCAAGCGTTTGGCGATGAGCCCCTGGGAGATCTGATTCCAGCGCAGTCCGACCTGGTCTATCGCGTGAAATTAGACGGATTTCTCTCGTCTCAACAAGTAGAACAAGTCGCCGCAAACCGTCCGGCAGCGCCTGTTGCGGGCGCAGGCCCCGATATGGCAGCTTGGCAAGCCAACTTCCCATGGGACGCCAATCGCGAAGGTGTAGAGACGCTTCCAAGTGGGCTTTCTATTGTCGTGCTCGAGACCGGCGATCCGGCCGGACCAACGCCGTCTGAAGACGACCAGGTGCGCATTCATTATGAAGGCCGGTTCGCAGATACGAGCGAGTATTTTGATAGTTCTTGGGCAACTGGCGGTCCTGCCGAACATAATGCTGGCGGCTTTGTGCCCGGCTTTTCAGAAGCCTTGATGATGATGCGCCCCGGAGATCGCTATCTGGTCCATATCCCATCTGAGCTTGCTTACGGCGAAATCGGGGTAATTCGTCTTGTGCCACCGAATTCTGATCTGATGTTCCAGATCGAGCTGTTGGATGTTCTGAGCGCGGAATAAGGGTTAGAAGCCCGATCCGGGTTTTTGGAGATAATCCGACTCTGCGGCTGTGTTCTGGCGGCCCAAGATCGCGTTCCTGTGCGGGAAGCGCCCAAACTCAGCGATCACATCTCGATGCTGCCGCGCATAATCGAGCGAGTTTTCGAGCAATGGCCGAAAGACCGGGCGGCTTGAACCGAGTAGCTGTTCGAATGCGGTGACGCAGGTGTTCTGGTCTTCGAGGGATTCAGAATGCTCGAGCGGCATCAAAAAGAAGGCCCGTTCGACCTCGGTCAGCTGGGACGTCTCCCGGCGCGCGAGTCCGGCCTTGGTGAGCCGCAGCGCCAAGGGATCATAAGAGAAAGCCTTGGGCGTGCCGCGATGAATGTTCCGGCTGAACTGGTCCAATACAATGATTGCCGCCAGAGTTTGGCGCGGACCCGCCTTCGCCCATTCCGCCGCCAAACCATCACTTAGCTCGTCGAGCAGATCGCCGAACTGGGATTGGATAAACGCATCGGTCTCGGCGGATTTGATGAACCAAGTTTTGTTCAGGCGGTTCGCCGCGAGATGGTCATGCGTGGCGGGTCCAATCCAATAATCGAGCACAGCTCCGGGGGTGAGATAAGTTGCCATTGGGCTCAGCTCGCGGGACGATGGGATACCATCATATAATTGACTTTGGTGTCACCAGTTAATCGCCATTGGTCGCTGAGCGGATTAAAACTGACGCCTTGCGGCGCTTCAACATCCAATCCTGCGGCACGCAGCGGACGCTCAACTTCCTCTGGACGCAGGAATTTTTCGAATTCATGCGTTCCGCGCGGCAGCCATCCCAGCACATATTCAGCGCCAACAATTGCGAGAGCAAAAGCTTTTGGGGTGCGGTTGAGTGTGGCGACAATCATCAAGCCGCCCGGTTTAACGAGACTTGCGCAGTCTTTAAGGAATTGGGCCGGATCGGCGACATGCTCGACCACTTCTAGGTTCAGCACGACATCAAATTGCGGTTCGCCGCCTTCGATCAGTGCTTCGACTGTGCCTGCTCGGAAATCGATGTCGAGGCCGCCTTGCTCAGCATGGGTCATCGCGGTTTTGATATTTGCGTCGCTAGCGTCAACCGCGGTGACTTTGGCGCCAAGACGGGTCATCGGTTCACTGACCAGCCCTCCACCGCAGCCAATGTCTAAGAATCGCAAGCCCTCGAACGGCCGCTTCGCAACCGGGTCGAGCCCAAAATGGAACTCAACCGTATCGCGAATGAATCCGAGCCGAACCGGATTAAACTTATGTAAGGGCCGAAACTTACCTTTCGGGTCCCACCATTCGGCGGCCATCGCGGTAAATTTAGCGACTTCGCTTGGGTCAATACTGGGCCGCGTTGGCGCATTTGGGGCGGTGTTGGTCGCAGCTGTCATGAGTTTAGCTATCCTAATTGCGATTTCGCGCTGAGCCCTATAAGGAAGCGCCTGCTTACTTCATCGCAGATGGTATGTTTTGACGAGGCGGCAATGGCGCGCACTGTACTGAAATTTGGCGGAACCTCCGTCGCGGATCTCGATCGCATCTCGCATGTGGCCGATATTGTGGCGCATCGCGCCGCAAAAGGTGAAAAACTGGCGGTGATTGTGTCTGCCATGTCGGGTGAGACCAATAAGCTTGTTTCCTTGGCCAAAGGCGCTGCCGGCACGGACGTCGTGGGTGAGGATTTTGACGATGAATATGATGTCGTCGTCGCCTCAGGCGAACAGGTCACCTCTGGTCTTTTGGCGCTATCCTTGCGCAAACGGGGCCTGAAAGCCCGCAGCTGGCTAGGCTGGCAAATGCGTATGAACACGCGCGAAGGCCATGGCGCTGCTCGAATCAACGGGTTTGATGAAGATAGCGGTCTTGGTGCCGCGATTGATTCTGGCGAAGTCGCGGTGATTGCCGGTTTCCAAGGCGTCACCGATGAAGGCCGCGTCTCGACGCTCGGCCGGGGCGGATCAGATACGACGGCGGTGGCTGTTGCGGCGGCCCTCGGATCTGTGCCGTGTGATATCTATACCGATGTTGACGGCGTCTACACGACCGATCCGCGAATTGTGCCGCAGGCGACGCGCTTGCCGCGTGTTTCGTATGAAGAAATGCTCGAAATGGCGTCTTTAGGCGCGAAAGTGCTGCAAACCCGCTCGGTTGAGCTCGCAATGAACCACCAAGTGCCGCTTCGGGTGCTGTCTAGTTTTGCTGAGCCCGGAGACGACAATCCCGGGACTTGGATCTGTAATGAGGATGAGATTGTGGAAAAACAGGTTGTAAACGGCGTTACTTATTCGCGGGACGAAGCCAAAATCACCCTCTATGGCATGGAAGATAAACCGGGCACCTCGGCCAATCTGTTTGCCCTTTTGGCCCGTGAGGGCGTAAATGTGGACATGATCGTGCAGGCCAATGCGCGTGGCGAGGGCCGGGCCAATATGGTGTTCACCTGTACCAGTGGGGACAGTGAGAAAGCTCAACGCGTGCTAAATGCGAACCGCGAAAAGGTGGTATTCGAGAATATGGATGTCAGCCGCGATGTCGCGAAAGTCTCCGTCGTCGGCGTCGGGATGAAATCGCATACGGGTGTGGCCGAAACCATGTTCGATGCGCTGGCGGCGAAGAATATCAATATTGACGTCATCTCAACCTCCGAGATCAAGATTTCGGTCTTGATTGATACAGATTATACCGAACTTGCGGTTCGCGCGCTTCACACCGCGTTTGACCTTGACGCGAGCTAGGTGAACCCCCCATCTGAGCCCAGGCATGCCTGATAGCTTTTCCATCCCCCGGCTTCTAATGAACCGACTTCGGTCGGTAATGGCTGCCGAAGCCGATACTGAGGCGCGGCTGCTCAAGGTCGTGCGCCTGATTGCGGGCACGATGGTGGCGGATGTTTGCTCGATTTATCGGCGCACCGATGATGACCGGATGGAATTGATTGCCACTGAGGGTCTACGCGAAGACGCAATTCATCGAACCTTTTTGGCTATGGATGAGGGGTTGGTTGGACAAATCGCGCAAACCGCGCAGCCGGTCTCGATCCAAGACGCACCGCGGCATCCAAGCTTTTCTTACCGGCCCGAGACGGGCGAAGATCCTTATCACGCGTTTTTGGGGGTGCCGATCCTAAAAGGCGGTTTGGTGATAGGTGTACTGACCGTACAGAACCGAACTGAGCGCCTCTACCAAGACGATGAGATTGATAGCCTGCAAACCATCGCCATGGTGCTGGCTGAGATTGTGCCTGCGTCCGGATCGGGCGCGGAGCAGACTGAAGCGGCGCGCGAAGGGCGACCAGTCAATTTGCAGGGACGTAGCCTCTGCGGGGGGCTTGGAATGGGCCGAGTCCGCTTGCACGATCCGGTGATTCCGGCGGCCCGCTTCTTCGCCGAAGACCCAGAAATTGAAGAACATCGCCTCGAGAATGCCTTAGAGGAGCTTCATCTCTCAATCGACCGGCTCCTGGCAGCAGAGATTGGCGGTCTGTGGGGCGAACCCCGAGAGGTGATCGAAGCCTATAAATTGCTGGCATCGGACCCAACCTGGGCGGAAAAGCTTCGCGAAGGGGTGCGAGGCGGACTTTCCGCGGAAGCCTCAATCGATCGATTGCGCCGTGAACACCGAGCCCGGTTCGAGAAAGTGAAGGATCCCTATTTGCGGGAACGCCTTCATGATTTGGAGGATTTGGACAACCGTTTGCTTCGTATGCTTGCGGGCGCAGAAGACCCGCACGCACAGGCTAAACCGAACCCCGACGACCCCGAGATCCTTATCGCGCGACGCCTTGGGCCAGCCGAACTGCTCGATTATGGAAAGGCGGGCTTTGCCGCGATCATTCTCGAAGAGGTTGCGACCTCAAGCCATGCGGCAATTGTTGCGCGGGGCTTAGGCATTCCAACGGTTGGCGGCATTGATGGCTTGCTGACGCATGTTTCTCGCGGCGATCAGGTGATTGTCGATGGCGAAGACGGCCGGGTGCATCTGCGCCCAGATGAAGAGCTGCTGCACGCCTATACCAATCGGCAAGCTGTGCTCAGCGAGCGCCAGGCGCTTTATGCGGCGTTGCGAGACGAGCCAACTGAGTCAAAAGACGGCGTTCCTGTCCGCTTGATGTTAAATGCCGGGCTCGGGCTCGATACGGAGCATCTCGACAGCACCGGCGCGCAAGGTATCGGTCTGTTCCGGACGGAATTCCAATTTTTGATGTCCGAACGCTTGCCCAGCGTGACTGACCAAATCGAGCTTTATAAGCATGTTCTTAGCGCCGCGGACGGGCGACCCGTCTATTTTAGAACGCTCGATCTTGGCGGTGATAAGCTCTTGCCGAACCTCAATGATGCGCGCGAGGAAAACCCTGCGCTGGGATGGCGATCGATCCGATTTGCTTTGGATCGGCCAGGTCTTTTCCGGCGCCAATTGCGCGCCTTGTTGCGCGCCGGGGAAGGGCGACCGCTCTCGGCGATGTTCCCAATGGTGACGAGCGCACATGAGTTTCGCCAAGCGAAACAAATGCTCTTGGAAGAAGTCGAGTGGGGAAAAACACGCGGTTTCGCGGGGCCAAGCGACCTCCAAATTGGCGCGATGCTTGAAACGCCAGCCTTCGCCTATGCCTTGGAAGACATTGCTGGCGAGGTCGATTTCGTCTCGATCGGCACCAATGATATGTTACAATTTTTCCATGCGGCAGACCGCATGACGCCGCTTGTGTCAGATCGGTACCCATTTGTGAGCCGCCCGGTCATGCGCTTTTTGGCGCAAGTTTTTGAGACATGTCAAAGGGTTGGCGTACCAGTTTCGATTTGTGGCGAGGGGGCAGGGCGCCCGCTCGAAGCGTTATGCTTGATCGGTCTTGGCTATCGCAGCCTTTCCATGCCGGGCGGCGGGATTGGACCTGTGAAGCGAATGCTGCGATCCTTGGACTTGGCGAGTTTCGGCCCGGCATTTGCAGATCTCTTGCAAAAGCGAGATCCTGCATTGCGTAACGGAGTGTTAGAGCTTGCTGATGTACAAGGTATAGTTCTGAATGACGTCTAAGCAGCCAAACACCGAAAACGATACCGTGACTGAGCCTATTCTTTCCGATCCTAGCGATGAGATCATGGAACCAAGCGTTGGTGTTCGTTTGCGTGAAGCGCGCGAGGCGAAAGACTTAGAGTTGCGCGATGTGGCACTTAAAACCCGGCAATCGCAAGACACGTTGGCGGCGCTCGAAGCTGAAGAAACAGATCATATCCCGGCCAGTATCTTACGCCTTCAGGCGCGAAACTATGCACGGTTTCTGGGCTTACCCGAAGCCGACATTGTCGGCGCTTTTTCAGAAGATCGTGGCGCCCCAAATGTCGACTCTATGCCGTCGCAGGCACGCGAGACCAGTTTTCCGGCGCGGACCGTTATGCTGGCGGGAGGCGCCCTTGTCGCCTTAGCTTTTATTGTCGGAGCGGTTGTGGTGATGACAAATGCACCGGAGCCGACCACTGAAGACCCACTCGCAATCTCAGCCAGACTAGCGCCGGCTTTTGATCGAACAGCAGGGCTGGAAGTTCTATCGACACGGACCAGCCAGGAATTTGCGATCCAAGCGACTAAAACGGCATGGATTGAAGTGCGAGGATCGGACGGAACTGTGTTCCGAAGCCGTGATATGCGGGCGGGCGAAACCTATTTTCCGCGCACAGATGCAGGCTGGACGATTACTGTACGCGATGCAGGCGCATTTGAATGGCGCCTCGGCGAAACAGTTGCGAGCCCCATCGGAGAGCCTGGCCAGGCTTTGTTCTCCGTCAGTGTAGATGCCGCGCGCGACATGGCGGTCCAAGCTCAGAATACAGCTTTAGCAGAGACCTCCGACAATCGGGGTCAAGAACGCCGTTAGACCGATTATCTATCCTGCGACTCAAAAAGCCGGCCTATGAAAGGCCGGCTTTTTCGGATCTCAATACTCGGATCAGTATTTAGTCGTCGCTGTTCAGCTCTTTTTGCATGAGCAGCTGTTCGCCAACATTCTCGTAGTGAGCGCGGTTGTCGCCGGCTGAGAGAGTTGGGCGACATGCTGGGGCGCAATCATAGGTGAAGTTGTCGCCGGCACGTTTCACGGAGACCCATGTTGTCGCGTTGGCAGTCACAACCACATCCGAAGAATGAATCGTGTTTCCATCCGCATCGAAAATCATCAGATTGGTCGTCCCGAACGATTTTCCGGTTACGAATAACAGTTTGTCATCATGAACGGCGACGTCCGCGATGTTTGGGTTGCCGATAATCACGCTCTCCGCATTCACATTGAGTTTGATGGCTTTCGCTTTACCCGCCTCAACGGTGACGTGTCCGGCATGAGCGGCGCAGGCGACGAGCGCGGCAGCACCAATCGAAATTACGGATTTTGAAAAGGACATCTTTCGAGCACTCCAGACTATTGCGTGTATAAATGCCTGAAAGAGGTTATCTGAATCCTAAGGCTCGCATTTGTATTGGCGCGAGCATCCCCCAAAATTCACGATTTCTTTGGTTAATCGTTACTTACGATCGGTTAGAGATTTTCCGGAATTGATTCACGAGATTTTGAGGGCCGTATAGTAGAAGCGGTTCTGTTCGGGACGTCTCGAGCATCTAGGGGACAAAACTGGTACTTAGTGGAGTCCTCCAATGCTAAAATTTTTCAAAAATGAATCCGGCGCGACCGCAATCGAATATGGTTTGATTGCTGCGCTCATTGCTGTTGCGATTATCGGTGCTGTCACAGCGCTCGGTTCGAGTGTTTCTACGACATTCCTTTCTGTTGCTAACGCAATGTAGTTGCCTGATTGAGATTTAGTCCGTCGCCTGATGGACTAAATCGTGGCTCTGTTGGCATTAGACCAAGGTCTGATGTCAACAGATACGCCTTCAAGGTTGATGAAAATTCTCAGCAGCCAGCTCAGCGAGGCTTGTATCGGTATCTTTTGGTTTCGCGATTGACGAAACGCCGTCACTTCTAACGATCACGCGCCCTCAAAAACGCCTATACTATCAATACTATATAGATAATCGTCCGTCATCCGCTGAAGGTTAACGGACCCTTCCATTATGTTCAGGAATTACTTGCATCAGTTTACTGGATTTTCAGTGCGATGGGGTAGAACCCAATTCGTTCCGGGGACACCCGAAACTTCCGGGACGTCTATAACCTGCATAGTGGGAGTTTCCAATGCGTAATTTTTTCAAGAATGAATCTGGTGCTACTGCCATCGAGTATGGTCTCATCGCTGCTCTGATCGCTGTTGCGATCATCGGTGCTGTTTCTACTCTTGGTACTAACACATCTACTACATTCCAGTCTGTTGCAGACGCTATGTAGTCAGAAGTACCGTAAGGTACGCTGATAATTTGAAGCCGTCAGGTTCGCCTGGCGGCTTCTTTCTTTTCCGAGTGTCTTTTTCGTCAAGCTATCTTTAAATCCTTTGCTCTAGGCCACGATCTAAATCTGATAGTCGGAGGCCTTTTGATGATTCTATCTCTGTTTGCCGTAGCCTTTTTTGCGCTGTGTATTTTTGCGGCCTTGATTGATGTCGAAACGCTGACCATTCCAAACTGGTTGAATGGCTGGATTGCTTTCCTATTTGTCCCGGCTGCAATTGTGGCAGCGCCAGGTTGGGACGTCGCCGGTCTTCATCTCCTGGTGGGAACGATTGCCTTCATCGTTTCGGTCGGTCTGTTCTTCTTAGGCGTGTATGGCGGCGGCGATGCCAAATTTATTCCAGCCGTGATGTTGTGGCTTGGGCCTGCGGGCGCGGTGCCATTCCTCGTCGCGACAGCCCTCGCAGGCGGCATTCTGACAATTGTGATCGTGATTTTGCGTGGTTTGATGCCGAAAGGTGTCACCCCAGGGTTCGGCGTTGCAACGTTCGAAGAACGCAAAGGTGTGCCGTATGGCGTCGCCATCGCAGCAGGCGCCTTTATGGCCGCGCCAGCCTCTCCATTACTTATCGATTTATTAAAGCAAATCCAACTTCTGAGTTAACCATGCCTTAGCACACGCATGGAATATTAAGATCTGACGCCTCGTACTTACTGGGGCTTTGTAAAGAGAAGAAAGCGTCGTCATGTCACCTATGCGCCTTATTGTTTTGGCCGTCGCGCTGATTGCAGCGGTGGTCGCAGCTTTCTTGGTGCGCAATCTCGCGCAACCCACAGTCGTAAACGGCCCAACTCAAACTGTAGAGCGAGTGGTCGAGGTTGAGGTTGCTCAGCAAAAAGTGCTGGTTGCGAAGACAGACTTAAGAGTTGGCACGCTGCTGACTCCTGATGAATTCAAATGGGCCAACTGGCCTGACTCGACGCTGAACCCCGCCTATTACACGCAAGAAATTGCGCCGGATGCGATGGAAATTCTGACCGGCAGCGTTGTCCGTTCAGCCATGTATGCGGATGAGCCAATCATGCCGCAAAAGATCGTTCAAAAAGGCGAGACCGGCTTTATGGCGGCGCTTCTGAGCCCCGGCAAACGTGCGATGACGGTTGAGATTTCACCAGAGTCTGCTTCTGCCGGCTTTATTCTGCCGGACGACCGCGTTGATATCATCCTTACACAGATGATTGAGTTTGCAGGCGACGAAGATTTACCGCCGGTCATGGTCACGAAGACTATTTTAGAGAATGCGCGTGTGCTCGCGATCGACCAAACTTTTGGCGATGTAGACGGTATCCCCACGCTCACGGGTTCGACCGCGACCATGGAGCTTGATCAGACTCAAGCCGAATTGTTAGCGCGTTCAGCCCGAGTTGGAACGCTATCTCTCACACTCCGAAGCGCAGCGGATGCAGGCTTCAATGAGGGCGAAGCCCTCGCCAATGTCGTTGCCCTGGATGAGGTCGATTCTGGGGGACGAAAAGTCATGATTTATCGCAGCAACAAAGTTGAGGCGGGAGGCAGTTAAATGACGCCAATTAAGCGCATCATACAAGCTTCAGCGATGGCCTGCGCCATCGGCTTGTCGGGTCTGGGCTTTGCTCAGGCTCAAAGTGATGACAATCCGCTGGGCGTAAGCTCATTGGATCCAGGCGAGACCGGGGTCACGCGCTCAATTAATCTCGGGTTGAACAAATCCGTTGTGATTGATCTTGATCGCTCTGCATCGGATGTGATCATAACCAATCCAGAAATTGCGGATGCGACGGTTCAAACCGCAAAGCGCATTATTTTCCGCGGCGTATCGGTTGGGCAAACCAATGCTTTTGTATTTGATTTGCACGGTCGCCCGCTGATCAATCTCGAGATCGAGGTTGATATCGATACCAAAGTGATCACCGATATGATCGAACGCTATGTGCCTGACGCACGCGTTCAGGTCGAAAGCGCGAACAGCAATTTGGTCATATCCGGCACAGTCGACAATCTGGTCCAGTCTGATCAAGTCATTCGTTTGGTCGAAGCCTATTTGCCACCTGGCAATATTGCCAATGTCATCAATATGATGAACATCCGCGCAAAAGATCAGGTCATGCTTGAGGTTCGCATTGTCGAGATGCAGCGGACGATGGTCAAGCAACTCGGTATTAATCTGAGTGGCGCAACGAATTTTGGAGACCTCGCCGGACAAGTTGTTGAACAAGTGTTCGATCCGTTGACCGGCAACCCAATCTTCTTTGACCCAGATCAGCGTGTCATTGAAGTTGAAGACGGCGTCGCAACGATTGTGGATGTTACAGGCATCGGCGAAAACACTGTCGGTCTTGGGTCGCCTTTAACGCGGCAGGTTCCCGGCGCGCCATTTTCAAATCGCTTCCGTTTTAACAGTTCCAACGGTTTCAACATCCAAGGCGGCCCGCTTGGCGGCTTGGACACATCCGTCGGATACACCAACTTTGTAGGCGGGGTTGAACAGTCGGCGCTCGGCGCGCAAATCAACGCGCTGGAGCGGATTGGCATTGTCAGAACGCTTGCCGAGCCGAACATTATGGCTGTTTCTGGCGAGAGCGCCAAGTTCCTTGCAGGCGGTGAATTCCCAGTTCCTGTTGCTCAGGAAGAGGGAGAGATCACTATTGAGTTTAAACCTTTCGGGGTCGGTCTCGCTTTCACGCCGGTCGTCTTGTCTGAAGGTCGTATCTCGCTGAAGATTTCAACGGAGATCTCAGAACTCTCTACCCAGGGCGCGTTCCAAGGCAGTTCCGCTGCAGGCGTTACCAATACGGGCCAAGTCATCCAGGTGCAGGGTCTTACGATCCCGTCGCTGGTTGTGCGCCGGGCGGAAAGTGTTGTCGAGTTGCCGTCAGGCGGATCAACCATGCTCGCAGGTCTTATTCAGTCGCGGGCGCGTCAGACGCTGGACCAACTGCCAGGTGTCAAAAACCTGCCGGTTCTCGGCGCTTTGTTCCAGTCACGAGACTTTGAGAACCAGGAAACCGAGATGGTGGTGATCATCACGCCTTATCTGGTCGATCCAGCGAAGAAAGACGAGCTGAAGACCCCGGCTGATGGGTTTGTGAATGCGTCAGATTCTAAGACGGTCTTCTTCGGCAAATTAAATGCTCAGTATGCGGAGCCCGGTAAAGGTTTGTCCAAAGAAAACTATTCGGCTCCGGTCGGGTTTATTGAGGAATAGGTGCAATATGTCTATGACTAAACGTCTCAGTTTTGGAGCCATCCTAGGCGGCGCAATCCTCATTGCCGGTTGTCAGTCGGGCGGTACACCAAACAACATTCCGCCAGAATATTTCACCGGAACTGCCTTAGATCGCCATGAGATCGGCGTTACACAGCATACGGAATACCTCGAAGTTCAGCTTGACCCGCGCGACACGCAGTTGCGCCGCGATGAAGTGTCGAAAGTTCGTGGTTTCTTGGACCAGTACGCAGATGTAGGCCACGGCCCACTTGTGATTTCCATGCCGAAACACGCAGAAAATCCTCAGCTCGCGGTTGGCGCGGTTTCTGAAATTCGCGAATTCGCTTGGGAAGCGGGCGTCAGCTATGAGCAGATGCTTGGCGCAGCTTATGATGCAACAGGCCGTTCGAGCAGCCCAATTGTCATGGCGTTCAAGACTTACAAAGCGGTTGCGCCGGACTGCCCGTCGCTGGCGCAAATCGATATCTCGAATGTGTCGAGCAACAATGATTTGCCGACGCTTGGGTGTTCGATCCGTACCAATATGGCGGCGATGATTGCGGAACCCGCAGATCTGCTTGGCGGGCGCGAACTCGGTGAAGGCGACAAGGTCCGCCGAGGACAACAATTGCGACTTTGGCAAGCCGGTGAAGCAACGGCTGCGGCACGAACGGATAATGATTCAGGAGCTGTTTCTTCGGTTATTAACTAGGCCAAGGAAACGCATCGGGAGAGAAGTAGAATGTCGAATGATAACGCGCTTTTTGAAGACGATTTCGATATGGATTTCGAGGATGATTTTGATTCCGCTCTATCGAGTGTGATCGAGGATCAGTCTGGACTAGAACCCGTCGAACTCGATCCGCCTCAAAAAGATGTTGCGGAGTTTGACCCCGATCTTGATGCTGGGGAAGAGACTCCGATTACGCTGAGTGATTATGACGATGGCGGATATCGTGCGATCCCAGCTATCTCAGCCATGGCATTCTGCGAATCTGGCCGGACCGTCGCCCTGATGGAAGCGGTCGCCAGTGATCGCCGCATGTCGCAAGCGACGCTGCAAACGCAGGAAGGCGGCCTAGAGGCCGCGATCGCGTATCTGCAGGAGAACCAGACGCCCAATCTTCTGATCCTGGAATCGTCCGCTGCGAACGCAACCATGATTGCTCAAATTGATGAACTCGCATCGCATTGCGATGAAGGTGTGCAGGTCATGGTGATCGGCAACACCAATGATATCGGTCTGTATCGTCAATTGATGGCGCGCGGCGTGAGCGAATATTTGGTGCCGCCTGTTCCGCCGGTTCAGATCGTGCGTTCGATCAGTCAGCTCTTCGCGGATCCGGATGCGCCATTCGTGGGCAAGTCGATTTCAGTGCTCGGTGCCAAAGGCGGTGTAGGCGCATCGACGATTGCCCATAACCTCGCTTGGTCATTGGCTGAGAGTGCGCATGTTAGCACGGCCCTGATCGACTTGGATCTGTCTTTCGGTACGACGGCTTTGGACTTTAATCACGAGAACCAGCAAACCGTGGCCGACGCATTGCTCGCGCCAGAGCGGGTTGATGATGCTGTGGTTTCGAAACTGCTGGCAAAAGTCACGGATCGGCTTTCGCTGTTTACGGCGCCCGCGACGGTTTCTCAGATCATGGATATCCCCGCGGAGTCTTACACCTCGATCATCGATACGGTGCGACGGGTGATGCCATATGTCGTGCTCGACATGCCTCATGCTTGGAATGAGTGGACCTACCAAACCCTGCTCTCTTCAGATGAAGTCATTCTGGTTTGCCAACCCGATCTCGCATCTTTGCGGAACGGCAAAAACATCATCGATGAGCTCAAAGCTCAACGCCCGAATGATGCGCCGCCAAAACTGGTTGTGAATATGATGGGCGTGCCGAAACGGCCTGAAATCCCGACCAAAGATTTTGCTGCAGCGATCGAAGTTGAGCCGAGCGTGATTCTTCCGTTTGACCCGCAATTGTTCGGCACCGCTTCGAACAATGGTCAGATGATTTCGGAAACTGATGCAACGGCCGATGCATCTGTGTCGATTGATAATCTAGCCGGTGTGCTGACGGGCCGAGAAATCGTTCCGCAAACGAAGTCACTATTGAACAAACTGCTTGGAAAATAAGCGGAATTAGAGGGCTAACCTATGGCATTTGGCAAACGTTCTGCAGGATCCGCGGCGGTCAAACCCGCTGTCAAAGCGCCTGTGCCTGCTGCGCCAAAAGCTGCGGCACCGCCGCCTGCTGAGCAAGCGCCCCCACCCGCGCCGAAAGAGCAGCCAAAGCCAGCCGCGCTAAAGCCGCCACCGGCGACAGAGCACAAAGAACAAATCACTAAAGTCAATGATCGGTCGGAAGAGTATTACGCGACCAAGACGACGATCTTTAATGCTCTGATCGACACGATTGATCTTGGCCAGCTCGCGCAGCTCGACCAAGAAAGCGCGCGCGAAGAAATTCGCGATATTGTCGTTGAGATCATCGCGATTAAAAACGTCGTGATGTCGATCTCTGAGCAAGAACACTTGCTCGATGATATCTGTAATGACGTCCTCGGCTATGGTCCGCTTGAGCCGCTTCTGGCGCGTGACGATATCGCCGATATCATGGTGAACGGCGCCGACACTTGCTATATCGAAGTCGACGGTAAGATTGAGCGCACGAATATCCGTTTCCGTGACAATGCCCAGCTGATGAATATCTGTCAGCGCATCGTGAGCCAAGTTGGCCGCCGCGTTGATGATGCTAGCCCGATTTGTGACGCCCGTTTGCTCGACGGTTCTCGTGTCAACGTCATCGCGCCGCCGCTGTCGATTGACGGGCCTGCCCTGACCATTCGTAAGTTTAAAAAGGACAAGCTGAAGCTTCAGGACCTTGTAAACTTCAAATCGATTTCTGAGTCCGGCGCTGAAATCCTACGGATCATCGGCCATGCCCGCTGTAACGTTCTGATCTCGGGCGGTACCGGTTCGGGTAAGACGACTTTGCTCAACTGTTTGACCGGCTTTATTGAGCCGAGCGAGCGGGTCATCACGTGTGAAGACTCGGCGGAATTGCAGCTGCAGCAGCCGCACGTTGTGCGCCTCGAAACACGTCCGCCAAACATTGAAGGCTCGGGCGAGATTACGATGCGGGACTTGGTCAAAAACTGTCTGCGGATGCGTCCTGAACGGATCATCGTGGGTGAGGTGCGTGGCCCTGAAGCGTTTGACTTGCTGCAGGCCATGAATACCGGGCACGACGGCTCGATGGGAACACTGCACGCCAACAGCCCGCGTGAGGCCCTGTCGCGTGTCGAATCTATGATCACAATGGGCGGGTTCAGTCTGCCTGCGAAAACGATCCGCGAAATGATTGTCGGCTCGGTCGACGTTGTCGTTCAAGCGTCGCGCCTGCGCGATGGTTCGCGCCGTATCATGTGCGTGACGGAAGTTATGGGCCTCGAGGGCGATACGATCGTGCTGCAAGATATCTTGAAGTATGAAATTGAAGGCGAGAGCGATGATGGCAAGATTGTCGGTCGCCACCGCGGAACTGGAATCGGTCGTCCAAAATTCTGGGAACGCGCTCAGTATTACAATCTCGAACGCGATCTCGCGACCGCTCTGGACGAGCTGGATTAATCGATGGATCTGAGCGGCGATATCATCTTCTACGCGATTGGCGGTTTGGCATTCTTATGCATCGCCGGAATTGGCTTGGCCTTTACCGGGGATCAGAACACCGAGAAGGCTTCTAAACGCGCGCGGCAAATCACGTCCGAAGAGGGCGGAGGGCGACGCGGCGCACGCAACGATCCGAATGCCGCGCGAAAGAAACAAACCGCGCAAATGCTGAAAAAGCTGCGTGAGCAGGATGAATCGCGCCGAAAATCGCTGGTTGCTAACGATATTCAGTCGAAGATCAACCAAGCTGGTCTCGAAATGCCAGCGCAAACCTTCTGGATCATCTCGATTATCTTGGCCGGTATGGCGGCGTTCGGGACCTGGTATTCTGGCGCCGAAGGCCCGCCCATGATTCTCGGGTTCCAGTTTAAGTCGCAGCCCGCGATGATCGTGCTGGCCGCTTTTGTTGCTGGGTTCGGCCTGCCGCGTTGGGTCCTCAATTTCATGACCAATTCGCGCAACAAAAAGCTGATGAACCAGTTTGCAGATGGCATCGACATTATCGTTCGCGGCGTAAAATCTGGTCTGCCTTTGACCGAGTGTTTGCAGATTATCGGGCGAGAAAGCCCGGCGCCGCTTGGGCCAGAGTTTCAGCTTCTGACCAATAATCTTTCAATGGGGATGACGACAGAGCGTGCATTGCAGCAATTCTACAAGCGGGTGCCGCTGCCAGAAGTAAATTTCTTCGTCATCGTGCTGTCCATTCAAGCCAAAGCTGGCGGAAACTTGTCCGAGGCTTTGGGCAATCTATCGGTGGTTATCCGGTCGCGTAAAATGATGCGCGAGAAGATCAAAGCATTGTCCGCGGAAGCGAAAGCATCAGCGGGTATTATTGGTGTCTTGCCGTTTGCTGTGGCCTTTATGGTTTATCTAACGACCCCAAGTTACATCATGGAACTGTTCACCAGTTCAGGCGGTCACACCGTTCTATTCGTGGGCTTTTGCCTTTACGCCACCGGCATCACCGTGATGCGCAAAATGATCAACTTTGATTTCTAGGAGCGGCACGTGGGCGATTTTGCATCATCACTAAGTGACCCGGCCTCTCTACTGTCGATGGCAGTTGCGGTCGCAATGTTCATGACCGTTATCGGTGTGATGTTGCCGGCGCTGAAAGGCGACAAGCTTGAAACCCGCCTGAAACAGGTCTCCTCGCAGCGCGAGAAATTGCGGCGCGCCAGCCGGTCTCAGCTCGAGCAAACTGGACTGAAGCGCGAAGCAAAAGGCACGATCAGCGATATTACCAAGAAGCTTGATCTGCAAAAAATGCTCGAAGACCCGAACATTGCCGAAAAGCTTGAGCAAGCGGGTATGCGAGGGCCACGGCCGCTTGTGATCTTCTATTTTTGCCGTTTTGTTTTGCCGTTTATCGGGGGCCTCACGGCGTTCATCTATATTTTCTTCGTGAACGATCACGGCTTGTCACCAGCCATGAAATATGGGTCGATTATTTTTGGCCTGGCGGCCGGCTTTTATGCTCCGAACCTGTATGTCGGAAACATTGCTCAGAAACGCCAACAAAGCTTGATGCGAGCCTTCCCAGATGCGCTAGATATGATGCTGATCTGCGTGGAATCGGGCATGTCGATCGAAATGGCGTTTGCGAAAGTCGGCGCAGAAATTGGCACCGCATCGGCCGAACTTGCCGAAGAGTTGCAGCTAACCACTGCCGAGCTGTCTTATTTACAAGAACGGCGTATGGCGTACGAAAACCTCGCCCGACGCACAGGGCATGAAGGCGTTAAAGCCGTTACCATGGCCCTCACACAGGCCGAACGCTATGGTACACCTTTGGGTGATGCATTGCGCGTAATGTCCAAGGAAAACCGCGAGATGCGGATGTCAGCCGCTGAGAAGAAAGCTGCGGCTTTGCCGGCTCAGCTGACCGTGCCGATGATCATTTTCTTCCTGCCGGTCCTGTTCCTCGTGGTGCTGGGTCCAGCGGTGATCAAAGTGATGCGGATGCAAGCCGAGAACTAGGGTCCGGCCAGCTGCGAAGGCTTCTGAAATTTTAGGAAAATCGCCGCCTTAAGCGGAGGCGGGTCAGCTTACCGATTTTGCGAGCCGCGGAGCTTTGGACGCAAGCCATTGTTGCTCGGCGCAGGTGTTTCACCCGCGAGTTCTGTCGTGGCGCCCATTGGCTCCGACATGGCTTCGGAGGCGACTTGCGCTTCGGGAACACCGGGCATCTGTTGCGCTGCTGCTGGGGTTCGTTCGACATCCTCGATCACTTGGTCGAGCTGTTTTAAACCTTCATAGGAGCGACCCGCGGGGATCATCATCTCGCGCAGCGCAGACTGATTGGCTTCCACGGTCCGCATTGGAGCATTTGGATCTACAGAGACCATTTCGTCAAAACGTCCTTGCAGTCCTAGGATCAGAGCGAGGTTTTGGCGGACGCGGCCATCGGCACCAGGCGCTTCAACCGCGCGCCGGAGCGCGGTTTCTGCAGCCGGTAATTGGCCCGTGATGGCGAGTGAAAGCCCATAGTTTGACAGCGTCGACACCCGATCTGGTTCGCGTTCCAGGGCGAGTTTGTAAGCGTCTTGCGCCTGATTGTGGTCCTCCATGCGGTCGAACGCCAAGCCCAGCGCCGCAAGCGGCGCCGCTTCGGTTGGCGGCGACAGATCGGCACTACGCACAAACGCCTGTGCTGCATCATTGAGCCTGTCTTGTGCCATCAGTGACCGTCCAAGCTCCAAGTAGAGCTCATAAGCGGTGGGATGGATAGGCAGCGCTGCGGACGCAACTTCGCCGACACGTTCATGACTGCCGATTCGGCGCAGGGCGCGCATAAACTTCACCGTGACGTCCAAACTTGCCGGGTCTTTTTGATATTCGGTTGCCCAAAAGTTAGCGCGGGTAATCGGATCGGAGCGTTCGGCTTGGGCGATTTCTTCAGGCGTTGCAGGCGCAAGCGCTGCCTTGATCGCTTCCTTGTAGGCCTGTTCTTCTGCGGTCAATTTCGGCTCAGCTTCCGTCGTGGCGCACGCAGCGCTGGACAGTAGAACGAGGGCGGGAAGCACATATTTGGCAGATCTGACTCTGGACATTTGGCAGGCTCCGGGGCTGTAAGAGCGAGAACAATGCCATTGACCTGGTCAAGACAAGGTTAACAAAACTGGCTTTCTCATTAACGGACTTGGACTGCGATGCCTGAACACTCTGCCCTAATTTCTAGCTCTGACGCCGCGGTGCCGGTCTATCTGTTCACCAAAGACAGCTGGGACGAGAATGCCGATCTCCCCGCTGGATTGAGCGCTTTGGCAAAAGCCCACGCGTTTGAAGGCAAGACCGGGCAAATGGTGATTGGCGCGACGGAGACGGGTGAACGGTCCGGCGTGCTCTTCGGGCTTGGCGATGGCAGTGATGCGCTCGGTGTGGCGTCTTTGTCGGCGAAGCTAGCGGCGGGGGATTATGAGCTGATAAATGTCGATCTGGCGGCGCTTGCCATGCATGCCATCGCTTGGGCTGATGGAGCCTACCGATTTGACCGGTATCTAAACAAGCCCGCGACGCCGCCCCGCCTGGTCGTTGGTGAGACCGATGCAGGCGAAGCTCTGATCCGCGAAGCTATCGCGATTGATCGCTTGCGGGATCTCGTCAACACACCCGCCGAGGATATGGGGCCACCTGAAATCCAAGGCACGATCAGTGATTTGGCAGAACGCTATGGCGCGACGCTGGAAACCATCATTGGCGATGCCTTGCTCGACCAGAACTATCCGATGGTCCACGCCGTCGGGCGCGCTGGACCAGAAGCACCGCGCATTATGGAGCTGAGTTGGGGCGATGCTGCGCATCCAGAACTCGCGATTGTGGGTAAAGGGGTGGCGTTTGATACGGGCGGTCTCAATCTGAAAACCGGCAATTATATGCGGTTGATGAAGAAAGACATGGGCGGCGCGGCGCATGCGATTGCGCTGGCGGAATTGGTCATGGGTGCAAATCTGCCGGTGCGCCTGAAACTGTATGTGCCTGCCGTGGAAAACGCGATTGCGGGCGATGCGTTCCGGCCTGGTGATGTGCTTTCCAGCCGTAAGGGCTTGAGCGTCGAGATTGACAATACAGATGCTGAGGGCCGGTTGATTCTTGGCGATGCGCTAACCCGTGCGTCTGAAAGTGAGCCTGATCTGGTGATCGATTTTGCGACCCTTACTGGAGCAGCACGTGTGGCGCTTGGGCCAGACCTCGCGCCATACTATACAGACGATGAGGCGCTTGCTGCTGCGATCTCAGAAGGGGCGCAAGTGGCTGGCGATCCAGCTTGGCGCATGCCGCTCTGGGCGCCCTACAAATCAATGCTGAAAAGTCCGATCGCGGATCTCGTGAACAGCGCGGCTGGCGGCATGGCTGGATCGATCACTGCGGCAATTTTCCTCAAACAGTTTGTTGATGCGAAAACTTGGGTTCACCTTGATGTGTGGGCATGGCGCGAGGGCAAATATGGGCGACCCGCTGGTGGCGCCGCTTGCGGTCTGCGAGCCATGTGGGCGACGATACAAGCGCGGTATTCTTAGCGTTTATCGCTGAGCACGTATCGCGGACCAACCCCTAAGCGATACGCTTTGTCTTCGGGATTGTAGAGGTTGCAGGCCTTCAGAGACAGGCACCCGCATCCGATGCATCCGTCCAATCGGTCACGCATTCGCTCCATCATCGCGATCCGCTCATCGAGCGTTTTCCGGAACTTTCTGCTCATTTTACCCCAGTCCGCTTTTGTCGGCGTCCGCCCGGCCGGCAAGTTCGCCATTTCGGCTTTAATGTCTTCAATTGTGAGTCCGATTTGTTGAGCAATCAGAATGAAGGATAGGCGGCGAATATCTGAGCCTTCATAGCGCCTTTGATTCCCCTCATTGCGATCTGGCGTGATGAGACCTTTGCTCTCATAAAACCGGATGGCCGAGACGGACAGGCCTGTTCGGGCTGCTAAATCGCCGATAGATAGACCGCGTTTCATCTTCATGAAGAACTCCAAAAAAATACCTTGACCTAAACTTAGGTTGAGGAATTACACCATCGCTATCGAACAATCAAATGAAGGAGATAGAGATGCAAAAAGCGATCCTTGAACATATCAATATGACAGTGACAGACCCGGACAAAACGGCCGAAATGCTGGCGGATTTGTTTGGCTGGAAAATTCGGTGGAGCGGCGCGTCGTTGCACAATGGACGGACTGTCCATGTTGGAAATGACGATGACTATGTCGCGCTGTACAGTGTCGGAGCGCCGCGCGCTTTATCCGATAGCGAAAATTATCGTTTAGCTGGCGCCGTCAATCACCTTGGCATTTTGGTCGACGATTTGGCGGCGGCCGAAAAACGCGTGCTCGAATATGGTATCAAAACCCATAGCCATCAGACCTATGATCCCGGCAGCCGGTTCTATTTCCATGACCATGACGGAATTGAGTATGAGGTGGTCAGCTATGCTTGAGGGGCTCATCCAAGCCTATCTTGAAGGTTTTCTAGCAGGCTGGCGACCGCGCTGCGAGCCGCATCAAACTTTTCGTGACTCGCCAAGCGGCCGAACCGCGCTAAGCTCTCGCTCAAGCAATAAGGGTGAGACGCGACATGTTGCAGCGATCGATTTTGGCAAGCGTACTGGCCATCGGGCTTTCGGCCTGCGCCAGCATTGAAACAGGCACTGCTGAGGCGCCGTCGGTGAAACCTACTCTAGGTCAAGCCGCCACGGGAACCGAGCCAATTATTGGACCAGGTGACCGGATGCCCTCCGGTCGAGATCTCGGCACCCGGTCCGCCGTGGTCGCTCCAAATGCCGCCGCGGCGACAGCCCATCCGCTCGCCACCCAGACCGCCTTGGACGTGATGAAACACGGCGGAACAGCCATGGATGCAGCCATCGCTGCCAACGCCATGCTCGGCCTGGTCGAACCCACGGGCAATGGCATTGGCGGCGATCTTTTCGCCATCGTCTGGGACCCGAAGACCAAGCAACTCTATGGCTATAATGGCTCTGGAAAATCTCCGATGGGCGCGACACTGGAAGACATGCAGGCCAAAGCCGACGCGTTTATGGATGGCGAAGAGATTCCACCATTTGGGGCGGCGCCTGTTTCGGTACCAGGCACGATTGATGGCTGGTTCGCCTTACATGAACGCTTCGGCCGGCTCGATATGGCAGACAATCTCAAGCCAGCGATAGAATATGCACGAAACGGAGCGCCAATTCCCGAAGTGATCGCGTTTTATTGGCAGTTCGGGCCCCAGCGTTTTGGACCTGCGGCTGAAAGCGGAATGCTGGAAGAATACGAGAATGCTAAGAAGACGTTCTTCTCGCCAACGCCGGTTGAAGGATCGCTGTTCCGCAATCCGGATCTCGCTGACACGCTGACCAAAGTCGCGCTCAATGGCCGAGACGCGTTTTACAAAGGCTCGATCGCGCGGACGATGGACGCTTATTTCGAGCGGATTGGCGGTTATTTGCGTTATGAGGATTTTGCCTCCCACCAAGGCGAGTGGGTGGAACCACTCTGCGTCGAATATCGCGACCTCGTGAAACTGTGCGAACTCGGTCCGAACACGCAAGGCGTCGCGGCCTTGCAAATGCTGGAAATGCTCGAGCGCTTTGATCTGCGCGCCATGGGTTTTGGATCGCCGGACAGTTTGATGGCGCAAATTGAAGCCAAGCGCTTGGCCTTTGCCGACCGCGCGGCGGGTTACGCTGACCCTGCCTTTAGCGGTGTCGATCCAGATGTGTTTATTCGACCTGGTTATAATGCAGCTCGTGGCGAGGCGATAGACATTACGCGGGCCATGGCGCCGCCAGCGCCTGGCTTTGCTGAAGCGGACGCCAAGCTTGAGGATGGCGACACAACTTATCTGACCGTCACCGATAGTGACGGCATGATGGTGTCGCTGATCCAATCCAATTATCGCGGCATGGGCTCTGGACTTGTAGCGGATGGTCTCGGCTTCATGTTCCAGGATCGCGGGCAATTGTTCAGCCTCGACCCCGAGCATCCGAATGTGTTCGAGCCTGGCAAACGCCCCTTCCATACGATCATTCCGGCTTTCGCGTTTAAGAAAGATATGCCGGCTTGCCAGGTCCGGGCCGTGGCGCCGGAAGTGGCATGTCCATATGAGCCATGGCTTAGCTTTGGCCTAATGGGCGGCGGCATGCAGCCGCAAGGCCATGTTCAAGTGATCCTCAACCTCATCGATTTTGACATGGGCCTACAGGAAGCGGGAGATGCCGCGCGTTGGGAACATCGCGGCGGCTGCGAGCCGACGGACGGTCTGAACGGTGATGCCTGCGAAACTGATATGGGCACCGTGCATCTCGAGAGCGGGATCCCAGTCGAATCGCGCGCCGAGCTAGAGCGGCGTGGGCACACCGTCGAGTGCTGCCGTGCCAATGGCGGTGGCTATCAGGCGATCATGCGAGATTTTGAAAGCGGCGCTTGGATTGCTGCAACCGAGATGCGCAAAGATGGCAATGCTGACGGATATTAAAGGGTGAAAGCGGCCAGTCCACCTAACAGTCTTTGGTCTCGTCTAAGTTACTATACGTGGCTTTGAAAGCCTGCGCGGACTGGCTATTCCCGCTTCCAATACGGTCATCCGTAGCACGAACTTGACCTAAGGGCAATTGTGAGTGGAGAGACGTGTATGCGGTCTTGTCATCCCGGAATTTCTGCGCGGCAGAAATGTCCGGGACCCAATTTACTCGATCGCCACAAATCTCCGCTGGGTCCCGGACAAGCGCTCACGCGCTTTCCGGGATGACAGCGCTAAATGAGCGCGCCATATCTCTCCTCATGGAAGCCTTTGCGAATCTTCTTGAACGTCTGCTGCTAACTCCGTCGCGGAACGGGAAGCTTGCCCTGATGGCGAACTACTTCGCCACGGTGCCCGACCCAGAGCGAGGTTGGGCGTTGGCGGCGCTGACCAATGAAATCGATCTTCCCGGTGTCAAAGCTGGCCTGGTGCGGCGTTTGGCGGAGAGTAAAGTCGATCATGAACTGTTCCGCCTCTCTTATGATTATGTTGGCGACCTGGCTGATACAGTCAGTCTGATTTGGCCGACCGAACATGGCGCGAATTATGTGCCAACGCTGAGCGAGGTCGTGTCTGAACTTTCTGAAGCAACCAAAGCGCAGGGCGAGAAACTGATCGAAGGCTGGCTCAATGCGTTAGACGCGCGGGGGCGGTGGGCGTTGCTGAAGCTTGTTACAGGCGGGCTTCGGATTGGCGTCTCAGCACGCCTTGCCAAAGTTGCTGCGGCGCAATTTGGGGATGTCGCGCCGAATGAAGTCGAAGAAATCTGGCACGGGCTGGAGCCGCCTTATCTGTCTCTATTCGCTTGGCTTGAGGGCAAAGCGGATCGGCCTTCGCCCGACATTGAGGCGCCCTTCCGGCCGGTCATGCTAGCGCATCCGCTGGTCGCAAAGAAAGACCGGGACAATCCGAATGCGATTGACCCAGACGTGATCACCGCGGAGGCGTATGCCGCGGAATGGAAATATGACGGCATCCGCGTGCAAGCGGTGGCCGAGAATGGCGTACGGCGGATCTATACGCGCACCGGCGATGATATCAGTCACGCATTTCCAGACGTTCTCGCCGCCATGAATTTTGACGCGGCAATCGATGGTGAGCTTCTGGTGCGCGCTCCAGGCGGCGGGGTTGCGCCTTTCAACGAGCTGCAGCAGAGGCTCAACCGCAAGACGGTGTCGAAGAAGCAAATGGAGGCGCGCCCGGCTTTTATCCGCGCCTATGATTTGCTGGTGGAAGGCGAAGATGATCTGCGTTCGCTGAGCTTCCAGGATCGGCGCGCCCGGCTTGAACATTTTATCTCGGGCTTGAGCACCGAACGGATCGATCTCTCGCCGCTTGTCCCTGTCACAGGCGTCCAAGCCTTAGAACACGCGCGCAACAATCCGCCCTCGCCCGAGATTGAAGGCCTGATGCTGAAACGGTGGGACAGCGTCTATGAAGCCGGGCGACCGAAAGGGCCGTGGTTCAAGTGGAAGCGCGATCCGTTTCTAATCGATGCGGTGATGCTGTACGCCCAGCGCGGGCATGGCAAACGCTCAAGTTATTATTCCGATTTCACCTTTGGGGTGTGGCGCGAAATCGATGGTGAAGATGTCCTCACGCCCGTCGGGAAAGCGTATTTTGGGTTCACAGATGAAGAGCTGAAACAGCTCGATAAATTCGTCCGCGATAATACGATTGAGCGGTTCGGTCCGGTGCGGTCTGTTACCGCGACGAAGGCGCTTGGACTGGTGTTTGAAGTCGCGTTCGAAGGCCTGCAACGCAGCCCTCGCCACAAATCTGGCATTGCCATGCGCTTCCCACGTATCAATCGGATCCGCTGGGATAAACCGAGCGCGGAAGCTGATCGGCTCGAAAACTTGGAAGCCTTATTGCCCGAGAATGCGTGATGGACATGGCGCCAAAGCCTGATAGGCCGGGGCGATGAATTTTCGCGATTTCATTCTGCTCTCGGCGGTCTGTTTCGTCTGGGGTTTAAACCTGGTCGTGACACGCTGGGTCGTTGCGGATGCCGGTGTCCCGCCGCTCTTCTTCGCGGCGATGCGGTTTGCCGGGATCGCGCTTGTGCTGATCTGGTTCTTAAGACCCATCCCAAGAAACCTCGGAACACTCTTTTTAATCGCGATGGGGATGGGGGCAGTGCATTTTGCGCTCCTCTTCCTCGGCCTTGCGAATGCAGAAGCCAGCTCCGTCGCAGTGGTGGGGCAATTAGGCGTGCCATTCTCGACATTGATGAGTATGGCCTTCTTGGGTGAGGTTGTCGGTTGGCGGCGCGGATTGGGGATCATGCTGGCCTTTGCGGGTGCGATCTTGATCGCGGTTGATCCGAGTACGTTTCAGCTCAGTTATGGCCTGCTCTATGTCGTCTTCGCCGCCTTAATTGCTTCAGGTGCCGGCATTCTGATGAAGCGCATGCCGTCGATTAGTGCCTTACAAATGCAAGCTTGGATTGGTCTATTTAGTTTCGCACCTTTGTTTGCCGTGTCAGGCCTGATTGAGGGCGATCAAAATGGTTGGGGCGCTTTCATCGAAGGCGGTTGGCTGGTCTGGGCGGCGACGGCTTTTGCCGTGCTCGGCGTCAGCGTGTTCGGCCATGGCGCTTTCTATAACCTGATCAAGAAATATGACATCTCTCTGCTCTCGCCGCTGACTTTAATGACCCCGGTTTGGGGCGTGGTGCTAAGCATTGTGATGCTGGGCGAGGTCTTGACCTTACAGCTAATCGTGGGGGCGGCGATTTCCTTAGGCGGGGTGTTTGTTATTCTCATCCGGCCAAATCGCGCTATGCCAGAAGCTGCTTTGGGCGATAAAGTGAGAGGCAAAAAGGAATGAAAGTCGAGGCGCATCCCAGCCCGAATTTCAATGACCGCAAACACTCTGTAGATATGCTGGTCTTCCATTATACTGGCATGCAGACAGGTCAGCAGGCCCTCGACCGCATGTGCGATCCTGAAGCTGAGGTTTCCGCACACTATATGATTTGGGAAGATGGCCGCATCGCGCAACTGGTCGGTGAAAACAAACGCGCTTGGCACGCTGGGGTCTCAAGCTGGAAGGGCGAAACCGATCTCAATTCCCGCTCGATTGGTATAGAGATTGTGAATGGCGGGCACGATTGGCCATTGCCAGGCGACGTCTTACCGCCTTATCCGCAAGCCCAGATCGATGCCTTGATCCGGCTGACGCATGGCATTCTGGATCGATGGGACATTCCGCAGACCCGAATTCTCGGCCATTCCGATATTGCCCCGGCCCGCAAAATCGATCCAGGCGAGCATTTTCCATGGGCGCAATTGGCGCGCTATGGCATCGGGCTTTGGCCAGCGTCCTTGACTGATGCCGGTGCGGGGTCTGGGCGCGCGCGCGTCACCGGCCCGCAATTGATTGGTCGCGGTCTTGGGCCAGGCGATGATAAAAAGGCCGTCATGCGGATGCAGACCATGCTGTCAGGCATTGGCTATGCGATTGAATCCACCGGCACTTATGACGAAGCGACTGAGGCGATTGTTAGCGCCTTTCAGCGTCGTTGGGTGCAAGATCAAGTGACCGGCCGAGCCGATCTGCGGACGCTCCGCATGATTGGCCTCATTCACCCACTTTTCTTGCGCTGAGCGCGCCTCAGGCTTTGGCGCTGGGGCGCGCGAGACAGCGATCATACCAGGCGCTGACCGTTTTCAGGTCGCGATTGAGCGGTTGCCCGACCTGTTCACCAAACGCGAGGAAGGATGACAGTAAGATATCGGCCAGCGTAAATTGATCCCCGGCTAGAAAATCTCGTCCAGCCATTTCACCATCGAGCCATGCCAGCTTGTCCTGGGCGCAAGCTTTCAGACCATCTGAAGCCTCCGGGATGCAGCGCATACGGTCTTGGAAGAGGGGCAGGCCTTCGGCAAAGCGGAACCCATTTGCCAGCGGCTCACAAACATTCAGATCCGCCCAGCGCGTCCAGCGCCGAACTTGCGCGCGCGCTTCTGGGGTTTCGCCCATAAGTCGCGGCCCCGGTTGGCTTTCGTCAAGATATTCGCAGATGACCGTGATCTCGGTCAGCAATGAGCCATCGTCGAGTTCCAAAGCCGGGAGCTGACCTGCGGGGTTCACTTTGAGATAGTCTGACTGGCGATTGACGCCGCTCATAATGTCAATCTCTTCCATTGGCAGGGTGATGCCGCGTTCGGCCATAAAGGTTCGCACGACTTGCGGATTTGGTCCGACTGAATTGTAGAGTTTCATCATAATCTCCCGAATGGATTAGAAGTTGACGCGGTTCGAAACCGTGCCATCGACGATCAGGTTTGAGCCCGTGGTGTAAGACGATTTTGGACTGGCCAAGAACACCGCGGCATCGGCAATTTCTTGCGGCGTGGCGCAGCGGCCGGTTGGGTTACGCTTAACCGCCTTCTCGAAAAATTCCGGCATATTCTGTTCAACCATGTGCCACACTCCGCCTTCGAAATAGACCATGCCCGGCGAGACCACATTGGTGCGGATGCCGCGTTTGGCATGCTGGCGAGCGAGGCCTTTCGCCATATGGATGAGCGCCGCTTTGATTGGGCCGTAAGAGCCAGCATTATCGGCCACTGCGGCGGAGATCGATGCGATAATCACAAAGGCGGCATCGCCGTTCGCGTCGGTAGCTTTGCCGAGAAAGGGTTCAGCCGCTTCAAACGCATTCACCGCGCCGAGCACGTCCAGATTGAAGTTCTGTTTCCAAGAGGCTTCGTCGTTGCCTTGCGCCATTGCGCCGGCATTTGAGACCAGGATATCGATCCCGCCAAGGTCCTCGCCTGCAGAGGCGATCCAGCTTTTCAGCCCTGCGCCATCGGTAACATCAACCGGACCGCCAATCGCATTGACGCCCTTGGCTTTGAGGTCTGCGACGGCTGCCGCGATTTGATCAGCATTGCGGGCGCAGATCGCGACATTCGCACCTTCATCGGCGAGCGTGTCCGCAATCGCGCGACCAATCCCGCGTGTGCCGCCAAGGATGACGGCGTTTTTGCCTTTGAGGTTCAGGTCCATGCTGTGCTCCAGTCTCTGTCTTTGATCGGCATCGGAGCACACCCGCGGCTCAGCGCCAATGTGAGTCGTCGCGGGAAGGGGCTGGCGGATTCTTACTGATTGGCCTATATCGCCCGCTCCAGACGGCTGGGCAGTTGCTGGCAAGCTTGCTTGCTGGAGGAAAGTCCGGGCTCCAAGGAGACATGGCGGTGGATAACGTCCACCCGGCGTGAGCCGAGGGAAAGTGCCACAGAAAGCAAACCGCCTCGGACTTCGGTCCAGGGTAAGGGTGAAAGGGTGGGGTAAGAGCCCACCGGGGCTTCGGCGACGCGGCCCGCATGGTAAACCCCGCCAGGAGCAAGACCGAATAGGGGGCGTATATGGGCCGTCTTCAGCCTACGCCCCGGGTGTGTCGCACCAGGCGCGCAGCAATGTGCGTCGCAGAGGAATGACTGCTAAACCCGCAAGGGGGAACAGAACCCGGCTTACAGGCCGTCTGGACTTTTGCTTTTTGGTGCGGATGTGGGGGTTCTTTTGGGATCGCGAGTTTGAGTCGAATCGCTTGATTCCTATAAATTGTCAAGTTGACAGTTTATAGGATAAGTTTATTGTCATTGTGACAGAAAACCTCATATGGCCGACCTCATGCCCCGCCCAAAACTTGATCAAGAACGCGAACCGCAGATCCTCAAAGCGCTGGAAACCTGTGTGATCCGGCAAGGCTTAGCGAAAACGTCGCTCAAAGACGTTGCCGAAGAGGCGGGCTTGCCGCGACCTCTGGTCCGCCACTTTGTAGGCAATCGAGACGCGATGATCGCCAAACTGTTTGACGGAATGATTGATCGCGCCGAACAGCAACTTGAGAACGTACAAGGGAATGACTCCGCGCTGTCTTTGGAGAAGTGTCTCGATCTTTTGTTTGACGGCGTATTTGCCGATGAAACTTCAAACGCGCTGGTTGGGGAACTTTGGTTATTGGCTGAGCGCGATGACGCCATTCGCGCGCGACTCGCAAGTCTGTATCAACGCGTCTGCGATCGGCTCGTCGGCGCACTCGCAAATGAAGGCATGGGAACGAACGAGGAAGAGCGCCGCGATGCCGCATTCTCACTGGTTTCTTTGTCCTATGGTGACGCGTCTTTCCGGGAAATCGGCCTGCGCGCACCGAAACGTCGGTCCATTCAATCTCACGCGCGGGCAATCCTCGCCACGTTGCAAAACCAAAACACATAGTCGGAAGGTTTCTCTGATGAAGAAGGATATATTTGGCGGACTCGCCGTCCTTGTCGTTGGCATTGCCCTGCTCGCCTTTTTGAACAAAGGGCGCATTGACCGCGCCGCCACCGCTGCAACCTTGTTCAGCGGGGCTGAGCAGTATGAAAACTTCAACCGCATGCATGAAATGTTTCCAAGTGCGGAAATGACCCCAGCCGAAACAGTATTTGAGTTTGGCACGGGCACTTCTGTGACGATGCCCACCTCGTTCACGTACAAGGGTCAGGTGGTCGATACACAAACTTTCCTATCAGACACGGACACCGCTGCACTTTTGGTTCTCAAAGACGGAAACGTTGTGTTCGAGGAGTATTGGCTAACCGGTGGACGCGACGTGACGTGGCTTTCAATGTCGGTTGCCAAGAGCTTTGTCTCGGCGCTGGTTGGAATTGCAGTCTCTGAAGGCGACATTGAGAGCATTCAGGATCCGGTCACGACATATGTTCCGGAGCTTGCTGAATCTGCTTATGCTGGTGTGTCCATCAAAGACGTTTTGCAAATGTCATCAGGCGCGCGATGGAATGAAGATTACTCAGATCAAAATTCCGACATCAATCGGTTTGGCCGCATCTTTGCGTTAGGTGGATCTATGAATGAGTTTGCTGGAACGCTTGAACGCGAAAGAGCTCCCGGCACTTACAATCTCTACAACTCAGCCGACACGCAAGTATTAGGGATGCTACTAGTCAACGCGACGGGCCGCTCAATCACAGAATATATGCAAGAAAAACTGTGGCAGCCGCTTGGTGCGGAATCTCGAGCCCATTGGCTTTTGGACAGCGAACGCATGGAAATGGCCTTTGGTGGCCTGAACGCGACGGCTCGCGACTATGCAAAGATCGGTGAACTCTATCGACTCGGCGGCCGTTTCAATGGCCGGCAAATTGTACCAACCGAATGGGTGTCGGCGTCCGTCACACCCGATGCTCCACACCTGATGCCAGGCAAGGACAATCCAGCCTCAGATTTTGAGCTCGGCTACGGTTACCAGTGGTGGATCCCCGAAGGCGACGAAGGTGAATACTCAGCGATTGGCGTTTACAATCAGTTTGTCTTTGTGAACCCGACCCGCGGCACCGTAATCGTCAAACTTTCAGCCAACAGTGACTATGGGGTTTCCAATGACGAGAGCAGTTATCGAGAGATTGAAACGATTGAATTTTTCCGCGCCATTAATGAAAGCCTGGGTTGATATTGCCGATATCAAATTTTGCGTGAGGCATGAACAGCTCGCGAGTCGTCCGATGCCGATGGTGGGTTAGGGATCAACGTCCCAAACACGCACCATCAAAGACGCTCTCCGCCATCAATTTCTGTGCTCAGAATATCCCAACCCCTATCCGTCACAGTTCTGCGTTTTTGCCATCACGCCGAGCTGTTCGACGCGGCCGGTACTGTTGGCGACGTTGAAATAGATATTGCCATAATCATAGACTGTACTGTCGGCTTTTGAGACGACGCAATCTGGCACGCCGAAGACGGCGCGGGTGGTGATTTGCTCGGCGCCGGTTGCGATACCTTCCGCGGTGCGGAACCGGCCGTCTTGGACGATGATCCAGTACACTTCGTCATGAGCACCGACGGTGAGACCGTCAAAAACATATGTCGTCGCCGCGGTGCCGCGCATCGGAATGGTTTGGCGCGGGACGCCCTTAAGGGCGAGCAATTGGTCGAGCGGCATGCCGATTTCGACATCGCCGACGCGTTCGCCGGGCACGATTTGATTGTCATTGAGGGTGAGCGGGGAGCTGGCGCAGCTGTATAAGAACGCGGCGCTGGCCAGGACGGATGCAGATTTTACTAAAGTCATGCTGAGACGGTCTCGATTGGCCGCCCCCGCAGCACGATCGCGCTAATTCACTGGAAACAAGCGGCTTTGTCGAGACTCTGTGACGTGAACTCTCTGTCAGGTTTGCGGCTTAACTGGCCGGAACCGTGACGTCGCCCCAGACGATAAAGTGCGGATTGTCGTAGCCGCGCTCTTTTTTGCCATAAAGGAGCGGCGTGCCATCGGTCTGCGTGACTTGCGCCCCGGCGGCTTCGGCAACGGCTTGGCCCGCGGCGGTGTCCCATTCCATGGTGCGGCCATGCCGCGGATAGAGGTCCGCTTCGCCGGCGGCAATCAGGCAGAACTTGAGTGAGGATCCTGCAGAAATGATGTCGCCGATTTTTTGGGTTTCGAGAAAGGCGTTTGTTTCATCGCTGCGATGGGACTTGGATGCGATCGCGGTTAGGCCAGCGTCAGGAGCGCGGCGAATGCGGAGGGGCGTGCGGGCGGATGCCGGCGGCACATCGGCGCCGGGTTCAGCTTTGGCTTGCCAGGCGGAGAACCGGCTATCGGCCACGAAGAGGCGGTTCAGTGCTGGCGCATAGACGACGCCCATAACCGGAACGCCATTCTCGATAATGCCGATATTGACGGTAAACTCACCGCGTTTGTTGATGAACTCTTTGGTCCCGTCGAGCGGATCAACCAAGGCAAATCGGTTGCCATGCTCAGGAATATTGCCCGCCGCCACCGACTCTTCTGCGATCACTGGAAGGGTCGGATCGGCCGCGACCAAGGCGTCCAGGATTAAGGCTTCAGCCTTTTCGTCAGCTTCTGTGACGGGAGAGCTGTCATCCTTGCGATCGACATTGAAGTCGGTTGCATAGACTTGCATGATCAGTTTGCCTGCATCCAAGGCGATGCGGGCGAGGATGTCTCCGGTCAAACTCATGAGACGTGCCTTTCTTGAAGGGGGACCAGCAGCGGGTCGGCCGCTAGAATTCTGTGGGCGGTGCTAATCGTATCAAAGGCTTGCTGACTATCCCCGAGTCGCGGGGCTGCGGGATCGCTGATGCCTGCGAGGAAAGCCGAGAGCGCCACCAGAGCGCCATTGGACGCCTCGAACCGATCGACGGTTTCGTGGCGCGGTGTAGATCCGTCAATGCGCGCAGAGATGAGCGCTTCTTGACCAAATCTCTGGTCTTCTACGTTGAGACCTTCCAGCCATAGATAGCCACGCTCATAACCGAGCTCGAGGCGGAAAGTGGGCCGCCACTGCGTGGTTGAGATGTGCAGGCTTGCAAGTGTTCCCGTGTGCGTTCGAAGCGTGGCGAGTACATTGGTCTCGGATCCGATTGTTTCGTTCCGGTCGAGATCTGCGAAGCCTTCAATGTCCTGAAACGGCCCGGCGAAAGCTTGCATGATGTCGATCATTTGGGCGCCGAGGCCGAAGATTGGGTGAATGTCATCGTCGCGCCCAGCAAGGCCGCAAACCGCGCGCATGGTCAGCAGGTTGCCAAACTCGCCTGTGCCGACTTTGGCGAGTGCTGTCGCGACCGAGTCATGGTGGCGAGCCGTGAAGCCAAATTGCAGCCGGGCGCCTTGGGCATTCTGTTCGCTGCGGCGGATTTCGATCATATCCTCAACGGTCAACGCCACTGGATAGGTCGTATATACAGGCCAAGACCCGCTGAGGGCTGTTTCGATCCACGGGCGGAGGTCCTGCTGATCTCCAGCCAGGATCACTGCATCTAGAGATTCCGTTCGCATAGCTGCGCGAAATTGTTCAATTCCGTCTTCGTCGCAGCTCACATCAAGCGCGAAAGCGGCAATCTGACCGGCTTCAGACAGGGTGTTTAGGGCAGTGTGATGATCAGGGTCCAATTGGTCAGCACCAATCACGGCAATGCGGATTTGTGACATACCCAACCAGGCTCCTAAAGCGCTGGACAGCGATAGCGGTTTGATATGCTGATCACAAGCGCGATGCTCAGACCTTGCACAAAAAATTCTTTGGTTTGGGCTTAAGCGGCGAGCGCCTTCAGCAAAGCCTCGGCTTGCAGCTTTGAGAAGGATTCGGGCAACGGCGCGCGCATAATCAAAATCCGTGACCAAATCTGCCCGGTCAGGATATCAACTGCCTGATCCAAATCATAATCGCGTCGCACGACGTTTTTGGCCGCGATTTCCGCTAGAATAAGGCGGAGCGGGGCGCGGATATGCTCTTTCATCCAATTGCGCCATGTCTCGCCAGCGTCTTTATCGTCGCTCGCGGCAATCATCGCGGTGCGCAGAACGGCGTGTCCCGATCCATGGCGCGTCACGTCTTCTAAGGGTTGAACCAAAGCGGCGATCCGTTCGAGGGGGTCCCGGCCGAGCTTCGACGCCGCTGGAACCAAGTCAACGGCGGCTTCGATACACATATTCCCGATCGCAGGCCACCATCTGTAAATGGTCTGTTTTGACGCTTTGGCTTTGCGCGACACTTTATCGACGCTGAATTTTCGCCAACCATTCTCGGCCATTTCTTCCCGTGTGGCTTGTAGAATGGCAGCGCGGGATTCTTCACTGCTGCGTTGTCCCTTTTTAGGTTTGGCCTTCAGATCAGTCATAGCGCCCGTATCGTTGAATTGGTTAGACTTTTCGCTAGCACGGAACGAACCGTTTGTCTTTCGCTTCGTGCATGAAAATTGTGAACCCACTGGGACTTGCAAATCAGAGACCAAATGGGCGTGAAATGCGACGGTTTCTGACCCGATTGCGCGCCCAGGCGTGACAAAAAGTGCGCCCCGAAGAGATCGGTTATCTCCTCGGGGCGCATATTGGGGGACGGTGATTGAGGTTGAAGGCCCGCGGCTATCACCGTTTTAAAAGATCTATTCGCCTTCTATGCCGCGCTCGACGGCCTGGGCGATCAATTCACGCGCTTTTTCAACGCCTGACCAACCCTCCACGCGGCTCCACTTGCCGGTTTCCAGGTCTTTATAGTGGGTGAAGAAGTGGGTGATTTTCTGGATCAGAATGTCTGGTAGGTCGTGATAAGTCGCGATCTTATCATAATAGGCCGTGAGATTTGGGTGCGGAACCGCCAAGATCTTCTCGTCCGGTCCTTTGTCATCGGTCATCATTAGGACGCCGACGGGCCGAGCACGAACAACGCTGCCAGGAACGAGCGGGCGATTGCCAACGACCATGACATCAATCGGGTCGCCATCCAGGCTGAGAGTATGCGGCACGAAGCCGTAATTACACGGATAGCGCATCTCAGTATAAAGATATCGATCAACGAACATCGCCCCGGATGCTTTGTCGATTTCATATTTGATGGGGTCGCCGCCAAGCGGAACTTCAACGATTACATTCAGATCGTCGGGTGGGTTTTGCCCTGGGATAATTTTGCTGATGTCCATGGGAGGTTGCCTTTGACTAAGCCCTGTTTTGCGCAGCCCGTGCAGGATCACGGCCAACACGTCAAGCGGTCATAAAGTCTTGGCGGTGGCCGTCTGCAGTGCTTTACTCAGCGCAAATCATAGTAGCGTGAGACTCAAAATGAAATTGCTCGGAAAATCAGCATGTTGCGCCTTGGTGGCTTTGGGAGGCGGCCTTTCCATATCCGCGCAAGATATGCGATCTGCGTCTGAAAAAGTTGTCGCCTGTCAAACGGTTGAAGACGCGACAGAGCGGCTCGCCTGTTTCGAAGCGGCCGCAACTGAACTTTCAACCCTGCTCACAACGCCAGCGCCGGTTCAGAGTGCAGCGGTGAAACCAGAGGCTCCGATCATTCCTGCGGCGCCAGCTGAGTCGACCGCTGCGCCGACCACAACAGACGCGGCTCAAGCGCCAATCCAGCAGGCTTCCGCAGCCACTGAGGAGAGCGGCGAAGTCCCGCGTTCTCGTCTACCGTCTTGGATCCCGCGGATTACGTTTGGCAGCGACCGCGATGTCGAAAAAGAGCCTGACGAATTCCAAACGAAACTCACTCGGGTACAAGTGAACAGAATTGGTCGACATTTCTTCACAACTGAAGAGGGGCACGTTTGGGAGCAAAAAACACCGGATGAGATTCGTGCGCCGAAATCATTGCCGGCAGACGTAATTTTGTACCAAAACATCACCGGCGGGCTGCGACTTAAAATCGTAGAGACCAATCGAAGCTATGCCGTGCAGCGCGTCGAATAGTTTTATTCGGCGGCGAGCCCATAATTAAAGCTTATCGAGATCCGGGGCTCTTCGGTCTGGCTGGTAAGCACTTCGTGGCGTAACCAGCTATCCCACATGAGAATATCGCCGGGGCGGGGCGTTCGATAGACGAACCGCGCCATTGCTTCAGGAGCGTTGTCGGCGAGTGGCGGGGCCGCCATCATCATCGCCAATCGTGGATCTTCGAACTTAATTCGCCCGGCGCCTTCAGGCATGGCGATGTAGCAAGTGCCAGAAATGACGCTATTGGGATGGATATGGCCCGAATGATGCCCGGCTTCGCCAAGTATATTCACCCATAGACTGTCGCAATTGAGCTTGGCGGTTCCAAGATCCCAATGCCGCGCTTTCGCGAAGGCGACTGCGAACGTGTCGAGTTGTGCAACGAGCTCGGCGAAGGCGGGGGCGCGTTGGGGAAGATCATCAAGAGAGGCATAGGACGTATAGCCCGGATAACCTTCCTGTTCGCACCAATCGTGCCCCGCATGATCGCCGTCTTCGATCATCCAGCACGCATCGCTCAACTCTGCCAGCAGAGCCCCGTCGGGGAGGCGGTTAGTTTGAATAGTGGTTGCGAACAAGGGTTGGTCAGTCATGACCTCCTCATACGGCGCAAATTCACGCTGGCAATATGTGCCGAGTGGGGCGCTCTTCCTAAACTGGAGGTATGTCCCAACCGCGCCGGTAATTTGGGCTTGTGTTTGCGCGAATTCGATGTACTGAATATTGTACAAATCATTCATTGATAAGGGGGCGGTCGTGGCGCAAACAAAATTCACCGTGAACGGAGAAGAGCGGGTCGTCGACACTGATCCCAGCACGCCGATTCTGTGGGTGCTGCGCGAGCAGTTGAAGCTGACTGGCACTAAGTTTGGGTGCGGGATCGCCCAGTGCGGCGCGTGCACCGTCCATTTGGATGGCACGCCGGTTCGGTCGTGTTCGACCCCTTTGGCAGCTGCAGACGGCGCAGAGATCACCACGATCGAAGGCGTCGCGGCTGAAGACGGCACCCGCCACAAAGTCCAGGCCGCTTGGATTGAGCACCAAGTGCCACAATGCGGATATTGTCAGTCAGGTCAGATCATGTCGGCGGTGGCGCTCTTGCGAGACAATCCAAATCCAACCGATGAAGACATCGATACAGCAATGCAGGGCAATATCTGCCGATGCGGTGCTTACGGGCGAATCCGCGCCGCGATTAAATCAGCTGCCAGCGCTTAAGGAGATCGGTCATGGGAAAGTGGACCCGTAGAGGATTTATCGCAGCTGGCTTGGTTGGCGGCGGTGTGCTCGCTGTCGGCGTTGGCATTCGCGAAGGCCATCGTGCGCCCAAACTGGCTGGTTTGGTTACGGATGAAGGGGAGAGCTTGGTCAATGTGTGGGTCAAGCTGGCCCCCGACAACACGATCACCGCCATCGTCCCGCATAGTGAGATGGGGCAGGGTGTGTTCACTTCAATGACGCAAATGCTGGCGGATGAAATGGACGCCGATTGGGATAAGGTGACATTCGAGCAGGCGCCTGCGCATGAAGGCTTCGCGAACCATCCGATGGGTCGTGAGTTCGTGATGGGCGACACAAAAGTTCCCGGCTTTGTGCAGGACTCGCTAAATGGCGGTTTCCTGCGCATTGCCCAGTCGATGAGTTTGCAGATTACGGGAGGCAGCACAGCGGTTCGGTTCACAGGCATGGGCGGCATGCGGATCGCGGGCGCCGCGGCGCGCGAGATGATCGTGAAGGCCGCCGCGAAAGAATGGGGCGTCTCATCGAAAGACCTGCGGACCGAAAAGAGCCATGTCTATCATGATGCAAGTGGCCAATCTGCGCCTTATGCCAAGTTTGCAGAACGAGCCGCGAAATATTCGCCGCCAACCCAACCCAAGCTCAAAACGCCCGCAGAATTTACCCTAATGGGCACGTCGGTTCCGCGGTTTGATATTCCCGCGAAAACCAACGGCACGGCCGAATTTGGCATCGACGTAGATCTGCCTGGCATGAAATACGCCGCCGTCATGGGACCACCTGTACTGGGCGCTGAAACTGAAAGCGTCGATGACACTTATGCGCGAGATATGCCGGGCGTGATCAAAATTTTGGACAAAGGCAGCTTCGTCGCGATTGTCGCGGACGGATATTGGCAGGCGGAGAACGCCATTCGCCAGCTTGAAGTCACCTGGACAAAGACCGGCGCAGAGACGCTCAATCAGGCTGACATCTTCGATAAGATGCGGACAGCGATGGATGAGGCCGGGGCCAAAGGCAAAGAAGACGTTGCTGTGGGCAATGTTCGTCGCGCGACGGAATCGGCGAGCCGGGTCTATGAGGCGGAGTATTCGGTGCCATTTTTGGCGCATGCAGCGATGGAGCCGATCAACGCCACCGCTTGGGTGCGCGACGGACAGGTGGATCTATGGTCAGGCCTGCAAAACCCGCTTGGCGTTCGCGATGAAATCGTCGGCGCGTTCGATGTGAAGAAAGACAGTGTGACGATCCACAATGTTCTGCTCGGCGGTGGTTTTGGACGCCGCTCGAACCCCGATTATCCGTTGATGGCGGTCGAGATCGCCAAAGAGTTTGATCATCCGGTCAAAATGATCTGGTCACGTGAGCAAGACACGCAGCAAGACTGGTATCGCCCCGCCTCGGTTAGCCGGTTCAAAGCCGGGCTGGATGAAAACGGAATGCCTGTCTCATGGGATAATTTGTTCACGCAAAAGCACGACCCGCCAGAAGCATCACATATTCCGTACAAGATCGACAATCAGCTGATCCATTATGCTGAGGCTGAGCACCATGTTCGGTTTGGACCGTGGCGATCGGTTGATCATACCCAGCACGGTTTTTTCATCGAAAGCTTTGTCGATGAATTGGCGGATCAAGCAGGCATGGATGGATATGCCTATCGGCGCAAATTGCTCGAGCATTCGCCGCGCTACACCGCCGTTCTCGATGCGGCTGCGAAAGCTGCCAATTGGGGGCGCGAGGTGCCGGAAGGTCGAGGCCTCGGCATCGCGCTGGTCGACTCGTTCGGGACCGTGGTTGCGCAAGTGGTCGAAGTTGATGTGACCGGTCCTGAACCGCGCGTCGTCCATGTCTGGTGCGCCGCTGACCCCGGTTTTGCCATGAACCCAGATGGCTTCACCGCGCAGATCGAGAGCGGTATCATATATGGCCTAACCGCCGCGCTATATGGCGATATCACGATCGAGAATGGTGCGGTGGTGCAGTCTAATTTCCACGACTATCCGATGCTCCGTATGGACCAAGCGCCTGAAATCTCGGTCGAGATCATCAATAGCGGCGCCAAAGTGGGTGGCGGTGGTGAGCCGGGAACGCCGCCGATTGCACCGGCGCTCGCCAATGCTGTTTTTGCGGCCACAGGCGTTCGCGTGCGAAGCCAACCGATTGCGAATTTTGTCGAAGGGCTTTCTTAGACGCTCAGATCCTTACTAAGTGAAGAGCTAAGGTTTTCTGTAGTCCGATCTTGTCCAGCGGGGGCTCGCTGGCTTATTTGGGCAACGCAAATCGCTGAGCGAGCAGGAGAGCTATCGAATGGATGAGCGAAATTACGAGCCGATGACCAAAGCGGAAGTTGTGACCGCACAACGCGCTTGGGCGAAATATGTCACCGAACAGGATGTCGACAATCTACTAGAACTTTACGATTTTGGCACGTCCGACCAGCCTTTGCTGTTTAAACCAACTCTGACCAATGTGATCCGTTTGGATCGCGCGGGTGCGAAGTCATACTTCATCGGCGGAAATCCAGACTTTCCGCACGATCATGGCTTCCTGAAAAATGGTTGGAAGACGGTTGAGTTTCATAGCGCCGCTGGACCGCTCCCAAATGCAGGGGGGCTAAGCTATAAGGATATGGGGCAGTATACATTCACGAATGGCGATGGGAACGCGACCCGCGCCGACTATACGTTCGCTTATCATAAGCTAGATGGGCGCGTTTTGATTTCACTGCACCATTCTTCGCTGACATGGTTCCCGCCGGTCGATGAATAAGCCGACAGGCAACCCCCAAGAGAGCTAAAGTGATTCGAGGGGCTTAGGCCCCTCGAACTACATTTGCATGGTCCAACCTTCGACACCCATCGCAGCCTGACGCACCGCTTCGGACATGGTCGGGTGGGCGTGGCAGGTGCGGGCGACGTCTTCAGACGACGCACCAAACTCCATGGCGATGGCAATCTCGTGGATCATTTCGCCGACGCCGACGCCAATCATATGCGCGCCGAGAATGCGATCTGTGCCTTCTTCGGCGAGAATTTTCACAAAGCCAGTGGTCTCGTGATTGGTCCGGGCGCGGGAATTGGCCATGAAGGGGAATTTGCCCTTCTTATATTTGATGCCGGCCTCTTTGAGTTGCTCTTCGGTTTTCCCGATCGTTGCAATCTCCGGATTGGTATAGACCACGCCAGGGACGAGGTCATAATCAACATGACCAGCTTTGCCGGCGATCAGCTCAGCGACCGCTGCGCCATCATCTTCGGCTTTGTGCGCCAGCATCGGCCCAGCAATACAGTCGCCAATCGCCCAGACGCCCGGCGCCACTTTGAAATGTTCCGTGGTTTCGATCACACCGCGCTTGTCGGTTTTGCCGCCAACATTTTCGAGGCCGAGTCCTTCGGTATAAGGACGGCGGCCAACAGCAACGATGACAATGTCTGCATCCACGCTCTCGGCGTCACCGCCAGCGGCTGGTTCCATAGTCAGTTTGAGCTTGGTTTTTAGCTTTTCAACGCTGGTCACTTTGGTGCCGAGCTTAAAGGTCAGGCCTTGCTTCTTGAACGTACGCTGGGCTTCTTTGGCCACCTCATTGTCCATGCCAGGCAGGATCCGGTCGAGATACTCAACCACAGTCACTTCTGAGCCAAGGCGCGACCAAACGCTGCCCATTTCAAGACCGATTACACCGGCGCCGATCAGGACGAGCTTTTTCGGGATCGCTTTCAGGCCGAGCGCGCCAACATTCGACACGACCCGCTCTTCATCAATGTCGATGCCGGGAAGCGTGGACGGCTCAGAGCCCGTCGCGATGACGATATTCTTGGCCGACACGGTTTGGACTTTTCCATCCTTGCCAGTGACTTCGACTTGGCCTGGGCCAGCGATCCGGCCTTTGCCCTGGATATGGTCGACTTTGTTTTTCTTCAAAAGGAAAGCGACGCCTTTGGTCAGACCGTCCACGGCATCTGCCTTTTGCGCCATCATTTGCGGCAAATCGATTTCGAGTTTGCCGGTCTTGATGCCCATATCAGCAAAGTCATTCTTCGCTGCGGCGTAGAATTCAGACGCGTGGAGCAGCGCCTTAGACGGGATGCAGCCGACGTTCAAACACGTGCCGCCGAGCGTATCTTCCTTTTCAATACAGGCTGTTTTCAGCCCCAATTGTCCTGCACGGATTGCGCAATTGTAGCCGCCTGGGCCACCGCCGATAATTACGACGTCATAGGTGTCTGCCATGGGATGTTTTGCCTGCTTCAGCTCGCCAGTAGAATCTGGCGGCAACCTAGTGTCGTCGTCGGCAAATGCAATCTAAGAAACGCCCTAAGCGCGGCGGAATGTCAGAATAAGAACAGACAGTGTGATTGCAGCGAGGCCGAAGATCACTTCATCAAGCCACAGTCCAGAGTCTGTTCCCGACGCCGCCATCAAGCCGCCGAGGATAGCAAACAGCACCGATCCAATTGTCGCGGTGGTTCCGCCAGCCTTGAGATTGAATACAACCAATGCCCCGCCAATCGCCATAATCGATGCGCTGACGATCCGGATGATGCTGGTTGGCGGGTTAAATAGCGCATTAGACAGATCGCTGCCGCGCTCAACAATCGTCATCACCGGGTGCACACCCTCCCAGCCAAGCCATAGGCCAAGCCCGAGCATCACAATTCCTGCAAGTCTTCTCAGCATATGAAATCTCCGCGCGACTCTAATTGTGACGGATTTGTCATCCAATTGCAAACAAAGGGACAACTGGACAAGACGTTTTAGAGGCGGCTTTGTGGCAGATTATTGGCGACGCTGTCGGGCGCGCATTTTTCGGCCCTCTGCGGCGAAGTGTGCACGCTGTCTTGCGATGGCGGCTGGAACCGGGCGGCGATAATGAATTTGCCGTTCCTTTATTTGCGTAGGATCCACAGGCGCTTGAACATAGATCACTTGTTGGCCGGCTTGAGTTTCCATGGGCGACGCGGTCGGTTGAGCGCGCTTTTTGCAAAGTTCCCAAACCGCAATGCCAAGCAGGACAGCACCGGCTGCAGCGCCAGCAACCGCGCCTTCTCCAGCGCTTGGATCTTGCCACCAGCCAGGTTCAAAATCGACGAGAAAAACGCACGGAAATCCAGCAGCGACGCCCATAAAATACCAAAGCCGCGCGGCCCGCTGTTTATTGCCCAGGCTGAGCGCGGAGGCGTAGAGGCATAGCGCCGCCAAAAAGTATGGCGCACCATAGACGATCCCGAGCTCTCGCCAGTCGATCCCGGTCAGGCCAGACATCGCATCATCTTCGAGCATAAAGCCGGCAAGCATCATGAGACTCGGCCATCGGATCGCTGCCATTGCACCAAAGGCAAAGGCAATTGCGTATAACGCGATTAAAAGAGCAGTCAGTCGTCGTGGCATATTTTCTTAATAGGCCGGTAAAATTGATATGCGATGAATATTGTCGAAGGGATTTGAGCAATGTTCCGACAAAGTCCACCTCAAGTGCCGATGGCGCTCATGTTTGGCGGAGTTATTCCGTTTGCGTCTTCGGCTGGCGCGATGTTCGTGTTTCGAACTGATCTCGCCTTGATGAACCTCGCGGCCCTATGGTTGCTGGTTTATTCGGCGATTATTCTAAGCTTCTTAGGCGGTGTCCGCTGGGGAGCAGAGATCGCTAAACGCGAACGACCGCGATTTGCAGAGCTTGGCCCATCTGTGCTCGGCGCTTTGGTCGGCTGGGGCATGGTTATGGCCGGCTTCCAGCACGGCATGCAAACTTGGCTATTTGCCGGAATGGGCGCGGCTTTTGTGCTGCATTATCTTTATGACACGATCTCGCCAGAACTGCCGATCTGGTATCGCCGCATGCGCCTGTGGCCGACGCTTGGCGCCGTGTTCTCTCTGGCGTTTGCTTATTTCCTACTTACTCAGCAGGGATAGCGATTTTCGATTTTGGCAGGCTGATCCCAGCGGCGCGAAAACTCAGCGCGGCAAGGGCGAGCGAGATCACAGCGTTCCAACCGGCCATTGAAAGGCCGTAGCGCCCCTTCCATGGGTCATCCGTGCAGGAGGGTGCTCCCTGGCGCTCATTCAAGTTGGAGAGATCGATGGCATTCATATCAACAAGATTTGCAGTGCAGCCGCTGGGCGCTGGCCAATATTTATACTCGACCCCGGCATGATAGGCGGCAACCACGGCGCCGGTCAGGAAGACGAGCCCGAGCATTATATTGAACGCCAAGATAAAGCGCGGGTTCTGACGAATTTGCCATAGCAGAAGCGCTGTCACCGTCATCGCCACAACTGCCCAATAGACCTCTCGCTGACGCAAGCACAATGGACAGGGGAGGAGATAAGCGAAACTTTCAAAGGCGTGCGCGGCTCCGAGCATGGCCAGCGACACGCCAAGCGCAATTAGCGGCCAACGCCAGGTTTGCAGAAATGGATCAATCCGCGCCAACATGACTACTAAAATCAGCTGTCGACGCTAAAAAGTCCATGCGGCAACGGAGCACGGGGCTTTACGATTTTGTTATCTTCAAACCTAGGCGCGACCGAGCAATGTGCGGATCAAATCGGTTGCCGCATCAAAGCCAAAGGCCGCTGCCGTCACGAGCAGGCTGACCCAAGCCATGCCGATCAGCATGCCAAGAATGACCAGCCGCCCATCGCGCGACATCAATCCGAAGGCGACAATCGCGACCCCAATGCCGGGCACCGTGTTTGTGCTTGGCAGCGGCACAAGAATAGAGGCGCAGAAGACGGTCAGAAATAGCGCGATCACCCGCTCGCTCTTCTTGCCGGTGAGCCAGGTTAAGCTCGGTCTTGAGATCCGTTCGAGCCAGCCAAACCATTTGCGGCCAAATCCTGACATCCGGGTCAGTCCCGCTTTGTCGATTTTTCGGGCGCCAAATTTTTCCGGGAGCCACGGCTCACTCCGCCCTGCCAACATTTGCAGCGTCAGCGCCATCATTGGCAGTGAAACGATTTGCGGCACCAAATACAAAAAAGGGATCGCACAGGGCAAGGCCAGCAGAAACAGTGCCGCGCCAAAGGCGCGCTCGTCCAATCGGTCGAGAATATAATGCAGGCTGAAGCCGTCTTCAGGGGCTTCGGCGGCCATCGCTTCGAGCGATTGCAAGAAAGTGCGCTGCGGCTGGGGTGTCTCGTTCATACCCGTCTCCGTAGCGAGGTTCATGCCAACCGCAAAGTGGTGATTGACGACAAAGCTCGCCTGCGGCAGTTAAGCGGCCTGCCTAATCTGAGAGCCTCCCTGGCGGAATTGGTAGACGCGACGGATTCAAAATCCGTTTCTGGCAACAGAGTGCCGGTTCGAGTCCGGCGGGAGGTACCATTTTGGGTTGCGAGGCCGGCGTAACTGCGCAGCCTTAAACTTTGTCTGCGTCCCCGATGTCCCAAAAGCGTCAACGGCTAGTCGACCAAGCGCCCGTGATTTCAACAAGCGCTTGGTCTGTTTTTTATTCGCCGAGTTCGGTCGGGTAGGGCGGCGCCTCAGTTGGCACCGTGCTTGGATTTGTTTCAAGCTGACGGAGAATCTCAGCAATCGCAGCCTCTAGTTGGGAATCACGATCTTGATTGGTGAGCGTCGGATCGAGAGCGACTTCGATATCCGGAGCCACTCCTTCATTTTCGACTGACCATTCATAGTCGCGATCAAAGAATCGGAAGTAGGGAACTACCAGGAAGCCGCCATCGACCAATCCAGGATTGGCTGAAATTCCGATCAAACCGCCCCAAGTCCGTGTCCCCATAAGCGTTCCGATGCCCATTTCGCGGAAACTATAGGGCAGGAAGTCGCCGCCACTGCCAGCATCCTGATCAATCAGCATGAGCTTCGGTCCAAACATCGCACCGGCAGGTGTGTTGAACACCAGGCCGTCGCGATCTTTCCAGCCGGAAAGATATGTTCGGCTGAGAACATCGGTAATGTAGTTCGCTGCCTGTCCGCCACCATTTGAACGCTCATCAATAATCATTGCGTCTTTGTCTGTTTGCGAGAAGAACATCCGGTTGAAGAACGTATATCCGGCCCCCGCGGTATTGGGCAGGTATACATATCCAACCCGCCCATCGGTCGCTTCGTCGACCTGTTTGCGATTGGCTTCCACCCAAGCCCGGAGGCGGATGGCGAATTCAGTACCAATAGGCTCCACCACGACGTCTTTGGCATTTCTTCCATTCGCCCGGGATGAAATGGTCAGCACGATCTGTTTTCCAACCGTGCCGCCCAAATGTTCAAAAATATTATCCGTCGCAGAAAGGTTTTTGCCGTTGATCGCGATGATGTAATCGCCTTCGGATACACCGAGTCCCGGCATCGCGAGCGGGCCTTGGAGATAAGGATTCCAATGCTCTCCCGTATAGATTTTAGAAATCTGGTGCCGCCCATTGCGAACTGCGAAATCTGCACCCAGTAAACCGATTTCTGGACCGGAGGGTCGGATAATATCGCCGCCGCCCACGCGATTGTGTCCGACCTGCAATTCAGCGATCATCTCGGTCATTAAGCGGTTCAGGTCTTCGCGACGACCGACATGGTCAAGCAACGGAGCGTAACGATCGTAAATGGCCTGCCAATCAATGCCGTGCAGACTCGGATCGTAGAAAAACTCCTCTTGCATCCGCCAGACATCATCAAAGATTTGACGCCATTCTTTTCGCGGATCGATCCAGAGTTGCAGATTGCTGGTATCCAAAGGCTCTGGTTCAAACTTCTCGCCCAGCGCGCCAAAGGCGAGTGAGCCGTTTGATTTCTGGATCAGGGCCTGTTTGCGATCAGAGCTAAGCGACAGTCCGGTGACGTCTGATCCGATGGAAGCGGCACTTCGGTCTTCGAAATCGAAGCTGATCAGTTCTGAAGATGCTTGCAGCCGTTGCCCGGGCGGCGTGATTTCCGTGCCTGGTTGAACCGCCTTTACGTAATATAGATTACCCGAGTCACCGACTGCGAGGTCAGAGTATTGAGCTTGCTCAACGGGCAATCCTTGAATGCGATTCTTCGCGCCTTCGAGATCATAGACAAGGGTTTCGGTTTCGGTCTCTTCCTCGTCATCCTCGCCCTCATCTTGGGCGGGTTCTTCACCGCTCTTGGGGGCTAAAGGCGACGTCCCATCGGCTGTAAGGATCGAGACATATATCCCCGCACGATAGGGGCGCTCTTGCGTCGACATGTCCAGGCCAACATGGGTCGGGCCCGCATTGGTCGAGGCGGTGAAGAAGAGCAGTTTGCCATCGGCGCTAAATGCCGGTGCGCCAGCATCTGCCATGCCATCGGTGAGCGCAACACTCTGCTTTGATGCGAAGTTATAGAGGTATATGTTGCGGTTAAAGTTCGCTTCTTCGCGCGTATATGCTAGCCATTCTCCGTTAGGAGATGTTGATACTTCGGTCCCTCCAAAGCCCCATTGCCGCATCGTATCTTCAGATATTTGCGTGCGTTCACCGCTATCTGCATTGAGCGAAAACAGGCGCAAATGATTGTCACGGTAGATAATATGCTGACCTTCGCCTCCCCAATCTAAGAGCGAATAGAAATGCGAACCAAGTTCAAACGTGGTCGGTTCTGAGAGGCCGTCTTGGGCTTCAATTACCAGATGCTGCTTGCGGTCTTTTTCGATGATGTAAGCTAGCTTTTGACTGTCGGGTGACCAAGTCGCATCATAAGCGCGGACGCCAGAACTATCGGAAATATTGCGTATAGATCCGTCCTTGGTCGGAACGCTAAACACCTCGCCGCGAGCGGTTACGAGTACGCGTTTCGCCGATTTGGAAAGATCTGCGGCTGTGATCTGACCGGCAACATTTGTCCATTTCGCCTGAAGTTGTGGCAAGTCGGGAGCGACGGACACAGACACATCACTGACAACATTCGTCTCAGTGTTGAGGATTTTCAGAACGCCCCCAGTCTCAAACACAATATTTGAGCCAAAGGCATCCATCGACCGAATATCCCAAACGGCTTCATTCGTGACTTTTGTGATTCCCCCCGTGGCGGGATCGAAACGGTGAATGTTGAAAATTTCCGCGTCACGGTCGGAGAGAAAATAAACACTCTCTCCAACCCAAACAGGTTCTAGATCATTCACGCGGTCGCCAGGAATGTAGGTGACGCGATCGCGGCGTGTATCCATGATTTGGATTGATGGAGTCGAGCCGCCTCGATAGCCCTTCCAACCGGCGCTTCCGCCATAGAGCGCGTTATATCCAGGTCCGAATGGGATCGCCGCGAACTGGCTTCCATTACTATTGTAGGTCCCGCGAAAAATCCGCGCCTGCATTTGTAGCTCAGGCAGTCCGCCGTCGGTCGAGACATGAAATAATTGCGCCGAGCGTCCGTGCAGCCGCTGCCGGGGAGAAACAAAGGCTATTTCAGATCCATCTTGCGACCAATCAACAGCGATATCATTGCCAGGATGGAAGGTATGCCGAGTTGGCTGGCCCCCGTTCACAGCGATTGAATAGACATCCGTGTTGCCTTGATAATTTGCGGTAAATGCGATCCGCGTGCCATCCGGCGAGAAGATCGGACCTGTCTCGTCCGCGACATGCGTTGTTAGACGATATGGGGCGCTTCCATCCCTGTTCGCCGTGTAAATATCTCCGGCATAAACAAATGCGATTTTGTCGCCATAAATCGCCGGATCGCTGAGCAGTTTCGTTTGCGCGGACGCTGAGTAAGTCCCTAGCGCCGCGGTGGCAGCAAGAATTGCCGTGCAGCCAATTTTTTTCATTATTGTGTCTCCACCATCATTTTTTCCAGACTGCCCGGCGGTTCCGCTCGAGTCCATAGCGCACACAAAATCGGGCCGGAGACTGTTCGTCGCGCTTGTTAAAAACTGATCTGACTTAAATAAGCGGGCAAAGGATGTTCTAATGCCTGATACGATGACTACACCCAATTCCACACCTGGCGCCTTAGGCCCATTGCCCAGCAACCATCCAGAGGTGGTGCAAGGGAAAATTGGCGTGCTCCTGGTGAATTTGGGAACGCCGGATGGCACCGATTATTGGTCGATGCGGCGCTATTTATCAGAGTTTCTATCCGATCCACGCGTGATCGAAGTGCCGCAGCCGATTTGGCAATTTATTCTACAAGGGCCCATTCTGACCTTCCGGCCGAGCAAGTCTGGACGAGCCTATCAGAAGATCTGGACCGATGAGGGGTCGCCGCTTTTGGTCTATACCAAACGGCAAGCGGAAAAACTGAACGCCCGAATTGGCGGTGAGCGTTTGATCGTCGATTTTGCCATGAATTATGGCAATCCCAGCATCGCTTCAAAGATCGCGACGCTTAAGGCGCAGGGCTGTGATCGCATTTGCGTCGTGCCACTCTATCCGCAATATTCGGCGACAACCACTGCCAGCGTTTGCGATCGAACTTTCAAAGCGCTCGGCCAAATGCGCTGGCAACCCGCGGTTCGAACCGCTGCCAGCTTTCATGATCAGCCCGTCTATATCGATGCACTTGCGTCAACGATTACTCAGCATCTCGAAACGCTCGATTTTACGCCTGACAAAGTGCTGATGTCCTATCATGGCGTTCCGAAAGCCTATTTCGACAAGGGCGATCCGTATCATTGTCATTGTCATAAAACGACCCGGCTGGTGTCTGAGCGCCTTGGCTGGACTGAAGGCTTCGCAATGACCACATTTCAGAGCCGGTTCGGACCTACTGAGTGGTTGCAGCCCTATACCGACAAAACCCTTGAAGCCTTGCCGGAGCAGGGCGCCAAAAAAATCGTCGTGGTCTCGCCGGCCTTTATCTCAGATTGCCTCGAAACATTGGAGGAGCTCGCCATGGAGGGCCGGGATGAATTTATGGAAGCCGGCGGCGAAGCCTATTCCGTCGTGCCTTGCCTTAATGATAGCGAAGCGGCGATTGACGTGATCGAAGATATTGTCCGGCGCGAAACCGCCGGTTGGATCGCCTAAGCGTGGATGACTGGATCAAAAACGGAAAAGTCCGAGGTCGGATTACTGAAGATGGTGCACTTGAAGTGCGGTGCTTTGGCCTAACCACTCAGGCCAAATATTATAAGCAATTGTTCCGTGAGTTTTTTCGCAAAGATTTTCAGAGGTTGCGTCCAGGTTATGGCGATTACGATGTTCATATCGTGATGGAATATACCGGAGATGCACCCTGGATGGACCTCGACAATCTCGCCAAAGCTCTGCTGGACAGCCTAACCGGAAACGCGTTCGAAGATGATCACCAAGTGGCGCGCCTCTTGGTTGAACGGCGAGTTGGTGAGCGGGAGGGGATCTATATGCGCGTCGCTGAGATGAGCGCATGAGCGCTGCAGGGTCATCAAGAGCGGGGGTTGCAGCTTTTCTGATCGCCATATTCGCAAGCGGTGAGACGCGCCTCGCGGGCCCCTTGAGGGTCCGCTTGCCCGCCAATCCCAAGCTCTAAGTCTTCGGCATACCAGGCGCAGCCAATGTCGTGGCCGATCTCACAAGCGCGTTTAATATAAGTTCGGATCTGCGTCGCGCGATCCTCACCGGCCTCCATATTGATCAATAGGAAGTCGGCGGCTGAGACGCAGAGGTCAGGATTCTGAGCGCCGGCGTCTGGGCAGGCCATGGCAACCGCTTCTAAGGCAAGCTGATTATCCGCTTCACCGCCCACACCGCGGACATAGAGATCAGCGAGTTCGCGACACGATTCGCGTCGACCCAAATTGCAAGAGCGTCGTAAGGCTGAGCGGGCAAATTCGAGATTCTGATCATGCGTCCGACCTTCGATATGATCGCTTGCAAGCGTGGCACACGCGCCAGCATCTCCGAGGTCGCAGGCCTGTCCTGTAAAGGCGACACCGCGCTCATACGCGCCCGTCGTGTTCGCGGCGCGAAGATAGAGCGCCATATTGTGGCACCCTTGAATATAACCGAAGCCGCAAAGCTCTTCCGAGAACGTGAGATAGGTGGAGCCTGAAATCGGTTCCCGACCCTGTCGCGTATTGACCTCATAAACATCCAAGAGCGTGTCGCAGGCGATAGAAGATTGGGTCGTTGAGACATCGAAAAGACAAGCGTCCCGCAATAAGGGGATAGCACGGTCAACGTCGCCGGACGCCATGGATGCCGCCGCGGTGTCGAGCCGGGCGCGCGCTTGTTCCGCGGTTAGATCGGAGGTTTTGATCGCTTGGGGTGTTTGACCGTCTTCAAAACCCGCAGCCGAGTCCGAGAGAAAAGTTGCAGTGTCGGAATCGATCTCTTCTGCCATTTCTTCGGGTTCGGGTGCGTCTGCCTCCGCGGCTTCACTTTCGTTCTCTGGGCTTGTGTTTTCCAGATTTGGATCGATGTCTGCTTGCTCTGCCTCAATTTCGATCTCAGGCTCAGTTTCAAGCGTGGGCGCCTCACGGCACTCTAGTTTGATTTCCGCCCAGACTGCCATGCTCTCGCTTGGTGTCACAGGTAAGGTTTGATAAAACGCTGGCGTCTCCAAAGGGGTCGTCGACACCAATTCCGTCAATTGAGCGTCTATCGCGTTGTCATCGTCTGCGCCGCAGCCCTGGTCGCGAAAACAGTTCTGGATTTGCGCTACAGCATCCTCATCATCTTCGAGGGCATCAAGACCGATCCGCTGCCATTTCATGATGACGATCGCCGCGTAGCGATCTTCCAGTTCAACCAATTGAGGTCCTGAAATCGAACCCCGCAATGCTGTGAGAGCGTCCTGTGTGGTTTCAGCATACCGTTCTAAAGACTCAGGCTCCGGACATTGTGCCGAAGCAGCTGTCGCCGCTGCAAACGCGGACAGAGCTATGATGGACCCTCGTATCAAACGATGACTCTGGCTCAAATCTAAATGTCCCCGAACGTTTCGTGTACGCAACGTATCACAGCGCCAAAACCACAACAAGTTCAAGGGGGATTCTGTGGACATTTTCGCCGCACGGGAATTTTGTTGGATTAGCTCAATCGCTTGAACGGCATAGGAATCGCCGTTGCTGTCGCTTTGGCCACTAATTTTCCATTATTATCAAAGCATTCCGCTTCCATGAAGGCGGCGGACCGACCCCATTTGAGAATGCGGGCTTCGACATGTGCGTCCCCTGGCATCAACCGACGGAGGTAAGAGGTTTTCATTTCCAGCGTCGGCGCCGTCATCGTGACGTTAGACGCGATGATGCAGCATGTGCTCATCGCTTCATCCATCATCGCCGCAATGAAGCCGCCTTGGACAGCGCCGGTTGGGTTGGCGAACATGGCGGGCACGTCAAAATCCATGCGAACGCGCTGAGCCTCTTGGTCAACTTCGGTCAACCGCATGCCAAGCGTATCGGAGCAGGGGGGGCGTTTGCTGCTGTTTTGAAATCGCGCCAGCATCTCGGCGTCTGAAACGCGCGGTTTCTCGTCTTGCTCAGGTTTGGACATGACTATTTGCGGCGGAACGCGTCGAGGCTCACAACGGTATCGCCGCTCTCTTCGCCGGCTTCATCGCTGCTATCAGTTACCGCTTCGCTTTGCTCAGGTGCCGGATCAACAACGCTTGTGTCATCGCCAGCAGCCGCTTTTTCGAAACTGACACCAAAGTTCACCGCTGGGTCAACGAACCGGGTCATTGCAACATAAGGAATCGAAAGATGCTGCGGCACGCGATTGAACTTGAGCACAATCTCGAAATGGCCGTCATGCACTTCGAGGTCCCAATATTGGTGTTGAATGACAATCGTCATCTCGTCCGGGAACTGCTCGATCAAATGGTCCGGGATTTTGACGCCAGGCGCCTTGGTCCGAAACGTGACATAGAAATGGTGATCACCGGGAGGTGCAGAGCCTTTCGCGGCTTGGCGCATGGCTTCACGAACGACGCCGCGCATGGCGGCCTGTGTCAGTGCTTCGTAGCCGATATAGTCGGTCATTATCCGCTCCCCAGTTGAAGGAGACGATTATCTCCTCTGTGCCAAGCCTGCAATCCTGTTCATGCGTGAGGCGAGCCACTTTCTGTGTCTTCCCCAGATGGGAAGTTTGCTGCTTTGGTTAAGCGCCTTCTGCAATGCTTATTACACAAAGCGAAACTCTACGAATTTAAAGTGGAGGCTTCTGTTGCCAGGCGCCTCCGGGCCCCGCCTAAGGCGCTGATGCCCTAGGAGTTAAAGCGGTTTTCCACGCACTGCGTTACGCAGCGAGCAGTTCACCTTCAGCAAAGTTGTCATTAGCAACTATTGTTGAGTGAGCTTCTAACGCAGCTCATGCGGGTGAAAGCATCGTCTTTACACGTCCGTCGATCCTATTTCGCCCCCAAATAACCCGCTGAAGGTGGGTCTTTGGTGGAGGCGCCGGGTACCGCCCCCGGGTCCGAACCGCTTATTACACGCGCGTTTATCACCATAGTTCAAACGAACGGGACCAATATAGTCCGGGTTCGCCTAAGATAAAAGAGACTAGTCCAGCGGTTCGACAATTACTTCGATAACGCCTTCTGTTCGTTCAAGCGTGGCAAGTTCTGCCTGAAGCGCACTCGAATGGATCTCTCGAGTCGTCCGAGCCACCGCGCCGGTTGCGTCTGCGGTTAGGATAGTGAGCCGCAACATCCGTTCTGTGCCGTCTAATACTCCATCTGCCGCGCGCACAGTCAGCTTGCCGACTTGATAGACGCCTTTGCCGGTCAAATAGACGGTCTTCCCTGCGAGCTTCGCGCCATTGACGAGCAGACCAGCGGTTGATGTGACGATGCAGCCGGACAAAAGAACCGCTAGCATGGGGGCGATGATCAAGCCTTTTCGCACGACCTCTCCTTCGAGTGTTTTGCTATCGCGTTTGATCCATTTGTTCTAATCGCGCGCGCCTTAATAGGCGACGAGTGCAGTTACGACATAAATGTTAGAATCTCTTGCTCCCTCGCCCAAAAGCTGCTTTTTGCCGATTATCGATAAAACGGCATTGGGAGACCTGTTATCATGAAAACGACATTGACGGCACTTGCCACAATTTTCGCGCTCGCAGCTTGCGATCAAGTCAGAACGCCAGGCCAGAGCGAAACTGAAGTTACACAGCCAGAAGTCGCCGAAGCGCCAGCCACGGCTGAAGAGATTGCTGCCGAAACAGCACGCCTCAATGATTGGTTCGAAGCTAAGTTTGAAGCTGAACTGCTAGAGAGTCCGATCCAGCTCACGTTTCTTGGCCGCGACGAACGCCAAGGCGAGATCGATGATTTCTCCGAAGCGGCGCTCGATGCGCAACTGGCGCGCACGCGGGCCAATGTGGCAGAACTTCAGGCAGAGTTTGATTATAACAAGCTCAGCCCGGACGCCAAAATCTCTTACGATATTTGGGTCTATCAGGCGGAACGCGCGGAAGCGGCAGATGAGTTCCGTTACAACACATATGTGTTTGACCAAATGCAAGCCATTCACACATTCTTCCCACAGCTTTTGATCGCCTTTCACCGCGTGACCGATGCCGAAGACATGGACAATTACTTGCTGCGCATTTCAGGAAGCGCCGGTGCGATTGATCAACTGATCACGTCATCGAAGACTGTCGCAGAGCGCGGCGTCCGCCCACCTTATTTCGCATTCGACTCTGTCATCGAAGAATCTCGGAAAATTATTTCTGGCGCGCCATTTGATGATAGCGGCGAGGACAGTGATCTTTGGGCAGATGCGCAAGCTAAAATCGCCAATCTGCTCGAGCAAGGCGAGATTGATCAAGCCAAAGCCGATCAGCTGACCGCCGATATTCGGACCGCTTTGGTCGATGAATTGAAGCCTGCGTATGAGCGCCTGATTGCGTGGCAGGAAGAGGATAAAGTCAACGCCTCGCCAGAGGCCCAAGGTGTGAGCGCGTTACCGCTTGGCGTGGCCTATTATAATGAGCGTCTCGCCAATCAGACCACAACCGCGCTGACCGCGGATGAGATCCACGAGATCGGCCTGTCTGAAGTGGCGCGCTTGCGAGCAGAAATGGAAACCATCCAGGCTGATTTTGGCTTTGAAGGCAGCTTGCAAGAGTTCTTCGCGTTTCTGCGTGACACCAAAGATGATGAGCGGCTTTATTATCCAAACACGGATGAAGGCCGCCAAGGCTATATCGATGACGCAACCGCCGCGATTGATGGTATCAAAGCGGTCCTGCCGGACTATTTCGGCATCCTGCCGAAAGCTGACATGGAAGTGAAACGCGTGGAGCCGTTCCGCGAACAGGATGGCGCTGCGCAGCACTATTTCCCATCGACCCCAGACGGCTCACGCCCTGGTGTTTATTACGCCCACTTGTCAGACATGACTGCAATGCCGAAGCGTGAGCTGGAAGTCATCGCCTATCATGAAGGGCTGCCGGGTCACCATATGCAAATTGCCATTCAGCAAGAGCTGGAAGGGGTGCCAACCTTCCGCACGCAAGCGGGCTTCACGGCCTATAGCGAGGGCTGGGGACTGTATTCTGAATGGCTAGCGATCGAAATGCCAAACACCTATCAGGACCCGCTGTCACGCTTTGGGCGCGCCGGATCTGAGATTTGGCGGGCGATCCGTTTGGTCGTCGACACTGGTCTTCACGCCAAAGGTTGGACCGAAGAACAGGCCGTGGCCTATTTCATGGAAAACTCTGCGATCACCGAAGCGCAGGCCCGCTCAGAAGTGCGTCGCTATTTGGTGCTGCCTGGGCAAGCGACCAGCTACAAAGTCGGCATGCTGAAGATCCAAGAGCTGCGCCGTGATGCGGAAGCGGAACTAGGCGATGCGTTCGATATTCGCGCCTTCCATGACACGGTTCTGGGCGGCGGCGCGATGCCGCTGGCGATTCTCGAGCGCCGTGTCGACGAATGGGTCGCGAGCGTAAAAGCGGGTTAAGTCGAGCCTTCAAGGGCCTCGGCCTCGGCCGGGGTCCTTAACTTCCCACATTCTCCAAAGCGCTGAGCGCGGCTTGCACATGTTCGACGAACAGTCGCGCTTTGCCGCGCAATTTGCCGCCGGTCCAAACCACAGAAAGTGGTAGGTCGGCGCCGCGCCATTCGGGCATGATCCGGACCAGCGCCCCTGATTTGACGTGCGGGCAGACCAGCCAATCCGGCCCAATAAAAATCCCAAGCCCGTCTACAGCGCCTTGCAAAAGCGTGTCGCCGGATGATCCTCTAAAGCGGCCATCCATCATGATGCGGTGCTCTTCGCCCGATTCGACATGTTTGAGCGTCCATTGTTGGCCTTGCAAGGATTGACGGAAGACCAGGCCATTATGGTCTTTGAGGCTCTCTGGACAGACTGGGGCACCAAATTTCTCGATATAGCTCGGCGCCGCCCAGATGCCGCGATAGGCCACTAGTAAGCGTTTCGCCATCAGGGCGCTATCGGTGAGTTCGCCCAAGCGAAACGCGACATCGACCCCTTCCGTGACCAAGTCGGTGTAGGTGTCGTCCGTCATCAGATCCATGCGGATATGCGGATACTTTTCTAAGAAGGGGGCAATGGTCGGTGTGATGACGATTTGTGAGAGTGAGTGGGGCGCGCTGACGCGCAACATCCCGACGGGTTCTTGATCAAGTCCGCGGGCTTCGGCTTCTGCGTCGTCGAATTCTGAGAGGATGTCTTGCGCCCGGCCGTAAAATTTCTGACCGGCTTCCGTCAGCGACAAAGCACGCGTGGTGCGGTGGAACAGCTCAGCACCGATTTGATGTTCCAAATCTTGAATGCGGCGCGAGACCGTGGGCTGGCCAATCGACAGATCGGCGGCGGCCCTTGAAAAACTGCCCGCATCAGCGACCCGCAAAAACAGTCTCATTGCGTCTATCCGGTCCATACCCATCAGCTCCTATGCGAAAAATGCATGGGCTATATGGAGGCGCTCTAACTTCTTCAACAAGGGGGGATGCGCCATTTTACGTTCAACGCCGGTCAAAAAGGCCTGCTGACCCTGAAAACCTCCCAAGGAGCCTCAAATGGCTAAATTCACTCTCCACACCTCAAGCACAGCGCCAGAAGGCGCGCGTGACTTTATCGCTGGCGTCGAAAAGAAAATGGGCTTCGTTCCCTCTCTTTACGCTGTCTTTGCGGAAAACCCGACGGTGCTGACCGCTTATACCCAGCTATCTGAGCAGCTCGCGAAATCTGGTTTGACACCGCTTGAGCAGCAGATCGTGACGATCACCGCAAGCGTTGAAAATGAATGCCATTTCTGTGTCGCGGCGCACACGACGATTTCCGAAGGTCAGGGCCTGGATCTGACCGTCATTGATGCGGTTCGCGAAGATCGCGCAATCGCAGATCCAAAACTGGAAGCCCTGCGGATCTTCACCAAAAAAACCGTCATTGATCGAGGCTTTGTTTCAGACACGGATGTCGATGCTTTCATCGCCGCCGGATATGATCGCGCGGCGGTGCTCGCCGTCATTCTCGGCGTCTCGCTGAAAGTGATTTCAAACTACACCAACCATGTCGCCGAAACGCCGGTCAATGAGGCGTTTCAAAAGCATGCTTGGACGCCAAAAACCAAGCGAGAAACCGTCGCGGCTTAACCACTCCCAACCCCATGAATACTGGGCTGCAGAGCATTCTGCAGCCCTTTTTTTTACCGCTGGTTTGAGGGCGCTCACAGATCGCTCACACCGACGTGACTGAGGCTCACACACACGTGGTTCGCAAGTGATGATGCGGCTTCGTAAATAGGGGGCATAGCAAGGAGGACGCAATGACGACCCTGAACGAAACACTCACACCGCAAGTCCAGAACACGGGGCTGGTGTCTAAACTCAAAACTTATGCACCTCACGCGATCGCGGGCATCGCATCCTTGGTGTTTCTCGACAGCCTCCGGTTCAAGTTTACCAATGCGCCAGAAACCCAAGTGATTTTCGGCAAGCTTAATGACTGGGCTGCAAGCTTCGGTGCAGACGGGCTGTTCGCCCAGACCGGTTTGTTTAGCCAATATGTTATCGGCACGGCCGAACTGGTCGCCGCTTCTTTGCTGCTGATCGGCATTCTCCCTGCCTTCCGGCGCTTGCAAGCGATTGGAGCATTGATCGCTTTTGCTGTGATGAGCGGTGCGGTCAACTTCCACCTTTGGACACCGCTCGGGATTGACCCGAACAATGATGGTGGAGGCCTCTTCTTCATGGCGGTCGTGGTTTGGATCACATCCGCGGGCCTAGCCTTCATTCGTCGCAAAGAGCTTGCCGCAATTTTCTCAGGGCTGAAAACGACTTTGTTCCCAGCCCGTTCATAATCCTCGCCCTACCTTCCATATCCTCAGTTTCAGAAAGACAAAACCATGAAACTTCGCACAATCCTCGCCGCCGCCATGATCGTTGCCGGTCCTGTCGCAATCTCAGCGCCCGCTGCCTTTGCCGACAAAGACCCAATCTACACGGCCAAACGCTCAAACCTAGCATTGCAAGGCTATGACACGGTCGCCTATTTCACCGTCGGCGAACCGACCAAAGGCTCGACGGAATACACAACCACTTATCAAGGCGCAGAATTCCGCTTTGCCAGCGAAGACAATCTCAACCTGTTCTTGGCGGATCCAGCTAAATACGCGCCTCAATATGGCGGCTATTGCGCCTGGGCGGTTGCTCAAGGTCAGACAGCCAAAGGTGACGCGCGTCGTTGGGCGGTTGTCGATGGCAAGCTCTACCTGAACTACAATAAAGGCATCCAGAAGAAGTGGGATAAAGACCGCGCGGGCTTCATCGCGAGCGCGGAACAGAATTGGCCGACCGTGCTAAACGATTAGCGTTTCTCCCTGCATAAACCGTCCGTTCTCGGCGCGGTGCCAATCATCCCCCGCGTGGTTCCCCTCCCACGCGGGGGTTTTTAGTGGCCTGAGACCGCGAGAGCCAGGGCACAGCCTTGGTTAATGTGGTTTTCGAAATCATGACGAAGACTTCACCCCATTGAAACGCAAATTCTGCTTGAAGACGCTTTAAGCGGCTTATCTCCGCTCGTTTTTAGGAGGACGAAATGAGAAAATTTGCAGCAATCGCGCTCGGTCTTGGCGTTGCGATCGCACCCGGTGCGGTGGCCGAATCCGAACTCTATGTCACCGGTGGTTTGTCATCATTCGACGCGGATGATGTTGACTTGCAGGCGGTGACCCTGCGCGGCGGCGTCGAGTTTCATGATCTGTTAGGCGCGGAATTTGAAGCGGCTTTTGGGCTCGGCGCTGAACAGATCGATGGCGCAGGCGGCGCCGAAGCAGAGCTTGAAAATCAGTTCGCAGGATATTTGGTTGCGCGCTATCCGGTCATTCCAAATCTCGATGTGCTCGGCCGCGTGGGCTACACGACAGGCGAGTTGCAGACCGCCAATAATGGCGTTTCATCGGATGCAGACCTGGACGGTTTCGCCTTTGGTCTTGGCGGCGAGTATATGTTTACAGAGCAACTTGGTATTCGCGGCGATTATACGCGCGTTGAAGTTGACGATGATGCCCTTGATGGCGGCGTCAACATGTTCTCCATCGCCGGGGTCTATAAGTTCGGACATGTTCGTTAGGGTTTTCGTCCAGAAATTGAGCCCGCTATACAGCTAATATTCTCAACGTCTCTATATTTGTCATTTTCAAAAATAGATGTGTGGAATATTGGCAAAGCATGATTTCTAAATCCTTGTGTTCAGCACAAGGTAGGAGGGTTTCATGTTGAGGAAGTATTCGGCGCTGGTCATAACTTGTCTATGCCTCGCGCCGGTCGCGGTTTCTGAATCGGAATTATACGTTTCTGGCGGCTATTCGCTTTTTGATGGCGAGGGCGCCACGCTTGGGGCCGTGACGGCCCGAGGCGGATTCAAGTTCAATGATTATTTTGGCATTGAAGGCGAGGGCTCCGTTGGCTCGGGCAGTGAAGACGTCGATGACGTCGTTGGCGCTGAGATCGAACTTGGCTCTCAATATGCTGCTTATTTGGTCGGAACTTATCCCCTCTCGGACCGGTTCGATTTCACGGCGCGGGTTGGGTATGGCGAGTTAGACTTCGACGTGTCGGTCGGTGAGCTTTCCGAATCCGCCAAAATCGAAGCCTTTGCGGTTGGTTTAGGGGGCGAGTATTCGCTGACGGACAATTTTGGCTTGAGATTGGATTTCACGCGATTTGAATCGAATGATGGTGAGATTGAAGGTGGCGTCGACGCCTTCACGCTGAGCGGCGTGCTGAAGTTTGGACTTGGGAACTAAGCCCACCGAGTGGTTCTGAGCGCATTTACGAGGTGCGCTCAGCCCAGGTTTTCAAAATATGATGCGCCACGGCCATTGGCGGCGGGGCATAAATGTCTGGGTGGGTGCCAGCGAGAACTTGGCGAGCCTCTTCGCGGGTGATCCAGCGCGCGGCTTCGAGCTCATCCCGTTCGACGGACACTTCGGTGGTTTGCGCTTCGAGAATAATCCCGACCATCAATGATGATGGGAATGGCCAAGGTTGGCAGAATAAATACTCCGCCGAGGCGGGGTCAGCCTTGATGCCAGCTTCCTCTTCAAGCTCCCGTGCGGCGGCCTGTTCTAGGGTTTCGCCAGGCTCGACGAAGCCCGCGAGCGCCGACCAGAACCCTGCGGGCCAACCGGCTTGGCGACCCAGCAAACATTTGTCATCTTTGACCGCCAACATAATTGCCACTGGGTCGGTGCGCGGGAAATGTTCTGCACCGCAAGAGGGGCAAACGCGTTTCCATCCGGCTTCCGTCACCTCGCTCGGCGCTCCGCATTTCGAGCAGAAGGGGTGATTGCGATGCCACTCCAACAAACTGCGAGCGGTTGAGGCGAGGTTGGCTTCCATTGGCGTGAGCCCGGATGCGGCGGCTCGCATATCGGTAAAATCTCCCGCGCCTTGCAGCAACGAGCCTTCAAGTTTGAAGTCGGGCTCCATATTCACGACAAAAATCGGTGCGCCAGCCTTGTCTTGTCCCAGAAAAATGGAATCGCCTTGCGGGCTTAGCCGCTCAACTTCAGGCCCGAGCCAAAGCAGGTTCTGGCCGTTCGGGGCGAGTAGGGGCTGTCCTTTCTGCATTAGGAAGATTAGCGCATTATCGGCGCTCTTGGCTTGCGCCAGCCATTCTGGATTGGTTCGGAAATGTGCAGCCCGGTCAACCGGGGCGCTCGCGAGGGGAATATCATTCGAAGTCGTCATGAGAGTCGCTTTAGCAGCTTCACCCCCCTTGTCACGGGATGACCTAAGGGCGATATAGCCCTCGGAGGCTGGCGGTGGACGAACTTCTCGCCAACCGGGTCAGGTCGGGAACGAAGCAGCCCTAACGAGTTTTCCGTTCGGGTCACTGTCCAGTCTCCACTCCACGTACATCGCGAATATGCAACGAGGCCACCGATAAGGTGACCTCGCGCATCGCATCCCAAGGGGGCTAGAGGGGGAACAACCCGTCACGGCGCGATGAAGACGTTATCCTGGAGTTCGTTGCCGATGCCGGTATTGTCTCGAATGACCTCAGCGAGAGTCGTGTCCCTAACCCGGTCACGTTCGGCGGAAGTCAATTCATTTTCCCACCAAAACCGATCGCCATCTCTTAAGGCTGTAAACTGGCGAACAATAATCGCGTGAAAGAGCTCACCAAGCTGCGATCCTGCGACCGCATCTTCTGCCAGTCCGCCGACCCACAGATCGATTTCATTGACATCGCCATATCGATCGAACAAGGCGTCGGCGAGTTCTGGATCAGAGGTGATTTGACCGAATTGAGTGACAGTCGTCAGTCCCATGGCTTGGCGCATCTGATTATATCCAGGCACCCCATGGTCGCGGCCGCGTTGAATATTCAATGAGGCGAGATCAAGCCCGCCACTTCCCGGCATGCCAAACAAGAAATTACGAATGTCGTCGACGACTTTGGGATCAATTTCTTGGTGCAGCTGCGTGGCAAATCCGCGGAGGATCGGATCGAGATCGCCTTCGCTGGTCAGGATCGAAGGCCCGGCAAAGAACGCGTCACGCAAGGCGATGTGACCGGCTGCGATTTCATCACCGCTCGCGTCGAGCCGCAACAATTGCGGGTTCAGCATTGAATGTCCAAGCCGGAACGCTGCAACGCTGAATTCATTGAACACCGTCGGATTGACGGTCGCGTCATAGCCAGAATAGGCCGGAATGGCATCTGGTCCGATCAGGGCAGGGAGCCATTCTTCAAAAGTAATGATTTGGATTTTCGCGATCACCAAACGCCGCGCCCGTTCATAAATCGCATCGGCACCCGCGTTCGGATCATCATTTAAGAAACGCTCCGCCAGCCGGTTATGCTCTCTGACAAACAGCGTGTGCATGACCGTTAAGCCGAGCTGTTCGTTGGCTCGAATGTCGCCCGCCAAGAACAGGCTCGTCGGATCGCTGACGAACCCGTTCGCATTGGTCAGGCTGTCAGTGTTGAAGGGAAGAAGATTGCCGGTGCTCACCCTGAGAAAAGGCGTTTGTGCTACGCGCAAGGCAGCATTTCGATCTTCATCCGAACCATAGATCATTGACCCATCGATCCAGCTGGTGATCTCGTTTTCCTGTTCGCGCGGATTGCTGGCATCGGTACCCGTGGCATGATCGAAAAGCGCGCGGTTGAATGGAATCACAATTCCACCTGTCGCACTGGGATCAAAATCTGGATCGCCTTCTGGCACGAGAATATCCGCAGACTCTTCGGCGCCATCTGTGAGATCGATGTCATGATCCATGAACTGACCCCATTGCCAGACGAAGTCGGTCCCGTTCACAGTGTTGGCAATTGACGTGCCTTCTGGTTGATCCGAAACGTCATTGGAAACCGCCCGTGCGCTGGGGCGATCGGGGCCTGCTAGTTCTGAAATTCCGTCGGCATAGTCACTGCTCGCGAGGCGTTGGAGGTGTTCGAACGTCGCGCCCCAATTCGGATTGTCTATATTGTTACTCGTGCCATCATAAGTCCGCACTTCGCGGCTCTCAGTCATAGGGCGGTTGCCGTTTCTTTTTCCGCGCGCACGGTCTCGCCGATCATCGGTGTCATCCGGCCGGCCCTGAGGTGAGGGTCCTTCACGCTCAGTGTCACTCACCGAAATGGTAACAGTTTGAGTTGATGCCAGGCCTCGAGAATCGGTGACGGTCAGCCGGAACACAAGGTCACCATCTTCATTTACATTCGGCGCGCGGAACTCTGGCGTCAAAATGGTGGTCGAGCTTAACTCGACCATGGGGCCTGAAACTTGCGACCATTCGATTGTGAATGTTTGACCATTAGGGTCGCTCGCCGAGCCGCTAAGGGAGACGATAGCGCCTTCTGTGACCGATTGACTGGCGCCGGCACTGATGACCGGGGCGGCGTTGATAAAACTATCTTCACCTCCGCTACAGGCCGAAAGCAGGCCTAATACAAAAACTGAGACGATGGGCGTGCGGAGTGACATAGCGATTCCCTTGATCACGATGGGACGAACGATCACATTTTTGAGTGTGTCGTCTAGTGCTCTGAATTATAATTATATTTTATAGCCCAAGATCCGACGGAATAGCTCTGCAAGTACGTTTAAAGATGTTTGTTCAAAATTCTATGGTGACAATGCTAGTGTTTCTTGTGAGTTGCTTGGTCGGCAAAAGCGTCGGTCGGCTTGCCGGTTCCCCCGAGTCCCTGCCATAAGCTTTAACCATGACTGATACGCCTGAGACCCCAGAAGACGAGCCGCGCGATGATGCGACCTTCTCCATGTTCGGAGAGGCTGAAATGGGCGCGCCAAAAGATGAGGGTTATCAAGTCTTAGCGCGGAAATATCGTCCTCGGCTATTCTCTGATTTGATCGGCCAGGAAGCCATGGTTCGGACCTTGACCAATGCGTTCGAGACCGGCCGCGTCGCCCACGCATTCATGCTGACCGGCGTGCGGGGCGTCGGAAAAACGACCACGGCACGGCTTTTGGCGCGGGCGCTAAACTACACGCGCGAGGGGCAGGATGCGCCCAGCATGACGCTCGACCCGCCAGGAGATTTCTGCGCTGCGATCATGGCGGGCAATCATCCGGACGTCTTAGAACTTGATGCCGCGTCTCGGACGGGTGTGGCGGATATGCGCGAGCTGCTTGATGGGGTGCGCTATGCGCCAGTGTCATCGCGCCACAAAGTCTATATCATCGACGAAGTTCACATGCTCTCAACCGCGTCTTTCAATGCGCTACTTAAGACCTTGGAAGAGCCCCCGCCGCATGTGAAGTTCATTTTCGCCACCACAGAGATCCGCAAAGTTCCGATTACGGTTCTATCGCGCTGCCAGCGCTTTGATTTGAAGCGTTTGGAGAGCGGTGAACTGGCAAAACATTTGGCGAAAATCGCAGACCGCGAAGACGCAAACGTCTCCGATGAAGGGTTGGCATTGATCGCGCGGGCCGCCGAAGGTTCTGTTCGGGACGGGCTATCGATCTTGGACCAAGCGATTGTTCAGGCCCTAGATGGTGATCAAGTGACCGGCGAACGCGTCCGCGACATGCTTGGACTAGGCGATCGCTTGCGGCTGCTCGATGCGTTTGAGTATGCCATCCAAGGTGAAGCGCAGAAAGCCGTCGACGAAGTTGCAGACCAAGTTCGCGCCGGTGCTGATCCGCTCGTTATCCTCAAAGACATGTTGGAGATAGCCGCGGATATCGCCACCGTTCAGGCGGCTGGAAACAATTATCAATTGCCTGGTCCCGCAGACTGGACCAAGCGCACGCATGAGCTTGCAGCGTCGTTGAGCCCAGCTCAGGCCCAGCGCAATTGGCAAATCCTACTTTCAGGCTATCGCGACACCCAAACCGCGCCGGAAGCCGATACAGCATTGCGCATGGTCGTGCTGCGACTGGTTACGGCGGCGCGCTTGCCGAGCCCTGAAGAAGCCGCGCGGATGCTCAGCGGAGGAGGGGCCTCGGGCGCGACGGGAAAGCCTAATGCCGCGCCAAGCTCGCCTTCGGGCGGATCGCAATCTGTGGTTCAATTGGTGCAACCCAGCGATAGCAAGTTGGCGAGTTTTCGAGATGTCCTTGATCATCTCGATACGCGTAAAGAAGCCCGGCTATGGGGCGAGGCGCGCAAGTATATTCGGGCGGAGAATTTCAAACCTGGCCGCCTGGTGTGTGCTGTGGATCCAGGCGCGCCGCGCGACCTGTTGCGCCGGCTGACCGATTTTCTCGAATATGAAACCGATATGGACTGGGACGTGCTTTTGTCCGACTCCGGGGTGGAAACCCAGAAAGAGAAAGAGACGCGCGAGCGGCAGGAGCAGCTTAACGAAGCAGCGCAGCATCCTGATATTGCTGCCGCCCTGGCCGCCATTCCAGGCGCTGAAATCGTCGATGTTGAGCGCAGTGCCCCTCTTGATCCCACAACGCTGACAGACAATGTCGTACCCCTCAAGCGCAGCTCGAAGGGTTAGAAAGACGAGACGATGACAGACCTCACCAAGATCATGCAACAGGCCCAACAGATGCAGGCCAAAATGCAAGAAGCCCAAGCGCAGATTGAAGAAACAGAGGCCGAGGGCATTGCCGGGGCAGGACTAGTTTCGGTCACCCTCAAGGGCAAAGGTGAACTGATTGCGATTAAGATCGACCCGTCGCTCATGAGTGACGAGGCTGAAATTGTCGAAGACTTGGTCAAAGCGGCGCATCGCGAAGCTCGCAAAAATTTGGACCAAGCGATGGAAAAGGCGATGAAAGAGGCAACCGCCGGGTTTGGCGGTATGATGCCTGGCTTTAAGATGCCGTTCTAGTCTTTCGGATCGTCAGGCTTTTCATTTGCCATCCGATACTCGGTTTCTCGCTCGGATGAGATAAGCGTCTGAACGGCTTCGCTTTCATAGCCCAATTGTTCAAGCGCTCGCGCGGACATTTGCAATCCCGCTTCGATTGCATCGGGGATCACGAAGGTCGCACCCGCTTTGTAAAGCAATTGTGCATGATCAGCGTCGCGCGCGCGGGCGAGGATGGGCACGTCGGGCCGCGAGTGTCGCGCCGTTTTGACCATGTTTTCCGCGCTTAGTTGATTGTCTAGCGTGACCACCACCATGCCAGCGTGGGCCAGCCCAGCTTTTTGCAAGACTTCTTCCCGTCCGCCGTCGCCAAAATAAATTTGCCGCCCCAAGGCACGTTGTATGGAAACGGTTTTTGGATTGGTGTCGAGGGCGACGATTTCGGCCTGCTCGCGTTCTAAGATGTGAGCGACAGCGCGCCCAACCCGCCCCAGGCCCGCGACGATCACATGGCCTTCATTGGCGCTGAAATCGCCTTGCGCTTGGCCAACTGACGGCGGTTTGGCGAACAGATTTGCGAGCCAGATGCCGAGCCGCCAGCTGGCTGGAACAATCAGCATAGAAAGCGCCGCAATCGCGGTGATGATCGCAGAGGTTCCGGCAGCGATGGATCCGGCAGCCAAGCCTGCACCGACAATCACAAAGGCAAACTCGCCCGCGGGCGCCAGTAAGAAGGCGGTTTCGACAGAGGTCGCTTGGTCGCCTGAGAAAATCCGAATGGCGATGAAGGCCAATAACGCTTTGATCGCGAGCATTGCGGCCAAGCCGCCAAGCACGATTTGCCAATTCTCGAGCACGACCGACAGATCGATCGCAAGCCCAACCGTCATGAAGAACAATCCGAGCAAAAGTCCTTTAAAGGGTTCAAGGTCGATTTCGGTTTGGTGTTTGAACTCGGTCTCACCGAGCAATAGCCCCGCCAGAAAGGCGCCAAGCGCGAGCGAGAGGCCGGCATTGTAGGTAATCACCGATGCGCCAACGACGGTGAGCAGCGTAATTGCCATCAGGAAATCGCGCCCGCCTGCATTGATCGCGAGACGGAAGAGATGCCGCAACAAATATCGTCCAATCGCGAAAATCACGATCAGTGCCAGAAGGCCGTTGAACAGCGCCTGGAAGAGCACGGTGGAAAGGTCGGCCTCGCCGCGGCTGGCGGTAAAGCCGACGAAAATCAAAATCGGCGCGACCAAAATATCCTGGAATAAAAGCACACCAAGGGAGCTTCGTCCGACCGGCGTTGCGGCGCGTTTGTTCTCGATCATGAGCTGCATCACAATCGCGGTGGATGAGAGCGCTAGCGCCAGGCCTATGATCGCTGCTTCAGTGGCCGGCAGCCCTAGCAGGAAGAGCCCATAGCCAATCACCACAGCGCTCAAAATCGCTTGAACGGTGCCTGCGCCGAACACGGTTCGTTTCAACGCCCAGAGTTTCTGAAACGACAGTTCCAAGCCGAGCAAGAACAATAAGAACAACACTCCAAGCTCAGCCAAAGGCGCGGCCGCGGCGGGGTCAGAAATCGTCACATATTCGAGGATGGGAACGCTGTTGCTAAAAGCGCTAAACCCGCTTGGTCCAAGCGCAATGCCCGCCAGGATGAAACCAACGACTGCTGGGAGTTTGGCCGCCCGCAAGACTGGCACTACGAGCCCGGCCGCGACAAAGAACACCAATGCGTCTTTGATCAGTGCCTCTTGGCCCCCATGCACCATCACGGACTCCTCTCATTGATCTCGCATAATGAGATGTTAGCCCGTTCGCCCCGTAGAGGAAGGGGTTTCGCGACCAACAGGGCAAAAAGCCCGCTTATGCCGTCTCAAGCGCCGTTTCTAGGGCGTCGCGTAACGCTCCGCGCGCAGTTTTGCTGAGAGACTGCTCAAACAGGGTCAGATGCTGCTCCACAGCGCTGCGAACAGCGCCCGAACCGATGTCACTATCGCGGCCGCTCTCACGCAAGAATTCCAGATGATAGCGCAAGATCAGGATGCTATTGGTGGCGAGAGATGGAATGAGCGCGGGGTCGAGGTCCAGGTGGTTCTGCTTCACCATGCTGTGAAAGAAGGTTTGAAACTGGCTCTGCGTGTCGCGATAAATCCCAGGCAAACGCTGGAGCAAATTGTCAGTATGCTCGCCATAATCGGCTTGGTCGCGGTACAGGAAACGGTAGCGACGGATTTCCGACATCAGTGCGAGCAGCATGTCAGCATATTGCTCAAGGATCGCATCCGGATCGCTGGGTAGCAAAGCAAGCCGCTCTTCGACATCAACGAGAAAACGTTCCGTAATTGCTTCAAGCAGGCTCCGCTTGTTTTTGTAGTGATACCATAAATTGCCTTCGGCGATGCCGCACTCAGAGGCAAGCTCTGCCGTTGTGACATTGCCGAAGCGGCGCGCGTTGAACAGTTCGCGCGCCGTGTTGAGGATTCGATCTTTCGTTTTCATTATGCCTTCGCGTGCAGGACCACCGGGACGTTTGTATAACCCATCACAAAATTGGAGAGCACGCGCTCAGGCTTTCCAACCAATTCAACCCGATCGAACCGATTGAGGATTTCCTCCCACAAGATCCGCAATTGCATTTCGCCAACGCGGTTACCCATGCAGCGATGGACACCAAACCCAAACGATAGATGACGCCGCGCATTTGGACGATCAATCCAGAACCGGTCTGGATCTTCAATCACGGTTTCATCGCGGTTGCCGGAGATGTACCACATCACGACTTTATCGCCTTTTTTGATCTGCTTGCCGCCAAGTTCTATATCTTCCAGTGCCGTGCGGCGCATGTGGCCGAGCGGGGTTTGATATCGGATAATTTCCGACACCATGTTTGGGATGAGCGATGGATTGGCTTTGAGCTTCGTAAATTCATCAGGGTTTCGGTTTAGCTCGACGATTCCGGCGCTGATTGAGTTCCGAGTTGTGTCGTTTCCGCCAACGATCAATAGGATAAGATTGCCGAGAAATTCCTGCGGATCATTGACCATATCCGCGGTCTCTGGATTGTGCGCGAGCAGCGATATGAAGTCGAACTTCTTCGGTTGGGCGGCGCGTTCTTGCCAGAGGCGGGCAAAATAAGCGTAACACTCCTCGAGCGTTCGCATACGCTGATCCATATCGACCTCGATACCAACGGTTTCAGACGTCGTCGCGACATCGGACCAGTAGGGTAGAAGATGACGATCCTCGAACGGGAAGTCGAACAGGGTGGCGAGCATTTGCGTGGTGAGCTCTTTTGACACCAGCTCGACCCAATTAAATTCCTCACCTACAGGGAGACTATCTAAGATCGTGCAAACCCGCTGGCGAATAAGCGCCTCGATGTCGGACAATTGCGAGGGTGCGACGGCGGGACTGACCGTCTTACGTTGGACGACATGTGTGGGACCGTCCATGGCAATGAACATGGGCGTTTCCATACCCTCCGGCGCGTCGCCAATAACAATATCGCGGTCGGATGAAAAGACTTTGTGATTGGAGTCGACCGCAACAATGTCTTGGTACTTGGTGATCGACCAGTACGGACCGAATGGGCTGTCTGGGCAGTAATGGATGGGGTCCTCATTTCGCAGCCGGCGGAAATACTCGCCCTGAGCATTGGCTTCAAAAATTTCAGCTTTTGAAATGTCGAGTGTCGCCAAATCGAGGCTATAAGGATCGGGGATCCCGGCTACGTCCCACGTGTGCGCTGTGTCGGCCAATGTTTCCTCCAATTTTTATGATTAGGGTAATAACCCTAAAAACTGGATTTGCCAAGATGAAAGCAAGCTCTTGCCTCTTGCGCCGAGTCCGACACATTAGCGCGCATGAGCAAATCGTCTGCTGGACCAGAAATTCAACGCATGATCGATCTGATTGCGCGCTTGCCGGGGCTAGGGCCGCGATCAGCGCGTCGGGCAGCCTTGTTTCTGCTCAAGCGGCAAGACGCCTTGCTGCGGCCAATGGCGGACGCCCTGGCAGACGCAGCGGACAAGATTGAGCAATGCAAAACCTGCGGAAATTATGACACGCTGCAGCCGTGTGCGGTGTGTCAGGCCACCGGGCGAGATGATGGCCTGATTTGTGTGGTCGAAGACGTTCCGGACCTCTGGGCGCTGGAGCGCGCAGCGGCGTTTCGCGGGCGGTATCATGTGCTGGGCGGCGTGATGAGCGCGCTCGACGGCGTCGGTCCCGAAGACCTAACCATCGGCATGTTGATCGACCGGGTGAAGCAAGGCGGTGTGCGAGAGGTTATTCTGGCTCTAAACGCCACAGTCGATGGGCAAACAACTGCACACTATGTCGCTGAACGGCTTGAGGGTCTGGGTATTGAGGTCACGCGCCTCGCGCACGGCGTGCCAGTTGGCGGTGAGCTCGACCATTTGGACGATGGCACTTTGGCCACCGCCCTTCGCTCACGGCGTGGTGTTTAGCTGGCTTTTTCGACGCGGTAGATAATGCCGTCCAGCATATTGGTCGCGACATAGATCGCGTCTGGTGTCGAGATCACATCCCGGAACCCGATTTGCAGATCGTCGAGCAAGTCTTCGGTCTCACCAATGGCGCCATCCGAAGTCACATCAACCCGAACGATTTTTTGTCCAGACGGGCCGTCCATGGCGCCGATCAGAAGATCACCTGACCAATCTTCGAAGCCGGTGGTGTCGACAATCGCCATGCCAGATGGGGCGATCGATGGCACCCATTTGACTTCAGGTTGTTCCATGCCGGGCGCTTCAGTATCGTCGGTGATGATCGTACCATCATAATTGATGCCATAAGTGATGGTCGGCCAACCATAATTATTGCCGGGCTCAATCACATTCAGCTCATCGCCACCTTTCGGACCGTGCTCATGTGCGATCAAGAGACCCGCACCCGCATGATAGACCATGCCCTGCACATTGCGGTGGCCATAAGACCAAACAGTCGGATTGCCTTCACTGCTGGAAAACGGATTATCAGAGGGGATGGATCCATCCGGCATGATCCGCGCGATCTTGCCGTGCAGATTGGTTGGATTCTGCGCCTCTTCCATATAGCGATACCCATCACCAAGAGAGATCGCCATCGAGCCATCCGGTAAAAACGCCATCCGAGAACCATAGTGGTAAGTTGTTTCCCGCGGAGCGCCGATGAAAATTTCGGTCACGTCTGTAAGGCCACTCGCATCCTCAGCGAGCGTCGCAGAGATCACCGCTGTGGTGTTTGTATCGCCCATATCTTTGGAATAGCTGAGATAGAGCTTGCGATTTGTTTCAAACGCCGGATCGAGCGTAATCCCCAGAAGTCCGCCTTGTCCCTCGACGAGAATGTCACTTGGCAAGCCGGTTAGAGGCGCTTCAACTAGGCTATCGTTTTGGATCAGGCGCAGGCGTCCCTCTCGCTCTGTGACCAACAGGTCGCCATTCGGCAGCGCGGCCATGCCCCAAGGAAACTCGAGCGTTTCGGCGATCGGAACGAGTTTCAAACCAGAGCTCGAAACAATCGAGCCATCCGCTTCTGGCGGCGGTGGATCGGCTTGTCCCCCGCAGGCAGCCAAACTGGTAAGGGCGAGAATAGAAAGACTTGAACGCAGCACCTGAAAAATCTCCTGCAATCACTGTTCGCCTCTACATAGCGATTTGCGCCGCAAATGAAAGAAGGGCGACCCATTGGGCCGCCCTTTCCCTCTCTCCCCCGTGCATCACGAGGGCCCCTATTGTGACTACCAGGTCTTAGAACTTGGTTCTGAGCGTCACGCCATAGGTTGCTGGGTCCTGAACGAATTGACCTCGCGCACCTGAGCGAAGCGGAATGCTAAATGTTACATTCTTTGTTCGCTCATCGGTGATGTTCTTACCCCATAGTTCAATCGCCCAACGTTCGTCCGGTGATTGCACGCCGAGACGAAGATTCACTTTTGTGTTGGAGTCTTGAATGTCACCCGCTAACGGCACGCTGAAATCCGATGTCGAAACCGCTTGCGTGGTCGTTCGACGATCAGATTCATATCGGGCTGATCCTGTCAGGAACAGATTTGCCCGACCGTCCATGATCGGCTGCTCCCAAGTCCCTCCGAGGAGGACGACCCAATCCGGAGCATTGGTGAGTGAGTTGCCGCAAAGAGCAGCAACGTTCGGGTCGAAGCCCGGATCAGTGGCATCGACGATTGCGCAATCGCTAGGATAGCGAGCGTCCGTGTATGTGACACCCAAAGATGCGCCAAAGTTGTCCGTCAATAGGGCTTGAGTTTCGACTTCAAAACCGCTTGATTTGGCGGTTGGCACGTTGAATGTCACAAACCGGACGCCGGTAAATTCCAGCACTTGGAAGTCTTCCATTTCCTGGTGGAAAGCGGCGGCATTGAAGACACCGCGTCCGTCAAGGATGGAAGCTTTCATACCGATTTCGTAGGCATCCACTTTCTCAGAAGCAAAGCGCGGATCTGCGCCGCCAGAACCAGCCGAAGCATCCAGGTTAAACCCACCTGATTTAAATCCGTGAGTGACGCCCGCATAGAAGTTGACATCTTCATTCAGCTCATAGCCGGCTTTCACAGTGTAGACGAGTTCGTCATCCTCGAACTTAAGGTCGAACTCTTGTCCCAACAGGGCGAATGCAAATGGGTTCGCAGCTGCAGCAGGGCTGAGCGTTTGCAAGCGATCAAGGGTCGGAGCCGCAAACACGAAGCAGTTCAACGCAACCGCATTCCCCCCGACATTTACCGCACCCGCGCCCAGAACGCCGTCGACAGCAGCTTGCACTGCAAGTACGTTCGCAAAGTTGGCGAAGGTCCCGAGACAGGCATTGTGCTGACCATCGATCTGGTCGAATGAGCCGTCTTTTGATTCATCCACATAGCGCAATCCAACCGTAAGATTGAATTGATCGGTCAGTTGCAAAACGTTGTGAGTAAAAATCGAGATCGACTCAGCGTCTTGGCTGAATTCGTTATGGGCAAAATCACCAGCTGAAGATGCGCCACCCGCCAAGGCGGTGAGCGGATCGTTCACACCCGGTCCATAAAAGCTCGCGAAGAATGGGTTCAGTCCAGCCAGAGCTGTACCGCCACTAACAGCAGGTTGGAATTGATCCAGCAATGTCAGAGTGCCACCGGATCGGATCTCTTCCTCGGAGTAATAAAGACCCACAAGCCAGTCGAGACGATCATTGAATGCTACGCCCTGAAACCGCGCTTCGTGCGATTTCGTGATGACTTGCGTACGACCTTCGATATCATTTCCAGTCGCCCGCGCCTGTTCAGATGGTCCTGTCGTGAAAATTCTCAGGCCGGTATAATCATCATCTCGGAATGAGCCGGCTGACTCATAATCGCGATAAGATCCGATATATGTGAAATCAGCAAAGCCGAAATCCTGCTCATAGGTTAGAGATGCGCCCCATTGTTCGAACGGGTTAAAGTTCCCTTGTCCATTGGAGTCATAATCATCCGGGTCAGGACCGCCAATATTTGGCGCACCACCGTCCGCGGGCAGTCCGAAAAGCGGGAATGCTGTCACCGGCGCTTCATTGTGCCAAACAGCGTCGCAACAACGGTCATCACCGTCAGCATAATCTACGATGAAGCGAATTTCACCATAGTCACCGGCGTCATATAGTGCCTGACCACGCAGCGTCATGCGATCACGGCTGCCGATATCGTCACCATTGATATTGGTGAGGTAGCCATCGCGCTCGCGAAGGGCGCCTGATACTCGAACGCCGAATTTATCTTCGACGATTGGAATGTTCAGTCCGCCTTGGACGTTCCTAAGGTCGTAATTGCCCGCGGTCACGTTCGCGAATCCGCCAAAGCTGCCCAGATCAGGTTTCTTTGTTCGGATGCTAAGGGCACCTGCTGATGTATTGCGCCCGAACAGTGTGCCCTGCGGGCCGCGCAGAACTTCAACCTGCTCAACATCAAGCAAGTCGGCCAGAGCAATACCAGGGCGAGAAAGGTACACACCGTCGAGGAATACGCCGACGGCGCTTTCCAAGCCAATATTGTTACCCGTGGTGCCGACGCCGCGAATTCGCAATGTCGTGCCGCCTGATTCCGAGTTAGACGAGTTCATGTTGAAGCTTGGTGCCACATTGTCCAATGACGTAATGTCGGCAACGCCGGCGCGTTCGAGATCTTCAGCACTGACCGCGGTTACCGCGATTGGGACATCTTGGATGGTCGCGCCATCACGCCGTGTCGCTGAAACCTCGATTGTGTTCAATCGACGTGCTTCAGCCTCGCCCGATTCGCTATCTTCTTGAGCAAAAGCCAGACTAGTTCCTAGACTCATTGCAGCGAACGAAGCGCTCGCGAACAAGGCGTACTTCGAGCGTCTTGATACTTTCATAAATTAACTCCTCCCTCGGTGCCGGCTTTTGCGGCTCGAGATATTATTGCGTTTCCTCGTGGGCTTCCCATGTTGTCTGGGAATGCCTCACCAACCATGTCAGAGGCAGGTGTGACACTTTGTCAACAAGTTACGTAGGGGACGATCTGTTTGACGCAGCTGAGTGTGACATTTGTTACACGGGCAATTATGTGAGATGCGAGCCGGGAGAGGCCGCGAAACGGAGGCAAAGAGAAGAATAATGGCCGAGACGTCTGCCCTAGTGTTGTTTTCTGGAGGACAAGACTCAACCATTTGTTTGGCTCACGCCTTGGCGCGTTATGATCGAATTGAAACCATTGGATTCGACTATGGGCAACGGCATTCCGTGGAGCTCGATTGTCGGCTCAATATCCTTGCAGCCTTGCGTGAAAGCTTCCCGGCTTGGCACGCAAAATTAGGCGACGATCATGTTTGTGATCTCTCTGTCTTAGGCGATATCAGCGAAACCGCGATGACATCGGAAACCGAAATCGAAATGGCTGAGAACGGCTTGCCGAATACGTTCGTGCCGGGGCGCAATTTGCTGTTTTTGACTTTGTCTGGGGCGCTGGCTTGGCGCCGCGGGCTGTCGACGCTTGTTGGCGGCATGTGCGAAACCGATTATTCGGGCTATCCAGATTGTCGGCGCGAGACTCTTGATGCACAGGAGCTGGCCCTGTCGCGCGGCATGGATCGGCCGTTTACGATCGAGACGCCTTTAATGTGGCTCGATAAGGCCGAAACTTGGGAGTTGGCCGAAGACTTGGGCGGTCAAAAACTGATCGATATCGTGATTGAAGAAACGCATACATGTTATATCGGCGACCGCACTCATCGTCATGAGTGGGGATATGGATGTGCAGACTGCCCGGCATGTGAACTTCGCGCGAATGGGTATCTGAAATGGCGCGCTAAGGTTCCCGCATGAAAATCTATTCGGTTAAAGAGGCTTATGTGACTTTGCAGGGCGAAGGCGCGCAGACCGGACGTGCGGCCGTGTTTTTGCGCTTTGCCGGCTGCAACCTGTGGTCTGGTCTCGAGCGCGACCGGGCCAAAGCGGTCTGCAAGTTTTGCGACACAGACTTTGTCGGTACCAATGGCGAGAATGGCGGAAAGTTCTCGGGCGCGGGAGCGCTTGCGGCGCACGTCAAATCTGTTTGGGAGGCAGCAGCTCCCGAAGGCGGCGCACCCTATGTGATCTGCACCGGTGGCGAGCCGTTATTGCAGCTCGATGCCCCTTTGATTGCTGAACTAAAGGCCGCGGGATTTGAGATCGGCGTGGAAACCAATGGCACGCTGGCGGCGCCTGAAGGTCTTGACTGGATCTGTGTGAGCCCGAAAGCCAATGCCCCGCTAAAGCAAGTGTCTGGGAATGAGCTAAAACTTGTTTTTCCTCAGGATGAAACCGAAGCGCGGCCTTCACAATTTGAAAGCTTGCAGTTTCAACACTTTTTTCTGCAGCCTAAAGATGATACGGCGCACGCCCAGAACATCGCGGCCACCGCCGCTTATTGTATGAAGCACCCAAAATGGCGATTGAGCTTACAAACACACAAACTGATCGGTCTGCCGTAAAGGTCGAGGGCCAGGTTTTCGAGATCACGAAAGCGGTCTCGTTTGAAGCGGCTCATTATATGGGCGGTAAACCCGAAGGGCATCCCTACCGCAATGTGCATGGCCACTCCTTCCGCCTCGAGGCCACGGTGGCTGGCAAGGTGAAGCCTGGTGAAGAATGGGTGCAGGATTTTTCCGAGCTCGCGGCCGTCTTAAGCGAAACCGCAAACAAGCTCGACCATTGCCTGCTCAACGAGATTGAGGGATTGGAAGTACCGACGCTGGAGCGGATTGCCGTCTGGGCCGCGAACGACTTAAAGCCGAAGCTTCCAGGTCTCAAAACCATCGTGCTCGCCCGTCCAAGTTTGGACGAGCGATGCGTTCTCGTGGTTAGCTAAGCGCTAAACGCCGACGGGCCCGCCATCGGCTTTGCGAATGGCCAGCACGGTTGGGCGCGGCGGGACATCCTCTTCGAAATCCGGCCAGCGGGTGGTCGGCGTCTCAAATGTGGCGCCGTCACCGTCACCAGGGTGTTGGACAGATAGGAATAGCGTCTTCCCATCAGCGGTGAAGCGCGGCCCGCAGACTTCGGCACCGATGGGAGCACGGAAGAAGGCTTTACCAGTCCCGCGGCGCTCCCCTTCGGTTTCCATAGCCCAGATGCCATCAGAGGCGCCTGTGCTTTCATTGCCATCTGTCGCCACCCAAAGGCGCCCTGATGGATCGACGGCGCAATTGTCTGGGCTGCCAAACCAGCCTTGATCGCTGGTCAGCGGATTCCAGGTCGCGCCAACTTCCGCAATGTTCGGGTCGCCGCATTGAACCAGGATTTCCCAGCGCGATTGGGTTGCGGTGAAATCGCCGTCTGGCTCAGTGATTTGGATGATGTGGCCAAAGCGGTTTTCAGCACGCGGATTAGCGGCGTCAATTTCGTCTTCTGTTCGGCGGCTATTATTGGTTAGCATCACCCAAACGGTGCCAGCCTCTGCGTTTGGCTCGACATCTTCTGGGCGGTCCATCGGTGTTGCGCCAAGCAAGTCACCCGCCAGTCGAGCATCGATCAGCACATCCGCTTGCGAGTCGAAACCGTTCTCAGGAGTTAGCAGGCCTTCGCCAAAAATCAGCGGCATCCACTCGACCCAGCCATCTTCATCAAAGCGAGCGACATAAAGCGTGCCATCTTCGAGCAAGCTTAAATTCGCTTCTCGATTGTTCGGGTCGAACTTGTTTTTTGAGACAAATTTATAGACGTAATCGAAGCGCTGATCATCACCCATATAGACGACAACATGTCCATTCGGGGCGACAACGCTTTCAGCGCCCTCATGTTTAAAGCGACCAAGCGCGCTCCGTTTTTTCGGCGTTGAGCTTGGATCCATGGGATCAACTTCAACCACCCAGCCAAACCGGTTCGGCTCGTTTGGTTCTTTGGAAATGTCATAGCGGGAGAAATGACGGCCCCATTGATACCAGCCGCCCGCGACGCCAAAGCGTTTGTGGTTTTCCGCTTCGGGATGATCTTCCGCGATCGTTCCGATGAAATACCCGTTGATGTTTTCCTCGGCCATCAAATAGGTGCCCCAAGGCGTGATGCCGCCGGCGCAATTGTTCATGGTTCCAGATACTGTCCGGCCCTCAGGGTCTTCTTGAGTTTGTACGCGGGCATGACCGGCGACAGGGCCGGTGATTTCCATCGGCGTCGTATGGGCTGTGATGCGGCGATTGTAAGGGCTGCCGACCACGGGTTTCCAGCCCTCATCCGTTCGTTTGAGCTCAACCACGCTGCCGCCATGCGCTGCCATCTCTGTGAGGCACACTTCGCGGGTCATTGAGGCTGGATAGGTCGCGGCGATCCCAGGCTGCATCAGTAGGCTCGAGACATATTCATGATTGACGCACAGCAAGCCGCGTTGCGCGCCATCGGTTTCGGCCGGAAGCTCAACAAAACCGAGATAGTCATTATTGTACCCGAACTGACGCAGCTGTTTGGCTTCGCTTTGGTCCATCGGATCAAATGCTGGGCTGTCATCGAACAGAGGATCCCCCCAGCTGATCACCTGATCAGAAACATAGCCATTTGGCACATGGTGGGTTTGGTCCATGCCGCGGGTGATTTCTTCAAAGTTGAAGGCGGCTGCTTGTGGCGCTTCAGGCGCCTCTGCGATGACCGGGGCGGCCTCGGTGGTGGTGCAGCCTGAGGCGATCAATCCCGTCGTTGCAGCCATGCCGCCTAGGAATCCGCGCCTGCTAAGGCGCGCCTCGATGATGTCGCCGATCGTTCGCGCACCTTTTGCAATGCGTGGATTGGAGGTTTTGTTTTCTGAATGATCCATCGTCACGGCTCCCGAAGCGGCTTTGCGCCATCATTACCAGGCTTGTGCAAAAGTTATAAGGACCGCGCAGAGGTCTATTGTCGCAGCACCTTAATTTTTGCGGGCTTTTGATCGTCTCGCGAATGAGCGTATAAACCTCATAATGTGGGAGGGCATCAAATGGGCCGGTCATTAAATACAGGTATCTGGATCATTGCGACGGGCGTCATTATCGCGCTCCTTTACATTGGACGAGAGATTTTCGCGCCTTTTGCGCTGGCGGTTTTCCTCTTCCTGATCGTTGAGGGGTTCGCGCGCTTCATCGATGAACGCTTGTCGCTGCTCAATCGCGCCTGGGCACGAGGCGTTGCAATCCTGGTCGTGATCGGCGGTTTCATCGGATTTCTCGCCATGATGGCTCGCGGGATCGGTGAGTTTGGTAGTCAGGGTGATGCCTATCTTCAGCGCATCAACGGCCTGATTGAGGCCATCTATACATCGCTGCATCTCGGTAATGCGCCGACGCTAACGGAACTCGTCTTCAATGAATCTGGTCAGGCCTTTTTGGGCACGATTGCTTCGGCAACGAGCGGACTCACGGGGGATCTTGTCTTGATCCTAATCTATGTCGCTTTCCTGTTTATGGCCCAATCAGCATGGCCAGGAAAACTCGATCGCGTCTTTTCTGATCCGGACCGAAGACAGCAAGTGAAACATGTCGGCGACGATGCCCGGCGCGGGATCGAAACCTATTTGTGGACCCAAACCGTGATCAGCGCGATGATCACGGCGCTCACCTATGCGACACTGCTCGCGCTTGGGGTTGAGAATGCATTGTTTCTCTCGACGCTCATTTTTGTCCTGAATTACATCCCAACCATCGGTTCGATCGTCGCGGCCTTGGTGCCGCCACTCTTCGCGCTTGTGCAACCGGAGATTGCTGGCTGGATCCCTGGAGACGCGCCAAATAATAGTTACGTGTTTGCCGCTTTGGTCTTCGCAGGCGTGAGTTTTTGGCAGTTTTCCATCGGCAATTTTGTGCAACCTCGGATTATGGGAGACACGCTAAACCTGTCGGCCTTAGTGGTGCTTTTAGGGTTAGCGATTTGGGGCGCCATCTGGGGCATTCCTGGGATGTTCTTATCGGCGCCCTTAACCGTGTTGATGATGATTCTCTTCGCCCAATCCCCATCGACACGTTGGATCGCCATTCTACTCTCTGCAAATGGAGATCCATTGTCGCGCGAATCTACTACAAATTTAGTAGATGACGCGAGTGAAACACAAACGCTCCCGGAATAGTTACAGAATTGGATGAATTTTCTTCTTGGCTAAAAGCTATGAGCAATCCATATAGTGCGGCGTAGGGACAAATAAGTCACATCGTAATCTGGCCTCCGCGTGCGTCCCCCCACCCAGCCTGCGGATGAGGCCAGTAGAGCCCGCCGAGCAAGTCCCTGCACGGCGGGCTCGCTCGTTATTGGTGTGCGGTTCTGTTAGCTTGCGGCTTGGACGAATTTTCTCACGGCATCTGCAGCAAGCGCAAATTGTGCGAAACTTGGCTGGCTGCCCGTGTATTTCTTGAGATCCTGTAACAGCTCGCGGCGCGGGCCGTCATGCGTCTGCGACCACGCGTTGATAGACTCCGCTTTCAGCGACAATTTTGTTGCTTCCGCTTGCAGGCCTTCAAGCTCGCGCGTCAGTCCGCGCGTCGCGAGCCGGTCCCAATACGGCATATCTGAGATCGCCTGTTCAGCGGCCGATCGGAGGCGATCGAGTGAAAGCGAGTCTCCAACTGTGATATAGGCCTGCGTAACCTCACTTGGGGCAGCTGTGCTGTCCTTGGACAGACGGTGCATCAGCGGCGTATCCGCCATGAGTGTGGTGCGAACAGTTCGGTCTGCGAGCTGCGGCGGAACCTTGTCGCGTGAGAGATGTTTGACGCGGCGTTGGAGGACGGCCTTCATATAGGCGGGCAGGGTGTCCAGTTCGATGGCGCTCAGAGCGTCAGCATTTGGTGCGAGCGCGGTGATGGTTTGGACAATCGAACCAGATTGACCGAGGCCGAGAATGCCATGCGTGTACCGTTCAAGCGCGCCGGACAGAGTTGCATGCAGCGCCATTTGTCTCGCGGCCGGAACTTGATTGTCCAAGGCATCAATGTCGGTTCTCAGCGCGGACGCATCAAGCAGGGCATAAGCGGCTTCAAAGGCTTCGATAATCTGAGCATTGCGCGCGCCCGTTTGTTCGCGCAGGCGGAGCATGAAGACCGGTCCGGCAATATCGATGATGCGATTGGCGAGTACAGTCGAAATGATTTCACGCTTCAGCCGGTGCGCTTGCATTACATCGCTATAAGTTCTGAGCGCCTCCGGGAAATAGTTTTGCAATGTGTGCTGGAAGTAAGGGTCATCAGGCACCTTAGACGCGACCAAGTCATCGAACAAAACGATTTTCGTCCACGCCATAAGAACCGCGATTTCAGGTCGGGTGAGCGGTCGTCCATCTTGTTTATACTGCGCCATTTCCGCTGTGCTCGGCAGGCCTTCGACCTGGCGATCTAGGACGCCGCGTTGTTCAAGCCGGATCATCAGCCGCTCAAGCGCATCATGGTCGCGAGACGCTGAATGCTCCGCGAGGCTCAGCGCGCCGGTTTGCGCATAATTGTGCGCGAGCACATGGTCCGCCACATCATCGGTCATCGAAGCGAGCAGGGTATTGCGTTCACCGCTGGGAAGTTTGCCGCGGCGGATCGCTTCAGTGCAGAGGATCTTGATATTGACCTCGTGGTCTGAACTGTCGACGCCGGCTGAATTGTCGATTGCATCAGAATTGACGCGCACTTTGTTGAGCCCAGCTTCAATCCGTCCAGCTTGGGTCACACCAAGATTGGCGCCCTCGCCAATGACTTTTGCTTTTAGTTCGGGGGCGTTGATCCGCACCACGTCATTTGCGCGGTCGCCAGCGTCCGCATGTGTTTCTGCGCTGGCTTTGATATAGGTGCCAATTCCGCCAAACCATAGCAGTTCGCAGTCGGTTTTTAACAATGCATGGATCAGTTCATTCGGTGTCACTTGATCGTCGGACAAGCCCGTCATAGCTTTAATCTGCGGGGTGAGATCAATTGATTTCGCGCTGCGATCAAAGATGCCGCCGCCTTCGCTGATCAGGCTCTGATCGTAGTCGAGCCAGCTTGAGCGCGGCAGGTCGAACATGCGTTGGCGTTCGTCCCAAAGCCGCTCTGGATCCTGCGGGTCTGGATCGATAAAAATGTGCATATGGTTGAACGCCGCCTGCAATCGAATCTGCTTGGACAGCAGCATGCCATTGCCGAACACATCGCCGCTCATATCGCCGCAGCCGATGACAGTGAACGGCTCTGATTGGATGTCTTTTCCAATTTCGCGGAAGTGGCGTTTCACTGCCTCCCAGGCGCCGCGAGCAGTAATGCCCATTTTCTTGTGGTCATAGCCAGCGGACCCGCCGGAGGCGAATGCGTCGCCAAGCCAGAATCCGTACGCCATGCTGATTTCATTCGCGATGTCCGAGAAGGTGGCAGTGCCTTTGTCTGCAGCAACAACGAGATAAGGATCATCACCATCATGGATGACAGTCCGGCTCGGGTTTTGAACCGCGCCGTCGATCAAATTATCGGTCAAGCCAAGCAGGCTGGTGATGAACGTTTTGTAGGCTTCGACACCCGCGATCCGGATGGCGTCTCTTGATCCGCTCGCCGGGAGCTGTTTTGGGAAGAATCCGCCTTTCGATCCAACCGGCACGATGACCGCATTCTTGACCTGTTGCGCTTTCACCAGGCCAAGCACTTCGGTGCGGAAGTCATCGCGGCGATCGGACCATCTTAGGCCCCCGCGAGCGACTGGACCAAACCGGCAATGAACCCCCTCGACTTGCGGGGAGTCGACAAAGATTTCGCGATACGGTTTTGGGTCCGGAAGATCGACCAGCTCGCGGCTGGCAATCTTGAAACTGATAAAAGGCAGGCTTTGCCCATCAGGGCCGATTTGGAAAAAATTGGTGCGCTGGATCGCGCCGATCAAGTCCGCCAGGCGCCGGATGACACGATCATGGTCCAACGAAGGCACGGCTTCGAGACCCTGCTCGATTTGTTTTTGCAAGTTTCGGGTTTTGGCCTCTCGGTCGCCTTGAAGGTCGGGATCAAACCGGCTTGTAAACAAGCTGATGAGCTGACGCGCCAGGCTTGGGTTCGAATTGAGGGCCTCGATTTGCGTTTGGCGCGCCGGATCTAGGCCGGACTGGTGCCGATAGGCACACAGTGCGCGGCATAGCGCGGCTTCTCGCCAATTTAGGTGCGCCGTGAAAATCAGCGCATTAAAGCCGTCATTTTCCGCTAGGCCGCTCCAGACGGCCACAAAGGCGTCTTCGAAGGCTTCGTTGATGTCTTCCAATTTGACGCCATCTGCCCCTTCAAGCCTCATGCTCAACGCATGGACCCAATATTCTTCGGGTGCGTCCGAGACTGGCTTTTTGGCAGGGGTCACCGGATAGCCGGTTTCAAAATCCACGAACAGTCCCATACGCTCAAAGACGGGGACACAGTCGGACAGGGCAATGGCGCCGCTGCGGGAATAGATTTTAGCTCTAATCCGCCCATCCGCGTCACCGTCCCGATGATAAGCGCGTAGGCCAACCGGAGAGTCGGCGTTGAGCCGAGACAGCATAGCGACGTCGAGCATCGCTTCTTCCGGAGAAAACGCTTCGCGATAGCCCGCATTGAATGAGTCCGCGAAAAGCTCTGCCTGCGCCCGCCGTTCAGCGTCTAAATCATGATCGTGGATGGCATCCCGGAAACGGTCGGTCCAGCGGCGCGCCATCCGCGCGATTTGCCGCTCGAGCTCTTCCGGATCTGGGCGAGGACCATCCTTGGGAAGGGCGGTTTGAAACAAGACCCGGACCATGGTGGCGCCATCGAAACTGGGCTGGAAACTGCTCATATGGCCGCCCCAAGCCTCCTCAATCGCCTCGGCGATATGGCGGCGTAGGTCAGTGTCGTACGTCTCGCGCGGCACGAATACGACGGTGCTGACAAAGCGGTTGAACCGATCGGCCCGCGTGAAAACACGGACGCGCGGTCGAGCGACGAGGTCCAAGACGCCTTGCATGATGGGTGCAAGCGTTTCTGATTTTGTTTGGATCAGCTCGTCTCGAGGCCAACCTTCAATAATGTTCGAGAGGGCTTTCTCATTGTGGCTGCCTGGAAGCACGCCAAGAATGTCGAGCACGCGTTCCATCCGCCGCCGCAAGAGTGGAATGTTCCGAACAGATTCATTGTAGGCTTCAGCGGTGTAGAGACCGAGAAACCGCGTTTCGCCCACCACTTGGCCGTCTGCGCCATAATGTTTGACGCCGACATAGTCGCAAGCCACCCGGCGATGGACCCGGCTCATCAGGGTCGCTTTCGCCATAATTAGCGTTTCGGGCTCGGCCAAAAACGCTCCAATCTCTCTTGTCAGGAGCAATGGCTCGGCGCCGCGATTGAGCACGTTTCGGGTTTCATCGCGCATCAGGCCGAGATTCGAGCCTTCAACCATTTCCGGTTCTTCCGGCAGAACTTTGCCGTCTGCACCGGTCGGAAAATCATAGCTGCGAACGCCCAAGAAAACGAACCGTTCTTGGCCAAGCCATTTTAAAAATTCGAGCGCTTCATCCTTGTAACGGGCGGAGATGTGCGTGCAGGCGGCGAGTCGCTCGATCTCTTCGGCCATCCGCGCGCGCATTGTTTGATAATCGTCGGTCGCCGCGGTGACATCATTCAGCGTGGCTTGGGCCTCTGCCAGCAAGCGCGTTTGTTCGGCCTCGCTGAGATTCGGCAAATGGATTTGGATGAGGGAGTGGGCTTGGCCTTCATGCTCTACAATCGGGTGGAACAAGCTCAGGACTTCGAATCCGAGATCTGCGCACGCGCCCAATAGGGAATCGACGAGGAAGGGCCGATCTGGACCAACGACTTCTAGCAAATACTGCCCAAACCAATGGGGATCGACATCCTTGGTTGGGCGCAGGCGCACGGACGCGCCTTCGGTCGTCAAAAACCAATCCCATAGGGTCTTACCAAGCGCTTCGATATTTCCACGAGGGATTTTTCCGCGCGCTTCAGCTGGCACTTCGTTCAGCATTTGAGAGATGCAAGACTGTACCGGGTCTGAGTTATTGGACGTGGTGTGAGAGCGATCTGCCATAGGTATTCATCCCAAAACGAGAGCCCTTCCTTAAGGGAAATCGAATCCTGTCTCAATCAAAAGCATAGCAGTTTTTGACCCCGAACTGTTGACTGCGGTGTCAAAGGCTGGCGCCGCCATACAGACATTTGATCAAAATTCCCGTCAGGAAAGGATTTCGTCAGAATTTTACGTTCAAATGCGCTCTATGAACGACGGGACACACGTTCGAAAATGCATCGCTATGGCGGCGCGGGGAGATTCAATTTTGCCTGATCGGCGAATAGGATTAGGGCGAGGCGCATGAAACGGCTTTGGCATTGGCCCATCGATCCGCTGGGACGGACCGTTCGCTTGCTTATGGGCGAAAAAGGCTGGGCCTTTGAGTCGATTGAGATCCGGCCTTGGGTGTCTGATCTTGAGCTCGCAGCGCTTGCACCCGGCGCGAGTGCACCAGCTTTGTTGGACACAGATGCCGAGGTCAAAACCTCAGCCGTCGGATCGCTGGCGATTTGTGAATATATTGAAGAGGCGCAGCAAAGCCCGCGGCTTCTTCCATTTACCGCGATGGAAAAAGCTGAAGCTCGGCGTTTATGGCAATGGGCGGAAGAAAGCTTTGCCGGAATCAATAATACGTTGCTTTCAGAACGCGTGACCCAATGGGTGAAACGCGATCGCTCGCCCGATAGTTTGGCCCTGCGCCAAGGGGCGCACGCGCTCAAAAACCGGATGACATTCCTCGATGCTCTGGCGGGGGAGCGGTCTTATATTGCGGGTCGCAATCTGAGTGTTGCAGATTTAAGTGTGGCCGCTCATTTGTCCTCCTATGACTATTTTGGCGATGTGCCTTGGGATCAGACGCCGGACCTCAAAGCGTGGTATGCGCGGATGAAATCGCGGCCGAGTTTCCGCGCGCTGTTAGAAGACCGGGTCGGCAATGCGAAACCAGTCAAACATTACACAGACCTTGATTTCTAGCGCACGCGCGGGATGAAGAGGCATGTCGCTGGAAACCTTCCTCAAAACCCAGGCCGCAGAGCTTGGCTTTGATGCCTGCCGGATTTGCCGGGTCGATGAGGCGTGGCAAGCGGGTGAGCGTTTGGAAGCCTTTGTCGAGGCCGGATATCATGGCGATATGGCCTGGATGGAAACCACATTAGAGCGACGACGCGCTCCGACCGCGATGTGGGGCGAGGCAAAATCGGCGCTTGTTGTTGGGCTGAATTATGGTCCGGATCGAAACCCAATGGAGAATTTGGAGCGGCGAGGCGAGGGCAATATCTCGGTCTATGCGCGCGGCAAGGACTATCACGACATACTCAAAAAACGTCTGAAAGCGCTGGCCCGTGCGTTTGTTACGGAGGCAGGTGCGGACGTCAAAGTGTTTGTCGACACAGCGCCGCTGATGGAAAAGCCTCTGGCCGCAAAAGCTGGGCTCGGTTGGCAGGGCAAGCACACAAATCTGGTCTCGCGCGAGCTTGGCTCTTGGCTGTTTCTTGGCGTCATGCTTACCGATGCCGCGCTCAACAAAGACCCAAGCGAGGTGGATCATTGCGGGTCGTGCCGGGCCTGTCTCGATATTTGCCCGACTAGGGCTTTCCCCGAGCCCTATAAGCTCGATGCCAGACGCTGCATTTCATATCTCACCATCGAACATAAAGATCCCATCCCGCATGAGTTTCGCGCGGAAATGGGAAACCGGATTTATGGCTGTGATGATTGCTTATCTGTGTGTCCGTGGAACAAGTTTGCCAACACAGCGAATGAAAGCGCGTTTTGGGCCAGGGCGGAGCTGAAGGGGCCTGGCCTTGATGAGCTTGCCGCACTCGATGATGAGGGTTTTCGACAAGTCTTTTCCGGCTCTCCCATCAAGCGGATCGGGCGGGACCGGTTCTTGCGCAATGTCTTAATCGCCATTGGGAATTCAGCTGATCCGGCATTGATAGACCATAGCGTGATCCCGCATCTTAGTGACGAAAACCCAGTGGTCCGCGGGGCCGCGATATGGGCGCTGGGGCGCCTTGATTTCGCCCGGTTCGAAACCGAAAAGGCCGCGCGCTTTGGCGCCGAGGCAAATGAGGATGTGCGGGCAGAATGGACGCAACCGATCGAGCTCAATCCATGAATATGGGGCGGTGGCTATGGCGGGCCGTCAAATTTTTGACGGGCCTGGTCGTGACGGTTCATGTCTATGCGTTGATCTTGTTCTTGGTACCGCCACCAGGGACCGCGAATATGGCTGGCCGCGTTATCCAAGGCACACCCGTGTATCATACTTGGGTGCCGATAGAGCGGATCTCACCCCACCTTATCCAAGCGGTGATTGCCGCCGAGGACACCAAGTTCTGTGATCATTCCGGCATTGATTTGGACGCCATTCAGGATGCCTTGGATGAGCGCGAGCGACGCGGGCGTCTCCGCGGGGCGTCGACGCTAACGCAGCAGACCGCTAAAAACGTTTTCTTTTGGAATGGTGGCGGATTTGTCCGTAAAGCTGGGGAGAGCTGGATGGCGCTTTTCATTGACGGCTTTTGGGGCAAGACGAGAGTGATGGAAGTCTACCTCAATGTCGCTGAATGGGGCGACGGCCTCTATGGCGCCGAGGCCGCGGCCTATGGACGGTTCGGAAAGCCAGCGAGTGACCTCACTGCCTTTGAGGCCGCACGTTTGGCCGCTGTCCTGCCCAGCCCGAACAAGTGGCGGGTCAATCAAGCCGGGCCTTATGTTCGCCAGCGCACCGCGACCATCCAGGCGCGCATGGGCGTTGTTCGTCGGGATGGCTTGGACGCGTGTGTGCTAAAGTCTAATTGAGTTCTGAGAGGCGGATGGCTTCACGCACGTCGCCGCGTAGAACGAGAAGATCAATATTTTCAGGGTCATAGCTGAGCGCAGCTTCCATATCTGCTTTGGCAGCACGAAGATTGTCGCTCGCGAGATGCGCTCGCGCTCGCAATGAAAGCGCTTCTGCATCGCCTGGTACTTTCTCAAGCGCAATGTTCAAATCATCCACGCCTTCGATCCAGCGCTCTGTCGCCAAATACGCCGCGGCGCGATCTTTGTAGATTTCTGCGTCATTGCGTTCCAGCTTCAGCGCATCAGTGAGGGCGACGATGGCGGCGTCCGGATAATTCGCGCTAAGCCAGGCATTTCCGGCTTGAACGAGATAGGTTGTCCGATCCTCAGCCGAGATCGCGTCTGGCGCGGTGGCCAGCGCTTCCAAACGCGCCGCGCCTTCTTCGAGGCGGTCTAAGGCGAGGAGAGATACCGCGTTACAGTATCGCGCTTTCGGGCGGTTCCCGTTGCTCAGCCAAGCCAGAGAGTCTTCATAGGCTTCTTCAGGCGCGGATTCTGACTTTTCTAAACACGTTTCGAGCCTTACCTGTTCGGCGCGGGCTATATCCGCAGACGCGGTCTGCATCATCGGGAATGCGCCGGAGACTAGGAGGGAGATAAACATGGATGAGCTCTCTTCTAAAGCTATTGTAATGGCGGTAGCGAGCAAAGTGAGGGAGCGCAAATGACAGATCAGTCAGAACCTCTTTTTCTCTTTGGACCGGGTTATTCTGCAACGGCGCTCTCGATGCTCTGGCAGGGACCTGTTTATGGAACAGTTCGATCCGAGCAGGGCCGCGTCCGTCTCGCAGACACGCGAATAGAACCGATCTCAATTGATGATCATCCATCCATCCTTGAGCGATTAGACGCGGCGCATTTGCTGATTTCAGCGCCGCCGAGTGAAACCGGGTGTCCCGCGCTCGCCATGCTGGGCGATCAGGCTAAACGAGCGGCCAGCGTCACCTATCTTTCGACAACGGGCGTATATGGCGATTTGGATGGCGGCTGGGCGATGGAATGGTCCGCGATCAATCCGCAATCGGATCGAGCAGAGCGGCGCGTATTGGCAGAGCAGGGTTGGCACAAGGCGCATAAGCGTGTGCGGATGGTCCGCTTGCCGGGGATATACGGCCCCGGGCGGTCAGCGCTTGAACGGGTCAAAGCGGGCAAAGCGCGGCGCATCGTGAAAACCGGGCAAGTCTTCTCGCGCGTGCATGTCGATGACATTGCCTCCGGCCTGCATGCTCTATTGAGGTCGAGTGCCTTTGGCGCGTTCAATCTGTGCGACGATTACGCAGCGCCGCCGCAAGACGTGATCGCGCTTGCCGCCGATCTTCTCGGCGTGGCGCCGCCGCCCGAAATCAAGTTTGAAGACGCCGATCTGTCACCCATGGGGCGCAGTTTTTATTCGGAATGCAAACGCGTTTCGAATGCGCGGATTAAGGCCGCCACTGGCTGGCGACCCCAATATCCAACCTATCAGGCAGGTCTATCTGCGATCGCCAGCGATATGGCTTAGCTGGTCGCGCCGCCCATAAAGCCGAGATCGGTTTGGTTGAAATTATTCAAGTTCGGCAGCGATGAACGCAGCTCCGAACTGTCCAATCCGAACCACGACCCCATGGTCGCGGCATATTGCTCGACCGATGTTGTTGGGATCAGCCGGCCCCGAGAGCGGGTGTAGGAATTACTATCGACATCAGCAAATGGCACCTCGCCATACAGGCGTTTGCCTTGAACACCGCCGCCGGCAACAAAATGGTGTCCGCCCCAACCATGGTCGGTGCCATTGCCATTATCGATCACAGTCCGGCCAAAGTCAGATGCGGTAAACACGACGACGTTGTCCCACTCACCAATTTCGATCATCGCTTCTCGGAATGATGAAATCGCCGCGGCGAGCTGGGCATGCAAGCCGCCAATGCTGTTGGCCTGGTTGCTGTGGGTGTCGTAGCCGCCAGTGGACACGTAGAACATCTGACGTGAGACGTTTAGGAATTGGCGGATCTTGATGGTCTCTGCAACCGAGCGCATCTGGCGCGAGACGCGATCGTCTTCAAATTGCGCGGTGAACGGCGTCGCATTTTCCTGAGCTTGCGCGAACTGCGCTGTGTTATCGACCGCTTTTGCGGTTGCGGTGGCGATATCTTGCTCAAACACATTCTGACTTTGGAAATCGCGTTTCGCGAGGAAGGTTCGAATTTTATCGCGCGCGGCATCGTCGCCATCATTATAGCCGAGCAGGCCGCGATTATTGTACAGATTTGGTTCGGCGATACCGCTAGTGCCCACTTTAAATTGTGTGACATCTTCACCTGCCAGGAAGACATCGTTTGAGCTCGTCGCAATGGCCGAGAAGATGCGGTTTTGGTTCGGCGCCGAGGCGACGACACGATCCATAAACCGGCCGCCCCAGCCGCGGCTGACGCCTTCAACCCCAAACGACATCCATGTCGATTGCTGGTCATTGTGCGAGAAAAGCCGCTTTGGAAGGATCGCCGAATTATTATCCATCGCGACGCGGGTGGTCGGCTCGATCAATGGGCCAACATTGCCGACGACCGCCAAGTCTCCGCTCTCAAACATGGAATGAAGCGGTGCCAATTCTTGCGGCATGGCAAATTGGCGGCCACCAAAGTCACCCGCATTGTCGAGATTCATCTGCAGCAAGTTCGCGCGATTACGCGTTGAGGCTGAAGAGTTTGAATTATACGCGCCGAAGAGCCCGCTGCGGACAGTGCGCAGCTGATCATAGGAGGCCTGATCATAGGGAAGGATTGTATCCGCTCCATCCATGCCACCTTTCAGGAAGATACAGACCATGGCCTTGTATCCGCCAGTATCGGCGGCCCAAGCATTGTTTAGCCCCAAATTGGTCATCGAACCGAGGCTGGTTGCAAACCCAGCCGTACCGAGGCCTGCAAGGACGTGGCGACGAGAAATATTGGCCATTTTAATCTCCTTCAGACCTACCAAGTGACCGCGTAAGACGGCGAGTTGAGCACCAAGGCGACAGCGGTTTGCACCACGTCCTCTTGGTCAGCAGCGGTATTTTCCGCACTATTAGTTCGGATTTCGACGGTGCTAATAATGTCGACAATGTCGGCTTTTTCAGCGTCCGCCATTCGGCCGCCCGTCAACAAATCATCAAGATGATCGACCAAAGCGGCTGGCGTGCCGACGAGAGCAAGCTCGTCACTATAGTCCGGAGTGTAGGTATCAATATCGCGATCGCGTTGCGAGGCGCGGTCAAAAGCAAAATCGGTCATGAAGTTTAAATAGCCGACCGAGCTGCTCTCATTGACGATTTGGAACTCTGGCACCGTGATGTTGCGGTCCCCAGCGTTCGTTCCGGGCGCAATATAGCCTGGACGGTAGAAGTTAAACACAGACGGTGAGCGGAAGGCCTGCTGACCGAGCGCACTCTCTGAGCTGCGTGTGTCGCGCAGACGGCGTTCATTGCCGGCATCCACGCCGCTGACATCGAAGGCGCGAGCCCAATGCGTGAAGCGCAAGATCGGCTCCCGCACTTTCCCGCTCGTAATCACCGCGCCATTGCCTGGCTCCACGAAGGTCGTGTCGTCGAGAAGCACCGCAGCGAGCGTCGCTTGCAAATCGCCGCGCTGTCCAGATCCAAAATTGCGTCCGCCATCGGCGGTATAGCGGCCGGTTTCAAACGCCGTTGCGACACGCTGTATATAGGCAGGCGACGGGTCTGATTGCGTGAAACGCTGAATCAGTTGGCGAGCCAAGAAGGGCGCAACATTCGGGTGCTCGAAAATCGTGTCGAGCGCTCGATCAATGGTTTCCGTACCTGGCGTGCCTTCAGGGATTGTGGTCCCGAGGAAGTTTTTCTCGAGCTCTGAATGCTGCTCGGGATACATTTCCATCGGATTGATGCCGCCATCTTGCGGTTCTTTCCAGAAATCACCGCCGGTCCAAGACAGGCCGGTAAAGACGCGGGCGAGACCTTCAATATCGTCATTGGAATAAGTCTCTATTTGTTGGCCTTGCGCGTCCAATTTAGGCGAACCGTCCATGTTCAGCTCGATCAGGCCAATTGAGAAGAGCTGCAGGATTTCGCGGGCATAATTCTCGTCCGGCATCCGGCCCTTGTTCGGATCGCCCTTGCGATTGGCGAGATAAGTTAGCCATTGTCCCATCGCGGGTGAATAAGTGACTTCTTCCAATAGGTCGCGGTAGTTTCCGAGCGCATTTCGGATCAGAATGTCTTGATAATAAGCGCGGGTCGGTTGGTCTGAATCGGCGGCATCGGAATAAACTAAGATTTGAGACAGCGCGAACGCCATGCGTTGCCGGACTTGATCATCTGCGGTGACGATATGATCCCAATAGAGTTCATTGATGCGCTGACTTTCCAAACGCCCATCTGAATTGCGCGGTTGGGCGAGCAGGGTCGGCATCGTCAGCGATGTGCTTTTGGAAAACTCTGAGGCCAGCCAATCTGCAGCATCTTCACCATTCAGCGAGGCAATCTCGCTTTTTGAGCCCCCAAAAGTGGCGCGGGCTAGAAACCGCGAGGCTTCAAGCTCACTATCAATCTTAGAAGCAGGTTCAGCCGGCGCACCTCCGCCTCCACCACCGCTACCGCTTCCACCGCCGGGCGTGCCGGGCGGCACCGAAGATCCGCCACCGCCGCCGCCACACGCGGCGACAAACAAGCTGGCAGCAATGATTATTGATGCTTTTGGAAAGCGATGCGCGCTCATTAGACTGTCCCTCATACTCACTCAAACGTTCGTACTAGGGGATTAGATCGCCACTAAAAGCTAAGTCTTTGTAACGCAAATCGGTCCATTTTGGGGCGCGATTCAAAGCCTTGTTAAGTATAAGTTTTTCCGAGACGCCTTGAATCAAATTTAATCAAGCAAGATCCGGATTCGCTTAAGATTCTTCGGTTTTAGCGTCCTGATTCGCTCACGGCGCAATGATCAGTTTGCCGACGACTTGGCGATTTTGGAGCGCGCGAAAGCCCTCAATTGTCTGCTCTAAGGGCAGGGTGGCATGTACATAGGGCCGTGTTTTGCCTTCGCGCGCCCAATCCCAAATCTGTTTGACATTCTCTTTTCCGCGGTCGGGGAATTGCCGCCCATATTCGCCCGCTCGCACGCCCACGACGGAAAAGCCTTTGATTAGCGGCATATTTGTCGGCACGCTTGCGATCCGCCCAGAGGTGAAGCCGATCACCAGCAATCGTCCGTCAAAGGCGATGCATCGAACGCTTTCATCGAAAACGTCCCCGCCGACGGGATCATAAATCACGTCCGCGCCGCGCCCATTCGTCAAATCTTTGACCTGTGTGCGAAATCCGTGTGCGGTGTTTATCGTATGATCAGCGCCATAGGCTTTGACTTTGGCGAGCTTCTCATCGCTGCCGCCAGTCGCAATCACCGTCGCGCCGAGCAATTTGCCAACATCCACAGCCGCCATGCCAACCCCGCCGCTGGCACCATGCACGAGCAGCGTTTCACCGCCTTGCAACCGGCCGCGGCGAACCAGCGCGACATAGGCTGTGAGATAAGCTGCGGAATAGGAGGCGGCCTGTTCGAAGCTCATTGAAGCGGGCTTTTTTTGCAATCCTTCGGCGCTGACAAGTGCATAGTCTGCAAAGCCGCCAAATCGGGCGCCGCCGCAAACCTCATCGCCAAGCTGAAACTGTTCAACCCCGTCGCCAAGCGCATCAATGGTGCCGGCCATATCCATGCCAGGGGTGAAGGGTGGCTCGAGCTTGAGCTGATACTTGCCCTGACAGAGCAGAAGGTCTGGGAAATTAATACTCGCCGCATGAACTTTGATGCGGACCTCACCTGGGCCGGGTATTGGCGCGTCGACATCGCGAATTTCGACGCCCGAGAAATCATCTGACAATGTATGGCAAACGAGCGCCCGCATTATAGGCTCGCATAGGCATCACGGACCATGCCAGCGATTTCGAGACAGGCTTCGCGCGCCGCGGGCGCAATGCCGGTGAAGGCGGTGAAGCCATGCGCCAGACTGTCATAGCATTTAAATGTGACGGTGACGCCGGCATCCTCAAGCTTCTTGGCATAGGCTGCGCCATCATCCACCAGGGGATCAAATCCCGCGGTCGCGATGACCGCCGGGGGAAGACCTTCCAGACGGGTTTCCAAAGCCGGCGACAGCAAGACATTGGCGCGATCAAACCCTTCAGGCAGATATTGCTGCATGAACCAGTGCATTGTGTCGGTCGAAAGCGGATAGGTCTCTGCGTAGGTGGTGGCTGAGCCAAATTCTGAGATGAGATCGGTGGCCGGGTAGAGTAGGAGCTGGAGCTCTGGCTTGGGCATGCCGCGCCGCGTTGATTCTTGCGCGATGATGGCGCTGAAATTGCCGCCCATACTGTCGCCACCAATCGCCGCTCGACCAGCTGGCGCGCCATAGGATTCTGCATTTTTCAATGTCCAATCATAGGCGGCGATACAGTCTTCCAATCCGGCTGGGAACTTATGCTGCGGCGCGAGGCGATAATCGACGGAAACAATGGGGCATTGCGCGATCTTCGCGACCATTGTGCAGAACGCATGACAGGCTTCGACATCCAAAATGACGCCGCCGCCCATATGCCAATACGCCATCATGGGCGCGTCTGGATTTTGCTGCGCAGGCCGGTAGATCCGAACTGGGATCTGATGGGTCCCTTGGCCCGGGATTGTCGTGTCTTCCCAAGACACGCCAGGTTCGGGCTTTGCCGCAAACATCGCAAGGCCTTCAATCGCCGCTGCTTGCGCCACTTCTGGTTCCATAGAGGACATTGGCGGCTGTTTCGCTGCGCCATGGGCTAAAAACTGAAAATCTGGATCGAGTGTCCGCCCGCCGAGCACGACAGGGGCGCCGCCTGCCATCTTAACTTTCCAGCTGGCCGGAAGTTTCAGCAGTAATTTTGCGATAGTCGCCTGCAAGCTCATAGCTGCGGCCCTCCCAAACTCGTTTATTGTCTGGGGACTAGTCTGACCTAGTCGCTCGATTTGGCAAGCGCTTCGATCCCGGCAAGGGTGACTTTCGCGGCGAATTCAGTGGCTATCTTCGGGTCAACAGGGCGTCGTTGCAGCATATGATCGCCCATTTCGCGCGCCATTCCTATCGCTGCGGCGGTGATATAATCGATATCGAGATGACCGAGGCCAATCTTATCCATCGCAATCTCAAGGTCAGCAGAAATCTCTTCTGAGACCGTTTGCATTTCCGGGGTATCAATCCGGACGCCGATCAAGCTCATATGCGGGGCGCCGCCTTGAATCGCGTCATCATTCTCTTCTGCCAAGAATGAAAAATAAGCGCCAAAAGCAGCATAGAGATAGGTCTCAAGATCCTTGGCCTCTTCCCGCACCTTTTGCAGCAAAGGGCGGAACCGTTTGACGCTGTCATTTGCGAGCGCTTCGAAGACTTCTTCTTTGGATTTGAAGTAGTTGTAGAACGTGCCGCTGGCGAGATCGGTCTCTCGGATAATGTCGCGAATATTGGTGGCGTCATATCCGATCCGCGCAAAGACCACCCGCGCGGCATCCAAAATCGCCCGTCGATTGGCTTCTTTGGCCCGTGCACGTTTGCCCATTCGGACTTCCGGATCGATCGTCACCGTCATAGAATCTCTTTTCCCTCAACGCGCTATAGTGTGCTCAGATTGATGACGGAACGTCAACTTTTTGTTTGCAGTGCATCGTCGAGTTGAAGTCGGCGACGGACCGTCAAGAAAACGCCCCACAGCGCGCGGAGCAAGATCAACGCCAAAATGCCCAGCATTGGTTCGCCTAAGGCGACCATCGCAAAAGCGCCGGCAAAGATCCCAAAATGGAGGATGATGATCCGGCCATACGGCGCCATCATTTCTTTATCAATTGTGGTTTCGCGATACTGCCCGCGCAGGATATAGTCTTGGACAAAGAGAATGATCTGAACACCGATAATCGCGAGCACGAAAGTGGGCATATTCGAGCCTGAGGCCAGCGCTTGATCAATCAATCCAAAAGGCGAGGGAAAGCCCGGATCTGTCTCGTTTGAGAGATTGGCGAATACACTCACAAACACGCCATGTACGAAACAAAACATGCCATAATGGAAGAAGAAAAACGGACCCAGAAAAGCCATGCCGAATAGGCCGATAGGGCCATCCCGCATGCTCGTCGCAGTCATCTTAGCCAGCGTCACAGCGCCGATGATCAGGTTTTCAAGCCAGTATAAAAAGACCAGGGCCACGGCTCCCCAGCCCATGGTCAAAACGGCGATGATTGGGAACAGATCGACCGCTAGGATGAGCCAGGCGATGGGGTCGCGATAGGTGCGGGCGAGTGTGTTGGGATCCAGGAAATTGAGCAAGCGATCATCCCCTCAACAATCAGCTAAGACCATCCAATCCGGTCCATCTTGGAAAGTCCAGCGGGTTATGCGCGGTCAGGCCCCAAGATTTTTGGGGCGTATTATAATTGCCGGTTAGAATTTCATAATGGACATGCAATGCCGTCGCGTTTCCGGTTTCGCCCATCAGGCCGAGCGGTTGGCCGAATCCGATTTTCTGACCCGCAGCGAGTCCCTCGGAAAAATAGGCAAGATGCCCATAGCGCGTGTAGACGCCATTGCCGTGATCGATGAGGACTTGGCGTCCAAACCCGGTTTGGGTACTGACTTCCAAAATGCGGCCCGGCGCAGTGGAATAGACGGGAACCGCCGGGCGCGCCTGCAAGTCGATGCCTTTATGCATGCGTCCAAACCGAGGCCCGAAGCCTGAGGTCATACAGGCGCCATTGGTCGGTGCGGCGGCGAGAATGAGATTGTGGACGACGACCAGCGCATTGTATTCCAAAATCCGGCCTGATCGATCTGTATCGGGCCGGTTTGAGAATGAGGGGGTGCAGGCATAGAGATAATAGTCCGGCTGAAACGGGCCTTGCGCGGCGCGCGGACCATCAGGGATTTGCGAAGGCGGCGCGCCCACCGGCGCATTTCCCGATTGCGGATAATAGACAACTGGCGGCGGCGAAGCGCATGCGAACGCACCGGCAAATGCCAGTCCGAGTGTGAGTCTTCGCATGCTCTGCTCCTAGAATATTATGCTGTCACCCGAGCCCGCTTCCGGCCCTTTTCTATTTCTTGATGCAGGTCTCTTACATAAGTGTTGAAATCGACCTGCATGGTGTGACGCGCCGCCTGATAGAAATGTCCCATATGGGTTTTCTCATCGGCGATGGTGATCCGGTCCATTTCGGCATGATCTGGGAAGGCGTACTCGCCCGCGATTGCCGCGGCCGCGAGTTTTGACTGTTGTTCCGCAAAGTTCACCAGAGTCGGCAGAGGCTGCGCGAGGGCCAAGAAGAACAGGTTTTCATAGCCCGGTTTCACCATCCGCTTGAACAGCGGCAAGCGGTTTTCGTTTGGGGTCAGCTCAGGATCATCAAAGAAGGGGAAGGAGACTTTGTATCCCGTCGCCCAAACGATCGCGTCGATTTCTTCTCTGTGACCATCTTTGAAGATCACAGCATTCGGCTCGAACCGGTCGATAGCGCCTCGGGCGGTGATGTCGCCGCAGCCGACCCGGGTTAGAAACTCGCCCGACACAGACGGGTGAGCATCGAGCGGCTCATGATCTGGTTTGGGCAGGCCAAAATCTTCTGGATTGCCGATCTCTTTTTTGATTTTCGAGCGGGCGAGGGCGCGGCCGATACTCATTGGCATCCAGCTTGGCAGCACGGCTTTGTCTGCGGGTTGTCCGCCCAGATATTTTGGCAGCACCCAAACGCCCCGGCGCATAGAGATGATCAGCTTCTCGGCGATCGGGCGCTGAGACAGTTCCGAAGAGATATCCATCGCCGAATTGCCGGCTCCAACCACAAGCACGCGTTTGCCGCGGAAGTCGTACGGATCGAACGGATCTTCATAATGATGGCTGTGTATTTGATAGCCAGTGAATGTGTCCTGACCCGGATAATCATCTGGCGTGCGCGGATCCCAGTGATGTCCATTGCCAACGAACAGCCACTGATACGTTCGGGTTTCACCTGTCGACAGTGTCACATCCCAATCGCCATCCTCGCGGCGAACCGCCTTGTCGACGCTGGTATTGAACGTGATCGTTTCGCGCAGGCCAAAATGATCCACATAGTCATGGAAGTATTGCAGTAGCTGGCTGTGATGCGGGAAGTCCGGCCAGTCTTCTGGCACTGGGTAATCTTCGAAAGCGAGGCGCCATTTTGACGTGTCGATGTGCAAGCTTTGATAGCAAGACGACATGCCATTGGGGTTCTTATAATACCAATTGCCGCCAATATTGTCCGACATCTCGAAACAGTCATAAGCCACGCCATAATCCTTGAGACGCTTAGCCATTGTGAAGCCACTGCAGCCAGCCCCAATGATGCAGGCTTTCCCAGCTTTTGCCGCATCGAATGCCATGTCTGCTCCTCCCGTGAGGTTACCGGTTTTCTTGGATTGAAGAGATGGTATAGCCGTTGACGTGAACGTCAATTTACGACGGCGCGTCAACTTAAGAGGTCGTCATGGACGAAAGCATCGCCAGTCTGGACAAACGCATTGAACTGATGCGCCAGCATATGGATGGCATGACCCAAATTGTACCTTGGGCGCGAGAAACGGGGTTTAAGGTCACCCGGGTTGAGCGCGGCCAGGTCTGGGGCGTTCAGCCTTTTGCCGAACACTTGGTGGGTGATGTTGAAGCGCAGGTCATCCATGGCGGCGCGATTACCACCTTGCTCGATAATCTTAGCGGCATGGCCTGTGCCGCATCGCTCGAAGAATTTCGATTTGTCGCAACGCTCGATTTGCGCATCGATTATATGCGGCCCGCCGACAGCGGGCGCGATATTATCGGCGAGGCAGAATGCTACCATGTCACCAAATCCGTCGCCTTCACGCGGGCTTGGGCCTATCATGAAAGTCGCGACAAGGTGATTGCCACCGCTCAAGGCGCCTTCGCGATCAACAAGCCGCGTCCAAAAGCCAGCCTTGGGGTGCCAGAATGAGCGAGACCCTCAGCCGCGGCGCTCAACTTGAGAGCTTTTTGTCGAACGTCCCGATCGTGAAAACACTCGGCATGCGGTGCGATATTAAGGGTGATGACATGACCACTGTCTTGCCCTTTCAAGACAAGCTGATCGGTAATTTTACGATCAAAGCGCTGCATGGTGGGGCGATCGGAACTTTCCTGGAAATGACGGCGATGGCACAGCTGTTTCTTGTATCTGATGTGGAACGCCCCGCGCGCACGATCAATATCACCGTTGATTATCTCAGGCAGGGCCATGCCGAGGATCTGTATGGCCGCGCCCGTGTGATCAAACTCGGGCGACGCATGGCGTCTGTGACGGCAGAAGCCTGGCAGAGCGAACGGGACAAACCGGTGGCGGCTCTAAATGGGCATTTCTTGCTGAACCGAGCTGAGGCAAAGAAAGTATAGATTACCCGTTCTGATCGCTTGTTTTGCGCGGCGAGTCCTTTGAGACTAATCCGCATGACGTCGACTAATCATCTGACTCTAGATTCCGCGCGGGCGCTGCTGCAGCGGATTTATGGCTATGAGGAATTTCGCGGCCTTCAGGCGGATGTGATTGCTGATGTATTGGCGGGGCGCGATGGGCTCGCTGTCTTGCCTACGGGCGGCGGCAAATCGCTGTGTTATCAAATCCCATCGATGCTCCGCGAGGGCGTTGGCTTGATTGTCTCGCCATTGATCGCGCTGATGGCGGATCAGGTCGATGCTTTGAAAGCGCTGGGTGTGCGGGCCGAGCGGCTCGATTCTTCTCTGGATTATGAAAGCCGGGTCGCGGCACTTCGGGCGGCACGGAATGGCGACATGGATATGCTCTATGTTTCACCAGAAGGCCTATCCGGCGGCTTGTTCAATGCCTTGAGAGAGCTGAACGTCTCACTGATAGCCGTGGATGAAGCGCACTGTGTCAGCCAGTGGGGGCATGATTTTCGGCCAGACTATCGCGCTTTGGGACGGCTCAAAGATGCTTTTCCTGGTGTCCCGCGCCTCGCTGTGACCGCGACTGCCGACGCACGCACACGAGCCGATATTCTCGAGCAACTCGACCTCACAGATCCGTCGCTACATGTCGCGAGCTTTGATCGACCCAATCTGACTTTGGGCGCCGAGCCAAAGGCGGGGAACAAAACAGATCGCTTGGTCAGCTTGATCCGCGCGCACAAGGGCGAAAGCGGGATCGTTTATGCCGCCACCCGAAAAGGGACAGAGCAACTGGCAGAAGCTCTCGAGCGTAGCGGGATCGCAGCGCTCGCCTATCACGCAGGCCTGGAGGCAGACGTCCGAGCCGAACGTCAACGCCGCTTCCTGCTCGAAGACGGCTTGGTCATGTGCGCAACTGTGGCGTTTGGGATGGGCGTCGATAAGCCGGATGTGCGCTTTGTGATCCATGCTGATCCACCCAAGACGATCGAAGCCTATTGGCAGGAAGTTGGTCGCGCGGGCCGGGATGGGGAGCCTGCAGAGGGATATGCGCTGTTCGGGCCTGCCGACCTCCGTCGCAGCCTGATGTGGAGCCATGAAAGCGACGCCGAAGAAGCGATCAAACGCGTCCAGATCAACAAGACGCGACAGCTTTTTGCTTTGCTGAATGGCGAGGCGTGTCGGCGCCAGTCAGTCCGGCAGTATTTCGGTGAGGACACAGCAGAGCCTTGCGGCGTGTGTGACAATTGCCAGTCGGAAGCCGCCAACCATTATGACGCCTCGCGTTGGGCGCAAATGGCGCTGTCGGCGGTGTTGCGCTGCGGGCAAAAAATCGGGCGCGGACGTTTGATCGTGCATCTGCTCGGGCAGGCCAAAGACGGTTTTGACGAGGATCTCTCGCAACAATCGACCTATGGCGTTGGCACAGATCTACCTAAGACTGGCTGGAATGCGGTCTTCGATGAGCTGCTATTTACCGGCCTCTTAGCCGAGGGGGGCGAGGTCACGCGGCCCTTTATTTTCGTGCCTGATCATGAGCAGGCAAAAGCGGTTTTCCAAGGCGAACGAGAGGTGCTCTTGCGCGCAGATCCGACTGTGCGCCGAGCGAAATCGCGCGCCAGTAAGTCTTCTGCGGCGGCGTTTTCAGATCTTTCCAATCGCGACCGTGAGCTGTTTGATCTGCTCAGAAATTGGCGGGTCGAGATTGCGAAATCCAAAGGCGTGCCACCTTATGTGATTTTCCATGACAAGACGCTGGCGACGATCGCCACCGAACGCCCGATGGATCGGGGCGAGCTTCTGCAAATCTCGGGCGTGGGAGAGAAGAAAGCGGGCCGCTATGGCGACGATATCGCGCGCATTGTTCAAGAAGCGGCGTGAGCCATGGGGGCTAGCGTCTAGCCAGCCCCCGCTCGATTAGGCTTAGTGGCCGTAGGCTGACTCGCCGTGACTAGCTGTATCTAGACCCACCTCTTCGTCGCTCGCCGAAACACGCAGCGGCGTGATGAATTTGATGAGGAAGAGAAGCGCTGCGCTTGCGATTGCTGACCATGCGCAAACCGCCAGCACGCCGGTGGCTTGAACCGTGAATTGCTCGCCAATCGAGGTCTCGCCCAAGCCGGGGGCCATTGGGCCGACACCGGCCAAGAACGGGATAAGCAGCGTGCCTAAAATCCCGCCAACACCATGCACGGCGAACACGTCCAAACTGTCATCAATTTTCAGCTTGTTGCGGATCAGAATGACCGCATAATAACATGCCAGGGCGGCGATTGCGCCGATGATCATTGCGGCCATCGGGCCAACAGAGCCCGCTGCCGGCGTGATCGTTGCGAGGCCAGCAATCGTACCGGTTGCGGTGCCAACCAATGTTGGCTTTCCGAACTTCACCCAGTCCACAAACATCCAGACCAGAGACGCGGTCGCTGCGGAAATATGCGTGACCAGCATGGCCTGGCCCGCGCCGCCATTTGCGCCAAGCGCGGAGCCGGCATTGAAGCCAAACCAGCCGACCCAGAGCATACAGGCGCCGAGCATCACGAAAGCCGGATTGTGCGGCGGCCGCATTTCTTGCGGGAAGCCCGTGCGTTTGCCGAGCATAAAGACGAAGACCAAAGAGGTAATGCCAGCCGTCGCGTGCACGACTAGTCCGCCGGCAAAATCAGCGACGCCTTGGTCTGCGAGCCAGCCGCCGCCCCAGACCCAATGGCAAACCGGGGCATAGACCAGGACAAGCCAGAGCGCTGAGAAGAGCAGAACCGCGGCAAAGTTTACGCGCTCAACAAAAGCCCCAACGATCAAAGCTGGGGTGATGATCGCAAAGGTCATTTGGAACATTACAAAGACCGATTCTGGAATCGTGTCTGACATTGAATCGGTTGTTAGGTTGCCGAGGAAGGCATTTGAGAGTCCTCCCCAAAGCGCCCCTTTCCCGGGGAGGTCGCCATTACTGTCGCCGAACGCGATTGAATAGCCCACCGCAACCCAAACCAACGACATCAAACAGGCCAGGGCGAGGCATTGCATTAGAACAGACAGCACATTCTTGCCTTGGACCAAGCCGCCATAAAACAGGGCCAGCCCCGGCAAAGTCATAAACAAGACCAAGGCAGTCGATGTGAGCATCCAGGCTGTGTCGCCAGTGTCGGCGAACGCTGGCGCTGCAAAAATTGATAGGATTGTAAATAAAGCAAAGGTGCGTGCTGCGCGGACCGCCCCGTTATGTCGTGTTTTCATGTCTTCGCCCTCCCGAGACGATGACGGAGGCAATCGAAAAAATAGCGCCAACGACAAGGTTTGATGCGGCGTCCAGATGTATCTTGCGATGAGTTGATCGAATTTTATGCGGAGCTGCCCATTTGTTGGGCGAAAAAAGAGTCGACCAATTGCTGACACACGGTGCGGAGCAAGTTAAGCGGCGCGCATGTCAGACGCCACCTTATCCCGATCCCGCGTGATGCGGCTTGCCGTACCGGTTATGCTGGCCCAAGCCGCGATCGCAGCCACGGGCGTCGCGGATACAGCGGTTATGGGGCTGTATGGCGATAAAGCGGATCTCGCCGCGGTCGCCGTTGCCAGCGTGGCGTTCAGTTTCATCTATTGGGGCTTCGGGTTCTTACGCATGTCAACCACTGGGCTGGTTGCACAAGCCCTGGGGCGCGGGGATCAAGCCGAAGCGCGGGCGACCCTGCAGCGCGGCCTGCTAATCGGGGCGGCGCTCGGGTTCGCGATTTTTGCCTTGTCGCCTTTACTCGCTGGCGTCGTCTTCGCCCCGTTTGGCGCAGAAGCGGATGTTGTCGATCTGGCGAACGGGTATTTCGCAGCGCGAGTTTGGGGTGCGCCCGCTCTACTCACTCAATATGCGATTACCGGCTGGCTGCTCGGCACCGGGCGGACGGGTGCATTGCTCGCCATGCAGGTCGTGATGAATGGCGTGAACATCGCGCTTGATATCTGGTTCGTGGCCGGACTTGGTTGGGGCCCGGCTGGCATCGGGGCCGGTACCGCAATCGCTGAATGGGTCGCCCTTGCGTTCGGCCTGGTTTTGATCTGGCCAAGTTTGAAGAGAAAGGCGGGTCTATTCGACCGCGCCGCGCTGATCGGATTGTTCAACGCCAATCGAGACATTTTGATCCGCACCTTAGCCATGCTGCTCTGCTTTGCGTGGTTTGTGCGGTCAGGCGCGCAGCTCGGCACTGAATATGTCGCGGGAAATGAGGTCCTATTGCAATTCATCACCGTTGCCGCCTTTGTCTTGGACGGGTTCGCCTTCGTCGCAGAGAAAGAAATTGGTGAAGCTTACGGCGCGCGCGATCGGCGCAGACTGTTGCGGGCGATGCGGATCACAACGGAACTCGCTTTCGCTTTCGCGATTCTGATCAGTCTAGCCTATTGGATTGGCGGCGGCTGGGTAATCTCAACATTTATTAGCGATCCGGAAGCCCGCACAGTCGCGCTCGTCTACCTACCTTTTTGCGCATTGGTCCCATTAATCGGCGTCTTGGCCTATCAGTTCGATGGGTTTTTGCTCGGCGCGACCCGTGGCCAGGCTCTGCGTACCGCCGCGGCGGTGGTAACCGTGATCTATATCCCGCTGGATCTTCTTTTGCGGGATTCGTTCGGGAATACCGGTGTCTGGCTGGCTTTCTTGGGCATGTTCGTGGTGCGGGTTGCCGCGCATGGCGCGTTCCTGCCAGGGCTTATCCGGCAGACTGCAGATCAGCCCCAACAGCCGCCTCAACAGAACTAAACCCATCCGTCTTTAAGCAGACAGCGAGTTCCTCATTGAGCCGGGCGACCAAACCTGCACCATGATAAACGAGTGCGGAATAGAGCTGCACCGCATGGGCGCCCGCTCTGATCTTTCGATAGGCGTCAGCGCCAGATGTGACCCCGCCGCATCCAATCAGGTCAAATTCGCCCATCAGTTCAGAGGCAAACTCTTTCAGGACCCGCGTTGATTTTTCCATCAAGGGCGCCCCCGAAAGGCCGCCGGGTTGGGATTTGTCCGCGCTTTTGAGAGTTTCCGGCCGATCGAGCGTGGTGTTCGAAATGATCAGTCCAGACAACCAAGCCCCGGCGCTTCTGACCGTGTCGATGATGTCTTCGATTTCGCTGGTCTGTAGGTCCGGCGCGACTTTCAGAAAGACGGGTTTCCAGCCGTCCTGATCTTCGCCAATGTCCGTTTCGAACTTTTTCTGAGCCGCGGACTGGGCGGTGCCGCACCGCTCCAACAATTCAGACAGCGCCGACTTATCCTGCAAACCGCGCAAGCCTGGCGTGTTGGGGCTCGAAATATTGATGGTCATATAATTGCAAACTGGGTAGACCGCCGCGATCCCGGCCACATAATCGGCGATGAAGTCCTGGCTCGATTTATTCGCTCCAACATTTGCGCCAACTGGACAGGTAACCGAGGGCGGGGCGCGGCGCAGACGCCGAACAAAATAGTCGAGCCCATGATTGTTGAAGCCCATTCGATTGATCACACCCTGATCTTCGATCAACCGATACAAGCGCGGTTTCGGGTTGCCGGGTTGCGGGCGCGGGGTGACGGTGCCGCATTCGAGAAACCCAAAGCCAAACCGCGCCATAGGCGTGTGAACCTCAGCATTCTTGTCAAACCCCGCCGCGAGACCGATGGGATTCCAAAGCTGCAGCCCAGATCTCGGCAGCTTGATTGGCGTGTTCCAATGTGATGGCGCGATATTTGGCAGACCAATGCCGAGCTTTAGACCTTTAATGGTCGCCGTATGTGCCGCTTCCGGAGGGAGTTTCTTGACGAAAGGAAGGGCGAGGTCAGGTAGGCTCATATGTCTATGTCTTGGGGCAGTTTCGGCACGCCTTCAGTATCCAGATCTAATGTCCAGATACGCTTGGCGCCATCAATCCGCAAGGCAGCGTACAGGTGTGGGAACAATTGTCCCCCGCGGCTTTCTTCCCATCGGATCGGTCCGTTCATCTCTTCGGCAATATATTCGAGGAGGCGGACTTCGGTTTGCTTGAAGTAGTGCAGCGCGAGCGTTTCGGCGACTTGAGCGCGACTGGATAGGTGAACATATCCGTCGCCCTCATCGAGCGCAGTTTGAGTGTGTCCGAGCTGTTCAGCGACCTGCCAATCAGCAGCGCTTAAGATTTTATAGACGCGGGTTCGCTGTAACATCACCATAGCGCCGTCTTCACTCTGTTTTGTTGAGAAAATCAAGCTGCACCAGCTCAGGTTGATAAGATATTATTCCTATGTTAGGAAAATTTTCTTGAAAATTACTAGGTGCCGGGACTTTTTGTCATGCAGAACGGGGACGTATGGCGCGCATTAGACACAATTGCAACGCGGAACGGCCTGTCGCCGTCTGGGCTTGCAAAGCTCGCGGGGCTCGACGCAACCGCCTTTAACAAATCAAAACGCATCTCGAAAGAGGGCAGGCCGCGATGGCCTTCGACAGAAAGCATCGCGCGCGCGCTTATGGCTACTGGCGTGGATTATGTCGAGTTTGCTGTCTTGGTCTCGGGGCATTCGAGCCTCACGATGCCCGTAATTGAGTTTCCTGATGCAAGTGGAGACGATCTGTTCAGCGAAACGGGTATTCCAACCTCATCGCGCTGGGATCAGGCTGAGTTCCCCAGTTCAGAATTTGATGAGAGCTGTTTCGCTTTGGAGATTGTCGGAACTGGGTTTGAGCCAGCCTTTCGCGCGGGTGACCGGATCATCGCATCTCGGCGCACCGAGTTGCGGCGTCATGATCGGGTGATCGTGAAAACAACAGATCGGTCCCTCCATTTAGGAGCAATCGCTCGGCAAACCACTCAAAAGCTTGAACTTCGACCGCTTGTGGGTCGTGAACCAATTTCATCGCTGGAAACCAATCAAATCGATTGGGTGGCTCGTATTCTTTGGGCGAGTCAGTAATATTTCCGGTCAAACGGCCCGTTTTGAGGTTTTCGCGGCGGAATATGCTTGCGCAGATTATCCCTGATGTGAGAGGACGCCCTTATGGATTGGGACAAACTGAAATCCTTTCATGCCGCCGCAGAGGCAGGCAGCTTGACCGCCGCGGGTGAGCGATTGGGGATTTCTCAGTCCGCAGTCTCGCGCCAAATCGCGGCTTTAGAAGAGCATCTTGGCGTGTCCTTGTTTCAGCGTCATGCGCGCGGATTGGTGCTCACCGATGCGGGTCACACACTCCATCGCTCGACTGTCGACATGGCCACTGCTGCACAAGGAGCAAGCGCGGCATTGCGAGATCAACAAGATGTTGCGCAAGGCGAGCTGATCGTCACGGCGCCAGTAGCATTCGGATCGACTTGGTTGGTGCCGCGTCTCGGCGAATTTGTAAGCCAGAACCCGGAAATGCGAGTGGACTTACGTTTGGACGATCGCGAAAGCTATGACCTGCTCAAGCTCGAAGCGGAATGCGCGATCCGACTATGGGCCGCCGACAAAGCGGATCTGATCCAGAGAAAACTCGCAACCGTGGCGACCAATCTTTATGCTTCGCCAGAATATATCAAAGCGCATGGCATGCCGCGGACGCCACAAGATCTCGATAATCACCGGATTATTGCTTATGGCGCAATCGACAGCCCGCTCACGGCGATGAGTTTTGCTGAACGGGTCGGACGTGATGATGCAGGCCCGCGCAAAGCGGCGCTGACAGTGAATAATGTTCCGGCCATGCTGCGCGCCGTTGAGGCGGGCCTCGGGATTGCGGACCTGCCGGATTATATGGTCAGCGCTGTGCCCCGTTTGGTCCGCGTGCTTGAGGACTTTACCGGTCCGAGTTTTGATCTTTATTTTATCTATCCAAGTGATCTCAAGAGATCGAAACGTATTGGGGCGTTCCGAGACTTCCTAACTAGCCAAGTTGAGGCGTTTAGATCTTCACCTCTGCGTCAATGATTGTGACTTTTTGGTAATATATGCAAAAATGCATATCGATGATGCAGACAAGCATGTTGCATTTTCAACCAACCATCCCATATAGTCCTCGTGTTGAGGTTCCGGACACAGACCCAATCATTCCTCCGATTGGGCGTTTCCTCCCCCAGACGGAACCAAACTTTCAAGGCCTGGCTGCTTAGAGCGCCGGGCCTTTTTTCTTAGTTTTCAAGGCTTAAACTGGAATTCTGTGGCTTAGAACGGCACGCCGTCATCGCGTTCGCCAGCGTCACCAGGGGCAAGTGCCGCAAAATTAAACACCCTTGGATCGTGTAAATGGCTTGGCCGAACGGTGGCCAGCGCATGCGCCATCACTTGCCGGACACCAGGCTTTCGCGTCTCCCAATCGTCCAGCATCTGTTTCATCGCCACACGCTGCAAGCCGTCTTGAGACCCGCAAAGATTGCAGGGGATGATGGGGAACCTCATCGCTTGAGAGAATTTCTCCAAATCTGCCTCTGAGGAAGTGATGAGCGGTCTGAGCACCATCACGTCCCCTTCATCATTGAGCAGTTTGGGCGGCATCGCGGCAAGACGGCCGCCATGCACCAAATTCATCATGAAAGTTTCGAGCGCGTCATCACGGTGATGGCCGAGAATGATCGCATCGCAGCCTTCCTCACGCGCGATCCGATACAGAATCCCGCGCCGCAGCCGCGAACACAGGGCGCAAAAAGTGCGGTCTTCGGAGATCTTATCGGTCACGATCGAATACGTGTCTTCTGTTTCGATGCGATAATCGACGCCCACCTTATCAAGCCATTCCGGTAGCACATGTTTGGGAAAACCCGGTTGGCCTTGATCCAAATTGCAGGCGAGCAGATCCACCGGCAGCGCGCCTTGCCATTGCAGATCGAGCAAAACGGTGAGCAGCCCATAACTGTCCTTGCCGCCTGACAGGCACACAAGCCATTTGGGACGCTTTTCAGATTGGCGATCAATCAACCCATACGTATCGATGACTTGCAAAGCATTGCGGGTCAGCCGCTTGCGGAGCTTCTTGAAGCTCACGCTCTTGGGGACATCCGCAAGAATTGGCGGCACGGTGGAAAGAGAAGCGGTGTCAGGCATGTTGCCGCCTATGCCACGAGGCGCCCTCGCGGCTCAAGTGGGTTACAGCGCAAATCCTGGGGGCTAGGCGGCTTTGCCAGCGTTTCCGTAATATTCCCGCGCGCTCATTTGGCGCTTATCTGATTGGGCTTCGGAAACAGATTTTACCTCGGCGGATGGCTTCTTTTTATCATTGAGGCCGTAATATTCTTTTGCGCTCATCCAGCCATTGCGCAGGCTGGCATGGTTTGGCGCATCTTCAGTGCCGCGCGGTTTCAGCATATTATTGAGCTTTGGCTTATAGCGCCGGATCAAGTCTTCTTCGATCTTCTGCCGTTTATTCTCAGACCGGATGCACAAATAATGGCGCTCCGAAGCGCCTTTCTTGCGGGCCTCTTCCCAACGCTCATGGCCGTCCAGGCGGCCTTGCAGATTGGAGGCTTTGCCAATGTAGATCGGCTTTAGGAAGAAAAAGGCCGTGCGGCGGACCATGACATAGATCCCGCCCGCATCCGGCAATGCGCTAATCGATTTGGTGATCTTAAAGCGATACCGCCGGCTCGTTTCACCGCGCCAAACATGCCAACCATAAGGGATCATGGACCATCTCCAACCAATAATGGTTAATAAAAACGCCTAATTGGTTAAGGTTTCGCTAAGCATTGCGCGTCTGACCGGCGCAAAACTGGTGCGATGTATCGGGCAGGGGCCTAGGCGCTGCAGTGCATCCGCATGCGCGACCGTGCCATAACCTTTGTGACCAGAAAATCCATAAGCAGGAAAGTCTTGGTCATATGCCGCCATGAGGCGATCGCGTTCAGTTTTCGCAAGAATCGAGGCTGCGGAAATGGCTGGCTCTTTGAGGTCGCCTTTTATTATCGCCTCGGCGGTCGCGGGTAGATTTTGGGGTAGGGCGTTGCCGTCAATCAGGATATGAGACGGCGTTTTGCCGAGCCCATCGATCGCTCGTTGCATCGCCAGAAATGTCGCCTCACGAATGTTGAGTGTATCGATCTCATCTGGGCTCGCGTGGGCCACACACCAATGGGCGGCTTTCGCTTTAATCTCAGGCTCTAAGGCAAAGCGCTTCTTTTCGCTGATTTTCTTAGAATCGGTCAGCCCAAAAATTGGAGCACTTGGATCAAGAATTACGGCGGCCGCGGTCACTGGCCCAGCCCAGGGGCCACGTCCGGCCTCGTCTACGCCGCAGATCAAGTCTATGTCTATCATCCAGCAAGGTAACAATGATTCTAAGAAGGTGCGCCATGACTGAGCCATATGTGATCGAGATGACCGAAACGGGCGGCGTGGAGGTCCTAAAACAACAGGCTCGCGCCCCAAGAGCGCCCGGGCCTGGTCAAGCCATGGTGCGCCAAACGGCGTCCGGCCTCAATTTTATCGACACGTATCACCGCACCGGTCTCTACCCGGTGAAGCTCCCGTTCGTGCCAGGCTCAGAAGGCGCGGGCATTGTTGAGGAAATTGGCGAAGGTGTGACCAATGTGGCTGTTGGCGACCGCGTCGCCTATCTCGGCGCTGGCACTTATGCGACCCACTATACCGGATCTGCAGCGACGATGGTGAAACTGCCAGATGGGGTCAGTGAAGAAGAGGCCGCGGCGGTGCTGCTCAAAGGCCTGACCGCGTGGATGCTCTTGTTTGAAGTTCGCCGGGCTTCGCCTGGTGAAACAGCCTTGGTTTGGGCACCGGTTGGCGGCGTTGGATCCTTGCTCGTGCCATGGGCGACGGCGATGGGCGTTCGCGTGATTGCGGTCACCTCAAGTGAGGCAAAGGCGGCCCGCGCAAAAGAGCTTGGCGCGCAAGATGTCGTGTTCTCATCTGGAGACGTTGCAGCCGAAGTCCGCGGGCTTACCGGCGGAGCAGGCGTCGATGTGTCTTATGACAGCGTTGGGAAAACCTCAGCTGAGGCATCAATCGATAGCCTCAAGCCGCGCGGTTGGTGGGTCAGCTATGGCAACGCCTCAGGCCCCGCCGATCCTGTCGCGCCGACCACTTTGGGCGGCAAAGGCTCCTTGGTACTTACCCGGCCGGGACTGTTTCATTTTATTGGCGATGCTGAAAGTATGCGTCGCGGGGCGGCGGCCCTATTCGGCGCGCTGCGCTCTGGCACGATCAAAGCCCATATTGGCCAGACTTTCCCACTCAGCGATGTCGCAAAAGCGCATACGGCACTTGAGAGCGGAACAACCGTCGGTGCGACGCTGCTAAAGCCTTAGCCTGCATCAACCGGATCGAGCTCTAGGAGTAAAGCCGGATCGATATAGAAGTCTTTGCCGCGATCTTCGCTTGTTGAGTTTCGCCATTTGACCGCCCAATGCAAATGCGGTCCGGTGGTGCGGCCGGTATTGCCACTGGCGCCAAGCCGCTCACCAGCTGAGACCACATCGCCTGCCGAGACATCTACTTCGGACATATGCAGGAAGACCGAGATCAGACCATCGCCATGATCGAGAAACACAGTGCCGCCCTCATAATAAAGATCTGGATCGCCGAGCGTCACCGTGCCTGCGGCGGGAGCGACGATTTCTGTGCCGACTGGGATGGCGATATCATAGCCGCGATGCACCGACGTGCGCTCGCACGGCTCTCCGTCTTTGCCGACGCCGATATATTTGCGCGCAGGGCCAAAAGGCGATGAGGCCGGACCGGTTGATGGCCGGATAAAGCCATTGCGAGCACCTTGGCCGTCATGAAAGGTCTTAAACGCATCCTGCTTTTTGACCCAGCTGCGCCCGGCATGGGCTTTTTGTTCTTCGGTGCGCGCATCAACTTTATCGCAATCGAGCCCAGTAATTGTCCGGAACGGATCATCGCGCTCTGAAAGCGACAGGGTGATTGGCTCCGCCCAGCCGTCTTTATCGGTGATCAAGAATTCTAAAGCTTCGGTGCGGCGTAAGCCGATGGTCGCGAGCCCGTCTTCGGCGACGGGGACGTCGCGCAGCGCTTCCCCTTTTGATCCGGAAACCACCAATGTGCTCCCCGCCGGTGCCTCGCAGATGAGCAAGCCACCCTGCACGGCCTGGCCGGCGCAAGTGATGACGGCTTCGTTTGCGGTTGCAGGGGCGGGCAGGCCAAACCAGGTCAGGCCGATGAGCAGCCAGTCGCGTAGCAGCATTTATTCTGGCTCTGCCATTCGCGTCGCTGCGGCGGCAGCATCGATATAGGCCTCTTGGCGGTCCACGCTCCAGTATCGCAAAGCCGCGAGCGGAATTTTGCGGCCTGTCACGGCGCAGATCACGTAATCCCCAGGACTTAGCAGTTCCAGGTCTGCATCGAGATAACGAATCTTGGCCTCGCCGGGCTGTCGGTCAGTCTTTTTCAACATGGTGCCTAATATGCCTGACCTTGGCGGCAAAAGGAAGTCTACAAATCCGCAAGAAGTTTTTGCTTTGTTCTCGTGAACAAATGTGGTACATGGATGTCAGCTGGCGGGCTCGGGGCCATTCTTCGCCGAGTATGTTATAGACGAAAAGGAACGACTCATGTCCAAACCCAACCTGCAACTTGTGGATAAGGAATCCGGCGTGGATAAGCAGAAAGCTCTCGAAACAGCACTAGCCAACATTGACCGTGCTTTTGGTAAAGGCTCGGTGATGCGCCTTGGCGAACAAAAGGCCATGGATATTGAGGCGATCCCAACCGGATCGCTTGGCCTCGACATCGCGCTCGGCATTGGTGGGTTACCTAAAGGACGTGTGATCGAAATTTATGGTCCAGAAAGTTCAGGTAAGACGACCTTGTCGCTGCACATTGCAGCCGAGGCCCAGAAAAATGGTGGGGTTTGTGCCTTTGTCGATGCGGAACATGCGCTCGACCCGGTCTATGCGGGTAAGCTTGGCGTAGACCTTGATGATTTGCTGGTGTCACAGCCAGACACTGGCGAACAAGCGCTTGAGATTGCCGACACATTGGTCCGCTCTGGCGCGATTGATGTTCTGATCATCGACTCTGTTGCGGCGCTGACCCCGCGCGCAGAGATTGAAGGCGAGATGGGGGACAGCCTGCCGGGCCTGCAAGCCCGTCTAATGAGCCAAGCTTTGCGTAAGCTGACCGGCTCGATTTCTAAATCCAATTGTATGGTGATCTTTATCAACCAAATCCGGATGAAGATTGGCGTCATGTTTGGCAGCCCGGAAACCACGACCGGCGGCAATGCACTGAAATTTTATTCGTCTGTTCGTCTCGACATTCGCCGCATTGGCGCGCTGAAAGATAAAGACGAAGTGATTGGTAACCAGACCCGCGTAAAAGTGGTGAAGAACAAAGTCGCCCCACCTTTCCGGCAGGTTGAGTTTGACATCATCTATGGCGAAGGCATTTCGAAAACCGGTGAAATCATTGATCTCGGGGTCAAATGTGAAGTCATCGAAAAGTCTGGGTCTTGGTATTCTTATGGCCCAGAGCGGATCGGTCAGGGCCGTGAAAAGACCCGCCAATTCCTGAAAGACAATCCAGACATCGCTGATGAGATCGAGCTTGAAGTCCGCAAACGCTCTGGCCTCTTATCAGATGTCATGCTGAACGAAGGCGGCGGTCCAAGCGAAGAGCCGGAAGCAGAAGCGAGCTAATTCTCGCCAAAACTCCTAATATTAACAACGCGCCAATCGAACGGTTTGGCGCGTTGTTTTATTTTGCGAGATCGATTGAATGACGAGGCGGGCAATCGTGCGACTTAAGGGCGGGCCGGAAAAACCGGCTCGTCGTCACCAGTTTTCCATTGCGCATATTTGGGCATGATCTGCTTAAATCGCGTACTGTTTAGATGCGCCTCCAGCCAAGTCTGAAGATGCGGCAAGTCTAACTCATCGAACCAATTGCGATCGGTATTGGCGAACTGGCGAATGAAGGGGAAGATGGCGATATCGGCATAGCTCACGCGATCACCAAACAGATAGGCTTGCGAGGTCAGTTGAGCGTCTAGCTTTTCGAGAAAAGCCAGGCCGAGCGCGCGTTGTTCGTCGCGATTCGCACCTTCGTCCTCATAGCGGTTTGGATATTTGTAGCGATCAAGTGCGCGTTTAAACGGCCCATCACATTCGGCAATCAGGCGGTCCATCTCCGCGCGATCGCCTTGCTCCGGGGAGAGCCAATTTTCAGCATCATTTTGCGAGAGTGCCCAGGCCATGACGTCTAAACTCTCTTCGATCACCGATCCATCCATCTCCACGATGACGGGCACGGTGCCTTTCGGCGACGCTTCCAACATTTCGGATGGCTTATCGCGCAACACAACTTCGCGCAGGCGGCATTCTATACCAGCCGCCGCAATCGCCATGCGCGCCCGCATCGCATAAGGGCAGCGTCGAAACGAGTAGAGAATGGGCCGATTGGCGCTCACGCAGGGGCTTTCTTTCTAGGCGTCATAACAACATCGTCGCCAATATGGGTCTCGCCACGGGCTTTGGCGAGGCGGACTTGTTTTTGGCGTTCGCGCAAGGCGGACATTTTCTCGTCCGTGAACGTGCCAAAACAGCGCGGGCAAGAGACGCCCTCTTCGAAATGGGCGTGTTGGCGGTCGTCAGCGCTGACCGGGTGGCGACAAGCATGACACAGCTGATAGTCGCCGACTTCGAGCCCGTGCCCGACGCTCACGCGATCATCAAACACAAAGCACTCGCCTTCCCAAAGGCTGTCTTCGCGCGGCACGGTTTCCAGATATTTGAGAATGCCGCCTTGCAAGTGGAAGACGTCATCGATGCCGAGCGATTTAACATAAGAGGTCGATTTTTCGCAGCGAATACCGCCGGTGCAAAACATCGCAATTTTGGGCGTGCGGCCCTGTTTCGCGAGCTCTGCACGAAAATTCTCAAACCAGTCCGGGAACTGCCGGAAGGTCTCGGTCTCTGGGTCGATCGCGCCTTGAAACGTGCCGAGTGCAACCTCGTAATCATTGCGCGTATCGATCACGACCGTGTCGGGATCCGTGATCAGCGCGTTCCAGTCTTGCGGTTTGACATATGAGCCGACCAAACAGGTTGGGTCGGTCCCGGGCACGCCCATGGTCACGATTTCATTTTTCAAGCGCACTTTTAAACGCAAGAAAGGCATGGCCTCGGCATGGCTGTCTTTCCACTCAAGTGCCTCGCACCCCGGCAAAGCACGGATCGCCGCCAAAGCGTCATCCATCGCCTCGTCTGTCCCAGCAATCGTGCCGTTGACGCCCTCGGTTGCCAGCAGGATCGTGCCTTTAATGCCGAGCGCCGAGAGACGCTCAAACAAAGGCTCCCGCAGCGTTTCGGGATCATCGAAACGGACGAATTTATACAAGGCGGTGACGCGGATATCTGACATGGCTGCGGCTTATGCCAGAAGCGAGGCGGACAGAAAAGTAAGGGTTTCACCTAGGATTGCCTTGCCTTTGCCAGATTTGGCGCTTAAGGCCGCACGCTCTGCCAACCTGATCAAGATGAGGAGGGGTACATGCAGACAGTAATCGCAAATCGTAACCCCGTTTCTTTCTCTTAGATTCAGGACCCTTTCCAATGGGCAATTTTCAATCGGGTCGCCATGGCGACTCATTGCGCGCGTTTATTAGCGCTCCATTCATTTCAATTCAGCCGGAAAGGCTGGCAGGAGGTCTTCATGCGTGAGGACATGTTTAAAGTTATTGTTGAGCGCCCACGATGGGGCAGTCGCCATGCTGCCCGATCCAAGCTGCGTTATGACAAAGTTCCAGACCGGAAACACGCAACCGGGCATCGGATGGTGCTCGAAAGCGAAGGCTGGACCAAATGTTTGAATGAGAATCTGTCGCCGCTAAAGCGCTATCTCAACAAGCAGGTCGGTCGGCCCTGGGACAAAGTTTATAGCGAAATCAGCGAGCATCTCGACACAGGCAGCACGGTCAAGCAGCACGTCCGCGATCACTTGACGGATTTCATCTTAGTCAAAGTGACTGTGGCGCGGGATGGTAGCCTGATGGCGAGCAATCATTGGGGGCGCCCAATGCCGCCAGATCAGTGGTGGGCGAAGCTCTATATTGATCCAAAGGATGGTTTGATCAAACGAACCGACAAGCTGTGCCGCAAGCTCGGTGTGCCCCATTATCGTGACAAATTACGCGATGATCGCAAGCGCCGGTCCCGGGGCGAGTATGTTCACAATTTGCGCTGTCTGACCGACACGCGGATATTGTTAAAGCTCAAAGGTTGTTGGTTTCAGATCGATACTGATTATCCGCCGGAAGATCGGTTCGGTCGCCGTTTGCAAGGCCGGGAATTGGTTGCGGCCTTGTCGGCAGCCTCCGCCGAGCCCGTCCCGCGCTGGCGGATCATCGCGAAACATCAGCTCTCTAAAAAAGAGTTGAAGACGCAGAAGCTCTGCAATGACTGAAAGCTTGGCGGGCCCCGGTGTTTACAAGCCGAGGCTCGCCAGCACCGTCTCCGTATCGGCGCCGAGGCGCGGCGGATCAAGGGCGACATCGGCCGGCGTGGCGCTGAATTCAACTGGGTGTTTCATGCTGCGATAAGCGCCAGCATCCGGATGCTCGCGCGTTTCGAAGAACCCGACGGCGTTGAGGTGTTCATCGGTCAAGACATCGCCCATTTCATTGTAGCGCATGGCGGGAATATTGGCTTCGTCAAGCAATGTGAGCCAGTCATCCGTGGTCTTGAGCAAAGCGACCTCGCCGATAATCGCATAGAGGTCGGTGATGTTTTCGGTCCGCGCGGAATAGGTTGAGAAACGCGGGTCTTCGAAAACGCCATTCTTGCCGCCCAACTCGAAGAACTGTTCCCACTGTTTATCGGAATAAGGCACCAGGCCGATATAGCCATCTTTGGTCTTGTATGGCTTGCGATTGGCATTGATCGAGCGCGTATAGGCGAGCTTGCCATTCCCCGGCAGGAAGGTCTCGCCATACAGGTTTTCGACCATGTTGAAGAAGGTGAAGCTTTCCAGCATTGGAACCGAAACAAATTGTCCTTCGCCGGTCTTTTGCTTGTGGAACAGGGCTGCCAGCGTCGCATATGTGGCGAACAGACCCACGGTTTTGTCAGCGACCAAGCTTGGGGCGTATTCCGGGTCGGCGCCTGACCGCATCGCATTGAGTGAGGCAAAGCCCGAAGCGCCTTGGATCAGGTCATCATAGGCCTGACGTTTTTCATAAGGACCGCCAGCGCCAAAGCCCGCGCAGTGGACGTACACAATCCCAGGATTGATCGCTTTGACGCTTTCATAGTCCAAACCGAGACGGCCCATGCCAGCCAGACGGACATTGTGGAAGAACACATCGGCATCTTTCAGCATCGCCATAATCGCCGCTTTGCCGTCAGGCTCTTTGGCGTCGAGTTGGACCGATTTTTTGTTGCGGTTGAGGCTGGTATAGATCGGCCCGAGATCGCCAGTTGGCGAGGCACCGGCATAGCGCATCATATCGCCCGCTTTGCCTTTTTGACCGGCTTCAATCTTGATGACGTCGGCGCCGAGATCCCCAAAAATCAGGGTCGCAAAAGGACCTAACACGACCGAGGACATGTCGATTATTTTCACACCCGCCAAAGGGCCGGATCGCTGTGCCGCTTCACTCATGTTTTTCTCCGATCAATTTTGTTCGGATTTCAAGAGCTTCTCGCTGCGACAGGCAAGTGGTTTTTTAGCCTATCCGTATGCGCCATAGGCTTGGCAAATTGCCAGTGTGATTTGGTGCATCATCCGGTCGATTTCTTCGAGTGGTTTAATCACGTCGGCGTGGAGTTGGTCGTAGCCGTTCGCCGGGTTGCCAGTCATGTGTCCGGGCTCATTCAGATCGGCGAGCGTAACCTCTTCTTCGCGGGAGGCTGGGAAGATTTCGCAAAGCAGAGCTACGGCGTCGCCGATTTGCATGGTTTGGATCAAATTCATGATGTCGACCACGGAAGATTCATGGCGCCGAGACACCGTTGGCAATTGGCCAGCAAGCGAGAGGGCTTTCATCATTAGAGCCTGACGAATGGCGTGCAGCACGTGGACTGCGAGTCGCGATTCACGGCGCTCTTCCGAGCTTGGCGCTTGCTCCATGTTGGAGAGCATTGGATCGAATTTGCTGAAATCGATGCTGAACGTATTGGCGATGAGTTCGATCGAATTATTGGTCTGGCTCGATTGCAGGAGATAATAGATCCGCCGATAGGCCAGCGCTTGATCTGGTGTGTCCGCAAATTTGGACAGCGCCACCCAATAGGTCGGGTCATAGACGCTGGCATAGGCGCGCAGCACCGGAACGCTGGTGGCGGACCGGGCCATCGAGGCCAGTTTCATCAGTCCGCGCATCCGCGGCGATTCTTTGATCAGATCGTTCACTTGATCTTGCTCGCGGCGAAGGGCTGAGCCAATGCCGGCGGCTGTGTTTACCGGTACGCCCAATTGCTGGAGCGTCGCATTGTGAGAGATAGCCCGCAGCGATCTTGGCCCGGCGGGTCCGGTGGTGCGTCGCCGCTGACGTGATCCGGCTTTGACCAAAAAATTGGTCGCAAAATCATTCAGCAGGTGGCCATAATTTGGATTGGCAAACAGGCGTTCGTGCCAGCGTCGAAGCGCGCGATAGAAATCCCAAACTAAATCTGTGCGCTGATAGAACGGGTCGTCCGATGTGTCATTTGGTTCGGAAAGAAGATGATCGGCAAACGCATTATAGGTCGCGGCAGCCAGATCATCATTGGCGAAATGAAGGTATCCGTCGCCGCCTTGAAAGCTGACTTCATGGCGGATCGGAACGCCGCGGGCACGAGATTGCTCGCGGGTCCAATGGCTCAGCAAGTGATCGAAGCGTTGATCAAAGCTGCCAGGCCAAGCGCCGCGCCCCATGGACTCGCCATGCGTGTTAAAGATGAGCAGCGACAGGCCAGCATCGGCTTTTGCCACGGCGCGGCTGATCAGATTGTGGATCCGCTCAATCGCCATATCGGCCGATACTTGGCCGATGAAACGCCCGGCATCAGAAAAGCCGAGCTGAACGCTGAGATAGCCCCGCCGATTGAGATATTTCATATATTCAGGCTCTTCGAGTAGCTGCTCGATGAAGCGGCCACCGGTTTCGAGCGCTTCTGGCGTCTCAAATAGGGGCGAGATATCCAGCTGATGATCCACGCCATATTGCCGCGCCAGATAGAGCGCGCCCATAACCGTCGCGGGGTTTTCACTCTCCGCGATAAGGAAGCGAATAGTGGAATCTGAATCGATATGTTTCAGCAATTGCGCACACATCATGAACTGGCGTCGCGCGGTGGATTGCTCGAGGAACAGATCGGCGAAGTTTACATTTAGCGGCTGCTCGACGGAGGCGAAGTCGGAGAGCTTTTTAAGGGCGCTGCGGCCAAGGTCCCGGTTTTCCGTTTCCAAGCTAAGATCGCGGCTGATGACGGTTCGGATTTGCTCGGCATTGAGTCGTAGATGGATGCGGGCTGTCCCAAGCTTGAGCGCGTCGACTTTGGTTGCCAGCGCTAAGAGGTCTCGCGCCAATGCTTCGTCTGCTTCATTCGCCGCGAGATCGGTCAGCGCGGCGATGATCGGTTGCGCGCTGATCAGTCGGTCCGGTTGGGCTTTTGTCAGCTCATTAGCGGCGCGAACCAAATTGTCAGGTTGGGTCAGATCTTCGCCAAAAATTTCCGCTTCCGCCTCGGTCAAAGTCGCTGCGGCTTCAAGCTTTTCGCTAAGTGCCGTCAGTTCGGTTTGGGTCTCGCCAGTCGCTGTTTCTGCGAGTTCGCGCAGGTCGTTGACATAACGGCTGAGCTGCACCGCTTTTTCTTGCAGCCGGAGCGCAAAGGATTGTGACCAATGGATATCGGTGCGGCCGTCCAAATCATAACCAACCCAGCTGGCGAGCGTCGGAACGCTAAGCCTCAGCGTGCGCCATTTGTCGGGAAAGGCTTGCCGAGCGACATCATAAACGCGTTTCGCATAGGCAGAGAGCGCGCTTTGAGCGTTGGTGATCGTGGCTTGGGCTTCCTCGTGCTCCCCTAAAAGCGAAATTGATTTTGACCAGGCGCGTCCATCTTCCTGAACAGCTTCCCGCAAGGCTTGGGCGCTGGCAGCGGTATTGGTTGAGACATGCGCTGCAAATTTCGCGCGGACGCTTGGGGAGAGAGCAAAAGTTGGGTGGGCGGTGAAGACAACCCCGCCTAAAGGCGTTTCCAGCACCGATTTAAACTCATCCCAGCCGCTATCGGCTAAGCCTTGCAGCCTGGCTTGAAGATCCGCGCCATTGTCGTGCTGCTTTCGAAACCGATCAGCGCGAGCGAGGATTAGATCGCCAAAGACCGATTGGCTCGTCTGGCTTAAATCTGCGAGCGTCAGTTGGTCGGTCTCTAGTCCGCGAAACAAGTCTTGCGCATAAGCAAAAACAGAATTGGTTCGCGGGTCGATCGCGATCCGTTCTGCGTGCTGACGCAAAGCGGCTTTGGCATTTTCTACTGTCGGGGCGGGAGTGTCTAGCGCTGTCATTCTCGTCGTCTAGCGAGAATAAACTGAGGTTTCCAGTCCCTAGATCGGGCGCCCGCTATGCAGAATAGCTTTGCTATACGGTCGCGTTTTGACCTTTCCGCCTACGCAAACACGAATGTGTTCCGCTCATCGGCAAGCGTGGCGCTGACTTTCAGGCCAACCGGGCTTTCTTCTTCGAGCAGTCGCGGCATGGCTTCTGGCGCGGCGACCGCGATGAATCGCTCGCCGCTTTCTGTCCGCGCGAAGATGATCCCGCTCATCGGGCCGTCCTTGCCATAGGTGACGGTGTAAGTTTCGATCAGGCCTTCAGGGGCGGTATCCACCAATGCGGTTTTTTCGCTGGGTTTTGCCATCGGCTCCACGGGCGTGAACGTGTCTGGGCGCGTGGTTGACCAGACGCCGACCGCTTCTTTGGTCATCCAGCCGCCATTCGCGAGGACCAGCCCTGATTGACCAGGATGCGCCCGCAGCCAGTCTGTCATGCTGACGATCCCATGCATCGAATAATTATTTCCCGGACCGCCAAAGAAGGGCAATCCGCCGGTCAGTGTAAGCGGGCGGCTCTCTGTCTTATGATCAATGCCGAGCACAGCCATGGAACTGAACACCGCGCATGGAAAACACGAATAGAGATCAAACGCGCCGATTGATTCTGGGCTTGTGCCGGCCTGTGCCAGCGCCCGATGGATCGCGGTTTCCATCGCCCAAGACCCATCCAGGACGGGGCGTTCGGAGATATAATCATCAGACGCTTCGCCGCTACCGTGGAGATAGACGCGTTTGTCTGCCGCGATGCCGAGAGCCTCCGCTTTGTCCTCTGACATGATGATAAAGGCGCCGCTCTGGTTCACCGCATCCTGGGCAATGTGCCATTTGAGGAAGGGATCAGCGAACGGATAATTGGCTTTGCTCGGCGTTGCGAGAAAGTCTGCATCAAAGCGGCTCGTGTCGAATTGCGCGTGCGGATTGCTCGCGGCGACCGCAGCAAACTTTGCGAATAGGTCTGACATCTCAGCGCGTCGCCCCGATCGAGTCTGGCCATCGCGTGCCGCCATGGCGTTTTCGAACAGAGCATAGAAATAGGCGGGTGCGACAATCCCGTGTTTGATCTCGGGGCGCGACAGCAGCATCTCGCCCATGCCGCGATCTTCGACCTCGAGATCAGCGCTGTCTGCCCAATCAATCTCAACGCCGTGTTTGCGCGCAACTTTGGAGGCTTTGTTGGCCTCTGATCCTGTCACCAAGGCGCACTCAAATTCGCCGGCATGAATGCGGGCGGCCATTTCATTGGCGAGCTGTTGCGGGCTCTGTCCGCCAACCGCGGCATAAATTGCCCGGGACGGTGTCGCGCCAATGTCTCGCGCAATTGTCCCGGGCAGGTTGGAATTGTGGCCATGCGGGTGTCGGTCGCCGGGGACGCTATCTTCAAAGATGCGCACCACAGCGATCGTATCAATTTCGTTTGCAGAAATTCCAGCATCGTTCAAAGCGAGCTTGCTGGCCTCAACGCAAAGGCTTTTCGGTGATGGCGCCCCTTCTGGCCCAGCTGTGCCATCCCAATGATCTGTGACTTGGCCGACGCCAACTAAAACGGGCATTGCACCTTTCGGCATGACGGGCTCCCTGCTTTTATCTAGGCGAGGGATAGCTTGTTCCAGAGGCGGTTCAATCCGTGCCGTGGGGAAAACCTGGTGGGGTGTTGTTCGGCGCGCCGGCCTATTTCAATTGATAGAGCGACACATGCATATTGCTATCCTTGGTGAACGGCGCGCGTTGCCAGCTGCCCCAGCGGTCAACCAGTTCCATGCCTGCCAGTTCTGCCATCAAGTCCATCTCCGATGGCCAGATATAGCGCATCGGTAAGGGCGAAAGGCTCACGCCATCAGCTGTGATGTGAATGCGTTGATAGGCAATGTTTTGCGTGACGGGGTCGTGCTGGGCCGCCTCCAGCCAAACATGGTTGTAGCTCACATGTTTGGTGCGGACCGCTTGATGATTTTCGAACCTCTCGCGATTTGGCATGAAGGTCTCGACCAGGAATTTTCCGCGCGGGTTCAAGTGTTTGGCGACACTCTTGAAACACGAAACTTGGTCGGCCTGCGAGGTCAGATTGTAGATCGTGTTGAAGATCAAGAAGGCGAAATCAAACCGCTCACCGAGGTCGAAAGACGTCATATCGGCGACATAGGTCGGAATACGGTCACCGCCCGATTTCTCTTTCAGTTTGGCCAGCATTTCAGGTGATGCATCAAAGCCTGAAATCTCAATCCCTTGCTGCGAGAGTGGCAGCGCCACGCGCCCAGTGCCGATGGCAAGTTCGAGCGTACGCCCGCGCCCGGCCAGTTCAGCCAAAAGGGCAACAGCGTCTTCCGTCGTGCCGGGATTGTGGAGCGCATCATAAGTGTCCGCGTGGAGCTTTCCGAACGTCTCTGGTCCGAAGCCTTTCATCACACAATCGCTGCGGCGGTGCGCTCTCTGACTATGTCTTCGGTCACGTCTGGTGCCAGTTCAATGATTTTCAGACCGCCTTCGACCACGTCAAACACGCCGAGATCTGTTATGATCCGGTCGACCACGCCTTTGCCGGTTAGGGGAAGCGTGCAGTCTTTGAGCAATTTCGGCGCGCCTTTTTTATTATTGTGGTCTGTGATCACAATCACGCGGCCAACGCCTGCAACCAGGTCCATGGCCCCACCCATGCCTTTAACCAGCTTGCCTGGGATCATCCAATTGGCGAGATCGCCATTCTCAGCAACTTCCATTGCGCCCAGGATTGCCATCGCGATTTTGCCGCCTCGGATCATGCCGAAACTGGTGGCGCTATCGAAATAGGCGGTGTGCGGCAGTTCGGTGATGGTCTGTTTGCCGGCATTGATCAGGTCGGGATCTTCTTCGCCGTCATACGGGAATGGGCCCATTCCGAGCATGCCATTCTCTGACTGCAGCGTGACTGTCATGCCATCCGGGATATGGTTGGCGACAAGGGTCGGAATGCCGATCCCTAGATTCACATACATACCGTCTTCGAGTTCTTGTGCGGCGCGCGCCGCCATATCGTCGCGTGTCCAAGGCATTACGCTTTCTCCCGCACAGTACGCTGTTCGATCCGTTTTTCGAAAGTCCCCTGTACCAATCGGTGCACATAGATGCCCGGAATGTGGATCGCGTCTGGATCCAGCTCTCCCGGCTCCACAATTTCCTCAACTTCCATGACGCAGACCTTGCCGCAGGTCGCGGCAGGCTGGTTGAAATTGCGGGCCGTTTTGCGGAATATCGCATTGCCCGTCGTGTCGGCTTTCCATGCTTTGACGATGGCGAGATCCGCGAAGATGCCTTCTTCCAGAATATAGTCCTCGCCGCGGAAGGACTTCACTTCTTTCCCCTCGGCAATCACGGTGCCGACGCCCGTCTTGGTGTAGAATCCAGGGATACCAGCACCACCGGCGCGCATCCGCTCCGCCAGCGTGCCTTGCGGGTTGAACTCGAGTTCCAGCTCGCCAGACAGGTATTGCTGCATGAAGAGATCATTTTCGCCGACATAAGACGAGCACATTTTTGAGATCTGCTTGGTTTGCAGGAGCAGGCCTAGCCCGAAATCATCAACGCCCGCATTGTTGGAATAGATGGTCAGATCTTTTGTGCCAGCATCGCGAAGGGCTTGGATCGACAATTCTGGAATACCGCATAGGCCAAATCCGCCCGCGGCAATCACCATGCCGTCAAACAGGACACCTTCGAGCGCAGCGGCCGCGCTTTCATAGACTTTGCTCATGGCCTCTCGTTACGCGGCGGTACTTGCAAATGCAAGAGACTGGAGCGCGCATTTTGAGTGAACAGTTTCGCTCAGCGTGGCTGGGCGATCAATCTCCCGGAAAAGACCGCTCCAAGCGATCCAAATATTCCCGCAACATGGACACCCGCCTCGGCCGGAACGATCGCTCAGTGACCGTCATTTCGAGGATCCTGTCGATCCGAAATGATCGATACGCGGCGCGCATTTCGCACCAAGCGAGGACGACCAGCGATCGATCGAAAAAGACAATTGCCAGCGGTTGTATGGCGCGTTGAGTGCGGTTCTCCTCGACATCTGAATAATCGATCTCGATCACTTGCTCATTGCGCGTTGCATTGCGAAGCGCCTCAATGTCGATGGTGATTTCTGGTCGGCAATAAGAGCGTTTGGCATAGAGCACGGCATGCTCAAACTCCGCCCGCATCCGTTCGGGCAGAGAGGCTTTGAGTTTGGATAGTGCATTCTCCGCGGCTTTGGCGAGGACCGGGTCAGCCACTTGCACCACTTCGCGGAGGCCGAGCACTAAGGCTTCCATTTCATCGCGGCTGAACATCATTGGCGGCAGCGCCGGGTCTTCTTGCAATGTATAGCCATAACCAGCTTCGCCATCGATCAAGGCACCTGAGCGCCGTAGCGAGTCAATGTCGCGATAAATCGTCCGCAATGAGACCCCGAGTTCTTTTGACAAAGCATGCGCTTTGACCGGCGCCGGAAAGGTTCGCAGACACTGCATCAATTGAAGAAGGCGATCACTTTTGGCCATGACGGATCTTACCAAACACTCCTGACAGAAAGTGACAAGAGGGGCGTGCTAGCCGAATGTCAGCAGCAAGGACCAAACCTCCCATGATCAAACTCACCGTCTATCCCGCCGCCTTTGAAGAGCCGACCGCCAGCCCATTTTGCATGAAGTCGATGTGCATGTTGCAGGCCGCCGGTATTCCGCACGAAATCATTGAAACCGGCGATCCCCGCAAAGCCCCAAATGGCAAATTGCCTTTCATTGAGGTCGATGGCCAAGAAACGCCGGATAGCGAGCAGATCCGAGCCTTTATCGAAACCGTTGCCGATATCGACTTTGATGAAGGCCTGTCTGAACGCGAGCGCGGAATTTCTCGTGCCCTCATCCGCATGGTCGAGGAACATATTTATTTCGCGATTGTCGCCGATCGCTGGGGCGAGGATGACAATTGGGAATATGTCCGCGAGGCCTTTTTCAGCGATATTCCGAAGATCCTGCGCGGCTTCATCACCGGCCATATCCGTAAACAGGCCTTGGCGCAGGTCAAAGGACAGGGCATGGGCTTGCACACAAAAGAAGATCGATTTGATCGGGTCCGGCGAGACTTGATCGCAATCCGTGAGGTGCTCGGCGATAAGCCCTTCCTGTTTGGTGAGAACGCGACGGCCGCTGACTTTAGTGCGGTGCCAATGTTGCGCGCTGCCATTGTTACGCCGGTTGAGAAACCACTAGGGCGCTTCATCAAACAAGACAAAACGCTGATGGCCTATGTCGCGCGGTTTATGGATCAGTATTATCCGAAACCGGTTCAGGCTTAGCGCCAACAATCCAAAATGAAAAAGGGCGGCCCAATGAGCCGCCCTTTGTGTTTTTGTGGGCCTGCCGCTGTCGCAGCCATCTAGCCCCAAAATCAGTCCACCAGACTGATTTTTCGCTTTCATCGACCAGGCTAGAAGCCCATGCCGCCCATGTCTGGCATGCCGCCACCGCCCGGCATGGCCGGTGCGTCTGGCTTAGGTGCTTCGGCAATACCGGCTTCAGTGGTGATCAGAAGACCAGCAACAGAGGCTGCGTTTTGCAGAGCGGAGCGAACCACTTTCGCTGGGTCGATAACGCCCATTTCGATCAGGTTGCCATACTCTTCAGTTTGCGCATTGAAGCCGTAGCCTTTGCCTTTGCCGTTGCGGATTGTGTTGACCACAACAGAACCTTCGACACCGGCATTCTCAGAGATCTGACGCACAGGCGCTTCAAGCGCTTTTGCGACGATATCAATGCCAGCTTGCTCGTCATCATTTTCGCCAGTGACGTCAATGTTGCCAGCCGCTGCGAGCAGCGCTGTACCGCCGCCTGCGAGGATGCCTTCTTCAACCGCAGCGCGGGTCGCATTAAGGGCGTCGTCGACGCGGTCTTTACGCTCTTTCACTTCGATCTCAGTAGCGCCGCCAACTTTGATGACTGCGACACCGCCGGCGAGTTTCGCCAGGCGCTCTTGCAGCTTTTCACGGTCATAATCCGAAGAAGTATCTTCGATTTGCTTGCGGATCTGACCCACGCGCGCCTCGATGTCTTTCTTCGTACCAGCACCGTCAACGACAGTTGTGTCGTCTTTGGTGATGTTGACGCGTTTCGCAGTCCCGAGCATGTCGAGAGACACGTTCTCAAGCTTGATACCAAGATCTTCAGAGATGACCTGGCCACCGGTCAGGATCGCGATGTCCTGCAGCATGGCTTTACGGCGATCACCGAAACCAGGCGCTTTCACAGCAGCGATTTTCAGACCACCGCGCAGCTTGTTGACAACCAGAGTTGCCAGCGCTTCGCCGTCTACGTCTTCTGCGATGATCAGAAGTGGGCGCTGAGACTGAACAACAGACTCAAGGATTGGCAGCATTGGCTGCAGTGAAGACAGTTTGCTTTCGTGCAGCAGGATGAATGGATCATCGAGCTCAGCCGTCATTTTGTCAGCATTGGTTACGAAGTAAGGAGACAGGTAGCCGCGATCGAACTGCATGCCTTCAACAACGTCGAGCTCAGTCTCGAGAGACTTGGCTTCTTCGACGGTGATCACACCTTCATTGCCGACTTTTTCCATCGCTTTTGCGATCATGTCGCCAATTTCAGCGTCGCCATTGGCTGAGATAGAGCCAACCATTGCGATTTCAGAATTGTCTTTCACTTTGCGCGAATGGTGCGCGAGATCTTTGACAACTTCAGCCGCTGCTTTGTCGATTCCGCGCTTGAGGTCCATTGGGTTCATGCCGGCAGAAACGCGCTTCATGCCTTCGCGAACGATGGCTTGTGCGAGAACGGTCGCTGTTGTTGTGCCGTCACCAGCAACATCATTTGCTTTAGACGCAACTTCGCGCAGCATTTGTGCGCCCATATTCTCGAACTTATCTTCAAGCTCGATTTCTTTTGCGACTGTGACACCGTCTTTCGTGGTGCGCGGGGCGCCGAAAGACTTTTCGATGACAACGTTACGACCTTTAGGGCCGAGCGTGACTTTTACCGCATCAGCCAGTGTATCCACACCGGCGAGCATTTTTTCGCGCGCAGAGGCGCCGAATTTTACGTGCTTGGCAGCCATAATGCTTACCTTTCAAATAGAATGATTGGAAAAAATGGGAGGCGAGGCTTAGCCCTCGATCACACCCATGATGTCGCTTTCTTTCATGATCAGCAGGTCTTCACCGTCGATTTTCACCTCGGTGCCACCCCATTTGCCGAACAGGATTTTGTCGCCAGCTTTGACGTCGAGCGGAACGCGCTCATTGTCATCACCGATCGCGCCATTGCCAACAGCAAGGACTTCGCCTTCTTGCGGCTTTTCAGTAGCGGTGTCTGGAATAATGATGCCACCAGCAGTTTTGGTGGCTTCTTCAACGCGGCGGACCAGAACGCGGTCGCCTAGTGGACGGAACTTCATGAGCAAACCTCTTGTTCGTCAGTTCATTGTGTTTGTTTCGTTAGCCCGATGCGAGCATTAGCACTCACACCCCTCGACTGCTAACGATGCGCTGCAGTTAGGTCCGGCGGCCCCGCGCGTCAACACTTTGTGAAGAGATTTTTTAGAGTCGTCTGCGTTTAGCGTCAGCGCCCGAGTTCCTGCTTCAGGAAGGCATTCTCCTGCCGGAGCGTCTGCAGCTCTTCCACCAAAGGGGTCAGGCTTGAGGATAATTCGGCTTCGGTAAAGCGCGGTGTGATGAATTGAGGGCAGTTCCAATCGAACGCTTCCACGTCGATTGTGAAGAGGCGTTCGACCTTGCCTTGGCCTTCGACCGCGAGTTCTGAGGCGAGATCCGGGTTTGCATCCGCCTCTTGCACGCGGGCCTTGCCGAGGAGTTTCAGGCGGGCGCGATTGGGATAATCCATCAGGAAAAGAGAAACACGTTTTTCGGTCTCAAGATTTCCCACCGAAACATATTGGCGATTGCCGCGATAATCCGCGAACCCGATTTGGGTGTCAGACAAGAGTTTCAGAAATCCGCGCGGGCCGCCGCGGTGCTGGATATAAGGCCAACCGTCTTCTGAGACCGTCGCCATATAAAAACTGTCGCGCATGGCGATAAAGGCCGCTTCTCGATCACTAAAGCCCGATGGAGTAGGGCGCGCGGTCATCCCGGCATACATCTCGCGCGAGCCGCGCGCTTCTTGCTCGGCTTTCACGTGTTCGGTGAAGGCGATGTCTCCGAAATGTTTCATGGTGCGCTCCTATGACGTCCACCGATTTAGGTGCGCGGTGTCAGCCAGCAAAGTCCGGCTTTGCCATATCATCTATGCAGAATGCGCAAGAGCGGCGGCGTGCGCCTAATTGGCAGCTTCGGCGTCGATCGCAGCGGTCACAAGCTTAAAGAAGTCTTCCCGTTTCGCATGCTCGCCATCGACATCGCCTAAGGCTGTGGTCCAATTGCTGTTGGTCGCGATCACGAGATTGCGGCTTGGGTCGATGAAGATGCCTTGCCCGAAAATGCCATCAGCGGCGAAAGCCCCATCATCATAAGTCCACCATTGATATCCGTATCCATGACCCGGCTCGCCATACCCAATGCGCGTCGTCGTGGCGCGCTCTAACCAATCCTCTGGCACCAGCCGTTCGCCATCGATCTGCGCGCCTTCCAAGATGAATTGACCAAAGCGGGCAAAGTCACGAGTCGCCGCTTGAATACAGCAGCCGCTAATCTCGGTACCGTCATCGTTGAGCAACCATGAGGCATGTTGCTGCATGCCATACGGCTTCCATACTTTCTCTGAGAGATATTCCGAGAGCGTCCGGCCCGTTGCTTCGCCGACCAGGACGCCGATGAGGTTGGTCTCGCCAGTTGAATAGTTCCAAACCTCTCCCGCCGGATGAGCGCGGGGCAAGGTCGCCATATAGCTGACCAAGTTCGACCCGCCATCTTCGGCGACATGAAGATTGAACTTGGCGACGTCAGAGTTAGGATCCGTATAAGTCTCGTCCCACGCCACGCCCGACGACATGGTCAAAAGCTGTTCGACCGTGACATCGTCATAGGCGGAGTTTTCGAGCCCGGAAATATATTTCGAGACAGGGTCGCTCAAAGATTCGATATCGCCTTCTTTGACCGCGATCCCAACCAGGGTGGAGGTAAAGGACTTGGCGACTGAGAAACTGGTCCAACGCCCATCATTTTGGAAGCCTAAGCCATATCGTTCCAGCCGGATCTTTCCGTCCTGAAGGACGACCAGGGCGGCATGGCGCTGCTCGGTCATATAGGCATCGATATCAATTGGCAGTGTCAGCGCCGGGCCCTCTTCTAAGAGGCTGACCGTGTTGGATGTCGGGATTTCGCGGGCCGCCACGAGCATCGGGACGCGATCCATCATCCGAAATCCGGCATCGCGCTGGCTTTCGGTCCAGAACAAAACTTCTGCATCAGTTGGAAGACTGGTGATAAGGCGTCGCCAATCTGACCCGATCATCCACCACACCGCTGTGCTGAGCAGCACGAAAACGCCGAGACCTATGCCAAGTTTTTTCACGGATTTTCCTCCCAGGGCGTTACGATTTGGGTTTGTACGCCTCGTTTTTTAGATTCCATATCGGTGTTCGCAAAGCCATCCATAGGATCAAAATTGTCATGCCGGCCGCCGGCACGATCGCGATTTTATACGGCCCAAACGCGTCGACCAGCCAGCCCATAATCGCTGCGCCAAAAGGTGCGCCCGCCATAAATCCAAGCTGATAGATTGAGAGCACCCGAGCCAACTGATCTTTCGGGGCGGCGTCTTGAACAATCGAGCGGCTCATGGCGATCGAAACCACGGCCGATAGGCCCCAGGTGAAGACAATGGCTAAAAACGCCTCGTGTGGGATCCGAGTCATCATCGGCAGGATAGCGAGCGAGCCTAAAAGCTGCGCGATCAAAAGAAGGCGGCCCTGACGCTTGATGTTCTTAAACAAAGACAGCGCCACGGATGAGACGAATGCCCCGAGCCAGAACGTCACGAACATGTCTCGAATGCCATCGCCAGAAAGCCCGTAAACATCGCGATTGATGATTGGCAGCACGACTAAGAAAGCGCCGATCACGAAGATTCCAACCCCAAACATCAATACGGTCATCGCCCAGAGTTTGGCGTCGCCAGCAACAACTTTGAAGCCTTCGCCAATATCCCCAAAGGCGGCGCCGAAGCCTGAGCGGCCGGTTTTCACTTTCCGACCTTTCGCGAGCATGAAAGCGAGCAACGCGCCCGCAGCAACAACCGCGCCCTGAAGCGCCAATAAGAACCAACTATCAATTGGTCCGACGCCAAAGCCGCCAAGCCATTCTGGCATTTTGGTCATTTTGTCCGCATAGCCGCCCAGGATCAGGCCGGTTATCTGGGCCGCAAATTGAGCGAGCGTCGCAAAAGCGACGCCTTGCTGGAGAGTTACGCCTGAGCCGACCCGCTCGCGCCGTTCCACCACTTCGTTCAAAATCGAGTCGCGTGCCGGCATCATAAAGGCGCCAACCGTGCCGAGCGCCAAGCCATAGGCAATCATCAAAGGATAACTGAGATTGTCGGTGGCGAGCGCGAACGCCAATGCAAATGCCGGCAGCGCTGCGAACAAGTGCAAGATCATTAAAAGCGACTTGCCGGACGCCCGCTCTGCAATCACGCCACCCAGCAATAAGAAGACAACCGATGGACCAGACAAGGCGAGATTGGCAATGCCAAGTTCGGTGCCGCCGAGCCCCAATTTATTGGTGATCAAATAGGGAAACAGCACCATTTGCAGGCCAAAGGCGATGAACCAAGTGGCTTGGACAGACAGATAAGCAGGTAGCTCAATTTTGACCCCACGACGGGTTTTCTGAGCCATCATCGATTGCGCGGTTTCGAGCAAAGAGGCGCCAGCACTCATTGCGGAGCCCATGCCGCTAAGGGGAGAACGCGCTTCTTCCAGAATATCCGGATCTTCGAGGTCTTCAGCCGTTTCTGGCTTCTCGCTCATGCTTCTTGCCCTTGCTCCCAGCCGATTAAACTGTCGCGGGATTTGAGAACACGCAACAGGAAATGTCGGCGCAGAGCAAGCCTTTGTCTTGGAGCTGTCTGATCGGCGTGCTAGTCATATTTGATTAGATTAGGAGAGACATCCATGCGAGCCATGCGTCAGTTGGGGAGTTGGGGGCTGGCTCTATTCTTGATCGCCATGTTTGTTCAGGCGACGATTCATCCATTACCGAACCCGCCCGAGGGCAGCGTGAAACTGTTTGATCCGGCGGGACAGAACATCGTTTTTGCAACCATCGCGGCAAAGACTCAAATCGCTTTGTTCGAACCTACGGGCCGGGTGCTTGTCGCGATTGGCGAACTGTTGGCGGCGTTTCTGTTATTATTGCCGGTGACGCGCCGTCTTGGGGCGGGATTGTCGTTCCTGATCCTATCTGGCGCGGTTGCTTTTCACCTGATGCCAAACGTTTTGGGGCGCGAAGTGCCGCTATCGCTGGGTGCGGACACTCCAACAGATGGCGGGCAATTGTTTGCGCTGGCGATCGCGATGCTTGCTGCGAGCATGCTTTTATTCGTCGTCCATCCTGGAAAAGCTAAAACCTAATCTCATCGGATTGTTAACGAGTTCACGGCAAGGTTGTGCGGATTCACAGCCGGAGCGGGCCGATGAGCGAATTAAACCCAATTGACGACATGCCAAGCGAAACCGGGCATGCGCGCAAGATTTTGCTGCGCCGTTTGATTGATTATATTGCCTTGCCAGGCTCTCAAGTGGCGCCTCAAGATCGCTCTATGGGCGGCGACATTCTCCTCGATATGCTGTTTCATGCGACCGAAGAAGAGCGATTATTGTGCGCCAGCCGACTGGCTGTGATGAGCGAAGCGCCGCGCCGTGTGTTGCGGTATCTTGCACAGTGCGACCTAGAGATTGCGCAGCCCTTATTGGAGACAAGCGACGCATTCGATAGCTCCGATTTGCTTGAAATCATTGATCATGTCTCGATCGAACATCGGATTATGATTGCCAAGCGGAAGAAGGTGCCCGTTGCCGTGGCTGACCAATTGGCTAGGCGCGGCGAAATCTCGGTGGTCAAAGCGCTCCTCGGAAACAAGGGGGCAGAGCTTTCAGAAACAGCCGTAGACGTGCTGGTCAGTCGCTCACGCGGCGAAGAAGGCCTGGTCGAGCTATTGATCACCCGTCTGGAGCTTAAACCGGCCCAAGCGATGGCAATGTTTTGGTGGTCCGATCGCAATACGCGCCGTATCATTTTGCAGCGCCACGCGGCCGACCGTTCGGAAATGGTTGGCATGTGCGGCGACGTCTTCGCGATCGCTGCAAAAGAGGGCTGGGCAGATCCGGTGGCGCGCAAAACGCTGCAACTGATCGAGCGTCGACAGCGCAATCGTGCAGCCATCGAGCGCAGTCCATATGACAGTCTGGAACACGCCATCGAAGCTGCTGCAGTGTCCGGGATGACTCCCGAATTGGTTCAGGAGATCGGCTATTTGGCCGGAATCAAGCCGGTCACGAGCGCTAAGATTTTGAGCGATCCAGGCTCGGATGGCATTGCCGTCTTGTGCAAAGCAACCGGTCTCAAAAAACCGTCACTGAAAAATTTCTGGCTCGCCTTGAAGCGGCCATTGCAAGCCGAAGACGGCTCAGTCGATAGAATGTTTGGCTATCTTGAAGAAACTTATGATCTGCTCAGCGTCGCGAAGGCCCAAACCACGCTTCGGTATTGGAATTGGTCGTTGTCATCGGCGTTTTCACCCGACCGCTCGAACGATCCAAACGTAAGTTCCGATCAAGCAAACGACGAATCCGCATTCTCTACGGCGCGTCGAACCGCCAGCCTTGTTTTCGGCAAGTAGATAATTTTTCGCACATAAGTGGTCGGTTTTGACTGGCCAAAGGTTGATTCCAGCTCTAATTGCGCCTGTACCTAATTTAGTAAGAGATTTGGGAGCGCAGGGCGCGTGGGCTACTTTCTTGGATTGATTGTTGTTCTGGTTGCGCTTTGGACCGGCCTATCAGGTGAGTATACGCTCACAAAGCCATTGATTGCGTCTCTGGGGGCGGTTTCGATCCTTCTCTCTGCGATCTTAGCGTATCGATTTGATATCCTCGACCGCGAGGGATCGCCTTATGCCCGATTGCCGCAACTTCTGGCTTATTGGGGCTGGTTGGTGGTGGAGATCTTCAAAGCCAATTGGGTCGTGATCAAAGCCTGCTTGCGGTCGACCTTGGATATCAATCCGGCGCTCGTAAAAGTAAAAACCGCCTGCGAAAGCGATCTCGCGCGCACCGTGTTTGCGAACTCCATCACTCTGACGCCGGGAACGGTGAGCGTTGAAGTTGAGGGGAATAAAATCCTTGTCCACGCGCTCTACGAAGACTCAGCTGGGCCAGGGGCCTTTGACGAGATGGATCGCCGGTCTCGCGACGCTTGCGACGGGAAGGTGACGTCATGATTGGCGCCGCCGCGATTGCCCTTGTTGTCGCGATAGCGCTCATGCTCATCCGCGCTTTGAGCGGACCGACTCTGTATGACCGTGTGCTGGCGGTGAACTCGCTCGGAACCAAGATTATTCTCCTACTTGGCGTTATCGGCTTTCTCACTGGTCGACCAGATTTTCTCGATATTTCAATCCTGTACGCGCTGATCAATTTCGTTGCCACGATCGCCATATTGAAATTCTTCCGCTATCGCTCCTTCCAAGTCTCACTGACCCGCCGCGGGAAGGGAGAGCCAAAATGAACGTTGTGATAGAGCTCTGGGATGCGTTTCGTCCGGCCTTAGGTTCAGCGCTTTTATTGGCTGGCGCCCTGCTTGCAGTGATCGGCACAATTGGCGTTTTGCGTTTTCCGGACTTTTATTCTCGACTCCATGCCGCGAGTGTCACGGATACAGCCGCTGCAACGCTTGCGCTGGTCGGGATGGCATTGCTCGCGCCGAGTTTCGCCGTCGTGTTCAAGCTTGCCGTGGTGTGGCTGTTCTTGTTCTTGACCGGCCCGACCTCGTCGCATGCCCTTGCCAATGCGGCGCATACGGCTGGATTACAGCCATTGATCGGGCGCATCGGTCGTCAAGATGGAGGCGAGGAATGACCGGCTTTGAGGGCGCGACGCTCGCCATTGATTTGCTCAATATTACCTTGCTGACGATCTTGTTCGTGGTCGCGATCGCGATTGCGCGCTTGCGCAGCCTATTTGCGATTGTGATGCTGTCCGGGATCTATTCGCTCGTGTCGGCCACCTGGTTTGTCGCGCTCGACGCGGTCGATGTCGCCTTTACTGAAGCCGCTGTTGGCGCTGGCATTTCGACGGCGCTGTTTTTGGGCGCGATGGTCCTGACCTCGCGCACGGCAAAAGCTGAGAAGGGCGCGGCGCGGATTGTTCCGCTATTGGTTGTCATCGCAACCGGCGCCATTTTGATCTACGCGACCATCGATTTGCCAGGGTTCGGTGACGCAACATCCCCCGCCAATACTGGCGTCGGCGTTGATTTCATCGAACGGACCTATCCTGAAATCGCGATTCCAAACATCGTCACCGCTGTGCTCGCAAGCTATCGGGGATTTGATACATTGGGCGAGGTTGGCGTTGTCTTTGCCGCTGGGCTTGCCGTGTCTTTGCTGCTCGGGTTTGGTGAGCGGTCATTGGGCGCCAGCGTGCGCCGCGAGGATCGTCTGACGCCGCTCAAGAAAGATGAGGAGGAGTCATGAAGGGCGACCATCACGTCATTCTCCGCGTTGTCGCGAAAGCGCTGATTCCGATTATCGCGCTATACGGCTTTTACGTCCATTTTCATGGCGAATACAGCCCAGGCGGCGGCTTCCAAGCTGGCGTTATTCTGGCGGTTTGTGTGATCCTTTACTCGCTGATCTTCGGGATCGCGCCAACCATGCGCGCCATCACACCTGGCTTTGCGCGGTTCATCGCGGGACTTGGCTTTATCATCTATGTCGGCGTTGGTTTTTGGGCGCTCGCAATGGGCGGAAACTTCCTCGACTATGATGCACTGTTCCGGGAAGCGCCTGGCGGACATTTGGGCCAGCACACGGGAATTATCGTGATTGAGATTGGCGTTTTGTTTGCGGTTGCCGGATCGATGGTGACGATCTTCTATGCCTTTGCAGGCCGGGTCAGCGAAATCCGGGATGAGGACTGGTAGATATGCTGGAATTCATCCTCGAACGCGGAAACTATTGGGCGATCATTGGGTTGATGATGATCGGTCTGTATATCGCATTTGCGGCAACAAATCTGATCAAGCGTTTGATTGGATTGGGTCTTTTCCAAACCTCGATCATTCTGTTCTACACATCCTTAGCGCGGATCGATGGCGGCACCGCACCGATCCTGTTTGGCAAGGATTATAAAAAAGACAAAGGTCACGGCGACGGGCACGCAGACGGCGCCGATCATGCGGGCGAAGCCGCTGAGCACGGCGCGGCCGCAGTGGATGCTGCTTATGGCGCTGCCAAAGCCTATGGTGAAGCGGGAATGGAGAACGTCTATTCCAATCCCCTGCCGCACGTTTTGATGCTGACAGCGATTGTGGTTGGCGTTGCCACATTGGCCGTGGGGCTCGCGATCATTGTTCGCATTCGTGAGGCGTATGGCACGGTCGAGGTCGACGAGATCCGGGAAATGGATCTTGAAGTGGCAATTGCCGAAGCGGCGGCCGACGCAGAGAAAAGTAAGGCTGGAGCGGTATGATCGAGTTCATTTCCTCTCTGGTGCCTGATGCGCTTGCGGCACACGCGCCAGCATTGCTGATTGCGATTCCAATGCTCATGGCGCCGATTGCGGCCTTTATGCCGAATGGGCGGATCGCCTGGTTCTTGAGCGTTTTGGCAACTGGCTTTTCGCTGGTCATGGCAATCGTGCTTCTGTCCCAAGTTCAATCGGTTGAAGGCGGCGCGGTGATCTCATACGCGATGGGCGGTTGGCGTCCGGATGCGGGGATTGAGTTCCGCATCGATGCTCTGAATTCCATGGTTCTGCTGCTGGTCACGGCGATCGGTTTTCTGGCCGCGATTTTCAGCTGGCCCACCGTTCTGGCGGAAATTCGAGACGCCAAAACTGCAATGTTTTACGCAGCTTATCTGGTCTGCTTTACCGGCCTGACAGGCGTCGCATCAACCGGCGACGCGTTTAACCTATTTGTCTTCCTCGAGATCAGCTCGATCGCGACATATGTCCTGGTGGCATTGGGCGCTTCACGCGATCGTCGCGCTTTGCCGGCAGCGGGCAACTACCTGCTTCTGGGTACGATTGGTGCGTCCTTCTTCGTCGTTGGTGTTGGCTTCCTCTACGCCGCGACCGGCACGCTCAACATGGCGGAACTTTCGGTCCGTCTTGAGAGCGTTCAGGACAATAAAGCAGTCTTCGCGGGGTTCGCCTTCATCGTAGTTGGTCTCGGGATTAAGGCGGCCATGTTTCCGCTGCACCAATGGCTGCCGAATGCCTATGCTTACAGTCCCAGCTTTGTGACCATGTTTCTGGCCGCAACGGCAACGAAAGTGGCTGTCTATGCGCTGGTGCGGTTCCTATTCACAGTGTTTGGGCTTGAATTCGCATTCGAAGGTTCGACCCTGATTTGGATCCTGATGCCGATGGGCATTGCCGCGATGGTGGCATGCTCGTTCCAAGCGGTGTTCCAGACCGATGTGCGCCGGACGCTGGCTTACTCATCTGTCGCCCAGGTCGGTTATATGTTGCTTGGGATTTCGATCGGAACCGCTGCAGGCGTATCGGCTGGCCTGTTCCATCTGGTCAATCATGCCCTGATCAAGGGCGCATTGTTCATGGCGCTGGCCGGAGTTGTGCTCACCTATAAAGGCACGTCGCTACAGGATATGCGCGGCCTCGGACGTAGCTCGCCATGGACGATGACGGCATTTGCGATTGGCGCGGTGTCTTTGATCGGTGTGCCGCTGACCGCGGGCTTTCAATCCAAGTTTGCCCTTGTCAGCGCTTTGTTCGACCATGGATGGTGGTGGGCTGTCGCCGTGGTGATGTTCTCTAGCTTGCTGGCTGTTGTCGATATGGGGCGCATCCTGGAAGCCGTATTCTTCCGCGCGCCGACCAATCCGAACAAACGGCACAAAGAAGCGCCTTTGCTTATTCTGGTGCCGCTATGGATCTTGGCGCTCGCGAATATCTGGGTCGGTGTCCAAGGCGGCTTTGTTGCGGGACTGGCTGAAGATGCTGCAGCTGCATTGTTTATTGGAGGCGCATCATGAGTGGTGAACTCGCCATTGCTGCTGCCCTTGTGCTGCCGCTTCTGATTTGTGCCGGGATTTGGCTTGTCGGCCGCGTCCCTGATCTCCGCGAATGCGTCACTCTGGTCGGGGCAGGGGCATTGTTCTTTGTCGCCATCACCATTGCTTTGAAAGTCAGCGCAGGTGAGCCAGTTGAGTTGAGCTTGGGGGAGGCTGTCCCAGGCCTTGAATTCGCATTCCGGGCCGAACCGCTGGGTGCTTTGTTTGCGATCGTCGCGAGTGGGCTTTGGATCGTCAATAGCTTCTATTCGATCGGCTATATGCGCGGCAATCGCGAGCGGAACCAGACGCGGTTCTATATGTGTTTTGCGATCGCGCTGTTTGGGGCGATGGGCGTAGCGCTGTCGGCCAATCTGTTCACGCTGTTCGTGTTCTACGAAATTCTGACGCTCTCAACCTATCCGTTGGTTGCGCATAAAGGCGACGCGAATGCGCAGCGTGGTGCCCGCATCTATCTGATGACGCTGCTCGGGACGTCGATTGGGTTCTTACTGGTCGCAGTCATCTGGACTGGCGCCTTGGCGGGTAGCCTCGATTTTGTCCCCGGCGGATTGCTGCAGCAGGCTGAAGGGCTGACGCCCGTTGTCGCGAGCGCGCTGCTCATCCTATTCGCCTTCGGGGTCGGCAAAGCGGCGCTGATGCCATTCCATTTCTGGCTCCCCAACGCCATGGTCGCACCAACACCGGTCTCGGCGCTTTTACATGCGGTGGCGGTGGTGAAGGCTGGTGTGTTCACCATTCTCAAAGTGGCAATCTACATCTTTGGCGAGGAAATTCTCAATGCGACAGCGTCGCGAGAATTTATACTCGGCGTGGCGTGTTTTACGATTGTTGTCGCCTCCTTGGTGGCGATGACCAAAGACAATTTGAAAGCGCGCCTCGCTTACTCAACCGTGGCGCAGCTAGCCTATGTCACCTGTGGCGCGATGCTCGCCGACCCTGCTGGGTTCTTGGGTGGATCGCTACAAATCGCGGCGCATGCGGTGGGTAAAATCACGCTCTTCATGTGCGCCGGCGCTATTTATGTCGCCACGGGCAAACAGAATATTTCAGAGATGCGCGGGCTCGGAAAACGAATGCCGCTGATCTTTATCGCGTTCTTTGTCGCGTCTATGTCGATCATTGGCATTCCGCCGCTGGTCGGGGGCTGGCCGAAGTATGAATTAATGCAAGGCGCGGCGGATGCTGGCCTAGATTATGTGCCCTACATCCTGATCATCTCATCTTTGCTGAACATCGCCTATCTGCTGCCGATCCCCATATTGGCGCTGATGCCGCCGCCAAGCAGCGGGGAGCCTGCGCCGTATAAGCGACCAGGTGGCGCGCCTATGCTGACCGTGGCGGCGCCATGTTTCACGGCGTTCTTGTGTTTCCTGATGTTCTTTGCCGTTGGGCCCATGTCAGACTTCTTAGAACCTGCGGTCGGTGAACGTGTGCCGTCAGCCTATATGACAATAGCAGGGGGTCAGCCATGAACCTTCCTCCCGAACGCGATTCTAGTGGGCGGTTCGTGAAACCCGAACAAGACCTGCCGGCGCCAAATGATGACGATATGCATCCAATGTCGCGCTTGCTGTTTGGCTGGGTTAGCTCGCCGCGGACACCGCTAATGCTGCTGATCCTCACCGTCGTCATCGCCATAGCGCTGGTGCTGATCGACTTTGCCGTGAACCGTCACGAATATCTCGATTTCGCGAATGCCAATGGCTTTTACGCGCTTTGGGGATTTGGCGCGTTTGCACTTGCGGTGCTGTCCGGTTGGCCGCTGGGGAAATTACTGCGCCGCGATGAAGACTATTATGGCGAAGCCGACACCACGCCGCACGATGTGGAGCAAGACTCATGAGCGGGCTGATCGGTCAAATCAATCCGGGCCTATTGCTCATTCTTGTCGGCTTTGCCGGCTGTTTGATCCCAGTCCAGCGGGTGCGCCAAGCCATGATGGTCGCAACGCCCGTCATTGCAATTTTACTCTTGGCGATGGCCGAGCGCGGAACAGATCTAGCGACAGTTTCGACTGTGGGCTTAGATTTGGTGCTCTACAAGGTTGATAGTCTTTCATTTATTTTCGGACTGGCCTTCCTGATCGCTGCTTTGCTGAACGCGATTTATGCGCTCCATACAGACGATCGAATGCAAGACGGAATGGCGCTCGCCTATGCGGGGGCTGCGGTCGCGGCGACCTTTGCCGGCGATCTGATGACGCTGTTTATCTTCTGGGAGATTACCGCTGTTAGTTCTGTCTTCCTGATCCTGCGGGCCGGCACCAAAGCCGCTTATCAAGCGGCCATGCGCTATCTTGGCGTACAGATCTTCTCTGGCGTTTTGCTGCTCAATGGCCTGGCATATGTGTACAAATCCACCGGCAGCCTGTCGCTCGATGCGTTCACCTCTTTCGATCAGCCGGGTGCGAAATTCATCTTCGCGGCTTTTGCCATCAAAGCCGCCTTTCCGTTCCTTCATAACTGGCTGCAGGACGCGTATCCAAAAGCAACGGTTGTTGGCGCTGTCGTGCTATCTGCGTTTACGACCAAACTTGCCGTCTATGCCTTTGCCCGGATGTTCCCAGGGTTTGAGATGCTGATTTGGATTGGCGCGATCATGACGGTTTTTCCGGTCTTCTTCGCGGTCATCGAAAACGATCTGCGCAAAGTCCTGTCTTACTCGCTCAACAACCAGCTTGGCTTTATGATTTGCGCGATTGGGATCGGGACACCGCTCGCCATCAATGGCGCGGCGGCTCACGCATTCGCCCATATCATCTATAAGGGCCTCTTGTTCATGAGCATGGGCGCAGTGCTCTATCGCGTCGGTACAGCCAAGGCCAGCGAGCTCGGCGGTCTCTACAAATCGATGCCTTGGACCACGATCTTCTGTATCATCGGGGCGGTCTCGATTTCGGCCTTCCCGCTCTTCTCCGGATTTGTCGCAAAGGCGATGACAATGAGCGCCGTGGCGACCGAAGGTTATGTGATCGTCTGGCTGATGCTGTTGTTTGCATCTGCCGGTGTGCTTGAGCATTCGGGCATCAAGATCCCGTATTTCACGTTCTTTGGGCATGATAGCGGCATCCGCGTCAAAGAGGCGCCGTTCAATATGCTCCTGGCTATGGGTATGGCGGCGTTCATTTGTATCGCGATTGGACTGCCGACGATTGGCGGGTTTGGCTATGGTTGGCTGTATAATATGCTGCCTTGTACGGTGACGGCGCCAGCTGATGTTTGTTTGGCTTCGGGAAAAGAAATTAAACCGTATTCGCCATACACGCTCGATCATGTGCTGACCCAGTTGCAATTGCTGATGTTCGCCGTGCTCGCCTTTATTCTGCTCAAGCGGTTTGGCCTTTACCCGCCAGAAAAGCCGGGGACGATTCTCGATACAGATTGGGTCTTCCGCAAGCCCGGCTATGGCATGGTCAAATGGGCTGGAACAGTTTGGGGCAAAGCAGGCCCAGCCATGACAGCCTTCTTTGGGCGCATTGGCGCAAGCACGTTCGAGAAGATCGAGACGACGTTCAGTCCACGCGGCGCGTTGGCGCGAGGGCCTTTGACTTTGGGTATGGCAATGTGGTCTGCGGTTTTGTTGGGTGTGGTCATGTTGGTCGTACTGTTCGCGCAATAGATTCGGCACTGGGCGCGCGCGATCAACAAGTCTTTACCGGCCAAACAATGTGGCTTTCGCTCAATACATGAAGCAAAACGAGGCTTAATGTAGAATAGATCTGCAATTTTCCGTTTACTCCCCTCCGACACAGATCATATATATTTGTCGTTACAAAGGGGTACGTTAATGAGCGATAGTCTAAACCGCGACGACGCGGCGCCAGCTGTTATACTGGAATATGCGTCAGATATTGTGTCGGCATATGTCAGTAATAATCCAATCCAAAGTGAAGAATTGCCGGATCTGATCCGGGATGTTCATTCAACATTGGAAGCCTTGAAAGCGTCGAACGGAGCTGTTGCGACGCCTGAACCTGCGATCCCGATTAAGAAATCGATCACCGATGATTTCTTGATCTGCTTGGAAGACGGCAAGAAGTTTAAGTCTCTGAAGCGTCACTTACGATCCAAATATGGCATGAGCCCGGAAGAGTATCGTGAGAAGTGGGGACTGCCATATGATTATCCCATGGTCGCACCTAGCTATGCCCGTAAGCGATCAGCGCTCGCCAAAGAGATGGGGCTTGGAAAACTTGAGAAGTAGTTCGGAATCGAAACAAAAAACTTGATTCGATATCGAAATGAAAGTATTCGGTAATATAGGTTAAAAAATTATTGCATCTCCTCTTGCCTGGTGATTCGAACTGATTCATCACTGAGAATCGAATCACCACGGGGGTGGCAATGCGATCTATGTCAACGGATTTTCCGGGGCTTACGCGAGCACAATCAGACCTGATCCGACATTGGCGTGCCTGTTGTCGCGATTCCCTATTGCCGGTTCGCGAGCAATTGGATCCGGGCGAAATTCGGGCGCATCTGTCTGAGGTATCTATCGTTGAACTTCGGGAAGACGGCGATGCGCGATTCCGCCTCGTAGGGTCTGGTTTGCGCAACGTGTTCGGCCGCGACATGCGCGGCCAAAGACTCGCAGAACTGGACCAAGCCACATTCGAGATGTGGTCGCTTGGGCTCGAGCGTTCATGCGAAGAACGGGAGCCTGTTGGTGGGATGATTGAGCGGACGCAAGACACACATGCTTGGTTGCGTTTGCCGCTCCGACAGATGGGAAGCGCAGTCCAAATCCTCTGCCATGATGCGCTCATTCCAAATTCCCGCCTGCGCGGACTAGGCGGAGGCGAGTTCGACACTTCCTTCGCGGTAGGACGAAATTTAGCCGCCTGATTTTAATAGATTTAAATTCATTGATAGGAAAATATTCCTACACCTAATTCCTCCGTGCTAAGCTTTGCGTCCGCTAAGGCGAAGGAGGTGTGGCGTGGGAAGTCAACAAAGGATCGACAAGAACAATGCGCGGCTTGCCGCGAGTCTTGTCGGCTATGCGTTGGACGTAAAAGCTGAAGATATTTTATTGCCCGAACGGGGTCGGCGCGAATTGGTGCGCGCCCGCCAAATCGCGATGTATCTGGCACATGTGGCAATGAGTATGAGCCTGTCCCGGGTGGCATTCGCGTTTCAGCGCGATCGTTCAACCGTCGCGCATGCGTGTCACCGAATTGAAGAGATGCGCGACGATGCGGGCTTCGATTCTTGGCTCGAAACTCTCGAGCAAGGCATCATGACTTTTGCGCCAATGCTCTTGCAGCTGACATGAATCAGCGGCTGGTTCGTGCGTTGCAACGGGGCGGGGTTGCGGCCAAAACCCAGGCTGATGCTTGGAGTGTGTGGCGGTCGACAGATCGCAGAGGTCGGATCATCGGATCACTAAGCGGCGCCGATATCGAAGTCTTGAGGCTTCGCAACGATCTCAGGCCGTTTGGGGCTGAGTCTAACCAGGTTCTGATTTGGGCGGGGAGACGGACAGACAACAAGAATGCCCCCTTTCAAGCCACCGATCTTGTCGCGGTGCCTCAGCCCTATGCGCGCTCTTTGTTGGAGATGCTGATGACGAACTGCGCGTCTCAATCGCTGCGGGAACGTATCCGCAAAGCCTGCCAACAATTCACCTCCGACCTTGAGGTGATGGACCGGTCTGGCAATGCTGCCACGATGAATTGGCGCGGGCTCGCGCAAGGGCGCCGGGGCAAGGGGCAAAGCGTCATCCCTGGGCGGGGGAATTCACACGCACAAGCTGCGCGTGGGCGGCTTGCTCAAGTTCATTCGGTTTTAGGCGACGATGATTTGAGTTTTTTGCTCAAATTGGTTGTCCGCGAAGCGTCTCGATCGACCATTGCGAAGGCTTTTGCGCTTCGCCCTGCTCTCGCAGAACAACGTGGGCTTTCCATATTGCGGTCGCTCGCAGATACTTATGGCGTCTAAGCTGCGGCCGCCTGGATCCGCGCCAGCATTGAGGCGAGGCCATTTGAACGCTGCGCACTTAACGCGCCTTTGACGCCAATCTTTGTGAGGAATGCATCGGCATCAAAAGCATGGATCTCAGCCCGGGATGCCCCTGAGAAGAGGCGGATCAGGATTGAGATCAAGCCCGACACAATCATCGCATCGCTTTCCGCACGAATGTCGATCCGGTCACCCTCTGCGGGTGTCAGCACCATCCAGACTTGCGACGCGCAGCCGCGCACTTTCGTTTCTTCAGTGCGCTCGTTTGCGTTTAAAGGGGGGTTGGCTTTGCCAAGATCAATAATGTGCGCATAGCGGTCTTCCCAATCATCGAGAAACCCAAACTCGTCTTCAATCTCAGCGGCGCGATCTTCTAATTTCATGCCGCGCATTTGGGGGTGATGAGGCAAAAAGGAAAGCCCTTAGCTGTGACGGCGCGGGCTGTTGGGTCGCGCTTATTTTGCCAGCAATTCTGCGGGATCCAATTCGAGACGCTTGATTCGTTCTTGGATGCGCGGCCATTCTTCGTTCAAGAATTTTGCGCGTTCGCTCTCCAGCAGACGTGCCCGCGAGTTTGGGGAGACTTCCGCGCCGATCCCGCGGCGCTTGATCGTCAATCCTTCTTTGTCGAGCTCTTGGAACACTTTGGCTGCGGTGAGTGGGCTGACATTAAACTCATCCGCGACGCCGCGCACTGACGGCAGCAGTTCGCCTTCTGGATAAATGCCATCCAGCACCCGGCGAATAATGATGTCTGTGATCTGCCGGTAAATCGGCAAATCGTCATTCCAGACTGGGTTTGGTTGGCTCATCAGGATGGTTCCAATTGCTCTGGAAGCCTGTTTGAGCGGGCTTCGCGATGATGTTCAACCTATAGCATATTTTTCTTGTTGACAAGTAAACCAGAAGTGTGGTGTATTAGGTATGTAATACAGTGAGGCGATAAAATGAAACCGCTGCCAAAGATGAAACGTAAGGGCGATCGGCCAAACAAGCCCGTAGCGGTTTTACCGCATCCAGCGAGTGGCGACACGGTGCAGGCTAGTGGCTCAGGCGATGCAAGCATGGACCAAGCGTCCGTGCGTCAGCGCAGCCACAAGCCATTGCTAATCGGTGCTTCGGTTGCGGCGTTGTTGATCGTCGGCGGCGTGGTCTATGTGTCGGGCGGGCTGAACCCTAGCGCGACTGTTTCAGAGGCGCGGATGACGATCGGGACCGTGGCGCTTCGGCCGTTTGAAGAAAGCGTGCCGGTCAACGCTCTTTTGGTCCCAGAAAGAACGGTCTATTTGGACACTGTCGAAGGCGGCAGGGTGACGGTCCGGCATCAAGAAGATGGGACATTTGTGGCGGCCGGCACGCCGCTGATCACGCTGCGCAATAAGTCCCTCGAACTTGATGTGATGAACCGAGAGGCGCAATATACGCAACAGCTAAGCAGCTTGGCCCAAGCGCAAATCGCTTTCGATCAGAATATGCTTCGCTATGATCAAGACCTGATGAATGCCGAACTTGAGATCAATCTGACCCGGGCTGATCTTGACCGCCGTTTGCCGCGCGATGTCACGGGTGTGCCGCAATCCGAAATCGATCGCTTGCAAGCTGAACTATCGCATCGCGAGCGTAGCTATGCCGTGATTTCAGCCGCTAAAGAGCGCGATACGGCCAATGCCGCGCGCAATCTTGATCAACTCAAACAATCGGTTGCGCGGATGGAAGCGAGCATCGAATTGGTGCGAGAGAGTCTCGAGGGTTTGACGCTTCGGGCGCCCATTGATGGCGAAGTTTCGGCGCTGACCACCGAGGTTGGAGAGGTTTTAGCGCCTGGCGCCCGCGTGGCCCAAATAGACGAAACAGGCGCCTTCAAAGTTCGCGCACAAATCAATGAATTCTATCTCGGTCGGCTGGGGACAGGCCAATCGGCACAAACTGAGATTGGCGGTGAGGCGTTCGAGTTGTCCGTAGAGAAGATATACCCAACCGTGGAAAATCGTGAGTTTGCAGCTGATCTTCGCTTTGCTGCAGCGACCCCCGATGGTCTGCGCCGCGGTCAAAGTTTGCAGCTTAGAATCTCGCTTGGTGACCGCGCAGAATATCTCACGATTCCGACTGGTGCGTTTTACGAAGAAACCGGCGGCCAGTTTGTCTACGTCCTCAATCCAGCCTCTGATACGGCCACAAAACGTGACGTTGTGCTTGGGCGACGCGGCAATGATCAGATCCAGGTCATTTCCGGTCTCAGCGCCGGCGAAGACGTGATCACATCATCCTATTCGACATTTAGTGGGCGCGACCGCGTCCGCATCAAACAACCATCGCGCTCATAAAGGAGGAGCAGATGATACAGCTCAATAAGATCCGCAAAGTCTATGCAACAAAAGACATGGAAACGGTCGCCTTAAGAGACATCAATCTCTCCATCGAGGCCGGTGAGTTCGTCGCGGTCATGGGGCCGTCAGGTTGCGGCAAGTCCACCCTGATGAACATTCTTGGCATGATCGATACTGTCTCTGAAGGCCAATACTTATTCGATGGCGATGACATAACCGACTTCTCAGAAAAGAAGCTTGTGCAGATGCGCAAGGCCAATCTCGGCTTCATTTTCCAGAGCTTCAACTTGATTGATGAGCTGACCGTCGAGGACAATGTGGCCTTGCCTTTGCGCTATCTAAAAGTCCCGAAATCGACCCGCGAGAGCCGTGTTCGCGAAGCGTTGGAGCTTGTCGGGCTCAACAATCGCGCGCGCCACAAACCCTCTCAGCTCTCCGGAGGGCAGCAGCAACGCGTAGCGGTGGCGCGCGCGGTGATCGCTGATCCGAAACTCATTCTCGCTGACGAGCCCACGGGCAATCTCGACTCACAAAACGGAGATGACGTGATGGAGCTGCTGCGGCTTTTGAACGAGCAGGGATCCACCATTCTCATGGTGACCCATTCGGAAAAAGACGCATCCAAAGCGCATCGCATCATCCGCATGCTGGATGGACAAATTCAGGACGATGGACGCAACCCAGAAAAGGAAAAAGCTCATGCTTAAGCACTTCTTCCTCAGCGCTTTCTCGCACTATGCCAAGGCACCTATGACGACGCTCGTGAATGTTGTGGCGCTCGCGCTTGGGATTGCCTGTTTCTTCGGCGCGCTCGGGGTCTCATCATATTGGGGGCAGAATGATGCAAGTTTCGAAAACCGCGATCGCATCCGCCTGATCACGCAGCAATTCGTCTCAGAAGACGGCGATATGCGGGATAGCCCTATGGTCGCAGAACCGGTCGCCAAATATATTCGTGAAGATGTGCCGGAACTGGTCGCCGTTGCGCGTGTCACGACAAGTGACCCGGCGACCTTTTTAGTGAATGGCGAGCCGTTCCGGATTGAAACTGCGCTCACAAATACGGAATTGTTTGAAGTCTTCGATTTCGAGTTCGCGTATGGCAGCGCCGCCGCGATTCAGGAACGCCCTGGCGCTCTGGTCTTAATGGACAGTGTGTCTAAGCGTTTGTTTGGGAATGAAGATCCGGTCGGCAAGACTGTCCAATTTGGCGAGGATTTCATCCCCGTCGCGGCGGTCATCAAAGAGCCGCCGCAGCCCTCGCACTTTGGAACATCTGATCAGTCGATCCGCCCCTTCGAAGCGCTACAAGTTGTGCCCGCAGCGTCTGAGGATCCTGAAGAATGGTGGCTGGGCGTGACCAACTTTACTTATGTTCTACTGCCCGAAGAGAACACCGCCGCCGCCGAGCGCTCGCTTGACAACGCGCTCGTCGATTTCTCCGAGCGCCGAATTCCAGAGCAACAACGCGCGGCATTGATCCGTATTTGGTTCGGCACGATGACTCTCGAAGAAATGCAAACCAAAGTGCTGGACGGTCAGATCTTTAAAGACAATCGCAACGCCTTGTCTGTGACCAACATCTTGTTTGGCATGGGCGTCCTGATCCTGATTGTCTCCATCATCAATTATTCCAACCTCGCAACCGCGCAGGCTGCAGGCTACGCGAAAGAGGTCGGGATGCGCAAAGTGGTCGGTGCGTCGCAAACCAGTATCGCACTTCAATATTGGCTGGAGGCTTTCATTTTGACCCTGGTTGGCGCCGCGCTCGCAATTCTGTTGATCCTGCTCACCGCACCCGTGCTCAGCGCCCAGACGGGAATCGATTTGATCGCGGGGCTGAGCCAAAACAAATCTGTTGGGCTTTGGGCGCTTGGCTTGATCCTGGTCGTCAGCGTTCTCGCCAGCATTTATCCGGTGGCGCACCTCTCTCGCATTCGCCCGGTTGAGGCTCTGCGGTCTGGCAAAGTCAGAGGTGGCAACCGCCGGCTCACGGAACTGCTTGTCGGCATCCAGTTCGCTGCGGCGAGTGCTTTGCTGATCTTGGTTTTGGTGGTCGGGCAACAGAATGCGCATATGCGTGATCTTGTACTGTCGCCCGATGAAGACCCAGTCGTCATATTGGAAGGCCTCGCAGTTGAGGGTAATCATTCAGATGATTATCGGGCGATGCTGGATCAGTACCCAGCTTTGAAATCCGTAACACATATCGGCTACATGCCGTGGACGGATTATCGCAATATGATGAACACGTCGCCGACCAAGGAGCAGGATGGTACGGAGGCAACGAGCACGCGCTCAGATATCGGGTTTGATTTCTTCAAAACCTATGGCGCGAAACTCTTGGCAGGTCGGCTCTACGATCCTGAGCGCGATCAATATTGGCAGGCTTATCCGCAGGATTATCGGGGCGATTTCCCAACCGTTATAGATGCCACATATGCCGAAGCCCTGGGCTTTGCGACCCCTGAGGAGGCGATTGGTCAGCCGCTTTATATGACCCGCCAGGCAGTCCAGACCTTCGAGTGGGATCCAACTTTCAGAATTATTGGCGTCGTTGAAACGGTCCCGCTTGTCTATGGGATTGGGAATATTCGCTCAAACTTCTACGCCTTGGCGCGCTATAGCGGCGAGATGAATTTGATGATCCGCATCGATCGCAACCGGGTGCAAGAAGGCATTGAAGCGATTGAGACCATGGTGAAGTCTCGAGATCCAAACGCAGTGGTCAATCTGCGGTTCACCGACGATGAGTTCGAGCGCAATTTCCAAACCTATCAAGGCATCAATGTCGGCTTTATGGGGCTGTCTCTGATTGCTTTTGCGATTTCGACAATTGGGTTGTTTGCCATGGCGGTGTTCACGACGTTGCAGCGCCGACATGAAATCGGTGTCCGCAAAACGCTTGGTGCCTCGACCGGCGATGTGACATTGCAATTGGTGAAAGAGTTCACGTGGCCCGTCTTGATCGCCAATCTGATTGCCTGGCCAATCGCTTACTACGCCGCGAATGTATATCTGCATAATTTTATGCAGCGCATGGATCTGACCGTGATGCCTTGGATCATTGGTCTTGTGGTCACGCTCCTCGTCGCGTGGATTTCCGTCGGCGGGCAGGCATTCAAGGCCGCGCGCGTGAAGCCGGCAGAGGTTTTGAAAAGTGAATAAGCGCCTCTGCCTCTCCGCCGCGATGTTGGTTTTGGCTTCGGCCTGCGCCACGCAAACCGCCGATCTGAATCCAGACCCGCTCGCGGACATGCCCGAAAACTGGGAGGCCGAGGCGGCCAACGCGTCGCCAATCTCAACCGGGTGGCTCGCCGCGATGGATGATCCTAATTTATCCGCCCTCGTCGCCGAGGCGCTGGCGGCCAATCCCGATATCAGTAAGGCCAGAGGGCGTCTCGATCGTGCCCGCGCACTTCTTGGGGAATCCCGCGCGGCGCAAGTGCCCAGTGTGAGTGCGAGCAGTATTTCCCAATTGACCGAAGGGCTTGATGGCGGTGCTGACGACACGTTGTATGCGGCCAAGCTCACGGCGAGTTGGGAGCTTGATGTTTGGGGGCGGCTGGGCGCTGCGACAGAGGCCAGCGATTACGCTGCGCAATCAGTTGCGGCAGATTTTCAATCGGTCCGCCAGCTCGTGGCGGCCAATACGGCGCAAGCTTATTTCGCTCTGATTGAAGCCGAGCGCTTGGCAGAGGTTGAGCAAACAAATTTGGCGAGCTTGGAAGAGACGCTTGGGTTTGTCTCGATCCAATTCGAACGGGGTTTGCGCTCGAGTGAAGACATAGCGCTGATCCAAGCCGACGTCGAAACGGCGCGTGCTAGCCTCGATCAAGCCGAACAGGCGCAGCGAGACTCCGCGCGCGCGATCGAGATCCTTCTAGGCCGGTATCCCGCCGCTCGGCTTGCATTTGACGGGGCACTGCCGACGCTTCCCGAAAGCGCAGCAGTTGGGGTTCCCGCATCCATGCTTGAGCGGCGTCCGGATATCCGCGCCGCGAAACTCTCTTTATTTTCTGAGCATGCGAGGAGTGAAAGTGCGCGCGCCGATCTTTTGCCAAGAGTATCTACGCAAGCGAGTTTTGGCGGCAATGTCTCGACCATCGAAGACTTGTTCGATCCGTCCGCGCTCGCAGCGAGTTTTCTTCTAAATGGTGCGCAAGTATTGTTTGATGGTGGCGCCCGAAAATCGCGCATCGCCGCAGCGGACGCCGACCGCGAAGTGGCGCTTGTCGCGTACCAGTCGCGTGTTTTGGAGGCGTTCAATGAAGTTGAAACCGAACTCGATCGTGGCGCTGTTTTAGATCGCCGAGATGTCTATCTCACCCGTGCACTCGAAGAGGCCGAAGACGCCCTCCAATTCGCGCGTTTTCGGTATGAGCTTGGCGAAAGCGATTTGTTGAACGTGCTATCGATTCAGCAACGCGTTGCTTCGCTACAAGCGGCATTGGCGCGAACCCAGCGCGCACGTTTGGATCAATATGTCTCGCTTGCATTGGCGCTGGGACAAGAGATCTAGCTCCGTCGAGGTGCACGCATTTACTACGGCCCGATCAATCGGACTCGTTCATTCCGGCCGCGCCCGACTTTTGCGCGTTCTCGCCAGCCGAGCACCGTATAAGCTTCTATCGCTGCTGTATTCTGAATATCGACATCGAGTTGCAACGGTCGCCCAACAAAGCCGCGTGCAACTTTTAAGAGGCCGCTGCCGACCCCGCAAAAGCGCCAATCTTTGTCGACGAAAACATGTGGGACATAGGCTTTGCCTTGCTCAAGCGTCAAAAACCCGATGACGCCAGCATGTTTCTCAACCGCGACAAAGGCAACATTCGCCGACAAGGATTGCCGCAAGCGAATGATTTCATCGCGTTCCGGCCCACGCCAGGGGAAGGCCTTCAAACAGTCTTTGAAGATCAGTTCAATGCGTGGATAGTCTTCCCGCCGCCAATGACGGATCGACCAACCCGCACCCGGATGGGTCATCAAGCTCATACCTCAAGTCTAATCAAAAATTTGTGGCAAGGGAAAGGCGTTGCTTGGCGCGCGCAAACTAACTAGGCCTGAAGGTTAGGGAATAGAGCGCACGGGAGCACCAAATGTATTTAAAACGAACCATATTCGGTTTGATGGTTGGCGGCATGGCGATCATGCCCGCCCTAGCAGACGATGGGGCCGAAGATACGAGCCGCAAATTCACCGCAGAGCGCGTCTTCGATATTGAATACGCCTCGGACCCGCAAATATCGCCGGACGGTGAGACGATTGTCTATGTCCGCCGCTCGATGGACAAGCTTAGCGATCGTGATCGCGGCGATATCTGGACGATTGATGTCAAATCCGGTGCGCATCGTCCGCTGATCACGGGTGGCGCTTCTTCCGGTGCGCCACGCTGGTCGCCTGATGGCAGCAAGCTGGTCTACACAACCGCAACCGACGGCAAGCCTGACCTGCGGCTCTACTATTTTGACTCTGATCGATCGGTGTCCTTGGGCCAGTTTAGCGCTGGGCCGGGCAATGCCGCTTGGTCGCCCGATGGCAGTACGATTGCGTTCACCATGTTCACGCCCGGAAAGACGCCGAGCTTTGCAACGCCGCCTGCAGCTCCAGAAGGCGCAACTTGGTCAGAACCGGTTCGCGTGTTTGATGATTTGCAGTTCCGCTTTGACGGGGCTGGATATCTCAAAGAGGGCGCGACGCATGTCTACACATTGCCGGTCGATGGCGGAACGCCGCGCCAGATCACATCCGGCGAAGCTGATTTTGGTAGCCCGACTTGGCTTGGAAATGACACGCTTCTCGTGGTCGGCAATGACGCCGAAGATCGCGACCTCGATCCAATTGAAAGCGAGATTTATGCGGTCAGCCTAAGTGACCTTTCCAGCACCGCGCTGACGACTCGAGATGGCCCTGATTTCAGCCCGTCTGTGTCGCCGGATGGCTCCCAAATCGCCTATCTTGGTTATGATGATCTGCTAAAATCGTATCAGCAGGCAGACCTTTATGTGATGAATGCTGATGGCTCGGAACAGGTTGAGCTGGCAGCGGACTTCGACCGCTCCTTCGGCACCGTCACATGGCATCCGAATGGACGCAGCCTTATCGCCCAGATCGAGAATGCGGGCGTGCTGGATGTTGTTTCTGTTTCGATGGAAGGCGAGGTTGAGACGCTCGCCACCAATGTCGGCGGCACCTCGATTGGGCGCCCGTATGCTGGCGGATCTTTCTCCATCTCAGACACGCGACGCCCAGTGATCGCCTACACAGCAGGCTCACCAGACCGCCCGGCTGAAATCGCGGTGATGGGATCCCGCATCAATGACCGGGTCCTGACAGACCTCAATTCTGACCTGCTAGACCATCTCGACATGGCAAGGATTGAGGAGATCAAAGTCCCGTCTCGGCATGATGGTTGGGAGATTGAAGCTTGGGTCGCGTTACCGCCTGGGTTTGAAGCTGATGGCACGGCGCCAATGATTATGGAAATTCATGGCGGACCGTTTGCGATGTATGGCCCTTACTTTGCCAGCGAGATTCAACGCTTTGCGGCAGAGGGCTATGTCACCGTCTATGTGAACCCGCGCGGTTCAACTGGCTATGGCGCCGACTTCGCCATGGCGATTGATCTGGCTTATCCTGGCTATGATTATGAGGACTTGATGAGCGTCGTCGATGCGCTGATCGAGCGCAATTATGTCAGCGAAGATCGCCTATTTGTCACGGGCGGTTCAGGCGGCGGTATCCTTACCGCTTGGATTGTCGGCAAAACAGACCGGTTCGCGGCAGCGGCCTCTGTGAAGCCTGTTATCAACTGGATGACCATGGCTCTGTCGGCAGATATCGCGCAATTCGTCCGGCGCCATTGGATACGCCAAGACCCATGGGAAAACCCGGATGCGTTCTTGGACCTTTCGCCAATCATGCTGATCGAGAATGTCGTGACCCCAACCTTGGTCATGGTCGGAGAAGAAGACTGGCGGACGCCAACTTGGGAAGCGGAGCAATTCTATACCGCCCTCAAACTGAACGGCGTCGACACCGCTTTGATCCGCGTTCCAGGCTCCCCGCACTACATTGCTGGGCGACCGTCTCGCTTGATTGCCAAGACCGACAATATCATGGGTTGGTTCGCGAAGTATGACCCGGAAAAGCAAAGCGAAGACGAATAAGGAATGAGCCCGCGATTTCGGTCGCGGGCTTTTTCTTTGCGGGTATTGGCTTTAATGGTCTGAAAATATTGAAATATTTGAATTTTTATTGGTCTGCGTTTTTCTCTCTTCACCGTCAAAAACCAGTAGATAATTCGCGGGCATAGACATATATCCATGCGCTAGGGCGTTCTTGATGGGACGCATGGGCAAAAGGAAGTTCTATGACGAGTGTCAACGATCTACGCGAAGCATTTCTGTCCTACTTTGAAAGTAAGGGACATCTCCGCAAGCCGTCTGCGCCTTTGGTGCCAGAGAATGATCCGACTTTGCTCTTCGTCAATGCCGGCATGGTTCCGTTCAAGAACATCTTTACCGGCGCGGAAACGCCATTTGCCCCGCGCGCCGCGACTTCGCAAAAATGCGTTCGCGCTGGCGGCAAACACAATGATCTCGACAATGTCGGCTATACGGCCCGGCACCACACCTTCTTTGAGATGCTCGGCAACTTCTCGTTTGGCGATTATTTCAAAGACGATGCGATCGCGTTCGGCTGGGAGCTGGTCACCAAAGAGCTCGGCCTGCCAAAAGACAAGCTGCTCGTCACGGTCTTTGCCGAAGATGATGAAGCCGCTGCGATTTGGAAAAAGGTTGCGGGCCTGAGTGATGACCGCATCATTCGGATCGCAACGTCAGACAATTTCTGGTCGATGGGGGACACCGGTCCATGTGGGCCTTGTTCCGAAATCTTCTTTGATCACGGGCCCGACATTTGGGGCGGACCACCCGGAACCCCTGAGGAAGACGGCGACCGTTTCATCGAGATTTGGAATTTGGTCTTCATGCAGTTCGATCAACAATCGGGCGGCAAGCGCACTAATCTTCCCAAGCCCTCGATTGATACGGGTATGGGACTTGAGCGCATCGCGGCGGTTCTGCAGGGCGTGCACAATAATTACGAGATTGATCTTTTTCAAAATCTGATCGCGGCTGAAGAAGAGGTTTATAAGCAAAAGGCGAAAGGGGATGAGCTCGGCTCATTCCGAGTCATCGCAGACCACTTGCGGACGTCTGCTTTCCTGGTCGCGGATGGAGTGACCCCGTCAAATGAAGGTCGCGGCTATGTCCTGCGGCGGATCATGCGCCGCGCCATGCGCCATGCCCACATCCTCGGCGCGCGCGAGCCGGGCATGCATAAGCTTGTGCCTGCACTGATCACGGAGATGGGTGCCGCTTATCCTGAACTTGGTCGCGCACAAGCGGCGATTGAGAGCGCGCTCGAACAAGAAGAAAGCCGCTTTCAGCGCACGCTGGGACGCGGGCTGGCGCTGCTCGATGAGGCCAGCACAGACCTCGTTGAGGGTGATACTTTGCCCGGCGAAACCGCCTTCAAGCTCTATGACACTTACGGGTTCCCGCTTGATCTCACGCAAGACATTTTGCGTGGCCGCGGCATGAGCGTTGACGAAGCCGGATTCGATAGTGCCATGGCGCGCCAAAAAGAAGGCTCAAAAGCTGCCGGGTTCGCGTCTGGCGATGCCGCCTCTGGCGAAGTTTGGTTCCGAGTACGCGATGCGGTCGGCGCCACAGAGTTTCTAGGCTATTCAGATCTCGAAGCCGACGGCGCGCTGAAGGCGATGGTTGCCGATGGCGCTCCAGTCGAAAAGCTAAAGTCAGGCGATCAAGCTGAAATCGTGCTCGACCGAACCCCTTTCTATGCCGAAAGCGGTGGCCAGGCGGGCGATCATGGCGTGATTGCAACTAAGTCTGCGCGCTTCATCGTTCGCGATGTGCAAAAGCGGGCAGGGGATCTTCACGTTCATATCGGCGAAATGGTTGAGGGTGAACTGGCTGTGGGCGACACGGTCAGCGCATCGGTCAATGGCGAGCGCCGTACACGGATCATGGCAAACCATTCTGCGACGCATCTGATGCATGCCGCCTTGCGCGACATCCTCGGAGAGCATGTCACGCAAAAAGGCTCGCTGGTTGAAGAAGAGCGGATGCGGTTCGACTTCTCGCATGGCGCGCCGGTCACGCCTGCCGAAATCGAAGCGATTGAAGACCAAGTTAACGCTGTGATCCGGCAAAACAATTCAGTGGGCGTCGCTGTGACCTCGCCTGACAAAGCGATCGAGGCCGGGGCTCTGGCTTTGTTTGGCGAAAAGTATGGCGACGAAGTCCGTGTCCTCAGCATGGGCGCGGACCTGAAACAGGCCGACAAAGCCTACTCGGTGGAGCTGTGTGGCGGCACGCATGTCGAGCGCACAGGCGATATCGGCACATTCGTCATCCTGTCCGAAAGCGGCGTTTCAGCTGGTGTGCGCCGGATTGAAGTGGCAACAGGCGCCGAAGCGATAGCGTTCCTGCGCAGCCGAGCCCAGGTCGCGCTCGATTTATCCGATCAGCTCAAAGTGCCGCTCAAAGACGTCGCCAAGAAAGTCTCAAGCCTGAGCGAAGAGCGCAAACCTTTGGAGCGCCAATTGGCTGATACCAAGCGCGCGCTTGCCATGGCGGGTGAGAGCGGCGCACCGTCAGGGCCGGAAGAGATCAATGGTGTGAACCTGATCGCGCGTGTCGCGGAAGGCGTTGGCGGTAAGGATTTGCGAGCGCTGATCGATGAAGCCAAGGCGCAAATGAAGTCAGGTATCGCGGTGTTTATCGGTGTGAATGAAGGCAAGGCCGCGGTCGCGGTTGGTGTTACCGAAGATCTAGTTGGAACGCATTCTGCGGTGGATCTAGTACGTGTCGCATCTGCCGAGGTTGGCGGCAAAGGCGGCGGCGGACGTCCAGACATGGCGCAAGCTGGGGGTCCTGATGGTGCGAACGCAGAAGCGGCGCTTGAGGCCGTGCGGGCTGCGCTGAAAGGCTAGGGCACTCAAAGCACGTAAACGCTGGATTCCTTGACTTGTTCCATCACCGGAAAGCTCGAAGTTTTGTCGACGCCCGGCAGCATGGATATCGTGTCTCCCAAGAATTGGCGGTAGGCCGACATGTCCTTTGTGCGGACCTTGAGCAGATAATCGTATCCGCCCGCCATCATGTGGCACGACATGATTTCTGGTATCGCCTTCACGGCCTTGTTGAAGGCATCAAGCGATGCCCGTTTTGTGTTGGATAGGCTAACCTGCACATACACAATATGCGCTTTCTCGATCTGGGCGGGATCAAGGTCCGCTCGGTAGCGCCGGATCACACCGCTGCGCTCGAGTCGTTTAACTCGGTTCAAGCAGGGCGTTTTGCTCAACCCGACGCGGTCCGCGAGTTCCGAAAATGCAAGCCGACCCTCGAGTTGCAGCTCGCTCAATATCTTTTTGTCGAATTCATCCAAGGTCTCTATTTTTCGCATAAACTAGTCCATATGTTCAGAATGATCATAGAAAAAGATATTATGGTCTGAATAATTGGTGAAATACAGTCTCAAAGCTGCGCAAAGTCGGGCATTCTTAGCGACGAAATTGCTTAATTGATGCGAGCCTGACCATGCGACTTGCGCGAGACCCTTCGACCGCCTGCGAATATTCAAAATTGTCGGCCTATTATCTTAAGTCTGAGCCAGATCTCATGCGTGAGCTGTTGGGTCTGATTGAGCTCGATGCGCGCACCCGCACAGACATCGAGCACGAAGCTGCTGCCTTAGTGGCCGAAATCCGTCGATCGGGCAGTGCGAAAAGTGTGTTTGACGATTTGCTTCAGGAATATGGCCTATCCACCGAGGAAGGCGTGGTGCTGATGCGGCTGTCTGAGGCGCTTATTCGAACGCCTGATTTCGCAACCTCCCGCGCCCTCATTCGCGACAAGATTAGCGAAGCTGATTGGCGCGCGCATGCAGGGCAGAGCGATTCCTTCTTGGTCAACCAAGCCACGACTGGGTTAAGGTTCACGTCGGCTTGGATCGCGGCAACGGGAGGAACCGCGGGTTCAAATCTGCTCGCCAAGCTCGGCGACCGGGTCATGGATCGCGCGATGACCCAGGCCATGGCGCTCATGGGGAGGCATTTCGTTCTCGGACGAGACATCGAAGAAGCCGTGGCAAATGGCCGACAAGACGAACAGAATGGCGTTGCCCATTCCTACGACATGTTGGGGGAGGCCGCATACACTCATGCCGATGCGCAGCGCTATTTCGAGGCTTATCTCGGTGCGATAAAATTTTTGGCCAAGCGCGAAAACCCAACACGAACAGCGCTTCAGAAGAGCGGGCTCTCAGTAAAACTCTCCGCTCTCCACCCGCGCTATGAATACGCCAAACGCGAAACCTGCGTTCCGATTCTGGTTGAGCGCGTGGTCGAGATCGCGAGAATTGCGGCGGATGCCGGGCTTTGGTTGAACATCGACGCCGAAGAAGCCGATCGATTGGAACTATCGCTGGAGATATTCACACGCCTCCTCAATGAGCCTTCGCTCAAAGACTGGCCAGGATTGGGCATGGTGGTTCAGGCGTATCAAAAGCGGGCCATCCCGGTTTTGGATCATCTAGAGACTCTCGCAGAGAATACCCGCCGCAAGATCTCCGTGCGACTGGTTAAAGGGGCGTATTGGGATTCAGAAATCAAACGCGCTCAAGAGCTCGGGCTCTCGGACTATCCGGTCTTCACGCGCAAAGAGAATACGGATGTCAGCTACCTGGCCTGTGCGCGAAAGCTGCTGACGGGCTCAGAGCGTATTCTCCCGCAATTCGCGACGCACAATGCCCACACAGCGGTCGCGATTGCACAGATGGCGAACAAGGATCGCGCCGTCGAATTTCAGCGGCTGCATGGCATGGGCGCCGCGCTGCATGAGAAGCTGTTTCAACAATATGGCGTCCAAACCCGGATCTATGCGCCAGTTGGAAGCCATAAAGACCTGCTCCCGTATTTGGTTCGAAGATTGCTCGAAAACGGCGCCAATGGCTCCTTCATCAACCAAATGATGGCCGAAGACATCCCAGCGCATGAGGTCACGCGTGACCCGATGACACTCGTCGAGACAACAGGCGGGACACGTCATCCCAAAATCCCAACACCCGTCGATATCGTTGAACCGGGCCGCCTTGCGGCGCGCGGTTTAGACCTAACGCAATCTGAGACCGAGGCCGAATTCGAGCGGCGGGTCAGCTCGCCGGAAACCTATGAGGTCTCGAGCTTCGTTGGTGTCGAACAGGCAGGCAGATTAATAGAAACCAAGCATAGCCCGCAGGATGGTCGGCAACGCGTTGGCACGGTCGCATGTGTCCAGCCGGATGACGTGAGCAGCGCGGTAAAAACCGCTCTAGCGTCCGATTGGCCAACAATGCGGGCCGCTGACCGGGCCGGCATCTTAAACCGCGCAGCCGATTTGCTCGAGCAAGAGATGCCAACCTATCTCGAACTTTGCGTGCGAGAGGCCGGTAAAACGCTGCCGGACGCTGTCGCCGAAGTTCAGGAAGCCGTTGATTTTTGTCGCTATTATGCCGCGCAGGCGCGCCAAAGCCGCATCGCGGACCGCGAGGCGCTCGGCGTCGTGGCGTGTATCTCGCCATGGAACTTCCCGCTGGCAATTTATCTTGGCCAGGTTGTTGCTGCGTTGAGCGTAGGTAATACCGTCATCGCTAAGCCTGCGGAGCAAACGCCAATCATCGCTGCTAAAGCGACTGAGCTGCTCTATCGTGCGGGCGTGCCCAGACGCGCGCTGCAGCTCTTATTGGGCGATGGTGCCGCCTTGGGATCCGAGCTGGTCCGCCATCCTGATATTAACGGTATTTGTTTCACCGGCTCAACGCGAACGGCAAAGCTGATCGCTGGAAATCTAGCCGATACCAAACGCGGTGATACCCCTTTCATTGCTGAAACGGGCGGTATCAATGCGATGATCGTGGATTCAACTGCGCTGCTTGAACAGGCGGTGGAAGATGTCGTGACCGCCGCCTTCCAAAGTGCTGGCCAGAGATGCTCAGCCTGCCGCATCATCTGCGTTCAGTCGGACGTGGCGGATGCCTTTGTCGAGATGCTGACCGGCGCCATGCACACGTTGGAAATTGGGGATCCCAGCAAGCTCTCGACAGACATAGGCCCCGTGATCGACGCTTCAGCGAAACATATGATTGAAGATTACAAAGCCGAAGCGCGGCTCCGATATAAAGTGACTGTCGATCTTCAACCCGGCTCGAATTGTGCCCACGGTCATTTTGTCGGACCTTGTTTGATCGAAGTCGACCGCGTGCGCGATGTTGAACGCGAAGTGTTCGGCCCCGTCTTGCATCTGGTTCGGTTCGAAGCCGACCAGCTAGATGAGCTGATCGAGGAGATCAATGGGCTCGGTTATGGTTTGACACTTGGGCTACATACACGATTGGATAATCGTGTAGACGCGGTTGCGAAGCGCGCGCATGTCGGAAACCTCTACGTCAATCGCAACCAAATTGGCGCCGTTGTCGGTGTGCAGCCCTTTGGCGGTGAAGGGCTGTCAGGAACAGGACCCAAAGCGGGCGGTCCGCATTATCTGTTTGGATTGACGAAATCGAAGTGCGAGATCCAACCCTCGGCGACGCCGTATCCTCGCACGCAGAACGGCGTTGCTGAGACGGCTCCCACTCGCGAAATCACCAGCATTGCGAAACAGGCTGCTCTCATCTGGCAAGATCAATTTTCGCTTTCGCAAAGAATGGAATTGCTCCAGCAAATGTTCCCCAATCTGAATGCCGAAGAGCTTGCCTATAAAGAGGTGACCACGCTGCCCGGACCGACCGGAGAAGACAACACGCTTCATCTGCGCCCGCGCGACGTGATCCTGTGCTTTGGCGGCGACACTATTGAGCAAACCAGGCAGCAAGTGGCGCGCGCGCTCGCGTCAGGGGCATCGGTACTATTGGCGGATAAACGGCTTTCAGCCACTGTTCCAGCGGAGCCTTGGGCAAAACTGCCGCCTGGCCTCGTTCAAACGGTCGATTACGAAACCGGACTTGCCTGCGTAGATTTGGAAATCGATGGCGTGGTTGCAGATGGCAGCGCCCGCGCGGAAGTATCGGCATTGAATTGCCGCCGGCCAGGCCCGATCCTACCCATCCTTTCCGGGAGCGATCCGGTGGAGCGTTTCCTCAACGAACGAACAGTGACAATCAACACGACCGCTGCGGGCGGGAATGCGAGCTTGCTGGCGATGGATTGAGGCGATCGGGCACTGATCAGTTGGGTACAGAAGGCTAGCCTCTGCGCAAAGCTTTCCCTCGCAAATCCCAACCCGATCTCTAAGAGATCAACTCACTTGGTGCTCGCGTCTCGATACCGAGCGCTTCGCCGACGGCTTTATAGGTGAGGTGTCCTTCACACACATTCAGACCGTTCAAGAGATGTGGGTCTCGAGACAGGGCCTCTTTCCAACCGAAGCGGGCGATGCGTTTGGCATGGACAAGCGTTGCGGCGTTCAGTGCATAGGTGGATGTACGGGCGACGGCGCCCGGCATGTTCGCTACGCAATAATGGATGATCTCATCGACCTCATAGGTTGGATCGTCATGCGTGGTCGCGCGCGATGTTTCAAAGCAGCCGCCTTGATCGATCGCAACGTCGACGAGGACGGCGCCTTTTTGCATGGTCTTCAACATTGGGCGTGTGATGAGTTTCGGCGCCGCTGCACCTGGGATCAGGACGGCGCCCACGACCATGTCCGTGGTTTTGAGCAGTTCATCTAAAAGCGCAGGTGTCGAGCGGATGACTTTGGCGCTCGCCCCGAAATGTGCGGAGAGGCGCTCCATCACGCGATTGTCGCGCTCTAGAATGGTGACGTCGGCTTGCATGCCAACGGCCATTTGCGCGGCATTGAACCCAACGTCTCCGCCGCCAATGACCAGGACTTTGGCGGGCGCCACACCTGGGACGCCGCCCAGCAGGACGCCGCGTCCACCAGCGTTCTTTTGCAGGGCTGCTGCGCCGACTTGGATGGCCAGACGGCCTGCGACTTGGCTCATGGGCTTAAGCAATGGCAGATCGCCATCTTCGCTCGTGACGGTTTCGTAGGCAATGCAGACCGCGCCCGATTTGATCAGGTCTTTGGTTTGGTCTGGGTCGGGCGCCAGGTGCAGATAGGTGTAGAGAATTTGCCCGGGGCGTAACATGGACCGTTCGACCGCTTGAGGTTCTTTGACTTTGATGATCATGTCGGCGCGGTCGAACACCTCTTTGGCCGTGGTCACGATTTCTGCGCCATGCGCGCGATAGGTCTCGTCATTGGCCCCAATGCCCATACCAGCATTGGTTTCGACGAGGACTTGATTACCATCATTGACGAGTTCGGCCACGCTCTCGGGCGTGAGGCCGACACGATATTCGTGGTTTTTAATCTCTTTTGGGACACCGATCAGCATGGCAAACTCCTCTCATGGTTGCGCACGGTTTAACCGATTTGGCGCCGGATTTTTTCTCAGAATTCCCGAAACTGAGATATAAAGTCGGAAATAATTCGACAAAATCTGTATCGGGAGCTATTTATTCTCAACATGGATCAAATAGACCGAAAAATACTCGCGGCGCTGCAATCAAATTGTCGTCGTCCCATCGCAGAAATTGCTGAGCAAGTTGGCATGTCTCTTTCAGCCTGTGCGCGGCGGATCACTTTATTGGAAGAGAATGGATACATTGATGGCTATGGCGCTCGATTAAGTGGCGACAAGCTGGGCTTTAGCATGATCTTTTTCGTCGAAGTCTCACTCGATAGCCAAACCGAAGCGGCGCTCGCGACATTTGAGAAGGCCGCGAAACGCCGCCCCGAAGTGCTTGAATGCCATTTGATGACTGGCAATGCGGATTATTTGATAAAAGTCGCGGCGAACGACACCCGCGATTATGAGTCGACCTATCGAAAAGTGATCGCAGCCCTGCCGCATGTCAGCCGTATCCAAAGCTCGCTCGTGATGAAAACGGTGAAACCTTGGCTCGGTTATCAAGTCTCTGGAACGTAATTGTTCGGCTGGACCTCGTGATTGCGGGGCTCCGAGGCCAGTTGCGCTTCACAGAACGCATTGGCGATTGGCCGCTTTTGTTTTAGGTGCGATCCGCGAGCCGGTGGCGCGAAACCTGCGAGCGATGCAGCCTGTCTTGTTTCGATAAATGGAAGTCAAAAATGAAACCCTCCTGGATCCTTCTATTTACGTGCCCAGATGCCCCCGGCATTCAGGCCTTCGTTTCGACTTTCATTCATCAGAAGGGCGGATTCATCGATGATGCGATCGCCCATAGCGACCACGAAACAGGTCAATTCTCCTCTCGAATTGTATTCCGCGCTGCGGATGAAACGCCGCTGGATATTGAGGCGTTTAAATCTGATCTGACGAAAGAGGCCGAGCGGTTCAAGATGAATTGGTCCGTGACGTCGTCTGGCGAGAAGATGCCGACCGTGATCGCGGTTTCGAAATTTGGGCATTGTTTGAATGACCTTTTGCACCGCTGGAAAATTGGGGCACTTCCGATCGATATTCGCGCAATCGTGTCCAACCATGACACGATGCGGCCAATGGCGGAATTCTATGGCCTTCCGTTCCATCACATTCCGATCACTAAACAGACCAAGATGGAAAGCGAGGCGGAATTCCTCAGAGTGGTCGAGCAAGTTGGCGGTGAGCTGGTTGTGCTGGCGCGCTATATGCAGATTTTGTCTGATGGATTGTCCGCGAAATGGTCGGGACGCTGCATCAATATCCATCATTCCTTCTTGCCCAGCTTCAAAGGCGCAAAACCCTATCATCAGGCCTATCAACGCGGTGTGAAACTGATCGGTGCCACCGCGCATTATGTGACCACGGATCTGGATGAAGGCCCGATCATTGAACAAGATGTCGAACGCGTTGATCATTCTCAAACCCCAGAGCTTCTGGTAGAGCAGGGCAGAGACATTGAAGCGCGTGTCCTATCCCGCGCGGTGAAATGGCATGCCTCGCGACGTGTGGTCATGCTTGGTCAAAGAACGATTGTCCTGCGCTAAGGAAGGCGGAGCGCCAATCGAGGAGTTGCGATGAGCAAGGCGCAGATTGGCGGCGGTGCAAAGAAAATTCTGTACACGCTGGATACGGTCAGACGTATCGGCCTGCGGAACTCTGCAAAAGCGCTGTCTGCGAAGAACACGTGCAAGGCCTGCGCGCTCGGCATGGGTGGCCAGCTTGGCGGGATGACCAATGAGTTGGGGGAGTTTCCCGCGGTCTGCAATAAAAGCGTTCAAGCCCAATCAACAGATATTCAACAGCCCATTCCGGAAGAGATTTTCAATCACACGATCTCGGAATTTCGCGACCTCTCTCCGCGAGAAACTGAGCGATTGGGACGCTTGAACACGCCGATCTATAAGGCTGCAAATTCTGACACGTTCTCAGTAATCGATTGGGACGAAGCGCTCGGGCTTGCGGCGGCTCGATTGAGACAGGGCGATCCGGATCGAAGCTTTTTCTATTCCTCAGGCCGTTCGTCGAATGAAGCAGCGTTCGTGTTCCAGCTCTTCGCGCGTTTGTACGGCACGAACAATGTCAACAATTGCTCCTATTACTGTCACCAAGCGACGGGCGTGGGGCTGGGCGCGACGATCGGAACAGGCACCGCGACGGTCGAGCTTGCGGATCTCTCCAAATGCGATCTGATTTTCTTGATTGGCGCGAACCCATCCTCCAATCATCCGCGCCTGATCCATCAGCTCAAGCAGATTCGCGATCGCGGTGGCCAAGTGATTGTCATCAATCCAGCCAAAGAGCCTGGGCTGGTCAAATTCGCGGTGCCGAAAAGCCCCAAATCTCTGATCGCGGGCGGGACGGAAATTGCCTCGCTCTACCTACAGCCAAGAATTGGCGAGGATTTGGCCCTGTTCAAAGGGCTGGCCAAAGCCATCCTTGAAAAAGGTGCCCACGATGATGCCTTCATTGAGGCCCATACCGAGGGTGCCGACGCTTATTTGAACGATATTCGAAACACTTCGTGGGATGAGATCGTCGCGCGGTGCGGTGTCTCGCAGTCGAGTATCGAGCAGGCGGCAACTCTCTATGCGGACTCCAAGTCGGCGGTGTTTGCTTGGGGCATGGGCATGACCCATCACCTAAACGGGGTCGATAATATCGAAGCGATCGCAGCGCTTGCCTTGATGCGCGGCATGATCGCAAGACCCGGCGCGGGTCTGCTGCCTCTGCGCGGGCACTCGAACGTTCAGGGTGTCGGAACGATCGGCGTCAAACCGGTATTGGCCAGCGATGTGATTGCCAAAATCGAGCAGGCGTTTCACGTGTCTTTGCCCGAGAAGACGGGCATGGACACGATGGCCTGTATGGAAGCGGCGCATCGCGGCGAGATTGACAATGCCATCATCATGGGCGGCAACCTGTTTGCGGCAAATCCAAATTCTGCGTGGGCGAGCGAGGCCTTGTCGCGGATCCCGTTCAAACTGTTTTTGACCACCACGCTCAATCAAGGCCATGTCCATGACTGTGACGACAGTGAAACCCTCATTCTGCCGGTGACGGCGCGTGATGAGGAATGGGAATCCACCACACAAGAATCCATGTTCAATTTTGTCCGCCTGAGCGATGGCGGCATCGATCGCCTGGGCGGTGTGCGTCCAGAGAGTTTCATTCTGTCGGATTTGGCGAGCGCGATTTTGCCAGACGCACCGATCGACTTCCAAGCGTTCAAACGTCATCGCGAAGTCAGAAAAGCCATCGCTGAAATCGTACCTGGCATGTCGGACCTTGCGCATATTGATGACGCAAAGCGTGAGTTTCACATCCAAAACCGAATCCTACACGCGCCGACTTTCCGAACGCCATCTGGCAAAGCGCAGTTCAAGACGCACCGTTTCCCCGACGAACGGGAACAAGGGCGGTCTTTCACGCTGTCCACGGTGCGCAGTGAAGGGCAGTTCAATTCGATCATATACGAAGAAAAGGACTCCTATCGCGGCACCCAAACACGGTGGTGTGTGATGATGAACCCTGACGACATAAAAGCGCTCGAACTTGGCGACGGCGATACAGTCACTTTGCGGTCTGAGAACGGCGAAATGCGCGACGTGACGCCCTATCCATTCGACCTGCCACGCGGGGATGTGCTGGCTTATTATCCTGAGGCGAATGTTCTATTGGACACGGCGGTCGATCCGCGCAGCCGAACGCCGTCGTTTAAATATACGCGGATTGATATTCAGCGCTCATGACGCCTGCGCGGAGCGCAGGCATCGCTTCGCGTCTTCTAAGTGTTCGGGCGTATTGATGTTCAAAAACGCGTGGGCTGGCGCGTCAGAGAAATCGACGATTTCTGCGTCACAGATTTGAACCCATTCGTGCACGGATCGTACGCCCGCATCGATCGCCTCTTCTAGCTTAGGGAGGAGCTGGATTTCCCAGATGCCGAACATCGGATGCAATTGATCACCATATTTCGCGACTGCGGACGAGCCACTTCGGTTGAGCCTGTTCACTAGGTTCTCGGGAAAGAACGGCACATCGACCGGTGTCGCTAAAACCCAGGTTTGTCCTCGCGATTGCGCCCAGGACAAGACTGCGTGCAGCCCCGCCAGCGGACCGAGCTCTTCGGTCAGGATATCTGCAAAAACGGGCACATCATCGGGCAATTCCGGCGCTTGCTTAGCGTTGACGGCAATCGGCCCAGACGTTTGACAGCGCACGCGATCGATCATGTGCTGTATCAGCGTTTTCTCACCCAACACAGCATCGGCTTTCGGGCGTCCAAACCGCCTTGACGTCCCGCCTGCGATAATGGCGCAAGGAAGATCAGGTTTTGAGGCGTCCGTGACGTTCATGTTGCCCATTTAGGGTGTCATATCGGCCCAGCGCAATCCCACAAACCAAGCGCCCTCATGATGAGGCCGACTTTGGTCGGTTCAATTCGCAGTGCCGTCGAAGTCTCGAAAAATTTTGGAGCGGGCGATGCGCTTCCTGTGAAAATAAAACCTGTTTAAATACAGTTGTTTGAGTGCTGAGCATTGGTTTTTGTAGCCCAATTTGTATCCAAAATGTATCCCAAATTAAGCTCGCAGATTTCAATACCTGGAGTTTTGGAAGGTCTCCGTATTTAAGTGCGCATTGCATGAGCAGTTGCAACCTAACGCTTGAATTTTCCATTCCAAAGTTTGACTGCAACAATTAGCGAGGAGGAGACACCTATGCTCGATAAGACACAACCTCGAAGCAGACGGTCGTACTGGCCAGTGTCTAGACTTGTTTCGAATTTTCGAACCGATCAACATGAAACAAGAAGCTCGTCTGTTTCCACGAAACTACGGGCGAGTCGGATTGTGCAGGCTCTGTTTTTTGTTGCCGCTTCGTCGTGCGTCGCAGCGTGCGCGGGTACTTCAAAATCAAATGTCTCCGAGCAACCATGGGTCAGTCTTTTTAATGGAGAAGATTTGACGGGCTGGCAGGTCAAATTTGCGGGTCATCCTCTAGGTGTGAACTACAAAAACACATTTCGCGTTGAGAACGGATATTTGTCGGTGAACTATGACGAGTACGAAACGTTCGAAGGCGAGTTCGGGCACCTTTTCACAGAGCAGACATATTCACACTATCTGTTGAGACTCGAATACCGAATGCTCGGAGAGCAAACGCCTGGTGGTCCAGTTTGGGCCTTAAGAAACAACGGGATTATGCTTCATAGTCAGTCCCCCGCCAGTATGGAACTGGAGCAGCTATTTCCTCGCTCAATCGAAGTCCAACTCCTTAATGGCACAGAAAAAGAAGATCGCTTCAACGGAAATGTGTGCACACCGGGAACCCACATAGTGATCCAGGGAGAGTTGCAGACGCAGCATTGCATCGATTCAAGATCAAGAACCAACTTCGGTAATGCGTGGGTGTCTGTTGAGATTGAGGTGAGAGGTGATGAGTACATTCTGCAAAAGATAAACGGTGTTCCAACTATGCAGTATTCTCATCCCCAGATTGATCTAAACGATCCGGGGTTTCCAACGATCGGCCTTATTGACCGTGCCGTCATAGAGCAGGGCCACATCGCGATCCAAGCCGAAAGCCATCCCACGCAATTTCGAAAGATCGAAATTCTAATCCTCGATCAATAGCTGCACTTACAAAAACTCGGTGCGATCTTTGAACGGATTGATGTTTGTTTGGGGATCTTGAAGAGGCGCGAGAAGCACTTTGCGGGGTGGCTTTTTTTGGGGTGCTGTCGTCGTCTCGGTTCCAACGGCTTTGCGGATTGGGTCGTGATTCAGTGACTGCTCCCAACTAAACTCGACATAGAAAATAACTCACAGGCTGGAAAGATTTTTAGACGCTACGGCATTCGCGGTGTCAGTTAACGTCGTGGGCTCTTAACAGACCGGATTTTTCCAAGCCGAAGGGTAGGCCATGATTAGTGCTCGAATATCACTCACATTTGCAACAATCGCTGCGGCCTTAGCAATCTCCGCGTGTTCAACGTCGTCACTTGCGCCCACGCTGGAGGAAGAGCGCGTCGATTGGGAGAACCCTGAGATCATCTCTCGAAACCGAGCGGATACGCCAGCGACTTTCACCGCCTTTGAGTCCGTTGCGCTCGCTGAAATCGGGGATCGTGACCAATCTGAGTACTACCAATCCTTAGATGGACCCTGGCATTTTAAATGGAGTGAGACCCCGTCTGATCGACCTGTCGAATTCTGGCGAGAGGACTATGAGGTCTCGAACTGGGATTTGCTAGAAGTCCCGTCCAATTGGGAACTGAACGGATACGGACGCCCGCATTATGTGAACATAGACTATGTGTTCGAGCCCAATCAGCCGTTCATCCCCCACGAGATGAATAATGTTGGATCCTACAAACGCACCTTTGACGTTCCAAACTCGTGGGAAGGTCGGCGCATATTTGTCACCTTTGGCACCGCGAATTCAGCAATGTACCTTTGGGTGAACGGGCAGAAGGTGGGGTATAGCCAAGGCTCCAAACTTCCTGTCCGATTTGACGTGACCGATTTTGTTAGAACGGGTACGAATGACATTGCTGCGGAAGTCTATCGGTGGTCGGACGGATCTTACCTTGAGGACCAAGATTTCTGGTCGTTCAGCGGGATAGAACGCTCTGTCTTCCTCGAAGCAAGAAACGCGAACCATGTTGTCGATTTTTTTGCGCGAGCAACGCTTGAAGACGACTATACGACAGGCTCTCTGAACTTAGACGTAGACGTCCGGTCCAGCACAGGAAGCGTTGACGCCCTACAGCTTACAGCGGTCTTGTTGAACGGTGATGAGGAAGTATTCAAACAAACCCGTGCGATCGCTGTTTCGGGCGAAAGTGAAGTCGCGGCGTTCACAGCGAGCTTTCCTGAGGTGCGAAAGTGGACTGCTGAGACGCCAAATCTCTATACGCTTCGATTGACCCTTCATGATGGTGACGGAGAGCTATTAGAAGTTATCCAATCCGAAATCGGCTTCAGACGCGTCGAGATAAGAGACGGCCAACTCCAGGTGAACGGAGCGCCAATTGCAATTCGGGGTGTGAATCGACACGAGCACGATCCGATCACCGGGCGCGTGGTGTCGACTGAGACCATGATTGAAGACATTCGTCTGTTGAAGCAAAACAACTTCAATGCCGTGCGAACATCGCATTATCCAAACGATCCACGATGGTACGCGCTCGCTGATGAGTATGGCTTGTATGTCGTCGATGAGGCGAACATCGAAAGCCATCAGTACATGCAGTACTTTCCGAAAGAGTATCATCTTGGCTACAAACCGGAATGGGAGGAAGCGCACCTCGACCGTGTTCGCCGGATGGTCGAGCGCGATAAGAACCATCCTTCGATAATTCTGTGGTCTCTAGGGAACGAGGCGGGGATCGGTCCGACCTTCGAAAGAATGACAGATTGGATTCGTGATCGCGATCCATCTCGGGAGATCGTATACGAAGGAACCGGTCAGATTGACGGTCACAATCCGCATGACTTTCTCAACATCTACACTCCGATGTACGATACCGCGGCTGAAGCGCTTACCTATGCCGCGACGGACCATGAGCAGCCTTACATCTTGATCGAATACGCTCACGCCATGGGGAACAGTCTTGGAAACTTCCAAGAGTATTGGGATGTGTTCTACCAAGAGCCAAAACTGCAAGGCGGCTTTATCTGGGATTGGGTCGATCAGACTTTGCTGAAACACCGCGATGACGGATCGAAATACTGGGCATATGGCGGTGAGTTCGGACCAGGAAAAACCGATGGCAACTTCCTGGCAAATGGACTGATCCAACCAGACCGAACGCCGAATCCTCATCTTTGGGAAGCGCGAAAGGTTCAACAGCCCGTTGCGTTTACTCTGGCATCAAAATCAGACGATTCCAGAACGCTGAGCATCGAAATAGAGAATCGCCACGACTTCATTGACCTAACGGGACTTGATTTCGAATGGCTCGTCTCAGAGGAGGGAATGCCTTTTTCAAGCGGGGAGATGCCGGAGGTTAGTGTAAGCGCGAGTGACTCCCAAATTGTGGTGCTTGAGTTGCCAGAGCTGTCTTTCGACCCAGCAAAAGAATATCACCTTACGGTTTCAGCAATGGCGAAGTCTGGATACCAGATGGCTGTGCCAGCAGGACATGAAGTTGCATTCGAGCAGTTTGAGCTGACCGGTCGGGCGCAACGCGCTTCAGATACTTTTCCCGGCGAAGGCTTGTCCATCAATGATGCCGAAGGCCAAATTGAAATCATAGGGTCGGACTTTGTGTTGTCGATTAGTCGGGAAACCGGAGAAATCGTTTCTTGGGAACGAGCTGGAGCGCCGGTCATTCTTGCGCCAATCGTTCCGAATTTTTGGCGCGCTTCCACCGACAATGATCTGGGCGCCGGGTTGAATGAGGAGTTGGCGCTTTGGAATTCGATCTACGACGTAAAGAGCGCACTCAACGTGGACATCATCGAATCCAACGCAAATTCAGTCGTTGTATCCACGTCTCGCCTGCTTGGAGATTCCGGACAGGTTTCTCTGAAAATGGATTACGCGATTTCAGCGAACGGTGCAGTCAATTATACGATGGCGCTTGACCCAATCGGTACCAACTTGCCCGAGATTCCGCGTTTTGGAATTTCACTGACCGTGCCAAGTGAATTTGCAAATCTGAACTGGTTTGGACGAGGTCCACACGAATCTTACATTGATCGAAAGTCGAGTGCGCGGATCGGAAGATGGAGCGCGCGAGTCGAGGATCAACACCACGATTATTCCCGGCCACAAGAGACCGGAAACAAGACAGATGTTCGATGGTTGTCGCTGAGCGGTGATGATCAATCTGGTCTGATCGCTCTCGGAAAGCCCTTGTTCGACTCAAGCGCTTTGAGCTTCCCGAACGAAGCGCTCAGCTACGAGCCAGAGCTGCGCAAACACGGAGCCGACCTCGTCGCGACCGACACTATCACTCTAAACATAGACAAGTTTCAGATGGGTGTTGGCGGTGACAATAGTTGGGGCTTCAAGCCTCTAGACGCTTACAGGTTCGAGGCGAAGCCTTACGAATTCTCGGTCGAGTTGAGAGCGCTCAGTGCGAGTGAGGACTAACCGCATGAGGCATACTGGAAATTCCAGGTTTTCGAGAATCAGTCGGTCAACTCAGGAATTTGGAGGCACGTAATCAAATATGAAATTTATGCGCGCTTCTTGGCCCGCATTCATGACGCTGTGCGGTTTCTGATTGTTGATCTCATAAGCGTGCCCGACTTCCATCGTGAAGGGCTGTCCACCGATCACGTATCGAACGCCTGCATTCGAGACCAGTGGCAAATGGATGCGATGCCCAGCATGGAAGGATGGCAGGTGATCTACATGGGGAGAGATATTGCAGCCCGCATGAAGGCGCGCAGCCATGGCTCTCAGGATTTGCCCACCAGGCTCATAATGAGTGCCAATAATCTCGTTCATGAGTGGTTCGGCTACTTCGCCAAGCGTCGGCCATCCAAGATCCTTTTTCACCGTAACGTCGGGCCATGCATCGTCGCAAAACAAAAGGACGATCGAACTTGTATCCTTGTGAACATCATAGGCACTTTGTCGATGATCCTGTTCGAACCATGTCGATTCTTCGAGCGCGGTGGTGGCTTCGATAAGCCGATTAGCGTCGATTTGACCGAGATCCCGAAGTGATGCGCCGAAATCCATGAGAGCCTCTTACACTAGAATTGAAAACAAAAAAGCAGCTATTCCAAAGCTCTGCAACAGAAGTCTAACAGCATTCTTACGTCTCATATGGATGTACCACATTCGAGGTTTTTGGCAGACAGTGTAGAGAATACATCGAGCAGCAGACAGATCAAAATGACCGAACAATCGACAACCGACACACAAATCCAAAAGATCGTCCAGCTATTAAAGGAAGGTCGTCCAAAGGACGCCGAAGCATTGTGCCATTCAGCGCTGGCAGTATCGGCTTCCAATCCTTTCTTGATGCGTTTGCTTGGTCACGCATTCGTGCGCCAACGCCGTTTGGACGATGCTGAGCAACAATTTCGGTTGGCTTTGACTTTGCAACCAGAATTTCCGCCATTGTTGAAAGACTTGGGAAGTCTGTTGGCGACCAAAGGACAGGTAGACGAAGCCGAGAAACTGCTTCTCAAGGCCTCTCGCCTGGATCCAGGAAATGCGTCGATCTTATACAAACTAGCCGAGATACAAGCGGTGTCTGGCCAAGCTGAACTCTCAAACGAGACGCTGAGCGATTTTGCCGAAATCGACTCGCAAGGGGAAAAACTCATTATCAGTGGCGAACACTTGCGGGCCGGACGAGTTGCTGAAGGTGTTTCTTTGTTGAAAGAGCTCGTGCAGTCACATCCCAACAACGTGGATGCACTAAGACTGCTCGCAAGTGCGTATCGGATGCAGGATGAACGGCTTTCAGATGCTGAAGCCCTGTTGAGACGCGCTGTCGCACTCGCGCCAGATTACGTCGTCGCATGGCTTAATCTCGGTGCCTTGCTCCAGGACCAGATGCGTCCAATCGAGGCGATCACATGTTACGAAGCGGCGCTCAGGCATGAGCCTCAAAACGATATCGCCAAGGCGGGCATGGCTGGCGCTTTCGCATCGTCCGGACAGCCCGAGAAAGCTGTCGAAATGTTGGAAACGCTTACTTCAAGCGGCACTTCATCGGCGGGCATCGAAATGACGTTTGGTCACGTGCTGAAAACTGTTGGCCGGCAAGACGATTCTCTTCGAGCGTACAAACGTTCTTTGCAAATCGACCCTCAACTGGGAGAAGCTTATTGGAGCATGGCTAACCTGAAAGTGCATAAGTTTCAGGATGATGAAGTGACTGAGATGATGCAGTTACTGGATCAGTCACAAATTTCGGAAGCCTCCAGGGTACACGTAAATTTCGCATTGGGAAAAGCGTTCGAGGACCGCGGCGACTACGCCTCAGCATGGAATTACTATAAAGCCGGAAATGCGTTGCGGCGAAAACAGGTAAACTATGATCCGGTTGAAGTCGCAGATCTTCATGCTGGACTCGCATCGACCTTGACACCAGAGTTTATTGCTGAACGGCAGGAAGTTGGTTCCAAGAACGGAAAGGTAATCTTCATTGTCGGTCTGCCGCGATCAGGATCCACTCTCATCGAACAAATTTTGGCGAGTCACAGTCAAGTCGAAGGTACCGCTGAGCTTCCTTATCTTGGGAGAATTGCTGCCTCGATGGGAAGGTATCGGCAAGATGGCCGGTCTTATCCAGAAGTTCTGTCCGATCTCAGACGGATTGATTGGCGCGGATTTGGCGATGAATACCTTGAGTTCGCGTCACGCCACCGAACGACCGATGCACCGATATTCACAGACAAACTGCCAAACAACTTCTCACACATAGGTTTTGCTGCGCTTTGCTTGCCGAATGCGAAATTCATAAACACGCGTAGGTTTCCTCTAGATAGCTGTCTCGGAGTGTTCAAGCAGCTGTTTGCGAGCGGGCAGAACTTCTCTTATGACGAATTCGAGCTCGCGGAATACTACAAGGACTACGTCCGAATGATGGAGCATTGGCACACTGTTCTACCGGGCAAAGTGCTGGACATTCACTACGAAGATACTGTGCTGGATCTGGAAGCTCAAACGCGCCGAATTCTGGATTTTTGCGAACTTCCATTCGAAGAGCAATGCTTGGAGTTTTACCGAACCGAGAGGTCGGTTCAAACGGCGAGCTCTGAGCAAGTTCGCCAGCCCATTTATAAGGGTGCGCTTGGGCGTTGGAGCCAATACGGTCGAAACATCGAATTCTGGAAGGATTCGCTGCGTCCCATTATTGATGGTTTACCTGAACGCATTGTTTCAGCAGCGAAGTGGACCGACTAATAGGGCCAAACCTCCAAACCGTGAATCGCGTTGCGAACATCCATCGTCAAGTTCACCGAAACGAGCGGTTCGCTTTGCCGCAGATTGTAGATCGTAACTGTGGAGGGCGAGGAGCCTCCCGCAACTATTTCATCATCGATCACGCAGAGTCCGCGCGCGAATCCCTGACGCGCGATCCGGCTGTCGTCTTGCGAAACATTGGTTAGCGACTGAGGGTCATACGTCGCGACTTTGATCGCTCGGTCTTCTTCTCCAGATCGACTGGCGTATCGAACAGCGTCAGACTCGGTATCATTAAACAGGACGCCATCTCTGAAAGGTTGAGCATTATGAGTGCCGGACGGAAGTATGGCAGACATCTGTACGCGTTTTCCATTGAACAGCAGGAGACCGCCAGATTTTGTGCCACTGAAATAGAGCCCGCCTGAAGTCGCGAAAACAGAATTCAGGTGCAGTTTATTCAATGGAAGTGGACCATCTCCTTGTACAGGGTCGAAGACACTGCCTTTGAAATTCAGTCCATCAAGCTCAACGTGCAACGCCCATGAGAATGCGCGTTTTTTCAGATCAAACCCCAAAATAGTGTCGAAGCCTGTCGAGGTCAGAAAAAGCGTATCTTCATAGACGGAGATTTCGTGGCAATGCTTAAGGAATGAATTGCGCCAGGACCCGACGCGCTGAAATTCCGGGGTGTATGCGAACAACTCATCGCTTGCTGCAATCCAAACCAAACCGCCATGAAAAGCGATTCCGCGCAAACCGCGATCCCATCCTCGGCCGCGCCAATCGATGTCTTCTGTGTTCCAATCCAGTTTTTGTTGAACGGATTGGGAGTGCATGTCGAGCAAGTATATTCCGCCATGGCTTTCTCCTTGAAAGCTGCCGCGTACGACGGATGAAGCGATGAGTTTCATTTAGCTTGTGCGGCTCCGTTTTGGTGTGTGCTATGGTGAGTGCGCTAACTGACGCCGATTGACAAGGCGGATCAATTGGCCCTTGGTTGAAAAAAATGAACGCTAAGTTCAATCGAGGACGCCATGTCGCGAAAGCTGCCCCCCCTCAATTCGATTAAGGCATTTGAAGCGGCCGCTCGCCTTAGATCGTTTCGCGCCGCTGCCGAGTCACTGCGAGTTTCACATTCTGCGGTGTCACACCAAATCAAAAATCTGGAGCGGTTTCTCGATCAAGACTTATTCGTAAGGCATGCACGGTCTGTGGAGCTCACCAGCGCCGGGCATGACTATTTCCTGGTCGTGCGAGATGCGCTCGATAAGATTGAACAAGGAACCAAAAAATTCCTAAGACCGTCTCAGAAGGACATTCTGACTGTTCAAACCTACTCAACGATTGCCATTCGCTGGTTGGTTCCAAAGCTGGCAGAGTTCACGAAACTACATCCCGATCTTGAGGTCAGGCTTACGACGACCCAAGAAAACCCCAACTTTGGCAGCCAGCGATTTGATGTTGCGGTTATGATTGGCCGTCCAGATGAACCAGGCATCGCGAGCGAATACTTGTTTACACCTTTAATGTCGCCGGTTTGCGCGCCAACCTTGCTCAGAGGAGAAGAACCCCTCACCGAACCAGCCGATCTGGTGAATCATGACATTTTGCAAGTTCACCCCTCTGAACGCGATTGGCGCGTTTGGCTCAAAAGGTACAGCGTTGCCGAGATCGATTTATCAGCCGGTCTGAACTTCGATTCATATGATCACGCCCTAAAAATGGCTGCCCGAGGACTGGGTGTTGCGCTGGGAATGCAGCCCTATGTTGCTGAGGATTTGGAAACGGGTTTGCTGGTTCAACCATTCCCCGAATGTGCCGAACGAGCGCCGTTCAGCTGGTACATCGCACATCAGGACAGTCGGCGCATATCCAAAAAGGTGTCGCGGTTTCGCGATTGGCTGATCGCGCAGATCGGCGATGATCCTAATCTGTCGGAACATAGAATTCCCGATCTGGCCCGGACACCTGTCTGATCTCCATCCCCAGACAACGTAGCTGGTGGTGCGCACACTTTCTCCGGTATTGCTTTAGAAAATTAGACCAGCAGTGGACTTTTTTGTGAGGTGAAATCCTGCGCGCAACATGGTTCACTTTGTCGTGACGATGCCATCAGAGCATCGAAGAAAGTCTGTCGCTTCGGGGAGGAAGCTAATGAACCGCAAGAGCCCAACTCGCCTCAATCTGCTGTGTAGTGTTTCTATTTGTGCATTGGCTTTGTTGCCCATCCAAGCTGTTGCTCAAGAGTCTGACGACGCGGCTACCGAGGAGACCGCGCCTGAAGAAGAGGCGCGCATGCGCACGATCACCGTTACGGGGACGAAGCGTGAGTCGGATCTGCAAGATGTGGCGCAGAGCATCAGCGCCTTCACGGAAGATGATATCGACCGGCAAGGGCTCGATAACCTCGAAGACTATGTGAAGTCACTTCCCTCAGTGACGTTCTATACGACTCAGCCGGGACGAAACGAGATCATTTTTCGCGGGATCGCAAACAACACAGAGGAATGGCGAACCGACAGCTCCGTAGCTGTTTATCTGGACGAGCAGCCAATGACCTCCATCTCCCAGCAGGTCGACCCTCGAACGGTAGATATTGAGCGGATTGAATCGCTTCCCGGACCGCAAGGCACGCTGTTCGGCTCTAGTTCGCAATCGGGTACTTTGCGCATTATCACGAACAAACCCGATCCAACGGCTTTCACCGCAGATTTCGACACCGCTTTCAGCTACCTGGAGGAGGGGGAGCCTTCGTACGATTTATCGGCAGTGCTCAACGTCCCCTTGATCGAGGATAAGCTCGCAATTCGCGCAGTCGGGTTTACCGTGCAAGATGGCGGATACGTAGACAATGTGCTCGGCGCCTTTGACAGCAGCGGCGCGACCAATGCTGGAGTTGTCGAAGAAGACTTCAATGATTGGGGCGTCGATGGAGGCCGGATCTCGGCCCTGTGGAATGTAAATGAAAACTGGAAGGTCCTCGCTACCGGGTTGTACGAGAAGAGTCGAACCTCAGGTGACTGGAAGAGTGATCCAACGCTCGGCGAATACAAGATTGTCCGCTTCTTAGACGATCAAAGAGATGATGAGTGGTGGTCAACAGCGCTTACAGTCACCGGTGATCTTGGGTTTGCAGAACTCACCAGCGCTTCGGCTTACTTGGAGCGCGAGATTGCATACATCAATGATTCGTCAGTTTATGAGCAAGCTCGATCAGCCTACTTCGCGTACGGCTTGTATGACACGTTGACAGGGCTTGGTTCTGACCACCGTGACTTTAGCCGCACATTCAACGATCAGAATCAACAGCGCTTTTCTCAGGAATTGCGGTTGACCTCTAAGGGCGAGGGTCGTTTTCAGTGGATGCTTGGCGCATTCTACGAGGATGTAAACGACGAGTGGTTTTTCGGCGTTCGCACACCGCGTTTGCTGGATACCCAGTCTTGGCAAGTCGCGAACAGCTACGCTTATAATTACTACGCCTACTACGATGGAATAAACTTCCCGCTCGAAGAAACCGATGTTTACTGGGCGCAGTTTTACGACCGCTCCGTGACTCAGAAAGCAATTTTTGGCGAAATTACATATGATCTCACCGATAAGCTACGCGTTGCTGCCGGCGGTCGGTGGTTCGAATATGAACGTGATCGATCCGAAACGAACCAGCTTCCGCTGGGACTTCCGACATTTATCTCAACCGGAATTGATGACAATCTCGGGACGGATGCTGTTCAAAGCAAAGACAGTGACACAGTCTGGAAGCTTGGACTTCAATATGACATCGACGAAGATCGCATGTTGTACGCGCTCTATAGTGAGGGTTTCAGGCTCGGTGGCACAAACAGTTTGCGCGTCTCGAATGAGGGACTGGCGCCGCGGGAGTATGAGCCCGATACGCTTCGCAACTACGAAGTCGGTTTCAAGACCACCTGGTTTGACGATCGTGTCACACTAAATGCTTCGGCATTCAAAATGGAATGGGACCAGATTCAAAGTTCCATTTTTGGTGGCGGATTCCAGTGGTGGCAAAACGGTAACGTCAACGCTGGAACAGCCGAAACAACTGGACTTGAAGCCTCTGCCTGGGCGCAGGTAACCGACCGACTGACCTTGAACGGCAGTGTGTTCGTGGCAGATGCAAAATATACAGAAGACTTCGATCAGTTCGTCACGAGGCGAAAAGGCGAACCACTGCTTTTCGCGCCTGACTCGAAATTCTGGCTCGCGGCCGAATATACGATACCAGATGTCGCATTTGGAGCGGATTTATGGTTCCGCTACGATTATTGGCGCCAGTCCAAAAGTTTCCAGAACGCAGGGGATCCTCCCACAATTATCCCAGCATCAGAAAGCAGCGACTTCCAGGTCGGATTCTGGAAGGATGACGATTGGAATTTGACGCTGACCGTCAATAATGTCTGGGATCAACGGCAAATCTATTCTTTCGATCAGAGCGGCGAATTTTACGCCGACTTTTTCGGGACCAATCAGTATCGAAGCTTGATCAATTATAATCGGCCACGCGAGTTTACGGTTCGCTTGCGAAAATCGTTTGGGAAGTAACCTGAGCAGTTCCGGTTTATCAGTTGAGTGAAAGGCGGCGAGGTGATGCGTTCGGTCTCTACGGTTTCGTATTTGTGTGGAGCGCTCGCCTTGGCGGCGTGTTCAGGGTCCGGTGCGCAAGGCACGCATGATCAGGTGGAAAGCGTTGCTCAGAGTTTTCTTGATGAACGCATGACTGTGTTCGACCGGGTGGATGCGCCTGGTTGCACCGCAACGCTTTCTAGGAATGGGGTGACGTTGGCGTCAGGTGCGTATGGTTTGGCAAATCTGGACCATGACATTCCACTATCGACTGATAGCGTTTTTCGAGTTGCGTCAGTTTCCAAACAGTTCACGGCGTTTGCGATCCTCCTCCTCGCAGATGATGGTGCGCTAGACCTCGAAGACGATATTCGCGAATGGCTGCCAGAATTGCCTGATTACGGGCACGTCGTGAACATTTTACACCTCTTGGAGCATTCTTCGGGGCTACCCTATTATGGCGATATTGGGTTTCCGTACGAAGATGTACCAGACTATATTCGCGCGTCAGAAGGAGATGATACCTCCTACGGTAACCCGATCTTCTTGTCAGATTCAGAATTCTTTGAGCGCGTGCTCAAAGTCGAAACACTTCACTATCCTCCGGGCGAAAAGAGCTCGTACAATAATGTCGGATACTATCTCCTGGGCAAAATTGTCGAGCGAGCAAGCGGCCAACATCTTCGCGATTTCGCGAAGGAGAGAATATTCCAGCCGCTCGGAATGGACGATACTTTCTTCAACACCCATACCCACGTCACGGTAAAGCGGCGCGCGAGCCCGTATTTTCGATTGAAGGATGGCCGCTATATCGAGTGGCAGACGGATCTGAACTGGATCGGAGATGGGGGCTTGTTTACCACCGTGGATGACTTGGCGAAATGGGAAGCCAACTTTCAGGACAATCAACTTGGAGGCGGCGCTGATCTCATCGAGCTAATGGTGAGGCCGAATTCCAACCTTGAATATGATGATGATTTTGACACCGATGGCGGCGGCGGCGCAGCAAAAGGGCTGTTCATCGTTCCCACGGATTTCGGACTGGTTGCGGAGCACGGTGGTGCATGGGTTGGATTTCGCACGCATACGGAACGTCACCTGGAAAGCGGCTATAGCATATTCATGCTCTGCAACACGTTCGAAGCGGCGGAGAAGCTACCGGACCTCCCGCGCGGTATTTTAAAAGCCGCTATCCAAAGCGATCTCAGCCAGGACCAATGATGCTGACCTTGCGTCGCGCGTTGATAATAAAAATAGAGGAAGTGTAGATGGGCCTTGAAACGCTGGACTTGATTATCCTCGTTGCCTACGGCGTTGCGCTCGTTGGGATCGCTTGGTTTGTTTCGCGAGAAAAAGCAGGGCACGCCAAGAATACAGAAGACTATTTTCTGGCTGGGCGAGCGCTGCCCTGGTGGGCGATCGGGGCATCGTTGATCGCGGCGAACATCTCGGCCGAACAAATCATTGGAATGTCGGGATCGGGATATGTGGTCGGTCTCGCCATTGCTTCTTATGAATGGATGGCGGCAGCGACGCTGCTGATCGTCGGCAAGTTTTTCCTCCCCATATTCCTAAAACGAGGCATCTTTACCATGCCTCAGTTTCTTGAGCAGCGTTATGACGCACGGGTCAAATTCGTGATGTCAATCTTCTGGCTGGGATTGTACACGTTCGTGAACTTGACTGCGATCTTGTGGCTCGGTGCGACGGCAATCAACACTTTAACCGGCCTCAATGTGACGCTCGCGCTCGGAGCGCTGGCGGCATTCGCGGTGCTTTATTCATTATATGGCGGCTTAAAAGCGGTCGCACTGACAGACATTTTTCAAGTCGTGCTGCTGGTGCTTGGCGGATTGCTAATCGCGTGGATATCGCTGGATACTGTCGCGAACGGGGCAGGTCCCGTCGCCGGATTTCAGGTCTTGCTAGATAACGCTCCGGACAAGTTCGACATGATCCTTGATCGTCAGCATGCCGAGTACGTAAATTTGCCAGGCCTCGGCGTACTGATCGGCGGCATGTGGATGATGAATTTGTCGTATTGGGGGTTTAATCAATATATCATTCAGCGCGCGCTCGGTGCGAAGAGTCTAAACGAAGCGCAAAAAGGAATCGTGTTTGCCGCATTCCTGAAACTGCTAATGCCGCTGATCATCGTTATCCCAGGTATCGCCGCGTTTGTTCTCTCTCAAAATCCCGATAGCGCGGTTCAAGTCACGCGCCCTGATGCGGCCTATCCGAGTGTTCTTGCGCTTGCTCCGGTAGGGATCCGTGGGCTGATCTTCGCAGCTCTAGTCGCGGCGATCGTTTCCTCGCTCGGATCAATGATGAACTCAATATCAACGATCTTCACGCTGGATGTGTATAAGCCGCTGCATAAAGGAATCGAGAGTGAGCGGCATCTGGTTGGCGTCGGCAGAATTGCCAGCCTGACCGCAATCTTCATCGCCGTTTGCGTCGCACAACCATTGCTTGGCGGATTTCCTCAGGCATTCCAGTACATTCAGGAATTTACCGGCTTCTTCACGCCAGGCATTTGCGCAATCTTTTTGCTAGGCCTGTTCTGGAAGAGCGCCAATGGGGAGGGTGCCCTCGCCGCCGCACTCGGATCATTTCTGCTTTCCGTGGGCGGTAAACTGCTCTTTCCTGATATCCCATTTATGGACCGCGTCCTCTACGTGTTTTTTGCCTGCGTGTTCCTGATGGTGATCCTGGGCATTGTACGTCGGCGTGATCAGCACGGCGCCGTTGACCTCAAGGATGTCGATTTCAGTACGTCGACTGGTTATCTTGCTGGCTCAGCGATGATTGTGGGTGCGCTCATCGCTCTATACTGGGCATTCTGGTAATGCCAATTGAAACTGAGAAGTTTGCGTCTGTCTCTGGCGGAAAGTCCGTTTACAAACATACTCACCACAACGAGGACGGACGCAGAGTTTGGCTATACGGCCATAAGCAAGAAATCGAAGGCCCCATTAGCCCTGAGCTGGTGAGTGAGCCGGACGCAACGACATTGCGCTGGCACCCCCTCCGGCAGGAATGGAATATTTATGCTCCGGGCCGCCAAAACCGAACTCACAAACCAAGCTCTGCGAACGATCCGCTTGCAGCAGCGAAAACTGGCCATCCGCCGACGGAGATTCCGTTCGCAGATTTCGAAGTCGTTGTCTTCGAGAACCGATTCCCAAGTCTGAGAATGAGTGCGCCTTCGCGATGCGATCTTTCTCATGCAACGGCAACACGCTCCGCTAATGGCCGGTGCGAGGTCGTCGTATATGGAACCGACGAGAAGGGCAGTCTCGCAAGTCTTTCCCAAGCGAGACGTCGGTTGTTGGTCGAAGTCTGGATCGATCGATACAAAGCGGCGTTTGATGATGGATTGGAATATGTTCTGCCATTCGAGAATCGCGGCGATGAAGTCGGGGTTACACTCGCGCATCCCCACGGCCAAATATACGCGTTCGATTTTGTGCCACCCGTCCAGGCGAAGTTTGTCGATTCATTCGCTAATGGGTTTGACCTTGAGTCCGAGTTCACTGCGTGGGTTGAGGATTTTGGGGTCGCTGAACAAGGCGGCGTCATCGCGTTTTGCCCGCCATTCGCCCGGTTTCCGTTCGAGGTCTGGATCGCGTCTCGCCGTCGATGCGCTGGTCCTTGGGAGTATTCAGACGAAGAACGCGAGGCTTATGCCAGCCTGCTAGGGGAAGTAACGAAGCGTTATGACGCCTACTTCGGACGTGCCACGCCAACCATGATGAGCTTACACGCCGCACCGAGATCTGGCGCCGGCGGATTTCATTTCACCACGCAATTCTATCCGCTCCTGCGAAGTGCAGAAAAACTAAAATACCTGGCGTCCGTGGAGCAGTCGACAGGTGTCTTTACAATAGATGTCATGCCGGAATGGGCCGCGCGGGAACTGCGCGCATGAGTAATGCCGGTCAAGATGAGGTGCGAGTGTTCACACCAGGCCGTGTCAACTTGATCGGCGAACATCTCGACTATAATGGCGGCAAGGTTATGCCCGTCGCGTTGAGACTCGGCCTGAATATATCGGCTCGTAAGAACTCCGACGGGGTGCTCAATGTGTCGTCGGCCCAATTCAATGATCAAGTTTGTCGCGCGCTCGATGAATCCGCGAATGGGCATTGGTCCGACCACGTTCTGGGCGCGGTCAAATTCGCACACACAAAGGCACAAGGTTTTGACATTCGGATTGAAAGCACGCTGCCATATGGGTCGGGATTGTCGTCTTCGGCCGCGCTATCAGTAGGCGTCATCAAGGCGGTCCGAAGATTGTCAGATATGCCCATCAATGATTTGGATGCGGCCTTGCTTGCGCAGCAGGTCGAACACGAATTCATCGGCGTGCCGTGCGGTATCATGGACCAGATGGCGGTTTCAGTCCTCGACTCTGGCGATGCCATGATACTCGATACAGAGTCGCGCGAATTTCGTTTGCTCGAAATTCCTAGAGGCTGGCGCTTTGCGGTGCATCACTCTGGCGTCGTCCGATCTCTAGATGAAGGGCGATATGGCGTGCGGCGAGCGGAGTGCGAGGCAGCAGCACGCACGTTACGCGTCGATTTGCTGTGCCATCTCGAACAGCGAAAGGAGTTTTGTTTGGCCGCGCAGTCCACGCTCGCTCCGGAAGAGGTGAAGCGAACACGGCATGTGCTGTCGGAGAATGCCCGCGTTAAGGCTGCTGCAAATGCATTGGAAACTGACTCAATCGAGGCATTTGGTACGTTGATGAATGAAAGCCATGTCTCGATGCGAGATGATTTCGAGATAAGCACTCCTGAAGTAGACGCTGTGGTTGAAGCCTCTCAAGAAGCTGGCGCGTTCGGGGCGCGGATGACGGGCGGCGGCTTTGGAGGTTGTATCGTTTCTCTGGTATCAGAAGCAGCGTTTTCGAGTTGGAACGAGCGATTGATTGCGCTGGCGCCGGATTGCCGATTTATCTGCTGAAGGAATACGGTCAAATTGTTTTGCGAAGTTCAAAAGACGCTGCACGTCCGAAACTTAGAGAAAATCAGGAGCAGTCCGAACATGCGATACAGAAGTGACGCAATGGTGTTCCCATCTCTTAGAGCTTATATCTTTGTGGCGCTGAGTCTTTGCGTTTCCAATTGTATGTCCACGCCAGCTCAAGCCAAAGACACGCTTACCGAGCAGCCAAGCCAAGTAAAATCTTTGGCCGAACCAATCACTATCGATCGCGAGCAATACGCGGATCGCCTGCATGGATTCTGGCTGGGCCAGTCGATCGGCAACTGGACTGGACTGGTCACAGAAATGGATAAGATCGGCGGGGAAGGGGCGCCTGGCGAGTTCTACACGCGCGAAGATTGGCGCGGCCCCGACCAACCGGCGATCTGGAGTGATAGTCCGAGCGATCTATCACCGACCATCGATTTTGTGCTGCGCGGGCCGGACGAAGTTTGGGGCGCCGACGATGACACTGATATTGAGTATATCTACCAATCGGCGCTGCACGCTCATAAAACGAGTATGCTGACACCCGAACAAATTCGATCCGCCTGGATTGCGCATATTTATGACGAAACCGAGCCGACACCTTATGGGCCAGACGAGGATCGGTTCCAGAACTACTTGTGGGTCTCCAACCAACGCGCGCACGAGCTCATGCTCGCTGGTATGGCGCCTCCCGAAACCAGCGATCCGAAGAACAACCCGCATTGGGATATGATCGACGCGCAGCTGACGACTGAAATTTTCGGACTCTACGCGCCAGGGCGGCCCGACATAGCCTTGCAGATGGCGCATCTTCCGATCCGAACATCTGCGCGCGGCGACGCCGCTCTGGCCGCAGAGTTTTATGTCATCTTGCACGCGCTCGCTCCTACAGCCCCAGATGACCGCCCGCTGAAGGAAAGCCTGCAATCAATGGCATCCGCGGCGCGTACGCATTTGCCGAAAGGATCGTACACGGCTGCGATGTACGACTTTGTGAGAGAACAATATGAGTCCGGCGTGCCTTGGGAGACGGCTCGGGACAGACTCTATAAGCGCTACCAGGTGCAACAAGCAGACGGCTATGATGTCACCTCACGCGATTTGTATTGCAATGGCTGTTTCGCCTCTGGGATCAATTTCGGAGCCAGCCTGATCAGCCTGTTCTATGGCGAGGGCGACATCAAAGAAACGATCAAGATCGCGGCTCTGTGTGGCTGGGACTCCGACAACCCAGCGGCGACATGGGGCGGACTGCTCGGCTTTATGATCGGGAAAGGCGGAATCGAGGAAGCATTTGAGCAGGGCTTCTCGAGCCGGTTCAACATTCACCGGACGCGCAAAGGTTTTCCCAATGATGGCCTGGATGATTTCGACAGCATGTCACGCGTTGGCATCGAGATAACGGATCGCGCGGTTACGGAGCTCATCGATGGGCGTGTGAGTGAGACGACTTGGATCATTCCAGCTTTGAGTCCGGGAGAAGAGTAATGCCCAATCGTCGGCAATTCGTGACAGGCGCAGCCGCGCTCCCGTTTCTTGGCGCGTGCGCCTCAGCATCCCGGTCTCGTGTTTCACCCGCCATGCAACGCGAGATGTACGATCGCGCTTTGCAGATCGCGGAAACCAAAATTCGCGGCGGTATCGATCACCCAGTATACAAAAAGCCGTTTGTCGATGCGGCGTTCAGTGAGAGTATTTTCCTCTGGGATACATGCTTCATCGCTAGCTACGCAAAGTATCATCAGGACCGACTGCCGATCGGCCAAGCCCTGGACAATTTCTACGACCGGCAAGCGCCAGACGGTTACATTTGCCGCGAGTATACGGGCGCAGGTGAACCGTTCTGGCCGAAGGATCATCCGGTCGCCATCAATCCACCTCTGCTCGCCTTCGCAGAGTTGGAGCTCCATAGCGTTTCAGGTGATCGAACGCGGCTAGAAAAGAACTATGCCAAGCTCGTTCAGTTTCACGACTTTATTCGGGGGACTCTGCGGCAGTCGGACGGGCTCTATATCAGTGATGCGTTTGGCTCGGGCATGGACAATGTTCCGCGCTATCCCGATGGGTGGGAAGATGATGGGCAAGGCATTGCGCTCACCAATCTTCACCCTGAAATCTTCGTCTATGACGGGCTCAGTCCGAAGTGGAACCGACAAGGGCGAAGCGTCGATATGTCGGCTCAGATGGTCCTTTTCGCGAATGATTTGGCCAAGATCGCGCGGCTGATCGGGAGGGAAGAGGACGTGTCCGAGTGGCAGGCGATTGCGACCGAGACGGCAGATGCGATCAATGAGAAGTGCTGGAACGAGAGCGATGGTTTCTACTACGACCTTGGCTATGACCAGCAAATCCCGCGCGCTCATATTGGCGCGTACTGGATGCTGCTTGCCGACGCCGTTCCGCAGGAGAGACTTCCGAAATTTTTGAACGCGTTGAACGATCCAGCCAAGTTCAGCCGAAAGCTTCCGACCGCAACGATGCCTGGTGATTCCGACTTGTTTCAATCAGAAGGCGGGTATTGGCGCGGCAGTGTATGGGCACCGACCAGTTATATGGTGATCCGCGGACTTGAGGCAGTAGGCCGGCCCGATATGGCGCGGTCCATGGCGCTTCGGCTTTATGACGCGGTCGCCGAGGTTTATCTCGCGACGGGCACGTTTTGGGAGAATTATGCGCCCGACGCATTCGCGCCTGGTAATGAGTCACGCCCTGACTTTTGTGGCTGGAGCGCAATCTTCCCGATCACGCTGTGGCATGAGTATGTCGACCAGCGAACCTGATCAGTCGCGGGGCACGCTTTAATACGCAGGCACAGCCCTCAATGATCTTTTTTTTTGGCTGTTTTCCCCCTTCGGATGAAGGCAACGATCGGCAGAACGGGTAATGCGATTGCCCAGCCAGGAATCATGAGCTGCTTTGACAAAGTGATGAAATTGTTCGCGCCCGCCACTATCGGTGAAACTTCGGGGTACTGAAAGAGCATGGTCCACAGACCGATATTCTCTGCCAAATCGAGGACTCCAAACAAAACGGCTGGAGCCGAGGCGAACACCACCCAGCTACTCTGACGAAAAGCCAATGGTGCCCAAAGGGCGCAACAGAAACCTACGCAAAGCGGCCAAACAGTATCGAACAGTGTGGTTCTCGCATAAAATCCCCGTCCTTCTGCTCCAAGCGTTTCGAAATACTCGAGGACATCGGCGTGAGTGTATCCTACCGCATATCGTACATCGAGATGCGGCGCGCCAGCGCCATAAATCTCAAGAGGTCTGATGAATTGAAAATACATCACAATCAGAACAATCGTGACAATTAACATCGACATCGCGCGGGGCCACGAGGTGATCTTTCTTTGATATCGTGCGATACAATCTATTCTATCGAGCATCGATAAACCTCCGGGTAACGGCGTAAACGAGGGCCGCGGCAGTCAGCAAAAGCGCTACCCTCTTGCTGATACTCAACGTACTTGCGACCGACACCCACTTCGCGGAGACGTCTGGGTGGGTCGACGTGAACATGAAGAGAAAGCCATTCTCAAGGTAGTCCAACGCTCCAGCTGCGTAAGGGATGTAAATGGGCCACTTTGTGTTTCGTTTCTGAAGCAATGCGGAGAGTGCAGATGCGAATAACGTCGAGTAAATTATGGGATTAATCAGATCCAGAAGTTGAATATTCCGGTAAGCTTTGAAGCCGGCATCTCCGTAACTGGCGAACATAGTGCGCACCGTCTCCACGGAATACCCGAACTCGAAATCCAATATTCCAGTCCCGCCGCTCACTCGAGCTATTTCGCTCAGGTTCCAGGCAATCCCGGCAAATACTGCAATCTGCACGATCAACAGTCCGATCAAGAACCTGGGTTGGGACGTGTGACTGATAATGCGTTGAATCATATCGGCATGCCTCTTGAGCACAAAACTGACACATGTGTCGAGATTTATCAACACAATTGTCGTATATCGTTTGTATGAGTAAGACCAAAGACCCCCGCCGAGAGATGGATGCTATTACGCAGAACATCGTTCGAAGTCGCAAAGGGCTCCGGGCGCGCGAGGCAATCCTGGATGCCGCCTTCCGGTTGATTGCGAAGGGAGGACTAGGAACCCTGAACGTCAGCCGGATTGCGTCGGAAGCTGGAATTGGGAGGGCTTCTTTTTACAACTATTTTGACCACGTTGACGATGTAGCCCTCGAATTGTTTCGTCGAACCCAGATGCAAATGGAAGAAATGCTGGAGAGTATTCACCAGCAACACGAAAGGGGCGCGAAGCGGCTTCAATTGTGCTTGGACGAAATTCAAACCCGCCTTTCCAGCGATATCAACTTCCAGAAAGTATGTAGCGAATTGATGTCTGTGTCGGAGGCGGCTCGTGCTGAGTTCAGTGATGCTGTTCGTCCCGAACTTGAGGCGATGGTCGAAAGCGGAACGAGTCACCTGCAAAATGATGAGATAGACGCATTTCTTGATTTGATCAGAACGGCTCTCTTCGCCCCAAACTCAAGTCCGTCGTCTCGGAAAGGCAAGGTGGAACTCTTGCTGAGATTGTGCGGTGCTTCGAGGCTAGTTGATGGTTGAGATGCCTACTCATCACGTTTAAATCCAAATATGAACCCATTGAAACTTGCTGCGTTATAGGAGGCGGGTCAAACACCGCCATCGAAGATGTCCACTAGTCGATCGGACTTCCCTTCATTGCCCTTCCTCTCCGAGTGCATCGCAGAATGGCTTCATGAAATCCTCTGACGCCGCTACCGTATCGCTCAAGTCAGCGATCAGGTGGCGGCGTAAGGGATGCCGAGAAATGCTGCGATACCGTCGTCATTTGTAGTGCCTTCCAGACGTTCGTTGCCGACCTCCACCACAGGTCTGGCGGGCTCGATGGGAAGCATCGCGCAAGATACGAGAGTGCACGTGATCGCGAACAGACCCAATCGGCGCAGTAAGTGTGTCCGCATCATAATCGACCTCCCTCTTTTTCCGCCTCTGCGTACGGTTGATCTCACTCTCCCTCATCGACAGTACCCTGATGAATCGCAAACGATAAATGATTGCCCTTGCATGAATCCTGCTCACGTGCCGGACGGCGCGAGCATTGTATCGTCTATGAGCGGTGCGAGATGCGGATCTTCTGCGATCTCCGCTTTCAGCCAGTCGGTGAACAGTCGAACTTTCCGTTGACCTGATCGTTCCTTTGGGCAGGTCAGGAACCAGTGACCGATTGTGCGAACCTGATTTTCTGGAAAGAGATCGACGAGATGACCAGCCTCAATGTCCTCTGCCACGTAAGGCTGCATTGCGAGCGAAACACCCAGACCGCGCGCGGCCGTTTTCAGAGCATGATCATAACTGTCGAAACGCAGGCCCGCATCAGGATCAATTCCCCTGATATCATTGGCTTCGAGCCAGACAGCCCAGTCGTTGGCGGAAGGATATACCTGGAGAATTGGGTGCAGGGCGAGATCAGCGGGCCGTGCCAGTGGAGCTCCCTTCTTCCTCGCTGTCTCCAGATATTTCGGGCTACACACCACCATCATCCGGGGCGAGAATAGATAGTCGTAATGTAGAGCGTCCTGTTTGCGCTGGCCGATCATGACGGACAAATCGACACCATGCTCGCTGAAATCTGCGTCGATTTGTGATGTATTGAGACGCACTCGTAAATGCGGGCAGGCGCTCTGAAAGGCTTGAAGCCTTGGCATCAACCAACGCACAGCAAATGTGGAGTACATCTGGATGGTGAGGACGTTTTCAACCTCAGGACTTAGAAGCCGACGGGTCGCAGCGTCGATCCGGTCGAATGAATCGCGAACAACAGGATAGTACATCGCGCCGACCTCACTGAGCTCAACCGCTCGTGCCGTTCGAATAAACAGTTCTATGCCCAGACTGGCCTCAAGGTGTTTGATCTGATGCGAAATTGCTGATTGCGAGACTGCCAGCTCCTCGGCGGCGTCACGAAAAGACACATGGCGGGCAGCTGCCTCAAAGGCGCGCAGAGCAGTCAAGGGCGGAAGGCGTCGCTTCATAACCGCAATGAAGCATGAATAATATTCATCGACCAGATAGTATTATGATTTTGCCATCTGCGCTCAATTATCGGAGGAAGAAGGAATGTCCGATCGCGACTCAAACGGAATGGAATCTGTCGGTGCTCAGAAGGCCGAGCGGGACGCGCTCCGCGCTGCAGGCTCGCCGGAACTGCTTGAGGCTGCCGAGCACATGCTCGCTGGCGCGTTCGGAAAAGCTGAGCCGTTGTGTCGGCAGGTCCTCAGCCGAAATCCTCTGGATGTTAACGCGATGCGCTTGCTGGCCGAGATCGGACTAGAGGTAGGACGGCTCGAAGATGCCGAGGCTCTGCTCGAACGCGCGCTCGAACTTGCACCGGACTTCCATCTTGCGCGGGCGAGCTATGCGAATGTGCTCGCAAGACGGGGCAAGTTCGAGTCTGCGCTCACTGAACTCGATTTGCTACTAGCAAATGACCCCGACCATCCCGGCCATCTGGTACTCAAAGCCAACACACTTGTTAGGATCGGAGAACACGAAAAGGCAATAGCCCTGTACCAGCGCGTTCTCGGCCAAGGCGGATCCACTCCCGGAATTCAGATGAGTCTGGGCCACAGCCTCAAGACGATCGGCGATCAGGACGGTGCTATCCATGCTTACAACGCTGCGCGTGCAGCAAAAGAAGATCTCGGAGACGCCTGGTGGAGCCTAGCTAATCTAAAAACATTCAGGTTTTCGAACGAAGACATCGACACTATGGTCGAGGTGGCATCGCGTGAAGGCATAACGCGGGATGATTATCTTCACATCGCCTTCGCTCTCGGAAAGGCTCTCGAAGATCTCGGCAGATATGAGGAGTCCTTCAAGTGGTATCGGCGTGGCAACGCCATCCGTCGGCGGCTGGTTGGCTATAACGCAGATGAGAATGCAGCGGATATGCAGCGCATTGCCGACTATTTCTGCGTCCGTCGTATAGAAGACAGGAAAGACGCCGGACATCATGATCCCGCTCCGATCTTCATCGTCGGACTGCCACGCGCCGGCTCAACCCTTCTGGAGCAGATTCTGGCAAGCCACAGCATGGTGGAGGGCACTCAAGAGCTCGCGGACATTATCTCGATTGCACGGCGCATCGCTGGAAAGAAACGGGCAACAGATCCATCTAGATATCCCGGCGCGATCTCAGATCTTTCGGACAAAGACCTGACGGCGCTGGGCGAGGAGTACATAGAGCGCACCCGGATTTACAGGCAGGGCGCGCCGCATTTCATCGACAAGATGCCCAACAATTTCGCGCATATCGGACTGATCCGCCTCATTCTGCCTCGCGCAAAGATCATCGATGCAAGGCGCCATCCTATGGCTTGCTGCTTCAGTGGCTATAAGCAACTCTTCGCCAAGGGACAGAACTTCACTTATAGCCTTAGTGACATTGGTCGATACTACGCAGACTATGTTGGCCTGATGCAGCACTGGCATCGAGTCATGCCCGGGCATGTCCTGCATGTACAATATGAAGACGTGGTTCGCGATATTGAAGTTCAGGTTCACAGGATACTGGACTATTGCGGTCTGCCCTTCGAAGAAGGCTGCCTTCGTTTCTTTGAGAACCGGCGAGCCGTTCGCACCGCGAGTTCAGAACAGGTTCGCCAACCGATATACACATCTGGGCTGAACCAATGGGAGAATTTCGCCCCATGGCTGGAACCGTTGAAGGCGGCGCTCGGCGACAGACTCGCGGATGCTAAGACATAATTTTGTTCAGCCTGCCTATGTCTCTTAGATTGACAAAGATCATTGTTTTTATGGATTATTTTCTGAATAAACTCCGATCACCAGCCTGGGGCGCATGATTTTTTTTCAACCAATCATGATTATTCGTCTTTTGTCGCAAGAGCCAGACTGAGCTAGCGATTGATGCAGCGTGAAACGCCGCTGACAACTTGGCGGAGAAAAAAGCGCGACAAATTGCACATAAGGTCAGCCAAAAGAGCCTGGACCACAAGGCCCTGCTGATGAGGGAGGATAATCAGAATGGATAACGCAATGATCTCGAGGCGCACGCGTCTTCTCGGGCAGGCCTCTGTCCTGGCATTTGCAGGATTGCTCGCTGGCTTTCCCGCAATGGCGCAGATCGAGACCGCAGATGACAGCTCGGATATGAAGCTCCAGACTGTCACGGTGACCGCGCAAAAGAGGACTGAGAACCTGCAGGACGTTCCTGCCAGCCTTCAAGTTCTCGGCGGTTCGGAACTCGATGCTCAGGGCGTCAGCAATTTCGAAGACTATGTCGCTCTCTTACCGAGTGTATCTTTCGCAGGACAAGGGCCTGGGAACAGTCAGGTCTTTATGCGGGGCATTTCCTCCGGCGGAGACGGCAACAAGTCTGGTTCGAGTCCAAGCGTTGCAGTCTATCTTGATGATCAGCCCGTGACTTCGATCGGGCGTGTTCTGGACGTCCACATGTACGACATAGCTCGAGTCGAAGCTGTTGCCGGTCCTCAAGGCACGCTGTACGGCGCAGGGTCTCAGGCTGGCACGCTCCGCATCATCACCAACGCACCAAACAGTGATGGTTTCGAGGCAGGCTACGATCTCTCGGTCGGCACAACAGAAGACGGAAGTGAGAGCTACTCGGCTGAGGGCTTTGTCAATGTTCCCTTCTCAGATCGCGCTGCTCTGCGTCTCGTCGGGTGGACCTCCCGCGACGGCGGCTATATCGACAATGTCCCGGCCATGACAGCCTTCACGTTTGGTGGAATCACGGTCGATAATGCTCCTTTTGTTGAAGAAGACTTCAATACAGAAGACAATTACGGCGCGCGCGCTGCCCTCAGGATTGATCTGAACGAAAATTGGACAGCTACCGCCAAGGTCATGCGGCAAAGCCAGAAAACTAATGGTGTCTGGGACCACGATCCAGATGATATTGGTGACCTCGAAGTCGCCCGCTTCTTCGAAGACCGTGGCAAGGACGAATTCACTCAGGCAGGCGTCACAGTTGAAGGTGAGGTTGGCGGTTTGCAGCTCACCTATGCCGGATCCTATCTTGATCGCGAGGTTGAATATGACGTCGATTACTCTGCCTACGCTGAATACTCAGCCTATATCCCCTATTATACGTGCTACAGCTCCGGAACGCTGGACGCGGCAACATGTACGGATCCTCGCATCCAGTATGACAGTGATGACACCTATGAAACCATGACGCATGAATTGCGTGTTCAGAACGACGAAACCAACCGTTTCCGCTTCATAACAGGCCTGTTCTACCAGCAGGCTGAACATGATTACCTTAATATCTGGCACATCCCCTCGATTCCTGCTGATCGCAGCGTGAATGCCAACCCGCTGCTCAGCGGCTATCCTAATGATGCGTACTTCATCACCGACCAAGTTCGCACCGAAACGGAAACGGCGCTGTTTGGCGAGGTGTCTTTCGATTTCACGGACCGGCTAACCGGCACGCTCGGGGCGCGCTTCTTCGAGACAGAGAGCGATCTGGTGGGGGCGGTTGGAACTCTCTTTTCAGGCAGCCCACTGATCGATCTCTCTTCAGGGGAAAGCGGAGAGGTGTTCAAGGCGAATCTTAGCTACAACTTCACGCCTGACGTGTTGTTCTATGTAACGGTTTCGGAAGGGTTCCGCCCGGGCGGCAACAACAGGGCCTCGACCTCCAACATCCCGGCTGTTTATCAATCGGACCTCATCACCAATTACGAAGTCGGATGGAAATCCACTTTCTGGGATGGGCGAGCGCGTTGGAATGGCTCCGTGTTTCATATGGACTGGGAAGACATCCAGATTACGCGGTTTGATCCGGCTGAATCCTTTCTGGGTCTAACAGCCAATGTCGGCGCCGCCCAATCGCGTGGCATCGAGACAGACTTTTCTATCCTTCTGACTGAAGGATTTCAGGTGAATGGTGCTGCTTCGTGGATTGATGCCGAGCTGACGGAAGATTATGTGCGCAATCTCTCGACCGGAAATGTGGACGCTCCCACCGGTACCGAACTGCCAGATATCCCACGGTTTAAACTTGCCCTGACAGGTCGCTATGACTTCGAGCTGGCAGGTGTCGACGCGTTTGCGCAGGGCAGCTATCGTTTCGTCGGCGAACGCTATAATGACCTGTTCGTCGCGGCGCGTCAGGAACAGGATGCCTACTCGGTCGTCAACTTGTCTGCGGGTTTTGACCGGGAGACGTGGGGAGCAAGCCTGTATGTCACCAATGTCACCAATGAGCGCGCTGAACTAAATCGCAATGCCGCGACTTTTGATGAGCGAATAACAACCAACAGGCCGCGAACGGTTGGAGTGAACCTGTATCAACGGTTTTGATGAGTCTCCAGGCCCGTCAAGGACATGAGCGCCTTGGCGGGCCGTTTTGCACTTGAACGTACCGCAGCAGCTCATGAGACAGTCGAGGCTGCGCCTGAGATAGGCAATAGTGTGATTATGGTCTGAGGTTTCGAACATCTTATGCAACTCGTTCCCCTCATGAGGTTTCGCAATTCCCTGGCGCAGGTACAGGATATTGGCCAAACACCCTATGGTCGACGTATCACCTACATCACTGGTGAAGGCCGGTTCGAAGGCCCAAAACTGCGCGGTCGTATCCTGCCCGGCGGTGGGGACTGGCTCCTGAAAGGCGAAGATGGACTTTCCAGACTGGACGTCCGCAAAACCTTCGAAACTGAGGATTCTGCGCTCATCCATGTCACCTATACGGGACTATATCGCTTCAACGAAACGGTGACCGCACGACTCGAATCGGGACAGGCAAGCGATTTTGGTGACACCCTATTCGTCACGCAGGTGCAATTTGATACAGGCGATCGCCGCTACGCTTGGCTCAACGAAACGCTCGCCGTCGGACAAGGTCGAGAAACCTGTGACGGGGTTGAGTACCGTGTCTCCGCGATAATTGTTTGAGATATTCGTTGCGACCCGGTGTTTAATCTAGAGAACGGTTGAACCTGACCGGCTTGGCTGCTCTGCGGTTCGGTACTGCTGAGTAATGAGATCAGTCGAACGCGCGTTCAGCTGAGACGCGAGGCCTCGTTGTCCTCCCAATTTTCGTCAGAGCCGATCCCAACTCGAACTATGGGTCAGTTTTTCTGGTGCAGACCAAATTCCAGTTCGAATCCACATGCAAACTATTTTACACGGATAGGAAGATTGGGATTGAACTGGGTTGCAGCGCGCCAGATCCACTCCAGTGGACCATACTGAAAAAAGCGGAACCATAGATTTGCACCAGCGACTTGAATCGCGAAGCCAATCACCGCGATAAGTGCCATTTGCATCGCGGTAACATCATCCCAGAGCCCGAAGCCAAAATTGTAGAGAATCGGGACAAAAACTATCGATTGACCAATGTATAAAGTCAGGCTCATTCGACCAGCATTAGCGAGCGCAGAGAGCAATCTGCCGCGAAGCAAATACCAGACCTCAAAAAAAATCGCAGTTTGCACAATCATGAATATCAAATTGATCCACCCCGCAACCAGGTTGGACGCGTAAAAATTGGTGCCCCAATATGCGTTTGAGGGGAACAAGGAGACCAGCGCATCCTGGCTGCTATATAGAGCTATCGTGGCGCCGCCACCGACGATTATTATTACCCATCTGTAGAACTGAAATTTGTCTAGCTCGGTGAAAAATCGCGCCCGAGAAAGCATGTGACCGAGCAAAAACAGTCCCATGATCTGAGCCACGCGGCCGGATTCCAGCATGAAGATCCATTTAGACAGATTCCCGGATCCCAGATTAGCTTGAATGGACTCGCCAAGCTCCCCCCGCATGTAGGCCGCCATGGAGCTATCATTTGATGCTGACATTAGAGCTAAAACGCCATCCTGAAAGTGATAAGACTGCACGAGGCGAACGATGAGCGGCACATTGACCAGTAATCCTGTCGCCAGAACGCCAAGCACCCAGCCATTCTTCCGTTGATCGATCGGCAATAAAAGCAGTCCGGCTATGCCGAGGAGAACTAGAATGTCTCCTCGGTAAATCGCGGTGTGGAGGAGCCCGATTAGGATGAGCAGTGCCAGTCGCCACGCATACCGCGCAACAAATGATTCTCCGCGTGCGATTGCGCGCTCGGAGATGATAAAATGGCTTATACCAAAGCTTAGCGCGAACATGGCGAAAGCTTTTCCGGCGAACAGAAGAAACACGGTATCGAATACGGCTGTTGGTTTAGGGTCGAACCAGTGAAGTTCAAACAATTCAACACAATGAACAATAAATAACCCAAACACGGCGTATGAGCGATAGGCATCAATTTGCGTTATTCGATGGGTCGAATTTGTTGTCGAGGATGAGATCATTCAGCAACTGGTTCCTGGAAATGATTGCGCTGTCAAATCCGGTAACACAGAATGCGCCGGAAGTGTCAATGAAAATTGAAGGTGGAGTTTTCGCTGGCCGAGTGAGCATGTCGTGGGGAGGCGCAACGCGGCGGGACCCGACGCTTCAAGCTTCAAATGAACGTTTGCGCACCGGCTTAATCGCCGAGCCAGGAGGACTGCAGGCGAGAGCATGCTCCGCTAAAAGATTGACGGTGAAGGTTGAATAAAATTCAACTCAAGACGAAGATTTTAAATTCGTTTCTGATCGCACTCTGAGGTATCGTTTGGCAAGTTCATCGGAATACCTCGTTCGTGGAAGGACCAGAAACTATGATCGCCGCGCCTCAATTGAGTTCTTCTTGTGCTTCGCATGCTATGCACTGCAGGGTGTTACCGCGGAACAAGCGAGAGCTGATTGGATACAAGCCTAGAGCTCGTTTTGTGAATTCGGTTTTCTTTCAGCGCGTAACGCGTCCATTCGAACTTGGAACCCGCGTGCGAGATCGTCAGTTTGTCTCTCGGAACGACTTATGGCTGGATTAACAGGGGCGATCATGGACGGTTCACAAGCTTTCGAGCGGCCAGATAATCAACGCGGTGGGTCGGAAGAGTCGCTTGGCATTGCAATTGTGACTGGCGCAGCGTCGGGAATTGGCGAAGCGGTCGCACGCAAGTTGGCCTCAGAAAAATGGACGGTTCATATTTGCGACATCGACGCGAACGCTTTGAAGCGATTTTCTGATCGTCACCCGAACATTGATACTTCTGTTGCCAGCGTATCCAACCCCGCCGATGTTCAAAGCGTGGTCCAAGAGGTGCTGCAAAAGCATGGACGGATAGATGCCTTGATCAACAATGCGGGAATTTCCGGCATGACCGCTCCCGTCGAAGAATTCGATATCGAAGACTGGCGGCGCACAATCGACATTAATGTGAACGGTAGTTTCTATTTTGTCCGTGAAGTGGTGCCAGCCATGAAAGCGGCTGGAAAAGGCGCGATTATCAATATCGCCTCGACCGCCGCTTTGTTTGGCTATCCCCAACGCTCAGCATACGCCGCAGCAAAATGGGCGATCCTGGGATTTACCAAGACCCTCGCGATGGAACTTGGTCCCTTCGGAATTCGTGCAAATGCGATCTGCCCAGGCTCGGTCGAAGGACCGCGCATAGATGGCGTGATTGAGCGGGACGCAGCAAAACGCGGAGTCAACCCTGAGGACGTACGCCGCGTTTACGAAGGACAAGTGTCTATGCGCAAATTTGTAAGCGCTGAAGATATCGCAAACATGTGCGCCTTTCTGGCATCCGGCCAGTCTCGCTTCGTGTCTGGGCAGGTAATTGCTGTCGATGGACACACTGAATCTCTTTCCTTCCCCTTTTAGTGAGAACAAATATGAAAGCCATTTGGTTTGAAGAGTTCGGCCCCGCTGCCGATGTGCTGAATATTGGTGACCAACCGAAACCCGATATTGGGTCCGGAGAAGTTTTGGTCCGACTGAAGACCAGCGGCCCAAACCCGTCTGACGTCAAAAAGCGAAACGCGTCTTTTCCCAATCTCTTAGATGGCGGGCACGTTATTCCGCACAGCGATGGCGCAGGTATCATCGAAGCTGTCGGCGAGGGTGTGTCGAGTGACCGTGTCGGTGAACGTGTTTGGGTCTACCAGGCGCAATATGGCCGGCGGTTTGGAACAGCAGCAGAATTCGTCTCCGTCCCATCAGAACGAGCGCCCAGATTGCCTGATCAAGCCAGTTTCGAAATTGGAGCCTGTCTGGGGATCCCCGTGATGACGGCGCATCGCTGCGTGTTTTCCAATGGCGATGTTAAAGGCAAAACCATCCTTGTTACGGGCGGAGCGGGCAGGGTTGGATACTATGCCGTTCAGTGGGCCGCCATGGCCGGCGCAACTGTCATTGCCACTGCGAGCAATGAAGACGACAAAGCAGCCTGTATCGACGCGGGCGCGCATCACGTCGTCAATCACCGACAAGAAACCTGGCCGACGGATGTTCTCGCTTTCACAAATGGTGAAAAAATTGACCGCGTTGTCGAAGTCGAGTTTGCCACGAATATCGAAAACGTGCTGGAGATCATTCGAATTGGTGGCACCATCGCGACATACTCGTCTGGATCAAACCTAAATCCTGTTATTCCGTTTTACCGCATGATGTTCATGGATTTGACCGTGTACATGGCCATCGTCTACGCCATGCCCGAAGATGCCAAGAGCCAAGCGATCCACGACATCAATGAAGCGCTTGCGTCGAACAAGTTGAAACATCGGATCGCAGCGACAGTTCCGTTCGAAGACTGCGCGAGGGCGCATGAACTCGTTGAGAATAGCGCGACGCGCGGGTGCGTCGTCGTCACCATCGATGGTGACTAGCGGGTTGACGAGAGAAGCTTCAATTCCGCTTTCTGTTCTGAGCTTGCTTTGCTGGTTGGCAGCGTGCATGCCAACGCTACCCGGCGGCGCTCAGGCTGATCCACATGTTGAGGTATCGCAAGGACTGTTGCGAGGGACCGAACTTGGTGAGACGGGCGGCGCATTTTTGGGTGTGCCATTTGCAGCGGCCCCGATGGGTGAACGCCGCTGGCGCTATCCCGCCCCCCAGGAACCATGGGAAGGAACGAGGGACGCAGTTGCGTTTGCGCCTGCGTGCATGCAAGGCAGCTACATGACTGATTGGTACGCCGATGTGATCGGTGATTTTGGCGGCGAACCGGAAACTGCAGCCAAGCCAGTAAGCGAGAGCGAAGATTGCTTGTACTTGAACGTCTGGTCCCCGGACCTGCAACCGGATACTCCCTTGCCGGTTATGGTCTGGATTCACGGCGGCGGATACTCAGGCGGCTGGACCTACGAACCAAATTACATTGGCGACGCTTTGTCGGAACGTGGTGTCATCGTCGTGTCGATTGCCTACCGTCTCGGTCCCTTCGGCTACCTTGGACCAGATAGCACGGGTAATTTCGGCCTGATGGACCAGGTAATGGCGTTGGAATGGGTTCAGGAGAATATCGGGTCATTTGGCGGTGACGCCAATAATGTAACCCTGTTCGGTGAGTCCGCGGGAGCGGCATCCATCGGGACTTTGATTGTTACCCCCAAAGCAGCCGGACTATTCCAAAAAGCGATTCATCAATCTGGCGGGTTTGAATTCATCGAGGCATCAACTCATCGCGATATTAGGCCAGCGTTTGAAATCCTCACGGCAGCGCTCGCGCCTCTTGATCCAGCAACTGTCAGCGCATCTGATCTATTAGAAACGAGCCAGTCAGTGCTTTCGGATCATTGGTTTACGCCGGTGGCTGATGGTGCGCTCCTACCAGATCGACCCGACAATCTCCTCGCGCGACGCGAAGTCAATGCCGTTGATTTGATGATCGGAACCAATTCAGACGAGTGGTTGATGTCGCTGGATATGTCAAATTTGGAGGAGCAAATTGCCAATTGGGGCGATCGTGCGCCCGGTGCTACCGAGATGATTTCTGCACTGGTTCAGGAAGCTGGGATCGCCGGCGCGTTGGACCGGCTCGAAACGGCCCATCAAATGAGATGTCCGGGCGCGCGATTGGCCGCCGCAATGAATGCCGCTGGAAAGCAGGTATATATGTATCGATTTTCTCGCGTGCGGGCGTCCGAAATGGGAGCCAGAATCGGGAGTTACCACGGTGCGGAGATCCCGTATGTGTTCAATACGCACGATGATTGGTTACCCACCGATGCGGTCGATACAAAATTGACCGATCTGATGATGCAGGCCTGGGTGGAGTTTGCGCGATCCGGCGATCCAGCGCGTTCACTGGATTGGCCCGAATACGGATCCTCAGGGTCGCTCATTGAGTTGGGAGATCAGATTACAGTTTCAAAACCGCTCGATCGTGCTCTTTGCGATCACTTGGGTCGCATAGAGGCTGAGTGAGAGCTCATTAAGACCTCAACAAAATAGGATGAGATCATGACAGGCAAACCAGTTGATTGGGCAACATTTTCGCTTGCCGTTGCCACCGCCCTTGGCGTTGCAATCACGTTGATCCTGTTCAGTGACAGTCTGGGGCCAACCATCGTTGCCATTTATGACTGGACGGCTTTCAATCTGGGCATTGTCTATCAGCTCGCCGCCATAGGTGCGATGGCGCTCGCCATCTATCTGATTTTCGGACCATATGGCCGTGTAAAACTCGGCGCCGAAGATGATCAACCCGATTTCTCAACCCTAAGCTGGGTTGCCATGCTGTTCACCGCCGGTGTAGGCGGCGGACTCTTGTACTGGGCCGGAATCGAGTGGGCCTATTACATTGACTCTCCGCCATTCGACGCAGAGCCACGTTCCAATGAAGCCATCCGTTGGGCAACAAGTTATGGACTGTTTCATTGGGGACTGAGTGCCTGGTGTATCTACGGAATCCCTACCATCGGTCTCGCCTACGCCTTTTACAATAAGGGCGTGCCTTATTTGCGCTTCAGCGCATCAATCCTCGGAGATAAATGCAATACGTCCATATGGGGGAAAGTGATTGACCTGAGCTTCATGATCGGACTCATCGGAGGAGCCGCGACAGCGCTCGCATTGACGGTTCCAGTTATTTCAGCCGGAACATCCGAGCTCACAGGAATCGAACGCAACGTTGCGATGGACCTGGCGGTTATCGCCGTTTGTGTGGGTCTGTTTGGAGTCACAGTTTATCTTGGGCTTGAGCGAGGGATAAAGCGGTTGGCAGATGCGAACTTGTGGCTCGCTCTGATCTTCTTGGCGTTTGTGTTGATCGCCGGACCGACAACGTTCATTTTGATGATCGGTACTGAGAGCCTGGGCCATATGCTCTCCAATACCATTTCGATGATTACCTATGCAGACCCAGTCGAAAAGACAGGTTTCGTTCAGGACTGGACAATTTTCTATTGGGCCTGGTGGTTCGCCTTTGCACCCTTTGTCGGCATCTTCGTGACGCGCATTTCGAAAGGTCGCACGATCCGCCAAGTCCTCGCAGGAATGTGCGTTTTCGGCAGTATTGGGGCTTGGGCGTTTTTCATCATCTTTGGAAATTATGCGCTTCACCTCGAACTCACGGGTGTTTTGCCCGTTGTCGACATGGTCAACACCGATGCGGCAAGCGCGATCGCATCCGTCATATCCGAGCTCCCTTTCGGATCAATCGCGTTGGCAATATTCGTTGTTGTGACCACGGTATTCGTTGCAACCACCTACAATTCCGCGAGCTACTCCCTCGCTTCAGCGGCCACAAAATCGCTTCACGCGGGTGAGGACCCTGCCCAGTGGCATCGTGTTTTCTGGGCGATCGTCCTCGGAATGATGCCGATTGGCTTGATGTTCATTGGCGGCTTGAAAGTCGTCCAGTCTGCGGTGCTTCTCTCGGGACTGCCAATCGCGATAGCCGGCGGTTTTATGGCGAAAACTCTACTATCTGATCTACGCCAAGAGGAGCAAAAATGAGTAAGGTCTTTGAGAGTGCAGGGGCTGCACTCGAAGGTGTCTTGTTTGACGGAATGTCGATTGCCGCAGGTGGATTTGGCATTTGTGGGATACCTGAAAACTCAATCGCTGCCATTCGGGACGCAGGAACAAAAGAGCTCACGATCTACTCTAACAATTGCGGTGTGGATGGATTTGGCTTGGGCGTGCTGCTCGAGACCAGGCAGATCAAAAAGATGTGCTCTTCCTATGTCGGCGAGAATGACTTGTTCATGCAGCAATATCTCTCCGGTGAGCTGGAGCTGGAATTCAACCCGCAGGGCACGCTGGCTGAGCGCATGCGTGCCGGTGGCGCCGGTATTCCCGGCTTCTATACCAAGACCGGCGTCGGTACCGTGATCGCTGAGGGCAAGGAAGTGAAGTCTTTCAAAGGCGAAGACTATATCCTGGAAGAAGGCATCTTTGCCGACCTCGCCATCGTCAAAGCCTGGAAAGCCGACACAACCGGCAATGCGATCTTCCGCAAGACCGCCCGCAACTTCAACCAGCCTGCGGCCACCTGCGGCAAGGTCTGCGTGATGGAAGTTGAGGAGATTGTTGAACCGGGCGAGCTCGACCCGGACGGCATCCACATTCCGGGGATATACGTGCATCGCCTGGTACAAGGCGCGTTTGAGAAGCGCATTGAACAACGCACAGTAAGGGAGCGCGCCTAATGCCCTGGGATAGAAACCAAATGGCGGCGCGCGCCGCGCAAGAGCTTGAAGACGGCATGTATGTGAACCTGGGCATCGGCATCCCGACCCTGGTCGCGAACCATATTCCGGACGGCATGTCGGTGACGCTGCAATCAGAGAATGGCATGCTTGGCATGGGCCCGTTCCCGTTTGAAGGCGAGGAGGATGCTGACCTGATCAATGCTGGCAAGCAGACCATCACAGAACTGCCGCACACCGCCTATTTCGACAGCGCCACCTCTTTCGGCATGATCCGCGGCGGCAAGATTGCGATGGCCATTCTCGGTGCCATGGAAGTGGCTGAGAATGGCGACCTCGCCAATTGGATGATCCCCGGCAAACTGGTCAAAGGCATGGGCGGGGCCATGGACCTTGTAGCCGGCGTTGGCCGCGTTGTGGTGATTACCGATCACAACAATAAGAAGGGCGAGGCCAAGCTTCTGAAGGAATGCACTTTGCCGCTCACCGGCAAGAATGTGGTCGATCGGATCATCACCGATCTTGGCGTTTTTGACGTCGTCGCGGGCGGTTTCAAAGTGGTCGAGTTCGCGCCAGACGTTACGCAGAAGATGGTCGCAGAACGAACGGAAGCAAGATTGGTCGAGTAGGTGGCGCCTTGTCCAAAGCCGCAAAATTGGAAGGAGTTTCTATGACCATTTCGAATGCAAAAAGACTGCGCGTTGACGGTGATCAGGAGGTCATTTCAGAAATCAACGGCCGGGCCGGAATCATCTCATTAAATCAACCGACCACACTGAACGCTCTGACACGTTCTATGAATGAGAAGATCACTGCGTCATTAAAAAGCTGGCTGAATGACGACCGCGTCGAGCTTGTAATATTAGATCATATGCCAGGCAGCCGAGGGTTTTGTTCGGGTTGTGATGCGCCGAGTTTGGTGGCGATGGGCAAATCCAACATTCGCAAAGCGCAGGGCTTTTTAGCCGATCAGCAGAAGCTGATCCACTTCATAGCAAACTATCCAAAGCCATGCGTCGCCATAATCGATGGTGTCACCGCAGGTTCTGGAGCAGGTCTATCCACCCTCGCGTCACACCAAGTCGCCACTGAAAACACTTTGTTTGCGCTTCCTGAAACAGGCATGGGGTGGTTCCCAGGGTGCGGTGCGACTTGGTTTTTGCCGAAGCTCGAAGGAGAGCTTGGTACATGGTTGGCACTGACCGGCGCTCGTCTCAGAGGGGAAGACGTTGTTGCAGTGGGTTTGGCCTCCCATTTTTGCGGAGCTGAAGAAGTTGCAACGATGAAGGAAGGTCTGTGCAGGCGCGGTGTTGAGGCACTGGGATATGCAAAGACCAGGTTTGAGTTTTCGCTCCAAGATAAACGCTCTGAAATGGACGAGGCCTTTTCGGGCGATTCGATACTGGACATCTTGCGACGCCTGAAATCAGGCAGCCAATGGGCGAAAGCGCAAGCAACAAAAATTGAAGCTAAATCGCCTCTGTCCGTTCGGATCGCGCTAAGGCTTTTGCGAACGGGCGAGTATCTTGGGAGCTTACAAGATGGTCTCAAAATAGAGTACCGGATCGGCTCAAGACTGGTTCATTGTCGAAATTTCTATGAAGGCGTTCGTGCAACCCTAATCGACAAAGATCATGATCCTTATTGGCGTCCAGCTGGCTTGCGATCGATGACGTTTGATATGGTAGCGCCTTACTTCCGTCCACTCGATAAAAAGGAGCTGAGGCTCTCCGCCTTTAACTCTGTTATCCAATGATCTGCTCGTTGCGTTTGATTTCGTCAGGACTAAGCGAGCATATTCACTCTCATGCCGGCCTCTTTACTCTTTACGGTTCATTTTCCGCACCGCCAGCTTGCGCCTGAAACCCGGAAAATCCTCCAACCGGGTCGCCCAGAGATGGTGAGCAAGTCACGTTTTCGAGGACTCTGCAAATTCATGGTCGGAAATCACGGGGCTGGGTCATGAGTAACCAGATTGCGGCTATTTCTGCGCGACGGCTCTGCAGCATTGTCCCAGCTGATCGAGGTTGCGGCCTCTTATCAAAAGGGCTTCGATCGGGTCCAGACCAGGACGCCGGTGGCATCTGCTTTATTCTCGAAAAAGGCGGCTCTGACCGGACGCGCAAAACTCGGATCATCGAGTTGAACGGAGAGGTATGGTTTTTCTCCATCCTTGCTTTCTTCACGCCAGGCTGCGCCGAGTTCTGCTCCGCCCGCGTACACACGAAAGTCTGGAGCGCCTTCATTGGATTTCTTACTATTCGGCACGAGTTGCGCTTTGACATTGATCGTCATCGTCCGGATCGTGCCGGTATATTTCCCGTCCTTTGCGGTGAAAGTACCAATTTGTGCCATGAGTTAGTCTCCATTTTTGGCGATATTTGAAAGGGATTTGCGGGCGCGCTTGAAACCGGCATCTGAACCAAGAAACGTTTCAAGCATCGCAGGAACGAGCGCCTCAGGCTTTTCGGTTTTGCCATAGGTGCGCTTGTAGATTTCGGCATAGTCACCAAGCGCGCTCGCAAGCTCTGGGTCCAAAGCAATTGTCATTCGAACTGGAGTGCGATCGGGCAGTTGAGAAAGACGAAGAGACATGGCGTTTCCTTATGAGTGAGGGCGCAGGATGATGTCGCGGGTTACAATCACACGCACGGGCCATCCTGGACGAACCGTTATCGTTGGTTGAATATTGAGGTTGCGATCCACGACACGCTGCCCAGCCTGATTAAATGATTGACCACCACCATCGCGAATGGCGCGCGCGATATCGTCTTCGTCGTTCGAGCCAAGCTCTGCGCCGATGCCCAGAATGGTCGCAAGACCTGCAGCGACGAAAACCCGATCCCAATGGTGATTTGTTCGATCGCGAAGGCCGGCAAAACCTTGTATGTCAGCGCCGGGAGCGCTGATTTGAATGGACGACCCATCTGGGAAGATAAGTCGATCCCAAACAACCAGCGCTCGATCCTGTCCAAACGAGACTTCCGACTGATAGCGTCCAAGGAGCCTCGAGCCTTGAGGAATGAGCAGGTGGCGACCTGATACCGTGTCATAAACAGGTTGAGTTACTTGGGCGATGATCGTGCCTGGCAGATCGGAGTTGATGCCGGTGATGAGGCTCGCCGGAATCATCGTCCCGGCCATGACCTGGTAAGGCGAAACTGGATCCTCAATGCTTTGAGTATTGTAGATGTCCTGATCCAGCCGCTCGCTCGCAAAATCGATCTTTCGAGTTTGTAGGTTTGCATCTGGCGACGGTCCAAATCCGGCAGGCGCTTGCTGAGCCGCTGCGAGCGCCAGGAGTTCAGAGCCAAGCGGAGAGCTTGGTTGAGAATTGCCTTCAGGCTGTTGCGCGGCGTTTGCGCGGGCCTGAAGCGAAAAGAAAACAGGCGCTCTCGCAGCTTCTTCAGCCAATGCAGCCTCACGCATCCGAGCCGCTCGGGCCGCTTCATCTTCCGGGTTCGGTCGAAAGTCAGATCGTGGTTCCGTGATAAATTGCGGCTCCACGCCCAGCTTGCGTTCCGCGGCAAGAACCGTTGAGCCGAGATCGCCCGCGAGTGGCGGACCCAGAACCGGAGCCGGTCTGACATCGCTATAACTTACCGGCAAAGCAGACAACCCATCAGGCTTGCGGGTATTTTCCACATTATAGAGCTCCGGCCCGGGCGCGGCGCTGGCGGCCTTCGGAGGTTGCAGCGCGACGCTTGCGGCAGCGAACAGTCCGAGCACGCCAAGGCCCGCCCCGACCATCAGGACTTTGCGATTGATGCGTGTGACAGGTTTTGGGTCCGACCGGATTTTCAGCCGCTCTGCATGTTCATCAAACGGGATGGGCTCACTCATGATGCTCACCCGCCAAACAAGGCCGCAAAGCCGGTTCGCGGCTGGCCCTTTTGGATTTTCACGACAGTCTGATGCTTTGTTCCGAGGCGAAGCTCAGCCGCCTGAAACAAACGATCCACGACATAGTAGTTTGATCGGATACGATAATTGACGAGCTCTGCATCGCCGCCATCGCCAAGCACAAAGAGTGGCGGCATGTCGGTCGTCGCGATGCTCGCGGGCATCTGAATGAATACCTGGCGCCCGTCATCGAAAACGCGAACCGGTTTCCAGCTCGGCGTATCGCCGCTCAGGCGGTAGTCGAAATTGAGGCGGTCTAATGTGAGACCTGCCTCGACGCTCGAGGCGGCGCGGACCTCTGCTATTCCATTCCTGGACGTCAATTCGGCCAATTCATCGCTGGGATAACGCCAGGAGAGCGCCGCCATATAGCCGCCATTCACACTCTCGAGTTCAAGATGATAGGTGCGCCGATCGGTAGCGATCATGAGATTGGTGCGAATGCCAGCGCTGATCGGTTTGACCAGCACATGTGCACGCGTGGACGGTCCAGATCCAGACAATGTATCGCCCACGACCCAGCGCACCGTATCGCCCGCCGAAACAGACACCAGTGTTTCGCCGGGTTGCAATGCAATGTCCGAAACCTGACCAGGACTGGAATAGAGGCGATAAAGCGCGCCCTCTGTATAAGGGTAGATTTGAATGGCATTCACATAACCATCGACTGAGGGCTCGATCAAAGCGCTTTGCCGGCCTTTCGCAATGGCGTCACGCGGATGCACGGTTTCGCTATTCGCGCTGGATTCGATGCGTTTCATCTGACCCGGCAAAGGAAGTGGCTTTATCGTTTCGACAATTTCGACGGGACGCGGGTCGGCATCCATCACCAGGGACGCTTCCGCAAATGATTCCTCATTTACTGGTTCTAGCTCCGGCGTCGTTGCGCATGCCACCACGAGTGCGATGAGGCTGGTCGAGAGTATGGGACGGATCATTTGGCTATTCTCCTGTGACAAGGTCTTCGCCCCAATTGAGGCTGTGAACATAAAGGCCGAGCGGATTAGCCCGCAGGGCTTCTGGGGTTTTTGGAGCTTGGGTGATGATCGAAAAAAGGCCGGTAAAACGGGCAGCATCGATGAGCGCGCCATTCTCATAGGTCTTTTCAATCCAGCGGGCCTGAAAACTCGCATCTGAAACACGCACGACGGCGACGACATCTACCGTTCGGGACTTGCGTCCAACATCGGCAAAGGGATCATTGGCGCTTGCATATTCGCTAAGCGTGGTGGCCGCTTGCGCTGTCACATACTCATAGGCGGCGAGCCAATTTTCCCTGACCACGACCGGGTCCGTACTGAGCCCTCGGACCTTCGAAATGAAACCGGCCAGGTGATGCGCAATCTGAGCATCTTGAGGTTCATAGGCTTTCGTGGCCGGGCCAATGGCGGTCGCTGCGCCGGTCTCATCGACTTCAACAATGTAAGGCGTCACGGTCGATTGCAGGCTGCGCCAGACCAGAGCGCCGGATGTAGCAAATGTGAGCGCCAGGCACCCGAGCGCCATTAGTCGCCAATTCTTTGCCTGGACCCGCGCAGATCCTATCCGCTCATCCCAAACTTGCCCTGCTTTCTGATACGGCGTTTCAGGGAAGGGGCTTTGGCCATAATGAACCGTGCTTCTACGAAACATGTCTAATCATCCTTGTCTTTTAAGCTTGGGGCGGCGCCCGCGCTGCCGCGATCGCCATCATGGACGGCGCGCAGCGTCATGCCCGACGCCTGACTGACCCGCTGCTCGGTTTGGAAACGGCGCGCCCAGGCAGCTGGGCGGGCGGTTGAAGGGGTTGCAGATGTTGTACCGCCGTCGCCCGTCCTTGAGCCGCCGGTTGCAGACCAGGCTGCATCTCGCCCATTTTGATGGGCCTGGCGCATTGCTCGGATGGGTCGGCCAGCGGCGCGGCGCGCGGTATCAAGCCCAGCTTGTGCGACACCAGCAATTCCAGCTGCCGCAGCGCTCATTCCTGTTCGACCACTGGAGGCGCTTCCCATTGCATAAGCGGTACGCGCTGAGCCAGTAATCGAAGCGCCCGCTTTCATAGCTGAGGATACGCCCGACGCGGCCGTGCGGGTTGCGGCCAAACCGCCCGCACCAACGACATATGCGCCTGCTCCAACCGCGGCAGCGGTGCCGACGGCAGAACCAGCACCAAGCTGCGGCGCGCCTGTGATTAGGCCGCTTGCAATGCCCGGCGCAAAGACGCCCATCCAGAGAAAGACAATTGCCGCCAGAACCGTGCCCATGACTTGAGCAAGGGTGACATCGCCCGGGCCGCGGAACGCATCCGTTACGGATGCGAAAAGCGTTGAGCCAATACCAATGATAATGGCAAGCACCATCAGCTTGATGCCGGACGTGATGACATTGCCCAGCACGCGCTCTGCCAGGAAGGTTGTCTTGTTCCAGAGCGCAAACGGCACCATCACGAAGCCTGCCAGCGTCGTCAGCTTGAACTCCAGAATGGTAATGAAGAGCTGCACAGCGAGTACGAAAAACGCGACCATGATGATCGCCCAGGCGACGAACATGACAGCAATCATGATGAAGTTGTGAAAGAAGCTGATCGGTCCGAGCATGTCGCCGATCTCTGCGAGGAGGGGCTGGGCGGCACTGAAGCCCACACTCGCAATATAACCTGGGCGCATCAGATCGCCCGCGGTGAGCGCCCCGCCTGTGGCGGTAATCCCAAGCGCAGCGAAACTGTCAAAGATGATCGTAGAGAGCGCGGCGAAATTGCCGATGATGAAAGCAAAGAAGCCGACATAAAGGACTTTCTTTAAAAGCCCCGAGATCACGTCAGCATTCTGGCTAAGCGCCCAGAACAGACCTGCCAGGGTAATATCGATCGCGATCAGCGTGGTTGTCAGATAGGCGACATCACCGGCCAGCAGTCCAAACCCGCTATCAATATAGCGAATAAACGTGTCGAGGAATTGATCGATGACGCTGAGCTCAGGCATGGTCTAGTTTCCCAAGAAGCTCTGCGTGCGGGCTCGTCCGCGGGATTCTTCGGCAAGCTCTTTGGCACGGTTGAGAGCCTCGGCGCGGTAATGCGCGGCCATCATGGATTCGATTTGCATCAGCTGTTCGGTCTGCAGCGCCTCGATCTGATTGCCTGCTTGCAAGGCTTGAAGGTTGCCGGCAGCGGCCTGACTTTCACCAAGTAGCGCATTCAAGCTGTCACTATCCGCGCGCGAGCTTTCAACGATACCCGCTGTGACTGTCAGGCTATGTCGATACGCGGATCTCGATTGTCGCCAACGTCTGCGAGCATCTTGCATGAGGATCTGAGCATCTGGCGGCGTATCACCATAGGTCTCAGGATAGATTTCCTCATACTCACGCTCGACTTCCTGCACCCCATATCCGATGCCTTCGGCGCGGCGCATGAGATCTTCGATGCGCTGCATACGGGCACGGATGTCACTCGCAATGCTATCAGGAAGACGCTCCAGGTCGCGCGCCATATTTTCCAGCATTTCAATTTCATGGGCGAGCTGCTGAACCTGATTGGTAATTTCTTCCAGCGCGCGCACCGCTGACAGAATATTCTGCGTGTGGTTGGCGGGGTCATAAACGATGCCGCCACCGAATTGCGCCTCTGCTGTTTGAGGCGCGATGGCGAACGCCGGTATTGCAGCGAGAGCCACGGATAAGATGTGGGATTTCATGTGGACGTCTCCTATTCAGCCGCAATCAGGTTTGGTTGAGATGGTTTTCCGGGCCATTCGCAGATCAGGTCGCCGGCCCACGGCAAGCCTCTCGCGTGAAGCCAGGTTTCAGCAAAATCATGCGGCTCGCTCTCAGCGACGGTCCGATTGATGAGTTTCTGAGCGTCCGGGTCCGAGGTGCCGCAGAAAGCAAGCGCGATCGGACCAAGGCCAAGCTCAAAGACACGGCATCCGAGCGGGGACTGATAATAATAGTCCTGCTTGGGAGCAGCCTGAGCTATGAGCTCAATCTGACGCTCATTGAGGCCGAAGCTTTGATAGATCTTCGCCGATTGTGGCTCACGGGCGCGATCATTCGGCAAGAAGATGCGTGTCGGACAGGATTCAATCAGAGCCGGTGCAATGCTGGCATTCGCGATGTCGGCAAGTGACTGGGTTGCAAAAACGACCGCGACATTCTTCTTGCGAAGGGTCTTCAACCATTCACGAATTCGTGCCGCAAACACCGGGTCATCCAGAAATAGCCAGGCCTCATCCAGAATGAGCAAGGTCGGCTTCCCATCGAAGCGCGCCTCAAGACGATGGAAAAGATAGGTGAGCACTGCTTCGGCTGCAGCAGGGCTTGCCATCAGCGTTTCCATCTCAAAGCAGCAGATATCCTGAAGCTCCAGCGTGTCGCGATCGCCATCGAGCAAGCGTCCATGCGGGCCTTCAAGCGTGTATGGATGTAGCGCCGATCTGACCTCGTCATCCTGGAGCAGCAAGCAGAGGCCTGTTATCGTGCGCTCGGCTTTTGGAGCGCTCGCGAGTGACTGCAGGGCTTCCCAGATTGCGGCCTTGTGCTGGGGCGTCACTTTCAAACCTTCACGGATGGCGAGTCCGACAAGCCAGTCGGCTGCGAAACTTGCGGCCTGCTCTTGATCCACGTCTTTGAGCGGTTGCAGGTCCGGGCGGTTTGTGCCTCCCAGATCGACATGGGCGCCATTCATCGCGTGCGTCGACGCCCTGGCAGATCGGCCCTTATCGAAGATAAAGACCTGCGCATTTTCGTATCGTCGCCATTGCATCGCCATCAATGAGAGCAAGACGGATTTCCCCGCGCCCGTTGGACCAACGACCAGCGTGTGACCGACATCTTCAACGTGGAGATTGAGTCTGAATGGGGTCGCACCAGCGGTTTGGGCCTGGATGAGAGCAGGGGCGTCCAGATGAGTGTTCTGGCTTTCACCGGCCCAGACCGCGGAAAGCGGCACCATATGTGCTAGATTAAGCGTATGTAGGATTGGCTGGCGGACATTTGCGTAGACATGACCTGGCAGGCTCCCGAGCCAGGCATCTACGGCGTTCAGAGTCTCCTTGATAACGGTAAAGCCGCGCCCATTGATGATGCGCTCTGCGACCCGCAAATGCTCGTCGACTGTTCGCCGATCGCTATCGGCAACCGTAATGGTCGTCGTCACATAGCCATAAGACACAAGATCACTGCCGAGCTCTTGTAAGGCCTGGTCGGCGTCCAGCGCTTTGTTATCCGCGTCATTGTCAACCAGAGCGGCCTGCTCGTTAAACATGGTCTCGCGCAGGACCGTGCTGACCGATTTGCGCTTCGCAAACCAATGCCGACGTTTCCTTGAAAGGAGCTTTTCAGCTTCAGTTTTGTCCATTGCAATGAAGCGCGTCGCCCAGCGATAAGAGAACCCTTGCCGGTTCAGCTCATCCAAAATGCCGGGCAGGGTGGTTGCCGGAAATCCGAGCACGGTCAGCGTTCGAAGATGTGCATCCCCAATCATTGGCTCGAGTCCGCCCGCAAAAGGTTCATCTGCGAGAATTGCATCCAGAAAGACGGGAAGGTCTGGCGTTTTCACCGGATGGCGTTTGGTCGAAATTGTCGAATGGAGATATGTCAGCGTTTCGTCGTCGGAAAGTGGGGAAATCTCAGCGAGACAAGGCGCAAGCAAGTCGAACGTTCGCGCCGCTTGTTGCTGGAAGGTTTCGAGGCGCTGGCGCCAACCCACAGCATCCTCTTGTTCGGCGCGCGTGATCAGGGCTTTTTCGGCGCGGCCGGTTGCATCAGCTGGCGGCATCCAAAGCAGGGTTAAATAGTAAGTGCTGACAAACCGAGCTCCGGCTTCATCGTGAGCGAGTGCGCGTTCCTGATCTACCAGCCATGACGCAGCATCTGGAAAATCGCATTCGGGATAATCATGGGCTTCCTCACGCTGGGCTTCGAAGAAGAGTGCCCAGCCCGATCCAAACCGGCGCAATACATTGTTCACGCGCGCAGTGGTGGAAACGAGTTGATCCTCCGTCGAGCTTTCAAGGTCAGGACCGCGATATCGAAACGTGGTCTGGAAACTCCCATCCTTGTTGAGCACCACGCCGGGTGCGACAAGACAGGCCCAGGGCAGATAGTCTGCCAGAAGGCGAGGGGTGTCGGAAAACTCTTTCAGGTTCAGCATGAGAGATACGCCTTGTGCCGGGTGGAGCGGGAAGAAACGGCCATGAAGTCCGGATCCGAGCGAGCCATGAAGACGGCGGCTGAATGCCCAAGCGCCCAGAAGATGAGCCCCGGGATCCAGAGGCGAAGTCCAAGCGCGAGAACCGCGGCCAGGGTACCGATGGCGATGGCCGCGCTTCTTGGCGCGCCGGCCATCAGGATTGGCTCGGTCAAAGAGCGGTGGACCGGAAGCTCATAGCCGTCGCGCATCAGATGACGGCTCCGCCACCGAACGAAAAGAAGGTCAGGAAAAAGCTCGTCGCAGCAAAGGCGATGGACAAACCAAACACGATCTGAATGAGCTTGCGCATCCCGCCGGATGTCTCTCCAAAGGCAAGCGCAAGACCGGTCAGCGTGATAATGATCACCGCGACAATGCGCGCAACCGGGCCTTCGATCGATTGCAGGATCTGATCGAGCGGGCCTTCCCAAGGCATACCAGAACCGGCAGCCCAGGCCGGCGCGCTCAGCGCGGCGCTGAGGGCTAACACGGTCCCTAGCTTGGTCATTCGATGAATGGATCGGATATGATCAGTGATCATTGCGAGGCTCCTTGTTGAATAAGAGAAAGTGAGCGTCCAGCGAGCGGCTCGGTGTCATAGGACTCACCGTTAAACCCGAGCACGCGAATGGCTTCGGTGACGCGCCGAACACCATTTTCTCGCGACATGAAAACGACGACACTGATGGCTTCGGCAATCAACTCATGCGGCATGCGCGGCATGGCTTCGAGCGCCAGCTGCTCCAGGCGCCGCAGGGCGCCAAGAGCTGAATTCGCGTGTAGCGTTGTGAGACCGCCAGGGTGGCCCGTGTTCCAGGCTTTCAGAAGATCAAGTGCTTCCGGCCCGCGCACTTCACCGACAATGATCCGGTCGGGTCTCAGTCTCAAGGTTGAGCGGACAAGGTCTCTCAGCGTGACCTCATCACCTCTTGTGCGCAGCTGCACCATATTGGCGTTTTGGCAGTTCAGCTCGCGCGTATCTTCAAGAATGACGACGCGATCTTGCTCGATGTCGGGTTCGCCAAGCAAAGCATTGGCGAGCGTGGTTTTTCCCGAAGACGTGCCCCCTGCAATCAGAATATTCTCGCGGGCTTGGATGGACGCCTTTAATGACTGCGCCACCGCTGGCGCAATACTGCCTTTCTCAACATAGTCCTGGAGACTTAGCGGCGAAGAGGCGGGCTTGCGGATAGAAAAGCAGGGCTGCGTCGAGACGGGTGGTAAGAGCCCTTCGAACCGTTCACCGCCGTTCGGCAATTCAGCCGAGATGATAGGGGAGGTCGAACTGGCGCTTTCACCAATCGACGATGCGACGAGCCGAATAACGCGTTCGCGGTCGCCAGCACTTAAGGTGTCATCAGATACTGTAAGGCCAAGTCCGACTTGTTCGAGCCAAATGCTGCCATCCGGATTGGCCATGATCTCGATGACGCCCGGATCCTCCAGCGCAGCGCGCACCACAGGGCAGAAGGCCGTACGCAGCATCATTGTGCGCCGTGAGTCGGTCTCTGCATTGCGGGCGAGCTGCACCATCGGGGAGGTCCTTTCGCATTGATTGCGAGGACCAGACTGGAGGATAGATTCAACCCTGATGAGTGAGAGCGCGGGCCATTAAAAGTGATCGCGCGCCAATTCCTGCAACAGTTTGCAAACTAGATTTGATCTCGTGCGCCAGATTTCAAATTGAAACAATAAAATTGCGTCTCTAACTCGCTCAGGTTGAATCTCGATCTCAATCGTTAAGATCTAGTCTTGTTTTGTTAACGTTCTGGCCTGTCGAATGCCTCGCGATGGCATTTTCATTGCGGCGCACCTCTCTAGCTAGGGAGGCTGGGACAATGAAGACCTACACGCTAAAATCGGACGGAACTCTAAAACGCTATGACTATTTGTGGCGAATGACGCCGGACCGATGGGCCTGGGAATATCTTCGCCGAAACGAGGAGTTTCTTGACGATGCCAGATCATTCAGTCCGGACCACGTTTCGGAACGCTCCGTGTGCCACGGCATTCGGGTTCTAAAATCGCGCGTGCCGCAAACAGTGGCAGAGCGATGGGGCCTGATCATGATGCCCGATCCATCCAAGAACGCCATCGACGCAGACGTGGTCTGGAACGAAAAAGCGTTTCCAGATCAGGTTGAGATCAACGTCATTCCAAGGGGCGAAAATGAAACATGCGAAATCTATGATACCAGCGTCGTCCTCGCGCGAATATCGCACTTTACGGATTCTATCGGCCGCGAGTTTCTGCTGACCCGCGGCAATGGCTGCGTTTTTCAGACGCGGTGCCATGGCATTTCACTTCTCGGAATGGAGCAGGTTCGGATGAAGTTACAAATCTCTGATTTCGAAAGTTATGACCGCAAGGTCAAAGCCCAGCAGGAAGGCATGCGCGTCTTTGGGAACAATCCAGACGCCGAGCCGCCGAAATGGACCAAACGAACCCATATGCTGCGGGATGGGCTAATCGTGCTCGATTCCCTCAAGCTTGGCATGAGCCGCCGCGAGATTGCCATCGTCCTTTATGGCAAGAACAAAGTCGACGATGAGTGGCAAAGCGGGCATATGAAGGACGCTGTTAAATATCTGGTCCAAAAAGCCAAAGCGCTGCGCGATGGCGGATATTTGGTGGAGCTACTCGGCGGGCATGTCGGGCCCGATCGGGTGGCCGCTTGATCCAATAGGTGCGTACGAGGCGACAGAAACCCTATACGCGTTTCCGTATTAACTTGAAATATACGCATTATCGTATATATCCACTTTATTCGCGAACGCGTATGGAGCAAAACTATGTCTGACCTGGTTCGAAGCCCGCGAATGGCGGGCGATCTGGTGCGCAAAGCACGCAAAGCGCGCGGCTGGTCTCAAACCGAGCTCGCATCCCGTATGAATGTTCGTCAGGCGACCGTCTCCAAGCTAGAAGCCGGCGAGCCTGCGACACGCATGGAAGTATTCTTTGATGCGCTCACTGCGCTCAAGCTCGAACTCGCCGTCTCGACACGCAGCAGCGATGCCGACTTTGCGGACCTGTTCTAATGCCGCGTCGATCTCAGACCCGGCGTCTCAATGTGTTCTTGAATGCGCGCTTAGTCGGTCGCTTGGAGCAGGCAGCCAGCGGCGCCATCAGCTTTGCATATGATCACGAATGGCTGGCCTGGGAACATGCCATGCCGGTCTCGACGTCGCTTCCGCTAGCCGAACGAACATGGCGCGGCGCGGAGGTCGTGAATGTCTTTGAAAACCTTCTGCCGGATGCAGAACGCGTCCGACGCAATGTGGCTGAACGCCTTGGCGCTGAGGGAACGGATGCGTTTTCTCTTTTATCAGTGGCGGGTCGGGATTGTGTTGGAGCGCTTCAGTTTCTGGTCGATGACGAGGACCCGGGTCAGGCCGGCGATGTGCAGGGCGAACAACTGTCCGAAGCACAAATAGCCCAGTTGATCCGCGGACTCCGCGTCAATCCACTTGGTCTTGACCGCGAGGATGAAGACTTTCGGATCTCGATCGCTGGCGCGCAGGATAAGACTGCTCTGTTGCAAAAAGATGGTGTTTGGCATCGGCCGATTGGTACGACGGCCACAACGCATATATTGAAACCCGCCATCGGCGTCATCCACAATGACATTGATCTGAACGACAGCGTCCAGAATGAATTTGTCTGTATAGAGCTTTGCCGCGCGCTGGGCCTTGAAGTCGCCGAAGCGGCAATCGAAAGCTTTGAAGATCAGCTTACGCTAAGCGTGACCAGATTCGATCGGCTATGGACAGATGACGGTCGGTTGCTCCGACTTCCCCAAGAAGACTTTTGTCAGGCTATATCGGTTCCGTCGACGAGAAAGTACCAGCGTGACGGAGGACCCGGCGTCTTAGACATCCTGGAGCGCTTGAAGGAAAGCGATACGCCAAATGAAGACCGCATGGCATTCTTTCGGGCTCAAATGGTATTCTGGCTCATCGGAGCAACCGACGGGCACTCCAAAAACTTCTCGATCCAGCTGCGTCCGGGCGGGCGATTTGTGCTTGCACCCCTCTATGACATCATATCTGCGCAGCCGATTGTCGATGACGGACGAATCGCACACAATCGCTATAAGCTGGCAATGTCTTTAGGCCTGAACAATCGGTATCAAGTGATGCAGATCACTCGTCGCCACTTTGATCAAACCGCGGAAGCGGCGGGCTTGCCAAAAGGAACGGGGGCGCGACTGTGTGAGGAGTTGAACGCAGCGATCCCTGGCGCATTGGAAGCGATACGGGAGCTAGCTGATAACACGATTTCCGCAGCATTGATCGAGAGTATCGCGACGGGAGTCCAATCAAGAAGAGAATTGCTTGTTACGAACGACTAGAGATTTCCTCGCCAGATTGGGACTTTTTGGCTTGCGACCAATTTCTCCAATTTCCTGAAACCGGACGTTAGAAAACTGCTCATGTCGCTCTGGAAGAGTCAGCTGGAAGTCGAAGCCAAAAGGCTCGCGCTACCCGTCAAATACCTACCGAGCGGCGACCTATACGCACCATATCCATCCGCGGGTCATTTTCTTGATTTGCTAGCCAGATATGATCGGAACCCGACAATACCAATTGCCGCGCTAAACTAATTAGGCGCCGCGCTTTTTGCAGAATCGATTGGCCTCTTTGCCTTTCATCGCGCGCTTTACGCAATTATAGTTTTTGCGTTGGCGCTTGCCCAGTCGTGTCAATGAGCCGGTAAGAACAATCGCAATCAGGCCAGCGATCAACCCATACTCAATGGCACCTGTACCGCGTTCATCCTCGATGACTTCACGGCTCTGTCGACCGAAGAATAACTCTCTTCGATTGTACATAGTGACCACCCCAAACTGCCCCGCATCAAACCTAGCGCGTTTTGGTGAATAACTCGTTGAAAAGATGTCGCTATTTGAATATTTTCGGTGCAACGAATTGCGGAATCGTTTTGCCGGAACGCAGCAATTAGGGACTTTGTAGACGGCCGAAAGGCCTCGTGTAACTAGCTTGGAGCAAGAGAAAATTACCGGGATGCGTTTTCGATTTTTGCATTCGGAACGAATTCAAGCCCTGCATCAAACGCAGACTGCCAGATCACACGGGCAAATCGTTTCAATCCAATTCTGGAGGCATTGATGCGGACGACACGAGGCAGCGTCCCTCGACTGCGAAACCGAACGCGCGCACCTGATTTCGATATGTCGATGATCACACCTTCTCGCTTCTCGCCGCCTTTGGTTTCGACCGAGCAAACGCACCATAAGTCCTTTCGCAGACCTCGGCGGTTTTCGCCCCTCGGACGCAAAACTGGTATCGAGCTTTGTGGCGTACCGGAGTGGCGCGGCTCGCGAGGAACCGCGCGTTCTAGGTTTATTTTTGACTTAGATTTGGAGCCAAACATGAAACGTCTCTATACGGGCAACACGATACTCAGATTCCCGTTAAGGTAGAATTACTATAGTTATCTTCCCGGCGAGAAGTTCCTAATACCGGACATAAATAATCCGCAGACCAAAGCCAGTTGTAAACTCTCGACAACGCGGTCCTTACACTTTTAGAACACGCATCGAAATACGCGCTTATCTCTTTCGGTCTTTGACGATGGCTTGGTTCAAACCGTACCGGGACGCGCCATTATCCGATCGAAGCCCTCGAAAACGCCCATGCCGGCTGCCGTCGCCGGTTGCTTGAATCATAGCAAAATTCTCTTGATTGGAACCAGGCGAGCCGTGTTAGTCAGTCTGGGGAATATCGAAGAACGCATCCACGCCTTCGTCTTTTGAGCTGTTTTTTTGGAGCCAATCGTCTCGTTGGCGAAGCTTTAAAAGCTCTTTCAATGCCCGCTCGTCGCCCTTGGTCAAAATCTCCGCAAGGTCGTTTAAGGCTTCGATGGCGAACTTCGTCTCGGGAGTGGGCGCAATCTCTGTGGATATTCGGTGAGGCGACTTGGAGAATTTGGCGATCCAGGCCGAAAGGTGTTTGTATTGGGTCAGGCTCATATTGAATTCCTCGAGGAGCGAATCTAGGCGCGTAAGGGACTGAGTGGTGCTCATGACGTCGGCGACTTTGGCAAAACAGCGGCCCATATTTTCATGGGCCGCTGAGGATAACGTGCTAAGTCGCCAACCGGCTAACTAGTCGAAATACTCATAACCATCATCCGCGCGCGCACGATCTTGGCGGCGGTTTTTTCGGCCGACAGCCTTGCGGTCATCTGTTTTCGTTGGAGTTGTTTCTTTCTTAGGGGCTTTATGGGCCGGCCCTTTTTTCTTGATCCCGCTCATAGCGATCATCCTTTAAATTTCGTTCCGGAAACCGGAGCGAGCGCAGTTTTGGCGCAAGTAAAATCTACGCCTTGTCGGAACTCTTGAAAAACGAATTTCTTTCGCCTCAGCCATCGGCGTTTCAAATCGGACCAGCATTTCTGGTTGCGGACAGACTAAGCGGTCGCCCAGTTGATAATGTTGAAGACAGATAACAGACATATGATGACACCCACTCCGATTGTCAGCGTAGGTTTATGAATCCGTTTGATTGCGATAGCGGCCAACGGCGCCGCGATCGCGCCGCCGATAAGTAGGCCCAGAAACGCTGCGCCAAACTCCATACCGAGTGACGATGCGAACGCGATCGTCGCAGCGCTCGTCATGAAGAACTCAGCGGCGTTGACTGTGCCGATTGTCCTGGCCACGTCGCTGCCGCGGGCGACGAGATTCGAAGCGACGACGGGCCCCCATCCACCACCGCCTAAAGCATCGCAAAACCCTCCAATAAGGGCGAGCCAGCTGATCTTCTTCACAGCACTGACAGGGCGTTCGCGGCGCAATCCTCGCTCGATCACAATAACGCCCATGACAAGCAGATAAACGGCGATGAGTAGGCGCGCGAAACCAAGGTCGAGATGCGATGCGAGGATCGCGCCTGCAACTGCAGCGAGAGCTCCGACCGGGGCAAGTCGACGCAGCAACCGCCAGTCTACATTGCCAACAAGCGCATGCGATCCCCCAGAAATCGCAGTTGTGACAATCTCCGCTGCGTGCACATTCGCAGAAGCGACTGCTGGCGGCATTCCTGTAGCCATAAGCGCGGTGGTCGACGTAATACCGTACGCCATGCCGAGTGCGCCATCTATCAGTTGGGCGCAGAACCCGATGGCGACAAAAATCAGGAATGTCGTCTCAACCGGGCTCATGGGATCGCTAGCGTCTTATGGATGGCCATCATTCCCGGCCTTTTTTCCTTCGCCCCAGCGTCAGACGTCGCTCGTCCCGAATGGCGACCTTTTAGCAGCCAACCAATGGTCAGGCCGATGAAGAAACTAAGCGCGATGACGACGATACGCCGAGACTCCCAATCCCAGAACAGGAATGAGAGTCTGACCTGCGCGCTGTTCTGGATCGCGAAGATCGCGAGTAACGCGCCTAGCCCGACAGCGAGCCAAAGCCTTATCATGCTAAGAACATGCTTCATATGCTTGTCTCCACAAGAGAGATAGCCGCGCGTTTCAAGCTATAGGCCGGGTACAGCGAGGCATTTGCGTCAGCCGGAAATGTATTTCTGCATAGCGTCCGCATCTGCCTGGACCTCGTCGAGGCGCTGCTTGATGATGTCGCGTACACTGATGAAACCAGCGAGTGTCTTGCCATCGACAACCGGGACATGCCGGATCCGATTGGCGAGCATCATCGCCATGACAGAGGCGATCTTGTCATCGGCTTTGCAAGTGACGACATCGGTCGTCATCAGGTCTTCGACGTCGGCATCAAGCACGTCGTCCCCAGTGAGTCGCAGGCCGCGGACGATATCGCGCTCTGATACAATGCCTTTAATGCGCTCTCCATCGTCAGTGACGACGAGGGCGCCGACATCTTCTTCTTCGAGGCGTTGCAGGACATCACGAATACTGACGCCGGATGCGACTGTCGGCACGGCGGCGCCCTTGGTTTTAAGGATCGCTCGAATAGTCATCGAAACTGGACTTTCATATCTGTAAGGTCTGGATCGCCGGAGCCAATTAGGCAGCAGACTTGGCCGGAGATTTGATCTCAATTTTCCGGCGTTGATCAGCGGCTTCGGTCTTGCCGAGGGTGATGGTGAGAACGCCTTTGTCGAAGGTTGCGTCCACCGCCTCTTCGTCAGCATCTTTCGGGAGCGTGAAAGCTCGTGCGAAAGCACCATAATGGCGCTCCACGCGCATAGGCTTATCGCTCTCATTTTCTTTGACCTCGGTTTTCTTCTCACCCTTGATGGTGAGCACACCGTCATCGACCGAAAGATCGATATCCTGATCCGAGAGCCCCGGAAGCTCTACTGAGAAACGGTATTGTTTTTCAGTCTCGACCACATCGAGGCGCGGCGAAAAGTCAGAGCTGGCAAGCAGCCTTGTGCCCATGACAGGCAAATCGAAGCCGAAGCCCATATCGTCGAACCATCGGTCCATATAGTCATGAAGCGATTGCGGTTGAGGCGCTTTCGGGTCAGTGGTTGCGGGCGCGCGATTGCGCCGCCACGGGGTAAGTTCACGAATGTCCATCACCTTCTCCTGAAAATAAAAATGGAACCGCCAGGGAGCCTAACAGGCGCAAGCCATGGGTCGGGCGGCGTATTCAACTTAGGGAGAAAGCGTCCATCAGAATAACGAAAAGAGTTCAGCTCTACTATTCGAGTTTCCAATAGATCGCGAACATGACCCATTTCAAATTCGGATCGCATCCATTCGATCAATTCATTGGCGTAGAGGATGCCTTGGGGACATATTTGCAGGGCGTTCGGCGGCCAATCCGCCTCGACAAGCCATTGAGGCGGTGCCGTACGCCGAACGTTCGAGATCCGGCAAGGAGCCGATCGAGAATCGCGCGATGCCCCCAAAAAGCGCGCGCATAGGGTAGAGGCCTTCTCTCAAGGAAGGCCTTTATTCGTTTATCGTCATTCAGAATGAGATCGGGCTAGCGATGCCAATTTTCGCCATTAGCGCGCCATCGACCCCGTCCCAATCAATGGCGCGAATGGTGCTGCCTTCTGCGCCAACCTCGTCCATTGATCCGATGATCTCGGAGACCGTCCCATCATCAGGCGACAAGAGCGGCATCGCCAGCAATTCAAACTGCCGGGCGCTCGCATTCATCTGTTTGACAGATACTCGCACAAGCGCTGGCGCGATTTGCTCGACCGCTTTCCGCATACATTGGGCGAAAAACTCTTGAACACCACCAAGAGCCAGCGTTGCAATAGCGCGTCCGCGTTCCGCACCTAGAAATTTCAACAGAGCCGGATCAGCTTTGCGAATGATGAGTTCGCCGCCTTCCTCGTCCCCAGTCACCTTCATCTCAAACAGATATGGTAACCCGCGTTCGAACTGATCAGTTGCGAACTCTCCGATGTACGGACCATCGTCCACGCGACAGTATGTCTGAAAGGCAGCAAGGATCCGGGCATTGCGGGGTGTGCAGACAAGTGAGGCCGAAGCACTTAATCTCTGCCAATGGAAGGCAACGCCTAAGGGTCCGTCCGACGCCATCTCTGCTCCACAATCAGCCTGGGGCGAAAGGAACTTCGCCGCTCCAGGAGTTCGGAAAGACCAAGCCTTACAAGGATAAAGAGCTTGTCAGAAACGATTATTGTTCGGATGAGCCATCGGATATTCAAATGGTTGAAGCTTAGTCACTCACCAACGCGGCAAACTCCCGGAGACCGGAAAGCGCGGTTTCCAGGCTGTCGCTGTTTTCCTCCGTCGAGTAGACAGCATAGACCGGATAGGAAAATGCCGGTGCGCCGGACACACGCTGCAGACGGCCGTCCTCAATGTATGGCGCAGCAATCCGGAGCGGCAGATAGCCGGAAGCGGCGTTTTCCAGCAAGTAAGTGATCGCAAGTCCGCCGATATCGAGATAAAGCGGAGGGATTTTGAAATCAGGAAAGTTGAGCGCGTGATCGGCCTGAAATTCCGGTCCCCAATTGATGAAGACGTAACGTGCATTCAATTCGGGTTTTGGCGCCGGTTCGCTGGATACTCTGATCAATCGCTCTTCGAACAATTGCTCGATTTCAAGTCCCGGCCGCACTTCGGGTCGGTAGATCACTGCAAGGTCGAGTCGGCCGTCTGATACTGCCTGCAACATGTCGCTCGAATAGCCGAGTGTTGTTTTGATCGCCACGTCCGGCGCGGCCGATTGCATCCACGGCAACCAGGTCAGCAGAAACCCTTCCCACAGACTGATCTGACCGCCGACGGAAAGCGCTTCATCAAACCCGTCCGGCAATCCGACATCAAGCCGAGCATGTTCCCAGACTCGCATGATCGCAGCGGCATGGGGTTGAAACTGAAGCCCTGCCGGCGTTAGGGACGCCCCCTGTTTGCCGCGTTCGAACAATCGCCGCCCGAGCCGGTCTTCCAGCGCCTTGATCCGCATACTCACGGTTGACTGGGTCACAAACACCCGCTCGGCAGCCGCGACGAAACTTCCGGTTTCTGCAACCGCGAGGAAGGTGCGTGCCTGATCGACATCCATCAACACCTCCATGTATTGGATTATCGAATAGATACCCAAAAGAACATTCGTTGGTCAAATTAAAACCGAAGGTTCATTTTCAAATCGTTCCATCTTTATCTAGGAGACAGTCGCGATGACTGAGACGAACGTTCCGCAAAGCAAAGAGCAGATTCAAACCAACGCAGCACATAACGTCGCGCGTGCATTTATTCGTTCGATGGACGAATTCGCCGCCGAGAAAGATTACGGCGCCCTTGCCGCAAGACTGAAAAGAAACCGCAGAATAAAACTCCCCCGGTGGCCGCGGTTTCAGATACAAAGCGGTGGGCGAGCTCAAATTTCAGCGCCGCCTCGTTCTATTGCTCGTCCATCAGACCATTTGAAAACTGATGACGGACAAGACTATCGGCTCTCTGCCAATTCAAATCCCCAAACCGGATTGAAGCGCATGTCGCCTCTTGAACGCCGGACATGGCGCCGACGTCGCTCCCGATAAGCACCTCTATTATACAACGCTCAGGACGCAGAAAAAATGCCCTCCAAGCAAGTTCTCTTTTCCGACGATGCGCGCAAGCGGATGATGCGCGGTGTCGACAAGCTCGCAGACGCCGTGAAGGTCACGCTCGGCCCCAAGGGGCGAACCGTGTTGATCGATCAAGCCTATGGCGCGCCGCGTATTTCCAATGATGGTGTCACGGTGGCCAAATCGATTGAGTTGGAGGACCGGTTCGAAAACCTCGGCGCTCGCATGCTGCAGGAAGTTGCGATCAACACATCCAATATTGCTGGCGATGGAACCACGACAGCGACCGTACTCGCCCAGGCGATCACGCGGGAAGGAATGAAAGCTGTGGCGGCCGGTATGAGCCCGATCAACTTGAAGCGCGGCATTGATGCGGGGGTCGCAGCCGTCCTGGCTGACCTGAAGACCCACGCGACGCCGGTCTCCTCTACCGACGAGATCAGACAGGTCGCCACAATCTCGGCCAATGGCGATACTGAGATCGGCGGCATACTCGCTGGCGCAATGGAGAAAGTCGGGCGGGACGGCGCCATTACGATCGAAGAAGCGAAATCCATCGAAACCGGATTGCGAACCGTTGAGGGGCTGCAATTCGACCGGGGCTACAGCTCTCCCTATTTCGTCACCGACGCCGACCTCCTGCAGTGCATTCTCGAAGACGCTTATGTGCTAATTCATGAAAAGAAGCTGTCAAGTCTGCAGCCTCTCTTACCCGTTCTCGAAAAAGTAGCGGAGACAAAGCGCGTCCTTTTAGTCATCGCAGAAGACATTGAAGGCGATGCTCTTGCTGCGCTGGTTGTCAACAAATTGCGCGGCACTCTGAAAGTCGCCGCCGTAAAGGCGCCCGGCTTTGGCGATCGGCGCAAGGCGATGCTGGAAGATATCGCGATTGTTACTGGCGGCTCGGTGCTGAGCGAGGAGCTCGGCGTCAAACTTGAGTCAGTTTCGCTGGACACGCTGGGTCGCGCCCAGAAAGTGATCGTCACAAAAGACGACACGACCATTGTCGATGGCGCAGGCCAAGAAACAGCTATCGAAGGGCGCATCGCGCAGCTGAGACGTCAGATCGACGAAGCAAGCTCTGACTATGACCGCGAAAAATTGCAGGAACGGCTGGCAAAACTGTCTGGCGGGGTAGCAATCATCGAAGTCGGTGGCGCGACTGAGGTTGAAGTTAAGGAGCGCAAGGATCGCGTTGATGACGCACTGCACGCAACACGCGCTGCCACTGAAGATGGCATTCTGCCTGGCGGCGGCGTGGCGCTGCTGCGCGGTGCGGAAGCCCTCGTCGGCGTCAATGTCGCCAATGTTGATCAGGGCCACGGCCTTGAAATCGTCCGACGGGCTTTGTCAGCGCCATTGCGCCAGATCGCGCAGAATGCCGGGCGCGAGGGCTCCGTCATCATCGACAAGGTTTTGTCCGAAAAGCGCTATTCTTGGGGATATGATGCCCAGGCGAATGTGTTCTGCGATCTGGTCGAGGCCGGAATTCTGGATCCGGCTAAAGTCGTGTGTTCGGCGCTTCAGGACGCAGCCTCCATTGCCGGGCTCATCATCACCACGGAAGCAGCGATCGCAGCACAGCCGCAAAAGACCGGCGCGGGCGTCATGCCGGATTATGACGGGATGGACTTCTAAATGGCGGGACTGGAGAAGGCCCCGTCGCAGGAGTTGACACGCCGACACCGAGTTGTGCTCGACCGCGATGCTTTGAAAGCATTGGCGCCGAAATGCAGTTCCGTATCAGATCCAGTTCTCAGCTGGGTTGCGGGGCTGCTGAAAGAGCGGATCGCTGACATGCGCACCAGCCGCGCCAAGACCGCAAAGGCGCTGGGCCTCACCGACTGGCGCGCGCCCTATCTCATAGGACTTGCTGGAAGCGTCGCATCCGGCAAGTCGACCCTCAGCGCCGAGCTCATGAACCTCCTCGGCGAGGATGGCTCAGGTGAGCGCGTCACCACGGTCTCGACCGACAATTTCCTGCTGCCCATGGCGGCTCTGAAAGCGCGCGGCGTGCTGCCCCGGAAAGGGTTTCCGGAATCCTATGACCGGCGCCAGCTTCTGGCTTTTGTCGAAGCGGTGAGTGCGGGCGAGCAAAAAGTTAGGTGTTCAGTTTATACGCATGAGACATATGATATTGTTTCGGACAAGTTCAGGACCTTTAACCGGCCCGGCGCACTGATCGTTGAAGGACTGAACGTGCTGCAAACCCGCCGCGTTGCACCAACAGATACGGCGTTCATTTCAGACTATTTTGATGTCTCCATCTATCTTGATGCGGAGCTTTCCGTCCTTGAGGCCTGGTATGAGCGGCGCTTTGCCGATCTTGTCAGACGATCGGACGCAGAACATCCCTATTATGGGCAGTTCAAACTCTTAAGCGAAGCCGAGATAAGCCAGGCCGCCAGAGAGCGCTGGCGGGCTGTGAACCTCCCGAACCTTCAGAAAAATATCGCCCCTACGAAAACACGAGCAGACATCATTCTTCACCAGGACGCCAATCACCGCATCGACGAAGTGCGCGTCAGCAAACATTGGCTTTAGCCGCGCAGTATCTGCGGTTCCGGAGAGCTTATCATGATGGACCTTTTTCTACAGCCAGAAACCTGGGCGGCGCTCCTTGCGCTGACCGCCATGGAGGTCGTTCTTGGCATCGACAATCTGGTCTTTATTGCCATTGCGACAAATAAGCTCCCGGAAGATCAGCGCCCGCTTGCAAGGCGGATCGGTATTGGTCTCGCCCTTGGTCTGCGTCTTGTTCTTCTGGGCGCCATCGCCTGGATCGCGGGGCTCACGGCGACTGTATTTGATCTTGGGATAACAGGTGCACCAGGAGAACATGGCGCGCCAACCTTCGATACTGCTTTCTCCTGGCGCGATCTGATCCTGATTTCGGGCGGTGCCTTTCTGGTCTGGAAGGCCACGACCGAGATCCATCACAAGGTTGATCCCCATCCGGCGCCTTCTGTCTTCACACCTGGCAGAAAGACCTCTGCATTTGCGAGCGTTATTATTCAGATCATTTTGCTGGATGTGGTCTTTTCGATTGACAGCATACTGACAGCGATTGGCATGACCACGCATCTTCCAATCATGGTGACCGCCGTCATCATCGCTGTTGTGCTGATGTATGTGTCGGCGGGACCCTTATCGCGTTTCGTCAATGACAATCCAACAATTGTCATGCTGGCGCTCGCCTTCCTTTTGATGATTGGCATGGTGTTGATCGCGGATGGGTTCGGCCGGCATGTGCCCAAAGGCTATATCTATGCGGCAATGGCGTTCAGTGTCTTTGTCGAGGGCCTGAACCTGCTCGCCCGGAAACGCTCACGGCGAAGCCCCCCAGATGACGGGGCAGTTACATGACCGAGATTCAGAATGATATCGGCGCGCTCTATGCTTACGATATCGCAGCTTCCACGGGTATCGCCACGAAGCTCGACCCTGACAATCTGCCGACCATGCCCAAGGCGAAATCCGGGTATCGATGGGTACATCTGGATCTTGACCATGATGGATCGCGGCGCTGGATAGAAACCCATACCGATCCGGTCGTGGCGGAATCGCTTACGTTAGACGAAACGCGGCCCAGATGCGTCGCTCATGATGACGGATTGTTGCTGATCCTGCGCGGCGTGAACCTCAATCCCGCCTCCGATCCGGAAGACATGGTTTCGATCCGGCTCTGGGTCTGCGGTCATTTGATTATTTCAGTCAGGCGACGACGGCTCGCCGCGGTTCAAGCGCTTCGTGAGGCCATCGAAACACGGCGTGGCCCCAGCACGGTCGGCGCGTTTCTCGTCGCCCTCGCTGCCGGCATGACTGAACGCATGGCGCCGGTCATCGACGGCCTCGCCGATCAAGTCGACGCGCTTGAAGATGCGAGCCTAGACGCGCCGCAAGGTCTGCGAACGGAGCTTGCTAAATTGCGGCGCACGACGATCGCACTTCGACGCTACGTCGCCCCACAGCGAGACGCGCTTGGCCATTTGACGCTCGAAGGTCGTAGCTTGCTACAGGAACAAGAGATTATCGCGATGCGGGAAACCCTCGACCAAGTTACGCGACTGGTCGAGGAAATGGACGCCATTCGCGAACGCTGCGGGATCCTCCATGATCAACTGGCTGATAGCCGCGCTGAGCAAATGAACCATAATATGATGGTTCTTTCAATCGTCGCGGCGATCTTTTTACCGTTGAGTTTTCTGACCGGTCTCCTTGGCGTCAATGTGGGAGGCATTCCCGGCGCTGATAGTCCGCTTGCCTTCACCATCCTCTGCGTGCTCATGCTCTTCCTCGGCAGTGGCATCACCTGGCTGTTCAAAAGGCTGGGTTGGCTATGAGACTGATTCTTTCCATCACATGCCTGCTCGTATGCCTTGCTCCCGCCTTTGCGCAAAACAGTCAGTTGGTTGACGATGTCGGCACGCGGCGCGAAGCGCTGCAAATGATTGCCGCCGAGATCGCCTCCAATCCGGAACTTGACCATCTGGCCACTCGTGAAACCTTGCGCAGCCTTCGATCCGAAGGGATTGCTGCTGCGCGGCCCTTGCGCGAGCAGCTGGACGACTTGCAGGCGGATCTTGACCGCCTCGGCCCCATGCCGGAGCCAGGCGTGCGGGAATCAGAGGATCTGGCGCGAACGCGGGCTCAGCTTGTGTCAGAACTTAGTATTGTCGGTGACGCTGTTCGCCAGAGCGATGTCAACATCGCGCAGGCCTCGCGCTTGCTGGAAGACATCGCCAATCTTAGGCGAGTCGCCTTTTACGCTGATACATTCGCGAGAGGACCATCACCGTTGGCGCCTTCGCAATGGCGCCACGCACTCCAAAGCTTCGACGAGGGGCGCTCCAAGCTTCGTGCGCTAAACGAGGCGCCAAAGGATGAATCGGCTGACGTGGAAAACGCACCCAACGCCGACCTTCGGCTCTGGATGATGTTTGCCGCGATCGCAATCGCTATTGGACTATTCTGGCCAGTCCGACGCTGGACCGATCGCAAAGTGATCGATCATCTTGAACGGCTCGGTGTCACCCAATCGACGCGAACCGCGATTGCTGGCGCACGCACAGCGGCGCGCATCGTCCCTGGTATTCTTGGCGGATACATAATGCTCGAAACCGCGCGCGCTCAGGGCTTCGTGGATGGGCCGTTGCAGCCGGTGATGACAGCCTTGTGGTTCGGACTGATCGCGATCTTTGTCGTCGATGGTGTCGCCACTGCGATCTTTGCGCCGCGCGCTAGAGACTGGCGACTGGTTCCGGTTCGTTCGCGCGCGGCGGTTGCTATTCGTCTTATCCTTTGGGCGGCGACGACACTGTTTGTCGTGGACATCGCCCTCAATGCAGGGGCGACGGCGCTCGGGGCGAGTACGGAACTTACGCGGATCCAAAGCAGCATGTTGGCGATCATAGGGGCTGGTTTGCTGTTCCTACTGTGCAGAAAAAAACGCTGGATCCTGCAGGAGGATCACCAGGAATTCGCAAAGGACAGCCGTGGCACCTGGCGCCTCCTGGGGCAAGCTGGACAGTTCATCGCTATCCTGATCATTCTTTCGACGCTTTTAGGTTATGTGGCGCTGGCGCGCTACGCGATCACCCGGATCTTCTTCGTTATAGCGGTGCTGGGTGTTGCCTGGTTTGCGCGGGCGCTCGCCCAGGAAGGCGTGAAGGGTCTGCGACATCGTGCGGTCAAACGTGCAAAAGCTGACGAACTGATCGAAGAGCATGAAGAACATCTGATTTACTTTTGGATCGGTTTGATCGTCGATGTCGCTTTGATTGCGCTGGCGACACCTGTGCTTCTAGTCGTGCTTGGATTCGAAGTCTCTGAAGTTCGCGACTGGATCTGGGATGCGTTTTTCGGATTTCAGATCGGCGCGGTAACCATTTCGATCGCGCAGATCCTCTCAGCACTTCTGACTTTCGCGTTAATACTGCTTGGCACACGTTTTATTCAGCGCGGCGCCGACCGACGGGTTTTCGCACGCGCGACACTGGATGACGGGGTTCGTAATTCCTTCAAAACGCTGATCGGTTATGTCGGCCTCACGATTGCCGCTGTTTCTGCGATCGCCATGCTTGGCCTCAAACTGTCCAATCTCGCCATCATCGCGGGCGCGCTTTCAGTCGGTATCGGCTTCGGCTTACAAAGCATCGTCAACAATTTCGTCTCCGGATTGATCCTTCTGTTCGAGCGTCCCATCAAGGTCGGCGACTGGATCATCGTTTCGTCTGGCGAAGGTATTGTGAAGCGCATAAGCGTCCGGTCGACGGAGATCGAAACCTTCGACCGCTCGTCGATTATCGTGCCCAACTCCGAACTCATCGCGTCGTCGGTCACGAACTGGACACACAAGGACAAATTCAGCCGAATCATTCTTCCAATTGGGGTCGCCTACAAGGAGAATCCACGGCGGGTCATGGCGCTTCTCGACAAGGTCATGCGTGCCAATAATCGCGTGTCGCGGTTTCCTGAACCGATGGTTTTCTTCGCCGGATTTGGCGATAGCTCACTCGATTTCGAGATGCGCGTATTCATCCGCACACCGGATGACCGAATTCTGGTTCAGAACGAATTACGGGTGTCCGCCTTCGAGGCGTTCAGGGACGCGGACATAGAAATACCATTCCCGCAAAGGGATGTTCATTTCAAGCCTGCTCCAGACCAGAACGAAACGCCATCTCTAACAGACGTTCCATGCTGAATGTCCGCCCCGTACGCGACCGTGTTAGGGTGTTTCCCGTCTCTGAGCTAATGTCCGCTAATGATGCTGTGGACGGCGTGCCCCACCCAGCTCTACTGAGCTGGTAATGTGAAGGTATCCACACCGCCAACATTAGGAGCACGCCTATGGATAAGAGTATCACAGTTATTGGCCTAGATTTAGCCAAGTCGGTTTTTCAGGTTCACGGTATCAACACGGAGGGTGAGGTTGTCGTTCGTCGCAAACTCAGCCGGTCGCGAGTCCTCGCCTTTTTCAATCAGTTGGAACCGTGTTTGGTCGGCATGGAAGCCTGCGCAACAGCGCACTATTGGGGCCGTGAGCTGAGCGCACTTGGGCATGAAGTGAAGCTGATGGCGCCCCAGTTTGTGAAGCCGTATCTCAAGAGCCAGAAGAACGATATGCGTGATGCGGAAGCGATCTGCGAAGCCGTCACCCGGCCAACGATGCGGTTCGTTCCTATCAAAACACCAGATCAACAGGCGCTCCTTGCCCTGCATGGTGTACGCGATCATTGGGTGCGTTTATCGACCCGGCTGATCAACACATTACGGGCTACTTGGCTGAGTTCGGTATCGTCGCTTCCAGAGGGCGGATGGGCGTTGAAGCCATCCTCGACACGCTGGCTGACGATCAGGATGATCGCATCCCCGACCTGGCGCGGGAGTGCCTGCTGCCGCTCGCCAGCGAGCTCCGACACGTGAAGCGGCAAATCTTGGAAACGGATCGCAAGATCCTCAAGGCCCATAAAGCCAATGCCATCTGCCAGCGACTGGAAACGATACCCGGCGTCGGACCGGTCATCGCAACACGTGTGGTCGCTGAAGTACCCGATCCAAAGATCTTCAAATCCGGTCGCGCATTCTCCGCCTGGGTCGGGCTTGTGCCTAAACAGCATTCCAGTGGCGGGCGAGAGCGGCTCGGGAAGATCACCAAGAAGGGCAACCCGGAGCTGAGGCGCTTACTGGTTACTGGCGCGATGTCGATGATCATCCGAGCGAAACAGCTCGGCTTCACGAAGCATCCATGGCTTAGCCGTTTGCTCGAGCGTAAACCGATGATGGTGGTTGCGATCGCCATGGCCAACAAGATGGGCCGCATGATCTGGGCCCTGATGGTCAAAGGAGAGAAGTTCAATCCGGCAAAGCTAATGCCGGCATAAAGTCGCCGCGCTGAACAGGCGCAAACGAGATTGGTGAGAGCATAAGGAGGTCATGCAGACCCGTAGGTTCAACAAGTGAGGACAATCCACCTGCGAGCAAGCACCCTTGAGTGCGTGCTTTTGTAAGGAACCTCATCTTGCGGAACGCATGATGGCCAGCGGCGTCTGAATGCCGCTCGAATAGGCCGAACAGATGCCCGCTAACGGCCAACCTGCAGATGACCAACTAAAATCTCTTGCCAAGGGGCCGCCGTCCACAGATGCTCGCTAAGCGGCCACCCACGCCTACGTCGTATTAGTCCACATCGCTATCGGTTGGGCGCTTGAACGCCAAACCCTCGCGCACGTATTCAACCTGATGCGGATATGGAATTTCGATCCGTTCTCGATCAAAAACCTGTTTCACACTTTTGGTTAGGTCAGCTCTCACTTGAACAAACTCTCTTGTTGGAACCCAAGCGCGAAGCCGCAGCGTGATAGCCCAATCCCCTAATTCATGGACGCCGACCCAAGTCTCCGATTTAAGAGATACCAATGGGTGGTCGTTGGCCAATATTCTTAAGACCTCGAGTGCATGATCGAGGTCGGTATCGTAGTGAACTCCAAAGTACAAATCGAGGCGCCGCTTTACATTGCGGGTATGATTGACGATCGGGTTTCCCCAAACTTGATCGTTGGAATACAAAACGACTTTGTTATCGACTTGCTTGATAGTCGTGTTGAAGGGCGTGATTTGCGAAACTTCACCTTCTTCATCCGCTATCCTAACCCAATCTCCAATTCTGAATGGTCTGAACGCTGCTATCATAAAGCCCGCCGCGACAGCTTTGAGCGTATCTTGAAGCGCCAGCGCGATGGCTAGACCAACCGCACCCACCACTGCGATGAGAGATCCTGGAGCAAATCCAAACTGAATCATGGCCATGATGATTGCGACACCCAATATAGCGTATCGGATCATCGACGCTGCGAATCCGATCAGCGTGTCATCCACCCGGTTCTTGCCATGCGCCCTCTGGGCAAGCGATCGCAAAGAGTTGTTGATCCAACTTGCGAGCAATACCGCCGCAACGACAATCACGAGGCCCGCGAACGCCTTTGGCCAATACCCGACAATCTGATCAGCGAAGGTGAATCCGATCAGTTCCGAGCCGCCAGTCACGGCTATCAAAAAAACCAAAAGCTGAACGACGGGAGCGGCTAGGTCCCAACTCGATCCAACGAATAACTCTTCTGTAGCGTAGCGTCGTCTTCCGAAACCGCGAACAAGGCGTTTGGCCAAATACCCTATGAAATATGCGCCTAACCCGAGAGCGAACCCGATGATCACGAACCAGATTTGAGGTGCTATGGATTGCAGCCATTCAGGCCACGTATCGGTTGAAAACGGTATCGTCGCGAGCGAATTCATGCACCAGCAATAGCGCTACTGATTAGAAGTACCAATGATTTCGAACAACTAAACCGGTTAAAGTCTGATTTGCTCACACAAGAGAGATCTTTGGGCGGAGTGAGTATGGAAATCTGAGTCTCGAACGATTCAGATCGTAACTCGCCCCAAAAGTTTTCCTCCCCTTAAAAATTTGATGCAAAACTGAGATTTTGAATGTACGGAATCTGAGTCGCATTCCGCGATGTCTCAGAAGGAATACGCGTATGAGCGGTCTCAAGAAAAAGGGCCCTGCGCGACGTGCTTCTAAACGAGCACGACAGACCCAAACCTCTAACGAGCCAGAGTTGATCCCAAATAGTCGCCGGAGGCGAAAGCGGGATAGTTTGAAGGGGTTTTTCTTCGATTTAGAAGGGTAGTTGCTTTAGCGCTCGTACGCCTTTTCCATCTCATCTTGCAAGCATTCGATTGGACGAAACCATGTCTGACGCATTTACCCTTGGTTGGGAAGAATGGGTAGACCTACCCGATCTTGGACTTCCAGCGATCAAAGCAAAAGTGGACACGGGCGCGCGTACATCTGCGCTCCATGCCGTCGCCATTGAACCTTTCGGTCCAGCCGACAGTCCGCAGGTGAGGTTCCTGATTCAGCCCGACCCTCAAAATCCAAATTTAGAGCTGACCTGTTCCGCACGGGTGGTCGATCGCCGAGACGTCACGAGCTCTAATGGGGAAACAGAACTGCGATACGTCATCGAAACCGACGTGCGTGTCGGCAACCGAAGCTGGCCGATCCAAATCTCGCTCACCAATCGCGAAAATATGGCCTATCGCATGCTGTTGGGGCGACGAGCGATCGATGAAGACATGATCGTCGATCCGAACGCATCCTTTCTTCAGCCGAAACTAGGCTATGACGCTTATAAAGCTCTGCCCAAAAAGAAGCCGGTGCGACGGCCGCTCAGGATCGCACTGCTATCTCGCGAGCCCGATTCCTATTCAACGCGGAGATTCTTGGAGGCGGGGCAAAATCGCGGTCACGTGATCGAAATCATCGATACGCGCCGATGCTATATGAAAATTGGTGGGCTGCGCCCTGAAGTGCACTATGATGGTGAAGTTCTTCCATACTACGATGCGGTGATCCCGCGGATCGGCGCGTCAATCACAGCGTATGGAACAGCCGTCCTTCGTCAATTTGCCAGTACCGGAGCGCACTGCTTGAACAATGCGAATGGCATCATCGCATCACGTGACAAACTCCTCGCTCACCAGCTTTTATCGGATGCGCACATCGGGATGCCGGTAACCGCATTTGCGAGCTCCCCGAAGGATACAAAAGACCTTATCAATCTCGCCGGAGGGGCACCGGTTGTTGTGAAGCTCCTCCAATCGACGCAGGGTCGAGGGGTCGTTCTGGCAGAAACACGCAAGGCTGCGGAGAGTTTGGTGGATGCGTTTCGCGGGCTCGACGCAAACTTCCTCGTGCAGCAATTTGTATCCGAAGCATCCGGCGCGGATGTCCGCTGCTTTGTGATCGGCAACAAGGTGGTTGGTGCGATCCGACGCAAAGCGGCCGAAGGAGAATTTCGGTCCAACTTGCACCGAGGTGGGACTGCGGAGCCCATCAAGCTCACGAAAGCGGAGCGCGATACGGCGAGACGCGCCGCACGCACACTCGGCCTCAGTGTCGCCGGGGTCGATATCCTCCAATCCGAAACCGGTCCGAAAGTCTTAGAGGTGAACTCGTCACCCGGCTTGGAAGGCATCGAAACAGCCACGAGCATCGATGTGGCAGACAAAATTTACGAGTATCTCGAGTCTAGAGTGCGTCCTTTGTCGAAACATAAAGACGCGTTGCGTGCGAGTTAGAGGCGCCTGATGCACGCGATACGCCCAGTCCTTTCACTTATCCTCGCAGTTTGGTTCCTACAGCTTTCTGGCGGTATGCTCAGCGTTGTCACGCCGATCGGGTTGTCGGAAATGGGGACCTCATCGATTGGAGTCGGCATCATCGCGGGCCTCCACGCCGCCGGTTTTATGGCCGGGGCCTACTTATCTCCGCGTCTCATAGGGGAGATTGGAAACATACGGGTCTTCGCTGCTGGCGCCGCGCTAACAGCTGTCGGGGCGATCTCTCAAGGCTTATGGACATCTGAAATCGGGTGGGCGTTGGTGCGGTTTATTCAGGGCGCTACATTTGCTGGAATGTTTGCGGCCGCAGAAGCCTGGCTTGGTCGGGTCACACCTCAGCAACACCGCGGAAACGTCCTAGGCGTTTACAATGTCGCGGCTAAAGCGGCGCTGTTGTGCGGCCCACTCATCATTCTAGGAATGGCGCCATTGGATCCCAAAAACTTCCTGTGGTGCGGATTATTTCTTGCCGCGGCTTTGGTCCCGGTCTGCCTTACTCGGAGACAAGAGCCCCCGAAAGTGCCTTCGGGCCGATTACCGATCACGCGCTTGCTTAAGATCTCGCCGTCCGCGACGACGGGCGTTTTCATCGCCGGATTGGTCAATTCCGGAACCTTGGCGCTCCTGCCTGTGTTCGCTGCGACACTTTCAAGTGACGGGAACGCACTCACGACTGCGGGCATAGCGTATAGCGTCGCCAATATAGGTGGGCTCCTGAGCCAATGGCCTGCAGGTCTGATTTCCGACCACATGGATCGACGAAACGTTATTGCCTTTATGACACTTATCAGCGGGGGCGCGACGCTAGCGCTCTTCTTGCTCTCTGGTTCGATTCCCACTCCGGCAGTTTATCTACTCTTGTTTGTGTGGGGCGGAGGATCGCTTTCATTCTACGGTGTTTGCGTAGCACACGGCGTCGATCGCGTGTCCGACGAAGACATGACCGCGATGATGTCGATGCTCCTGATCGTATGGGCGTTTGGCTCAGTGGTTGGGCCGATTCTCGCAGGGTTGATTATGCAAAGTCCACTTGGACCATCCGGACTGTTCGCCTTTTCAAGTGGTTGTTTGGTGATTTTGTTTGTTGTGATGCTAATTCGCCGTATCGAGCGCGCACCTGTATCCGATGAAGAGCAATCCAACTGGCAACCTAGTTTGCCAGCCGGATTACCCGGAGGTGATCTTGATCCGAGGACATGATCCGTTGGCGATTAGTGTCCGCGGGCGAATAATCGACGTCCTCGTTTTTCTTGGATGATTATCGGCGAGAGTCTGTGTCTCGGACCTTGATGGACAATCGGACCGATCGTGAATTGACGATAGTCGCACGTCAATTCTTCACCGGCACAGATGTCACGCAGCGCTACGCCAACTTCTGGGTCACTGAAATCGATATTTGGGCGACCTGAATGGTTCATGTATCGACCCTCGTCAGAATCTAACACCATCAATCTCGGATCGCTCGGATGAGCATATGTATATCTTTCGAGGAACTCTCTCACGTGTTCCGGCTGTCCTTTGACATAGTCTGTTGAAAAGATCTGATCGAACTCTGGATCAAAATTCCAAACAAGCTCTCCATGCGAAATATGGTTCGCAGTAAATACGCCTAAACCCTCAATTGCAGAGGGGGCGAGGTAACACCGCACTGTCATCATGCGGACTCTCCATTTAAAGAACGCGCCGGCCGCTCTCCGGACGCCACAACAAGAGGAAGAAACTTCCTCGCGTGAGCAGGACGCACTTTTGCCTAAGCCTCAAAAAGTGCGTTTCTGCAAGCAAAATTTGACGATCCAGAACATTGCAACGAATTAATAAATCGGCCCGATTGACGAAAATCATCACGTACATCACATGCGAATGTGGCGTTAGCAGTCGCCGGTATAGAGTGCCAAAAAGGAGCGGGTTTCAGCCGTTAAAACCAACACGGTGCTCGCTCCAATCTGCTGTCTGGCAAGGAGTAAATAGCCATGACTTTCCGTCCATTACATGACCGTGTTCTGGTCAGTCGCATCGACGAAAGCGATACAACTGCAGGTGGGATTATCATCCCAGACACTGCCAAAGAAAAACCCATGGAAGGCGAAATCATTGCTGTTGGCAACGGCGCTATTGGCGACGACAATGAACGCATTCCGCTTGAGGTGAAACCGGGCGACCGCATCCTGTTTGGGAAATGGTCTGGTTCTGAGGTTACCATTGATGGCGAAGAGCTACTCATTATGAAAGAGAGCGATATCCTCGGTATCATCGAGGCCAGCCACGTGCGCAAAAAAGCTGCTTGAACCACCTTCAACATCTCTAATATTTTTGGGGTAAGACTATGTCTGCTAAACAAGTTGTATTCGGCGCCATCGCTCGAGAAAAAATGCTCAAAGGTGTCGACACTCTGGCCAATGCCGTGAAAGTCACGCTTGGGCCCAAAGGCCGCAATGTTGTCATTGAAAAGTCTTTCGGCGCGCCACGCACCACGAAAGACGGCGTTACCGTTGCAAAGGAAATCGAGCTTGACGATAAGCTTGAGAATATGGGCGCGCAAATGCTGCGGGAAGTGGCATCGAAAGCCAATGACGTCGCAGGAGACGGCACCACCACAGCGACTGTTCTCGCTCAGGCCATCGTTCGTGAAGGCATGAAACGTGTTGCCGCGGGCATGAACCCGATGGATCTCAAGCGTGGCATCGAAAAAGCGGCCGCTGAGGTGGTTGGCCATCTAGAGACTTCCTCGAAAAAGGTCTCTGCAAACTCTGAAATCGCTCAAGTCGGTACTATCTCGGCAAATGGCGATAATGAGATCGGTGACATGATTGCTCAGGCCATGGACAAGGTTGGCAATGAAGGCGTCATCACCGTTGAGGAAGCCAAGTCGCTCGAAACTGAACTCGAAATTGTCGAGGGCATGCAATTCGATCGCGGGTACTTGTCGCCATACTTCGTGAATGACGCAGAAAAGATGTCAGTGGAGTTGGAAGACCCGTTCATCTTGCTGCACGAGAAGAAGCTGTCTTCGCTCCACCCGCTTGTGCCCCTGCTAGAGAGGGTCGTCGAGGCTCGGCGTCCATTGGTCTTTGTGGCCGAAGACGTTGACGGTGAAGCGCTTGCAACCTTGGTGGTCAACAAGCTCCGCGGAGGCTTGAAAGTCGCTGCTGTCAAGGCACCTGGCTTTGGCGATCGCCGCAAAGCAATGCTGCAAGACATTGCGATCCTCACCGGTGGCCAGGTCATCTCTGAGGACCTCGGCATCAAGCTTGAGAACGTGACGCTTGATATGCTCGGCACTTCGAAGCGCGTAAACATCTCAAAAGATGACACCACCATTGTGGATGGCGCAGGAAGCAAAGCTGATATCGAAGCACGTGTTTCTCAAATCCGTCGTCAGATCGAAGACACGTCGTCAGATTATGATCGTGAGAAGCTGCAAGAACGTCTGGCCAAACTGGCGGGCGGTGTGGCCGTGATCAAAGTTGGCGGCGCGACCGAGGTCGAAGTGAAAGAACGCAAGGACCGCGTTGATGACGCACTCAATGCAACGCGTGCGGCTGTCGAGGAGGGCATCCTCCCAGGAGGCGGAACCGCACTGCTCCGCGCTGCGCAATCTATTACGGCCAAAGGTCTCAATGCTGACGAGCAGGCCGGTATCGACATTGTTCGAAAAGCGCTTGAGGCTCCGATCCGTCAGATCGCAGAAAACGCGGGTATCGAAGGGTCAGTCGTCGTCGCCAATGTCTTGGCACAAAACTCGGTAGCACATGGCTTCAATGCCCAGACCGAAGCCTATGGCGATCTTGTATCGATGGGTGTCATCGATCCCGCAAAGGTTGTCCGTTCCGCAATCCAGAACGCGACCTCTGTTGCGTCTCTGCTGATCACAACCGAAGCAGGTATCGCCGAACTTCCCAATAAAGAGGCACCAGCAATGCCTGCTGGCGGCATGGACTTCTAGCATCCGAACAGGTGATGCGGGTGATCGGATTCTTCGCCCGCGTCATCTTGGAAAGGGGCAGCCAAAGACTTCCATCCCTCCCCAGCCCCCCCAACTTGGCTGATCCGTTCCATTCCTCATTGCCACAGTCAGGTACTGCTTACAGCCGGTTCGTTCTCAGAGTCCGTTTTAGGGCGATGGTGTTGAAAAACTCCGAGTCAAAGTGGCCGAATTCTGATTCAGTGATTTTCGTGCAGATCGAGGAGATGCGCGATGATGGGACGATTGGACGAAGACGGTGCAAAGCTGTTCTATGAGTTCTCACTGGAAGAGATGGTTCCGGCAGATCATTTGCTGCGCAAGATTGGCCGCTTCCTCGATTTCGATGACATCCGGGCGCACCTAAAGCCCTTCTATAGTCACACGGGCCGCCCATCGGTTGACCCGGAACTTATGTGCCGGATGCTGATCGTTGGATACTGCTATGGCATCCGATCGGAGCGGCGCTTGTGCGAAGAAGTTCATCTGAACCTCGCCTATCGATGGTTTTGCAAGCTTGGCATTGAAGACAAGGTCCGAACCACTCAACTTTTTCCAAAGCACGTCATGGCCGGTTCCGTGAGAGTGACTTGTTTCGGAAACTGTTCGAGCAAGTCGTGTTGTGCTGCATGTCCGAGGGCTTGGTCAAAGGCGAGGGCTTTGCGGTTGATGCCAGTCTGATCCGCGCGGATGCGAGTGAAGACCGCGCTGTTGAGAAGGGCGAGCCTGTTGACTGGTCAGACCCAAAGATCGCTTCGCGCCCGGTGACAGAATATCTTGATGCGATCGATCAGACCGAGACTGAAAATAGCACGCCACGCAAGAAGGTATCCCTCACCGATCCGATAGCGCGTTGGACCGCTGCGGTTGGCGGCAAAGCCCGGTTTACCTGGTCAACCAATTACCTTTTGGATGTTGAGACATCGGTTATTATGGACGTGGAAGCCACGCCGGCTCATCGCACCGCTGAAGTCGATGCTGCGAAGCTTATGATCAACCGGACCGAGGATAGGTTTGGGCTCAAGCCCAAACGCCTGATGGGAGATGGAGCTTATGGTGCCGGTGAAATCCTTGCTTGGATGGTCGATAAAAGAAGATCGCTCCACATGTCGCGCTGCTTGAGCCGCCCGGCGCGCCGACGACAAACTTCACCGTCAAAGACTTCGTGTATGATCAGGACCGTGATCTTTACACCTGCCCGAATGGCAAAGAGCTGCGCCATCAACGACGAAACTATAAGGTGCCGCGATCAGGCATCACGAAAGACAAGAAACGAATGTACAGATCGAGCAGCTCAGACTGCGCGGTCTGTCCGCTGAAAGACAAATGCTGTCCCAACGCGCGTAACAAACGTGTTGGTCGATCCATCTATGAGCATGCCAGAGACGAAGTCAGGCGCCTGAGAGAAACGGATGAATACGAGCAATCGAGGCGAGATCGAAAGAAGGTCGAGATGAGCTTCGCGCATCTGAAATGCCAACATGGCTTGCGCCGATTACGATTACGCGGCCCCACTGGAGCCAATGACGAATTTCTCCTCGCTGCCACCACCCAAAACCTCAGAAAACTCGCCAGATACGCCCCGAAACCGTCTACCACCCTCCAAAACGCCGCGTGATACGGTCGAGAAGAGCGAACACCCTGCAGAAAAAGAGGCCTGAACACGATCGAAGAGGAAAGCCCGCGCTCTAGCAGCAGAGTTTTTCAACAGAATTGGGCGACTTAAGCCCCTGGGCTAACGTCTCCCTCTGCTCGCAAAGCAGTCGTTATCGTTATATCGGCTTAGTTCCTACTTAACCGAAACGTAGACCTAGGAAGTCGGCTTTTCAACGTATGATCTTGCGCTCCTTTGCGCCGCGCAAAGCTCGTTCAAGTCATAGTTCGTGGCGGTTGCCTTGTTCAATTCTCAGCGGAAGATAACATGCTGGCGAACCTGAATTGCATCGTCGAAGCTCATTTCGGCCAAATTTTGTGGGGACAACAAGGTATGCGAACGCTTCTGCCGCTGATGTGTTTAGTTCTTTTTGGGTCTCAGGCGTGGGCGCAAGCCATTCTACCTTTTGCACCGGGAGCACCCGAACGGGGCGCAAAAATAACTTGGACAAAAATGAGTACTCTCGACCGGAGTGGCGATTATCTGCGGTATGAGTTTGAGGATCTCACAATTTTTTGGCCCGCTCAGATTATTGAGCGAGACGAACCCAAATGTGATTACGGGATCGCACACCCCGAAATCTTGGTGAAGCTTAGGCCCGATACGAGAATAACCCGTGAGTTTTTGTGGGAGTCGTATCGAGACTTACTCGGGCGACATTTCCGACAGATATGCAGTGCGAGGGTTGCAGGCTATATTTCCGCGCGATTCTACTTCGACACGTTGTTCCTTCGCCGAAATGAGCTGTTCATCGGGGTGCCTACGGGGGGCGACCAGTTGCCATCGTTCGCTCATGCGTTCTTCAGGTATCAAGACCATCCCTTGGGAAGTTACAGTTTGGAGTCGTTTTCCCCCATTATCTTCGGGTACGAGGGCAAGTTTTCCAATGCGAGGTTTCATAGCCAGTACCTCGACCGTGTAGATTCGAGTACTGGTTTAACTGGGCGCCAATCACTGCAGGTCGGCTACGATAGTTTTCCGGACTTCGGTTTCTTCGATGTGCTTATTTGGGACCTGAACTATCGAGAGTACATGGTCGCGCGACAACAGGCAGAGGAAGACATGCTCACACGATTGATGGCAAGAGGCGTCGTCGAGATGTTTGGAACAGGACCCCGGGCTTGTTTTCACGATGGGAGTTGCGGGATCGAAGACGTGCCAGCCATCGTGATCAAGTGACCGCTCAACGCGGATGAAATTTGAAGCGGGGCTGGAGAAAACGGATTAATGTCGAGTGGAGGAACGCATTGGTGATGATGTCATCATGGAGACTGAGATTTGTGGTATGCCTGCTGTCCATAGCTGGTTCAGTCTTATCTGCGAATGCCCAGACTATACTCGGCTCCAATAACAACGCTCAGCAATGCCAGGTCGCGAATGCGTGGGTATCAATCGCGCGCGAGCTAGGTGGTGCCGGTGTTATGACTGGAAATATGGTCATGCAGACGGAGCGGCAGCGCATCGCCCCCGCTTTTGCAGATGACATTTTTCGACCGCACTTCGGAAAGAGGTATTTCGACCTCTCTAATTCAGATAAGCGCAAAATCGACAAAGCGCTTAGGCGATGCAGTCAGAACAATCGCAATTACTGGTACGGAACCGCTGGCGTCTCAGAAGCATTTCAAACTCGTACGGATCGTTATGACGTTGCCGGTTGGCGGGCGGAGATTCAAAAACATCAAGCCGGCGCAACTGTTCTCGCCGAAGCGCGCGTAGAGAATGACGCCGAAGCTGAACGACAAAGACAAGCCGAGATCATTCGGACAACCAATAAAGTCTGGACCGTCAATCGCGCAGGGGCGCTTCTGTTCGATCACCCGGAATATGCAATTCACGCGTTCAAATCCAACTCGCATGACTTCCGCCCAGCTTGCGATCCGAACCTCAATTCTTTCAACGCCTCCGTGGTCATCAAAGACCACACGCAGCGGCTGAGCAAAGAATACGTAGAATCAGTCATCGAGAACGGATTGATCCCAACGGTTCGATCCAAATGCCCATCTATCTCGGGCAACGTCGCGGCTCAGTTCTTTTTTGAGGGCGTACAGCTCGACAATATTGGAAGGCGTTTCCAAACCAGTTCGGTCAGCACGACATTCGACATGGTGGAGCTTCCTTTTCTCCGCGTTAGCACGCAGGCGAACCCCCCAAATGGAGTGCGCACGACAGGCGTATTCTGGTTCAATAATCATAGACCCGACGCCGATGTGCAATCGTACTATGAAACGCTCGTTGGTCTGCAGCACATCCGCCGGCAGGAGTTCAGATCAGATCAAGAGTGGGCGGCGGTGCAACAAGCAAGGGCTGACCGAGTGGCTCGTTTAGAGCAAGCGAAGAATGACGCAATCGAACTGGCAGGATTTAGTCTAAGCGGTGGCGGAGGCATCGGGCTTATAACCGGCGTTGAACCCGACACCTATTTTCGATCTCATTCCAGAGATCTTGTCGAGGCTGTTATGGGCTACTCTACAGCGATCGTTGAGCTGTGCCCCTCGTATAATATTCCTGGTGGCATCACACATGTGCAATATCGAACTTGGACCGTGAGCGTCGACCCGTACACGCGAGAAGAAACGAATAGCTCTGGTGGAACGATCCAGACGTTTTCCTGGCCTGCGGATTTCTTCGATCTCGTCGCGCGCGTCGTGAACGACAGAGACATAGATGTCTCCAACTGGCTCGCAAATGCGGATCGTACCATTTACTATCGAGATGTTCAGAATATAGTTTCGCATAAGGGCTGCGGTAGCTTGGGTCTCACAAACTACCACCACAACCTTCGAGACGTCTCCTACCGTGTGGGCGGTGATTGGAGCGATTTAACATCCGTCTTCAGACTGCTCGCAGCCGTAATGCTATCACCGCAATGACCCGATTTGTCATGCTGTTATGACGCTGAAAGGAATGAACTGAAATGATTAGATCGAAAGTGGTGTTCTGCGTTGCGATCGTATTGCCTTTTCTTTCGCTCATCGCGATTCCAAAAGCGGCGGCGCAGTCGAACAAGTGTGAAGCGGGTATCGGAAACTGGTCCTATCGTCTTACAGACCCGTACATCAAGAAGACCTTTCCAACGCCGGAACTTCGATTGCAAGGGATCTCGAATTGGGGCGAGTTGCGGCAGGTCGGCGACATCGCACGGCGAAGTGAACGGTGCGATAGTCCCCATCATAAGTTCAAAGTCGTTTCGGGTGTGTCAATGGTCATGCCAGGCGTGTTTGTATCCGGCGAGGTCTGCAGCGACGATTCAACGCTAATCTTCGAACAACACGGTGATGAAAGTAACGCTATCGCAGCGTTTCATTCTGCGGCTTCAGGATCGTATGAGTACAATAAAGCGAGAAACGCGCTGGCACACTGGTATTATCCATATCATTTAGGTGCGACGCAGCGGCTTTGGAACCACAACCGCGAACGAATTTTTCTGTATTCGGCATATCTGTCGCAAGTTTGTGAGCAATTGCCATCGCGGGTTCGGGTCGAGGCGCGGACCAACATCTCCCGCGGCCCGAACGGCCCACAGCGACCGACAAATGCCTACACTTATGACGTCATTTACAGCGGCGAGTTCTATCCAAACTCTGGGCGTATCGAGCTCATCGCAGATGACGAAGAGATGGAGCAGCAGGTGTTTGCGGCGCTTGAGGAAATGTGGCGTAGTCAGGCCCAACAACTCATTGAGTTCCAACGGCAACTTGATGTCGGCTTTGCCTTCGTTGCGCTTGGCGTGGCTGGAATTCATGCCACCAGTGAATGCAACCAGTTTCCGGTGGGGCACCCGGAAAGATCACCTCTATGTGACTGAGTATTAAACCAAGCAAAGGCCGATCAATCTCGTTCAGCGGGATTACTAAAACAACATTGAATACTATACGCGCGCCGTTCCGGCGAATTGCCGACGCAATCATCACCGAAAAAGAAAGCCCGTGGCATCAATATCGGCTCCCATGACATAGCTAAAAAAGCATGCTCTGGTTCGCTTGTTTCCTGTATACAGGAGACTCTCTATTGGATCTAGAGCGGCCCACAAAACCGTTTGCTTGAAGTACCAACGCAACGGAATTACCTTCTGAAGGTCGATATCGGTGAAGGCGTTCCATTGATGACCCAGAGAACCATTCAATGCCCCGAGTGCGGCGGAACGGGGCGCATTTTCGCGGATAATCCGCACCCATGCGGGCGTTGTTGGGGAAACGGCAGAATAACGCAATCTACCGAAAGAACGGGGGCTCGAAATCGAGGCAAGGCATCTGCACGTAATAAATCCCGCGCGTCGGTCCGGCAAAAAAAAGCTAGAGTGCGCTCAAAAAGTTCTGGCACAGGAGGTGTTTTGGCGGCGGCATTGATCTTGGGTTTGATTGCTCTGGTATTAGCGCAGCCAGATCGAGAAACGAGGCCGCAAAACGAAAACGTCGCTAGCCCTCGCACCGACTCCTCGATGGCACCTTGGGAGGTGCCCGGTCGGTATGTGTATCAAGGGCGCGCAAGGGCTTTAACGTCAGAGACGAACAAGGTTGCAGTGATTATCGATGATCAAAATGGCACACGCTACTTGATGAATATATCAACCTCATTGATATCAGGGTATGATGGTCATTCATTACAAACCGAGGATACACCTCCGAGAGTAACTGAAAGTCTGCAAAGAATTCTAGAACGACAAGATCAGCAAAACGGTGGCCCGTTTTCTCTTTGCGTCAGCACAACTCGTTTGAGTCCTATTCGATCTGGCTTGCTAGATCTCTCAGCAGACGCGCACAGTATCACCGGCTACGGCGATTGTTTCGATTCAAATGGCATCTCATTGGCACTGGTTGTGTCGGATGAGGCTGGAATGTTGCAGTGGAACAAGTGAGCAATTCAGATACTTGCCTAGTATGAACCGACCGGCACCATTTTTGCTGCAGAAATGGAATTGTCAAAGGAAATTTGAGCGATGCGGAGCGATCTACGTTGTTCGCATCGCTTGCCGAGCCCGGTAGTCAGATTGGAACCTCATCCGGTAGCGACAACTATATATTCTTGAGCAAACTTTCCGAGTTTGGGCTCGCTGAGGAGATTTTACTGGGCATCGATCTCCCAAGCACTTTGAGCATGAAACTCACGTCGTTCCGGCTCTCCGAAGGAGCGCCCGCATTCATACGATCATTGCTGGACTCGCTATAAAAAAGAAAACTGCCACTCAAGGCTTCTCAAGCCAGTTCATGCCCCAAGCGAACACCACACGCCAATCCGGATAACAGTCCAACTGGTATCACAAGCACATCTCTGGTAATATTTTCGACAAGTGGGGATGAAATGACAGATTGGTATGGAAAAGGACGGTGGGGTTCGGGGGATCGACCTTTATTCCCGGGTCCTGATCAATCGGCATATGATATCGGCGCGCAGCCACGGCGTTTTGAAGAAGAGCGCCGAATGCGGGAGCAACGCGAACACCAAGAGAAAGCGCGTAAACAGCAAGAAGAGTGGCGTCGAATAGACCGCGAACGCGCACAACAAATGACTCAAAGATCAGGAACGAGTTCCGGGAACGAAGAGTCGTTCGATCCAGATGACGATATAGACTTCGATACGTGGTTGATGTTCGCAGCAACGGGGGCGCTGACTTATTTTCTGATTAGAATCTGGGGTTGGGCGACGGCATCTCTGGCACCGAGCAATGACATACTAGCTGCGATTGTAGATCACGGTGTTTGGGGCGTTGCTCTTGTTGGTATTGGTTTGGGCATTCGATTTCAGGAGAGACTGCTTCCGATCGCAAAGGTGGTCTTGGTCCTGCTGGTGCTGTTCTTCGGATCGGCTATCTTGGTAGGGATTTACCGAGGCGTAACCGGTTAGAGTATCACGCAACTATACACGGGGGATTTCATGAAGTGTCACAGAAAATTATCGGTTGCGCTAACGGCGTTGGGGCTAACCGGCCTGCTTGCAGCATGCGGTGGGGGTGGCGGCGAGGCGCTGGAAGGCGCCTATTATCCACAGTTCGGACCCGGCGCGAACCGACTCGGCATGGCTTTGACCGATCAGAGTTGGACGTTTTCGGCCGATGGAACGGTGGTCACCACCTCAGAATCTGGCGCGCGTCCCTGGACCTATAAAGTTAGAGGCAAGAAGGTAGAATTGTCGGGTGCGAGCGATCGCAATGCCGGGGAGAAGCGCGTGCTAACCATTGGCGACAATGGCTGTATTTGGGATGGTCCCGCAAATCGGTCGGACAAGATTGCGTTCTGTCTATAGTAGTCCGCAGCTTTGATTTGCTGATGAGGTTATCCAGACAATCGACAAACCCGAAGCGCTCGCAGACACGATGAAATGGATGATTCTAACGCGAATGATCTATGACCACCTAGCTTAGCATCCTATTCAGGGCGACTTAGGTCTCTGGCTTCAAGACGCGGCTGGCTTGCAATATTGCTTGGCCACTATTGGGCATCAGCATCAAAGCCCCGCCTTTGTTTCCAATATGCGTCTATAGCGCTGACCGTAATGGGCAGTTCCTCGGTTATTGCATTCGCGATGACCGAAACTTCATCGGGATCGCGAGAAAACTCACTCATGGTATCGGGTGATGCCAATGCCATGATTAAACTGACCGCTGCACCATAATCTGATTCAAAGATCGATTTCCACGCTTCTGGCCGCATTTCAATCGCGGTCACGAAACCCTCCGCCCAGATCTCGCCTAGCAAATCTCCTGTGTGATCGGACATGATGATTGGTTCGAAGTGTTCTGGTTTTTCGGTCAATTCTAAAATTATTTGATTATAGCGTGCTATGACTAATCCGCAGATTTCCTCTGCTTCGTCGGGTCCTGAAAACGATGCACCTCGTTCGCCCCAGATCATGGGCATCCACTCGCTTGGCATAATCGTTTCCGGGCCGACCACGATTCCTGTCAAAAACCCATCCAAGACCGATACCGTCATCGCATCGTCACCTACCTTATCCGAAAGCAGGAAATCTTCGAGAATATCGAAGTCGTCATCTGAGAAGAAGGAGGTTGTCTTATCCATTTGTTCGCAACGCCATTGTTCAAGCAACTAAACAAGCCGGAAAGGTACACTCAAACCGAAAAGCATTCCATCTTAGCCGAAGCACAGCCGCCCGATCGGTACGTTTCACGCTTCTGAGGTTACTTCTGGTTTTGCTCGCCTAGGCGACGAGTTCGACCGCAGATTTTACAACGACTTGGTTTCTTCCGCGGGCTTTGGCTTCATAGAGCGCTTCATCAGCTTGTGAAACTGCGGCGTCAAAGCAACTGTTTGAATCGACGAAGGCAAGCCCAAAACTCGCAGTAACCCCAATAGACGCACCGTTAATCTCAAACCGCTCTGATTGGATGCGCAGGCGTAAGCGTTGCGCCACCGAGTGTGCTTGCGCTGAAGAGATATTATTCAGCAAGATGATAAACTCTTCGCCGCCCCAACGCCCCAAACGATCGAAGGGACCGCGAAGCTCTGAATGAGCGACTGCCGAGACAGTTTTGAGGACGTCGTCTCCAACAGCATGGCCATGAATGTCGTTCAAAACCTTGAAGCGATCGAGATCGAAAAGAACCACTGCCGCTGAAGTGCCAGAGCGTTCCATTCGCAGCTGTTCATCTGCAACAGCATCTTGAAATGCTCTGCGGTTTAAAACTCCCGTCAGTGGATCCGTGGTTGCAAAATTCTGAAGCGTTAATCGTGCCGCGTATTTCTGATGCTCCCTGAAGAACGCGAAGATCGTCATCGGTCCAGCGACAGCTCCGGCAATGCCAATAACCAGAGGTAAGAAATTTTGTGGTTGCATATGAAGCCCGATCTCCATGGCGATGCACGCATAAATGGTGACCAATGACATCGCTGAACAGCAAACGATGATGGGAAACGCCAATGCTTCTTTGGCATAAGTCCAGGAGAGGATAGTGGGTTGGGCTCGAGACGACATAATCTTGGACTACCATCAGTCTCTCAATTTTTCGCGGAGCGTGGAGGCTGGATTTCCTGTTGAGTATTAACGATTTTGGATCGATTTATCCGCTCTCGCAGCGTTTATTTGCTTGCACGTTAAGCAATTCCAGGTGCTTGCTTGATCTGCGTCTGAGACGTACAAACGCCCTAGGCCTAGGGGTGTCTATTTCAATGCATGGGACCTTCCAGTATCCAAATGCCGAGGATGTACATGGAGACTCTGTGCGCCTCTCACCAATGCCTGCAATCGCATCGGCATCTGCCGTTCCAGCAGTTGCGACAAGCGCTCTACGCTTGATTGAAAATCGAATTCATCGTCGACCAAAGTTAGGCCGTGATGGCGCGCGTCCAGTTGACACACTAAAATGGGCGACGGTACTCGCAAGCGCTAACTCCTGAGCGAATTACGAGAATAACTAGATCTTTCAAGTTAAAATCGGGCAAATCGTGCTCGCGACGGTGTGAGCATTTTGGAGTTCGCGCCGAGGCGAGAAAGGACTTCTCGATTCACTCGTTTTTCTAAAGCGGTGTACTCTATGAGCTGAACACGCTATAATTAGGTGGGTGGTTCTAATTGAAAAAAGACAAATTTCCTCCATGGCTCGTGTCCAATCCTGCGGATCCAGAACCGCTCGATGACGCTATGGTGTTGTCCGATTGGCTCGCATTGGTCCGAGAAGCGGCTTTTTCAGATGATCATATTTCGGATGAAACGCGAGCTGAACTCGCGGAGCATTTGGCACTTGCAGAGGCTGCGCTAAGGCGAGCGCACGCGGAACGCTCCAGGGATTAGTTGATTTCCACTGCCCCTCGAACGCCCTAGCGCGAGAGCGCAACTTCAAATTCGTTGAACATCGGCAGAACTGAGTACTTGCAATCACGTATTCTGCCGGCGGATGGTCCCTGCGGCGAGCCAGCTTGCTTGTGGGGTGTGCAATCTGAGTTGGGTTTCTTCGCGCAGGACCTGGAGGTTCGAACACGCGATCGGTTCCGTTGTCGGGCGTCAAGATCAAATATGGCGTCACGTCCTCGATTGATGCACAGAACAACAATCCATTAAGAGGAAGACTTTGCTTGAAACTCAACTTTAACGAGATTCATGATATCATTTTTCGTATGAAAAGAGCGAAATTATGTTTTCACCGAAGTCGAAGGGAAAGGTGAATCTGCGCCGGTTGAGCGCAGGTCTACCGCGTGAAGAAAACACTGAACCTCGATCCATCCCCGTTTTGCGTCCCTTGTCAGACAAGCGCCGGATCGCACGGAAGGATTTGTGGTGCGTTTGCCTGATCGAAACGAAGGGTGGTGAGAAACGCGAGGGCGTCATCATAGATGTTTCCAAGACCGGCGCTCGAGTACGATTTCGCTCCCGTGGAAAGCTGCCGAGAGTCGTTCGCATCAAAGCTTCGCGGATTGGATTGCGGAGATTCGCGCGGGTAGTTTGGCAGTCAACGTTTGATGCGGGGCTCGAATTTGTTCCCGACCACAAGGTTGGTTAAGTCGATAAATCGGCAAACCGAGCTTCCAGCTCGAATATGAATTACGCCGCATTGGTGATGTTATGCCTGCGGCCGATGGGTTAACTGAATTGCGGTTCTTTGATCAACATGAAATGTGTTGGTGTCGAACTGAGATGTCTGCCGGCTTTGACGTTCCGACGTTCAATCTCGTCGTAAACCATGAAAGTACCATCTGATTTTGACCAAAAACAGTTGGTCACGCGGTACCCCCTCGGGCAACTGGGCGCGATGAACCATAGGTCAAAAAAACGTCCTGTCGTTTTAGGTGCAAAACGAATGTCTCTCCATGAATTGCTCACTCGGATCCCCTTTGTTTTGCACCAAGCAAATATAAACCGTGAGTTGAAAAACTGTTACTTTCGAACGGACGGCTAGTGCAGCCCTCTCCGTTGGATTGCGCGACGCTTTTTGAGGGAATGGCTCGAAAAAGGATCGATGGGATCAGGGGTTCAATAAGGTCTGCATGGCGCTCTAAACGAATGCCAAAACAAAGGACGTCGTATGAACGCAATTCGTTGCAGATGTAACTTTAATTTCGCAGCTCGTGCGCTAGACTCACCAACACGCACACAATAGATCGCAAACCCATGACGGCTAATGTAAACAAGTTTGCTTTCGGGGCGCCTGAAACCGTTTCACCCAATCCGCGCGAGATGAAAGTGAAGCGGTTTGGTCCCGCCGGAACCATTGAAGTCGAAGTCATGATTTATCGCGGCGAACTTGCGGATTTGAGACCGTTGTTGATAGTCGGGTCAATTGACTTCCCGATGCCGCCCTCTGTCAAATTCTGTGAGCAAATGTGGTCTAAGGGCCTGCAGGTCATCTACATTAGACGTCCAGGGTTTGGCGGCGCTCGTGCGCTCCCCTCGGTTCTGCTCGATGAAAAATTGATCAATTCTGGCGCTACGGTCGCCGCAGAGGCCGCGCTGTTACTGAACTTTCTGGACGATTTATCCCTTCGCAACATTATTTTGATGGGCTTGGGAACAGGAAATTCTGTTTGCTACCGTCTCAGTCGCTTGAGCAAAAACGTTAGCCTTTCGATTTTTGCCAACCCCGTTTTCAACCAGGATATTCTAGAGGTGTTTCGGCCGCGCTGGTTTCAGACATTGCTCGGCCTCATTATGAAAACCAGGAGCGGCGTACGTATAGCCGAAGTGGGCCTCAAACATCAGTTGAAAAAGGACCCGGTCAAGTTTTACGATGATGTTCTGGAAAAATGCCCCGGAGATCGAGACTATATCGCCGAGAACCGTAGCGACTTGTTTGCGGCGAGCGAACTGTTCCTGAACGTGCAACCTGAAACGTTCTTCTATAACATCCGAATGACCCTCCTTCCAGATCGTACATTGAAAGACGGTTACTTCGCAGGTCTGAACGTCGTGGTTCTTTCCGGAGAAGAGACAACGGATATCTGGAAATCTGAGTTAAACCGGGAAGCTAAACGCTTATCGCTCCCGGTTGTTCTCGCACCCAAAGGAGATATTTTCGTGCCATACGTGTCTCCAGAATACGTGCTCTCGACAATAGCGAAGTACGACCAGTCTGCCTACTATACGTAGATCTCGATCGGTTAGGTTCCAAAAAATACTTATAGAATCGATTTCATGCGGCCGCCGCGCATGCGTTTTCGAGGCGCTTAATACAATCGGACGCGATCATTGGCTTAAAAAAGAAAAAGCCTTGCACCAGGTTGCACCCACGCCTGCGAACCTCTTCCAGTTGCCCGCGCGTTTCAACCCCTTCAGCTACGACGTCAGCTCCTAGTGCCGTGGCCAATTGAACGCTTGATCGAAATACCCCAGCAAACTTTGGATCTCGTTTGACATTGGTCACAATCGACTTGTCGACCTTAATCCGCTGAATTGGAAGCTCGGCCAGTCGCCGAACATTCGAGTATCCGACGCCATAATCATCCAAGGCAATACGAACTCCGCTTCGATTGAGAGTCTCTAGGTTTTCTCGGACCGTCGCTCGACTCGTGAGCCGTTCGGTTTCCGTTACCTCAACCCAAACCTGACTGGGGCGTACTTTGAAGCTTGAGAACTGCTCCAACATTGAATTAGCAAATCCGCGTGTTGCTAGGTCCACCGGTGAAACATTCAGCGAAATGCTGCCAACTCGTCCCTCATCCAGGGGAACGGACATTTGCTGCAGTGCCAATGCCCGAAGAAACCGGTCGACTTCGTCACCCAATCCACATTCTCGAGCGATCGAAAGGAATAATTCAGGATTCAGGTGCCCAAGTTCAGGGTGAAACCAACGGGCAAGCGCTTCCACCGAGACAATTCTTTGGCAAGATATATCGACGACAGGCTGAAAAGAAATCGATACTTGTTTCTTGAACTCGCCCGATAACAGAGACGACTGAATGGTCCGTCTCAACCGCGCAATCTTGTCGATTTTCTCCCCATAGAGCGATAGACTCGAGCGGCCAGATCGCTTTGCATCGTGTAGCGCGGCCGACGCATTGCGGCGTAAATCATCCAAGGATTCGGCGTCCTGAGGAAAACGAGACAATCCGACAGAACCGGAAACATGGATTATTCGACCGTTGCACTCAATCGGTCGATACACAAAACCCATACACTCACGCATGTCGAATTCAATTTTCTCCAGTTCGTCCGAGGAATCCCATAGCGTGTTATCGACGAGGATCGCGAACTCGTCACCGCCGACCCGCGCCGTCGATATGAGATTTGGAAGTTTGGTAAGGCGTTCGGAAACGATGCGGAGCACCTCATCACCGACAAGGTGCCCATATCGATCATTGATCCCTTTAAAATCATCCAAGTCCAACAATACCAATGAAACCGACCGAGTATCACCATTGGCTAGAAACCTAGATGCTTCCATATCATGTTCAAAGCCAGCCCGATTGCGGAGATTTGTGAGCGGATCTGTTTCCGCCATCGCGCGGAGCTCAGTCATCTTCTGTCGGACGCTGCGGTGTGCGGGTAAAAATATGAGCAATGCTTCCAGTAGAACGATGAATCCCGCGACCAAAAGCGTTATCCGTTGAAGCGTGTGGACCCAATTGGATTGCTTACGCGCCCGCTCGTCATATGTGGCAACAGCTTCTTCCAATCTTTCCAGAACCAAACCAGTTCCTTTGTACTCCAATTCATCAAAAACAGCTTGCGGATAACTAGCCCTGGGAACACTTCGAGCAAGCGTGATGTAGTCTTTGACTATCTCATCTGTTGACGGAGTTCGCGCTAAGTATAGTCTTCCGAGACTCGTTTCGCGCTCCGCGTCAGCCATCAATTTTTGGTGGGCGCCTTCAAATTCGTGCACCGCACGCGCCAATTGATCTGCGGATTCACGATCGCCACTGGCAACCGTATTTCGTGCGAAACGTATGATCTGTTGAGAGAGCATACGCTGCTTCGCGCTGAGAGCGATAACTTCCGCATCCTTTTGTGCATTCTTGAGCGCATAAAACTCGATGAAATGACTAACCGTCAACACCGAAAAAATCAGGATGAGCGCTACCGCATAACGCTTCCATAAAAAGTCCGGATTTCTAGTCATCATACAACTACCTTTGATGACATAATACCACCCAGGGTGGAAAAATATCGCAAAGTTGTGTGTGAAATTCGGTTGTTCCAACTAAGGATATTTTAGTGCTTAACGGGACAATAAGATGAATGCGGGGAATCCGTTCTGACGCCGAAAGCAGACACTGTGTTTGGGTAGGAGGGCGGACACGATTCAGCGCTCTAAAGCGCTGCTGTCAGCTACGTTGCGCTACGATAATGTCCGCCCAACGTAGCCGAAAAATAACCGCGGAAGTTATTGGCGCTGTAGCGGTTCAGCGACCGTGAGACACTTTGGTGGTTTTGCTTCAGGAGGATTTTTGGCTCATCGTAACTGACTCAAGGAGTGAAGATGAGCAAAAAATCCGAAAGTGCCGAACAGCACATAAAATCGGTGAAGCGCCGCACCAGGCGTAAATATTCAGCAGAAGAGAAGATCCGTATTGTCCTGGAAGGCATGCGCGGTGAACATTCGATTGCGGAGTTATGTCGCCGTGAGGGGATTGCCCAGAGCCAGTATTACGCTGGTCGAAGGACTTCATGGAGGCTGGGAAGAAGCGCCTGGCGGGCGACACTCAACGCGAAGCCCGCAGCGATGAAGTCGTGGAGATGCGCCGTGAGATGCGGGATCTCAAAGAGGTGGTTGCGGATCTCACTCTGGAAAACCGCGTGCTCAAAAAAAGCGTGATTGCGGATGGGGACGACGACATATGAGATACCCTGCATCTGAGAAGCTGGAGATCATCCATCTGGTCGAGCAATCGCATCAGCCGATCAAACGCACGCTGGAACAGATCGGTGTGTCACGCCCGACTTTCTATCGCTGGTATGATGCCTGGCAACAAGGCGGTGTCGATGCTCTGGAAGACCGGCGCAGTGGCCCCAAAGTGACCTGGAACCGGATCCCTGATGATGTTCGCGATGCGGTCGTCAAAATGGCCTTAGACCGCACCGATCTCAGTCCGCGCGAACTGGCTGTGACCTTCACCGATGAGAAGCGCTACTTCATCTCAGAAGCCAGTGTCTATCGCATCCTGAAGGCCAGAGACCTGATCCCGAGCCCCGCCTTCATTGTCATTAAGGCGGCGGACGAGTTCAAGGATAAGACCACGCGCCCAAATGAGATGTGGCAGACCGACTTCACCTATCTGAAAGTGATTGGCTGGGGCTGGTATTACCTCTCCACGGTGCTGGATGATTTCTCGCGCTATATCGTCAGCTGGAAGCTTTGCACCAACATGGCCTCCATCGATGCGCAGGAAACGCTGAACCTCGCCTTGCAAGCCTCTGGGCTCGATCAGATTACAGTCAGACACCGGCCTCGTATCCTCTCGGACAATGGGCCGTCCACGTCGCTGAGCAATTTGCCGACTGGCTTGCCGAAGAAGGCTTCACCCACACGCGTGGGGCGCCTTATCATCCACAGACCCAGGGCAAGATCGAGCGCTGGCACCAGACGCTCAAAAACCGCATCCTCCTGGAAAACTACTTCCTACCCGGTGACCTGACCCGTGAGATCGACGCCTTTGTCGATCACTACAATCATCGCCGCTACCACGAGAGCCTGAACAATCTCACGCCCGCAGATGTCTACTTCGGCCGCGGCGACGAAATCCTGCAGCAACGCGCCAAAACCAAACGGAGGACCATGAAACTACGCCGCTTGCATCACGCAAGATCTACTGATTAAACCAAACCAGATGAGCCAATCTCTCCTGATCCAAAAGCATCAGAGTGTCTCAACCGTTTGAAAACGGACAATTCGATTGTGCCATTGCAGGTGCAATTGAGAGCGCAGTTAATAGTAGAAAAACAAGCGCGAGTGCCCGAAAGAGCTTTGAAACGTTCATACTTTTGCCGTCCCTTTCTGTGTCCCGTGCAGTTTCCGGATCCGCCGACTTCCCAAGACCTTAGACGCCCCGATGGACATGGTCACTGTTTAACTTTGGCGCTCAGCTACTACGTATAAAACCAAAGAGCGCGCTATTGAGGTGATCAATGAAGAAGTTCCATGAAGAATACCGCTACACGCTTTGTTACGTGGATGCATCTGGTGGGTTTGTCGGTTTCTTCGTGACCGATAGTTTATCCGAGGCTCATAAATACCTCGAATTGCGAGGATGGCCCTCTGTTCCTTCAGATCGAAACCCGAATGTCATGCATGGGTCAGAATACATGCATCGTGAACGCGTCTTGTTGGACAGTGAACTCTTCGACGGCAAAATCGGCAGCAATGTCATCGCACGAAGCAAGCGCAAGAAAAAGTTCCTCGGGATATTATGATGCGAGCTCGTACAACGTGCCTTAATGTACAATACAGCCAGAGTGCCTCCGAACGTGGCTCCATTCCAATTCGACACTGCGCAGACGCTTCTGAAACAAAGAACTACAGTTTAGAATTGAACCTTTGAGAACGGAGTGAGCCAATGGACCGTCAAAGCGCAAAGACGCTTCAACACAAAGTCGAAGGTACTGACGTGCCGAGGTATGACAAGTTTATGAGTTACACCGACACGCAGGAAGCGATTGCTCGGATCGATGAGGTCCTAAACGAGTTCACACATTTTCCGCGTGCCAAACAACTCGCTCTCGTAAAATACAGTGCTGTTCATCACGGCATCCCATTTTCGCTACCAGCGGATTGCCAAAACACCTACGAAGAAATTGTCCGGAACAATAAATACAACGCGGCGCAGCAAATCGCGCGAGGCCTCTTCGGCCGAAAATAAGAGATCAACGTTCTGCGTCAGAGATCATTTTGGATTCAGCGAGCCCCAGAGTGCTGATTGTTCCTAATACCAGACATAACGGAAGTGTTTTTTGACAGTCTCCTAAGATCGGACATTACCTCTGCACGGAGCACAATGATCGGCCGCCCCAATAGAACCATGAGTGCATTCGAAGCGGCGTGAAGCGTCGTTCCATGGGGCGACTGCATCGCGGCGTGACGTGCGCACCAAGCAGCTCGGCCAACAAAATGTTCCTTCACGCGATTGAGGGACCCGACTCGGGTGCGGAAATTGTTCATGGGCTGTAAGTCTAGAGTTTGATTCTCAAGAATGCTGTCGTTCGCCGAGAGCTTACAAAAACATCTGACTTCACTCACAATAAAATTCGAATTTGCAAATAGTTCGGGTATCAGGACTATTGTAATTTCCTTACAATGAGTATCCTCACTGCTGCAGCTAAATAGAGATCAGGTAAATGTGGTCTGACAACGAAACGAGAGACGACTATCTCAATTTCGAAGACACGGTGGAAAGCGTCACCGACATTCTCCGACGGAAAGACCTGCATCCTCTATCTCTCGGCCTTTTCGGCGGGTGGGGATCCGGAAAGTCTTCCTTGCTGCAAATGGTGGCGGAAGAGGTGAAGAATGACGACGATGTGTTGATCATACATTTCGATGCATGGCGCTTCCAAGGGTATGATGACGCAAGGGCGGCCTTACTGGAGACAATCGGACACAAACTCCTTGATGAAGTTGCAGCTAATCAAAGCTTGCACAAAAAAGCGCTTTCACTTTTAGGCAGAATCAACAAGCTAAGAGCGTTGGGGTTGTTGGCGGAAGGGGCGGCTCTCGCTGCTGGGCTGCCAGCTTTTGGGATCCTCAATCGTGGGCTCGAAGGTTTTCGAGACGCTCTGTCTGGGAAAGGTGATGCCGAAGATCTCGCAGCTATGAAAAGCGCCGTCGGAGACGCCGAGGAAAAGGCGAAAGGTCTTATCAAACCCGCAGAGGTCACAACGCCCCCGCAAGAAATCGAGCAATTCAGAACGGAGTTAAACAACCTGCTTAATGAAATAGATAAGTCGCTTCTGGTTTTCATCGACAATCTGGACAGATGCCTACCTAGAAACGCCATTCATACATTGGAAGCGGTAAGATTATTTTTGTTTATGGATCGAACAGCGTTTGTGATCGCTGCCGACGAAGAGATGATTAGAGTAGCGGTACGCGAGCACTACAACGCTGGTAGCGCCAGGCTTACCACAGATTACTTGGACAAGTTCGTTCAATACCCAATACGCGTGCCAAGCGTCGGCGTGAACGAGTTAAAGTCGCTTTTAATAATGCTTCTGCTGTCGAGAGATGACGGACTGGACGACGAAACCATGAAGGCGTTGCGCAGGTTTTTCATCGAGCAGCTACAGCAAAGCTGGAAAGAACCTTTCCCAAGTCCCGATAAAATATTGACCTTTTTGAGTGACCACGCGCTCACGCCGGACCAACTAGTGCAGATTCGCGCAGCACATCAGGTTGCAAGGTCGACGGCGCCGATTTTGGCCAGCTCACCTGCGATTCAGGGTAATCCAAGAATTGTAAAACGCCTTCTTAACACTGTTTCTCAACGGCGGAGCATCGCCGAAAAGCGCGGGATCAATCTGTCTGAACTCATCATTCTGAAGTTGGTAATTTTTGAACGATGCACCAGTGCGTCTGCAACCAACGAGCTATTTCGACTCGTGATGTCATCGAGCTCAGGTACGGTAAAGGTCTTAGAAGACTGGGAGGCCAAAGGTGCTCTCCCCAGTGACCGCCCCAAAAGCTGGCAGGCTCATGACGAATTCATTTCGACGTGGTGCACTTTGGAGCCGAAACTTGGCGAGAAGGATCTACGGGCTGCAGTATATCTCGCCAGAGATATAAAACCTGTTTCAGCATCTAACCAAACCCTAAGCATGGAGGCGACGGAGGCGCTGAAAACCCTGACAGAAGCGAACTCAAGAACACGTCAGTCTACCAAGGAGGCGGTGGCCCTCATCCCAGGACCGGAGCGACTGCCAGTAATGAACGAGCTAATTGATCAACTGGATGCCGTTGAGGATTGGGGACGAGCGTTCAAAAAGCCTTGGGTTGGTGCTGTCTCATTAGCGATGGCTGACAGTCAGGCCGCTGAAGCTCTGAAAGCTCTAATCACTAGGAAATTTCCGAACGGTCCCCCGAAATGGACCAGAGTCGTTCTGGATGGTCTAGAAGAGGTTGAGTTCTAATGGGAACGTCAGCCAACAATCCAGGGCCAAACCCTAGATCACCATTGGTTCCGCCGCATGCGGACTCAACCCCAGACGAGCCAGTTCCTCCTCGTCCCGAACATGGTCTTCGCAAATTCAGAACCTCTCTATCAAAATGGGTGTCATCGGGTGGTGGTCGACAAGCTCTACCAGCCGCAGTCGCCAATTATGTCGGCGGCGCTCTAGGAGGTGCCTCCACTGGGACCAGGCGCTTTGGCGCTGCAACCAACGCGTCGGCTGCTGCGATCGCCGGGATGGCAGGATTAGGTGGGCTGGGCGGTGAACAAACGGGCGATTTGCAGGCCCAGCTCAGCGAAGCCATCGGTCAGCCAATTGAAGTCGCAGCTTCGATCATCGCTAGAGTGGTCGCACCAGACAATTCTGAAGGCGATCATGTGATCGCCGTGATCCAGGATTCAATAATCGAGGCTTGTGAAGACGCCGACGAGTTCGAACTCGATTCCATAAACGAAGACTTCCTTCGTGAGGTATTGATCCGAAGCTTGATTGAGATGATCTATCATGATCTGGCTGAACGAATTGGCGGCGCATCATTAGATAAGGCGGAATCTCCATCTGAGCGACAGGCTCGAGAAAACGAACTTCATGACTTCATCAGCGAGACAGTGGAACAGCAACTCGCTACCACGCCCTCGGATGAGTATCCGTTATCAGATCAAAATGGGATCAGAGATTTCCAGCTGACCTGTATCGAACGAGTTTTGGAGTCTTGGGAAGAGTAATAGTTGGTCACACGTGTCTATTGCAGTCCGGTTGAAGACAAACTGAGCCAAGCATCGGCTGACCGGGTCGTGCGCTTATTCGGTTCGGCATCGGAGCATTATCATGGTATCGGAAATCAAGTTAGACAGGACTTTAAACGATTATCCCACACTGTCCCCATCACTGCATTCGATTTTCTATCGATCGCTCTCAGCGTCGTTGCAGCGGATGAATTCGTAAATCGGCATGATCATGGAGATGACGGGTTTGGACGCGATCTTGACCTAACTGTTGCAATTGCGGCACCGGAGCGATGGCAAAACAAGCTTCAAAAGCTCAAATCACTTCTGAATTTTCTAACCGGAGACACCTGGAATATAAATCTTGTCCCGGGTGGTTTCACACCGCCACAATCGAAGGCTCGGCGACTGCTCTCCGATAAGATCCAAGTTCAAGATCGAAATTTGGTTTGCCTATTTTCAGGTGGGTTAGATAGCCTGATCGGTGCAGTAAATGCTCTCAACGATGATCAACTAAAGCCGTTGCTGGTTAGCAGAGCATCCACGGGTGACAACAAATTTCAACAAGATCTCCTGGAAAAACTAGATAATCCAATCCACTTCCATACCAACGATGCGCCAAGGCTGGCATTAAACAGCGATATTGAAAAAGAAGGAAGCACTCGCGCTCGGTCTCTTCTCTTTGTCGCATTGGCGGTCTGTTGCGCAGCGGCGATCTCAAACGCCAATGAAGGCGCGAACATCCCCGTATGGATTCCCGAAAACGGAGTCATTGCATTAAATGCCCCGCTCACGCCCCGGAGGATCGGCGCCTCAAGCACTCGAACCACCCATCCTCATTATATTGGGCTCCTGAATGAGATCCTGGCAGACTTTGGATTAAATGTACGCCTCGAAAATCCGTATCTGTTCGAGACAAAGGGAGAAATGATTGAACGATCCCCTTACAAGCACATCATCGCACCCCTGATCGAGCATTCAGTGTCTTGCGGCAAGTACAATCGCAATAATCAGCAATGTGGGGTTTGCGTCCCGTGTCTGATAAGACGATCAGCAAATTTCGCCGCCGGATTCGATGAACCTGACGGGCTATATGTCCACGAGGACATCGCCTCTATGGTTGGGCGAGATTCGAGCACAGAAGAAGATGTTTATGCTGTGCGCTACGCGCTTGCCTCGCTTTCGCAGCGCGATATGGCATCATGGGTGTTAAAGACGGGACCATTGTCGCCGACGGCGGTTGAACGACACGCAAACGTCGCTTGGAGAGGTTTGAACGAATTGCGAGACCTATTCGATTACTGGGGGGTTCCCAAATGATGGACTTTCACGCCCATCTCGATCTGTTTGACGATCCTCGCGCCTTAATCGCTCAGATTAAAGCAGAGGGCGTTTACGTGCTCTCTGTGACCACGACGCCGAAAGCATTTCCCGGCACCAAGAACTTGGCGCTAGGGTGCGAGCGAATACGCACTGCGCTAGGACTGCACCCTCAACTCGCGGCAGAACGAGAAGATGAACTCACTATCTTTGATCGATTGATTGGTGAAACCAATTATGTAGGCGAAATCGGACTCGATGGATCTAACGAGTTTAGGAGCACTCTGGCTCAACAACGTCGGGTGTTCCTTCATATTCTGCAGACCTGCGAAGAAAGTGGAGGCAGAATTCTATCTATTCACAGTCGAGGCGCCGCTCGTGAGATCATTGATCTGTTAAAGACTAGTGTTCACTTCAGCACGCCGATTCTCCATTGGTTCACGGGAACAAAAAACGAGTTTGTTGAAGCCGCAAGGGCTGGATTCTGGTTTTCCATTGGCCCTGCGATGCTTCGCTCCCAGCGGTTGATGGACAAAGCTGCTTTGATCCCCCGCTCGAAGGTTCTGTTAGAAAGCGATGGCCCATTCGCAAAATACAACGGAAGATCCCTTTCGCCTTTGGATACTTCGGCCGCAATTCCAATACTCTCGCAGATTTGGAACACTTCAGAGGATGAGGTTATTCTCCAATTGAAACGGAATCTAAGTGAGATTGGATCGATCGCGAGAAATCGATCCCAGAGACGTTTCTCCAATGAGCGTCCGAGATCGAAGTTGGCGGCGCCTTAAACTGCTGAGCTTACGTCTGCTTTTGATGCTGTGGACGGCGTGCCCCACCCAGCTCTACTGAGCTGGTAATGTGAAGGTATCCACACCGCCAACATTAGGAGCACGCCTATGGATAAGAGTATCACAGTTATTGGCCTAGATTTAGCCAAGTCGGTTTTTCAGGTTCACGGTATCAACACGGAGGGTGAGGTTGTCGTTCGTCGCAAACTCAGCCGGTCGCGAGTCCTCGCCTTTTTCAATCAGTTGGAACCGTGTTTGGTCGGCATGGAAGCCTGCGCAACAGCGCACTATTGGGGCCGTGAGCTGAGCGCACTTGGGCATGAAGTGAAGCTGATGGCGCCCCAGTTTGTGAAGCCGTATCTCAAGAGCCAGAAGAACGATATGCGTGATGCGGAAGCGATCTGCGAAGCCGTCACCCGGCCAACGATGCGGTTCGTTCCTATCAAAACACCAGATCAACAGGCGCTCCTTGCCCTGCATGGTGTACGCGATCATTGGGTGCGTTTATCGACCCGGCTGATCAACACATTACGGGGCTACTTGGCTGAGTTCGGTATCGTCGCTTCCAGAGGGCGGATGGGCGTTGAAGCCATCCTCGACACGCTGGCTGACGATCAGGATGATCGCATCCCCGACCTGGCGCGGGAGTGCCTGCTGCCGCTCGCCAGCGAGCTCCGACACGTGAAGCGGCAAATCTTGGAAACGGATCGCAAGATCCTCAAGGCCCATAAAGCCAATGCCATCTGCCAGCGACTGGAAACGATACCCGGCGTCGGACCGGTCATCGCAACACGTGTGGTCGCTGAAGTACCCGATCCAAAGATCTTCAAATCCGGTCGCGCATTCTCCGCCTGGGTCGGGCTTGTGCCTAAACAGCATTCCAGTGGCGGGCGAGAGCGGCTCGGGAAGATCACCAAGAAGGGCAACCCGGAGCTGAGGCGCTTACTGGTTACTGGCGCGATGTCGATGATCATCCGAGCGAAACAGCTCGGCTTCACGAAGCATCCATGGCTTAGCCGTTTGCTCGAGCGTAAACCGATGATGGTGGTTGCGATCGCCATGGCCAACAAGATGGGCCGCATGATCTGGGCCCTGATGGTCAAAGGAGAGAAGTTCAATCCGGCAAAGCTAATGCCGGCATAAAGTCGCCGCGCTGAACAGGCGCAAACGAGATTGGTGAGAGCATAAGGAGGTCATGCAGACCCGTAGGTTCAACAAGTGAGGACAATCCACCTGCGAGCAAGCACCCTTGAGTGCGTGCTTTTGTAAGGAACCTCATCTTGCGGAACGCATGATGGCCAGCGGCGTCTGAATGCCGCTCGAATAGGCCGAACAGATGCCCGCTAACGGCCAACCTGCAGATGACCAACTAAAATCTCTTGCCAAGGGGCCGCCGTCCACAGATGCTCGCGAAGCGGACGTTTGAATTGCTCGAACATTGGATAATTCCCCAATTTGGGAAACTATCGGTAGGCTTGCTTGATTTCTCTCCCATATTCGTTCGGGAGGATGACATCGAAACTTCGGTTTAATGCCTACGGAATCTTTGACCATTCCATTCGAGCGAGCTTACTTCTCGATCGATTATCTGAAACGAAATGACCGACCCGGACAAAGGGATTAGTTCTGCTCTTGCTGTATCTTTGTCTACAAATGGCTCTAACTGCGCTGAAAGCTCACCCAGCTCTGCCGTGAGATGCCCCTCTGGACTGGAGATATGCAAAGCACCCAAAACTGGGTGATGGTATGTCCCCGCATATTCTGACAGGGGCAGGCTCAATTTCCACACGCGGTCGGCGCGCTTCATGATTTCCGTCGACATTCTTGTTCTCGCGGCAGCGAATTTTTCTTGCACAGATTTGATCTGTTCGACCGTAGTGGGCAAGCCGCGCTCACGATCGTAAATGGCATTGGCAATCTCATCAGTCAAGATGGCTCCGGCGAGCGCTTCGTTGACAAAGACAGCGACCCCAATTTTGCGGTCCGGCATGTAGGAGATGTGCGTTCGATAGCCGGGGAAACCTCCGAAATGATGGATTAGCGTGTCGCTCCCGTAGCGCCCAACATACCAGCCGAGCCCATAAGCGTCGCGCGTCTAGGGACCAAACGGCTCGAGGACAGGCGCCAATGGCTGTCGGGATTGGATCAAAATTTCTTCCGGAACTATCCGTCTGCCTCCGACGACGCCACTCTCCACCAAGAACTCGAGCCATGTCAGGGCATCACGACCGCTCATGATCATTCCTCCGGCAGAGTGCATATTGGAATCACTCTTCACCAAATGGCTCACCTCCATAGATCCATCCGGCATCGACAAATGCGGTTTCGCGACGGACCACCCCGCTTCCTGAGCCACTGACATGCGCGCCGTTGTATGGCGCAGGGCCAGCGGTGTGATCACGTGGGTATCGATCAGATCCTGCCAGTCCGTCACTGTTGTTTGGGCAATCAGAGCGGCGAGCAGATTATATCCGTCATTGGTATATTCGAACTCACCGGGCGGAGCGGATTTATTTTCAACAGTCAGCGGAATTAACGACTGCACTTGGTCGGATGAAGTTACGCCAACATAGGCGCTGAGAAAGCCTATCGGGCGGTTCTGAAGTCCAGATGTATGGGTCAACAAATCCTGAACGGTGATCTGATCAGTTGGTAAACTCGCATCGAAATCTGCCCCGGGTGCGAACGCTTCTAATGAGTCATCCAAAGACAGGCCACCCTCACTCTCCAGAATTTGCATAGAGAGGGCAAGAAAAGACTTGGTCGACGAAGCGATATAAAAGGCCGTATCTGGCGTAACAGCTTCCCCGATCGAGACGTCCGCGAAACCGAAGCCGCGTAGATATGTTCCGCTCGGCGTGTAAACAGCCACTGAAATTCCGGCTTTGGTTTCAACCGCGGTAATCATGTCGCTAATGTGCGCATCCAGCTCCTGGGAGAAATCGAGATCAGGGTTCGCCCTGTCGGCGGTCGTTGCGCATCCAGACAGGAATGCAAATGTCGCAAGTGTGGCTAGTAAAGGTCGACACATTTCGTAGTCCTTCCAATTTTGAGAGTGGATTGAAAAATTTTATTGCCAGGCCAGCAACTCCGATCACTCTGCGCGACCGTCGATGCGCCAAGCTGGAAAACGCCGGGCAGAACCGGCATACATCAGGCAGACCTGGTTGTTGCTGGGGTCCAAAATGCGCGCTTCTCGCCAGCCCCAGGACTGATCCACAGGTTCTTGTAGAAATGTCAGACCAACCGATTTTAGTTCTGCGACCTTATCATCGAGCGCTTCACGGGTCGGAAAATCAAAATATACCACGACGCCCGTCGCTTCGCCCTGTAACACGCGATGACAGGAAAGCGTTGCGCCCCGTCCATCAGCAGACTCAAAGCGCGCATATCTCGGCGGAGCGGACACAATTTGAACCAGGCCCAGGGCTTTGTAAAACTCCACCGATGCGGTGTAATCCAAACATGGAATGGTGATTTGGTTCAGGATCATGACTCCTTCTCCTTTCCAGCCCGCAATTTCGGTTCAAAGTTTGGGTGCGATCGAAAAGAAGGTGAGTGGTCGATGAAACCGAACTTCATAGAGAGCCCGTTTTCGACGTACCGAACTTGCCGAATATGACACCGAATCAGCCGTTGCGCCCCAACTACGGTGTCGACTGCTACCCCGTCCCAGATGATCTCTGCCTGCACAGAAATGAACAGCAATCCGCCCGACTCGAAATCGACAAACAACAATCCCGCCCTCGGATCCATCACGAGATTGCCAATGGTGTTGAAGTGATTGTTCCCGGCATAGTCGGGAAAGCACAAAGTCTCTCGATCAACGACCTCGACAAATCCTGGCATGCCCCCACGGTGCGAAACGTCTGCACCGGCTTGACGACCTTGTGACCCGTCAGAAAATGACGATGCGATAAACATAGTATCAGCTGCTGCGATGATAGCCGCAGCGCGGTCATCGAGAACCGCATCGCAAGATGCATCGACATTGTGGTTCAGAGCTGGATCGATTGGCTCCGCGGTTCGGCGATGAATGTATTGCGGACAATTTCCAAATGTCTGTCGAACGCCGAGCCGCAGCGTTTCCTCGCTGCGTGACAAAAGTTCGGCGCTCATTCGATTTCGCCTTCGACTATGGAACTCCAATCCAAGCACGCCCACCGCCGACCCTACGGATAAGGACCCATGCAGCGGATCGAAAGGCGGCAGCGCAGACGAGACCTCCAGAATTTTTTTGTCCGGAGAAGAGATAAACCCATCGGGGCCCGCCAGTATGCTTGCCCAAGGCCAGCCTTTATCATCCTGTGCGCCGATGAATAACAAAGGCAACGCGTGGTAAAACGAACGGTGCTGCTCTGGCATGTGGTCGCGAACGACGCGCGGCGCGAATGACCCGATCTGATCCCGCACACCAAGACGTTCCTGGACAGCAAGCTCACCGGCATGAAAAATCTCTGACCGAAACTCTGCGCTCATTGGACTTCACCCTCGAACACGCAGTCGAACAATTCTCGATCGGCTTTTTCGATTCTCATATCATTGATACTCGCGCAGCGGGTTCGCATCAGACCGTTCGCGTCAAACTCCCACATTTCGTTGCCATAGCTTCGCCACCACTGACCGTCAGCGTCACGCCACTCATATTTGAAGCGAACCGCGATCCGATTGTCGGTAAAAGCCCAAAGTTCTTTTGAAAGCCGATAATCACGCTCCTGACGCCATTTGTCGGTCAGGAAGTTTCTGATCGCCAAGCGGCCCGTCAAGAACTGGTCTCGATTTCGCCACTCAGAGTCTTCGGTGTAAGCTAGCACAACACGATCTGGATCTTTGGTGTTCCAGGCGGCCTCAGCCGCAGCGACCTTATCTAGCGCAGTTTGTTCCGTGAACGGGGGGATCGGAGGACGGATCATGATCATGTCTTTCTTTTGGTGCAATTTTCTGCTCATCCCCGCGCAGGCAACTTGCGAAATAACTGAAACGAAAAACGCCTGCGCTGAGGGGAAACAACAAGCCTCGAAGGCTTAAGCGCAGGCGCTCAATCGAATGAGGCGAATTCACCCCACCTCTTCGATCTTGGCGATTGCATCGTCGGTGGTCCAAAGGCCATTGGCGACGAACCTGAAATTCACCAACGCGGCGAGATACCCATCACCTTCCGGAAGTTTTGCCGCTGCGGTTGCATCTCGCACAACTGCGACCTCGAACCCCTGTTCGAGAAGCTCGTATAGATGCGCCTGCGTGCAGAGGTTCGCCGACATACCAGCCAGGACAACTTTGCTTACACCTCGTTTGCGAAGCTGGAGCACAAGATCATTTTGCTCTGGGCCGTAAATCTTGTGCGGGCTAGTAATGATCGTTGATCCATCATGGATGTGCGGCTTATACTCCGGCATGAAATCAGATCCGGATCCATCAAAGCCGTCCAAAGAATAAGGGCCTTTTCGATCAAACATCCCGATCGAATGCATGAGATTCTCCAGCGGCCCTTCAAACCTCCAGCCATGGTCTGTCGGATAGTAATGATGAGGTGATATGAACAGCGGCAAATCGTTGTCTTTTGCCGCCTTCATGAGACGACCGATATTCTCAACCGTATTGTGCTCGGTAACACTCTCGCCAACAACGCCCCAAGTGACACCGTCTGGCGACAGAAAATCAATCTGAGGATCTGTGATGACGATCGCGGTCGCACCGGCAATGATCTGCATTTCTGATTGCGGCAAAGCCGGCTCCACAGGGTCGTCATATGGCGATTGCGCACTGGCGGTGATTTCCGCGCATCCCGTCAGCGCAAGGGCGATTGCCAAGGCTGCGAAGGCAGAGTGCATTTTGGTATTCGGGCGGGTCATGAATAACTCCAATATTCAAGAATGTGTGTTGGAACGGTCAGCGCGCGCTGACCTCTCGGTCGAGGAAGTCCATCATCTCAGTCGCGATGACCTCGCCATACTCTTCCAGAGCGAAGTGTCCTGTATCGAGGAGATGGAACTCGACATCATTCAAATCGCGTTTGTATGGGTGAGCGCCGTCAGCTGGAAAAATGTGATCGTTCTTGCCCCATACGATAAGCGTGGGCGGCTGGTGCTCACGAAACAATGACTGCCAATATGGATATTCGGCAACGTTCGTTGCGTAGCTCAAGAACATGTCCAGTTGGATGTCGTGATTGCCGGGACGGTCAAGAAGATACTGATCTTTGTGCCAGTTATCGGGGCTGACCATTTCGGGGTTGCCGACGCCATGCATGTATTGCCACTTGGTCGCATCCAGCGTGAGCAAACCGCGCAATGCTTCACGGTTTTCCTGAGTGGGTTCCGTCCAGTACGCCTTTATAGGGTCCCAAAACTCTTTCAAACCCTCATCATAAGCGTTGCCATTTTGGATGATGAAAGCAGTGACGCGCTCGGGTTTTTTTGCGAAGACGCGGTATCCAACTGGTGCGCCATAGTCCATCAAGTAGACGGCAAACTCCGAAACGTCCTTTTTCGCGAGGAACGAGTCCACAACATCAGCGAATGTTTCGAAGCTATACTCGAACTCGTTACGTCCAGGCATCTCGCTCGCGCCATAACCAGGATAGTCTGGCGCCAGAACATGATAGTCTATAGCCAATTCTGGGATTAAATTCCGGAACATTTGGGAAGATGTCGGAAACCCATGCAGAAGCAGCACGGTCGGCTTCGATCGGTCTCCGGCCTCGCGATAGGCAATCTCGACGCCATCAATCTCGATCGTACGGTAGTAGACAGTCTGGTCTGGGCGCTCGCTCGTCGCGGTATCCGCAACAGCCTGCTGCGCCACCAATGGCGCACCGGCACTTAGTAAGAGCGCCACCCCCGCGAGGCTCGCAGCGCCTCTTTTTACAAATTTGCTTGGATTGGTCATTTCTACGTCCCTTTTGTTGATTACTCGATCAGCACATTTACCGATCGGTTAATGTCGATATCAAGCTTGTACTGATCGGTCAACCTTTTTCGAGTCACTGGTTTATTCTGAGAACTGAAAACCAACCGTATTGCTAACCATATGCACACAAACGCGTGATATGGATTGCAATAGAAAACCCGATCTGGCATTCACCGATCGGTTACACAAAAGGGGTAAGATATGAGCGCTTCGAAACGAGATGACCTCGTCCAAAACGCACTAAAAGCATTTTACGCCGGCGGATTTCATGCGATCGGAATGGATCGACTGGCCAAGGAAACCGGTGTATCCAAAACCGCGATATACAAGCATTTTCGGACCAAGAACGACCTGATCCTGGCAACGCTCCGCTTACGAGACGAGCAGTTTCGAAATTGGCTGATACGACGTGCGGAGGCTCTTGAACAGGACCCGAAAGCGCGCTTACTCGCTGTCTTCGTGGCGCTCGGCGAATGGTTCGCGCAACCTGATTTTCGAAGTTGCATGTTCATCAAGGCGTCGTCCGAGTATCAGGATCGCGACGACCCCATCCATAATATCTCCGCTGAACACAAGCGACTGGTTCGAGACTATTTTGGACAGCTTGCGAAGCAAGCCGGCTTCAAGGACGCCGACCTGCTCGCTCGCCAGTTGCTGATGGTAAAGGAGGGAGCGATCGTACTGGCTCACCTTCATGGAGCGGACTCTACGACAAAAGACGCCATTGGGACCGCCAAGGCGCTCATTGATGTCGCCGAGTAAAATGGAGCTTTCAGTTCTGTCAAAGCGTCATCAGAACTCCAACTGAACAAAGGCAACACCGTGAACGGAATCATAGCGAATTTCTCGGCTTTAATTATCGGGCTTGTTGTTACCGCCTGCGCCCACTCGAAAACGAACGACGTCGAGGCGCAAGCTCCCCTGGACCGCCCAGAACTGGCGCAAATGGTCGAAACGTTTGCGGTTGAAACAAACTTCTCCGGAACCGTTCTCGTTGCAGACGCAGGGAATGTCGTGCTTGAGCGCGCCTTCAATATTCCAGAATTGGCTTACGACCCGATCCACATAGATAGTCGCTTTGCGATCGCATCAATCACCAAGAGTTTCACAGCTATTCTGACATTGCAGCTCGCAGAAAAAGGCATGCTGGATCTGGAAGATTCACTCAACACTCACTTGCCAGAACTCCAGGCGGAGTACGCAGATCAGGTCACAATTCGCCAGTTGCTACAGAACAGATCCGGGATATTGCACTACACCAGCTTGCCCAATTGGTTCGACGCGGAGCACAAGCGAACACTTACTCACGAAACCCTGATTCAAGATATTTCCCAGCTGCCGTTGAAGTTTGAGCCGGGCACGGACTACCTTTATTCAAATGCCAATTTCTATCTTCTCGGCATGGTTATCGAGGGGGTCACCGGCTTCCCTTACGAAGTCGTTCTGGCCGACAATATTCTAGATCCGGCAGGATTGATGGATACGGGCCAGATCTACTCGGCCAACAAGGCAATTGCACAAAACTACCTAAGGGAAGAGGACGGATCATATTCACATATATCGATTGCGAACCCTGGCTTGTTTCGCGCGACAGCATCACAATACACGACAGCGCGGGACCTTTTCCGCCTGCACATCGCATTGCAAGGCGAGACTCTGTTAAATGCTCGAAGCAAAGCCGAAATGTTCAACGCAGAGGTTCCGATGGCGTGGACTGTTGGCGCGCTACCTTTCGAGAACGATCAAACCTCAGGATTCCAATCGTACAATGGAGAACTTGTTGGCTACACCAGCATGATCACTCGTTTCCCAGAGCACAACGGCGCAGTAATAATCTTGAACAACAACAATGCCGGATACGAAACGCTCGCTAGACTAACCCTAGAGATAGCTGCACAGTTGTATGCGCCGAATTGAAAGGTTCATCGTACAGTGAGGAATTGTCTGCGGAAAGAGAGCCTCAACTGCAGTGCTCTAAGCTCGGCTAATGAGCAAGAACCCGTTTCGCTATTTCAAAACGTCGCCCGAGATCATCCAGCTTGCAGTGATGATGTATGTCCGGTTTCCACTTTCACTGCGTAATATCGAAGACCTAATGCGTGAGCGCGGTATCGAAATTTGCCATGAAAACGTTCGGCTCTGGGTCGATCGGTTTGGTCCGATCTTTGATGTGCCCCTAGAACGGTAGACGCCTTGAAGATACAATGTTGGTTTCAAACTCGATCACCGAGATTCTTGAGAGAGCTTAGATTACTCAAAGTGAACGCGAGCGTTCGCAATGCTGCCATCAACTGGTCTTGGCCGCGGTATGGAGCGGCTCGGATTTGAGGGAGCGTCTTTCTTATATCGTGCGCCACGCCACTTACGACCGCTTTTGATGCTGTGGACGGCGTGCCCCACCCAGCTCTACTGAGCTGGTAATGTGAAGGTATCCACACCGCCAACATTAGGAGCACGCCTATGGATAAGAGTATCACAGTTATTGGCCTAGATTTAGCCAAGTCGGTTTTTCAGGTTCACGGTATCAACACGGAGGGTGAGGTTGTCGTTCGTCGCAAACTCAGCCGGTCGCGAGTCCTCGCCTTTTTCAATCAGTTGGAACCGTGTTTGGTCGGCATGGAAGCCTGCGCAACAGCGCACTATTGGGGCCGTGAGCTGAGCGCACTTGGGCATGAAGTGAAGCTGATGGCGCCCCAGTTTGTGAAGCCGTATCTCAAGAGCCAGAAGAACGATATGCGTGATGCGGAAGCGATCTGCGAAGCCGTCACCCGGCCAACGATGCGGTTCGTTCCTATCAAAACACCAGATCAACAGGCGCTCCTTGCCCTGCATGGTGTACGCGATCATTGGGTGCGTTTATCGACCCGGCTGATCAACACATTACGGGGCTACTTGGCTGAGTTCGGTATCGTCGCTTCCAGAGGGCGGATGGGCGTTGAAGCCATCCTCGACACGCTGGCTGACGATCAGGATGATCGCATCCCCGACCTGGCGCGGGAGTGCCTGCTGCCGCTCGCCAGCGAGCTCCGACACGTGAAGCGGCAAATCTTGGAAACGGATCGCAAGATCCTCAAGGCCCATAAAGCCAATGCCATCTGCCAGCGACTGGAAACGATACCCGGCGTCGGACCGGTCATCGCAACACGTGTGGTCGCTGAAGTACCCGATCCAAAGATCTTCAAATCCGGTCGCGCATTCTCCGCCTGGGTCGGGCTTGTGCCTAAACAGCATTCCAGTGGCGGGCGAGAGCGGCTCGGGAAGATCACCAAGAAGGGCAACCCGGAGCTGAGGCGCTTACTGGTTACTGGCGCGATGTCGATGATCATCCGAGCGAAACAGCTCGGCTTCACGAAGCATCCATGGCTTAGCCGTTTGCTCGAGCGTAAACCGATGATGGTGGTTGCGATCGCCATGGCCAACAAGATGGGCCGCATGATCTGGGCCCTGATGGTCAAAGGAGAGAAGTTCAATCCGGCAAAGCTAATGCCGGCATAAAGTCGCCGCGCTGAACAGGCGCAAACGAGATTGGTGAGAGCATAAGGAGGTCATGCAGACCCGTAGGTTCAACAAGTGAGGACAATCCACCTGCGAGCAAGCACCCTTGAGTGCGTGCTTTTGTAAGGAACCTCATCTTGCGGAACGCATGATGGCCAGCGGCGTCTGAATGCCGCTCGAATAGGCCGAACAGATGCCCGCTAACGGCCAACCTGCAGATGACCAACTAAAATCTCTTGCCAAGGGGCCGCCGTCCACAGATGCTCGCCCAGCGGTCAGAACCTAACACTCCTTAATATCCGCTCCTGAACCGTATCGGAAAACCGTGCGGCGCGGGATCAAGTGGCATCGCGTCCAAACCCGCCAACCAAATGGCGGCCATCCGAAAAAGCCCGATCAAATCGTTTGTTCCGCGAGCCTGCTGAAGCTCGGGATGTTTAGATGAGTTATCGACAAGCGGCCGAAGATTTGAACACTTTCTCGTTCGCGGGTATCAATTCGTTCAGGCAAAAGCGGTGAGACGAGGCGGTATCGGAATGAGCAAATTCAAAAGCAGTATGTCAATCATCTCAGTGTTAGCGATGGTGTTCAGCTCGATTTTGGTCGCTTCTGCGCAGTCGGACGCTGCGGATAACAGCTTAGCTGAGATTTACTTCGAGTTGGCCGAAATAGGTCGAAGCCTCAACGGCGTGGATCAAGATGACCTAGACAACTACTTACAAGCTTGTGAGCGCGACCATGCACTCGCATGTAGAACAGCCGGATACTATCTTATCTCGGGAAAGCAGGTTCAGCGTGACGCCCAACGAGGCGTAAGCCTCTATCATAAGTCGTGCGATCTTGGTGACATAAACGGGTGCCTAGCGGCGTCGGCAGTGCATCGAAAAGGTGAAGGCGTTCCAAAGGATCAAAGCAAAGCCGCAGCAGCAGAGGCGAAGGCTTGCGAACTGGCAAAAAATACGGATCAGGAACGTATGTTTTGTTAGGAATTGAAAGATCAATATGACCGAAGCGGTCACACTTGTTTCAGCTCCAGCGGGTTCGCAATCTGGGAACTAGCTCCATAAGAATTCTCGGCGAATCTCCGCTGCAAACCCAAATCAGACGTCCGCTCTCGTCGTCTTTGCTGAAACCGAGAGAGACTGAGATGATATGAAATAAGGCGGTGTGGAACTGAGTCTTGACTGAATATTGATCTCAGCCCTTATTCGAATGATTGGAACAAGGGGATGTTCATGAGAATTATTTTGTTTGCGGCCGCATGTGCCTTGCTGATGTCCACTACGTCCGAAGCACAGCGGCGATCAGTAGATCGTTTCGTAACGTACACGCCTGTCGAGAGTGCCGCCCTCATCGATGGAGTCGAATATCGTGATGACAACGTGAAGGCCGGTCGTATCTATGTTTCGTCAGAATTGCTCGCAGGCTTACCTTTCGCATTTCAGATGCAAGAGCAGCGCGGAGGGATGACACGAACCGTTCCAGCCATTCGAGCGGAAGTTGCGTTCCAAGGCCAAAACCATCAGCTCAATGCCTACTATCATGGCGGAGAGTTGTCGTTCCAGTCAGCCATCCAAAATTATCGTGACCGCCAAAGCGTGATGGATGCGGTGGATGCGGCGATTACAGGCGGCTATTCGGTAAGGATAACTGTATTCGACCTGCAATCTGATCAGAAAGTCCTGATACATGACGGCGTGTTCGCAGCGCGTTAGTCGCGGCGATAATTGGATAATCCGCGAATGAAACGTGAAAACTCAGGCCCCTCGCATGACCACTGAGCAAATAGCGGATCGAGGTCTGATTGCAGGCGCCTGATCGTGCTCAGGCTGTATACATCGTAAGGCCCCTCTGAATTCTTGGCGCCAGAATAGAGATCTACCAGCGCGCGGTCGACAGCGATCGTCTCGCGATCTTCAACTCCTCCTGTCTGACGATTTGTCAGCGTGATGCTGACATTCTCGGTCCCATTAGGGGATCTGGAGCCGCATTTGTTGTGTGCGCGTTCAACATAGGCGAGCAGTACCGACGAACGATAAGGAAATTTCTGCCCCTCCTCGAGAGGCCGAGGCGACGGGGCTGGCTTCGTTGGCTCACTCGCCATGTAAACATCAAACGCCCATCCATCCCCCAATGGCCAGTTGTAAAGCGCTTTGTTGGATTGAAACCAGGCATTTCTCTCCGACTTTCGGGCTTCCGCTGCTGCGAGGAATTGACGACGCTCCGCGGCTTTTTGTTCAGCGATGCTGATCTCAGCCTGGGTTTTCATTCCGCGATTGTTGAATGCCAGCACATTGTTCCAAGCGGCCCCCTCAAACATCCGCGTTTGACTGACGGAGGGCGAGTAAGGCGATCCGAACATATGATGGAAGCTCGAGAACGCACGTTCTCCGCTATTGGCACGAACCTCTGCGGCTTCACCAATTGAGCCATCTCTCATGATTACCCGGTCTTTGAAATAGATTGCCGCACCAACCGAAACTGCATCTGGGCAGTACTGCGCAGCCAAGCGCTTCAAGAGTGGTTCTGGTAGAGCTGCACCCAGGTATTGCTTAGTCAGCTCGGTGTCGTTGGCCACATCAAATATGACAGAAAGTGAAAGTGTTTGAGATCGACCGCAGTGCTCGTCATCATCATAAGCCCCCCGATCTAGCAAATGCACTGTGAAATTAGAGCCTGTGTGAATCAGTTCTCCCGCGTTATGGAGGATGAATCTCGATTGCGCGTTGGCTGTGCCCAGCGGAAACCACATTGCGAGGCAAACCGTGAAAACGACAATCAATTGGATCCGGAGTCCCACGAGCGCTCTCCTGTTTCGTAACTGTACTTTGAATTGATTATATAAATCTCTGAATTGCAACGCCCTTCGGAAACGAGAAGATAAAAGCAATGAGTGCTTTCGTTCTGTTCCAAGAAACACGACTGCGCAGCTGGCTTATGCCCCAGCATCCCGCAGGCGTTGTGTTGCGATGGTGAATGCTTGTCGCGTCCGAGACGCATCCGTGCCGGTATTTGATCGGAGCGCTTCCAGCATGGATTCACACTCGGCCCGATTGTGGCGAATCTCCTGGGAGAATGGCTTGATAATACCGATACCCCAATTGTTCTTGAAAACGGCTTGTGCTGTCGCACCGTCGCCCTCGAGGCGGATATACTCAAAGTAGTTAGAAAGCATGGTATCGCCTCCGGTGTCTTGTCTTCCGCAAGTGTTAGAGAGCTGTCTGCAGATCGACAAGGCAAACTAGGGTTCTATGACTTAAGCCAGGAGCGATTTGTTGTGTCTCCTATTGCTCGCCCAGCAGAAAAAGAAGCCTAACCAGTCTCAAAAAAGTAGACCTTTCCCAGCAGTCGGTCTGGGGCGGACAGCGCGCCTGCCAGAGCGCGGTCGACCCGCAAGGGGAGCGGGATTGATATGTTCTAAGATCGTCTCGACATCTCCTACCTAAACCCTTGCGGTCCGCCCTTGTGCGCTCTGGCTGTCGCTCTTTCCTGCCGCCCCATCCCGCCTGCCGGGAAAGGAATGCGGGGCGCGACGGAGATGAGATATGAGCGCAACACCGCAGACACCAGCACCCCTTGTCGGGACCACCGGAGCACCTTTTAGGGACACCCCACGTATCTATGTCGCATGTCTGGCAGCCTATAATTCAGGTCGCCTTCACGGGCGTTGGATAGCTGCCGACAAGGGACAAGATCACATCTGGGCTAAAGTGCGCCAGATGTTGAAAGAGAGCCCTGAGCTGGGTGCTGAGGAGTGGGCCATCCACGACTATGACGGGTTCGAGGGCGCACCGATTTCAGAATATGCCGGGTTCGACTGGGTCTGCGACTTAGCGGAGTATGTCGATGAACGCGGCGAACTTGGCGCAAAAGTTTGCGAACATTATTGCGGTGATCTCGAACAGGCCAAAGCGGCCTTTGAGGATTATGCGGGCTGCTACAACTCACTCGCTGATTTTGCCGAAAACCTGACGCGAGAGACCGGCCCTAAGATTCCGGATGCGTTCCAGTACTATATCGACTGGTCCGGCATGGGCCAGGACATGGCGATGAATGGCGACGTGTTCACCATAGAGACGCATTTCGATGAAGTGCACGTCTTCTGGTGTCGATGACCAATTCCACCCCCCCCAAAAAAAATGAACAGGAGACCGCTATGGCTCAGCCAGAGCTCAAACACATTCCGCTTGATCAGCTAAAGGTCAGCAAGCTCAATATGCGTCACGGGCGTAAGAAGCCGGATGTTTCGGACATATTACCGTCCATCCGCGAACGAGGCATTCGCCAGACATTGCTCGTGCGCAAGGAAGGAAAAGGCTATGGCATCGTTGCCGGGCGTCGTCGTTTCTTCGCGCTGAAAGAGATCGCGAAAGAAACTGGCGACGTCTCGCTCATCCCATGCGCAGTGATGCCAGAGAACGATGCTGCCGCTGCGATCGAAGCCTCCGTCATCGAAAATATCGGGCGCTTGCCTGCGAGCGAGATGGAGCAATACACCGCCTTTAAACGCCTCGCTGACGAAGGTCGAAGCATAAACGAAATTGCGAGCTTCTTCGGTGTCACAGAATTGCTGGTCAGACGGGTTTTGGCGCTCGCCTCATTGATCGCGCCCATTCGGAGACTCTATGCAGAAGAAGAAATCGACCGCGCGACGATCCGGGCGCTGACCCTTGCGAGCGAAGCCCAACAAGCAGAATGGATCCGGCTCCACAATAGCGAAGACGAGCGCGCTCCGATTGGGCGAAACTGCCGCGCCTGGGTGACAGGCGGGGTGTCGATCACGACCGACAAAGCCCTGTTTGAGCTTGAGCATTTTGAAGGAGAGATCATCGGCGACCTGTTTGGAGACCATGGCGTGTTTGCCGACCCGGACGCGTTTTGGGCGGCGCAGTCGAAGGCGATCTCTGAGAAAGTCGATGCGTTCAAAAATGCTGGATGGCGCGATGTGATCTGTCTTGAACGCGGACAGTATTTCCAGAGATGGGAGCATGTGCAGACGGCGATGGAAGCGGGCGGGAAAGTCTTTGTCGAAATTCGCCACGATGGAACCGTTACATTTCATGAGGGGTATCTCACGCAAGCCGAGGCCCGGCGCCGGGAGAAATGTTCTAGCGATGAACCCGGCACTACGGGAGCGATTAAACCAGAAATGAGCGCACCGCTGGCTGAGTATGTACTGCTTCATCGCCATGGCGTCGCGCAAGCGAGCTTGCTGAAACGCCCCGCCATCGCGCTTCGATTGATGATTGCCCATGCGATGACGGGCAGCGCGCTTTGGGACGTTCGCGCCCATGAGTGCCGAACGCGAAAACCCGAAACGCGATCCAGCGTGGAAGCGAGCAAGGCGACTGGCGAGACGCAAACGGCTGGAGAAAAGGTCGACTCCCTATTCAAAGACAAGGGTGCAGTTAAACGAGCGCGCCGCAATTCTGATAGCTATCGTCTGGTCGAAATATTTGCCGCCTTGCTCCAGATGAGCGACGAAGACGTGCTCGATATAGTGGCCTATGTCATGTCTGAAACCCTCGAAGCGGGCGGCAGTGTTGTCGAAGCCGTTCTGCATGTTTGCGAGGCTGATCCATCTACATATTGGCAACCCGACGAGGCCTTCTGGACCTTGGTCCGAGACAAGCGCGCGATCAATGCCATGGTCGAACATATCGGCTCCAAAGCGCTTGCCGATAAATGCCGCACTGACACCGCGAAGGTTCAAAAACAGCTCATCGCGATCCGAATTGATGGGACCGGCTGCGACCCAAATTCTGACTGGCGACCCGGTTGGATGTCGGTGCCACCCCGCCGATATGTTGCAGATGCGCCTTCTCCCCCTGCTGATGCGTGGAAGCGTGTTAGCCGACTGTTCGACGCCATCAATGCTGGCGCATCGTAGCGACCATGCAGATTAAATGAAGCGAGCTGGACTTTGTGTCCGGCTCGTCTTGCGTTGACTGCCTCGATCCTTTGCCTCCGTCTTCCTTCGTCACTTAAGCGTGCTTTTTAGCCTCGAGACCCGTCTCTTGCCTGGAGGACCTGGCCGCTGAAACCGCATTCTGAAACGGGTCCAAGCAGGAATTTTCCCCGGCGCTGGCGCGCCTCCTCGCGCAGCAAAATTCCCGTTCTCCCGCGTGCTGCGCTGACGCTGCGCCCCGATGGGTTCAGAAGGCGATTTGAGCGGCCTTTAGGTCCGGCGTCGACGGGGCATGAAGCTTTTCCGAAGACACGCCAAAGAAACGAAAAGGAGACTTAAAATGGCAAACGCACTTGGTTATGTCAGCGAAACGAAAACCGGGTTTGAAGGTATGCTCGCCATGATGAATCTGTCAGCTTCCATCCGCATCGCGAAGAATGAGGAAAAGACCACTGACGGACAGCCCGATTATCGCATCTTCGCAGGTGAAACGACCACAGAAATCGGCGGAGGATGGCTCAGAAAAGCCAAAGCATCTGGCCGCGAATATGTATCGCTTACCCTGGCTGACCCACAGATTGGACCGCGCCGGATCTATGCAAACCTCGCCCCGGTCAGAGGTAAGAAAGGGCGTCATGTGATCCTCTGGAACCCGCGCGACTAAGCGAAACACATCGCTGAATCTGAGCCGCGCCGAGATCATTCTCGGCGCGGTTTTTCACGTTGTTGTGTTTGGTTAAGCGAGCAGGGGAAAAACCTATCCACTTCATTTTTCCGCTCCCGACTCCCCGCATAATCGCGCAACTTTCTCCCATCGACACCAAGACGAAACAGGGAGAACCATCATGTCTGAAACCACAAACCCAAAATCAGAGTCTCGCGATTGGCCAGAGCTTCTGACCGTACAGGAAGCCGCGAAATTCTTACGCCTTACTCGGTCCACGCTGGATCATTATCGCTGCGAAGGACGAGGGCCCATCTACCGCAAACATGGCGCCCGGGTCTTTTATCCAAAGCCTGAACTCATCCGCTGGTCAGAGCGAAACAGCTATGCCTCGACGTCGCAGCGCATTCGAAAAGACTCATGAAATGGCAGAGTTTGGGTGTGGGCTCGATCGCGATTGCTGCGCTCGTCCTCGCACCGTTCTTTGGCTATCAAAAGCGCTTGATCTGGAACCGGACTGCGAGTGCGCCGATCGGTCTTTATTGGGTGAAAGACGGCCCTATTACGCATGACCGTTGGGCCGTCCTTTCACCCAAAAGCGATGCCAGCATGTGGGCTCAAAAAAACGGATTTGTTGGCAAAGACTGGCCTCTCTTAAAAGCGATAGCAGGACTCCCAGGCGATAAAATATGCCGTGAAAATGAGATCATTCTCATCAATGGTGAGGTCCGCGCTATAGCGCTTAAGCATGACGATTTACAGCGAGATTTACCGGTCTGGAGCGGCTGTCGCATGCTCTCAGAAGACGAAATCTTCCTACTGAACGTACATCCAAAATCGCTCGATGGACGCTATTTTGGGGTCACAAAACGGAAAGACGTGGACGGCATTGCCGTCCTCCTCTTTGAAGTCCCGCGGTGAAGCGGTGCAAGCGTATGCAAAGCGATGCCAGGAAACGACAGGAATTGAGGGGCGAACCCGGTAGTGCTCATTTAAACCCGCCTGCACGCGGCCGCGAGTCCGGTCATTTCAGTATGCGCTATTGTGGCGGTTTTCGAGAAGGAGAACTGTTATGATCGTTTTTGCAGGTTTGGATATATCGCTGGAAGAGACGCATATTTGCATCGTCAATGCGGATGGAAAAACACTCAAAGAGGTCCGTGTTCCGACTGAGCCGGAACCTATTGCATTGGTCCTCTCACACTATGGGCATAAGTTGAAACGTGTCGGATTTGAAGCCAGTTCATTGTCGCCCTGGCTCAGTAATGAGCTGACAGCTAAGGGCTTTCCAGCGATCATCGTGGAAGCCCGTCATATGGCTGGCGCACTGGCGGCCATGCGCAACAAGACCGACCGCAATGATGCGCGCGGTCTCGCTCAGATGATGCGAACCGGCTGGTTCCGGCAAGTTCACGTCAAAAGCGATGAAAGCCACCGGATGCGTGTCCTGCTCGGTAATCGCAGGCTGCTTAAGCGCAAGTTTCTGGATGTAGAGAACGCTATTCGCGGCACACTCAAAGTCTTCGGCGTAAAGCTCAACAGAACAACACGCGGGCGGTTCGAAGAAGACTTGCGTGCCTTACTGGCCGATGCTGATCCGATGCTTCGGGCGCTGGCAGACAGTATGCTCAAGGCCCGCGCGGCGCTGTTTGAAGAGTTCCAGAAGTGCCACAAATTACTGCTTGATATTGCCAGGAATGATGAGGTCTGCAGGCGGTTCATGACAGTGCCGGGCGTGGGGCCTGTAACCGCACTCTCCTACAAATCCTGCATTGATGATCCAGCACGCTTCAGGCGCTCAAAGACAGTTGGCGCGCATCTCGGATTGACACCAAAACGTTATCAGTCCGGCAGTGTTGATTTTAACAGCCGGGTATCGAAATGCGGGGATCCCGAGACACGATGGCTGCTCGTGGAAGCAGCTAATTCGATGCTCTCAAATGTTCGGAGCTGGTCGGTTCTCAAGGCCTGGGGAACAGGGCTTCAGCGCCGTCTGGGACACCGCCGGGCCTGCGTTGCTCTTGCCAGAAAACTGGCTGTCATTCTGCACCGGATGTGGCGTGATGGTAGCGACTTTATCGCTTCCAGAGACGGTTTGAGAGCACGGATGGGCTGATCAAAACACAAAATTTTTTAGAACGAGGAACATCAAATGACCTGACATACAACATACGAAATTCCGCATAAGCGGAAGCGACCCTGACGGGCCGCGGAAGGGATGATCCCGTTATCTTGCCTGCACAGAAGACGGATTTTTCCGGCTTTAAAACAGTGCGCTGTTAGTGCTTCGAGGACGTTCTTTCCTGTCGAACCAAAGCATGTGCGAGGCCGCCAAGCGCTTCAGCACGCAGTAGTGCATGGACCGTCAGTGGCGCAGAGCCATTCAACACACCAAATAAGGGAATCTCTATATGAATCAGGATTATAAGCGACCCAGACGAGCGATTCAGGACTTGACGGAATGGGCGGGTTTAGTCAGGGCAAGATTAAAGCTCATGCACCAACCGGCGCATAAGATACTGTCTGCACATCGATTTTTTAGTGTCCTTTGCACGGTGTTGCAGTGCAAGGTTCGTTTGAATGCCCAGTATTCGCAGGGCTCATGCGTGGTGCAGGTCACATGAGCGAGGAGTTCGATTTTACGCCTCGGCTTGGCAGGATCCGCGATCGTGGGGGTGGGAGCGGTCGGAGCGCTCGCAGCAAAATCACGCGTGCGACAGCGCGGCTGAATCGTGGCCCCAGAAAGCCCGGCTTTACGGGCGCGCGAATTGGCCGGGGCAGTGCGGTGAAATTTACCGCCTCTTCATTGCCACGCTTTCGAATGCGCCGGGTGGTCGTCAAAGTTCATATCGCACGGGCGCGTGGTAAGAGTGGAGCAGGGGCGTTTCGAGCGCATCTCAGTTACCTCCAAAGAGACGGTGTCGATCGCGATGGTGCAGGCGGTGATGTTTACACCCGAGAAGGCGAACAGATAGATCGCAGTCGGTTTCTGAAAAACAGCCAATCGGACCGCCATCAGTTCAGGATCATTGTGTCGCCGGAGGACGGGCACGCGTTCGAAGATCTCAAATCCAATACCAGAGCGTTAATGGCGAAAATGGAGTCAGATCTCGGTCAGAAGCTCGATTGGGTCGCGGTCGATCATCACAATACCGGGCATCCGCACACGCATATCGTCATCCGAGGTCGTGACAGTCGAGGACGCGATTTGATCATCGCGAGAAACTATCTGACCCAAGGTCTTCGAAAACGCGCAGAGGAGCTCGCCACCCGCACGCTAGGACCGCGTCGAGACCTGGAGATCATTCGGGCGCAGCAAGCAGAGGTCTCGCACGACCGATTCACGACCCTTGATCGCAAGCTCGCAGAACTGGAACGCGATCACCGAATTGTCATTGAGCCCGCGTCCGGAACACGGGAGCGCTTCGATCGCAATCTGCGCCTGCGTCGACTGGCGCACCTTCAAAAGCTACATCTCGCAAAACCAGTCGGTCAGCAGCAATGGCGGATGAAACAGGGTTGGGACGAGACTTTGAAGTCGATGGGCCGACGCGGTGATGTCATCCGATCCCTCTCAGCTGAGCATAGCGCGCAACTCGAAAAGAACGCTCTTGAGTTTTGGAACGACAAAACGAGTCTCGAAACTGCTGTGCTGGGCGAGGTTTTGACATCGGGACCGGAAGACGAGTTACGCGATCGACGCTTCCTTATTGTTCGCGATTTTGAAGGTGGGCATTGGCACGTGCAGGGCGGTGAAGACCGCTCGCTTCCGGAAGGTGCCATCATCGAGGTTCAGGATCGCGCGGGCGAGCCGCGACCCGCAGATCGAACCATCGCCCAAATAGCTGAGAGAAATGGCGGGTTTTATTCGGCCGACCTTCACGCCTCATATGATCCAGCTTCAACCGCAGCTTACCGTGAGGCTCATAAGCGAAGGCTCGAAACCTTGCGCCGCGCCGGTCACGTAGAACGCCATTCGGATGGCACCTGGGATATTCCAGATGATTATCTGAAACGAGCTGCTGCTTTCGAACGCGCCCGCGGTGGCCCACAAATCGCTGTGAAGTCCTGGCTCAGCATCGCCGATCAGATCGAGTCTCGAGGTCCTGTCTGGTTGGATAACGTCAATCAAAATCGGGGGCCGGTTCTCGAAGCGGCAATTAAAAAACGACACCTCGTTCTGAAGGCTCGCGGATCACCAGACATGAAAACCATGGCGCATGCCGAGTTAAACGCCGCCGCCGAAGCGCATGCTTTGAAGACAGGAGAGGTCTATCAGCCGCTTTCTACCGGTGATCAGTTTCGAGGCCGCTACCAGGGGTACCTGGATCTCGGGCAGGGCAGAATGGCGCTACTAAGTAATGGTAAGGAATTCACCCTGGTGCCGTGGCGCCGCGACCTGACTCAACTACGAGGACGCGATCTGTCTATTCAGCGCACGCGCTCCGGTATCAATTTTTCAATGGGTCGCGATAGATCACGTGGGCTCAGCCGGTAGTTCGTTTTGCAGGCGTTTGCTTGCGCTCCAACTAGGCTCTGTGCCCGCGTTTCAGCAGATTGCATCGCATGTGTGAAATGCCTGTGAGCCCGCGATGACCCCTGCAAAAATTTTGATCGGTCAGATCATCATTGTCTTCGCCATTATTATCGGAACGCTCTGGGGCGCGACCCAGTGGGCAGCCTATCAGCTTGACTATCAGCCTGCCTTGGGTGTGCCGTGGTTCGTGGCACTGGATACGCCAATCTACAAGCCCTGGCGTCTGTTCCAATGGTGGTACGCCTACGAGGCTTACGCGCCGAAGATCTTCACCAAAGCGGGAATGATTGCGGCAAGCGGCGGGCTGCTCGGCACCGTTGCGGCAGTGATCGGATCGGTTTGGCGCAGCCGATACGAACGCAATGTCACGACTTATGGATCGGCCCGTTGGGCGGAGGAGGGTGATGTTCGCAAGGCTGGTCTATTGAAAAATGATGGGGTCTTTCTCGGGCAGTGGGAAGGAAAGTACCTTCGCCATACCGGCCCCGAACATGTTCTCGCTTTTGCGCCGACGCGGTCCGGCAAAGGTGTGGGGCTTGTCATCCCGTCTTTGCTGTCCTGGACAGGGAGCACCATTGTTCACGACATCAAGGGTGAGAACTGGGACCTGACGTCTGGATGGCGATCTCAGTTCTCGCGCTGCATTCGGTTTGACCCAACCGATCCTGCGTCACCCGGATACAATCCTCTCGCCGAAGTGCGCCTTGATATGAATGTCGTTCGCGATGTCCAAAACATTGCGGATATTCTTGTGGATCCCGAAGGCAGCCTAGAGCGCAGCAGCCATTGGGAGAAAACGGCGCGTGCACTGCTGGTCGGCGCGATCCTGCATGTTCTCTATGTTGAAGACGACAAAACCCTTTCCGGCTGTGCGAGGTTTTTATCCGATCCATCGCGGACGTTTGAAAAGACGCTTGGTGCTATGCTCAAAGCCAAGCATGCGCAGCATGAGGTGAAAGATACGATTGCGCAGGTTGCGCGCGAGCTTTTGAACAAGTCGGAGAATGAACGCTCTGGCGTGCTTTCAACCGCCATGAGTTTTTTAACGCTGTATCGCGATCCGATCATTGCCTCCGTAACTGGCGCAGGTGATTGGTGCGTAGATGATCTCGTTGATGCTGCGCGGCCGACCTCCCTTTATTTCGTTATCCCACCCTCTGACATTTCACGAACTAAGCCGCTTATTCGTCTGATATTAAATCAAATTCTGAAACGCCTGACCGAGCGGTTGGCCGGTGCCGGGCGACGTCAATTACTCTTGATGTTGGATGAATTCCCAGCCCTTGGTCGATTTCAGTTTTTTGAAGAGTCGCTCGGATACATGGCGGGTTTCGGGATCCGCGCGTTTTTGATCGCTCAATCTCTCAACCAGATTGAAAAAGCCTATGGCCCGAGCAATTCTATTCTCGACCATTGCCATGTCCGGATCGCATTTGCCACGAACGATGAGCGTACTGCCAAACGCGTATCAGAAGCCCTCGGCACAAAGACAGAGCTTCGATCACAGAAAAACTATGCGGGCCACAGGCTTGCGCCTTGGTTACCGCATATGATGGTCTCGCGCCAGGAAACCAGCCGCCCGCTCGTGACACAGGGCGAGGTCATGCAGCTTGCCCCCGACGAAGAGATTGTCATGGTTGCTGGGTGTCCGCCCGTTCGAGCGAAGAAACTACGCTATTTCAAAGACAGAAACTTCGTCTCGCGAGTATTGGATGCTTCGAGCCGGACGAACGCCCAGATACCAAAATGCGCTTCACACATTCCTGCGTTTAACCTGACGGCCGCGGCGGAGACGTCGAGCAAACAATTGCAGTTGGAGCTTCCGGACCGATCCGCTGACGTGGCGATCGAGCGCTCGACCCACGAAGGCGGCGAGAGAGATGCCGAGGATGGAGCCGAAGAGCCGTCCAATACGCGCGCAAAGCTCGCCGCTTTGGATCGCAGCGATGATGACGATTTCTTCCCCATGGATTGAACATGACAAAACCACGGATCAACATTCATATTCCAACCGATCTGCACGCATTGCTCTACGAGGAGTCACGGCGCCCCGGCGTGAGCAAAACGGCCATCATTGAAGCAGCGTTGCGCGCGTACTTTTGCCCTGACTCAAAGCTGGGATTGGAAGAGCGTTTACTTGATCGGCTGGATAAGTTCGACATTCGCCAGAGTGCAATGGAGCGGGATATCGCAGTCTGTCTCGAGACGCTTTGTCAGTTCGTGCTTTACTGGCTCACCCGGATGGAGCCGATACCGGATGGCGCACGAGATGCGGCTCAGGCTCTCGGGATAAAGCGGTATGATCAGTTTTTGCTTCAGGTTGCCAGAAAGCTGCAATCGGACGCACCGGGATCGACCGATCGTTTTCAGATAAGCGGTGGGGATGATGCCGGTCACTGACGAGGATGTCAGGCACGCCCGCGATGTCGTCGCCGAAATTATTTCGACGCATGACCCTAAATATGCCCCGCTTTTTGAAATCCTGGATAGCGAAGTAAAACGCCGCGAGACACGTGCTGAGCTGATAAAGAAGACACTCGCCATAACCGATTTGACTAAGATGCGTGAACTGCGTCGAAAGCGTCAAAGAAATCGCTCGGGAAGGGGTGGGTGATTTTACCAAGTTCTTTGGCGCGATAGGTCATGGAGCCGCCAGTTCCATATTCTGGGCGCTTATTTTCATGACCCAGAATCAGCATGCGTAACTCAAAATCGAGACCAGCTTCTTTCATGCGATCTTCAAAGGAATGCCGGAATGAGTAGAAGACGTGATCGGGCGTCTCGAACAGTTTGCGCCTCGCATACGCAGCGCTCACCGCCGCAGAGAATGCATTGATCTTGTCGTGATATTTCGGAAAGCCAGATGGCGCACGTTTCGCCGCCTCAAGCGCAACGCCGAGAAGCGGGATTTCACGAATAGATCCGGTATCGGTTTTTTGTTGTCGATCATCACGTTCAGCAATTCTGAGGTGTGGAACCTTAGCCTCTAAGCAAATGTCTTCCGGTCTGAGGTTGATCAGTTCGCCTGGACGGCAACCGGTCTCAATCGCCATGCACGTTATGAGAAACACCTCGGGACTCAATCCGTCCAAAGCGCCGGTCGCGAGGAATTTTTCGCGAACCCATTTTTGGCTGAATGGAAGACGCTTCTTCTGTTGTGACTTCTTCGTTCTGAAGCTCAAATTGCGAAACGGATTTTGGCGATCCTCTTCTCCGACGAATGTGAAGTACTTGTGATAGAGGTCTCGCATGTCGCCGAAATGCTTATTCGCGGTTTTGGGTGATTTCGGTTTCTGATCGGGATCGAGTGGGACGACTTGATCGTTCCACCATTTAAAGTAAGCGCGCGCATCGTCTCGGCTTATTTCACCGATTGGAACATCGCCGATAATTTCGATAAAATAGTTGAGTGAACGATCTTTCGTCTGCCGCCAGAGCTTGAGTTGTGCCGGTGATTTACCGCGAAGATTCGATATCATGATCTCGTTTTGATAGATCTTCATCGCTTCGCTGACACTTACAGCCGGTTCGTCAACACCGCCAAGCACAGCATCAACCATGACTGGGTTAAGGCGTCCGTCTGAGGTTTGATTTTGATCTACAGCCAGGACCCTTTTGACGATGTCCTCGATTTGGGAGGGATCGGCCAACTGGTCCATCGGGCGGAACCTGAAGCCCGCTGCCAGGGCGCGTGCTTTTGCGATCTCATATCGGGAACGGGCATGTTTGGTGTCCATACGTTCGCCGAGCTTTTCGAGCTTTAGAGACAGTTTGAGTTCGGCCCAATAGTCATCGTCGGCTTCAGCCAATTCGTCTCGTCGCACTTTAGCAACTTCGAGTGATTTTGTGTCTAGCGCGACGCGTATGAATTTTCCGGAATAGAAGGGTAAAAGGGCAGTCGGAACACGCCGATAATAATAAAACCAGCCATTCCTGCGTTTCAGGTATTTTTCTGTAACAAGCGTGTCAGACATGGGATAGTTGTAGCCCAATTTGTATCCTAATTGTAGCCCAAATTGGGCTACAAAGAGATCTTTCTGATCAAAGAACTTAAAAAATCCTGTGTAAACAGGGTGTTGTAGTTTGTATTTTAAGCTGTTTTGGAGCGGGCGATGAGATTCGAACTCACGACCCCAACCTTGGCAAGGTTGTGCTCTACCCCTGAGCTACGCCCGCGTCCTAATGGGTATGTCGGACGCTATCTCGCGACCGAAGCCGCCATAAACCGCAAAACAGGGGGGCGCGCAAGGGGAAAAAGCGGAGCTTTTCGGGGTTTTTACATCAGGCTTGATCGAGCCCGTCGAACAGCGTTTTCATCCGCGTGGTAATCAGGTCCAGAACCTGATCAAACCCATCATCGCCGCCATAATAAGGATCTGGAACGTCCTCATCGCCGAGGAATAGGTCTAAGCTCGCCGGCAGGCCATCGGGCTGTATCGCTTGCAGATCGGCCAAATTGCTTCGATCCATTGCAAACACATGATCGAACCGTCTGAAATCGTCGGGCTCCGCTTGGCGGGCGCGGAGGAGCGATACATCTATGCCGCGGGCAGCGGCGGCGGCGATCATGCGCGGATCCGGCGGGTTCCCGATATGCCACCCACCTGTGCCGGCGCTATCGATCTGCCAGTCAAGGCCGCGCTCGGCGGCCATCGCGCGAGCGATCCCGTCTGCGGCTGGCGACCGGCAGATATTGCCTAAGCAAACAAAGAGCAGGCGTTTCATCTATGGCGCGACTAAGCGGGGACGGCTTCCGGGGCGAGCACGCCACGTTTGATCAATTCTTCGCCAATCTGGACCGCGTTGAGCGCGGCACCTTTGCGGAGATTGTCAGAGACGTTCCAGAAGATGATCCCATTCTCAACCGTTGGGTCTTTGCGGACACGGCTGACATAGCTCGCCCATTCGCCGACGCAATCGACGGGCGTGATGAATTGGTCTTCTTCGATATTGTCGATCAATTGAACACCGTCTGCATTGCGGAACAACTCGCGGGCATCTTCGACACTTAGCGGATCTTCCAGCTCGACATTGACGGCCTCAGAGTGCCCGACAAAGACGGGCACACGCACACATGTGGCGACCAGTTCGATAGACTCGTCGACGATTTTCTTTGTCTCCATGCGCATTTTCCATTCCTCTTTGAACGAGCCGTCTTCCATTGGCACGTCGATTTGAGGGATGACATTGAAAGCAATCTGCTTGGAGAACACGTCCGGGGTCGGCGAATCATTGACGAACATGCCTTTGGTCTGTGTCCAAAGCTCATCCATTCCGGCTTTGCCTGCGCCAGAAGCGGATTGGTAGGTTGAGACGACGACGCGCTTAATACCGGCGGCTTGATGAAGCGGTTTCAGGGCAACGACCAATTGCGCGGTGGAGCAATTTGGATTGGCGATAATATTTTTCGTGCCATAGCCGAGGACGGCCTCACCATTCACTTCAGGGACGACGAGCGGCACATCTGGATCCATCCGCCAAGCACTCGAATTGTCGATCACGATCGCGCCTGCTGCAGCGATTTTAGGGGCCCACTCTTTGGAGACGCTACCGCCCGCAGACATCAGGACCATGTCGACTTGGCTGAAATCGAAGGACTCTAAATCCTCACATAACAGGGTCTTATCGCCATAAGAACACTTACGACCAACTGAACGCCGAGACGCAACCGCATGGACCTTATCGGCCGGGAAGTTGCGCTCATCCATAATGTTAAAGAGCTCTCGCCCAACATTACCGGTTGCACCTACAACTGCCACGCGCAAAGCCATTTGCTCGTCTCCTTCAAGAAATTCGTCCGCCCCTATGTCACGGGTTTTATTGCAGTGCAACTAAACGGACCTGTTGAAAAGAATCTGTTAAACACGATTTAGTGGCAAAGAGGTGGCGGCAATGCACGAAGACATCATCAATCGATACATCCAGAGCTATAATGACCGCGATATCGAGGGCATGCTCGATTGCGTCACCGAAGATGTGATCTTCGAGAATATCTCGAACGCGAGCCAATCGATGCGATTGGAAGGCCGGGAACAGATGGGCGAAGTTGCGCGTCTCTCAGGCAATGCGTTTTCCTATCGCCGCCAGCGCCTGATCAGCATCATTATCGGCGAAGGCAAGGCGGCCGCTGAGATTGAGTTTGAGGGTAAAGCCGCAGTGGACCTGCCAAATGGCGTGAAGGCCGGTGAGACCGTTAAGATCCGCGGCGCAAGCTTCTTTGAGTTTCGCGGGCGTTTGCTGAGCCGGATTGCCGATTATAGCTAACGGATCGGCTTACGTGCGATCTCACGAATGGCAGGTTTTTTAAGGGCTCATTGTCTTAATGAATGCCTACCAGTGCGGTTTTATTTAGGAATTCAACTAAAAATAGATTTTCACCTTAGTCTTGTACTGTGCTCGCATGAAGGTGGGACACGAACATAAGACCGACGCGGAACAGGGCGTATCCGATCGTCTTCGTTTGATCGCGCTGTGCACGGGCGGTTTGGGCCTTTTCATCAACTTCTTCGTTTGCGCCGTCTATATTTTTTCAGGCGCCGCGAACATTATGATGTTTAGCGAAGTGGCGATTTACGCCGTGCTGCTCACGACAATGACCGTCTGCGCGTATCGCCGATATCGGATCAGACAGGCTTTCACAGCCGGATTGCTGGCCATTTTCGCAGTGTTCTGGGTCGGCACATTTATTGAAGCGGTAACCGATCATTCAGCACCATTTGATTTTCCTTTGGTGCTTTTTGTTCCATTATTCCTGGTCATCACGCTGCATCATAAATTGCTAGTTGCAATGGCGCCCGTTCAAGCGGCCTGCGTGTATTTTTATACTTGTGAATTCGCCATATTGGACATTGGGCCGAATTGGTTGCCAAGCGACCAAAACGCTTATGCCTTGTTGATGGCCGCCTCCTCTGGTTTTTCGTTCATTGCTCTCGGTATCGTTTCTTTTGCGCGGGCGCGGACTGACCGCCGGATGCTAGAGCTGATCTCCGAAAAAGAGTCCCTGGCGTCCACGGATGGTCTAACGGGATTGATGAATCGCCGCGCCTTTATGGACGAGTTGCGAGGCCTTTGGTCGGCGCATGGTTCAATCCAGATTGCGTTTGTAGATCTGGATCATTTCAAACCCCTGAATGATCAATATGGCCATTCCGTCGGCGATCAGATTCTGTGCACTGTCTCCGACCGTATCCGATCTGTGCCCTTCGTCGCAGCCGCTGCACGCCTAGGCGGGGACGAGTTTGCGGTTCTTTTAACGCCGGAGGCTGCTGCTGAATCGATCGACGATGTGTTGTCTAATCTGCACCGGATGATCGTTTCTGACATTCGATGGGAATCGGGACTGATCACGATTGGCGCATCGATTGGATATGCGGAAGGTAATCCGCGGCGCCAGTCTTTATCTGGCCTATTGAGATCGGCGGATACGGCGATGCGGCGCGCCAAAGGCAGCCGTTTAGACTGGGCGATTTTCAACCCGCGGATCGACAATGCAGCGCTGGCGACATCGACCCTCGAAGTGGAATTGAAATCCGCGATCCAAAACGGTCAAATCAAAGCGGCGATCCAGCCAATCGCGGACGCAAAATCACGCGAGATCGTTGCCTACGAACTGCTGACACGCTGGACCGATAGCGGATTTGAGCGTGATCCGAGCCCAAAAGACTTTATCCCGATCGCCGAGAAGCTCGGCCTGCTAAATGAAATCCTTTGGGTCACGCTTGATGAAGCGCTCGCGCATTTGGATTTGCGGGAGCTAAGACTCGCGATCAATGTATCTCCGGCGCAGCTGCTGGCCTCTGATTTTTTAGATACGCTGCTGAGCGTACTGGAGCGCCACAATGTCGGGCCAAGCGCGATCACCATCGAGATCACCGAAGAGGTTGCGTTCCGCAATGTCGAACGCAATGTCGCAATCTTGGAGCAGGCACGCAGCTTAGGCATGTCTATCGCGCTCGATGATTTTGGCACCGGCTATTCTTCTTTGTCGATGCTCGACACATTGCCGCTCGATAAGCTTAAAATCGACCAGAGTTTTGTCCGCAAATCCGATCAAAGCGCACAGAGTAAGAGTATCCTTCTGGCGGCGATCCGCTTGGCAAAGCAACTTGGTTTGGAGTCTTGTGTGGAAGGGATCGAAACCCAGAAATTTGCGGCGCGTGTTGCGGTGCTCGGTGCCGATCACATTCAAGGCTATTGGCTAGGACGTCCGCAACTTGTGAAAGACGCCGAGCCGAAGCTTCAGATCGCGTCTTAAAGCGTCTTTTCGCTAGACTTGAGACTGGTCGCGCTCGGCTTCGAGCTCTTCAACTTCGCTCTCAAGCTCGTCGACTTCGGACTCAACCTCGTCCACGCGCTCTTGCAATTTCTTGATCTCGCGTTCGCGAAGCTCATCGGAGAATGCGCTAGCAAACACACCTGCAGGGAGGGCAACCACACCAATCCCGGCAAGCGAGATAATCGCGGCGAACACTCGTCCCAACGCCGTAACCGGATAAACATCGCCGTAGCCAACTGTGGTGAGTGTGACGATGGCCCACCAAAGCGCGCGCGGAATAGACGAGAAGCCTTCTTGCTGTTGTCCGCCCACACCTTCAATGAAATAGAGCGCAACCGCCGAGACGTAGACCAGCGCCAATGCCATTGCGAGCGTGGTCAAAAGCTGCGTGCCAGCGCGTGCAACCGTCGCGCCAAGGACGTCAAAAGCGGGTACAAAGCGGGCAAGTTTGACGAGGCGCGCCAAGCGCAAGACTCTTAGGACGATCAAGACATCATCGCCAACCCCAGCTGGTGTGAAGACAATCCACAAAAGCTCGGGCAGAAACGCGATTAGGTCGGTAATCGCGTATGGGGTCAGCATATAGCGCATTCGGCCACGGACCCCGCGATACCTTGGGTCTTCGCCTGCCACCCAAAGCCGCACGGCATATTCGACCGCAAAAATCGCGACAATGAAGAGGTTCAGATAATCAATGGCCTGCCGCCAGGCAGGCCCGATCGTTTGTTCAGTTTCCAGCGCCAGCGCCAAAAAGCTGATGAGAACCAGCGCAATGATAAAACTGTTGAGCACGGAAAGGCCGGTGCTCTGACGAGCGTCCGGTTCCAATTGGCTATACAGTTTGCTGCGAAGGCCGACGCCTGTGACGACGTGTTGCGTGACCATGCTCGTCCTTCTCCGTTGTGCCTCTATCCTCGTAGCACGCCGCCAGTTGATTTGGCGACTGCGGCGACGATTTTCTCAGAAATCGCTTCGATGTCCTGGTCTTTGAGTGTTTCACCTCGCGGTTGCAACGTGACCTCGATTGCAATTGATTTCTGACCAGGCTCAATGCCTTGGCCTTGATAGACATCGAACACGTCAACGGCTGAAATAAGCGCTTTATCTGCGCCTTGCGCTGCTTTGATGATCGCACCGGATGCCGTATCTTCGCTAACCACGAACGCAAAATCGCGGCGGACTGGCGTGAGATCGGCTTTGTTGAGCACCGGTTTGGTCTTCGTCGTCTTCGCCTTCATTTGAGGCAGCGCATTGAGGTTGAGTTCAAACGCATAGATCGGGCCATCAACTTTCAACGCTTTCAACACCCGCGGATGTAAGGCGCCGAAATGGGCGACTGTCACTTTCGGGCCGAGTTTCAGGCTGGCCGCTTGTCCTGGATGCCAATGCGGCTGGCGCACATCGCCAACTTGGAAACGGGCAGGGGGCTGACCGATGGCTTCCAAGATCGCGAAGAGGTCTGCTTTAGCGGCATAAACATCATAATCCTCGGCGGCGTTCCAATGACGAGCTTTGACCGGGCGGACAAGGCCAGCAACCACAGAGCGCTGGTCTTTCGGGCCATCACCTAAATAAATCGGTCCAGCCTCGAACAGTCGCAGATCGCGCTCACCATAATCGGCGCCGCGCTGCACAGCCAAAGCCAGGTTGCCCAAAATGCTTGGGCGCATTTGGTTTAGCTCGCTGGCAACGGGATTGGCCACGGTCAGGGCGTCGTCGCCGCCGCCGAACAGCTCTGAGAAGCCCTTCGGCATGAAGCTCCAGGTGACGGTTTCTAGGAAACCGCGCGAGGCGAGCGTGCGGCGTGCCGTTCGGACGCGATCTTGGATCGGTGTGGTTACGACCCGCTTGCCACCTGCCAGGGCCGGTAGCGATTCTGTGGGCAAAGCGTCGAAGCCTTCCAGGCGCGCAATTTCCTCGACCAGATCAGCGCTTTGATCGACATCAAATCGCCAACTCGGCACGGTCAAAAGCCAAGTTTCTCCAGTGTCTTCAATGCTGAAGCCGAGGGACTTGATCATCTTTTTCATCATGGCGGGTTTGATCTCAAGCCCGGTTAAGCGGGCCACATCGCCTTTGAAGAATTCGACGGGGTCAGTTCGGCGCGGGGCTTCGCCGGCAACCGAAATCTTCGAGGCTGCGCCGCCGCCATATTCTGTGATCAAGCGAAGCGCCAGGTGAACGCCTTCCACGCATGACATTGGATCAACGCCGCGCTCAAAGCGGTATCTGGCGTCTGAGATGATGCCCGTCGTGCGGCCGGTTCGCGCGGTTCGCAGCGGATCAAACCAGGCGCTTTCGATGAACACGTCTGTGGTGTCATCCGTTACAGCCGTGCTCTCACCGCCCATCACGCCGCCAAGGCCGATGACGCCGCTATCGTCAGCGATGACGCACATCTCTGAATTTACTTGATAGGTTTTGCCATCTAGTGCCTCGCAATGTTCGCTATCCTTGCCCAGACGCGCGCAGATCGACCCGGTGAGCTTCGCAGCGTCATAAGCATGCAAGGGTCGGGCGCGATCGAGCGAGATGTAATTGGTGACGTCAACGAGGAGCGATTTTGGGGTGATGCCAACCGCGAGAAGACGCGCCTGCAGCCAGTCCGGAGAGGGGCCGTTTTTGACACCTCTGATTAGCGCCCCGGCGAAAACTGGGCAGGCATGCGGATCTTCGAGCTTGATTGTGACCGGGCAGGCATAAGACCCGTTCACTTTGCGAACAGGGTCGTCGATGAATGTTCCGGCGCCCGCCGCTGCGAGGTCGCGCGCGATCCCTTTCACGCCAAGCCAGTCGGGACGGTTCGGGGTCACTTCGAAATCGATCACAGGATCGTTGAGCCCTAGCGCTTCTGCCGCGGGGGTGCCGAGTTTGATCGCGTCATCGAGATCAGCGATCCCATCATGATCTTCGCCTGCATTCAGCTCTTTGGTGGAGCACATCATGCCAGAGCTTTCGACACCGCGGATTTTGCGCGGCTTCTTATCAAGGCTGAAATCAAGCCCAGGAATATAGGCGCCGAGTGGGGCATAAATCGCGGTCATTCCGGCCCGGGCATTTGGCGCGCCGCAAACAATTTGCTTTTCGCCATCGACCGTGTCGACGGTACAGACACGAAGCTTATCCGCATCGGGGTGTGGTTCAGCTGCTTTCACCTTGCAGACGGTGAAAGCTTTCAAGTCTTCAGCCGGATTGGTGACGTCTTCCACCTCGAGGCCAGCTTTCAGCATGAAAGCCAAGATCTCATCCAGGGATGCAGATGTGTCGAGATAGTCTTTTAACCAGGAAAGGGGGAATTTCATTCGGATGCCTCTTGGGCTGGTATGGCGTCTAATTCGGATTGCAAATTGTCGAGGCCGATCTGTTCAAACAGATCGTCCTGTTGGGGCACGCATGCCTTGACGGGTTCGGCTCGCGAGCGACCAATTTTTTGGGTGATCCAGCAGCGCTCAAACACTGAGCAATAGCAGATTTCTAAACGCCAGGTCTGCGCGTCTTCGCTAATCTGATGAATATCTTCTGTGGTCAGAGCGCCAACCGGCCAAATCATATCGATGGGGGCGACGCTTTCGCCCGGTGCGAGGGCCCGTCCGACAACCGCTGACCAGGAGAGCTCAAACCCATCCGGGAGCTCAATCTGATCACCGCGAAAAGACTGGATCTTTTCCTCACCGACAAAGAAGTCCGCCGACTCGATCAAAGCGGGCCCAACGCCGCTATTAGTGATTTTGATCCCGACTGCTGTCACGTCGACGCGGTTGCTGACATAGCCATCAACTTGGAGCACTGGGTAGACCGCGCCATGTTGCTGCGCGCGCATGACACTGCCTTGGTCCCAGGCCATATAAACTGCCATGGCAGACGTGATCAACGCGCAGATGGCGACGAGGAATTCGACCTTGTTTCCGTTACCCATGATCCGCTCCCAGAGCCGCAAACCCCTTGGCAAAAGCTTCATCGCGTTCCGCTTTCAAGGCTGCAGGTGCGGCTTTTGCGAAGGCGTCATCTAGAATGCGCGTGACCCGGAAGGTCTCGAAGATCACGTCCATGTCCGGCGTCCAAGTGCCTTCGCGCCGATAATAGGCTTCATGCGCCTCGCGCCAGAAGCGGTATGAGAGGTCGCCTTCGCCTTCGAGCGCCGCCATTTCTGGCGTGACGGAAGAGAATGGCAGCGTTTGCATCGACACAGTTTCGATTTCGCAGACGGGGGTTCCGGCGCCATTGAGGCAGATCTGACGCTCGCCGATCTCGGCGTCGGGGCCATGGACGGCCGCTGAACAGGTGCCTGTTTTTACGCCAGCCACCACCAAGGCGGCCAAACGGTCCGCCAGTTCAGCGCTATCGCCAAACTTAAAGGTCTTCAGACCTTCATATGTTGGGCTGTCGCCCACTAGCTGAGGCCACCGCTGACGCTCGGCGTGAGCCAAGGTTTGAACCCATAATGGCGGGTCCAAGCGGCGTCGGCTTCGAAATAGGGACGGAGGTCCGGCATGCCATATTTCAGCATGGCCAGGCGATCGATCCCCATGCCAAAGGCGAAGCCCTGATACTCATCCGGATCGATACCGCAATTGCGCAGCACGTTCGGATGCACCATGCCAGAGCCGAGGATTTCCATCCAACGGTCGCCCGCGCCGATTTCAATTGTCTCGCCATTCTTCGTGTATTTCACGTCCATCTCAGCGCTCGGCTCGGTGAACGGGAAGAAGTGAGGGCGGAAGCGCGCTTCGACATCGTCGACTTCAAAAAAGGCTTTCACAAAATCGATCAGGCAGCCTTTGAGGTGCCCCATATGAATGCCTTTTTCGATCACCAAGCCTTCGACTTGGTGGAACATTGGCGTGTGTGTGGCGTCCCAATCATTGCGATAGACCCGGCCAGGCGCCAGCACGCGGATCGGCGGCTTCTGGCTCATCATGGTGCGGATCTGGACCGGCGAGGTATGTGTGCGCAGGACTTTCGCGTCGCCGCCTTCTGGCGTTGCCATGAAGAACGTATCGTGGGTCTCGCGCGCTGGGTGGCCTTCAGGGAAGTTGAGCGCGGTGAAATTGTGCCAGTCATCTTCAATGTCTGGGCCTTCAGCGACGGCGAAGCCCATATCGCCAAAGATCGCCGCGACTTCTTCAAACACTTGCATGACTGGGTGCAGCGCGCCGACATGTTCCGGCTTTGGTGGCAGCGTCATGTCGAGCTTTTCAGTTGCCAGCTGCGCTTCCAGCGCGGCATCTTCAAGCACGGTTTTGCGCGCTTCGACGGCATCGGCGACACGGTTTTTCAAGGCATTGAGCTTCGGGCCCATGTCTTGGCGTTCTTCTGGGCTCATTTGGCCCAGCGTCTTCATTAGGCCAGAGACGCGGCCTTTCTTGCCAAGCTCGGCAACGCGGACCGCATCCAGCGCTTGCAAGTCGCTAGCGCCGTCAATCGCTTTAAGCGCTTCAGATTCGATGGTTTGAATGTCGGACATGAAAAGCCCCGTTGGTCTGTTGAAGACAAACGGGGCCATTCCGACCCCGCTTGAAGCGGTCGGATTAGCGGAGAAATGCTAAGGTGTGAACCGGCTTTTAAGCCAGGGCTGCCTTGGCTTTCTCCACCAAGGCGCCAAAAGCGGCAGGTTCTTTGATCGCCAGATCAGACATGACTTTGCGGTCCATCTCGATCCCGGCTTTGCCAAGACCGCCAATGAAGCGGCTACAGGTCATGTTCTCATCATGCTCGCGAACAGCCGCGTTGATCCGCTGGATCCACAGGCTGCGGAAGCTGCGCTTCTTAACTTTACGGCCGACATAGGCGTACTGACCGGCTTTCCAGACAGCAGCTGTGGCGGTGCGGAACTGTTTCGACCGCGCGCCGCGATAGCCTTTTGCGGCTTTAAGGATTTTCTTGTGACGTGCCTTAGCGGGCACTTTATTCCGTGAACGGGCCATATCAGAGGCTCCTTCCTACAAATTCGGTTCAGATCTTATTTCAGGCCGTTCGGCAGAAACTTTTTGATGACACGCTGGGTATCGGCCTTCGCAACAACTTCAGTGCCGCGATTTTGGCGAATATATTTCCCATTATGGCTGATCAGACGGTGACGCTTACCAGCGACGCCATGCTTCAGTTTTCCGGAAGCCGTGATCTTGAACCGCTTTGCAGCGGCCTTTTTGGTCTTCATCTTTGGCATTTCGATCTCCTGTCGAGCACGAGGCTCTTAAGTTAGTCATTTAGAGCAACCAGGCATGCCGTTTTCGGCCCGGCCGCTGCGGAAGGGCGGGTTTAAGCGCAAAAGAAGTGGGAAATCAAGCTGAGTCTTCAGGCTATTCGCCGTTGCGCCATCGCACATGATCTGCTGTGCAAGATAACCCCGCGCGGCGATATGATTCAGATCGTTCGGATTCCGATGTAATCAACGGCGTGTGATAGGCTCTCACAGCCACGCATTGGCAGAATGACGCGGTTAGCAAAGGTGCGTCGCCCGATTTGCAGGCACGGTAATTTGAGACCCAAGGCACCGCTAATACTGCGAAGATGCCAACTAAGGCTAAACCGACGATCGCTCCCCGGCGGTGCGCCTTACGCATTTAGCGCGGCGCCATCACCATTGTCATCTGACGACCTTCAAGCTTCGGCTCGAGTTCGACTTTCATTTGCTCGTCAAATTCTTCTTTGACGCGCTTTAGAACTTCCATGCCGAGATGTTGGTGCGCCATTTCACGGCCGCGGAAGCGCAGTGTGATTTTGACTTTGTCGCCCTTTTCGAAGAATTCCGCGATCTTTTTCGCTTTCACTTCGTAATCGTGATTGTCGATATTCGGACGGAACTTGATCTCTTTCAGTTCCTGCGTCTTCTGCTTCTTCTTGGCAGCCGCTTTCTTTTTCTGCGCTTCATAGCGCATCTTGCCATAGTCAACGATCTTACAGGCCGGGACCTCTTGGTTCGGAGAGACTTCAACGAGGTCCATTCCGGCTTCACGGGCAGCATCCAAGGCAGCTTCGATGGGCATTTCACCTTGTTTTTCGCCATTCTCGTCAATGAGAAGGACGCGTGCGGCGCGAATGTCGCGATTGGTGCGAGGGCCGGTAGGTTTGGCGCGCTCAGGGCGGCCGTATGGTCTGCGGGCTATGGCTAATCTCCTATGGTTGCCAGTGTTTGCGTATACAATATGCCCTTAATCGCGGCATTTTTCAACTCAAGCTTTGTTAAGCAGCAAGCGCGCATAAACATTTAAGGTCGCTGTTTGTAGCTGCTTTTTGCTGTAATTTTCGCGAATATGAGCCTGACCTGCCGCCCCCATAGCCGCGCGCGCCTCTGGGCGCAAATGGATCAGGGTCCGAATGCACGCTGTCAGGGCGGTGACTGAGCCAGGCTCTGCACGCGTGCCGGTTTCGCCTTCGATTACGGTTTCTCGCTGGCCACCATGATCTGCGACGATGACAGGTTTGCCCATCGCGGAAGCCTCCGCCGCCACTCGGCCAAAGGCCTCGGGACGTGTCGACGGGGCAAGGACAATGTCGGCGAGCGCATAGGCGGCTGGCATATCGATTGTGTGCCCCGCAAGCGAAACCGTGCCGCCGAGTTTATGTGCGATGATTTTGTCTTCGAGCTCGGTGACGTATTTGTCTCGGCCTTGTGCGTCGCCAGTGAGGATCAAATGCAGCATCGCGCGTTCATTGCCGTCCAGCGCGCCCACAGCATCGATGGCGAGGGCCTGTCCTTTCCAGCTGGTCAGGCGTCCTGGCAGGACGAGGCGAAGACGGGGCTCGTCTTTCGGAACGCCCCACGACATCCGAACATCTTCAATCCGGTTGGGGGAGATGTTTTCCGGATCGAAGGCCTTTAAATCCACACCGCGGGGGATCGTAGTAATTTTCTCTCGCGGGATTTCGTGCACATCCATGATGTGCGCCGCGGTCCATTCCGAATTCGCGATGACCAGGTCGCCTCGCGCCATGACGGAGTTATAACGCTTCTTAAGCCCAGAGCGGCCGCTATATGCGCCGTGATAGGTCGTCACAAAGGGCGTCTGCGTGCGTTGTGCTGCGACATAGGCGCTCCAGCCCGGCGCTCGCGATCGAGCATGGATGAGGTCAACCCCGTGTTCCGAGATCAGGGCTTCGATCAAACGCGTGTTCTTACGAATGATCAGGGGGTTTTTGCTGGCAGCATTTAAGTGAATCAACTCGCCACCGGCTGTCTTCAGCGCTTTCTCTAGCCGCCCGCCGCTGGTGGCAACCAAGGCTCGCCCGCCAGCGCCGGTAATCGCCTCCGCCATTTCGACTGTCGTGCGTTCGGCCCCGCCCGCCGCCAGGTCAGGGATGACCTGTAGGATGGTTTTACCGGAAAGGTCGGGCCACGCTGATTCGCTCATGGCCGAAGTTTGACTGATTTGGTCGCTGATTGGAATGAAGAAGTTGCCAGCTGCGACGAGCAGTTGCAGTAGATGCACAAAGGAGGCGCGGCATGGAGCACCAAGACTTTGTATCCCCACAAGGGCGGCGATTGGCCTATCGCTATACCGCGCCGCGCTCAGGACTGACCTTCGTTTGGCTGTCTGGCTTCAAATCCGACATGAGCGGCTCGAAAGTGACCGTGCTCGAAGCCTGGGCAAAAACGCAGGGACATGGCTTTTTGGCGTTCGATTATTCCGGCCATGGCCTGTCTGGTGGCGCGTTCGAAGAGGGCACGATTTCCGCTTGGCGCGAGGATGCGCTTGCCGCGATTGAAGGGCTAACGACGGGGCCATTGCTGCTCGTGGGCTCGAGCATGGGGGGCTGGATGGCGCTTTTATCGGCGCTCGCCCTGAAAGACCGCGTGGCCGCCATGGTGCTGATTGCGCCAGCGCCGGACTTTACGCAAAAGCTGATGTGGCCGGAATTCACGCCTGAACAGCAGGCGGAGATCATGGAGACCGGGCAGACGCTCCGGCCTTCTGAGTATGGCGATCCGTATCCGATTACTCGCGACCTGATAGAAGATGGTAGGCAATGGGGACTGCTCGACGACCCAATAGCGCTCGGAATGCCGATCCGGATCCTGCAAGGTATGCAGGACCCGGACGTGCCGTGGGAACATGGGTTTAAACTGGTTGGGGCTTTGGAGAGCGAGGATCTCGTCTTTTCGCTGATCAAGGATGGCGATCATCGGCTCTCGCGGGAGCAGGATATTGAACGCCTGGTCGCGACGTGCGGGGAGCTCGCGCGGTTGGTGGCGTAGACTTGCATGCTTCGGCGATCTAAGCAGATCTCTAGGGCAGTGCGCCGATGGGAGGGCAGCATGAAGGTTTTCGCGAGTGTAACGGCGATCATTCTATTGGGAATTGTTACGGCGTGCGGAGGCGTGGAGACGTCTTCGGAAACGAGCGCCCCTTCGAGCACGGAGCAAAACAGCTCCGAGCAAATGCCCCTTTCCGAGGCCGAGGCGATCTTCGATTACGCCTATCCATTAGTGATCATGAAGATCAGTCAGGATTTGATGCTGACAGTGCCAATCCGGCCGCGCACAAACCCAAATCACTTTATCCACTTTCGGCGACTGGCTCAGCCTGAACAGCGCGCCGTTGTACTCGGTAATCGCAACACCTTGTACAGTGTCGGGTGGCTCGATCTGAGCGAGGGGCCTGTCGTGTTCCGTATCCCGAATATGGGAGATCGTTACTATGTGATGCCGCTCTTGGATGCCTGGACCAATACATTCGAAAGCTTGGGGTCACGGACGACGGGACAGGAGGCGCAAAGCTATCTCATTGCAAATGCTGACTTTATCGGTGAGGTTCCAGAGGGGCATACATTGATTACCAGCCCCACCAATATGGTTTGGATTACCGGACGGATCCAAGCAGACTCCGCCGAAGATGCTCAGGACGCGAGCGCTTTGCAGGACCAGTTCGAGCTGATGACGCTGCACGAGCTTCAAACAGGTGTCGATCCTTTCGAAGGCTTCGCGCCGCAATTCACCTTCGCAAAGGTCGGCCTTCCTGTCCCGTATTCGTTGCGCATGGATGTCGCCGAATTCTATGACACTTTCTTCGCGATGTGGGCTAAGAACAATGGTCCGGTCGCCGACCAAGAGATGGTCGATCTGATGGAAAATGCGGGAATCGTCTTTGGACAGGTGTCACGGTTTTCTGATCTAGCCCCTGACGCGCAAGCCGCACTTGAGGCCGGATTAAAATCCAAACAAGCGCAATACTCAAAGGCGTTTTACGAAGGAACCTCGCAAACCGAAAAATGGCTGTTCAATATCGATCCAGCGATGGGCGATTGGGGCACAGAGTTTGGACGGCGCGCCTATTGGGCAATGTGGGGTCTGGGGACGAACATCTCGAAAGATGCGGTTTACGGTGTCACGCAGCTTGATTCGAATCTGGCGCCGCTAAACGGACAAAACACCTATCGCATGCGATTTGAGGCGGGTGAGCTGCCGCCGACAAACGCGTTTTGGTCTGTTACCAATTATGACGCGGAAGGCTATTTGGAGCGGAACGCGATTGATCGCTACTCGCTTGGCAGCAATCACGCGCTCAATTTCAATGCAGATGGATCTTTGGAATTTCTGTTGTCGAACGCCGAACCCGCCGCGGATGGGGTAAACTGGGTGCCTGCGCCCGAGGGTGACTTCAAGACTTTGCTTCGAATCTATTGGCCCGAAGAAGAGGTTCTTGAGGGCCGCTGGGCGCTTCCAGACGTTGAGTTGGTGGAGCCTTAGTCGGAAGCTGGTAAGTTAAACGGAGTCCGTTTCAAACAGCGTTTGCTCAATAGCGTCTGACGATCTCGAAATCTCTGTCAGGGCGGTAGTCTTCGATACCCGCGGCGCGCTCGCCGGTGAGAATTTCCTTCGCCACAAGCTCCCCAACAATCGGGGCAAGAGACACACCGCTATGCATGATCGCGATATAGGCCGACGATCGAGCCGGGCTGCGCCCAAGCACTGGATGACCGTCGACGGGCAGCGGGCGCCAACCAATGTACACATCTTCAATCTCAGCGGCGAGAATGCCGGGAACAAATTGTTCCGCGATCCGTAGAATACGAAGCGCGTGTTGTTCGGCGAAAGCGGGCTCTGGAAAGCGGTTCGGACGGCCACGTAGGCGTTCGGCATGAGCGTCTGTATCTGGTGCCCCATCCTGCTCTCCGAAGACGATACGGCCATCTTCGCGCTGGTGGATATGAACGCCTGGCGCAACAATGATGCGATTGATCAGCGGCGGCATAGGCTTGGTCACAACAATCACGCCGGGTGTGCTTCTCTGCGGAATATGTATCCCGGCCAATTTCTGTGTCGCGTCAGGATCGGCGCCGGTGGCCAGGACTAAATCATCGACTTGCAACGGCCCGCACGAGGTCGTGAGCTCAACCCCGCCGACCTCCAATGTCTCGACGCTCTCAACGGCGCAGTCTTCTCGAATGACCGCGCCAGCTTTTTGGGCGCCATCAGCCAGCCGTCTTGTCGCCAAGACAGGATCGACGGCGCCGTCATTTGGCGAGAAGGCAACGGTTTCAGCGCTGCCAAAATCGACATTGAGTTCGAGCCTCGAGGTGGCATCGAGGTCGAGCATTTTTGCTGGCTCGCCCCATTCGACTTGTTCGGCAATTTGCTCTGCCAAGCGGCTTTGGCGTTCAGCAGACGGAAACCATTCAAGCGATCCACCCCAGCGCACCGGGATGTCTAACTCTGATTGCAAACGCTTCCAGCCAGCCAAACCAGATTGGTTGAGTGCATGATAGGTCCGGGGCTGCTTGGCCCATGTTGCATTGATCCAAGCAAACGTTCCTCGGCTGGCACGCTCAGCGAGTTTGCCGCGTTCGAGCAGCGTGACGGCGGCGCCGCTGGTCGCCAAATGATAGGCGATGGAGGTGCCGATAATGCCGCCGCCAATCACGGCGACATGCTTTTTCGAGGCGGTGGCTCGAGGGGCGCATGCTGTTAAGGACGCAGATGCGGCGGCGAGTTTGAGGAAGACGCGTCGGTCGACACCATTTCCATGACCCATACTCATCGCACCCCTCCGATCGACTAAGCCTAGTCCTACCGTGCGAGTGCGTCCTCGATCAACTGCGCCGTCTCTTCTACACCGTAGAGGGCGATGAAGCCGCCAAAGCGCGGGCCTTGGCTTTGGCCGAGCAAGACTTCGTACAAAGCCTGGAACCAACCGCGTAGGTTTTCAAACTCATGCTCTTTGCCGACCGTGAAGACCAGCGTTTGCAGCTCGCCCTGATCAGCTGGCGCGTCCCAGGCTCGGAGGCGGCTCGCCAAGTCTTCCATCGCGGCGCGCTCTTGATCATCGGGCGCGCGATAGGATTTGGTCGGCTCCACAAAGTCGCGATAATATTCCATCGCATAGCCGGCGAGCTTGTCCAAAAGCGGATGGCTGTCAGCGGATGCTTCCGGCGCATAGCGTGAGATGAAGCCCCAAAGCTGTTCGCGCGTTTCAGGGTTCGCCGCGCTCACCAGATTGAGCAGCAAAGCGAAGCTAACTGGCGAGGTCTCTGCTGGCGGATTGCCGCCATGGATGTGCCAAACCGGATTGCCGATTTGCTGTTTCGGCTCTTCACTCGGGAACTTCTCGAGGAAAGTGAGATACTCATCCACGGCTTTCGGGATGACGTCGAAATAGAGCTTCTTCGCCACACGCGGCTTTTGGAACTGGTACAGAGACAAGCTCTCTTGCGGCGCATATTTCAGCCATTCCTCAACCGCGATGCCATTGCCTTTGGTTTTGGAGATTTTGGTGCCGTGCTCGTCTAGGAATAGTTCATAGACATATTGCTGCGGCGGTTGGCAGCCGAGAATGCGCGTGATCTTGGAATAGATCGGCGCATTATCCTGGTGGTCTTTGCCGAACATTTCGAAGTCCACACCGAGCGCGGCCCAGCGCATGCCAAAATCAGGCTTCCATTGCAGCTTGGTATTGCCTCCGGTGACGGGAAGGGTGACGTCAGTGCCGTCCTCGTCTTCGAACGTGATCGTCCCGGCTTTTGGGTCAATCGCTTTCATCGGCACGTAAAGCACGCGGCCCGTGGTCGGGGAGATCGGCAAGAAGGGCGAATAGGTGGCTTGTCGCTCAGCCCCGAGGGTTGGCAGCATCACGCCCATAATCTCATCGAACTTTTCCAGTGCGCGTAGCAGCATCGGATCGAACGTGCCATCCTTGTAGCAATCGGTTGCCGACAAGAATTCATAGTCAAAGCTGAAACTGTCCAAGAAGGCGCAGAGCCGCGCACCCATATGCGCGCCATAGCTGTCATGCGTGCCGAACGGGTCCGGGACATCCGTCAGCGGCTTCTGCATGAACGGCTCAAGGCTTTCAGGATTTGGCACAGTTGGCGGCACTTTGCGCATGCCGTCCATATCGTCTGAGATACAAATCAGCTTGGTCTCATAGTCGCCGCCGGTCAGCGTTTCGAACGCGGTTTTCACCATCGTCGTGCGGACGACTTCGCCAAAGGTCCCGATATGCGGCAGGCCAGACGGGCCATAGCCAGTTTCGAAAACAACGGGTCCTTGTTTCGGTTTGCCCTGTTTCTCCATATTGCGCAGGCGTTTGAGCAGGGCGCGCGCTTGTTCGAACGGCCAGGCTTTTGCGGATTCTGCAAGCGATTGGAGATCACTCATGGATCGGGCTCCTTAGTTGAGGGCCGGGAGGTACCACTCCGAGCGCTGCTGTCAAAGGCGGATTCAGGCGTTTTGGCTAGTGTGCGTAAAAAATATTTGACATGTCAAATATGTTTAACCACATGTGGTGTACAAGATTTTTGACACAAGGAGGCGTCGAATGACGTTCAAAGAAAAATCAGCGTGGGTCATGTGCGTGGCGCTGATTGCAGCGGGTGTGTTCTATGCTTGGTCTGTTCTCGGGATCTGGCAGGCGGCTGGCGAAGTTCCGCCGCCAAACGTGCTCGGCCTTGCAGTCGGCGTGATTATTATCATCGCAATTGCGATCTTTGGGCACGCCGTGGCAGCGCTCGGCAATCCAATGGACGCCGAAGCGCCTGAGGATGAACGAGACCGTTTGGTTGTCTGGCGCGCGGGTAATCTCGGCGGCTTGTTGATGGGCGCACTGTCTCTGTGCGCTCTGTTTAGTTTCGCCGTGAATGGCGATGGAAATTTGCTGTTTCACAGCTTGATCGGTGCGCTGACGCTCAGCCAATTGGCTGAATATGCGCTGACCATATTGTATTATCGGCGAGGAGTTTAAGCCATGTCATTTTGGGAAAAGGGCTATCTTGCGACCGGGTTAGCCGTGTTGTTCGCGGGTGCTGGCTATTTTTACTTCGTCTGGCAACAGTCTTTAGTGTTGGGCCAGATCGCTCCGGCGAATTGGGCGACGTTCGGGACGTATCTTGTCATTGTGACGATCATTACGGTGGGAAGTTTTGTTGCGCTCGGAAGTATGGAAGCCCGTCGATCCGAAGATCCAGACACAGTCGGTGGTTTTGATGAGCGAGATCGTTTCGTGAATATGAAATCGCTCGCCGCGACCAGCTACATCACGAGTATCGGCGGATATTTCGCGCTGGTGGGTTTCTTGTTTCATCAGAATGGCGACTTGCTGTTTCATAGCCTGGTCGGCGCGCTCATGATTGGCGAAGCTGTGATGTGCTTCTTGCACGTCTTCAATTACAATCGGGCCTATTGATATGGCCAAGCGACCCCCGATTACCAATCGCGTCAAAGAGTTGCGCGAAGCGAAGGATCAGATGAGCCAGTCGGCACTGGCCAAGGAAATTGGTGTGACGCGTCAGACTGTGATCGCGATTGAGCAAGGCAAATACTCACCGAGCTTAGAAAGCGCGTTTCGGATCGCCCGGGTGTTTGGCGTCGGGCTCGAAGACGTGTTCGGTTGGGACGGCGATTAGAGGCCGGCTGGATGTCCTTCCGGAAGGCGCTGCAAACGGCGACGGGCCAGCAGCTCTCGCGACCGTTCGATCGTCACCGGATCGCCATGCTCGAGAATTGTGCGCTCATTTCGATCCCGCTTCGTGTCACGGCGGAACAATTTAGTGCTGATGAGGCGTTTCATATTGCTTCCCTTCGATTATCTCGAATGAGAAGCAATATTCGCGCCATAGGCGAGTTTTCTTAGCCCGTTTTACGGCGTAACCGTGTTAAACCAGAACTCCGGCTGATCGAGCGCATCAAACATTGCCGATACCGCGCCGCGCTTACCGCCAATTTTCATCTTCCCAGACGTGACCAATCCAAGCGGACCAGCCTCGCCTAAGATCAGGCGATCAAAATCTAAGCGATCCATCGTGACCGTCGCTGCGGGATCCTGGGCAGCGCCCTCGCGAGGCACAATGACAGCTTTTTCGACCAGGAGCGTGATCGTCTCTCCGGTATCTGTGAATTCGAAGACGATCGAGTACGGGTCTCGGTCGATTTTGGACGGATTGTAACGCGCGGCGAGGGCGTCAAACAAATCGATCGATGGTACCGCTTTCAAGAAATCCGCATTGCCAAGTTGCGGGTCGCCAACATTCGGAAGGCCGCGCCGCAGCTCCGCCGCGCCGGTGAGATAATAGCTCCGCCAGGCGCCACTCTCTGCCTGGAAGCCAAGCTGCTCATAGGTGGCCGAGAGCCAGTCGCGCGCTTCTTGGTTCTCTGGCTGCGCGAACACGAGATGATTGAACACTTCCGCGGCCCAACGATAATCGCCGGTCGAAAACGCGTTCTGGCCAATCTCTAAAACCGAGTCTGCCCCGCCCATCGCATCGACATAGCGGCTGGCGGTGACCTCATGAGGGAGGCGGTTATAGTTGGCTGGAACGCCGCCCCACCAACCGAAATAGTGCTGGTAGACCGCTTTCGCATTGTGATTGAGCGTGCCGTAATAGCCGCGGGTTGCAAAATCATCGGCTTGGAAGGCGGGCTCCTCAACCGCCTCAGCGGCTTCCACCATGGTCGCGCCCGCATTGGCGTTGCGCAGGGTTTGGTCATGGACATAGCGGTAGATGTCGCGCTGGCTTGCGAGGAAATCGGCGACATTTTCCTGACCCCAAGTCGGCCAATGATGTGACGCGAAGACGACATCGCTGGTCTCACCATATTCTGCCAGCACATAGTCAATCGCGCGGCTCCATTTCAGGGCGTCACGGACTTTCGCACCGCGCGGTGTGAGGACATTGTGGAATGTGGCGGTGGCGACCTCTGCTGTGCACAGCGCGCGCTTTTCGGGCAGATAGAACATGAACTCGGCGGGGGCTTCGGTGCCCGCGGCATCGATGAACTCGAAGGTTACGCCGTCAATTACGCGAACCGTGCCGCGACCTTCAATTTCTTCAGTCGGTAAGATGAGGCTGATTGTACCATTTGGCAGGCCAGGGCCTAGGCCTGACCCGACATGGGCGGTGGTCGAACGCGGTAAAGTGTTGCCGAACATGAGCGTGGACCTGCGGCTCATTTGGTTGCCAGCAATCAAATTTTCAGACACCGCGTTCTCAGAAAATCCAATTGGCGCAAGCACAGGCACACCTGCTGCAACGTCTTCGTCAGAGATCACGCCGCGCACGCCGCCAAAATGGTCAGCATGGGAGTGAGTGTAAAGCACGCCGGTCACGGGGCGCTCACCCAGCGTGTCATTGACAAGCTTTAAGGACGCAGCCGCGGTTTCGGTGGCAGTCAGAGGGTCGACGAGAATCCAGCCGGTTTCGCCTTCAATCACGCTCATGACCGAGAGGTCATAGCCGCGCACTTGGTAGACGCCGTCCATCACTTTGAACAAACCATGATGCGATGCCAACTGCGATTGGCGCCAAAGAGATGGGTTCACTGTTTCTGGGGCATCGCTGTCGAGGAACTCAAATTGCGGGATCGCCCAAACCACCGAGCCATCCGCAGCGAGAATGGCTTCATCTTCGATATAAGATAACCGGTCGCGGCGGGCGTCTTCGCCATCCGATCCGGGCGCCAGATCGAGGCGAGTAGCGAGGGACGCGTTGGCTTGCTTGGTGGCTTCGGTGGCGGTGCCCGGCGTCGGGAGGCCCGCTTCGATCGCGGCCGCGGACGGCTCCGGTGTTGGCGCAATCCCTGAGTCTTGGCCACAAGCCGCCAAAAGCGCTCCACTGAGCACCGTCATCCATATACGCATTTCTTGCCTCCCAATTATGACATTAGGAGTGCCTTAATTTTACAGAACCAGCAAGGCGGTGGATCAGAACCGATCGAGGCGGGTCGGCAACCCGTACTCCGTAAGACGGGTGCACGCCCAGGCATATTCCTTGGCGCAGGACTCTTGTAGCAACCGAGTGGCGGTCGGCCGATCGCGGCTCCCGCCCAATCCCATATACATCATATTCCCTAGCCCAGCGCAGCCGCCCGGGTCGTTGAGGCTGCAGGCTTGCTCATACAGTACGCGCGCGTGATCGAGATCAATCTCGCCGTCATCGCCTTTTTGAGCGGTATAGGCTTGCTGCATGCAAGCGCCGGCGTGGCGACCTTCAAGGCAGGCGGCGTCATAATGGATCTTGGCTTTTGCATAATCTTGCACGGTGCCATTGCCCCGCCTGTGCATTTCGCCAAGCGAGAAACAATTCCGGGCCCATTGGTCCTGCGGTAGGCTGCGGTCAGTGCATAGCTTCTCAAAGATCACCAGCGCCTCTTCCATCCGCCGTTCAGCCCGGGCCAAATCAACGCCGTCTGCGGGTTTGATCACATCGCGCCCCTCGGCCCCGAAGGTGAGCCGCGCGGCATCCCGCATCGCGCGCTCGGCAAAGTACTCATCGGCGTTCTTGGGCGTTGGCTGCGGCTTGCCAAACTGAGCGGATGCGGCGCCACTCATCATGGCCGCAGCGAGAAAAATGGCGAAAAGCCTAACCAGCATAAACCGCTCCAAATTCTGTTTCATGTGTAACAAGATAACTAAGAATGCGGCGCTTTTCTGTCGAGTCTTGCCACACAGTCTCTTGGCTGCCACCGTAAAGAAAAAGCGGAGAATTCCCATGTCAGCAGAAAATCAAAAACCCATCGGATCAGGCTTTGCGGCGAAAACGCCTGCAGCCGATGTCGTCAAAGGCATGGATCTAAGCGGTAAGAATGTGATCGTCACCGGCGGATATAGCGGCATCGGGATTGAGGAAGTTCGCGCCTTGGCAGGGGTAGGGGCAAACGTCACCGTGCCGGCGCGCCGACCAGATGCGGCGAAAGACGCGCTGGCCGAAGTTGACGGCCAAATTGAAGTTGCCAGCATGGACCTGGCAGATATCGCGTCAGTCCGAAAATTCGCCGATGACTATGTGGGCAGCGGCCGCGCGCTGGATATTTTGATCAATAATGCAGGCATTATGGCTTGCCCATTAGCGCGCGTCGGGCCTGGCTGGGAACGTCAGTTCGGCGTCAATCATCTCGGACATATGGCGCTCGCGCAGGGGCTCCTCCCAGCGCTTAAGAAGGCTGGCACATCGCGGCTCGTTGCTTTGTCTTCGACCGCGCATATTCGCGGCGATGTGAACTGGGATGACCCGCACTATGAGAAGAGTGAGTACGATAAGTGGGGCGCGTATGCGCAGGCAAAATCTGCGAATGCTTTGTTTGCGCTAGGTGCTGACCGCCGGTGGGATGAGTTTGGGGTGACAGCGTTTGGGGTCCATCCGGGCGGTATCTTCACGCCCTTGCAGCGTCATCTGAGCGTTGAGGAAATGGCAGCGCTCGGCTGGATGAATCCAGATGGCACCATCCCGCCTGCCATCCAAGCCATGTTCAAGACGCCAGAGCAGGGCGCCTCGACGGCGACTTGGGCGGCAACCTCACCGCAACTCGAAGGCCGTGGCGGGGAGTATTGCGAAGACTGCGACATTGCGCAGCTCGCGGGTCCTGAGAGCCAGCGCTGGGAACATGCGCGGCCATGGATCTGCGACGATGAGAAGGCCGATCGGCTGTGGGCGATGAGTGAAGACATGCTCGCCAATGCATAATTCAACTTTATGGTTGAATAATAATCTGAGCCGTGTATATTCATCCGTATGGTTGAATATATCGATGTCTTAAATCAAACGTTTCGCGCGCTCGCTGACCCGACGCGGCGCGCCATGCTGGAAGACCTGCGCAGCGGCCCAAAAACAATTGGCGCGCTGGCAGAGCCGTTTGCGATCAGTTTCGCCGCCACATCAAAACATCTCGGCATTTTGGAAGACGCCCGTCTCATCCGGCGAGAAAAGCAGGGGCGGGAACGCATTTGCCACTTACAGCCGGGCGCAATGACAGAAGCGCAGCGATGGCTCGACGAACATGCGGCGTTCTGGAGCGCGGCGCTTGATGATTTGGCCACAGCTTTAAAACAAGAGGATGATGCAAATGGGTGATTACGTGACCTATCCAGAGAGTGCGGTTTTGGAGATCTACCGCGATCTACCAGGCCCGATCGAGCGCGTTTGGGACTATCTAACCCAATCAGAATTGCGCAAAAAATGGCTTTGCGCCGGTGACGTATCGCCCGAAATTGGCGGCGATATCGTCTTCCACTTCGACCACACAAATCTCTCAAAACACCCAACCCCAGCAAGCCATGAGGGCGGAGGAGATCATCGGATGATCGGTAAGGTCAGGGTCTATGATCCGCCGCACCACCTCGCTTTTTCTTGGCCATCCGCTGAAGCCGATAAGCCCACAGAAGTGGTGATCAAATTGACCGAGATCGATGACGGGGTACGGCTTCACCTTCGGCATGAGAAGCTGGTCACATCTGAATACAAATCGGGTGCATCAGCGGGTTGGCACACACATCTCGATATTCTCGGCGATATATTGAGTGGCCAGAACGGACGCGATTTTTGGGACCATTTTTTGTCGCTTGAACAGGAATACCAATCGCGGTTGGCGGAGGCTTAATGGCGATTCCCGCAGGATATTCAGGAAAGCCGCTCTACCAAAAGCTTGGAATGAAAGCCGGAATGACATGTCTCGTTATCCGCGGTCCAGCTGAGTATGGATCTCTGATCGCAGGGGCGGATGGCGTGCGGATCATCCAGCGCGCTGCGCCCGCCGACTTGGTTCACGTCTTCTGTGCGCGACGTAAGGATATTGCGCCGTTGTTTGCCCGCGCAATTAAAAGCGTAAAACCTGGTGGCATGATTTGGATGTCATGGCCTAAGAAAAGCTGTCCACTGTTCTATGATTTGACCGAGCAAGACCTGCGCGATCACATTCTGCGCACAGGCTGGGTTGATGTGAAAGTCTGCGCGGTCGATTCAGATTGGTCCGGACTGAAATTTCTGAAGCGCAAAACTTAACTCATGCATGGATCCTAAATGCCGCTATGGCTTGACGTGATCAGGCACTCGGCGCAGGGATTTGCGATGTCTGGAATCGAGGTCAACGCAACGACTGAGCCTAAGCGCCGAAAGCGAAAGCTCTGGCCGGTATTTGCCGCGCTTGGGCTCCTTCTTTTCTTGTTTTTCTTTGGGCGCTATACCGAATTCCTAAACTTTGAGGCGCTTGAACGCGCGATCGGTGGGATTGCGGACGGACCGTGGGGATTGCCCGTATTGATCCTGACTTTCTGCGCATGTGCCTTTATCGGCGTTCCGCAATTTCTTCTGATTGGGATGAGCGTTTATGCCTTTGGCCCGCTTTGGGGCGCCATATGGGCTTGGGTTGCCACCTTATGCTCCGGCACACTCACGTTTTGGTTGGGGCGCCTGTTCGGTGAAGCGACATTGCAACGGTTTGGCGAAGGTCGAATTAAACGTTTCGCTGATTTTGTCGCAAAGAACGCATTTGTCGCGAGCGCCTTTGTGCGCAACTTCCCAACCGGTCCATTTCTAATGGTGAACATGGTGTTCGGCGCTGTTCGGGCGTCGTTTCTGCATTATTTGGGCGGCATGGCGTTTGGGATTATCCCCAAGATCGCCTTAGTTGCTTTCGGGCTTCAGGCGATCCAAGCGGCAGTACAGGGCAATGTCTGGCTCGCGGCGTTTGCGGCGATAGTCACAATTTCGCTATTCCTAGGCGGCTTCTTCTATGTGCGGCACCGGCGCCGCAAAGGGGAGAATATTGCGCTTAACGCAGAATAGCCTGTTGACACTGCCGCTTCATCGCCGCATTGCAGTGGCCATGCGCAAGAATTTGCCTCTTCTGGACCTACTCCTCCTTATCGGCCCCTGGCCGGTAGCGACGGCGTTGTAACGCGCGCGTCCACGGCCAGGGGATAGACCTTAAAAAAGTTTCTCACATCACCAGGCCAGACAGATGACCGATACCACTGATATTGTAATTTTCGACACCACGATGCGCGATGGCGAACAATCGCCAGGCGCATCCATGACGCATAATGAAAAGCTCGCCTTGGGTGAGCTGCTCGAGACGATGGGCGTTCACGTGATTGAGGCAGGTTTTCCGGCCGCATCCTTGGGCGATTTTGAAGCCGTGAGCGAAATCGCGCGCCGTTCCAAGAATGCCACGATTTGCGGCCTTGCGCGCTCTACACCCGGCGACATTGAACGTTGTGCTGCAGCAGTACGCCACGCTGCGAAGCCGCGGATCCACACCTTCATTTCGACCAGCCCGGTCCATATGAAGCACAAGCTGAAAATGGGTGCCAATGCTGTGCTTGAAGCGGTCGGGCGATCCGTCGCGCAGGCGCGCAACTTGGTCGACGATGTCGAATGGAGCCCGGAAGATGCGACGCGGACAGAATTCGACTTTCTCTGCAAATGCATTGATGCCGCGATCACGTCCGGCGCTACGACGATTAATATTCCCGACACGGTAGGATATTCCCATCCGGAGGAATACGGCAATCTGATCCGCCGCCTCCGAGAAGAAATCCCGGATAGCGACAAGGTGATCTGGTCGACCCATTGCCACAATGATTTGGGGCTGGCTGTCGCGAACTCGATCGCCGGCGTCCAAAACGGTGCGCGCCAAGTCGAATGCACGATTAACGGTCTCGGCGAGCGGGCGGGCAATGCAGCTTTGGAAGAGGTTGTTATGGCCTTCAATACGCGCCGTGATGACCTGCCGTTTACGACCGGCCTCGACACGACGAAACTGGCAACGGCGAGCCATATGGTGAGCCGGATCACCGGCTTCCCCGTCCAGTATAATAAGGCCATTGTCGGCAAAAACGCCTTCGCGCATGAGAGCGGCATCCACCAGGATGGTATGCTCAAAAACGCGGAAACCTATGAGATTATGAAGCCCGAAGACGTCGGGGTTTCGAAAACCAGCTTGGTGATGGGCAAACATTCAGGACGTCATGCGTTCCGAGATAAGCTGGAAAGCTTGGGCTATGAGCTCGATAAAGACAGCCTGAACGAGGCTTTTAAGCGGTTCAAAGACCTGGCTGACCGGAAGAAACATGTCTTTGACGACGATTTGATCGCATTGGTCGATGATCAGCTTTCGGCCATGGGCGAGCGGATTTCCTTTGAGCGTTTGCGTGTCGTCGCAGGCTCAGAAGCGCCACAAACGGCTGATTTGAGCGTCATTGTCGATGGCGAAAGCCATTCGGTGTCGTCGGAAGGAAACGGGCCAGTAGACGCGGTTTTCAACGCCATACGGACGATTGTCCCGCACGAAGGCAAGCTCGACTTGTTTCAAGTGAGCGCTGTGACGGGTGGAACCGATGCCCAAGCCGACGTGCATGTGCGCCTCAAGGGCGAGGGTATCATGGCCACCGGTAGATCCTCTGATCCGGACACGCTGGTTGCGGCTGCCAAAGCTTACATCCATGCATTGAACAAGCTTGAAGCCCGCCGCTTGAAGCGGAAAGCGGCCTAAAGGTTAACAAACGGGGCGTTTGCGTTAACGAGGGGTTTAAACCCCATCTTTCGCGAGATGTCCTTTAAATACTAAGAATTTGCCATGTGTACGGATCGTACGCATGGCAAATTATTTCTACTTGCTTTAATCATATCTAAACGGCATGAGGGTATAGGGCTGATCAGACTATCAATGCTGCGTGTTTCCAATTTCGGACCACGTATAAGAAAAAGCGGCGTAAAAAAATGATCGGAAGCCTACTCGGAGTTCTTTCCACGGACATGGCCATCGACCTGGGGACAGCGAACACGCTCGTCTATGTTAAAGGTCAGGGCATCAAACTCGATGAGCCATCGGTTGTCGCCTATATGAACCAAGGCGGCCGGAAAATGGTCTATGCCGTTGGTGACGATGCCAAGAAAATGCTCGGCAAAACCCCGCTGAACATGGAAGCTATTCGCCCCATGCGGGATGGCGTTATCGCCGATTTCGAAGTCGCCGAGGAAATGATCAAGCACTTCATTCGCAAAGTGCATAATCGCCGCGCCTTCGTTTCACCGCTGATCATCATTTGTGTGCCGAGTTCTGCAACAAACGTAGAGCGTCGCGCCATCCATCAATCTGCGCTCGCAGCGGGCGCTCGTGAAGTTCACCTGATCGATGAGCCGCTGGCTGCCGCAATTGGCGCTGGGCTTCCGATCGAAGAGCCAGCAGGCTCGATGGTCGTCGATATTGGTGGCGGTACGACTGAGGTTGCTGTTTTGTCACTTGGTGGCCAGGTCTATTCGCGCTCCGTTCGAGTTGGCGGCGATAAGATGGACGAAGCCATCATGAACTATCTGCGTAAGCATCAGGGTATTCTCGTTGGCGAGATGTCCGCTGAGCGCATCAAAAAGCAAATCGGTACGGCGATGGCGCCTGAGAATGGTGACGGGATGACCGTGACCGTGCGCGGCCGCGCCACCGGCGACGGTGTTCCGAACGAAGTCGAAATCAACGAAAAGATGATGGCCGAAGCGCTCGCCGATCCAGTTGGTGAGATCGTGGAGGCTGTGCGCATCGCGCTTGAAGCGATGCCGCCTGAGCTTTCCGCCGACATTGTTGACCGCGGTATTGTGCTGACAGGCGGCGGCGCGCTCCTGCGGAACCTGGATGTCGTGTTGCGTGAACAAGCGCGTCTGCCGGTGATGATCGCCGAAGACCCATTGAAATGCGTCGCGAATGGGTGTGGATTCGTCCTTGAGAACCTGTCGCGTATGAAGAACGTCCTGTCGCCAGAGGTTTGATCTGATTGACGCAGTTCCGGCGGCGTTCGTAGAGGAAGGAAGCAGCCCATGCCACGCAGCAGCGGCAAGGGATATCGTCAAAGACCGCTTCGACGGTATGGCTTCTTTATAGCTGTTGCAGGCCTGATGGCGCTGCTCTTGTTGCAAACATCACCGCGCCTAAGTGAAGGCGTTGAGCCAGTCCGAACAGCGGCCTCCGATCAGTTATTCCATGTCACACGCCCGAGCTTGATCGATCGTTTGAGCGGCGCGTCGGCCAAAGAACGCCAAATCTTGGAACTCGAAGCCCGCGTGCGCGAACTGGCGCAGTATAAGGCTCTGGCGCTGACCATGGCTGAGCGTCTCGAGGTCTATGAAGACATCCTAAATATGCAGGGTGAGCCAGGCGGGGCAGAAGTTACTGCCCGGATTATGGCCGAAACGAACGGCCCGTTTGCCGAAGCACTTTTGGCCAATGCGGGCGCCACCAACGGCGTCGCAGAAGGGTATTATGCGGAGAATGACCGAGGCCTAGTCGGTCGTGTGGTGCAAGTTGGCCAGCGCTCATCGCGTATTCTGAAAGTCACAGACTTCAACAGCCGCGTGCCCGTGATGGGCGAGGCGAGTGGACTTCGCGCGATCATGTTTGGGGGGCGTGATGGTTTAGGCCACCTCACGGATCTGCCTGAACAAGGCGCGTTTTTGCCAAATGAGCGGATTTTGACCTCAGGCGAAGGGGGATTGTTCCCGCGCGGCGTCGTTGTCGGACATGTGCGCGGCGATGACAGCAAGGATGTGCGAGTCGACCTCGCCATGCTGACGGGACAGCTGAGCTATGTTCGGCTCAAGCCGATCATCACGATCGCCCCGCCAGAGGAAAACCCAATCGAGACCGAGCTTTCAGCCTTGATGGAGGATGATCCGTCATGAACGGGCTGGGCGGGTTTGCAGATTCGCTGGCGCTGCGTTGGGAGAAGGCACGGCCACGATCTCGTCTGATCATTGGTGTTGTTCTCGTTGCGCTGATTGGGCTAGTTGGATTGACGCCTAAGTCACTGTTTGGGGTGCAATTGTCCTGGCCATATATCGGGTTAATCGCCGCGGTCGGTTGGGGCCGGTCGGGCATGGCTTTTGGGCCGATGATGTTCTTGGTCATATTCGGATTTGCGCAAGACGCCTCGCAAGCGCCCTGGGGCAGCCATGGTCTCGCAAATCTTCTCACTTTTGGTCTGTCAGTCGTCGTGTCTCAAATGGCCGACACCGAACGTTCCCCGATTCTGAGTTTTGTTCTCCCGGTTGTAACTTTGTTTTTCGGGATCACGCTCGTATGGCTGGTGGCGAGCGTTTCTTCGGGACATATTGCACGCGTAACCCCTATGTTGACGGCGTATTTTGCGACCTTGGTCGTCCATATGTTGATCGCCCCGCTGTTTGATCTCGGAATTCGCCCGAGTGTTTCGGGAGGGGCTGTTTCGTGAAGGGTACAAGGCCTGTTGATGCGATGTTCAATCGCCGCGCTTTGATCGCGGCGGGCGGCGGAGCGATGTTGTTTGGCGGCCTCATTACACGCCTGTTTCAACTTCAAATCATGGAACATGAGCGGTTCGAAGTGGCCGCCGCGGAGAATGGCGTTCGACTAGACCTCGCGCCACCGCAACGCGGTCGCATTCTAGATCGCTTTGGTCGGCCATTGGCTGCGCATCGGCAGGCGGGCCGCGTGTCCTTCGTACGAGAACAGGCCGAGGACTTGCCGCGCCTTTTGTCGAAACTCGCCGATCAGATCGAGATTTCGCCAGAACAACAGGCCCGCCTCATACGCGACTCCCGGCGCCAGGCGAGCTTTCAACCGACGACCGTGCGCAGTGAACTGTCATACGAAGATTTCTCCCGTCTCTCGGTCTTGGCACCAAGCATGCCAGGGCTCCAGGTCGAGATGGCGGCGACGCGGTCTTATCCGCGCGGGCGAGATTTCGCGCATGTGCTGGGCTATGTCGCGAAAGCCAGTGAAACAGACTTGGAACGGCTGAGCGAGGGCGCGAATGCGCAAGAGCGCGCGGCCGTGCGGCGCTTGTTTAAACACCCAGATATGCGCACGGGGCGTTCAGGCGTTGAACGATTTGCTGAAGAATGGCTGCGCGGCGAAGCCGGGTTCCGCAAGCTCGAAACCAATGCTGCTGGGCGTATTATCCGGGAATTTGATGATCCAAGCCTGGCCCCGAAACCGGGACGGGATCTTTATCTGACGGTTGATGCAGAGCTCCAGAAATTCGCCATCGATCGGTTCGGCAAAGAAAGCGGTGCGGCGGTGGTGCTTGATATTGAGACCGGCGACATCCTCGCCTTCGTTTCGACCCCAGCGTTTGATCCGAATGATTTTGTCAACGGGATCTCGTCCAAAGACTATGCGGTTCTCAGAGACGATGTGGAGTATTCGCCGCTTTATCACAAAGCCTATGACGGCACGTATCCGCCTGGATCGACGTTCAAAATGGTGGTTGCGGCCGCGGCGCTTGAAGCCGGTGTGATTAATCCAAATGAGCGCGTTTATTGCCCCGGCCATTACCGGTTTGGCAATAATACGTGGCATTGCTGGAAACGACGCGGGCATGGCTCGGTGAACATGCACTGGGCGATCAAAGGCTCGTGCGATGTCTATTTCTATGAAATCGCCAAACGAATGGGTATCGAACACCTGGCTGATGTCTCGAAAAGGTTTGGCTTCGGTCAGCGCTGGGAACTTGGTCTAACCGGTGGCCGGAGTGGCGTTGTGCCGAATGATGAGTGGAAGCGCGCGGCGCGCGGTGAGCCATGGTATGAAGGCGAAACGCTGAATATCGGCATTGGTCAGGGACAGGTTTCTGCTTCACCGCTGCAGTTGGCGGTAATGTCAGCCAGAATTGCCGCTGAGGGACGAATAATTACCCCGCGGATTATCGGCGAAGGGCCACGACCGGAAAGCGACATTCCTTTCGATGCGCCGCTCGACCCGGAATTTATGAAACGCATGAAAGCCGGGATGTATGGCGTCACCTCTGAGGCTGGCGGCACAGCCCTTCGGTCGGGTGATCTCGGGCTTGGCGGTCCACGACTGGCGGGTAAAACCGGCACCTCGCAAGTGCGCCGTATCTCAGCTGCGGAACGTGCGTCAGGTATTCTCAAAGGTGATGCGATTGATCGCCGGCTGCGTGATCACGCTCTATTCGTAGCCTACGCGCCGCATGACGATCCGAAATATGCCATCTCAGTGATTGTTGAGCATGGCGAGGGCGGTTCAAAAGCGGCGGCGCCGGTGGCTCGAGACATTATGGCTGAAGCGATGCGGCTCGATGCCCGGCGTTCACCAGCCTATACCCGCACTGCCGCTTTAGGCGGCAGCGGCGGTGTCGGTAGCGGAGGACCATAACCATGGTCACCATTCGCTCAAACACGCTTGATTTTTCGCGCCGATCCCTCCTCAGCCAAGTGCAGGCTCTGCCATGGGGCTTGATCTTGATGATCTGCGCTATGGCGATGATTGGCGTCGCGATTTTGCATTCAGCGACCTTCACCAACCCCGAGGAAGCTGGGCTGCCGGCCCGACAAGCAACACGCTTTGCCGTCGCGCTTTGCGTACTTTTGGTGACGGCATTGGTCCCGATCCGTTGGTGGTTTTGGGCCGCGTGGCCAAGCTATTTGGCGACCCTTGTGCTGCTGGTGGCTGTAGAATTTTTCGGCTCAACCGGCGGCGGCGCACAGCGCTGGCTGCAAATCGGACCGATCGGTGTTCAGCCATCGGAATTCATGAAAGTCACGCTGACCCTGGCCTTGGCCGCGTACTATCACAAAAGGTGGAATGATTATTCGGGCGGGTTCTTGATCCACTTGCCGGCTTTGGGGCTCATCCTGTTGCCCGCCGCTTTGATTTTTCGGCAGCCCGATTTTGGAACGACTTTAGCGCTCTTCGCGTCTGGCGGGATTTTGATCTTCCTGGCAGGGCTTTGGTGGCGGGTCATTATGGCGATGACGGTGGCGGCGGTTGCCAGCATTCCGGCGATCTATTTCTTCGTGCTGCAAGACTATCAGCGCGAGCGGGTCGACACCTATCTCGCGCAGCTGACCGGCCAGTCGGTCAATGTCATGGATGATGGCTATCAAATTGAGCAAGCGAAGATTGCTATCGGGTCGGGCGGCTGGACCGGAAAAGGCTATATGGAAGGCACCCAATCGCAGCTGGACTATATTCCTGAACAGCACACAGACTTCATTTTGACCGTGCTCGCCGAAGAGTTTGGGTTCCTGGTCACGAGCGGTGTTCTCGTTCTGTGGATGCTGATCCTCGGTTTAGGTTTGGCGATAGCGCTCAGGGCAGCCAGCCTGTTTGCGAGATTTGCGGCCGCTGGCGCGGTGATGACGGTCGCCTTTTATATCTTGTTCAATGTCGCGATGGTGCTTGGCCTTGTGCCCGTGGTGGGTGTGCCGCTGCCGCTACTTTCTTATGGCGGGACGGTGATGATTACGACCGCGGCCTGTTTCGGTTTAGTTGGCGCGGTTCATCTGGGCCGGAAAGATCCGATCAATACCGGCGTCTAGTTAGGCGGAATTCCGGCAAACAATCCTTCCTTTAAACCCAGCGATCACGTTGATTTTTGTGCTCTGAAGGCTAGAGTTTCGATAAAATCATTCCCTGGGAGGAGGTATTTATGGCAGCGATCGGTCGTAAGACAGATACGTGGGGCTCGCGCTTTGGATTCATTATGGCGGCGGTGGGATCATCCGTCGGCTTAGGTAATTTCTGGCGTTTCCCATTTACGGCAGGTGAGAATGGTGGCGGTGCGTTTATCGTCATTTATCTCGCATGTGTCGTCTTGTTTGGTTTGCCTGTTTTGATGGCAGAATATGGCATGGGCCGAAAGTCTGGCATGTCGGCTGTTGAAGGCGTCCATTCATTGGCGCGCGCCGAAAGTAAGAGTGCGAATTGGGGCTTTGTCGCTTGGGTTGGATCCTTAGCGGCCTTCTTCATTCTCACTTTCTATATGGTGATTTCAGCTTGGGTGATCGCGTTCATTCCGCAAGCTTTTTCCGGCGGTTTTGAAGGCTTTACGGCTGAAACCTCGGGTGCCAATTTCGGTGAAACGATTGGCAATCGCGGGCTAGTCTTGTGGTGCCTTGGCGGCTTTATTGCTGTGAATACATTTATCGTTGCGCGCGGGGTTAAGGGCGGTATCGAACGTGCGGCGACCATCCTCATGCCGCTCTTCTTCATTCTATTATTGGGGATCGTAGCGTTTGCGTTGATCAATGGGGACGGCGCGAAAGCCGCCGCATTCTTGCTGCAGCCGGATTTCAGCAAAGTGACCTTTAGCACCTTCCTGGCAGCCGTCGGACAGGCGTTTTTCTCAATCGGCGTTGGCTCGTGTTTGATGATCACCTATGGCGCGTACCTTTCGCAGGATACGAATATTCCGCGCTCCTCAGCGATTGTTGCAAGTGCTGATACGATGGTGGCGCTGATCGCTGGCTTTGCGATTTTCCCAATCGTGTTTGCGTTTGGTGCAGATCCAGCGGGTGGGCCAAGCCTATTCTTCGTGTCTTTGCCGATCGCGTTCGGGTCTGAGGCGATGCCAATGGGCAGCCTGATCGGCGGCGCGTTCTTCACCTTGGCGCTGTTCGCGGCACTGACTTCGTCGATCTCACTGATGGAAGTCGGGGTGTCCTGGCTGGAAGAACGCCAAGGGGTGAACCGTTGGGGCGCCGCTCTCGGCGTTGGCTTCGTCCTGTTTATGATCGGCGCTGGGTATGTCTATTCCGCCGACTATATCGACTTTGCCGATATGATCACGGGCACGATTATGTTGCCGCTTTGTGGATTGCTGGTCGCGGTTTTCTCAGGTTGGGTGTTGAGCAGAGATATGCTCACCTCCGAATTTGGGGAAGGGACGGTCATGAACCTGTGGCGGTTTGCCGTCCGCTGGATCGTGCCACCCGCCATTGGCGTGATCTTGGTGTTCGGAATTATCGACAAATTCTAACCCAATAGAGCGTTCAAAAAACAACCCCGCCTCACAATCGAGGCGGGGTTTTTTCTGAGTTCCATTCAAGCCGAATGAGGGTTCGTGCTTTATTGAATAGGCGACAGCAATTCAGGGGCGGTTACGAGTTGGCGGACGCCATGAGACTTACTTTCATTGAAGACATTGCCCTCGGCCGCCCATTTGTGCAGCGAGTTGATGTCGAGCTTCGCGCACATCGGACGAACATTCCATGTCACTTGAGCCGGTGAACATACCGCTTGGGTGTAGCTCGGGCCTGTGGTTGAGCCAGGGAAAGTGACGGGTGTGCCTGTATCGGATGGGATCATGCCGGCCTGATAGAAGCCGCCTTTTTCATCGACAACCGCTGCCATTTCGGTGAAATCGAGGGCTTCGGTATCATTCACAACCAGGAAGGTTTGAGCCTCGACCCGCAGAAGCGGATCTGTACAGCCTTCTGGTACGCACGCGCCAAGGCCTTCGCCGGGGGTTGCGTCGCAGGTGGTGTGGACCCAGTGGACTTCAATGGTTTGGCCTGGGACGACGCCTTTATAAGCCCCTTCCGATGGCGCCAGCTCTTCGGCTGTCAAATCGGCGGATTCGTTACAGGCATAGCCGCCATTTTCGGTGGCATCGACAAAGACGCTAAAGCCAGGACCTTTGTGTTCGGCATTTGTGTGGGTGTGGATGTTGCACAGGTTCATCGACGTCGAAGGCGGCGCTTTCGGGAAGGTCACAGTGTTCAATCCGGTCACGTTGGAAATGTCGCGCGGCGTTTGCGGGCCTGCGTCCAAGCAGAGTTCCGGCGCAGCAGCCTCAACCACTTCCACAACCTCTTCAGCGATTTCTTGTGTCTCTGTGGTGGCCGCTTCGACAGCGCCTTCTGGTGCGTCTGTAGTTTCAACATTAACACACGCGACAACGACCGCCACGGCCGAGGCTGCCAGCAATAGATGTTTCATTAAATGTCACTCCCAAGTTTGACCCAAGGGAGGTGGGACCGCAGGCCAAAAAGTCCAATATTAAATTGGACGATTTTGATAGGATCAGCCTACCACACCCTAATCATGTCATCTTGCGACAGATCACTGCGAACGAAACCGACGACCAAAATCACGGGTGCTGCGGATAAGTTTGTCGACGATACCAGGCTCTAGGCTCGAATGGCCAGCATTCGGTACGATATCCAACTCGGCGGTCGGCCAGGCCTTTTTCAGGGCCCAAGCGGACGATAGAGGTGTGACGACATCATAGCGCCCATGTACAATTTTCCCGGGTACATCTTTGAGTTTTTCTGCCGCCTGCTCGAGCAACCAGCCGTCTTTCTCGAAAAAGCCCTTATTGACGAAATAGTGACATTCGATCCGGGCAAAGGCGTCTGCGAAATCGTCTTCCTCAAACCTTTTCGGTCGGCTTGTTGGGCCTTGAATAGTGATTGTCTCACCTTCCCAGCAAGCCCATGCTTTGGCGGCATTTCGGCGCTGTACCTTGTCTTCGCCGGTGAGACGTTTGTGAAATGCGTGTAAGAGATCGCCGCGTTCTGCTTCGGGGATAGGCGCGACGTAGCGATCATAAGAATCTGGAAACAGGCGGCTTGCACCTGCCTGATAAAACCACTGAACTTCAGAATGGGTCAGCAAAAAGATCCCGCGTAGGATCAGCCCAAACACCCGATCAGTGTGCGTGACGGCATAGGAAAGGGCGAGGGTGGAACCCCAAGAGCCGCCGAAAAGTACCCATTTTTCAATTCCTAGGTGTTCGCGAACTGCTTCCATATCGCTGACCAGCGTCCAAGTATCGTTCTCGCGAAGTTCCGAGTGCGGGGTCGATTTTCCGCAGCCGCGCTGATCGATTAGGATGATGCGATAGACCGCGGGATCGAAGAAACGCCGCATTTCGGGGCTCGAACCGCCGCCCGGACCGCCATGAATGCCGATAACCGGAAGCCCGTTCGGATTGCCCGATTCTTCCCAATAAATCTCGTGGAGCTCGCTGACACGTAGAAACCCCGTGCGGCGTGCCTCTACAGGTGGATAAAGTTTGAGCATTTCTTGCCTTTGTTCACGACCTCTTCACCTATCGGCAGTTAGCTTATGAATAAAGGGTATGGACGGCGATTTTCTCATCTGTATGTGTTATTGCAGGTGAGGGATGATTTTATGCAGGTGAGACGCCCGAATGCGTAGTGTATTAGTTTCCATCCTTCTGGCAGCTAGCCTTAGCGGATGTGCCACTGTTTCTATGGTTGCGTCGGAAGCAACGGTTGAAACCAATTTGTCGGCTTCGCAAAGCAGTCTGCGAAACGTCTCAAATGCCTATACCGATCTTGCCGAGCGCAAGCTGTGGGTGGAGAAAAACACCGGTCTATTGGGATTTGCGCGGGTTCTTATGGACGGCGCCAGCGATGATGACTCAGCCCAAAGCTCATATGTCGCGTCGATTGCCGAAGCCGCAGAAGCGAGGCCTGACCAAGTGGCCTTGATCCAATCGGATATCGAAAGCGCTGCTCATGGCTTAGACGTCGCGACGATGGAAGCCGAGAAACTGTTCGGTGCTGGATTATCCGCCAAAGCGTTGCGCGCGGACTTGGTCAGCTATGAAAGCGCACTGGTGACGGCCAAAAAAGCGCGCCGCACCTTCGTTGACTCGCTCTCCGGCTTTGACACAGCGGAGGCGAATTCAGCTTCCGAAGCACTCTCAGCGCTTGATGTTAGCATCGATAAAGCCCGCGATGCGGCCGATACACTGGCTGATTATGCGGCCGACCGCAAACGCGAAGAATCACTCTCCTAGTCAATCAGATCCAGGCTTTTCGCTCACGATAGAGTCGGCATAGCCCGATCCAGCTGCCACGCATTTTCCATAATGGTTGAGAGATGTTCTGTGCGATTGCGCGTCACCTCAGGGGTCCAGGCCACTTTGTCTTTGATATCAAGGGTCAGCGCGAATTCGGGATCCCCTTGCGCAAAGTAGAGCTCGCGTTTCTCATCGAATGAAAGATTATCGGCTTTCTGATTGATGGCCGAGGACAGCAACGCAAAGTTTCCGATCGTATCGACCAAGTCACGATGCACAGCCGAGTTTGGCCAGGCATTCTTCCAGGGTGAATCGTCTGGTAGATTTTTCGGAAGCACATGTTCCACCGTTGCGCCATCGCCAGGACCGAGCGCTTTTCCACTCTCGATTTCGGCATTCATGCGTAAGGCGATGGCTCGCCGCTGCGAAAAAGCGCCGAAGCGGCTGCGCAACCGGTTTGAGATTTCGCGGCGTTCCTCTCTTGAAAGGGAGAGCGGGCCATTTTCTGCCAGCAGAGCGCGCGGATTGTCCGCACTATCGGCGATTTTTTGGTATCGTCGTTGCCGGCTACGCTGATCGGTGATCGCCATCATCGCGCCATACGCAAAGCGCTCTAAGCTTCTGAAAAAGGCGAAAGCGGTCTCTGGACTGCCATTATGATTCACCAGGAATTTAAGCGCTGGGGCACGCCACAATTGGTGATCGATCAATCGGAGATGGTTGAGGCACTCGTTCACTTTATCTGTCATATTGCCAAACGTGCCTTCTCCAGTTGAGATCGTCACATAGGCATCGACATAGGCAGGCAGTTCTTTGCTCAAGAATTGCCGTGCGCCGCCAGCGGTTTTATTGATCACTGCTTTGCGGAACTCGCTGGATCCCTTTTTTGCTTTTTTCGCGTAAAGCGTGCTGATCTGATAGAGCAGATCGTCAAATCCTGAGCCGCCCAGTCGCGACTCATGTTCCGACCATTCGCGAGAAAACTGCTCCGCTTCTTTCGGCGTTAAGTTCGCGTTTTCGAGCAAGTCGGTTTTGATAATGTCATGCGAGTTTGGTGCTTTGCCGCGTGTGTTCAATACCCGGAAAACATTGTAGCCGCCGTCCCAGTCTTCAACGACAACTTTCACGAGCAGAATCCTGTTCCGGATAGTGTCTGCCAGCGCGCGTTGCGCATCGGGGGACAAGTCCCGCACGGTTTTGGTGAAATTGTCCAAATTGCGCTTCATCCGCCGTTGACTCTCGCTCTCATTTGGCTCGGCATCAGACCCGAGAGCTGCGCCAGGCGTTTGGATCGCCTCACGGAAATAGGGACCGTCAATGTGGTTAAGGGAAATTCGCCAGGTCGGCTTCTTCTTGTTGTCGGTATCTGCAATCAAGGCATGGATTTCTTCTTTGCGTGCAGCATCCGGCTCCATATCGCGAAGAACGCTCAGTAAGATTGTCAGCGTCGTGAGGCGCTGCTGTCCATCAACGATGAGGAAACGGTCGCCATCTTTCACCAGCACAATCGCGCCGATGAAATGCTTTTCGCTCCCTTCGCTGACATCCTGTAGATCGGATAGAAGTGCCTGCGCCTCATTGGCTTCCCAAGAGTAGCTGCGCTGATAGGGCGGCATCGCCATTTCCATACCATTGCACAAAAGATCGGCGAGCGTGCTTTCTTGCGCGCGAAGGCCTTGTGTCATCTGAACTCTACTTTCTATTATCCCACCAATGAGAGGATCAGGGTTAGACTTCTAAAGGTCAGGCTTCAATTGAAACTCTCACAGAAATCATCCGGTTTCGTCCAATCGTAGCCAAGAGGTCACACGCCAATGAAATGGGTCAATGTAAACTTGGGAGGAACGACGCGCGCGGGCTTGGTCGAGGGGGATCAAGTTCGGCTGACAGAGGCTGAAGATCTGGTACATCTCTTACGAGATCTCCGGGCGGCTGCCGAGACCGCGGGGCGGGGCGGGCAGGTGGCCTTAGAAGAGGCTGAGATCCTTCAGCCGATATTGCGACCGCGTAAAATTCTGGGGATCGGCCTCAACTATTCCGAGCATGCCAAAGAGTCGGTGTCTTTCATGAAAAACACCGCGCCGAGCGTGCAAAAATGGTTCAACAAACAATCGACAGCCGCCAATGGCCCCTATGCGGACGTCCATCTGCCGGCCGTTTCAGAGCAATTGGACTATGAAGCGGAAATCGTCGCGATCATTGGAAAAACCGGGCGACATGTCCCAAAAGATCGCGCTTGGGAGATGATTGCGGGTCTGTGCTGCGGTTGCGACTTTTCCGTTCGAGATTGGCAGCGCGCCAGCCAGACCATGATTATGGGCAAGGGGTTCGACACGCATGCGCCGTTTGGGCCAATGCTAGTGACACCCGATGAGATTGAAGATTTTGGCGCGGTGGAAGTGCGCGGCTATGTCAATGACGAGTTGCGCCAAAGCGGTCATGCGCGGGATATGACGTTCTCCATCGCAGAGCAGATCGCCCATCTTACGGCTGCATTCACACTAGAGCCCGGCGACGTCATATTTACCGGCACGCCAGCGGGGGTTGGGGCAGGGTTTGATCCGCCAACATGGTTGAAAGCGGGAGATCGTGTGCGGGTCGAAATCTCAGGGGTCGGACATATCGAACACGAGATCGTCGCAGAGAAAAAGGTAACAGTCTTAACGTAGACGTAAGGGCAGGAGGCGCGCAATGCGACTGAACTTGCTTTTTTGGGTAGCGGCATTCTGTGGATTGGTGACAGCCTGTGGCGGATCATCAAGTCAAACCACGCCCGATATCAATGTGGCACCGACAGATTTCGCGCTCTTGCCATGCGGCTCGGGCGTCGGGGACCGGCCCTGCGCGCTGGTTGTGGTTGGTGGAAAGCGGATCTTGTTTGGTGCGCCCGCAGGCGTCACAGCAGGCCTGCACGAAGATGACCTTAGGCTATTGGATGCGGTGATGCTGTTTTCGCTTAGATCGAGCGATATTCAGGGCCTGGACGAGGTTCGAAACCGATCTTGGGACGCCGGGCGAGACACGCCATTATTGGTGGTCGGGCCGGAAGGGGTCGAGGGTTTTGTCGCGGGTTTGAACAAAGCGTATGAAATGTCTGACGCGCTTCGAGTCGTCGAAGATGGCATTCCGGTCGGGGGCTTTGATTCGGCAGTGCTTAGGGCGCACACCGGACGGCAACAAACGGTTTTCGATACCGGCGATGTTCAAGTTTGGCGGACATCCGCCGGGTTTTCGATCATCTATCGTGACCGTACCAAAGTTTGGCTGGATGCCTGCCGCGGGGACGCATTGCCGGTCGCAAGAGTGCATATCTGGTGTGATCCCGAACGGGGTGAGCATACCTGGCCGCTGCAGCAGCCAATCTTTGTCGATATCGTGGACGTCCCTGAATAAAGCGACGGGGTCCTGCTTTCGCAGGACCCCTGTCTCCCCCGAGACGCCCCCATCCGGTCAAAAAGTGACCGTGGACCGTGGGTGTGCCGGGATCAGACCTCTTGGGTAGAAATCTAAGCCGCCTGTGTCAAACCCGGGACTGCCAGAAGCCGGCGATCTTTTCGAATGATCACAACACTGTGGCCCTTTGGCCACGTTACCGCTTGACCAAAACACGCACTTATAATAGTAAGTAAGCTAACTAATTAAATTGCTAAGGATACACGTTATGATCAATCGACGGACTTTGCTGATGACAGGTGGTGCAGTGGCTCTGGTCGGAGGCGTGGGCGTTCTTTCCTCCGCGAATGGCCCTGGGCTCGCAAAAGCCAGGGCCCCTTGGCAGCAAGCAGGGGAGAGTTTCGGGGATCCTCGCCTCGACGCTTTGGCCTATGCGATCCTTGCGCCCAATCCCCACAATCGCCAGCCCTGGCAATTTGAACTCGTCGGCGAAGACCAGATCCACGTCTATGTCGATTTAGATCGGCGCCTGCCGCACACCGATCCGTTTGATCGGCAAATCACAATTGGATTTGGATGTATGCTCGAACTCTTGCGCATTGCGGCAGCTGAGCGCGGATATCAGGCCAGCATCACCCCGTTTCCGGACGCGCAAGCCTATCCGCGACTGAATCAGAACAGAATCGCGAGTGTTCGGTTCTTAAAAAGTGCAGCCGCCCAGCCTGATCCGTTGTTCGCCAATATTCTCGAACGCCGATCAACCAAAGAGCCTTTTGCTGCCGACCGAGCAGTGGAGCAGGCGACAATTGATCGGATTATTGCAAGTGGCGCTGGAAATCTCGACATCGGTGGCACGATAGATCCTTCGCAACGGGACCGGATGATCGCGCTCGCTCGGGAAGGATTTCAAATCGAGCTCGCGACGGATCCTACGCGCCGCGAAAGTGTCGATCTGATGCGGATTGGAAACCGCGAAGTGGTCGCCAACCCGGATGGCATCGATATGGGCGGTATCCCGATGGGATTGATGAAGATGACCGGGATCGTCACCCGTGAAGGGCTCGATACGCCTGGCAGCACGGCGTATAAGGAGGGGTTGAAAATGTACGATCCGATCATCCATTCTGCGCAAGGCTTTGTGTGGATCAAAGCCGAGGAAAACACGCGATTGAGCCAGCTCGAAGCCGGGCGAGCCTGGGTCCGGATGAATCTTGCCGCTCAGCAAGCAGGCGTCTGCGTGCATCCGCTTAGCCAGATTTTACAGGAATTTCCAGAAATGGCTGGGCCCTACGCGGCCATCCGAACCGAACTTGGGGTACACGAAGACGGCGTGATCCATATGCTGGGGCGTGTTGGCTATACAAAATTCCCCGCTGCCAGTCCGCGCTGGCCGCTGGAAAGTAAGCTGATAAACTCGGCCGCATGAGTGATTCAGACCCCAGTCGCCTTATCTTCGCATTGTTCAACGAGATCGGCATCATCAATCAGCTGAGCACAGCACGGCTTGCGCGAGTATTGGCGCCACATCTCAACCCATCAGAGTTTGGTGTCTTGAACCATTTCGCCCGCCTCGGGGATGGTAAGACCCCAAGCTATCTCGCCAAAGCGTTTCAAATGACGAAGCCTTCAATGACTGCGATTTTGGGGAAGCTCGAACGTAAAGGCTATGTCGCGATTGTCGGAAGCAAAGAAGACCGGCGGCAAAAGATTGTAACTTTGACTGAAGCAGGCCGTGCTGCTCGCAATAAGGGTATTCAAGCGATGGCGCCGCTCGCGAGTAAAGTCTTGGAGTCACAAGACTTTTCAGACCTGCAAGCGATCTTGCCAAAACTTCAGGCGTTGCGCGAATTCCTCGATCAGGAAAGAAATGTTGTGGACGGAATAAACTGAACTTGGCACGCGCTGCAAATCAGCCCTATTGCTACCAATTCGTTAACACTTGACGCCTATTTGTTAAGATTATCGTATTCACAGGGGCTGTGAGGAATGATCGCCTTGGTCTTTATATTATACGCCTTGATGGGGGCAGGAGCCGGTTGGGCGCTGTTTACATATGCAGCAATCGACCTGCAGCTCGCGATCGGTGCCGGTGCGATCATCACGGCGTTGATCGGCCAAGTGCACTTGTTTTCCACACGCTCAGGAAAGTCAGACGACCTGTCAAACCGGATCGATGCGTTTGAAGTTTCGCAGCGAGACACGGCGCAGCGAATGGATGTGATTGAAGCGCGCACAACCTCGATCGAGACGACGGTCAAACAAGAGCTGACAGAACGACGCGATGCTTTAGTCAGCGAGATGCGCCAACTCGAAACACTGATCGAGCGTCTGTCGCGGAGTTTTGAAACCAAGCTCGCCGACGCCGAAACCACCGGAGAGGTGGCGCCGCAGGATGATGCTGTATTGCGCCGAGTGAAAGATGCGCTCGAAGATGGTCGTGTTGATCTACACTTGCAGCCCATCGTATCGCTGCCCCAGCGACGCGTCTCTTTTTATGAAGGATTTACGCGTTTGCGGGATCCGGACGGATCCCTGATTCTTCCAGCTGACTTTCTGGATGCTGCGCGTCGCGCGAATTTGCTCGGCGTGCTCGACAATATGATGCTGTATCGCTCGGTGGAGGTGGTTCGCCGCCTCGCTGCGCGAGATCGCCGTGTTGGTGTGTTTTGCAATGTTTCTTCGCACTCGCTTGAAGATCCACACTTTTTTCCATTTTTCTTGAATCACATGGAACAAAACCGCGACCTTGCAGGTGCGCTGATTTTTGAAATTCGAGCTAGCCGTTTTGAGCACCGGTCCCGCCAGATGAGAGAAGCGATGGAGCGTTTAACCGCGCTTGGGTTCCGGTTCTCCATCGATCACGCGGAGAGCATTGATATTGATTTGCCGCGTTTGCAGGATGCGGGCATTCGGTTTGTGAAATTCAATGGCGGAGATCTGATCGACCAGCTACGCGATCCATTTGGGCCGCGCCCGAACTCATCAGCCGATCGCAAGATTTCAGGTGATGAAGTGGCGGCTGTCTGCTCGCGTTATGGCGTGACGCTGATTGCCGAGAAGATCGAAGAAGAAGTCAGCGTCGTGGAAGTGCTCGAATATGGCATTCCGTATGGGCAGGGACACATTTTTGGCGCGCCGCGGCCGATCAAATCATCTTTGATGGAAGAAACAGCGCCGCCAGCTGAACTGGTTCGGATGCTAACCTCGCGCGCGTCTTAAGATTGACGCCAGCATTGAGGGCTCCTAACTCGCGGCCATGACAGTACCACACTTTCCCGGCGGACTGGCCGCACTTTCGGATCAATATGACGCCATTCTCTGCGATGTCTGGGGCGTTATTCACAATGGGCGTTTCGCCTTTGAGGAAGCTTGCGAAGCTCTGGTGCGGTTTCGTGATCAGGGCGGCGCGGTCTGCCTGATCACCAATGCGCCAGTTCCCAAAGAGCAGGCCATCCGCCACTTTGATCCTTTGGGCGTTCCGCCAGAAGCCTATGACGATTGCGTGACCTCAGGCGACGCCACACGCGACGTGCTCAGCCAACGCGTCGGCGAGGTTTTCTGGCGTATGGGCGCCGATGAAGGTTGGGAGCACGACCGTTATCTTTATGAGGGCCTGGATCTTCAATTCGGAGATGAGCGCAACTCGAACACGGTCCTCTGCATTGGCCTGGAAGACCAAGTGAACGATCATCCCGATGATTATCGCGACAGGCTTGCAGAAGCTGCTGATCGCGAAATGGAGATGATTTGCGCCAATCCGGACATTCGCGTTCGCATTGGCGATCAACTTCATTGGTGCGCCGGCGCGCTCGCCAAAGTCTTCGAAGAAGAGGGTGGGCGGGTCATTTATCCCGGTAAACCGCACCGCCCGATCTACGATCTGGCATTAGCAAAGCTTGCCGATCTCGGTGTCGAGGCAGCGCCCGGGCGGACGCTTTGTATCGGCGATAGCCCAGCCACGGATATGCAAGGCGCGCTGAGCCACGGCTTCCATGGGCTATATGTCGGCACGGGCCTAAAAGAGCATGGCGTCAATTTTGAGCAAGAGGTCGCAGACCTGCTGGCAGACTATTCAGTGACCGCAAAATGGGCGATGCCGAAACTCACATGGTGACGAACCATGCAACACACTGTAACACGCCGTGAGCGAAAATGGAGACGTAACCGCCATGACGTATAAAGAAGGCTATAAGTTCGAGGACATGTCCATCGGAATGACGCATGAAACCGTGCACACCATTACCGAGAAGGATATCGATCTGTTTGCCGAAGTATCGGGCGACCGAAACCCGCTTCACATGGATGAGGAATTCGCCAAGCAAACACAGTTTGGCCAGCGGATCGCCCACGGTGCCCTGACGGCGAGCTATATTTCCGGCATTCTCGGCAATGATCTGCCGGGCCCCGGTTCGATCTTTGTCGGCCTAAACATGCGCTTCCGTCGGCCGGTCTATATCGGCTCAGAAGTGATTGTGCGGGTTGTCGTTACAGAGATGAAAGAGCGCGGCAACCGCGTGACCTTGAAAGTCTCTTGTAATGTCGATGGTAAGGCCGCGATTTCGGGCGAAGCGATGGTCATGGTGCCAAGCCGAGACGCCTAATGACGGTTATTGCCCATTATAAAGACGTTCCGAGCGAGGCTCGCGGATTTTCGATTGCATTGGGCAATTTTGATGGCGTTCATGCCGGGCACCGTGCGGTGATCGAGGGAGCTGTCGCTGCAGGCGGCACGCTCGGTATTGCGACATTTGAACCGCCGCCGCGTGCCTTCTTCCGACCAGATGACCCGCCTTTCCGGATCTACCGGCCCGCGCGGCGCAATGCGCGACTGGCTGAACTGGGCGCAGCGGCAATTTTCGAGCTGCCTTTCAATGCCGACATGGCGGCCATGACCGATGAAGCCTTCGCGCGCGATGTCCTCAAAGACGGGATTGGCGCTGCGCATGTCACGGTCGGGTTCGATTTCCGGTTTGGACGAGGCCGCATGGGCGATGCTGCGCGGCTGGCCTCGCTGGGCCGAGCCCTTGGCTTCGGGGTGACAATCATTGAGAAAATCGAAGCTTTAGGCGCGAAAGCCTCATCCACGGCCATCCGCGAAGCGCTGATCGCTGGGGCGCCAGAAAAGGCTGCAGAAATCTTAGGCCATGACTGGGTCGTCGATGGCACCGTGGAACATGGCGAGAAACGCGGGCGCACCATCGGGTTTCCAACCGCGAACTTGCATTTGGGCGAGCTGATCCATCCCCGGCATGGCGTGTATGCGGTGCGTGCGCGCCTAGCGGGTGAAGACGAATGGCGCCCTGGCGTTGCTAATTTTGGGCGGACGCCCACGACGGGCATTCGAGATCCTTTGCTCGAGACTTTCATTTTCGACTTTGACGGCGATCTTTACGGCCAACAATTGGAGATCGCGCTGGTCCGTTATTTGCGGCCAGAGCTAAAATTTGACGCCCTAGATGACATGGTCACGCAAATGCACCGTGATGTTGAAGACGCGCGGCTTCATCTGGCGGGATGACAGGCCCAGCGAGCCCTGCTAAGCGGGCCGCATGAACAGCGCCGCAATCATATCTATTATTCGAATTAGCGGCCCGGTCGCCCGCTCATAAGAGCTCGCGGCCGGGGACCTTTAGCCCTTTCTTCATACGCTGATCCGAAGACGACTGACATGGCCGAGACTGACAAACCGAAAAAACAAGAAAACCCGTACAAGGACACTTTGTTCTTGCCGACCACTGACTTCCCGATGCGCGGCGGCTTGCCGAAAGCTGAGCCGAAGTGGATCGAAAAATGGGATGAAATGAAGCTCTATGAGCGCTTCCGTGCCGACGCCAAAGCGCGCGGCGCTGAACCGTTCATCCTGCATGATGGCCCGCCTTATGCGAATGGCCCGATCCATCTCGGTACGGCGATGAATAAGATCATCAAAGATATCATTGTCCGCAATCACCAGATGCGTGGCTATGATGCCTCTTACCTGCCAGGCTGGGACTGTCACGGCTTGCCGATTGAGTGGAAAGTGGAAGAACAGTTCCGCTCAAAAGGCCGGACCAAGGATGACGTACCTGGCGACGAGTTCCGCCGCGCCTGCCGCGAATATGCGGCGGAGTGGATCGAGGTTCAGAAAGCCGGCTTCCGTCGCTGCGGCGTCGAAGGTGAGTGGGACGACCCGTACTTGACGATGAACTTTAACTCCGAAGCTGCGACCGTGCGCGAATTCTTGCGTGTCGCGATGGGCGGACGCTTGGTGCGCGGCGCCAAGCCGGTCATGTGGTCGCCAGTTGAACGCACGGCGCTGGCTGAGGCGGAAGTTGAGTATCACGACCGCAAAGTGCCAGTGATCTGGGTGAAGTTTCCGGTGAAATACGGCGCGCCTGAGCTCGCTGGGGCTAGCGTCGTGATTTGGACGACCACGCCTTGGACGATCCCTGCGAACCAGGCCGTCTCCTACAGCCCGAATATCGCCTACGGACTTTATAAAGTCGGTGATGTGATGACTGAAGAGGAACTTGGCTTTGCGCCTTACGCGGAAACGGGTGAGTTGCTTGTGGTCGCCGATGCGCTTGCAGAAAGCGTGCGTGACAATGCGAAGATTAAAGACTGGGAACGTGTCTCCGATGTCGACCCGGCATCGTTGAAAACGCTCTCGCATCCTTTGCACGCACTGGATCGGTTCTTTACCCACGACATCCCAATGCTCGCCGGTGACCACGTCACCGATGATGCCGGGACGGGCTTCGTCCATACCGCACCCGCCCATGGTGAGGATGATTTCAATGTCTGGGTCGAGTCTGGCCGTACGACACAGCAGATCCGTCAGATCGTCGATCCGGATGGCTGCTATATCGAAGACGTGCCTGCACCTCTCGGCGGGCTTGATATCATCCGCACCTCCGGCAAGAAGCGCGGCGAACAAGGCAAAGCCAATCCTGAAGTGATCAAAGCCCTCGCCGAAAGCGGCAACCTGCTCGCGCGCGGCATGACGACGATCCGCGACGCACACTCTTGGCGCTCGAAAGCGCCAGTGATCCGCCGGGCTACGCCGCAATGGTTCATCGCCATGGATACGCCTGGCAAAGACGGCTCCAGACCCCTGCGCGAAATGGCGCTTGAGGGTATTGAGCAGGCCAAATTCGTGCCGCCGACCGGATATAACCGTCTAAAAGCCATGGTCGCTGATCGCCCAGACTGGCTAATCTCGCGCCAGCGTAATTGGGGTGTGCCGATCACGCTGCTCGTCAATGAGAAAGGCGAGCCGCACACCGCTGCGTTGCCAGAAACCGAAGCGGCAGCTGTTAATGAGAAAATTCTCGCCAAGATCCGGGAAGAGGGTGTTGAAGGCTGGTTCTCCGCTGAGGTCAGCGACTTCCTCGACGACGCAACTGGCTGGGACAAGGTGAATGATGTGCTCGATGTCTGGTTTGATTCCGGCACCACGCACGCCTTTGCGCTGCGCGATCGCGGCATCATTGACGATGAGACAGGTGTCGCGGACGTCTATATGGAAGGCTCTGACCAGCATCGCGGCTGGTTCCAGTCTTCTTTGCTGGAAAGCTGCGCAACGCGCGGCATGGCGCCGTTCAAACAAGTCGTCACCCACGGCATGATTGTTGATGGCGAGGGCAAGAAGATGTCGAAATCGATCGGCAATACGATCGATCCGGCCGATTTTGCCAAACAATATGGCATTGAGATTCTTCGCCTCTGGACGGCCAGTGCAGACTATACCGAAGACCTGCGTATCTCGGATGAGATCATCAAAGGCGCGGTCGAGAATTATCGCCGCCTGCGTAATACGCTGCGCTATCTGCTCGGCGCGCTGGACGGCTACACGCCAGATGAAGCGGTGCTGCCGGTCGAAATGCCGAGCCTTGAGAATTGGGTCCTGCACCGCCTCGCGGAACTCGATGATCTTGTCCGTAAGGCCTATCACGAGCATGACTTTAAGCGCGTCATGGCGGCTTTGCTGAACTTCTGTTCGGTCGATCTCTCGGCGGTCTATTTCGATATCCGCAAAGACAGCCTCTATTGCGATGCGCCGAGCGACACGCGTCGCCGATCGGCCCGCACAGTGATGGCCGCGATCTTGGAGCGCCTGCTGGCTTGGCTTGCGCCAATCATGCCGTTCACGACTGAAGAAGCGTTCTTGTTAAGCGTTTTTGCCGACCGAGCGGACAGCGTGCACTTGCTGCAATTGCCGGAAACGCCGCTCGATTGGAAAGATGCGGATCTGGCTGCGCGCTGGGAGAAAATCTTCCGCGTTCGCCGCGTCGTGACCGGCGCGATTGAGATTGAGCGCCGCGAGAAACGGATCCGCTCCTCCCTCGAAGCCGCACCGACGGTTTATATCAATGATGCTGACTTGATGGCGGCCTATGAAGGCGAAGCGGCGGAGGATATTTTCATCACCTCACAAGCGGAATTGGTCGCGAGCGAAGCTCCGGCGGACGCGTTCCAATTGTCAGAGGAGGCGAGCGTTGCGGTGCTGCCCGGCCAAGCGAGCGGCATCAAATGCGCCCGCAGCTGGAAATATTTCGATCCGGCGACCGCAGATCCCGAGTTTCCGGATGTGACACCGCGCGATGCGGCTGCTATTCGGGAAGTCAGAGGTTAAGTATGACCAAGCCGTTCCGCTATGCCCTGTTCTTCTTAATTCCGATCATCGTGATCTTGGATCAATGGTCGAAATGGCTGATCCTAAACGAACCAAAGTTCAACGCTTTGGGGTGTTTGGATCAAACCCAGCGGTGCGGCCAGATTGACGTTTTGCCATTTTTTGATCTGACCATGGTGTGGAACCGCGGGATCAGCTTTGGAATTGGACAATCTGAGGGCCTAATGCGTTGGTTCTTGGTCCTGATGACGACGGCAATTGCGGTTGGATTTACGGTTTGGCTGTTCAATGCTGGGCGGCGGTTTACAGGCGTCGCGCTGGCTTTGGTAATCGGCGGTGCGTTTGGTAATGTGATTGACCGCATTCGATTTGGGGCCGTGGTGGATTTCCTCGATTTTAGCGGAATCTTCCGCCCATACTTTTTCAACTATGTTTTTAATGTTGCTGACGCGGCGATTTCTGTTGGTGCGGTCTTGCTCTTTGCTGACCAGTTTCTAATGTCGCGAGAAGAGAATACGGCTGGGGCCGTAAACGAGGAATAGGCGAGGACGCCATGAAGAAAACTGCTTTAATACTCTCTGCCGGTGTGGCGATTGGCATGTTGAGCGGATGTGCATCCCTCGGCGGAACCAATAGCCCAGATGAATTTCGGGTGGTCAAGAAGGCGCCGTTGGTGATCCCACCAGACTATAGCCTGCGCCCACCAGCACCCGGTTCAGGTCAGCCTTTTGAAGTCGATCCGTCGCGCGCCGGTACGGCGTCTGCGTTCGGCGCTGATATTGGACAATCGGCCAGCGCCTCAGAACGTGCTCTGGTTGCTGCAGCTGGGGCCAATGCGGTTAGCCCCGTAATCCGCCAACAGGTGGATTGGGAAGAAGCCAGCATTATCCGCAAATCTGCGAGCGTTTCTGATCGTGTGCTCAGCTCTGACGGTTCGGAACAAGAGACCGAAGATAGCGCCACGGGCGGCGAGGCGATTACGATTGAACGTGGCAGCGGCGAGCGAATTAAGCTGCCCGGGACATAAAGCGCCCTGATCAAAACACTTTGGGGCGCGCAAACGGAGAATGGAATGAAGTATAGGATTTCCGGCGGTTTTGCTGCCCTGGCTTTGCTAGGGAGCCCGGCAGTTGCGGACGACGCAACCAATGCCTGGGCCCCCGAAACGTTTACCCTCAGCAATGGTATGGATGTGGTGGTCTTGCCAGATCACCGGGCGCCGGTTGTCACGCATATGGTCTGGTACAAAGTCGGGGCTGTGGACGAAGATCCGGGCAAATCTGGCATTGCGCACCTGTTTGAACACGTGATGTTCAAAGACACTGACGATTTGGAAGATGGCGAGTTCGATTCCATCGTCTCTAGCCTCGGTGGACAGCACAATGCCTTCACCAGCTGGGATTACACCGCTTATCATCAGCGCGTTGCGAGACAACATCTCGGTCGGATGATGGAACTCGAAGCTGAACGCATGACCGACCTTATCATTGATGAAGATCCGGAAGGCAGCTTCATCACTGAGCGCGATGTGGTCCGGGAGGAACGCCGGCAGCGCATCGATAACAATCCAAGCGCAGTTTTACGTGAGCAAGTGCTGGCGGAGTTTTGGGAAGATCATCCTTACGAGATCACGGTGATTGGGGTGATGGATGAAGTCGAGGCGCTTACGCCCCAGGATGGCATCGATTTTTATCAAAAATACTATTCGCCCGAGAACGCTATTCTGGTCGTCGCGGGGGATGTATCAGGCGAAGAGGTTCGCACCCTCGCCGAAGAGCATTATGGGCTGATCGAACCTTCCGGCTTGGTCGATGGCACACGCAAATGGGCCGACGTCGAGCCGCTCAGCGAAACCCAAGAGATCGTCCACCGCGATCCGAAGGTGCGCCAGCCGGTTTGGTATCGCTATTTTAATGGCACCAGCCAGAAGCGAGATACAGATTTCGCCTATGCGCTCGATGTCGGCCTGGATGTGCTCGGCGGCGGCAATACAAGCTTGCTCTATGTTGCACTGGTCGAAGAGCAAAAGGTGGCTGTGAATGCGGGCACGTTTGCCTGGACTGGCCTTCACGATAATGGACCAGCTGTCATCTATGCGACGCCGAGCCCAGGGGTCACAATGGAAGAGCTCGAGGCCGCCGTCACCGCGGAGATCGCGAAACAATTGGACGCCGGATTCTCTGAAGAAGACGTGGTCAGAGTGCGTAACTCGAAAGCTGCCGAGGCGATCTATGCCAGAGACAGTCAGGAAAGCATGGCTAACTTGTTCGGCAGCTGGCTCGCAATTGGCGGTGAGATCGATACGTTGATGAGCTATCCCGAAGACATGCGCGCCGTCACCCCGGAGCAGGCTTTAGCGGCCGTACGTGCGGTGTTTGCCGATGGAAACAATTACATTGAGGCACAATTGCTGCCCGAAGAAGGGGAGCTTTAATCATGCGAAGCTCAATGATCTTTAGCGGCGCGGCGCTCGCGCTTTCTTTGGCGGCGTGCGCCCCTTCGACAGAAGGCGGCACAGACACTGGCGGTGATGCGGAAGCGACAACACTCGACGTTCAAATCCATGACGGCGAGTTTGCAACGATCCAGCAATTCACCACCCCTGGCGGCGTATCTGTTTGGTTGGTTGAAGAGCCATCCATTCCGATCCTGTCTTTGCGTATGGCGTGGAAAGCCGGCGAGACCAATGATCCGGAAGGCTTAGAAGGCCTGACCAATGCCATGGTCTATCACATGAATGAAGGGGCTGGGGAGCTTGACGCGCAAGCCTTCTTCAAAGGCATGGAAGAGCTGAATATGAGCTTCTCATGCGGGGCGTCGAATGAGAGCACGTTCTGCAATGCGTCCATGTTGACGGACAATGCCGACGCGTCTTTCGATATGATCGCACTGGCCTTTGCCGAGCCTCGCTTCGATGACGGCCCGTTTGAGCGGTTTAAGCGCGAACAAGAGGTTAGCCTGCAAACTCGTGAAACTAACCCGCAATATCTGGCCAGCCGGGCGCGCGCTGAGGCGCTTTTCCCTGATCACGCTTATGCGCGGGAAACCAGCGCTGCGAGTCTTGCGGCGCTGACCCAGGACGCGATGCGGGCGCAAAAAGACAAATTGATGGTGCAAGAGGGAATGCTTGTCACCGCGGTCGGAGCGATCTCTCCCCAAGCGCTTGCCCCGCTTATTGATGAAGCGGTTGCTGGATTGCCGGAGACAAGCGAAACCGCTGAAACAAGCGATGTTGTCCTGTTAGAACCGGCCGCTGATCCGGTTGTGATAGACCTGCCTCAACCGCAAAGCTTGGTGACGTTTGCAGCGCCTGCAATGACCCGCGAAGATCCCGACTTCTATACCGCTGTTGTGCTCAATTACACATTTGGTGGCGGCGGTTTTGAAAGTCGCCTTATGAAGGATCTACGCGTTGCGAAAGGCCTGACATATGGCATTTATACGCAAGTCAGCAGCCAAGAAAAAATCCAGCTCTGGAGCGGAAGTGGGCAAACCAAGAATGAAAGCGCGAGCGAATTCATTTCTGGGATCAAGGAAAACATGTCCACGATGGTCGCTGACGGCATGACCGAAGAGGAGCTGGCTGCGGCGAAAGCTTATCTCACTGGATCTTATCCGCTTGGATTTGATTCTAATGCCAAAATCGCGGCCCGCATGATGGGCGTTCGTTTGGATGAACTGCCGGTCGATTTCTTCGATAAAAGAAATGCGATGGTCGAAGCGGTGACGCTTGAAGATGTGAACCGCGTTGCAGTTGAATACCTTAACCCAGAGAATTTTACCTTCATTGTGGTCGGACAGCCTGAAGGCTTGGACGGCTAAGGTTTGACGGGGTTGCAGCTTTCTAAAGGGGCGCGGGATGGATCCCTGCGCCCCTTTGTGATTCTCGTCCCAATGACGATTTTCATCGCTGCCGCAATTGCTAGCTTGGTCAGTCTAGATGGCTTCTTTGCGGTCGCAACGGCGATGAATGATTGGATCCTCGCGACATTTTCAACCACGATTTCATGGGCGGTGTTCGGCTTTGTTCTGACCTGTCTTGCGGTCGTCTTCTCCCCACTCGGTAAAGTGACGATTGGCGGCACCGGCGCGACACCGATTTTGAAACCCTGGAGCTGGTTTTCGATCACGCTGTGCACAACGATCGCGACAGGCATTTTGTTCTGGGCGATGGCGGAGCCGCTATTCCACCTTTACGACCCAGGCGGTGCAGGGCGAGCCATTGAGGCGGCGAGCGCTGAAGCGCAGCAGTTCAGCTTGGTTAGCCTGTTCATGCATTGGACGATTTCGCCTTATGCGATCTATACCGTCGCCGCGCTGACCTTTGCGCTGGCCTATCACAATTTGGGTAAGCCGTACTCGGTGTCGGGGCCATTCGTGGCATTGCTTGGACGACCCCTACCGAGCCCTGTCGCCGCATTTCTGGATGCTGCCATTTTGTTGGCATTGGTCATGGGCATGGCGGCGTCTCTGGGCGCGGGCATGCTGCTTCTATCGGGCGGCATCGCCGATTTGACGGGATTACCCAGCGGTCCGCTGTCACTGGCTTTGGTGGCGGTCGGAATTGGCCTCGTGGTCTTAGTCAGCTCGCTCACCGGCCTGATGAAGGGCATTCGGGTCCTTTCGGTTACCAATATCTGGTTCTTTTTCGCCTTTATCGGTTTCGTTCTCGTGTTCGGGCCCACGGGTGAAATGCTGGGGCAGGGCAGCAAGGCGATCATTGGCTATGCGAGCGAGTTTCTAGACCGCTCATTGATGATTGGAGCCGCAAGCAGCGACCATGAATGGGCCGAGAGCTGGACCAGTTTCTATTTCGCCAATTGGCTCGCCTGGGCGCCTGTGACGGCGATGTTTTTGGGGCGGATCGCGCGCGGCTATTCTGTGCGCGCCTTTGTGCTGGTGAACCTGGTCCTCCCAGCTCTGTTCTCGATGATTTGGATGAGCGCGTTTGGCGTGTTTGCTATGCAAATTGATCTCACCCAGGACGGGGTGTTGAAAGCGTCGCTCGATGCGAGTGGGCCTGAATCTGTGATGTTTCGGGCGCTTGCCGAGCTTCCGCTCAGCGCCTTGATGATCCCGGTTTTGCTCTTGTTGTCCTTTATCTCTTACGTCACCGCAGCCGACAGCAATACCGAAGCGATTTCTCAGATTTGTAAGGCCCATACGCACGCGATGACGGAAGCCGATGAGACTGAACCCAGCGCGCCGCGGCTCAAGATACTGTGGGTCATTTTGCTGTGTCTGCTCGCCTGGATCATGGTTGCGTTTAGCGGCATTGATGGGGTGCGCATGCTCTCAAATGTGGGCGGGCTGCCAGCTTTGTTTGTCGTTTTGGGACTACAAGCCTGTTTGATCCGGATGATGTTTCAAGCAGCGTCCCTGAATGCGCCGCGAGACCCGAGCGTTTAGGCTTCCATTAGCTGTTTCAATTCACCTGCAATCGCTGTGAGGCTTTGCCGAATACGCTTCAGGCCGCCGCCTCGGCCGCGATGAATAACCAGGCGTTGCCATGGCAGATCATCCGCCTCTGCGCCGCGCACAACTAAATGCCCCGATCGTGGTAGGGCGCTGGCGAGGAGGGATTTGGACAGTGCAAACCCAGCTTGGTCGTCGAACGCGCCATTTCGAGCGTCAGCTTCAAAATTAGACTGCTCCGATCGACCCACAGCATTGAACAGAACCGAGAGGTCAGGGCGCTTATCGTCGCTAATCTGCTCTTGGATGACCTGATTGAGCAATTTCACCCCGCGTAGCGAGTAGATGTCGGGATGCATCGGCGTGAGCACACGATCGGCGGCTTCCAGCGCGCAACGGGTTAAGAAGGTCGCGTTCGGATTGGTGTCGAAAATGATCAGATCATATTCGCTGCGATAATAGTCGATCATGCGCCGAAAGTTAGCGCCGACAGTCGACAAATCGTCGGGCCGGGTCGCAAATGCGTATTTGGAAATCTCAAACTGACCTGAGATTAGATCCAGCCGCCCATCCGGCGCCCCAGTTCCGGTCAAAAGATTATGAGCGATCGTCTCGCGGCCGACCGGATCGAAGGGTTCGGTATTGATGCTAGACCAGCTTTCGCTCGGTGACGTCATATCATAGGCATGCAGTCTGGAACGCTCGAACAAGGAAATGACCGATTTATCACGGGCCGAGCTCGCGTCGGCATACTCCATGTCAAAGAAGGTTTCGGTCAGATTATATTGCGGGTCGAGATCGATCAGAAGCGTCCGTCCGCCAAGGCTGGCATGCCAGGCTCCGAAGACCTGACTAGCAATCGTCGTTTTACCGACGCCGCCTTTTAAGTTCATCACAGAGATGACCGGACAGCGCCGCTCATAGCGTTTCTTCACCGCGTCTACGAGCCGCTCGAGCGCGCCGTCATCCCCCAAGGAGTCAGTGAGCTGATCTGCGAGGGCGGATTTGAAAGGTTTCGACAATCGGGCATTATCGACCCGGATCGGAAACAGTTTCAGCCCGAGCCGCTGCGCTTGATCCAACTGCGCTTCGACAGCTTTGGACCGGATCGAGGAGGCAGAAACCAGAACCACCATCCCAAACGCGCTATCAATCGCCTCTTTTACCGATTCCGGATCGACCTCCTTGCTGCCGGGCGGGGTATACCAAGTCGGTATAGACGCGCGGCGCATGGCTTCGTGGACATGGAGCACTGAGTCCACATCACGATGACCATGAGCGATAAAGAGCTGCGACATTCAGACAATTCCGACTGGGAGGTGTTTTCTATTTGCTAGCCTGATTAGCCCAGATCGGCCACACTTTCATGTCATATCCGCTTTCGGGCGCTTGATTGTCGGTGATTGCCTGTGCATAAAGCGCGACCTTAAGGAGAAACCCATGACCTGGACGCCAAACAGCTGGCGCGACCGCCCAGCGAAGCACATTCCGGAAGACTATCCGGATCTTGATCATCTTGCCGATGTCGAGGCCCGTTTGGCCGCGTTTCCACCGCTGGTATTTGCCGGTGAGGTTCGGACCCTTAAACAGCGTCTTGCAAGCGTCGCGGCCGGTGAAGCCTTCTTGCTTCAGGGTGGCGATTGTGCCGAGAGTTTTAAAGAATTTAGCGCTGACAATATTCGCGACACGTTGCGGGTGATGCTGCAAATGGCGGTCGTGCTGACCTATGCCGCCTCAAAACCGGTCGTGAAAGTTGGTCGCCTCGCGGGACAGTTTGGTAAGCCGCGATCCTCGCCGATCGAAGAGATTGATGGTGTGACGCTGCCGTCTTATCGCGGTGACAATATCAATGGGATGGATTTCACGGAGGCCTCACGGACGCCAGATCCAGAACGTTTGATCAAAGCCTATTCGCAGTCCGCATCGACGCTGAACCTGGTTCGCGCTTTCTCACGCGGCGGTTATGCGGATCTTGCTAATGTCCACCAGTGGATGCTCGGCTTCGTCGATCGCTCACCACTTGGTGAACGGTATCGCGAGATGGCCGATAAGATTTCGGACGCGCTCGATTTCATGCGGGCTTGCGGCGTGACGTCTCAAAGTGTTCCACAAATGGCGCAGGTCGAGGTCTATACCTCTCATGAGGCGCTGCTCTTAGGCTATGAAGAAGCGATGACCCGGATCGATTCCACGTCTGGCGATTGGTACGATACGTCCGCGCACATGTTGTGGATTGGCCACCGCACACGGCAGGTTGATCACGCGCATGTCGAATTCTGTAAGGGCGTCAAAAACCCGATCGGCATGAAATGCGGACCGGGTCTCGACCCTGATGAGCTCATTCGGATCATCGAAACGCTCAACCCGGACGATGAAGCGGGCCGGATCACGTTGATCTCGCGATTTGGCGCGAATGGCGTGGAAGAGGGGCTAACCCCGCTTGCGCGTGCCGTAAAAGAAAGTGGTCGAACCGTTGTTTGGTCTTGCGATCCCATGCACGGCAACACGCTGAAGACCGAGTCAGGCTTCAAAACGCGGCCGGTCGACCATGTGCTCACGGAAGTTCGCAACTTTATCGACGTGTTGAACGCAGAAGGCTGCGTCCCAGGCGGGGTTCATTTCGAAATGACCGGCCAAGACGTGACGGAATGTATTGGGGGCGCGCAGGCGATCTCGGAAGCGGACCTGTCATCAAGATATCACACTCATTGTGATCCTCGCCTAAATGGCGAACAAGCTCTTGAACTTGCCTTCCTGATCGCTGAGAAGCTCCTTGAGATTAAGGACGCCTCCCCAATGCCATCACGTGTAGCCGGATAAGCAGGACTTTTACCATGACCCAGCGGGCATGGCCCGCTTGGGCGCGGGCCTCTGAAATTCTAGACCTTTTGCGGCTGTCAGGGCCGATTGCGATCTCACGTCTATCGTGGATGCTGATGGGCCTGACGGATGCGATCGTGCTCGGCCAAGTGAAAGGCCAAGAGCACGAGCTTGCCTTCATATTGAACTCGTGGCTGCCGATCGGAATCACGCTCGGCTTCGGCATGGGCATATTGCTCGGCGTCCAGGTGTTGACCTCCGAATTGGTCGGACGCGGGGAAGAACACCTGTCCGGCCGTGTGTTTCGGCGGGGGATGGTGTGGGCGCTTGGCATGGGCGTGGTCGTATCTGGGATTGTTTATCTATCGGCGACGCCTTTGTTCAACTTCCTGTTCGTCCAGATCAATCCGAACCAAGAGATAAGCGCGCTGATGACGCCGCAGGAGTTTGCGGATGAGACGGCGCTGATCACTCAGATTCTTTCGCTGAGTCTGCTTGGTTTCATGCTCTCAACCGTGTGCAGTTATTATCTCGAGGCGCTTCGCCGGCCGCTGATCGTGACGATCACCTCCTATCTTGGGGTTGGTGTGAACCTGGTCATCGATCTCGCTTTGGTGCTTGGTTGGTGGGGTATGCCGCAAATGGGCGGTGAGGGCGTCGCTTGGGCGACTGTCGGCTCGCGCTGGGCGATCACAATCGCGCTGATTGGATTTGCGCTCTGGCTGACCCCTGCGATGAAGTCATCCACGCCTCCGCCTGAAGACGAAGCCAAGCGCCAACTCACCGTCGGTGGTGGGACCGCGATCTCCAATATTGCCGAATGGGGCGGGTTCAACCTCACTTACACGATCGCCGCTTTTGTCAGCGTCGCTGCGAACGCAGTGTATGGCTACTCCGTGCAGGTCATGGGCTTCTGCTTCATGTTCTTCTTGGGCATTGGGACAGCGACCAGCGTGCGCGTGGCTGAGCATTATGGGCGCGGCGACATGCAAGGCGTGAAAGATGCCTCGCGGCTCGGCGTGGCAGCGACCTTTGTCCTGGGCGTGTTACTATCGCTTGTGATCTTGGTCTTCAAAGACGGCTTCGCTTTGCTGCTCGTCAATTCAGAGGCGAGCATCGACGGCACCATGCTGGCGGTCGCGATTTCGAGTCTGTTGATCTATGCGGCATTGGCGACGACGTTTGATGGCTTGCAGGCGACGGCCTCTATGGCGCTGCGCGCGCAAGGCATTGTTTGGTTGCCCTCAGCCATCCACTTGGCGTCGTTCTTCTTACTGATGATCCCGCTCTGCTACGTCATGGGTGTTTCAATGGAGCGCGGGGCACGCGGAATGATGGAAGCGGTCACGATCACTTTGCTGGTGGCGGGCGGATTGCAGTGGACCTTGCTAGAATGGAAAACGGCGCGCCGCGAAATGCGACACGCCGTTTAGTAGGATCGCTTTCGCGAGTGACCTTAGATGTCTTTGAGAGCACCAGCTGGTCGGAACGCAGCTGAAGTTTTCTCTTTGATTTTGATGGTCTCGCCAGTCGCTGGGTTGCGGCCTTCACGAGCGCCACGCGTTTTCGCAACGAACGTCCCGAAACCGGCAATAGCGACAGAATCACGGCTTTTTACCGCGCCTGCAATAGAATCAAAAACAGCGTCCACAGCACGGCCTGCCTCGGCTTGAGACATGTCAGCTGCTTCTGCGACTGCTTTGGTCAGTTCACCCTTGTTCATTGGGCTCTCCCTTAATTCAACGGCGGAACTTGCCGTTGGGGGCATTGTTCATGATTCGAATTGGCCGTGAATCCCGAAAAGCCAATAAATACGGGCGATTCAGCCTTATTTTGCCAAAATCCACCCTTCTTCGGTGGTAATTCTGTGGATTTCTCTATCAGAAATTGAATCCGGGGAATCGAACGCGGAGGCCAATTCGCCCGCAGAATCGAGCGATTCGAGGTGTTCTGAGAGGATTCTGACCTGCGCTTGGTCGAGGATTTCACCCGATTTTGGGGTGACTTTGACCGTGCTCGGATAGATTTCAGCGAACACACAATCGATGGAGTCCAGCTTTTCAGCGGTCAGCGACTGAAACCCTGTTTCAAATGGCCAAATTTGTGACCGCGCGATACGGCTGCGGAGAAAGCTGAGTGTGGGGATACCGAGCAGCGCTTGAGACCCGACTGCCCCAGACCCCAAAAGCTGCCAGACCGATTTTGGATTGGCTTTGAAATTTGTCTTGATCCAGCGCTCACAGAGGCGGTGCTCAGCTAAAGAGTCCTCCGCGGAGAAGTCTCCTTTCTTCATTGAGAGAGTCGAACACACCTGGTTCTTCGGGGTGCCCCAAAACGGATGCGGTCGCTGTGAAATGGCATCGTTCAATTCTGCCGCCAATTTGAACCGAGCATTGGAATTGTCGCGACACTCCTCAATCTTGGATGTGAGATAATTGTGCATGGCGCGCCAGGGCGGCGTGCCGTCTTTTTCCAATCCAATCGCGGCGGCTGTGCCAAATGGATAGCCCAGGGCAAAGTCAAACCCAATCAACACGCGATCCCCTCTCGATATCAGTCGATCTGCTAGCTCTGCGATCTGGGTTCGCGCTTCCAACCGCGTGCGAGGATTGCTGGCTGTGAATTGAAACGTGCCGTCTGTCGCTCGTGCCCGAACCCCCACCCATATCGAGTTTGCCCCCGTCACCGGTTTCGCGGCCGCGCTCCAGTCGACAATAATGTAAGCGTCAAAGAGACGGGTCATGGATCAGAAAGTTAGTCCGGCAATCGGCTCTAGCAGCACGCAGATTTGGTCGGTTTCGGCATGTTTGCTTTGTACTGTTTGCAACGCGCCCTCTCGCGAGGTGTACAGTCTGGCGAGTTCTGACTCCAAAAATTGGTGGCGTGTGCTGCTCAAATGGTCAGACGAGGATAGTTCTTTTTCGATCTCGTCGATCTCATCCCAGGACTCGACGAGAGCCGCGAGTGGAACGGTTTCTTCGAGGAAATGAAGGTGAATGGCGCGACGGAGTGAGATGTCCCGAATATCGAAAAGACGCTCTCTATTGCGTTCATAGACGGCGGTTTCGTCGAGCGCTGTGCGAAATAGGCGTTTCGAGACGCCGCCCCATTGTTCCCCGATTTCCAAAGAAGAGAAGGCCCGATCGAGGACCCGATCGGCGGAGGTTAGGATTTCGCCAAAGAACCGGGCCGCCTCACGTTCTTTGCGTTTGCGGCCCAGTCGATCTTGCACAAGTTCCGCCACCATTGCCCCGCCTGTCGCCAACAGAGCTCCAACAATCACCGCAAGCAGCGTGTCGAGATTGTCGATATAGTCGAAGACGGATTGGCGCATGCTGGCGGCTTGAATCTAGCTGAGTTTTACCAGCATCTTACCAGTATTCTTACCAGAGAAGAGCCCCATAAACGCGTTTGGCGCGTTTTCGATGCCTTCCATGACGGTCTCTTCGAACTTCATTTTCCCGCCTGTGATCCAGCTCACCATATCGCGTTGGAAGTCGGGCAGCATGTCGGCATGTGTCGAGACGATGAAGCCGCGAATTTGCAACTGTTTGCCGACGATTTGAATGACATTGTTCGGGCCAGGACGTGGTTCAGTGTCATTATACTGTGAGATCATCCCGCAAATCGCCATGCGCGCGAACGGGCGGGCGCATTCAATCGCCGCTTGGAAATGATCGCCGCCGACATTGTCGAAGTAAACATCGATGCCTTTCGGCGCTGCCGCCTGCAAAGCCGCAAGCAGGCCAGCATAATCGCCTGCTGCCCGGTAATCCACGCACTCATCTGCGCCGAGCGACTTCACCAAGGCGCACTTTTCGTCGCCGCCGGCAGACCCGATGACAGTGCAGCCTTTGATCTTCGCAATTTGAACAACCGCTGAGCCAACTGCGCCAGCCGCACCCGACACGAAGACGGTGTCGCCTTCTTTTAGTTCTGCTACGCGGAGAATTCCGGCATAAGCGGTTAGGCCAGGCATGCCGACAATGCCGAGAAAGGCGCTGTCAGGGAGTCCGGTATCGCCTGGTAGCTTTTGCGCCATCACGACTTCTGGCGCCGCGGTCCAAGCCTCACGCCAACCTGCCATGGATTGCACGAGGTCGCCTTCAGCATAGTCTGGGTGGTTCGACGCGGTCACGCGTCCAACCGCGCCGCCTTGTAACACCTCGCCGATCTGGAATGGCGGGACATAGCTTTCGCGGTCATACATCCGGCCACGCATATATGGATCAACTGACATCCAAGAATTGCGCACTTGGATTTGTCCGGCTTCTGGCGCGGGGACGTCATTGCTGACCATTGCAAAATCATCTGTTTGGGGTTCGCCAACCGGCCGTTTTGCAAGCGTCCAGTCATTTGAAGTGATCGCGGTCATTATAGGTCCTTCCTGAGGTTTCCTTAGCTATGTGGACGATACCGCTTGGGAAGCAAAGAGGCGGCTGAAAGAATTCGCAATGCCTTTTGATGGACCTTACCGATATGTTCAGTTGCAACTGATGCCGTCAAAGTGCGATGCAGCGGGCAGAGAGTGGAGTAGCCCATGTCAGCGTTAAAGACAGGACTCGTCGGGGCGGGTGTCTTTGGTGGATATCACGCCGGGAAGATCGCAGGATCTGAACAAACCGAATTTGTTGGCGTGTTTGACCCAGATCAAGGCCGCGCAGTTGAACTTGCAAGCAAGCATGGCGTAGAGGCATTTGCCTCGCAAGATGCGCTATTTGAAGCATGCGACGCCATCTTAGTGGCTTGCCCCGCGACTTATCACGAAGCGGTCGTTCGCGCAGCACTGTCGGCCGACTGTCATGTCATGGTTGAGAAGCCGCTGGCGCTCACAGGACACGCAGCAGATCAATTGGCGAAGCTTGCTGATGATAAGGGCCTGGTACTTCAGGTTGGGCATCAGGAGCGGTTTGTCCTCGACGCGATGGGATTGTTTGAAATTCCCGAAGCACCGATCAGCATCGAAGCCTGGCGCATGGGGCCTCCCGCTCCTGACGGCCGCGCTGGCGATGTTTCGGTAATCTGGGACCTGATGACACATGATCTCGATATGGTCGGCAAACTGATGGGGCCCGCGTTAAGCGTTGAAGCGACAGGGCGCAGCGCCCACACTGATCATATTGACGAAGCCACGGCGCGTCTAAATTTCGCGGTTGGACAGGCCGAAGTCACCGCCAGCCGCTGTCATTCTGAGCGCGACCGGCGCATGGTTCTGACTTATCCATCCGGCACAATCGCGATCAATTTCCTGACCCGCGAGATCGAAAACACAACCCCGTTTGAAGTCAGAGGGGACGTTTCTGACTCCATGCCAGATCCGCTGGGCGCGGCGGATCAGGCTTTTTTTGCGAGTGCGCTTGGGGCGCGCCCTTGCGCGATACCCGGGCGTGAAGCCGCCCTAGCTGTTCACATGGCCGAGCAAGCAGAGTTGTCGGCCCTTCATACAATAGGAGCCTGAGCGATGGCCTATTCCGACCCACACTCTTCTGCACTGATCGAGCTTCCTGCGGATGCTCCCATTCAATTGTTTGATCTGAAAACGCAGCAAGCGCAGATCCGGCCAGCGCTTGAGCAGCGCTGGATCGACATTCTGGACCATGGCCGGTTCATCGGCGGTCCGGAAGTCACTGAGTGCGAAGAAACTCTGGCCGAGTTCACTGGCGCGGCAGACGCGGTTGCTGTTGGGTCCGGCACGCAAGCTTTGGTGATGCCGCTTCTAGCCATGGGGATCGCGGAAGGGGATGCGGTTTTCATTCCGGGCTTCACCTATAACGCGACCGCCAACGCGGTTCTGCTGTCTGGCGGATATCCCGTCATCGTCGATATCGATCCGAACACTTTCAACATGGATCCAGCAGATCTTGTTCGAAAGATCGATACTGTAAAAGCCGAAGGCAAACTGACGCCTCGAGCGATTATGCCGGTCGATCTGTACGGACTGCCAGCTGATTATTCGGCCATTCAAGCGGTCGCAGATGCCCATGGATTGCGGGTGATTGCGGATGGAGCTCAATCTTTTGGCGGTAAAGATAATGGCCGCTGGGTTGGCAATATTGCTGAAATCACAGCCACCAGTTTTTATCCGACCAAGGCGCTTGGCGGCTATGGCGATGGCGGGGCGATCCTCTGCCAAGACAAAGACTTTGCTGAGCGTATGCGCTCCATCCGTTGGCACGGCACAGGCGACAATCGCAAAGAATCGGTGCGGGTTGGCATCAATGGCCGCTGCGACTCAATTCAATGTGCAGTGCTTCTCGAAAAACTTACTCTGTTTGATGCGGAGCGTGATCGCCGGATCGCTGCAGCGGCGATCTATAATGAGCGCCTCGATGGCATTGTCGGGCTCCAGACGGCACTTGAGGGGCAAGAAAACGGGTACGGGCTTTACACGGTGCGCGTTCCAAATCGGACCGCTGTTCGCGCGAAACTTTCCGACGCTGGGATTCCGAGCGGGATCTATTACGATATGGCGATCCATCAGATGCCAGCCTTCTCACACCTGGCCGAAGAAGGCAGCTTGCCGGTTTGCGAGGCAGCCGCGAAAGATTCCCTCAGTTTGCCGATGCACCCTTATCTCTCCGCGGAGCAGGTTCACAAAGTCTGCGATGTGTTGATCTCGGCGGTGAAATCTTAAACACAAATATTCCGCTGACCCCAGCGAAGGCTGGGGTCCAAGGAGAGACGGTTGCCATCATGACCGAGGGTAGACTTGGTCCATGGATACCTGCCTGCGCAGGTATCGGCGGATACTAAGGGTTATCACCTCGATCACGTACACCTCGGCTCAAACTTCCTCGGTCAATTCCAAACCTTGATTGCGGACATTGCCCACAGCTGGGCCGACGGCCCACGCGTGCATGGCATCGCTGGGGAATGGCTCAAACAGATCTTCGACATCGCGATGCGACGTATCCAGCCATCGATCATAGTCGCTCGGGTCCAAGATCACCGGCATCCGTGTATGGAGCCCGGCCATTAAATCATTGGGGCTCGTCGTCAGGATCGTAAAACTGTCGATCTCCGAGCCATCGATTGTCGCCCGGTCCCAGAGCCCAGCAAAACAGAACCAGCGCCGATTGCGCAAGCCGATGGCAAACGGCGTTTTCTTGCCCTTGGGGCCGGTCCATTCATAAAAACCGCTGACGGGAATGAGGCAGCGCTTGTGCCGGAAGCTGCCGCGAAACGTGTTCGACGTTGCCACGCCTTCGCTCCGCGCGTTGAAGGTTGAGAATTTTTTCTCTTTCAAGGGTTTGCGCCACCAACTTGGCACCAGTCCCCACATGGCCGGCGCTAAATGCCGCTCCCCGCGGGGCACATGTTCGTCTTCCTGAGCAATGCGTACAATGGGAGCGATCTGAGTTGGCGCGATGTTGTAAGCGGGATCGGGCGGATCGATGCCGGCATATTCGAATAGGTTGAGATAGGAGCTATATTCCTCCCAGCTCACGCCGTGGCGAAAGAATCGTCCGCACATTTTTGTCCCCAATTACTTTCGCCTAAGGCGCTTTCACCACCCGGTTCGGGTTCATTATTCCGGATGGGTCGAGCGCTTGTTTGATGGCTTTCATCGTTGCGGTCGCTGCCGCCGGTCTAATCGTTTCGAGCTCATCTCGTTTTAATCGGCCGACCCCGTGTTCAGCGCTGATCGAGCCGCCAAACGCCATCGCTTGCGCATGAACGATCTCGGTGATTTGCGCCGCTGAATTGCTAAGAACGGGACTGGCTGCGCCTTTCGGCTCGCAGGCAGAATAGTGAAGATTGCCGTCGCCCACATGTCCGAACGCGACGATTTCAGCGCCCGGGGAAAGGTCGAGAATGGCGCTTTCTGTGGCGTCTAAGAAACGCGGAATTTGCGAGACGGGCACAGACACATCGTGATTTATCGATGTCCCATAGGCGCGTTTGGACAAGGGGATACTCTCTCGAATGGTCCAAAAACTCTTCGATTGCGCGAGCGTTTCGGCGATCAATGCGTCCTCGGCAAGGTCTGACTCAAACGCCGCTTCGAGCGCTTGTTCCATGGTCTCGCGGGCATGCGTTTCTTTCGCCATGGAGATCTCGCACAAGACGCGCCAAGGCAGTTCAGACGGGTTCGGATCTCGCACATCCGGCATTTCAGAGCGGACCATCTCGATCGCATTTGCCGGAATGATCTCGAAGCTGGTCACCGTATCGCCTGCATGGTCTCGCACCAGCGCGAGCAGTTCGACGACGTTTTGGGCGGTTTTGCAGCTGATCCAGGCGGATGTTCTCGCAACTTTCGGGAAAAGTTTGAGGGTCGCGGCCGTGATAATACCTAGCGTGCCTTCAGCGCCTGCAAATAGGTGTTTCAGATCATAGCCGGTATTATTCTTCCGCAATCCGGACAGCCCATCCCAGATCTCGCCATTCGGCAAAACAACCTCCAAGCCAAGGATCAGATCCCGCATCATGCCATAGCGCAGGACGGCGACACCTCCCGCATTGGTCGAAATTAGCCCACCAATCGTTGCCGTGCCTTCCGAGCCCAGCGAGAGCGGGAACAACCGGTTTGCTTTGTCAGAGGCCTCTTGTGCGGCCACCAAAGGGGCGCCAGCTTCAATGATCATCGAATTGTTGAACGGATCAACGCCGCGCACCGTTTGCATCCGGCGCAGCGAGATCGTGATCTCCCCATGCGGCGTGCCGGCGTCGACCAGCCCCGTGTTTCCGCCTTGAGGTGTCACCGCAACGCCATGCTCGGCACACAGTTTTACAAGCGCTGAGACTTCTTTCGTCGAGGCGGGGAGGGCGAGGAATGGCGTTTGCCCGTGATAGGTGCCTCGCCACGGGGTCGAAACCTCCTCAAGGCTCTCGGCATCCATGCGCCAGCCTTTGTCACCGAGCACATTTTTTGCGGCGCTTAGAAAGTCAGATGAGAGGTCCATCTGTGCATCTTACGCTCAATTCGCGGCGCGCGTAAGCCGGTCATTTATCGCTTCGCCCAAACCACGCTTGGGGATCGGCGCGACCGCTATTTTTGAATGCCGTTGATCAAGCGCGCGCAGCATTGAAAACAAATTCGAGGCGGCTTCTGCCAAGTCGCCCTTTTGGGACAAGTTAAGCGTGGCCGAGACATCACCGAAACCGAGATAGGCTTCATCGGCCTCCGGCGCGTCCGCATTGAGCCTAAGTGTCGCGCGAGGCGCATAGTGGCGCAGCAATTGACCCGGAGATTGCGGTGCATCTGTATTCAGGGAGGGGCGGACCAGGCCGGGCCATAGGCGCTCTATCTCAGCTGGATCTAGGCTGCCAGGTCGCAGCAATGCGGGATGTTCACCGCGAGCATCGATGATGGTCGACTCGACGCCAGCTGTGCAAGGGCCGCCATCTAAGATGATCTCCAAATGCGCGCCTAAGTCGGCTGCCACGTGTTCCGGCCGGGTCGGGCTGATTTTCCCGCTCGGGTTGGCTGATGGCGCGACTAGCGGCGCACCGAAGGCCTCGATCAAACGCCGGGCTGTCGGGTGCGAGGGTAGGCGGAGTGCGATGCTGTCCAAGCCTGCGCGCGCGAGCTCTGACACAGAGCCAGTTGGAGCGACCTCCACGACAAGGGTCAGCGGGCCAGGCCAGAACGCATCTGCGAGGGTACGAGCAGGCGCTTGGAAAATACCTTCGCTGAGCGCCATCTCGATTGACGCCACATGCGCGATCAGCGGATTGAACCGGGGACGTCCTTTGGCCGCGTAGATCCTGGCGACGGCTTCTCCGTCGGCCGCGTTCGCGGCTAAACCATAGACCGTTTCAGTCGGCATGCCGACCAAGCCGCCCTGTCGAAGGACAGAGAGCGCTGAGGCAATACTCTCAGCTGTGTCAGGTAGAATGCGGGCGGTCATGGCGCGCTCTTATGGCGCGAAACGCTAAACCGCAACGCCAAACAGCCGTCCGACAAGAGCGGTCAGCGCCATCGCGGCGGCACCCCAGAACACAATTCGCGCCACCGCTCTTAAGGCAGGCGCACCGCCAGCGCGGGCCGAGAGTATCCCGAGCAGAGCAAGTCCGATCAAGGAAGATATTGCGATCGCGGCGCCGACATGGGCGTGCGGCGCGGCGACGGCGACCAAGATAGGCAGGGCCGCGCCGATGGAGAAACTCAGAGCTGAGGAAGCAGCCGCCTGTAAGGGGCGGGCTTTTGAAAAGTCAGAGATTCCGAGCTCATCCCGCGCATGCGCTTCAAGCGCACCGTGTTCCATCAAAGCATCAGCGACCTGACAGGCAAGATCTTTAGAGAGGCCACGCGCCATATAGATCTGCGCGAGTTCATCAAGTTCGCCGTCAGGATTGTCTTGTAACGCTCTCCGCTCTGTTTCTAAATCGGCCTTCTCGGTGTCCGCTTGTGAACTGACAGAAACGTATTCACCGGCTGCCATAGACAGCGCGCCAGCAACGAGTGCTGCGATGCCTGCTAGCAAGATGTCCTGGGCGGACGCCGCAGCGGCGGCAATTCCGATCATCAGACTAGATGTCGAGAGTATTCCATCATTCGCCCCAAGCACAGCGGCCCGGAGCCAACTGGTGCGGTGGATATAGTGCAGTTCTTCATGTGCGCTGATCAAGGTCATTTACATCCTCCCAGGACAGGCGATGGGCGCCAAGCTTGGGAGGTTTATAAACCGCGATTCCAAAGAGCGCTAATTTTTGCGCGTGGCCTCAACAATCACGTCGACCGTAATCTCTTCAGATACCCAATCAGCATTTGGATCTGATGATTGGCCAAGGTCTAGTGGCGTCCGTTCGACCACAGCCTGGCCTGTCATCCGCGCTGTATCTCCAGAAATACTAAGTGAGAATGGAAAGGCGGCGTCGACAGTGAGGTCTTTCAGTGTGAGCCGCGCTGTGGACGTGAAGGTGCCGTTTCCGCTGTCAGAAATGTCGATGATTTCAACTGTCGCGGTTGGGAAGGCGGCAGAATTGAACCATTCAGGCGACGGGAGGCTATCGGAATAGAGCTTCTGGCTGGCCGAGGCGCTTGTCATGCCGACGGTTACATCCACGTCCGCGTTTTGAGGGTTAGCCGGATCAAATTGGATGGCAGCGTCCCAGTTGGCGAAGGTGCCGGTAAACTCATTGCCGTCATGTAGGCCTGAAAAGGTGATGGAAGAGGCTTCGGGATTTACTGTCCAATTTGGTTCAAACGCCGCCTCTGTTGAAATTGGCCCATTTGCGCCTGAAAGCGATGACACAAGCGGCGGCGTCATCGTCACGAGTGCGAGAATAGCCAAGGCGCTGCCAAAAGCTGTTACAGCGCCGCGACCGGGCGCGGTGGGTCTCTCAGTTTTCCCAAACAAGCCCGGGATCATACGTTTCAGGACGCCTTGCTCGGCGCTGAGCTCATGCTTGATCGCGCCTGCAACATGAAGACCGAGCAGCGCTAACGCCACCCAAGCAAGCTTTGAATGGATGAAATTGACCGCTCCGCTCGCCGTTTCGGTTTTCAACCCTTCAACAAACGGGACATCCGGCCAGCTCAGGACAGAATAGAGCACGGTCGGCACATCAAGTTTGACGCTGACCGAGCTGTACAGCCAGCCGGTCAGGGGCAGGGCGATCATCAGGCCATAGAAGCCAAGATGGACGAAATGGCTGGCGGTTTTCTCCAGTTCGTTCATGTCTTCGGGCAAAGCAGGCGGCGGGTTCATCGCCCGCCAGATAATACGCGCAATCGAGAGCAGCAGGATCGTAATCCCAACCGATTTGTGCATCTGGTAAAGGAAATACTGGCCCGGAGCGCCATCCGGTAGGTCGGACATGTACCAACCCCCGAAGATCATCCCTAATATGGCGAGCGCGATCACCCAATGCAGCGTGATCGCGACGCTCGTATACCGTTCCGATTGCGCGCTCATGACCTATTCGTCCTGCAGGAACTCGCCTGAGAACTCAACGGTCACTTCATCACCAATATTTGGGATATAAGCGCCCATGCCAAACTCAGAGCGCATGACTTTTGTGCTTGCATCAAATCCGATCACATCGCGTTCGCCAAACCATGGCGGGTTCGCGACGCCATTATAGGTCACGTCCAAAGTGACAGGTTTGGTGACGCCTAGCAGCGTAAGGTCTCCGGTGACGGTCCCGGATAGGTCGCCAGTTTTTGTCGCCGAAGTGGAGACAAACGTGATCTCCGGAAATTCATCGGAGTTGAGCCATTTGGCATCGCGAGAGACATCCTCGTTCCAGCTCTCCCACTGACTATCAGCATGGCCGGCTTTGTAGTCGGCTGGATAATTGGTTTCGACCATCGCGGGATTGATCGTGAATGTGAGTTCAGAGCTTTCAGGGGTCGCCGGATCAAAATCGAGATCTGCATCGATATCGGGGAAACTGATCCGATATTGGGAGATTCCACTATTATGCCCGACCGAGACCGTCATAAACGCGTGAGACTTCTCAAGGGAGTAAGTGTCAGCGGCGACCTCTGCCAGAAGCGGATGGAGCTCAGCCGGAACTGCCTCAGTTTCAACAGGTGGCGTTTCCGCCGACTCAATTGTTGGCTCGTCGCTTGCGCCGCTACAGGCCGTCAGGGCCAGTGCCCCAAGGCCTGCGATAAATGACATTTTGATTTTCATGTTCGAAACTATCCCTTGTTTGGAATTCGATCTTGTTGGGGAAGCTTATTCTTCAGCTTGCAAAAATTCTCCAGAGAACTCGATTCTTACTTCGTCGGAGACAATTCCGGCCATTGAAGTTTGACCAAACTCAGAGCGATTGAGGACCGTTGAGGCGGTGAAACCAATGACGTCTCGCTGGCCGAACCAAGGCGGGTTCGCGACGCCGCCATAAGACACGTCCAATGTCACGGGCTTCGTCACGCCCAGAAATGTCACATCGCCGGTCACGGTGCCTTCAAATTCGCCAGTTTGCGCAACTGAGGTGGACGCGAATGTGATCACCGGGAATTCTTCGGCGTTCAAAAAGCGCGGATCAGTGCTGAGCTCTTCTTCCCATTCGGCTTTTCGAGCGGCGTCTGGATAGTTCGTGTTCAGCGCGCCGGGGTTGATCGAAACGGACAGCTGCGAATTCGTCGGTGTATCTGCATCGAAGACGAGATCGGCGTCAAAATCTGTAAAGTTGACCGTATATCCCGAGATTCCATTGTGCTTGACGGTCCAGGTCAGAAAGGCGTGGGTTTTTTCCAATTCATACAAACCAGATGCAACGCCTTCGAGCGTTGGGGTCGCTTGAGCGGGAAGGGAGAGGGCCAATAGGCCAGCTGAAACGGCAAGAATTCGCATGGGAGGCTCCTTTGCGTGTCAAAACATGCTGCGCTAAAACGTAGCGTGGCATTTCCTATTGGCTAGTCGCAATATATGAGACCGGGGATTATAACTCTTATGCCGGAGCTGCATGATCGATGACCTACACTGCACCTGCTACAGATATCGCCTTCGCCCTGACCCATTTAGCGGGACTGTCTAAATTTGAAGGCCATCCCGATTTTGAGAATTATGATGCCGAATTGATCGAGCCGATTCTCGATGAAGCTGGCAAGCTCGCGCGAGATATTTTGGCGCCCTTGAACCAAAGCGGCGATAAGGCCGGTGCGGTGCTGTCAGATGCCGGCGTGAAGTCCGCTCCTGGATTTGCAGAGGCCTATGCGGCGTTTCGCGATGGCGGTTGGATGGGGCTTTCAGCGCCGGAAGAATGGGGCGGGCAGGGGCTTCCAAAAGTGCTTGGTCTCGCGGTCATGGAAATGTTCCACGGTGCCAATATGGCGTTTGCGCTTTGTCCGATGTTGAGCTTCGGCGCGATCGAAGCGCTTTTGGCGCATGGCACGGATGAGCAGAAGGCGATGTATTTGCCGAAGCTTGTTAGCGCAGAATGGACCGGCACTATGAACCTCACTGAGCCGCAAGCAGGCTCAGATGTCGGCGCGCTTAAGACCAAAGCGATCCCGAATGGCGATGGATCCTACGCCATTTCGGGGCAGAAGATTTATATCACCTGGGGCGATCATGATGTCGCTGATAACATTATTCACCTGGTGCTTGCGCGCGTTCCGGATGCGCCAGAAGGGTCGCGGGGTGTCTCCCTGTTCATTGTCCCAAAGCGGATCGTGAATGAAGATGGCAGCCTCGGCGAAGAGAATGGCGTGAAATGTATTGGCCTCGAAGAAAAGGTTGGCATCCATGCGTCGCCAACCTGCGTTATGGAATATGAAGGCGCTCGCGGCTGGCTGATCGGTGAGGAAAATAAAGGCCTCGCTTGCATGTTCACGATGATGAACTCCGCGCGCCTGAATGTCGGCCTGGAAGGCGTCGGTGTCGGTGAGGCGGCGTGGCAAACTGCATTTGAGTATGCCCAGGAGCGCAAACAAGGCAAAGCCTCGGGCGTCTCTGGCGCGGCGCCAATCCTACACCACGCCGATGTGCGCCGCATGCTGACAACCATGCGGGCGAAAGTGATGGCGGCGCGGGCGATCTGTTACGCCACAGGCGTGGCGGCAGACCTTGCTGAAACAGGACAAAGCCCAGAAGAACGCGAAGATGCGAGACTCCGCGAGGAATTGCTGACGCCAATTGCCAAGGCTTGGTCAACTGATATGGGCGTCGAAGTCGCCTCGCTTGGCGTACAAGTGCATGGCGGCATGGGGTTCATGAACGAAACACTGGCCGCGCAGCTCTATCGCGACGCCCGGATTGCGCCAATCTATGAAGGCACGAATGGTATCCAAGCCATCGATCTGGTTGGACGGAAACTCTCGATGGCCGACGGCGCGGCGATGACCGCCATGCTGGATGAGATTGATCAAACCGCTCGCGACGCGCGTGAAACCAATGACCCGAACCTGGTCCAAGTTGCTGACCGCCTCAGCGCAGCCAATGAAGCGCTCAAAGAAGCCACGGCGTGGATGACGCGGACAATGGCTGAAGATCGAGACGTCGCGCTCGCTGGTGCCACGGCTTATCTGGCCTTAGCGGGCGACGTCATTGGCGGTCATTTTTTGACCAGAGGCGCCGTCGAGGGGCGCGCTGTTGGCGGACAGATACGTGGACGCATGACCGCGCTTGCGGGCTTCTATGCTGAAACCTCGCTCGCGGCGTCTCCGGGCGCTGTGGCCAGTATCACGCAAGGCGGTCAAGCAATGCTGGCGGAGTCCGAAGCTCTGTTCGGCATTGGGTGATCCGAGTCTGGTGACTGGCGTCCCTGAAATCCGCCCTTATCGCGCCGATGACCGCGCAGCTATTATCGCGCTCTGGCGCGACATTTTTTCTGACGAACCAGTTTGGAATGATCCGGATCTGACGATTGATCGCAAACAGAGCGTGCAGGCGGAACTGTTCTTGGTGGCCTGCTCTGAGGCCGAGGTGATCGGCACCGTCTTAGCCGGATTTGACGGCGTACGAGGCTGGGTGCATCGCCTCGCCGTACACGCAGATCATCGCCGCCAAGGGATTGCTGCTGCACTCATGGCGCGCGCCGAGGCCGGGTTGAAAGCTATTGGATGTCCAAAACTCAACCTCCAAGTGCGCGCCTCGAACGAGCAGGTGGTTCAATTCTACAAATCGCTTGGGTACCAGGTTGAAGCGCGGATCAGTCTGGGGAAGGCGTTAGATTAAGGCGCGTTCCAGCGTTTGATCTTTGACGAAATCTCAGGGCGCAGCCTTTCTTGCGGGTTCTCTTTTGCTGTGCCGAAATAGAAATAGCCTGCAACGCGTTCGTGGTGTTCGAGGCCGAGCAGCTCGTTGATTCCATCGCTAAAGGCGATCCACTCGGTGAGCCAGCATCCCGCCCAGCCACTGGCATTGGCAGCGAGTAATAGATTGTGACAGAGCGCACCGCAGGAGAGCTCTTGTTCCCAAACCGGCGTTTTATGGGTCACATCAGGCGAAGAAATGACTGCGATGACCACGGGCGCACGGGTGAAATAGCCCGCTGTATCGGCGAGCATGGTCTCGGTCGCATTCGGATCTTCTTGTTTCTGGATGTCGACCGCGCGTTTGTTGAACGCCTCTCGAGCAGGTCCTTCGAACACCAAAAATCGCCACGGCGCCAATCTCCGGTGATCCGGAACCCGGGCAGCCACCGTAAGAAGGTCATCAATCGCTTGTTGGCTGGGGCCCGGTTCGGTCAGTCCGCGTTTGCTGGTTGATCGCCGCAAAGCAATCAGGAGGCGTGCCTCGATACTGGATCGTGAGGGAAGCATGGCAGAGCCAAGCGGCGGAGCAGGCGGGAAGAGACGCGTCATACTTGGCACTTAGGGGCTTCGTTTAAAAACGCCAGCAAGAAAATATTAGTGAACACTGTTTACTTTTTGAACGGTCGAACTATTTCTTGTTCAAAGGGTCCATAAGATGACTGTAACCGTTTCCTCCCCCGCCGAACGGCGGCGTAATAAAATCCGAGCGCGCATCTTATCCGCAGCAGAGCGGGTATTTGCGCGCGAGGGCGCCGAAGGCCTTTCGATCCGCCGCTTGGCCGAGAATATCGATTACTCTCCAGCGGCCATCTACAAATATTTCAAATCGAAAGACGAATTGGTTGATGAGCTTAAAGAGACCTTCTTTGAGCTTATCCTAGAGAACGTAAATCGCATTGCCGACACATCCACGCCATTTGATCTACGCGCCCGCGATTGTGTGGCGACTTATGTCCGCATCGCGGTGGAAAAACCTTATCACTACGCGGCAGCCTTTGCTGGCGAAGCAGGAAGTGACGGGGCGGGACCAGTTGATGGCGAACCGGGATTCGAGCTTTCCAAAAAAGGGCAAGCGTTCAATGTCTTGCGCGGTATGATCGCGGAAGGCGTTCAGAATGGTACGTTTCGATCAGACATCGACCCGTCGCTAGCGGCCAAGTCGGTTTGGGCGTCGATGCATGGTTTGACGATGATGATCGTCCACATTCCAAGTTTCCCGGCTTTGAAAGCCGGTCAAGCGACGATGTCGCGCGAAGATTTTATCCCGTTTCACGCTGATCAAGTGGTCCGCGGATTGGAGGCACACCATGAGTGATCATATGCAAGATTATGAGATGACCGAAAAACAACCCCGTCCGAGCTTTGGCAAGGGTCTGGTCTTCATGCTCGTCTTGGTGGCAATCGTTGCCATGCTCGGGTATTTTGTGCTGCAAAACCGGTCCTTGGAAGGCCCATTGGTGCCGACCAGTCAGCCGGTGCCAATTTCGGTTGAAACCATCCCTGCAAACCTCGAACAGGCCTTCCGGACCGAAGAGAAGTTCACGGGCATTGTGACACCCCGCCGGACCAGCCAATTAGGATTCTCCGGCGGTGGCCGGATTGCCTCAATTCGCGCTGATGTCGGCGACAGAGTGGAGACGGGCCAAGTGCTCGGCTTGCTCGATACGCGTAGTCTTCGCGCGCAACTCGCATCAGCCGAAGCCATGGTGGCCGAAGCGAAAGCGGCCTTTGACTTGGCTGAGACGACAGTAGACCGCCAAATTGCACTGCTCGAGCGCGGACATGTCTCCAGTCAGGTGGTCGATGAGGCGCGCGCGCAATCGAACACGGCTTATGCTAGGATTGCGGCTGCAAAAGCGAATGCAGATACTGTGCGGGTCCAGATCGATTTAGCGCGGATCAAAGCACCGTTCGCGGGCACGATCACAGCGCGAATGTCGGACGAAGGCGCCATCGCCAGTCCCGGACAGCCGCTCTTCGAACTCGTCGAAACGGACGTGTTGGAAGCGCGCATTGGTCTGACCGCAGCACTTGCCGATACGCTCGACATTGGCGCGGTATATGATTTGGTCTCAAATCAAGGAACCGTTCCAGCGACGCTGAGATCTGTCACAGGTGTCATCGAAGCCAGCAATCGTACCGTCACCACAGTATTTGATATCAATGACCCGAATCTGGTTGCAGCAGGCGCGGTGGTCAGGCTCGGTATGGATCGCGAGATTTCCGAGCCGGGTCTTTGGTTGCCTGTGTCAGCGCTAACCGAAGCGGATCGCGGACTGTGGTCGATCTATAAGGTACGCCGCAACGGAGACGACTGGCAGGCGGAACCCGGCATTGTCGAAATCCTCCACCAGGATGGCGAACGTGTGTTCGTGCGCGGCTCAATTCGTGACGGAGATCGTATCATCGTCGATGGATTGCAGCGGATCACACCCGGCCAGCCGGTTACGCCAAATGATGTCAGCACTGTCGGTCTGGTTGCTGGGAACGGGTGATCGCAATGACGACTTTGTTCTATCGGCTTCCGCGCCTGACCATCCTTGCGGTGGTCGTGGCCCTGATCAGCGGTTTCTTTGCCATTTTAACACTCGGTCGCCAGGAAGACCCGACGCTGATTGAGCGCTATGGCTTCGTTCTAACTACGCTTCCCGGTGCAGACGCAGAGCGAATTGAAGCGACGATCACCGAGCCGATTGAACGGCGTTTACTCGAGCTGCCGGAGATTTCCGAGACGCAATCAAGCTCCCGCGCCAATATCTCTCAAATCTCGATCGAGATCGATGAAAGCCTAAATGCTGCTGAAGTTGATAATGCATGGACGCTGATCCGGCAGCAGGTGCAGCTGGCTGAACCAGACCTCCCGGACGGCGCGGCGACGCCGTTTGTGCGCCGAGTTTATGTTGGCGCGGCGACGATGACGGTAGCGCTAACCTGGGAAGGAGAGGGTGAACCAGGCCTTGCGGTCATGTCTCGCCTCGCTGAAGGACTGGAAGACAGGTTCCGCGACCTGAACGCGACCGAAGAAACTGAAATTATGGGACTACCGGAAGAGGAAGTCCGGATCATCGCCGACCCCGAAGCACTGGCCGCTGCCGGATTGTCGCTGAATGATGCAGCAAGGCTTGTCGCCGCCGGAGACGCGAAAGCTCCGGCCGGTGAAGTGCGCGGTGACCGCAGCAATGTCGGCCTCGAAATTGGCGGTGAGTTTGATGGCGTGGCGCGGATTCGCGCAATCCCGCTGGTACAATCCGCAAACGGCACAGCGCTCCGCGTTGGGGATGTGGCTGAGGTCGTCAAAGGCGTTGAAGACCCGCCGACTAAGCTTGCCTTCTCGAATGGGAAGCGTGCGGTGTTTGTAACCGCTTATATATCCTCAAATCAGCGCGTTGACCGCTGGGCCAACGCAGCGCGAGAAATGGTTGCGGAATTCGCGGCGACGGTTCCATCCGACATCTCGGTAACGCCGATATTCGACCAAAGCACTTATACCGAAGCGCGCCTGAACGGGCTCGCGCAGAACCTGCTAGTGTCCGCCTTTTTGGTGTTTGCGGTGCTGTTCTTTGTGATGGGGTGGCGCGCCGCAATCGTGGTGGGAATGGCCTTGCCGCTAACCGTGGCGCTGGTGCTGACCCTGTTTAAGTTCTTCAATTATCCGCTGCACCAAATGTCGGTGACGGGGCTGGTCATCTCGCTCGGCCTATTGATCGATAATGCGATTGTTGTGGTCGATGAGTATGACCAAGAGCGAATACACGGTCACTCAGTATTGGAGTCGATCGACCGGTCATTGAAAAAGCTTTTCGGTCCGCTATTCGCTTCAACCCTCACCACCGCACTCGCGTTTGCGCCAATTGCCTTCATGCCAGGCGCGGCCGGCGAGTTTATCGGCATGATCGGCACCTCGGTTGTGTTCTCGGTAATCATGTCCTTCGTCATCGCCATGACGGTCATTCCAGCGCTCGCCGGAATGTTGGATCGCCCGCGAAAGCCGGGCGAACGCAGCTGGTTCTGGCGAGACGGGATCAAGTTCGACATCATTACAGACGGCTATCGCTGGAGCATTGAACGGGTCCTGCGCAACCCGGTAATCGGTCTAATGCTCGGGATTGTTCCGGTCATGGTCGGGTTTTACCTGGCCGGACAATTGCCTAGCCAGTTCTTCCCGCAAACGGAACGGGATCAGTTCCAGCTCGATATCACGCTCAATCCGCAAGCGACGATCTATGAAGCGCAGGACATCGCGCAAGAGGTCAACACGTTCTTGCGCGATCAATATCCAAGCATTGAAGGCATTCACTTCGTCGTCGGCGAGCCAGGCCCACGGGTCTATTATAACAGCTTCAACAATACCGAGGGCGTCGCCGGCTATGCCAACGGATTTGTCCAGCTCGGCAACAATGAAACAACCCGCATTCTCGTGAGTGACGTTCAGGCGACGCTGCGGCGAGAATTCCCGCAAGCACAAATTCTCGCGACGCCGTTCGAGCAAGGCCCGCCGACCCCGGCCCCTATCGCGTTTTACATTCGCGGTGAAAACCTCGCCGTCTTGAATGAGTTAGGTAACCAAGCGCGGCAAATCTTGGCGCAAACGCCGGGCGTCACCTTCACCACCTCGCAATTGCAGATGGGCGCACCCATCGTCACGCTCGAAGCGGATGAAGCGGCTACCGCGATGTCCGGTTTGCGGCTCACGGGATTGGCGAGCGATATCCGTGCTGAACTCGAAGGGGTTCCAGCTGGATCAATCCTGGAAGGGATAGAAGAAATTCCGGTTCGCGTCATTGCGCCAGAAGACCGGCGCACCGAGATTGCAGACCTTCGGTCAAAGACGATCGGCAATGCAGGCCTCGGCGGGGGCACGCCGCTTTCAGCCTTGGGCGAACTTAAACTAGAGCCGCAAACCGCGACGATCCAGCGGCTCGATGGTCGGCGCGTGAATCAAATTTTTGCCTATATCGAACCCTATGCTTTGCCAGATCCGATCAATCAAAATTTCAAGCAAGCTCTGGAAGACTCCGGGTTCACCCTGCCGCAAGGCTATGACTGGATCGAAAGCGGCTCGGCGAGCAATCAGACCGAGGCCATGGCCAATCTGGCTGGCCTGGCCGTGCCGCTGGTTCTCGTCATGTTGGGGGCCGTCGCGCTCGTGTTTAACTCCTTCCGGATGGCGTTTTTGGTGATGGGGGTCGGGTTCATGTCCATGGGACTCGCGTTTGGCGGTGTTTGGATGTTCAACCTGCCGCTCGGGTTTAACGCGATCCTCGGCGGACTTGGCCTGCTCGGGATCTCGATCAATGGTACAATTGTCGTGTTGGCCCTGCTCACCGGCAACGAAGCGGCGCGAAGTGATGATGTGATCGCTCAGCGCGAAGTCGTGGTCGCTGCCACGCGGCACATTGTTGCCACCACGCTGACGACAATGGGCGGGTTTGTTCCAATCATCTTGCAAGGCGACGTGTTCTGGATGCCTCTGGCGACCGGCATTGCAGGCGGTGTCGCGGGCTCTGCGATTTTGGCGCTTTATTTCACGCCAGCTGTCTATCGGATCATGACGATGAAACCGATCCGGCGCCTGTTCCGACTGCTCAGCGGCCGCGGCTGGCAGCATCCAGCGCGCATACCGGCGGAGTAAAACGTGAAATTAAAAAGGCCCGCAGAATTATCCGCGGGCCGCAATCGCTTTTATGGACGTTTTTATCCTAAACGACTTAGAAATCGAACCGGAGTTCGATGCCATAAGTGCGCGGCTCGTTCACGAAGCCGGTTAGGTTGTTAAAGTCGATGCCGCCTTCAAGCACGATCTCATCGGTCAGGTTCCGAACAAAGCCCGACACATCCATGCCGCTGTCAGAGCGATAGCCAGCACGCAATCCGCCTTGCCAATATCCCTCCTGCAGGAATTCAACGCTGTCATAGAGGAAGAAATTGGTGTCGCCTTTATATGCCCAATCGGTGAAGGCGTAATATTCGCCAGCTTCAACTGGGAACGTGTATTGAGCGGTGAAGTTGGCAATCCATTCAGGCGCGTTCGGGAATGAGTTGCCTGAAATGTTAAAGGTCGGGCCGCCAAACGCGTTTAGAATCGGGTCGCCACTGGCATCGAAAGCTTGCGCGTCAAGGACGGTACACCCGCCGCCGCACCCATCGGCAATGATCACGTCATCTTTGAACTCAGTCTTGTTGTAAGACAGACCGGCCGTGATCAGCAGGTTATCGGTGACAATCGCTTCGAGGTCGGCCTCAAATCCGTAGCCTTCACTCTTATCTGCGTTGAACAGAGAGACGGAGTTATCGATACCGCCGACAATGGTCAGCTGCTGGCCGTCAATTTCATAGAAAAACACGTTGGCATTTGTCCGAACTCGATTGGCGAACAGCTCAGATTTGACGCCCGCTTCATATGACAACACGGTTTCACTGTCGGCTTGTGAAGGGGCGCCGAACCGTTGCTGAACGGTTGGCCCGCGGAAGCCTTTTGCGACTTTCGCATAGATATTGACGTCGTCTTGCAGCGCGTAAGTCGCAGAGGCATCCCAGCTGATTTGCTCGTCACCCAGTTCGCGCTCATCGCCTGTCGCGCGGAACTCTTTTTCGTCTTCGGTCCAGCGTGCGCCGCCAGCGACCGTTAGACGATCGGTGAGATCGTATTCTACTGAGGCAAAGATGCCGGTGCTGTCCGTGTCGAGCGAGCGCTGAGCGATCGTCAGAACGGTGCCGCCGGACAGAGAGTCGATGTTCTGCGAGGTGATGTTCACCTCTTCGCTGAAGATGAAGAGACCGGCTTGGGCGCGCAGCGGTCCGCCATCATCAAACGCAAAGCGCGCTTCATGTGTTTCTTGACGCAGCTTATCCACGCCGCCACTAGTTTCGCTTGGGAATGGGATAAAGCCCGGCCCAAAGTTACCTTCGCCAAGGAACGCCGCCCCGAAGCCGCCATCAATATCGCCGCGCGACAGGGTCTTGGCGGTCTCGTAGCCGTAAACATAGGTGAAATCTAAAGCGTCAGAGACTTCATGGTCCAAGCGCGCGGTGATGCCTGAACTGGTTTGCTCGAGGAAGTTGTCGCCATCTTGGAACACGGTTTCAAAGTCAAAGCCTGGTGCAAGCCCTTCGCGGCCAACTTCCAGTACGTTGGCCCGGAAGACGCGGGCGCTACTGTCATTCTGCCGGGCATGAAGGTTGATCAAAATGTCGGTCTTGGCGCTCGGAGAGAACAGCGTTTGGATACGGCCAGCATATTCTTCAAAGCCTTCGAGCGCGTCGCGTTCACCAGTGAATGCGTTGTCGACGAAATCATCACGCAATTGGATCAAACCAGAGGCCCGGAAGGCGAAGCCATCGCTTGGCCGGGCGCCGAACGCGCCTTCAAATTCGCGCGTATTGTATTTGCCGAATGAGCCACGAATGTAACCATTCGTCTCTTCGCCTGGTTTGACGCTATCAAACTTGATGATGCCGCCAGGGGTGTTGCGCCCAAACAGTGTGCCTTGTGGTCCGCGAAGGACTTCAATCGATTCTAAGTCAAAGACCGGGAAGCCTTTTAGGATCGGGCTCTCATACGGCACATCATCATAGACCAAAGAGACCGGTTGCGAGGCATTCAAATCGAAATCTGTGTTGCCGATGCCGCGAATATAGAAACGCGGGAAGGCGCGTCCAAAGGAGCTTTCGGCGATGACGCTCGGGACGCGAGCAGACAAGAAACGGATATCGGCGCCGCCGGCTTTGATATTATCCAATTTCTCGCCCGAAACGGTCGTAATCGAGATCGGAACATCTTGAGCGGATTCTTCAACGCGTTGAGCTGTTGTCAGGACCGGATCGAGGCGCCGAACCTCTGCGGTCTCAGAGTCTTGCGCCAAGGCGGGCGTCGCAATCAGACCTGTGATCACAATTGCGGCGGATACGTTGAGGGAGCGTTTGAGAGACATAAGCACGTTACTTTCTGCCAGAGACTGGGCTGCCAAAGGTTCAGGGCGTCTCGCCAAAAGACGCCTATCCGCCCGCAATTGACCGCCAATTACGGCTTGGGCAAGCGCTTGAGTGCGGTTGTGAGTGTAAAAAACCTTACATTGCCTGTGTGTGTGGCAGCCATGCCACTTTTGCATCAAAAAAGCGCGCCCCGAGGGACGCGCTTTCTGTTGAATTCATTGAGTGATTCGCTCGATCTCAATCCCAAGGATTGAAACGTGTGCGCGGTTTTAGAATGTCAGACTCGCCTTCTGCGTCTTGCGGGGCAGCGGACGGATCGGACGGGTTCTCAACGTTAATGGTGGATGCGATCGGTGCAACGCCAGCCGGCAGGGCGGGTTTGCCGTCGATTTCTGGGAGAACATCTTCTGTGGCATCGATGACGACTTTATCTTCCTCAGAGCTGCCCGCCCCGCTCGGGCCCGGGACCCCGGAAGCCTCTGTTTTTGCGGAAAGGGCGCCAAGTCCGAACCCAGCGCCGATCCCGCTTAAGCTGTAGGATTGCGGTTCTGCGGGCGCTGTTTCTGCTACAGCGGGCGTGTTTGGCTCGTCCGCCGCGACAGGCTCGATCATCTCTTCTACAATCTCAGCTTCTGGCTCAGTTGCGGCTGGAACAACAGAGGCGACCGCAAGATCGGGTGTTTCGGCCACTGGTTCTGACGCTTCTACAGGCTCGGATGCTGCTTCGGCCGGTTGCGAATCTTCGGCGGAAATCCCTCCCCACGTTGTCACTGTCTCTTTGACAGGTTCCGGCGCAGGTTCAGGCTCGGAAATTGTTTCCGCCTCAGGTTCCACTGGCGCAGGGGTTTCAGTTTCAATGGGCGCTACGAACGTGAACGCGTTTACCTGTTCGGCTTCAACCTGGTCGGAAGCCTCGGTCTCGACGACCGCAACCTCGTCTACAGAGCCTTGGCCTGCGGTGTCTTCAACCGCCTCTAAGCCAAACGGAACATACGGAGCGGGTTCGCTTATGGTTTCTTCTGCGGCGGCGATAATAGAGGCGGGTTCAGCTTCAATTGTTTCCGCCTCTTCTTGGGCAGGCTCGTTGTCATCACTGTCTTGAGATAGCCCTGCCGCCAAAGCCACGGCGCCCACGGCAGACGCAGCGGCTGTATCGAGCGGCGTCTCATCGCGCTGGTTCACTTCATCTGCAAGACGCGCCACCGCTTCTGTGACGTGATCTTCTGATTCAGGTTCGGCTTCTGAGGTGGGGTCAGCCATGTCAGAGGCGGGACCTTCTTCCTCTCCGATTGGTGCTGCCTCGAGCACTGTGTCCTCTTCAGGAGCGGCAGTCTCTTCGGCTTCGGTTGCTTCTGGTACTGCGGCGACCTCAATGGCGTCAGGCTGATCATCCGAGTTGGAACCGTCTTCTTCGGAAACAGTCTCAGTTTGCGCAGATTCGACAGAAATCGCCTCAACGCTCTCATCGGTCAAAACGCCAGTCTCATCCGCGGGGTCTTCTTGAAGCTCGACGCCTGTCTCCTCGTCGGTGATCGGATCATCCGTCGCGACGACATCATCTGCAGGCGCGTCTTCTTGCATGCCTGCCAGCAGCGTTGAGATCGCCGTTTCAGTGCCGCGAGCCACGCGCGCCGCTTCACTTGTCATCGCGGCGACGATTGCCGCATAGCTGCTGCCGTCGTCTGTAAGTGTGCTCGCTAATTCATCCGCGCTCGCGCGCTCAAGCTCTTTGCCATCCTTGGACGTGATCACCATTTCGTTCGGGGTTTCGGTTAGCGAAACGCTATAGCCCTCGGTCGAATAGGTAATGGTGCCATCCTCGCCCTCAGCCCAATCGAGCTTGGCGAGTTCGGTCATTTCGGCGAGGCGGTCGATGAGTTTTTTGGTTGAAGCGTGCAGCATTGGGAGGTCCGTTTCAGCGTGTGAACTTACAGACCTTTATTACCCAATTGATAGGCATGTTTGATAGGGGGGAATGTGAGAAACCTGATGAAATAACGGTTATATAGGCCTGTTTTTACGGGATTTTCGGACAGGTGTACGAGCTTCAATTACATGCTGTCAGAATATGTGATTAGAACGAGACGCCTCATCAGATTGCCCGCTGCAAATTGTGACGGTTGAGATCGGGTTTCTGGTGTTACGGGCGCGACCAATCGCGTCGCGTTTCTGCGATATCTTGCACAAAGTCTTTAACCGCCATGTCGCCAGCATCTGCCAATCCAGTCCGGAACCCTTGGACGGTCAGGTCCGGCGCAATGACCAAATAGGTTGGCGTCCAGCGAATGCGCAAAAGCTCTCTGATAGCGGCGTCCTCATCAATCACTGTTGGAAAGGACCAACCTTTCTCGTCGAACCACTCTGAAACTGAGTCATAGCTGCGATAGGCGCGGTGCGCGTGTTCCGCATTTGGCGGTGTATGGATCGACATAAAGTCGACGTCTGGATCTTGGGCCAGCGCACGTGAGAGCGCGGCGGCGTAAGTCGCGTCATTGCGGCTATCATGGCACCAGATCCCCCAGACTTCGATAACCGTCCAGCGCCCCTCTAAAAGGCTAGACGAAAAGCTCGCCCCGCTGGCGAGCGCACCGGTAAATTCCGGTAAGGCTTCGCCGAGGCCTTCATATGTATAAGGCCGGCCATACTCATCGCGAGGAACGTCCCCGCGGCTAAGATCTGCCGATGCGGGGATTTCGACGCCCGGACGGTAATAACCGGTAGCCGAATCGCCGCTTGTCGAGTCTGGCGCGGCGGCATCCGCGCATGCTGCGAGCCCGAGCGCGAGGATTGAAGTGCCTAAAAATCGCAGCATGAACGGTTCCTTTTGTATCGGTTAGGCGCCTGGAATGCGTAGAACCTGACCGGGATAAATTTTGTCTGGATGCTTCAGCATCGGCGTATTGGCATCAAAGATGTCCGGGTAACGCATGGCATCGCCATAATATTTCTTGGCGATTTTCGACAATGTGTCACCTGACTTTACCGTGTGCATGACCGACTCAGACACTTTCGCCTTTGATTTCACTTTCATTGAGTCGTCTACCTCACCAATACCGCTAACATTGCCAGCCGCGAGGATGAGCTTCTCCTTGGTTTCCTGATCCGGCACTTTGCCTTCCAGTTTCACCTGTTTGCCGTCGACGATCACATTGAAATCGCCGCCAAGCTCATCATCCAACCCGAGATCTTCGACCTCTTTGCGGATCGCCTTTTCGGCGACTTTGTTGCGATCAGCGATGATCTCTTTGCCCTTATTGAGCGCGAATTTGAATACACCCATTGTGTGTTCTCCCCTTTGTGGACCGGCAAGCTAGGCCGGATTCACACCTTCGTGAAGTGGTTTCCGCGACGTCGTTCCACTTTACGTCAACGTTACCCCTAGCCGGGGCTTGCTCGCTTCAGTAGGGTGCGCCGCAACATAGACCACTCACGGGAGAATATCTCAAATGCGCGAAGCTGTAATCGTTTCCACCGCTCGTACCGGGCTTGCTAAAGCCGGACGCGGTTCTCTTAACAACACGCACGGCATCACCATGGCCGGTCACGCGATCAAGCACGCGCTGGATCGTGCCGGTGTTGAGCCAGAAGCTGTCGAGGATGTGTTCCTCGGTTCAGCGCAGCCAGAAGGCGCGACCGGACACAATGTTGCCCGTAACGCAGCGCTCTGGGCAGGCTGCCCAAGCTCAACCTCAGGCGCGACCATCAACCGGTTCTGCTCTTCAGGTCTGCAAGCGATTGCGAACGCTGCACACACCGTGATCAATGAAGGCGCGCCTGTCGCGATTGGCGGCGGCGTTGAGAGCCTTTCACTGGTATCTCGTTCAGGTCACATGAACTTGCATCGCTACACAGAAGATCAGCTGATGGCGAAATGGCCTGCGATCTGGATGACCATGATCGAAACCGCTGAAATCGTTGCTGAGCGTTATGGCGTCAGCCGCGAAGCGCAAGATGAGTATTCTGCTGAGTCTCAGCGCCGAACTGCTGAGTTCCAAAAGCGCGGCCACATGGCTGAGGAAATTGTTCCGCTAGCAACGAAAATGATGCTCAAGAACAAAGAAACTGGTGAGATCACAGAAGAAGACGTGGTCTGTGACCGCGATGAGTGTAACCGCCCAGGAACCACAGCTGAAGCGCTTGCTGGTCTGCCGCCGGTCTTCTCTGGCGGTCAGCAAGTTCAGCAAGGCAAATACATCACAGCCGGTAACGCGTCTCAGCTGTCTGATGGCGCTGCTGCAGTTGTCGTCATGGAAGCGGAAGAAGCCGCGCGTCGGAATATTCAACCGCTCGGCCGCTTCATGGGCTTCAATGTTGGCGGTGTTGATCCAGACGAGATGGGCATTGGCCCAATCAAAGCGGTTCCGCGCTTGCTTGAGCGTCACGGCCTGAAAGTCGACGATATCGACCTATGGGAACTGAACGAAGCTTTTGCCTCACAGTGTCTCTATAGCCGCGACTTCCTCGGCATCGATCCTGAGAAGTATAACGTCAATGGCGGTTCAATTTCAATCGGTCACCCATTCGGCATGACCGGCGCCCGTTGCACCGGCTCAATCCTGCTGGAAGGCCAGCGTCGCAAGGCGAAATATGGTGTTGTCACCATGTGTATTGGCGGCGGCATGGGCGCAGCGGGCCTATTCGAGTTCCTGCACTAAGCCTGTGAACTGATCCGAAAACGCGATACACCAAACATCAAGTTAGGCGTGTCGTAAGTCCGGAACCAAAGATTATGCGAGGCCCAGAGCAAACGCTCTGGGCCTCTTTTTGTGGCCGCGCCAATACCAAATCCCCAAATGCAATCTGCTCCTGAAATCGACGTTCCCGACTGAGGACTTCCGGTCAATAAATTCAACAAATAGAAATTTTATATTTGAAATAATCGATAGAATCGCAAGCATATATAGGCAATGACTTGTATATGTTGTTTTTCTACTTTTCGTTGCCGTGGCGAGCATTGGCACTCGAGCTTTGCGGTTGTTGAGCCTGCTGGCCCCGCTCTTCAGGTTCGACGCATCAAATGAAATCGGCGCGGGACCTGACGTTTGCGCTCGATCGAGTCGAACGTGCGCTTTCCGAACAGCATCAACGGCATCATCTTCTTGGGGTCTCCCTGCTCAGCGCAATTGGGATAATTTCGCTTTCGGCGCTGGTCACATTTTTGACCACAGGAATCGCGTTCGGAGACCGCGGGGTCGTTGGCGGTGACTTTCTGGCTTTTTACACGGTTAGCGACTTGACCATTCAGGGTCGCGCGCTCGAGGCCTACAATCAGGACACGTTCAACACATTGATGCAGAGCCGCGCGCAAACCGGCGAACTGGGGATGATGTGGCAATATCCACCCGCCGCATTTTTCATCATCGCTCCCTTGTCGCTACTCCCTTACAAGCTCAGCTATTGGGTATGGATGCTGACGACCGCAGCGATTTATGCCCTGTCGCTTCGGCGGTTGATCAATGCTCACGAGTTCAATCATCAGAAACGGTTCATTGCGCTCCTCTTTTTGATCTCGGCTCCGAATGCCGTCGGTGTCATCATCAATGGCCAGATAAGTCTGCTCACGTCGGCCCGATTGATCAGCGCAGCATTCCGCCCGAGATCTGATTGGTTGATCGCAGGAATTGCCGCAGGGCTTCTCACGATCAAACCACAACTTGGCCTGCTATTGCCCGGCATATTTATTGTGGCCGGGGCGTGGAAGGCCTTTGGAACCGCCGCGGCGGTCACGATTGTGCTTCACACCGGTGCTTGTTTGGTCTTTGGGCCAGAGAGTTTCGTCTCATTCGTGAATGCGGTTGATCGGCTTCAGTCAGATATGTTGGGAGCAGGCGCCCTCACGCCATCCGTCAGCATGACGACCGTGTTCGGACAAATGCAAGTTTGGGGAGCGTCAAAGACGGTCTCTCTCGTGGCGCAATTCTCGCTGGCCATTAGTCTATTTGTCGTCATCACCTGGGAATGGCAGCGCCGCGCGCGGTCTAATGATGACCCGCTTTATCTAGCGACAATCGCCTGTGCGGGCGCGATCCTTGTGACCCCTTATGCGTACGCATACGAAATGGCGGCGCTGGCACCTGCGGGATTGTGGTTCGCCATTTCTCGCCACAGACTGAACAGGTATTCGATTTCCATTCTGAGCTTTTTTTGGGCTCTGCTCTCCTTGCGAAGAATAATTCCTCCCGATTTTGTCCTGCAATTCGCATTTTTGGCAAGCCTTGGGGCGCTTGGCCTCGCGCTCTACGCTTCGAGAGTCCACGCAAATATGAGTCGTGCCATCCATCGATAGGTCCGCATCTTGAGCAAAAACGTCAGCGTAAAAACCGTAAAACCCCGACCATTCGGCCGGGGCATTTGTTTGAACGATGTAGGTTTCAGCGGGCGCGAGGCCCGCTTCCATCCGGTTCGAACCTAGTCGAGCTCGACGTCGCCAGCCTTGCCAACCGCCGCTAACGCAAACGCATATTCAAGCGCGGTTTCTTTTAAGCCTTCGAACCGGCCCGAGGCGCCGCCATGGCCGGCTTCCATATTGATGCGGAGGAAATATGGACCCGCGTCCGGAGCTTCATTGCGCAGCTTCGCGGCCCATTTGCTCGGCTCCCAATAGGTTACGCGCGGATCGCTGAGGCCGCCGGTGATCAGCATAGCAGGATAGGGCAGATCAGTGGTTTGATCATACGGGCTGTAGGCCATCATCGTGTCATAGTCCTCCGCGCTGGTCAGCGGGTTCCCCCATTCTGGCCACTCTGGTGGGGTCAGAGGCAGAGTGTCGTCAGACATCGTATTGATGACATCCACGAATGGAACCGCCGCGATGATGCCTGCAAACATTTCCGGGTCTTGGTTGGCGACCGCGCCCATCAACAGACCGCCTGCTGAACCACCCATGCCGACCACATTTCCGCGGGTTGAGTAACCTTCAGCGATCAGGTGGTTACCGGCATCCACATAATCGTTGAATGTGTTGACCTTCTTTTTAAGCTTGCCATCGAGATACCACTGATAGCCTTTCGCCATTGATCCGCGCGGGTGCACAATCGCATAGACCATGCCGCGATCGGCGAGGGCGAGCGGCGTAGTTCGGAAGCGCGCTGATATGGTGATGCCGTAAGAGCCATAACCATAGAGCAGCATTGGCGCTGACCCATCAATCGCGGTGTCCTTGTGATAAAGGATGGTGACCGGAACGGCCGCGCCATCGCGCGCTGGCGCCAGCACGCGTTTCACGACATAGTCGCTGGCATCGTGACCGGACGGAACCTCTTGTTCCTTGCGCAGCACGCGCTCTTTGGTGGCGACATCATAATCGAAAGTTTGCGATGGCGTTGATGGAGACGAATAACTGATCCGCATCTGCGTCGTATCATATTCGTAGCCGATCGACGTTCCGAGCGCATAGGCTTCTTCTTCGAAGGCGATCGTCTCTTCATTGCCGGTTTCACGCTCGCGCACGACAATGCGCGGTAGGCCGTCTTTCCGCTCGAGACGAATGAGATGGTTTTTCAGAACATCCATGCCAAGAATGAGGGTGCCCGCCTCATACGGTACCAGATCCGTCCAGTTTTCCCGTCCGGGCGCGCTCACAGGCGTTGTGACGACTTTAAAATCGACAGAGTCGTCCGCATTGGTCGAAATGACGAAATCATCGCCCCAGTGCTCAACACTATATTCGAGGTCGTTTTCACGCGGAGAAATTACTTTCAGCTCAGGCGTCTCTGCGTCCGCTTCGAAATAGTGGACTTCAGATGTCGTGTGGCTGCCGGCGCTGATAAAGATGTACTCGCCGGATTGCGACTCGCTGACGCCGATAAAGAAGCCAGGGTCTTGCTCGCGATAGATCTCAGTCGATCCTTCGCTGCCAAGTTTATACATATGGACGGCGGCAGGACGGCCCTCATCATCGCGTTCAACCCAATACACACGATCAGAATTGGCGCCCCAGACGAAGCTTCCGGCGGTCCGTTCGATGACGTCCGGAAGCATTTCGCCGGTCTCGAGATTCTTGAACTTAATCGCGTAGAATTCGCTCCCCTGTTCGTCGACAGCATAGGCGATCAGCTTGTGGTTCGGGCTATGCTCAACATCGTTGAATGCGAAATAGGCTTTGTCTTTACCCATGGCGTCGCCATCAAGCAGGATCTCGTCTTCGGCCTCGGTATTGTAGATATCGGCCGCCGCCTTGCGCGCGATGATTGGATATTCACCGCCTGTCCGGTATCTCGTCAGGTAGGCATATGGCCCATGAACGGATGGCAAAGAGCTATCATCCTCTTTGATCCGACCGCGCATTTCCTGGAACAGTTCTTCCTTGAGGCCCTCTAGCGGTTCTTCGAGTTTCGCTTTGGTAAAAGCGTTCTCCGCTTCAAGATATTCGCGAATATCGGCGCGCAAGACGGTTGGGTCTTGCATCACTTGTTGCCAATTATCGTCTTTCATCCAGTTATATGGATCAATCCGCGTGCGTCCGACTTGTTCAATCGTCTTCATTTCGCGTTTTGCGATAGGTGGGGTCAGGGTCACAGAGGTGTCCTCAGCTTCAGCGGTTGGCGGCGGGGTATCCACGATGACTGGGTCGGTTTCAACCGCCGCTGTGGATGTACACCCTGCCAAAATGGCCAAACCGGCCGCGCCGGTCAGGAGAAAAGAAAGACGCATAATCTGCTCCGCTATTTATCGAATAGCGGTAAATTAACCACGTCTCGTCGGATGTCCAGCTTCGATCTTTAAGTTTCCACCGGGCGGAAGTTTAAAACCACGCCATTGATGCACCAGCGCTGACCGGTTGGCGGCGGACCGTCTTTAAATACGTGCCCCATATGCAGGCCGCACACCGCGCAGTGGCACTCAGAACGGGGATAGATCAGCTTGAAATCGGTCTTGGTCTCGACCACGTCTTCGCTGATCGGCTGCCAATAGCTGGGCCAACCAGTACCGCTGTCAAACTTGTGCTCTGATGACCAAAGCGGGGTGTCACAGCCCACGCAATGATAGATGCCGTCGCGCTTTTCGCTTTCGAAATTACCTGGCGAAAAGGCGCGCTCGGTGCCTTCTTTGACGCCAACACGATATTGATCGGGCGTCAGCAGCTCGCGCCATTCGGCATCGCTACGTTTGATTTTCTGAAGGCCTGACATGGGGGAAGACGACATGAGCGGGTCTCTCTATTGGATACCCGCTCAATATAGGTCGATTTTAGCCGTAGAGAACGGTGATTGTCTCAGCGACGCAGGCTGGACGCTCTTGGCCGTCAATTTCGATCGTGCATTCAGAGATCATCTGCTTGCCGCCGGCTTTGTCATTCACTTCTTTTACCGTTTGGGTCATGCGCAGTCTTGAATTGACCGGCACCATGTTTGTAAAGCGGACTTTATTGGCGCCATAATTGATGCCGCGGCTGACGCCTTCAACGCGCAGAACTTGTGGTCCGAACATCGGGATCAAAGACAGTGTGAGATAACCATGAGCAATGGTTGAGCCCAGCATCTGTTTGGCCATTTCTTCGTTTACGTGGATCCATTGATGGTCGCCCGTTGCATCGGCGAATGTGTTGATCCGCGTCTGATCGACTTCGAACCAATCAGAGGGGCCGAGGGTTTGGCCAACGAGGCCTTCTAAGTCGGCATATTGTACAGTTTTTGGATCGGCCATGAGTTTCTCCCGAGAGTTTGTTTCTTTAATGATTAGTGGCGCTTAGCGCCGGGTTCTGCAAGTGTTTCCTGAGAATGAGCTTGCTTATACGATACGGCTGTCTTTATTGCCCCAATACCGGTCTCGAACGAGGCGCTTATATAATTTGCCTGTCGGATGACGCGGTAAGTCTGGATCGAAATCGACTGATTTCGGGCATTTGATTTTGGCGAGGTTCTCTTGGCAAAAGGCCAGAAGCTCGTCGGCCAATTCATCCGTGCCTTCGATACCTTCCATTGGCTGGACCACGGCTTTCACCTCTTCGCCAAACTCTTCGTTCGGAACACCAATCACGGCGACATCGGCGACGGCAGGATGGGTAATCAGGATGTTTTCTGCTTCTTGCGGATAAATGTTCACACCGCCCGAAATGATCATGAAGGCCTTGCGGTCGGTGAGATACAGGAAGCCGTCTGCATCAACTTTCCCAACATCGCCCAAGGATGACCAATCATCATGTTTGGGATTAAGCGCACCTTTGGTTTTCTCCGGATCATTGTGATAATTGGGCGGAGCGGTGCCGCCAAAATAGATCTGTCCTTCTTCGCCTTGCGCCACTTCATCGCCCGCTTCGTCACAAATGTGCAGCTCGCCAAAGATCGGAATGCCCACAGTCCCCTTATGCGCGAGCCATTGCTCTGAATTGGCCCAGGTCATGCCATTGCCTTCAGAGCCCGCATAATATTCTTCGATCACCGGGCCCCACCATTCGATCATCTGCTGCTTCACCGGTACCGGGCAAGGGGCGGCGGCGTGGACAGCCGCGACCAAGCTTGAAACGTCGTATTTCGTGCGAACGGCTTCTGGTAGTTTCAGCATCTTCACGAACATGGTGGGCACCAGTTGCGTGTGGGTGATTTTATATTTCTCGACCAGCGCTAAATATTGTTCTGGGTCGAACTTCTCCATGATGACCAGGGTCATCCCGAATTTTGTCATCGACATGCACCAACGCAGCGGCGCCGCGTGATAGAGAGGTGCAGGAGAGAGATAGATGCCGTCCGGACCAGCTTTAAACAGAGCCTGCGCGATCATCGTCAGCGCGTTTGTGCCATCGATCGCTGTGTCTTCTGGCAGCGGTGGACGGATTCCTTTCGGGCGCCCGGTTGTGCCAGATGAGTAGAGCGTGTCAGAACCAGCCCGTTCATCAGATATTGGCGTGTCCGGCATGCCGGCGCGAACCCCTTCTAAGGGCTCATAGCCGGGGATCGGGCCGTCAATTGACCAATAAGCTTCCAAATCCGTGACACTTGTGACTTCCGCCGCGACTGCTTTGAGACCAGCTGACGCAATCAATAGGCGCGCGCCGCTGTCTTTGACGATGTACTCGACTTCCGGCGTGGTCAGTCGCGAAGAAATGCAGACGAAGTAGAGCCCGGCGCGTTGAGCTGCCCAGCAAATCTCGAAATAGCGCGGGCTGTTTTCAGCGAAAATCGCCAGCGTGTCGCCATGCTGAAGTCCAAGCGTTCGAAACGCGTGGGCGATTTGATTAGAGCGCGTCTCAAGCTCTTCAAAGGTTACGGTCTCCCCGCTGTTCGCCATAATATAGGCCGCGCGATTGGGGTCGGTCTTTGCGTGATGCGATGGATGCATGGCTCGTTTCCTCTCGCTGCCTCTTAATGGGCAGATCATGGATGCGAGATTAGCCCGGCCATCTGGCCTGTCCATTGGTGACTTAGGGAAAAGGGCTAGCCGCCATAATCACCAATCGAATGCGCTGTGCGGTGGAACCGCAGCCGGTCGGCATAGTCGAGCGGGTTTTTTGGCTTCACCAGCGCATCTTTCGGGGTGTCTGTCCAATCGATCAGACGGGTCAGGAAGAAGCGAAGCGCCGCCCCACGGCAGAGCAGCGGGAAGGCAGATTTTTCCTCTCCGGTCAGCTCACGAATGGATTCATAGCCAGCGATTAAATTGGTCGCCTTTGAAAAATTGAATGCGCCGTCTGGTTCAAAAGCCCAAGCGTTCACACAAATCGCCAAATCGTAAGCAAGCGCATCTGTGCAGGCGAAGTAAAAATCGATCGCGCCGGTGAATCGGTTGCCCAAGAAAAATGCGTTATCGGGAAACAAGTCTGCATGGATGGTGCCGCGCGGCAGTGTTCCGGTTAAGGATCCAGATTGGGCGATGGCGTTGAGGTCTTGATCGATCTTCTCGGCTAACCCGGTTTGTAACTCTTCAGCGTGTTGGGCGCGTCCGTCCCACAGGGCAGGCCAACTGCTTGCATCAAGACTATTCGCCCGTTCCATATCGAAATCGGAAGCAGCTTCATGCAGTTTTGCGAGCCCGGCGCCCATCTCGCGGCATTGGATGGCGTTTGGGACACGCGGTGACAGCCCCTGTAAGAAAGTGACAATGACGGCTGGACGTCCTGCCAGCGTTCTGAGTGCGGCGCCGTCGGACGCCATAACCGGCAGAGGACAAGAAAAACCATTTGCAGCCAGATGCTGTTTTAGCGCGATGAAATAGGGAAGGTCAGCAGGGTTCGCACGCTTTTCAAAAAGCGTGAGGATAAACCGCCCAGCCGTGGTCTCTAGGTAATAGTTTGAATTCTCGACGCCCTCAGCAATGCCCTTAAACGCAATCGCCTCACCGATCTCATATTCGGTGAGGAATTGCGCAAGTTCGTCGTCAGATACGTTTGTATAGACCGCCATAAATCAGGCTGTAGCGGGCGTCTCGTCTGGCGTCCACAGGTCACGTTTCATTGTCCGACCCATGAGGAAGAAATGCAGCGCTGCCCAGAGTAAAAACAGCGAGCCGACCGACACGCCAACCCGGTTTCCAACGGCGCGCGCTGGCTTACAGAAATTGTCATTATTCGCATTTGCTTCCGTCAACGCATCGCCTGACAGGGCCCCCTCTCGATCTTTACGAGTGGCGAGGAGCGAGCGCTCGATGCTACTGCATTGTGCTGCCGTTACAGGTGATTCAAGCTGAGCCAGTTGATACTTAGTGCCTTGGTCTGAAATCCAACCAACGGCTGGCGGTCCGAGACCGTAGCCAATCAAGTTCACGACGAAGAGCAGCAGCGCTGCTGCGGTTGCCCGCATTCTCGGCTCAACCAGCTTTTGCGTCACCGCAAACATTGGAGCGAGATATGTGTAGCGCAGGATCGCGGCAATGACGAGCACAGGGATGGCGAGCCAGATCGCTAGACTGCCGCTTGAAAAGGCAGTTGTGTTGTAACCAAAGATCATTAGTGGAACACATGCGCTCATGCCAATGGCCGGAAGCCAGCTGTCAGAGTTCGGATGGCGACCACGCACGCGGTCTGCAACAACCCCCGAGCCGAAGGTTCCAATGCCCGCCGCGATGCCTAGGAGACCGCCATATATAAGAGCCGCCGTCATCAAATCTAAACCATGGGCACGCATCCAGAACGGTGCCAGGAATTGCCCGATGCCATAGCCCGCGAAAGACGCCATCGCGCCGCCCATTGAGACATGCCAGAAGGTCGGCTTGCGAAAGACCTCGCCAAAGACTTTGAATGGGGATGGCATTTGCCGCGCTGCAGCTGCCGCAGCACCGCCCGGGTCAGAATAGCCGCGCGGCGGTTCCTTGACCGTCAACTTGAAGATGATCGCGCCAATCACACCTGGTAGCCCCATCCATATGAATGCATCACGCCAATCGAGGCCGCCTCGGGTCGCTATAAAGGCACCGCCCATCGCCGCGAGCATCGACCCGATCGGAATTCCTAGCGCAAAAATGCCAAGCGCTGATGAGCGTTTTTCGGGCGGAAAATAATCTGAAATCAACGAGTGTGATGGGGGCGAGCAGCCTGCTTCCCCAATCCCGACTCCGATCCGAGCCAATGCAAATTGCATCGTATTCTGAGCCATACCGCAGGCGACAGTCATGGCGCTCCAGGACGCCATTGCCAGGGCGATAATGGACGTCCGGTTCTTACGCTCCGCGAGCATCGCAAACGGAATACCAAGAAGTGTATATAGCACCGCAAAGGCGAGGCCCGACAGGATCCCGATCATGAAGTCCGAAAGACCGAAAGTCTCTCGAATTTGCTCGCCCAACACGCCGATCAGTGTCCGGTCGATGAAATTGAACGTGTAAACAACGATCAGCGCGAACAGGACATAAGCGCGGTAGCCGGAGCTGCCATAGCCGTCTGATTGCGATTCCGTAGCCGGGGTGTCGGCGACCGTATCGGCCATTATGCAGTCTCCACTTTCGCGACCATGTCTTGCTCGAGATAGCGAGAGGACATCCAGAAACAGAAAGCCGCGACCAGGAACCAAAGTGTGGTCACTGAGATAGACTGTTTCAGTCCAGCTGACCGTCCCTCTGCGCAGCTCGCGAGCTGGGCGTCAGTCAATCCATCGCGCGCGGCACAAATAGATGCACTCAAGCCTTCATCGCTTAGGTTCACGCCGGTGAAGACGTCACTCATGATGCCAACAAATTGTGGGCCGATGCCGTTACCGATAATGGAAACAATGATCAACAAAATCGCAATCGCGGTCGCCCGTGAACGAACTGAAACAACGCCTTGGCCGATATTGTACTGAGCGCCGAGATAGGCGTAGTGACAAATCGCGGCCACGCCCCAAACGATAAATACCACGGTCAGACTCGAAGCATAGAACGCGAAAATGTAAAGCGGCACCGCGAGAAGTAATCCAATCGCCGGGATCATCGCCACAGCGGTTTTAAACCGATGCGAGAATTTGTCGGTGAGATAGCCCCCGAGGAAGGTGCCGACTGCTGCAAGAGCAGAAAGCGGTGCACCGAAATTAATCGAGGCTTCCCGGACCCCGAGCCCGTGCTCACGAATTAGGAACGGGATCTGGAAGGTAAACAGACCGTAGCCAACAAAAGCGACCAAAGCTGCCCCCGCTGACATCCACCAAAAGCTGGGTTTGGAGGCCAGTTCTTGCAGTGTTTCTTTGGTTGAAGCTTTTTGCAGTTTCTGCGCATTCGGCGGATCGGAATAGCCGCGCGGGGGTTCTTTCACCGTAAACCAAAGAAGGGCGCCAATCACGACCCCGGGCACACCGATCACAACAAAGGCGATGCGCCAGCCCTCGACATTCTGCCAGTCTATTCCGGAGAACAAGATGCCGACCCCAATGCTATCAAGCCATGCGCCGAAGGTCGGTCCGCTCAGCTCGGCCAAAGGACCGCCAAAGAGGTAAGCTAAGACCCCGCCAAGCGTGACGCCCATGGAGTAAATTCCCAAAGCGGTGGCGCGGTTCTTTGCGGGATAATAATCGCCAATGATCGAGTTGGCTGGCGGCGTACAACCGGCTTCGCCAACAGCAACACCGATCCGGAACAGCATAAGCGTGATAAAGCCAGCCGCTATGCCGCAAAGGGCCGTCATGACGGACCAAAGAACGATACAAATCACGATAATATTGACGCGATTGAACCGGTCCGCGGCCATGGCAATCGGGAGTCCCATCACCGCATAGAAAATCGCAAACGGCCAACTGGCTAAGAGGCCAAATTGGGTGTCGCTTAAGTTAAATGTCGTGATAATCGGCTCTGCGAGCACCCCGATCAAATTGCGGTCAATAAAGTTGAGGGTGTAGACCACCATCAGTGCTAGTAGGACGTAGGTTCGGTAGCTCTTGGAGCCGTAACCCGTTTCATGCCCATTCGCCGCCGCGGCTGCGGTGTCGCTCATTCAAAGCCTCCCAAGCTACGCCTTGAATGGCGTATTTTTCTGTATTCTTATCAGGGTAGCTGTCCGGACGTCCCGTGCAAGTCTTTTCGCAGGGAGAGGCTCTCAATCCTTTTTTGAGGTCGCTAGATCAGGCCCTCGGACTTTAAGCTCGTGACCCCTTGTTTTGCTGCAATCAGGTGATCGTGCACCGTAATTTCAAGCGGGCTCAAGGCGTCGATCACCTCACGCGTCATATCAATATCTGCGCGCGAGGGCTTCGGATCGCCGGACGGGTGGTTGTGGACCAAGATGACCGCGCTGGAAGAGAGCTCAATGGCGCGCCGGGCAATTTCCCTCGGATAGACGGGGGCCTGGTCGACGGTGCCTTGTCCCATCAATTCATCAGCAATGATCTGGTTTTTTCGATCTAAGAAGAGCACTCGAAATTGTTCGCGCGTCTCATGCTGCAATTGTCCGCGTACATATGCGAGGAGGGCGGCCCAACTTGAGATGACGGGCTGTTTGGCGATGTGTTCGCGCGCGGCGCGGGTGCCGATTTCTTGTGTCGCCTTGAGATAAGCCGCGACAGTCTCGCCAACGCCGCTGACCACCATAAGAGCCTTTGGTTCCGCGGCTAATACGGCCGACAGAGAACCAAACTTCTGAAGCAAGGCTTTGGCGATGGGTTTGACATCTCGCCTCGGAATGAAGGCGAACAGGAGCGTTTCCAACAATTCGTAATCGTCGAGCGCTGTTGCGCCGCGCCGAATGAGTTTTCCGCGCAAGCGATCGCGATGCCCCTGCCAATGTGGTTTGGCGGTGGGTTCGCTCAAAGGCTCACTGTATGGGGCGTGTGAAAGCCTTTTGGCGATGCGGTGAAGATCTCACAGCCATCTGCCGTCACGCCTACCGAATGCTCAAACTGAGCCGAGAGCTTCCGATCTCGCGTCACAGCTGTCCAACCGTCGCTCAGGATCGCAGCATCCTTGCGGCCGACATTCAGCATTGGCTCAATCGTGAAGAACATACCTTCTTTCAACTCGGGGCCCGTGCCAGCGCGCGCGCTGTGCACGACATTCGGCTCGTCATGGAACAGCTGACCAAGACCATGGCCGCAGAAGTCTTCAACGACAGAAAAGCGGTTCTTTCGGGCAATATCTGAAATTGCGGCGCCGATATCTCCAAACCGATTGCCCGGCTTCACCGCTGCGATCCCCGCCATCAGGGACTCATAGGTGACATCCATCAAGCGCGAGGCAATCCGCTTGGGTTCACCGGCAGCGAACATGCGAGAATGATCGCCATGCCAGCCATCGACGATGACGGTGACATCGATGTTTGCGATGTCGCCATCCTTAAACGCGCGATCGCCCGGGATTCCGTGGCAAATGACGTGGTTGAGTGAGATGCAAGACGCATGGCGGTAGCCGCGATAGCCGATCGTCGCTGATTGGGCGCCGTGATCGTAAACGAATTCTCGGATCAAATCGTCGATATGTCCCGTCGTGACGCCGGGTTTCACTTCTCCGACTAGCATATCCAAACACTCAGCAACCAGGCGCCCAGCTTTGCGCATGCCCTCAAACCCTTCCGCATTATGGATGCGAATCTCGCCGGTGCGCATGGGGACCATAATATCTGCTTCGGTCATTCCCGTTCTACTTTCTAACTCATGTATTCGATAGGCCGTCTATATGGCAGCGATTGTCAAAAACTTCCAGAACTAATCAAGCTCACTCGTCCTACGGAAAACTGGTACTCGTTTAACACGTCCGGCTTGTATTGCATTGCACCATTTCAGGTCTGACCTATCCGAGAAGACATGTATCGTCTTGTTTATGTCAGTACCGCCAAAGAAGGCATCAGCACCGCCGAAATCGGCGACATCCTGGATGTATCGGCGTCGAACAATGACGAACGTCGGATTACCGGATTCCTAGCGCATAATGGACGGTACTTTATGCAGGCGCTGGAAGGCGAGCGGGAAGAAGTTTTCGAGATCTATGAACGTATCGTTGCGGATGATCGTCACTTTGGCGTCGTACAAATCCGCGGCGAAGAGATTTTGGATCGCGCTTTTCCGGATTGGTCGATGAATTATTTTCGGGTCGATGACCCCAAAGGGCGCACCATGATCGTTCGCCATGATGACCCAGTAGACGGATTATTGCCCAAGGATATGCCGCGTGAGCTCATGCATTTGTTTACGCGTTTCCTCGATATCGAGCCAATCCTAGCGTAAACGCATTAGAAACGGCTTTCTGACAGGGTGCTAAGCAAATGTTTGCGAGGGTCCTATGGGTCAGGAAACAAAAGCCATGATGGCGACTGTCGAAAAACTCGGCGAAGTTTCAGAAGCCGAAGCGCTTCGGATCGTCAATGAAACCTACAAAGACGGCATTGTTAGCCGCGGCGAGGCCGAAGCCTTGTTCCGGATGAATGATGTTCTCAAATCCACTGACATAGAGTGGGCGAGCCGGTTCCAAGAGGCCTTGAAAGACTTTCTGCTCACGCGCGAGCCGCCAGAGGGTTGGGTGACGGACGAGGAGGCTGATTGGCTTTTAGCGCAGATCAAGCTTGACGGCGACAAGCCGGGACTCGACGAAATCGATCTTTTGCTGACCGTGTTGCGCCATGCCAGCGGTGTTCCGGAATCGCTCGCGGTGTTTACGCTCGAAGCGATTAGCGACCGGATCATTGCTGATGGCGTCGCCAATTTGAATATGGTCGATCGGATGCGCCAAGCTCTATTTGCAGGGGCGGGGCAGGGCGGTCTTTGGGTGACCCAGCACGAGGCTGCGATCTTGTTCAAGACGAATGATGCGATTTGCGAAGCCCGCAATGCTTCGACTTGGAACGACATGTTTGCTCGCGCTGTTGGAAACCACCTTATGGCGCGCGCGCACCCGGAACCGCAATCGGTTAAAGACGCCCTCGCGCGGGAAGCCTGGCTGGAAGACACCAGCGTGAATCCAGGGCGCATCTTTGCCGGTATCGGCGCCTCTCTTGTCTCGGGCAGCTGGTTCAAGGCGCTCACAGGTAGTGAGAAAAAGGCCGCTAAAGCCCGCCAAGCCGCCGCAGATGCGGCGATCCGAGACGCCGAACGCATTGACGAGACCGAAAATGCTTGGCTGCTCGATAGTCTTGGCCGGGATGACAAAATCTCACCGGCAGAACGGGCGCTGATTGAATTTCTTAAAAAAGAAGCGCCAGGCTTTACCGAAGGTCTGGTTGAGGCTTCATAAAGCGGCTCTGAACCCTGTTTTACCAAGCGGCAGGCTCGACAAGCATTGTTGTGGCATCTAAGTCCGGCATCTAATGATAGATGTTCGACCTCGGGGCCTGTAAATGTTCAAAAAAATCCTGATTGCTAATCGCGGCGAGATTGCAGTTCGTGTAATCAAAACGTGCCGGCGCCTTGGGGTTCAAACGGTTGTTGTTTACTCTGACGCAGATGCTGGTTCGATGGCGGTCGAAATGGCGGATGAGACCGTCCATATCGGGGCATCACCTGCGGCCGAATCCTATCTGGTCATGGACAAAATCGTTGATGCTGTGAAGCAAACGGGCGCCGAAGCGGTACATCCAGGATTTGGCTTCCTGTCTGAGAATCCCGAATTCGCGAAACGTCTAGAAAAAGAGAAAATCGTCTTCATCGGACCGAATCCGCATGCGATTGAAGCGATGGGCGACAAAATCAGCTCGAAAAAGCTTGCGGCTGATGCCGGGGTCTCAACCGTTCCGGGCCATATGGGTCTGATCAACGATACCAAAGAAGCCGTCAAAATCAGCCGCGAGATCGGCTATCCCGTGATGATCAAAGCATCTGCAGGCGGCGGCGGGAAGGGCATCCGGATCGCCTATGACGATAAGGATGTCGAGGAAGGCTATCCGGCGGTGAAGGCCGAAGCCACCGCCTCATTCGGAGACGACCGGATCTTCATCGAGAAGTTCATTCTTGAGCCGCGCCATGTCGAGATTCAAGTGATGGGCGATAAGCACGGTAATTGCGTCTATCTGTTTGAGCGCGAGTGCTCGATCCAGCGTCGCAATCAGAAAGTGCTGGAAGAAGCGCCATCTCCGCTACTCGACGAAGCCACCCGCAAAAAAATGGGTGAGCAAGCAGTCGCGCTTTCAAAGGCCGTGAATTATGACAGTGCGGGCACTGTTGAGTTCGTGGCGTCCGGCAAGGATAAGAGCTTCTATTTCCTCGAAATGAATACGCGGCTGCAGGTAGAACATCCAGTCACTGAGATGATCACCGGCGTTGACTTGGTCGAGCAGATGTTGCGCTCCGCCCATGGCGAAAAGCTCAACCTGGATCAGAAGAAACTCAAGATAAATGGCTGGGCGATTGAGAGCCGCGTCTATGCCGAAGATCCATATCGGAATTTCTTGCCGTCGATTGGCCGTCTGAAGCGCTTTATTCCGCCTATGGAAGGTGCGCTGGCTGGCGGCACCGTTCGGATGGATAGCGGTGTGCGCGAAGGCGATGAGATCTCAATGTTTTACGATCCGATGATCGCGAAACTTGTCACCCATGGCAAAGATCGTGATCAGGCGCTGGATGTCCAGGCCGAAGCACTGGACCGTTTCCACATTGAAGGCATTCAAGACAATATGCCATTCTGTGCGGCGGTGATGGATGAGAAGCGTTTCCGGTCCGGCGATATCACCACCGCTTACATCAAAGACGAGTTTCCGGACGGGTTCCAAGGCACCGCACCGACGAAGCAGCAATCCATCATGCTGACCGTTGTCGCCGCTTATGTGCATGGCGTCTATGTTCGCCGCGCGAGCCAAACCACGGGTCGGATGTCGCCGGTTGAAGACCTGCGCCAAGACTGGGTAGTGATCCTGGGCGATGACTATATTCCGATCGTGCTGGAGCTCGGCGAGGGCGAAGCCAGCGTGAAAATCGGTAAAAAGAACCATACGTTCGTCACCGATTGGGTGCCGGGTCAGCCCTTGGTTGAAGGGGTCTTGGACGGACAATCGATTGCGGTGAAAGTTGCCGATCGAACCGAAGGCTACGTCGTTCGACACCGCGGCGTTAGACTGACAGCCCTTGTTTGCACGCCGTCAGTGGCGGAAATGCACAAACGCTTACCGGAAAAAGAGAAACCGGACCTGTCTAAGCTGATCATCTCACCGATGCCGGGCCTTGTCGCCTCAGTCGATGTCGAGCTTGGCCAAGAGGTTCAAGAAGGCGAAGCGGTTTGCATTGTCGAAGCGATGAAAATGCAAAACATTATTCGCGCTGAAGCGAACGGCACGGTCAAAGCCATAAATGTCGGCGCTGGAGATAGCGTCGCCGCTGATGAAATTATGGTAGAGTTCGAGTAGATCTGAACCCGGACATTGCGTCGTAAGCGAATTTAACTAGCTTGCCGGGAAACGGAGGTGTTCGCCATGGGTAGTCTTCTCTTCAATCCGAACGGACGCATTGCGCGGAACCGGTTTTTCCAAGGCATGGTCGTCGTAACCGTGGCCAGTGTCTTGATCGTCGCTGGAAACACGATGGTCAGTAAGACGATCGGGTTTTTAAACCTCGTGATGATCTTCCCTTATATTTGCGTCTTCGGGAAACGATTGCACGATGCGGGCACCACAGCCTGGTGGGTGCTCGTTATTTGGCTCGGGTCTATGCTCATTGCTTTCATTCTCGGCTTGGTATTGGGCGGCTTTTTCATGACGCCTGAAATGGTCGAAATCCAAGAAGAAATGAGCGAGCGGCTGGCGGCAGGAGACTTTGCTGGCTTTATGCGGGGCACGGAAATCTTGTCCGATAAAATGTTGCCGATGAACATTCTCACGACGATCGGGTCAAACCTTGTCCTGGCCATCATAGTCGGCGCTTTGAAAACCGAGCCGCGCGAGAACAAGCATGGACCTGTCCCGGGAACAAGCGGGCCGTCCACGTTTCAATAATTCCCGGATGTCGATAAATTATTATCGTTTATTGATAAAAAATTTGAACCGTGTATAAGCGCTACAAAGAAGAGCATACTTAAAGGATGATCTCGCCATGAGCGATGCCGCCGCCTCCCAGACTGCACTGGATCCAGACCGTCCGTGGATCGTTGATGAAGACGAGCTTCCAACGCGTATGAGTTGGTTGGACACTTTGTTCAATCCCGCTGGAAAGTCGCCCAAACTTCACTTCACGCGCGCCTGGACGGCGCTGTTCTTTACGGGCCTATTTGCGTGGATGGGCGTTGGATTCATCATATTCATTCTCGGGGTCGCCGGCGCTGACACGTCAGGGCTATCAGTATTTCATGGTTACCTGATCGCAGCCGTTCTCGCGCTCACATCGATCTGCTCTTACGTGGCGCATACGCGGCGCTTAAATCATGCCGGTAAAATTTCCCTACGGGCAATTATTGTGATCGTCCCGCTAATCATTGCGACTCTGGCTTTTGTTGGCGGAATGACTGGCAAAGCAGCTGAGTATAACAAGCTTTACGAAGCCCGCGCAGAGTTTCTAGAGGATCCTGCCGCCTGGCGGGAAGCCCGACTCGAAGAGCGCCGTGAACGACAAGCGGAAGCCGAGAAGGCGCGCGAGGAAGCTGAAGCGGCTCGCGAAAATGGCGAAGAGGGTGAAGACGCTGGCGAGAATCGCGGCGGCCAAAACGGTGGCCAACGGGGCGGTGGTCCAGGAAATTGGAACCAAGGCCCAAGCGCGGAAAATCCGCTGCCCAGCAAAGAAGCCTTCATTGTAAGACCAAACCTCGGCGCCTTTAACAATATCATCGTTGGGCTCAACACGCTGATCATGATTTGGAGCTTGCTCTGGGTCGCGCGCGTTCCGAATTTTGGAAAGAGCAAAGAAACCGACCCGTATGGAGAGCGAACGGCGCCTTACGCTTAAACGAGCGGGGCGCCGGGAACGGTCTCGACCTCGAACACGGTCTCGAACGCGCGTCTAAGCGCATCGTCCGCGTCGGACATGCCTACAGGCAGGCCAAGATCGACCAAACTTGTCACACCATAGCGGGGGTCATCGATTCCGCACGGGGTTATCCCGGAGAAGTGCTCTAGATCTGGCTCGACATTGAGGCTGATGCCGTGAAAGCTCACCCACCGCCGAAGCCGAATGCCGATCGCCGCAATTTTATCCTCGCGCAATTGACCGCCAGATTGTGTGCGATCAACCCAGACCCCAACACGGCCCGCTCGCACGTCTGCCTCAACATTGAAGACTCGTAGGGCTTCGATAATCCAGCGTTCGAGGTCAGCCACGAAGGCGCGCACATCGCGGCCGCGCTTAGCAACATCAAGCAATACATAAGCGACCCGTTGGCCGGGGCCATGATAGGTGTATTCTCCGCCGCGGCCAGCGTCGTAAACTGGGAATCGGCCTGGCATTCTCAGGTCATCGGCTTTCGCGCTGGTGCCGGCTGTATAGAGCGTCGGATGTTCCAAAAGCCAGATCAATTCAGGCGCACCTTCATCGCGGATCGCCCGCGCCCGCGCCTCCATTCCGGCCTTCGCAGCCTCGTAAGGAACCGGGGATTGGCTGATCGCCCATTCAACATTCGCGCGTTCTGTCATCTCACTGCATATAGCGAAGACTTTTTGCTTCACAATCGGTGCGCTGCCGCGTATATGGCCCGCTCTACCCGGCGTGCGGCCGTGGCGGAACTGGTAGACGCGCAGCGTTGAGGTCGCTGTGGGGCAACCCGTGGAGGTTCGAGTCCTCTCGGCCGCACCAATTTTTCAATAGTCAAAGTTCGTTGAAGCGGCGTCACAGAATGCCGCTAAAAATTGCTTGCGCGTGTCCGGCGATCAAGCCAAAGAAGCGCTATGAGCGAAAGGCCAGAAACCCAAGCAGAGATTGCTGAAGAGCGGCGTGAGTTGCTCATGGCGGAGCTGCGTGAGGCGATTGATGCTGGCGCGGCGAAACAAGTCCGTGCAATGCTTGAAGCCGAGCATCCAGCGGACGCTTCTGACTTTCTTGAACAGCTTTCAAGCGAGCGTTTTGAGGCAGTTGTAGATCTGCTTGGCGGCGAGCTTCCGGCGGAAATTTTGATCGAACTGCGCGAAGAATATCGCGAAGATGCGGTCGAGGTGATGTCTGACGAGGCGGTTGTCGACGCGCTAGATGAGCTCGAAACCGATGATGCCACAGCCGTTCTCGAAGACCTTGATGAGGATCGACGGGAACGAATTCTCGAAGAGCTAGAACCTGAAGATCGCGCGGTTCTGGAAGCGAGTTTTGAGTTTGAGGAAGACACTGCTGGCCGGTTGATGCAGCGAGAATACCTCGCCGCACCTGAGTTTTGGAGTGTCGGCCAATCGATTGATTTTGCACGCGATAATGCGGAAGCTCTGCCAACAGATTTCTACGAGATTTATGTCGTGGACCCGACCAATAAGCCGCTCGGCTATGTTTTGCTGTCACAGCTTTTGCGTACTGAACGCGACATCAAACTCGCCGACATTATGGAACCGTTCCATTCCGATATTCACGTAGATCAAGACCAGGAAGAGGTCGCATACCAGTTCCAGAAATATGCGCTCGCATCGGCTCCGGTGAAAGATCGTGATGGTCGATTGGTCGGCATGATCACCATTGATGATATGGTTCACGTCATTCAGGAAGAGAACACAGAAGACCTCCTCGCGCTGGCCAATGTGTCATCTGCTGACGGCTCAGATACGGTTTGGGAATCGGTCAAAGCGCGGGCGCCGTGGCTCGGGATCAATCTGATCACAGCTTTTATCGCATCGGCGATTATCGCCGTTTTTGAGGGAACCCTGGACCGGTTGGTCCAGCTTGCGATCCTGATGCCCGTCGTTGCCGCTTTGGCTGGAAATGCCGGCAGCCAAGGGCTCGCCGTGGCGGTTCGTGCGATTGCAGAGCGCGAGATGGAGGGCAATGCCGGGCGGCGCGCGGTGATCCGCGAGACGCTGACGGGACTGGTAAATGGCGTGATTTTCGCCATCGGGGTCGGGCTAGTTGCCTTGTTCTGGTTTAAGGATTTGAATTTGGCGATTGTGCTCGCAGTGGCCATGCTTGCGAGCTTTATTTGGGCCGGCGTATCGGGAATTTTGGTGCCGCTGACTTTGAAGCGCGTTGGGGCGGATCCGGCCGTCGCGTCTTCTGTGTTTGTGTTGACGCTCACAGACACGATGGCGTTCTTTAGTTTCTTAGGGCTTGCGACCCTGTTTTTGTTGTAAATTTACTCAAAAACGGGGCGGCGCGCAGCTTGCAGTCTCCTTCAGGTCTGACAGAATATCTGTCCCAAACCGGAGCAGGTGATGGCATTAAACATGCGCACATCTCAAGCGGGACTGGATCTCATCAAAGCATTTGAGGGATTCCGCGCGCGCTCAGAATTATTGCCCAACGGTCGCTGGATGGTTGGTTACGGGCACGTGCGCCGGGCAAAAAAAGGCGTTCGGGTCAACAAAACCGAAGCCGAGGCGATTCTGCGAGAATATGATCTGCCGCCGATTGAGCGATATGTGATGCGCTGCATCCTCGCGCCGATGACTCAAAACGAGTTCGATGCGCTGGTCTCGCTGGCGTTCAATATCGGGCCGAAGGGCTTTGCGGGCAGCGATGTCGTCGCTGGCATGAATGCGGGAAACCGTCTGGAAGCAGCTTCCGCCTTTGATCTGTGGCGCCGCGCCAAAATTGGCGGGCGGGTTCAAATCGTGGATGCACTCGTCCGACGACGCGCAGCCGAAAAGGCTTTGTTTTTGAATGCACCGGGACGTTTGCCAGTTGCCTCGTCGCGCTTGTATCGCGCCATGCACGACCTGGATGCCTTGCCCGCACCACCGCCGCAACGTGAGATTTTGGTCGAACATCACTCTGTCGAAGCGCCCGCGGCATTGCCGGAAATCGAACCGGATGAGGATATCCGCACGGCGACTGAAGCGGCCGCCGAGTCTGTTCGGCAACAAATGGTCAGGATCCTCGGCGAAAATCAGGCTGAACCTGAGCCTCAACTCCCCCAGCCAGACGAGGGAACAAGCGCGGAAGAGATCGCCGCTGCGGTCTCTGAACTCGCAGGAGAGACCGAAGGTTCGGGCGTACAAAAATCGGTTTGGCCGTCGCTCAGTGAACTGCCAAGCCCGGACGATGAAACCCCGCTTCCAACTGATGCACCAGGCCTCGAACCGATCGACGCCGCTGATGTCATCGACGACCTCGAACAAGTTGAAGTCTCTCAGGAAAGCATCGAGCGAGCGGTGGAGCTGAACCACACGATCGATGCAGAAAACCGGCGCGGATCGCTCTTGAATGCCTTACCGTTTGGATTGTTGGCTTTGATTGGTGCGGTCTTGGGCGGATATGGCGTGGCCATGCAATTTGGCTTGATCCAATCTGATCAAACGGTTGAATCGCCAATGGCGGTGTATATGCCGCCATTTCTGATCTTGCTCGGGATTTTGCTGTGCCTGGTCATGGCTTACTATTTCCTGCGCAGCCTTTCTTCAGCGGATTAGCTTCGATTAAGACATTGGCATCGAGGGTTGATCCGGCTAGACCTGCGCCATGATTCCGAACAGATATCCCACGCTTAACTTCGACCTTGGCGAAACTGCGGACATGATCCGCGATACCGTGCAAGGATTTGCCCAAAACGAAATCGCACCGCTCGCTGCGGAGATTGACCGAACTGACGTCTTCCCTCGGCACCTGCTGCCAAAAATGGGCGAACTTGGTCTGCTCGGCATCACGGTCGAGGAAGAATGGGGCGGGACGGGCCTGGGATATCTAGAACATGTTGTCGCGATGGAAGAGATTTCCCGCGCTTCGGCCTCGGTTGGGCTGTCTTATGGCGCGCACTCAAATCTCTGCGTCAATCAGCTGAGACGTTGGGGCTCGGATGATCAGAAGACTCGCTATCTCGGAAAGCTCGTTACGGGCGATCATCTTGGGTCGCTGGCAATGTCCGAGAGCGGTGCCGGCTCAGATGTTGTGAGCATGAAATTGCGCGCTGAGAAAAAGGGTGATCGCTACGTTCTCAATGGCACGAAAATGTGGATCACGAATGCACCGGATGCGGACACACTGATCGTCTACGCCAAAACTGAGCCTGAGAAGAAATCACGCGGGATCACGGCCTTCATTATTGAACGCGGGATGAAAGGGTTCTCGGTGGCGCAGAAACTCGACAAGCTCGGTATGCGCGGCTCCGAGACGGGCGAACTCGTCTTCGAGGATTGTGAAGTCCCAGAAGAAAATATTATGGGGCCGCTGAATGAGGGCGTCGAGGTCCTGATGAGCGGGCTCGATTATGAGCGCGCGGTGCTGTCGGCTGGGCCGACCGGCATTATGCAGGCCTGTATGGATGTTGTGGTGCCTTACATTCACGATCGCAAACAGTTCGGAAAATCGATTGGCGAGTTCCAACTCGTGCAAGGCAAGCTCGCCGACATGTACGTGCAAATGAACGCCGCGAAGGCTTATGTATATGCGGTTGCGAAGTCATGTGACCGCGGCGAGACCACACGCAAAGATGCCGCTGGCGCGATTTTGTATGCGGCTGAGACGGCCACAAAGCTGGCGCTCGATGCGATCCAATTGCTGGGCGGAAACGGCTATATCAATGAGTATCCGACCGGGCGTTTGCTGCGCGACGCTAAACTCTACGAGATTGGCGCCGGAACGAGCGAAATTCGCCGGTTCTTGATTGGCCGGGAACTGTTTGGCGAGACGGCTTGACCTGATTGCCATTGATCGCCGTTGCGATTGAGGCTACCGATCCATTGAAACACTAGGGGCACAGACCTGCAAAGGTTGCTGTCCCTATGGTGTTTTCTTCGGCGGCATTTTTATTTCTGTTTTTGCCCGTCTTTCTCGCCATCTACCTGCTTGCGCGGCGATGGGCAAACCTTGCAATCTTGCTGTTCAGCTTGCTGTTTTATTTCATCGGTGAGGGATGGTTTGTGCTGATCTTGCTGATCAGTATTACGCTGAATTATGCATTTGGTCTTGGCATTGGCCTAGAGAATAAACGCCGGAAGCTTTGGTTGGCGCTGGGCCTATGCGCCAATCTTGGTCTGCTCTTCTATTTCAAATACACGTTGTTTTTTGTGAGCCAGGTCTTGGGTTTCCCGGAGTCCGCACTGCCGGAAAAAATCCATCTTCCGATCGGGATTTCCTTTTTCACGTTTCAAGGCATTTCTTATTTGGTCGATGTCTATCGAGGGCAGGTCAAAGCAGAGCGATCGATCAGCCAGGTCGCGACGTATATTGCGATGTTTCCGCAACTCATCGCGGGACCAATCGTGAGGTATGGTTCGATTGCGGCGAGCCTGGTGACGCGTACAATTACGGCGCGCCATGTCTATTTTGGCATCGTGTTTTTCAGCGTTGGCTTGGCCGAAAAAGTCCTCATCGCTGACACCGTGGCTGAGATTTGCGATGCGATTTACGCCGCGCCGCCCAGCGAGTTGCACGTCTCTGCCGCTTGGCTTGGCGGCGTCGCTTACATGTTGCAGATTTTTTTCGATTTTTCGGGCTATTCTGCCATGGCGATCGGTCTTGGGTTGATCATGGGGTTCGAGTTTCCTCGGAATTTCAACTTTCCCTACACGGCACAAAGCATCACAGAATTCTGGCGCCGCTGGCACATCTCTCTTTCGACCTGGTTTCGAGAATATGTCTACATTCCGCTGGGCGGCAATCGCGTTGGTGCGGCGAAGACGCTTCGGAACTTGGTGATTGTATTCCTTCTCACAGGCATTTGGCACGGCGCCGCTTGGGGATTCGTCATTTGGGGGATCTGGCATGGCGCGTTCATGCTCTTGGAACGGATCGGCCTTGGCGCGATTTTGAAGCGGGCATGGATCGGCGTTCGCGTCACTTACACACTCTTGGTGGTCTATATTGGTTGGATCTTTTTTCGCGCGAACAGTGTCGAGCAGGCGTTCGAGTTTATAATCCGGCATATCACTGGGCCATCCGAAGGAATAACGGCTTGGGCCTATCTCAGTAATGAGGCAATCGCGGCGCTCGGAGTGGGGGCTATTTTGAGCACGCCCGCCATCATGATGCTGTCCCGACGCGTAATCGCAGCGCCGGAGTATGGTGCTTGGCGCGAGCGTTTTCCGGTATGGAAATATGCATCAGGACTAGCTGTTTCAGCCGTCCTGTTCGCACTCCCGGCCATCAAAATTCTGTCGGGCGCATATAGTCCATTCATCTATTTTCGATTTTGAGTGGGGAGCGTACGACGAGGCCTAACACGAGAATTCGCCCCGCCGCCTTTGCGATGCTCGCGATCATGCTCATCGGTCTGCTGATCCCTTCGGCGTTGATCCTTAGAAGCAATGAGGAAAACCTCGCCACATATCACGGACGCGCCTTAGCACCGGCGCCGGGAATCTCGGGGCTAGCAGAGGAGCCGAAAGAGTATTTCACGGCGCTGCAGGCCTGGCACGTGGATCGTATCGGCTTTGGTGTGCGGGCGGGACGTTTGTATCGGCGGGTGTCCTATGCCGTGTTCGCCGATTCACCGGTGAAGAATATCGAGCGCGGTGCGGATGATTTTGTGTTCTTGGTATCGCATGGTCAGGGCGCGCGGATGAGCAGTGTTGCCGACTCTTGTCCGGATAAAGCCGATTGGCCTGATATCTCAAATCAGATGGTAGCGGACTGGCAGGCAATTCAAGCGGCTTTCAAGACGCGAGGTATCACTCCACACTTGCTGATCATCCCGAGTAAAAAGACGTTTTATGCAGAGCGTTTGCCGAGGTCGGTGCCGCGCGCCTTGCGATCGAGGTGCCTGAATATGCGCGACCCTGGCCATCCGATTGAGCATCTCGCGCGGGTCCAGGATGGTTCGGTAATTGATGCTTATCCCGCTTTAGACCCGGTCAAAAACCGACCGCATTTCTATCCGCCCGAGAACTTTCATTCTGATGGAGAGAGTGCGATGCGGGCCGTGACCGCCGCATTGATGAAGATGGGATATGCAGTGCCTAAAGCAGGTGCCTTCCCCCAGTTCGAAACGGTTCCCTCGCATGCTGATTTAGCCGGTGTCCTTGGATTTCAGCGACAGATCGGTCTCAATGAACCGATTGGATTCGATAAGAAGGCACTCGAGCAAGATGCAACTTATCCCGAATTTATCGCGGCAGCGTTTGGACCTGGAGTTTACGCGCGACGCTATAAGAATGCGGACGCGCCGTTTAAGCGATCCGTCTTGTTGATCTCGAACTCGTTTGGGATTCGCATCGCGCCGTACTTCTCAAGCGCGTTTGAAACGGTCGATCAGATTAGCACCAATAAACTAAATTCCGTCGACGCTCGGGTGGGTCTGTTTGAGGAAATCGTATTTCGCGGAACCCATGATGAGATTGTATTCATTTTCCATGATGAGTCCTTGTTCAAAGGACGTCTTGGCAAATATGCGGAGGCGTTAGCGCGTCTGTAAAGCGCAGCAGCTCTCTTTCAGATGGCTGTCCTTGAGCGATTTCAGCGCGGCTGTGTATCCGGCTTCAACGGCTTGGTCATAGGCTTTCCAGTCACGGAGCTCGATATCTTTGAGCTCGGGTAGGATCAAGGTGTCGACCAGTTCGCGACCTGAATTGGGGTTCACGCTGACAGTTGCCGATCGCATCAAAAGACCAGCAATCGGTGGCGCGCTTGAGAAGCCGTGTTTTGCGACCCAGCCAAAAAATCCCGGCGCATTCACGAACTCGCTCGCGTCCAGACCTTCTGGAGCTCGTGCGACATCACAGCCGACGACAAATCCGCGCTGCAGCTCACGCATGACATCGGTGGGGAAATTATTGAGCACCGCGCCATCGACCAAAACCTCGCCATCATCGATGACGGGCGGCAAGATGCCCGGCAGCGAGATGGTCGCGCGCAAGGCACGACGCAATGCCCCTTGCCGGTGCACGCGATAGGTGCCGTCAGTCAGGTTTGTTGAAACCGCGAAGAACGGCATTTCGAGATCGCCAATCTCGGCGTCTCCAAAATGCTCTTTAAGCCGTGCATCGACGCGGCGGCCTTTGACCATGCCGACAACTGGAATGTTCCAATCGCCAAGCGGGTTCGACTCGACGAAGGCTTTGCGGATGCGGTGTTCGATTTCAGCATCATCCCAGCCCATGGCGACGCAACCCGCGACGACGGCGCCCATTGAGGCTCCGCCAGCGAAGTCGATCGGAATGCCGAGCTCGCGCATCGCTTTAACGACACCGATATGGGCATAGGCGCGGGCGCCGCCGCCGGAGAAGACCACGCCAACACTGCGCCCGGCAATGGTTCGCGCCAGTCGATCACAATGCGCGCCATCGATATGGTGCCAGTGGAAGACTCGGGCTGCGCCAGCTGCCCTTAGCCAATCGGCCGGGCGACAGGCGCGCCGCTGTTCGCCATGATGCAGCAGTAAAACATCGACCAGTTTTAATGATTGTGCGGGCGAGCGCTCTTCTGGAAACAAAGGATAGGAGGGTTTTGCGTCAGCGCGCGCTACAACCCAAATACGGTCGGCTTGGCGCATGGATAAGCGGTACCAAGCATTGTCGCCCATCGTGGAGATCAAGATCACCACATCATTTTCGGCTTCAAGCTCGTCGAAGAAAGCGGACGGTTTTTCGTCGCCTTCGGTCTCATTGACGACGTGTGATTTTACGCCGAGCTGTTTGAGTGATTTCTGCAGCGCTTTTGCGCGCAATTCGAGGTCGATTGTGGGTGAGGTTGCAACCAGTGCAAAAACTTTCGGGGCCGTCCGGCGATTGCGCTGATTTCCTTCACGCAGCCGGGATAGGATCAAGCGAATAATTGCCGTCAGGATTTCTGGTTCTGCGGAACTGAGGCGCTGAAAGCCTTTCCGGGAGATTTCGAGAACCTCGCTGTCACGTAGGGCATAGACGGAGGATGTATGCGGGACATTCTCGGGCGCACCATCGCCATTAAGGTCGATCCCGCCCTGGAACATCGCCATCTCACCGACAGGTTCACCCGCGCGGATATGGCCCATGAACTCGCTGCGGCCATCGCGCATCGCTTTAAAGGCACCAAATGAACCGGATAGAACAAAGAAGATAGATTCTGACATCTCGCCAGCGCGAAATAGGGGCCATCCGGCCGGAACAGAGAACCAGCGCGCCTCTTTGCCAGCCGCGCGCAAGGCCCGCTTCGGCACGTCTTCTAGGAATTTGATCGAAGCAAGGGCTGGAACAACGTCCAAACTCATGCCGCCAAACATACCCATTCTTAGCTCTCCGTTACTCTTCGCAAGCTTCTGCCAATATGGGGCAATTTAGTGAAGGATTTGATGACATTAGGTCACAAGCTCGGGATGACAGCGCAGACGAGCCCAGGTAAGGCTCATCAGAACACAGGCGGGAGGTGCTTTTATGCCGATCTTGAAGTCAAAACTGGATGTCGCGAGCACAGCTTATTCAGCCAATCGACGCGGCATGGAAGCCTTGGTGGACGAGCTAAGAGAAAAAACGGCAGCGGCGTCTAAAGGCGGATCTGAACGATCTCGAGAGCGCCATGTCTCTCGCGGTAAACTGTTACCGCGTGACCGGGTTGAAAAGCTGCTTGATCCGGCGACCCCGTTCTTGGAGATTGGTGCGCTTGCGGCGCATGGTATGTATGATGATGAAGCGCCAGGCGCTGGTATCATTACAGGCATCGGCCGGGTCGAAGGCCGCGAATGCGTTATCATCTGTAATGATGCGACGATCAAAGGCGGGACGTATTACCCGATGACCGTCAAAAAGCATTTGCGGGCCCAAGAAGTTGCGCTCGAAAATCATCTTCCTTGCATTTATCTCGTGGATAGCGGCGGCGCGAATTTGCCTCACCAGTCCGAGATTTTTCCCGATCGTGAACATTTCGGCCGGATTTTCTACAATCAAGCCAATATGAGCGCCAAAGGCATCCCGCAAATAGCGGCGGTGATGGGCTCATGCACGGCAGGCGGTGCTTATGTCCCGGCTATGTCTGACGAGACAATCATTGTGCGCAAACAGGGCACGATCTTTCTCGGCGGTCCTCCACTTGTGAAAGCGGCGACCGGGGAGGAGATTTCAGCGGAAGATTTGGGCGGGGCAGATGTACATGCGCGCCAGTCTGGCGTGGCAGACCATTATGCGGCGAGTGATGATCATGCGCTCGCTATCGTGCGCTCAATCGTCCGAACGCTACATGCGCCGAAGCCAGAGCCAGTGGGGCTCACGGAGCCGGCTGAGCCGCTTTATGATATCGCTGAGCTACATGGTCTCGTGCCGCAAGACCTTCGTGAGCCTTATGATGCGCGGGAAATCATTGCGCGTGTGGTTGATGGATCAGAGTTTCACGAGTTCAAAAAGCTATATGGCGAAACGCTGGTTTGCGGCTTCGCGAAACTCTACGGCATGCCTGTCGCGATACTGGCCAATAACGGGATCTTGTTCTCTGAGAGCGCTCAGAAAGCTGCTCATTTCATTGAACTCGCCGATCAGCGCCGGATTCCACTGCTATTCCTGCAGAATATTACCGGCTTCATGGTTGGCTCCAAATATGAAGCGGGCGGGATCGCCAAGGACGGCGCGAAAATGGTGACGGCGGTTGCCACCGCTTCGGTGCCAAAGCTGACCCTGGTGACCGGCGGGTCCTTTGGGGCGGGCAATTATGGCATGTGCGGACGCGCTTATAGTCCGCGATTCATGTTCATGTGGCCGAATGCACGGATCTCAGTGATGGGCGGAGAGCAAGCGGCGTCTGTCTTGGCGACCGTGAAGCGCGACGGCATGGAACGGCGCGGCGAAGATTGGCCGGTGGCAGATGAAGAGGCGTTCAAAGCGCCTATTCGCGAGCTCTATGAAGAGGAAGGTTCGCCTTACTTCTCGACGGCACGGCTATGGGATGATGGCATCATCGACCCGGCGGATACACGGCGTGTGCTCGGTTTAGCGCTGTCTGCGACATTGAACGCGCCGTTCAAAGATCGCGGTTTTGGCGTGTTCCGGATGTAAACCCGGGGCTCAAACTGGGGCGCTAGATTAAAAGTCGGAAAATCAAACCGCGTTGTAGGTGAGAGACGGACCGAGCGATCTGTAATAGGCGCCGCGACTCCGTCTCCCTTTCCGATTTTTCGTGAAACCAGCGTTAGCCAGGTTTCTGAAAGGTCACGGGTCAAGGTCCGCGTTATCGGGTCTCCTGAGCTCGCCACAAGGAGTGGTGAGCAATCAAGGAGGTCGTTATGACCCGTATCGCTATTCTCGGAATATCTGCCCTTTGCGCACTAGGCGCACATGCGGGGGAGAATATTCAATTCTCAACCGTCGACTCTGATGGAGACGGCGTCGTCTCCGAACGCGAGTTTGTAAGCTGGAAAACCTCACTCGGCGAAATGTCGCCGGCGGACGCGCTGGTTAAATTCATCGAAATCGACGTCGATTCCAGCGGCGATATCACCGAAGCGGAGATGGAAGCTGCCAAGGCGACGACTGAGAAGAAAATGGAGAAACTCTCGGACGACATGTAGCCCGGCATTCGCGTGGATCATGCTGCGTTACTCGTGAATCTGGGACAATGGTTGGAGATTACAAAACTGTAACTACAAGTGTAACATAATATGTTGTTACGGTTGTAACGCGTCGACCTCCAACGACGTAAACTCCAACGGTTCCAGGGAGGGACTATTATGAAACTCAAACGAGCAACAACAGTTGTGGGCCTCTTTGCAGCAAGTGCGTTTGCTGTTGCCCATGCCGGTTCACCTGCAGACTATTTCAAGAAAATTGATGCGGACGCGAGTGGCATGATCACACAGGCCGAATTCGTCGCCTATAAAACGGCAGACGGCAAATATTCTGCAGAAAAAGCGAGCGAAAAGTTCGCGAAACTTGCAGGCGATGACGGTGAGCTCTCCCTCGCCGAATTCGAAGGGGCGATGAAAAAAGCCAAATCAAAACATGGTAAAAAAAAGCAAGAACGCTCTAGCTAAGCTAATCTTGTAAAATCGTTCCAAGAAGCGTCCACAAGACCCGGTGGGCGCTTCTTTTATGCGCTTGTTTCCGCGCTGAAGTCCGACTAGTCGTGGGGCATGGCAAGCACACAAAACCGCTTCGACTTGGTTCGACTCGTATTGGCTAGCCTGGTCTTTTTCTACCACGCCATGGTTCTTGCCTCGATCGAGCCTGGCGGCGCACTTGAGCAAGTCTTGGCGACAATGGCCGAGCTCTCCATTCAGGGCTTTTTCATTGTATCTGGCGCATTGGTGTTCGGCTCTTATGAGCGATCTCGCGGGTTGGCGGACTATGCCAGCAAACGTGTGCGCCGCCTTTATCCCGCTTATCTGGTGGTGATTCTTGTGCCTGCCTTGGTGGCTGGCTTGGTATCGATACAATCGTTCGACGATGTTGCGGGAATATTTCGATATATCGGCGCGAACCTGATCTTTCTCAACTTCCTCGAACCTAATCTTCCTGGCTTCTTCGAAGGCCAGCGCTTCACGGAAGTGAACGGCGCGCTGTGGACCCTCAAGATTGAAGTCATGTTCTATATGACGCTGCCTTTGATCGCCTGGGTGCTGTCACGGCTCGGTCGCTATTGGTGGGTTGGCGTTGCGGGACTGATCTTAGGCGCGATGGTTTGGAAACAGACCCTGCTGGCGCTGGATGTTTCCTATGGCGCACAATTGGCGCGTCAGCTTCCCGGCCAAATGATGTTCTTCGCCGCCGGGATCACGCTTTGGAAAGTTTGGGACACTGCGCGCGCCTATCCGCGATTATGGTTCTGTCTCGGCGCGATCGCGTTGAGCCTGTCTTTACTGGTTCCAGGTCTAGAGGCGTTACGCCTGCTCGGGCTGACAGGACTGATTGCGGGCATCGCATTTTCGCCCGGGCCTGCTCTGAATGTCGCCGCGTGGGGCGATGTCAGCTATGGCGTTTACATCGTCCATTTCCCAATTGTGCAGGCTCTAGTGTCTTTCGGGGCGTTCACCCTGCTTGGTGTCTGGGGCGGCCTTCTTTTGTCAACCATTCTGGTATTCGGCGCGAGTTACATGTTATGGTGGTGTGTCGAAAAACCGGCACTTCGCCGGGATAGTCATTACCGAACCGTCGCGACACAGAGGACACCGTCATGAGTGAGTATGAAACCATTTCTTTGGACGCGACGCGCGCCGGGATCGCCATCCTGACCCTCAACCGGCCGGATAAGCATAATGCGTTCAACAGCCAGGTCATTGCCGAGCTAACAGACGCGCTAGAAACCCTTGAAGAGCAGGACACATTGCGGATGGTTATCCTGCGCGGGTCCGGCAAAAGCTTCTCAGCAGGCGCAGATCTCGAATGGATGAAAGCCGCGCAACATTGGACGCGAGAAGAGAACGAGCAGGACGCCATGGCGCTGGCAGAAATGTTGCGCAAATTGGCCGAGCTGCCGCAAATGACGCTTGCATTGGTGCAGGGCGCAGCCATGGGCGGCGGGGCAGGCCTCGTCGCGGCGTGTGATATTGCGGTCGCTGTGCGAAGCACAAAGTTCAAGTTTTCTGAGGTTCGGCTTGGCCTCACACCTGCAACCATTTCACCTTTTGTGATCAGTGCGATTGGTCCGCGTTGGGCGAAAGCGCTGTTCGTGACCGCCGAAGGGTTTGATGCGGACTATGCCGAGAAAATTGGCCTCGTTCAGTATGTGGTCGATGATTTTGAAGGCCTCGCTGCCATGGAAGAACATATTGCAGACCTTGCCATGGGCGCGGCTCCTGGGGCTATTCGCGATGCGAAAAACCTGGTGCTCGATTTTACCGGAGAACCGTTCAGCGCTGCGCTCAGCAAGGAAACCGCGAAACGTATCGCCGCGCGCCGGGTCAGTGACGAAGGCAAAGAAGGTCTCACCGCTTTTCTAGAAAAGCGCAAACCGGACTGGGCCAGCTAAACCGGCCCATCTGTCAGATTTGCCAGTATCAAAAAACAGACCTTTGACGAAAACTTGCTAATGAAGGTGCCAGCATAAGGTTTCCTCGCATTTGAGGGGTGTAGATGCCAGGGAGGAAACCTTGCACAAACCCCCTTATGTTCGAAATCTCGCCCTTGCCGCTTTGGCGCTGGGAACCTGTTTAAGCATGTCGGCCCAAGAGGCGGACCAAGACGACAGCACAGAAGCGGCGGGTAAGACCTGCTATGTCAGCAAATTCAAGTTTGAGAATGAAGGCGCGTATCAGCTTGATCTGTTCCAGGTCGGCACCCATGAGTATCCTGGTCGACTCTCCCAAGGAAAATCGCGCACCTGGGACATCGCGAAAGCCAATGTTGAAAACGGAACCAACGTTTTTCTGACCTATCGCATTCACCAGGGGGATAATTTAAAGCGTAGAAGTTGCCAAAAGAGCGGCACCAAGCTCCTTTACCATCCAGATGGAAACACTTGGGGATATTGGTCAAAGGGCAGCAGCCGTTACAATAATCGCTGCCGCTTCCGCAACAATACGTGCATCACCTCTGTCGATTGATCTTAGGACCCGAACTCGGCGCTTTTTCTGGCTTAGCCGCCGCCTAAAGCGCCGACTGGGAGGCCGAGGCCCTGTAAAAAGCTGAGCGTCGCCTCGACCGGGTTTATTCCGGTCATCGCCTCTATTTGGCCCTGGAAGACAAACACGACTACCCCCAACATGATGGCGTAGATCAAAAACTGCATCAGCGACTTAAGTAAGAACGCCCCGGCGCTGCCTGCGACCAAGCCGACGCCGCCAAGGATGAGCGCACCGGTCACTGGCGTCAGATCGCTTACATTCGCTGCTTGTGAATATCCGATATAGCCGCCGACGCCTGCGCCAATCAATCCTGCCAAGCTGCTAAGCCGTACGCCTGATGCATATGCCATTTGATTACCCCTTACGCTTTTCGCTGCATTAGCTTAGGCGGTAAGAAGAGGTCTGGGCAAGGCAAAATGACCAGGCGTATAAGAAACTGAACGGAGGGCGGCCGAAAATGATTTCATCGCTTCTGATTGCGAACCGTGGCGAAATTGCTTGTCGTATCATGCGGACCTGCCGCGCATTGGGCATTCGAACCGTCGCGGTTTACTCCGACGCTGATGTCCGCGCCAAACATGTGCGGGAAGCCGATGAGGCGGTCTGGATCGGCGCCTCGCCCGCGCCTGAGAGTTATCTTGATATTACGAGACTCATTGAGGCGGCGAAAATCGCCGAGGTTGACGCCATTCATCCGGGCTATGGGTTTTTGTCAGAGAATGCGACCTTCGCGGCCGAGGTCGCAAAAGCCGGTATCATTTGGGTTGGGCCCAAGCCTGAAACCATCGAATCTATGGGGCTAAAGGATCGCGCTAAGGCGATCGCGGAAGACGCTGGCGTGCCAGTGCTTCCAGGATATCGCGGCGAGAAACAAGACGCGAAAACACTTGGCAAGGAAGCAGAGCGAATCGGGTTTCCTCTATTGATCAAAGCCGTCGCTGGCGGCGGTGGTCGCGGCATTCGATTGGTGTCGAAAGCCAATGAACTTGCAGGTGAACTTGAAAGCGCTGTTCGCGAAGCGGAAGCCGCGTTCGGCGATGGTCGAGTGATGCTTGAGAAACTTGTTGAACAGCCTCGGCATATTGAAGTGCAAGTCTTCGGTGATCGTCATGGCAATGCTGTTCACCTGTTTGAGCGCGACTGCTCCTTGCAACGGCGCCGGCAGAAAGTGATTGAAGAAGCCCCGGCGCCCGGTATGCCAGCTGATGTCCGCAAAGCTATGTGCGACGCCTCGGTCAAACTCGCCAAAGCCGTGGGATATGAAGGCGCCGGAACAGTCGAGTTTATCGTTGATGGTGCAAAGCCTTTGGCGCTGGACACGTTTTGGTTCCTGGAGATGAACACACGCTTGCAGGTCGAACATCCGGTCACCGAAATGGTCACCGGAACAGACTTGGTCGATTGGCAACTTCGCGTCGCGAGCGGTGAGAAACTGCCCGCCAAGCAAAAAGATATCAAGCTGAACGGTCACGCGATCGAGGCGCGGATTTGTGCCGAGGATCCAGCCGATGGATTCCGCCCGGGCGCGGGCTTGATCGAAGAGTTCGGCATGCTCGCGGATACTGATAGCGATTGGCTCCGGTGGGAAGCAGGCTTTGAGAGCGGCGATCGCGTTCCGGCCGTACATGACTCGATGATCGCGAAACTGGTTGTCTTTGGTGAAGATCGAGATGCCGCAAACGATCGCTTGATTGATACGCTGGTACATCTGCAGCTGGTCGGTGTGCCGAGTAATATCGGCTTTTTACGACGATGCGCGATGGCTGATGCATTCGCCGATGGCACGCATCACGTGAACTGGATTGCCGAGCAGGGCGAGACGCTGACCGATGCGCCAAGCGAGCATCAGCACGCGTCGGTCATGGCGGTGTGCGATGTTCTTCTGGGTGATTCTGGCGATACGCCTTGGACGGTGCGCGACGGCTGGCGAATGAATGCTGCTCCGGTGATGAAAACCGCGATCTCGGTGGGAGAGGACGCAGATTGGTTCGACCCGGCGGACTATGACGTTGCCGAAGATGTATCCATGCCGCTGGTCACTGACTTGTCAGAGCGCCGGTTTGCGGTCACGACGGGCGGTGACAGCGTGCTCGTCGAAGTACCAGACTTTGAGGCGGAGGCTGAAGCGCTGGCAGGTGGCGATGCGGTCAAAGCGCCGATGCCGGGCAAGATCATTGCGGTAAATGTCGCGGCCGGTGATACGGTTAAAAAAGGCCAAACAGTCGCCGTGATGGAAGCGATGAAGATGGAACATTCGCTTACAGCGCCGCGCGATGGCACGGTCAGCGCGGTTGATGCCGAACTGGGCGCGCAAGTGCCGGAAGGACAGATTTTGGTGTCGCTCGAAGAGGTCTAGGTCTTCAATCCATGTGTTCAGACTAACCAAGAATTCTAATAAAAGCCGTTTTAAATCCGGTGTGTAAGTCCTGCTTTCTGGATCGGGTCCGACGATGTCGGGCGCGGGACTATATACCAGCATGGACGATGCGGACCGCGCGATAGCGCCGACCTGGGAAGACTGGTGGGACACGCGCTATCAGACCGACACTGACTTTACCCGCCAGCAATTGCTCGCGCTCCGTCAGTTTCCGTTCCTCGCGACCGCCCGGGATCCGCAGCGACCGCCGCCTGGGAATTGGCGGACATGGTTGTTCATGGGGGGGCGCGGCGCCGGAAAAACCAGAGCGGGTGCAGAATGGGTTCGGTTTTCGGCCCTGCATGGCGGCTGCGAACGGATTGCGCTTTTGGGGCCGACGCTTGGGGACGTTCGAGAGGTGATGATTGAAGGCCCTTCTGGCCTGCGGACGATTGAGCGACTGGAAGAGTGGCGGCCGGATTTCAACGTTTCGAGACGCCGGCTAGAATGGCCGAATGGGGCAATCGGATTGGTGTTTTCCGCCGAGGACCCAGAAAGCTTGCGCGGACCACAATTTGATGCCGCTTGGTGTGATGAAATCGCCGCCTGGCCGAAGGGCGAGGAGGCTTGGAACAATCTGCAATTTGCGCTGCGTTTGGGTGAGCGCCCGCGCTGCGTGGCAACCACCACGCCGCGGCCTGTGCCATTGGTTCGGTGTTTAATCTCGGATGGCGCGCGCCTGACCCATAGCCCCACGCGAGATAATGTTGCGCATCTCGCGGACGGTTTCGTGCAGAGCATCGAACAGGCTTATGCGGGGACGCAGCTCGCGCGGCAGGAATTGGACGGTGAGCTTCTCGATGAGATGGAAGGCGCGTTCTGGCGGCGGCGGGATCTGGATGCCGGGCGGGTCTCGGTTCCGCCGACCCAGTTTGAAGATATCATTGTGGCGATCGATCCTCCGACCACAAGCCATACGGGCTCTGATGCTTGCGGTATTGTTGCCGCGGGCCGGGCAGCTGCGGATGGCTTTGGTGAGAAGTGTTTTATTCTCGCGGATGGATCCGCACGGGGGCTGACGCCAACCGATTGGGCGGCACGAACCGTATCGATTGCCAAAGACATCGGGGCGATCGCAATCATTGCTGAGGCCAATCAAGGCGGGGAGATGCTCAAAACCGTATTTGAAAGCGTCGGCTGCACTTTGCCGGTGCACTTGCGGCACGCAAAGCTCAGCAAACAGGCGCGCGCAAGCCCTGTCGCCGCGCTTTACCAGCAAGGCAGCGTGGCGCATGTTGGGGCATTTGATGCGCTGGAAGACGAGATGTGCCGGTTCGGAACCGCAGGCATGACCCGGTCTCCAGATCGCGTTGATGCGCTGGTCTGGGCAGTGACTGTTTTGATGATTGATGGGGCAGGGGCGCCGAGAATAAGGGCGGTTTAGCGTCCGGTCCGAAACGCCTTCCGGCCGAGATACTTGTTCTTTTTGGGCGCGTCGGGTGTCGCCGTTTCGGTCGCGATTGGCGCGGGCTCTGCTGGTGCGCTTTCAGACGGTGAGACTTCGCCATTCAAAATCTGCCGCACATAAGACAAGGCAGAACTGCCCGTGTTCACCTCAATTTCAGGGGCGTTTTTGTCCAACCGGCGGGCTAGTAGTTTGACATGGTGCGGGCTCAACCCATCCAAAGTCTTCTCGAACACGATTTCGCCCAAAGCTGATTTCAGCTCGAGCAAATCTTCTCGCGTGAGGCCAGCGGCGATAACTTGCTTGCGCGCGAGTTTACTTGCAACCGATGACAGATCGGAGTCTTTAATTCGCGGAAACAGGCTTTCATTCGATAGTATCGCTGAAAGCGCCTCGCGTCCGTTATCTGATAAAGCCATGAGTTAAGCCGCTGCGTTGGTTGTCTGCGCGGCGAGTCGCGCTTGGACTTCCTGATATAGCATATTTACCGTGGTCAAAGCATCCCCAGGCCACTTTTGCGCAAGCGTTGGGTTGGCCCCGAGCTCGACCGGGTTCGCCGCAAATTCTGGTTTTTGCGGGATCACCGTTTGGAAAATGTCATACTCGCTATCCGGATCAACCGCGCCATCGCGCATGGCGTCTAGAACGATCGACTGATGCGAAGAGCCATCATATTTGGTCGGTAGCACAACCGGGCGATTGTTGAGCCCGCGCTTCTTCAAACTGTCGATAATATCGCCCGTAAACAAGTCGAGACCGAGCGTCGACATGAAATCAGGAATGGTCGGGACGATGATTAGATCTGAAGCTGATAGGGTCGCTTCCGTCATCGCCGAAATGCCAGGCGGGCAGTCGCAGATGACCACGTCATATTGTTTGCGCAAATCCGCCATGTCTTGCCGTAAGCGCAGACCAACACGGCCTTCAATTGCGGTCATCGAGTAGCCTTGCTCGGTGAGAATATAGATGAGTTCGCGCTCTGCGCGTCTCAATCCGGGCGTGGCCGGAACGAGAGATAAATCAAGCTTTTTACCCATAAAGGAAACGTCACTCGCCTGAGGCACGATAAATTTCGTCATATGGGCGAAACATTCACCCAAAAAGTTTTCCCGGAGGTAGTCGGAGACGTTTGTATAGTTGCGGATGGCGTCATACAGCCGTTCGTCGCCATTCTCTCCATATATCAACAAAGACGCATTGGCTTGGCTGTCGAGATCGACGACCAGCGTTTTATAGCCTTCGGCAGCGAAGGCTTCAGCCAGTGAAACGGTGGTTGTGGTTTTGCCCACACCCCCTTTGGAATTCGCAACAGATATAACGCGTCCGAGCATCGAGCCCCCTTTTAGATAGCCGCTTGTTTGCGTGAATTAATCGACGATGATCCTGCTAAAGCGAGGATCCAAACCCCTGGTTTCCCTCCAAAACACCGGAAAAAACTTAAGAAACTGGAAACCAATCCGACCGGGCTGAACAAGCCATAGTTTGGCTAGCGTTGAGATGAGTAGGAGGCCTCGAGCAAAACCCAATGAAGCTGCCTTGGTCAAACCCGAGTGTAAAAAGCTCACCCCCATTGGTCGCCCTGTCACATTTGCCGCTCGCGGCATGGGGAAAGACCGATCCTACAACGCTCGTCAGAGATGGATATTCAGGCAATGCCGTGGTGTATCGCTGTGTCCGCATGATCGCAGAAGCGGCTGCGACAATCGCCTTCAACGCCAGCGATGAACGCGTTCAAGCGATGATTTTGGAGCCCTCTGCCGACGAAGCAGGCCAAACCCTGTTCGAGCGGCTCTATACGGATATTCAAGTCACGGGGAATGCCTGGCTAGAGGCAGTGACCCTGCCGGATCAGGAGGTTCCCCGCGGCCTGTTTGGGCTGCGCCCCGACACGGTTCGCGTGCGCAAAGACAAAGCCGGGCAAATCACCGGCTATGGCGTAAAACTGAAACGGGGTGAACGGGTCATCGCGCGCGAAGCGGATGGGTGGTCGCCGGTGCTGCATTTGAAGCTCTATCATCCAGGCGACAGCACTTACGGGCTCTCGCCTTTGTCGGCGGCGCGCAAATCCTTGGATGTGCACAATGGCGCTGCGGGGTGGGCGAAAGCGCTGATTGACAATGCCGCGCGCCCTTCCGGGGCCTTGATGTATGGCAAGGACGGCGCCCGGCTCACCGACGCCCAGTTCGACCGGTTAAAGGATCAACTGACCAATGAGCATGCAGGCGCGGTCAATGCCGGGCGACCGCTCTTATTGGAAGGTGGGCTCGATTGGCAACCGATGAGCCTGTCGCCGGTGGAGATGGATTTCACTGAGACGCGCCATGCGGCCGCGCGCGAAATTGCGCTCGCATTTGGGGTGCCGCCGATGTTGCTCGGGATCCCCGGCGACAATACGTATTCGACCTATAAAGAAGCGCATATCGCCTTTTGGCGACTGACGATTCTGCCATTGGTTCAGAAAACGGCGAGCGCGCTCACGGTTTGGTTGCGCGGGCGGTTTGACGATGTCGAAGTGACCCCCGACCTGGAGCGAGCGCCAGCATTTGCAGCCGATCGGGAAGCGCTTTGGGCGCGTATATCCGCGGCGGACTTTCTCAGCGCGGATGAAAAGCGCGAGATCTTAGGGATCATATGAGCGTGGATAAGAAAGTCAGCCTCGCGCTACTCCTCGCCATCATCGCGGAATCAGCCGGTGGTTTATTGTGGGCAGGCGCCACGATCGAACGGATCGATGTTTTAGAACGCCAATCCGAGCAAACCGAACCGGTGCGCGAACGATTAGCGCGAGTTGAAGCGCAATTGGAAGCCATGCAGGCGCAACTCGACCGGATAGAAACCAAGGTTGAGAGGTTATGAGCGCGCTGGCGGTAGATCAGTTTCGCGCCGACCCCTCTGAGCGGCTAATCGAAGGTTATGCCTCGCTGTTCGGCGTCGAGGACTTATCTGGCGATATTGTGCGGGCAGGGGCATTTACCGGCATTCGGTCGCAAGCGCCTGTGCCGATGCTTTTGCAACACAGATCGGGCGCGCAAATCGGCAAGTGGGTGCGCATCGTTGAAGACGGTCGCGGACTGTTCGTCCGTGGACTGATCAATGCAAAATCGGCGGCCCTTCTCGTAGATCGCGGGTTGGATGGTTTGTCGATTGGGTTTCGGCCGCGCGTTTGGACGCTTCGGCCTGGCGGTGGTCGTCTGCTGTCCAAAATCGAATTGGTGGAAATGTCTTTGGTGGCTGAGCCGATGTTGCAAGCTGCCCGGTTCGAAGTGGTGTCTGGCTCGGTTCAATAGGAGAGAAAATGAGCAAAGAAGTGAAAGCGGTGAATGCAAGCGCGAAGGCGCTCGCAGCCGAGGTGATGGCAACGTTCGAGGCTTACAAACAAGCCAATGACCAGCGTTTGGCCGAGATCGAAAAAAAGAGTTCGCCCGACTCATTGCTCGATGAGAAACTGCGCAAGCTCGACAAACGGCTTGATTATCTCAGCCTGAAATCAGCTCGTCCGCCTGAAGGCGATGCGCAGGTGATTTCCAAGGAGCAGCAGTCGGCCTGGTCTCGATATTTGCGCAGTGGCGATGAAAGCGGGATCGCGCGGCTCGATATGAAATCTTATGCGGCTGGGAGCGATGCGCAGGGCGGATATTTGGCGCCGCCTGAACTCGACCGGATGATTGAATCGCGCCTGATGCAGGCCTCGCCCATGCGCCAGATCGCAACGGTGCGACAAACCTCATCGGGCACGTATCGCAAACCCATCGCGCTTGGACTTGGCGCGGAATGGGCAGGCGAGACGGAGAACCGGGTTGAGACCTCAACCGAAGCCTTCTCACTGCTCGAATTCCCTGCCGGTGAACTTTACGCGATGCCAGCGGCGACCCAAGCTCTATTGGAAGACTCGCTGGCTGACATCGATGAATGGCTCGCAGAAGAAGTGGAATCTGCGTTTAGCATTCAAGAGAGCATCGCCTTTATTTCAGGCGACGGCACGAACAAACCGAGGGGTCTGCTCGATTACCCAATTGTTGAAGAGTCAAATCACGCCTGGGGTAAGATTGGCAGTGTCTCAGGGAACTTCACGCAACCGACGGCTGGCGATCAGTTGATCGACTTGGTTCATGCGCCGAAATCTCAATTCCGCGTGAATGGGCGGTTTGTGATGAACCGGCGGACAGCGGCTTCGGTTCGGAAGCTGAAAGACGGCGATGATCGCTATATTTGGTCACCCTCTCTGAATGGTGGCGCATCGACGGTGCTCGGTTATCCGGTCACCGAAATTGAGAATATGCCCGACATTGGAAGCGGCGTCGCAGCAATTGCCTTTGGCGATTTCCGGCGCGGTTATTTGATCACCGACCGTCAGGGTGCGCGGGTCTTGCGTGATCCGTTCTCTCTCAAACCCTATGTGCTGTTCTACACGACCAAACGCGTCGGCGGCGGGGTGCAAAATTTCGACGCGATTAAAGTGATGGTCTTCTAACCAACTCCAGCAAACGCAGCCTTCCATGATGAAAGTGACGCTATGAGCAAACTGACGGTGATCGTGCCGCCGGGCGAACCCGCTGTGTCTCTCGCAGCCGCAAAAGATTATCTTCGCATCGGACATCCGGGCGAAGATGAGCTGATCGAAGGGCTCGTCCAAGCCGCTGAAGCGCGATTGGAACAAATTGCAGGTCTAGCGCTAGTTCGTCAGACTATGCAATTGATCTGGCACCAGTGGCCCAGCGAGATCGCGGGGCGAGGTATTCGCCTTCCCGTCTCGCCAATCATTGGCTTGAGCGCGGTGACCTTTCTAAGCGCCCAAGACGTCGAAACGGACATCACCGAGCGGTTCCACATCAGTTGTGGAAGGCTGTGTCTAAAACCCTGGAGCATGCTCGCGCGTTTGCATTCCGGTGATCGGGTTAGGCTGAACTTTGAAGCGGGATTTGGCGCTGCGAGTGATGTTCCTGATGACCTCCAAGAGGCGGTGCTGAGGCTCACCCTCGCGGCATATCGTGGGCGCCAAGCAGGATCAAATGCGGCCCAGACAAATGCTATTCCGCCCGAGGTTCAATCGATATTAGACGCCCGCCGACAGGTTCGGCTATGAGCGCGGACGGATTTTTTGCCGACAGTGCAACGAATTTGATTGAGGCGCTCCTCAACGCGCTTCGGGAAGATGATGCACTGAAGTCTGCGCTCGGCGATCCCGTGCGCTTGTTTGATGATGAGAGCCAGCAACCTCATTATCCGTATGCGGTATTAGAGCGTTCGGAGACCACCGATACGAGTTCATCTTTGGTCTCGAGTTTCGAGCACAATCTGCAATTCGCCACTTTCTCTCGATACGGCGGATTGCGTGAGGCTAAAGCTCTATTGGGAAGCTTGCGGGACACGCTAGAACGCGTGGTTCCTGTGCTCACCCAGCAGCGCATTATTCTCATCATCCCAACTTATTGCGACGTGATGCGCACGCAAAACCAACAAGTGTTTCGCGGCGTTTTGCGGGTCCGTATTCACACAGAGGAGATTTAGTCATGGCTGGCCAACGGGGGCGTGACGTCCTGATTAAAGTTTCTGATGGCAACATCCCTGAGGCGTTCGAAACGCTTGCGGGGATCAGGAGCACGGAGTTTGATCTGAACACGGCGAGGGTTGATGGGACCGCTGCGGATAGTCCGGAAGGCTGGCGGGAACTGGTCGCAGGCGCCGGTGTGAAAACGGCACGGGTGCGCGGTCGAGGTGTCTTCAAGGACGCGAGCAGCGATGACCGAATGCGCGATATTTTCTTTGCCGATGATATTGTTCGGTGGCAACTGATCGTGCCGGGAATGGGCGCGGTGACGGGGCCATTTCAAATCCGCGAGATCAAGTGGAACGGTGCCTATGATGGGGAAGCCGGATTCTCAATTGATTTGGAAAGCGCTGGGGCCCTCAAGTTCCAGGCCCTCTCATGAATAGAGCGAGGGGCGAGGTTGAGATCCAAATCGACGGCAATCCGCATGCGCTTTGCCTCACGCTCGGCGGGCTTGCAGAATTAGAAGCAGAGTTTGCGTGTGAGTCACTGGCTGATTTGCAGAGTAAATTGTCCAATCTCTCCGCGCACGGAATGCGCCGCGTTCTGGAAATTTTGCTGGTTGATCGCGAAGCCGGGATAGAGCTGAGCCACGTTTCGCCAGGCGCCGCGGCGCGTGCGATCGGAGACGCCTTCCATGCTGCCTTGGGCTGACATGTGGCGCGCGATGATCTCGCTCGGTATTGCGCCATCTGAATTTTGGTCGCTGTCCTACAAAGAATGGCGTTGGCTTCTAGAGACCCAAAGCGACAGCTTGAAACCAGATCAACTGATGGACCTGATGAAGGAGTTTCCTGATGGATGAATTCGAAGCAGGCTTAGACCGCGCGAGTGAAAGCTTGGCTCAGTTCGTCGACGGCCCTGGAGCGGCAGCTGCGACCGCGCTCGAGGAAGCGTTCTCGCGCGCGGGTCAAAATATCGAGCAAGTTCTCAAACAAGCGGCGCAATCGGGAGAGTTTGATTTTCAGCGCATGACGCGCAGCATTTTGGCAGACTTAGCGCAAGTGCTCGTTGAAGCCTTGATCGCGAGATCCGGCTTGGACCAAGTCGGGCAGACATTTAACTTGAACATGTCAGTGAATGATCAAAGCGGGTCAGGATCAGGTGTGGGGTCGATCGGGTCGATTGCGACGCTGGTCGCTGCCGCAGCCGCGCGCGGAGCCCGTTACGCATGAACGGATTTCATGATGTCCAATTTCCGATGCAACTCGCACTCGGCGCTATCGGCGGTCCGGAGCGACGGACTGAGGTCTTAACGCTTGCCAGTGGCCGTGAAGTGCGCAACGCCAATTGGTCACGGTCCAGACGGCGCTGGGATATTGGCGGTGCGATCACAAATTTGGCGCGGCTACAGACCCTGATTGATTTCTTCGAAGCGCGCTCTGGCCGCCTTTTCGGATTTCGGTTTCGCGATCCGCTCGATTTTTCCAGCGCGTTGCCGGGGGCGAATAGGCACCATTCTGATCAAGAGCTCGGCTCTGGAGATGGTGTGCAGACACGTTTTCAGCTCCGCAAGCACTCGGGCTCCTATGTGCGGGACATCCACAAACCCGTGCCGGGAACGGTTCTGATCGGGATAGATGGCGCGCTCGTGGATACTGGTTGGAGGCTCGATGCCGCATCCGGAACTGTGACGTTCGATACACCACCGAGTGAGGGCGCACTTATCAGCGCGGGGTTTGAGTTTGATTGCGCGGTTCGCTTTGAAAGCGACCAGATCCAAGCCGTCATTGAGGCGTTTGGGGCCGGGCGGGTCGCGAGCGTGGGTTTGATCGAGATTATTTAGAGAGCAAATTGAAGACGTTATCTTCTGATCTATTGGAGCGGTTACAATCCGATGCTCTGACCTTGTGCCTTTGCTGGTCTCTCGTCCGGCGCGATGGCTTTGAGCTGCGCGTCACTGATCACGATCGCCCGCTGAGTATCGACGGATTTGAGTTTGAACCTGGCGTCTCGATGGAAGGCGGGCGGTTTACGCAAAGCCTCGACTTAAGGCCGGGGCAAGCAGCTGCGGGGGGCGCCCTATCGAGCGATGCGATTGACATTTCCGATCTGAAGTCCGGCCTCTGGGATGGGTGCCAAGTCCAGGTAGCGCGCGCCGACTGGCAGCGCCCTGATCTCGGCATGATCCATATTTGGAGCGGATATTTCAGCGAAATCCAATATACGCCCGGTGGCCGATTTGAAGCAGAATTGGTCTCGCTCAAAGCTGATTTGGAGCGCCCGATAGGACGCGTCCTACAGAGACAATGCGATGCGCAGCTCGGCGATGAACGATGTCAGGTGGATCCTGCTGGCCGGTCCTGTGATCAGAGTTTTCAGACCTGCCGCGATGTCTTCGCGAACACCGACAATTTTCGCGGCTTTCCAGATATGCCGGGCAATGACTTTGTGCTTGCGGGGCCTGCTGCCAGCGGGAATGATGGCAGCAAGCGATGATCCGAGATGACATCATTGCCTCGGCCCGCGCTTGGATCGGAACGCCGTATCGACACCAAGCGAGCCGCATAGGTGTCGGCACCGATTGTCTTGGCTTGATCCGCGGGGTGTGGCGTGACGTGATTGGCGATGAGCCTGAGGTGCCGCCGCCCTATACGCCGGATTGGGCCGAGGCCTTAAAAGAAGAAACCTTGCTCAACGCTGCCCGTGACTATCTTGAAGAAATTCCGGTTGGAGATGCGATCGCGGGCGATGTGTATCTCTTCAGAATGGGGCTAGGCCATCCTGCAAAGCATTGCGCTATCGTCTCAGGTCAGGATCGGATCATTCATGCCTATTGGGGTCGTGCGGTGTGCGAAACCCGTCTGGTGCCGTGGTGGCGGCGGCGTATTGCGGGCGCATTTGCTTTCCCGCAAGCTCGCCTCACAGTCTGCGCACGCGCGCGTGAAATAGGGTGATTGGCACTTGTTCGAGGGGCTTTCTAGATGGGGTGGTGTCCGGGTGGACGACCACAAAACCCAAAGAGAGATAATCATGAATATTGCAAAAACCCTCCTCGCCGCAGTCGCAATCGGACTGACTGGAACAGCCATTGGCGCGCCGGCGCTGGCGCAAGCGACTGCCGAAGCCGCGGTTGTACAAGAAGCGAGTTACGAAACGTCCGGTGACTTCATTAAAAAGTCGAAGCGCCTGAAAGGGTCTTGGTCGGTCGAACAGCGTGATGGCAAAACTTTCATCGTATTCGCGGATGATTTTCGCGCGGCAAACGGACCTGATTTGAAAATCTTCCTGTCGCCAAAATCTATCGCTGATGCGACCGGAAAGAACGCGGTTGATGGTTCGATCAATATTGGTGAGCTGAAGAAAACCAAAGGCACACAGGAATACGAAGTGCCAGCCGGGATCAACCTTGCCGATTATGGCAGCGTGCTCGTGCACTGTGAAGCATACTCTGTCCTGTGGGGCGGCGGTAACTTGTAGCCGCAAAACATCAATCGAAGTTTCGAGACCGGTCAGTCCGCTGACCGGTCTTTTTTTGTGGGAGCATTCCTTGGGCGAAATCATCTTATCGCAAGTTGGGGCAACGGTTGGGGCCTCGCTGCTGCCAAATGGAGTAAGCGTTCTCGGGCAAACACTCTCCGGCGCGGCGATTGGACAAGCGATTGGCGGATTGGCGGGACGCGCGCTTGATGCTTCCATGCTCAGCCCGCGTGAAGGACCCCGGCTAAAATCCCTACAAATCATGGAAAGCCGCGAAGGGGCAGGCCTGCCTAAAGTGTATGGCCGGATGCGCGTTGGCGGGCATGTGATCTGGGCGTCTCGGTTCAAAGAAAAACGGAATGAACGTTCGGCAGGGAAGGGCGGTCCCAAATACGTCAATTACACCTATTCGGTAAGTTTCGCGGTTGCCCTGTGCCAAGCGCCGATCACACGAATTGATCGGGTTTGGGCGAATGGTGAGCTCTTCGATTTGGGCGCATATAATTGGCGCCTCTACAAGGGCGATGAAACCCAGATGCCAGATCCGCTGATTGAGGCGATTGAAGGTGCTGGCAATGCGCCTGCCTATCGCGGGACGGCCTATATCGTCTTCGAAGACTTGCCTTTGGATGCCTTTGGCAGCCGATTGCCGCAGCTCTCTTTTGAGCTTGTTCGAAGCGGCAATCGCGGTGAAGGCAGCCTCGCTCAAGCAGTCGAAGGCGTAAACATCATCCCAGCAAGCGGCGAGTTTGTTTACGCGACCAGTATCGTGAGCGAGCGACGGTTTCCGGGCATCGAAACACCGCTCAATCGAAACAATATCTATGGCCGCTCTGATTTTTCTGTTTCCTTGGAACAATTAAAAACCGATCTCCCGAATGTCCGTCACGCCGCGCTCACGGTGGGCTGGTTCGGCGATGATTTACGGGCAGGCGCTTGCAAAATTCGGCCAGGCATTGAGCAAACCGATCGCAGCACTGTCCCTTATGCTTGGACGGTGGATGGAATTGAACGGGATGATGCCTACCTTATCTCGCGCACAGACGGCGCGCCCAATTATGGTGGAACGCCAGCAGATCGCGCGGTGCTTGAAGGGGTGCAGGCGCTGAAGGCCAAGGGCATTGCCGTCACCTTATCGCCATTTCTGTTTATGGACATTCCGCCAGGTAATGCGCGTCCCGATCCTTATGGAGCTTCGGAACAGGCTGCCTTTCCTTGGCGAGGCCGTATCGCCGTGAGTTCAGACAAAACCGCCACGGCGCGTCGCGAGATCGAGGCTTTTGTCGGCGCGGATGGCGGTTTTGGGTTTCGCCATTTTATCTTGCACCATGCTCGCCTAGCCGCGCGCGCTGGCGGGATTGAGGCGTTTCTCATTGGATCCGAAATGGTTTCGTTGACGCGGGTTCGGGATGAGCAGGGGCGGTTTCCGTTCATTGAAGCATTGATCGAGATTGCCCGCGCTGTTCGCGCAATTGTTGGGCCGGGCGTCAAAGTCTCTTACGCGGCGGATTGGACGGAATATGGCGCCTATGCGCCAGGGGATGGCAGCGGCGATGTCTTGTTTCCACTGGATGAGCTCTGGGCAGAAGACGTGATCGATTTTGTCGGCGTGGATTGGTATCCGCCAGCAGGCGATTGGCGCGATGGCCGAGACCATGTGGATGCGCTTGCGGGCGCGATCTCAGCGGACTCGCCTGACTATATCAGAGCGAACCTTGAAGGCGGGGAAGCATATGAATGGTATTATGCGAGCTCAGCTGATCGCGATGCCCAGAAACGCACCCCGATCATTGATACTGCGCACGATGAGGATTGGGTCTTCCGCGCCAAGGATTTGCAATCCTGGTGGGAGAACGAGCACGTTTCTCGACCTGGCGGCGTTCGGGCAATGGCTGCAACCGCGTGGCAACCGAGTTCGAAGCCGATCCGGATGATCGAAATCGGCTTTCCTGCCGTCGACAAAGGTACCAACGCCCCGAACGTTTTCTATGACCCAAAGAGCAGCGAGAGCGCGTTTCCGGTCTACTCAAATGGCCTGCGAGATGACCTGCTGCAAAGACGGGCGCTGTCGGTTGCGGTGCCATACTGGTCGTCCAAGCCGGCGCTTGAGCAAGTTTTGGTCTGGGCCTGGGACGGCCGCCCTTGGCCTGATTTTCCAGCCCGTGAAGAGGTTTGGAGCGATGGGCCGAATTGGCAATATGGGCATTGGCTCAACGGCCGCTCCGGCCTGATGGAACTGTCTGAGGTTCTCGAGGACCTCGCAAATGACGCGGATGTGGAGATCGACACACGCGGTGTGAACGGGGTGGTCGATGGCTACACAATTGACGGCGTGACAAGCCTGGCATCGGCGATTGCACCGCTCATTGTCGCTCACAATTTTAGTGTTCGCGAAGATGCGTTGGGTTTGGTTGCTTTGGATGAGCCGTCGCTGGTCCAAACCGATTTATCGGCGCATGACTTTATCGAAGAGAGCCAGGTTGAGACGGTTGCTCTGCTGGATAAACAGCCTTCGGGTGTCTCGCTGGCTTATATTTCAGGCGATTTTTCCTATCAGCCGGCACTGGTCACTCAGAGATATCCTGGCGCTGATCAGAGTTTCGTCGTCCAATCATCTGTGCCGCTTGTGCTGAACGAGGCGCGTGCACGCTTGATCGCCGATGAGCAGTATCGGCGATTGAGCTTCACCGATACGCTGCAATTGGCGCTGCCGCCTGGGGCAGGGACAGCCTTGGACGTCGCGGATCTAATCAGCTTTAATGACAAACCATGGCGGATCGAACGGATTGAAGATCAAGGCCTGGCAAAACAGTTTCAGCTGCGCGAAGCCAATGAGCAACAAAGTTTGAACCGATCTGTCAGCCCGCCGAAACTGGAAGACCCCCTCCCGCAACACGTCATACCGGAAGTGGTGATCATTGACGGGCCGGCATTATCTTCGAACGAACCTGCAGGTCCCTATATCACCGCGAGCAGTTCGCCTTGGGTAGGCGCATTGCCGGTTCAAATTGGCAGCACGACCACAAGCTTAGTGCCGGTTGCGAGCGTCGAGCAGCCCGCCGCCATAGGCAGATTGAAAGCCCGCTTGCCATCTGGACCCCTCGGGCGATGGGACCGAGGGGGGATGCTCGATCTAGACCTCTCTGCGCAAGATCTCGCCTCCGCAGAGCTCGGTGCGGTGCTCTCGGGCGCGAACCGGTTGCTGATACAAAACAGCGATGGATGGGAGCTGATCGCCTGGCAGGAAGCGGAACTGATCGCGCCGGATGTTTGGCGATTGCAAACGCTGTTGCGCGGATTAGGCGGCACGCCAGTTCGGGCTGTCGAGCCGGGCGCATTAGCCGTTCTGGCTGATGAGCGCTTAGTGAAAGTGCCGCTCGATGACGAGCAAATGCAAGTCTCTCTGCTTTGGAAAATTGGAGAAGCTGATCCGCAAGCCTTCACCTTCGAAAACCGGGCCGCATTGCCGTGGCGCGTTGGGCATTTGTCGGCAAAAACCGTCGGTGACGAGGTTGAGGTCACGTGGAGCGCGCGCAGCAGCGAGTATACCAACAATTGGGCGCTTCCTGATGATCTTGAAAACAGCCGCTTTCGGGTCGAGGTTTACAATTTCAACACTCTGATCTCGCGGACCGATCAGGATACGCCATTTGCATTTATCCCGCTTGGTTCAGCGACCAAGGTCCGGGTCGCGCAAATCGGATTGCACCAGCGCCTGGGAGAATGGGTTTCAATTCCGCTGCCGCCACCTTAAGTGTGCAGCAGAATAGGCCAAAACACGTCGGGAAACATGAGTAGAGACCTGTATGGGATTTTAGGTGTTTCGCGAACCGCGAGCGAAGATGACATTCGCCGCGCCTATAAACGCAAAGCCAAAGAGAATCATCCAGACCTGCATCCAAATGATTCGGCGAAGGCTGAGATCTTCAAATCTGCCTCTTCAGCTTATGAGATCTTGAGTGATCGAGACAAGCGCGGACAATATGATCGCGGTGAAATCGATGCTGACGGCAATCCGACGGGGTTTGGTCAATCGCAAGGCTTTGGCAGCGGTTTCCCAAGAGGCGGCGGTTTTCAGGGCGATCCGTTTGAAGACATCCTCTCAGGCATGTTTGGTGGTGGGCGTCGGCGGCCGGGGCCACGAAAAGGCGCGGATATGCGCTACCGCGTTGAAATTTCATTCGAAGACGCCGTCACCGGGGCAAAACGGGAAATGACTATGGCGGATGGCCGGGTGCTGAATATATCCATCCCCGCTGGGATCGAGACAGGCCAATCGCTCCGCTTGAAAAGCCAAGGCAAGCCATCGAATAGCAGTGGTCCGCCAGGCGACGCGATTCTCGAGATTTTCGTTCGCTCCAGCAAATTGTGGACCCGCGATGGTAGCGATATTCGTATGAGCGTTCCAGTGCCGCTCAAAACCGCTTTGCTTGGCGGACAAGTCGATGTTGAGACCCCGATGGGGCCGATCGCGTTGAAGATTCCAGATGGCAGCAATTCAGGTGCGACCCTGCGTCTACGGGGGAAAGGCGTGCAAATCTCTGGAAAGCCGGGCCATCTTTACGCGCGGCTAGAAGTTATGATTGAAGATCCCAAGGACCCAAGCTTACGAGATTGGGCGAGGAAAAACTGAGCATGACTGAATTCCTGTCTTCATATTCACCAAGCATTCAGAGGATGTAGCGCATATGCAGGTCGTGATGAAAAAGACCGCTGCCATAATTGCGCTTGCTGCCCTGACAGCCGCTGCCTTGCCTGCCCAAGCGCAAGACCGCTTTGGCAACTCGTTTACAGCCGACGAAGCGCGGGATGCCCGAGATAAGGGCGACGTTGTTCCTCTGCGCGACATCTTTCGTCGCCTGAAAAGCCGGTTTGGCGGTTACCAAGTTGATGCAAACTTGTACAATCGAGATAGCGGCCAGGTTTATGTAATTGATTGGATGACAGAAAAAGGCGAACGAATCCGCGTAACTGTCGACGCCAAAACTGGACGAATATTGTCCACGAGCTAGGATAAGATCTATGAGAATTCTTGTTGTTGAAGACGAAGCGGATCTTCGCCGTCAGTTGGCCGATGCCCTGACGCATGCGGGCTATGCCGTAGATCTTGCCGCCGATGGTGAAGATGGTCATTTCCTTGGAGATACCGAGCCCTATGACGCGGTCATTCTAGATCTGGGCCTGCCAAAAATGGATGGCGTGACGATCCTTGAACGCTGGCGCGAGGATGGGAAGACTTTCCCAGTCATGATCCTTACTGCGCGCGATCGTTGGAGCGAAAAAGTGGCCGGGTTTGATGCTGGCGCTGATGATTACGTGACCAAGCCCTTCTACACCGAAGAAGTGCTCGCACGGCTTCGGGCATTGCTGCGCCGTGCCTCAGGGCATGCAGTTGCCGCGATTGAAGCGGGCGCGCTGCGCCTCGATACGCGCGCTGCGAGAGCCACGGTCGATGGCGAACCGATCAAACTGACTGCGCACGAATATAAAGTGCTGAGCTATCTGATCCATCATCAAGGACGGGTCGTGCCGCGCACAGAACTGGTTGAGCATATTTACGATCAGGATTTCGATCGCGATTCGAATACGATCGAAGTGTTTATTGGTCGGCTTCGCAAGAAAATCGGCAATAGCCGAATTCAAACCGAACGCGGGCTTGGATATCGGCTGGTTGTGCCTGAGGAAGAACGTTCTGGCGTTGTGACCTAAGGCGATTCCGCGTTAGTCGGATTGTATGGACGCGAACACACCTTTCAAAAATCGTTTCCAGCGTCTGTCATTGGCCAGGCGCCTCCTTATCGGTGCGCTGCTATGGAGCATGCTGCTTGTGATTGGCGGCGTGGTCGCGATTTCAGCTGTCTATCGCGCCGAAGCGGTGAACATTCTAGATGATGAGCATTCCGGAACGATCCAAACTCTGGTGCGCGCTATTCGCCCCTTAGAAGATGGCACAGGTCGTATTGAAGATATTGAAGACCGCCATCCGCTGGATCCGCGATTCACGGTCCCATTGTCTGGGAAATATTGGATGATGGTCGCGGTGGATGAGACGGGCGAACGCGTCGGCGATATCACATCGCGGAGCGTGTTTGACGAGACCATCACACTCCCCATCGGACTCACCCGAGATGCCCTTGCGAATCCAGGGCAAGTCTTAAGCGCAAATGGAGACGGTCCTGCCGACCAGCCCGCACGGTTCACCATGCAAGCCACGACCTACCCAGAGCGCGCCACGCCGGTGCTTTTGGTGGCGATTTCAGATCGGACGCTCACCATGGAAGGGGTCGATCGGCTTCGAACGATTCTCTTGATCGCTATGCTGGCTCTGGCCGGCGGAACACTGCTCGCGATGGCGCTGGGATTGCGCTACGCGTTACGACCGCTGGAGCGCATCCAATCCGATATCACTGAGATTAGGGAAGGGCGACAGGCGGCCTTGTCGGGGGATTATCCCGCTGAAGTGACCCCGCTCAGCGAAGAACTCAATAAATTGCTGGAGCATAATCGCGCGGTGGTTTCGCGCGCCCGAACGCATGTTGGGAACCTTGCCCATGCGCTGAAAACGCCTTTGGCGGTGCTCAGAAATGAAGCCACCGGCGAGTCGCAACTTGATCAAGTAGTTCAGCGGCAAACCCAAACCATGCACGAGAATGTTGATCACTATCTGCGCCGCGCACAAGCCGCCGCGCGCGCCGAAGCGCTTGGAGTTCGCACTGAAGTTGCTGAAGCCGCTCAAGGCCTGGTTCGGGTGATGAACAAGCTGTTCGCGCGGGATGGGAAATCGGTGACCCTAGATGTTCCAGAATCAATCTTTGTGCGCACGGAGCGGCAAGACCTCGAAGAGATCATCGGCAATCTTTTAGACAATGCGTGTAAGTGGTGCCGATCGAAAGTCTCGTTGCAAGCCACCCAAGTCGAGGGCGGACTGGTGGAAATCTATATCGATGATGATGGCCCGGGTCTGTCTCCGGATGAACGCGAAGAAGCGGTTAAGCGCGGCGTCCGGCTCGATGAAACTGCACCCGGAACCGGGCTTGGCCTGTCCATCGTTGCCGATATTGCGGGCATGAACGGGGGTAGTCTCACACTAGACGAGAGCCCGATGGGCGGATTACGCGCCATTGTCAGCTTGCGCCGTGCCTGACCAACGTGCCGCAGGGCGGGGTTGATCGGTTCAGTTTATAAACGACGCCATGAGAGCTCGAACCAAACGCCTTTATGCCGTCGGCGCTGCCGCCGTTCTGGTCGTCGCCGCTGTGGCCTTAGCTTCCACGGCGCTGCGCCAGCATGCAGACCTCTTCTACACACCAGAATTATTGGTTGAGCGCGGCATGCCTGAGCCCGGTCAACGTGTCCGTGTCGGCGGCTTTGTCGCGATCGGCTCACGCGCCATCGGCGAAGGAGCTGAAATGCTGTTCACGATTGAGGATGGATCCGGTGAGACGGTTCGCGTGTCCTATACCGGCCTTGTGCCCGACCTGTTTCGTGAAGGCGAAGGTGTGGTGGCGACTGGGCGCTTCGAAGCGGGATCGCAGGTTTTCGTCGCTGAAGAAATCCTCGCAAAACACGATGAGAACTATCAGCCGCGTGAGCTTGAAGGGCTCAATCGCCGCGATCCTGCCAGTTAGATCACAATAAAGAGACCAGTTCTTTATTGGCACAAGCTTCATTTCCAACCTATTTGCGGTTGAAGAGAGATGGAGTTTGAGCATGCAGAGCCAAACAGTTGAGTTTTCGAACGCCGCGGGAGATCCGCTATCAGGCGTTCTAGAGACGCCAGACGGCGAAACCGCGGGCTGGGCGATTTTTGCCCATTGCTTCACCTGTTCCAAGAAAAGCCTTGCGGCGAGCCGGATCGCGCGGGGACTGGCAGAGCGCGGGATCGGCGTGCTGAGATTTGATTTCACGGGGCTTGGCGATTCTGGCGGTGATTTCTCCACATCTGGATTCTCCTCAGATGTCGCAGACCTGCGGGCGGCGGCGCAATGGATGGCGGCCTCTGGGCGGACCGCCAGTTTGATGATCGGACACTCACTCGGCGGCGCGGCGACGGTGGTGGCAGCGCAAGACCTGGATGATGTGAAAGCGGTTGTAACGATCGGGGCACCGTCAAATGCGGGGCACGTGATCGAGCAATTCCGTGACAGCGTTCCCGTGATTGAAGCAGATGGCCGCGCGCAGGTGAACCTAGGTGGCCGACCGTTCACGTTAAGCCGGTCCTTCTTAGCGGAGATCGGCAAATCAACCGTGATTGATGCCGCCTCGCGATTGCGAAAGCCATTTATGATCTTGCACGCGCCTGGTGATGATGTCGTTAGCATCGACAATGCGACGGATCTCTTCTTGGCGGCAAAACACCCGAAGAGCTTTGTCAGCTTGGATCGCGCAGATCACCTTCTGACAGGGCGCAATGATTCCGCCTTCGTCATCGATGTGATTGCGGGTTGGAGCGCGCAATACACAGGAACGATCGCAATAGCCCAGGAAACCGAGCCGCAAGCCAATAAGGTCGTGGTGCGCGAAACAGGCCTGAATGGGCCGTATCAGAACGAAGTTGTGATCGGTGGGCGCAAATATTACTCAGATGAACCCAAGAGCTATGGCGGTGCAGATACCGGGCCTGACCCCTATGCTTGGGTGATTTCGGGCCTTGGCGCTTGCACGTCGATCACGATGCGGATGTATGCCAATCGTAAGAAATGGCCGGTGGATCGTCTGACCATTCGTCTTGAGCATGAGAAAAAGCATGCCGAGGACTGTGTCGACTGCGGTCCGCGAGACAAAATTGATGTTTTCACGCGTTATATAGAGATTGAAGGAGATCTCGATGACGACCAGCGTGCGCGCATGCTTGAAATTGCCGATAAGTGTCCTGTACATAGATCGCTGGAGAAGGGTGCAAAAGTAGAAACACACCTCGTCACAAAACCGGCTTAATGATCTTTAATGAGTGTTAGGCTGTTACTTTCGTAAAATTGGTACCAGATAGGTACAACACATCTTTGGAGGCATGGAAGTCGATGAAATTGTTTGGCATTTCCCGAAATGCAATGGTTGCAGGTCTTGTTGGAGCAGGCGCAATGGGAGCGCTATTGCTCGGTCCGCAATTCCCAAACGCCGACGCCAATCCGATCACGCTTGAGGCACCATCGGGCGCACCGGTCTCATTTGCGGACCTGATTGAGCAAGTCAGCCCTGCGGTTGTGGGCGTACGCGTCCGCACTGAAATGCAGCTCACCGATCGCGAACTCTCGCAGCGCGAGCGGTTCTTGGAACAGTTTGGCCTCACCCCACCAGAAGATGAGCCAGAGCCTCGCGAAGGCCGCGGACAAGGATCGGGTTTCTTCATTACCGGCGAAGGCCACATCGTGACCAACAATCACGTGATTGAGAATGCGGTCGAGATCGAGATCATTACCGATAATGGATCCGTGCTGGAAGCTGAACTGGTTGGCACCGATCCAGAAACCGATCTTGCGGTCCTGAAAGTGACTAATAGCGGCACCTATCCGTTTGTTGATTTCGGTTCGTCTAAACAGCTCCGCCGCGGCGATTGGGTTGTTGCCGTCGGTAGCCCGCTTGGCTTCTCCGGCACGGCCACCGCAGGGATTGTCTCAGCTCTTGGCAAGCCCGGCGATTTCCGCCGGTCACAACAATATACCGACTACTTGCAAATCGATGCGGCGATCAATCGCGGTAATTCGGGTGGTCCAACATTCGACATGAATGGCCGCGTTGTTGGCGTGAACACATGGATTGCGTCGACCACAGGCGGATCAATTGGTCTTGGCTTTGCGATTCCTTCGGAACTCGTCAATCAAGTGACATCTACGCTGATTGATAAGGGCAAGGTCTCGCGCGGTTGGCTTGGTGTCACCATCACAAATGTTGATGAAGACATGGCCGAAGCGGTCGGTTTGAAAGATGCCAAAGGCGCGATCGTGACGCGCGTGACGGATAATAGCCCAGCTGAAGAATCTGGCCTTGAGCGCGGCGACATCATTGTCAAAATCAATGGCCAGGCGGTGGATGATGCGACCATCACCACACGTGTGGTCGGATCGCTGCTTGCTGGGTCAACCAACAAGTTTGAGCTTTATCGAGACGGCAAGCGCCGGACAATCAGCGTGAAAGTTGGCGAACGTCCAGCCGGCCTAACCGCAAACGGCGTTGTCACACCTGACGGAGATGATTCTGCTGAAGGCGGCGATGGGCCGCTCGGCGTGTCGCTCACTCCGCTAGATGAGGAAGCGCGCGAACGTTTAGATCTTGATAGCGATGAAAAAGGCATGGTGATCACCGCGATCGATCAAGATAGCCCGCTTTATGAAGAGGGTGTCCGCGCCGGAATGGCCATTTTGGACGTTAACTACAAGAAACTCGACAGTATTGAGGTTCTCGAGCAAGAGTTGGAAGACGCTCGTGAGAATGGCCGAGACAACCTGTTGATGGCCATTCACAGCGAACGAGGCACAATTTTCCTGACCATCGACGTCAGCGAAGACGAGTAGATTTGAGGAGAGCCAATATGCACGTCCTGGTAATTGAAGACGATCACGAACACGCTCAATTTATTGAGAAAGTGCTGGCAGAAGCCGGGCACAGCGTGGAAACGGTCGATGATGGAGCAGGCGGTCTTTGCCGTGCGCGCGAAGATCAATTCGATGCGCTTGTGGTTGATCGCATGCTGCCTGAAAAGCCAGGACTGCAATTGGTTGAGGAATTCAGAAATGGGGGCGGTACGACGCCAGCATTGTTCCTCTCAGCTCTGTCAGACGTCGACAATCGCGTCGAAGGTTTGAAGGTTGGCGCTGATGACTATCTCGCCAAACCCTTCGCGCCAGAAGAACTCGTCGCGCGTGTCGAGGCCCTCGGTCGTCGTCAAACCACCAGCGAACCACCAGTCACGGTGTTGCGTGTTGGTGATCTTGAGATGGATTTGCTTGCCCGCAAAGTGACCCGCGGAGAGACAAAAATCGATCTCCAACCCCGCGAGTTCAAACTTCTCGAATATCTGATGCGGCATGCAGGACAGACCGTCACGAGAACGATGTTGCTTGAGAAAGTCTGGAACTATCATTTCGACCCCCAGACCAACGTAATCGATGTCCATATCTCTCGCTTGCGGGCGAAGATTGATAAGGAATTCGATCATCAGCTCTTGCAGACCGTCCGTGGTGCGGGGTACTGCCTGCAGGCATGATCTCTGGCCCTTTCGCGTTTGTCCGAACGACAACTTTTCGGCTCGCGCTAGTTTATTCAATTCTGTTCGCGCTGTTCTCGGCCGGGCTGCTGGCCTATTTGTTTCAGGCCACGGTCGGAACAATGCGATCAGAGGCCAAATCACGTCTTGAAACCGAATTCCTAGAACTCACGGTTGCTTGGGGTACAGGCGGCCCGGCGCGGCTCGAGCAATCCCTGCTTGAACGCGTATTGGTCGACCTTCGGGAGTTCACCTATCAGTTCGAAGAAGCGAATGGCCGGATCATTGTAGGCGATCTGCCAAGCATGCCGGCAGATCCGCTAGAAGAAATCGGGCGCCCCCGCGTTGTCCGATTTGAAATTGAGCGACCTATCGCAGGCGGCGGCACAACGATTACCCCAATTGAAGGTCGTATCGTGCGGCTCGGCGATGGCAGCACGCTGCTGGTCGGGATCAAAATGGATGAGCGGATCCGGCAAGTGAACCGGATCACCCGCGCGGTGGCGACCGCTGCCCCGATTGGGTTCATCCTGGCATTGCTCGGCGGATTCTTCAGTGCGCGTTACGCGGCCTCGCGGGCGGAAAGCCTGACCAAAACCGCAGAAGGCGTGATGTCGGGCGATCTCTCTTTGCGGGCGCCGGTTGGAGCCTCAGGAGATGAATTTGACCGTTTGGCAGAGCAGCTCAATGCGATGCTGGCCAAGCTCGAAACGCTGATGGCAGCAACCCGACATGCAGGCGACTCGATTGCCCATGATTTGCGGTCGCCCCTTTCTCGTCTTCGCAATCAGCTTGAAGCGCGCCTGCGCGGCCCCATCGATGAAATTTCAGCCCGCGAGACCCTGGGCGAAACGGTTGAGGAAGTCGACCGCGTCCTCGCGACGTTTAATGCCATTCTCAGTCTGTCGCGCGTCAATGCGGGGACCGAAGGCAAGCTCGAACCGCTCGATCTAACAGAACTCTGCGAAGAAATGGCCGAACTGTTCGAACCGGCCTGCGAGGATGCAGGCATCGCGTTCGACGCCTCAGTCGATTCTGAGCTTGAACTCAAAGGCGACCGCACGCTGCTCGCTCAGGCGATCTCTAACCTGCTCGACAATGCCGTGAAATACACGCCATCAGGCGAAAGCATCCGGTTCTCAGCAACCAAGAAAGATGCGGCAATTGATGTCGTCATTGAGGATACCGGCCCGGGGATTCCGGATAGCGACCTCACGCGCGTCAAAGAGAGATTTGTCCGCTTAGACGAAGCTCGCACGCAGTCTGGGTCAGGCTCAGGCCTGGCACTTGTGGACGCTATTGCCGAGTTTCATGCAGGGACGTTCACGCTGACTCGCGGCGATGAGAAAAGCGGTCTAAAAGCAATCCTATCGTTTCCAATCGCGAAATAGGGGCTGCATTGCTGAAACTAAAAGCGCTCTCCGAGCATCCGGAAGCTGCGATCGCCTTAGCGGCTGAGCATGCTCCTTATCTGGCCCAGCTTCTTAGAAATTGCGGGGAGGTGAGCGATCCTCAGAGCTTGTTGGGCGCTGCGCATGCATTGTGCACGCAAGTTGGAACCGTCGATACAGATCCGGCGCGTGATCTTCGTCTCGCCAAACAGCAGGCTCATTTAGCCATCGCCGCATCTGATCTCAGTGGCGCGTCGACCCTGGAAGAGACCACGTTCGAAATCACCCGATTTGCGGACGCCGCCGTCGAGGCCGCCTTGCGGGCCTCTCTTGCCGGCCGATCGCTGTCTGGCGAAGGTCTTTTCGTCATGGCGCTCGGCAAAATGGGGGCGCATGAGCTCAATTATTCAAGCGATATAGACGTTGCCGCCTTTTTCGACCCGGATCTGTTTAATGGTGGCGATTATGAACGGGGTGACGCCGCTGCGCGGGTCATTCGGAACATGACCACGCTTCTGCAGGATCGCACACCGGACGGCTATGTGTTTCGCACCGATTTGCGCTTGCGCCCAGATCCAAGTTCGACCCCGGTGGCCGTCTCGACGCGGCGGGCTGAGCTTTATTATGAGAGCATCGGCCAGAACTGGGAACGCATGGTCTGGATCAAAGGCCGTTGCTCTGCGGGTGATCGCGACGCGGCGGCGCGTTTCCTTCAAGCGATGCAGCCTTTTGTCTGGCGCCGTCATTTGGATTATTGGGCGATCGCGGATGTCCATGCGATCAAGAATATGATCAATGCAAAAGTCGGTGATAAGTCGCTCGAAGATGTGTCCGCAGACCTCAAACTTGGGCCGGGCGGGATCCGAGAAATTGAGTTTTTCGTCCAAACCCAGCAAATTATCTTAGGCGGCCGCCACGCCTCTTTGCGGGTGCGAGGCACTCAAGACGGTTTGCGCGAACTGGTTGCCCTGGGCGCGGTAAATGAAGGGGTCGCAGACGAGCTCAGCGCCGCTTATCGCGCTTTGCGAATGGTCGAGCACCGTATCCAAATGTTGGATGATGCCCAAACCCATTCCTTGCCATCCTTTGAAAACAGACGCGCAAGTGTGGCGGCGCTGTGCGGTTATTCAGAGCTTTCGCAATTTGATGCTGATCTCATTCAGTTGCGCAAATGCGTGCACCAACATTATCGCGAATTGTTTGCCGAAGAAGCTCGCAAAAGGGATCAAGCCGTTGAAGGGAATCTGGTTTTCACCGGCGTTGATGATGATCCGCAAACCGTCGAGACCTTGACCTCTCTGGGCTTCAACGATCCCTCCCGCGTCATCGAGAGAATCCGGGAATGGCATCGCGGAAAAACCCCAGCGACCCGGTCGACGCGCGGGCGAGAATTGCTGACGGCCTTCTTGCCAGACTTGCTTGCCGCGATGGGGGCAACTGGCGAGGCCGATGAGGCGTTCCGCCGGTTCGGCCGCTTCTTCGAAGGGCTACGTTCCGGGGTTCAGACGCTGGCTATGTTGGTCGCCGAAAAAACGCTCACAGATGACTTAGTCACCACCCTCGCGATTGCCCCGCGGATTGCGAATGTTCTGGCAAAGCGGCCGGGCCTGTTAGAGGCGCTGATCTCAGACCTTGATCGCAAACCGGTGCCAGAATTCGAAGCTGAAGAAGATTTTGAAACCAAGCTCAACCAAGTCCGCCATTGGCAAGGCGAGCGGGCCTTTTTGATCGGCCACCAATTGTTGCACGGCCAGCTTGCGGCTCGAGATGCAGCAACCCATTGGAGCGACCTCGCCGATATTTGCATTCGGAGCATGGCAGCGGCGGCGGAAGCAGAAACGGTGCGAAAGTTTGGACCAGCCCCAGGTAGCTGGAGTGTCATCGGATTGGGTAAACTGGGCGGTCGCGAAATGACCGCCGGGTCAGATCTCGATCTTGTGGTGATTTATGACCCGAAAGAGGGAAGCGATGCTCAAACCTGGTTTACAAGGTTCACACAGCGCTTGATTTCTGCGCTTTCTGCTGAGACTGGCGAAGGGGCGCTCTATGAAGTCGATATGCGGCTGAGGCCTTCAGGCCGTTCTGGCCCCGTTGCGACATCACTCAGCGCGTTTGAGCGCTATCATGAGACCAATGCATGGACATGGGAACACATGGCCTTGACCCGGCTCCGCCCCGTGGCAGGTGATGCAACGCTTGGCCATCAGGTTTGCGAGATAGCGGAGCGGGTCATCAATTCTGGCGACGCCGCGCAGCGCACAGCTGACATTCTCGATATGCGCCGCCGCTTGCTGCGCGAAAAACCCGCAAAAGGCCTCTGGGATTTGAAAATGCGCCAGGGCGGTTTGCTCGATCTCGAATTTGTCACACAGCACGCCATTCTAACATCACAAGTGCACCAGCCATTATCTCCAAGCCTGTTAGAAACGCACAAAAACCTTTTGGAAACGAGGGTTTGGTCGGATCGAGTCTATCACGACATGTCTGAGGCCTTTGTGTTTTTACAAGCCTTGCAACAAGTACAGCGCATGGCGAACGAGGAGGTGATCGCCGCGAGTGAGCTCTCAAACGCTCTGAAAAATCGCCTGTGCCGGGCCACGAATAGTCCTGATTTTGACGCGCTCTCGAGCCAATTGGAGCGGGTGTGTGAAACCGTTTACGCAGCTTTCTGCAAAAATATTGGAATACCGTCGACGGAGTCTTCTGACTGATACGTTTGATCTTTGAGTTCAAAAAGAAAGGACATTAAGTCATGAAGAAACTCACGATTGCAGCTTTGGTTACTGTTATTGTTGCTGGCGCGACTGTTACGGCGATGGCCGAACGTCATCGCGGCGGCCCCGGTTTGATGCTGGAACAAGTTGACGCAAATGCTGATGGCGCTGTTTCCAAAGCCGAGATTGATGCTCACCGCGCCGACAAATTCGCAAGTGCAGATACAAATGGCGACAATCTCGTATCAGCCGAAGAATTTGAAGCTTTCTCAATCGCTGAACGCGAGCGCAAACAAGCTGAGCGCCGGGCCAAACGGTTCGCGAAAATCGATGCTAATGGCGACGGCATGATTACCGCTGATGAGCACGCTGCGGCAGACGATAAACGTATCGATCGCCTGTTTGAGCGGGTGGATACTGATGGCGACGGTGTGATCACTGAAGCCGAACGCGATGCAGCCAAGGAGGCGATGAAAGAGCGTCGCGGAAAACGTGGCATGGGTCGTCGGGGATAAAATTGGGTCGGCGACCGGTTTCGGTCGCCACCAGATTGGTCAGCAAGCGCGAGGTATCCTCCCACTCGCGCTTGCTGCAGAATCCGCTACACTCTTCCTGTGTCAGGGCATTCCGAACTCGACCAAATCACCCGCGCCGCAAGCGGGGACAGGGCTGCTCAAGCGGCGCTGGTCAATCGAAATATGCCGATCGTTTTCCGTGTTGCTTACCGCATGTTGCAAGACCGCGCGGAGGCTGAAGACGTGACACAAGAAACCTTCCTTCGCGCTTGGAAAGCTCTACCGGAATGGCAGCCAAAAGCGAAATTCTCGACGTGGGCGTGTACGGTTGCGCTGAATCTTTGTCGGGACCGTTTGCGGAAGAAAAAGCCGGTCCTGATGGATGAACTGCCGGAACGAGTCGATTCGGCACTTCGACCAGAAGAGTATCTGGCATCGCAACAGGCCCTGCAGGGCATAGAGGCGAATGTCGCGGCGCTCCCTGAACGCCAGCGTGAAGCCTTATCGCTTTGCGCTTTTGAAGGAATGACCAATATAGAAGCTGCAGCAGCCATGGATGTCAGCGTTCGGGCGCTTGAGAGCTTGCTCGCTCGCGCGCGCCGCACATTGAAAGCTCGCATGAGCGATGCCTTGGCAGGAGACAAATAATGACCAGCGAGAACACATTTGTTGAGCGCGTGATTGAACTGATTGAGGCCTATGGCGCAGAACCTGGCGGCTGGCCTGAGGCTGAGCGCGAGGCTGCTGCGGGGCTTATCAAAGCCAGTCCCGAATTGTTCGAACAGGCGCTGACAGAAGCGAGAGCGTTAGATCAATTGCTCATGGGTGAGACGCTGCCTGAACCAAGCGCCGATCTAGCAGCGGCGATCCTGGCGGGCGCGCCAAATCCAGAACGGGCGCGCCAGAGTCTCCTTGGAGTCATATCGTCGGTACTATTCCCGCGCGGCGTGCGCTGGCCCGCCGGGGCAGCGCTAGCAAGCCTGGTCATGGGACTCGTCGGCGGCTACGCATACGCGTCTGGCGGAGCTGGTTATGACCAAGCCGATGCCGTTTATTATGCCGCGTTCGGAGTTGATAGCGATGAGACCTGGCTGGGTTTGGAGTAGGGCATGAGCGAAACGACTAATTCTCGTCTGCCGATCTGGCTCATCGTCTCTTTGATGGTGAATGCGCTCTTAGTCGGCTTGATCATTGGCGGCGGCCTTGGACAGAAACGGTCTGGCCCCTCTCCCTCAATCGCCGGGGACGAGCGCGCTTTGATCCGCGGAATTGACGACGCTGTCTCAAGCGATCAACGCCAAACCGTGCGCCGCGCTTTTCGCCGCGCGTTTGAAGATTCACGATCGGAACGCGTTGCGGTTCGCAACATTCGTCGTGAACTTGGACGCGCGCTGACGGCGGACTCTTATGATGCGGCTGAAGTGCAAGCGATATTTGAAACGCTTCGAGATGCTGAATCCGCGATGAAAAAGCGCATGCATGATGTATTGGCGGAGCAATTCGGCGAGCTGAGTGAAGATCAACGCCGAGCGATCGTACAAGATCTCAATCGGCGCGGAAAACGTGGCGGACCAAGGGGACCTGGGGGACGAGATCATCGGCCTCCCCCGCCGCCACCTCCGCGCGACTAGTCTTGGGATTTGTGCGCTAGCGCGCCTGCATTCGCTTCCCAATTCTGTCCATCGAACTTGTTGATGGTGACATCGAGATCCATCCAGCCGTCGAGACAGCGCCAGGTCACCGCAAACCCGTCCTGATTTGAACGCGGGACATAAAAGCTTTTCACGCCGCAAGTTTTGCAAAATCGATGTTTCGCCCCGCCGGTATTGAAAGTGTACTCGCTGAGGGCGTCCTCGCCCTTCAGAAGACGGAAGCGCGTAGCGGGCAGAATCACATGGATATTTCCGCTCATCGCGCAGATTGAGCAATTACAATCCTCAACTTCGAAGCTTTCCGGCAAATCGACTTCGAAGCGAACCGCTTGGCAATGGCATCCGCCGGTATGTGTTTTCAGGTCTGTCACGTCGATTTATCCAACCCAGAAAGGCGGCCTTTTATCGGCCCAAGGGGCCGCGCGTTCTAACTGTCCAGCGAGCTGATAGAGTTCCCATTCATTGCCCGTCCGGGCGCCAAACATCATGCCAATTGGAAGGTTTTCTGCACTCCAGTGCAGCGGCACGGACATGGCCGGTGACCCGGCTTGGTTCGAGATTGCACACCAGGGCGCAAAGGTCGTCACTGCGGCGGTGTAGGCGTCCATATCTGTTGGGTTGAGCGATAAAACCCCGGTCTTATCCGGCACCCGAGACATGGTCGGCGAGAGGACCATGTCATAGCCGCCATCGACCATGAATTGCTCATAAATCAAGCCTGCCGTGATCGAGGCTTGCGTGGCTTTCATCAGCTCTTTCATCGGGATTGAATTGCCAAACTCGACAAAGCGCGCAGTGACCGGCTCCATGTCTTCTGGGCCAAGCTGCCGCCCGAGGGCTTCGCCGCGCGCTTCCATGACCATTGCAATCGCCGCCGACACTGTGACCATCAGGCTTTTGCCTAAGACTTCGCCATCGAGATCAGGGCCTGCCGGTTCCACGTGATGGCCGAGATCTGCCAGGAGTTTGCAGGTTTTATCCAATCCCGCTTGCGCCTCAGGGTCGGGGGTCGTGCCATTTGGCGCGGTCGTCCAAAGCGCGATCTTGAGCGGTTTCGGATCGCTGTCCAGCGCGCTCAGGAAGGTGCTGTCAGGTTCCGGCGCGACGTAGCGCGAGCCGATTTCGCGGCCATGTGTGGCGTCGAGCAGAGCCGCATTGTCCCGCACCGAACGCGACACGGCATGCACCGTCGATTGGCCATTCCACCCTTCCGTCGTCGCCGGTCCCATCGGCGTACGTCCACGCGATGGTTTCATCCCGAACAGGCCTGTGCAGCCCGCCGGGATACGAATCGAGCCGCCACCATCGCTAGCATGCGCCATTGGGATCACGCCTGCCGCGACTGCGGCGCTCGCTCCGCCAGACGATCCGCCAGATGTGCGGCTGGTGTCCCACGGATTTACGGTGGCGCCATAGAGCAAGCTTTCCGTCGTCGTGGTCAGGCCGAACTCTGGGCTGGTGGTCTGGCCAAATAGGGTGAAGCCAGCTTGCTTATAGCGATCACATAAGACGCTGTTTCTGGTCGCGACATTGCCTTTGAAGGCCAGCGAGCCATTGGTGATCGGCTGGCCGTCAATTTCGAAGCCGAGATCTTTCACTGCCATCGGAACGCCAGCGAACGGACCATCTGGAACGCCTTCTGCGACTTGCTTTTCGCCGACTTCCGGGAACATGGCCGAGAAGCAATTGAGCTCTTCCTGCGCCGCTTCAGCGCGGGTCACGGCTTCGCTTAAGAGCTCACCTGCGCTGACATCACCCTTGCGCACCAGCGCTGCGAGCCCTGTCGCATCATAATTTGCATAATCGTCCATCTGACCCTCCGCCATCTCTGCTGATTGCAGCATGGCGCGGAAGCAGGCGCTTGAAAAGCCTGACGCCGGATCAGGCCTTCTCAAAGACGAGTTTTGTCCACTCGATTTGATTGGCGCGGTTCTCCGCTTGAATGGACTCTGCGCGTTCATGGAACAGGTTGATCAATCCATGCTGCGCGGCCAGGGCGATCGTCTCTTCGCCGGAGACGTCAAACATCCGCCGGCCTTCAGGTATCGGGCCATGCCGCTGGCTCATCAGGATCCGGCCATGTTGGCTTAAGAGGGGCGCAACATTGGCCATGGCCTCGACCCGTTCGTCCTTGGTGAGATGCATCCAAACCGCGTGCATCAGGATCATGTCATAGCTCTCACCTCTCGCCCGAAGAACAGGAATGCCGGGCAAGATATCATCGACCCAAGTGATGTTTGGATGCGGGTGTAACTTCGCCGCGCCGGTGCGCAGCTCATCTGTTGGTTCGGCAGCAACAACAATATGGCCGAGCGAGGCGAGCCAACCGGCATCGCGTCCGGTCCCCGATCCGATATCGAGAATACGTGCTGGCGGCTCCGGTATGAACTGCGCCCAAGGCGCGTGGATTTTTTCCGGCGATCGAGACTCATAGCGAACGAAGAGTTGGTCGACCTCATTGGCATAGCCCGCGTTTGAGGCGAGCTCGGTCATTCTGCCGCTTGCACGCCGTCATCGCCAGTTAAAATTTCCAACATCGCAACAGCGCTGTCTGCAATCACGGTGCCTGGTGGGAAGATGGCGGACGCCCCAGCGGCGCGGAGGGCGTCAAAGTCCTGGGGCGGGATCACGCCGCCCACAATGATTTGCGTGGCCGCGGCGCCTTCATTGCCGAGCGCGCGTTTCAGCTCTGGCACGAGGGTCAAATGACCGGCTGCGAGGGACGATGCTGCAACAATATCGACCCCGGCGGCGCGCGCGTCTTTGGCGGCTTCTTCCGGCGTTTGGAAGAGCGGGCCGATCTCGACCTCCCAGCCTAAATCCATGAGCGCAGACGCAACGACTTTCTGGCCGCGATCGTGGCCGTCTTGACCCATTTTCGCGATATAGATTTTCGGGCGGCGGCCATGCTTAGCTTCGAACGCCTCGGCCATGCCGATGGCCTCTTTGGCGCGGTCCGTGGTTTTGACCCCGGCGCCATAGACGCCTTTGATTGAGCGGATCACCGCCTTGTGGCGGCCTTGGCTGCGCTCAACCGCTTCCGAAATTTCACCGACCGTGGCTTTGGCGCGGGCCGCGTCGACGGCAAGAGCGAGCAAGTTGCCATCTGTGCCTGCAGCCGCATTAGCAATGGCTTCCAGTTTCGCGTTCACTTCCGATTGGTCACGGTCTGATTTAAGGCGCGCGAGCTTATCGAGTTGCATCCGCCGCACAGTCGCATTGTCGACTTTGAGGACCGGCACATCTTCTTCCTCGTCTAAGAGGAATTTATTCACGCCAACCACCGTCTGCTCACCGCTATCAATGCGCGCTTGTGTGTTCGCAGCGGCTTCTTCGATGCGCAGTTTCGGGATGCCTTCTTCGATCGCTTTGCGCATGCCGCCCAGCTTTTCAACTTCGGCAATATGCTCCAGCGCTTTTGCGGCGAGATCGTGGGTCAGGCGTTCGACATAGTAAGAGCCGCCCCAAGGGTCGATGGTCTGTGCCGCGCCGCCTTCTTGTTGCAAGAAGAGCTGCGTGTTGCGAGCGATGCGAGCTGAGAAGTCGGTCGGCAATGCGAGCGCTTCGTCAAACGAGTTGGTGTGCAGGCTTTGGGTCTGTCCGCCCGCCGCTGCGATGGCCTCAAGGCAGGTCCGGATCACGTTATTATAGACATCCTGCGCCGTGAGCGACCAACCGGAGGTCTGGCAGTGCGTGCGCAGTGAGGTCGATTTTGGGTTCTTAGGTGAGAATTCCTGACTCACCAGCTTGGCCCAGATCAGGCGCGCCGCCCGCATTTTCGCGACCTCCATGAACGTATTCATGCCAATCGCCCAGAAGAAGCTGAGCCGCGGCGCGAATGCATCGACATCAAGACCTGCGGCGACACCCGCGCGGATATATTCGATGCCGTCTGCGATCGTGTAGGCGAGCTCTAGGTCGGCCGTCGCGCCAGCTTCTTGCATGTGATAGCCGGAAATCGAAATCGAGTTGAATTTCGGCATGTTCTGCGAGGTGTAGGCGAAGATGTCCGAAATGATCCGCATGCTCGGCTTGGGCGGATAGATATACGTGTTGCGGACCATGAACTCTTTCAGAATGTCATTCTGAATCGTGCCCGCGAGCTTCTCCGGGCCGACGCCTTGTTCTTCGGCGGCAACGATATAGAGCGCCATGATTGGCAAGACGGCGCCATTCATGGTCATTGAGACTGACATCTGATCAAGCGGAATGCCCGAGAACAGCGTGCGCATGTCATAAATGCTATCAATCGCAACCCCGGCCATGCCGACATCGCCGCTGACGCGAACATGGTCGCTATCATAGCCGCGATGGGTAGCGAGATCGAAGGCCACCGAAAGGCCTTTCTGACCGGCCGCCAAATTGCGGCGATAGAAAGCGTTTGAGTCTTCGGCCGTCGAGAAGCCAGCATACTGGCGAACCGTCCAAGGGCGCTGCGTATACATGGTCGGGTAGGGGCCACGACCAAACGGCGCGAGGCCGGGATAATCGTCTAAGAAGTCCAGATCTTTCGTATCGCTTGCGCTATAAGCCGCCGCGAGATCAATGCCTTCTGGTGTTGCCAGGGTCCGCGCCCGCGGCGTGCTCGCGCCGGGAGATAGAGCGCCAAGATCGAGTTTGGTGAAGTCTGGGAACTTGCTCATCTTAGGATACTCCCAATTCTGCCAGAGCCACGGTCACTTCATGCACCACGTCGCTGCCCATGGCGATATGACGGTCAACACCGTCCGCCTCATGCTTGCCTGCCAGCCAAAGCGCCACGACCCCACCCTCTTTGAGGGCTTTTGCTGCGCCTTCAGCGTCGTCGGCATAGCGTTTGTCGCTGCCGCACAGGACAGCGATCTTGCACCCGCTGGCGCGATAAGCGGCGGCCAGCTCAGCCGTGCTCTTCGGTGGCACGGGTGCGGCTTTCGCGTCGATGCCGCCGGTCGCAAAGAAGTTGCGAGCAAAGTCCGCGCGCGCCGTGTGCTCCGCCAGCGGTCCAAGTGTCGCGAGGAAGATAGCGGGGCGAGCACCGGTTTTCGCCAGATGCGCCTCAGATCGATCCCGGAGGGTTTCGAATGGTTCCGCCAGACTCATCCATGTCATGGGCTCGGCGACTGTATCTTCGCCAGGTGCCGGTGTGAAATCTTGTAGAAGGGTTTTCAGGCCGATCGGGTCGACGCCGTCGCCTGGAGGCGGACTTGTCACTTCGGCAATTGGGGCCTCGATTTCTTCCAATAGAGGGAACTCGCTGACGCCGGTCACCGGGATCTTTCGACGCGCAATGTCTTTCATCAAAGCGGCGCGTTTGTCCGCGATCCGCGCTTGGATCTGTCCGGCGACGAGGCTTTCGATTAAGCCGCCTTCAGATTCAATTTTTTGGAATTCGGTCCAGGCCGCTTGCGCCAAGTCTTCACCCAGCGTTTCGGTGAACCAAGCTCCCCCGCTTGGGTCCGCGATCCGGCCGAGTCCGCTTTCTTCCATCGCCATGATCTGCGTGTTCCGGGCGATCCGGCGGCCGAGTTCTTCGGGCACGCTAAAACTCTCATTGAAAGCGCGGACCGAGATCACATCAGCACCGCCTGTCGCCGCAGCGAAACACGCCGCAGTGCCGCGCAACATATTCACCCAGGCATCATAGCGGGTCAGCATACGCGCGCTGGTCACAGCGTGGATTTTCATAGGCTGAGGTGTGAGATCCATTGCTTCTTGGACCCGCGCCCAAAGGCGGCGCGCGGCGCGGAGCTTGGCGATGCCGATGCCATAATTGGCATCCAAAGCCAGCTTGAATTGGATTTGCGGCGCGGCCTCAGATGCGGGCAGGCCCGCAGCGTCCAGGCGCCGGAGCAAATCAACGGCGCCGGCCATCAAGACGCCGAGCTCTTGGGCCTCGCTGCCGCCTGCTTCATGAACGGTTTGAGCTTCGACGTCGAGGCTGGTGGATTGTGGGAATTTCGCGGCCAGGATTTTGACCAGAGCGGCTGTCTTCGCCATCGCCGCTTCGACACCGCCGCCAATTTTTCCGGAATGCACTAATTGGCGAATAGGCGAGATGTTGAAGGCAAATTTTTGAGCTTCCGGCGCCTCTTGAGATTCTCCCCAAAGAGCCAAGAGCGCGGCGGCGCTCGCGCCTGAGCCGGCGCCACGATGGCCGAGACTGATCGCGGCAATATCAGCGCGAACGCCGTTCAAAGCCGTCGAAAGCTGTTGCAAATTCGTGATCACACAGCCTTTCTGGCCGGAGCACTCAATGCCAAGATGCACGGAGGTTACACCGCGTTCTAAGTCCCGCATGATTTCCTGGTTGGTGATCGCCGGGTCGGGATGAGCAAACATCTGACGAATGTCCCATGGCAGGAAGGGATCAGGCTCGGCGGCGCCGCCGCGCAGGAAGGGCGCCGCACCAGGACTACCGCGCAGATCACCGCTGCTGGTAAAGTCTGGTTCGCGGTAGAGGGGGCGGATCTGGAGGCCATCGCGGGTTTGGCGCGTGATCTTTTCAATCCCGCCGCCTTTCAGCGCTTTTCCAACGGCAGCGAGCCAATCGGCTTCGGTTGCGTCATCAAAGCCGTTCGAAAGCGAAAGCGTGCCATCTGCCATAAAAGCCAAACCCTTTTGGAAACTTCTCGCTTGCATTTCGCCCAATGCGGTGAGGCTGGCAAGGTTTACGCTAGGTCTAATCGCCGCAAGAACCTACCTTATTCCCTATGGGAAGGGCTTGCCTGAACCGGCTGCAATGCTACGTCTACGCTAACGTAAACGGAAAGCAATGAGAGACCCATTATGGCGCTACCTCCCGTCCTTCAGAATCTTCGCATCCCGGTCATTGGCAGCCCGCTCTTTATCATCTCAAACCCAGACTTGGTGATTGCGCAGTGTAAAGCCGGTGTCATTGGCTCGTTTCCGGCGCTGAATGCGCGGCCCGAGGCGCAGTTGGATGAGTGGCTCGATCGGATCACCACCGAACTTGCCGAATATGACGCGAAAAATCCGGATCGCCCCTCGGCGCCATTTGCGGTCAACCAAATCGTCCACAAGACCAATAACCGCCTCGACCACGATGTTGAGATGTGTGTGAAATACAAAGTGCCTGTGGTGATCACATCACTCGGCGCGCGGGAAGAAGTGAACGAAGCGATCCATTCCTATGGTGGCATCGTGCTGCACGACATCATCAACACGATTTTTGCCCGCAAAGCCTTGGACAAAGGCGCCGACGGCTTGATCGCGGTCGCCGCTGGCGCCGGCGGTCATGCGGGCACAATCTCTCCGCTGGCGCTGATCCAGGACATTCGCGAGTTCTTTGATGGACCACTCGCGCTGTCCGGAGCCATGGGCAATGGCGGCGCCGTTGCTGCTGCGCAGGCCATGGGCGCTGATTTCGGCTATATCGGATCGGCCTTTATCTCCTGCGACGAGGCCAATGCGGTTGATGGTTATAAGGATATGATCGTCGAAAGTGACGCCAAGGATATCGTCTACTCAAACCTGTTCACAGGTGTGCACGGCAACTATCTCGCGCCATCAATCGCGCGGGCCGGACTCAATCCAAATGACCTGCCAGAAAGCGATCCAAGCGCGATGAATTTCGGCTCAGGCGGCAATCAGGAAGCGAAAGCGTGGCGCGACATTTGGGGCTGCGGGCAGGGGATTGGCGCGGTGCAATCCCGCATGAGCACCGCCGCTTATGTCGATCAGCTCGAGGCAGAATATGTCGCTGCGATCGAGGCTTTGCAAAACCGGCGGGCCTTTAATCGGGCGGCGGTTACGGTTTAACTGCGCAGCTCAATCCCACCGAACTCGGTGAAATCTATCCTCGCTTCTGATTATGGAAGCGAGGATTTTTTGTGTGGTTTACATCGGCAGTGGAGGCCCAAAATCGGCTAAAGCCGAGTTGGCGATGGCGGAATTTCTCGATTCCAGAATTGGCCTGTCATTGTGAAGGTCGGTTTTGCGATCGCACTTATTGGCATGACCCGGCGTTTCTCGACGCATTGCAGGCGCTGCGGGATCAAACCAGAAAACCGATTGTGATCAACTCGGCGCATCGCTGTCCGCAATGGAATGCGACGGTCGGCGGCGCGCCACTGTCGCAGCATAAGCGGCTTGCGGTCGATATCGCGCTCGCCGGGCATGATCGTCAGGACCTACTGCGTCGGAGCCGTGCGCTCGGGTTTACCGGGCTCGGGCGCGCAAACTCGTTCTTGCATCTTGATCGGCGCCGCGTACCCGCCGCGTGGTATTATTCTGGGAGTGAGAGATTATGGCAGACTTGATTGGCATCACAGCAAGCGCGGCGGGGGGCGGGCTGTTCGGCTTGCTCGGCACCGCACTCGGGCGGGTGGCCGGGTTTTTTGAGAAACGCCAAACCATGGCGCATGAAGAGCGCCGGTGGTCGCACGAATTGAAACTCCTGGAATTGCAGCACGCCGCAGCGGTGCAAGAGACCGAAGCTGACCTCGCAATCGCGCGCACCGAAGGCAGCTGGGCCGGCCTCGAAGCCAGCCTCGCCGCCGAAGCCGCGATCGCCAAAAGCTATCGCTGGGTCGATGCGGTTCGAGCGCTCACGCGTCCTTTGCTGACGCTACTCTTATGGACCATCACATTCGCGATCTGGTTCACCGCCGATTTAGCCGGCCGCTCCAGCATCACGGAAACCGCAACCTTCGCCGCCACCGCCGCCACCCTATGGTGGTTCGGCGACCGCAGCGCGGGACTGAAGCGGGAGAGATAGCAAAAGGGCGGCTCGAGAGGCGACGGCCTATAGACCGCCCGGTCCGCAATCATTCTTCAAAAAGCTAATCATTTCAGAATAGAGTTTCGATGCGTTCTCGTAGTTTATCGTGTTCACGAAATGATCGGTATCCTCGAGGATAATGTATTTGTGCGGCTTGTTCAGTTTTTTGAGTTGATTCACGAACCGGTCACTTTGGTTGATTTGCACTCGTTGATCGTGTTCGCCGTGGATGACCAGGATCGGAATATTGACTTGCGCCACATAATCTAGCGGACTAAGGCCGCCTTCACGTTCACGGCGCAAGCTTTCTCTTGTCAGCCGGTTGCCGCTAAATTCTGCATTTGCGGCATCTAGATCGGAGACTCCGGCGCCGGCGATGGCACATTGATAAATTTGCGGCTGGCGTAGAGACGCGACCATCGCGGCGTAGCCGCCATATGACCATCCAAACATCGCTATTCGATCGGGATCGGCTAAGCCTTCTTCGACCAAATGAAGGGCGCCATCGTCTTTATCATCTTGGGCTTTGCCGCCCCAATCATTGAAGATCCCAGATGCGTGTTCCAGACCATACCCCACAGTTCCACGAAACCCGGGTTGCAGAACCATATAGCCATTATTGGCCAGCATTTGCGCCCACTCATCATAATTGATGTGTTCTGAAATTTCCGGTCCGCCATGGGGCATCACGACGAGCGGAAACGGCGCTGTTCCATGTGGCGGGGTCGTTAGATATCCTGGGATCGTCTGGCCGTCCCGCGCGGTCCAGCGAATAAAGTCCACTTTTCCAAGGTCCGTCGGCGTTAATAGTGGGTTGGTTGAGCCTAGAATTTGAATTGCGCCATCTTGATACAGGTAGGCGGTGCCTGGATCGCCATCGGCGATCGAATAGATAATCATGCGGCTTCCATCAAAAGATCGACTCAGAATGCTGATTTCTTTGCCTGGCAAAGCGGCCTGAAGACTATTAAACAAGGCTTGTTCATTGCCGTCGAGCCAGGCAATTTCTCGCTTACCGTCTTCGTAATATACAAAACCTGTAACATGACCCGGTCTATTTGGATCTGAAGAGAACCAACCCGCGCTAATATCAACATCGTCTCGGCGATAGACTTCCTCGACCAATTCGCCTGTTTTCAAGTCCATCAGGTACACGCCGGTCGTATTCTCTCCCTGATTAGACAATACAAACGCCTTATTAATGTCGAGAGGGTCGAGACCGACCACGCTAATGCTCCAAGCATCATCCAAGACGGGCCAGCGTCTCACCTCTCTCCATTCATCGCTGCCCTTGTTGCGAACATAGAATATGATCTCTCGGCTGGCAGGATCAAAAGCTTCTCCGGTGCGGATATCGCCGTCTTTGTCGAGCGTGAAATTACCAATTCGAGTACCGGCTTTTGCTTTTAGGCGTAAGCGATGTGTCTCGACGTCCATATAGTAGTAGTCTGGCGTCAATGCCTCCGAGAACCCTTGCCCTTCTCTGGGTGCGCCACCCAATACCCTACCGGTCGAGACGATGACGCGGTCGGGTTCGGCTTTCAGAAGACGCGCTTCGAGTGAAATGTCGGAAAATCGGAAGGGTTTGAATTCCCAATTTCCATCCTTCAACATCAACGTTGCCGATCGTGCGGCGTAAACACCCTGATTGGTGTCGATAATATCTTCTCGAACTTGCTGCCGAAAATTGACCCATAAGACTTCGTTGCTAATCCACGAAAAGGACTGAATATCCATCTTCGACGATCCGGCCGTGAAGGGCTGATCTTTCAATGCATCGACCTTTAGTATTTGGATTACGGGGTTTGCGTTTTTTGACGAGATGAATCGGTAGGCAACGTATTTTCCGTCAGGTGAAAGCCGCGCATTCGTGAACGTGGGTAAAACAGCAAAATAATCAATCGGTACTGGCGTTGCTTCCGACGTTTCCGCATTGAGCGGTGATGCTGGAAATACAGCCAAGATCGTGAGGCTAATAAGAAAAAGGCGATGGCAGATAGTTCTCATAGGGCAACTCATCGAGCTTTATCGGTGATACAGGTTGTGTTCGATCCGCTGGCGAAGCTTTCCGATTGGAAGGCTCCGCCAACGACATTGCATTGTAGGGGACTAGAATGATTTTCGGAGGTTCACGAAGATTCCGCGACCAAGATAGTCCTGACCAAACGGGACATTCGTCCCGGATGGATTTGTGGCTTCACCCGCATCAATTTTGTCGGGCTCTTCATCAAAAACGTTGGTCATGCCGATAATTGCAGTCCAAGTATCTTGAGTGTAGCGAACGGAAGCACTGTGAAGGAAATAATCGTCGATGAAATCTACATCGCGACAATCGACACCCCCCTCATCAACGCCGAGACACGTCTCCCCGGCGCCAAATTCATCTGTAAACTGCGCTTGTTGTTCGCCGACCCATGCTGTGTTCCAGGTAAATCTATAGTCGCCATAATCTGCGAACATCCGGAAAATGCCCTGCCATTCGGGGTCGTAGATCGTCCCTTCGAAGCGGTTTTCTACTGGATCCAGTCCAGGTGCACGCGTAACGGTGGTACGTTCGATCGTGTGATTGACGTCGACATCCACTCCCCAGCTTAACTCTCGCGCACCGATATTGAGTTCTTGTTCGTACAAGAGACCGAAGTCGATCCCGCGGGCGATCTCCGCATCCTGGTTGATGAACGGAACATCAAGCTCGGTAATAAATCCAGTTGCCGAGCTGCGGGTGATGAGATCGCATAGCGCTGACTGAGCGCTCGGTTGATCAATATAGCAATCATTGATGGCCGCTTGCGCGCCTTGTCGAATAATCGTGTCTTCAACCTCGATATCGTAATAAGTCAACGATGTCGTGAGATCGAATGCGTTGAAGAATGGCTGCTCGAAAACAAAGCCATAAGTCAGTGATTCCGAGGTTTCCTCGCCAAGGGCCCCACCTTTAAACGTGAAGACTTCTGTCGAAGGCGCGCCAGTCGTCGCACCCAAACTCGTAGGGTCGATACCTGCGGCACGACAGTTCGCTAAAAGGAGCGGATCTCTCTCGTCCTGCGTTGCATCATATTCTCCAAGTCCCGAAATGGCATCTTCTGGAACAATGCAGGGGTCTGTTAGATTCAAGAATCCGGACTGACCGAGTGTGAATTGTTCACGAAGGTTCGGTGCACGGAAAGATGTCCCGAATGAGCCTCTAAAGGTCAAATACTCGACTGGCCGGTACATGCCGCTTACTGAGTAGGTCCAGGCCGCGCCAAATGTGGATTCCTCCGTCCAGCGCGCTGATGCTTCAACTGTCAATTCCTCGGCCATCGGTTGCCCCGCGACGAGTGGAAGACTGACTTCGCCAAAGGCTTCGAGGAAATCTCGCGACCCGCTCGCGCCACGATCAGAAAAGAAGCCAACGATTTGCCCCAATCGAGCGACGTCATCAGGCTGTGAGTCCAAAGTGTCTTCCCGATATTCGACACCAATGGCGGCGCCGGCTTTGCCGCCGGGAAGATCAAACAATTCGCCGGTCGCGATACCTTGGAAAATAGTTTGCTCGATGATGGTATTGAACGTGCGATTTGAGATTAAATAATCATACTCTTCTTGGGTCGCTAAGTTTCCACCGCCTCGACCGTAAAGCGTCGGGGAATAGACATTAATCGGCACACATTTGGGGGTATTGTTGAATCCGTTGCCTTGAAATGGCACGCCGTCTTGATCCGGGATGCCGTCACCATTTCCGTCTAAGCCGCAAATGAAATTTCCTGGATTGTTCGGATCTTCAATTGTTGTCGCGACAGAGAGTGCCAATCGTTCATCATTCAAGGCTGTCGATCGAGATTGCCCTGTCGCGCGATCATAGCTTGCGGAAAACTCCCACTCCCAGTTCTCAAGCCCTAGGCCTTGCAACTGCATGTCGCCTCTAAGGCCGGCAACGGCACGGAACTGAGCAACTTCTGCTGTATTCACACTGTCTTCGCGTCGCAGCTTTATCCTTGCTTGTTGGCGAATGGCACGTGGGCCAGTATTTGCTGCGAAGGCCGCCGGTGTTGGCGCGCCGTCAAAGAATATTAGAGAGAGTTGGTCGTTGAATGCTTGGCCGCAATCCACGCCATTGATTCCGCACGGATTAAATGGATTTGAAGCCGGGGTCGCAATGTTAAAAGCGATTGTTCCCTGGTCCTGCTGTGTGAATTGTCGATTGGAATAGAGCGCTTCATAAAACACTGTCGTGTTGAGATCGTCCGCAAAGCCATATTCGCCATAGGTGAAGGCTGAAAATGTCTCAGTTTCCGCGATAACATCTTGAATTCTCTGTTCTGGCACAGCGGAGTTTTGATAGAATGGAGTTAAGATGTTTGGTGAAGAAATCCCGGTTTGAGGATCGACATATTCAAATCCGAACAAGCTGCTCTCGGAGTAATTTGGAACCCCGACATTCGTCGATCCTGGTGTATAATAAAGCGAGCCGAACTGACCAAATTCAGATCCGTAGGCGTCAAGCCAAATCCGGTTTATGCCGAATGCCAAGTTACACTCGATGGGGTCGAGGCCGACTCCAACATCTGCTGCGGCAATGTTCAGGGTACGTATTTCGCCTGTTGTGGTTTGCTCGACTGGCGTGACGCAGTCGCCAAAAATATCAGGGCGGTCGTTGAGTTTTAGGTTGTCCTGTTTTGACCACTCGGTTGCAAATCCCATGAAGCCGCGATCATTGCTGAGGCCCCAATTTGCCGAAACAAACTGGCTATTGCCACCACCACCTTCATCAAGGGGGTGATTCCAGGACCCTTCAATCTCGAAACCATCAAAATCCTTGCGGAGAATAACGTTTGTAACGCCGGCAACGGCGTCTGATCCATAGATCGACGACGCTCCATCCAAAAGAACATCAATACGGTCCACCAATGAGCTGGGGATCAAATTCAAATCTGGTACACCTGGCGCACCTTCAACTCCGGATGCTCCTAATCGGCGACCGTTGATGAGCACGAGCGTTCTGGAGGCGCCCAAGCCCCGAAGATCGATCGTTGATGCGCCCGGCCCATTTGCCAAAACAAATCCATTAAAGGATGTGTCAATCTGCAATCCCGTTGCGGCGGTACTCTCTTGTAGTAGGCTGGCGGCATCGACGAGGCCAATGTCCCGGCTAACCTCACCGCTGATTACTTGTACCGGTTTGATCGCTGTGAATTCAGATCTTTGGATCCGCGACCCGGTTACAACAACCTTTTCCTGGCGGGCTTCGTCATTCTCGTCGATCTCTTCGATGACGGTTACGGTTTCATCGTTGGTTTCTTGTGCCCAAACTGCTCCGGTGCAGAGGGTTCCTGTGAGCCCGGCTAATAGTGTTGTGGTAAATAACTTGTTTTTGAGAAGTCGATTTCTCATGACTTAGGGGCTCTCTCCAATCAACGGAGCATGCCTGCTCCTGGAGTCCGCTAGTCTGGTATTCAATCCAATACGCGCAGTATCCGATAATCAGCTCATTGATTTCGTCAATTCAAACATTGCAAAATTCTCATAATCATCAAGAAGCGGATCAGTATTGTGATGAAATTACCACAATTGCGAGCTTGATCGGCACGATTGCTCTTGGGAATGGGTAAATGACGGGATGATCTTGCGCGAAAAAGGGCGGCTCTGATAAGGCCGCCCTTTATTGGTCAGAAGTTACATTTGGTTTCGAAGAATTCTAAGAGCTCTGGAAACCAAGCGATGTTGTGCTCGTAGCGCCAGGGGCTATGAAACATATCTTTGATTTCAATATAGTCGTAATCAGCGTCATTTCGCTTCAAGTCGCGAACAAAGATCCGACTCTGATCAACTGGCACTGTGGCATCATCTTCGCCATGCACAACCAGCATGGGCATTGTGACGTCTTTAACCCGAGAAATCGCTGAGAAGCCGCTTACGGTTGGTTCCTGATACTTCCTCAAGAATCGGCTGTCGCCGATGCTGCCTCGGATTGGCGCGATGTCACTGATGCCCGCGCCTGCCACCGAGCAATTGAACGGCGTGTCAGGACGTGTTGCTCCTACAAAAGCGGCATATCCGCCATAGCTCCATCCAAAAATGGCGAGCTTGTCAGGATCGACCAATCCTTCATTCACAACGTGAAATAGGGAGTCCTCAATATCATTCTGCATGAGTTGTCCCCACTCATTATCGCCGGCTCTCCAATGCGCCAAACCATGGCCTTCTGAACCGCGATAATTGGGCTGAACGACCACATAGCCCTGATGCGCTAGCATCTGGGCCCATTCGTCATATCCGTAATAGTCGCGAACCCAAGGGCCGCCATGTGGCATCACGATTCCTGGAAACGGACCCTCGCCATCAGGAATGGTGACAAGCGCTGGGATTTCATATCCGTCCCGTGCTTGAGCCATTATGCCTTCAACTCTCGAAAGTGCGTCGGGTGTGATCGTTGTGTCAACGCTCACCACTTTCGATGCAGCACCATCCTTGATCATGTAATAGGTGCCGGGATCTCTTGGTCCGCTAACGAAAAATAGAACGGTCGAGCTGTCTTGTGAGATATTTATGATCGAGACGTTTTTATCCGGAAAGGATTGTTGAATGCTCGAGAAGATTGAGCCGATTTCCGGGTCTGTATAGTATCTCTCTCTGCGGTGATCGCCAGCATAGAGGTAACCGGTTATTGCTTCGCGATCGCTCAGGCGCGGGGATCTCAGGACGTTGAGAACGTCATATCCTTCGGGCTCGAAAACCGGCGTCCACTCGTCGGGATTGGCGACGTCCATTGTGAACAGGCCTGTATTGTCGCTTTCTTCCGTATCGGCGACAAAATACAGCTTGTTGGGCGCGTCGGGATCATGAAAGCCGAGCAGCTGGATGCGCTTTCGGTCACGCGCATCGCGGCGCGCAACTTCTTTCCACATGGTGCTCCCTTTTTCGCGAGCAAAAAGCAGTACCGCAGGACCATCAGGATCGTATCCTTGAGCGGTTCGGGGGTCTCCTTCCCAATCAAATCCGACCGCGGCGATGTCCGAGTTCCCTTTTAACACAAGTTCTCGTGCGCCAGTGTTTACGTTCACTTTGTATATGTTGATCGCCGTGCCCTCATTGACCGACATCAGGATGTGATCGAAATCGGTTCGAAGATAATCGACGATGCTACCTTGCGCGAGCAAAAGTGCCTGCTGTGCGACGGCGGAAGTGTTTCGATCGATACTTGGCGCCTTCAGAAGATTAACGGATTCACCCGTGTTCACGTTGAAAGCAAGATATCGATTGAGGGATAGAAGTTCTTTGCGGCGCTTTCGCTCTAAGCGAAACTCGATCACGATTGTCTCGTCATTCACCCAAGTGAGTGATCGAGGTTCAGCATCATTTCCAGTATCGAGTCTCCGGAGCGATCCAGCAATATCGTTGGTATCGAACACGACAACTTGGTACTCGCCGCCTCGCTCGGTGCGCTGAAGCATTGCCATTTTTGAACCATCAAATGACATTTCCAAGCTGCGGAAATCGGACTCATCTGCCCAAACCTCTACCGGTATCGTGGGTTCAGCTTGGGCTGCCATCGGAACGCTTGCACTGAAACCGAGTGCAAGCGTCGCAAAAAACGCTTTCATATTCATCGAATTTTTCCCTGACTCACTGCCAGGAAGAATAATCTGGAATCAGCGGCTGTGAAGCGAACACATGCATTTGTTACATACAAAAAGCCCGCATCAATCGATGCGGGCTTTTCGATTAGAAGTCGGTTTGTGTCTTAGAAGGACTTCGACACACCAACAAAGAAGCGACGTCCGAAGATGTCTGCACCTGACTGGATCGGCACGTTAGCCAAACCAAAGTTCGAGTCGATGCTGTCAATCTCGTCGAAGAGGTTGAGAACACCGCCACGAACAGACCAAGAGTCAGCCGTGTAAGACATGGTGAGGTCGTGCTGCCAGATGTGGTCTGTCAGTTCTTTCTCGACACATCCATCGATGCGCGCATTAGCGACGAGGTCAAAACACGCAGCAAAGGCGTTACCTTGGTCTGGGTTCTGGATCAGGTCACTGATGAAGCGTGAGCGGAAGTTAATCGCCCAATCTTTCCAATCCGCGCGGATTGTGGACACCGCATTGTACTCAGGGAAACCGCCGCCCAGCGTCAGCTGGCCAAGGTTTTCTGTCACTGTACCTGGAGTAACTTCGTCATTGTTTTCAAATGATTGAGTTAGAACCAGATCCCATGTCAGGTCGATCGGATCCTCAGTAAAGCGGGTCAACTCGTAAGCCGCGTTGATGTTGATATCCATACCACGCGAGGTGGTCGGTCCGAGGTTGATCGATGCTTCGTTAACGGCAACCAGGTTGCCTGATGCGTCCCGTGTTTGGAAGGCACAAAGCGGATCTGTGAGACCGACAGAGTCGAAACAATCACCGAGAATTTGGCCACGTGTCAGCTGACCAATTTGACCAGTAATCTCATACTCGAAGTATGTTGCTGCGACCTGGAAGTCGAACTCGTCAAAGAATGGCTGATCAAAGACAAACCCAGCAAACAGTGCTTCAGACTCTTCTGGCGAAACGCCTTGGTTACCGAAGTTACCAAATGCCACCGGCAGAGAAACAAACGCTGTTGTGGTTGGGTCGCCATCTCCTTGGTTCACCGTACCCAAAGTCGTTGGGTCCAGACCAATATCGATACAGTTCTGAATAACGATAGGATCACGTGTTTCCAGAGCTGGATCATATGCGCCTGTAGTTGGGTCAAGTTGCAGAGCGTTAACGACACATGGGTCGATCCGACTAGGTTGTACAAAGACCGTACCGGTACCGAACTGCTCACCAAGATCTGGTGCGCGGAATGAAGTACCGAAGCCAGCACGGAAGGTCAGATAGTCTGTTGGGCCATATTCACCCTTGATCTGATACGTCCACGCGGAACCAGAGAACTCTTCTTCCGTCCAGCGCGCCGCGCCTTCCAGCAAGAGTGACTGAGCCCATGGCTGGTTTTCCAGAATTGGAAGCGAGATCTCGGCAAAGCCTTCATAGATATCACGCTGGCCCGTAGCACCTAGGTCAGCATCAACACCTTGAAGAAGACCAAAGCGTGTAGAATCGCCTGGCGTAGTAACAACCTGGTCTTCACGATACTCCGTACCCAGCAAGAACTGCGCTGTTCCACCTTGTGGGAATTCAAACAGTTCACCCTGAACAAAGGCGTTGAAGACGAGTTGCTCGACTTCGGTCTGGACAGTGCCCACGCCGTAAGCAAATTCGTTTTGCTCTGGCGTTGCGAATTGACCCGCGACCAGGAATTCTGGGACGAATGGGTTCAATGGCACACAAGCCAGTGGTGCACGAACGGTATCAAATCCGAAGAACGCTGTACCGCCTGTTGCCGGGTTCGTACCTTGTGGTACTGAACAGGTGATGTCTCCGGTAGCTGGATCAACTGAACTGTTTAGGCCCTGAGCGATCCGGTCCTCATTGAGGAATCCAGTAAGTGCTTGGAAACCGTTGGATCGGTGCAAGCTAAGCGAAGCCTCGTAAGACCAATTGTCGGTGCCGAAGACATTCACGTCTGGCAAATCGCCACGGACGCCGAAGAGGCCGCGAGCCACGTCGATCTCCTGATCGACTCCTTGCTCGACACTGTAAACAAACAGACCTGGTCCCCCAAACGGGTTGAAAGGATTGTCTGCGGTAAACGGCAAAATCTCTTGTGCCGTGTTACGTGTTTCCAGCTGGCGATTACCATAGTTACCCTCGAAAAAGAGCGTCATGTCGCCATAAGTGTTGAGATTGTATTCGCCGACTGTGTAGATCGAGACGCGCTCGGTTGGCGGCAGATATGTGTCGCTCAGGTCTTGCGGGAATCCACGGGTAGCTGGATCGTTATCCGGACGGAAGAAGCTGACTGGTGGGCGGACGAAGAAACCAGGCGCACCTGCTAGCGGTGTTGATCCTGGTGTGATCGGACCGCCGAGTTCGCCGATGACGTTACCCACACCACCTACGATCGCAAATCCGGCAGGCGTACCTGAACATACGCGGCGTTCTGAACCGTCTGGAAGAACACCAATATCGACTTCACAAAACTGTGGGCCGATGTCCAAGTTGCCAAGAGAGGTCCCGGTAAAGCCGTTGGACACGCTGCTCACAGGGCCAAAGAAGGCCGACAGAGCGTCGCCACGGGTGATATCGTCCTGATTGTTATACTCAAGCGAGAAGCCGATGAAACCGCGGTCATTGTTTACGCCGGTGGTCAGTGACAGAACGTCGTTCGCGCCCCAACCGTGCTCGCTTTGAGACCGGAAGTAGTTCACTTCAACACCGTCAAAGTCTTTGCGCAGGACGTAGTTTACAACACCCGCAACAGCGTCGGAACCGTAGATCGAAGACGCACCGTCAAGCAGAACGTCTACTTGCGATACCAAAGAGCCTGGGATCAAAGAAATGTCTGGGTTTGCCGGAGCACCACCAACACCAATTGGTCCGAGGCGGCGACCATTGACGAGCACGAGCGTCCGTGCGCGTCCGGTAACACCAGATCCGAGACCACGCAGAGATGGCGAAACGTTACCGATGGTTGTAAAGGCTTGCTGCAAACCGCCGTTGAATGCGGTCGAAACACCGAGTGTGTTCTGCTGACCAGAAACAACGGTGGTGTTTGAAAGCAATGACTGAGCGTCGATCAGGCCGAGCTCGCGTGCTTGCTCACCATCAACGATTTGAAGTGGTGAAACCGAAGTAAATTCGTTACGCGACAGGCGGGAACCTGTTACGACGACTTTGTCTTGACGGGCTTCGTCATCTTCGTCGACTTCTTCAATTACGGTTACGACTTCATCGTCGGCCTCTTGAGCAATCGCTGCTCCAGCCCACAAACCACCCGCAACGCCCGCGAGTAGCGTCGTCGCAAATAGCTTCTTCTTCAGAAGATCATTAGTCATGATCTATCATCCTCCAATAAAATGAGCGCTCCCACTCCTAGGAGCTCCCTTCGATTTGCGACTAGAAAAACGCAGATTTTTCAAATACGCAGTGTGCCTGATTTAGCAGGTGACTCTGGATAGAGGTGAGAACGCGCGACCGTCAATTAACAGTTGCCAGATTTACCTCTATATGCAGCATGTCTCGCGATGGTGTGCTGATTTTGCCACATTTCTGTCGTATTGTGTGGGCGTTATTTTCTTGCGTATTCCGAAATGAGGGAAGATTTTGCGTCAGAGCGCTAAGTTCCGCACAAATCATTGGTTACTTGTGTAATCATATGCTGACAGAACTTGTCCGTATAGCTCGCTAAGCGCGCTTTAGAGCTATTGTTTCCGATAATGTTTAGGTTACATCCAGAGCTCAATTTCCAACGTGTCTTTGACAGAGGTCGCAAGATTGGTTTTTTCAACTGAGAACAATGGCGCCGCGCGCGATGCAGTGGGTGGCTTGCCGTCGAGCGAGTGGACTCCGCATCGGCCGGATCGGCGATGGGAAAAACTCGAAGGCGGGATCGAGCTCAAGGTCAGCTCACCCTATGCGCCAGCGGGCGACCAGCGTACCGCGATCCCGGAATTGGTTGAAGGCATTCAAGCCGGTGAGCGCGATCAGGTGCTGCTTGGTGCAACCGGCACCGGCAAAACGTTTTCAATGGCGAAGATCATCGAGGCGACACAGCGCCCGGCCTTGATTCTCGCTCCAAACAAGACGCTCGCGGCGCAGCTATACGGGGAGTTCAAGTCCTTCTTCCCCGACAATGCCGTCGAGTATTTCGTCAGCTATTATGACTATTACCAGCCTGAAGCCTACGTCCCGCGGCGCGATCTTTATATTGAGAAAGAGAGCACGATCAACGAGGCGATCGATCGGATGCGCCACTCCGCGACGCGCGCCATCCTGGAGCGGGATGACTGTATCATCGTGGCGTCCGTGTCTTGTATATACGGTATCGGATCGGTTGAGACCTACACGTCGATGACCCGCAAGCTCGAAGCCGGCCAAAGGATTGATCCGCGCGAGGTCGCTAAACTCTTGGTCGATCTTCAATATACCCGCAATGATATGGCGTTCCAACGCGGCTCGTTCCGGATGAAGGGCGATATTATCGATATCTTCCCGGCGCACTATGAAGACCGGGCGTGGAAACTGTCTTTCTTTGGTGATGAGCTTGAGAGCATTACGGAGTTTGATCCCCTGACCGGGCGCAAATCAGAGACGCTGCCCGCGATCAAGCTCTACGCGAACAGCCACTATGTCACCCCGCGACCGACCCTCAACCAGGCGATCGATCAGATAAAAGCTGAGCTCAAACAGACGCTGGCGCACTTCCAGAAAGAGGGCAAGCTGCTCGAAGCGCAACGGATCGAGCAGCGCGTGCAATATGACTTAGAAATGATGGCCGCCACGGGGAGCTGTAACGGGATCGAGAACTATTCCCGCTACCTCACCGGCCGGAAACCCGGCGAGCCGCCGCCAACCATGTTCGAGTATCTGCCAGACAATGCGTTGGTCTTCGTCGATGAGAGCCACCAAACCGTGCCGCAAATCGGGGCCATGTATAAAGGCGACTTCTCGCGCAAGCGCACGCTCGCAGAATTCGGCTTTAGGTTGCCTTCTTGTTTGGACAACCGTCCGTTGAAATTCGAAGAGTGGTCCGCTATGCGGCCGCAGACGGTGCATGTTTCGGCGACGCCGGGGCCTTGGGAGCTCGAGCGTACCGGCGGGGTGTTCACCGAACAAGTGATCCGCCCGACCGGCCTGCTCGACCCGGAAGTGGAGGTCCGCCCGGTCTCGACCGGCACCACCAACCAAGTCGATGACCTGACCGCCGAGATCCGCGCCACCACCGCAAATGGCTATCGCACCCTGGTCACCACGCTGACCAAAAAGATGGCCGAGGACCTGACCGAATACCTGAATGAGCAAGGCATCAAAGTCCGTTACATGCACTCTGATGTCGACACGGTGGAGCGGATCGAGATCATCCGCGATCTCCGCCTCGGCGCGTTCGACGTGCTCGTCGGCATCAACCTGCTGCGCGAAGGTCTCGACATCCCAGAGTGCGGCCTGGTCGGCATTCTCGATGCCGACAAAGAGGGCTTCCTGCGCTCCGAAACCTCGCTGGTCCAGACGATTGGCCGGGCCGCGCGGAACGCCGATGCCCGCGTCATCCTGTATGCCGACAAGATTACCGGCTCAATGCAGCGCGCCATGGACGAGACCGAGCGCCGCCGCGAGAAACAAAATGCCTATAATCAAGAACACGGCATCACCCCGACCACGATCAAACGCGAAGTCGCCGACATTCTCGGCGAGCTGGGCGAGAAACCCGGCGGCCGAACCCAGCTCAAAGGCGGCAAGTCGCGCCGCAAAGCCGTGGCCGAAGAACAAATCGCTTATGAACCCGGCCAAGGCCACAATCTGCAAGCCGTCCTCGCCGATTTGGAAAAACAAATGCGCGAAGCCGCCGCCAACCTGGAGTTCGAAGACGCCGCCCGCCTCCGCGACGAGGTGAAACGGTTGAGAGAAGAAGAGTTGGGGCTTTAGGGGTTATTGGAGATTAGACGGCTTGCTCCGCAATAGGAGACGAAGCGGGTAAGCTCTGAATTCCGAAATCTGGGTTCAAATATCGCAGCGCATCGATATCCGAACTCTCTTTTGAAGTTCACTTTCGAGTAGTTCGCGTGCGTTGCACTTAACTGCCCAGTTGATCTTCGGCCCAGTCTAGAACTGCATTCGCAGTTTTGGTTATCGCGTCATCAAGTATCAGAGTGCCGGTCGCGAGATTTTCTCTGAGGAACCTTGTGACATGCATCTTTTTGACGGTTGTGACCGAAAAGAACTCGGCAATTTCATCCTTATGGTGTTTTAGAACAAGTTTTTCCATTGAAGCAGCTGAATTGTCGAAATCGTGGAGTTCTGCCAATTGAGCATCTGAGTATTGCCACTTTGCCGCGTAAGCGGCTTTGGACTTTTTCCCGGGCTTATCGCTATCGAGGAAGACAGACGTTTTTCGCCCCCAACCAGTCAGAATACTGATGATCGGATCTAGCGCTCCCGCGCCCGTACCTGGAATGAGATTGAACTGAAGCTCCGAGGGGCGCTGTTGCGCCGCCAATGTGAAAACACACCAATCGTTCAATCCTTCGACTAGAAGCGCGTTCGATGCTAGCTCAATGTCGGATGGAGCGTAGTCAAGTTTCTCCAAAATCGGATAGAAGTAGGTGCGCTTGTTTGGGTGATTTCCCACGAATTCTCGATATTTCTGTGCCTCAATTTGAGTGGGGTTGGTTGAGAAGATCTCCGAGTTGTCCGGGTCTACAGCCCGGTTGGACACTATGTAAGCGCTATTAAGCCACTTTGGCTCAATCATGTGATGACTGTGAGTCGAATAGACTACATAGTTCTTGTCAGCTGCTAGGAACTCGAAGCTCTGAAGCAATTCAGACTGTGCCCGGGAATGCAAATTGGAGGCTGGTTCGTCGAACAAAAACAATACGTTTTCGTTCGTTTCTCTTCGTGCTCTGAAATGAGTGAAGAGTAGGAAGCAAAAAAACCATCTAAATCCCAAACTCCGATCTGCGAGCTTAAACTTCTGAGCGCCATCAACTACAAAGAATTCTGCGTAGATGGAGTCTGTTTCTTGTTCGTAGTTGACCGAAATTTCCACGCGCTTGTTTTCGTAGTCCCTATTGAAAATACGCTTCCAACTGGAGAAGACTGTCTTTGAAACTTCGTTCGCCGCCTCCAAGGCTACTTGGTCAACCAAAGACCTTTTTGTGCTTCCTAGGAAGCCAAACCAGGTCCATGTCGCTTCTTCCTTCTGTTTTGTCGCTCGAATGCGATTGACGATATGATCTTTAACAGTGAGTTCTTTTCCGAGGGATCCAACTATGTCGTTTATTAATTCGCGGAAATACCGGTTCTTGCTATCTTCTCCTTCAGTCTCCTCCAAATAGATTTTTTGAGGAAAGTCGAACAAGAAAGTTGGGAAATAACAGAACTTAGGAAACAGATTGCTGACGATTCGCACGCAAGCTAGCCATTCGTGCGAACTGTTTCCTCGATGGGATCTGGCCTTTCTTTGTTTGCCTGTTTTGGCCTCAAATCCAAATGTCCAATACCGGGTGTTTGCTTTGTGCTCTGAATTCACATACCTAATTACCTGCGTCACACTAAAACGTCGATCGAGACTTTCTCGATCGATGAAGATGTTTTGCTCGGACATCAATTGAAGTATGATATCTACCTCATTGTCCGTAAGCTCAAATCTGACCTGGATAGAAATCTCGTCGCTGAAGCTAGTGGCTTCATGACGCGGAATAATCTCCTCCAAATTGGATTTTGTGAACGGCCCCTCCAAAAGAGCATCGGTATCCGACTCTCCAGTATTGAAATAGTGGAGCGCCTCCAGAATTGTTGTTTTTCCGCTCTCGTTGAGCCCAATCAAGGTGAGGATTCTGTTTTTGCCTTTGGAGCCGAATGTAAGAGTTACGTCTTCAGCCCCTTTGAAATTCTTGATACGTGCAGAATGTAAAATCATATGAATACTCAAGGCAGGATTGTCGTTACTTAAGTCCATTAAAAGGAGTCGCCGTTTAGACAATTCGAATCGTGCGAGCGAGACTTTTTTTCGCCTCAATTTTTGAATCGGGCTTCCCATCACCCGGTCCTATGCGCGGCGGCGCATGGGCTGACGGGCTGTGTGATAATGCGAACGACGGTGCGCCGGAGGCTGAGCCAAAGGCGGACGCCTCTAAAAGGGGCGCGCGCATGGCCTCGTTCGCGTGATGAACCGGTCTTTCCACGATAGGCCCTCATCCTGAGCGGCGTCGAAGGATAAAGGGCCGGGCTTTCCGCAATTTGTCGTGAGCCCGCCTCGTCCTTCGACTTCGCTCAGGATGAGGCTGAAGGGGCGATCAGGGTGAGGCTTGAAGGAAGGTCCGCTCGTCCCGGGCTTGACCCGGGACCTCCAGCCTCGCTTCCGGATCTCATGACACGAGGTCCCGGATCAGGTTCGGGACCGTGGGGATGGCCCACGAACGGGAAATGAACCCTCAGACCGCTGCGCGTTCGAGGGGGACGCCTGCGCTGTGCGGTACCTTGGGCGGATTATCGATCCGTGAGAGCTGGATGCCATTCGCGCCGGTCAATCCGACCGGGTTCTGGCCTGATTTAGGGTTCGGGGATGCCAGATATTCGCGCCCTTCCGATTGAAGATCGCCGGCAATTGGCGGCTGAGGCGGAGCGGCGCGCGCGGGCCGGGGAGAGGCCGACTGAGATTGCCGCCGCGCTCGGGATTTCGATCACGACCTATGGGCGCTGGGCGGCGCTGTTTGGGTTTCGGCTCTGTGACATTGATCCCGATCATAAAATGGCGCGCGGGCTGCATCCGTCAGTGCCGACCAACCGGCCATCGGGCCGCTTCATGTTGCGCCACGGTCTGGGCGGACGGGTCAAAGGCTCAGGCCGCCCGCCGGGGATCAATTTGCAGGACGAAGGGCTGAGCTCTGCGGATCAGATCTTACGGGCCGTGCGCGCCGCTTTGCGGGCGGATGATCGCTCTCGCGCCGACCGTTTGATTGCCGCCTGGAAAGTCAAAGCTCGCCGCGCGCGGGATCTGGCGGCTTTAGAAGCGGAAGCGGCCTCAGAGCTCGAAGCCGGGCGGCGGCACGGGATTTCGGATGCTGAACTGGCTAAAGATGTCGCCGCTTTGCTGGGGCGAACGGTGCGGGCGGTGAAACGGCGCTAAGCGGTGGGGAGGCCGCTTTACTCGGCTGCGACCGCTCCGAACATGGCGGCGACGACCGGATGCGGTTCGAGCGTATCGCGGGCGGTTTTGATCTCGGTAAAGGCCTCGCGGGCGGCGGCGATGGTCATCTCGATATCGGCGTGCGTCATGGCCTGGCAAAGGAACATATTGTGCCAGGGATGGACATAGACCCCGCGCCGCAACATCGCTTCAGACCAAGCAAAACCGGTGCGGAAATCTGGATCATCTTCAAATAAGAAGAGCGGCATTTGCACGGGGCCAGTCTGGCGGAAGCCGATGCCGACACGCTCGGCCGCATCCGCAAGGCCTGTGCGTAGGGTCTCACCGAGCGCAATCATATGTTCCAAATAGTCGGATTCTCTGAGGATTTTGAGCGTTTCGAGCGCTGCTACCATGGGCACGGCGGAAAACCAGAATGAGCCAGTTGCGTAGATCGCTCCAGCGCCGTCCCGCGCTGTGTCAGATCCGAGCAGAGCCGAGATTGGCAAGCCATTGGCGAAACTCTTGCCCCATGTGCTGAGATCGGGACGCACACCGATCAGCTCCCAGGAGCAGTCGCGCGTCAATCGAAAGCCGGCGCGAATATCGTCGACGATGAGGAGGGCGCCAGTCTGGTCGCAAATCTCGCGGGCGCGCTTGGCATAAGCAGGGTCCGGCAGGGCTTGGTCGATAAAAGCGTCATGCTTGAACGGCGCGGCAAAGATTCCGGCGAGATCATCGCCTGCCGTTTTGACGGCGTCTTCGAGGCTGGTGATATTATTGTATTCATAGGTCTGGATATGCGCCCGGTCCTCTTCGATCACGCCTGCAGGGATCGGGGTGCACCAGGGGGCGGCGCCATGATAGGCGCCAGCGGCGACCAGGATGATCCGTTTGCCTGTTTGGGCCCGAGCAATGGTTTTGGCCATCGTGGTGGCGTCCGTGCCATTCTTACAGAACATCGCCCAGTCGGCATGGCTGACCATGTCGGTCATGGCCTCGGCCAGCTCGACCATGGCAGGTGAGGGACCCGTCATCGCATCGCCTTTGGCGAGCTGCTCGATGGCGACCTTGGTTACGCGCGGGTCTGAATAGCCGAGCAGGTTTGGGCCATAGGCGCACATATAGTCGAGATATTTATTGCCATCGGCGTCCCAGAGATAAGCGCCCTCGGCTTTGCTAAAGAATTGCGGATAGCTTTCCGGGAGGAGGAGCGTGGATTCATGGCCATAAACGCCATTTGGCAGAACCTTTTGGGCTCGCCGCTTTAAGTCCTGATCGATCTCGCGCTTCATCTTATCCTCCCAATCTGACCGGTGAGGACGATTAATGCGCGCCACCGGCTGCTCTCTATATATATGGATTGGATCATTCTGACCCCGATGACCAGCCTAAGGTCAGGCAGAGGGCCGGTCTGGGACCAAGGTTCGCAGGCTCATTTAATTGAAAACACGGCAATTTCGAAAAATCGTACATTTTAAAGCCTTGAAAACAAACGAATTTCAAAAATAATTACCGAAAAACGATATGTACTTATTGAAAAACAATAAGAGCCTTCCCAATTACCTTCCATCGGCGGAAACTAACTAACAGCTTCAACCCCCGTCGATCAGGCTAATCCCCTGATTTTAAAAAGGAATGAAACGATGAACCCGCAAGTCCGCGAAATAGAGCCAGCCCAAATCGCGGTGCCTCGCAACACCCTTGAGACGGCCCAAATCAATGCGATCCAGATCGCAAAATCGGTCGTCGAAATCAAAGCCCCAGCTCCCGAAACCCAAGAGGAGACCGGCACAAGCATGTTGGACAAGCGGCGTCGGCGTCGCGCTCGAATGAGCAATCGCCACTAAGTTTCATATCATACCCATAGAAAAGGCCGTCTCGCTCCCCTCCCGAGGCGGCCTTTTTTCTGGTCTAACCTCTCGGCGAGTTAAATGGCGCTTCGGCGCGGCGGCGCATAAGGGGGAATTTCATCCCTTTGTCGGGATCGGATCGACCGTCCTCGTAGCGGTTGACCAATCGATAAGCGAGCCAGAAACCGAGGATCCCAAATAGAACCCCGCCCACGGCTTGGCCAATGATGACGCCCGGCGCGCCGCCTAATGACGCGCCGACCGCGATGAACGGCACAACGCCGATTGTATTCTTGCTCCAGTTCAAGAACGTCGAGTAAAGCGGGCGCCGCAAATTGTTGAACGCCGCGTTCGAGACAAACAGCGTGCCGTTGAACAAGAAAAGCGGCGCGACGACGAGGGCAAACCAGAAGACAATATTGGCGCCATCTTCGCTGAGCTGGAAACTGTCTGAGATAAAGCCATGCGCGAGCATTAAGATCGCCCACATGGTGGCGACGTAAATCGCGGTAAACTGGACCGCCTTGATCAGGGCGCCGCGCACCCGGCCAAACTGTTTGGCGCCAAAGTTCTGGCCAATGATGGGACCGACCGCACCAGACAGGGCAAAGATCACACAAAAGGCGAGGGGGGTGAGGCGCCCGGTGACCGCCATCGCTGCCACAGCGCTGTCACCAAAATCAGAGATCGCGCGGGTGACAAAGCCATTGCCAATCGGCGTCGCGACATTGGTCAGCATGGCTGGAGCCGCGATGGCGACAATCGGCTTTAGGTCCATGCGGAAGCGCGGTAAATCGATCTTCGCGAAGCCGCCATAATGTTTGAAAATCGGATAGAGCGCGGTGGCAAGCGTCGCAAATCTCGCGGCCACGGAGGCATAAGCCGCGCCATCCAGTCCAAGTCCAACCCAGAAGATCAGGATCGGATCGAGGATCGCATTCACTGCGCCGGCGACGAGCGTCACGGTCATTGCCCGTCTTGCATCGCCATGCGCGCGCAAGATACCGCTGGCCATCATTCCGACTGCGGCAATCGGCATCGCAGCCACGACGATCCGAAAATATCGAACCCCCATCTCTTGGGTGTAGCCTTGCGCGCCGATCAAGCCGAGCAGGCTGGGCGCATAGATCCAGCATAAGAGGGCGAGCACACTCGTCACGACGATGCCGAAGAGAATTACACTGGTCGCGATCTTTCGGGCTTCGACTGGATCGCCTTGACCGAGCCTTTGCGCCACCAAGGCGCTGGTCGCAATCGTCATCCCAATCGAGACCGAAAATGTGAAGAACAGAACGGTGCCAGCAAACCCCACAGCGGCGGCGAGTTCTGCCTCACCGAGCATGGAGATGAAAAGCAAGTCGGCAAAGTCGACGAGGAATATTGAGACCAGGCCGATGCTGGCTGATGAGGCCATAATCACGATATGGCGCAACAGGTTACCCTGCAGGAAAATTGCTTGTTTATTTGCCATTCGTGATCCCTAGCGCGGGCGATCTGCCCCAAAGTCAGCCTCGCGCCGCGCCCGAAACCCTGCTTCTATTCTTGCACATATAGGAGGAGCCCCCATCATGAGCCAGGTGCAAGGTCATTGTGATCCACAATTTGCGCGCGTCCGCGAAGAATTTGAGCGTAATTTTGCTGAACGTGGCGAAGTCGGCGCGTCGGTGTGTTTGAGCGTTGATGGCGAAACCAAGGTTGATCTGTGGGGCGGCATGGCCAACCCGGATACTGGCGAGGCATGGCAAGAAGATACGGTCTCGATTGTGTTTTCCTGTACCAAAGCGGCGACAGCTTTGTGCGCGCATATTTTGATTGATCGCGGTGAGCTCGATCCGGCGGCGCTGGTTTCGGACTATTGGCCGGGCTTTGCCAAGAAGGGCAAAGAGAACACCACCGTTCAGATGATGCTCAACCATGAAAGCGCAGTGCCAGCCAATCGCGAGCCGATCCGCGAGGGCGGGTTTCTGGATTGGGATTACATGATCTCACGCATGGAAGATGAGGAAGCCTGGTGGGAGCCGGGGACCCGCAATGGCTATCATATGGTCAATTTCGGTTGGACCGTGGGTGAGCTGGTGCGCCGCGTCTCGGGCAAATCGCTCGGCCAGTTCTTTGCCGATGAAGTCGCCAGCAAAACCGGCGCAGATTTTTGGATCGGGATCCCGGATGATTTTGCCAAGCCAATCGCCCCGATCCGGCTTTATGAGCCTAAAGAAGGCGACGAGCCGACCGCCTTTACGGTGAAGCTCTTTACCGAACCGCAATCGATCCAATCGCTCTCCTTCCTCAATAATGGCGGCTGGAACATGAATGATCCGGAAGCCCATAAGGCTGAGATTGGCGGCGCGGGCGGAATCGCAAATGCCCGCGGTCAGGTCGCGTGGTATACGCCGCTCGCAACCAATGATGGCAGTTTAGTCTCAGCCGACCGCTTGGCGGCGATGACCCGCGTCACCACCGCTTCAGGGATTGATGCCACGCTGCTTCTACCATCGCGCTTTGCCTCTGGGTTTATGAAATCCATGGACAATCGCGCCTATCCGCAAGGCGACCAGAAGAGTGCGATTATGGGCGAAAGTGCGTTCGGGCATGTCGGCGCTGGCGGCTCGATTGGGTTTGCTGATCCAGAGTGCGGGCTCGCCTTTAGCTATACGATGAACCAGATGGGGCCAGGCCTGCTGCTCAATCCGCGCGGTCAAAGCGTGGTCGATGCGGCCTATCAGTCGCTCGGTTATCGCACCAATGCCCCGGGCGCTTGGGTCAAATAGAGCGGGGCTATTCTCGGTCGATGAGATCGCCAGGTTTGCAATCGAGCACCTTATCGTCTCAGTCGCTTGGCGTGCCATTCGATATGATCGCGCATGAAGCTCGCAACGAAATAGTAGGAATGGTCATACCCGGCTTGCATCCGGTGCGTGACTGTCTGACCGTGATTGCGGGCTTCTTGGAGGAAGAGGGTGGGGTCGAGTTGTTCGCCTAAAAACTGATCCGCCGCGCCTTGATCGATCAAGATATCCGCCTGGGAGGGCCTCTCCTTGACAAGCTCAGTCGAGTCATAGGCTTCCCAAGCGACTGAAAGCGGACCGAGATAAGCGGTCAATGCTTTTTCTCCCCAAGGCACCCGCGCGGGCGAGACGATCGGCGAAAAGGCCGAGCAGGTCTTGAACGTGTCGGGGTTTTTCAGGTGCAGCGTGATCGCGCCATGCCCGCCCATGGAATGGCCGGTAATCCCTTGCGCGCGCATATCGGCTGGGAAGTGCTCAGCGATGATGCCGGGCAATTCGTCGGTCAGATATTGATCCATTTTATAGTGCGCCGCCCACGGATCTTCAGTCGCGGTCAAGTAAAAGCCTGCGCCCTGGCCAAGATGATAAGCCTCATCATCAGCGACGTCGTCACCGCGCGGACTGGTATCCGGCGCGACAATCATCAAACCATGCTCGGCGGCATATTGTTGAATGCCGGATTTCTCCATCACATTCGCCCAAGTGCAGGTCAGGCCCGATAGATACCAGAGCACCGGAACCGGCCCATTAGCGGCTTGTGGCGGCGTGAAGACGGCAAAGCGCATAGTGCAATTGGTGATTGCGCTTTGATGATCGTGGACGCTGAGCGTGCCGCCGAATGAGGTCCAAGAAGAGACCAGTTCGAGCGTCATCTAATAGACCACGACCGAGCGGATGCTCTCGCCGGCATGCATCAGATCAAACGCATCATTGATCTTATCGAGCGGCATGACGTGGGTGATCATCGGATCGATCTGGATTTTGCCCTGCATGTACCAGTCGACGATTTTTGGCACATCGGTGCGTCCTTTCGCGCCGCCAAAAGCCGTCCCGCGCCAATTGCGCCCAGTGACGAGTTGGAAGGGGCGCGTCGAAATTTCTTTGCCCGCTTCGGCCACGCCAATGATGACGCTCGTGCCCCAGCCGCGATGGCAGCATTCCAAGGCCTGTCGCATCACGTCCGTATTGCCGGTGCAGTCGAATGAATAATCCGCGCCGCCGTCGGTCAGCTCGACCAAATGCGCGACGACATCTGCCGTCTCTTTCGGGTTGACGAAATGCGTCATCCCGAACTTTTCGCCCCATTCTTTTTTCGCAGGGTTGATATCGACGCCGACAATCTTGTCCGCGCCCACCATTTTTGCGCCTTGGATGACATTCAGGCCAATCCCGCCAAGGCCAAACACGACGACATTATCGCCCGCTTGCACTTTCGCCGTATTGGTCACCGCGCCGACGCCTGTGGTCACGCCGCAGCCGACATAGCAGGTTTTATCAAAGGGCGCGTCCTCACGGATTTTCGCCACCGCGATTTCCGGCAGCACCGTGAAGTTCGAGAAGGTTGAGCAGCCCATATAATGATAGATGGTCTGACCTTTATAAGAGAAGCGCGACGTCCCGTCCGGCATCACGCCTTTGCCTTGCGTGGCGCGGATCGCGGTGCAGAGATTGGTCTTACCAGACAGGCAACTTTTGCACTGGCGACATTCCGGCGTGTAGAGCGGGATGACATGATCGCCAGGCTTCACACTGGTCACACCGGCGCCAACTTCGCGGACAATGCCTGCACCTTCATGACCAAGGATGCTAGGGAACAGACCCTCACTGTCGAGGCCATCCAGCGTGTAAGCGTCGGTATGACAGATCCCGGTCGCCATGATTTCGACCAGGACCTCGCCGTCTTTGGGGCCTTCCAAATCCAGCTCGACAATTTCCAATGGCTGTTTCGCTTCAAAGGCGACGGCGGCGCGTGTTTTCATGAAAAGTCTCCCAAAGCTTTTCTGGTGAGCGTGTCTCCGCTCGATCGGTATGCTTTCGGGTAGCAACTTGAACAGGTGCGCACAAGAGAAGCGGCTCGGCAGGGTTGTAAACGTATCGAAACCGCGCGCGAAATGTCGATTAACGAACCCCAATCCACATGCTAGGCCGAGGCCGTACACTCACTTGGAGCCCTTTATATGCAGAACCGAAATGTCGGACCCTTTAGCGTCAATCCCGTTGGTCTTGGCTGTATGAACATGATGCACGCCTACAATGCGCCGATCGAGGAGGATGCGTCTGACAGATTGCTCAATCGCGCGCTGGATCTTGGGTATAATTTCCTCGATACGGCGACGATTTACGGCATGGGCGAAAGCGAGCGGCGGATTGGAAAATTCCTCAAACACCGCCGCGATGCGTTTGTTCTTGCCAGCAAATGTGTGCTCGGATTTGAAGATGGGCGCCGGGTCTTGGACGCGCGGCCCGAAAAGATCAAAGCGGCGTGTGATGCCAGCCTGAAACGTCTGCAAACTGATGTGATTGACTTGTATTACATGCACCGCCCGGATCGGAATGTGCCGCTAGAAGACTCGATTGGTGCTATGGCCGAACTGGTCGAGGCGGGAAAGATCAAGACGATTGGTCTCTCTGAAATGTCAGCTGATATGCTGCGTAAAGCAGCAGCCATTCATCCCATCGCGGCGATGCAGTCGGAATACTCCTTGATTGCGCGTAATCCTGAGATCGCCGTGCATCAGACCTGTATCGATCTCGGTACGACCCTGGTCGCCTTTTCACCTGTCGGGCGGGGCATGTTCTCGCAGATCCCGCAGGATCCAGACAATTACTGGGAAGGCGATATGCGCCGCGCTTTCTTCCCACGCCTGGCCGAGCCGCATTTCTCTGAAAATATGAAACTGATGCCGCTGGCGCGCGATATGGCTGAACGGCTTGGCTGTAGTTTACCGCAACTCGCCATTGCTTGGGGGCTCGCAAAAGGGCCGTCCGTTGTGTCCATTCCGGGCACTAAAAGCCTGGCGCATTTGGAAGATAATTTCGGGGCGAATGACGTTGTCTTGTCCGAGGAAGATGTCGCGGCCTTGGATGCTCACTTTGCCCCAGAAGCAATCGCGGGACCGCGCTATAGCAAAATGGGCCAAGACACCGTCACCACCGAGCTCTTCCCAGGCGAAATGGTGGCGGCTTAGAGCTGGTTCAGGGCGTTAGCCGCGTTGTCCCAACTTGCGTTTAACTTGAAGCGGTGGGCATCTGTGTCATGTGTTGGGGCTAGGAACGAGATTCAGAGCGAAGGATAAAACGATGTGCGATGACACGACCGAACGCGAACTTGAGGCTTATCTGAAACGCCGGGCGATGACGCGGCGCGGGTTTACGGTTGGCGCGTCAGCGACACTTGCTGCCAGTGGTCTCGCGCTCTCGGCTTGTGCGACACCGCCGCCTGCGCCTGGGACGATTACCGAATCTGAAGTCCGTGTGCCGACGCCAGATGGCGAAGTCGACGCGTTGTTCATTCACCCCGTCGAAGGTGCACATGCGGCCGTCATCATGTGGCCGGATATTCACGGCGTTCGACCAGCCTTCTTTGATATGGCACGCAGCCTCGCTGGCGCGGGCTACAGTGTGCTGGCGGCCAATCCCTATTACCGCACGCATTCAGGCCGCTTGTTTGGCGATGGCGAAACCATTCGGAGTGAAGGGGGGTGGGCGAAAGTGCAGCCGCATTATGAGTCGCTGACGCCGGCCAAGGTGATTACCGATTCCGCTGCGATCGTAGCTTGGCTAGATGCACAAGCGGCGGTGGATACAGGTCGCGGCATAGGCGCTATCGGCTTCTGTATGACCGGCTCTTGGACTCTGCGCGCGGCCGCCGCGGTTCCGAGTCGCGTGAAAGCGCCGGCCTCCTTCCATGGCGGCGGCTTGGTTACGGAAGAGCCGGACAGTCCGCACAAATTGGTGGAACAGATGCAAGGCGGCGCCTTGATCGCAATCGCTGAGAATGATCACGAGCGTGAGCCAGAGGCCCAAGGCGAGCTGATCTCAGCTTTTGCTGCGGCTGGTATTCCTGCTGAAATCGAAGTCTATGCAGACGCCATGCATGGCTGGGTGCCGACAGATTCTCGGGCGCATGATCCTGAGCTCTCAGCGCGGGCATGGGGACGGATGCTCGCTCTATTCGAACGAGAGCTCGGCGCGTAGTATCGAAACTGAATTAGGTTCCGGTCTTTTTCTTTGAAAGAGACCGCAAGGCTTTGATGGCTTTGGGCTGGTTTTCGCTTGGAATGCTGGCCCACAGGTCGAGCAACTCAGCGGTTAAATCGCCTGGGTGATGGTCGAGTAAAAAGCCTGGCGATGTTTGCAGGGGGCGCGCGAGCCGGTCGAGCCAGCTGGCTGAGAGGCCGCGCTGACCGTTTTCAAGCAATGAGATGACCGCCGCCGTCGTGCCAATGCTCTCGGCGAGGCTTTCTTGGGTAAAACCCCGGAACTCTCGCCAAGCTCGAAGGTGATTGGTCGGGTTCTTTTTGCTCATCTCAGTCTCTCGGGAGGGTCACGCGACTCTATCGATTCAGATTTGTCTTGTTGCATATTGCAAAGGGGCTGTATTTGCAATGTTATTCAATCACATTTTTTGGAACTGGACTCCGCTCCGCTATTGTTCTTCGTGAATCGGCATCTTCACGATTTTCTTTTGGTCGGGCTTTGGATTCAGCACATCTTCGATGGCCTTGCCGAGCTCTTCATAACTATTGATGGCGACATCGATGGGTTGCACGAAGGTCTGACCATACTCGATTTCGCCGGTATTTTTGTTGATGCGGCGGCGCTGCCCAATCACAGTTTGTCCGGGCCCTGCGCGGAATTCAACATGAATTTCGAGCCAGACCTCGCCATCCGCATCGTCGATTTTATGCGTTTTAGCTTTGGGTTGGAAATAGGCGACGTTTGAGTGTTTAGCGTCCAATTCGCTATATAAGGCAAACCCGATTTCGGCGGTGGCGTAGAAGATTTGCTTTGGCCATTGAGAAGATTCACTCGGATCTTTGGGATTGAACACAACGATGTCATCCTCAAGACCCGTGCTCTCATAGAGGTTCAGGCCGACGGTGAAGGCGTGCCAGAAAACCGATCGTGCATTGCTTACTTCTAGGCTTGGGCGGTCTGGGCTGTAATAGACGATCTTGTCGTCTTCTAGGTGCATGCGTGGCACAGATTTAACAAAGTGACCGACCTCGAAATCGAGCCCTTTCGTACCAATCACCACTTGCGGAACTTCATCTATGTGTACGCGCATTTCGTCCCCAGTTCGATTACGATTGCAGCCGAACGTCTCTGAGTTAACGTAGCACGCCATTCCGTCGGGTCAATTGGTCAGACCAAAGAGGCCGAAACTCCTTTGATCTGACCGAGGCTTAAAATGCTTTTTGCCATCCCAGAGTGAAGATCAAGTCGGTCTCGAGCTGCGGTCCGTTCAGATCGCGATGGACAGGCAGTCCGATTTCCGCGGCCAGACGATGTCCCTTTTGCCATCCGGACTGGCCGGCAAGATTAATCCCAACCAGCGCTTCGAGCGTTTCGCCGCCATGATTATCGGGGTCAGCGGTTTGCACCGGTGCGCGGACCAGCGCGTCCGTACCGGCAATCTGACCGACACTGGCAGCTTTCAACCGGCCTGAAAATGAGATCCAGGGGGCAGGTTCATAAGCGATCCAACCGGTCGCTTCGATCCGATCGCCGAGCGTGTAGCCTTCATCATTCTCATCCAAGCGAATGATAGCAGAGGCCTGTCCGCCATAATTCCATTTCCCGGTGCGCGAGAACGCGGTCAGCGACGGTTTGAGATCAAAGCTGCCGGACCCAAGTTGCATCGGATAAGGCAGACGCGGGCTTGGTGTGGTGCCCATTGGCGTCAGGATTTGATCAGTTTCTTCAATCGATCCTGTCGGCAGCGAGAGCGCGAGGCCGAGATTGATCTGGCGGTGCTCATAAGACCCGTCATCGAGCCCAATAATCGCGCCAATCGTTGTGTCGCCAAACCCTTCGGTCTCGGTTGTGAACTGGCTGAGCCGGGTCGCGCCCATTGGCCCTTGGAAGGTGATATGGTCCATCTCGCTGGACAGATACATGCCCATGGCCATCAGCGTGACACGATCGGTGAGACCGTACATGCCGCCGACCATGTGCATCTGCATCGGCATATTGGTTGGAACGACGCGCAGGGTTGGCGGCATCATCGGCGGATTGGCAAACGGGTTCGCGACGCCAGTGACAATCTCTTCCGGCGACAGGCTATCGGTGCCGTCGCGATTTCCGGACATATCCATATACATGTAGCGATAGGACGTCATCCATTCGCCTTTCTTGTGGCGGTGGTCGGCCATCACGCCAATCGGCGCGTGGTCTGACGCATAGGTGACATTGCCGCCATCGCCTTCATGGGCAGACGCGGGCAGGGCGGCGCACAGCAGGGCTGCGCTCGCAAAGAGTTTGAGTTTCATTGGTTTTACTCACAAAGCTAGTGGGCGCAGGTTGCGCCAAGGATTGGGAAATTATCTAAGCTTTGAGGGAAAGAGGTGGGCCATGTGGCGGGGCGCCAGGCCAAAGCGGGGAGCGCGGCGAGACCGGCACAGGCATCTGACTAGGCAGCGGCTCAGCGAAGACTTGCCGGAACTCTACTCGGGCGACCGCAGGCGGGGCGAGGGCCGCGGGAGCAGCGCAATCACCACAAGACGTGCCTTGGGTTTCTTCAGCGGGCGCGCCGGGGATCTCCATCTCGAGCGTCCGGTTCGAACCGGTGGAGCACATGAGTAGACTGACCGTTTCGCCAGGCGTGATACGGACATGCGCTTGGGCGCCATTGGCAAAATAACCAAGGCTCGCTGCAATCAGCAGCAGCAATCGGAGATAGGTCCAAAAACGCATTGGTGCTGATCTAAGCGGTCCGTATCAGCGCGTCCCTGTGGCCGTTTGTCCAGGCGGTGCCAGGCAGTACTGAGCCGCTGTTTCGATCAAGGCGTCAGCAGGTTTAGTCGCGGAATCGAGCACCAATCGATCCTCCGCCCAGGGCGTAAATTCAGCTTTTCGCTGGATCACGCGCTCCCAGCTAATTTCGGGCATGCCTTCAATATTCCGAACGCGGGCTTCGATCCGTTGCTTATGGATCGCTTCATCCGAACAAATCACTTCGACGACTTTCAGACACACGGCGTGCTGCTGCGAGAGATCCCGCCACATCGCTCGTGCTTCGTCGACCGGGTTCACCGCGTCGACAATCACTGACAGGCCTTGCGCTAGGTTCTCGCGCGCGAGGGTTTCAGCCACCCGATAGGCGGCAATTCCAGTCTTGGCCGGGTCGAGCCCGGAGCGCCACATCGCCGCTTCAATTGGATCAACGGAGAGAATCGCCGCCGGGAGGGCTTTGGCGAGCCCTTCGGCAATCGTGCTTTTGCCCGAACCGGGCAGGCCCGAGGTGACGATCAATCTTTGGCGGGTGGACATGCTTTCTTAGACGCAAATATCTGACGCGAGTCCACGGTGATCGCGGCATCGCCTAGCATATTGCGCCCGATCAGAAGCGGATAATTGAAGCCAGATCGATCCGCCAAATTGACTTCACCGTTCACCCGTCGCCCGGCAATACAAAGCTCCATCATCACGACAGGCCGGACGAAAGATCCCCCGCCGCGCCGGCGGATCGACACCCAGCGCGAGACAGGCGCGGTATAGATCCGTTCTTTGCCGCCGCGGCTGGTCAGCCGGAAAGTGATCGTCTCCGGCATCATGTCTTGCATTTCAGCGGCGGAGATCGGTGCGATTTCTGCCGCAGGCGGATCATCCGGCGCTTCGCCATTCACCATTTTGGTGCCCATCATTTCCATCGCGGCGTCTTCTGACTCGTTGAGAAACTCTGCCAAAGCTTCCGGTGACATCGAGTCGACATCTGGGACATTGGTCAAGATTTCTGCGTGGATGGAGGTCGTCTTGGCGCCGCTATCGAGCTTTGCGGTCATGAGTAAGCGGTCCGGCATAATCCGGGCATGCTCGATCCAGCCGCGCGTATGCAGCTCAGTTGCCTGCGCGGCCGCGCACAGATTGAACCCCAAAAGAAGAAGTGTCTTCCGCCACATTATGAGCGTCTCCTAGAATCGATTCCACATCGCACACATAGCGGGAATTATGGTGACTTTGAGGAAAGTAAATGGGCGCCCTTCGCGGCGATCATAATTGTTGGTGTATTGGTGTTGCCTGATGTGATTGTCGGCATCACCGAAGCGTCCATGATCCGCAGACAATCAATCCCGCGCACTTGCAGATTCGCGTTCACAACCGCCATTGGATCTCTGTCTGTACCCATCTTGGCTGTGCCAACCGGATGGAAGATGGTGGTGCCGATATCGCCAGCGGCGCGCGCGAGATCTGTATCGGGATAATCCGGGCCGGGGAGATGCTCGCTTGGCTGAAACGCTTGCAAAGCGGGCTGGGCCATCAATTTGCGCGTGACCCGAATCGCGTCGGCAGCGATTTGGCGATCCTCTTCGGTATCGAGATAATTGGGATCGATGATGGGCGGCGCGTCGAGCCCAGGGCCGCTGATCCGAATGCTGCCTCGGGACGTTGGCCGCAAATTGCAGGCAGCGACGGTAATCGCGGGGAAGCGGTGCAAAGGATCGCCAAACTTATCCAGCGATAGCGGCTGGACATGGAATTGAATATTGGCGCGGGTCTGCTCTGGTGAGGAACGGGTGAAGATGCCCAATTGCGACGGCGCCATGGTCAGCGGGCCCCGGCGCCGGAACAGATAGTCGAGCCCCATCTTGGCTTTACCGAATAGGGAATAATAGGTTTGGTTCAGCGTCACCGTATTAGCGACTTTATAGATCGCGCGCTGTTGCAGATGGTCTTGCAGATTGGCGCCGACACCCGGCAGATCGTGTTGCGGCGTGATGCCCGCGTCACGCAATACCACCGCTGGGCCAATCCCGGAGCGTTGTAGGATTTGCACGCTGCCAATCGAACCGGCGCACAGGATGACCTCTGCTTTGGCGCGAGCGATCTGGCGCTGGCCGTTCTGGACAAATTCCAAACCTGTCGCGCGACCGCCCTCGAGCACGACTTTGTCGATCAGGGCGCCGGTCTCGACCCGCAGATTAGGACGGTTCGCGGCGGGTTTTAGAAAGCCCCGCGCTGCGGACCAGCGCCGCCCCTTCTTTTGGTTCACATGGAAGTAGCCTGCGCCTTCATTGTCGCCGGTATTGAAGTCTGGCGTTTTCGGGATGCCCATTTCTGCGGCCGCATCGCCGACGGCGTCTAAGATGTCCCAGCTTATGCGCGGCGGTTCGACCCGCCAGTCGCCGCCAGCGCCGTGCATATCGCTGGCGCCGAGGAAGTGATCGTCGAGGTCGCGAAAGACCGGCAAGACCTGGTCCCAGCTCCATCCGGGCAGGCCCAGGTCGCGCCAATGATCATAATCCGCCGCCTGGCCCCGCATGGTGATCATCGCATTGATCGCAGAGGACCCGCCTAGGACTTTGCCGCGCGGATAGTTGAGCTTTCGACCATTCAGACCTGGCTGCGCCGTGGTCTCGAACATCCAATCGGAGCGCGGATTGCCAATCGCGAACAAATAGCCGACCGGAATGTGGAACCAAATCCAATTGTCTTTGCCGCCCGCTTCGAGCAGCAAGACTTTGATTTTGGGATCCGCTGAAAGCCGATTGGCGACCACGCAACCCGCCGACCCAGCCCCAGCGATGATATAATCATATTCGCCAGGAAACGGGGTTGCGGGACTTGTCATCAGCTAGTCATCAGCCAGGCTGTACGTCGATGAACCGGCCACCTTCAGCGGCGAGCTTTTTCAGCGTGTCACACGGCGCGAACCGGTCATCATCAGCGCCAAGTTTTTCCATCGTCGCCAGAACAGCTTCTGCGCCAACCATGTCGCCATATAGCATTGGGCCGCCTTTATCGGCCGGCCAGCCATAGCCGTTGAGCCAGACAATATCGATATCCGAGGCGCGCTGTGCCTTTTTCTCTTCGAGGATTTTCAAGCCTTCATTGATCATTGGATGGATGCAGGTCGCGATAATCTCGTCTTGGCCAGGCGCGCCGCCGGGGGCAACGCCGGTGACGTCAGCAATGATTTTCGCCGTCACATCAGACGGAATAGGACGGCGGTTCTCATCATAATCATAATAACCCGCGCCAGTTTTCTGACCGCGCCGGTCGAGCTCGCATAGCGCGTCGCGGATCGGGTTGGCTGTCGTCGCGCCTTTCTTCCAGCCAATGTCGAGGCCCGCCAGGTCTGACATTTGATATGGCCCCATCCGGAAGCCAAACGTGTTAAGCGCGGCATCGACATCCCAAGGCATGGCGCCTTGATAGACGAGCTTCTGAGCCTGCGCTTGACGCGCGAACAGGATGCGGTTGCCAACAAAGCCTGGGCAAACGCCGACAAGCGTCGCGACTTTGTTGATTGTCTTGGCGAGATCCATACTGGTCGCAATCACATCATCTGCGGTGTGATCGGCGCGCACGATTTCGAGCAGTTTCATAACATTGGCCGGCGAGAAGAAGTGCAGCCCGATGACATCTTCCGGGCGCTTGGTGACACTGGCAATCTCATCAATATTCAGCGCTGACGTATTGGTCGCGAGGATGGCGCCCGGCTTGGCGATGCGGTCGAGATCAGTGAAGATCTGCTTTTTGAGATCCATGTCCTCGAACACAGCCTCGATGATCAGATCGCAATCAGCGAAGTCTTCCATGCTGAGCGTGCCATTGAGACGGCCCATACGCTCCTCAACTTCTTCAACTGGGAAACGGCCTTTGTCGGCGCTGCGCTGATAATGCCCGCGCACGACACCGAGCCCGCGATCAAGCGCTTCTTGCTGGCGTTCCAGAATGGTCACCGAAATACCCGCGGTGGCGAAATTCATAGAAATGCCGCCGCCCATTGTGCCAGCACCGATGACGCCGACTTTTTCAATCTTACGACGCGGCGTGTTTTCAGGCACATCCGGCACCACCCATGCGTCGCGACCGGCCTGAGCGATATAATCTGAAACGTTCTGTGGGGTCATTGAAATAGCGGGCATAGGGTCGGCCTTCTTGGTTGGGAAATGTGTCTATGCGCCGACTTACAACAAGATGCGCCCGAATTGGAAGCGCTGAGCAAACCTGCCGTCGCGGCGTGCGGCATTGGGTCGAGCTAGGGCTCGCCTGCGGACCCGAGCGGCTTATTCGTCCATAAGAGGAAGCCATCATCTCGGAATTTGTGCCAAGTCGAATAGCGCCATTTGTCAGGATGGCTGACCAGCCCGTGTTTAACTGGATTGCCGTGCATGTAACCGATATGGCGTTCCAAATCGACCAGGTCGCGGATCTTATAATCCCAATAGCGGCGGTGCCAGAGCGGCTTCATCGGTGCCTTTTGGCGGGCCTTGTCAGCATCACTCAAAGAATCTGCGACCCGCCGCGTGAATCCGGACTGCAAATAGGAAATGCGCCGATCATAATCGAGATCATCCTCCGGCAAGGTCCAGATCATATGCATGTGATTGGGAAGGATGACCGTTGCGATCGTCTCAAACGGGTACAGCCCTTCCACATCGCGCGCGCTCTCGCCCAGAAACTGGGCGTGCCGAGTCAAAAGGGAACTGTCCTCATCCGCAAGGTTGAGGGTAAAAAACCAGGTCCGGTCTGGCCTAAATTGAGCTTCGTGGGCGTGCATAAAGACATACAAGCAAAGCTTGGGCCGATCCGGCAAGTTGCCGTAATGTCATTTCGGTCTCGTGTTTGGCGCGCAACTCAATCGCACCAAGTGGGTTTGACGGTTTCGCTGAGCCAGGGTTTGGACAGCCCGTCTTTCGCGAGCAGCCAGCCAATATGGGTGCCATCGAGATAGACGTGGGCGCGAGTGCGACCGAACCGGTCAGTGCCTTCGGGCTTGAAGGTGAGGGTTTGGGCGTCTGTGAACAGCTCTTTGGCGCGGGCTTCAACGTGTTGGCCGAGCGCATCTTCGGCGGCACACCCGGCGCTATTACCTGTCTCGGGACTGTCCCAACCGATCAAGCGCAGGCGGATGCGTTCGGTGCCGCGATCGGTAAGGCGTTGCAGCTCAAACGTGTCGCCATCAACCGCCAGGACATCGCGGACCGGCGCGCTGACGCATCTCGCATCAGGCTGTTCGCACAGGTTTTCCGGTTCGGGCGGGAGACCTGTCTGCGAGCAGGCGGCGAGGGTGAGCAAAGAGACGGAAATTAAGGCGCGCATGACCTCACTGTCTGATCGGGGACAAAAATGGTCAAGCGCTCATCGGGCTGTATAGACGGTCGCTGATTATTGATGGCCCAAAAAAGGAAAACCCCAGCCGGGTCTCGGCTGGGGTCCGTGAGCCGGTTGGCTCTTGAATCCTTGGCTGCGTTCAACATAGGCAGCCTTAAGACTGTGCTACGGCGTTTTTAGAGGCTGCTCCAAAAAAACCTTCACACAAACGGATCCAATCACCGTTCCTGGTTTCTCACTTGACATTGGATCACCTCCTTTCAGCTGTTGAACGACTATGTCCGGTGCTCATTCGCGTTCTCCGGACAATTCCAATTAAGCATGAGTCATGCCTAATGAAAGGTGAATGTCGGCGTCCCGACATAAAAATTTGATTTTTGCGTCAAGAAAACACCCGCGGACCTGGATCAGCGGGTGTTTTCGATTTGAGTGCGCCTTGGCGCTGGATTGGACCTAATTGGCCAGGGCGCCGATCACGAGACCGATAATGGCTCCGGTCGCAACTGAGGCGAGCACCGCATCGCCGCTATCATAGTCATGGACCCAGTGATAGCCGTGTGGCGGGTCATAAAGACCCCAATAATCATAGTCTCCAATGATGATCGTATTCGTGTGGTAACCGTAATGGCCGCCAATATAGTAGCTCGGCACATAGTGGCGATCATACACATACCGGAAGGTTGGCCGCGAGTAATAATAGAAGGGACGGTGTCCTCCCCAATAATGGGCGCGCGGCGAGTAATGCCGGAAATTGTGCCGACGATACTTGTTCCGATAGTGGTAGCCATTGTGATGCTGGCGATAATACCGATTGAAGTTGCGGTGATTACGATAATACCGATCGTAATTGTGGTGCCGGTTGTGGCGATAATCACGATGGCGGTAATGCCGGTCCCGATGACGGTAATCGCCTCGCGCATTGCGATAGCCTCGATTATATCCGCGATCATATGAGTTCCGGCGGATTTGCCGGTTCTCACGACGGTTCTCGATGCGACGTTCTTGACGTCTATCAGCCCGACGTTCTGCTCGGCGATCCTCTGCGCGGCGTTCCTGGCGGCGTTCAGCTCGGCGGTCTTCTACGCGTCGTTCTTGTCGCCGTTCAGCGCGACGTTCCTGGCGCTGCTCAAATCGGCGATCATCACGTCGCTCGGCCCGGCGATCCTCGACGCGACGTTCTTGGCGGCGTTCAGCGCGACGGTCCTGGCGTTGTTCGAACTGGCGATCCTCTCGCCGTTCTGCCCGACGCTCTTGCCTTTGCTCAGCGCGGCGTTCTTGTCGACGTTCGGCTCGACGCTCTTGTCGCTGTTCAAACCGGCGATCATCGCGACGTTCAGCCCGTCTTTCTTGCCGTTGCTCAGCGCGGCGTTCTTGCCGCCGTTCTGCTCGGCGCTCCTGGCGCTGTTCAACGCGGCGGTCGCCGCGCCGTTCAGCTCGTCTTTCTTGGCGGCGTTCACCACCCCGGAGTTCGCCTCGGTCCTGCGCCGCCGGACGGACGCGGAGATCTCGTTGAGGCGCGACCCCTCTTGGATCACGGCGGGCGTCGCGACGTTCTGATCGTTCCGGACGAATGCGCTCACCGCGCTCGTCATGCGTATGCTCAGAGAAAGGCGAGTTCCGATCGGTCCGATCGGCAAAGGCGACAGGAGCCAATAATCCGGCGCACAATGCAATCGCTGCGGCGCTTGAACTTAGTTTTGAGAGGATGGACATAGCAGCGTCCTCCTTTCTGAGTTAGGGCGCCCCCAAAAGGGCCCGCAATTTCGGCTGTTCGTGACAAGCCTTGATTGCCAAACTAGATAGGCCGCCTGAATTGACCCTGAACGGAGCTTTCATGTCCTCGCGCGATCACGTCTTTGTGACCGAAACGATCCAGATCCCCGAATGGGAGCTGCAGGAGCGGTTTATCCGGGCCTCAGGGCCTGGCGGGCAAAATGTGAACAAGGTCTCGACCGCGGTGCAGCTGCGCTGGAACGTGGTTGCGAGCTCCATTCCGGCAGCTGTGAAAGCGCGATTCCGCAAACGCTTTGGCGCCCGCTTGACCCAAGATGGCGAGCTGATTTTAGAGGCGAAAGACCATCGCTCCCAAGGCCTGAATCGCGAGGCCGCCCGCAAACGGCTCGCCGATATGGTCAAATCCGTCGCAGAAGCCCCGCGAAAACGAATTAAAACCAAACCGACCCGAGCCTCCGTCCGGCGGCGCTTAGATGGCAAGAAACAACGCTCAACGTTGAAGTCGTTACGCGGGAAAGTAACCGGCGAGGATTGACGAAGCCTATTGCAGTCGCGCCACAGGCTCTACGGTTTCAACCGCGCTGGTGTCGATTGATTCGTCTTCGAGGGCGGTTGGTTCTGGCAGGGCTTCTAAGTCAGATGCTTCGGGCTCCTGTTCGGCGCTGGCGAAAGCGCGTGAGACGCCGCGCCGGGCTTCTGAAATCCAGATCTGTTCTCCGATGGCCAATGTATTCAGTAGGTTTGACTTGATATTGGCCATAGTCGTGCCGTGATCGAGGATCATATAGCGGCTGATCTGATATCCCGTACGGTCTTTAATGATCGCGCTTATCGCGGCGTATTCGTAATTGATTTCGTTGGCGCGCTCAAAAGATATGGCGCCATCAAATGTCATCCAGATGTGTAAGCCCTGACAAGTGCGTTCGGCATTACAGGCCGTTCCTTGCATGAAAAAGCGAACGCCGTTCATGCCCATCGCCATGACCGCGACATTCTCTGGAATCAGTTCTTCCACCTCATGCCCTTGCGTTTCGACGATATACTCCAAATCATCGATCGAGACCGACGTCATCAGCCAGCCATCACGATCAGGCTGTTCCACTTCGTCTTGGGCTTGAGCCGTACAGGCGAGGGCAAGTGATGCGAGTCCTGTCATCCAGTATTTCATCTTAATAGCACCTCACGCTGAGACGGTATCATTTCACGATTTCCCATTCTCGTCACCTTGTCCTAACAAAATGGCAATCTTCAGGCATGCCGTTTTTCCATGAATGCGAGCCGAACACCGCGCTCAGGCCGGGTTGATGTGGGCTGTGTATTCCTGCAGCCATGATGAAACGCATCATGAAACCTCGAGCAGCCGCGCTAGCCCTTGCGGCGCCTCTGCTCTTCGCTGCTCCTGCTTTGGCACACCACGGCAAAGCAGACACGAAAGTGACAGGAGGGATAACCTTCCATACAGGCAATGGCAGTGTCCATTTGGGTGTTGGCCAGAACGGTTACAGTTCCATCGGCTACTCCACCGGACGGCATTATGGCCATAAGGATTACGGGTATCGAGGCGACTACCGGTACAATGACCGCCAAGCCTACCGTCAGGCCAAACGTCGAGCCATTCGTGCGTGTCGCCGGGCGATCAGAGATGAAGCGCATTATCGCGGATTCCATGATGTCGACTTTGAAAAGGGTCGTTATGCCGAACAAATTGGACCGCGCGGCTACCGCGTCACGTTCAATGAGGTCGAGTTTGAAACGCGGCGCCGGGATATTGAGCGCCCCGTGACCTGCATCGTCCGACGCGGCGATCAAGTTCGCGATATTTGGGGCATTCCAGAGCCCCGCCGTCGCGGCTACGGCAAACGCCATGATTACGGCTATTATAAATAGGCGATCTCACTTTCAGAATGAAAGCACGGACGGGCTTCCCCTTGGGGAGGCCCGTTTTACTTGCAGGCTGACTTGCTCTTCGCCACTCGCGCATTAAAACCCCGAGCAAAGACAATGGAATGTGCGAGGTCGGAGCAAATGCAGGATGTCATCGAAGCCCGAGAGGCACGTCGCGAAAGAGCCCGCCTGGGCGGCGGCGAAGCGCGGATTGCTCGCCAGCACGAAAAGGGCAAACTCACCGCCCGCGAACGCGTCGCTCTCTTACTCGATGAAGGCAGCTTCGAAGAAACCGATATGTTCGTCGAACATCGCAGCCATGATTTCGGCATGGAAAAACAGCGCATTCCAGGCGATGGCGTGGTCACCGGCCATGGCACGATTAATGGCCGTCTGGTCTATGTTTTCTCGAAAGATTTTACCGTGTTCGGCGGATCGCTGTCGCTCGCGCAGTCAGAAAAGATCGTCAAAGTTCAAAAGGCCGCTGTCAAAGTTGGCGCCCCTGTGATTGGCATTTTCGATGCGGGGGGCGCGCGGATCCAAGAAGGCGTCGACAGCCTCGCAGGCTATGCAGATATCTTCATGGAGAACGTGCTTGCCTCAGGCGTGGTACCGCAAATCTCGGTCATCATGGGGCCTTGTGCAGGCGGCGATGTTTACAGCCCGGCGCTGACCGACTTCATCTTCATGGTCAAAGATACGTCTTATATGTACGTCACCGGCCCAGACGTGGTCAAAACCGTGACCAATGAAGAAGTCACGCATGAAACGCTTGGCGGAGCCTCTGTGCATGCAGCTAAATCTGGGGTCGTTGATGGTGCGTTCGAAAACGATATCGAAGCGCTGACGCAAATGCGTCGCTTGATTGATTTCCTGCCTGGCTCGAACCGTGAAGAGCCGCCCATGCGGCCGACTTATGACACGATCGAACGCCAGGATGACAGCCTCGACAGCCTAATCCCCGACAATCCAAACCAGCCTTATGATATGAAAGAGCTGATCGAGAAGACCGTCGACGAAGGCGATTTCTTTGAAATTAGCCCGGCCTTCGGCGCCAATATCATTTGCGGTTTTGGCCGGATCGAAGGCTCGACAGTCGGATTCGTCGCGAACCAGCCAATGACGCTGGCGGGCGTGCTCGATATTGACGCGTCCCGCAAAGGCGCGCGTTTTGTTCGCTTCTGCGACTGTTTCAACATTCCGATCGTCACTTTTGTGGACGTGCCGGGCTTCATGCCGGGGACCAAGCAAGAATATGGCGGCCTGATCAAACACGGCGCGAAATTGCTGTTCGCCTATGCTGAAGCCACGGTGCCGAAAGTCACCGTCATCACGCGTAAGGCCTATGGCGGCGCCTATGATGTGATGAGTTCCAAACACCTGCGCGGCGACGTGAACTATGCTTGGCCGACCGCGGAGATCGCGGTGATGGGCGCCAAGGGTGCGGTTGAGATCATCTTCCGCAAAGACATTGGCGACGATGCCAAAATTGCTGAACATACGAAAAGCTATGAAGACAATTTCGCGAACCCCTATGTGGCGGCGAAAAAGGGCTATATCGATGATATTATTATGCCGCACTCCACCCGCCGCCGGGTTGCCAAGGCGCTACGCACCTTGCGCGGGAAAGAACTGAGCAATCCGTGGAAGAAGCACGATAATATTCCGCTTTAGGGAGGATGACTGTTGTCGGACACACCCGTTTATCTGGTTGCGAATATTTTCGAGATCTCGGACCGCGAAACCTATGGCATCTATGAGCGTGGGTTTATGCCTTTGCTGAAGAAGCATGGCGGTGAACTTGTGTCCGTCGATGAAAACAGTGAGTCGCTTGAGGGTGAAAACTCACTCGGTGGGCGAATGGTCATTCTCAGATTTGCAGATGAAGCCTCAGCCAAAGCCTGGCACACAGATCCCGATTATCAGGCTCTGGCTGAGCACAGGCGCGCGGCTTCGAACATGAATTTTCTTCAGTTGGTCCGCGGCTTTGAAGAGTGAGGCTGATTAGGCTCGAACCCAATCTTACCCCATCCCGCGAAATACAGATTTCCAGTCTCGGTTCTCGACCAGTGTCGAGCGATAGACATTGATTGAATGACCGGGCAGGGCGGCAAGGCTGGCTTTGACGCTGTCAGCGATTGAGACTGGCATCCAGGGGCTGAGGGTGATCCGCGTGACCAGAGACAGATCGAGCCTTTGCTCACAGCGATCAATATGCGGATCATCTTCGGTCATCAGGAAACGATACTCGCGCTCATCCGCGAACTGAACGCGTTTCAGAAACGGAATGCGGTCGGCGCTAGGGTGCATGGATTTGAGCTCAGAGATGGTGTGATAAGTGACATCGCCGTGCAGCAAGTCTTGGTTATCATCTTCGAATTGCTCAATCAGGCCGTCACGATCAAACCAGACACAGACACCCTCCATGCCAGGGGAAAAGACTTTCCAGTGATGATAGGTCTCATCCGCGCCGGTCAGGCACAGCGCCAGGACGGAGCCGCAGTCCTCCAATTGTCGAAACCGTTCCAGAGAGAAGGCATCATTACGGTCATCCCAGAAGGCTGGGTTCATGAAACTGATGGCGCGGCGCTGGATCATATCGATCAGAACCGCCAGCGAGGTATAGCGTCGAAGCGTGTTTTGGGTGTCCATGTTTGGCCCTGCGACGGTGAGTGGTCTTGATGGCCTGCCACGGTTTCGTTCATACGAAAAGACATGACCCATCTCGACGCCTTTACCGCCAGTCTCGAAACCGTTGCAGAGCGCTGTGAGGATGTTGTGCCGCCAGTCTATGCGGCTTTGTTTGAGCGGTTCCCGCAATTCGAGGAGTTGTTTGTGCTCGATATCGACCATGGCGCGCGCGGGCATATGTTGAATGAGGCGCTGATCATGGCCGAGGGATTGTTGAGCGATGATCCGGTGGCGATCAGTTTTGTTTCTGCTGAGCGCATGAACCATGAAGGCTATGGCATTGATGATGAAGTGTTTGAGGGCTTCTTCGCGGTGATGGCGGATGTGTTCCAATCGATTGCTGGAGAGGGCTGGTCAGACCCCATGGGCGCGGCTTGGGCTGAGGTGCGAAACAAAGCCGCTGCAGCAAAATTATAATTTCTTGCATCCAATTACGCGTTTGATTGCATCTTAGTTGGTGAGCCCGCAAAGAAGGGCGCAACGATAAGGAAGCAAGACCATGGACGAGATTTTAGTCCCGATTTTTTTATTCTTCGCGATTATCGCGATCGTTTGGTTGTACAGCCACTATAATTTCAAGAAACGCAGCACCGCGCATGAGACCTTGAGGCTCGCGGTGGAAAAAGGGCAGCAAGTCTCGCCAGAATTGGTCGAGCGGATGTCAGCGATGAATGATCCGGTCAAATCAGATCTGCGCCGAGGCGTGTTGTTGATCGCCTTTGGGGTTGCGTTCATCGTTGTGGGTACGATCATGCCGCATGATGAACCAGATGCGATGCGCGGTATCGCAGCGATTTCCTCCTTCCCGATCATCCTTGGGGTCGCTTATCTGGGGCTCTGGCGGTTTAGCCACGATTAAGCGCGCAGAGGCTTGGGGCAGAGGTGAAAACCGATATCGATCTCGCGCGCGAAGCCGCCTCCGGACAAGAGGCGGCTTTCGAAGCCCTCGTCCGGCGCTATCAAGGCGCGGTCCGAGGCGTTTGCCGGCGTCTCACCACGCATGCCGCGGACGCAGATGATGTGGCCCAAGCAGCGTTTCTGATGGCTTGGCGAAAAATTGGCAGCTATCGCGGCGGATCGTTTAAATCCTGGATTTGCACGATCGCCTACCGAGAGTTTTTGCAGGCCCGGCGGCGCAAGAAAATTGAAATCGAGTTTGATGAGAACGCCCATATTCTGGCGTTTGATTCATCGGCGGCGCGTTTGCCGGAACAGATGGATTTAGATCGGGCACTGAAGACGCTGCCAGAAAATCAGCGCATTTGCGTGGTCTTATGTGTGGCGACCGGGATGAGCCATGCGGAAGCGGCGTCTGCCACGGGGTTTCCGCTTGGCACAGTGAAGTCGCATGTTAATCGCGGGGTGGCGGCGCTTCGCAAACAGCTTGCCGCCGAGCACGTCGCGTGATGGAGTAGAAGAATGCAGACCGAAGAACGATATGATGATCTGACCGCACGGTTTGAAGCTCAGGATGAGGCGCTTCAGAATGAAGTCTTTGTTCAGAGCGTTATGAAGCCGATCCGTCGCCGCTCACGCTGGCGCGCGCCACTCCTGTTTGGTGCGGGTGGGATTGGGCTTGGGGCGGCTTTGTCCCAGATTGGCGGGGTCTGGGACGCATTTAAAGCGCGGACGCCGACGGAGTTTGAAGCGGAGCTTAGTCTGTCTCTGGATACGCTGCCGACGGCCGAATTCGCATTGGATACTCAAACCCTGTGGATGGGCGCAATTGCCTTCATGATTTTAAGCTGCACGGTTTTGGTGCTCAGCGAACGTACTTAGGACGCGCGCCACCGCGCACAAATCGCGGTTGGCAGCAGCCGATCATCCTGGACGTGCGGGATCGCCATTTCGCCCATTTCCATGACGCCGCCAAGATCCTGCAAATGCCCAGCAAGCGCTTGCGCCAATGCAATATGCGAGAGCCGAACCGCATAGGCGGTGAGAATCACAAAGAGCGGCTGATCTGAGAGCAGGGCGCGGACATTTTCCAGCAGAGCCGGCAAGTCATCTTCAAAGCGCCAAGTCTCGTTTTTGGTCCCGCGGCCAAATTTTGGCGGATCCAGAACAATCGCGTCATAGGTGTTGCCGCGGCGGATTTCGCGGGCGGTGAACTTGATCGCATCATCAGCAATCCAGCGGATGGGCGCGTCAGCGAGACCGCTCATCTCCGCATGCTCTTTGCCATAGCCGTTCGATTTCGGGCTGGCATCAAGATGCGTCACTTCGGCCCCGGCTTGAGCCGCAGCGAGGCTCATCATCCCGGTATAGCCGAACAGATTGAGCAAGCGGATTTTGCGCCCCGATGCCCGGATCTGATCTTGCGCAAAGCCCCAATGCACGCTGTGTTCTTGGAACAGGCCGAGATGGCGGAACGGGGTGCGCCGCGCATTGATCTTTAGCCCGCGCCATTCCATCGGCCAGGCGTCGGGCGCAGCGCGATTGATGAGTTGCCAATTGCCGCGATCATCATCGCCAGCCTTGGCATCAAAACGCGCATCGGCGGTCCATGATTCGACGGGCTTAGCGGGTGACCAAAAGGCTTGCGGATCTGGGCGGATGACGGTCTGAGTGCCGAACCGTTCCAGCTTATGCCCATCGCCGCTATCGAGCAGGGCATATTGGTCTGGGTTCCACTGATCGGCGAGGAAGAGTGTCGCTTCGGTCTTCATTCGGAAAACCCTCTTTGGCGCCAGCCTTCATACAGCATGATCGCTGTGGCTTGCGCGAGATTAAGGCTATCAGCGCCGCCGCGCATCGGAATCAAACACAGTGTATCACACGCGCTTTCTATCTGTGGCGGCAGACCTGCTTGTTCATTGCCCATCAGGATGAGGCTGGGTTGAACAAAATCGACCCCGACATGGCTGGTATCGCCGTTGACGCTTGCGGCAACCATATTCAGGCCTGCTGATTGTCTCCAAGTGTTGAACGCGGCAAAATCGGCCCGAGCGAGGGAGACGTCAAAAAGTGAACCCATCGACGCGCGGACCGCTTCGACGCTGTAGGGGTCGCAGCAATTCTCAATCAGAATCACACCAGCCGCACCCGCGCAGTCTGCGGTGCGCAGAATTGTGCCCAGATTGCCCGGATCGCGGCATTCATATAGCCCGATCCAAAGTCCGGGATCGTCGCTTGGAAGATCTTCGAGCTGCAAATCGCGCTGTTTGATTGCGGCGATCACGGCTTGCGGATTGTCCTTTCGTGCGATGGATCCGGCTAGCCGGTCGGGCACTTGAATCAGGCGGGCGCCTTTGTCTTGCGCCCGTTTCGCGAGCGCTTGGACATAGTCGCGCTCAGCCCCTGAATTGGAAACAATCAGAGTGTCCACTTGCCAGCCTTGCGCAAGCGCTTGCTCGATAAGGCGTGCCCCTTCGGCCAAAAAGAGGCCGGTCTCATTGCGGCCTTTTTTGCGCTCCAGGCTTCTCAAGAGTTTAATGCTCGGATTGCTCGCGGACGTGATATGATCGAAGCTCGGTTTCATGAACGCCCTGTAACACGCACTTGCCTGATTCCAAGGGATAAGGCAGGACTTGAAGGTTAATGCAGTCTTTAGAATAGGAGATTGCGACATGGGTGCCTATGACACAATGACTGCCGGTCTGAGTGGTGCAGCCTTGGCGGTATTGGGGATTGTCACAGTTCATGGCGAGTCCGAGTACCACCTGAATGCCGCACAGATGCAGGGTGAGTTACAGCGGCTTGCGAGCCAAGCCTTGGTCGATTCCGGTCAAAGCTGGGCGAGTGTTGAGATGACAGGACAGCGGGCGTTGATCACCGGCGCACCGCCATCGGTTGACGCAGCCGAGGCCGCAAGGCTCGCGGTTTTAACTTCCGCGGGACAAGGCGGAATGATCTGGGGCGGGGTTCTGTCCGTGTCCACAGAGTTCGAAGAAATCCGAGATTTACCATTCGCATCGCCCTTCGTTTGGCGCGCGATTAAAAGCACAAGTGGCGCGATCGTGTTTGTCGGCTCGGTGCCGAATGATGCCAGCAAGACCGCTTTGGCAGAACATGCCGCGACGCTGAGCAGCGATACGTTAGATGACCGGGCGCAATTGGCGTCAGGGGTGCCCGAAGGCGATTGGCTGGGCACCGCGAAATATGGCCTCGATCAGCTTGCATTATTAGACAGCGGCGAAGCGCGTCTGACCGACTATGAGCTCAAGCTGAGCGGGATCGCGATGCAAGATGCCGCGCGCATGCAGGCCACAGCCTCCATCGTCAACTTGTCAGCCCCGTGGATTGGCGTGTCTGACATTGAGGGGCCTAGCCATTGGCAAGCTGAACATGTCGACGGCACGCTCGTCCTCTCAGGCAGCTGCGAAACCGCTGAAGAGCGCGCTGAAATCGCGGAGATTGCCGAGACCTATTTTGACGGCCCAGTGATCGATCAAATGACGATTGAGAGCACGGAATTAGAACCCTGGATCCAAGGCGTGCGCCTCGGCTTGCCGCATTTCTCCAAGTTCGAAAGCGGCGAAATGCAATTCCACCCAGAAGGTGATGGATTCAGCTTTGAAGGCGAGGCGACGAGTTCAACGCTGCAATTCCTCCGCGAAGATATGAGCGAGCTAACCGGCGCCTATGCGGTCGAGATTGAGGCCGAAACGGTGACCGTCGAGCTGGATGAAATTTCCGGCGTGGATCTTGGCGATGACCCGCTTCAGGCCTGCCAAACCTCGTTCGACCTGATCATGGATGCGAACCAAGTTGTGTTTGAAACCGGCAGCGCCGCGATCTCTCGGGCGAGTGGTGAAACGCTTGATAAAATCATGGCGGTGTCTGGGACCTGTGCTGAGACATTGGTCTTCGAAGTCGGCGGACATACCGACAATAGCGGGGCGCCTGAGGCGAATACGGTCTTAAGTGAAGCCCGCGCCCAAGCGGTCGCGAATTACATGGGCGATACAGGGTTCGATCTGGCGCGTTTGCTTGTGCGAGGCTATGGACCCGATCAACCAAAAGCGGACAATGCGACAGCAGACGGTCGCGCCGCCAATCGCAGAATTGAATTTAAAGTTCAGGAACGGAGCGAGTAGATGCAGTGGTTAATTGCAAACATGTGGATGGTGCTCGCCGTCGCGACATTTCTAGGCTTGTTGTTTGGGTTCTCGTTTCGCGGACTGCTGGCGAGCAATCAGGTGCGGCGCGCCGGAATTGAGCGTGAGATCGCCAAGACCGAACTGACCCAAGCAAAAGCCGAAGTCGACGCGCTTTACGCCGCTCAGCGCAAGCGCAAAGAGGAAGCGGCCCAAGCGGTCGGCGGCGACGATACATTGCGCCAGGAACTCGACGAGCGCGAAACTCGGATCACCTCGCTTGGGGATGAGCTCGCCGCAGCGCGCTCAGAACTGGAAGCGCTGAAATCAAATGCGGATCAAGACAATGGACTGGTCAAATCTGCCGCTGGGGCCGCGGTTGGCGCTTTGGCCGGTGCGGCCTTGTCAGATGATAATGAAAAAGAATTAGCAAATCTCCGCGATCGCAACACTTGGCTCGAAGAGCGAGTGGTCGCCCTCGAAGCCGATGTTTCAGCCGCTGCGGCGATCGTTCCGGCAGCGAGCGAAGATCAGCAGGACGACGATCCTGCGCTTGAGAAACTCACTTGGCAGACGGCCTATTTGCGCCAACGAGTTGATGCTCTGGAGGCGAAGACGATTGCGTTAAACGAAAGTGCTCATCCAGCGGCGGTGGTCGCAGCTGCGGAGCCAGAATCTGAACCCGATCCGGCGCCGGAAAATCCAGAAGCTGATAATGATCCAGCAGCAAATGCCGCTGCCGATGAAGAGATGGCACGCCTGCGCTGGCGCAATCGCTATCTAGAAGGGCGGCTCGCCTATTTTGAACAGGCGGAAGAGGCGGTCGAAGAGGTTGCTGAACAGGCGGCTGAAGACGTGAGCGAAGCTGAGCCTGTCGAGCCAGAGCCAGAAACAGAGCCGGTTGCACTCGCGCCTGTTCCTGACACGGCGCCCGAAGAGGAGGCGCCAGCAGCTGAAGCTGCAGAAGATGTGCATCCGTCAGATGCTGTTTTGGCGGAACTCGAAGGCACCCAGCCTGAACAAGTCGAGAAACCGTCAAATGGTGGGGATGATCTCACCGCGATTACCGGCGTGGGGCCGCGGATTGCTGAAGTGCTAAACGGGCTCGGTATCTGGACCTATGAGCAGGTTGCGGGCTGGTTGCCGGAGCATGAGACTTGGATTGAAAACCATCTTTCATTCAAAGGCCGCGTGAGTCGCGAAAACTGGGTCGGCCAGGCGAAAGAGCTGCTGGTGGCGGCTTAACCGCGCCAATCGGCAGCTTCATACAGCATTCACGTGACGCATGCGATTTTATGTGCGAGCATTTGATTAACCACAGTTTTTGCGCTCTGATCCGTTCGGCGCTAAACTGGTTTTGTATTGGGAGACAGGACCATGAGCGATCTATTAATTACCGATGAAATGATCGAAACCGGCGACCGCATTGATGCGCCGCGCGACTTTCTAGACAAGGCGCCGCGCATGCGGATGTCACGCCGCGCGATGATCCGCGGACTGGCTTGCGGCACGATTGTCCCCATCGTCACCGGCTGCTCGACCAATCCGGTGACCGGCGAGTCGCAGCTCATCTTGCCTGGCTTTGACAATGCGTCCTTGGCGGCGATGTCGACCACTGCTTGGTCGGAAATGAAAAAACAAACGCCGCAAACCGGTGATAGCCGTCTGCGCAGCCGGGTTCTGACCACATGGGACCGAACCGCAAAAGGGCGCACAAGCGCGCTGAAAGACAAATATAATCAAGACGTCGCCTATGTGCCGGCCGAATGGGAAGTTGCTGTTTTCGATACCGATGACATCAATGCCTTCGTGATGCCGGGCCAGCAGGTTGGCGTGTATCGCGGGATCACCGAGCTGACTGAAAATGATGACCAGCTCGCGTCTATTCTTGGCCACGAAGCTGGGCATATTGATGGTCGCCATTCTGCTGCACGCGCCTCCGCGCAAGTGACAGCGCAAGTTGCCATGGTCGCCGGTCAGGTCGCCATCGCTCAATCTGAAGAGCTCCGCCAATATGGCAACACGCTCGCCGCGCTTGGCGGGGCCGCGATCCAGTTTGGGGTGCTGCTGCCTTATAGCCGCAACCACGAGCTGCAGGCTGACAAACTCGGCGTCGATTACATGCACAAAGCTGGCTATGACGTGACCCAAGCGCCGCGTTTGTGGGAGCTGATGGATAAGAAAAGCGCTGGTAATCGCCCGCCAGAATTCATGTCCACCCACCCCGATCCAGGCCGCCGCCGCAATGAGTTGATCAATTACATCAACGCCAACGGCTACGCGTTTATCTAAAGCGTGGGTCCAGAGTAATCTGAGAAAAAGCCCGCTCGTTGAGAGCGGGCTTTTGTTTTGGTGTTTGGTGTCGCGTCAAAGCGGCTGACAAGAAACGTCCGGAAGAGGGATTTCGGATTCCGATCCATCTTGCACCGCGAAGCAGATACCGTCTTTGACGAACAGATTGAAAATGATCGGCTTTTCTGGGCTTCGTGTCTCATACTCAGAGAGTTTTTGCGGGAGCACAGATACAGTCGAGCTTTCTTGTCCTCTATCGGCCCCAAGCTCAATCGAGGCCCGCCCCATGGCGGCCGCGAGACCAGACTTTAGCGCCGCCATTGTTTCGGGTTGCGCATCTGTCAGCGCCGCGGGAACCGCGGTTTGAGCATGCTGACACGCGCCCAAAGACAGGATTGAGAGACTGAGAAGGCAAGCGCGTTTGATCATGGCATTCTCATATCACGATTGTTTTTGATGAAGTCGTCTTGCGCACTCAACGCGGTGGTCGCAACTTCGGTCATGTTCGGCTTTGAGTGCACGACTTCGACGCTCGGCTTCGGGCTGATCGCTGGGCACGTACCGTTCTCGCGATAGTTTAGCGCTGCCGCAAATAGTGCTTCCGCCGGATCGCCAAGCTCCTGAGTGAAATCGTCTGCAACGACACAACCAGAGACGCGTTCGCCAAAGCCAAAGGTCGAATTGTTAGGCACGAAGCCATCGGAATAATCGCCGAAGCCTTTATCGTTCAAACCTCGGAATTGGATGGTGTAGTAGGTCTCGCCGCAATTATCGGTCGGATAGAAACCATAAGGTTTTCCGCAGGTGACATCGCCGATCAGAACGATTTCGACATCAATGCCGCGAAGCCCGTTGATCACCGCTTCACTCGCGCTGCAAGTCCCGCCCGTAGAGAGGATGAAGACCCGACCCAAATTCAGATTATCGAGCGGTGTGCCGCTCGCCAATGTGAGGCCTTGGCCCGTGTTGATGAATGGGATGGGGGCGTTTACGGCGCCGGTGACTGGGTCGACATTGCCGGCGTCTGCATTGAATTGAAGAAGCTCAAACGTTTTTCCATTGGTTCTCGCTGGGCCGGCAATCATGTAGCTCAGCTGGCTTGCAATGAAGAGTCGTCCGCCGCCATTATAGCGCAGATCCAGGACGAGGTCCGTCACCCCTTCATTGCTCAATTGTGTGATTGCATTGGCAATCGATTCTTCAGCAGAATTGGGACTGAATGTGTTGAAGAGAATGTACCCAACTTTGCCAGTCGCGGTATCGACGGTTCCGGTCCGGTTAACAGGAACTTCAACGATATCTGCGGATCTGATGTTAACCGTCCGAGACGAGGCGGCGCCAGGGTCTTGCACCTCAAACGTGTGCAATTCTCCGGTTGAGTTCGGGAAAAGCCCAGCATTGAGCGTATCGATTTCTGCTTGGGTTGAGCCGCCATTTACGAGATCGACGCCATCTACGGTCAAAATGCGGCTGCCGCGCACAAATTGCGTTTGACCATTCACGACTTCGGACGCCGGGGAGTTTGGTTCTGTATAGCTAATTCGATAATCGCGCGGCGGCGTGTTTGAGGCGACGACCAAATTGTAGCCATACCCAGCTTGAGCGGCGGAGGTTATTCGTTCCAGCCTGTCCGCAGTGGGTTCACTAAAGTGGAAGTCATCCAAGTCTTCCCCAGAAGGCGTGATCGCATTCGTCTTCAGAACCCCGAAATAGCTTCGACGATTGCTAAAGCCGTCCGGGTTTTGATCGGTGACTTGCTCGTTCCACAGATAGGTTTCTTCAGTCCAAGAGCGGAGCCAGAACAATTCTTCTGCGAGACTGCCGGCCTCATCTGGGAAGGCTTCACCGAGTATGTTCGTTCCGGACCGAGGGCTTGCGCATTGGTCTTTGAACATGCTCGCAGGTTCAAACACGTCTTGCGTCCAGGTCGGCGATTGAGACGGCGGTGGCGGCGGAGGTGGCGGCGGCGAAACTTGGGTTGGGGGCGTTGGGCTCGAGCCGCCTCCTCCGCCACAAGCCGCTAGAAGCGGGGCACCGGCGAGCAGCGCGATAGCAGAAGCAATCTTCGTAAAGTTCCGTGATGACATAAGCGCCTAACTCCATACGCTAATATTGTTATCCCCATACCTATATTGGGATCACATTCTGTCTGTGATTTGCAACCGATATCTGTATTTGCGACTGCAAAATTGAACAATCCTGCTTACGCTGCGTGCTTGACCGCTTGGATAGAACCTGCTTTAGGCCAGCGCTCACTCTTAGAGTGAACCAAAACCGTTTGTGGGAGGGGCAGCCAGCCCGAACCACGAACCCTCTAAACCCTGGCGTCTGGATCGAAAGACCACCAGACACCGCTTTTGCCAGAGAGGCTATCATGGCTAAGAAACTGCTGGGGCAGCTTAAGCTCCAGATTCCTGCCGGCGCAGCAAACCCATCGCCACCAGTTGGTCCGGCGCTCGGTCAGCGCGGCATCAATATTATGGAATTCTGTAAGGCGTTCAACGCCAAAACAGAGAAGATGGAAAAAGGCCTGCCGCTGCCGGTCGTCATCGACTATTATCAAGACAAGTCGTTCACCTTCATCGTGAAAACGGCGCCCGCATCTGTTTTGCTGCGCAAAGCTGCGAAACTGAAAAAAGGCAGCCAAGAGCCTGGCCGTTCTGTCGCCGGCAAAGTGACCCGCGCCCAGTGCCGCGAGATTGCTGAAGCGAAAATGGCTGACCTGAACGCCAACGATCTCGATCAAGCAACCAAGATCATTGAGGGCTCTGCGCGCTCAATGGGTCTCGAAGTGGTGGAGTAAGAGCATGGCTGGAAAACGTTACCGCGCAGCGGCTGAGACCGTTGATGTCGATACACTTTACAGCGTTGCAGATGCTGTGAAGCTCGTAAAGTCAAATGCCACATCGAAGTTTGATGAAACCGTAGAGATTGCTGTCAATCTCGGCGTTGATCCAAAATACGCTGACCAAATGGTCCGCGGTGTGGTCTCGCTGCCATCTGGCACCGGTAAAGACGTCCGCGTGGCTGTGTTCGCACGTGATGCGAAAGCAGACGAAGCGCGTGAAGCTGGCGCTGAGATTGTCGGTGCTGAAGACCTGATGGAAGAAATCCAAAACGGTAAGTCTGACTTTGACCGCGTTATTGCCTCACCAGACATGATGTCTGTTGTTGGTCGCCTGGGTAAAATCCTCGGGCCGCGCGGCCTGATGCCAAACCCAAAAGTTGGCACCGTGACCCCGAATGTCGGACAAGCTGTGAAAGATGCCAAAGGCGGTTCAGTTGAGTTCCGTGTCGAGAAACTCGGCATCATTCACGCTGGCATCGGCAAAGCGTCATTCACAGAAGATGCGATCGAAAAGAACGTTCGCGCCTTTATTGACGCCCTGATGAAAGCCAAGCCTTCTGGGGCCAAAGGCACTTATGTCAAAAAGATCGCTTTGAGCTCAACCATGGGCCCAGGTGTTGTCGTTGACACATCGGACGCGATTGCAAGCTAAGGCTTGAAGCAAGAGACAAATGATAAAGCCCGCTGATTGAAATCAGCGGGCTTTTTTCATGTCGGCAGTTTATGCGTGGGCTATTCGCTTAATTGCGGACCGTTAAACTGGCGCGCGAAGAAATCATCTTTGTTCCAAAGCGGGCGCTCTTCTTGATTGGCCAGGATCAGCGCGATTTTGGTGTTAAGATCCGCAAATTTCGCCGCCGCATCAAGACTGACATTCTCGTTCATCTCATCGGATGGGCGATGGTAATTCTTGGCAAAATGCTCGGCCCAAGCGGCCTCTCCACCATTTGCATATCCTGTCGCGAGAAAGACCGCGGGCACACCGATTTGGACCAGACGATAATGATCCGAGCGGGTAAAGATCCCTTGATCCGGCATCGGGTCTGGACTGAGCACCATTCCCATCTCTTCAGCTGCTTGACCGACAGCATCGGCGATCGTCGACCGATCGGAACCGAACGCGACCACGTCTTCGAAGTCATAGGTCAGGACCGGCATATCGAGATTGACATTGCCGACAATTCGGCTGGCATCGACGGTCGGGTTCTGCGCGAAATATTGCGCGCCGAGCAGGCCTTTCTCTTCTGCGGTCACCAGCAGCAACATGATCGATCGCTTCGGGCGTTCGCCAGCAAGGATCAAACGCGCTGCTTCGAGCAATGTCGCGACCCCCGCGGCATTGTCCAAGGCGCCATTATTGATCTTATCATCTTCGAAGGATTTCGAGATGCCGATATGATCCAAGTGGGCGGTCAGAACGATGACTTCGTTTTTAAGCTCCGGATCGCTGCCTTCGATCATGCCGATGACGTTGTCGGACTCGACGGTATCGAGGGTCGAAGTTTGGGTCATGGCGATGCGATAGGGCAGGGCAAAGCCTTCAACCGCGCCGCCTTCTGCTTCAGCCGCTTCCATAATCGCGTCAAAGTCTTGGCCTGCGCCTTCCAGCAGCTTGCGGCCACCTTCCATAGAGACCGATGCGCCGGCCTGAATGTTCGGCGCAGTTGTGTAGGTCGTGCCGTCGGGTTGTAGCCAGCTCATATTCGCTGCTTCTAGCCGGCCTTCGCCGACCAGACGCGCGAACGAATAGACTTGTTCGCGGGTGGGCGTTGCGAGGGTCACGCTGCCAATGGCGCCGCGATCAGAAGCTTCCTTGCCCTTTTGCGAGCCATAATAGGCCCGCTCTTCGGTTTGGATGCCTTTCGGGGTGCCGCCGAGTGTGACGATGATCTTTCCATCGACATCAAGCCCTTCATAGTCATTGCGTCCGAGATCTGGCGCAACAATACCAAAGCCGACAAAAACGGCCTCCGCTTCGACGGTTGCTTCAGCCGAGCGGGTTGAACCGAACATCACATAATCAACATTCTCTTCGACCTCTAATGGCTCGCCGGTTTCGCTATTGGTCACCGAAAACGAAAGCGCTTCAGGGTCGCGATAGCTACGGCGCAAGGGGACGGTTTGGAAATAGGTGCCATTGTCACCGGCGGGGGCGATGCCCAGCTTTTCCATTTCTGCTGCCGCATAAGCCGCTGCAGCATCATATCCTGCGGTGCCAGCCTCGCGGCCTTCCAGCGCGTCGCTTGCCAAATAGGTGATGTGGGCCCGGATGTTTTCCTTGTCGGCAGCGAGCGGCGTTGCCGCGGAGCTTGCGCTGGATTGATCCTGGGGTTCCGCGGGCTCGCTTGCGGGTTGGCAAGCGGCCGCGATGAGTAGCGCGCTTAAGGTGGCGCTCAGTTTGAGTGTCATTTGAATCAGCTCTCCCAATGTCTGAATGACCGCAAAAGACCGGGATCGCGCCGAAATGTCCAGTCAATCCTTGGATTGCTTTTTTAGATCAGTTCGGCAAGCTGGCGTCGGGAGGAAGTTTAATGATCAAAAGAAGTATGGGCGCCTTACTGGTCGCGAGCCTATTCGGCTGCGCAGCGTCTAATGAAAATGCCCAGCCAACAGCGGAAGAAGGGGCGAATGCCACCATCTATGCCGCCGCCAATGTCGTTACTCTGTCGGACGCGGGCGTGGTTGAAGCAGTTGCGGTTCAAGACGGCCTGATTATTGGGGTGGGAAGCCTTGCAGATCTGCAAGCAGATCTGCCTGGGGCTGAAACCGATCTTACATTCGAAACCCAAACAATTGTGCCAGGGCTGATCGACCCGCATGTGCATATGGGGCTCTCTTCGCTTCAATATGCAACGCCGCTAACCCCGCCATGGCCGATGGCGACACCGGATGGCATGGTGCGCGGGCTTCCAAACCGGGCGGCCTTCTTCGAGCGCTTGGCAGAAATCGAGGCGGCCGCCCCGGCGGGTGAACCGCTGATCATCTATGGCTTCCACAATCTGGTGCATGGCGATCTGACGCGCACCGATCTCGATGCTGTGACAACAGATCGGCCGCTGATCATCTGGCACTATTCGAGCCACGATTTTTACCTCAACTCGGCTGGTCTGGATTGGGCCGGGATAGACGCGTCTTTGCATGAACAATTTGAGGGCGTGGACTTGGATGCAGATGGCAATCTGACGGGCCGCATTTATGAGGATGCGATCCCGTCTTTGATGCATGCCATTGGTCCCATTCTATTAGCGCCAAACCGTTTGTCGGAGGGCTTAGAAGGGTTCTCTGCTTTGTTGCGCGCAGGCGGCGTCACCACCGTGGCCGATCTTGGCTATGGGATTTTCACCCTGCCGCTCGAGAATGCGAACATAGCGGGAAATTGGCGCTCGATCGATCATGCGGGCTATCGGCTCTATCTGGTGCCAGAGCATCGCGCCTTCCAGGCGGCGTTCGGCGACGAGCGCGTGACGCAAATCTTGGGTATGGTGTCTGGCGAGGTGGCGACGCCGGCGCCAGTTTTGCCGCAAGTGAAATTCTTCACTGATGCGGCGTTTTACTCGCAGACCATGCGAATTTCCGAGCCGGGATATCTCAGCGGGCAATCGCAAGGCAGTCAGGGCCTTTGGGTGCTGCAGCCGGACGAGATCGCGCCCACCATTCAGCCTTATTGGGATGCTGGGCTCGCGGTGCGCATTCACTCGAACGGGGATGCCGCCCAAACCGCGACCTTGGATGCATTGGCGGAGTTAAGGCCGTCAGATTCTGATCGAAAATTCGTGTTTGAACATGCCGGACTGTTTTCGCCCGAACAAGTCACACGCGCGGCAGAACTCGGCGCGGCGATTTCAGCGGCGAGCCATTATGTCTTCTATCTCGGACAGGCCTATCAGTCGCCGCTGGGGCCGGATCGCGGTGATTGGATCTTGCCGCTCGCAAGCCTCAGCGCGGCGGGCGTGCCGGTGACCTTGCATTCCGACGCCCCGCTCGCGCCGCCTTTACCGTTGCGGGCGGCCAGCGTTCACATGCTGCGCTCAACCCGCGAGGGCGCCGAACTCACCCCATCTGAGAAGCTCTCAGCCGAGGAAGCCTTGGAGTCGGTTACGATTGATGCGGCCTATGCGCTGGGGCTCGAAGATGAAATTGGCAGTATCGAGCTTGGCAAAATCGCAGATTTCACCATTCTAGACACGAACCCGCTCACACAACCGGGGGAGGCTTGGCCAGAGATTGAGGTCTGGGGGGTTGTGATCGACGGGGAAAAGCGTCCGCTGAGGCAGGGCGAATAAGAAAAAAGAACCCGACCCTTGACTTTTGTGAAATTAGGGCTTGCGCGCCTGTGGATCAAAGGTTAAGGAACGCGGCTTGCGGGAGATTGGCGATTCGTCGGTCTCCCGTTTCCTGTCCGAGACCATGGGTGGCTTTTTAAAAGTTTAAATCCCTTGATAGACGGGGTGATGCAGGTTGGTCTGTGATGTTTCACAGATTGGACTGGTCTGCGGATGCCCTGGGCAGGCGCTTGAAATGGCGTCTAGGCGTCATCGACGGCAACCCCAGGCGCCCGGATGGTCCGGTCGCCTTGTTTGAAGGAGATCCGTAATGGATAGAGCCGGAAAAGCCGAAGCCATCAAATCGCTCGAGGGCGTTATTGCTGACTCAGGCAGTGTCATCGTGGCACGTTATACCGGTCTTTCAGTTGCGGAGATGACTGAGTTCCGTAGCAAACTGCGCGAGCAGGGTGCGACAGCGAAAGTGGTCAAGAATCGTCTCTTTAAAAAGGCACTTGATGGAAAAGGCGGCGACGCGGCGAATGCCATGTTTGTTGACCAGACTGTCATTGCTTATGCTGAAGACCCAGTTGCTGCGGCAAAGGGTGCGTCAGAGTTCGCGAAAGATAACGAGAAACTCGTAATCGTTGGCGGCATGATGGGCGAAGAAATTCTTGATGCGGCGGGCGTTACAGCGCTCTCCAAAATGCCATCTCGCGAGGAACAAATTGCGACTGTTGTTGCACGCCTCTTGGGGCAAGCAAGCCAACTGGGTCAGCGTCTAAATGCACCAGGTCAAGGCCTGGCGGGCGCGATCAACGCCATTGGCGAGCAGGCAGCAGCGTAAGGTCAATTCCACAGCAAAGACCAGCAAACACATCAACCCGAAACAGGAAATCAGAAAAATGGCTGATATCGCAAAACTTGGTGAAGAGCTCCTCGGCCTCACCATTCTTGAAGCAAAAGAACTCAACGACTTTCTCGAAGAGCGTGGCATTAAAGCTGCGGCAGCTGTCGCTGTTGCAGGCCCAGCAGCTGGTGGCGACGCCGGTGGCGACGCCGCTGCTGAGAAAGACGAATTTGACGTCATTCTCACCGATGCCGGTGCGAAGAAAATCAACGTGATTAAAGTTGTCCGCGAAGTCGTGGGTGGCCTTGGTCTGAAAGAAGCTAAAGAGCTCGTAGAAGGTGCTCCGAAGCCAATCAAAGAAGGCGTCGCAAAAGACGAAGCCGAAGAAATCAAGAAGAAGTTCGAAGAAGCCGGCGCAACCGTCGAGCTCAAGTAAGCTTCTGCCCCATCCGGGGTGAGTACAGTGCGGGGTGGTGTGTGCGCGAAGCACCGTTTCGTCAGTAATTAGCGCGGCAAGGCCTGTTTGGCTTTGCCGCGCCCTCGCGTTCTAGGCGACACGCCGCTTTGGTCGACGGACTGAGTGGCAAAAAACGGAAGACAAGATGGCACTCTCTTTCACTGAAAAGAAACGCATCCGCAAATCCTTCGGCAAAATTCCCGAAGCCATCGATATGCCAAACCTCATCGAGGTTCAGCGCTCCTCATATGAACACTTCCTGCAAATGCACACACCGCAAGCAGAACGGACCGATGATGGTCTGGGCGGCGTGTTCAAGTCAGTGTTCCCAATCATCGATTTCAACGAGCGCGCGTCGCTCGAATATGTTTCGTATGAGTTTGAGCCGCCGAAATTCGACACAGAAGAATGTATGCAGCGTGACCTGACATATGCAGCGCCTTTGAAAGTGCGTTTGCAGCTGGTCGTGTTTGACATTGACGAAGACACTGGCGCCAAGTCGGTTAAGGAAGTCAAAGAACAAGAGGTCTATCTCGGGGATATCCCGCTGATGACCAATAAGGGGACGTTCATCGTGAACGGAACCGAGCGTGTTATTGTGAGCCAGATGCACCGGTCGCCAGGTGTGTTCTTCGATCACGATAAAGGTAAGACGCACTCGTCTGGTAAGCTGCTCTTCGCGGCGCGGATCATTCCGTATCGCGGTTCGTGGCTCGACTTTGAGTTTGACGCCAAAGACATCTTGAACGTTCGGATCGACCGGAAGCGGAAACTACCAGCGACCACTTTGATGATGGCGCTCGGCTATGACGCTGATCAGATCCTCGACATGTTCTACACCCACTCGATCTACCGTTTGGATAAAGCGGGCTGGATCACTGGGTTTAATCCAGATGCCTGGAAAGGCGTGAAGCCGACATTTGATCTGGTTGATGCCAAGTCTGGCAAGGTCGTGGCGCCGGCTGATCGTAAGATTACCGCGCTCGCTCTGAAGCGGATCAAAGAGGGCGGCACAGAAGAGCTGCTGCTGCCAACCACTGCGGTTGAAGGCAAATTCCTGGCGCGCGACATCGTCAACCGGAAAACCGGTGAGATTTATGGCGAGTCTGGTGACCTGCTGGACGAAGAGCTTCTCGCTGAGCTGCGTGAGCAGAAAATCAAAGCGATCGAAGTGCTCGATGTTGATGGCGGGGGCCGCGGCCCATGGCTGCGCAACACGCTGAAAGCTGACAAGAACGACACCCGCTTCGAAGCGCTGTCGGACATTTATCGCGTCATGCGCCCAGGTGAGCCGCCAACCCAGGAAGCGGCGGACGCTCTGTTCAATCAGCTTTTCTTTGATGGTGAGCGCTATGACCTGTCTGCTGTTGGCCGGGTGAAAATGAACACCCGTCTGAAAGTGGCTGTCCCGGGCTATGAGCCTGCCGAAGACACTGAGCGGACGCTCCGCAATGACGATATTGTCGGTGTCGCAAAGGTCATTTTGGATCTGAAAGACGGCAAAGGCGAAGTCGACGACATTGATAACCTTGGCAACCGCCGTGTGCGCTCTGTCGGGGAATTGATGGAGAATAATTACCGCATTGGTCTGGTGCGCATGGAGCGCGCGATCAAAGAGCGGATGAGCTCTGTCGACATCGACACAGTGATGCCGAACGACCTGATCAATGCGAAGCCAGTTGTGGCGTCTGTGCGCGAGTTCTTTGGCTCTTCGCAGCTGTCTCAGTTCATGGATCAAACCAACCCGCTTTCTGAGATTACGCACAAGCGTCGTCTCTCAGCGCTTGGGCCTGGTGGGCTGACGAGGGAACGTGCGGGCTTTGAGGTTCGCGACGTGCACCCGACCCATTATGGCCGGATCTGCCCGATTGAAACGCCAGAAGGCCCGAACATTGGTCTGATCAACTCGCTCGCCACCCATGCGCGCGTCAACAAGTATGGCTTTATCGAAAGCCCATACCGGAAAGTTGAGAATGGCAAACTGACTGATGAGGTCATCTATCTCTCTGCGATGGAAGAGCAGCTTTATAAGATTGCTCAGGCCAACACGCAGGTCGATGAGAAGGGTGAGCTGATCAACGAATTCGCTAACGCTCGTGTGAACGGCGAAGCGATGCTCGTGCTCAAAGAAGACGTTCAATATATGGACGTTTCGCCGAAACAGGTTGTTTCGGTGGCCGCAGCGCTCATCCCATTCCTTGAGAATGACGATGCGAACCGCGCTTTGATGGGCTCGAACATGCAACGTCAGGCCGTGCCACTGGTGCAAACCGATGCGCCGCTGGTCGGCACCGGGATGGAAGCCGTTGTGGCCCGCGATAGCCGCGCTGCGGTTGTTGCCTCCCGCCCAGGTGTGATTGAGCAAGTGGACGGCACGCGGATTGTTGTGCGCGCGACGGAAGATCTCGAAGGCAAGTCCGGTGTGGACATTTACCGCCTGTCGAAATTCCGCCGCTCGAACCAGAATAGCTGCATCAACCAGCGTCCGATCGTGAAAGTGGGCGATGTCGTCAAGAAAGGCGATATTATCGCTGATGGCCCGTCGACCGATCTCGGTGAGCTGGCGCTTGGCCGGAACGTGCTCGTCGCGTTTATGCCTTGGAACGGCTATAACTTTGAGGACTCGATCCTGATCTCTGAGCGTATTGTGCGCGACGATGTCTACACATCGATCCACCTTGAAGAGTTTGAAATCGCCTCGCGCGACACCAAGCTTGGCCCAGAAGAAATCACTCGCGACATTCCGAATGTCGGTGAAGAAGCTCTGCGGAACTTGGACGAAGCCGGCATTGTTGCCGTCGGTGCCGAAGTGAAAGCTGGCGATATTCTGGTCGGTAAAGTGACGCCAAAGGGCGAAAGCCCAATGACTCCGGAAGAGAAACTCCTCCGCGCGATCTTTGGTGAGAAAGCTTCAGACGTTCGTGACACCTCAATGCGTGTGCCTCCGGGCGATGCGGGTACAGTTGTCGAAGTTCGTGTGTTTAACCGCCACGGCATCGATAAAGACCAACGTGCGCTGCAAATTGAGCGTGAGCAGATCGAACAGCTGCAGGAAGATAAGGAAGACGAACAGTCTATCCTTGAGCGCAACACTTATAACCGTCTGCGCCAAGTTCTGACCGGCAAAGAAGCGGCCGCAGGGCCAAAAGGCTTCAAAACCGGCAAGATTTCTGCCGCTGATCTGGAAGAGCTGTCTGATCGCGACCTTTGGGAAATCGCGCTGAAGTCTGAAAAGGCTCAAGCCGAGATTGATGGACTGCGTGAGCAGTTTGACGAAGCCATTCGTGAGCTTGATGCGCGCTTTAACGACAAAGTCGATAAGGTTCAGCAAGGCGACGATCTGCCTCCAGGCGTGATGAAAGTCGTCAAAGTCTTCCTCGCTGTGAAGCGTAAGCTGCAGCCAGGCGATAAGATGGCCGGACGTCACGGCAACAAGGGTGTTATCTCTAAGATCAACCCGATCGAGGACATGCCATTCCTGGAAGACGGCACCCCGGTCGACATCGTGCTTAACCCGCTCGGCGTTCCATCACGGATGAACGTGGGACAGATTCTCGAAACCCACTTGGGTTGGGCGGCTGCCGGTCTTGGTAAGCTGGTGACAGAATCGCTCGAAGAGTGGCGCGCCAATAATGACGTGAAACAGCTCAAAGACACGCTTCAAAAAGTCTATGGCAATGACGAGCCGCTTCCGGAATCGGAAGAGGATCTGGTCGAGCTGGCGGGCAACCTGCACAAAGGTGTTCCGTTCGCGACGCCGGTCTTTGACGGTGCGCGTGAGCCAGACATTGTTGAGATGCTGGAGCGTGCGGGTCTGGATGGTTCAGGTCAGTCTGTCGTGTTTGACGGCCGGACCGGTGAACAGTTCAAACGCCCTGTCACAGTCGGATACAAGTATCTTCTCAAACTGCACCACCTGGTCGACGAGAAGATCCACGCCCGTTCAACCGGACCATACTCTCTGGTCACCCAGCAGCCTCTCGGCGGTAAAGCCCAGTTCGGTGGTCAGCGCTTCGGTGAGATGGAAGTCTGGGCCCTTGAGGCCTATGGCGCGGCGTACACATTGCAGGAAATGCTCACGGTTAAGTCGGATGACACCGCGGGGCGTGCGAAAGTGTACGAAGCCATTGTTCGCGGCGATGATACGTTCGAAGCCGGTATCCCGGAAAGCTTCAACGTATTGATCAAAGAGATGCGGTCACTCGGCCTGAATGTCGAGCTGATCGGAGACAATGACGGAGACTCAAACGTGGCGGCTGAATAGCCGTCGCGCCTTGAATTCAGGGTAGTAGAGTAAACAGGTTCAAAAGGTCGGATTTTCGGCGAGGAAGCCGACCAAACCCTCCCAAGGAGTGGAAACATATGCGCCAAGATGTAGCCAGCATTTACAGACAAAAAGAAGAAGTCCCGACTTTTGATGCGATCCGGATTACGATTGCGAGCCCGGAGAAAATCCGCGGCTGGTCATCCGGTGAAATCAAAAAGCCAGAGACGATCAATTACCGGACGTTCAAGCCTGAGCGCGACGGCCTGTTCTGTGCGCGGATCTTCGGACCGATCAAAGACTATGAGTGTCTTTGCGGGAAATATAAGCGGATCAAATATCGCGGCATTATCTGTGAGAAATGCGGCGTGGAAGTCACGCTCGCAAAAGTGCGCCGTGAGCGTATGGGACACATTGAGCTGGCCTCGCCGGTAGCTCACATCTGGTTCCTGAAATCCCTGCCATCCCGGATCGCTACATTGCTCGACATGACGTTGAAAGACGTCGAGCGTGTGCTGTACTTTGAGAGCTATGTCGTCACTGAACCTGGTCTGACACCGCTCGAGCCAAAGCAGATGCTCACTGAAGAAGAGTATATGGATCTTCAGGACGAGCACGGCGAAGACGCCTTCACCGCGATGATCGGTGCGGAAGCGGTCAAAGAGATCCTCGAAGGGCTCGACCTTGATCTGCTTGCTGATCAGCTGCGCGAAGACCTCGCGGAGTCGACGTCTGAGCTGAAGACCAAAAAATATTCTAAGCGTCTGAAAGTCGTTGAGGCCTTCCTCGCTTCTGGTGCCAAGCCAGAGTGGATGATCCTCAATGTCGTGCCAGTGATCCCGCCAGATCTGCGCCCACTGGTGCCGCTGGACGGTGGCCGCTTTGCGACTTCCGATCTGAACGATCTCTATCGCCGCGTGATCAACCGGAATAACCGTTTGAAGCGCCTGATGGAGCTGCGTGCGCCAGACATCATCATCCGTAACGAGAAGCGGATGCTGCAAGAATCTGTCGACGCTCTGTTCGACAATGGCCGTCGTGGTCGGACGATTACTGGCACCAATAAGCGTCCGCTGAAATCCCTTTCAGACATGCTGAAAGGGAAGCATGGCCGGTTCCGTCAGAACCTGCTCGGGAAGCGGGTCGACTATTCTGGTCGTTCGGTCATCGTGGTTGGTCCAACCATGAAACTGCACGAGTGTGGTCTTCCGAAAAAGATGGCGCTCGAACTGTTCAAGCCTTTCATCTATGCCCGTCTCGACGCAAAAGGCCTGGCTGGTACAGTCAAAGCCGCGAAGAAGCTCGTGGAAAAAGAGAAGCCTGAAGTTTGGGATATTCTCGAAGAAGTTATCCGTGAGCACCCGGTCCTGTTGAACCGCGCGCCAACGCTTCACCGTCTCGGCATCCAAGCGTTTGAGCCGAAGCTGATCGAAGGCAAAGCGATCCAGCTGCACCCGCTCGTATGTGCGGCGTTTAATGCTGACTTTGACGGTGACCAAATGGCGGTGCACGTGCCGCTGAGCCTTGAGGCTCAATTGGAAGCCCGCGTCTTGATGATGTCGACGAACAACATCCTGTCGCCAGCCAATGGTAAGCCAATCATCGTTCCGTCTCAGGATATCGTTCTGGGGCTTTACTACCTCTCGCTCGATAAGCCGCACGAGCAGGGCGAAGGCATGGTCATTTCTGATATGGCTGAGCTTGAGCACGCGCTCGGATCTGGCAAGCTTGCGATGCACGCCAAGATCAAAGCGATGTATCACACCAAAGACGAGAATGGCGACGATCTGTCGAAAATCATCGAAACGACTCCGGGTCGTTACATGATTTCAGACATCTTCCCACGTCACCACAAAATCGACCCTGAGCAGCTGCTCAGCGATGTGATGGTGAAGAAGAATATCGGGAAACTGATCGACGAAGTTTACCGTCACTGTGGTCAGAAGGCGACTGTCATCTTTGCTGACCGCTTGATGGCGCTTGGTTTCCGGGAAGCGGCGAAAGCCGGTATTTCGTTCGGTAAGGACGATATGAAAATCCCTGCCGCCAAAGTGAAGCTCGTCGAGCAAACCAAAGAGCAAGTGTCTGAGTATGAGCGTCAATATGCTGACGGTCTGATCACACGCGGCGAGAAGTACAACAAAGTTGTCGACGCTTGGTCGACCTGTACTGACAAAGTCGCGGACGCGATGATGGACGCAGCGGGTGAAGCTGCAACCGATAAGAAAACCGGACGCCTCGAAGAGACCAACTCGGTCTTTATGATGGCTCACTCTGGGGCGCGTGGTTCTAAGAACCAGATGAAACAGCTGGCGGGTATGCGCGGCCTGATGGCCCGTCCGGATGGCTCAATCATCGAGACGCCAATCATCTCGAACTTTAAAGAAGGTCTCACCGTTCAAGAGTACTTTAACTCGACCCACGGTGCGCGTAAGGGCCTCGCCGATACCGCGCTTAAAACCGCGAACTCTGGCTACCTGACCCGTCGTCTCGTTGACGTGGCTCAGGACTGTATCGTCACGGAAGACGATTGCGGTACGGATCAGGGCATCGAACTGTCTGCCGTCATGGAAGGCGCTGATGTGGTTGTCTCGCTGAGCGAGCGCATCCTTGGCCGGGTTACGGGCGAAGACGTCAAAGCACCGAAATCTGATGAGCTGGTCGCGCCTGCGAACACGCACATTGACGAAGTGTTGGCGCGCAAAATCGAAGATGCCGGCGTTGACCGGATCAAAGTGCGCTCGCCGCTGACCTGTGAAACCAAGATCGGTGTTTGTGTGTCTTGTTATGGCCGTGACCTCGCACGAGGCACAGTCGTCAACAAAGGCGAAGCGGTCGGTGTTATCGCCGCGCAGTCAATTGGTGAGCCAGGTACTCAGCTGACCATGCGGACCTTCCACATTGGTGGCGCCGCATCGGTGGCCGAGGAAAGCTCTGCTGAAGCGCAGGTTGAGGGTAAGATTAAGTTCGAAAACCCAACTTTCGTGACCCGTGAAGACGGACAACTGATCGTTACTGGTCGTCACATGGTTGTCTCGATTGAAGATGCTGACGGACGCACCCGCCAGACCTTCAAGCCAACTTACGGCACCGCGCTGTCTGTCAAAGACAAGAAGAAGGTCAAGCCTGGCGACAAGATCGCGGACTGGGATCCATTTGCCCAGCCAATGATCTCTGAAGTCGAAGGTACGATTCGTCTGGTCGATATCGTCGACGGTCTGACCGCTCGTGATGAGACTGACGAAGCAACCGGTATTTCGTCTCGCGTGATCATTGATGGTCGTGGGTCGAAAGGCGCAGATCTGCGTCCATCGATCATGATTGTGAATGATAAAGGCGAAGCGCTGGCGCTGCCAAACGGCAACGAAGCTCGCTACATGCTGTCACCAGGGGCCATTCTGTCCATGGAAGATGGCGACACGATCAAAGTCGGTGAATCAATGGCGCGTGTCGCAACTGGCGGCGCGAAGACCAAAGATATTACTGGTGGTCTGCCACGTGTGGCCGAATTGTTCGAAGCCCGCCGTCCGAAAGATCACGCTGTGATCGCCGAGATGGATGGCCGTATTCAGTTCGTTCGCGAATATAAGCAGAAGCGTAAGATCGCGATTGTGCCGGATGAAGAAGGCAAGGATGCGATCGAATTCCTGGTCCCGAAAGCGCGTCGTCTCGACGTTCAAGACGGTGATTATGTGAAGCGCGGTGATTATATCATCGACGGCAACCCAGCGCCGCAGGACATTCTTGCAACGCTCGGCATCGAGGCCCTCGCGGATTATCTCGTCGACGAAGTGCAGAAGGTTTATCGTCTGCAAGGCGTGCCGATCAATGACAAGCACATCGAAGTGATTGTCCGTCAGATGCTGCAGAAATTCGAAATCACCGATGCCGGCACAACCACGCTGATCAAAGGCGAGCATGTTGACGGTCTTGAGCTTGAAGAAGCCAATGCCGCTGTGCGCAAGTCTAAGAAAGCTGACCAGCGTGAAGCCACAGGTGTTCCGGTTCTGCTCGGGATCACCAAAGCTTCGCTGCAGACCCGCAGCTTCATCTCAGCCGCCTCGTTCCAAGAAACGACTCGCGTGCTGACCGAAGCGGCGCTGCAAGGCAAAGTCGATACGCTCGAAGGCCTGAAAGAGAACGTCATTGTTGGGCGTCTCATCCCGGCCGGGACAGGCGGCGGAATGCGCGAAATGCGCAAAGTCGCAGCCCAGCGCGACAATCAGCTTCGCAACAAACGCGAAGCGGCTGCGAAAGAGGCGGCTGCGTCTCTCCCAGCGCCTGAAGCGGCTGAGTAAAATCGAATTAAGCTTGGCGGCGGAGCTTATTGCTGAAAGCTCTGCCGCCAAGGCTTGACGTGGCCAGCGCGGGGCAGTAACACGCGCGACATGCTAGCTGGGCAGTCCCTTTGGGTCTGCCCGGTAATCCTTTTGGGGGTTATCAGTTTGGCGCACACTCGAAATTGAGCGGATGCAGGGCAGGGAACTCACGGCCCGTCTTGCGTCTCACCTGAAATTGGTCCGACAGGGGCCACGAAACTAGAGAGTATCAAGGCCCCTATGCCGACGATTCAACAGCTTATCCGGAAGCCGCGCAAACCAAAGCCGCAGCGCTCCAAAACGCCAGCCCTTAAGGGCAACCCACAACGTCGCGGTGTTTGCACCCGTGTTTATACGACCACTCCGAAGAAGCCGAACTCGGCGCTCCGGAAAGTGGCGAAGGTCCGCCTGACGACTGGGTTTGAATCGCTTTGCTATATTCCAGGTGAAGGCCACAACCTGCAGGAGCACTCTGTTGTTCTGATCCGCGGTGGTCGTGTGAAAGACTTGCCAGGTGTGCGTTACCACATCCTGCGCGGCGTTCTGGATACCCAGGGCGTGAAAGATCGTAAACAGCGCCGTTCGCATTACGGCGTTAAGAAGCCGAAATAAGGGAGGGCTATCGTATGTCTCGTCGTCACCGCGCAGAGAAGCGTCAGGTTCTGCCTGATCCAAAGTTTAAGGACGTTGTCCTTTCAAAATTCATGAACCAGATCATGCAGGACGGCAAAAAGTCGACTGCTGAGCGTATCGTCTATGGCGCGCTCGACCTGGTTGAGTCCCGCGCTAAGAAAGACCCAGTCGAGGTTTTCCACGAAGCGCTGGAAGCTATTTCACCAGCTGTTGAAGTTCGTTCTCGCCGGGTTGGTGGTGCGACTTATCAGGTGCCTGTTGAGGTTCGCCCAGAACGTCGTCAAGCGCTTGCCATTCGCTGGCTTGCTGCCGCTGCTGGCAGCCGCAACGAAAACACCATGCGTGAGCGCCTCGCTGGAGAGCTCATGGACGCTTCTCAAGGACGCGGCAACGCGGTCAAGAAGCGCGAAGATACGCACAAGATGGCGGAAGCCAACCGCGCGTTCTCGCACTATCGTTGGTAGATTTCACTTAAAGAGCTTCCGTTTCCTCCCGGAACACAACTACGAAGGTAAAGCCCATGGCCCGCGAATATCCGCTGGAGCGCTATCGTAACTTTGGTATTATGGCGCACATTGATGCTGGTAAGACCACGACGTCTGAACGCATTCTGTACTACACAGGTAAGTCGCACAAAATCGGCGAAGTGCATGATGGCGCTGCGACCATGGACTGGATGGAGCAAGAGCAAGAGCGTGGCATCACGATCACCTCTGCGGCGACCACCACGTTCTGGGAGCGCACAGAAGACGGCCAAACGGCTCAGACTGAAAAGCACCGCCTGAACATCATCGACACCCCAGGACACGTTGACTTCACAATTGAAGTTGAGCGCTCTTTGGCGGTTCTCGATGGCGCAGTTTGTGTTCTGGACGCAAACGCTGGTGTCGAGCCGCAGACGGAAACAGTTTGGCGTCAGGCTGACCGCTATCACGTGCCGCGCATCGTATTCGTCAATAAAATGGACAAGATCGGTGCTGACTTCTTCAACTGTGTTGAGATGATCAAAGACCGTACAGGCTCACAGCCTCTGCCAGTTCAGCTGCCAATCGGCGCTGAGAACGAGCTTGAAGGCCACGTCGACCTGATCACCATGAAAGAATGGGTTTGGGCGGGTGAAGATCTCGGCGCGACTTGGGAATTGCGTGAAGTTCGTGACGAACTGAAAGCCAAAGCCGAAGAAATGCGTGCGGAAATGGTTGAGCTTGCTGTTGAGCTCGACGAAGAAGCTATGGAAGCTTATTTGGAAGGCGAAGAGCCAAGCCAAGAAAAGCTGCGTGAGCTGATCCGTAAGGGTACGCTGGAAATGGCCTTTGTGCCTGTGATCGCGGGTTCTGCGTTTAAAAACAAAGGCGTTCAGCCAATGTTGAACGCGGTGCTTGATTACCTGCCGAGCCCGCTCGATGTGCCTGCCTATATGGGCTTTAAGCCGGGCGACGACACTGAGACGCGTGACATTGCTCGCTCTGCAGACGACGAGCAGCCATTTGCTGGCCTCGCCTTTAAAATCATGAATGACCCATTCGTGGGCTCGCTGACTTTTGTTCGCATCTATTCAGGTGTCATGACCAAAGGCGGCTCTATGCTGAACTCCACTAAGGATAAGCAAGAGCGCATCGGTCGGATGATGATGATGCACTCGAACAATCGTGAAGAAATCGAAGAAGCCTATGCTGGCGACATTATCGCTCTGGCAGGTCTGAAAGCGACAACAACCGGTGACACGCTGTGTGCGAAGAATGACCCAGTTGTGCTCGAAACAATGACCTTCCCAGATCCAGTGATTGAGATCGCGGTTGAGCCTAAGTCTAAGGCTGACCAAGAGAAGATGTCTGTTGGTCTGCAGCGCCTCGCGGCGGAAGATCCAAGCTTCCAAGTCGAGACTGACATGGAATCTGGTCAGACCATCATGAAGGGTATGGGCGAGCTTCACCTCGACATTCTCGTCGATCGTCTGAAGCGCGAATTTAAAGTCGAAGCGAATATCGGTCAGCCGAAAGTGGCTTACCGTGAAGCGATCGGCCGTGAAGCTGAAATCGATTACACGCACAAGAAACAGTCTGGTGGTTCTGGTCAGTTTGCGCGCGTGAAAATCACGTTTGAACCACTTGAAGCCGGTTCTGGCTTCCAGTTCGAGAGCAAGATTGTTGGCGGTAACGTCCCGAAAGAATTCATTCCAGGTGTCGAAAAAGGTCTCGGCATGGCGAAAGAAAACGGTCTGCTTGCTGGTTACCCAGTGACTGACTTCAAAGCGACGCTGACAGATGGTGCATACCACGATGTCGACTCAAGCGTTCTGGCGTTTGAAATCGCTGCCCGTGCCGCGTTCCGTGAGCTGAAATCAGAAGGTGATCCACGCTTGATGGAACCGATGATGAAAGTTGAAGTCGTCACACCTGAAGACTATATGGGCGACGTCATTGGTGACCTGAACTCGCGTCGTGGTCAGATCCAAGGCTCTGAGCCACGCGGCAATGTGACGGCGATCAATGCTTTCGTCCCACTGGTCAACATGTTCGGTTATGTTGGCGATCTGCGCGGCATGTCGCAAGGACGCGGACAGTTCACCATGCAGTTCGACCACTATTCTGAAGTCCCAAAGGCAGAGGCCCAAAAGATTACCCAGGAGCTGGCGGGCTAGCGATCGATCCAAAGACCGGCCTGGCGATCACCCAAAGGGCCCTTTGAACGAGTTTTGAATTCAGGCTGTAAGTACAGGAGAGTATAATGGCCAAAGAGAAGTTTGAGCGTACAAAACCGCACGTGAACATCGGCACGATTGGACACGTGGACCACGGTAAGACAACGCTAACCGCAGCGATCACAATGGTGCTGGCTGATGTTACGGGTGCTGAGAAGCGCTCTTATGAGGACATCGATTCTGCGCCAGAAGAAAAAGCGCGCGGGATTACCATCAATACCGCTCACGTTGAGTATGAGACGGAAAACCGTCACTACGCACACGTCGATTGCCCTGGACACGCTGACTATGTGAAAAACATGATCACCGGTGCGGCGCAAATGGACGGCGCGATCCTGGTTGTGAACGCTGCTGACGGCCCAATGCCACAGACTCGTGAGCACATCCTGCTTGCCCGTCAGGTTGGTGTTCCAGCGCTGACAGTGTTCATGAACAAAGTTGACCAGGTTGACGATGAAGAGCTGCTCGAGCTCGTCGAAATGGAAATCCGTGAGCTTCTGAGCTCTTACGAATTCCCAGGCGACGATATTCCGATCATTGCTGGTTCTGCGCTTGCGGCGGTTGAAGGTCGTGACGACAATATCGGTAAAGACAAGATCATCGAACTGATGGCGGCTGTGGATGACTATATCCCAACGCCAGATCGCCCGATTGATCAGGACTTCCTGATGCCAGTGGAAGACGTGTTCTCAATCTCTGGTCGTGGTACGGTTGTCACCGGCCGGTTGAGACAGGCATCGTCAAAGTTGGCGAAGAAGTCGAGATTGTTGGTATCCGTGACACACAGAAAACCACTGTGACCGGTGTTGAAATGTTCCGTAAGCTGCTCGACCAAGGTCAAGCCGGCGACAATATTGGTGCTCTGATCCGCGGGATCGACCGTGAAGGTGTTGAGCGTGGTCAGGTTCTTTGTAAGCCGGGTTCAATCACCCCGCACACAACGTTCGAAGCAGAAGCCTATATTCTGACGAAAGAAGAAGGTGGCCGTCACACGCCATTCTTCACCAATTATCGTCCACAATTCTACTTCCGTACAACAGACGTTACCGGTGTTGTGACGCTGCCAGCGGACAAAGAAATGGTTCTGCCAGGCGACAATGTGAAAATGAGCGTTGAGCTGATCCAGCCAATCGCCATGGACCAAGGCCTGCGCTTCGCGATCCGCGAAGGTGGCCGCACAGTCGGCGCGGGTGTTGTGGCCTCTGTCTCTAAATAAGAGACACAACCACACTTCAAATTAAAGAAACCCCGCAGCAAAAGCTGCGGGGTTTTTTGTTGGGGACGCGGGCAGCGCTAGTTTACATCCAGGCCGCGCGCGCCGCCCGCTTCAATATCGACTTCGAACGTTTCTAAGAACCGGCACACCATCATATAATAGCCGGTCACCAGGGTGAGCTCTTGGAGTTGCTCGGCGCCGAAATGCGCTAAGGCCGGCGCAAAGGTGGCGTCTCCGGCTTTCACATTCGCGACGAGATCGTCGACATAAGCGACCGCGAGCTGTTGTTCCTCGGTAAAGCCCGCCGCGTTCGGTCCAGCTCGTAAGGCGTCGAACAAGCCTTCGGTCATGCCAAGATCGAGCCCGATTTTTTCGTGCTGCGCGGTCTCATAGCCCGCCTTTGAGAGATAGCCGACCCGCAAGATTGCGCATTCGCGGGTGACGGGATCGAGTTTGCCTTCAAACAAGAAAGCGCCGCCAAGATCGACAAAGGGCCGGAGCAGGCCAGGGGCATGCGCCATCATTTTGAAGATATTTAGCGGCGCCAATTGGCCGATCAGATGTTTGGTTTTGTCGTCAAACGCGGTCTCGTCGGCATAGGAAATGCGGGCCATTATGGATCCTCCTGGTTTGCAGTCAGTCAAACATGCTTCTGAACCGTCTGAAAGGTGGATTTCCTGTGCTCGGCCATTGCATCTCTGATCGGCATGAGGCATTTAGGCGCCACTGGACGGGTGTAGCTCAGTTGGTAGAGCATCGGTCTCCAAAACCGAGGGTCCCGGGTTCGAGTCCTGGCGCCCGTGCCAGTTTTTCCTTAGGTCTCCATCACCGCTTCTAGCGCATCAATCTCGGCATCGAGTTTTTTCGCGGCGTGGGCGTTGAGCGCATAGATGCCGTAAAACACCGCCGCGATGATCCCGAGGCTGACCGACGAAATGGCGAGTGACAGCCAGACCGGAGCTCCAGAAGCGGCAGCCGATTCCAGCGCAGTGCCGATCGAGAACACGATCATGCCGGGAACGAAAGGCAGCAAATACCAGCGCCACACCGACTTTAGCGCATCGCGCTGGCGAACCAATTCATCGCGATGATGATTGGCGAGCGTCTGGGCGGATGTGGCATGCGGCGGGGTGTCGGCGGAGCCAATTTGGTGGAGTTTCCAGCTAATATAGACGGCGGCCGCCATGATCAGGATGGCGCCGATGCGAACCGACCAGACCGGGGCAGCCGCCGCGATCCAGCCAAAGGCGGCTATCACGATGATGGCGGCAAGATATTCGATCAGGTTGCGGCGCTTGATCCGCGATTGAAAGTGATCAGAACGAGCGGTTAGGTCAGAAATCGACATGGTGAATTTGTCTCCTTGGTCAGACGCCCAAAGATCACGGAGAGGATCATGGTCGGTCATTGCGATGTCTCCTTGAAGTCTTGAGCCAGTTTGCTTTTGAGGCGCGAAATGCGGGTCGCAATCGCGCCGGTTTTGAACCCGGTAATGTCGGAGATTTCGGCGGCACTGAGATCCTCTAAATAGAGCGTCAGGATCTGCCGGTCCGAAGTCTTGAGTTTGCGGATCCAGTCATGAAGCCTGGCCAGAGCATCATCGCGCTCAACCATCAGAGCGAGATTGCTTAAATCTGGTACATTCTCCGCCTCTTGCAGGTCGACCCGCTCTGCGGATTGACGGGCCTCGCGATGGACATGGCTCGCCGCGGTATTGTGAATCACGCGGTAGACCCATGTTTTCAGCGTGCACCGACCGTCAAAAGCCGCGAGACTTTTCCAAAGCTGGAAATGCATGTCTTGCAGCAAATCCCGACGGCGCTCCTGATGCGCTTCAGTTGCGCGCGCCAAGCGTTGCATGGCGTAAGCGAACGTGTCCGCGGCTTCGAGATAAAGCTGATTTACAGACGGATTAGGCTTCATACCCTTTTAGTCTGAGGGCAATCAGGTTTCTTACAAAAGATTTTTTTATTTTTGGGGGTGGGCTACAGATCGGCCAAGAATTTGTCTAAGGCGGCGTTGGTGGCTTCGGGCGCTTCTTGTTGGACCCAATGTCCGACGCCTGGAACGATCGTGGTGCCTCGGAAATCGTCACAGGCGGCGCCGGCCATTTCATAAATATCGACGCCTGGCACAAAATTCCGCACCGGATCTTTTTCACCGCCAATGAAGCACGTCGGCATGGAGAGATTTTTGCCGCGTACCGGTTCGGAATATTTGTGATCGAGATCGAGCGCGCGATAGCGGTTGAACGGGCCATGCCAGCCTGACTTGGCGAAAGCCTCCACATAGATGTCGAGATCCTTCTCGGTCAGCCAGGCGGGGAAGGGATCGGGATCGATTAGGCCGTCCAACATTTTCGCGTCTTCAGGCTTTTCCAGGGTCAGGCCGTCGGCAAGAGACTCGCCAGAAATGCTGTAATAGATTTTGCGCAGAGCGGCGCGTGGATCGGCGCCAAATTCGGCTTCGGGAACGCCTTCGGCCTGGAAATAAACCATGTAAAAGAACTTGCCAGCATGGACCATTTTCATCAGATCCAGCAATGAGACGTCGGAGGCGGGCGTATAGGTCACGCTCATCCCGGCAACGGCGCGGACTTTTTCCGGATAGAGCAGAGCGGTGGAATAGGTGATTGGCGCGCCCCAATCATGGCCGAACAAGATAGCGGGCTCGTCGCCTAAAGCATCAATCACCGCGGCCGTGTCGGCGGCCAGGTTCTTTAGCGCGTATGGCTCGATCTCTGCCGGGGCGGCGCTGTCACCATAGCCGCGGACATCCATGGCGGCGACGGTATAGCCTTGCTTAGAGAAGTACGCGACTTGATGGCGCCAGGACCAAGAATGCTCGGGCCAGCCATGCACACACAGAATGAGCGGGCCGGACCCTTCCACATGTACAGAGAGCTGCCCCGTGGGTGTGTCGATCATTCGTTGCATGCCGTGTCTCCCGATTGCTTAGGCTTATTTTAGGCCTATATTCAGATCCGCCAAATGATCGGTTAAAGCGAGTCTGATCGGATCGATTTCAGCCGCTCGACGCGCTCCGGATGATCGGGCGACAGGGGCGGGTTTTGTTGAGATTTCAGCCCCGTCACAGAATCTACACACCGGCCTGTTGACGCGGGCGATTGATTCCCGTATTGGCCACCATTCGCAAGTCAGGCTGTGCCGAAAATCGGCAAACGCTGGCAACCGAAACGAACAACTGGATTTCCTCGTATCTCGGCGCTCAGAGAGCTGTGCTGCCTAGATGTGTGGTTTTTACGTGAACGGACATCGCAGGATGGAAAAACAGAATATCAGGATCCGGCTGAAAGCCTTCGATCACCGCGCGCTCGATTTGTCGGCACGCGAAATCGTTTCGACTGCCAAGCGCACTGGCGCAGAAGTACGTGGGCCTATCCCACTGCCGACCCGCAAAGAGCGTTTCACAGTCAACCGGTCTCCACACGTCAACAAAAAGTCTCGTGAGCAATTCGAGATCCGTACGCACAAGCGTATTCTCGACATTGTTGACCCGACCCCACAAACCGTCGACGCGCTGATGAAGCTCGATCTGTCGGCTGGCGTTGGTATCGAGATTAAACTTGAGGGAGCACGCTAATGGCGCTTCCAGCTCAACGTTCTGGCGTGCTCGCCCGTAAACTGGGCATGACACGTGTATTTAGCGAAGAGGGCCGCCACGTGCCGGTCACTGTGCTAGCGCTAGATGGCTGTCAGGTTGTCGGCCTCCGCACCGAAGATGAGCGCGACGTGACCACCAAAAAAGGTGGCCAGGTCAAGCGCACCGATGGCTATACCGCTGTCGTGATGGGTGCTGGCGAAAAGAAAGCAAAGCGCACGGCGAAAGCCCAGCGTGAGCAATTCGCTAAAGCGGGTGTCGCACCTAAAGCAAAAGTTTCAGAGTTCCGTGTCAAATCTGACATCACTCTGCCAGAGATCGGCGCTGAAGTTCAGGCCGATCATTTTGTTCCTGGTCAAAAAGTCGACGTCGCTGGCGTTTCCATCGGTAAAGGTTTTGCCGGTGCGATGAAGCGCTGGAACTTTGGTGGTCTTCGCGCCACGCACGGTGTGTCTATCTCTCACCGTTCGCACGGTTCGACAGGTCAGTGCCAAGATCCAGGTCGGGTCTTCAAGGGCAAGAAAATGGCCGGCCATTATGGTGTCGACCGTAAGACGGTTCAGAACCTCGAAATCGTGCGCACAGATGTTGAGCGCGGCCTGGTTCTGATCAAAGGCGCGATCCCTGGCGCAGAAGGCTCTTATGTTGAGATCCGCGACGCGGTGAAGAAGGCGATCCACGCCGACGCACCAGCGGAAGGCTCTTTCAAGGCCCCGGCAAAGGGTGCTGCGCCAGCTGCTGACGTGAAGATTGAAGGCACTGCTGCTGACAATATCGTTCTGGTCGATGGCATTGGTCCTAAGACTGAAGAAGCTCTGAAAGAAAAAGGCCTCGGCACGCTTTCTGGTTTCGTGGCAATGGCTGATGATGAGCGTGCTGCGCTTCTCGAAGAGCTTGGTGTCGCAGAAGATGCGGCCAACGAAGATTGGGTCGGTCAGGCTAAAGACATTCTCGCAGGCGGTCAGCCGCGCGCGAAAGTCGACCAAGACCTGCTGAAGAAACTTCTGAAAGAGGGTGCTGAATAATGGAACTCTCCGTCAAAACTCTTGAAGGCAAAGCGGCTGGAAAAGCGACTGTTGATGATGCGGTGTTCGGGATCGAAGAGATCCGCGGCGACGTCATTCAGCGTATGGTTCGCTATCAGCTCGCCAAGCGCCAAGCTGGGACTCACAAGACCCAGGAGCGCGCCGACGTTTCTGTCACAACCAAGAAATATATTCGCCAAAAGGGCTCAGGTGGCGCACGTCACGGCTCTAAGAATGCGAACATCTTTGTTGGTGGTGCGGTTGCGCACGGCCCGCGCGTTCGTAGCCACGCGCACGCGCTGCCAAAAAAGGTCCGCAAAATGGCCCTCGCTCACGCCCTGTCGTCTAAGGTCAAGGCTGATGCCGTCCTGGTGCTCGACAAAGCAGAGCTGAAAGAAGCGAAAACCAAAGATCTGTCTGCAAAGCTCACCAAGCTTGGTCTGTCGAATGCGCTGATCATTGGCGGTGCTGAGCTCGACGCGAATTTCGCCAAGGCCGCTCAGAACATTCCAAATGTGGACGTTCTGCCAGCTGCTGGTCTCAATGTTTATGATGTGCTTCGCCGCAAGACTTTGGTCCTGACCAAAGATGCGTTGGAAAGCATCGATGCGCGCTTCAATGGCGCAAAAGCGGAGGCTTAATCCATGGCTGATATCAAGCCTCACAATTATGACACGCTTCTGTCTCCGATCATTACGGAGAAGTCGACGCTGGTTGCTGAAGAGAACAAGATCATCTTTCGTGTTCCGCTGACTGCCACCAAGCCAGACATCAAAGAAGCGGTTGAGAACCTGTTCAAAGTCGATGTCACTAAGGTCAACACGATCCTGGTGAAGGGTAAGACCAAGCGCTTCCGCGGAACGCTCGGCCGTCGGTCTGATTTCAAAAAGGCGATCGTGACTCTGAAAGACGGCCAGTCTGTCGACATCACGACGGGCCTGTAGGAGATTTAGATGGCTTTAAAGACATACAAACCTACTTCACCCGGTCGTCGCCAGCTGGTCCTCGTTGACCGCTCTGAGCTGCACAAAGGCCGTCCGGTGAAAATGCTCACCGAAGGTCTGACCAAGACCGGTGGTCGTAACAATAAGGGTCGCATGACAGCGCGCCACAAAGGCGGGGCTGCAAAGCGTCTTTATCGTAAAATCGATTTCAAGCGGAACAAGTGGGACGTGCCGGCAACGGTTGAGCGTCTTGAATATGATCCGAACCGCACTGCGTTTATCGCGCTGATCAAGTATGAAGATGGCGAGCTGTCTTACATTCTTGCACCGCAGCGTCTCGCAGTTGGCGACACGGTGATCTCTTCTAAGACCGCTGACATTAAGCCAGGGAACGTTCTTCCTCTGAAGAATATCCCAGTTGGTACGATCATCCACAATATTGAGATGAAGCCTCTCAAAGGCGCGCAAATGGTGCGTTCTGCAGGCTGCTACGCTCAGCTGGTTGGTCGCGACTCTGGTTACGCACAGATCAAGCTGACCTCTGGTGAGCTGCGCATGGTTCCAGATCAGTGCATCGCCACAATCGGCGCCGTGTCTAACCCAGACAATATGAACCAAGTCATGGGTAAAGCCGGCCGTAACCGCCACAAAGGCAAGCGTCCGCACGTTCGCGGCGTGGTTATGAACCCGGTCGATCACCCGCACGGTGGTGGTGAAGGTAAGTCCTCCGGTGGACGTCACCCAGTGACGCCTTGGGGTAAGAAAACACGCGGGCCAAAAACCCGCCGGAAACAGGCTTCGGATCGTTTGATCATCCGTCGCCGTAACGCGAAACGCTAGGGAGACGTAGAGAATGTCACGTTCCGTCTGGAAAGGCCCGTTTGTCGACGGCTACCTCCTGAAGAAGGCCGAAAAGGCGCAAGCGTCTGAACGTCGTGAGGTCATCAAGACCTGGTCACGTCGTTCGACCATCCTGCCGCAATTCGTTGGTCTGAATTTTCAGGTTCACAATGGCAACAAGTTTGTCCCTGTCCTCATCAATGAGGAAATGGTCGGACACAAGCTTGGTGAGTTTGCTCCAACCCGGACCTATTACGGTCACGGCGCGGATAAGAAAGCGAAGCGGAGATAGTCATGGGTCAAGCCAAGAATCCTCCAAAGCAGGCCTCAAACGAAGCGCGCGCGGTTCTGCGCATGTATCGTTCTAGCCCGCAAAAGCTGAACCTGCTGGCGCAGCAGATCCGCGGTTTGCCTGTGCAAAAAGCGATCGACGAGATGCAATTCTCTCGTAAGCGCGCTGCAGCAGACGTTCGCAAGCTTTTGAAGAGCGCGGTCGCTAATGCTGAAAACAATCACGACCTGGACATTGATAGCCTGGTCGTGGCCGAAGCCCATGTCGGCAAAAACCTGGTCATGAAGCGTATTCGCGCGCGTGCCCGTGGTCGTGCCGCTCGGGTCATGAAGCCATTCTCGCAGCTGACAGTTGTCCTGCGTGACACGTCGCAAGAAGCGGAGGCCGCATAATGGGTCAGAAAGTAAATCCAATCGGTCTACGTCTCGGGATTAACCGGACCTCTGACAGCCGCTGGTATGCCGATAGCGCGGATTTCGGGCGTCTTCTTCACGAAGACCTCGCGATCCAGAAGCATATCAAAAAGCGTCTCGGTCAGGCCGGTATCTCTCGGATCATCATCGAGCGTCCGCACAAGAAATGCCTCGTCACCATTCACACCGCACGTCCAGGTCTGGTCATCGGTAAGAAAGGTGCAGACATTGAAAGCCTGCGTCGTCAGCTGTCAAACATGACCGACGATGAGGTTCGTGTGAACCTGGTTGAAATTCGTAAGCCTGAGCTTGATGCAACTTTGGTTGCTGAAGACATTGCTCGCCAGCTTGAACGTCGCGGATCTTTCCGTCGGGCGATGAAGCGTTCGATCCAAAACACCATGCGTCTCGGCGCTGAAGGTGTGAAGATCATGGTTTCTGGCCGTCTTGGCGGTGCTGAGATCGCTCGGACTGAGCAGTATTCTGAAGGATCTGTGCCGCTGCACACGCTGCGCGCTGATATCGATTATGGCACAGCCGAAGCGCTGACCACCTACGGCATCATCGGCATCAAGATCTGGATCTATAAGGGCGAGATCATGGAGCATGATCCAATGGCTCGTGATCGCCGTGCAGAGACTTCTGGTGAGTCACGTGCGCGCTCTGGCAACCAGCGTGGTCCGGCTTCGGGCCCACAGGCAGGAGCATAAGAGATGCGTCAGCCGAAACGTACAAAATACCGTAAGGCGTTCAAAGGCCGGATCAAAGGCACCGCAAAAGGTGGCTATTCGATCGCTTTTGGCTCGTTTGGTCTCAAAGCTCTTGAGCCTGAGCGCGTCACCGCACGCCAAATCGAAGCAACTCGTCGGGCCGTTACCCGTGAGATGAAGCGTCAAGGTAAGGTTTGGATCCGTGTCTTCCCAGATACGCCGGTCACAGCCAAGCCAATCGAAGTTCGGATGGGTAAAGGTAAAGGCTCTGTCGACCGTTGGGTCGCTCGGGTTCAGCCTGGTCGCATCTTGTTTGAAATCGACGGTGTTCCGGATGAGGTTGCGCTGGAAGCGCTCCGCCTCGGCGCAGCTAAGCTGCCAATCCGCACGAAAATCGTCCGACGGATTGAAGGAATTTAAGCATGGCTAAAGCTGCTGATTTCCGTTCGAAGAGCCCGGATCAGTTGAAGGAAGACCTCCTGCAACTGAAGAAGGAACAGTTCAACCTCCGCTTTCAACAGGCCACTGGCCAGTTGGAAAAGACCGCCCGCATCAAGGTCGTCCGTCGCGATATCGCTCGCGTCCAGACCCTGCTTCGCGAGCAGGCCCGCGCGGACGCTGAGGCGTAGGAGTAAGATATGCCTAGACGTGTTATGGAAGGCGTAGTGGTCTCGACCAAGCAGGACAAGACCGCGATCGTGCGCGTGGAGCGTCGTTTCCTCCACCCGCTTCTAAAGAAAACCGTGCGTCGCTCTAAGCGCTACCACGCACATGACGAAGACAATGCTGCCGTCGAAGGTCAGACAATCACCATTCGTGAGTGTCCGCCGCGTTCGAAGCTGAAGCGTTGGGAAGTCATTTCCTCTGATGGAGGCGACGCATGATTCAGATGCAGTCCAACCTACGGGTCGCGGACAATTCTGGCGCCCGCCGTGTTCAGTGCATTAAAGTGCTGGGCGGTGCCGGACGTCGTTACGCGTCTGTAGGTGATGTTATCGTGGTCTCGATCAAGGAAGCGATTCCGACCGGCCGCGTAAAGAAGGGTGACGTGCGTCGTGCCGTCGTCGTTCGTGTCGCTAAGGACATTAACCGCCCAGACGGGTCAACCATCCGGTTCGACACCAATGCGGCTGTCCTGATCAACAATAACAATGAGCCGATCGGCACACGGATCTTTGGACCTGTTCCTCGCGAACTGCGCGCCAAGAACCACATGAAGATCGTCTCACTGGCGCCGGAGGTGCTGTAGCTATGGCTGCGAAGGTGAAAAAGGGTGACCGCGTGATCGTTCTCACTGGCCGTAATAAAGGCGCAGAGGGCGAAGTGTTGAAAGTCATTCCAGCTGAGAACCGTGTGGTTGTGCGCGGCGTGAACGTTGTGAAGCGTCACGTGAAGCCAAGCCAGGCCAATCCTCAGGGCGGTATCAACTCATTTGAAGCGCCAATTCACGTTTCAAATGTTGCGATGCTTGATCCACGGGACGGCAAGCCGACACGGGTTGGGTTTAAAACTGATGAGCATGGCCGCAAGACGCGCTTTGCCAAACGTTCAGGAGAGGCTCTAGATGTCTAAAGACTACACTCCTCGCCTCAAGAAGAAGTATAATGAGCAAATTCGTGCCAAGCTCAAAGAAGAGTTCGGCTACACGAATGATATGCAAATTCCGAAGCTCGACAAAGTCGTGATCAATATGGGTGTCGGCGAAGCTGTTGCTGACTCTAAGAAGATCAAGACGGCGCTGGCTGAGATGGAAAAGATTGCAGGCCAGAAGCCTGTCGCGACCAAAGCGCGTAAGTCGATTGCCGGCTTTAAGCTTCGCGAAGACATGCTGATCGGCTGTAAAGTCACGCTGCGTCGTGATCAGATGTTCGAATTCCTCGACCGTCTGACCAATATTGCTCTGCCACGCGTGAAAGACTTCCGCGGTCTGAACGGCAAGAGCTTTGACGGACGCGGCAATTTCGCCATGGGCCTCAAGGAACAACTCGTGTTCCCAGAGATCAACTATGACGATGTCGACGATATTCGCGGTATGGACATTATTGTTTGTACCACCGCCAACTCGAACGAAGAAGCCAAGAGCCTGCTCGCGCAGTGCGGCTTCCCGTTCAGAAACTAGCACTAGAGGAAGACTGTAATGGCTAAAAAGAGTGCTGTTGAGCGGAACGATAAGCGTAAGCGTCTGGTCGAGCGTTATGCCGCCAAACGTGAAGAGCTTAAAGCGATCGCGTTGAATGAAGATCTGCCTTTGGAAGAGCGTTTTAAAGCGCGTCTGAAACTGGCTGAGCTTCCTCGCAACTCCGCCCCGAACCGGGTGCGTAATCGTTGCGAAGTCTCTGGTCGTCCGCGCGGTTACTACCGCAAATTAAAGATGTCTCGGATTGCCCTTCGTGAGCTTGGCTCACTCGGGAAGATCCCAGGTCTCGTCAAGTCTAGCTGGTAAGGAGGGATATAATGTCGTTTTCTGATCCCCTCGGTGATATGCTGACACGCATTCGGAACGCGCAAATGCGCGGGATGGATAAAGTCGTAACACCGGCCTCTAAGCTCCGGGCACGTGTGCTCGAAGTGTTGCAAGGCGAGGGTTACATTCGTGGGTATGCTGAGATCGAAAAAGACGGTCACAAGCATCTCGAGATTGAACTTAAATATTTCGATGGCACGCCGGTGATCTCTGAGATCCGTCGCGTCTCGAAGCCAGGCCGGCGCGTCTACTCTTCTAAGAGTGACATTCCACTGGTTCGTAATGGGCTTGGGATTTCGATCCTGTCGACCTCGAAAGGCGTGATGTCTGACAACACTGCGCGTAACGAGAATGTCGGCGGCGAGATTCTGTGCCGCGTATTCTAGGGGAAGGGTGAACTAATATGTCTCGTATTGGCAAACTTCCGATTTCTGTCCCGTCAGGCACGACGGTCACGATCGAAGGTCAGCTGGTGAAAGCCAAAGGCCCGAAAGGTGAGCTCTCGCTTGAGCTTCCTGAAGTGATCTCGGCTGAGCTTGAAGGTGCAGAATTGCGCATCAATCCGCGCGACGATCTGGTCAGTGCGGCGAATGAAAAAATTCGCCTCAATGACGAGAAAGGCCGCAAGAAGATGACTTTTGCTCAAGCACTTGATCCATCTGCACGGACGTTGTGGGGCACTTCCCGCTCGAACGCTGCAAACTTGGTTCAAGGCGCAGCTGAAGGCTTCACGAAAACGCTTGAACTTGTCGGCGTTGGTTATCGTGCGCAAATGCAAGGCAAAGACCTGAAGCTGGCCCTCGGCTTCAGCCACGACGTGATCTACACGGCGCCAGACGGCATCGAGATCAAATGTGCGAAGCCAACAGAGATCGAAATCTCTGGGCCGAACAAACAGGTCGTTGGTCAGGTCGCTGCTGAGATCCGTAATTACCGCCGCCCAGAGCCGTATAAAGGCAAGGGTGTTCGTTATCAGGGCGAATACGTCCGCCGTAAGGAAGGCAAGAAGAAATAGTCATGTTGTCCTCACGCGAAAAATTCCTTCGTCGCCAGCAACGCTCCCGTGCCAAGCTCCGCAAAACTGCGGAAGGCAAAGCCCGTTTGTCCGTGGCACGGTCTGGCAAAAACATTTCTGCTCAAATCATTGATGATGAGCAGGGTGTGACCTTGGCATCTGCCTCCACTTTGGAAGCTGATGTTCGCAAAGGTCTGAAATCGACCAGCACCATGGAAGCGGCCGAAAAGGTCGGCAAAGTGGTTGCTGAGCGCGCGAAGAAAGCCGGGATTGAAGATGTTGTCTTCGATCGCGGTGGTTATGTGTTCCATGGCCGGGTGAAAGCCCTGGCAGACGCCGCCCGTGAGGGCGGTCTGAAGTTCTAGGAGAGTCACCATGGCTGAAGAAAGAGGTCGAGGCCGCGGACGCCGCAGAGATCGCGACGAAGAGCAAAGCGAATTCGTCGACAAACTCGTCGGTATCAACCGTGTCGCCAAAACCGTTAAAGGTGGTAAGAATTTTGGTTTCGCAGCGCTTGTCGTTGTTGGCGATCAAAAGGGCCGCGCAGGCTTCGGTAAGGGTAAAGCCCGCGAAGTGCCTGAAGCGATCCGCAAAGCCACTGAAGAAGCAAAGCGCAACATGGTTCGCGTGCCGCTTCGTGAAGGTCGCACATTGCACCATGATGGCCGTGGCCGTTGGGGCGCTGGTAAAGTCGTCCTCCGCGCAGCGCCTCCCGGGACTGGCGTGATCGCCGGTGGTCCGATGCGTGCGGTTATGGAAGTGCTCGGCATCCAGGACGTGGTTGGCAAGTCAATCGGCTCGTCTAACCCGTACAACATGGTTCGCGCGACTTTTAACGCCCTCGTCAATCAGGCGAGCCCACGTTCTGTTGCGTCGAAGCGCGGCCTGAAAGTTCAAGACATTGTCGGTCGTCGGACCGATGGCGCGTCTGAAGCTGGCATGGCCGAAGCGGCTGACGCGTAAGCAAAGAGGATCTGACCAATGGCAAAAGCAAAAGCCACCGTCACAGTGCGCCAGACCGGTAGCCCGATCCGTCGCGCGCCAGATCAGCGTCAAACACTGGTCGGCCTTGGTCTGAATAAGATCGGCCGCACCCGGACGCTGGAAGATACACCTGCCGTTCGCGGCATGATCAATAAGGTGTCTCACCTTGTTGAAGTCGTCGAGGGATAGACAATGAAACTCAACGAACTCTCTCCTGCAGAAGGCTCAACCAAAAAGCGGCACCGTGTTGGTCGCGGCGTTGGGTCGGGCAAAGGCAAGACCGGTGGCCGTGGTGTCAAAGGTCAAAAGTCTCGCTCAGGTGTAGCCATTAATGGCTTCGAGGGCGGCCAGATGCCGATCTATATGCGTCTGCCAAAGCGCGGCTTCACAGCCCGCAACTCGAAAAACCATGCTTGGCTGAACCTTGGCCTTCTGTCTAAGGCGATCGAAGCTGGGAAGCTGGACGTCAAAAAAGAGATCACGGAAGAAGACCTGGTCGCAACGGGCGTTATTCGCCGGTTGAAAGATGGTGTTCGTCTGCTGGCCAAAGGTGATGCGCCTAAAAAGGTGAAAATCACTGTCACTGGCGCCTCTAAAGCAGCGGTCGAAGCGATCGAGAAGGCGGGCGGAAAGGTCACTTTGACCGGACCTGTCCCGACAGAAAAAGCAGAATAATTTACTAGCTTTTTCCACTAAACGTCTTCACAAATCAGCTTTCGCCGCCAATCTTGGCGGCGAACGCGTTTCCGGGAGAAGGAGTCCCCCTTGGCCACTGCTGCTGAACAACTCGCGCGGAATATGAATTTCGGGACCTTTGCGAAGGCGAAGGATCTGCAAAGCCGCATTCTGTTCACTTTGTTTGTGCTGTTCTTGTACCGGCTCGGGACCTATATCCCGCTGCCAGGGATTGACCCGGATCAGTTTGCGACTCTGTTTGCCAGCCAAGAAGGCGGCATGCTCGGCAATATGAATATGTTTGCCGGCGGCGCGATTGAGCGGATGAGTATCTTCGCGCTCAACGTGATGCCTTACATCACCGCCTCGATCATCATTCAAATGATGACGTCTTCAGTGCCTTCGCTTGAGAAGCTGAAGAAAGAAGGCGAGTCTGGCCGGAAACAAATCAACCAATATACCCGTTATCTGACACTCGCCTTCGCGGTGGTGCAGAGCTTCGGGATCTCGATGGGCCTGTCAGGCGCGGCTTATGACAGCATGCCTCAATGGTTCTTCGTGCTGACCGCGGTGACCACGTTCACGGGCGGCACCATGTTCCTGATGTGGATGGGTGAGCAGATTACCGCTCGCGGCGTCGGTAACGGCATCTCGCTGATCATCTTTGCCGGCATTATTGCGGAGATGCCGCGCGCGATCTTCAATCTGTTTAGCGGTTCGCGAGAGCAGGGGATCAATGTCGTCTTTGTGGTCGGTGTTGCGGCGCTAGTTATCGCTCTGACCGTATTCATCGTGTTCATCGAGCGTTCGCAGCGCCGGGTTCTGATCCAGTATCCGAAACGCCAGCAAGCGGCCAACCAAGCGGCTCAAGGCCAAAGCTCATTCATGCCGCTGAAGCTGAACACATCTGGCGTTATCCCGCCAATCTTCGCGATTGCGATTCTAATGCTGCCTTTGACCGCGGTCGGTATTCTCGGCGGAAACACTGCGGTGGCCGCTGATGCGACGGCAGATGGCGGGTTCGTGGCTTGGATGGCGACAGCCTTCTCGCCAGGCAGCTGGACCTATATCATCACCTATGGTGTGCTCGTGGCGTTCTTTACGTTCTTCTACACCTCAATCATGTTCAATCCGGAAGAGACAGCCGACAATTTGCGAAAATATGGCGGGTTCGTTCCCGGCATCCGTCCTGGTAAAAACACCGCTGCCTATTTCGATTATGTGCTGACACGGCTCACCACGATTGGTGCGATTTACTTGGTCTTCGTCTGTTTGATGCCGGAAATTCTGCGCCGCTATGTGCCGGGCATTCCGTTCTATATCGGCGGAACCAGCCTGCTGATCGTGGTTTCGGTCACGATGGATACGGTGACCCAGATACAATCACACTTGATTGCCCACCAATATGAGGGTCTGATCAAGAAATCGCGGTTGGGAGGCAAGCGTAAAAAATGAATCTGATCCTGTTTGGACCGCCCGCGGCCGGTAAAGGCACGCAGGCCAAGAAACTTGTCGCAGAACGCGGCTATATTCAGCTCTCAACCGGGGACATGCTTCGCGCCGCCGTCGCGTCCGGATCTGAGCTCGGAAACAAAGTGAAGTCGATCCTCGAATCAGGCGCGCTCGTTTCAGACGAGATAGTGATTGCTTTGATCGATGATCAGCTTGATCAGAACAAAGGTGCAGCTGGATTTATCTATGATGGATTCCCGCGAACCGTTGGCCAGGCAGAAGCCTTGGACAATCTGCTCGAAAGCCGCGGCGAAAAAGTCGATAGCGTTATTCGGCTGGTCGTCGATGAGGCCGCGCTTCTGGCGCGGGTCACGAAGCGATTTGAAGAGCAGGGCCGCAAGGATGATAATCCTGAAACCTTCTCGGTTCGGCTTGAAAAGTACAATGCTGACACAGCGCCTTTGGTGCCGATTTATGCTGAGCGCGGGATCCTGCGTGAGGTTGACGGCATGGCGTCAATCGATGAAGTTAGTGGTGGAATCGACGCGGCCTTGAAAGAGGCTGTTTGAAGCTGCGTGAACCGCTGATTCAGTGGTTGACGTGGTAATTGTTGCGTCTATAACGACGCACTTCGTTAAGAGGATGAGTCTGCAAGCGTGCAGCGGTGTTTTTGCTGTGCGAACTGCGACTTTCTTTTTGAACTATTAGGAGACTGGCTTTGGCCCGTATTGCAGGCGTCAATATACCGACGAATAAGCGCGTTCCAATCGCGCTGCGTTACATTCATGGCATTGGCGCAGCCAAAGCCGACGAAATTTGTGAGAAGATTGGCATCACACCAGAGCGCCGAGTGGCAGATCTGTCTGATGCAGAAGTCATCAAAATCCGTGAAACGATTGATAGCGACTATATGGTAGAAGGTGACCTTCGCCGTGAAGTGTCGATGAATATCAAACGTCTTATGGACCTTGGTTGCTATCGCGGTCTTCGTCATCGTAAGCGCCTGCCGGTTCGCGGCCAGCGCACGCACACCAATGCTCGGACCCGTAAGGGCCCAGCCAAGCCGATTGCCGGCAAGAAGAAATAGGATCTTCGATAGATGGCCCGTCAGACAACCCGCGTTGCACGCCGCGCTCGCAAGAATATCACTTCCGGCGTCGTGCATGTAAATTCAAGCTTCAACAATACGATGATCACCATCTCAGACGCGCAAGGGAATGCCATTTCTTGGTCTTCTGCTGGCGCGATGGGCTTTAAAGGATCTCGTAAGTCTACGCCTTATGCGGCTCAGGTTGCCGCCGAAGACGCAGCGAAGAAAGCGATGGAGCACGGCCTTCAAACAGTTGAGGTCAATGTTCGCGGACCAGGATCTGGTCGTGAGAGCGCGCTGCGTGCGCTTCAGGCCGCAGGTCTGACTGTCACCGCGATCCGTGACACTACACCGATCCCGCACAATGGCTGCCGCCCACCTAAGCGTCGCCGCGTATAGTCCGTTATTAATCTGAATTTGCAGAAAGGCTGAGCATGACCGAAGCCGAAGACATGATCGTAAATGACCGTAACTGGAAGGCGCTGATCCGCCCTAATCGTCCAGTTATTGAGGGTGGCCGTGATGCGACCCGCGTTGCAAAGCTTGTTGTTGAGCCGCTTGAGCGCGGTTTCGGCACGACTTTGGGCAACGCGCTGCGCCGCATCTTGCTGTCCTCACTGCAAGGCGCTGCGATCACTGGCGTTCAAATTGACGGCGTTGTTCACGAGTTCTCTTCAATCCAAGGCGTGCGTGAAGATGTCACCACGATCATCTTGAACTTGAAGCAAGTCGCCGTGGACATGGTTTCTGATGCGCCAAAGCGCATGATCCTCAAAGCATCTGGCAAGGGTGAGGTCAAAGCTGGCCAAATCGAAACGCCAGGTGACGTGAAGATCCTCAATCCTGATCACGTGATTTGTACGCTCGATGATGGTGCAAACCTGCACATGGAATTCACCGTCGCGACCGGTAAAGGCTATGTGCCTGCTACCGATAACCGCCCGGAAGATGCGCCGATTGGCTTCATCCCGGTTGATGCGATTTATTCACCTGTTCGCCGCGTTGGCTATCAAGTTGAAGACACCCGTGAGGGAACAGTCCTCGACTATGACAAATTGACCCTGACAGTTGAGACAGATGGCTCGATCTCACCAGAAGATGCGGTCGCTTATGCGGCGCGTATCATGCAGGATCAGCTTCAGCTCTTCATCACCTTTGATGAGCCAGAATCTGAAAGCTCCAGCCAGACCGAAGAAAGCGATCTTGGGTTCAACCCAGTTCTGCTCAAGAAAGTTGACGAGCTTGAGCTTTCTGTCCGTTCTGCAAACTGCTTGAAGAACGACAATATCGTTTACATTGGTGACCTGATCCAGAAGTCCGAAGCGGAAATGCTCCGCACGCCGAACTTCGGGCGCAAGTCGCTGAACGAAATCAAAGAAGTCTTGGCCGGAATGGGCCTACACCTCGGTATGGATGTGCCTGATTGGCCGCCAGAAGACATCGAGGCGCTCGCCAAGAAATACGACGACCACTTATAGGAATGTCTGCCCGAGAGGGTACGCAAGGAGACTAAAATGCGCCACGGCATCGCACATCGTAAGCTGAACCGCACAGCCTCTCACCGGAAGGCGATGTTTGCCAATATGGCAGCCTCTCTGATCGAGCATGAGCAGATCGTCACGACTCTGCCCAAAGCGAAAGAGATGAAGCCGTTCATGGACAAGCTGATCACACTTGCGAAGCGCGGCGATCTGCACGCTCGTCGTCAAGCGATCTCAAAGGTTCGTGACGAAGCTGCCGTTCGCAAACTCTTCGACGTTTTCGGTGAGCGCTATAAAGACCGTTCAGGCGGTTATACGCGCGTCCTCAAAGCGGGCTTCCGCCACGGTGACAACGCGCCACGCGCCGTCATTGAACTGGTTGATCGCGACGAAGATGCTCGTGGCGCCGCGGACCGGGCTCGCCACGAAGCTGAGCTCGAGGCGATGGAGGACTAGTCTCCTCAGCCAGGCTCAGGTCAGGCAAATAAGATACAGAAAACCCGCGCCGAATGGTGCGGGTTTTTTCTTATGGCGATGTTGCCACATTCTGGTCTAAGCGACAGAGGCATCTCGGGCGCTGAGGATTTCCAAACAGGTCTCAGCCGGCATCGGCTTATAATGGTAATAGCCCTGGACGTATTTACAGCCATAGCGCTCGACTTCGGCGAGTTGGTCTTGGGTTTCCACGCCTTCGGCCACGACTTCAGCTCCTAAGGCGCGTGCGAGCTGGACGCTGGAGCTGAACACACCAGCATATTTCTTATCGTCCCCAACGTGGGCGATGATAGATTTATCGACTTTGACCCGGTGGATCGGCAGTTTGGCGAGGCGGTGGATGTTTGAATATCCAATGCCATAATCATCCAGCGCGATCCGGACCCCTGCGAGACACAGCGTTTGCAAATTCTTGTGTGCCATCGCCATGCTGCTCATCCGTTCGGACTCGGTGATCTCGACCCAGATCTGGTGGAAGGGGATATTATATTCGGCGATTTGCTTGAGCAGATTTTCGGCGAACTCATCGGCGCCGAGCTCGACCGGGGAAACGTTCAAAGAGATACTTTCGATCCAGCCTTGGCGAAGCGCTGGCCCCATTTCATGCAAGGCTATTGAACGCAACGCCGTTTCGATTTCTTGGCCGAGGCCGCATTCACGCGCAATCGTCAGGAATTCCATCGGATTGACCCACCCCAAAGTCTCATGATGCCAGCGCGCAAGCGCTTCCACCGATTTGATATTGAGCGTTTCAGTTTCAACGATGGGTTGGAAGTGCACCGACAAACCGGCCTGATATTCGCGTGAGAGTAGGGCAGACTGAATGGTACGCCGACGCAGGACAGCTTCATCGATCCGCTTATTATAAACCGATAGACTGCCGCGACCTGAATTCTTGGCGTCACGCAATGACGCAGATGCATTGCGGCGAAGGTCGGCAAGCGAACCCGCGTCGACCGGATAGCGCGAGACCCCAACCGAGCCGGAGACGTGGATGACCCGGCCTTGATAATTGATCGGGCGGTAAATCATGTCCCGCGCCTCGGTAATGTCGGCTGCGATGTCAGCGAGTTTCGCGTCCGCATTCCATTGAGCGGAATCAACCAAGATTGCGAACTCATCACCGCCAACGCGTCCTGCTGAGAGAATATTTCGAAGATGCGAAACCCGGTGACCGATCCGTTTCAGCACGGCATCCCCGGTCATGTGCCCATGCCGATCATTGATGCCTTTAAAGTCGTCGAGATCGAAAAGGATGAGGGTCAGCGCACTATCCTTTTGAGGGCGGTCGGACATTGCGGTTTCAATATCGCGATCAAACCCGGCGCGGTTGCGCAAACGGGTGAGCGCATCCGTCTCGGCATTAGCGCGGAGTTCAACCAAAGTCTTTTGGACCAAGCGATGCGCTGGCAGGAAGATAAACAAGGCCTCTAAGAGGACGACGACTACGGCGAGGAAAAGCGTAATCTGTTGAAGCTGTTGTGCCCATTGCGCCTGGCTTTGTACGCGTGTTTCAAAGGCAATCACCGCCTCGTCCAGGCGTTCCAAAACCTCTCCCGAACCTTTGGTCTTCAACTCATCGAGCAGGGCGCGAGGATACGCACTGTCAGGGATGGCCCGGGCAATTGAAATGAAGTTTCGAACAACCTCGTCGGTAGACGGCGTGCGCGACAGGTACAACGAGCCTAGGCTGGCTTCCTTGGCGGCGTCGTCCATCAAGCTGATATGCGTGGTCTCAAACTCATTGACCGTATTTGTAAGCGCTTCGACTGCGTCTTGGTTGCCACCAAGCGCGTAGTCTTCGGCGTAGAGAACGATCCTTTGAGACAGCACGCGTTGCGTCGCGCTAAGATTAATTACCGCGGCATCTTGCTTGGCTTTGGCGATCGCTTGCACTTCAATGAAGTGGCTGGCTGACAGGAACGCAAGGACGATCACGAGCGCTATACTATAGCGCTTCCAAAGTTGACCTGGGTCTTTGTCGAGATGCAACTTAAACAAAACACACTCCGATACGACTCAAGCCATACCACTTAAGGTAGAAAATAAAGTAAACGGAGATGGTTGAAGTTTCGCCAACGTCGAAAGCCAAGTGTTTACACTTCGCATCAAAGCCTTTGTCTTCGAGTTGCCCCGGCGTCTGCATTGGCAAGTTGGCGCGCCGATCCTACGCTGATCTGAAGCAACACGATGATTGGGAGGGAAAGCATGAAAGACTTTAGTGGCAAATTGGCGGTGATCACCGGCGGCGGCACCGGGATGGGGCGTGCGCTTGCCAAACAGCTCGCCTCTGAAGGGTGCAGCGTAGCGATGTGCGACATCTCTCAAGCTGATATGGATGAGAGTATCGCGCATGCCATGGATGGTGCGCCGCAAGGGGTGCGGGTGACGGGCTTTCTAGCTGATGTCGCAATCGAGGCTCAACTCAATGCCTTTCGCGATGATACGCTAGAACAACATGATACCGACCATATCCACCTTCTATTCAACAATGCTGGGATTGGCGGTGGCGGCAGCTTTGTCGACACGCCGCGCGATACTTGGGAGCGGACCTTTGGGGTTTGCTGGAATGGAGTCTACTATTCGGCGCGCGCCTTCCTGCCGGCGCTGAAACGGGCTGATGAAGGGCATATGATCAATGTCAGCTCGGTCAACGGTTTCTGGGCGAGCCTCGGGCCTGAAACCTCGCACACCGCCTATTCGGCGGCCAAGTTCGCAGTCAAAGGCTTCACGGAAGCCTTGGTCAATGATTTTCGAAACAATGCCCCGCATCTGAAAGCTAGCGTGGTCATGCCAGGCCATATCGGAACCAATATCGCGCTGAATACGATGCGGGAGTTTGGTGATCTGGCTGAGGATGACATTCCAAACACCGGCGATGACGACACCGCTGATGCGCAAGCCATCGGCGAAGCGTTTCGAGACAATGGCATGGATCCGGCCCAGGCGGCGGGTATCATCTTGCAAGGCGTCCGCGATGAACGCTGGCGGATCCTGGTTGGCCCAGATGCCGAAGCGCTCGATCAAGCCGTCCGTGATGCACCTGAAGAAGCGTACGAGCAGTCCTTCATGGAATCGCGCGTCGCGCCGATCTTACCGCAATTGGTGGCGTCTGAAGAGTAAGGCAATCTTCGTTAGAGTTTCCGGCGCGCTATGTTAGGGCTCCCTCTATGAAAGCCTTCTTTTCCGAGCATCAGTTTAAACACGCGCCCGCGGTTGAGCTTCAGAATGGTGAGCTTGTCCCGCATGCCGAGAGTGCGGCGCGAGTTGATGCGATCCTGAGCGCGCTCACGGATATTGCGGCGCCAACCGATCATGGGCTTGAGCCCATCCTCGCGGTGCACACGCAAAGCTATGTTGGTTTCCTGCAGCGCGCGCATGGTGATTGGGTGGCCGCGGGACGTCCTGGCGATGCTTTTCCTTATGTGTTTCCGGTGACCGGCCGGCGCCCGTTAAATCTCACGCGGATTGATGCCGAGCTTGGGCAGTATGCCTATGATTGCGGAACGCCCGTGGCCGCGGGGACGTGGGAGACCGTCTATTGGAGCGCTCAAAGCGGGCTCTCTGCACTTGATCACGTGATGAGCGGAGCGCGATCCGCTTTCGCGTTTTGCCGTCCACCCGGGCATCATGCGGGCGCGGACTATATGGGCGGCTATTCCTATTTGAACCATGCTGCGATTTGCGCAGAGTGCGCGCTCGCCAAAGGCGCAAGCAAGGTCGCGGTGCTGGATGTCGACTATCATCACGGCAATGGCACGCAGGGTATTTTCTATGCCCGCAATGATGTGCTGACCATCTCTCTGCATGCTGATCCGAAGACCGATTACCCTTTCTATTGGGGGCATGCCGACGAGGCGGGCGAGGGGGCTGGCGCAGGGTTTAACCTCAACCTCCCAATGCCGCGCGGGTCGCAATGGGCGGACTATCAGGTCATGCTGAGCCAAGCGATCGAACGCGTTCAGGCTTTCGCCCCGGATTTGCTGATTGTGCCTTATGGCGCCGATACGTTTGCCGGTGACCCGATCAGTTTTTTCGGGATTGAGACGGCCGAGTATACGGAGATGGCCGTAATGATCGCGGCACTCGATCTCCCGACGTTGATTTGTATGGAAGGTGGCTATGCGGTCGACGCGCTCGGCGCGAATGTTGCGGCGTTTCTGTCGGGGTTTGAGGGGTGATCCTATTTCCGCCGACGCCAGCGCAGGCTGGGGTCCAGGGACGAGTGTTTGCCAGCAAGACCGTTGGTGGAATTTTTCCATGGATACCTGCCTTCGCAGGTATCGGCGGTGCGCATGCCGCCCTCTTTGCAATTCGATGTTAACCCCAATGCGCCTTCAATGCCGCCGCCAATACATCCGCCCGCTCAATGATTGACCAATGCCCAGTCTTTTCCTGCTTGAGCAGTTTTGCACCGGTCGCGGCGCAGAACTTGTCAGCAATCTCCACCGGGACATAAGGGTCATCGACGCCCCAGAAGACCAGGCCGCGGTCCGGCAAGTTCTTTGTCTCAGGCCACCAGTCCGTGCCGACCGTCTTCGCAGATCGATAGAGGCGCAAGATCGCTTTCTTCATCTGCGGGGACCAATGGCTCGCTTCTTTCGAGGCGAGATCTGCCGGGATGCCTTGCGCATGCAGCGCTTTGCAAAGCTGTTCTTTGCGCGTGATCGCGGTGATGAGCTCGCCAAGGATTGGCGTCTGCCACATCCGCGCCATGGAGTGCCATTTATAGTCGGGGTGCGGTAACGCATTGGCGACGCACCAAGTTCGGACCAGGTCTGGCCTCAGGCTGGCGACGCGGATCGTAATGATCGCGCCCCAATCATGCCCGACCAAATCAACAGGACCGGATTGAGCGTGCGCCTTTTCAATCTCGGCGATGTACCATTCGACATAGTCTTCTTTTGTCGAGCCGAAATCGCGCGGGGTAGGCTCAACAAAGCCCGGCAGCGCCGGCGCGCGATAGTCGCTTGTCGCAAGCCCCAATTCAGACAGGAGCGGATCCCACATGCTCGGCGTGTCGGGAACCCCGTGCAGAAACAGCTTCATTGGCATCTCGCTTCCCCTAAGTCAGACTTGTTTCAGCGCAGTTTGAAAGACATTGTGCGCGGGAACAAGGAGGATATGCGCATGAAAACCGCCATTACGGAAATGTTTGGTATTGAGCACCCGATTATTCAGGGTGGCATGCACTATGTGGGTTTTGCAGAAATGGCGGCGGCTGTTTCGAATGCAGGTGGGCTCGGCATTATTACGGGTCTGACGCAAAAGACGCCCGAAGATCTCGCCAATGAAATCGCCAAATGCCGGGACATGACGGACAAGCCCTTCGGCGTGAACATCACCTTCCTTCCGACGCTCAACCCGCCAGATTATCCGGCGATCGTCAAAGCTGTGATCGACGGCGGTGTGAAAGTGGTTGAAACCGCGGGTCGTAATCCGTCTGAGGTGCTGCCGTATTTGAAGGATGCGGGCATCAAAGTGATCCACAAATGCACGTCTGTGCGCCACTCTTTGAAAGCTCAGGACATTGGTTGTGATGCGGTCTCTGTTGATGGTTTTGAGTGCGGCGGTCACCCGGGTGAAGACGACATTCCGAACATGATCCTGCTGCCGCGGGCCGCGGATGAGCTCGACATTCCCTTCGTCTCGTCAGGTGGTCAGGCAGATGGCCGATCTCTCGTCGCTTCGCTGGCGATGGGCGCGCAGGGTATGAATATGGGCACGCGTTTCATCGCGACCAAAGAAGCGCCCGTGCATGAGAATGTGAAACAAGCCATCGTCGCGGCCTCAGAGCTCGACACGCGGCTGGTCATGCGCTCGCTGCGCAACACCGAGCGCGTGCTGACCAATGATGCGGTTGAGCGTTTGATCGAGAAAGAGAAAGCGCTCGGTGATAAGATCAAGTTCGAAGATATTATCGATGAAGTGGCCGGGGTTTATCCGCGGATCATGATGGAAGGTGACATGGATGCGGGCGCGTGGTCGTGCGGCATGGTCGCTGGGCTCATCTACGATATTCCGACCTGTAAAGAGCTGATCGACCGGATCATGACCGAAGCAGACCAAATCATCAATGAACGCCTGGCGGGCTTTGTAAAAGGCAAAGTCAGCGCCTAATAGGTGTTTGAATAGAATAGATGAAGCGGCCTGCTGGGCGATCCCTCGCAGGCCGTTTTATATAGGAGACCCAATATGAGCGATATCCAAGGCCGCGTGGCCTTTGTCACCGGCGGCGCGAGCGGGCTCGGGCTCGCCATGGCGCGATCTTTCTTGAAGCGCGGCGCGCGCGTGATGCTGGCCGACCGAGACGAAGAAGGCCTTAACCGCGCGGTGGCGGAGCTCTCGAAAGACAGCAATGAAATCGCTTCGGTGGTTTGCGACGTTGCCGATGTCGAACAAGTCAAAGCCGCGGCGCAAGCGACCATCGATCATTTTGGCAAAGTCCATATCGTCGCCAATAATGCGGGCGTCGGCAAAGGCGGCCAGCCGGGTGAGATCCCGATCGAGGATTGGAAGTGGATTGTCGACATCAATTTGCTCGGCGTCGTCTATGGCGTGGAAGTGTTCACCCCGCTGATCCAATCGCACGGTGCGGGTGGCCATTTTATCAATACAGCCTCCATGGCGGGCCATGTCGCTCCGGGCGGCATGGGGCCTTACAATGCCACCAAATATGCCGTGGTCGGTTATTCCGAGGGCCTGAAAGCTGAATTGATGCCGCATAAGATTGGCGTCAGCGTTCTTTGCCCGGGTTGGGTGAACACGAACATCCACACGACGGGGTTCGGCGCACCTTCAAGCGAAATCACTGCCGATGACGCGAAAGATGATCCGCAGTTCCAGATGATGAATGAGGTGATCCGCGGCGGGCTCGATCCGAACAAAGTTGCCGATTGGGTGGCCGAATGTGTGGAAGCGGATCGGCTGTATATCTTCACGCACAAAACGATGAAAATCGGCATTGATATGAAATATGCCCAGATCCAGGCTGACTATGAGGCGATCATCGAGGATGGGCGGTTTGGCGAGGCGTAGAGGTCTTGCTTAGACCCGCAGACCCCAGCGTAGGCTGGGGTCCAGGGGCGGATGTTTGCTTTCAAGACCGCAGGTCGATTAGATCCATGGATACCTGCCTGCGCAGGTATCGCCGGATAGATTTTGGGCGCCAACACAACCCCACGCCTCGGAACCGAGAGAGATACGATCCCGTCCGATCTTCGCCGTTGGCTCAGGTGATGGACTGCCCAGACGGGGTAGACGCAGGATGAGAGGCCTTAAGCGCTCTAAAACAGACGCCGACCAATTCTTTGCAAACATTGTTTCTTCATTTGCATTGATGCGCTTAGGCAAATCGTTCTACGGGAGGTAGATCTTACTTCTAGATCAGTTTCCTCAAGGATCCACGTGTATGGGACGAACTTCGAGCTGCCCGAGCGAGACCGGTTTTGCCGCCGTTTGATTCAGAAAACACTCGAGCGGCTCAAAGCCCTGCGATCAAGCCGGCGTCTCGCGCGACCCTGTTTCGGTTTGCCGAAGATCGGTTGCCTGTCGCCATTTTCATCGCGCTTTTGGCGATTGACCTGATCGTTTTTGCGATGGTCTCGAGCTGGCCGCTCGTGCTCACCTGGGCGGTGCTTTCGGTCCCCGCAAAAGTTTGTATCGCGGCTTGGAACCATCACCATCAGCACGTACCGTTTTTTCGCTCGGCGGTGGGCAATCGACTGATCGAAATCGTCTTCGGACTACAGACCGGAGCGGTGTCAAATGTCTGGGTCTTGCATCATAATCTCGGTCATCATGATCATTACATGGATCAATCGAAAGACGATTCGGCCTGGCGTGCCCCGGATGGCCGTATCATGTCCGTGCATGAATATACGTGGCGGCTGGCTACCACCGGTTATGTCTGCGCATTTCGTAAAAGCGCCGACCATCCCGACATCCAACGGACGTTTCTATCTATGAGCGCGCTGCATATTGCCCTCTTAGTCGCTCTGGTCTGGATCAACGCGTTTAATGCGGTGGCCATCTTTATTGTCCCGATGGTGATCAGCTTTGTGATGACGTGTCGGCACACTTATGACCACCATGCTGGGTGCTCAGAGGAGGATGAATATGCTGCCTCGAACAATATCACACATCGCTGGTACAATATTCTCACCGGCAATTTAGGCTATCATACGGCGCACCATTTAAGACCGGGTCTGCATTGGTCAAAGCTGCCTGACTTTCACGCGCGCATCGCAGACAAAATTCCCGCCGCTAATTTTCGCGGTCCCGGTCTTCCGATGTCATTGCTCCCCGCGGGGTCAAAACAGGTCTAGAGGATAGGGCTGAGGGAGGCTCCTAAACTCGTCCCCCCTCCAACGGTCTCTAAGCCAATGACGCAATAGGCCTTAAGATGGTCAATCGAAATTTCTGCTCTGAGTCAGGCGCGGACACGCCAGTCTTAGGCCCTCATCCTGAGCGAAGTCGAAGAATAAAGGGCCGGGCTTCCCCATAGCCCGCCTCGTCCTTCGACCCTGGGCCTACGCCAGGGCAGGCCTTCGCTCAGGATGAGGCGTCTTGGAGCATTCCCCTGATACGCGTCCCCTCGACAGCCGCAGGCTGTCTGAGGGTCCATCTCGGGACCTGTTCGAGTGCTGTAAGTTCGGGAGGTGGATCCTCAGACCGCGAGGCGGTCGAGGATGACGCAAAGTTTCGAATGTCCGCATTGCCGAAGTGGGTATACCGCGTTCTGATACCCGGTGAAACTTGTGGGTCTATTGCGAGAGGCTGAGCTCACGGTCGATATGATCGGAAACCGGGGTCGAAACCTGGGAGGACTTCGCCGTCTCGCGCGCGGATTGAGCGGTGGCTAGATCCCCCTTCAGCTCTGCGAGCTTGGCCCACGCCAGGTGAAAAGCTGGGAGTTGATCTGCGCCGGGCAGGGCGGCGGCTTCTTGCAATCGGCACTCAGCTGCGTCGCTTTCCCCCGAGAGCATCAAACTCACCGCCCAATTGATCAGCACGGCGGGCGAGGGTGCTTGTGCATAGAGCAGGTCGTAAAACCGAGACATTGCCGGCCATTTGGTTTCGTTCCAATCGGCGGCTTCGGCGTGCAGCGACGCAATCCCGGCTTCGAAATGATAGCGGGTCAGTGCGGCGCTCGATTTTGCCGCTTCAAGCTGCTGGAAGCCGTCAAAGATCATCGACCGGTCCCACAGCGTGCGATCTTGGTGCTCGAGGGTGATGAGTTGACGGTCGGCCGACATCCGCGCGGGCAGGCGCGCCATTTGAAATAGCAGCAGCGCGTGCAGAGCATGGTGGCCAGCCGCCTCGCCGTCCGTCGCGGCGAATAGCCCGTCCGAGAGCCGCAGGGCTTCGCGGCAAATATCTTCGCGGAACAGATCCTCGCCGCGCCGGGGCAAATATCCCCAAGCGAACATCAAATAGATGGTCTTTAGGAGTTGCGGCAGGCGAGCCTTTAGCGCGAACCGGGTCGGGAAGCGGGCGAGCTCTCCGGATTGGCTTTTCAGTTTGCGTTTGGCGCGGGCAAGGCGTTGCGACAGCGCGTCTTCTTTCATGAAGAAGAGGGCGGCGGTTTCGGCCGCCGTGAAGCCGCAAACGGTTTTCAGCGCGAGGAAAAGCTGATCCTTTGGTTCAAGCGCTGGGTCGCAACAAAGCACCATTAGGTCGAGCTCTGGGTCGCTTAGAGACGGCGTGATCACATCTTCTTCTGAGGTCGCAAAATCCCAATCATCATCGACGCCAAACTCGCGGGACGAGCGGCGAATTCGGTCAATCGCGGCATTACCAGCAACCCGGCGGAGCCACGCCCGCGGATTGTCGGGAATACCTTTATACGGCCAGGTTGCGAGCGCTTTGACGATGGCGTCTTGAGCGACGTCTTCAGCCAGATCGACTTTCGCAGGTCCGAATTTGGAGACGAGGCTGGAGATCAACCAGCCTCGCTCCCGCCGGACGGTTTCGTCGAGTAATTGGTGAATGTAATCGGGTGCCGACATTAGTCTGCAGAGGCATCCGTCTGACGAATGATGATCGTCTCATTGTGCTTCATATGTGGGTGCGAACGGGCAATCTCGACGGCCTGATCATAATCATCGGCATTGATCACCATATAGCCGCCAAGGATTTCAGCTGCTTCGGCGAATGGGCCGTCATGGACTTCAATCGAGCCTGATGTGTTGGTGACGATTTTGCCGCCTTCATCCATCAGCTTCTCGCCGCTCGCATAAATGCCTTTGGCGCTCAACTCTTCGACCCAGCCTATATAGTCTTTCATTAGATCCATAAAATCGGCTTCACCCAAATTGGTGTAGCGGTCAGGTGCGTGGGGCAGCATCAAAACAAATTTAGCCATAAAAAATCCTCCCTCCAGAGGTCTTGCGTTTAAGATCCTGCGTTGGTGCCGGATCTGTCAACAAGACGATTGAAGAGAGGATTTCCTGACAGAGAGCCAGAAAAAATATTTAAGCCTGGTTCGCAGCCTCACTGATGGCGGCAGCAATTGCTGCTTCATCCATTGATTTATCGACGGTGCCAACCACTTCGCCGCTATCCATGTTTACAAGATAAAGGCGTCCGGTTTTGACTTTGTCTGGGAAGGTTGCCCGCATCGCGGCTGTGACCCCAAGCGTTTCAGCGTCGGCAAAGAAGGCATCCATATCTCGGCTGGTATAATCGATGGTTGCGAACTCGACGGCGTCAAATGTGTTGGCCGCTTGGACCGCTTTGACTTTCGGGTCGAGCGCTTTGCAGCTGCCGCACCAATCAGCATAGCTCATCACCGCCAGAATTTTTGTGTCTTCGGCAGGGCTTGTCACAGCGGCGCGTTCTGAGGCAGGGACATCGGCTTGGCCACAGGCAGCCATTGCAACCGCGGCGGTCGCCGCAAGAAATAGTCTCATGGGGAGTTCCTCTCAATTAGAGAGCATGGTCTATCACGCGGCCCGACATTCGGGGCTCACAATCACGTTATGAAATGAGGGTGGGTTATGAATCGCGGGCTTCTTCAGCGCCGAGGCGCGCAAGTTCGTCGGCTTTCTCATTGCCTTCGTCCCCGGCATGCCCTTTGACCCAGACCCATTTGATCTCGTGGCGGTCGCAAGCCGCTTCGAGCGCTTGCCAGAGATCTTTGTTCTTCACGGGCTTTTTCGCAGCCGTTTTCCAGCCATTGCGTTTCCAGCCATGGATCCACTTGGTCAGACCATCTTTGACATAGGTGCTGTCTGTATGCAGCGTCACGGCACTCGGCTTTTTGAGCGCATTGAGCGCTTCGATTGCCGCCATCAATTCCATACGATTATTGGTTGTATCTGGGTCGCTGCCATAAAGCTCTTTGCGCTTACTACCGGCAACCAGAAGTGCGCCCCAGCCGCCGGGGCCGGGATTGCCGCTGCATGCGCCGTCGGTCCAAATCTGTATGTCAGGTTTTGCCATAAAGGGTCAGGTGGGTCGATTTTGAAACACCGTCAAGCCAGCATTGCGGTGGGAAGCAGCGGTACGATTTATGTTGAATTTCGGGGTGCGCTTAGTTTAGGCAAAGCCCATGACTGCTCCCATAACTGCCGCGATTTGCCTGATTGGAGACGAGCTCCTCTCGGGGCGGACCCGAGATATCAACACACAGACCATCGCGCGGTTCTTGGCGCCATATGGCATTCAAGTGCGCGAGGTACGGATCGTCTCTGATGAGACAGACCAGATTGTCGGCGCCGTAAACGCGCTTCGGGCGACGTATACATATGTGTTCACCACGGGCGGCATCGGCCCCACGCATGATGACATTACCGCCGACGCCATCGCGGCCGCCTTCGGAGTCGAGATCGGTGAGCACCCTGAGGTCGCGAAAATGCTAGCGGCGCGCTACGCGGAAATGGACACCGAGTTCACCCCGGCGCGGCGGCGCATGGCGCGCATTCCGCATGGGGCGAGCTTGATCGAAAACCCCGTTTCTGGCGCGCCCGGTTTTCAAACCGGGAATGTGTTCACGCTCGCCGGTGTACCTAAAATTGTCGAAGGCATGCTGGGCGATATCGGCCATCGTTTGCAATCTGGCGCGGTCGTCAAAAGTGTGACCGTGCGCGGCAGCGATTTGCGGGAAGGCGAGCTGGCTGAGGCGCTTGAGGCGCTCTCGGACGCGTATGACGGGATCAGTATCGGGTCTTATCCATGGTTCAGAACCGTCAAAGATCATGGCGTCGCTTTGATCGCGCGCGGCACCGATGAAGCAAGCCTGGTTGAGGTTCAAAATGCGCTGGCAGATCTGGTCCGGGCGCAAGGCGTGGAGCCGGAAATCTTATCAGGGGAACAATAGAAGCGATGCGGACATATTTGACTAAAGGCAGCGTGATTGTCGGGACGGGACTCGCTTTTTTAGCGCTAACCCTCGCGTTTGGCGTCTGGATAGAGGCCTATGACCTTCACATCATCGATGAAATTAGCGATCCTGAACAGATTCGGGCGGTCGTTGCGGCGATGTCTGAACAGCAAAGGTCTGCGCATTGGTGGATGACCCTGGTGCTCGATTACTTTTATCCGCTGGCTTATGGCGGCTTTTTTGCCGGTACGGCGTTGCGGTTTTTTGGCAAAGCTGGGCCTTGGTTAGCGCTGCCCGCATTGATCTGTATTCCGGCGGATGTGATTGAAAACACGGTACAATTATTCATTCTGTCGGGCGATGACAGCCTGATTTGGTTGAAAGCGATTATGACGCCACTCAAATTGGCAACCTTTATACCCGCCGCGATCATTGCCTTGATTGGGCTCGGGATTGCCGCGTATCGCCGGTTTGGCAGAAAACGCGCCACATAGGCCCGAATGGCGCTTGGTTTCCGCGAGGGCGATTGCCGCAAGAGGCGTGAGAATATGACTGTCAGGAGATCCCATGTCTGAGAATATAGTTTTGGTTGAGCGCGATGGTCCGGTCGCGATTGTCACCATGAACCGTCCCGATGCGTTGAACGCTTTAAGCCGCGCCTTGCGCGCTGAAATCGTGAAAACCTTCGCAGCATTGGCCGAGGATGAGACAGTGCGGGTTGCCGTTCTGACCGGAGCGGGGCGCGCGTTCACTGCTGGCGTCGATCTCAAAGAAGCGGGGCAAACTGGGTTTGCGCTTGGCGCCGATGGCGGCGAAATCGACCTGGCCAAAGGCCTTGCCTCTTTTCCCTGGCCAATTATCGGCGCGATCAACGGATTCGCGATCACGGGCGGGTTTGAATTGGCGCTGATGTGCGATGTTTTGCTCGCGTCTGAGAACGCCAAGTTTGCCGATACGCATGCGCGGGTTGGGATTATGCCTGGCTGGGGGCTCAGTCAGAAACTGTCGCGCTTAATCGGGATCAGCCGCGCAAAAGAGCTCTCTTTCTCGGGGAATTTCTTGGATGCCGAGACCGCCGAACGCTGGGGCTTGGTCAATCGGGTGTACGGCGCCGACGAACTCCTCCCTGCGGCGGTCAAATTGGCACACGAGATGGCGACCTGTGATCCTGTCCTGCTGCGCAACTACAAACGAATCATCGATGACGGGTTTGCGACTTCATTCGGCGAGGGACAGGCGCTCGAAGTCACCAGATCTGCTGAACACGCTGCAGGCGTGACGGCACAAAGTGTCGAAGCGGCCCGCAAAGCCGTTACCGAGCGGGGCCGGACGCTTAATGACTAAAATGTGGCGGGGAGGCCGGTCTTAGGCGAAAATGAGACACCAAGAGGTTAAGAATCTGACCGTCCCTGTTGCAATTCCGCCTCGCCCTCTTAAAAAAGCGACTAGGATCACAATTCTTATGCAACCTGGTCTCGCGCTTGGCGTAAAAACTGCGTAGAGACAAGATCATACGGAATGGTCCGTAAATTCCTGCGGTCGTGAAACAATGGTGTTGTCACGGCAGACACAAGGGGAAGAGTATGAAAAAAACTCTCATGTGCGCATCCGCCGTAGCAGCATTTGTCGGAACGGGCTTTGTCGCTCAAGCCGACGACGGCTGGTATGGCCGCGCTGACATTGGGCAAGTCTTCGATGGTAAGCTTGACCATGATGCAGAAAACAATGTGCCGTTCACACTGGGCGGCGATTCTGATCCAGACGATCTATTGCTCGGTAGTCTTGGTCTTGGATACGCTTTCGACAACGGTTTCCGCGTCGAATCGACCTTGACCTATAAAGAAGGCGACCTGTCCGTCAGCAATGGCATTAATGGCTTTGGAATTCCTGAGAGCTCGGTCGGCCCGAATGGCGGTATCGTATACAGCGCTCACAAGGACGGAAGCCTCCAAACTTGGGAAGTTATGGTCAACGCGCTTTACGATTTCAATCGTGAAGGTACGTGGCAGCCTTATGTTGGTGCCGGTGTTGGTGCAGCTCGCCTAAGTGCAGACGCTCGCAACCTTGCAGCGACTCAAGTCAGCGGAACCGGAACACCTAGCGCTGTGTTTGGCGCAAACGGCTTTAACGACAGTGAAACTGCCCTAGCGCTGCAAGCGTTGGCTGGCATTGGCTATGCGCTGAACGACAACATGACAGTCGATCTCGGATACCGCCTGACGAATATCCAAGATATGACCTTCACTGGCGTGAACCAAATTGGGTCAGGCGTTGCTTATGACGCTGACTATAACGATCATGCGGTGACCTTGGGTCTGCGGTATGCATTTGGGGCGACACCACCGCCACCACCGCCTCCGCCACCACCACCGCCTCCACCACCACCGCCGCCACCACCACCACCACCGCCGCCACCACCGCCACCAACTGTGGCTGAGGTTGCTCCGGTTGCGCCTTGTTCAACTGTGAACCAGGCCTTCGTGGTCTACTTCGAGTGGGACCGCGCAGACCTGACAAGCCAGGCTTCTGCGGTGATCGATCAAGCGATTGCGAACATTCGCGACCGCGCAGATTGCTCAACCGGTGACGTAACGATTGTTGGCCACACCGACACATCTGGTGCGTCTGCTTACAACCAGCGTCTCTCAGCTCGCCGTGCGGCAGTTGTTTCTGATGCGCTGCAATCACGCGGCATCGATGCTGCAGCGATTGACACAGACGGTCGCGGTGAGAACGATCTTGCGAAAGCCACAAATGATGGTGTTCGTGAGCCTCTGAACCGTCGCTCAGAAGTGACGATCATCGTTCAGTAAGACGATTATCAACTGAATAAGGAAAGGCCCGGCCAAATTGGTCGGGCCTTTTTTCTTTGCGGTCGCGGCGTTCGGATGTAGATCTAGAGGCACTCACAATATGAGCACGGAGACGCGTGATGTCAGATCGAAAGTCCAGTTATGAGGAGTTTTGGCCGTTCTATCTGCAAGAGCATGCGCATCCACGCACGCGCCATTTTCATTATATCGGCACCAGTCTCGTCATTACGATCGCTGTGATCGCGATCAGTTTACAAAAATGGGTATGGCTGTTTGCCATGCCGGTTGCGGGTTACTTCTTTGCTTGGGTCAGCCATGCCTTTGTCGAGCGCAATAAGCCGGCCACATTCACCCATCCGCTCTGGTCGCTCATCAGCGACTTTCGAATGTTCTTTCTCTGGATTACAGGCCGTCTTGGCCCCGAACTTGAGCGGGCAGGGGTGTCGCAGCGCGAGGAAGGCGAAAACGCCTAGCTGAGATCGCCCCATTTTGTCAGCGCGGCGCGCGCGATTGGTGCTCCCCATTCTTGAACAAAATGACCGCCATCATCAATCATCATTGGATCTGGACAGTTGGCGATGGTGGCTTGCAGGGTCTCCATTTGGCGGGGGCCGAGCACAGGATCTTGCGCGCCGACAGCCATGAAGCTCTCCCCTTTCCAATCGTTCGACCACCAGGCGGCGGCGCGTTTTGAAGTCTCGACCCCCTCCATCCCTGGATCGGTCATGACCAGCTCGGGAAAGCGGCGCACACCGGCTTTGTAGGTCACGTCCGGAAAAGGCGCGGCATAGGCGGCGGCTTCCTGGTCGGTGAGGACCGGAGTCGCGCGCTGCATCAGGGCGGCGATATCCATATCTGGCTGCGTTCGGTTAAAGGCTCGCCAAGCTTCAAACCCTTCGCCAGGGGATTGACCGACAGCGATCGCGGTGTTCATGACCAATAAGCGTTCGAACCGTTCTGGCATCTCCATCGGCAACGTGAGTCCCAGTATTCCGCCCCAATCTTGGCAGACAAGGGTGATGTTTTTGAGGTCCAATGCCCGGATGAAAGCGAGCATCATGTTGCGGTGGAAGTGAAATGTGTAAACCGCATCCTCGGTGGGCTTATCGGAGCGACCAAATCCTAACCAGTCCGGGCAGATGACGCGGGCGCCGCTCTCGACGAAGACGGGGATCATTTTCCGATACAAGAAGGACCAGGTCGGCTGACCATGTAAGCAGAGAAAGGTTCGATCCGCATCTTGTGGGCCTTCATCGACATAATGGACGCGCAATCCTTCATAGCCTTCTAGGGAGTCGACATAATTCGGGGCGAAATCGAAATCTGGCAGCGCCGTAAATCGCTCATCAGGGGTTCGAACAGCTGCAATCATTGTGCGTTTCCTTCATCGTGTCGTTTGATCGTTTCTAAATTGCGGTCCTGGCGCGAAGGAAGGCAAGTTTTTTCGAAATGACGGAGGCGTCAGATTTCTAAATGCTGCGCACAAAAAAAGAGGGCCGCTTCAGATGAAGCGACCCTTCGAGGGAGAGTGAGATGAACAATTTGCTTACGATTTTGCCTCAGCGTTACAGCGCGCAAGATCCTTCGCGGAGAGGGTTTCATCGCCATTTGAGAATTCAGCCAATTTGCCGACTTCCTTGACGACTTTCTTACAGGTGCTGATGCGAACCGCTTTACGGTTAAGTTCAGCCACGCAGGTGTCAGCACTGCACTTCCAAAGTGCTTTAGCAGCGACAATCTTTTTGGTTTTCGGCATTGGCGATTCGAGTTTTGCAGTGAACGCGGTGCCCGCAAAAGCGGCGCCGGTCAGGGCAATGGCGAAAGAGGCGGCGGTTAGTGTACGGATCACGGGAGGAAACTTTTTGTCGATTGCGGTGATTGGCTCGTGTCGATGTCTTCATCTGACAGGAGTTAACATATGATCACTGAGCAATAAGTCAACTGTTCAGTGAATATAAGATGTGCTGCAGGTGCGAAATCTGGTGCCAGTTTCCGTCAGTAGCCGTTGAGCAGGCTTTGAGATATTGACGCGACGAAGCGGATTGCCCAGCGGCATATGGGATTTATCGTCGGAGCCGAAGGCAGGAGAGTTTCCATGGATTTCAATATCCCACAGGACATCGCGGACTATTTGGGCGTTTTGGACCAGTTCATCGAAGACGAGATCAAACCGCTTGAACAAGAAGATGATAATATTCGCTTCTTTGATCATCGCCGAGAATGGGCCCGCACGGATTTTGAGAATGGCGGATTGCCGCGACCAGAATGGGAAGCGCTCCTGCGAACAGCCAAACGCCGGGCTGACAAAGCCGGACATTTCCGCTTTGCGCTGCCCTCCGAATATGGCGGCCAAGACGGGTCAAACCTGGCCATGGCCATCATTCGTGAACATCTCGCCCGCAAAGGGCAAGGGCTCCACAATGACCTTCAAAATGAGCACTCGATTGTCGCCAATTATCCGCAAATCTTGATGCTGCGAGATTTTGCTCGTCCTGACCAAAAACACCTCATTCAAGACGCCCTTGATGGCAAATTTATCGCCACGTTTGGCCTCACGGAACCAGAGCATGGCTCGGACGCGACGCATATGGACACGGTTGCGAAACGCGAAACGCGCGATGGTGTTGAGGGGTGGCTGATCAATGGCGAGAAAATGTGGACCACCGGCATGCATGTGGCGACACATATCATGTGCTTCGTGCGAACAAGTGGAGAGGATGGCGATGCGCGTGGGATCAGTTGCTTGCTTGTGCCGGCCGATGCTCCTGGCGTGAAGATTGAAGAATATCTTTGGACATTCAACATGCCGACCGACCATCCGCGGGTCTCGCTGACTGATGTCTGGGTACCGGAAAGCACTTTGTTTGGACCGGCCGAAGGTGGTCTCGCGCTCGCTCAACACTTTGTCCACGAGAACCGGATTCGTCAGGCGGCAAGTTCGGTCGGGGCCGCACTCTATTGTATCGATCAAAGCGTTGACTACGCCCAAGCCCGTAAGCCGTTTGGCAAGCCGCTGGCGGTGAACCAAGCCATTCAATTCCCGCTGGTCGAGTTGGCCTCTGAGGCGGAGATGCTGCGATTGCTGATCTTTAAGACGGCCTGGGAAATGGATCAGATGACCAAGCCAGAAGTGGCGCAACGTCTGTCTGATAAAGTCTCAATGTGTAACTATCGCGCCAACAGATTGTGCTGCAATGCCGCCGATCGGGCGATGCAGGTGCATGGCGGCATCGGCTATTCACGACACAAACCGTTTGAGCATATTTATCGCCATCACCGCCGCTATCGGATCACCGAAGGCAGTGAAGAAATCCAAATGCGAAAAGTCGCCGGGCATTTGTTTGGCTTCATGGGCCCCAACAAACGCAATTAATTTCAATCAAATTTTCAAGGTTCCGATTGGGTTGTCTTAATCTCTGACGCTTAAAGGGACCGTTCTCGTACTAGGGGCGCATTGCGACTTCAAAAGAAGCGCATGAGGAGCCAGTACGTGAAACCTTCATCGCTCCGCGCCTTTTGGCGTGATCGAGGTGCGCAAGCTGCGATATTGTTTGCAGTCACCGTTCTACCCATCTTAGCTGTCGCAAGCATGGCCCTCGATGGCGCCAGGCAGGTGAGCATTAAGAAACATCTTCAATATGTTACCGACGCCGCGGCGCTTGCCGGTGCGCGATCGTTTAAGGCCGAATTTTCAAGTACGGTTGCCGAAAGTATCGCGCGAGAATCATTTACCGCCAACATTGCGAGCACGCATAGCGATGCGAACTGTAGTGTGAATCAAGTCGACGTCGACATGACGGAATTATCAGTGGAAGTCGACACAACTTGCACCATTCCGACCGTCTTTGGCGCGGAAGTTATTGGATTTGACGAGGTTTCGGTCAACGCCTCGTCAACGGCGGCGGCGCACCACAAGATTGCTGATGTTTCGATGATGTTCGATCTTTCATCCTCCATGAATGGCACCGAGTTGGCGGACTTAAAGATTGCTGCTAAGCGCGCGGCCGACATCATTATCGGAACAAATCCTGGGGTACGCGGTCGCGTCGCAATCGCTCCGTTTGCAACGGGTGTGAATGCCGGCGATTTCGGAAACAAAGCCTCTGGTCGTCTCCCTGGAACGGATACCGAATACGATAACTGGGTTAATCCTGGTGGCGTATTTTCCGAGCGCGTTTGTGTAACCGAACGGACCGGGGCAGACGCGTTTACCGACGCAGAACCTGTGAGCGGAAGCCTTGTCGGCGCCCCTCTTACGGCCGCTCAGGCATTCGCCTTGAACGCGTCGACAGGGCAGCCGCACACTTCCTCCGCTTTTGTTTGTCCCGATTCCCCCGTTCATCCGCTCGATGGCAATGCAACCTCTGTGAAAGCCGCAATCGACGGATTGCGAAGCTCTAGCATCGCCACGACATGGGGCGGCAATACAGCGGGACATATGGGCATTGCTTGGGCTTGGTATCTCATCTCCCCGAATTGGACCAATGTCTGGACGGATGTTAATTATGGTGGATCCGCTGCGGCCGCGCCCCATGCCTATGGTGATCCAAGCAAGCCAAAAATCGTCATTCTAATGACGGACGGGCGGTTCCAACACGGATTCCGGGCGCCGTTTTTCAGCCATAACCATACAACTCTGATAAATGCGTTGAATAGTGCGTCGCTGGATCTTTGCGCGGGCATGCGGGCAGACGGGATCGAAATTTACTCGGTTGGCTATGCGATCACAGGTGCCGTGGAAACGATGCTAGAAAGCTGTACAGGCGATCCAGCGAGAGTTTTTACAACCGATGTTTCATCCGAGTTGCAGAGTATTTACGAGCAAATCGCGAGAGATTTCCTCGGGATTGGCTTGACAAGCTAGGTCGGAAATCCAGGATAGTATCCTGTTTTTAAAAATATTTTGGAGCAAACCTAAAATCCTGCAATTAGAGTTAGAGTTTACGTTTTCGCAACCCGACCAGCCAAAATTCGTCGAATTAAGTATCAAAGTGTTTAGGCGAACCGATTAAAGCTCAATCCAACACGTACTAGGGGCACAGAGCGACTTCAAATGAAGCGCGTGGGAGCAAGTACGTGGTCTCGCCAAAATTCTGGTCACCCATGCGTGACACGAGCGGTCAGGTTGCAGTCATATTCGCGCTGCTGACGCTGCCCATACTGATGATGACGGCATTAGCGATCGACGCCGCGCGCCAAGTGAACACGCACCGCCATCTCGACATTGCCACGGATCTGGCGAGCCTTGCCGGCGTGCGAGCGATGGAAGATGCAAGTCTTAGCGATCAAGCGGTCGAAGCAATCGTTGAAAATTACTATTTTGCGCAACTGACATCGACCTATAGCGATCTTTCTTGCGGCACGCCGGAAGTCACTGTCGACCGGACGACCAGAACCGTATCGGTTGAAGGGAATTGCGCGCTGCCAACTATTTTTGGGTTGTACAGCCCTGCGTCTGACACAGTCGCGATTGCTCAAGGGGCCGTTTCTGAGACCGACTTAACCGAGCTTGAGCTCGCTTTGATCTTAGATGTTTCGCATTCGATGATTGGCCCGCGCGGCGAGGCTATGAAAGACGCTGCGAAAAATTTCGTTTCGACCCTATTAGATGACACAACCAAAGATCGTGTTCGGATTTCGATTGTGCCCTTCGCGACCTCCGTCAATGCCGGGATTTATGGCAATCGGGCCATGGGACGCTTTGATCATGATGATCGGTTTGGCGACGGCGTTGACAAAGTCTGCGTGCGAGAACGAGAGGGACCAGAAGCGCACTCGGATGCACGGCCAATGATCGGACAGTTCGTCAGAGAAAATATGAGCTCAGACCCCATTTTCAGGTGTTTGGACGAGAGTGTTTTGCCGTTGAGCAATGAACCCGATCCGATGCACGATTTGATTGACGGTTTAACGCCTGATTCCGGCGGCTCAGCGGGACAGGTGGCTTTGGCTTGGGCCTGGTACACACTGTCGCCGAACTGGCATTCGATCTGGCCCGCGGCCGCGGAACCCGCATCCTATGGAGAGCCAGACCTAGAGAAAGTCGTGGTCCTGCTTTCGGACGGAAAGTTCAACAAATATTATGATCTCGCTCCTTTCTCGGAATTATATGCCAGGGCGGAAGCCATCAGGGTTTGCAATGGGATATCCGACGAAAATATCGAGATTTATGTCGTGGACTATCTCGAATCGGGCGGCGGTAGCGGCTTGGAATGGTGGACGCCGACCGGCGTATTGCAGCGGTGCGCGAGCAGCGGAGAGCACTATTTCCGCGTCGTCGATAATGGCGACTTTCAATCAGTTCTAACTCGCATTGCCAGTCGCCTGAAATGGGCACGGCTAAAGGGTTAGTGCGAGCGGGTTTCAACGAGCAAGGGGTGGGTGGCAAATATGGATGAAGTGCAGTCCCAGCGCGCGCTGGCGCTGATCGTGAATTGGCAGCGCAATGTGCGCGCGAACACGGCGGTCCTGTTCGCGGTGATGGTTGTTCCAATTTTTATCGTCATGGCGTTCGCCATCGACAGTGCACGTCAAGCCAACGCGGCGCGCCATGTCCAATTTGCTTTGGATACAGCGTCATTGGCCGGCGTTCTCGCGCTGAAGGATGCAAGCCTTTCAGATGACGATGTCGAAAAAATTGCAATCAAAGCATTCGTGGCAAACTTGGACACGGCGCAAGGGGATCTCACCTGTCCTCGGCAACGCGTGCAAATCAATCGCGAAGATGTCTCTGTAAAAGTATCCGCAGATTGCCAATTCGATGCGATGATTGGCGGCAGCATAACGACGGAAACCGTATATGTGCGAAACGCCGCAAAAGCCAAAGCAAACTTGAGAAATCTAGACCTTGCTTTGATGCTGGATGTTTCCGGTTCCATGCACGGCACAAAGCTCGATTATCTTAAAACGGCAGCAAAAGACATGGCCAACACGATGCTCAACCTGAGTGCGGATGACCGTGTTCGTATCGCTTTGGTGAGTTTCAGCACATCTGTAAATGCCGGGGAGTATGGCAATATCGTTCAAGGGCTTCCGGTGTTGGATGATGAAGACGATGACGGGTTAGATAAAGTCTGCGTCTCCGAACGCGCTGGCGCTGAAGCCTATTCAGACCGGAGCCCAGCGCCGTTCCGTTGGATCGGAAACAAAGCCGAACGTTGTCCGCGCAGCAGTGTCGTGCCTTTGACCGACAGTGTGACAACTCTGACCCGTGCGATTGATCGGATGTATGCAGCCGGATCAACCGCAGGACATATCGCCGTTGCCTGGTCTTGGTACCTGGTATCACCAGAATGGTCTGGAATCTGGCCCGCGAGCTCTCGGCCGCTGGAATATTCTGATCCCGATGGCTTGAAAGCAGTCGTTCTGATGTCGGATGGAAGTTTCAATACTCAATATGAGCAGTTCGCTCTCGGCCGCAGTAAAATTCAAGCCACGAAATTATGTTACCAGATGCGCGCCAAAGGCATTGTCGTTTTTTCGGTCGCGTTTCAGGCGCCACCACCCGCGCAGGTCACTTTAAAAAACTGCGCGAAGGAAGAGGGCCGCTATTTTGAAGCCAATTCGGGAGAAGAGTTGCTTAAAGCCTATGCTGCGATTGCGAGCCAATTGTCAGTTTTATCCCTTTCAGAATAGCGCGCCTGTTCATTTTGACGCGCGGACCTCGTTCAATCACCGCTAACCGCCCGCTCTAACCCGGCCATTATGTTCGGGGGAATTGGCATGTCCATTGCTCGCCTGAGACGAGAATTTCAGGCGGGTGTGCCAATTTGGGTCGAAGGACGGGTTAGATGTTTTCACAGTGTCTCAATAAGTGGCGACAGGACAAAAGCGGCAATGTTGCGGTGATATTTGCGCTCGCGCTGGTTCCGCTCCTGATTGTCGTTGGTGCGGCGACTGATTTGTCGCGTCAGGTGAATGTCGACCGACACCTTCAATCCGCGATTGATGCGGCCTCTCTGGCGGGCGCCCGCGCGATGGAAGATGCCGCCCTGACCGATGCCGACATTCGCAATGTGGCGCTCAATTCGCTCAACGCCAATCTGGGATCCTCGCATGATGATTTAGCCTGCACCAATTCGCGCGTGAACATTGACCGAGACGCTGGCACTGTGCGGGTGACGTCAGATTGTACAATCGGCACGCTGATTGGCGGATCGATTACCCCTCACAGCGTGTCCGTTGCAAACGGCGCCACGTCGAAGGCGAATGTGACTAAGCTAGATCTTGCGCTGATGTTGGATGTGTCTGGCTCGATGCGCGGAACCAAGCTTGATGATCTAAAAACCGCCGCGATCACCGCCGCGAAAACACTGATCACGCCGTCTACGGGCGATCGCGTTCGGGTGTCTTTCGTAAGCTACTCTACAGCCGTCAATGCAGGCGCTTATGGCAATGCCGCACTTGGACGTCCGGTGAATGACGATCGTGATGGCGATGGCCTCAATAAAGTCTGCGTCTCTGAACGAACCGGGATTGCTGCTTGGGATGATGATGATCCCGAGTTCAATCGATGGGTCGGCGATGACGCCTCATCGTGCCCAAGCTCAAGCTTGCTACCATTGACGACAGATCTCGGATTGTTTGAGCGAGAAATCAACAAACTGACTGCTGGCGGTTGGACCGCGGGGCACCTCGGGGTGGCTTGGTCTTGGTATTTGATTGCACCAGATTGGAGCGCCATTTGGCCAGCGGCATCGGCGCCGCGCGATTACTCTGAACCGCACACGATCAAAGCTGTCATCTTGATGACGGATGGCAAGTTCAATCGCCGCTATGAGAACAGCCAAGGCAATAGCAATCAGCAAGCCCGCCGCATGTGCCGCGAGATGCGGGACGAGAATGTGCTGGTCTATGCCGTCGCGTTCCAAGCGCCTAACAATGCCAAGAATACGCTGAAAAACTGCACCGGTGATGATAGCCGCTTTTTCGACGCGTCTAATGGAGACGAACTGCTCGAAGCATATGCAGCCATTGCCAGCCAATTGTCCGCCCTGACAATTGTCGACTAAGCCTGCATCTCAGCCCGACATTTGACTTGTCGCGCCTCTGGATTCGGACTAGCTACAGCTCATTAAATCCGTTCCGGGAGAGAATCGAACTCCCGATCGCCGAAGGCGCAACCGCCCCGGAAACGCTCAGGCAAATGGACCGGAACGGGTTCAACACGCTGGAAAGAGGCGCGCAGAGTTGCGGCAGCCTCGCCGAAGGAGCAAGTCGCGACCGATGCTCATCCTGAGCGAAGTCGAAGGACGGAATCTCTCAGGCGCCAAGACAGCGGGGGCAGCACAGATCCGCTTCGTGCGTGACCTGTCCTGCTTTGGAAGGCGCCGCTATTGGCTGACCCAACGACTGAAACGCTGAGGCGCACACCGCTTTATGATCTACATGTAGAGCATAGCGGCAAAATGGTGCCGTTCGCGGGCTATGAGATGCCCGTACAATTTGAAGGCGTGAAACCTGAACACCTCTGGACGCGTGAGCATGCAGGACTGTTTGATGTCTCGCATATGGGCCCTTGTTTCTTATTTTTGAAAGACGGCATGGGCGAAGACGGCGCGCACGAAAAAATTGCCGCCGCCCTCGAACGCATCGTCCCGAGCAATATTGCCATCTTGAAACCCGGGCAAGGGCGTCTCTCTGTTTTGCTCAGCGATGAAGGCGGCATTCTTGATGACCTGATCATCACGCGCATGCCGGGCATCGACGGCATGCTCTATATTGTCGTCAATGGCGCGGTCAAAGCGCAAGACTGGGCGTTGATGGAAGAGAAGCTGAGCGATGTAGCGATGCTGCAAAAGGCAGACGACCGTATCCTGATGGCGCTGCAAGGCCCGAAGGCAGAAGCGGTTCTCACTCAGCACTTCCCAGAAGCCGCAGACCTCACTTTCATGCGCTGCGCCTATCTCCAAAAAGGCGATGAGAAAATTATGCTGTCCCGCTCCGGCTATACCGGCGAAGATGGTTATGAGCTGCTGCTGCCGAACAATGAGTATGGCCTCGGTCTCGTAAAAGACTTGCTGGCCGATGAGCGCGTCAAACCTATCGGCCTTGGCGCCCGAGATAGCCTTCGCCTTGAGGCCGGGCTTTGCCTCTATGGCCACGATATGGACGCGTCCCGCGATCCGATTGAAGCTGATCTTGGCTGGGTGATCCAAAAGTCGCGCCGCGAGCGTGCGGACTTCCCTGGCGCAGAGCGGATTTTGAAAGCGTTCAATGATGGCCCCGCGGAAAAGCGCGTCGGCATTCAGCCGCTCGAACGCGCGCCGGCGCGCGGGGGCACAGAGATCCATGTGAATGGCGAGCGCATTGGCGTGGTCACATCTGGCGGCTTTGGTCCCAGTGTCGATCGCCCAGTCGCCATGGGCTATGTCCGCGCCGATTTAACTGCGCCGGGTACCAAGATCGACCTCATGGTCCGCGGCAAAGCCCGCGCAGCAGAAGTCTGCGCGCTTCCATTCGTTCAACCAAATTACAAACGCTAACGGGGTGAGAGAAATGAGCACTTATTTTACTGAAGATCATGAATGGATTGCCGTCGACGGCGACACCGGCACAGTCGGCATTACCAAATATGCGGCTGAACAACTCGGCGATGTTGTCTTTGTCGAGGTTCCTGAGGCCGGCGCCAGTTTTGGCAAAGGTGACGACATGGCCGTGGTTGAGAGTGTCAAAGCCGCCTCTGACGTCTATGCGCCTGTTGCGGGCGAAGTGACCGAAGGCAATGGCGACCTCGCCGATGCGCCTGAAACGGTCAATGAAGACCCAGAAGGCAAAGGCTGGTTCTGCAAAATCAAGCTCGCGGACAAAGGCGATCTTGAAGGCTTGATGGACGCTGACGCTTACAAAACCTTCTGCGAGGGCCTCTAAGCCTATGCACCCGTCCTCGCTCTTCCACACAGATGCCGAAGCGGCGCGCGCCATCATTGCGCAAAACCCGCTTGCGACCATCGCAGCGAACGGACCGGATGGTCCAATCGTTGCGGTCGTCCCGGTTGTGTGGAGCGAGGATGAATGCCGCCTGATCGGCCATGTCGCGCGAACCAATGCGTTCTGGACGGCATTGCAAGACAAGACCCCAAACGCCACCGCTGTGTTCCGCGCTGATGACGCATATGTCTCCGCTTCGGCTTATCCGTCGAAAGCCGAGCATGGCAAAGTCGTGCCGACATGGAACTATATCGCTGCTGAGGCGCGTGGGCGTCTGACCTTCCAAACTGAGCTTGTAGATATCCGCGCGAGTGTTGCGGCGCTCTCTGATCAAATGGAAGCCGACCGCGACGCGCCCTGGGCCGTCACGGATGCGCCGGAGACCTATATCGACAAACTCGCCCAGGCGATTGTCGCGTTTGAGATTGAGGTCTCAGCGCTCAAAGGCGTACGTAAGCTTAGCCAAAACAAAAGCGAATCCGAGCGCGCAGGCGTGATTGCTGATTTGGCGCGCCAAACAGGCAGCCATGCGGCGATTGCTGAAGAGATGAGAGGGGAGAGCTGACATGAGCCTTGTTGCGATCCTCTTCTGCCTCTTAGCAGCGATCCATCTTTTGCCTGCGGTTGCGGCGCTGTCGCCGAGCCAACTCACAGCTTTGTATGGCGTTTCGCCGGACGATACGGTTCTGCGCACGCTCTTACAGCATCGCGCCGTGTTGCTCGGCTTGGTTGGCGCTGCCTTTTTAGCGGCGGCTTTCGTTCCAAACCTGCGCTGGGCCGCTCTGATTGGCGGGTCAGTCAGCATGATCACCTTCTTGATCATTGCGGCTTTGAATCGCGAGCTCATGGGCCCGCTCCAAAAAATCACCATTGTTGACGCGGCGGGTCTTCCGGTCGCGGCTATCTTGTTTTTCCTCTTAGCAAAGGGCGCTTAAGGCATGAGATATCTTCCTTTAACCCCAGACGATCGCGCGGCGATGCTGAATACGATTGGCGCCGCCTCGGTCGATGATTTCTATGAAGACGTGCCGCAAAGCGCGCGCCTGTCAGGCCAAATCCAAGGCTTGCCGGATCATCAAGGTGAGCTCGCGGTTGAGCGCCACATGGCAGGTCTTGCGGCGAAGAACCGGACAGCGAGCGATGGCCCATTCTTTGTCGGGGCGGGGGCGTATAAGCACCATGTTCCAGCGAGCGTGGATATGATCATCCAGCGCTCTGAATTCCTGACCACCTACACCCCGTACCAGCCAGAGATTGCGCAAGGCACACTCCAGACCTTGTTCGAGTTCCAGACCCAAGTGGCTGAGATGACGGCGATGGATGTTGCCAATGCCAGCATGTACGATGGCTCGACGGCGTGTGCTGAAGCCGCGGTCATGGCCTGCCGTGTCACCCGCCGTAAGAAAGTCGTTCTCTCTGGCGGCCTGCACCCGCATTATGCAGCGGCGACCCGATTGCTCTGCGAAGCGCAAGGCATTGAAGTAGTTGAACTGGCGCCCGCAATTGATGGCGAGTTGGAGCTTGCCAATCATGTTGATGACGCCACGGCTTGCGTGATTGGCCAGTCGCCAAACGTGTTCGGCACGGTCACCGATCTTTCACCCGTCGCCGATGCGGCGCATGAGAAGAAAGCGCTGCTGGTCAGCGTTTTCACCGAAGCCGTATCGCTCGGCCTGGTGACGCCTCCGGGCGAAATGGGCGCCGACATCGCGGTGGGCGAAGGCCAGTCGATTGGTAACCCGCTGACCTTTGGCGGACCTTATGTGGGGCTCTTCGCGTGTACGCAAAAACTGGTCCGGCAAATGCCAGGGCGCCTCTGTGGTGAAACGGTCGATGCCGATGGCGAGCGCGGCTTTGTTTTGACGCTTTCGACTCGCGAACAGCACATCCGCCGGGACAAGGCGACGTCAAATATTTGTACAAATTCGGGGCTTTGCGCCTTGGCCTTCACCGCGCATATGACTTTGCTCGGCGGCACAGGCTTTAAACAATTAGCTGAGCTCAACCATGAAGCGGCTTGCGATTTGGCCGATGCATTGGAAGCGGTTCCAGGTGTTGAAATCCTCACCCCGCGCTTCTTCAACGAGTTTGCGTTTGAGACCCCAGTTGATGCCGAAGCGGTGCTTGCCATGCTCGATGAGCGCGGCGTGCTCGGCGGCGTCCGCGTCAGCCGCATGCTCCCAGAGGCGGGCATGGGCAATGTCATCCTGGCAGCGGCAACCGAATGCACGACACAAGACGATATCGCGGCCTATGCGGCAGTCCTGAAGGAGGTGATCTAATGGGTATGCAATCAACTGGACGGCCCACGGCGCCTGTCTCTGTGATCGCTTCATCTGGCGCGACCGTCTCTGGCTCAAAAGGCCTGCTGCAGCGCGAGAACCTGATCTTCGAAGTTGGCGCTTGGGACAAGACGGGCGTCGATCTGCCAAAACCGGCAGGTAAGAAAATCCGTCTCGGCGGTGTGACCCGCAAGAACGAGACGAGCCTGCCGGGCCTGTCAGAGCCAGAAGCTGTGCGCCACTATATGCGCCTCAGCCAGAAGAATTACGCCATCGATCTTGGCCTCTTCCCGCTCGGTTCGTGCACGATGAAGCACAATCCGCGGCTGAATGAGAAAGCCGCCCGTATGCCAGGCTTTGCCGATGTGCACCCAATGCAGCCGCAGCGTACCGTTCAAGGCGCGTTAGAGCTGATTGATGAGCTTGCGACTTGGCTGAAGACACTCACCGGTATGCCAGCGGTGGCGATGAGCCCGAAAGCCGGCGCGCATGGTGAGCTGTGCGGGATGCTGGCCATTCGCCAAGCCCTCATAGCCCGCGGCGAAGGTGAGACGCGCAAACGCGTTCTGGTTCCGGAATCCGCGCATGGCACCAATCCGGCAACCGCCATTCAATGCGGTTTTATTGTCGATGAGATCAAAGCCGACGCGCGCGGCCGGGTCGATATGGCCGATCTTAAGTCGAAGCTCGAGAGCACGGACGATATTGCCGGGATCATGCTGACCAATCCAAACACGTGCGGTCTGTTCGAAACCGATATCAAAGAGATTGCAGACCTGATCCACGCGGCTGGCGGCTATTTCTATTGCGATGGCGCAAACTTTAACGCGATTGTTGGCCGGGTGCGCCCCGGCGATCTCGGCGTCGATGCGATGCATATCAACCTGCACAAGACTTTCTCGACGCCGCATGGCGGCGGCGGCCCGGGCTCTGGCCCGACTGTGCTCTCAGACGCGCTCGCGCCGTACGCACCGGTGCCCTATGTGGTCAAAGACGAAGACGGCCTCCATCTGGTCGAAGCGGCCGAAGGCGAGGCCTCAGAAGCGTTTGGCCGGATGGTCGCCTTCCATGGCCAAATGGGCATGTTTGTGCGGGCGCTGACTTATATGCTCAGCCACGGTGCGGACGGCCTGAAACAAGTCGCTGAAGACGCTGTGCTCAACGCCAACTATGTCCAAGCGCGCCTCAAGGGCGTGATGACTCCCGCCTTTGACGGTTATTGCATGCATGAGGCTCTGTTCTCAGACGCGTTCACCGCCGACGGCATTGAGACGATCGACATCGCCAAAGCGCTGATCGATGAGGGCTATCACCCGATGACCATGTATTTCCCACTCGTGGTGCACGGGGCGATGCTAATCGAACCGACAGAGACCGAAAGCAAGCAAGAGCTCGACCGGTTCTGTGATGCGCTGGCTGATGTTGCAAGGCGTGCGGCAGAAGGCGATGAGACCATGAAGGGCGCGCCGTATCTGGCCCCCATGAAACGGCTGGATGAAACGCAAGCGGCGCGGAAACCGGTGCTGAAATGGACCCCGCCCGCGCCCGAAGCGATCGCCGCGGAATAGTCTATTCGGCCGGGGCGTTCGCCGACTCGGCCGAGTAAGCTGCTGGTTTCGCGCGCCAGCGCCGGAAGTACCGGATCAGCGGACGTTCAAAATAATGATAGGCCAGCGCCGCGACGATAAAGGTCGCGGCAATCACAGTGATGAAATAGATCAGGGTCGCAAACAGGGTTTGCGGTTCGATGACGCCATATACAACGCGTCCAACCGCGCTGATGGTCAGGGTGTGGGAGAGATAGAGCGCATAGCTCCAATCGCCGACCCGAACCAAACGCTTCGACATGTAGCGGCTAAGCTTGCCTTGCACATCCAAGGCGACCAGGCCGTAGAGCAGGAGCGCGGCGGGTAGGCCAAAGATAATCACCCGACCCCACATCATCAGGCCATAGACAGGATCCTCAAGTCCAAACGGTGCCAGCAAGAGGCCGCCGGTAGCGTTGTCGACCAGGACAAATCCGATCAACAGGCCGACACAGCCCAAAATCGCGGTGGCGCGGGCATAATCCTTCCATCCGGCTTTGATCATGTATCCAACCAATGAGCCCATCACGAATTCCAGGGTTAGCGGGCTGAAGACGAGCTCGACCAAGTTGCGCCCAAACGCTGTGCCCAAACCTGCCATTGCGCCGATCAAGACGATCGCGCCCCACCCTAAAATGGCTCGCAGGCGCCAGCGGACGGGGACGCATAAAAGCAGGAGCGCAAACCCGACATAGAAATACATCTCGTGCACGAGCGTCCAGCCGACCCCGAGCACAGGGTGAGCGGGCTGCGGCCACAGGAATAGGGATTTGATCAGATGAACCGTGCCATCTAGCCCCTTTGGATCTAACCGGTCCGGATCCCATGGTACGCCTTTGAAATACAGTAAGAACAGCGCCATCGTGCCGGCAAACAGCCACCAGAGCGGATAAATCCGGGTCACGCGGGCAATCACAAAATCGCGTGCACTCGCTAGCCCGCGCGGCAAATCAGCAGCGACCCAAACCATGATAAAGCCTGAAATGACGAAAAACAGGTCGACGCCATAGGCGCCATTTTCGAACCATTGGGTCAGCGGGGCGGCTCTGCCTGCATGTCCCGCTTCAATCGCAAACAGATGGCACGCAAAGACAACCAAAGCGGCAATTGCGCGGAGCGCTTGAACCGAATCCAGTCTCATCATACCCGATCTTGTATCCGATCCAGGACGACCATCAATAAATATTACGGGTCGATGTGTGTTCTTCGGGAAACTTCGTGATGAAATTCACGACACTTCAACGGAATTTGAGTATGCAAACCGCCTCACTCTTGCCAGAGTCAGCGATCAGAAAAATCCCTTGGAACCGAAGGCATAAGGACCATATTATAACGCATGGCAGACGGATCATCCCCATTCGGTAAGGAGCGGCTCAAGCAAAACGCAGCGACCGCCCCGCTCGGCTTTGTCGGTTCGAGCGTCCGAACCCTGGTGCGTCAGGCCTTTGCGCTCTTGGGATTGGTCCTGATTGCTGTCGCGATACCGATTGCCTTTGTTACCCCGCTTCTGCCGATCGGCTTGCCGATCGCGATTCTTGGTGTGGTGCTTCTTGGACGGAACTCGCTCTGGGGCCGGCGCTGGATGGAAGGTGTTTTAGAACGACATCCCCGCGTCGAACGCTTCGCTCCTAATTGGCTGATGAAAGCCGTGTTTGCGCGCGAGAAACGATCTCACGACCAAAAATAAAGCCCGCTTCGTTGGAAGCAGGCTTCGTGATTGTTCAGATTTAGAACTTGAGCCGACAGGCCTTAATTGAGGCGTTTGTCGATTTCCCCGAGCGCATTGTCGAACAGGTCCGTTGCTTCGCCTGAGCCTGACAGGATCGAACGTGCGGCGTCTGTGGCGGCGTCTGCGGCGACCCGGCGAACTTCTGCAGCCGCATCGGCTTCAGCGCGTGCGATACGGGCTTCGGCTTGCGCTTCGCGGCGAGCGACTTTCGCTTTCAGATCTGCCTTGGCTTGTTTCATCATCGCATCGGCGTCAGCTTTGGCGCGTTTGATGATGTCATCGGCAGCGGCATCGGCTTCTTTGGCTTTTTTCTTAGCATCCGCCATCAGCTTCGACGCTTCTTCGCGCAGGGCGCGGGCTTCGTCGATTTGGTTTTGGATACCTTCTGCGCGCTCATCCAGCTTCGAGAAGATCAGCTTAAAGCCGCCCACACTGAACACGATGAACAAGAACACGACGAGGGCGGCAAAGGCTGTCGCCGTGGTTGGGTCAGCATACCACGCTACTTTGTCGTCGGCAGCGTAAGCAGCGGGGGCAAGCGCGAGGAAGGGGGTGAGGAGGGCGAACCGCATGAGCCTTATCCTTTTCCAAGCGCGGTTTTGACCGCTGAGGTGACGTCAGCCTTACCGGCTTTGCTGCCAAACTTGCCGATGACGCTTTGTGCAGCGTCGCTGGCAATTGATTCGACATTTTTCATCGCATCTGCACGTAAGGCAGAGATACGCGTTTCAGCTTCGGCCAGTTTCTTATCGACCTCAGCATCAACTTTCGCGGTTTCGGTCGCGATTTCTTTGTCGATCTTAGAGCGGGCTTTATCCGCTGTTTCACGGGCCTTGGCGTGTGCCTTGGCGATGGAGACTTCGACCGCTTTCTGCGCGTCGAGGGCCTCATCATTTAGCCGCGCGGCTTCATCCAAGTCGCTTGCAATCGAGCTTTCGCGTCGCTCAAGCGTATTGCCGATACTCGGTAGGATGAAGCGGGACAGGATGAAGTATAGGCTGCCGAACAGCACCACCAGAGAAAGAATCTGGGAAGGGAAGTGCCACGGGTCAAAAGGCGGGAATGCCGCTTTTTCAGCGCCTGCAGCAGCTTCTGCAGCGAGGATGATCGGATGCATAGCCTATACCGTCCTTATAAGTCTCGAAAACAAATGTTGTGGTTTAGACCACGAACAGAATGAGGATCGAGACGAGGAAGGCCAGAATGCCGAGCGCTTCTGAAAGCGCCATACCGATGAAGAGGTTACCGGTTTGCTGTGGAGCAGCAGATGGGTTGCGCATCGCGGCATCAAGGAATGAGCCGAAGATGTTACCCACACCAATCGCCGCACCGATCATGCCGAGTGTCGCCAGGCCAGCACCGACATATTTCAGACCGTCTGTGATGTTACCTTCCATGAGAATCTCCTTTGGGAAGTCCGTTTGTTCGATTTGCGCCCCGTGAAGCCTTTTCGTAAGGGCGCGTCAAGTTGAAACCGCACGGCTAAATAGCCGCAGTGAATAAGGTCCCTTAGTGCGACGGGTGAAGCGCATCGTTAAGGTAGACGCAGGTTAGGATCGCAAACACATAAGCTTGCAGACCTGCAACGAGAAATTCGAGAGCGTTCAGCGCCACACCCATGCCGAAGGCAAGCGGGGCGACCAGAAGGCCAATACCGCCTGCGGTAATGCCGGTTACGGCAAATCCAGCAAACAGTTTTAGCAGGATGTGACCAGCCAGCATGTTCGCGAAGAGACGCAGCGCCAGGGTCAGCGGGCGGGCAATGAATGAGATAATTTCAATCGGGATAAGGATCGTATAGATCACCGCTTTCCCGAGAATGTGCATATCGCCCAAGGATGGCGCGAACAGGCCGAAGAATTTCAGGCCGTTTTTCCACAGACCAAACACAATTACGATCGAGATCACCAACATAGCGAGCAATCCAGTGACCACTAGGTGGCTGGTTGTCGTAAACGCGTAAGGTGACATGCCAATCAGGTTGGCGAACAAGATGAAGAAGAAGAGCGTGAACACAAATGGGAAGAAGCGAAGGCCTTCTTCACCAGCCGTGCTGCGAATCATGTCGGCGACGAACCCGTAGCCAATCTCGCCCATGGATTGCAGACGGTTTGGAACGATTTTACCGCGCGACGCAGCATAGCCAAAAAAGGCGATACACAGCACCACGCCCATCAGCATAAAGCCTGCGGCATTGGTGAAGTAGAGATCGTATCCAAAAATCTGCGGCAGTTCGAACCATTTCTGGACTTCGAACTGCTTCATTGGATCGGCGGCGCCGTGGAAAAAGAGGTTCATAATCGCGTCTATTCTTCAGGTTTGGTGCCCGTTTTGTCGGCGCTCATGACCGGATTAGCGGCGTCAGTCAACTGTTTGTAGGCGCGAATAACACCCAGCACGCCTGCGGCGAGCCCAAACGTCATCATGATCAGAATGCCCCAGGGCGCGGTTCCGAAGACATGATCGATGCCGAGACCGATCATAATCCCAACAAATACGGCTGCTCCGAACTCTGCGCCGTATCGTAAAGCGAGGGCACCGGCTGAGACTCCAGCGGAGGCATCGGCTTGGCGCTGCTTTTTTTCGGTCTGCTCCTGCGCGCTTTTGGCGCGGGCAATGCGCGCCGCTAAATCGTCGTTTTCGGGCGTGGTCATGTTGAGTCGATTGCCTATCTATTCGGCCGCAACCAGCTCTTCTGCGGCGTCCAAATCCACTGATACCAGCTTAGAAACGCCTTTTTCGCGCATTGTCACGCCATACAGGCGGTCCATTCGGCTCATCGTCACCGGATTGTGGGTGATGACGATGAAGCGTGTGTCGGTGCGTTGCCGCATTTCATCAAGCATCCGGCAATAGCGATCGACGTTCGCATCATCGAGCGGCGCATCGACCTCATCGAGCACACAAATTGGCGATGGACGGGACAAGAAGACCGCAAAAATCAGCGCGGTCGCTGTCAGCGCTTGCTCGCCGCCAGACATCAGCGACAGTGTCCCAAGGCGCTTGCCGGGGGGCTGCGCAAAGATCTCGAGGCCAGCGGCGAGCGGGTCGTCCGCGTCAACAAGACGCAGCTCTGCTTCGCCGCCTCGGAACAGGGTGGTGAACAGCGTTTTGAAATGCTCATTCACCTGATCAAAGGCGCCAAGTAGGCGGCTACGGCCTTCATCATTCAGAGCAGCCACGCCTTCACGGAGTTTCGCAATCGCGGCGGTCAGATCGGCTTTTTCTTCGGCTTGCGAGCCGAGACGGGATGAAATCTCTTCGACTTCGGCCTCAGCTTCCATATTCACGCCGCCAAGATTCTCGCGATCACGGCGCAGGAAGTCGAGCTGACGCTCCGCTTCTTTCACATCGATCGCGTCCATTTCTTCTTCATCCATGCCGGCTTTGGCGATGGTTAGAAGCCCTTCAGGGGCGCGTTGGAACTGGCTTTGGGCGATCTCAGACGCTTCAGCCAAGCGTTCTGTCGCGTTTTCGAGTTTGGCATTGGCGATGGCGAGGGTTTCGCGGGCGCTCATTGCGAGATTGTTCGTAGACCGCGCAGCTTCTTCGACGGCGCGAATCTCGGACTCGCGCTGCGCCAATGTATCGGCTGCGGTTTGGCGTTCGGTTTCGAGTGTTTCGACCCGTGCTGCCAGCGTATCGAGTTGTGTCTGCAATGCCTCTGGGCGCGCTTTTGCAGCTGCGGCCTCGCTTGCGGCCTCGCTGCGGCGGGTCAGCAGGGCTTGGACGCGCGCGGCGGAGGTTTCCAGACGGCCCGCCCAACGTTCGACGTCTTTTTCAAGCGCTTCACGGCGTGCCATGGCTTGCTGGCGGTTGCGGGTGAGGTCGGTCAGACGGCCGCGGCATTCAGTTTCCCGTTCGCGCGCCACTGTCAGTTGATCCCGCGCCTTGGTGACCGCTTCCTGGAGCTGGATCAGAACTTCCGTATTTTCTGGTTTCGCTGCAGTGCGATAGGCTTCGGCGGCGATTGAGAGATCAGACTCGACGCGGGCCAAGTTCTCCTTCGCCGAGTCAGCTTGCAGGCTGGCCCGATCCGACTGCTGCTTCGCGCTGGCATGGGTCCGGCGGGCATTGTCGAGGCGTTGTGAAGCGTCTTGGACGCTTCGGCGGAGCTGTTTCAGGTCTTCTTCCGCGCCAATGCGGGCGCCGCGCGCCTCAGCATGAGCGGCTTGCAGGTCAGACACCGATTGGCGCTGCGGGCCAAGCGCGGCTTGCGCTTCTTCCAGCCGGGTCTGTTGCTCAAGTCGTTCCGCGGCTGCGACCGGCGCAGCTGGCGTGCGTGTGAAGCCGTCCCAGCGCCATAGATGACCATCTAGGGTCACTAAACGCTGGCCGGGTTTTAGCTCCTCTGCCAGCTCCAAGCCTTCAGAGCGCGAAACGACACCACATTGTGAGAGGCGTGCGGCGAGCTCGCCGGGCGCTTCGACAAAATCAGTTAGCGGTTTCGCATATCCCGGCAGAGCTTGGGTTTTGACGGCACTGCCGCCCCAATAGATTGAGGCGGATCGGTCGGTTGGCGCTTGCAAATCATCGCCCAGAGCGGCGGCAACGGCTTTTTCATAGCCATCGCGGGTGCGCATCTGCTCGACGACAGGTGGGCTTTCTGTGCGCTCTGCCTTCCGCAGCAGCCGGGTCAGACCGGCAATCTCTGTTTCAAGTGTCCGCAGAGCGTCTTGAGCCTCATCAGCCGGCGATTTCGCAGCGAGTTCGGCTTCTTGCCTGTCGAGAACGGTCTGTTCGGCCGCTTCGAGCGTGTCTTGCGCGGCTTTCAATGCGGTTTCAGCCTCGGCTTCTGCCAGCCGGGCGGTTTCGAGCTCTGAAGTGAGCGTATCGCTGGCCGGCAAAGCTGCAACAGCGGCGCGAAGGTGCTCCACCTCTTGCTCTAGGCTTTCAACGCGGCGGCGGTGGGCGACGGCATTGGCTTCTAAGGCCTGGATTTCCGCACGCTTTTGCGAAAGCGCGTCGGTTTTGCTGTCGGCTTCGGCCTGCGCCAATTCGAGCGACTGCTTGGCTTCGGTGAGGGCGCGTTCGGCCTCAATTTCTTTTTCTTTATTGGTCGTATCGCTAGCCACAGGCAGGGCGGCGAGCGAGTCTTTGGCATCGGCGAGTGTTCGCTCTGCTTCTTCGCGTTGCGCCTGTTCGCGCTGAATGTCTTCCGCCAGACGCGCGGCCTCACGCTCGAGTCCCGCCAGCATGTCGGCAGCATTTTTGCGCTCGGTTTCGATGCGAGCGAGTTCGATTTTGGCTTGGCCAAGCTTCCCAGACGCCGTGGCCTCTGCCATGCGGAGCGGCCCGATGCCATTACTGGCTTCCAGGCGTTTGGTTTCAGCGACAGCCGCTTCGCGGGTGAGGCGCTCGACTTCGGTTTTGGCGCGAGCGAGCGAGACCGCAGCGGTCTCTTGGTCTTCTTTCGCAGTGAACCATTTCAAATGTGCGAGATAGGCTTCAAGCGCTGAAATCTTGGCGCTGAGTTCTTTATACTTACGGGCTTTGCGGGCCTGGCGTTTCAGACTCTCTAGTTGACGTTCAACTTCCGCGGACACTTCTGTCAGGCGCTCAAGATTGGTCTCGGCGCCGCGCAGTTTTAGCTCTGCCTCATGGCGGCGGGTGTTGAGGCCCGAAATACCGGCAGCTTCTTCAAGGATGCGGCGGCGGTTTTGCGGTTTGGAGCCGATCAGTTCACTGATTTGGCCTTGGCGCACCAAAGACGGCGAGTTCGCGCCAGTGGAGGCATCCGCAAACAAAAGTTTGATGTCTTTGCCGCGAACCGTTCGGCCATTGAGCTTATAACTCGATCCAGCTCCGCGTTTCAGGCGACGCATCACTTCGAGCGTGTCTGAGGCGTTAAACTCCGGCGGCGCCGTGCGGGCACTATTGTCGAGCACCAGCGTGACTTCGGCGAGTTCACGGGCCGGTCGGCCAGCAGCGCCTGAGAAGATCAGGTCATCCATCTCGCCGCCGCGCATGGCTTTGGCTGAATTGGCGCCCATCGCCCAGCGCATGGCTTCGAGCAGATTGGATTTGCCGCACCCATTCGGCCCGACAATGCCGGTCAGGCCGGGACGGATCGGAACCGATTCGGGGTCAACGAAGGATTTGAAGCCTGCAATGCGGAGTTCTTTTAACTGCATTCAGCCCCCATTCCCTTCCTATTCGCTCGCAGGCTCGCCAAGCGCGGCATCAAGCGCTGCGGTGAAAGTCACGGGTGAGACACGGACATTGCCGTCCATCTCTGCGCCATTCAGGTAGAAGGTGGGTGTTGCATCGACGCCTTTGGCGCGGGCCGCGGCGATCGACGCTCGGATCGCATCGCGATTGGATTGATCATCAAGGCAAGCTTGGAACGCGTCGTCCCCTTCAATCCCGTGATTGACCCCAACTTGCTTCAGCGCTTCGACCACCGGACCGCCTTGGCGCGCCAAGGTCAGGATCGCGTCCTGACGCATGAATAACTCGTCGAGAATGTCGTAATATTGGCTGTCATCGGTGCAGCGCGCGAGCGCAAACCCAGCCACGGCGATATTCGCTGGCGCGGTTGGAAACTCGCGGAAGACCAGTTTGACTTTGCCTGTATCGACATAGTCGGCTTTCACGGTCGGCATGATCCGCATGTGGAAATCGAGACAGGCCGGGCAGGTCCAACTGGCATATTCAACCAGTGTCACAGGTGCATCAGGATCGCCAAAGACAATGTCTTGCAGAACAACGCCTTCGCCCTGATTGCTGCCAGTATCTGATGATCCAGAATCGTCATTGCTTGCGCCACCACAAGCCGCGAGGGCCAGGGCGCTAAGGGCAAATACAGTGCCGCGACGGGTGAATCTGAGCATGCTCATAACCTTTCCTTAACAGTCTGAGTCGGATTGGTTGCCAAGAAGTTAACAGCGCGCCCGCTGTCAAGAGCGCTTACTCTGCTGGGGCTTCGGCCCCGAGCTTTTCGTCGAGCAGCGCTTTCATGCCGTCGGCAGTGCGCCAGTCATAGCCTTGCAGTTTCTCACCGTTCAAGAACACAGTTGGGGTCGAGTTCACGCCCTGGCTGTCGCCTTTCATGACCGATTCACTGATCGCATAGGTGACGTCTTTATTGCTCAAACAGTCGGTGAAACCGTCCCCTTCGATGCCGTAGGAGGTGGCGAGGGCCCGCAAAGCGCCTTCAATGTCTCCACCAGACCGCGCGAGGTTGAGGATATTGGTTTGCGCCAAGAAGAGATCATCAATCGCCTCATAATAACGATCTTCCCCAGCGCAGCGGGCGAGCAGAAACCCGGCGACGGAGATGTTTGCAGGCGGGGTTGGGTATTCCCGAAACACAAATTTCACTTTCCCAGTTTCGACATAATCGGCCTTCAGCATCGGGATGACATCATTGTGGAATTGCAAACAGGCTGGGCAGGTCCAGCTGGCATATTCAACAATCGTAATCGGTGCGTCAGCATCGCCCAGCGTGATATCGGTTAGGGCGAGTTCGCTTGTCCCAGACGTCCCCTCCTGGGCATTGCTTGAATCTGCGGCACCGCAAGCTGTCAGCGCGATAATAGAGAAAGCGGCAACGGCAGCACGGCGGGTGAATTGGATCATAGGGGACGACCTTTCAGGCAGTTAGAAGGGGAGCGACGAAGGCGATTCGGGCTCTTGTGGTTCAGGTTCAGCGGTTAGCACGGCTTCGCCAAGCGCAACAATTGCAGCCCGCAGCTTATCGTCTTCAATTGATTGTGCGCTTGAAAGCAGTGCTTCTTTTTGCTCGGGCGTGAGGGGGATGGGTTTCGACAAGGCGTGTTTGGGCGCGGTTCCGATATGGCCTTGCAGGATCTTGATCGCTGTAATGTCGCCGCCAGCCGCGACCGACACCCTTTGCCGAATAATCTCGCTCTGATGCTGCACCAAACCTGCGGCCGCGGGAACAACCATTAAAGTGAGGCGTCGGCCACCTTTTGCTGGGGTTAGTTTTTCGGGGCGGCACAGACGGGCGAGTTGCTCGCCGACAATATCTTTCCAGTTCACTTTTAGACGGCTGAGAGTCGCGGCTTTCTTGGGCAGCTTCTTACGCGCCAGTCGCATCGCCGCCGTGCCAATCGTGTTCGGACCAGGATGCACCGGTTTCGCCTTCGCATAACGAAGTTTGACGCGGGCGCGGGCTTCCTCCAGAGGATCGAGGCTTGAACGTTTGACCATTCGCGCCACTCTGCCTGTCATGAACATGGATGAAAAGTTACACTTTGCAGACCTTTCGGACCGGCTGCTCGATTGGTATGCGGGCGCGGCCCGTGATCTGCCTTGGCGGATTGGGCCAATAAAGCGCGCGCGCGGGGTGAAACCGGATCCCTATCGGGTGTGGCTCGCCGAGATCATGTTGCAGCAAACAACGGTCCCGCACGCGACGCGATATTATCTTGCGTTCACCAAACGCTGGCCAACGGTTGAGGATCTCGCTGCTGCGAAAGACGAAGACGTGATGGCCGCTTGGGCGGGGCTTGGCTATTATGCCCGAGCTCGAAATCTGCTTAAATGCGCGCGCGAGGTGACCGCCCTTGGTGCTTGGCCAGATACCGTCAGTGCGCTCGGGAAATTGCCCGGGATTGGACCATGTACGGCCGGCGCGGTGGCGGCGCTGGCCTTTGGCCGACAAGCTGCGGCGGTCGATGGCAATGTCGATCGTGTGTTCGCGCGCTTGATGGCGATGAAGGGCGAGTGGAAGCTCGAAAAAGCCCGGCTCAAATCAGTCGTTGAGAGCTTGGTGCCGGCGGACCGGCCGGCCGAGTTTGCTGAAGCGCTAATGGATCTCGGAGCAACGATCTGCACGCCTAAATCGCCCAATTGTCTGCTTTGCCCTTTGCGGCAGATGTGCGCTGCGACGGCTGAGGGCGATCCTGACCGCTATCCGATCAAACCAAAGAAGACGCCAAAGCCAACCCGGTTGGGGCATGTCTATGTCCTGTTTGGCAAAGACCAATCCGTGATGACAGAACGACGTGTCGATAAAGGCCTGCTTGGCGGCATGCTCGGCCTGCCGACCTCGCACTGGGCGGGTGAGTTAGCGCCCCCAAAATTCCCCTCAGAGGCGAATTGGCAAGAGATTGGCGAGGTCCGCCACGTCTTCACCCACTTCGCGCTGACTTTAACGGTTTGGCGCGCCGAAGCAGCGGAACAATTCACGCCAGTATCCTCCGCAGCCGACGGCTTGCCGAGTGTGTTTTCGAAAGCGCTGAAGCTGGCGCTCTAGAGCGTTGGACTTCGGATCAGGTTGTGGATAAGGCTCATTAGTTCTTGTTTTGTTCCGTTTCTTGTGCTCCACAAGACACATGCGAACGGATCAAAAACTGACGACAAAAGGCCGGGTGGGACGAGCCGCGGTGGCGGAGGTGCGCGAGCGCTTTCACCATCGCGGCCGCGGTGCGGTTTCGAACCAGACCGGGCGGTTTGAACCTGAAACACGTGAGGCTTTGGATGATGGTTGGGGCACAATCGAAGAAGAGGCGCCGCGTTTAAAGACGACGCTGACCAAAGAAACCCCGCGCACGATTATCACTTTCAATAAGTCGCCGGACATCCATTTCGATCGCTCGATCAATCCGTATCGCGGATGTGAGCATGGCTGCGTCTATTGTTTTGCCCGGCCGACCCATGCCTATCATGGGCTATCGGCGGGCTTAGATTTTGAAAGCAAGCTTTTCTACAAACCGGACGGACCGGATTTGCTGTTAAAAGAGCTGTCCCGCCCGGGCTATGTGCCGCGCCCGATTGCGCTTGGGGTCAACACAGATGCCTATCAGCCGGTCGAACGCGAGCAGAAATTAACCCGCCGATTTTTGCAAATCCTAAGCGACCATAATCATCCTGTGTCTCTGCTTACCAAGTCAGCCCTGATCCAACGGGATCTCGATCTCATTGCCCCAATGGCCGAGCGTCAGCTCTGCCGTGTGGGCGTGTCGATCACCACGCTAGATTCAAAACTCGCGCGCGCGATGGAGCCGCGAGCAGCCGCGCCGCGCAAACGATACCAAACCGTGCAGGCGCTTAGCGATGCGGGTGTGCCGGTCACTGTCATGGCGGCGCCAATTATTCCAACGCTGAACGAGCCGGAGCTCGAGAAATTGCTCGAAACAGCGAAAGCGCATGGCGCGATTGGGGCGGGCTATGTGCTGCTGCGTCTTCCGCATGAGCTGAAAGACATTTTCCATGAATGGCTGGTCCAGCATTATCCAGACCGTGCGGCGCGCGTGATCAATTTGCTGCGCGAAATGCGCGGCGGAAAGGATTATGACGCCGATTGGTTCGCGCGTGGAACGGGGCAGGGCGCGCATGCGAAACTCATCGCTCAAAGGTTCGTCCGCACGGTGCGGCGTCTGGGTCTCGCGCCCCAGCGCACGCCGCTGCGGACGGATCTTTTCAGGCCGCCAATTTTAAAAGGAGGTCAGTACCGGATGGATATTTAAGGTTCGCCCGCGGTTTGCGCGGCGAGCTGGTCCGCATTTGCTTTTTGTTCTGCGCGTGTCAGGCGGTAATTGCGTAAGATGAGCGCGGCGAGGGTATAGGAGACGACCGGCACTCCGACAAAAACGAGCATCAAGCCGCGCACCACTTCTGGACTATTTTCGCCAGAAGGATCGAACCCGACCCATGCGCCCAGCAGGATGTATGGGATGCCAATCGCGAAGCTCGCGCCGGTTTTGTAGGAGCCCGACATCAGCGAATAATACATGCCGGACCGGTTCTCTCCGGTTTTTACTTGCTCGGCTTCAATAATATCGGCGACCATCGAGCGAGCAAGGATGAAAGGCGTGCCGTAACCGAGACCAGAGACAATCGCGGCGATCAAGAGCGGGATCGCGCCGCCGCCCATCGCGCTGAGCGGGAGATAGACCATATAAGTGACAATCGACCAGATCGCCGTCGCTATGAAAATCAGATGTTTCTCAGTGCGCTTTGAGAGGGCGATCCAAACCGGCATGGCTGCGAACCCGGCGATAAAGAATGCCATCAAGATGACTGGTGCGAGCGCAGTGACGCCAAACCCCCATTGCGCGGCAAACAGGAATGTGCCGCCGGTGCCAGCAATCGCAATCCCGACCAATACTTCGACCATTAAGATGCGCACCATATTCGGGTTTTTGAAAGCGACTTTGATGGCGTCCCAACTGAACTCCATTTTTTGCGCGTCTTTAGCGGGCGGCGGGTCGGGTACGAATAAGACGGCAAGAGCGACTGTAGTCGGCAGCACAATCATCAGAATTACGCCCATGACCATGACCTGGCCGCGCCGGTCGATTCCGTAATTGATGGCCAATAATGTTGGCACGATAAGCAAGGTTAAAAGCGTGATCGTTGAGATAATCTCGCGCCACATGAACAGCCGCGAACGCTCATCATAAACGGTCGTGATCATCGGCACCCAGGACTGATGCGGGGTTTGCAGCATTGTGTAGCCAAGCCAAAGCACGATCAGCCATATCACCAAATAGGCGGGCGAAACGGTCTCCCCCATCGGCATGAACATGAAAAACCCGCCCAGCATCAGAACCGGAACGCTAGCCACCAGCCAATGTTTGATCCGACCGCGTTTGGTCGGGCGAGTATCGACGAGCCATCCCATGACCGGGTCTGTGCCGAGATCCCAGAACCTCAGAATCATGAAGACCAAGCCGACCATCGTCGTGCCAAGCCCCAATTGTTCCGCATACATTGGCGCAACGAAGACGGCCATGGGCAGTCCGATTGCTGATAGAGGCATCCCAACACTGGCGAAAGCAAGCACCCGCGGCAGCGGAAGACGATCAGACTTAGCACGCATGATTCGAAGATGACGCATGCGTCACGAAAGGCAAGAGATATCGCAGCTGACGTCGCGCGCAGTCTTGGGTGAAGGCAAAATATCCACAGACTTGTCCACAGCCCTGAATCCGTGCAGTTTCGCATTCGAAATGAATTCTTGCGGGGGCGTTTCGGCGCTTAACGAATCAGCAACCCGAACCGGTTGATTTGGGATGCTTCTGATTCGCAACTGATTCGACGATGGGAAGCACGGGGCATGGAGCTCAACAAAAACACAATTATAGAAGGCGAGTGCGTCGACGTTCTGTCGCGCCTGCCAGACAATTCAGTCGACCTGGTATTCGCTGACCCGCCTTACAATTTGCAGCTTGGCGGCGGTTTGACCCGGCCTGACCAATCTGTCGTCGATGGCGTCACCGACGCTTGGGACCAGTTTGATAGTTTCGATGCTTATGATCTGTTCACTCATCAATGGCTTGCTGAGTGTCGCCGCGTTTTAAAAGATGACGGCGCAATCTGGGTGATCGGATCTTATCACAATATTTTCCGGGTCGGGACGGTGCTTCAGGATGCCGGTTTCTGGATTCAGAATGATGTCATCTGGCGCAAATCAAACCCAATGCCGAACTTTAAAGGCACGCGGTTCCAAAATGCGCATGAGACGATGATTTGGGCTGGCAAGTCGGAGAAGTCGAAAGTCACGTTTAATTATGACGCACTGAAGACCTTCAATGAAGACAAGCAAATGCGTTCAGATTGGCTGATTCCGATTTGCGCCGGCGGCGAGCGGTTGAAGGGCGATGATGGCAAGAAAGCGCATCCAACCCAAAAGCCAGAAGCGCTGCTGCAGAGAATCCTGCTCGCCACATCTAAACCTGGCGACGTGGTCGTAGATCCATTTTCCGGCACCGGCACAACGGCCGCGGTCGCCAAGAAACTTGGTCGCGCCTATGTCGGGATCGAACAGGACCCGGCCTATGTGCGCCTGGCTCGGGCGCGCCTGAAAGCGATCACCCCCATCGAAGGCGACATGCTTGAGATTGAGAAGGGCAAGAAATCCTTGCCGCGCGTACCGTTTGGCGCACTGATCGAGAATGGCTGGCTGAAACCCGGCGACCGACTCTGGTCGCCAAAGAAACGCTTCAATGCGCGTATTCGCATCGATGGCAGTTTGACCACTGGCGAAGCCTCGGGTTCGATCCACCGGGTCGGCGCTTTCGTTCAACAGGCACCCGCCTGCAATGGGTGGACCTATTGGCATTATGAAGAAGCCAAGAGCGGCGAGCTTGCGCCGATCGATCTTTTGCGCCGCCGATATCGCCATGAAATGGGACTTGTGAACTAGGCTGAGTGCCTTGGATTCTATTTTAGGTCTTTCCGTTTACCGATAAGAATGCTGTTATGAGGCGATCCACGATTTAAGGAGCGTCTCCCAGATGAAACAGCAATTACTTTCCTGTGCCGCCCTCGCGCTTGCGCTTGTTGGGCCTGTCGCCATTGCCGATCCGATGCCGGGCCCGATGTGGGATGATCATGCTGATTCTGGCGCAGAATCCGAGCGCGAGCCGGTGGAATGGGATTTGACGCGCCTGTATGCTGATGTCGAAGCTTGGGATGCCGCCCGGCTCAGTGTTCTAGAACGTCTCGGCCCAATTGAAGCCATGGCGGAAACGTTTGAGCCGAGTGCTGCGTCGATTGCCGACCTGTCAGAGCAGACATCTGACATCGCCCGCGAAGCGTTACGGGTTTCTTCTTACGCCTTCATGGATTCCGACACGGATTTGCGTGACGGCGATAAGCTCGCCCGCCGCGGACAGGCGCAAGCCATGTTCGCTGCCTATGGCGAAGCGACGGCTTGGATTAGCCCGATGGTTCAGGCGCAAGGCGAAAAGCGCGTGGAGACCTGGATCGCAGAAGAGCCGCGCCTCGCCGAACACGCATTTGGGCTGCGGGAGACTTTGCGGTCGGCGCCGCATACGCTGTCTCCTGAAGGGGAGAGCCTGATGGCCGCGGCGAGCGTTGCCCTTGGCGGCGCGCAGCGAATTTATACCCAGCTAAAGAATTCAGACATTCCATGGCCGACCATCACCTTGAGCACCGGCGAGGAGCTCCGCCTTGATGCTGCAGGCTATGTGAAAGGCCGGGCCGCGGAAAACCGCGAAGACCGTATTGCTGTTTTCAACGCCTATTTCGAGACCTATCAGCAATTTGAAAGCTCCCTCGGCGAAGCCCTGGGTAGCCATGTTCAGCGTCAGGTCTTCAATGCCTCACAACGCAATTATGGCTCTGCGCTCGAAGCCGCTTTAGCGGACGATAATATTCCGCGCGAAGTCTATGACACCTTGCTGAGTGAAGTGAACGCAGCGCTGCCAACCCTGCATCGCTATTTCGAATTGCGCGCGCGCATTCTCGGGATCGAGGAGTTTGCGTTCCACGATATCTATCCAAACTTGGTGGAAACGGACCAAGTCTTTGATCTTGAAAAATCAGCGCAAATTGCCGCCGCAGCGTCGGAGCCATTTGGCCAAGACTATGTGCAGAGTCTTTGCCTCGCCATGACAGGCGGTTGGAGCCATGCCTATCCAAGCCAAGGCAAGCGCAGCGGCGCTTATATGTCGGGCAGCGTTTACGACGTTGGGCCTTATGTATTGCTCAACCACCAGGACACATATGACAGCGCGTCGACGTTCATCCATGAATGGGGTCATGCGATGCACACCATTCTGGCGAATGAGGCTCAGCCATTTGAAACCGCGCGTTACTCGATCTTCATCGCTGAAACGGCCGCGATCACCAAAGAAGTGCTCGCGCAAGAAAAGATGTTGGAGATTGCCGCGACGGATGAAGAGCGTCTCTTCTTCTTAGGCTACGCGCTAGAGCAGATGCGCGGGACCTATTTCCGCCAGACCCAATTTGCCGAGTTCGAAGCCGCCATTCACGCCGCCGTTGAGGATGGAGAAAGCCTCACCGGCCAGCGCATGACCGAGATCTATACAGACATTTTCAATCGCTATTATGGCGTTGAAGAGGGCGTGACGCTTGTGCCTGAGAGCTACAATCTCGAATGGGCTTATATCCCGCATTTCTTCTATGATTTCTATGTCTATCAATATTCAACCTCGCTCGCAGCGGCGGTGTATTATGCCGACAAGATCCGCGAGGGGGATGAAGAGACGACTGAGGCGTATCTCAAAATGTTAGAGGCTGGCGGATCGGGGCATCCCTATGACTTAAAGCTTGCCACCGGACTCGATATGGCAAGCCCAGCCCCGTATCAGGCCGTCGAAGCGCGGATGAACCGGATCATGGATGAGATTGAAGAGATCTTAGACCGACGCGAGTCGGGTCGGCACGGGCCGGCTTGGGTGAAGCCGCCGCTCAGCAATCCATGTGCGGCGGGCGATAGCTAACCGGTTCGTCTAAGAGCAGGTCAGCGTACCGGCATCGAAATAGGCATCTGATGGATCAGAGTTTTCGGGGATCACCACCTCGCAGCTTTGATCCACTGTAATCCGTACACGGATTTGATCGCCTGGGCTGGCATCAATCTGGAAATAGCCGCCTTCGTCAGTGGTGCCGATCGTCTTGTCTTCATATTCGAGGAAGGCTTCTTGCAGCGGCGCGCCCGCTTCATCGACAAGCTGAGCATAGATGATGGTGATCGGCCGCACTTCGCGGGCAAGTTGAACCACATTGCCAGGATAAGCCACGAGCCGATCTGTGTACGGATCATATTCAATATTGCGGGTCCGCTCGGGCTGAATGCCGACATCATAGATCGAGAATCCATCCAGCGGCAGGAAGGCATGTCCGCCACTCTGCGCGACGGTTCGGGTTTGCCGATCGACTTGCACCGCAACCGGATTTCCGGGCGGCCCATCTACGTGCATTTGCACACCCGCTTCGCGCCGCGTCGACGCCCAAGAAACGCCATGCCCGCCAAACACCAGTCCGGACCGAATATCGAACAGCGCCGTGTTTTGGTTTTGATAATTGTGACGACCATTTAGCCGTGCTTCCAGCCAAGGGGACGAATAATCGAGCCCCGCGCGGGTTCCGAGTTTGTCATCAAAGCGGACGCCGCCGAACACCGATGCGCGTGTGACGCTTGAACGGGTCAACTCAGCGCGAATATCTGCGTCGGCGACAGTGATATCGTCCATTTCGCCGGTCGCCGTGTTTTCGGTCATCGTCGTGTCATAACGCGCATTGAGATATATACGCGGGGCGATCTTGTTTGGTCGGTTAAACGTCTTTGCCAGTCTTACGCCGAAATAACTGGTCTCGCGGTCAGAGCCCCATTCCTGGCGCAGCTGCATATTGAGCCGCCATTGCCGCTGGTTTAGGAGCGTGTAGTCAAGCGATGGGCCGGCAAACCAACTGTCCTGACCTGTAGAGCCTTTGCGATAAAAGCCGCGCATACCGAAACGCCACCGACGGCCAGACCGGTTCGCTGATAGGCTGGCTTGCTCAAAATTATTCGCAAACGGGCTATAAGCTTCGCTTTCCCTTGGCGGCGGCTCGGTTCCGAGTTCGAGCTTGCGGTAAGTGCCATTAAACGACCAATCGCCAAGCCGCGCATTGCCATTGAGCGAATAACCATAGGTGCCATCATCTGCGGCGAGCAGGCTGAGCGTTCCGCTTAACAGGTTTGATTGCGCGGTGGTGCTGAGTTCAGCGAAACGCACATCATCGGTCGCCGTGGCATCAAGTTTTAGAGACATGTTCGCGCCGATCCGTTGGTGACGTCCAATCGAGATGACTGGCGTTTCCCCTGTTGCGATAAAATTGTCGCGGGCCCCAAATGGGATCGCTTGTCCAAGCTCGACATACCATTGCGGCGCTTCGCTCGGCGGCAGGCGGCTACTGGTGGAGAAATAGCGCGTTTCCCGGCGGACCCGTCCGCCTTCATCGATGATCAGATCAATATTGTACGATCCTGACGGCATGCGGCTGGTATCGAGCTGGGTTTGGCCTGGCTCAATCTGTTGGACATCTATCGTGTCGCCATCGCGCTGGATCTCGATGGTCGCGCTCTGAGCGACTGAAATTTCGAGCGGGGACGCGCCGAGGCGATTTTTGTCCATCCGCGTTTCCAGGGTTGAGCCCCATCGCAGCCCTAGCAATTGGCGCGAGCGGTAAAGATTGCCGCCAAATTGTGCTGTCTGAATCCCGGCCGACCAAACGGATGTCTCGCCCGTATGGGTTAGGCTGAGTGCTTGCAGGCGGCTTTGCGAATTAGAATTGGTGAACAGTTCGGTCCGAACCGCATTGCGGCCATGGCCAGCAATCGCGCTGAAGTTCTGAGTGCCGATGAAATCATGAGTGTCAAAGCTGTACGCGGTGCGCGTATCGAATGAGGTGATCAGGCCTGGCGCCGTCGTCGGTGGCGGCAAATAGCGGGCCCGAGGGTCGCGATTATACGTGTACAGATCATTGATGAACAGCTCGACTTGCAATTTCACCGGATCGAAGATTAGCGAGACATCATCTGGGTAAATATAGTCGCACGGATTCGGCGGGCTGGGCGCAGTGCAGGCATAATTTTGATTGGTCGGCTGGGGCCCCTTCAACGCCCAAGCCACGCGTTCGGTGTCGCGCAAGCCGGGCAGCAAGTTTGCCAGGCCTTCGGGATCATCAAATGTGATTGTCTCGGCATTAAAGCGCGCTGGCGTACCCGCAACGGTGCGGCCATTATAGACGACATCGATGATGGTGAACTCGTCTTCCTCAGCCACGTCAAATCTGGGCGGCGCGCTAATCTGCACCCCCTCAGCGGCCGCACCCAAAGACAGGGCGGTGCAAAACGCAGTAAATGTCGTGCACCGTCCCCACGATGCTGAAATCATAAGTGGCCTTTATTAGTCCGGTCTTACGGTGAACATAATGGTGGCCGTGGCGGTTTGCGTCGTGGTGGTTAAAGGATCGCCGTCAAGTTCGAGATCGAACGTCGCGGACGTGCCGCCGGTGGCGCAGTTTTCATCCGCGTATGAGGGGGTGGATCCCGAGACCGGCGCAGCACTACCCGCCGTATCTGAAATCGTTTCGGTGAGGAACAAGGCTGAATTTGCGTTGTCCGTATAGGTGTATTTGTAGGAATAGTTGGTCACGGTATCGGTCAGCACTGCAGCGTCAACGTCGATCGAATAGGTGCCTGTTTGGTCCATATAAACACAGATATCCATCGTCTTGGCGCTCGGAATGTCTTCTGCGAGCTTGTAGTCAATGAGATAGTGTTCAAAGCCAGAGACTTTGATGTTTGCGTTTTTCGTCACGACCAAGTTTACATTTAGTCGGCCTTCTGATCTGCCGGCTAACGTGCCTTGAATGGCGGCTTGGGCACTCAGGTTGATGATCAGGACGGAAGTGGCAAGAGAGATGAGGCGTTTCATTCTTAGAGCCTTTCTAACAAAAACTGCTTGGGATTTTGGAGGCTTAGTCAGGGGCGACCGCGATGATTATTTCGGCGGTTGCGCCGCTGGTCTCGATCGTTGGAACGGAGTCAAAGGCAACTGTAAATTTCGTTCTGTCGTCCGGATTCGGACAGCCAACAGTTGTGGAATATGTTTGGCGATTCTCTTCGACTGAAGTCCGTCCGTTCGGATGAAGGCTATGGTATATATTTCTCCCGACTCGTTGATCCTTCGCTGACTCCAATGTGTAAATGTAGTGAAAGTGGTTGGTTCCGTCGGAGAGGGGGTGCGCCGTTATGATAAACGAAAAGGGTGTGTTGTCTTGGTTTGTGTAAACACAGAGATCGATGGACTTACTTAAATCAGCATCGGCACCGACGTTGAAATCGAAATCGAAGTCTTCCAGTCCCGTAACTTGGATAAGCGTCGTCGCGGGCACGACATCTACGGTGTAAGTGATCGTGGCTTGCGCTTTTGGACCGAACGGTGTGCTGAATTCTTGGGCGATGGCCAGGCTAGGAGAGCTGGCGGTTAAGGCAAGGGTGGCAATGAGGCGGATCATATTGTGGTTCCTAAAGATTGGGGCTGCGTTTCATTGGTTTCGGGCTCTCAATCCGGGCTAACCGTCAGCGTTATCGTGGCAACGTATTGGCCAAGCTGTTTGAGGGAGTCGACCGGATGCTCTATCCGCATCCCAATGCGTCCGAGGCTACCGGAACGGTTACAAGGCGTTGGACCGGAACTCAGATTGAGAATTGAACCGCTTGACGGCTGGTCAACCAGCGTCCTGCCAGTCCCCTGGCCAGTTACAACGGGGCCCGCACGTCTATAAAAGCTTATGTGATAAGGTTCTGTCATTGTCGCGCTTTCGAGGGGTGTTGCGCTCCAGTCTAGTGTGTAGGGTCCCGCTTCAGCCATTTCCACGCAAAGGCCAGCAAACTGTCCACTATCATTGATGGGGAAATCGAGTGCTCCTAGGCCTCGGTCGTGTACGAAGTGGCCAAGTTCAACGGTCTGCGTCAAGTTATGTAGGCTCCGAATTGCGATCCGATTTTCGTTGCTAATCTTGACATTGAAATTGAGCGTGCCGGTGGAGCTGGAGCCGAGTGTGCCGTCGGATTGGGCGACGGCGACCGGGCTCGCGAGCGGTGCGGCGAGCAAGGCGAGAGTGGTGAGGAAAGTTTTCATATTTGGCTCCTTAAGCATGCCGAGATGGCGCGCGCGAACAGCGCGGCTCATTGGGGTTTGACGGTGAAGGTGACGGTGGAGACGAAGGTGCCGGCTGTTTGGAAGGTCCGCTGCCGGGTGCTTCCGAGATCGTATTGGAGGTCCAGGACGCCTTCCTGGTCAAAGGATGTACATTTAGTGCCGTGTCCGCCGGTCTTCGCTTCCACGTCGGGAACGGTTCCCGACTGCGGCGTTACAGTTTCAGATTGGTTCAAAAGGACGATCGGTGTTCCATTCCCAACGAGCCCGGTGGTATTTTTCTCAATCCTTAGCTCAACAGGGATTATCTTTGTATCATCTGATACGTCCGTCATGGGTGTGAACGCCCAGTCGAGGGAGACCTTTGTATCGGGCAGATCCGCCGTAATACAAGGTCGGGCTCTTACACCTGTGCCACTATTGAGCTGATTTCGTTGGGGCTCAGCCACTACGCCAGTTTCAACGGTCTGCACCATGTCTGTGAACCCAAAGATCCGGATACGATTGGCGTCGCTAATATTGACATTGAAATTGAGGGTGCCGGTAGAGCTGTTGCCAAGAATGCCGTCGGATTGCGCCAGGGCACCCGGACTCACAGGCGGTGCGGCGAGTAAGGCGAACGTGGTGAGGAGGGTTTTCATTATTGGCTCCTTAAGCATGCCGAGACAGCCGGCGCGAACGGCGCAGTTCATTGGGGTTTGACGGTGAAGGTGATGGTGGAGACGTAGGTGCCGGCGCCTGCAGCGGCTATGGCGTTTTGGGAGTAGCCATAATAAAAGCCAAGTCGCCCTTTATCGTCTGTCCGGCATTTTACCCCATGCCCGCCTGTTTTCGCTTCGATTCCAGATACGGTTCCACTCCGTGGGCTCGTCGTTGAATCGAAATCGATTATAGTTATTCCGCCCGTTCCAGGAGCTCCTGTTACATCTTTCGACATGTGAAACGGTGTCGCAATGATCTTGGTATTATCCGTTTGGCTCGTCAGTGGCGTAAACGCCCAGTCAAGGGAAACCATTGTTCCGGGCAGGTCCGCCGTAATGCAGGGCCTGGCAGAAACGCCATCACCAGGAGTACCGGGGGTTCTAAGGCTTGAGTTTCCTCTGAATTCCATTCGTTGTTGTCCCGCTTCAATGGTCTGGGTTAGGTTTCCAAACCCGAAGATCTGGACGCGATTGGCGTCGCTAATATTGACATTGAAATTGAGGGTGCCGGTAGAGCTGTTGCCAAGAATGCCGTCGGATTGGGCGAGTGCGACGGGGCTCACGAGCGGTGCGGTGAGCACGGCGAGAGCGGTCAGGGTGGTTTTCATATTTGGCTCCTTAAGCATGCCGACAAGGCCCGCGCGAACCGCGCGGCTTATTGGGGTCGAACGGTGATGGTGATGGTGGAGACATAGGTACCAGCTTTGCTCGGGCGACGGCCGCTATCAGAGTTTCCACGACGATAGTAGAATTCCAAAACGCCAGATGAGTTGTTTTGAGTGCACGCCGAGCCGTGCGCTCCGGACCAGGTCTCCACGTCCAGCACTGTTCCGCTCTGGGGCTGTCTTGAGTCAGACTCCTCGACTCTAACAATCCGAACGCCGTCGTCGATTTCGAAGGCGGCGTTCTTGTAGAGTTCAAAGATAAATGGGACGACGTTCGTCGCGTCCGCTGTATCGGCCAATGGGGTTAAGGCCCAATCGAGCGCGACTTTCGTGTCAGGCAGATCCGCTGCGATACAAGGGAGGCCACCGGTTTCACCTTGGTAAATAAAAGCTGGCAACTGTTCTCCAGCTTCGATGGTCTGCACCATGTTCGTGAAACCATAGATCTGTAAGCGATTGCCCTCGGTGACGTTGAGACTGAAGTCGAGTGCGGCGGTCGAGCTTTCGCCCAATCGGCCGTCGAGTTGCGCGTGAGCGACATTGCTCGCCAAAGGCATGGCAAATAAAGCCAGCGCGGTCAGGATATGTTTCATATTTTGCTCCTGGATAAGCGATTGCTTGAAGGTGTCCCCAGGGCGTTTGGCGGTGGTCTAACCCGGTGTCACAGTGATCATGATCTCGGCTGTGGCGCCATTCGCAGTTGTGGCCACTGTTGGGTCTTGAGCGAGCACCAAGCTGAACTCTGCCGAATAGCTATTTGCGATACAGTCCACCGTGTTGCTGGGAAGAAATCCAGATAAGCTTTTGGTCTCTTCAGTGTTGCTTATCGTTGATTCCAAAGGAACCAGGTTCGGGTTGTGCAGGTCAGAATAGGTATACGTATATGGATAAGTGTTGACGCTGTCCGTGAGCGGTGCCGCTTTGATTGAGACACTGTAAGGCACACTCTGGTCTAGATAGACGCACAGATTGATACTTTTTACATCTGGAGCGCCATCGTGAACACTGAAATCGAGATCGACATTTTCCAAGCCCGAAATCTTGATATTCGGACTATTGGTGACGGTATAGGTGATCAAAAAATCGCCCTCGGACGATGTGCCGAGGGTGCCATCATTCGCGGCGAGGGCGGGGCCAGTCAGCATAAGAGCGGCGGTTAGGGCCGGGATGAAGTGTTTCATAACAAATCTCTTTCTTGAAAAAGGGGTAAGGGGCGGATACGCCGCCGCGGCTTAGTCTGGCATGACGATCAGTTCGACCATGGCTTTGGCGAACCCGTCGACGCCGCCGGTGGTGGCGGTGGGGGTGCCATCCATACTCACGGTGAGCCGCGCGGGCGTATCGCCATTTCGGCACATCGAAGAATTCGACGCGTTAAATCCGCCGACCGTCTGATCGAAGGCCTGGGTGATCCCCGTTGCGCCGACGGTTCGCGTGTCATCTGATGTGTCGGTAAAGGAGATCGAGTAAGGATAGGTATTGGTCCCATCAGACAGCGGCGGAGCTTTCATTTGGACCTGATAGGTTTCCGACGCATTTGAGATATAGACGCAGACATCCTTGGTCTGGGTTTGCGCGAGATCGCCGCCAAAATTATGCTCAAAATCCAGATCTTCGAGTCCGGTGATCTGGACCATGGTCGCCGGTTCGGTGACGGTCAGTGTGTAAGTCGCGCCAGCGGTGGACGAAATCGAGCTGAGCTCGCCATTATTGCTCACTTGCGCGGACGCGAGCATGGGACACGCCATGATCACGGCTAGAGCGGAAAGAGGTTTCAACATGATAGACTCCTTGGGTTCAAAAAAAGACACAGGAAAAGGGATGCGCCAAAGGCGCGGCTCATTCGGGTTTGACGGTGAAGGTGACGGTGGAGACGTAGGTGCCGGGCGTGTTGATCGTTTGCCCAAAGCTGTGCCCGATGGTAAAACTTAGCTTTCCTGCTGAATCAGAACTAAGCCCACATGTGTCCCTGAGGTTTGGACTGAGCGTGCTCGCCTGTCTTGCCGGGAACCCCGCATACGATCCACTTTGTGGCAATGTGTTGTCTGAATAAAACGGTGTGATTGCTTCAACTGTCCGGCCAACGCCTTGAACAGCGAAAAAATTAAATGGAACAATATTGGATCCATCCGCGAGAGGGGTAATGCTCCAGTCAAGGGTTACCGTGGTGTTCGGCAGGTCCGCGGTGATGCACGGATGTGGAATCGCGGCACCGGGAACGCCAGTGCCGACAGTGGAACCGAGAGGGCCGTTCCCTCGAGTTTGTAATTCTGTCTTTTCGGCTTCTACGGTCTGCACGATGTCGCCGAAACCAAAGATCTGTATCCGATTGGCGTCGCTGATCTTGACGTTGAAATTGAGGGTTCCGGTGGAGCTCTTACCAAGAATGCCGTCGGATTGGGCAAAGGCCACGGGGCTCGCGAGCGGCGCGGCGGGCAAGGCGAGCGTGGCAAGGATGGTTTTCATTTTTGGCTCCTGGCTAAGCGGTTGCTTAAAGGTGTCCCCAGGTGGGTTGGTGTTAGTCCGGCGTGACGGTGAGCCTGACATTGGCGGTAGCGCCACTTGTTGCAGCGCGCTGTTTCAAATCTGCTGGAAATCCGACACTCACGCGGGCCGTGTTTGAGCCATCGGTACAATCGAGCACCGAAGACGCGGAGAAGCCGCTAAGCGAGCCATTATAAGGCACGGTGTCGATTGTGCCGCTGGCCAAAACCAAGTTTGGATCATTGATGTCCGTATAATCGATCGAGTATGGATAGGTTTCAGACTGATCGGTCAGCAGAGGTGCCGACAGGGTCACCGTGTACGTGGTGTCCGTGGTGATACAGACGCAAACATCCTGGCTCTGGTCGCGCGGTAGATCGCCGCCTTTGTTGAAATCAAAAACAAAGCTCTCCAGGCCGGAGATTTTGATTCGCGTACTAGACAGGGGAACATCCATGCCAAGAGGCATCGAGTCGGATGCCAGGGCACCAAATCGGTTATCGGCTTGCGCAACCGCTGGCAGCGAGATGAGTGCCGAACCAAGCGTCAGAGCGAAAAGTAGGTGCTGCATGGACTGCTCCTAAGCTTAAAACTCCACGGTGCGCTCGGCACCCATGTCGCGGGTTTTGAAGGAGACCGGGCCCTCGCCAGGCAGGTCTGTGGTCCACTCCATGCCAGGCCACAGGCGTTTGCCGGTGACCCGCTGACAATCATCCGGCGCGGCGCATTGCTGACCTTCAAACAGGACAACATTTGAATTGCCCGTATTGGTGACCGTCAGGGTTTGGCCGTCCCGGTCGCCTACAAGGTCTGTGGTCGGCGCATTGGGTCTCGCAAAAACCAGGGCCTTAAAGGCGAGCAGCGTCACCGCGACGGAGCGATCGGTTTCAATATCGCCTATCGTCGGTTCGATATTCACCCGCCAGGCTTTGTCGCTTTCAATATCCTCATCGAGCAAAATCACGCGGATCACGCGTTCTTCGCCCGGCTTCAAGGCAATGCGGCGCGGCGCGACCAAGAGGCCAACCTCTTGCGGGTCGGCGCTGGTGAAATACTCTTCTGGATGCGCGCCGGGTTCGGTGATCCGTGCGGCCGAGATTTCCAAATATTGAATTCTCGAACTCGTATTCCCAATCCGGATGTCTTTGCGCTTGTCCTCTGTGCCTTGAAAGGACAGGATCGCTGGGTTGGCGGTCAATTGCGCCGCGGCGGGTAGCACGAAGGCTACGGCGCCAAATAAAAGTGCCAATAATCTGGTCAAAATCTATACCCCTCACAGTATTCGAAGCTCAGCGACTTGTCGGCCATGACTTCGGTGATCCGTCTCACAGTGATTTTGAATCTAAAGTGGGGGAGTGACTACAACTAGAGATTGAAAAGGTGAAGATTGAGACGCTGGGGAAATGAATATTTCAGATGTAATGGTTAACCGCGCCGGTTCGACACAGTTTGCGCGGTTAAATCAGTGTTTCTTTGTGATTCGCGGGCGCGTGGACTAGCTGCGTGGACGCCATCCGGCGGGCATGCGGAAGTTTGGTTTTTTCTTCGCCATCGGCACGCCAGGGGTTGGCAATGAGCCATCCGAATAGGGGCCTTCAGGCTTGGCGCCAGCGGCGATGTCTTTCAGCTTCAGCGCAGCGTATTGGCCAGGCGCTGAGCCGAGACCATGATCTTTCGGCGCGACCGCTTTGACCTTGTCGCCAGAGAGCGGGCGGAGCCATTCCCACCAGCTCGGCCACCATGAGCCTGGCAGCTCGTCCGCATCCGACAACCAGCGGCCCGGATTTTCCGGCAGATCCGTGTTCACCCAGTGCTGGTATTTCTCGGCGCTCGGCGGATTGATCACCCCGGCAATATGGCCTGAACCGGCCAGTGTGAACTGAACTTTGCCGCCAAAGTTCTGGGCGCCTTGATAGATCGAATGCCAAGGGCAGATATGGTCCGACCGGCTGGCCTGGATGAAGACCGGGATCTTGATATCGCCCATATTGACCGGGTCGCCAAAGACTTCGAACTTGCCGCGGCTGAGCGCGTTTTGATTGTAGAATTGGGTCAGATAGGTCTTGTGCGTAGGGCCCGGAATATTGGTCTGATCGGCGTTCCAATAGAGCAAGTCGAACGGCCGCGGCTGCTTGCCCATCATGTAATTGTCGACGACATAGCGCCAGACAAGATCGGCGGGGCGCAGCCAGTTAAACGTCTCGCCCATCATCTCGCCCGGCATAATGCCATTATGCTCTTCGATGACTTTATCGACTTGCTGCAAGCCTTCTTCGCCGGTGAAAATTTTCAGCTCGCCGGCCAAGTCGAAATCGGACTGGGAGGCAAAATAGGTGGCCGAAGCAATGCGTTTGTCGCCGGTCTGGCCCATATGCGCGAGCGCCGAGCTGAGCAGTGTTCCGCCAATGCAATAGCCAACTGTGTTGAGCTTCTTTGACCCGGACTCTTTGGTGACGGCATCGACGGCGGCGAGGATGCCGTGCTCGACATAATCGTCCCACGTATAGTCCTTGGTCTCGTCATCGGCTGAGCGCCAGGAGACGACAAACGTATTCACGCGTTTTGACAGCAACCATCGGATCATCGAGTTCTCGGGCTGTAGGTCGAGAATATAGAATTTATTGATCCAAGGCGGGAAGATCAGCATGGGTCGCTCGCGCATCTTCTTGCGAGTTGGATTATAGTGGATGATCTCAATCAGCTTGTTCCGGAAGACGACTTTGCCCTTGGCCGTTGCGACATTCTTGCCGATCTCATAAGCCTCTTCATCGGTCTGCGAGATAGCGAGCCGACCATCGCCGCGCTGCAAATCATTGCGGGCATTGCGTAGGCCTTCAAGCACGCTCTCGCCTTTTGTCTCGATCATCGCGCGCAAGGCCGCCGGGTTGGTGGCCAGCATATTGGTCGGCGCCATCGCATCGACGAATTGGCTCATATAGAAGCGGGCCTTGAGCTTGGTGTCGTCGTCCAATTCATCGGAGACGGTATCGATCAAGCCTTGCAGCCATTCGGCGTTGAGCATCCAGGCGCGGCGCATGAAGCTAAAGGCTGGGTTGGCCTCCCATTCCGGATCGGCGAAGCGGCGATCTTTCGGCATCGGTGTGTTGGAGGCCATGGCTTGGAACAGGTTCATCCAGCCCTGGAACAGCGTCATCATCGCGTGTCCGGATTTTTCAGGATTGCGCGCGAGGGCAGCGCCGATCTGCATTTGTGCGTCGATACCGCCAAACGGATCGGCTTGTCCGGGGGCAGGGGGCTGCAGATCAACAGCGCCAAGCGAGTCGACCAGCATGCCTTGCGCTTCTTGAACCGCCTGCATGAGATTGGTCGCCATTTCTTGCAATGACTCAGAATTTGCCTCTGAAAAGGCATTTGGAAGCGTGCTCGCCCCAAAATCATCAAAGTTTCTACTTTTGGTCATCAGACCGACACTCGCTATTCTATGCGAACCTATATAAGACTAAACAGCTTTGGGAATTATGAGTCCAGCGAGGGAAATTGTTTATGCGCATGGGGATTTTCGTAACGTTTGCCTTTTTGGCGGGCTGTGCAAGCTCGATCGAGAAGGTGCAATCGCTGCGCTCGCAAGCTCCCGATTGGTATGAAGCGCGGAAAGTTGAGTTCCGTGGCGAGGGCTATCCGAGTCTGACAGAGATCCCAGAACCGGCGAAACGAAAGAGCACGATTTTACGCTTACGGCTCTCAGGAGCCGAGACTTTGGAAGCGCTGAATATGTTCTATACCGACCCGCGCGCCGAACCGGCAACTGAGACACCGGAGGAGATGCGGGCGTGGGCGCTAGAGGTAAAACGAGCGGTCGAGGGGCAGCTTCCTGCCCCCGATTTTCTGACCGACGAAGAGGTTGAGGCCATCAAGGCACGGTTCAATGTGCCCCGGGCTCGGCTCTAATTTCAAAGACTTTTTTTATGGAGACCCGCGCCATGAGCGGAGAGTTTCACAAGATTAGGCGCTTGCCGCCTTACGTATTCGAACAGGTTAATCGCCGTAAAGCGGAGCTACGCGCGCAAGGCGCTGACATTATTGATCTCGGCATGGGCAACCCGGATATGCCAGCCCCGCCGCATGTGATTGCCAAATTGGCAGAAACTGCGGCCAAGCCAAATGTGCATGGCTATTCTGCCTCTCGCGGAATTCCGGGTCTGCGACGCGCCTTGGTGGATTATTATGATCGCCGGTTCGGCGTGAAGCTAGATAAGAACCGAGAAGTGGTTGTCACGCTCGGCTCGAAAGAGGGCTTTGCCAATCTCGCGCAAGCGATCACCGCGCCTGGCGATGTCATTCTCGCACCAGATCCATCTTATCCGCTGCACCATTTCGGCTTCATCATGGCGGGCGCTTCGATCCGTGCCATTCCTGCGCCGACGCCGGAGGCCTATCTGTCAGGGATCAGCAAAGCGATCCGCTATTCGGTGCCGCCGCCCACCGCAATGGTGCTGTGTTATCCGTCCAATCCGACCGCCGATGTGTGTGATTTGGAATTCTATAAAGACGCGGTTGCACTGGCGAAGAAGCACGACCTCTATATCCTTTCAGACCTCGCTTATAATGAGATCTATTTCGAGGAGCCGACCCCTTCCATCCTGCAAGTGAATGGCGCCAAAGACATTGCGGTCGAAACCACGACGATGTCGAAAACCTATTCCATGGCCGGTTGGCGGATTGGGTTTGCGGCGGGGAATGAGCGTCTGATCGGGGCGCTTGCGCGGGTTAAATCCTATCTTGATTATGGCGCTTTCACGCCGATCCAAGTCGCGGCCTGCGCGGCGCTCGATGGCCCGCAAGACTGTGTCGACGAGTTTCGCGCCACCTACAAATCGCGCCGGGATGTTCTGGTTGAAAGCTTTGCTCGGGCGGGATGGGATGTTCCAACCCCTGAAGCCTCAATGTTTGCTTGGGCCGAGATCCCGCCTCAATGCGGCGACATGCGAAGCTTGGAGTTCGCGCTCAAACTGATGAATGAGGCCGAGGTTGCGGTTGCCCCAGGTGCCGGGTTTGGGGAGCATGGTGACCGACATGTGCGCATCGCTTTGGTGGAAAACGAGCAGCGCATCCGCCAAGCTGCACGAAACATCAAACGGTTCCTTGCCAAACTCGAAGCGGGGGGGCAAAGCGAGCCCCTGCAAAGGACAGGATCTTGAAAACAGTCAAATTAGGAATTGCAGGGCTCGGCCATGTCGGCTGCGGTCTGATCGAATTGGTCGAACGCCAAGCAGAGTTGCGCTTGCCCGGAAAAGTCGAGATTGTGGGCGTATCCGCGCGCAGCAAAAGCCGCAACCGCCCCGTCGATATTTCTGGCTATCGCTGGTTTGATGACGCTGCGACCTTGGCTGAAGACCCAGAGGTCGATGTCTTTGTAGAATTGATGGGGGGTTCTGACGGGCCTGCCAAGTTCGCCGTCGAGGAAGCGATCAAAGCTGGCAAACACGTCGTCACCGCGAATAAGGCACTGATCGCCATGCATGGCCAAGCGCTCGAGACGCTCGCCCAAGCCAATGATGTTGATTTGATGTTTGAAGCCGCAGTCGCGGGCGGTGTTCCTGTCGTGCGTGTGCTGCGCGACTCGCTCAGCGGTGTCGCCATTCAGCGGGTCTCCGGCATCCTCAATGGCACCTGCAACTATTTGACGACGCAAATGCTCGAAACGGGCCGGTCCTATGATGACGTGCTGGAAGAAGCGCAGCGTCTCGGCTATGCCGAAGCTGATCCTTATCTCGACGTGTCGGGTATGGACGCTGCGCATAAAGCCGCCATCCTTGCCTCAATCGCGTTCACCGCTGATCTCGACTTCGAAAAAGTCTCTGTCACGGGCGTGGATACGGTTGAGCTGATCGATTTGAATCTGGCCGATCGTCTCGGTCTGCGGATTAAACTCATCGCCGAAGGTATCCTGACTGATGAAGGCGTTGTCTGCCGCGTGGCGCCGCTCGCGATGCCGGTGGATCACCCCTTGGCGCGGGTCAATGGCGCGCTGAACACGGTTCGGGTTGAAGGCGATCCGCTCGGGGCCGTCACGCTGACCGGACCGGGCGCAGGACCAGGACCAACCGCCAGCGCGGTCATGGGCGATATCTCGAAACTGTTCACCCCGACCGCGCGAAGCCCATTCGGTCGTGCCGCCCACCACGAAAGCAAAAGTTTCGTTGCAGCAGAGCAAGCCGAGCGTTCGGCATTTTTCTTGCGTGTAAAGCTCGCCGATCGGCCAGGCGCGCTTGCGAGTCTGACCGAGGCTCTCGCGGCGCATAACGTGTCTGTGGACAAGCTGTTGCAAGAATCTGCTGATGACAGCGATGTCTCGCCCGTTGCCATTGTCACACACATGTGTTCTCGCGGGGACATAGAAGCTGCAAGCGCTCAAGTCTCTGAATTAGAGGCGAGCGTCGGCGCGCCGCAAGTCATTGCAATCGATGCGGTGACATAAAGTTAGAAGCCAAGTCAGGAGTGACTTGGGGGAGAGAAAAAATGAGTGAGAGCGTTCTGATCCCGCACCTGGCGGATGCGATGGTTCGCGTAACTGAGAAAGCTGCGATTGCAGCGGAAGCCTTGGCTGGACGCGGCGATGAGAAAGCCGCTGACGCCGCCGCTGTCGATGCGATGCGAACGGCGTTCAATGCCGTGGATTTCCAAGGCCGGGTTGTGATTGGTGAAGGCGAACGCGACGAAGCGCCAATGCTCTATATTGGCGAAGAAGTTGGGACCGGAAACGGTCCTGCGATCGATATCGCGCTCGACCCGCTGGAGGGCACAACTCTCACCGCGAAAGCCATGTCGAATGCCCTCGCTGTATTGGCCATCGCGCCACGCGGCGGCCTGCTTTTCGCGCCTGATACTTATATGGACAAGATCGCGATTGGTCCTGGCTATGAAGATGGCATTATCGACCTCGATGCGAGCCCGGCGGAAAACATTACGGCGATGGCAAAAGCCAAAGGCGTCGACGTCTCGGCCATGACAGCTTGTGTGCTCGATCGTCCGCGTCACGCAGAGATTATCGAAAGCCTGCGCGGCGTTGGCGCCCGTGTGCATCTGATTTCTGATGGCGACGTTGCAGGCGTCATCAACACGACCAATCCCGCCACAGGCATCGATCTATATGTTGGCTCAGGCGGCGCCCCAGAAGGTGTGCTCGCAGCGGCCGCACTGAAATGTGTCGGCGGCCAAATGCAAGGCCGCTTGGTGTTCCGCAATGATGATGAACGCCGCCGCGCGGATCGCACAGGGATCACCGACTATGACAAGAAATACGATCTGCACGAGCTTGCTTCAGGCGAAACCGTGTTCTGCGCCACGGGCGTGACCAAAGGCGGTCTTGTCGATGGTGTGGTGCGCAAGAACGGCCAAATCGAGACGGATACGCTGGTGATGAGCAGCGCCGACGGCATGGTCCGCAAGATCAAGAGTTGGCACCGGGCTTAAACATGCTCCGCATCGCGGCATGCCTCTCATTGCTGGCGCTCTCTGCGTGCGCCAGCGGCGAGTACAATAGCGATATCACGGACACTTATGTTGAGGGCGACCGGCTCTATGTTTCCGGAACCCTCAATGCGCTGACTTATGATGAAATCGCGGATCATTTGGAAGCTTCTCCAGGTCTAAAGACGATTGTGCTGGTCGATATTGATGGCTCAATTGATGATGAGATCAATCTCGAAACTGGACGTCTGATCCATGAAGCGGGTGTCGACACATATGTTCCGGAAAATGGGCGGATCGAGTCGGGCGCTGTCGATTTATTTTGCGCGGGCCGCAACCGGATCGCTGAGCGAGGCGCATTGATCGGGGTCCATTCCTGGGCCGATGAAGAGGGCGCCGAGGGCAGTGCGCTGCCGCGGTCTGATCAAGAGCACCGCATGTATATCGACTATTTCAACCAAGTCGGCTGCCCGGTCTCATTCTACTGGTTCACGCTCGAGGCAGCGCCTGCGGACGGCATGCATTACATGACGGCGGACGAGTTGCGAAAATATGACGTGGCGACGGAAATCCGCGAGGCTGAACAGCCCTAGTTTCCGCCAATGCCGAGTCGTGATTGAACACGGCATGTCCTCTCATGATCTCAATGTCACCCAATCCCATGGCGGCCGGTATTGGACGCTTCGTGAAACCGATGAAGCGGCGGTGCGAGCGCTGACGCCGCATTTGGGCGGGGATGACTTGCTGGCACGCTTATTGGCGCCGCGGGGGATTGATCCTGAGAAAATTGAGACCTTCTTGAACCCCACGCTGCGGGCTCTGTTTCCAGACCCGGCCAGCTTTCAGGATATGATGAAAGCGGCCGAGTTGACTCTAGACGCCATCCTCGACGGCAAATCAGTCACCGTGTTCGCCGATTATGATGTCGATGGCGGGACCAGTTCGGCGATTCTGGCGCGATACTTTCGGGCCTGGGGCCGGGAGATCGGGCTTTATGTTCCTGACCGCCTGACCGAAGGTTATGGACCGAGCCCGGAAGCGTTCCGGCACCTCAAAGACCAGGGCGCAGATTTGGTCATCACGGTCGATTGCGGGGCGGCCGCCACCGCGGCGCTTGAGGAAGCCGTAAAGATCGATCTGCCCGTAATCGTCATTGATCACCATTTAATGGGCAAGGAGCCGCCAGCCTGCGCCGCTTTGGTCAATCCGAACCGCGCTGATGATACGAGCGGTCAAGGCCACCTCGCTGCGGCGGGCGTAGTTTATGTGTTCGTCGCGGCACTCAACAAAATTGCCCGCGAGCGCGGGATCGCGCCGGAGGGCGGCTTGCCGGACATCTTGCATTGGCTCGACCTTTGCGCGCTCGGCACGCTTTGCGATATGTCGCCATTACGCGACGCCAATCGCGCCTTTGTGAAACAAGGTTTGAAGATTTTGGAGCGCGGTCAAAACCCTGGACTGCGCGCGCTGGCCGATATTGCCGGCATTGGAAAGATTGAGACCGTTTATCACGCCACTTTCGTGCTTGGGCCGCGGCTTAATGCGGGCGGGCGTGTGGGCGATCCATGGCTCGCGGCGAAGCTGCTGGCGACCGATGATCGGGCGGAGGCGATTGCATTGGCTGAGCGCCTCCACGCCCATAATGACGAACGCAAAGCGGTCGAGAGCGCGATCCTGGAGCAAGCCACAGTCGACGCGCAAAAGCAGATCGACGCAAACCCCGAGACCGGCATTTTGATCGCTGCCGGAGAGGGCTGGCATCCTGGTGTGATCGGGATTGTTGCGGGGCGACTCAAAGACCGGTTTCATTTGCCCAGCATCGTGATCGGTTGGGGACAAGGTCTCGGCCCTGTTGCCAAAGGCTCGGCGCGATCTGTGCCAGGGGTCAATATTGGCGACGCCATCTCTGCGGCAGCGAAGGCGGGCGTGATCATTTCAGGTGGTGGTCACGCAATGGCTGGCGGGCTCAGCCTAGAGCCAGAGCAATTGCCCAATCTGCAAGCCTGGATGCAGGAACATATGGCGGAGTTCAAAACAGAACGCGCAGCGGCCAAAGAGCTGGTGGTCGATGCGGTCTTGGCGCCGACGCAAGTGACGACGGAAACCTATGACAAAATCCAATCCATCGGTCCGTTCGGTCAAGGCGCGCCTGAACCCATTTTTGGGCTCACCGATGTCGAGATCACCCACACACGACCGATCGGCGAAAACCATCTCAAACTCACCGTTGAGTCCGCCAATGCGCGGATCGAAGCTTTGGTTTGGCGATGCCTCGGCACGCCTTTGGGGGACGCCCTGTTACAGCGCGGCCGTGTCCACTTGGCTGGCCGGTTGAAAGATAATGAATGGAATGGGCGGCGGACGGCTCAATTTGAAGTCATCGATGCGGCTGCAGTCTAAGGCAAGGCCTTGAGCATATTCAGTGCTTCGTCGGCGATTGGCTTTAAATTCTCATTCGAGCTGAGGCTGGCATTTATGTAGAGCACTTGCGCGAACGATTTCAGATTATGCAGGCGCGCCAAGTCGATTTCTGACTGGAATGCATCACCCCATTCCGCGAGTGGCGCGGGTTCGCTTAGCTCTGCAAACCACGCTGTCCAGTCTTCAGCTTCGAAGGCATTTCGGCTCGCCATAAACAAGATTGGACGGGCAAGTCGTTCCGGCTCGCCATAGGTGAAGGCATGGCCTGAGCGAGCTGTAATTTGAGCTGCGATCGCGTCTCGTAACGCTCTCAAAGAAGCTTCGTCCGTGTTCGGATTAAGCGCAAGTTGCAGCGCAATGTCAGCGCCATGCGCCACACCGTGGCGCCAGCCTTCGGTGTCTGAATAAGCTCGAAAATCAGTGACATTTGTCAGATAGACCGCAGACTGATTGGCGATATCAGCGCGCTCTTCTTCGCTTAAGAAGGCTTCGACCCGATCGGTGCGAACGAGCTCAGACAGAGCGAGCGCCGAGAATGGCGCGAGGAAACCCGGTTCAGCAGTGTCATTCAAATTGTGGAGCATTTCCGAAATCAAAGCCAGGCGCGCTTGTTCCGAGACGGCGCCTGAACGTAAGGCCGTCATCAGACCTTCATAGCCAATTTTGTCGCGGAAAAACGGATCCGGACTGCCAAGGCAGCTCGCGAATTCTTCCGCAGCAGCGTCGCTTTGTTGGTCGGCGAACTTGTTCGCTCTTATAGCTTCAAGCGCTTCGCGGTCATTGTCGGTGAATGCACACGACGAAAGCTCTAGCTGGGCTTCAGAATGCGCCGGTGCAGGTGTGCTCGCGCAAGCCGTTAAGGTGATGGAAAGCGCGACGATCAGAGAGAGTGATTTCATTTGGCGACTATTCCATCGTCGAGCGCGGGCGTCGAGAGCGCTGCACTGATCCATTTGGCTCGCAAACGCAGAAAAATTATTCTAAATCGGACACCTGCACGCTGCTCTTTAGCAGATGATTGTCTTGGCGGCGCTAACCGGGTTACAGCGAAACAAGCGTGAAAATGCGTTGGAGGAAACATGTCAGAGCCGGATCTTATTCTCGTCATTGATGAAGGCACGACCTCGACGCGGGCGATCGTCTTTGACCGTAACTTTGCGCCGGTCTCGCAAGCGCAGGAAGAAGTTGATCTGACCTATCCGGCCGATGGCTGGGTTGAGCAGGATGGCGCCGAGATCTGGACCAAAACGCTCGCAGTGTGCCGACAAGCGATCGAAGCAGCTGGCGGCGCCGATCGCATCGCTGGGATTGGCATTACTAATCAGCGCGAAACCACACTGGTTTGGAACCGCGAAACCGGTGCGCCCATAGCCCCAGCGATTATCTGGCAAGACCGCCGGACCGCGTCGATCTGCGATGTCCTCAAAGACCGTGGATTAGAAGCTCAGGTTCAGGCCGAAACCGGGCTCCTCATCGACCCTTATTTTTCCGGCACGAAAATTTCGTGGCTGCTCAATAATGTCGATGGTGCGCGGGCAGAGGCATCGGCCGGGAAGCTCGCGTTTGGCACAGTGGACACTTTCCTGATCTGGAACCTGACGAAAGGCCGGGTTCACGCGACCGATGTCACCAATGCTTCGCGCACCTTGCTTTACCCGCTCAATCTCGATCCCGAAGCAAATTGGTCACCGGCCATGATGGACATTCTGGATGTTCCGGCGAGCCTCTTGCCAGAGGTGAAACCGAGCGGCGCGATTTTTGGCGAAACTGATCCTGAACTGTTTGGCCGTCCGATCCCAATACTCTCGGCGATTGGCGATCAGCAAGCCGCGCTCGTCGGCCAGGCCTGCTTAGCGCCCGGAACGGCAAAGATCACCTATGGAACCGGCGCCTTCTTAGTCGCAAATACCGGCCATGAGGTTCCAAAGTCCGCCAATCGATTGCTTGGCACATTGGGTTACGCGATTGAAAATGATGGCGAAGCCTATGCGCTTGAAGGCGCGATTTTCAATGCAGGGACCGTGGTACAATGGTTGCGCGATGATCTTGGCTTGATCTCCGATGCCGCCGAGAGTGAGGCGCGGGCGGCTGCGCTTTCTGACAATGCTGGGGTGTATTTGGTGCCAGCCTTTACTGGGCTTGGGGCACCGCATTGGGACGCCGCCGCCCGCGGCACGATCGCTGGCCTCACGCGCGCTGCTACGGCCGATCATATTGTGCGCGCCGGTTTAGAGGCTGCAGCCTATCAAACGTCTGACTTGCTAGAGGCATTTGCGGCGGACGGCGCAGATGTCGAGCTGCTGCGTGTCGATGGCGGCATGGCGGCGAATGATTGGCTGATGCAATTCATCGCCGATATTTGCGCGCGCCCGGTGGAGCGTCCGGACTTTATGGAAATGACCGCCCTCGGTGCTGCGGCTTTGGCGGGCATACAATTGGGGTGGACCAGCGCTGAAGCGTGGGCCAAGCGCCGTCCAGCCGGTCGCCGGTTTGAGCCGCGCATGCCGCGCGAAGATCGAGACCACCTCATAGACGGATGGCGGAAAGCATTGGGGCAAACGCTCACCCATTCTGGAGAGGCTTAGATCAAGCGCGATGTTTGAAACTCGGCTTATATTAGGGGGCGCCCGTTCTGGGAAAAGCGCGCGCGCTTTGCGCCTCGCCGAAGAGCGGGCGTCGACCCGCGTGTTCATCGCCACTGCTGAAGCACTTGATGACGAAATGTCGGAGCGTATTCGCCGTCACCAAGAAGAACGCGGCAAAGGTTGGACGACGATCGAAGCACCTTTGGATCTGATCGGCGCGATCGGGGCAGCTGCGTCTCAGGGCGAGGTTTGCGTGATCGATTGTTTGACGCTCTGGCTTTCCAACCTGATGCACCATGGGCGCGATGTGGGGCACGAGACGATCCGGCTTTGCGATCACTTAAGAACCGCACCCACGCCCATCATCCTCGTTTCGAATGAAGTTGGTTTGGGACTGGTCCCAGAAACGCCGCTTGGGCGCGCGTTTCGAGACGCGCAGGGGCGGCTGAACCAGCATGTGGCGGAGGTTTGCTCAAATGTTGAGTTCGTCGCAGCTGGTTTGCCGATCAGTCTAAAAGGCTGAGCGCCTCGCGCAGGCGATGCTCAGCGGCTTCGGTCGCGGGAAGGCCAATCCGCAAGTGCTGGTCCGAATAGTCAAAACGCCGAACATAGATCCCTTGGCGCGCCAATGTCTTCCACGCCGCGTGGGCGTTTTCTAGCTGCACGAATTTGAAGAGATCGGTTCCGCCTATTGAAGGGACGCCAGCAATTTCGAGCAGCACCTCCAATCTTTCCGAAGCTGCTTTGAGTCCGGCGCGGGTTTGGGCTTGCCATTCTACATCCCGATACGCGCGGGCGCCGATCGCGAGCGCTGGTCCTGAGACGGGCCAGGCTCCGAGCCGGGTCATGAGCTCTGTCCGGATGGGAGTAGGGGCAATCATTGCGCCGAGGCGGAGCCCGGGCAGGCCATAGAACTTTCCGAAAGACCGCAACACGATAAGCCCCTCAGCGCCGCCTGCTGCGGCCATACTCAATTCTGGTGTGAGGTCGCCAAAGGCTTCATCAATGATCAACCATCCCTTGCGCGCAGCGAGGGCCCCAAGTGCTGTCTCAAGCGCTTCGCGCGTATAAGTCCGCCCATCTGGATTGTTGGGGTTGCAGACGACGACCGCATCCACCTCACCCGCGAGACTGAGCGGGTCAGCGCTCGCAATAACCGTCGCGCCTGCTTGGCGCCAAACAGCCTCATGATCGCCATAGGATGGAGCATAGAGCGCGACTGATTTTGGCTGAATAAGCGTCGGCAAGAGACGGATCAAAAGCTCGCTGCCGGGGGCAAGACAGAGCGTATCCGGCGGCGCACCGATCGCGGCCGCCATCGCGGTTTGGCAGGCTTGGTAGGCAGACCGAGACGGCAGGCTGGTAAGACTTTCGGCTGGGACATCGGTCTTTGGATAAGGCCATGGATTGATGCCAGTAGAGAGATCGAGCCATGGTTCTGGCGCTTCGGGGAATTGCGTGCGCATCGCGTCTATGGCGCCACCGTGGTGGAGGTCGTCACTCATCCCGCAAACCCCCATGCGATCACGCCAAGGCACACGCCGCCGAGTAGGAGCGTCCGCCGGTAAAGCAAGAGCCCTGCTTGCAAATCTGCGCTGGCCGGGTCGCGGGCTGGCGCATTTAACCAAGGCTCATCGGATTTATGCGTGCCATAGATGCGCGGCCCAGACAGGCGGACGGCGAGGGCGCCCGCCATTGCGGCTTCGGGCCATCCGGCATTGGGGGAGCGATGCTTGCCGGCATCGCGCCACATCGTCTTCGCGGCCCCGAGTTTCAAACTTGCGGCAGCGATCAAAAGCCCTGTCAGTCGCGCCGGAATAAAATTGACGACATCGTCGAGCCGGGCCGCGAACCCGCCAAAGGCGCTGTATCGGTCATTGCGATGTCCGATCATGGAATCGAGCGTATTGATCGCTTTATAGGCGGCAAGCCCAGGTAATCCTAAGAGCGCGCCCCAAAAAAGCGGCGCGACGATGCCGTCAGATGTGTTCTCTGCCAGGGTCTCAAGTGCCGCTCGCGCAATCCCAGCTTCATCGAGCTGGCTCGGGTCGCGGCCGACGATCCGCGAGACAGCTTCTCTTGCTTTATCAAGGTCGCCCGCAAGCAACGGCCGCGAAACCGATGCCACATGCGCATACAGGCTGCGCGATGCCAGTAGACTGGATGCCAGGAGCGCTTGGACCGCAATGCCCCAAGACGAGGCGGGAAGCGTGCCTGAGATCAGCCAAAAAGCACTCGCGAAGACGGCAATCGAGATGAGGCATGTCAAAATCCCGGCCAGGTAGCGAATGGCGTGCGGCCAGCTGGGCCTGTTCAGCACTCGCTCCAAGGCAGTTATCAAGGCGCCAAGCCAGACGACAGGATGACGGATTTTTTTGTAGAGCCAGTTCGGCCAACCAAAAACCCCCTCAAATGCCCAAGCCAACAGCATGATCAGGGGCGCGCTCATGAACAGGGCGATCTCTGATCCGAAGGCGTCATACGGGGCCTTTTAGGGTGACGTCTAAGCCATCGATCTCCGCGCGCACGCCATAAATGGCTTCCAGGCGGTCGCCGGTCAGCGTTTCCGCAGGTGCGCCATCGGCGAGGATCTGACCATCTTTCATCCAAATCAGGCGAGATGCGTAACGGCTGGCCAGCGCGATGTCGTGCAGTACGACCAGGGCGCCACCGCCTCGCTCAACATAGGCGGCAATCATATCGAGGATGCGAAATTGATGCCTCGGATCGAGCGCTGCGATCGGCTCATCCGCGATCAATAAGGGGGCTTCGGCGGCAAAGGCTCGGGCGCAATGCATGCGCGCCAGCTCGCCGCCGGAAAGCGTGTCGGAATTACGATCAGCGAGGTGATCTAAATCGCAGGCGGTCAGCGCACGCGCGACGGCTTCCGCATCTTCGCCTTTGAGACGCCCCAAGCTCGCGCCATGGCTAAATCGGCCCAGCGCCACGACATCTCGCACCTTGTTTGGCCAGGCGAGAGGGCGGCTTTGCGGTAAGTAAGCAAGACCGCGCGCCCGCGCGATTGGGTTGAGCTGGGCGGTGTCTTGTCCGTCGAGTGTAGCGCTGCCCCCATCGGCTTTGACCAGGCCCAAACTGGCGCGGAGAAGGCTGGTTTTACCGGCGCCGTTTGGGCCGAGCATGGCAACAAATTCTCCGGGCTTCAGCCGAAAACTCGCACGCTCCACCAGCACCGTTTCTTTGGCTTTGATGGTGAGATTATTGACAGCAAGCTCAGTCATAAGTGGCCCGCCTTTGCATCGCGATCCAGATAAATACTGGCGCGCCAATCAAGGCCGCGACGACCCCGAGCTTGAGCTCATTGCTGGTCGGGATCAGTCGTACACAAATGTCTGCGATCACTAAGATGAGACCTGCAAGTAGCGCGGATGGGATCAGCGAGCGGGCAGGGTCATGCCCGACAAGAGGGCGCACCAAATGCGGCGCAACAATCCCAACAAAGCCGATCGCGCCGGCCAAGGCCACAGATGCACCGGTGGCGAGGCCCGCGCCAAACACTGTGAGGATGCGTTGATGCTTCAAGTTTAACCCGACCCCGCTCGCGGCTTCCTCGCCCAATGTTAGCGCGGAAAGGCCGCGCCCGCTGGCCAGCAGAATGCCGCTGCCGAGCGCCATAAAAGGGAGCGCCAGCATGATCTCGTCAAAGCTGCGATTTGCGACCGAGCCCAGCATCCAATTGATCATATCCGACAGCGAGAACGGGTTCGGCGCGAGATTCATGAGCAAGCTCATCGCCGCGCCTGCAAAGCTTGAAAGCCCAACCCCGATTAAGATCAGCGTCACCACAGACCGGGTTTGGATGGCGGCGAAGACTAAGATGGTTGTCGCGGCGAGCGCCCCAAGGATGGCGGCTAAGGGCAAGATCCATGGGTTTAGGGCGACCAAGCCATAATAAAGCGAGAAAGTCGCCGCCAGCGAAGCTGTCGCCGACACGCCGAGCACGCCGGGTTCTGCCAATGGGTTGCGCAATAAACCTTGGAGCGCCGCGCCGCTCAGCCCCAATGTGGCGCCAACCAGAAAGGCGGCCAAGGCGCGCGGCAGCCGGATCGACCATACGACGAGCCGGTCCCCGGCATCTGCGCCACCAAAAAGCGCCGCAAGAACGCGATCTAAGGGGAGGGGGGTGGAGCCAAGCAGGCAGGCACAGAGTATCGCGAGCGCACTGAGCCCGAACAGACCTGGAGTGAGCCAGCGCTGCGGGGTCATTGGTCTGCTCCGTCGGCCAAGGCTTCAACAGCTTCCATAATGTACCAAGCCCCACACGCGAGCCAGGCGCCTTCGAGTGCAACCATATCGGCATCGCTGAGCTCGCGCTTAGCGACGGGATGGCGCGAGGCGCTCCAGCTGCTGGGGTGATTGGTACGCGTCTCGAAATAGGCGGCGGCGACAAGTTCTGGCCGCTCATAGGCCAAGCGTTCCAATGGTAAGCTGTGCCAACCCGCCTTCTTGGCAAAATTTGTCAGCCCAGCCGCAAGGATCGCTTGATGGATTAGGGAGTCGCCGCCGGAAGTGACCCCGGCAGGTGTCATGTATAGCGTTGCCTCGCCGCTTGTGCGTTGTTGGAGGCGATTAAGGCGATCCATGTACGCGTCTACCAAGGCTTCGCCGCGTTCGCTTTGGTGCAATCCATCCGCCACGGCGCGAGTAATGTTTGGGATGGCGTTCATATCCTCGCCATGAATGGACGAAGCCCATCCGACTTGCAGAACAGGGATGCCTGCTTTCTCAAAAAACGCCGCCGCATTTGGGCCGCCGCCATACGACCGGACGACAAGATCGGGCTTTAAAATCAAGACATCTTCAGCGACGGGCCGCACAGTTGGGACACCGGCAGCGGCCGCTCGCATAAAGGAAAAGTCGCGCACTGCGTCTGGCGACACCGCGAGGACCTGTTCAGGATCTGCGAGTTTGAGGACATATTGATCGGCGCAAAAATCCAGGCTGACGATTCGCATCGGGCGCTCGGGAGAAGGGGAACTCACCGGGCGAGGCTTGCCGCAGGCGGCAAGTGTTACAACCAAGATGAGAACCGTCAGCCTGAACATCCTATCAGTACCTTAAACGGATACCGATAGAACCCGATAGATCCGGCGTGCCATAGCCGAGAATCTGCTGATATTCTTCATCGAAGAGGTTCTCGATCCGGCCGAAGACTTCCACGGTCTCACTGAGATCGTAACTGCCGGTGAGGTCGACCCGAGTCCAATCGTCGACTTTCGTCGTCGCCGAGTTGCGCTCAACATCATTATAACGGACCAAGACGGCGCCAGAGAAGGGCCCTTCCGGATCGAACGAGACGGTCACGTCACCTGAATGCTCTGGCAAGCGCGTTAACTCAGCGCCATCGCCGTCTTGCGCGTCGATATAGGCATAGTCCGCCGAGACGGTGAGCCAGTCGGTGAGCCGGAAAGCGCCATAAAGTTCGATGCCTTTCGACTCGACGAATTCGGTGTTTGAATACCCGCCCGCCGCGAAAGAAAAGTCGATTTGGTTTTCGATCTCTTGATCGAAATAGGTGATGCCCGCTTCGGCCCGGCCATCGGATGAACGCCAATCAAGACCGACATCAAACGCTTCGGAGGATTCGGGCTGTAGATCGGCATTTGGCCCAGTCGCGCCGCAACAGAAGAAAGTGGTTTGGAAAATGGTCGGGGCCTTAAAGCCTTGTCCCCAGCTGGCGCGCAGTGTGAGCGTTTCGGTGGGGTTATAAGCGGCCGCGACGCGTCCTGTGGTTTCCGTGCCAAACCGCTCATGATCATCGATGCGGACGCCGCCGGTCAGCGTCACCTCGCGGCTTGGTTTGAACTCATACAGCGCGAACAGGCCGTCGAGGGTCGTCTCGTCGTCTCTTGAGGTGACGTCCTCGCGCTCGGCGCCAAAAGCAAACGTGTTCTGTTCATTGATTTTGAGCGTGCCCTGATAGCGATAGAGCATGCGATCGCCATCGGCATTGAAGCTCGACGCGCCATTGGTGAAATTCTCTCGTGTGATTTCGGAATATCCGACCAAGAGGAGGTTTTCGAGCCGGCCGCCAAAGAGCGAGCCGGTCAGCGAAACATTTGCCGAGAGCTCATCGGTTTCGCTGACTTGATCGCCATCCGCCACACTGCCTTGAGCTTGGCCCGAAAAGACATCGAACTCAGACTCCGCTTCCGTCCATAAAATATCACCGGACAGGCGGGCGTCTCCTCCGAGATTTAGGCCGCCCTTGGCCGACAAGGTCAGCGCGTCATATCCATCGTCTTCGGGATTGCCATTATTCTCGTCGGCTTTTGAAATGCCGTCGGAGCTGGTGCCGACAATGGCCAGGCGGAAGTCGCCGCTATCATTGCCGTTCTCGATCGAAGCGCCGCCGCGCAGCGTGTTAAACGAGCCGAACTCACCAAAGGCACTGCCGTTCAGGCCGTCCTCTGGGGTTTTGGTAATGATCGAGACCACCCCGCCAATCGCGTCGGTTCCCCAAAGGGTGGATTGCGGGCCCTTCAGCACTTCGATGCGCTCAATATTCTCTGTGTCGAGCCGGGCGAAGTTAAATCCGCCGCCCGGCGTGGTTGGGTCATTGACTTGAACGCCGTCGATCAGAACTAAGGTTTGCTCGCTCGACGCGCCGCGGATGCGCACGCTGGCCAAGCCGCCAAACGCGCCATTTGAATTGATCGTCACGCCGGGGGCAGAGGCGATGGCATCAAGCGCAAAGTCGAAACCAAGTTCTTCAATCTCATCAGCGGTGATGATGGTGACGGAAGAGCCGATCTCGGTTTCGGTTTGGCCCAGCCTTGAGCCTTCAATCGTGACGGTATCTAGAACGGTCTGATCTGCGGTCTCTTGGGCCGAGACGGTCGATAAGAGCGAGAGTGAAACAGCGCTAAGCAGCGCGGTTTTGTATAACATGGGGAACCCCCCTCCGCGCCATGCCGCTCGAAAACTGGCGCACACTAAACGACATATCGGCCTCACAGTTGGTCTGCGCGAGCGGCCAAGCCATTACTCTGTCGTTTCAAAGGAGAGGTGCGAAACCTTCCCGACCGCTGAGACTCTTCCCGGCCTCCGGACGAACGACGCGATGGCAGGTCTCCTGGCTCACCGATCTGCGCTTTTGGCCGCCTTCCCAAGATCAAGTCTCTCAGTGGCATTGTGGCCATCAGCTCCTGGCTGACAGTTGCGGGTACAGCGCCGGATTTAAACCGGCTTCCCTCTTAGCCGCCGACTAAGGCAGCACCATCTGCGCGCTGATTGCTATAAGGGTGTGGACTTGTCAATTGATACAATCGCGGCGGTCACAGTGGGTTCGGGGGCGGATTAAGGCAGGGTGACCATTCCGCCAAACTCGATTTGGGTAGCGTAGCTATCTGCGGTTGCGTCCGTCGCACGAGCGGCCTTGATGACGCCTGCATGGCTCACGACCAGAATTGGGCTGGAATGCGTTTTGAGGTCTCGTAAACACGTTTGAACGCGCGCGGCCAACATTGCGACACTCTCGCCGCCATGTGGGCGGGCATGCATGAAATCGCCAGCCCAAAGATCGAGCTCTGGGCGGGGGATGTCAGACCAGGATCTGCCTTCCCAGCTGCCGAAATCCATTTCGATGATGCGAGGCTCAAGCGTGACGGAGAGCGCTCTGTCTTGGGCGATCCTCTCCGCCAAAGTCCGGCATCTGATGAGCGGGCTTGCGATGATCGTGGATATGTCAGGCAGGGCCTCGAGCACGGACTGTGCTTCGGCCTCGAATGTGTCGGCGAGTGGCAGGTCTAATTGACCATAGCAGGTGCCAGGGGGGACTTGCGGCGTGGTGTGGCGCAGCAGGATCAGAGCCATGCCAGAAGCCCGAGATAGAAGCCGATCTCACTTATCTGCTGCACCGCGCCAAGAGTGTCGCCAGTATAACCGCCGAGCTTGCGCTCAAAGAACAGGCGCAAAATGACGTGTCCCAATGCAAGGCCAACCAAGGCGTAGAGCAGCGCGATGATCGGTGCGACGCCTGACCAGCCCGCAATGATCAATACGCCGGTTATCAGCGCGATCAGTAATCCGGCAGGAGACAAACCATCGGCGACCGGCTTGCCAGTCCCATGCGCGCGGACATAACGGCTCGTCGATATCACCAGCACGCTTGAAAGGCGCGACAGGCCATGACCGGCGACCAAGGCGGTCATCACCAGAGCAGAGGGCAGGGCAGCCAAAGCCGCCGCTTTCAGAGCAAGAACAATGATCAATGCTAGCGTCCCATAAGTGCCGAGGCGGGAGTCCTTCATGATCTCGAGTGCGCGCTCGGCGGTGTGCCCGCCGCCAATGCCATCAAACGTATCGGCGAGGCCGTCTTCATGGAAGGCGCCCGTGAGCAAGAGGCCCGCCCCGACCGAGATGATGACAGCGATCAATTGCGGGAACAGAATACTCGCGCCGTAAAAAACCAGAGCGCAAAACCCGCCAATCAACACGCCAACCAAAGGATAATAGCGCGCAGACGCTGCCATCCGCTCTGGCGTGAACAGGGTGCCGGTGGGGATGGGGAGCCGCGTCAAAAACTGAACGGCCAGCAAAAAAGAGGCGACCTCGTGCTTCATGCCGGACCGCTCACACCGGCGTCGTCAAAGCTCGCCATTTCGCGCAGCATTGCGGCAGCAGCTTTGACGAGCGGAAAAGCGAGCAGCCCACCCGTGCCTTCACCGAGCCGCAGATCAAGCTGCAGCAGTGGGTCGGCGTCTAAGGCATCAAGCAATCGAATGTGCCCCGCCTCAGCCGATTGGTGCGCGAACACCATCGCCGCCCGGCATTCGGGGGAAAGATGGGTTGCACTCAAAGCGGCTGCGGTTGCGATATAGCCGTCGACCATGACGATTTTACCAGAGGTGGCCGCGCCAATCATTGCACCCGCCATCATCGCAATTTCAAATCCGCCATATTCGTTCAGCGCATCTTTTACGGGCAGGGTCGAAGGCGTGCGCGCCGCAGCTTGTTCGAGCAAGGCGGCTTTGCGCTTTAGGCCCACATCATCAAGGCCCGTGCCGCGCCCTGTCAGGGCTGTTGCTGAACAATCGAGCAGTTTCGCGCTGACCAGCGAAGCCGCCGACGTGTTGCCGATCCCCATCTCGCCACAACAAAACACATCGGCCTCGCTCGCTTTGGCCAAATCGCGTCCGGCCTCTAAGGCGGTTTCGAGTTGCGCCGCCGTCATCGCGGGGGCCTCGATCGAATTTGCTGTGCCGCTGCCTTGGCGCCGATCGATCAGCCGCTCATCCTCGACGGACGGGCCGATGATTCCGGCATCGACCACGTGCACATTAGCGCCCACTGAACGCGCAAACACGTTTGCAGCCGCGCCGCCGCCTAGAAAGTTCAGGACCATTTGTCTGGTCACTGCTTGCGGGAAAGCCGACACGCCAGCGGCGGCGATGCCGTGATCGGCTGCGAAGATATACAAATCGCAGGTCTCAACGCGCGGAGTGAGGCTTGTTTGAATGCGCGCAATCTGCGCCGCGAGGGCCTCGATCTTGCCGAGCGAGCCAACGGGCTTTGTCTTTAGATTTATGGCCGCGTTTAAGCGGGTTTCAAAACCGTCTGAGTGGGTGGTCATGCCCCGGGCCAATAACAGCGCGGCTCAATTTGGCAAGCTGAAGCCGTTAAGTCGAAACCGGGTTCAGTCTTTGTTGCGTCTCCCAGTTCGGATCAATCCAAGACGGTACAGACAGAGGTGCGAGCGGCGCTTTTCCAAGAATGGTATCAGCGGCTTTTTCGGCCGCCATGATGGTTGGCGCATTGATATTGCCATAAGGAACCGTCGGGAAAATCGAGGCATCGACCACCCGAACGCCGTCCAGGCCGCGCACCCGGCATTCGGTGTCGACGACGGTGTTTGGATCTTCGATCGCGCCCATGCGCGCGGTTCCGCACGGATGATAGGCGCTTTCGAGATTCTCGCGCACCCACGTATCGATTTCATCATCAGTTGAGATGTCCAATCCCGGCTGGAGCTCCTCGCCTCGAAACGCGTCCATGGCAGGCTGGTCGATAATCTCGCGGGTCAGACGTATGCATTGGCGCCATGCGGCGACATCATCTTCATGCTGGAGATAGTTGAAAAGAATGCTGGGGTCGGCAGCGGGATCAGCTGAAGTGATTTCCACGCGTCCCCGGCTTTTAGGTTTGTTTGGACCGACATGAACTTGGAACCCATGCCCTTTGATTGACGGCGTGCCGTCATAGCGCATCGCAGCCGGCAGGAAGTGGTATTGAATGTCCGGTGATTTCAGCCCGGCGCGTGATCGGATAAAGGCGCAGGACTCAAAGTGATTGGTCGCGCCGAGGCCGGACTTACAGAAGAACCAGCGCGCGCCGATGAAGAATTTGCTGATCAGGTTGAGCTTGCTGTTGAGGCTAACAGGCTGTTTGCAGTGGAATTGGAAATAGACTTCGAGATGATCTTGAAGGTTCTGGCCGACCCCGGGCAAATCATGTGTCTGCGCGATCCCAAGCCGAGACAGCAAGCCTGAAGCGCCAATCCCTGAGCGCTGCAAAATCATCGGTGAGGCAATAGACCCGGCGGACAGGATCACTTCTTTGCCAGCCTTGAACTCAACGGGTTTGCCTTTTTGAGTGGCAGAAATTCCCGTCACGCGTTTGCCATCCATGATCAGTTTGTCGACCAGAACATGCTTCAGCGTCGTTAGGTTGGAGCGGCGCTGCGCCGGGCGGAGATAGGCCCGCGAGGTTGAGGCTCGCACGCCGCCATCCACGGTCATATGCATCTGCCCAAAGCCTTCGCCGCGATAGCCATTATAGTCGTCAGTGTGCGGATACCCGGCCTCAATCCCCGCATCGATAAAGGCCTGATAGAGCGGGTTTCCAGCCATATTATTGCCGCCGCTGACGCCCAACGGACCGGTGCCGCCGCGATACTCATCTTCGCCACCTTGCCAGCTCTCAGCGCGTTTGAAATAGGGCAAGCAGTCCGCATAGCCCCAGCCTTTGGCCCCGAGCGTTTCCCATTCGGCAAAGTCGCAAGCATGCCCGCGAACATAGACCATGCCATTGATCGAAGAGGTGCCGCCAAGCCCTTTCCCGCGCGGGCAGGTGATGCGCCGATTGTCGACATAAGGCTCAGGATCTGAATGGTAGCCCCAATTATACGTCTTCGACGCCATCGGGTAAGACAAAGCCGTCGGCATAGCGATCAGGATGTTGCGATCGCTGCCCCCCGCTTCGAGTAAGAGGACAGAATGTTTGCCGCTCTCTGACAAGCGATTGGCGAGCACACACCCCGCTGAGCCGGCGCCAACGATAATGTAATCAAAAATCTTATCCATGGCGCGTCGCTTCTGGTTCACTTGGTCTGATCAAACTCTCGCGCCTGATAAAGGTGAGCGTGTAGATGGCGCAATAGATGCCGATCACAACCAGGCCAATCCACTCAATCTTGAGCGGCGTGAACTGGTATAAAAGGATCAAGCCAAATAAGAGCGCCCAATGCAGCATGACATAGACTGGGCCGGTCAACCGCGTCACTGTTAAGCCAAGGTTTTCGGAATAGAGCCGTGTCAAAGAATCTAGCGAATTGACGACAAAGATGATGCCGACAATGACCATGCAGGCCTGTAAAGCGCCTGCCAGCTCAATCGCTTGGGTGTGATAGATATAGAGAACTGAAAACCACAACGCGATCGGGATGGAAGGAATGACCAGGAGCGCCGCCATCAATTGATAGGTCCGCAGCCCGCCAACGAAGCGGGCCACGAATTGCCCGATCATGATGCTCCAGGCGAACCACCAGAACAGATAGAACGCATGATAGTCTGTGACCGGGCTGGTGAATTTGGGCAGGTTGGTGAAATAGCCGCTAATGTTCGACGCGCTTCGCATCAAGCCGCCCAGGCCCGCGCCGCTGCTGATCCAAAACAAAGCGATCAAGCCCAAGAACAGCAGAGAAGAGCCAAGCCCGAGCCACTTCACATAGCGGATATCGGTGCTCGACAGCACGGCGGTGAGCACAACCGCTGCGACCAATCCGTATCTGAAGGGCTCTGAGATTCCTTCAATATAAGTCGGCAAATAGCTGAGAAATAAATACCCGGTAAAGGCGCACGTTGCGATGATCACGGCGCTATTGATGAGTTTGACCCAGCCAATCTCAAACAGTTTTAGTTTCGGCTCGACGACGCAAAAATAGAAGGTGGTGAGGAAATAAAATCCCCACACCAAAAAGCCCCAGAATCCAAACTCGATCGCCAGGGCGTTGGTGAACCCATACGCCGCTTCGCTCTCATAGACTGGGAATTCGGTCAGCGGGAACATGATCAGCCCGACATCCAACCCGGAGGTGAATAGAATGGCCATAAAAGCCATAAGCGGCAGCGGATCTGAGCCCTCTAGTTTGCGATTGCGAAACCAAATCACCAGGACCAGCGAAGTGGCTAGCGTCACCAGAATGGCGATAGATAGGACCGTATTCATTGCATTTTTATCCCATCACCCAATCCGCGCCTGATGTTTAGACCGCATCGCTGACCCGAACACCAGAGCGCAACGGCATGTTTGGGGGAAGCCCCGCCCTTTATCCTTCGACTTCGCTCAGGATGAGGGCGTTTTTTGGGAGGGGGAGGACTGTCAAAACCGTCACCGCCAACCCCAGCGCAGGCTGGGGTCCAGGGACAGAACTTTGCCTCGATCTCTTACGTTCGCATTGTGGACGATGGATACCTGCCTGCGCAGGTATCAGCGGGTTTCTTGCCTATAAGACGTCCAACATCTCGGCGACCAGCGGATGTCGGACAACATCTTGTCCTTGCAGGCGAATGACAGAGGCGCCGGCGAGTTTTTCCAATCGCTCCGCGGCTTTGCCCAAGCCAGAAAGCTCTGGCAGCAAATCGCTTTGTGCCGGATCGCCGGTGACGACCATTGTGGAGTGCCAGCCTAGGCGGGTCAGGAGCATTTTGATCTGTGTATAGGTACAGTTCTGCGCTTCATCGATGACCACGAAGGCATTGTTCAGGGTGCGTCCGCGCATAAAGCCGATTGGGGCGATCTCGATCAGGCCCTCGGCCATCATATGTTTGAGCTGTTGCGGGCTGAGCCGGTCAGACAAAGCGTCATAGAGCGGGCGCAGATAGGGCGCGAGCTTGTCTTCCATGGCGCCAGGTAAGAAGCCGATTTGCTCACCCGCTTCGACGGCGGGGCGAGAGAGAATAATCCGCGCGACTTTGCCTTTTTGCAGCGCTTCGACCGCTTTGCAGATGGCCAGATAGGTCTTACCGGTTCCGGCTGGGCCGAGCGCGCAGACGAGCGATTTGTCTTCCAGCGCGTCGAGTAAGCGGGCTTGGTTTTCAGAGCGCGGCTTGACCGTTTTCTGATAGCGCTGATTGCGCGAGCCATGGGCTGGGGCTTGCGTCCGTTTGGGCCCGTCGGCATCGTCTGGATGCCATTTATCTCCGCCGCCTGGGATCGCATATAGCTGGGTTTCGCGGGCAGCTCCGTTCTCGAAAAAGTTCGACGCGTCGAAGGCGGCTTGTGCTTTCTGGCGTTTCGTAGCTGCGCGTTTACCCATGAGGATCTCCTTTTAAGGCTGAATTTTGGGCAGAAAAAAACCGCCAAGCCAAAGGCAGAGCGGTCGGTGAAACAGAGGGGAGAAGCAGGGCGTCCGAACCGGAACCAAAGTCCCTTGTCGGTGGTGGTGTTTGCAAGGACGGTCTGTGGACCATCGGCAATCTGCCTCCCGAATCTCTATCTTGAATTACACACTAAGAGGGTTAACCGATTGTGACAGAGACAATCCGCACGCGAAATAAAATAATTGGAGACTGATATGGCATTGTACGATTTTGACGGGGTGAGCCCAAAAATCCCGCAATCGGGAAATTACTGGGTCGCGGAGAACGCGACCGTGCTTGGCAATGTGATTCTCGAAGAGAATGCTTCGGTCTGGTTCAATGCGGTGCTCAGGGGCGACAATGACCCGATCACCATCGGAGAGAACTCAAATGTTCAAGATGGCAGCGTGCTCCATACTGATATTGGATGCCCGCTGGTGATTGGGAAAGATGTCACGATTGGCCATATGGTGATGCTGCACGGCTGCACGATCGGCGACGAATCGCTGATTGGGATCGGCGCGACCGTGCTCAATCGCGCGCAAATCGGCAAAAATTGCATCATCGGGGCGCATGCTCTGATCCCGGAAGGCAAAATCATTCCGGACAATTCGCTGGTTATGGGCGCGCCAGGCAAAGTCGTGAAAGAGCTTAGCGAAGCCCAAGTCATGCTGATAAAAGGCTCAGCGCAAGTCTATGTCGATAATTGGAAACGGTTCAAATCCGGTTTGAAACGCATTGATGGCTAGTCGCAGGGCCTGCGTTTAATTCACTGCATAAAGGCAGACTTGGGCGACGCCATCTGTGATCAAATCGACTTTCTCAGCGGCGGCGCGCGAGAGATCGATGATGCGGCCGTCAATGAACGGACCGCGATCATTAACGGTGACCGTGACTTCACCCCGCCCCTCGCGGACGACGCGGACTTTAGTTCCGAATGGCAGCGTGCGGTGCGCAGCGGTGAGCTTTGATGGGACATAAGGTTCGCCGCTCGCGGTTGGGTTTCCGGCGAGGCTGTCGGCATAGTACGAGGCCCCAGCACAGGCCAGCGCGTCGGATGGTTTGGGGTTAGAGCCAGCATCTTGATGGCTGCAGCCAACCAGCAGTCCAACGGCGATTAAAGCGGCGTGAAGTCTCATGATGACCCTCTCATTGCGGTCTTGAAGACGTCCCCCAATTCACTCTGGTGATTAAAACAGGCTGAGGCAAGCGCATTGCATCGCAACGAATACTAAAAAGCCCACGCTAAATAGCGCGGGCTTTTTCACGGTGTTTGGTCGAAAGCGCTTATTCTATCTCGCCTTGGAATAGCTTCTCCAGGAACATGGTTTCGGCTTCGCGCTGAAAATCTCGGTTCGATTTCTTGCGGAACCCGTGACCTTCATCCTTGGCCAGTAGATACCAAGCTGTACCTTCATTCGCGCGGACAGCGGCGAGGATTTGCTCGGCTTCTGAGGCTGGCACGCGCGGATCGTTCAGGCCCTGAATGATGAACAGAGGCTTGGTGATTTGATCGGCATTGCGCAGCGGTGAAATCTCGTCGAAAAAGGCCGCGATTTCAGGATCGCGCTCGTCTCCATACTCGGCGCGGCGAAGGTCTCGGCGGTAGCCTTTTGTATTGGTCAGGAAGGTTTTGAAGTCTGAGATCCCGACAATGTTGATGCCGCCTGCAAGACGGTCCGCATAATCGATCATCGATGCGAGCACCATATAGCCGCCATAAGACCCCCCGAAGACGACGATGCGATCTGTATCGAGGTCGGGTTGAGTATCGATCCAATCTAAGAGGGCCCCTATGTCTTCAACGGATTTCTTGCGGTTCAGACCATTGTCGAGCGAAACATAAGTTTTGCCATAGCCTGAAGAGCCGCGAACATTTGGCACCACGACCGCGGCGCCAAGTTCATTCACCCAATATTGGTAGGTGGACGAGAAAGACGGGCGCGCTTGCCCCTCAGGTCCGCCATGGATTGAAATAATCACCGGATGCGGCCCGTCGCCTTCGGGACGGTAAACAAATGCAGGGATCTGCATATCGTCTGCGTTTGGATAGGTGAATATTTCAGGCGTTGCGAAGCCGCTTGTGTCCATGCCGCCCACTTCGGCTTGGGTCCAACGAGTTAGCGCGCCGGTTTTTATATTGGCGGACCAGGCATCGGCGGGGCTGGTTGCCGCAGAAAAAGTGAACCCAATTTGCTCACCGTCGGGATGGAAGGTGACGCCGCCGACCAAACCGACTGGCAATGCCGGGCCATCGCTCACGGTGCCGGTTGTCAGGTCGAGGAGTTTGATCGTGCCCAAGCCCCCTTCATTTAGAGTGAAGGCGACAGTGGTTTCGTCTGGTGAGATATCATATCCTGCCACGTCCCAATTGATCTCAGACGTGTAGTTTGTCTCCTCGCCAGTTTCTGGATTGATCCGGACCAGGTTTTTGAAGTCTGAATCTTTATCTGTTGAGCTGAGCAGGGTGCCATCAGACAACAATAAGGCGCCATTATAGGCAACATCATCATCCGGATTGATTTCGGTTGCGTCGCCTGTTGCGGCGTCGATCACGAAGAGCTGGCTTTTGGTGATGGAAATGTAGCGCTGGATGAGCAACTTGTCCCCTGAGGGTGACCAATCGACCGCGAATACGGCGCCTTCGCCTTCAAACAGAACTTTTCGAGACGCTGGGTCGGCCGGGTTGCCGATCATAATGTCATAATCCGGATCGCCATCGGTTGCGCGATACCAAGCGCCTTTGGTGCCATCATCTGTCCAGGTGAACGAGCCGTTTCGAGTGCCGGGTTCGGTGAAGGCCATCGTCTGGCTGGCTGCCATGTCATAGAGGTAGCCTTGGTAGAATTCATCTCCACCCGTGTCTTTTGAAAAAACAAACTGGGTTCCGTTCGGCGACGCATTGGCGCCCCCAATGGGCTCATTGTAGAATGTTAGCTGACGGCGGGCACCAAGCGGTTGAGAGACAGTGTGGATTTGGCTGACCTCGCCAAAACGCGTTGAGATCAGAATTCCATCTTGGGTCCAATCTTGGAAACCGTGCCCACGGACATTCTGGTATTGGCGTAGGCGCTCTTTCACGCCCGCGGGGATCTCTGGAATCCCCTCCATGACCAGCTGGCCGACTTCTACGCGTTCGGATTTCGCAGCATCCTGTGCTTCAACGATCGTCGATGACATCTCGGGTGCCGCTTCATCTGCAGCGACGGAGACGCACCCCGCCACAGAGAGCATGAGCGCCGAACTTCCCAGTACAAGCCATTTTCCAGTCATCTAATGAAATCCTTTACAAGCCGGAGATTAAGCGGAGTGTTTATAGTCTCAGTGTCCCAGTACGTTAACCATGCTGGAAATCAGTTTCAACTGAAACGATTGGATTATTTAGTCTCTGATTGGGGTTCCCGGCGGGTTGCGACGAACAAAATGCCGATGGCGATTGTGCTGATCAAAACACTGAGACCGATCCAAGAGCCGCGCAGCAACCATCCGCTGAGTAAACAGGCGAGCAGCATGCCGCCAATGGCTGCGTACTTTCCTTTGCGAGAGATTTCACCGCGTTCGACGAAGTCTTTGACGATTGGGCCGACGCCTGGGCGGGTATAAATCCAGTCGCGGATTTTCGGGTGCGATTCCGCTAAACAGAACACGGCGGCGATCCAGAAAATCGTCGTCGGCCACAGCGGCAAGACCAAGCCCACCGCGCCGATGCCGAGGAACACAAACCCGCAAGCCACCCAAAGCCACCTCATGCGACCTCCGCCGCGGCGGCGGCACTGGCCCATGCCCATTGGAAATTATAGCCGCCCAACCAGCCGGTGACGTCGACACACTCGCCAATAAAGAACAGGCCGGGCTGAATTTTGCTTTCCATGGTGCGGGAAGATAGGGCGTCGGTGGCAACTCCGCCAGCCGTGACTTCCGCCGTGCGCCAGCCTTCGGTGCCTGCAGGCTTTAAGCGCCATGATTTGAGGCGTTGAGCGAGATGGTCGATCTGACGGTTGGATAAGCTCGCCAGCTTCATTCCAGGATCGAGCTCAGCCTCACCGGCAAAATAGGTGGCAAATCGCGTCGGCAGATTCTCGGCGAGCAGTTGCGAGACGGGCTGTTTGGGAGCTGCGGTCTTGGCCTCCTGCAACCAGTCCAGCGCCGACTGACCCGGCAGAAGATCGAAACAGAGCGACTCTTTTTCGTGCCAGTAGGACGAGACTTGAAGCACGGAAGGCCCGGAGAGGCCGCGATGGGTGAGCAGCATGTTCTCAACAAAGCTCGGCCCCGTTTCCGCTTTCGCTTCTACTGGGATCGCAACGCCTGATAAGCTGGAAAATGAGTCCTTATAGGCATCTGTAAACGTCATCGGCACCAAGGCCGGGCGCGGTTCTACAATCTCGTGCCCGAACTGTTTTGCCAGCTCATATGCGAACCCAGTTGCGCCGATTTTTGGGATTGAAAGCCCGCCGGTCGCAACGATCACGCTTTCGGCACGAATGGCACCAATCGAGGTTTGCGCCAGAAATCCATCCGCATCACTGGCAATCTCATGAATCTCGGTTTCGAGCTTTAAAGTGCCGCCAGAGGTTTCAAGCTCTTTGATCAACATCTCGATCACGGCGCCGCTTTTCTGGTCGCAGAAGAGCTGGCCAAGCGTTTTCTCATGCCAGGTCAGACCATGCTCAGCCATCAAGCCGCAAAAGTCCCAGGGGGTGTAGCGCGCTAAAGCTGATTTCGCGAAATGGGGGTTCTCAGACAGGAAGCATTTTGGCTCGGTTTCGAGATTGGTGAAATTACAGCGCCCGCCCCCTGAGATGCGGATTTTCTCTGCTGGTTTTTTGGAGTGATCCAAGACCAAAACTGAGCGCCCGCGCTTTGCCAAACGTCCGCCGCAGAACAAGCCGGCAGCGCCGCCCCCCAGAACCAAGGCATCAACGTGTTCCAAATTTCGTTTCCAATCCAGCAATCGTGGCGAAAAAGTCTTTATTCCGCCCTGTTGGCGGCAAGCCGAAGCCGTGTAAAGGATGAGTCAATTGAGAGAAAGGGACTTCACCATGACCGGTTGGACATCAGGGGTTCGTAGCACGCTACTTGGGGCAACGCTTATTGCATTGGCTGCTTGTGGCGGGGGAAACACGTCCACTGATGAAATTCCGCCGCCGCCAGAAGAGGCGGAAGGTCAGGTTGTTGAACGCTCTCGATCCGCGCAAGTCGCTGCTGATCGGCGAGAGCGAGAACGCCAGAGACTGGCGCAGCGCGAGGGTGAACAACGCTTCGCTTATGTGCGCTACGCCCCGGATACGAGCGATAGCCTTCCCAAAGCTTGCTTGGTCTTTTCAGAACCCCTCGACCCGAGTGCTGACTATTCGATCTATGCACCAATGGATGATGGTGTTGAAGTTGCCTATGACGTCAACGGCGCTCAGCTTTGCTTGAGCGGATTGAGCTTTGCCGCGTCCTATACGCTGACCCTAACTGAGGGCTTGCCATCCGAGGATGGCGACGAGCTTGGACGGGAAGAAGAAGTCCAAATCAGTTTCGAAGACCGCCCGCCTTATGTCGGCTTTAGCGGATCTGGTGTTATCCTGCCTCGTGAAGACGCTGATGGTCTCGCCATCGAGACCGTCAATGTGGATCGGGTCAAGGTCAAAGTCTCGCGCGTCAATGACCGCGCATTGGCGTTCAAATCCGTAACCAAAGGCACAGAAGCGCAACAAGGGCGCTATTCTTACATCTATGGCGACGAGAATCCGAACGACCTCTCCTCGGAGGTTTGGTCGGGTGTCATGGACATTCAGAACCTCAAGAATGCGCCAGTCGTCACCGTGTTTCCGCTACCGGATGTCATCGGCACGCTGGAGCCAGGCGCCTATTACATTGAGCTGACCGATGCGATTGAGCTTGATCGCTATGAAGGCCCGCCCGCCTCAGCCAAGCGATGGGTGATGCTGACCGATCTCGCGCTAACCGCGTATCGCAGCGATTCGGGATTGGATGTGACGCTGAGATCGCTGCAAGATGGCCGCGTCATGCCCAACACACCGGTGCAATTGATCGCGTACAATAATGAAGTGCTGAGCGAAGCCGCAACAGGTGTGGATGGTCGCGTTTCGTTTAATCCTGAACTGCTGGCCGGCACCGGTAATATGGCGCCAAAATTGGTGCTCGCGTCTGGGCTGAAGGGCGATACCGCGATCTTGGACCTGTCGCGCGCGCCGGTTGATCTATCGGAGCTTGAAACAGGCGGCCGGGTCACACCCGGTGAAGTCGACGGCTACCTCTACACCGAACGCGGCATCTATCGCCCTGGTGAGACCGTACATGTCACCGCGATGATGCGCGATCGGGCAGGCCGGGCAGTGACCGAGCGAAACGGAACGCTGATCACGTACCGTCCGAATGGTATGGAAGCCTTCCGCGTGCGCTTTGCGATTGGCGAAACTGGCGCCTTGCAGCGCGACATCGAACTCCCGCGCGGTGCCTCGCGCGGCATGTGGCGCAGCGTGGTTGAGCTTGATGGGCTCGGCCAAGTCGGTTCAGTTTCTTATTCGGTCGAAGACTTTGTCCCGCAACGAATTGCCGTCGAACTCGAAGCCGAGGAAGCGCCGTTCCTACCAGGTGATGATGCGCGCGATATCGATGTTTCCGCGCGGTTCTTATATGGTGCCCCTGGCGCGGCTCTGACGGTCAAAGCGCAAGCGCGCGTGGAGGTTGATCCGAACCCATTTGGCTATACCGGCTTCAGTTGGGGGCCGCATGATGGCAGCTTCCGCGAACAGATTATCGACTTAGCCGATCGCGCGACAGATGGCGCTGGGGTTGCGACGGTGCGCCTTGCGCCTGGCAATCGTGGCCGGACCGCAGATATTCCGCTGCGGCTGAACACAGTCGTGAACGTGCTTGAGCCTGGTGGTCGCGCCGTCTCTGAAAGCATCCGTATCCCTTATCGGCCAAAGGATCGCTATCTCGGAATCAAACCTGGATTTGATGGCCGTCTGGCGAATGGCGAAGAAGGCACGTTTGAAATCGCCGCGCTCGGCGCAGATGGCGAAGGCGTTGTCGAAGATCTGAGCTGGAAAATCCTCGAAATCAATTATCACTATGATTGGTATCGCGAAGATGGCCGTTGGAAATGGCGCCGCTCTCGCACCGTTCGCACCGTGAATGAGGGCGGGCTGCGAACTCAAAACGGCGCCGCAAGCATCACCGTCTCTGGCCTGCAATGGGGCGCGCATGAACTGGTTATCGAAGCTGAAAATGGCGACCGGGCGAGCCGCGCGTTTAGCGTCGGTTGGGGCGGCGATGTCTCTGATGATGGTGTTGAGGCGCCGGACCGGGTTGATGTCGTCGTTGACGAACAGCAGATCGTGTCCGGCCGTCCGGCCGCGCTGACCATCATTCCACCCTATGATGGCGAAGCTCAAATCGTCGTGGCGACCGATCGCATCCTGTCGATCGAAACCCGCGCTGTTCAGGCATCTGGCACCTCGATCACGCTGCCCGTTTCGGATGAGTGGGGCGAAGGCGCCTATGTCATGGTCAATGTCTACACGCCGCGCGATCCTGTCGTGCAATCAAAACCGCGCCGTGCAGTGGGTGTGGGCTATGTGCCAGTCAGCATGGAAAGCCGAACCTTCAATGTTGAGATTGAAGCGCCTGAGCTGATCCGTCCGGGACGCGAAGAAACGATTACGGTCTCGTTGGAAGGTGGCCCGCGCGAGAAAGCCTTTGTAACGCTTGCCGCTGTTGATGAAGGCATTCTGCGCCTGACCAAGTTCTCAAGCCCGGATCCAACCAAATGGTATTTCGGCAAGAAAGCCATGGGTCTGTCGCTCTATGATGATTATGGACGCTTGCTGGATCCGAATCTGGGTTTGCCTGCCGAGGTTAGAACCGGCGGTGACCAACTTGGCGGCGAAGGACTGTCTGTGGTGCCAACCCAAACGGTCGCGCTGTTTAGCGGTGTCGTCGAAGTTGGTCGCGGCGGTGAAGCCGAAATCGAGTTCGATATTCCAGAATTCAATGGCGAATTGCGCCTTATGGCGGTGGCTTGGTCTCAGACCGGTCTCGGGGCGGCAGAGCAGCCGCTCACCGTCCGGCGGGAAGCACCCGTCGATTTGATCCTGCCGCGCTTTATGGCGCCAGGCGATGAGGCGGTTGCAACCGTGAGCATTGATAATGTCGAACTGGCGAGCGGCGAGTTTGATGCCACGCTCTCAGCCTCGACACCGCTCAGCATTACAGCAGGTGAGTTTGTGCAAACGATCCCTTCCGGAACTCGCTCGGACTCGAGCATTCGGTTCTCTGCCGATAGTTCTGGGATTTCCAATCTCTCACTGAACGTTTCAGGCCCGGCCAATTATAGCGTCGCGCGGTCTTATCAGATCGAGTCCCGCTCGCCATTTTTGCCGGTGACGAATGTCAGCCGCGCTCTGATGGAAGAGGATCAGACGTTTGCGCCAGAGATGAGCCTGTTCGATGGCTTTGTGCCGGGTACGGCGCAGATGACGGTGAGTTTCTCTGGTCTGCCTGTGGATCCGAATGCGCTATATAATTCATTGGCGCGCTATCCCTATGGTTGCACCGAGCAAACGATTAGCCGCGCACTGCCGCTCATCTATGCCGAGCAATTGGTCGAAGAAGGCGCCCGGGACAATAATCAGCCAGTGGCAAGAGATCGCGTTCAAGCCGCCGTATCTCGCGTCCTCAATCGTCAAAGCGACAATGGCGCCTTTGGTCTTTGGCGTGCGGGCGATGGCTACGCTTCACCGTGGCTCGGCGCGTATACGACGGACTTCCTGTATCGCGCGAAAGAGCAGGGATATGAGGTGCCGCAAGCCGCTTTGGACCGGGCCTATCAGTCGCTGCGCACGATTGCTCAAGGCGATGCCTGGCGCGTCTACGGATATCAGACCGATGTCTATGAGAGCCGTTGGCATGACGATACTGAGAAAAAGCTGATGAATCGCTCAGCGCCATACGCGCTCTATGTCTTAGCCCGCGCTGGCAAGGCCGACGTGTCGCGCTTGCGCTATTTGCACGATCGCGAACTGAGCGAGATGCAGTCACCGCTAGCGAAAGCTCATCTGGCCGCCGCACTGTCTTATATGGGCGATCGGTCTCGCGCGTTCAGCGCATTTAATGCGGCGGAGGAAGCGCTCGGTTATAATAATAGCGGCGACTATTATCAGACCTCGCTGCGCGATCTGGCCGGTGTTTTGGCCCTCGCTGCCGAGACAGGGTTCAATGATCATGTCGCGCGCCTGGCGGAACAGATCGGCGAGGACACGCCTGAGCCTGAGCGTCTGACCACCCAAGAGAAAGCCTTCATGCTCTTGGCCGTTGGCGGTCTAGCGCAAGAGGATGGCTTGAGACTCGACGTCGATGGACTTGGCCGGAATAGCAGTAATGATCGCCGCTATTTCGTGACGCCGGAACAAGTTGAACGGGGTGTCAGTTTCCGCCTGCGTCGCGGATCTACGCCGATCTTTCGGACGGTTATGGTCACCGGCTCGCCCGCGAGTGCGCCAAGCCCGGCGAGTGAAAAGCTCTCGGTCACCAAGCGGATTCGCACTCTGCAAGGCGCCCGCGTGAACCTTGATGACATCACTCAGGGCGATCAGCTGGTGGTGGCGCTGACGGTTTCACCGCGGGAGCGACGCAATAATCCGGTGATTATCGCAGATCTATTGCCGGCCGGATTTGAAATCGAGACCGTCCTCCGCCCCGCCGATGGCGCGCGCGAGTTTGGAACCGATGGCGCCTTTGCTTGGATTGGCGAGATCGATCAAGCTGAAACCGCTGAAGCGCGCGATGATCGCTTTGTTGCCGCGGTCGATGTGGTCAGCGACGCTCGCACCTTGGCCTATGTTGTGCGGGCGGTGACGCCGGGATCGTTCACAATGCCGGGCGTGGTGGCGGAAGACATGTACCGCCCAGACGTGTTTGCTCGCTCTGCGGCCAGCGATCTGACGATCGCACCGCTGGTGTCTGGCCCAGGCGGCGACAGATGATTTGGCTCAAACGGTCAGCGGTCGTCCTCGCGGCATCGCTGGCTGCCATCTTTGTCCTGGATAAACTCTTCCCGCCGCCAATTGAGCGGGGACGAGTGGTGTCGGTGATGATCACCGATCGGGATGACCGGCCCTTAAGGGCGATCCCGCTTTCGAATGGGACGTGGCGGTTCGCAGCTGACCTCGATGAGATCGACCCGATCTTTGTCGAAGCGCTTTTAGAGGTCGAAGACAAACGGTTCTGGTCGCATGGCGGCACGGATTGGATTGGAATGATCCGCGCCGTCACGAGTTCGGCAAGCGCCGGACGGATCGTATCTGGCGGGTCGACAATCAGTATGCAAACCGCTCGGCTGTTGGAGCCGCGTCCGAACCGAACGATCGGCGCCAAACTGATCGAAATCGTTCGCGCGCACCAGATCGAATGGCGTCTGTCAAAGCGCGAAATTCTGGAACTTTATCTCACGCTCACGCCTTATGGTGGGAATTTAGAAGGCATTCGCGCGGCGAGTTGGCGGTATTTCGGTCGCGCGCCGGATCGTTTGTCTGATGATCAAATTGCGCTGCTCATCGCGCTGCCGCAGTCGCCAGAAGTGCGGCGTCCAGATCTGCGCCCAGACGGCGCTCGTAAGGGACGCGATTCGATTGTCGCGAAGCTTGAGCGGCTGGAATATCTCCCAGCGCACCGGGCAGAGGAAGCCAGATCAGCCTATATTCCTGGGCGGAGCTACGCCTTCCCAGCGCGCGCTTGGCACGCGACGGGAAACGCCGCGGGTGATCGCAGTCGTGACGTTCGATCGACGATAGATGCGGGCTTGCAAGGCGAGTTGGAACATCTGGCGAAACGCTATGTTGAAGAGCTCGGTCCTGAAACTCAAACGTCAATTCTGGTCGTCGACATTCCGACCCGGGCCGTGCGCGCCGCAATTGGGTCTGCGGATCGAAAACGACCCGGCGGTTGGCTTGATCTGACGGCGCAACCGCGTTCGCCGGGCTCAACTTTGAAACCGTTTATCTATGCGTTGGCATTCGATGACGGAGCGGCGGCGCCTTCGACCCGGATCGCCGATTTGCCAAAACGGTTCGCGGCCTATCAGCCGGAGAATTTTGATCGCTTGTTTCGGGGCGACGTACGGATTTCAGAGGCGCTTCAGCACTCATTGAATGTACCCGCCGTGCTAACCCTTGATCGGATCGGCCCAGCCCGGTTCGCCGCGGCGCTGACCTTGGCCGGTGCCTATCCGCGTATAAACGGAGCCGCCCAGAAAGAGCCTGGGCTGGCATTGGCGCTTGGCGGGGCAGGCCTCACCGCGCAAGAGCTGGCAATCTTGTACGCCGCGCTTGGGGATGGCGGGCAGGCTAAGCCTTTGGTTTGGGATAAGGATAAGCTGGGGGATCCTGGCCCGGCCTATCGCTTTATGAGCGCCGACAGTGCCGAGAAGATCATCAAAATCCTAAAAGATACGCCCGCGCCTGCGGGACGGATGCCGGGCCGTTTGACCGCCAACGCACCGGAAGTCGCCTTCAAGACAGGGACGTCCTATGGCTATCGCGATGCTTGGGCAGCAGGTGTGGTTGGCGATTATGCGATCATTGTCTGGGTTGGGCGGGCCGATGGCGCGCCGCGGCCAGGTGAGACTGGGCGTAAAGCGGCACTTCCATTGCTGTTTGAAGTCGCGGATCGGGCCAATCATCATTTGGGCGAAACAGGTTCGTCTATGTCGCGCTTGATGAGCGAGCAAAAACAACAAGCCAAGGGCGCATTGGCGCAGTTTGACGACAAAGCCCGCCCGCCAGAAATCTTGTTCCCGCCGCGCAACGCTGAGCTCTGGGCTGGCGCTGTGGATGGGCAAGCGGCCCGGCCCTTCGTGTTTGCCGGGCGCGGGGAAGGCGACCTGCAATGGTATGTCGATGGCGAGCCGATTCTCGCCGATGCTGGGGGGCTCCCCAGCTGGCGCCCAGAACGGGCCGGGTTTTACAAAGTCTCCGCAGTTGATCCGGTTGGCCGGTCTGCCACAGTCGAGATCCGCGTGCTTGGTGAGGCCGGATAGTCCAGACTGCCCCGTGGAGAAGTCTGGACATACAGGGCGAAAAAAGTGACACTGGCGTCATGAATAAGACCCATTATGACGTACTGATCGTGGGCGCGGGCCTTTCAGGCATCGGCGCCGCTGTGCATTTGCTCAAAAAATGCCCCGGAAAATCCTATCAAATCCTCGAAATGCGAGAGGCGATGGGCGGCACTTGGGACCTGTTCCGCTATCCTGGCATTCGCAGCGATAGCGACATGCATACGCTGGGCTTCAATTTTAAGCCTTGGAAAGCGCAAAAGGCGATCGCTGATGGCCCGGCCATTCGCGACTATATCCATGAGACAGCCGATGAATACGGCATCAACCCGAACATTCGCTATGGGCATAAAGTGGTCAGCGCGTCTTGGGATAGCGAGGCTGCTCAATGGACCGTTGAGGTTAAAGTTGACGGCAAGCGCAATAAGCAAAAACTGACCTGTAATTGGCTGCACATGTGCGCTGGTTATTACAAATATGAGCAAGGCTACACGCCGGAATTTGAAGGCCGTGATGACTTTGCTGGTGACGTCATTCACCCCCAGCACTGGCCCGAAGATTATGATTATTCGGGCAAGAAAGTTGTCGTAATTGGATCCGGCGCGACGGCGATGACACTGGTGCCTGCGATGACCGACAAGGCCGAGCATGTGACCATGTTGCAGCGGTCGCCGACCTATGTCGTCTCGCGGCCATCGGAAGACAAATTCGCCAATGGGTTGCGCAAAGTGCTGCCGGGCATGATGGCCTATGGCATCACGCGGTGGCGGAACGTCTTGTTCCAGCTCTTCTTCTATAACCGGACCCGGACGAAGCCCGATAAGGTGAAGCAGAAACTCTTAGAGATGACGCGCGAGCAGCTTGATGACGAATATGTCGAGAAGCATTTCACGCCGGAATATAATCCCTGGGATCAAAGGCTCTGTTTGGTCCCAGACAGCGATCTGTTCACTGCGCTGAAAGAAGAAAAAGCCTCAGTCGTCACCGATCATATCGATCGCTTCACAGCAAAAGGCATTAAACTCAAATCGGGCGAGGAATTAGAGGCTGATCTGATCGTGACGGCGACCGGGCTCGATCTGCAATTCATTGGCGGCACCGACATCATTGTCGATGGCCGTCAGCAGAACGTGCACGATTTGCTCAATTATCGCGGCGCGATGGTCTCGAACATTCCAAACATGACCGCGGTGTTCGGCTATACCAATGCCAGCTGGACCCTGCGTGCCGATCTGACCAGCGAATATATGTGCAAAGTGATCAATCACTTGGACAAAGAGAACTATGTCGAAGCTCGTCCTGTAGCCGACGGTGTTGAGCCGGCATCGGACTTCCTCGACTTCTCATCCGGCTATGTGCAGCGGGCGATGGAGCGGTTCCCACAGCAAGGCAAAGAGGCGCCTTGGCTGATCACGCAGAACTATGCGCGTGACATCTTTTTGATGCGGCACGGAAAGCTTGAAGATGGCGCGCTGATCTTCCGCCGGGCGCACGAAACGGTCGATCAAGTCGCTGGTCTCGTGCCGGTCGCTGCAGAATAAAAACAGATTGCAGTCCTCACGCGCGATTCAATCTTGAATGCGCGAGCGCTCCGGCGTATGTGGGGCGATAGTGCAGCCTTAGCTCAGTTGGTTAGAGCGCCGGTTTGTGGAGCCGGAGGTCCTTGGTTCGAAACCAAGAGGCTGTACCATTCCTCCTTCAGATCAAGAGATTACGGACGCGGCTTGAGCCAACCATAGGCGCTTTCATAATTCTCATATCCCTCAGCGGGGACCACATAATGGCAGCGCAATTGGCTGCTGATAAAGTCGGTAATCACGAACCGGTCTGAGCTGAGATAGTGATCGCCGAGAATCGGCTTGATCGCATCGGTGGCTTCTTGAAGCCTGTAGTGGGGAATGGTCGGGAAGACGTGATGGATCACGTGAAGATTGCCGATATTGTGGGTGAGCCAGTTGAACGGGCCATAATTGCGGTCGACCGAGGCAAGCGCGCCTTTCAGGCGGGTCCAATCTTTGTCGTCATAGACCGGCACGTCTGGATCAACATGCTGCATATAAGTGACGAAGGTCAGCCAAGCGCCATAGATGAGATAAGGGGCGAGGATATATTTCGCGAAAAAGCCCCAGCCGAAAACCATGCCGAGGCCAATATAAAGCGCCAGAAATCCTAGCAGAGACGCCAATCCGAGATACCACGAGACGCGAACTGATTTGGTAAAAAGATCGCTCTGAGGGAGATAATGGCTGCCCGTAATGGGCTTATAAGTCGTCAGATTCCGAATGCCCAGTTTGTACATCGGCCAGCCGATTAGGACGAAGATTCCCGAGCGGAAAATGATCTTGCGGAACAAAGTGTCTTCGCCTTTTCCGGCCGGGCGAAAGACTTCTTCCTGACGGAAATGACCGGTTTTCATATGGTGTAGCGCGTGGCTGCGCTGCCAACCGCGATACGGTACCAAGATCGCGCCATGGACGAGAATACCGACAATCGTGTTCACCGTGCGATTGCTTGAGAACGAGCCATGTCCGGCATCATGCCCAATGACAAATAGCGACCACAACATCGTACCAATCAAGAAGAGAACCGGCCACTCAATGTACCATAAACTCGTATTTGCCAGAATTGCGTAGAGCCCTGCGATCACGGCGACATCGAAAGCCAAATAGGCAAAGGATCGTGCGGTACTGGGCTGGAAACAGCGCTCCGGAATGGCGTCGTGGAGATCTTTTACGGTGAATGGCAGCGGTGAAGGGTTCATATCTATCCCAAAGTATTCGATCTTTTGTTCTGTCTAGATGCTTATTGTCTTATAAAAGCGCATGTATTGTTAACAGGCTATGCGCGGATTGCGCGCACCAACAGCGCTGTTGATCCACTTGGAAGCGTTTCCGAGCGGAGCTGACTCACACCTGGTCTTGCCCCATGGGGTGACGAAAGCTACGAAGCACCCCATATCTGTTGCGGCGCGGCACCGCGCGTCGTTTTTTATGGAGACAGGATGTCAAAAGAAGAAATCATCGAGTTTAACGGGACCATCGTTGAACTTCTGCCGAACGCGACGTTTCGCGTGAAGCTGGAAAATGATCACGAGATCATTGGTTATACAGCCGGCAAAATGCGTAAGAACCGCATTCGTATCCTCACCGGGGATAAAGTTCTGGTCGAAATGACCCCTTATGATCTGACCAAGGGCCGGATCACATATCGTTTCAAATAGGCCTCTCGCCTTGAGTGAAACTGAGGTTCCAGAAGGATTTGAGCGGCACTTTCGTCGCTCCGGCCTGACCGATCCCTGGGAACCGCTCTATTCCAGAAAATTAGACGACCGCATTCAAATGGGGTTGATCCTAGCCGAGCCGCATTGCAATTCGCGGGGCCTGGTGCATGGCGGCTTGATCGCCGCTCTTGCCGACAATGCGATGGGCCTGTCTTGTGTGGTCGCGCTGGCAAATGCTGGCCGCGATGCAGGGAAGGGACTGGTGACGGTGTCGCTGGGCGTTGATTATGTCGGCAGCGCGAAGCTTGGCGAGTGGCTGTTGATCGATCCTGAACCCGTCAAAGTCGGCGGCTCCATCGGCTTTGCGCGCGCGCTGATCCGCAGCCAAGACAAGCCGGTGGCCATGGCCAACGCCACTTTCAAAATCCTATGACTAAGCTTGTGCTCGCCAGCGCCAGTCCACGGCGTCAGCAATTGCTGGCCCAGATTTCCGTAACGCCCGACGAAATTAAACCTGCCGACATTGATGAAACCCCACGCGCCAAAGAAATGCCGCGCGTCTATGCCGAACGGCTTGGCGTTGAGAAAGCGGGTGCGATTCATCAAGCGGGGCAATTTACGATCGCCGGTGATACGGTGGTGGCGCTGGGGCGCCGGATCTTGCCAAAAGCAGAGACCGATGACGAGGTTCGCGCCTGCCTAGAGCTCGTCTCAGGCCGGGCGCACCATGTCCTAACATCGGTCTGCGTCATGGGACCCCGTGGCGATGTTGCCAAACGCCTCAGCGATACGCGGGTCAGCGTCAAACGCCTAAGCGGGGCGGAAATCGAGGCGTATATCAAGTCTGGCGAAGGCATCGGCAAAGCAGGCGGTTATGCGATCCAAGGGCTGTTTGGCGCCCATATTCGCCAAATCAGCGGCAGCTATACCGGCGTGATGGGCTTGCCTGTCTATGAAACGGCGCAGCTGCTCACGGGGCTCGGCTATCGATTGTAGAAATCGAACTCAATCTCATACTGTAAATGACCGTCACCGAGGGATAGGTCATAATCGCCAAAACCATAGACATAATCGAACCGCACCGACTGCGACGGCAGATCCGAGGAGTCGCGGCGGCGAATGGCATTGCGAAATTCTAGGATTTGCGTCGGCGCGCCCAATAGATCGGCGAGCGTATCGGCGTTTCCAAGCGAGCGGATAAAATTTCCGTTCCGGGCATTGCTGCCAAAGGACATGCCATCATCATTTCCTCTCCGGGTCACGCCATAGCGAAACTCGACATTGTTCAGAAGGTTCGCAGAATTGAAATCATCTGTGCTGCCGATCAGCCTGGCCTGCGCGGTGAGATAGAAGTCTGTTCGGGAGGACAGATAAAAGCTGCGTTGCGCAGATGTGTCTGCTGCAACAAGATCAGTGGTCATAGTTAGCTCGAACGGATCCAAGCTGTCGCTCGCATCCAAGAAGCCATTGCCATTCGCATCCGTGGGCAGCCGATCAATCGACCCATCGCCATTGGTATCGATCCCCAAAACAACGCTTTGGTCCTGTAGGGGGACGGCATGAAATCCTTCTGTCCGGGTGCCCGTAATGACGGGATTTACCGCGCCTGCGCCTTGAAACGGGTTGCCGGTCCATGGGATCATTCGGCCGCCAACTGGAACGCTTCCGCCTGTGGCGAATACGTAATTATCGTAGACATCGAAAGTAAAACCATCATGGACAACGACACAGCCATAAACGCGGCAGTAAAAATCGGAATCGAGCCATGAGGCTAAGGCTGGCGGCTGCCATGAAAGCAGCGCGCCACCCAAAGCGAGAAATTTAAGCCTATTCAAGCGCCGTTTCTGCATCGTCACTTCCGCCGCTCGGAAGCGCCGTTTCTTCAAACGACAGATCCGATGTAAACGGCTCCAACATCACTGCGCCGCCGGCAGCTTGTGGCGCAAAAATATTCTCAAGCGTCACTTTTACCTGCGGATTGGCCGGCAAGGCGTCTGAGATCGGCATGCGATATTTGCGGCTACCTTCGTGCAGGACGACGAGATTGCTAATCGGCTCACTGATTGTTTCGCCGGAATCGCCGGTAATTTCGATATCGCCGCGCAGCCGAGCATGCGCGTTTCCACTGTTCTCAACGTCAAAAACGATAGCGGTTTCGCCATCGGCGGACTTCGAAACGACCGCTGTTTTAACCTCTGGTGCGCTCTCAGCGTCACCCATGGTGAGATAGAATAGGCTGGCAATCTGATATTTCTTCCAGACCCCTGATTGGCCAGAGCGTTCTTCTGGCAACAGCGTCGATGCGATCAAAGCAAACCGGTAATCGCCTTCGCGATCAACACGGATCGGCGCGGCCATATCAACAATGATTTGCTCGGTTTCGCCCGGATTGAGCGTGACAAAGGCGGGGCTGAAACGCACCCAATCCGCGGCGGAGACGTCGCTTTCTCCGGGAGGTGCGAGATCGATCTGGCCCTCCTCGTCGAGGCTCCAATCGGCTAGACCGAGCGTCAAAGAGATGGTTTGTTCTTGGTGAACATTGCCAAGATTGATGACTTGGCGTTGGCGATCGCCTGGCTGAACCGCCATTTCCACTGTGGTCGGCTGCAAGCCGATGCCAAATGGAGCCGCAGGAGCAGCGATTGCTGCCATTGAAATTGCTACAAGACTCGCCCGTAGCGCCGAAGATAAGCGCATAGAATACCCCTGATTTTTAAGCTCTTATTGACCATAGAATAAAACAGGAGGGTTACCGGATCCTTTCCAACCGAATCAGAGCCTTGCGAGACGATGGCGCCTCGGGTAACGCGATCTCATGAAACTACCGGGTCATAAGAAACGCAAACATGTGGCGGCTGATATTCAGTCGCGTGCCGGGCGATTGCGCGCTGAGCGAGAACTAACATTCGCAGACCATGGGTTTTTGCGGGAAAGCTTTCAGAATCTGCATCAAATCAGTGACGAGATGTGGCGCGCCAACCAGCCGAATCCGCGGCAAGTTGCTGAACATGCCCGTTTGCGCGGGATTAAGACCATTCTCAATCTGCGCGGCCCCAGCACGCGCGGCTATTATTTGCTTGAGAAAGAGGCCTGTGAGGCGAACGGGATCGAACTGGTCGATTTCCAGGTCTATTCCCGAGATACGCCGACTGCCGAGCGCGTGCTTGAGGCTAAGGCGCTGTTCGAAAAGATCGAATATCCAGCGCTCATGCATTGTAAGTCCGGGGCGGACCGGGCTGGGTTGATGAGCGTTCTTTATATGATTTTCCGGCAGAATGAGCCGGTCCGAATCGCGGTTCGTCAGCTGTCTAAGAAATACCTGCATATGCGCGAGGGCAAAACGGGGCTCTTGGACGCTTTTTTCGAGGCTTATCTGGCCGCCGAAGCCGAAACAGGAATCGGCTTTGAGGCCTGGTTGACCAGTGAATATGACCGCGAGCAGGTGAAAGCTGACTTTTTGAAGTCTGGCCAAGCGAAACTCCGCCTCGATTGGATCTTACGGCGGGAATAGGCGCTTTTCCTCTGGCCTTGGGACGGGATTCGTGGAACGTTAACCAAGTGCGAAACATTGAGGAAAGGGGTTCGCCAATGAAAAAAGTTATCTTTGCATCGCTCTTCGCGATCGGCCTTGCTGCCTGTGGCGGCGGTGGCACTAGCGGCGCGAAAGCAGCGATGGTGTCTTCCTGCTTGGAAGATGGCACCTCCGATGAAAAGACCTGCAACTGCATGGCGGATCAAGCGATTGAGAAGCTCGATCCCAAACTTGTTGATATCATCGTTGAAGCCACCAAAGCTGAAGACGAAGACGCGTTTATGATGTCAAAAATGGGTGAGCTTTCACCGGAAGAAATGACGTCATTCATGACTGTCATGATGGGTGCCGCCACTGAGTGCGGCATGGAAATGTAACCCTGGAGCCAAACTGGTGAAAAACAACCCGGACCTGAAAGAACTCAGCTGTCCGGGTTTGTCTTTGAGTAGAAAGAGGATGCCATGAAATTCTTCATTATCAATAGCTTCCGTCTCATGGTTTATGTGGCCTATCTCGCCACGATCGTGATTGGCCTACTATTGGCCTATTATAATGCAGTGCCTCAGAAAGGGGCGATGATCACCGATCTAATCGGCATCGAAGGCACAATGGCGCAAGTCTTGTCATTTGTTGCTCTCTCTGTGGGAAGCTGGATTGCCGCAAGCGTTGTGGCCGGCTTGATCGTCACGATTCTTGATATTCGCGACGATATTAACGACCGTCTGCCAGACGCACGTCGCGACGACTAAAACGAAACTCGGGAGGGCCATATGACCGCATTACAAGTTGCCAGCGTCTACATTGCTATCAATATTTTGATGCTCGTATGGCTCGCCTTCCGGGTCGTTTCGAAACGGTTTCGCGGAAAAATCTCTATGGGTGATGGCGGTTCAGAGGAACTCGCCAAAGCCATTCGCGTTCATGGAAACGCGTCCGAATATACCCCAGCCATGCTGGTGGGGCTGCTGACGCTGGCCTTCTTACAAGGCCCAATCTGGGCCATCCATGCGCTTGGGATCGGATTTACGCTTGGCCGCCTGATGCATCCGATTGGCATGAATGGTGGTCCAATCATTTTGCGCCAGCTCGGTATATTGCTGACTTGGGCGACAATGGTCATTCTGTCGCTTGCCTTACTCTACTTGGTGTTTAGCTAGGCCCTTATGGCCAGCGATAACTCTATTCGATTGATCTTCACCCAAAGCCTAGACCGCACGCGCCGTTTGGTGCTGCCATCATTGCCCTATGCGGGGTTGTTCGTGGCGGCGTTCGGCAGTTTGATTTGGGCCGCCAATGTGCTGCCTGATGGCGGGACCGGGTTTGCTGTGTTTAGCGGCCTCACATTCGCGACGCTCTACATCCACAATCTGTTTTCCGTCTCGATGTATCGCGCTGTCTTACCCGCGAGCTCTGGGATTTCTCACGCGGCTTGGAAGCTGACGCTGGCGTGGATCCTGGTCATGGTCATCGCCGCGATCGCGGCCAGTATGATCACGCTATTCTTTGCCTTGATGGGCGCAAGTTTGGGAGTTGGGACGAGCGATGATGTGGAAAATATCTCAGATATGACCGCACAAATGCGGGCAGGGGGAACCTTTTGGCCGCTCTTTTCGCTGTTCTTGGCGACCCTGTTCGGCATTTTCTGGTTCGCGGTCCGGATCATGACCTTTGCCGCTGCGACCGCATCGCGCGGCCGCGTCCATGTATTGCGAACCTGGTACTGGACCAAAGGGCACTTTCGGAGCCTAGGCCCCGTCATGTTGGTTCTTGTCGTGTTGCCGCTCGTGGCGTTGATTTATCTTGGAACACAGGTCAGCGGCGCTTTTATTGGGGCAGCATCCAGTCCCATCGAAGCGGGCCTATCAGCGGCGCTGGTCATGCTCATCCTGCTGCCCAGCGCATGGCTAGGGCATGGGTTTGCGGCAACGGTTTTTGAACTGCTCGCGCCCGAAGATGATCAGACGACGACGCCAGATTCATAGAGTTTTTTGATTTTTTCTTCGTCATAACCGATCGAAGCGAGGACATCGCTCGAATGCTCGCCCATGCGCGGGGAGGCGCCCTTAGGACCATCATCTGTGCCGGGGAAGCGGATTGGGGAGGCCGGTGAGGCAAAGGTCGACCCATCACCGCTGGCGCTTGGGACTTGGGTAATTCCGCCCGCTGCGGCGACTTGCGGGTCTTTCGCCACTTCAGCCAGGGTTTGAACCGGCGCCCATGCGATGGCCTCAGCATCCAGCCGTTCAGCGATCTCGGCTTTGGTGTACTTGCCGAAGGCTTCATCCATCAGCGTCACCAGCTCCGCCGCATTGGCGCGTCGGGATTTGCCGGTCGTGTAACGCTCATCCTCAATCAGGTCGGATCGATCCATCACGCGGCAAAGCGGCGCCCAATCGACATTCCCTTGGCGTGAGACGATACAGATCCAGCTTTCATCCTTGGTTTTGAAGAAATTCATCAGCGGCTGGATCTGCTCGTGCCGTGATTTGGTCGACCCAATACGGCCAAAGAAAAGCTGGATGGCGAAATCAGACCCGAGCGCAAATAACGCCGCGCGGAGGAGGGAAGCCTCGACCAGCTGACCTTCACCGGTGCGTTGCGCCTTTACCAGAGCGGCGCAGATGCCTGCAGCGGCGGCCATACTCGTCGTATGATCACCAAAGGCGGTGCGTAGCGCGAACGGGTCTTGGCCTTTCGGGACGGTCAGCTGCCCGACGCCGGCCCGCGACCAGAAGGAGGCCACATCAAAGCCTGGCTTATCGGCATCCGGCCCTTCGAGCCCATAACCGGTGAGCGTGCAGTAAACTAGCTTTGGATTGATCTTGTGGAGATTGGCATAATCCAAGCCAGAGCGGCTCAACCCGCCCGGGCGCACATTGGTCAGAAATACGTCGGCATCCGCTGCCAATTCACGCAGGACTTTTTGCCCATCTTCGGTTCTTGTATCCAGAATGATGGATTTTTTACCGCGATTATCGAAGTCGAAGACCGGATTGTCCTGAAAATCGGTGCCGATCGTGCTGAAAAAGTTGCGAATCGGGTCCCCGCCTGGCGGCTCGATTTTAATCACTTCAGCGCCCCAATCACTTAAGATTCCGCCTGCGCCAGGGGCAGCCATATAGGTGGCGTGTTCGATGACTTTAATTCCGTCCAACATGGTACCCGATCTCCTTATTCGGCGCGATCATTCGCGGTTTGGTAAACCGCACGTTAACCCGCAAGCGTCATTTATTCACAAATCAGAATTGGTGACAGGGATACCGCCGCGATATGACTGTACAAAGCATGCGTCCGGAACTCAGCGAAAGCGATCTAATTCGCCTGATGAAAGGTGAATCCTCAGAGGAGCGCGCCACCGTCGCGCATCGCCTCTGTCGCCGGATCGCAACCGATGTCCTTAGCGAGGACGAGCGACTCTTCGCCGAAGAAATCATTCAGGTTCTGGCCAAAGACACGGCCGAACTGGTGCGCCGCACACTCGCGGTGACATTACGCAATTCGCCGCGTCTGCCGCACACAGTGGCCACACAGCTGGCGCAGGATGTTGAATCTGTTGCGATTCCGGTTTTGGAAAACTCGCCCGTCTTCAATGATGAAGAGCTGATCGAGCTCGTCTTATCGGTGACGGCGGCGAAACAGGCGGCGATTGCTGGGCGGACAAAAGTTTCAAGCACGCTGGCCGAAGTGATTTGCGAACATGCCGGCGAAATGGCCGTCGAAACGATCTCAGGCAATCCTGGCGCGGAACTCACCGATCGCGCCTTTGAGCATACGATTGAACGCTTCCCAGCAAATGAGAATATGCACGAGAATTTGGTGATGCGGGACCATATTCCGGTTCATATCGCCGAGAAAATGGTCTCACTGGTGTCAGGCCAAGTCTTTGACATGCTGATCAACCGGCACGAGCTACCGGCTCAGATGGCGATTGATCTTGCCGCTGGCGCGCGAGAGCGGGCGACGATTGACCTTGTCGAACAGGCCGATCGCACCAATGACATGTCGCGCTTTGTGTCTCAGCTGAACCTCAACGGCCGACTGACCCATTCGCTGATTATGCGGGCGCTCTGCGTCGGGCATATGCACTTTGTTGAACATGCTCTGGCTGAACTGTCGGGTGTGCCGCATGCGCGGGCTTGGTTGATGATCCACGATGCTGGACCGCTTGGCCTGCAGGCGATCTTCGATCGCGCGGGCTTGCACAGAAAGCTGTTGCCAGCCTTCCGCGCCGCAGTGACGGTCTATCATGAGCTAGAGCTCGATGGCGGTACCAATGACAAAGCCCGCTTCCGTATGCGCATGATTGAGCGCGTACTGACGCAGTTCCAGGCGATCCCTAAGGACGACCTCGATTATCTTCTCGAAAAGCTGGATGCCTATGCGGAACAGGCAAAAAGACGGGAAGAAACCGCCGCTTAAGCGTCTGCGCGCATCCGGAACCCGTATTCGACGCCAAGCTCGTTGAGATAGTAGCTATCGCGCCAATTGGCGTTCTCCGCGATCACCAGCATACCGGCACAGGCCGCCGCTTCGATCCGATCTTGCAGTTCAACGTTGCCTTCGATTTTGCGGGCATCAACGCGCAAACTGTCGAGCAGTAGGCGTAGACTATGGTCCATTGGGGCCTGCCAAGAGCGGGTCGCGTTGATCGACACGCGGAAACCGCATCGGCGCAGGGCTTCAATCCCGTCTTTGGCATTGCGGGCGGCTGGTAGCGCCAGCGCCGCGTCCTGAACTTCCAAGCAGATCTCTTGTGGGCAAAGACGAGTCCGCGCGATCGCGGCGTCACAGGCCATGGCCGTGTCAGGGTGGATCAGTGCCACCAAAGGCAGCTCGACAATCACGGGGCGCTCTGTGGTGCGATTGTGCGCGTCATTAGCCACCGCTTCGACATGCTCCGCCATCCACTGAGCTGGGGTGGCGGCCTCACTGCCTTCTGCAGTCAAGGCCGCCGGACCGAAGACCGCACGCTCTTCGAAGCGCTTTTCGGTCTCGGCAAACAAAAGCACTGCCTCACCTGTTTCCAGGTGCATGACAGGCAAAAGCCGGTTGCGGGAAGAAGCCGTCTGAGCGGCGTCGAATTGGTGATACTGTGTAGGGCGCATTCTGCTTCCGTGACGTTGCGACAAGCCCGTTACCTACAGAAACATAGTTGAAATCACGCGCACGCTGGCAGTGTGATTTCCGACAAATTTGATTGAACTTTTCTCGGGAGGGGAAATGTCTGAAGCAACGACCCCGCGCTTATCCGCGACCATTCTTCTATTGCGCGACGAACCAGACCTGCAGGTCCTGATGGTCAAACGCCATTATGAAATCGATTTTGCCTCTGGCGCCTTGGTGTTTCCAGGCGGCAAAGCCAATGAAGAAGATAGTGATCCAGCTTGGGCGGATCATACCGACGGCGATTTTTCTGGCGCAGAGCAAGCCGCACGAATCTCAGCGGTGCGAGAAGCCTATGAAGAGGCGGGCATCATTCTCGCGCGCACGGCTGGAACACGCGGCGCTGGTGGGCCCTTGGTCGGGCAAGATGTTGTTAAAGCCCTTGAACCGATGCGCGGTGCCGTCGATCGACGCGAACAAAGCTTTCTGGAATTGATCAAACAGCACAATCTGGTTCTGGCGCTCGATCGGCTGGTCCATTTTGGCCATTGGATCACGCCGACCATGATGCCGAAAAGGTTCGATACCCATTTCTATCTGGCGGCGACACCTTCGGGGCAAATCGCGGTGCAAGATGGTCGCGAGACAACTGAGGCTGTGTGGCTCGGCCCGCAACAAGCGCTCGACATGGAAGAAGCCGGAACGGCGACGATTATTTTTCCAACGCGAATGAATCTCGGCAAACTCGCCGAAACCAGCAATGTTGAGGCGGCGCTAAACCGCTTTTCGTCTGAAAGTGTTGTAACGGTTCTGCCGGTGATTGGAAAAGATGAAGCGGGCGATGCTTGTCTGCATATTCCAGAAGAGGCGGGGTATATTCAAAGCACAGAGCCGCTGCAACGCGTGGCCAACGTCTCCAAATCCAAATGACCCAAAGTTTCGGAGATTGTGTTCGGCTGAGTTATAGCGGTCCGGTTGCGACCGTGACTTTGGATCGCGGGGATGGCCGAAATGCATTGTCCCTGAAAGCGATGCAGGCTTTGATCGATGCGGCGAGTGTTTTGCGAGCAGATACAAGCTGCAATACTGTGATTTTGACCAGCGCTGGAGCGTTTACGGCCGGGGCCGATCTAAAAGATCCAGAGCGCGCCGCGCTGCGGGATCAAACCAGGCTTGAGCAAAGACAATCTCTAAAACTTGGGCCTGATATGTGCGCGGCTTGGGAGGCGCTGGAGCAAATCACCATCGCTGCGATCGAAGGCTATTGCATTGGCGGCGGGGTTGCATTGGCGGTGGCGTGTGATCATCGGATCGTCGCAGAGGATGCGTTTTTTCGGCTTCCGGAAATCCCGCTTGGGATGAATATGAGCTGGCAGACCAATCCGCGCACTGTCGCGCTGGTCGGGCCGTCGCGCGCGAAACAATTCACCATTTTGGGCGAGCCTTGCTCAGCAGAAACCGCGCTCAACTGGGGGCTAGCTGATCAAGTCACAGCGCCGGGTCAGGCCGTGTCAGGCGCCGAAGCGCTTGCCGCGAAATATGCCAAAGTCCCGCCCATTGCGCTGCGCATGACCAAGCAAGCAATCAATGTCGCTGCGATGCCATTGGCGCATGCGACCAGCTTTATGGATCGCGATCAGTTTGCCTATGCCTCCACGACAAATGATCAAACTGAGGCGATCCAAGCCTTCTTAGAAAAACGCGATCCTGAGTTCAAAGGCGACTAACGCTTAAACGCGAGAGGCCGTTCGCTCTCGTCGAGATCCATACAGCGATCACGCAGTTTCGTTTGGCGCGACACGAGCGATTGCTCGACGCCTTCAATGAACACAGCTGTTGGCGCCGCCGTCACTTCTAACGGATCGCCGTCCCAGATTACCAGGTCCGCAATCTCGCCGCGTTCAATCGTACCGGAGACATCCATGCCGAATATGCTCGCCGGAACCACGGTCAGCGCCGCCATGGCATCATCAAAACTCACGCCATTCGCGACAGCGTTTCCGGCCGATTGCAGCACCAAGCGGGATTGATGACCGCTATTGCCAAGATGCGCAAAGGCGGTGGCAACGCCCGCTTCGATCAGGCGTTCCGCATTGCGACTGGTGGCGCCGAGTTGTGCAAAACTCGCGGGCAGGTTGGAGAATGGATCGACAATTACAGGAATGCCTGCGGCGGCGAGTTCGTCGGCGACCATCCAACCCTCATCGGCCCCAACAATTGCTAGGTTCAGATTGAGGTTCTCGGCCTTGAGCTGAATGATTTCCCGCAAATCGCTGGCGCGATGCGCCGATACCAGGATCAATTGCTGTCCGCGAACCGCGGGGCCAAAGGCCTGCGCATCCGCGCGGGTCAGCGTGTCACCTTCATTGTGCGCCATGAAGCGCGCCGGATATCCGCGAGCATCTGCAAAGGCGCCACGCAAAGCGGCCCAGGCCGCCGGACGTGAGCCGCCCGCCAATCCCGCGCCGCCTTCGCCAAGATCGATATAGACAAAGGCGCGGTCGCTCGAGATTGAATCTGGCGCGCCGGATGTGTCAGCGATGAAGCCCTGACCAGCAATCATTGAGGTGCCATTCGCGGGCGCGACAGCGACTTGCGTAACCCCTTCAATCCGGGTGATTGCAACTGGCGTCGCTGCCGGATTAAACCCGTCTGCGGCGCGCAACGCGACGGAGAAGGGCGACCCGCTGGCACTGGTATCATTGGTGGTGTCTTCTGCACCGACTTCAACAGTCCCGACTCGAGAGAAGGGCGCGATGATGCCAGGCGTGACCCAGTTGCCACCGGCATCAATCTGGCGTGTACCGCTTGGCGGGGCATAGTTGACGCCCATGCCTTGGATGGTGCCATCGCTGAAATAGATGGTGGCATTTTCCAGCGTTCCAGCCTCGGTGCCGGTCCACACTTTCGCATTGGTGATGGCAACGTCTTGCGCAGCGGCAGAAAAGATCACGCAGGCTGCGGCAGCGGTTGAGAGAAGTAAGGTGCGGATCATTTCAAATCTCCTTCACCAGGTTGTCCGAGTTCGAAATCCATAACTGGCGTAAGTGCTTCATTTCCGCGCTCATACATCAGCGCGCCATCAACGAAGACCTGTTCGGCTTGGCTATAGACGCTGAACGGATCACCCGACCAAATGACGAGATCGGCATTCTTGCCCGGCTCGAGCGAACCGGTTTGTTCGAAGATGCCAAGGGATTTTGCAGGATTGGCGCTGAGCCAGACCCACGCGTCGGCGTTTGAGATCTCGATCCCCGCGCGGCGGCCATCAGAGAGCGCCTTTGCGGCTTCCTGATTGAGGCGCTGAATGCCGATATCACTGTCCGAGTGCACAATCGCGCAGGCACCGGCTTTGTGAACCATTGGGATATTCTCACGGACGCCATCATAGGCTTCCATTTTGAACCCCCACCAATCGGCCCACATCGCAGAACACGCGCCATAATCAGCAAGTTTGTCGGCAATCTTATAGCTTTCGACGGCATGGTGGAAGCTTGTGACTTTATAGCCAAACTCCTCGCTCATATCCATGATTTGCGCCATTTCATCGGCGCGATAGCAATGCATGTGCACCAAGATATCGCCATTCAGGACGCCCATAAGCGTATCGAGTTCGAGATCGCGTGTCGGTGGTTCTCCGCCTTCATCGGCATATTTATCCCATGAGCGCTTATATTCGACCGCCTTCGCCCAAGCCATGCGGTAGCCTGCGACATTGCCCATCCGGGAGTAAGGCGCGCCGCCGGGGAACCGGCCGCCGCCATAGCCATAGACGCGTTTGGGGTTCTCGCCGCAGGCCATTTTCAGTGTGTAAGGCGCGTCCGGAAACTTCATGCCTTGAACGGTGCGTGCGGGCACATTTTTCAGCGTCACGCCGCGCCCGCCAAACAGGTTGGCAGAGCCAGGCAGGATTTGCATTGAGGTCACACCGCCCGCCAGCGCCCGCGGGAAGCCTGGATCTTGAGGCCAGATGCCGTGCTCGGCCCAGACTTCGGATGTCACGGCGCCGCTAATCTCATTGCCGTCGCCATGAGCGCTAACGCTCGGGCTTGGATAGACGCCGAGATGGGAATGGTTGTCGATAATCCCTGGCGTGACCCATTTGCCTTGCGCATCGATCACTGTTGCGCCGTCAGGGGCAGCAATCTCTTCAGCGATTTCTGAGACCTTGCCATCGACCAGGAGGACATCTCCTCCTGCAATCTCGCCACCAATGCCGTCGAGCACGGTAGCGTTTTTGATCAGCGTCGTCGTCGACGGGTAAGGGGTGTAGGTTGAGGGGTAAGGGTTGCGGTCATAGGCGACCGTATCAGCACTCTCGGCTGAGTCCTCATCTCCCCCGCCGCCGCAGCCAGCCAATAGTAGCGAGGCTGAGGCCATCAAGAATAAGAGGTGTTTCATCAGTATCCTCATCAAATAAGATGCGGCTTACTGTCTTTGATTAGGTCAGCTTTGCAAGCGAAAAAATCGCTTATCCATAGAGCTGTCGCACGCAGTCTTCGCGAGCTGGGTCAAGCTCAAACGTGATGGGTGTTGGTGATTTACGTGGGCCTCTTCGAGCGACGGCTTTGTGAGCCCGCGCGAATGCTGCTTTCGCCACGGAGACCGGGCCTACATTGTCATTCACAGCGGGCGCAAGGGGCGTCGCGCCGCGAATGAGGCCATTTGTGTAGGCTGCATTGGCCTGAACAAAGCTGCCTAACGTCTGATACTCGCACGATAAGGACACGTTCATGCAATCAGCGTTTTGCACGCGATGCGGCATAAATTGTGGCCAAGTCAGCCCCATGCCTGGGCGTAGTTTATAGGCCGTCGCCTCATCATCATAGGTTTTGCGATAGGGGAGCTCTTCTTCCCGGCGCATATGGACGATGTCTTCAATGAAGTCGGACGGCGCAAGGGATTCGGTGCGTGGATACATCCACAACGTCTTCTCCCCTCGCATTTGCAACAGGGCGACCAGCGGGATGTCTAAGTGATAATGAACCTGCACATTTGGCGATGAGATCAGCACGGAAAGATCGCGTTTCCGGACCTTGCGACCACTGGCGTCTTGCAGTGTGTCGTAGATCTTATCTGCAATGGGGCCCAGTTCGGGCACATCAATATTGGCGCGCCGCATGTTGAGCCAGATATGTCCGCGTTTGACCGCTTCTACGATCTGTTTGCCTGAAAGCGTTGGCGCACAACCGCGTAGCGACGTGTTCAAACCTTCGCTTTCTTGGCCGAACGTCCAGATATCGAGGCTCTCTCGCGGATAAACGTCAAGCAAATGCGCTAGACCCTCATCTTCAAACAGGTCTGAGCTTGAGACATTGTGCTGTGCCAACAGAACGTCATTTCCGAATTCTGTGTCAGAATGGCTTGGCCAGTTCACATACATCGAACTTCCTCACGAATTTGTGATCGTCAGGACGTTTGGAAGCAATTTTGAGGCCAATTCGCGCGAGAGGCGAGTTTAAATTCGCCGACTAGACATCTAGCTCTTCGGCGAAATGGGCATTCTCTTGAATGAACCGGTAGCGGTGCTCCGCTTTTTTGCCCATCAATGTATCGATCAGCTCTGCCGGTTTGGCTTCTGTGAGCTCATCAATGCTGTCTGGGAGCGTGATCCGGGCCAGCGTACGCGTTTCAGGATTCATCGTGGTCTCTTTAAGCTGGCCTGGGTTCATTTCCCCAAGACCCTTAAAGCGACTGAGTTCGACTTTTTGGTTGGGCTTGAATTCAAGCTCCATCAGAAGGTCTTTGTCCTCATCATCCATCGCATAGACGGATTTGCCCTTATAAGAGAGCTTATAAAGCGGCGGCATCGCCATATAGAGACGGCCACTTTCAATCAAACCGGGGGTCATCTTGTAGAAGAAGGTGATAAGCAGCGCCGCAATGTGCGCCCCATCCACATCCGCATCGGTCATGATGATGATTTTCTCATAGCGGAGATCATCAATATTGAAGCGCGAGCCAGTGCCGGTGCCAAGCGCGAGAAGCAAGTCCTGCAGTTCTTGGTTCTTGTCCATTTTATCGGCGGTGGCTGAGGCGACGTTCAAGATCTTTCCGCGCAGAGGCAGAATGGCTTGGGTCTTCCGGTTGCGGGCCTGTTTGGCTGAGCCGCCCGCTGAATCACCCTCGACCAAGAACAGTTCTGTGTCGCCCTTGCTGTCGGCACAGTCGGCCAGCTTGCCAGGGAGGCGTAGCCGTTTTGTTGCCGACTTTCGGGCCACGTCTTTGGCTTTCCGGCGGCGTGCCCGTTCATCAGCACGCTCAATCGCCCAGGTGAGAAGCTTATCGGCTTCTTTCGGGCTAGCGGCGAGCCAGTGGTCGAACCGGTCACGGACAGAGTTCTCAACCACGCGGAATGCCGCCGTTGTCGAGAGCTTATCTTTGGTCTGACCCACAAATTCTGGATTGCGAATGAACACAGAGAGCAGCAAGCCAGAATGGCCCATAATATCGTCTGCGGTAATCGACGTGCCTTTTTTCTGGCCTGTCAGCTCAGCATAATTCCGCATCGCTTTGGTGATCGCAGAGCGGAAGCCTGCTTCGTGCGTGCCACCATCAGGGGTCGGAATGGTGTTACAGTAAGAACGCGAAAAGCCGTCGGTTTCGCCAAATCCGGCTGCTGTCCAAGCAATCGCCCATTCGACTTTGCCGCCATCGGCTTCGACCAAGCCGGCAAAATGCTGCTCAGTGATTGTGGCTTTGCCTTTGAAGACTTCGTCCAGCTGGTCGGCGAGACCGTTCGGATAAGACAGTGTCTTTTCGGCCGGGACCTTGGATTCTTCCGGCAACAGCTCCGGATCGCATTTCCAGCGCACTTCCACGCCGCGATAGAGATACGCTTTCGAGCGCGTCATCTGGAACAAGCGTTGCGGCTTGAAGCGGATCTTCTCGCCAAATATCTCTATATCAGGCTTGAAGCGGACCGTTGTGCCGCGCCGGTTCGGTGCTGCGCCTAAGAGTTCCAGCGGGCCAGTGACTTTGCCGCGCTCAAAAGCTTGGAAATACAGCTTCTTGTCGCGTGCGACTTCAACTTCCATACGCTCAGACAGCGCGTTCACAACCGATGAACCGACGCCGTGCAAACCACCGGCCGTCTCATACGCCTTGTTCGAAAACTTCCCGCCCGCATGCAGCGTGGTCATAATCACTTCCAGCGCAGACTTGCCAGGATATTTCGGATGTTCGCCCACCGGGATACCGCGACCATTATCAATCACTTCGACATAGCCGTCGGCGCGGACATGCACTTCAATACGGGAGGCGTGGCCCGCGACGGCTTCGTCCATTGAGTTATCGAGGATTTCTGCGAACAAGTGATGGTAGGCCCGCTCGTCGGTGCCACCAATATACATGCCGGGACGTTTCCGTACCGGTTCGAGGCCTTCGAGGACCTCGATGTCTTTTGCGCTATAGCCAGATGGATCAGAGTTCATGTCTTTGAATAGGTTCGTTTGCTTTGCAGCGCCCATAATGGTTTTCTCCCCGTAAGCCCATTCGCCCACTGATTCCAAGGACTTCCATCATGACGATTTTAATTAACACGCCATTAACCCTGCTATCTGGCGTCGAATTACCTAATCGGCTGGTTAAGGCGGCAATGACGGAAAGACTGGCGAATTCACGGAACGAAGTCACCGATCGCCACTTGCGGCTGTATAAAGCATGGGGCGATGGCGGGATTGGATTGCAGATTACAGGCAATGTCCTGGTCGATCGTCGAAACTTAGAGGCGCCCGGTAATGTCGTCATTGATGGGGCACCGTCGAATGAACACGCTGTCATGCTGGCGAAATGGGCAGAGGCTTGTCATGCGGGCGGAGGTAAAACCGTGATGCAGCTCAGTCATGCCGGGCGGCAGACCCAGAAAATGGTTAATCCACAGCCGGATGCGCCCAGCGCCATCGCCGTCTACCTTCCTGGCGGACAGTTCGGCACGCCGCGGGCCATGACCGGCGACGATATCAAACGCTTAATCGAAAAGTATGCGACCGCGACCAAAGCGGCGCGGGCGGCAGGCTTTGACGGCGTCCAGATTCACGCGGCGCATGGCTATCTGATGAGCCAATTCCTGTCGCCACTGACCAATCAGCGCGAAGATGAGTGGGGCGGCCCGCTAGAGAACCGGGCGCGCTTGTTGCTCAACGTGATCAAAGCCGCCAAAGCCGAAGCCGGACCTGGCTTTGGGGTTTCGGTGAAGCTCAACTCGGCCGATTTCCAGAAAGGCGGGTTCACGCAGTCAGACTCCACGGCTGTTATCGGAATGCTAAACCCGCTCGGTTTGGATTTCGTTGAGATTTCCGGCGGCAATTATGAGCAACCTAAAATGATGGATATGGAAGGCTTCAAGCCAGCGCATGAAGACGGCGTCCGCGAGAGCACGAAAAAGCGCGAAGCATATTTCCTAGACTATGCGAAAGAGGTGCAGAGCGTCGCCGAGATGCCTCTTATGGTGACCGGCGGGTTCCGAACACGCACGGGTATGAATGCCGCGCTCGAAAGCGGAGAGGCCGACCTGATTGGGCTGGGGCGACCGCTTTGCGTCGATGTGGACGCACCGCGCGATTTGGTCTCCGGAGCGCTTGAAGAGCTGCCTAAATGGGAAAAGACGCTGCGCATTGGCCCCGGCATTTTTGGGCCAAATTCTTCCATCGGTCTGTTCAAAGCGCTGAACGGCTTTGGCATGCAGGGCTGGTATTATTCTCAGCTCCACCGGATCGCCGATGGGCAGGAACCAAACCGAAAATTGAGCGTGCTCAACGCTTTCTTAAAGATGCAAGGCATCGACTCGCGCATGGCGAAGGCGTACCAGGCAGATCTTAAAGGGACGGAGACTGCATGAGCCTGAGCATTTCATCCGCGTTCGACAGCGGAAACATCATCGTAAAAGACGCCAGTGACCCCGCTAATGTACGCTTGGAAATCGCCAAAGACCATCAGTCCGATTTTTATCAGTGGTTTCATTTTCGCGTCACAGGCGAAAAAGGGCAAGAGATTCGCCTGGTCATAGAAAATGCCGGTGGCGCGGCTTATCCGAAAGGCTGGGAAAATTATCGCGCCGTCGTCTCTCAAGACACAATGACCTGGCACCGGGTGCCGACAGCGTATGATGGTCAGCATTTAACGATCGAGACTGAGCTGACCGCCAATTCGATTTATGTCGCTTATTTCGCGCCATATTCTTCTGAGCGGCATCAAATGCTGATCGCGGGCGCGCAGCATTATGAGTATTCTCAAGTTTCCGTCCTTGGCCAGACGCTGGATGGACGCGACCTTGATCTGGTCACCCTCGGCGAACCCGGCGAAGGCAAACGCAAAATCTGGATCACCGCGCGCCAACACCCTGGGGAGACAATGGCTGAGTGGTGGATGGAAGGGTTTTTAGAACGGATGCTCGATCCGATTTCTGCGATCTCGAAGGATCTGCTGGAACGCGCCGTATTCTACATCGTTCCGAATATGAACCCAGATGGCAGCGCGCGTGGTCATTTGCGGACCAATGCGGCGGGTGTGAACCTCAATCGCGAATGGGCAACACCGACGATGGAGAAGAGCCCGGAAGTCCATCTGGTCTTGCAAAAAATGATGGAAACCGGCTGCGATCTCGCGCTCGATGTCCATGGCGATGAAGCGCTGCCTTATAATTTCATCGCTGGCACGGAAGGCATTCCGAGCTGGAGCGATCGCTTGGCGGGGCTGCAAGAGACGTTCAAAGCCTCTTACGTGAAGTCTTCAAATGGCGCGTTCCAAACTCAGTTTGGCAACCCCACGAACTCGCCTGGCAATGCAAATATGACGATTTGCAGCAATGCGCTGGCGGAAAAGTTCGATTGTTTGGCGATGACACTGGAAATGCCGTTCAAGGATGACGCGAACCATCCGGACGCCGAATTTGGATGGTCGCCGGCGCGCTGTAAGCAGCTCGGCGCAAGTGTGCTTAGTCCGCTGCTTGCGGTTATGCCGTTGCTGCGTTGAGCTCTGCCATCGCACGCTCGATGAGGCGATAGGAGTTTATCCGCGTCTCGATATGGTCGGTGATGGAGAGCATAAAAAACTCCTTCGCGCCCGTGTCGCGAGCGGTTTCTGAAAGCTGCTCAGCCACCAATTGTCCGGTTCCGATGATTCCACGCTGGCCGGGCTCAAGTGGCGCCTGTTCAAGCGCCTCAATCGCGGCGTCTGTTTCAAGATAGGGCCTGAATTTGCCGGTCGCGCGTCCGAGTGCCCAGGCTTTAATCGGTGCGGCGAGGCGCTCGGCTTCCGACTCCGTCTCAGCCGCCAGAACCACTAGGCCAATCCCTGCATAGGGTTCAGCGCAAACCGGAGAAGGCTCGAACGCCTCATGATAGGCATCGAGCGCAGCTCTCGCGCCGCCAGGATTTAAGAAGTCAGCGAAGGCGAGCTTTACGCCCATCTGTCCTGCGAACGCGGCAGAGCCTGGTGAAGAGCAGAGCATCCAAAGATCCGGGCGAGGGCCAGCTGGATTGGCCGCAATCCCTTGCGCGCGGTGATCAGGCGGGAAGGGGATTTCGCTGCTGGCGTCCAGCATCCAATCCATGAGCATTCGGAGCATGGTCGGGAAGTTTTGGCCGCCAGGCCCAAGCAAAGCCGCCGACGCGCGCGGATCTGCACCGGTTGCGCGCCCCAGGCCAATCTCAATTCGGCCGGGATAAAGTTGCGACAGGGTTTGCCCCCATTCTGCGACTTTCAAGGGCGAATAGTTTGGCAACATGATGCCGCCGGATCCCAACACAATTCTTGACGTTCGCGCCGCCAGATCAGCCATCATGATTTCCGGGGTCGTGCCTGCAAAACTGCTCGCATTATGGTGTTCTTGAACCCAATAGGCGCGATAGCTCATTGCATCGGCCGCTTGCGCCAGCGCCCGCGTTTCGCGCAAGGCATCTGCGGCGGTTCGACCATTGAATATCGGCGAGGGATCGAGGATGGAAAGTGTGGGTTTCATCGCGCTCGTTGTGCGCTATGCAGGTCCTGTAGACAAGCTGGAGTAAGCAATGCGCGTCGTTTTGATTTCGATTGTGAGTTTGGTCTTAGCAGCGTGCGGGGGCAGTGTAGCGCCAAGCCAAGCCGAAACGTCAGACTTGGAGCAGATTATCGCCGCAGCGCCTGCTGGGCCGCTTCCCGCTTCACCTTATCCGACCCATTATGCGCTCGATTTGACGCTCGATCCTCGCGACGCGCGGTTTGGCGGAACGGTCACAATAACCCTCGCCTTGGATGACGCGGCAGACGGCGTCTATCTCCACGGCCGCGACTTAGACGTTACTGGCGTGCGTTCGTTTGCGGGCACCGAAGAACCCGTGACGGGCACGTGGACCATGGCGCGTGAGTCTGGGGTGGCCTGGCTTGGATTTGGCCAGACCGTGCCCGCAGGCGAAGTGGTTGTTGAGATTGATTACCATGCACCCTTTGACGCCAATCTGTCGGGCTTGTTCAAAGTCACAGAGCAGGGCGACGCTTATGCCTTGGCGAAATCTGAAAGCATCCAAGCGCGACGCTTTATGCCGGGATTTGACCAGCCAGCTTTCAAAGCGCCGTTTGATATCACACTGACCATCCCTGAAGCCGATGCCGCGATCTCAAATGCGCCAGAAGCCTCCGTCGAACCACTGGATGGCGGCTTGAAGAAAGTCACATTCGAGACGACGCGGCCGCTGCCAACTTATCTTTTATCGCTTGCAGTGGGCAGTTTCGATGTTGTGGACGCGGGCCTATTGCCGCCAAATGAGGTCCGGTCCGAGCCCATTCCTTTGCGCGGATTTGCGCGACGCGGGAAAGGTGGTGAATTGGCACTTGCGCTTGAGACCGCGCCAGAGCTTGTGCGCATTTTTGAGGAAGCGCTACAGCAGCCTTATCCCTATAAGAAGCTCGATATTGTTGCCGCTCCGCAATGGCCCTCCGGCGCGACCGAGCTTGCCGCGGCGATCACCTATCGCGAGAGCCGGATTCTGGCGAGCCCGGAAATCGGGCCTGCCGCCCGGCGCAGCCTGCTCGCCATTCACGCTCACGAGGTTGGGCATATGTGGTTCGGCAACCTGGTCACCCCGCCATGGTGGGATGACCTTTGGCTGAAAGAAGGGATTGCCAGCTGGGGCGAAGGGGCAAGCCTGTCCGAAATGTATCCGGGCGAGGGCTTTGAATTGGACGCTATTGCCGACGGCATCCGCGCCATGGATCTCGACAGTCTCGCCAGCGCCCGGGCTGTGCGGGAGCCAATTGCGCTGAACGAAAATGTTCGCAACGCCTATGACTCGATCACTTATAATAAAGGCCTTGCCGTGATCGGCATGGTCGATGCTTATTTCGGCGCGGATGTCTTCCGTCCGGCGCTCGGCCGCTATGTCGAGGCCTATGAGGATGGGGTGGCTGACAGTCCGGAATTTTTCGACATTATTGGTCGCGAGACGGGTGAGCCGGATCTTACACGGGCGTTTCGGAGCTTTGTTGAGCAGAATGGTCTGCCGCTCCTGACGATTACGCAATCGAATTATCCTGGGGGCGATGACAGTCTCAGCGATCTTGAGGTGACGCAATCGCGATACGCGCCGCTTGGTAGCTCACTGACGGATGACCGCACTTGGGTCGTGCCGGTATGTTGGGTGGCGGGCCTCGCAGATGAGCGGTTTCGGCACTGCATGCTGCTGGCGGAAAAGAGCCAACCGGTCACCAGCGCTTTGGTGCCAATTGAAGAAATCGATAGCCGCTGGTTCCTGCCAAACGCAGATGGCACCGGCTATTACCGGTTTTCGCTGCCTTATGAGATGTGGCAGCAGCTTGGGCGCAATTTTGATGATCTGAATGCTGGTGAGAAACTTTCCACGCTCGACAGCATTGGCGCTGAATTCGCGGCCGGGCGGATCGATGTGCAAACCGTGTGGCGGTTCATCGATGAGGCGGTACGCGATAAGGAACGCCGGGTGGTGCAAGCCGCGATCAAACAAGCCGGCGCGTTTGAGCGTCTTCTAGCTGATGATGCCGAGGCGCTTGCAGGCTATCGCGCCGCGATTTTGGACGTCTTCCAATACCGCCATACAGCGCTTGAGGACCAGGGGAGAGATGATCCGGAATTGGCAATCATGCGCTCGAGCCTGGAACGGTTCTTAGTCCGGACGGGCCAAGATGCTGTCCTTCGCCAGGGGCTCGCTGACGCTGCCGCGAGCTTTATCGGCATGGAGGACGTTTCCTCTGATCGCACGATCACGACAGACGAATATCTCACCGCGATGGCGATCGGGTTGCAGGTCTATGGCGAACCATTCTTAAATCGATTGTTAGAGGCGCGGACAGAATTTGATGATCCCGTATTTGAGCATGCCGTCGCCTATGCGATCGGCCAAAACCAGGATCCAGATCTGCTCGAGCGCGTTCTAGAATTGGCGCGAACGGGCGAATTGGGAAGCCGAGAAACCCGCACCATCATTCGCGGACAAATGCGGCAAAGCCAGACTCGCGACGCGACTTGGGCTTGGGTTCAGGAGAATTTCTCGACCTATCTCGAAACCATTCCGCGTCAGAGAAAGCGATCCAGCCCAGCTCTGGCAGACGATATGTGCTCGCTGGCCGCCCGTGATGAGCTTGTGGCTTTGTTCGAGGCGCAAGGCGACCTCGCCGAAGGCCATGAGCGCGCCTTGACCCAAACCATTGAGCGAATTGAGCTCTGCGCCGCGCTCGAAGCGGCGAAAGGCGAAGAAGTGCGCGCCTTTTTCCGCGATCGCGGCTAATTCGGCTCGGCTTCTTCTTCGGTTTCCTCGTCACGGTCGCGATTGCCGAACAAGGCGCCTAGGGCGCGATTGGTGAGTTCATCTTCGAGGCTCGGCGCTTCTTCTTCCGCCTCTTCTTCCGCCTGTTCTTCGGGCGCTTGCGTGGTTGAGCCGCCGCCAATAATGCCGCCAATAATCGCTCCGGCATCTCCGCCGATCCGGTCGGCGATTTCGCCAGCGGCTTGGTCGCGAAGCCTCGCTGTCAGCTCTGCCTGCACGGCGGAAGAATCCAGTCCGAACCGAACATTCGACCAGCTACCATAGATGCGAACCGGAATTGGGATATCGCCCACGCCAATGGTCGAGCCAGCGCCCGCAGCCGCAACATCCACGCGCGGGGTGAGCCTGATGTCCAAGGTCCGCGCACCAAGATCGATTTGACCTGATCCGAAGACGCCAATCACCGGATTGTCGATGCTCAGATCGGTCAGTGTCGCCACGCCATTAGTAATGTCCATGCTGCCGATAAATTTCGAAAAGTCGGTTGTCGCATTTGGCGAGAATGCCTCTTGGAAACTCGCCACGGTGAGACCGCCATTGCTGACAAGCTGCTGCAGGTTTGATGTGCTCTGCACCAATTTGGTCAAGTTGAGGCCGCGCAGGGCGCCATCATTGAGATCCGTTTCAAACTTGCCGTCGAGCCCGCTGACCAGCGCTTTAATACTAGAGCCTTCTGAGCTGAGATCGATCAGCACATCGCCGAGCCCGTCCAAATTCCGAAAGCCGGTGAGCGCGGTCAGCATATCTTGAGCGGCGATACTGTCCGCCAATGCATTGATTTGCAGGGTCGGCGTCGAACGCGAGGCGTCGAGTACCAAATCGCCTGACCAATTGCCTTGGAACACTTTAAAGCCGGGCACATCATTGTCCCGTCTGAAGATCGCCGATAGCCGGCCATCATCGAGCCGCGTGTTTAAAAGCGCATCATTCAGCGTGATCTGATCCATAATCACTTCATCGGCAGCAACAGTCACTGTCGCGTTCATCATCTTTAGCGCGGCGAGATCCAGAGGTGAATCGTCCCAATCATTCGGGGCTGGCTCCTGAGGCTCAGCGCCCAGGAATGGCGTTAGATCTAAGCGCGGCATCTTGAGGTCAGCCGTGATGCGAGGGCGTGTGCCGCGTAAATCAGCGCCGATGGTGCCAGTCGCGTCGGTCTCATCAATCGTGAACGAAGCGTCGTTCAAGCTGGGCGCCATGACGGATCCCGACGTTTTACCCGAAAAAGCAATATTATTGAAAGACTCCCCAGGCGGGAATTCAGTGCCCAGCGCCGATAGAACGGCTCGAGGATTATCGCTTGAAAGACTCAATTGGCCATCCAACGCGCGATCGCCATCGAAGCCGAGGCTGCCTGCATAATCGGTTGAGAGATCCTGTCCGCGCTGTTTCAGAACAATGCCGGTGAGGTTTGGCGCCGTGATCGGGCCGCTTAAGCGTGCTTCAAAGTCGACATCGCCCAATATGGCCAGCAGAGGGATCAGCGGGTGGTTTGGTTTTAACAAGCGCTGCGCATCTGCCGCGTTGAGATCGATCGCGCCATCCAAAGTCGGGGTCGTGCCCAACTGAACCGCGCCTTTGAAATCGAGATCCAAACCTGTGGCGGCCAGGGTCAGCTGCTCAAAATCCAAGGCTGCAGTCGCGGCGGCGCCGCTGATCGTGCCCTTGGCGCGGACTGACTCAAGCGCGCTCGCGACGATTGGAAGGTTGGCGTCTCCTAATATGGTGAGCGCTTGTCCAAGTGTTTCGGACCTAAGCTCGAACGCGCCATCCAAGGCCGGCTCTTCGGTGAGCGTGAGGGCGCCATCATAGTCGACATCGCCATAAATCGTGCCAAGCTGCAGGTCCAAATCGACCGGTTCTTGCGCGTTCAAAGCCGCAATCGTCTCTAGCCGCAGGCGATAGTCAAACGCCTGTCCGTTGATTAAGCCTTCGCCAGAAGAGGTGAGGGGCTTGTCCATGGCGGTCAGCCGCGCGGTCGCGTTAAAATCGGTGAGTGCGTATTGGGTGTCTGTGGTCCAGTCGCGATAGAAGATGGCGGTGTTTGACAGCCTTGCCCGGTCAATCCCGGTTTCAAGGCTGCCGGAACCCGCATCCGGCTCCGGTTCGTCGGTTGGGGCGTGCTCAGGACCGAATTCCCAATTCACTTGGCCATCAGCCAGTTTCTCTAACCGGACGGTTGCATCATCCAGGGTGATTTGAGCGACTTCGACGCGGCGCGACAGAAGCGGCAATATTTTGATGCTGGCCCGCAAGCTTCCGGCTTCGACCATGAGCGGCTCAGAAAATCCCTCGGGATTGGCGATCTCAACTCCATCCACGCGCGCGGCAATGACCGGGAAGACGGAAAGATTCGCGTCTCCCTTAAGGGTGACCTCGCGTCCGAGCGCATTCGTCGCCGCTGTTTCAATCTGCGCTTTATAGACCGATGCGGGAATCAAAAAAGGCAAAGCCACGGCCACCGCTAATAGAAGAGCGAGCAGGGCGCCTAGGATGATCAGAATACGTTTCATGGGAGGAATTTCGCCTATTTTAGCTGTATCGCAGCTGAATAGCTGCATCTGATGTCAAAGTCATGGCAATTGCCGCTTGACCCTTAAAAAACGCACGTATAGATCAGCATCTCACCGCTTCGGCGGGGAAGCCCATGCGCGGGTGTAGCTCAGTTGGTTAGAGTACCGGCCTGTCACGCCGGGGGTCGCGGGTTCGAGTCCCGTCACTCGCGCCACTTCTTACGAAGTGAATGCATTTTAAATCATTGAAATTGTTGAATTTACGAGTCGCCCCGGCGGCTCGATTCCGCGTCTGGCACGGAAGAGCGCGCACGGTATCCGGATTTAACAGCCTTAGCGACTTACCAATTCTCTTTGTATGGGCGCAGGTCCATTTCGTGGGTCCAGGCGGAGCGATGCTGGGTGTGGACATGCCAATAGGCATCCGCGATCGCGTCTGGCGACAAGCCGCCATCTTCACCAAGGCCGTCGAGAAAATCTCCAAAACGGCTGCGCACTATTTCGCCATCGATCACGCCATCAATTAGGAAATGCGCGACATGGACGCCTTTGGGGCCATATGTACGGGCCAGCGATTGCGCCAACATCCGCAGACCGGCTTTCATCATGGCAAAATGTGCAAAATTCGGGCGCCCGCGCAACGAGCCAGACGCACCAGTGAAAAACAGACTGCCGCGGCCCTGAGCTTCCAGGATCGGTATCGCGCGCTTGGCGGCGAGGAAGGCGCCAAAACATCCCACCCGCCAGAATTGCTCAACCGTGTCTGGCTGCAAATCCTCGAATGGAATGATCGCATTGTTCCCTGCATTATACAGCACGGCAGCGACTGGACCCCGCGCCTTTGCGTGATCGAATAAGGCATCGAGATCGGCTTCTGACGTGACGTCGACCGGCAGGCTTTCTGCCGATCCACCTGCGGCCGATATTTCGTTGGCCAGGGCTTCGACTTTGGCAGCCGTCCGCCCGGTCATGATGACGTGGTGGCCCTCATCGGCAAACTTGCGGCCGAGCGCGCCGCCGACGCCTTTTGAGGCGCCAGCGCCCAGAACAATAACGGTATCAGACATGCTGGATCCTTCTGCTTTGTTGGCAATATTTATTCGTTATGCGCGCTTGGAGTTCGAACGTACAGCGCCAGCGCAATCAGAGTTGCTACGATCTCGAAATAGAGCAGCGGCATAATGGTTGCTGGCGGCATCCCGACCGCCAGAATGCTGGCAATCCTGCCGAGCGCAGCCCCAGTCATGAAAATAGCGACGAAGGCCAGAGCATCGCGGCGCCGACGAGTAATGAAAGCGCCCATCGCGAAGATTCCCGCCGACGCCAAAAACAATCCGCCATAAGTCGAGCGCAACATATTATCCATACCCGTGCTTCCGGTCGCGAGATCATAGCGCGCGAGCAAGAGGTTGGGGTTAAACAGATATAGAATCCCAATCGACCCGATCGATAGGGCGATAAAGCCGAGAAACAGACGCGATATCATCAGACTACTCCGCCGTTGCTGGCGTTTGGTGACGGGCGAGCCATTCGGCTTCCTCGCCAGGTTCCGGCATCACTTCGCCGCCTTCAAACGCCCAGCTTGCGGGCACGTCTGTCGTCAGCATGCCAATGTCTTCCAAATCAAGCCCGGCATGGGTTTGGATCGACTGGCGCATCTCGGAAATGATCTGATCTTTCTGGGCATCGGTGCGTCCGTCTCGAATGCTTCCGAACAATACCGCAGACTTTCCATTGAGCGGCGGCGCAACGTCTTCTTCTACAAAGAAGGCGTGCACAAATTGTGGAGGCGCACCGGTCACAGCACAATGAATGCGGGTGATATCCGCAGCAATTTTTGGCTTGGCCGCATCAGAAATTGCGCCTCTGGCGGCATTGCATAGATAGAGTGGCATAGTCGGGTCCTCTTAGGTTTGGGGATCGGAAATCACGCCGACGACTTCATCCAAGGAGCGATGGGTTTCGCGCACCCAGAGTTCGCACATTTCTTTGAGCAAGTTGGCGCGCTCGGGTTGAGCGATCGGCTTGTTCGCCGTCATCGATACGATCGACGAAGTGCTTGGTTTTGCGGCGGTAAATCCACTGCGTTCTGGAATCGCTCGCCAATTAATCTCGGCGGGCTCGCCAAAAGCGCGTTCAGAAAACGCGTTCAGATTGGCTCGTAGCGTCGCTTCGGTCTCGGCAGAGACCTGCCCGGCTTGGACGATACACGTACATGAAATCATTAGGAGTCCTCCGTTTCTTCATGCCAAATTTTCGGTGGGGCGCCGTTGGCGCGTCGCATGCCGACTTCTTTGAGCGGCATCACTTCGCCATCCTCGCGGCGCGGCCAGATGCGCGGGAGGCGATCGCCAGAGGCTTTATCTGTGATGACGGTGGATGGGCCTTTCTCATGGGCTACCCATTTGTCACCCCACTGCGCCAGCGCAATAATCACCGGCGCGAGTTCTCGGCCGCGCTCTGTGAGGACATATTCCTCATGCGCGTACCCATCAGCCGCCGGGACTTTTTCGATGATGCCGCCTTCGATCAGATCGCCGAGCCGACTGGTCAGCGTGTTTTTGGCGATGCCGAGATTTTCCTGAAAATGCTTGAAACGCCGCGCGCCCATCATCGCATCACGGATAATCAGAAGCGACCACCAGGAGCCAACATGGTCGAGCGTCCGGGCAATCGAGCACTGCATATTCGAGAAGGATTTGGTTTTCATGTCTCAATATTCTTAGTTGCAATATGAAACCGTATACGCTAAGAGGTTTCGTATTGCAACCAGTTTCTGTATAAAACTGATCGATATTTCATTCGCGGAAAGGAACGCGTCATGCAGCTCAAAGTTCACGGCACATTACTGTCACCCTGGGTGCGCCGGCTGGTGGCTTTCATTGAGGAAAAGCAACTCGATTATGAGATCGTGAGCGTGATCCCGCTCGGGGAGCCCGATCCGGATTTTCTGAAGATCAGTCCCCTCGGGAAAGTGCCAGTTCTCGAGATTAATGGACGCTTTCTTCCGGACTCTTTCGCGGCGTGTACGCTGCTCGAGGCAGAGGTTGCGACACCGCCATTATTTCCGGAATCGGGATGGGATGAGGCCTGGATGCTCTGGCTTTGCGACTATCTTGCGACGGCTTTGTTCTCGAAAGTCGAGGCCCCGCTTTTCATTCAGCAATTTATCAACCCGACCTTCCAAAAGATCGATCCAGATCCTGAAATCGTTGCGGCTGCGAAAGCCATAAGGCCGCAAGTTTTTGACTATTTAGAATCGCAATTAGAGACCGGTCGTGCCTTCCTACAGGGGGATCAGTGCACCCTGGCCGACCTCACAGCAGGCAGCATTTTCGTCAATTTCTTCCATGCAGGTGAGAGCATTGACGCAGAGAGCTGGCCAAACCTGTCGGACTATGTTCCGCGGCTTCATGCACGTCCATCATTCCAACGCATTCTCCAGCAGGAACGAGATCTTGTTGGAACGGCATCGCCGCTCTTTGCTTAAGCGGTTTTCTGCTGAGTGGTCTTGGCCCTGTTGTCCGGTTGTTCCTAGGCCCAGTTTGGCTCTTGTCTCGGCACTCTCTCGCCGGCACGTACAATCACAGACTTTGAGCAATCTACGTGCTGGGGCTTAAAGGTTGTCCACGAAGGCTTGAACGGTAGGCTCTCGCCATGTGTCGACGAGCGCTGCAGCGCTGACGGCAAACGTGATCTCCGCCGGATGCGAAAAAGCCGAGACCTCGCCGCTCTTCAGCAGAGGGGCGATCGCCGATTGTGGCGCAGTGGTGATGATATCTGTGGTCTTCGCCATTTCGAGACAGGCCGTCTGGCTCAGCAAGCGATATTTCGGGAACTTGCTCGCTTGTAGCAGCTCTCGGGTCGCCGCAGGAAGGTTTGCTTCGAAGACGGGATCATAGCCCGCAATGGCCCACTCAAACGCCAGGATTGAGGCCTCGGAGCGGTCCGTTTTCAGCACATCATGGCCAGGGCGGCAGACGACCATATACGGTTCATTCAGCAATTCCTTGGTTCGCAACCGATTGAAATGGGGAAGGCCGCGAATGGTTGTCGTGTGATAGATCAGGATATGAATGCGGCGCTGAACCAATTCTTCCACGGCATGCGCGGGTGGCATGGTCTCTGCGGTGATCCTGGTTCGGGGAAACGTCTCACGAAACCCTAGGATGGCTGGATGGATCAGGGTTTCGAGAATGGCGGGCCCGCTAACCACATTCAACTCGCGCTCGCCGCCGCGCGTTTCAGCTTTGACCGTCTCTGCATGTGCAAGAAGGTCGAGCCCCATCGGGTAGAGCCGCTTGCCAGCATCTGTCGGCGCCACTGAGCGAGTGGTGCGATGAAATAGGGCGACGCCCCAGGCCGACTCTAGAGACTGTATGCTTTTGGTTAGCGCTGATTGCGACAAACCAATTTCGTCGGCGGCCTTGGAAAAGCTGCCTAGCCGATAGACGGACTCGAAGTGGCGAATGAGGCGGAGATCAATCATATATTCCTATGAGTAATCAATAATCCTTATAATTTCAATTCTAAGATAGGAATGAGTCGCCTATCCCATCCTCAGAGCGCTGTTCAGGCGCCTATTGAGGAGGATTGAATCATGAATCTAGAAGCGTTGATCTCATCAAAAATCACCCTGTACGCCATTCCGGTTTTCTTTGCCGCAATAGCAATTGAGACGATTGCTGTGCGGGTCTTCAAAGCGCGCGGGAGCATGGAGACAAAAGACGACTTGGTTAGCATTTTTCTCGGCTTGATGAGCGTGGTGACGAATGGCGCCGTCGCTTTTCTGACGGTCGGAATGCTGTTCTGGGCAGCACAGTACCGGATTGCGACGATACCGCTGACGATTGTGTCGGTTATTGCCTGTTTCGTGATCGATGACCTGCGCTACTATCTCCATCATCGCATGGCACACAGGATTCGCTGGCCCTGGGCGATGCACGTTACTCATCATTCTAGCACGCATTTCGATTTCGCGGTGGCGCTCAGACAGGGTTGGACTAAGCATTTCTCGGGCACGACATTCTTGAAGATTCCGCTCGTCCTGATCGGGTTTGACCCGGTGCTCGTCCTGTTTTGTGGTGCTTTGAACGCCATCTACCAATTCTTCCTGCACACCGAGACGATTGATAAGCTGCCGCGCTGGTATGAAGCGATTTTCAACACGCCGTCTCATCACCGGGTGCACCACGGCAAGAACCCGAAATATCTCGACATGAACTATGCTGGCACCTTGATCATCTGGGACAAAATGTTTGGAACATTCACAGCAGAGGACCCTGAGGACAAGCCGGATTACGGACTGGTCAAGGATCTCGAGACGCTGAACCCGATTACTATTATTTTCCACGAATATTGGGGCATCGTGAAGGATGTGTTTGGGCCGGGGCGTAGTTTCAAAGATCGGTTGATGTATATCTTTGCTCAGCCTGGCTGGAGCCATGATGGATCACGGCAAACGTCACTTCAGATCAAAGCGGAAGCCGAAGCGCCGACCAAAACCGGCTACACAGCGGGTGCGCCTAATCCTGTGCCATCGGCTTAAGGCACCCAGCGATGCCCACGCACTTTGCCGTCTCCGAGTTTATTTTGACCATCGCTTGCTTGGGAGCGATGTGGACCCTCTGGAATAGATCCATCCGCGTGTCTGCGATTGCGATGGGAATATTGGGGCTTGCGGCAGGATTGGGTACGATCCGTTTCGCGTTTGGCCTAGGTTCTGACTTTGCCGGAATCCATCGTTTCGTTGCTCAGCATGGCGGGGTTCTAGCGACCGGACTGATTGCACTGTCGTTCGCGAGGGGTCTGGTCTCGCCCGAGCGTCGATTACACTTTGCTAGCGGCATGGGATTGGCGGTTACAATTTCAGTGCTGGCTGGGGTGATCAATAATGCCTTTCAGCCTCTGGCTGCCTTAACGTGGGCTGTGATCATTGCCGCTCTGGCCCCGTGGCAATTTAAGAGCGGGCGCGCGCGCCTTTTGGCCTTCGTCTTTGCCGCAATTCTACCGCTCAATGCATTATTTGTGCGACGTTCGCCGGCGCTGAGCGTAGAGCTGAGCTGGCATCTATATCATGTGCTGGTTGCGATTTGGGTGGTCGCGATCGCGATAATGCTGCTTTCCGGTCGCGAACGTGAGCGATTTCCATAAGACAAAGTGAAATCGCCTCGCGAGCCAAAAGGGGGGCATCGCCAACGAACAGCAGGGCAGGGCAGGGCGATTGGTGCCTCGCCCGATGCGTTTGCACATGGTCGAAATTCTATTTGGGAAAGCGCTGGCTCCGCGAGTAGGACTCGAACCTACGACCGGGCGATTAACAGTCGCCTGCTCTACCAACTGAGCTATCGCGGAACAGCGAGCCGCCTCTCTAGCAAAACCGAATTCGGTGTCAAACCAGGAAATTCAGAAAGCTGATAAAAAATTGGCGGAACATAAAATGTTCCGCCGAGGCATTGGGTGATGGTGGGTGTCTCCAATAGAAGACATTAACCTTCTCCTATATAATGGTTAACAAGGTTTAAACGTTTTCAAAAAGATTTAAGGGAATCTGCAAATCTCTTCAGGAAGGTCTGAAATCTGGTGAGATTTTGGAAAGGGTGGAGGCTCCGGCCGGAATCGAACCGGCGTACACGGATTTGCAATCCGCTGCGTCACCACTCCGCCACAGAGCCAACCTGGGGTCTCTTAAGTCTCTAAATTCGGGTGGAGGTCAGCGCTGGATATAGCCGCGTGGTGAAACTGCTTTTCCAGCTCTCCGAGCCCGAGACACTCAAAGAAGAGCGCGTCTTTATCGCCTTCCGTCAGCGAGTGCAATGCCATTCTGACAGGGTGTGCGGAAAGTCTGTGGCGCACGGGGCAGCAGCTGGCTGTCTCCAACAATCTCGTTACGAATGTGACAAAAAAGTTGCACACGCAACACTATTGCATGCCGTACGGGTAAATCGCGTTGACGGTGCAAGAATTATCTTATCAGGCTCAACTATGGAATCCTCGGGAAGGGGACCCATCAATTGAAAAACGTATTTCGCTGTCCAGCTGGGGGGCGAATACTTGCTGTTCAGGGAGTTCTAACATGCAAGGTAAATTCAGCAGTCGTCTGATGTATTCATCAGCGCTCGCTTTGGCGATTTCTGTCGGTAGCGCATATGCGCAAGATGCTGACGAAGCGGTCGAAGTCACGACGATTTCAGAAGACGCCGGTGAAGAAGAGTCGGTTCAAGAACGGGTGGTGGTCACCGGTTCACGGATCGCGCGAAACGAATTCACGAGCCCCGTGGCGATTGACGTTCTGACTGCGGACGAAGCGAAGATTGAAGGTCTCGGCGACGTTGCCGCGCTTCTACAAACATCGACTGCAGCATCTGGTTCGTCTCAGATCAACGCGGCTGTCGCGAACGAGTTCGTTAGCAATGGTGGTACCGGCGCAGAAACGCTGGCATTGCGCGGGTTGGGCGCCAACCGGACCTTGTTCCTCTTGAATGGCCGTCGTGCTGGTCCTTCTGGTACCCGCGGGTCTGTCTCCTCGTTTGACTTGAACTCTATCCCGCTCGCCGCGGTTGAGCGCGTGGAAATCCTGAAAGACGGTGCATCTGCCGTTTATGGATCTGACGCGATTGCCGGTGTTGTGAACATCATCACTCGCAAAGAAGATGGCGGCGTCATCGACGGATATACATCCTTGCCGTCCGAAGGTGGCGGTGAAGAATTCCGTCTAAGCGGCAGCTACGGTAAGACATTTGAACGCGGCAGCATTCGTGTCACTGGTGACTATTTCAAACGCGAAATTCTCGCTCGCGGTGATCGCGACTATCTCGATTGTAACGAAGCCTATGCGTTCAACGATGATGGTAGCCGAGCAGATGTTATTGACCCGCGTACTGGCCAATTCCAATGCCGCGACCTGCTGTGGGGGCATGTCTGGATTTATGATTATGCGGGTGACACGAACGTCCCAACGACGTTCCCGTTCCTAGCGCAATATGATTATGATGGGTCGCTGGCCGCGAACATCCCGGGATATCCGAATTCTGGTGCCCCTGGACAACTCAGCGTACCAAATGGCTTCTTCCCAATCTATTATGATCAGAACGATATTGATGGTCTCGCGGCTTGGAATGGAATCACTGTCGGCACTGAGCCACGCGGTTTGGTAGATTTCGATCACCCATTCCAAAACGCGGAAACTCTGGTGCCACAAGTTGAGCGGATTACGCTCATGGCAGAAGGGGAATTCCAGCTATCGGACAACATCACTGCTTATGGTGAAGCGCTCTACAATCAGCGTGAAACATACTCAGACGGCTACCGTCAGTTCTGGTCTTACCACTATGGTGGCGATTCTCAGGGGCTGTTCGGTGGACCAGGAACGAACCCTGAGGCGTCTGCGCAAGGATGGGAAGGCCTGCAATGGTTCTCTCCAACAGCGATTTCAGATCGTGCAGACGAAGAAGTTACCGTTGAGTACACACGCTTTGTGGGTGGCCTCCGCGGCGATCTGGGCGGATTTGCTGAAGGGTTCAACTGGGACCTCGCCTATCAGTACTCGAAATCAGACGGTGAATATGTCGAAGATTTCATCTATCAAGATGCGATTTTTGACTACAACTTCCAGACGACCCTTTGTGGTGAAGTCAATGGTGGTTTGACGTCTGTTGCTGGACGCCCATGTGTCGATGTGCCGTGGTTTGACCCAGCACTCTTGGCGGGTGAATACAGCCCTGAAGTCGAGAACTTCTTGTTTACGCGTGACCGCGGGAATACGGAGTACACGCAGTCTTCAATCGAAGGTTATTTGTCGGGCCCGATCTTTACACTGCCAGCAGGTGAAGTCGGTGCTGCGGTCGGTTTCCTTTACCAGGAAGATGAAATCACAGACACGCCGTCGAACATCATTCTCGCCGGCAATGCTTGGGGCGCTTCCTCAGCGGGCATTACGACTGGTAAGCAAGAGCAAACGGCTGTCTTTGGTGAGATCGAGATTCCGATCTTTAAAGATCAACCATTTGCAGAAAGTCTTACCATTGCTGCTTCAGGTCGCCTCACCGATATCAACACTGTCGATGATACAGGTGAAACCTACCGTGTTGGCTTGAACTGGGCGATCAACGATCAGTTCCGTTTCCGCGCCACACAGGGGACTTCATTCCGTGCGCCTGGACTGTTTGAATTGTTCCTTGCCGACGAAACAAGTTTCGCGCGCCAAGGTGTGATCGATCCGTGTTTCCAATGGGGATCAGCAGCTGACATTTCACCAACAGTCGCTGCCAATTGTGCGGCGGAAGGCATTCCTCAAGATCACGCACCTGCGATTTCCGCAGACGTGTTCCGCGGGGGTGGTCTTGGACAGCTGGAGCCAGAAACATCGGATAACTTCAGTGCTGGTGTTGTTTGGACCCCTGGTTTCATCGATCTGAGCGTCGCGGTTGATTATTTTGACATTGAGATCAATGACGAGATTACGACCCTGACGGCACAGCAAATCGTTCAAGGGTGTTACACGGCTGACTCGTTCCCGAACGAGCCATTGTGTGACCGTTTTGATCGTAACCCGGCTGGTCCAGATGGCTTCCGGATTACCGATGTGCGGGCGCAGTTCGTCAATGTTGCGTCTCAGGTCAATGAAGGCTTCGATGTCACGGCTCGTTACGTTCATGGCACGCCATGGGGTGACCTGGTTGTTGATGCACAAGCCACGCACCAACTAGAATCCTTCACTCAGCTGGATGCACTGGGTGAGATTGAAGATCTGAACGGCGAGTATGGCGAGCCTGAAACGACAGGTTATGTCAACTTCACGCTCGATACTGATACCAATTGGGATTTCTTCTGGGGGATCGATTATATCGGTGAAACGGACCAGCAGGAACGTAGTGAGAATGACAGTGGTACAACGCTTTATGGTGTGCCTGTGAACTACAAGTACTACACTGAAGAAGTGATCTATCACACGCTTTCGACTGAATATACGCGTGATGATTGGACGTTCCGGATCGGTGTCTCAAACGTCTTTGACGAGCACCCACCAGCCGTATCTGATGCGGATGCCGGTAACTCTTTGGTCGTCTCTCAGTACGACTATCTTGGACGTCGTGTGTTCTTGAACCTCTCTAAGAGCTTCTAAGAACCATTTGATTTGAAAACAGAAATGGCGGGTCGCAGGGCCCGCCATTTTTCTTAGCGAAATTGATGCGCCTGCTGCGTTGACAACGCATTGCGGGTCGGCACAGTTCAACCGAACTCAGGGGAGAGTTGAAATGCCTCGCGTGATTGCGAATGCTGATAATCTGAATGAGCTGAACGCAGCCTTCGAACAAAAGCGGCTTGAGACCCCAGTCTTTCTGAACTCGGTTCCAAAAAGCGGAACGCATCTCTTGCGCAATATTGTGCGCATGTTCGTGCCGGTCGAGCAGCAATACCATGACACGTTCGTTCAGTTTCCGAATCTGAGGCAGCACCTGAACGCATTCTCATCCAAAGACGTAAAGCTCAGCTGGGGCCATCTACTGTTTTCTGATGATTGCGCCATCGTTCTTAAGAAGGTGCATCATCTGCTCCTCGTGCGCGATCCTTATGATTGGGTTTTGGCACGGGCGCGCTTCTTCTTGTCTGATAATTTTGAGGCCGATCTCGAGCATCTGAAAGATGGCAATGCGCCAATGGATGCCATTCTGAATATGATGATTTTCGGGATTTATCAGAAAGTCCCCACACTATCGGATATCTACACCCATAATTGCGTCAGCTGGCTTGGAACAGCTGCGTATATCGTGAAATACGAAGACTTGGTTTCGCACTGCCGGGCGCTCGATACTGACGAAGCTGAGACCTATTTCACAGAGCTGCTTGGGCGTTGCGGGATTGCCGAGCTTCCCGACGATTGGCGCGAGCGCGTACGGGTCGGATCAGACCGCAAGAAAAGCGGGACAGCGCGAGAAAATCTGAAGTCAGACTCAGCTAGTGTCCCTGATGAGTTGCCAGCGATGCAGAAGCAATTGGTCGATTTCGCGGTGCCAGGCCTTCGGTCTTTGCTGGGTTATACCTAAGCCGCCGGCGGGAGAGATGATGAAACGACGTATCCTAATCATTGGCGGTGGATCTGCAGGCTGGATGGCCGCCGCATATTTAAATGGCGCATTGAACAAACGCGGCACTGATCCGCGCGTTGATATTAAGCTGGTCGAATCGCCAGATCTGCCCCGGATTTCGGTCGGTGAGGCGACCGTGCCGTCGATCCAACACATTCTATCTGTGATTGGCATCAATGAGGTCGAGTTCATGAAAGCGGCGGATGCTTCTTATAAGCAATCGATCCGCTATCAGAACTGGCTGTTCAATGATCAGTCCTTTTATCACCATCCGTTTAGTCGATATCGAATCCAGCCGATTGATCGATCTGGCCGTGAATGGCTCGCGTCTGATCGCTCAATCCCATTTATGGAGACAGTGTCTGCCCAGCCCGTAATTTGCGATATGGCAAGGGCTCCGCGGATGATCGGGGCGTGGGATATGGGCGCGCCGCTATCTTACGCCTTTCATATGAACGCTCAGAAGTTTGCTGACTATCTTCGCGATTTCTCGATCGAGCGCGGCGTCAGCCATCAATTTGCCAACCTCACTAAAGTGAACGTGTCTGAGGCTGGGATGATCTCATCTGTTGAATTGGATTCGGGGGAGGCCTGTGAAGCCGATATTTATGTCGATTGCACCGGGTTTCGGGCCAAGCTGATCGGCGAAGCTCTAAACGTGCCCTATGAAGACTATTCGCAGTGGCTGATGTGCGATCAGGCCCTCGTCGCGCGGATCCCGTATGAAGATTACTATCCCGGGCTCGTACGTCCTTACACGACCGCCACTGCGCTCTCCTCAGGCTGGATTTGGGACATTCCCCAACAAGACCAGCGGTCGATTGGGTATGTTCATTCAAGCGCCTTTGCAGATGAAGCGACGGCGGATCAGGAACTCAGAGCGTATGAAGGGCCGCATGCGAAAGATATCGATGCGCGTTTGATCAAGTTCAAAGTCGGCCAGCGTAGCAAGGCCTGGCAGGGCAATTGTATTGCGATCGGACTAGCTGGCGGATTTATTGAGCCGCTCGAATCCACTGGCCTCTATCTCTGTGACATGGCCGCCGTGATGTTGGCCGAACATTTTCCAGAAACAGACGATATGATGGAGGCCATGTCTTTCCGGTTTAATCGTCTGATTTATAACAGATATTTGGAGATCTTGGACTTCATCAATATGCATTATTGCTTGTCGCGAAGGACCGATACTGCGTTTTGGAGAGAGGTGCAGAAACCCGAACGGATCACCGATCGGTTGAAGGCGAAGTTCGACTATTGGAAGATCAAACCGCCATCAGCATCAGACTTTGAAGATCAATATCTACCGGGCTTTTCCGGGCCGCTGCAGACAAGCCCACTCGCGGGCACCGACGGGCGAACTGCAATCGATACAGCCGGTATTTGGAATCATGAAAGCTATGAGGCCATCATGTATGGCATGCACTTCTGTGGAGCGCCGCTTGCACCGCCGACTGACGGCGCGGACCGGCCGATCGTTCACCCCGCGATCATTGAGCGACTGAAACAGGCGCAAAAGAAGCTGCCGCCGCATGAATATTACTTGCACCGGGTGCTGGGGATGCCGGAGTTTAAATATAGCGGCTACCAACCTCCGGGATGGGCGGAAGATGTCGCTAAACCGCATTGATGAATCGTGAGAAGTTCACCTAGAACCGCGTCATCATATTGCGACCCGCGCGACGTGTGCTATTGGCGCGGATAAAGTTAGATTCTTTTTCAGGGACCGTTTCATGGATTTCGCAAAACTCCGCCGGGTCATGGTCGATTCTCAAGTTCGGGTGAATGATGTCACTGCCACGGAAGTGGTCAGCGCGTTTTCAACCATTCCGCGCGAAGTGTTCGTGCCGAAAGGTATGCGGGCGAGCGCTTATGCTGAGCTCGAAATCGAAACGGGTGAGACCCGCGCCATGTGGCTGCCACGCGATTTGGGAAAAATCCTCCGAGCCGTGGAAGCGCAAGCCAGTGATGTCAGCCTCGTAATCGGCGCAGGCGCTGGCTATAGCGCCGCCTTGCTCGGCCACATGACTGACGCGGTCATCGCTCTGGAAGATGATGAGGCCTTGGTCGATGCCATGGTCGAGCGGTTTGCCGAGATTGGCATGGATGAAGCGGTTGGCGTTCAAGGCGATCTGTCTAAAGGCCTGCCAGACCAAGGGCCGTTCGATGTGATCTTTGTTGCCGGCATGGTCGAACAAGTACCGCAAGCCTGGCTCGATCAATTGTCAGATGGCGGGCGGCTCGCTGTCGTGGTCTCAACCGGTCGCGGCATTGGCGCAGCGCGCATCTATACGCGGGCAGGGGACACATTCGGCTTCCGCGAAGCCTTCGAATGCTGCCCACCGATTTTGCCAGGATTTGAGAAGAAGACAGAATTCGTCTTCTAATCAAATGCTTCGGCGCGCGATTTTACGGACAATCATTTAGCATCAGTTCAGACCGGTCGGGGCGATCCCTCGCCGATCGTATCAAGTACCGTTGTTTGCGTCTGTTGAGGGTGGGAGCGCTGCGCGATCGCGCTCAACATCCGCAAACGTGCCGCCAACTTTGAAGAGGCTATAGCCATCCGCTTCAATCATTTCGCGGACTTCGACGTTTGTGTCCTCCGCCGTGCGGGCGCGCGTGAAGCGCCATTCTTCGGCCGTGGTTTCGGCCGGGAAGCCTTTGGTTTTGCTGATCACCAATCTCCAGAGCGGAACGGTCTTATGCACGTGGAATAAGTATTCGAGGGGCTCAGACATGGCGGGAGCTTTCAGTTGCGATCTCCGCGACAGGTTTACTAATGGTACCTTTGACCGGGTCCGGCAAGAGTATCGATGGCGTGACGGGTTGGCCTGCGGCTTCCGCGATCAGCTCCGCCGAACGGGTTTCTACGGCCTCGGTCAAGCGCGCGAGGGTTTCCTCCTTCGAGAGACCCGCTGGGATTGGATCGAGAAACTCAATCACCGCAGTGCCTGGTTTTTTAAGGATTTCTTCCTGTTGCCAAAAGTAATTTAGATTGGTCGCGACTGGAACAATCGGTACATTCATCGCCTTTTGCATATGCCAAACGCCGGGTTTGTAGCGGAAATGGTATCCAACCGGCGCCAAGTGGCCTTCGGGATAGATAAGCACCCGCCGGCCGTCTTCGCGTGCCCTGGCCATGCCTTCCGCGAGCGAGGCGGCTTTACGTTCGCCGCCGCCGCATGTGTCGATGACGATGGCGCCCAGTTTGCGCAGAATCCCGCCCACCAAAGGGAAGCGCTCCAAGTGATCACCGGTGACGAAGGCGAGGTTTTTCACTTCCGGATAGACCATGAAACCGTCACCCCAACTGGCATGTTTGGGGGCGAGGATAAACGCGCCTTCGGGGAGACGGTCGCGACCGCGAACCTCTTTCTTGATGCCACCAATGAGGTGCAAAGCGAGATTGATGGCGCGCGTATAGGAGCGAATAATCGCCGTTACAGGGCCGCGTCCCGGCAGCGCTAAGAAGGGCAGTGAGACGAGGACATAGAGGAGGGAGAGGACGTAATAGACGCCCGTAAACAAAACACCACGTATCATAAGGAGGGTCTCCTAGACCGGTTGAAAGCTATTTCTGATAGAGAATCGCCAAAATTGTTCGCGTGAAGGTCTCAACATGCTGGCTGAAAGGCCCGGGCAGGCGGTTATAGATCTTGTTTAGGCCGGCCTGCATGACCACGCCAAGGCTCATCGCCGCCATGATTGCCGGGTCGCCTTTCGGGATGTCGCCGGTTTCAATCAAATGCTCGATCAGTTTTTCAACAACCGAAACAGGGTCATCTTCGCGCCGTGTATCGTGCGGCAAATACCGGTTCAGTGAGACCAGGTGATAGCTGAAGGACAGCCAGTCTTCATCGGCAAAAGCGCAATAGGCGGTGACCGCGCTGCGCACTTTTTCTTCAAGCGTCTTTTGGTTCAGGAAGGCTGTGGCCATCATCTCGCCGAGCCGATTATGGGTGTCCATGAACAAAGCCAGCGCCAGCTCATCTTTGCCCTTATAGTGGCGGTAAAGCGCGCCTTCTGAGACCCCAGCAACATCGGCAATTTCGCGTGTGGTGGCGGCATCGACGCCTTCGCGAATAAACAGTTCGAGCGCTGCTTTCTCGATTTTCGGTCGCGCATTTCGGGCGCGGGGACGTTTCTGCTCAGTAACAGTCATAGCGGTTCAGCTCCAATTGTGAGCGTTTGCTAACATAGGAAAATCGCAAAAGCAAGTGAATGTTTGCTCACTTATTCTATTTGACCCGACTTCGCGTCAATGTCCTTTCTAAGGGTAACGACAAAACGGGAGTGATAGATGGCCGATGGACACGCGCCGGTTCAGGCAAAATTTAAGCAAATGCTCGAAGGCACCAAAGAAGACTGGGATGTGATTGCCGAACATTCCAAACATTTCAACCAGGGCCTGGCGAAGCGGGTGCTTGACCATTTGCGTTTGCTGGATGGCGATTATGGCGGGTTCCCGGTCGATCGGCTGACACATTCCCTGCAAACCGCGACCCGCGCGCACCGAGATGGCCGCGACGAGGAATATGTCGTTTGCGCGCTGCTGCACGATATTGGCGATACGCTAGGCAGTTTTAATCACCCAGATGTCGCAGCCGCGATTTTGAAGCCCTTTGTGTCGGAAAAGAACCATTGGATGGTGGCCAATCACGGCATGTTCCAAGGCTATTATTTCTTCCACCATCTCGGCCTAGACCGGAATATGCGCGACCAGTTTAAGGATCATCCTTATTACGAACACACTGCGCAATTCTGTCATCTCTATGATCAATCGGCTTTCGATCCGGATTATGAGAGCGAGTCGCTGGAATTCTTTGAGCCAATGGTTGAGCGCCTTTTCGCATCACCCAAAAACTCAATGTATCTGCGCGAAGACGAATAGCCTCGTTTCGTCAGGACAAGATTTCTGCAAAGCGCCCTTGAACAGAGGGCGCTTTGTTTTGATCTGAACGCGAGAATGAACGCACTCTACCAATTGCTAAAGGGCGGGGGCGTCGATATACGAGCGCAATTGATTTGATGAAGGTAACTCTTTCATGCGGAAAATTATTCCACTGACCCTTGCGGCACTGGCTTTGGCGCCCGCTGCGTTCGCTGAAGAAGCTGCAGCAGGTGGCAGCCTGATGTCCAGCTTGATCATGTTTGTACCGCTGATCCTGATTTTTTACTTCTTGCTGATCCGCCCGCAACAGCAGCGTCAGAAGAAACACCGTCAGATGATCGATGACATGAAAAAGGGCGATACGGTCGTCACAGCTGGCGGCCTGATCGGTAAAGTGACCCGTGTTGCGGATACCGAAGTCACGGTTGAATTGGCCGATGGCGTTCGCGTCCGATCGCTCAAGGGCATGATCGCTGACGTCAAAGACAAAAACACTCCAGTCGCGGCGAACGACTAAGATAAAGGCTGACTGCCATGCTGAATTTTCCGATTTGGAAAGTTGGACTGATTGTCGTTGTTCTCTTGTGGGGCGCGGTGCTCGCCGTGCCAAACCTGTTTTCCGATGGGTTCCTAGGCATTGAGCCGAAAGAAGTTTCCGACCCGACCAATGAGCTCGCGGTTGCCGCCTATGAGCAGCAGCTTCAAGAAGCAGAAGACTCTTGGTGGTTCCTCCCCAACGGAAAACTGAATCTAGGGCTCGATCTACAAGGCGGGGTTTACCTGCTTATGGAGATCGATCCGGCTGAGATCGCCGCCAACCGCCTCGAAACCGTCCAAGCTGATATTCGGACGGCTTTCAATCGGCAGCCCTTGGTCGAGCGGAATCCGCCTGTTCAAAACGAAGATCGCTTGACGATTGAGCTCCTTAATCCCGAAGAGGATATGGATGAAGCCATTCGCCGACTCAATCGGATTAATCCGACCATCGGAACGACCCAAACCGAATTGTATCGCGTGCAGCAAACAGGGGATCAGTTCATCCAGCTGACTGTCCCGGCGGGCGCGCGGACAGCACTGGCAACGGATGCGCAGGCCAAAATGATGGAGATCATTCGCCGCCGGATTGACCCGGATGGTGTGGCGGAGATTTCGATCACGCCCCAGGGCGACAATCGCATTATTCTCGAAGCGCCAGGTGAAGCGGATCCGAAGCGGATCAAAGACATTCTCGGGCAGGCCGGACGCCTGACCTTCAATATGGCCAATCTGGATTCATCTGCGATCCGCGCCGCCGTGGCATCAGGCCGGACATCTCCGCGGGAGATTTTGGTGGATTCCTTGGAAGCCGGACAGATCCTGATCAATCGGATCCCTGAATTGACCGGCGCTGATATTGCGACCGCCAATCGGTGTTTCGATGAAGCGAACTTCCCTGCGGTTTGTTTCCGTCTCAACAGTTCGGCGGCGACCAAGTTCTATAATTTGACCCGGAACAATGTCGGCCGGAACTTCGCGATTGTTCTAGATGGCGTCTCGATGTCATCGCCTTCTATTCGCACACCCATTCCTGGCGGTAGCGTGATCATTGAAGGCCGGTTCACAATCGAGGAGGCTGAAGACCTCGCGGCGATTATTGAAGCGGGCGAGCTTCCCGCCAAGCTCAATTTCCTCGACGAGCGGACCGTGGGTCCAACCCTCGGCGCCGAGTCGATTGCGGCCGGCTCACGAGCAAGCTTGATCGGTCTAGCGTTGGTCGGCGTGTTCATGATCCTCGCCTATGGCCTGGTTGGCGGATTTGCGGTCGGTTCTCTGCTCTCAAACATCGTTCTGATCATCGGTGCCCTCTCAGGCTTTGGCGCGACGCTGACATTGCCAGGGATTGCCGGGATCATCCTGACCATTGGTATGGCCGTGGATGCGAACGTGATCGTGTTTGAGCGGATCCGAGAAGAGCAGGCTTCGGGTCGATCCCCAGCGACCGCAATTCAAGCGGGTTATGAGCGCGCACTGTCGGCGATTTTGGACGCCAACATCACCACATTCATCGCGGCTTCTATCCTGTATCTGGTGGGATCTGGCCCGGTCAAAGGCTTCGCTGTGACACTGGCCATTGGTATCTTAACCTCAGTGTTTACGGCCTTTGTCGTCACCCGCTGGTTTACCGTTCTTTATCTCCGCACCATGCGCCCCAAGCGCTTGGCCATGTAAGCAAGGATACGTTTTATGCTTCTTCGTCTATGGCCTGAAAAAACCAAAGTCTCGTTTATGAATCTGCGCTTTGTCGCGCTGATTGTATCGGTTGTGGCATTGCTGGCGTCAGCTGCGCTCTTGTCTATGCGTGGTTTGAACCTCGGGATCGATTTTGCCGGCGGCGCGGTGATCGAGATTGAAGAGCCCGAAGATATTTCGGCGCAAGATATCCGCAATGTTGTTGAACCGCTGATCGTCGGAGAGGTGCAAGTCAACTCAGCCCGCGGAACGGGGCCCAATGCACCAAATATCGCCGTGGTCCGGTTCAAGCCGCAACCGCCGATTGGTGACGAAACCCCGGATGATGCTCAAAACCGAGCAGGGGATGAAGTGAGCGCGGCCTTGCGCGACTTGATTGGTGCAGAACGGTTCCAAATCCGTTCAGAAGCCTCTGTCGGACCGAAAGTCTCTGGCGAGCTGTTTAGATCAGGTATTATCGCGCTGACCGTCGCTCTGACGCTAATGATGATCTATATCTCATTCCGGTTCCAATGGCAGTATGCGCTCGGCGCTGTGGCGGCGCTGTTCCATGACGTTATCCTGACCATGGGCATGTTCTCATTCACCGGGTTTGAGTTTAACCTGGCGACGATCGCGGCGCTTCTGACCATTGTTGGCTATTCGATGAACGACACCGTGATCGTGTTTGACCGGGTGCGCGAAGAAGCCCGGAAATATAAGAAATTGGAGCTGTCGAAAGTCGTCGATCTGGCGATCAACGCGACCATGTCTCGGACGCTTTTGACGTCTGGAACAACGCTTCTCGCCTTGCTTTCGATCTTCTTGTTCGGTGGCCCGGTTCTGCGCGGTATGAGTTTCGCGCTGATCTTTGGTGTGATTGTCGGGACGTATTCGTCGATCTTTGTGGCGTCAGCCGTCGTGCTGTTGCTTGGCATCGATCGCGGCGACAAACCGAAACGCGAAGTCGAAGGATTTCAAGGCGTCAACTAAGCGACCGCCTCGGCGCTTAGTCGCGCTGTGACCTGCTTTTCGAGTGCATCGCACACCGCATCAGCGACGTCTTCTGCGGCATCAGAGTTGCCGATCGCGGTCGCGCGACAGGCTTGAACGTGCAGATTGATCAAAGCCGCTTCGTCTTGCAGGTCTTCAACGCCTGAAACCAGGACGTGAAGCGATCCTGAGAGGCGAGTCAGTGCGCCGCCACCATAGGCGCCCGAGGCTCCATGAAGGTTGTGCAGGGCGCTACGAAACGCTGTGTTGGCCTCTTCGCTATCCGGTTCGTGGCAGCACGTCTCCCAAGTCATTTGCAAAAGATCGAGATCGCTTTGCTTCCACGTCTCAACGTCGACTTCTGGGCGCTCGGCTTCAGGGGCTGTTTCCGCTTTCGCAACTGGAGCGACTTCGCCGGTAACGCGCGAAATATCGAGTTCAGTTAACAGCTCTTTGTTTGAGCCTGATTTTTTGAATAGCTTGAAAAGTGACTTAACCATGCTGCCACTTGTACAATATGAGTTTTAACAAACGCCTGAAGGATCAGGGAAAAAGAGTTAATTTTAGAATGCAAACTGTTCACGCAAAATGCGCTCATCCAAAGCGTGGCCTGGGTCGAACAGCATGGTGAGGTGCTGCGTCCGATCGGCATGGATCGAGACGCGCGTGACATCGCGAACTTCTTGATTATCAGCAGCGGCTGCAACCGGGCGCCGGTCGGCGGCAATCACTTCGATGTCGACATGTGCATCATGGCGGAGTAGAGCCCCTCGCCAGCGCCGCGGGCGAAACGCACTGACAGGCGTCAGCGCCAAGAGGTTTGCGCCAATTGGCAGGATCGGACCGTGGGCTGAGAGATTATAGGCGGTAGAGCCCGCCGGTGTGGCGACCATGACGCCGTCACAAGACAGCTCCGCCATACGCTCTTTGCCATCGACGATGATCCGGAGTTTTGCCGTTTGCGCTGTTTGACGCAGGATCGAGACTTCGTTGATCGCCAGCCGTTCATGGGTTTGATCATGAATGTCGGTGACACTCATGCGCAGCGGTTTCACACTTGCGCGCTCAGCCCGATCGATGCGTGCGAGCAGATCGTCCTCGTCATATTCATTCATGAGAAAGCCGACGGTGCCGCGATTCATCCCGTAGACGGGTTTGTGGTCGTCAAACCGGCGCCGCATGGCATCGAGCATTGCGCCATCGCCGCCAAGGGCGACGATCACGTCGGCTTTGTCCTCGTCATACTGCCCATACTTTTGAACCAGGCGTTTCAAGGCTTCCTGGGCTTCAGGGCGTTTCGAGGCGGTGAAGGCGATACAGGTCGTCATGCGGTCCTATCTCGGGAGCATCGAACGCTGGGTCAAGCGTTTGCTTGAATTGCCCAAACGGAAGCTTGGTTGTACAGTTGTGGAAACAAAAAGCCGGGAGTGATCGAACATGGCCGATGGAATGCAAATTACGAGCCTTAAAGGGCAGGTCAGCGAAGAAGAATGGAAAGTTCGCGTAGATTTGGCGGCGATGTATCGCCTGACCGCCTTGTACGGTTGGACGGATATGATCTTTACGCACATTTCCCACCGTGTGCCGGGCCCCGATCATCACTTTCTGATCAATCCTTATGGGATGTTCTTTGAAGAGATCACCGCCTCGTCTCTGGTGAAAGTCGATCTCGAGGGCAATGTCGTTCAAGAGTCGCCTTATTTCATCAATCCAGCAGGCTTTACCATTCACTCAGCGATCCACGCGGCCCGTGATGATGCCCATGTTGTGATGCATTTGCACACTGATGATGGCGTTGCGGTGTCGTGCAATAAGGAAGGCCTGCTGCCACTGTCTCAAACCGCCATGCTGGCTCGCCACGACCTGGCTTATCACGATTATGAAGGTGTTGCGCTGGACCATGGTGAGCGCGAGCGCCTGGTCGCCGATATGGGCACCAAGAACAATATGATGCTCTACAATCACGGCACACTGACGGTTGGTGGTACAGCTGCGGAGTGTTTCCTACGTATGTTCTTCCTAGAGCGGGCTTGCTCAATGCAGGTGCGCGCATTGACGGCTGGCCGTGAGAATATGGTTATTCCGTCGCAAGACGTGCAGGACGTGGTGAAGGGCCAGTCAAATCCTGAGGGCACTAAAACCCTCGCCAACATGCTCGCTTGGCCTGGCTTGTTGCGTAAGCTCGATCGTGAATCCCCTGGCTATGATGCCTAGAGATTTTTCTTATAGGGGTTCTTCCCTATAGGGTTTCGCAGTAGTGCGTCCTTTAATCCCGTTTATTCTGTAAGGGATCATCCCTACATGGGGTCAACGAAAAAAGAGCCACATCGCCATGAAGCACCTACAAGCTTTTGAAAATGCCCTCGAGACGATCCATGATGAGGGTCGCTATCGTGTTTTTGTCGATTTGCATCGGCACAAAGGCGAGTTTCCGAAAGCGACGGCGCGCTTTGAGCATGGCGAACGTGAAATCATCGTCTGGTGCTCGAATGACTATCTCGGCATGGGCCAGGATGATGACGTTACGAATGCGATGCACGAAGCGATTGATAGCTTTGGCGCGGGCTCTGGCGGCACTCGGAACATTTCTGGCACCACGCGCTATCATGTAGAGCTTGAAAAAGAGCTGGCCGACTTGCATGGCAAATCCGGCGCCCTTCTGTTCACCTCGGGCTATGTCTCAAACGACGCGACCTTGTCCACGCTTGGCAAGATCCTGCCCAATCTGATCATCTATTCTGATGCGCTAAACCACGCTTCGATGATTGAGGGCATCCGCCGTTCGAAAGCAGACTATCGTGTGTTCCGGCATAATGATGTCGAGCATTTGCGGGCGCTGCTTGAAAACGACGATCCTGACCGTCCTAAAGTCATCGCGTTCGAAAGCGTTTACTCAATGGACGGCGATATTGGTCCGATCGAAGCGATTTGTGATCTCGCCGATGAATTCAATGCGCTGACCTATCTCGACGAAGTGCACGCGGTTGGCATGTATGGCGACGAGGGGGCTGGCGTGGCGCAACGCGATGGCGTCATGGACCGGCTCGATATTGTCGAAGGCACGCTCGGTAAGGCCTATGGCGTCATGGGCGGCTATATTGCCGCGCACGAGACGATTATTGACGCGATCCGCTCAACAGCGTCTGGGTTCATCTTCACGACTTCAACGTGTCCTGTCATGGCCGCTGGCGCCTTGGCGAGCATTCGCAAATTGCGCTCGGATGAGGGGCGCAAGCTTCGGCTCGCGCATCAATCACACGCGGCGCTGCTCAAGCAGAAATTCCGTGATGCCGGCCTGCCTTTGATGGAAAGCAAGACGCACATTGTGCCGCTTTTGGTTGGCGACCCTGAGAAGTGCAAAGCTTTGTCAGATACGCTTTTGTTTGATTTTGGCGTCTATGTTCAGCCGATCAATTATCCAACTGTGCCCAAGGGAACAGAGCGTTTGCGCTTCACGCCGGGCCCAGTTCACACTGAAGAGATGATGGATGACCTGGTTGCTGCAATCTTGGCGGTTTGGAAACAGCTCGGCCTCGACGAGAAAGCGGCATAGCTTTTAGGCGCTGAAACGCCGATAGATGAGAAGATCGAGCGCGCAGAAATGGCGCGCTCTTTTTTTGAACAGGCGAGATTAATCGCCTCGTTTCTTACCCAATCCGATTTCCTTCGCGAAGGCGGAGCGCTTTTTCGCATAGTTCGGCGCGACCATTGGGTAGTCAGCTGGCAAGCCCCACCGCGAGCGATACTCTTGCGGAGTAAGGTCATATCGCGACCGTAAATACCGTTTCAGCATTTTCAGTTTGCGACCATCTTCCAGGCAGATGATGTGGTCGGGCGTGATCGATTTTGAAATCGGCACGGCTGGGTCTGGGCGGGGTGGCTCTTTTGGAGCATCCGAAGCAAGGTCTAGCACAGTCTCGTGCACGGCTTTCATCAGATCAGGCAATCCGCCGGCGGGGACCGGGTTGTTCGCGACAAACGACGAAACAATGTCCGTCGTCATTTCCAACAACTCGGTCGTCGAGTGTTTGGTCATATGTTTAGCTCTTATATATTATCTTATCGCCCATTCTGAAGACGGGCTTATCGCAAGCTAATGCATAGAATCGGGTAAGAATACAAGCTGAACCATAAATAATCGCAGCGCCTACTTGCGGTAGAATCTATGAATTCGCATGACGCAAATGACGCCTTGCAGCAGGCGAGTTGAGAAAGTACATGATCGGGCAGTTTCAGGAATCACGCCATGCCCGACACCAATCACCCATCCCGTTTCGACACTGCTACTTTCTTTTCCGAGGCGCTTGAAGCCAGAGATCGTGAAGTCTTTGCAGCGATTGAAAAAGAGCAGACCCGACAACAGCATCAGATCGAACTGATCGCTTCAGAGAACATCGCTTCGCAGGCCGTACTCGAGGCGCAAGGCACGGTGCTGACCAATAAGTATGCGGAAGGCTATCCTGGCCGGCGTTATTATGGCGGCTGCGAATATGTCGATGTGGTTGAGGATCTTGCCCGCGACCGCGCCAAAGCGCTGTTTGATTGCGGTTTTGCCAATGTCCAGCCAAACTCTGGTTCACAAGCCAATCAAGCCGTGTTCCAGGCGCTGCTGCAGCCGGGTGATACCATTCTCGGTATGAGCCTCGATGCGGGCGGACACCTCACACATGGCGCGCGCCCCAACCAGTCGGGTAAATGGTTCAACGCGATCCAGTATGGCGTTCGCGAAGACGACCACCTGATTGACTTTGATCAAGTCGCAGCGCTCGCCAAAGAGCATCAGCCGAAACTGATCATTGCTGGCGGTTCTGCATATCCGCGGCAAATCGATTTCGCGAAATTCCGCGCGATTGCCGATGAAGTCGGCGCCTTCTTCTTGGTCGACATGGCGCACTTTGCTGGTCTTGTGGCGGGTAAAGCGCACCCGAACCCGCTCGACCATTGCCATGTGGCGACGACGACTACCCACAAGACCTTGCGTGGCCCCCGCGGCGGCATGGTCCTGACCAATGACGCAGACATTTCGAAGAAAGTGAATTCTGCTGTCTTCCCCGGCATTCAAGGTGGACCATTGATGCATGTCATTGCCGGTAAAGCCGTCGCTTTCGGCGAAGCGCTGACTCCTGAGTTTAAGCAGTACGCGGCCGACGTCGTCGAGAATGCCAAAGCCATGGCCGGCGCCGCAAAAGATAGTGGCCTCGATTTGGTTTCTGGCGGCACAGATACGCATGTGGCGCTGATTGACCTACGTCCGAAAGGCGTCACAGGTCGTGACGCCGAGCAGGCGCTCGAGCGGGCTTACATCACCTGTAATAAGAATGGCGTGCCGTTCGATCCTGAGAAGCCTATGGTCACGAGCGGCATCCGAGTGGGCTCGCCTGCAGGGACCACACGCGGCTTTGGCGTCGCTGAGTTCACGCAAGTTGGAAAATGGATCGGCGAAGTCGTCGATGCGGTCGCTAGTGGCGACAGTGCAGCGACTGAAGCGAAAGTTCGCGCAGAAGTTGAGGGAATGACCGCCAAGTTTCCGATTTATAACGGGTTAGGAGCCTAAGCGATTGCGCTGTCCCTTCTGCGGATCTGAAAATACGGCGGTAAAAGACAGCCGTCCCGCAGAGGATAATACGGCTGTGCGTCGTCGGCGTGGTTGTGACAATTGCGGCGCCCGCTTCACCACTTTCGAGCGCGTTCAGCTGCGCGAAATCACAGTCGTGAAGCGAGATGGGAAGCGCGTCCCGTTCATGCGTGAGAAGCTGGCGCGTGTGATTGCCATCGCCTTGCGCAAACGACCCGTCTCAGACGAGCAGATTGAACAAATCGTCTCTGGCATCGCCCGCAAGCTTGAAAGCAGTGGCGAGACTGAAGTTGCCTCTCAAGACATTGGTGAACTGGCCATGGAAAGCCTGCGCGGGGTCGATCCGGTAGGCTATGTCCGCTATGCGAGCGTCTATCGCGACTTTGATGCGCCATCGGATTTTGCGGCCTTTATTGAGCAATCCGAATTGGACGAGGATTAGCTTGTGACGCGCCCCTCTGTGACGCTCAAAATTGCAACCAGCATGGATGGCCGGATCGCCTTAGAAAATGGCGTGAGCCAGTGGATTACAGGCAGTGACAGTCGCGCACGCGTGCACCAAATGCGAGCCGCGCATGACGCGGTTCTGGTCGGGGTCGGCACCGTACTGGCCGACGATCCTCTGCTGACTGCACGGACGGTGCCGCCACCGGCCAAACAACCCGTACGTATCGTTGCCGACAGCAAGTTGCGCACGTCTTCGCAATCGCGATTGCTCGCCTCGCAAGGGCTTGGAAAAGTCGTGCTGGCGAGCGCGCGTTCCGCGTCAGGATACAACTCGGATAGCGTTTCCGACACGCCTGAAATCTGGGTCGTGCCGGGGCCAGATGGTCGAGTCTCGCCGAAAGCCTTGCTCGATCGTTGCGCGGTAGAGGGGCTGAACAAGATCTTCCTCGAAGGGGGCGGCAAACTCGCTGCGAGCTTCATCTCTGCTGGCCTTGTCGACACAATCGAATGGTTCCGCGCGCCGATTTTGATTGGCGGAGACGGTCTACCTGCCGTCGCGGCTTTGGGGCTTTCCGAGATGAAAGATGCGCCGCGTTGGCGCACTGCCGCCACGGCACGGATTGGGGATGACACTTTGGAGACTTATGTTAGGGCGTAAGCTCGACAGGAGGGCTCCATGTTTACAGGTCTCGTGACTGATATTGGCACCATTCGCAAAGCCGAGGACCGCAATGGTCTGCGCCGGTTTGAGGTGGAATGCGGCTATCCGGTCGAGAATATCGAAATGGGCGCCTCGATCATGCATGCAGGCGTCTGCCTCACCGTCGTTGATTTCGGCGAGACGGGCGACGGCAGCTGGTTTGCGGTAGAGGCTGTTCCTGAAACGCTCTCTCTGACCGTGCTTGGTGATTGGGAAGAGGGGAGCGAAGTCAATCTCGAGCAGAGCTTGAAGCTTGGCCAAGAGCTTGGCGGCCATTTTGTCTTCGGTCATATTGATGGCGTCGGTGAAGTCATTTCGGTGGAACCTGAAGGCCAGAGCTATCGCATCACGATCCGGCCGCCCGCCGATATTGCCAAATATTTCGCCAAGAAAGGCTCCGCCGCGATCAATGGCGTTTCGTTGACTGTAGCCGAAGCGCTGCCAAACGGCGATTTCCAAGTCGCGATCATTCCGCACACTTGGGAAGTCACGACATTGCGAGAATTGCAGCCCGGCGCCCGCGTCAACCTTGAGATCGATATGCTCGCGCGCTACGTGGCGCGGATGATCGGTGTCGACGCACCAACACCGCACGACCCGGAAGGACACAAAAATGGCTGAAGACTTTTCCGGGGCGATCTCGAGCATCGATGAGATCATCGAAGATGCCCGTAATGGGAAAATGTACATTCTGGTCGATGCTGAGGATCGCGAGAACGAAGGCGATCTGATCATTCCGGCCAATTTCTCGACCCCTGAGGCGATCAATTTTATGGCCAAATTTGGTCGCGGTCTGATTTGCTTGGCGATGACGAGTGAGCGCGGCCGAGCGCTCAATCTCGACATGATGGCCCGCGAAAACCGCGAAAGCATGGGCACCGCCTTCACCGTCTCTATCGAAGCGAAAGAAGGGGTCACGACCGGCATCTCTGCGCATGATCGTAGCCATACCGTGCAGGTCGCGATCGATCCGATGTGCGATGCGGACGATATCGTCTCTCCTGGTCACGTGTTTCCGCTGATCGCCCGTGATGGCGGGACTTTGGTTCGTGCGGGCCATACGGAAGCAGCTGTCGATATTTCACGCATGGCCGGGCTCTATCCTGCCGGTGTCATCTGCGAGATCATGAATGATGATGGCACGATGGCGCGCTTGCCAGAGCTGGTTTCATTCGCGCAATTGCATGGCCTCAAGATCGGCACCATCGCTGACTTGATTGAATATCGCCGCAAGCATGACCGCTATTTGGAGCGCCGTGTTGAGGCGCCGCTTGAAAGCCAATATGGCGACGGCTTTAAAACGGTCATTTTCCGCAACGCAATCGATAATAGTGAGCACATCGCCATCGTTCACGGCGTGATTGAGCCGGACAGTACGACGATTGTGCGCGTGCACCGCACCGACGTTCTCTCAGATATTCTCGGTGAAAAGGGCCCCCGCGAGGGTCTGGTCGAGCGGGCGATGAAGATAATCGCGAAAGCTGATGAGCCGGGCGTGGTGGTCTTTGTCAACACAATGCGCCCAAATGCGCTGGCGGAGCGGCTGGGCATGAAAACCTCAGAACCGGCAGATGCGCATGCCCCGCTGCGCGAATATGGCGTCGGCGCACAGATTCTGCGGGAGCTGGGCGTCCGCAAAATGACTTATCTTTCTGACACAGAACCAACACGTGTCGCAGGCTTGGATGGCTATGGCCTGACAATCGATGGCTGGCGACCACTTTCTAACAAGGATACTAATTGATGGCCCGGCACCGCATCTTGATCGTGAACTCTCCTTATTACGCGCACATCTCGGAAGAGCTTGAAAAGGGCGCGCGAGAAGCTCTGGAAGCTGCGGATGACGACTGCGATGTCGAGACGATTATGGTTCCTGGCGCGTTTGAAGTACCGGGCGCAATTGCCATGGCGGCCGATAGCGCTCGATTCGACGGTTATATCGCACTTGGCTGCGTGATCCGCGGCGAGACTTCACACTATGATTATGTGTGTGGTGAGAGCGCCCGCGGCTTGATGTATTTGTCGACAGATCGCCGCCTCGCGATTGGTTATGGCATCCTGACCGTTGAGAACGAAGCGCAAGCGCTGGCGCGGGCTGAACGTGACCGCGGCAATAAAGGCAAAGACGCAGCGATCGCGTGTCTGGAAATGCTGAAACTGCGCAAGAAGTTCGTGCGTTAGAGAAACGCAGTCCGAACACGCAAAAGGCGATAGCCTTTTTTGCGCGCAAGTGGCATGGACGCGCGATGAGCGAACAGAAACTCCCATTTGAGGTCATTCGAGCGCGGCGTGCTGGCGCGCGTTTGGCGGCTGTGCAAGCCCTATATCAAATGGAACAGACCGGTCAGAGCGGCAAAGCGGCGATCCGCGATCTAATGGATGACCGGCTCGGCGTCGGCCCGGACGAAGATCCGGTTGAAGAGGCCGATCCGGATCTATTCAAATCAATCGTCAATGCCACGATTGAGCATCAGAAAGCCGTCGACACCGCCATCCTGGCGCGTTTGTCAAAGGGTTGGAAGCTATCGCGGCTTGATTCAACGACCCGGTCGATCTTGCGCGCGGCGGTGGCAGAACTGGTGGCGCATCAAGAATTATCGCGCCGGATTTTGCTCGATGAGTATGTCTCGCTGGCGCATGATTTTTTCGACAAGACTGAAGCGAATTTCGTCAATGCGGTGCTCGACAATGTCTCAAAGGACTTGCGGCCCGAAGAAGCTTAAGTCTACCTCCCATAAGGAGGCGGCATGAACGAGTCCGGCTGGATCCAAACTTATATTGCGCCGCTCGTGCATGCACCGGGCGCCCTAAGCTTGCGCGATGATGTGGCGCTTTTAACGGCCGATGGTCCGACGCTAGTCACGATGGATACATTGGTTGAGGCCATCCACTTTCTGCCTGTAGATCCGCTCGACACAGTCGGGCAAAAACTCGTTCGCGTGAATGTCTCCGATGTGATCGCAAAAGGGGCAGCTCCGGTTGAAGCGCTCTTATCAATCGCCTGGCCAAGACAGCGCCCCGAGCCAGAGTTTCAGGCTTTAATGGCAGGGATTGAGCGCGATCTGGCGGCGTTTGAAATCGCGCTAATTGGCGGCGACTTGGTCGGCACCGACGGGCCGCTCACGCTCACACTGACGTTGACAGGCAGGTGTCTGGCTGGAGCGCCCATTCGGCGGACCACAGCAGAGCCAGGTCATACCCTTTGGATCAGCGGCGAGATTGGCTGGGGCGGGCTCGGGCTGAACGCGGCCAAAGCTGGCGGCGATGATGGAGCGGCGCAGAGATATCGGGTTCCCGAGATTGGCGGCTTGGCAGAGGCCCGGACGGTTGCGACACATGCGAGCGCAAGCATGGATGTCTCGGACGGCCTCCTGCTTGACCTCAAGCGACTGGCCGATGCGTCTGAATGCGGTGCTGTAATTGATCTGGGCGCGATTCCTCTCGCCGTGCCGACAAAACAGCCACATCACATCATCGCCCAATGCACCTCTGGCGATGATTACCAAATCCTCTTGTCTGCGGATCCGGGCGATCTTGTACCTGGTTTCACCAAAATTGGCGCGCTTACCGAATCATTGGGCTTGAGCCTGACCTATCAAGGGCAGGCCGTTAACGCTCCATCAATACTTGGGTTTGAGCATTAGGCCCAATTGTAGAGTTCAGACTCGCGCCTAGCGCGATAATCCTTGCGAATGCGCTATGGCTGTTGCAGTCATAGTCCCACTAACAAAAATACGGGGCGGAGAGTGCCTCGAACTGATTCAGGGAGGATAGGGCAACAATGACCCTTTGGTTTTGGATAGCCTTAGTCGCGGCGGTGCTCGCGATTGGCTTTGGTTGGCTGCAGAGCCAATCGATTATGAAAGCAGATGCGGGCAATGACCGCATGAAAGAGATCGCAGCGGCGATTCAAGAAGGCGCAAATGCATATTTGAGCCGCCAATATCGAACGATTGCCATGGTTGGCGTCGTTGTGGCGGTGATTCTGTTCCCGCTGCTTGGTTGGCAAGCTGCGCTCGGATTCGTCATCGGCGCTGTATTGTCTGGCGCGGCTGGTTTTATCGGCATGAAAGTGTCGGTTCAGGCCAACGTTCGGACCACTCAAGCGGCCAGCGTTTCTTTGCAAGACGGTCTGTCTATGGCGTTTAAATCAGGCGCTGTGACCGGCCTGCTTGTGGTCGGTCTCGCTTTGCTTGGTGTCGTGGCTTATTACGGCCTGCTCGTTGGAGCGCTGGGCTATGATGAAGGCAGCCGGAAAGTCGTTGATGGGCTTGTGGCCCTCGGCTTTGGGGCGTCTCTGATCTCAATCTTTGCCCGTCTCGGTGGCGGTATCTTCACCAAAGGTGCGGATGTTGGCGGCGACATGGTGGGTAAAGTCGAAGCTGGGATCCCTGAAGATGATCCGCGGAACGCGGCCACGATTGCCGACAATGTTGGCGATAATGTTGGCGATTGTGCAGGCATGGCGGCTGACTTGTTCGAAACCTATGCGGTGACAATTGTTGCGACCATGGTTCTGTCGGCGATCTATTTTGCAGGCACTGACTATCTTGGCAGCATCTTGCTCTTCCCACTGGCAATCTGTGCTGTGTGTATTGTGGCCTCTGTGATCGGGACCTTCTTTGTGAAGCTCGGCAAAGGCTCCACCAATATCATGGGCGCGCTCTATAAGGGCCTGATCGTGACCGGTATCCTGACCGTTGGCGGTCTCGCCATTGCGGTTCACTACGCTCTGCCAAACGGCTTTGGCGAGCTGACAGGGGCCGGTGCGGCACTTGGCTTGCTCAATGCTGATGGCACTGGCGCAGCTGTTGTGACCGGTATGGACTTGTTCCTCTGCGGTGTCGCAGGCTTGGTTGTGACCGCACTGATCGTGGTTGTCACAGAATACTATACTGGCGTCGATTATCGTCCGGTGAAGTCTGTGGCCGAAGCCTCAGCCTCTGGTCACGGTACAAACGTGATCCAAGGTCTTGCGGTGTCGCTAGAGTCGACGGCGCTACCAGCGATTACGATTATGGCCGGGATCATCCTGACCTTTAACCTTGCTGGTCTCTTCGGGATCGCGATTGCGACAACCACCATGCTGGCGCTTGCTGGTATGATTGTGGCGCTCGACGCATTTGGTCCTGTGACGGATAATGCCGGCGGTATTGCTGAGATGGCGGAACTGCCAAGCTCTGTTCGCGATACAACAGACGCGCTCGACGCGGTTGGCAACACGACCAAGGCTGTGACCAAAGGCTATGCGATTGGCTCTGCCGGTCTCGGTGCTTTGGTGCTGTTCGCGGCTTATAATGAGGACCTCAAATATTTCGCAGCGAATGCCGCGGAAGGCAGCTTCTTTGACGGGATCGGTGTGGTGAACTTCTCCATCGCCAACCCTTATGTTGTGGTTGGTCTGCTATTCGGTGGTCTTTTGCCATTCCTGTTCGGCGGTATGTCGATGATGGCGGTTGGCCGCGCGGCGCAAGCTGTTGTGGAAGAAGTCCGGAGCCAGTTCAAAAACGATCCGGGCATCATGGAAGGCACCTCGAAGCCGAATTATGGTAAGGCGGTCGACATTCTGACCTCCGCCGCGATCAAAGAGATGATCGTGCCATCGCTTCTTCCGGTTCTGTCTCCGATTGTTCTGTTCTTGCTGATCTGGTGGATCGCTGGTCCATCTGCAGCTCTAGCAGCCGTAGGCGCGATGCTTCTCGGTGTGATTGTGACTGGCCTGTTTGTGGCCATCTCAATGACCTCAGGCGGCGGCGCTTGGGACAATGCCAAGAAATATATCGAAGACGGCAATCATGGCGGCAAGGGCTCTGAAGCCCACAAAGCTGCGGTGACCGGCGATACTGTTGGGGATCCTTATAAGGATACAGCTGGACCAGCTGTGAACCCGATGATCAAAATCACCAATATCGTGGCGCTTTTGATGCTCGCAGTACTGGCTGGCGGGCACTAGCCCGACGCAAATTCACTCAAAACGAGAAACCCGTGCCAATCGGCGCGGGTTTTTTGTATGCTGCGTTTCCAGGGGACGGAGAAATTAAGTGAGCAGGCAAAGGGTTCGTTATGATGCAGAATTTCGCAGGTCTCGCAGCGATCAGCCTATTAGGTCTGAGCGGCTGCACGCAAACGGATAAGCTCTCGCTCGATCCGAACAGTTGTGAGCTGATCCCGGTCTTCTTGGAAGAGTTTGATAAACTCAGCGTATCGCCCAACCGGATCGGCCCAGCGCGTTGGACAGCGCATACGCCTTGGTGGGGCGACTTTGGTGATGCCAAATTTACCAGCCCTCGGGAAGAGGGGCCGTTTTCTGTAGAGGATGGCATTCTGACGATCAAAGCCTGGATCGATGGGGAAGAACGATGGCGGTCTGGGCTTTTGGCCGCTGCAGATCGGTCCGGTGAAGGCTTCGGCACTCAGTATGGCTATTTTGAAACGCGGATGAAATTTCCGCCCGGCAAAGGTACGTGGCCAGCTTTTTGGCTCATGCCACTGACGCCTGCGCGCGCGGTCGATGGCCGCGTGGAAATCGATGTTGTCGAATATTACGGTCACCGGACCGACCGGTTCTCATCAGTGGTCCATGTCCATTTTGATGATAGCTCGCAGAAGCGGTCAAAAGGCGAGAGAACGCCCGTTCCAGACCACTCTTTGGTTGATCAATTCAATACATTTGGGGTCGACATTTCACCGTCAAACATCGTCATGTTTCTGAATGGCGAAGAGTATTGGCGGCAGCCGACGCCGCCGGAATTGCGCTATTCCATGTACCCAATCATCAACCTAGCACTCGGAAGCGGCTGGCCGATTGATGAAACGCCAGATCCGTCATTGATGGAAGTCGACTATGTCCGCGTCTATGCGCGCAGCGCACGTGACGACTGTCGTCCCGGTCTCGTTTCAGAGCCCTAAAGTAACCGCCTCGGCTGGTGTGACGGCGCTAGTTCCGACGCCCGGTTGGATTGTTCGGTGTGATTTCGTCGGTATTCGGCAGGGTTACCGCGCCAACTGTGCCGAAGATTTGCTCTAACAGACCGAGTTCGCGGCCCCGGGTCGGGGTTTCGCGTGAGGCATAGCGGATCACTTGGCCATCGGTCTCGTCATAAGTCAGCAATTCCTCAACCACGTCATCTTCGCCAAAGCGAATCGCAGTGATCGAGCGTTGCTTGGTGCGCGGGGTAAAAAACGCGATCCGTTCGCGGCGGGTGGTGATGTAGAACCACGTGTTCTCGTCAAACACGCTTTCTGTTGAAGCAGAACCGAGCTGCGCTAGCACGCTGGCGCGGGTATCTTCGCCGACTTCGATATTCTCAGGCAGGACTTCATCTGCAGTATAGCCATGATAATCTTCGATCGGGCTGATGCAGGCGGTCGTGAGAGCCGCGAGCGCAATAGAGGCTAGAATGACACGTCGCGCCATGAAGATACTCCTGATACTTGTGCTGGAGATAAAGCGGAAAGGCGTTAATTGGCAACCTTTAGGACACACCATTTAGATGTTAAAAATAGGGCATTCATGTTTGGTTGGTTGAAAAAAAGCACAGTCGACAAGGACGCGGTTCGGCGCTGGCGCGATGCGGTTACAGCGCAGGCACGGCTTCCCGAACCTTATCTAAAAGGCTGGGTGCCTGACACGATTTATGGGCGCTTCAATATGGTTGCTCTGATGGCAACGCTCGCCTTGCGCAGGTTGCGAACGTGCGGCGGCGAAGGGCGCGCCCTGTCAAAAGCCTTAGGCGAAATGCTGTTTTCTGATTTCGATCACGCCTTGCGCGAGAATGGCGTTGGTGATGCGTCGATCGCGCGGCGGATCCGCAAAATGGGCGAAGAGTTCTACGGTCTCGCAAAAGCGATAGACGAGGCACTGGACGCAGGCGCGCCGCAAAAGGGGATCGCCACCGTCCTGCAGCGCAATGTCCAGCCTGATCGCGAACTGGCAATGGCGCTCGCTGACTATATCTTGCCTTTAAGCGAGCGCGTGGATGCTTTGTCGGATTCTGACGCCTTGGCTGGACCGGACGCGATTTGATCTGCAGCGACGCAGAACTGCCTTGCAATCAAAGACATGCGTTGCCTTTCCAGACAGTCCCGCATAGGTTGCGCCGACTTGAGGCGCGGTGCGGAGTTTCAGCCCAATGGCCAGCTTAATCCTATCAATTGATGCCATGGGGGGCGATGCCGCTCCAACGGTTGTCCTTGATGGTCTGAAACTGTTTGCGGCACGCCGCAGCAATGTTCTGTTCGAGGTTCATGGCCGCGCAGAAGATATCACCGCTGGGCTTGAAAGCCGCGGCCTGATGGATCGCTGCACGATCATGCACCATGAAGATGTCGTGGCGATGAGCGAGAAACCCTCCACAGCGCTGCGACGCGCCAAGACCACTAGCATGTGGGGCGCGGTTCAGGCGGTAAAAGCTGGGCGCGCTGGCGCAGCGGTCTCTGCCGGCAATACCGGTGCGCTGATGGCCTTTTCGATGATGTCTCTGCGCAAAATGGAAGGCGTCCACAGACCCGCCATGACGGCGATTTGGCCGACCATTGAAGGGCGGTCCGTGGTTCTTGATGTCGGCGCCAATCTCGATGCAGACTCTGACCAACTCGTAACTTTCGCGATTATGGGCGAGGCTTATGCTCGGGCGGTGACTGGAAAAGCCAAACCGACCATCGGGCTCCTGAATATTGGATCCGAAGAGGATAAGGGCCGCGATACGTTAAAGCTCGCCGCCGAACGCTTGCGCGCGCCGGAACTCGGATTGAATTTCCGTGGTTATGTTGAAGGCAATGACATCGCGATGGGCGCGGTGGATGTCGTCGTCACAGATGGCTTCACTGGAAATGTCGCGCTGAAAACAGCTGAAGGTACGGCCCGCCTCGTCGCGTCTTATGTTCGCGAGGCGCTGACCTCAGGTGTCATCTCCAAAATGGGGGCGGCGCTTGCCAGTTCTGGCCTCAAACGGTTGCGCGAAAAAATGGACCCATCGAACGTAAATGGCGGCGTCCTACTTGGATTGAATGGGGTTGTTGTGAAAAGCCATGGCGGCACCGATGCGGAAGGCTATGCCACTGCGGTTGACCTAGCCGCAGATCTCGCCGCCAGCCAATATATGCAAGAGGTCGCATCGGGCCTACGCCGTGACCATGTCGAAGTCAGCTTAAGTGAGGCCTCAGAATGACCGGAATTCGCAGCGTCATCCGTGGCACAGGCGGCTATTTGCCGGAACGCATCATGAGCAATGAGGAGATGTCTCAAATCGTTGAGACGTCCGACCAATGGATTCAGGAGCGCACTGGCATTAGACAACGCCACATCGCCGCTGACAATGAAACCACATCAGATCTCGCCACCCATGCCGCTCGTCGCATTCTGAAATCGGCAGGGATCAGCGCGGATCAGGTCGATCTGATCGTATTGGCGACCACCACACCCGATAAGACCTTCCCAGCCACCGCAACCGCGGTTCAAGCAAAGCTCGAAATGGGGGCAGGGGCGGCATTTGACGTTCAGGCGGTTTGTTCTGGCTTTCTGTTCGCGCTGGCGACCGCTGATTCCATGCTCAAGACCGGACTGTTCAAAACGGCGCTGGTGATAGGCGCAGAGACCTTCACACGGATCCTAGATTGGTCTGACCGCGGCACATGCGTTCTGTTCGGCGATGGCGCTGGCGGCGTTGTCTTGACCGCGGAGCCTGAAGCTGAGGTTGGGGATCGCGGAATCCTGACCCACCACATTCGCACTGATGGCACCAAGTCTGATTTGCTGCACGTTGATGGCGGGGTGTCGTCGACGGGCACGATCGGGCACGTTCGCATGTTGGGCAATCAAGTGTTCAAACATGCTGTGACGAATATTTCGAGCGCGATTAATGCGGTCTATGAAGAAACCGGGATTACCTCCGATGAGGTCGATTGGTTCGTCCCGCACCAGGCCAATCAGCGCATTCTCAACGGCGTCGCCAAGAAGATGAAACTCGACGAAAGTAAAGTGATTTCAACGGTCGCAGACCACGGAAACACGTCTGCGGCGTCGATTCCACTTGCTTTACACACCGCGGTCAGCGATGGTCGCATTGAGCCTGGGCATTTGGTTCTCAGCGAAGCTATGGGTGGTGGATTTTCTTGGGGCGCGAGCCTCTTCCGCCTCTAATTTTTCGTATTTCGTTAAGAACTGCCCCCTTATTGTTAACCATGAGGAGCTGATACAGTGACAACAACAACGCTCACCCGTGTAGAACTAACCGACGCGATCGTTCGCGAAGTCGGGCTGACACGGCAGGAATCCTCTTACTTGCTCGACCGTATGCTGGAGATGATCAGCGAGAGCTTGGAAGGCGAAGGGGCAGTCAAACTGTCTCGGTTCGGTAATTTCAATGTCCGCCGGAAAGCGGCCCGCGAGGGGCGTAATCCGAAGACAGGGATCCAAGCAACAATATCGGCGCGCAAGGTTGTGACCTTCAAACCTTCTCCGATGCTCAAAGATCGCGTCGGAGGCTAAACGCGAGACCCATATTCATGCCTAGCTCTGCTGCCCGTAAGATTGAAAAATCCGCTGACGCCTATCGATCTATCGGGGAAGCTGCTGAAGAGCTTGGTTTGCAGCCACATGTGCTGCGCTATTGGGAAACCAAATTCACCAAATATGTGAAGCCGCTCAAGCGCCGCGATGGCCGGCGCATGTTCCGACCAGAAGACATGTCGGCGCTGCGTGCGATCCAGACTTTGGTCCATGATCAAGGCATGACCCTAAAGGGCGCCAGCAAATTATTGAGCGAACAAGGCGTTGAATGCGTACTTGGTGGTCAGGCAAGGATTGTCGCGCCGGCAGACTCAGGGGATGTAACACCAACATCAAGCCCCGCGAGAGATATGCAAGAAACCGTCCGCAAAGCCTTCGAAGCCGCTCCAGCCACCTCCGAAGCCACCGGAACAACCGAACGGCTTGAGACCATTCTGTCCGATTTGACCGACATCAAAGCGCGGCTCGATTCAGTTCGCCTGAACAAAGCCGCTTAGACCGGTTCAAACCGCGATTCCCCATTGCCAAAATTGAAGAGGCGCCTATACCTCCGGCCCTGGTTCGGAGCGTAGCGCAGCCAGGTAGCGCACTTGACTGGGGGTCAAGGGGTCGCAGGTTCGAATCCTGCCGTTCCGACCAGCTCTTCGGCCTGTAAGCGAGAATGCGTGCACCGCAACCACTCTAATAAATTCTAGAAAATCGCCCACGCCAATACTGCGCCTAAGCAAAGCGCGACCGGACCATAGCAGGCCAGTGAAACCATGAGGGCACTGTATCGTTTTTGCTGCATTGGATGGGGCATGTCGAAAACCATGCATAGCAGATGCCAGTGCAGATTTGGTGGCGATCTTTGGGTAACTTGCGGTTTCGCCGTTAAAACCTGGTTGGCAGATCGTGCGAGCCCGGTTAGTCAGAGCGCGCGTGCCCTTGTGGTGAAATTGGTAAACACAGCGGACTTAAAATCCGCCGCCCGTTATTGGGCTTGCCGGTTCAAGTCCGGCCGAGGGCACCACTCTTCCTTTTTTCAGCGACTCTCCGCACTATTCTCGTATGGATCGTGCTTCCATCACTGTTGAATTGGCCGATTACCGCACCGTCTGTTTCGGCGATTTCAAGCATTTCAAAGCCCTTATCCATTTCAATGATGTCGGGATTGAAGACCGGATCGCGCGTACGCGGCTGATCAATTACAATGTCTTTGCCGGCGCACTCTATGGGATTGTCCCTATTCTCCGGATCTCAACTGCTTATGCCGCAGGCGCAGGCATGTGTTTGTCCCAGGTTCTTGCGGGGACGGGGGCCGCGCCAATGATCGGGAAAACAGCGATTATTTCTCCGATCGATGCGACGCTTTTGGAGAATGAAAAGCAGATTGCCGCCTCGGCGTTCAAGCTGGCGCGCGTCACGCTCGAAAAATAAGCGGATTGGCTGGTCCATGGTGATTGACGCTGAGACCGCATCTCCGCTATACGCGCCGTTCACCCACTTGCCCAAGTGGCGGAATTGGTAGACGCGCTACGTTCAGGTCGTAGTGATCTTATGGTCGTGGAGGTTCGAGTCCTCTCTTGGGCACCAGGTTTCCCCTGACGCTAGAAAAAGGCGGCACCTGTCGAAATCGACAGTCTTTGTTGGGGATTTCGCCTTATTTTGGACCAGGCCTTGCAGGTGAATGCGGGTAGAAACCAAGAGCGCCTGTGGTGAGAAAAAAACTGGTTCTAATCGTTAGTCTTTGCTTGAGTCTGCAGATGTGGTCTGCGGGCGCTGAGACCGTGCAGGTTTCCAGCGAAACGGCGACGCCTAACTTGCTCGATCAAATCCAGGATGAGCTCGAGGATCAGGCAGCGCCTGAGACCGAATTCGAAGCGCGGCGACAAGCCCGGCGCGCGGCTGAGCGAATAGAATCCTATTTGAACTCACGCGCCTATTTTGCGCCGGAAATTTCTTACGCGATTGAGCCCGGCGAACGCCCCGTGCCCCGCGTCCGGGTCGAACCTGGGCCAAGATTTGTGATCGGCACGCTCAATACGGATCTGCGCGGCGCAGCGGTCAGCGATGAGGCGGCTGAGGCGCTGGTGAAGGTACAAGACTTGAAACCAGGCGATCTGGCCGAACCTAAGGCGGTTATCGCGCAAGAAGCCGGATTGATCGCGGCGTTGCGCAATGCCGGATATGCCGAATCGCGGGCGCTGGAGCGACGAACCCTCGGTGATCGCGAGGCTGGAACGCTGGAGATTACCTATCGGATCAATCCTGGGCCACGGATCGTCCTGGGAGATGTCGTCTATCCGAGCGGCACGCGCACCCGCCGGGATTATCTCGACCGGGTTATTCCGTTTGAAGCTGGCACGGTCTATCGCCCGAGCGTGCTGAGCGCATTTTCGCGGCGGTTGAATGCAACACGCCTCTACCGATTGGCCAGTGTTCAAATTGATGAGACTGCCCAAGAAACGCTCCCGAACGGGGATGAGGTTCGCGATGTCTTGGTTCAGCTGCAAGAGCGGGAGCGGTACACCGTCGCTTCCGGGACAAGCTTTTCGACCAGTGAAGGACCAGGCTTTACCGGCAGTCTTACGCGCCGCAATGCGACCCGCCGCGGCGATACGATCACCGCGACAGCAACCGTCGCGACGTTGGAACGGTCGCTAAATATTGATTGGCGTGTGCCGAACTTTCTCGCTTTTGACCGAACGCTGTTTCTAACCGCCGAAGCGGGACGGGAGGAAACCGACGCGTTTGATCGGGAATCTCTAACGCTTTCTGGCGGCTACGAAATTCGGGCCTCTCGCCAACGAACTTTTACCCTCGGTGCGGCAAGCGAATTTACGCGCGAAGAAGACGCGTTCGAACAGCGCGATCAGCAGATTTTGAGCGCGTCACTCGGCGTCAGGTTCGACTATGCCGACGATCCTTTAGACGCGACAACAGGCTGGCGCGTCGATACGCGGGCCGAGCCCGGCGTAGTCATTGGCGATCGGGAGGCGCAATATTTCTCATTGAACTCACAGCTCAGCGCCTACAGAACACTTGATGATCAAGCGCGGTTTGTGCTCGCTTCTCGGTTGCGCTCCGGCTTTGTTTTTGGCGCCGCACTGGATGAGCTTCCAGTGAGCCGTCGTTTCTTTGCTGGTGGTGGCGGCAGTGCCCGCGGGTTTGGGTATCAGTCAGTGGGGCCACAATCTGCAGATGGCACGCCTACGGGCGGCAAAGGGCTGCTGGAAGTGTCTGGTGAATTGCGCTGGCGCCGCGAAGGGCCGCTCGGCTTTGCCGCCTTTTTGGATGGGGCCAGCGTCACGGCGGATGAGTCCGCGAGTTTCAATGATGTGCGCTATTCGGCAGGGCTCGGGGTTCGATACGATACGCTGGTTGGGCCAATCCGGTTTGATCTTGCGACGCCTCTCGATCCGCGCGATGGCGACGATCCGGTTCAGGTCTATGTCAGCATCGGGCAGGCCTTCTGATGGTTTGGGCGTCTCTTTTCGACCGGCCTTGGAAACGGATCGCGATTGGGGTCGCGGCTGCCGTGGTTTTCATTCTGATTTTCTTGCGCATCTTTCTAATGACGCCAATGGCGCATGCGATTGTCGAGAGTCGCTTAGAGGCGCTCACCGTTCGCGGGCAAAGCGTCGAGGTCGAACACCTGCGTGGCGATCTCTTCTCTGGCGCTAAAGCCGAACATATTCGAGTTCGGGATGAAACGGGCATGTGGATGGAATTAGACCAGGTCGAGGTTTCCTGGTCGCTCATACCCTTGGCTTTTGGCGAGCTCGATCTCCGCAACGTGGGAGCCGAAAGTGTGCGCGTCGAGCGGCGTCCGGTTTTGGCGCCCGCCACAGGCTCATCTGCCAACTCTCCATTCGATCGATATCGTATTGGACAGTTAGAGCTTTTGACCTTGTCGCTCGCGGACGGCGTCGCGGGGCCAGCGCAGGCCTATCATCTCAGCGGTGAACTGGATGCACAAAAATGGACTGGAGCCCTCAAGCTCAACCTGACGCCGATTATGGTGAGCGGGGATAAGATTGAGGCCGATATTGCCTGGGGCGGCGACACGATGCTCGAGGGCGATTTTGACCTGCTTGCCGCGCCAGATGGACTGATCTCGAAACTCCTGGGGGCGCCCGAAGGAGAGCCTCTGTCGGCGACGCTTACCGCCTCAGGTGGATTGCTCGGCGGTGATTTGGAGGCAGATGCGAGGCTCGGAGGCGAAACGGTACTGAGTCTGACGGCAAATGCTCGTCGGCAATCCTACACCGTGTCGGGGCGCGCCGACTTATCCAGGTTTTCCCGGTTTAGCGCGATGGCCAATCGGCTCGGAGGCGCGGCTGAGTTTAGCGCCGAACTCGATCCCGAGCGTCGTCTATCTGCCCGCATGTCTGCACCCAATGGCGCGATTGAGATAGAAGGTGATGTCCAGGATGCGGAATCCGGCCGCATGCTGGAGAACCTGGTCCTGAGGGCGCGTGGTTTGGATATGCCGGGCCTGAGCGGGCTATCACGTTTAGAGATGGTGGACTTCGATGCGTCTGGCCGAGTAAGTCAGGTCGATGGCAAGATCACGTTTGACGGGCGGATCGAAGCGCCGAGCCTTAAATATGGCGACTATCATATGCAGACCGTTTCGAGCGATGGTCAGATCAGTTTTGGCAGCGGGGTTCTTTCCGTCGATAGCCTGCTCACCGGCACGCCTTTGAAGGGCGTTCCGAGCCGCATTCGGTCTGCGCCGGTGCGGGCTGATTTTGTTGGCCATTATGCTTTGGATCGGGGGTTGCTTTCAGTCGAGCAGATGAACGTTCGAGGGGCAGGCATCTCTGCCGGGGCTATCGGAACTTTTCGGCCCGGTGGCGCCGTGGATTTTTCGGGCACATTCGGCGTCGAGAGTGTCTCGATCTTGGAGCAGGTCACAGGCGTGTTCGAACTGAGCGGAGACGATCTTTCGACGGTCGAGTTTTCTCTTGAGGGCCGGGCGCAGGCGAAACCTTCCGCCCCTCAGATCGTCCAGGCTTTGGCACCACAACTCGAGTATTCTGTCAGCGCCAAACGTGTCGAAGACGGCTTGTCCATCGCCCGGGCTGAAATCACAGCGGACACGATCTCCGCGACTTTGAGGGGGGATCTAGATCCAGATCGGGTTGCACTTATGGGGGAAGTTGAGGCGTTACTTGATGATGCCGTCACTGGCTTCGACGGCCCGGTGCGGTCGCAAATCTCGCTCTCGGGAACGCCGACGCGCCCCGCCATCATCCTAAACTTGGATGGCACGTTTCAAGGAGATCCAGTTGTGGCGGGTATGACGGCGCAATTCGATAATGGGCGGCTCTTGGTCTCCGGAGTCGATGCAGAATGGCGGCAGTTAATCGCCCGCGGCCAGGGGCAGTTCGATTTTTCGGCGATTGAAGAGTCCGTTTTCGAAACGGAGATTGAAGGCGCTATTCCGAACGTGTCTGATCTTCAGGTTGATGTTGACTATGGCGGGCGGGAACTGATCGCTCAGATCGCGATGCGGGATGTGCAAACCGATCAGGTGACCCTTGGTGCGATCGATCTGGACCTATCAGGCAATTGGCCGGAATTCAGTGGAACTGCGACCTATGACGGTGAAGTCGGCGTCCTCGACGCGCCAATGTCGATCTCAGGTGCGCATCCATTGGTGCTCAATGCGGAGAATCGCGAGCTTAGCCTAGCGGGAGATGCGAAGATTGGTGACCAGACGCTGGCGATCAGTGCACCTCTTAGTTTTGCATTTACGCCAAACCTGATGGTGCGCGGAGCGCTCTCTGGCTTTGGCGGTGAAATCGCTCTCGACTTTGATAATTCCGGCGCGCGTCCCTCCACACTCGCGGTCAGCGAAATTGCGCTCGAAGATATAGGCGTGTTTCTACAGCGCCCGGGCTTGCTCGGAACAGCGTCAGGTCGCGCAGAACTGCAGATTGGCGATCTCGGGCTTGATGGTGCGGCGTCGCTCTCGATTACTGGTCTCTCACGGGCCGGTGCAGAGTATGAGCGGGCGGCCTTAACGATGGAATCTCGGGTTTTAGATGGCCGGATCGATGTAAGTTTTGACGTCGACTCCGCCAAATCTGACATGACGCTCACAGGTGCGATTAAGACGGATCTGATCCACTCGGGGAGCTTGCTTTCCATACGAGCAGCGCCGAACGCGCCGATGCCGATTTCTTTGGTGGGCGAGGGGGAACTCGCACCGCTTTGGGCGCTGGCAGCGCCACTCGATTTACGGTTTGGCGGCAAATTCGCACTCGCCGTTTCCAATGGCGACGGTCAGTCCTTCCGGTTTTCAGGACCGGCTTCGGTGACAAATGGCGTCTTCGAAGATGGGATCACGGGGATCTTTCTTGAAGACCTGAACGCGGAGCTTCAGCTCGATCCGAGCGCGATTAAAGTTGAACAAGCATCCGCGCGCGGTGCAAAAGGCGGATCGATTACGGCTAGCGGAACCTACAATTTCAATGGCGATAGCAATCTCGAGATCTCGTTGAACCGGCTCCGCGCGTTGCGCCGAAATGATGTCTCGACTACGCTGACGGGCCAGGCGAAGGTCGATCGCCGCAATCGCCGGACACATGTGCAAGGGGATGTGCGGATCGATGAGATGCGCGTCGATCTCACCAAGCTGCCGCAAGCGGGTTACACGGTTCTGGATGTTCAGTTTGATAACAACCAAGACCTTGACGCTGAAACTGAGACTGAGACTGAGACTGGGCCGGGCCGTGAAGCGATTTCGCTTGATCTGAAGGTTGAGGCGGATCGGCGAGTCTTCATCAATGGCCTCAGTTTCGAAAGCGAATGGGGCGTGGATGCGAGGGTGCGTGGATCCCCCGGAGATCCACGTCTATCCGGCTCGGCGTCTTTGGTGCGTGGTGAGACGAACCTGCTTGGCCAGCGTTTCGCCCTCTCGGAGGGAATTGTCCGGTTTGTCGGCCCATTGCAAGACAGCGAGTTGGCACTTCAGGCGGATCGAACACGCGATGGCATCACCACCATTATTGCTTTAACCGGCCCGCTTTCTGATCCTGATATAGAGCTGAGTTCTGATCCGAACCTACCGGAAGATGAGGTCTTAGCGCGGGTCCTGTTCGGTCGCTCGCCGTCCAATCTCAGTCCGCTACAAGCCGCGCAACTCGCAGGCGCAGCGGCTCAGCTTGCGGGCGGTGACGCGTTCAGCCTAACCGGAGAATTGCAAGATGCCACCGGCCTTGATCGGCTGGATTTCGGATTCGATGATGAGGGCCAAGCGACGCTTTCCACAGGCAAATACCTTGCTGATGATGTGTATCTTGAGATCGAGTCAGGCGCGACCGGGGCGCCAGCGGTTGCGCTGGAATGGACGCCGCTGAGCAATGTTGAAGTTGATGCCGAAGTCGATCCTGAGCTCGGGCCGAAAGTCGCGATCCAATGGAAGCGCGACTTTGACCGTCTGCCGGGGGAGCCGCGCCAAGAATAGCGTCCGAAATTCAGCTCTAGGTAGTGTTTTGTTCACCCAAAACGTCGATATTTCAGGCTCTGAATTACCTCGTTGTAGTGGAAACGATCATGCGTTTAGGACTTTGTATTGCGGTCGCGGCCAGCTTGGTTGGACAGGCTGCTGCGAACAGCGAAGTGTTCCAAATCAATCGCGATTATCTCTGCGCGACGCAGGAAGCGTATTATGCCGCCCCGCAGCTCGCCTCTCATGGTGTTTGGACCGAACCTCCCGCCCGATTTCAAGTGCGTATCCAGGCCTGTGAAGTCTATTGCTTGCCGCAGAAAAGTAAGCAGCGCCCGCTCAGTCTGCACATTTTGGATCCTGGACAAGATCAGGCGCAGAAGTTTGAGGGCTATCGCGGGCAGGCGAGTTTTCATTCGCTATCTGGCGGTTCGGTAACGGTTAGCGCGACGGGGCTTTCAATGACGCGGATGATGGTCGGTTCGATGCCAGGCGCTGAAAATCAGGTTTCCTTGGTTTTGGCGGCGACTTGCCACCCCATCGAAACAGGGCCGGCTTATCTCACGCCTCAATAGCCGCGCAGGCGAACTGCAGAGGACACATCAGGTAAGATTAGCTTTTCTCCTGGCTGTTGGTATATAGCAGGCCAACGCTGCCGCAGGCCCTATGTTTGCGCGAGACCGGAGACAATCATTATGCACCTCATCAACCGCGTTTTGGTGACCGGTGGCGCGGGCTTTATTGGTAGCCATCTTTGCGAAAAACTCCTCGAAAAGGAGTATGAAGTTCTGTGCGTCGACAATTTTTTCACTGGCGCACGCTCAAACATCTCGCATTTATTGGATGATAAGCGGTTTGAGCTGCTGCGCCATGACGTAACTTTCCCGCTCTTTGTTGAGGTGGATCAAATCTATAATTTGGCCTGTCCGGCGAGCCCGATCCATTATCAATTTGATCCCGTGCAGACGACCAAGACGTCGGTACATGGCGCGATCAATATGCTCGGTCTAGCCAAACGCACACAGGCGCGCATTCTCCAGGCCTCCACGTCTGAAGTCTATGGTGACCCGAATGTGCATCCGCAGGAAGAGAGCTATTGGGGCAATGTGAACCCGATCGGACCGCGCTCTTGTTACGATGAAGGCAAGCGCTGCGCAGAAACCCTATTCTTCGACTATCACCGCCAGCACGCGCTCGATATCAAAGTCGCGCGGATCTTCAATACTTATGGGCCTCGCATGCATCCTAATGATGGCCGCGTCGTCTCCAATTTTATTGTTCAGGCGCTGAAAGGCGATGACATTACGCTTTATGGCGACGGTCAGCAGACGCGCAGTTTCTGCTATGTCGATGATCTCGTCGATGGCTTGATCCAATTGATGGAGAGCGGCGACGGGGTGACCGGGCCGATCAATCTCGGCAATCCTGGCGAGTTCACCATTCGGGAACTTGCCGAACATGTGGTGGAGCTGACGGGATCGCGTTCAAAGCTCGTCAACAAACCGCTGCCTCAAGACGATCCGCGGCAACGCCAGCCGGATATTACGCGCGCCAAGTCTCAACTGAATTGGGCGCCGAGCGTCGAATTGCGGGACGGGCTGAAGAAGACGATCGCTTACTTTGATGACTTGCTCCAACGCACGAGCTAGACCATTGATTGCGGCAATAGATGATGAGTTGAAATCACGATGAAGCGCGCATTGATTACTGGAACAACGGGGCAAGATGGATCCTATCTTGCGGAGCTCTTGCTGGAAAAGGGCTACGAAGTTCACGGATTGAAGCGGCGTGCGTCTTCTTTCAATACTCAGCGTATCGATCATATCTATGAAGACCCGCACACTGATAATCAGCGCTTTGTGCTCCATTATGGAGACCTGACAGACACATCAAACCTGACGCGCTTGATGCAAGAAGTGCAGCCCGATGAAGTCTATAATCTTGGCGCGCAAAGCCATGTCGCGGTGAGCTTTGAGGCACCTGAGTACACGGCCGATGTGGACGCGATTGGGACATTGCGATTGCTCGAGGCCATCCGGTTCTTAGGACTCGAAGACAAAACCCGGTTCTATCAAGCCTCGACGTCCGAACTCTATGGCCTCGTGAAAGAGACCCCGCAAAGCGAAACAACGCCATTCCATCCGCGCTCGCCTTATGGGGTGGCGAAGCTTTATGCGTATTGGATCACCGTGAATTATCGCGAGGCTTATGGGCTGTATGCGTGCAATGGCATCTTGTTCAATCACGAATCCCCGCGGCGCGGCGAGACCTTTGTGACCCGCAAGATTACCCGTGGTCTGTCGCATATCGCTCAAGGGTTAGAGCGCTGTTTGTATCTAGGGAATTTGGATGCTTTGCGCGATTGGGGGCATGCGAAAGACTATGTCCGCATGCAGTGGATGATGCTCCAGCAGGATGAGGCCGAGGATTTCGTGATCGCCACGGGCCGACAAATTTCCGTCCGCGATTTCGTGAAAATGAGCGCTCAAGAGCTCGGGATCACACTCCGCTTTGAAGGAGAGGGCGTTAAAGAATACGCCATCGTCGAAGAGGTAACATCCGACAAAGCACCATCGGTTTCTGTCGGTGACCGGATTGTTGAAGTCGACTCGCGTTATTTCCGCCCCGCTGAAGTCGAAACGCTGCTCGGGGATCCATCGAAAGCCAAGTCTAAACTCGGCTGGGAGCCCGAAATTTCCGTCGAAGAAATGTGCGCCGAAATGGTCGCGGCTGATTTGAAAGACGCCCAGCGCCACGCCTTTTTGAAGGCGCACGGCTATGACGTGCCAGTAGCGACGGAAACATAGCGAGATGCCTGCTGGTCCCAGAATTTATGTTGCAGGCCATCGCGGCATGGTTGGCTCAGCCTTGGTCCGCAAACTCGAAGCAGATGGCGCCGGCGAGATCATCGTGCGGTCGCGCCAAGACCTGGATTTGACCGACCAGACCGCGGTTCGCGCCTTCTTCGCGTCGGAGAAAATTGATCAAGTCTATCTGGCTGCGGCGAAGGTGGGCGGCATTCACGCCAACAACACTTACCCCGCTGAATTTCTTTATGAAAATCTAATGATAGAGACGAACATCATCCATGCCGCACATGTGTCTGATGTTCAGAATCTTCTCTTCTTGGGGTCATCTTGCATCTACCCGAAACACGCTGAACAACCGATGCGAGAAGACGCGCTTTTGACCGGCAAGCTCGAGCCGACGAATGAACCCTATGCCATTGCAAAGATCACTGGGATCAAATTGTGTGAGAGTTATGCGCGGCAATATGGGCGCGATTATCGATCGGTGATGCCGACCAATCTTTATGGGCCAGGCGATAATTTTCATCCTGAGAACAGTCATGTCGTTCCTGCGCTCATGCGCCGCTTTCACGAAGCTGCAGAGGCGAAAGACCCAGCCGTCACAGTCTGGGGCAGCGGCACGCCGATGCGAGAATTCTTACATGTGGATGATATGGCAGCAGCCAGCATGCATGTAATGGATTTAGATCCGGCGACCTATGCGGAACATTCCGATCCGATGCTGTCGCACATAAATGTTGGCTCCGGCGTGGACTGTACGATCCGTGAACTCGCCGAAACGATGATGGCGGTTACGGGCTATTCAGGTGAACTCGTATTCGACAGCTCCAAGCCCGATGGCACCCCGCGAAAACTGATGGATGTGTCAAAGCTTCAAAAGCTGGGATGGAGCGCGTCCATTCCGCTGAAGCAAGGCCTTGAGCAGACTTATCAATGGTTTCTCGAGCAAAGCGGCAACGTGAAAAGCGTCTAGTTTCGACCCGAGCCTAGAGCGTCATGCCGCCATCGACAAAAATGGTCTGTCCGCAGACATAAGACGCCAGGGGCGAGGCCAAAAATAGCACGCCACCGGCAATCTCTTCCGGCTGTCCAACCCGGCGAAGCGGGATAGTTCGCAAGGCGCCTTTCAACCGATCAGGGTTATCGGTCGTGACTTTTGTGAGCTTTGTATCCACGAGGCCCGGCGCCACGCCATTGACCCGAATTCCGTCCCGCGCATAGGCCTGACCGAGCGATTTTGTCAGGCTGATAGCGCCAGCTTTCGAGGCGGCATAGGCCGGGTTTCCGATATTTGCGCGGACACCAGAGACCGAGCTGATAATGATGATTGAGCCTTGGCGTTCGCTGAGGTCAGGCCGGAACTTTTCGCTGCAATGGATGAGACTATCGAGATTGACGGCCATGACTTTATCCCAGCCTTCGCGCTCAAACTCCGCGCGTTTGTAAGCAACGATGCCCTGCGACAGGACCAAGACATCGAGCGTCCCGATTTGCAAGGTCGCCGCCGTGATCGCATTGGGGGACCCCACATCGACTTGCTGATAGGTCAGGCCTGTCAGATCAGACCCATCTGCGGCACTATAGTCTTCTGCGCGAGCGCGTGTGCCCCAAACTTCGACGGTGGCGCCGCGGTCTCGAAAAGCATGAGCGATGCCGTTGCCGATGCCGCTGGTGCCGCCCACAACCAGGACGTTCTTGCCGTTAAAATCAGTATCGCTCATGAGCCCGCTCCTCAATTTTCTGGAAATTAGGTGTCACGCCCTCCGCATGGTCAAGCAATTCTATTCTTTGAGCAGCAGTGGGATGATTGAAACGGTTTAGGATCCGATCTTGGGACACTGAGCCAGAGCGAAGAGTGCATCTACATCCAAAGCGCTCTCAACCCCGTCTGCGAGTTCGTCCAAAGCGATATCGACCGCGGCTTCGTAATTGAGCTTGCTCGACATATGGGCGTCCAATCGTGACAGCCAGGCTTGGCGGAACGTGTCGTCTGAAAACGCGCCATGGAGATAGGTGCCTTGAATTCTGCCATTTGCGGATGTCGCGCCTTCGGGGCGGTCGCCGATGTGAGAAAACGGACGCGCCGCATCTGGACCGGCGGTGCGCCCCGAATGGATCTCATACCCAGAGATTGGTTCGCCGGTTTGCGCCGATGCCGCGAGCACTTGCGCCACATGTTTAGCGCCCGTCATTTCGGTTTCCACATCGAGCAGGCCCAAGCCCTTGGCAATTCCAGGCGCGCCATCATAACCGTTCGGATCCTTGATCAAGCCGCCAAGCATTTGATACCCGCCGCAAATGCCGAGCACATGCCCACCGGAACGCGCGTGAGCAATAATGTCGTGATGCCATTTCTGGGCTTTAAGGAAAGCGAGATCCCCGATCGTGGATTTGGTGCCGAACAAGATGACCAGGTCTGCGTCCAGCGGAATAGGGTGGCCTGGTGGGATCCATTCAAAGTCGACATTTGGCTCTAGTCGCAGAGGGTCCGCATCATCGAAATTTGCGAGCCTCGAGAACATCGGCGCCACAATCTTGATCCGGCCAGAATGTGCGGTGGTTTGCTTCTCCAATACGACCGCATCTTCTGCGGGAAGCTGCGCTGTTGCGCGCAACCATGGAACGACGCCGAAGCAGGGCCAATCTGTTCGGGCTTGAATGAAATCGACCCCATCATCGAAAAGCCTCGCATCGCCGCGGAACTTGTTGATGATAAAGCCTTTAATCATCGCGGCATCTTCCGGCGACAAGACGTTTTGCGTACCAACTAGGCTCGCAATCACACCGCCTTTATCAATGTCGCCGATCATGCAGACCGGAACATTAGCGCGCCGCGCAAAGCCCATATTCGCAATGTCGCGAGCCCGTAAATTGACCTCAGCCGGGCTGCCGGCGCCTTCAACCAGGACCAAGTCATGCGTGTCGCACAGGCGTGAGAAGCTCTGTATCACAGCGCCCATCAGCGAGGCGCGTTCGGCCATATATTCCATGGCTTCCATCGTCGTCAGCGCTTTGCCTTGAAGCACGACTTGCGCCGCACGATCGGTTTGCGGCTTTAGCAGAACGGGGTTCATGTCTGTGTTTGGTTCGACGCCCGCCGCGCGGGCTTGCAAAGCTTGCGCGCGCCCAATCTCGCCGCCGGTCGCGCAGGCCATGGCATTGTTGGACATGTTTTGCGGCTTGAACGGCGCCACACTTAGCCCGCGTCTCTTCGCCAATCGGCACAGCGCAGCGGTCAAAACCGATTTTCCGACATCGGAACCAGTGCCTTGAAGCATCAGGGCTTTTGCGGACATAGCATACTCTCCATCGGGCAATCCCGAATTAAACGACATCAAGGCCATTGGTGTTGCCGCGCTTCCGGCAACCGGCCCAAACTCAAGTGTCGTTTCAAAGGAGAGGTGCGAAACCTTCCCGACCGCTGAGACTCTTCCCGGCCTCCGGACGAACGACGCGATGGCAGGTCTCCTGGCTCACCGATCTGCGCTTTTGGCCGCCTTCCCAAGATCAAGTCTCTCAGTGGCATTGTGGCCATCAGCTCCTGGCTGACAGTTGCGGGTACAGCGCCGGATTTAAACCGGCTTCCCTCTTAGCCGCCGACTAAGGCAGCACCATCTGTGATGAGTCATGCGCGAGCCCTGAGGCTTTGTCAAACTGAGCAGGGCGCACGGAGCGCGTTAGAAATCGATGCCGCGTTGCGCCTTTATGCCGGCTTTGAATGGGTGTTTGATTTCCCGCATTTCGCTGACCAAGTCGGCATAATCGCAAAGCTCAGGCTTGGCATCTCGGCCGGTTAGAACAACGCTCGTCTTGTCTGACCTCGCGTCCAATCCTTCCAGAACGGCGTCGACGGTAAGATAATCATAGCGCAGCGCGATATTGATCTCGTCCAAGACGATGAGATCATAATCGCCGCTCGCCATCATTTCGCGCGCCTTTGCGAATGCAGCGGTCGCCGCTTCCACGTCTTTGTCTTTGTCTTGGGTATCCCAAGTGAAGCCATCGCCCATTGTGTGCCAATCGACCTCACCGAGGCGTTTGAAGAATTGGCGCTCGCCGGTGATCCATTTGCCCTTGATGAATTGGACAACGCCAACCGATTGCCCCCAACCGAGCGCGCGAATGATAACACCGAAAGCTGAGGATGACTTGCCTTTGCCATGACCGGTATGGACCAAGATCAAACCGCGATCGGGATCTCGCGCCTCATCGGTTTTGCGCTTTTGCTCCGCTTGCAATTTCTGCATTGCGGCTTTGTGCTTTGACGTATCGCTCATGCGGTCAGGGCTCCTGAGATTTGTGTCCCGATAGCAGAGATAGCGGCTTATGTCAGAATGGCGACCGTCGTGTCCGATTGGAAGCCGTTAAAGTCTGTCGCCATCGCTTGCCCATACGCGCCGAGATGACAGATCTCAATCCAATCACCCTCCCGGATATCTGCGGGCAGGGTGAAGGGCCCAGCCATCACGTCCAAGCTGTCGCATGTTGGGCCGAAGAACCGAAACGCGTCCATTGTTTCGCTGGCCTCGCCGTCGCGGTGCAAACGCACTGGATATTTCCAAGCACACTGGGCGGCATCAAACAGCGACCCATACGAGCCTTCATTGAGATACAGATCTTGGCCTTTGCGAAGCTCGACCCGTGCCAAAGTTGAGCCGCCTTCACCGCAAAGCGCACGACCCGGTTCACCAATGATTTCGAGCTCTTCAAAGCCGAAAATATGGAGGCCTTTCTCGATTCGGTCGAAATAATCCTGCATCGGGGGCGGGGTCATGCCTGGATAAGCGACCGGGAACCCGCCGCCGCAATCGAGGCTGTCGATGCGAACTTGGGCCGTCTCGAGCAGGCCATGAACGTAAGACAGCGCTTGGATATAGTCGGCAGGATCCATGCACTGGCTGCCGACATGAAAACAAACGCCCAGTTTTGCTGTGACTGGCCGCGCGCTGCGCAATAGTTCCACGGCCTCGTCGAATGCCGCGCCATATTTGCCATCAAGCGGCATCGAGGCCGAGCCGCCTTTCGGCAGCGCGAGGCGCAAATGCAGATGCAAGTCTTCGGCGTCTTGAGTCTCGACCAGGATCTTCCCGAGCTCTGCGGCGCAATCGAACGCAAAATGTCGTACACCGGCTTCATAAGCGTGGCGAATGGTGCGCCGGGACTTCACCGGATGCATCAAATAGAGCTCAGCGTCCGGGCAAACCTCCCGCACCATATCCACCTCACGGATGGAGGCGACATCGAACCCGCGCAAGCCGCTGGCCCATAGGATTTTCAGAACCGCCGGGTGCGGATTGGCTTTCACGGCATAGAGCGTCTTGCCGGGAAAATGGTTCAAAAACAGATCAGTCGCCGCGGCGATCCGCTGCGGATACAGCGCATAGACGGCGTCATCGCCTTCATAGGCATCCAAGGCCGATTCAACCGAGTTGAAGGCGGGCAGACCGAATGGGCGGTCGAAATCTGGAAGAAGAGCAGGTTGCGCAAGGCGCGAGGAATGTGAACGAAACATAAGGACAGGATTTCCGAAAACGAGGCGAAGATCGCCTGGAAGGATCAGGGACAGATGCTCGTTGACACGACCATCCGGCTCAGTCGGAATGAGGCGGGCAAGTGGCCCGCTACGGCCTTATAAGTTCAGCCACGGCCGCCATATAATCAGCGTCCTTGGCAAAAGTCCTGTGCACAGTGGTGGTGTCAAACGCAACATCAATGCGCTTGATCAGTGGGACTGGAATCGGTGGGCAGGCGCCCTTCAGGGGATGAGTCATCCAAGTATCCTCGCAAAGCAAGATCGGCACGAAACCGACATTGAAAGAGAAGACAGTTGGGCTCCCCCGTACTGACAGCTCCGAAAAGCTCGTCGTGGTTCGCTTACTTGTCAGGGGCGCACATATGAAATCCACAGGCCGGGGTCAAGGGAGTTTTTGTTTTGGAGTGGGGAGGCTGCTTGGCGCGAAGGTCAATTTGTTATCCGGGAAGGCGCGTCGCGCTGGTCCGAGAGCCAGCTGCCGGAGGGGCCCGGCTCTCCGATCTCGGCGTCAAAGCGGTCGCCGACTGAGCCTCAATTGTCACAATAATTTCTAAAATAAGAGATTTACTGGCGATTTGGCAGATCAGTTTTCGCGTCCATCGATTGACCGCGGGTTAAACACCAATCACCTTAACCGATCATCGAGAGTCTCTACGACCCTCGGATGACGCCATGAGTGTTGGGAGAAATAGTGCAAATGAGATTTCGCGCTTATCTGGTCTGGATCGCTGGTCTGTTGCTGATTGGGGCGGGGTATGCCGATACGTCGGCTGAACCACCAGCTCAGCCGTTTCAACTAGCGGATGAATGGAAGTCGACCTGTCACGCTGACTATCAGGCGCGTGTGGATGAATTGGAGCCGCTGTTGCTTGAGACAGCGGAGCCAAAACGCGCAGAAGCCCATATTCGTGAGCTTAAACAACAAGACGGATTAACCGAAACTCCCCTGATTGTTTCGGATGCTCCATTAGACAAAACCTTCATTGAAGGCATGTCAGGCGAGTTCAGCCCGAGAGCTGTGAAGGAACGGGCCGATGTTCGACGCTCAAACAATTATCGGTCGAGTCGGTTGAGATCCGCCGAGCGAGAATTGCATAAATGCCTGAATCGAACACCGTTCTTGAAAGGAAGCGAGCGGTGTCCGCGGGGGTTCTCAGCGGACCTTGATGAAGGTACGGCACTGGAAATTTGTGTACCCGATGAGCCCGGGCAACCCACCGCGCTTTCGACCGAGAGAGCCTATCGCGGGACCTACCTTCGACCCATTCGCGTCGCCTTTAACGGAGGTTCACCAGCAGTCCGGCGGGAGATCATGAGTGTCGCGCAAGATTGGGCCAATCTGACAAATGAGCAGACTGACGCGCACAGGCCTAAACGAGGTTTTTTCGATCCTTATCGAATTAGGGGCGCCCTCAACTTCGATTTCGGAACAGATGAAGCAGACGGATTCGTGTTCCATACCTGGACGCACGAGGACACGACCTATGCTGCGGATATTCGAATCAGTTTCGAACCAGGGTTAGGCTATTGGTCGATGATCGGGACTGATAGCACCAATCCGGTCTTAACTCCTCCGCACGTCGCTTCCATGAACCTTGAAGGTTTTCATGGTTATTCGCCACTACCGGCCGATTGGAAAAAGATAGTTTATCACGAATTTGGGCACGCGCTTGGATTGCGACATGAACATCAGCACCCGACCAGCGACTGCGGTGGCGCTCTCAGGCTTGAGGATGATGTGGGATACGAACTTACGCTTGATGACGCGCAAAAAGCAGTGCGCGATGGTCGCGGCAATCGACCTGGTGTCCTGACACTTTTGGAACACGCCCCCAACTTTTGGTCTCGTGCAGACGCAGAGTTTAATCTGGAGCGAATGGAGCAAAGCAACGATCTTGCTCTAACTGATTTCGACCCAAAGTCTATTATGCGCTATGAATTTGCAACGGAATGGTACCGAGATGATGCGCCTTCCGAATGCCTCCCGACCGAAACGCATATCACCAGACCTTCGCGCGATGACGTCGCTATGGTCGCTCAAGTCTATCAGCGACTCATGGAAGAAGATATAGATGCGTTCCTGTCGAAGTAGATCCCATGTAGAGGACATTTTCATAGCGACGATATGCAGATGCTTCGAAGATTGTGCATGATCTGAATCAGGGCCGTCAACATGACCCTGTCTCGAGGTGACGGTATAACTCCTCAACATCGAAGTTCAATTGGCTGAGGGCCAACTTAAAATTCCGATCGATGATGGGGCACCGCGACGGGGCAATCCGCCCGGAATTGAAGCGTCTAACGCGCCCAATCGATCTTCCCGTTCTTCGATCGTCTCGCCTCCGTCTCAATAGAGCTTCTCTTGTGCAGAAATTACAGCGCTAAGTGTTTACACGGCATTCGGCTCGGTGAGTTGGAAATTAGCGAGAATGATATTGAAGCCTGACCGGAAACAAACAATCGGCATATCCGCTCCAGCCCCAAAGCCAGACCGTCTCAGTCACCACAACGCCCACACCCAACCAAGCGACTCGCGCCTAGCGGGACCACCAGCCGCGTTTTTTCTTTTTTGGTTTCGCGGTGGTTTCCAGGACTGGTTCAGTGGCGATCGGTCCGGTGGGGGCCTCAGATGCCATTTCGGGTTCAGGCGCCGGTTCGCTTGCGGTTGGTTCAGCTTCTGCCTGTGTTTCGGCAGGGGCTGGGTCTTCCACGAGCTTGATTGGCGGCTCTTCCGGGGTAGGTGCTGGCTCGGCCTCTGCGGGTGTTTCCGCAGCGTCTGCGGCCTCCGTGTCTGCGCCTGCTTCAGTCTCTGCCACTGGCGCGGCTTCGTCGCTCTTGCGTTTGCGGCGGCGGCGGCGACGGCGCTTTTTGCCCTCTTTCGGCTCGTCTTCGGCTGTTTCGTCTGCGGCTTTAGTTTCGGTCGCTGGCTCAGCGCTGCGAGCTTCTGGCACCGCGACGGGTTTGGCTTCTAGGCCGCCTTCGCTGGCTTCAGGAAGATCATCGGGCTCTTCGCCTAGCAGATTGGTGAAGGACACCGCCAATCCGTCCAATAGCGCGCCGCCATCTGATGGCGGGGCGCCTGGATCCAGAGCCTCATTATCTTTGCGGCGGCGACGGCCCCCGCGACGGCCGCGGCGGCGACGTTTGCGTTTGCCGCCCGCGTCCTCGCCATCTTCTTCGGATGTGGCTTCAGACTCGATTTGATCTTCGTCTTCATCCTCTTCCGCGTCAGGGAGCAGGTGATCGTCCTCATCCCCTTCAAGGAAGTCGGCGCGATTGAATTTTTGACGGCGACGACGGCCGCTTGAAGACTTGTCAGCATCAATTTCAAAATCGCCAGGGATCATCGTAGCCGATGATTTGATTGCGATTGTGTAGCCGACCTCCTCTTCAATCGCAGAGATCTGATCGCGTTTGGAGTTGAGCAGATAGAGCGCAACATCTGTCGGGGCCGTGACGGTGATGCCGCGCAGACCGCCATTGGCTGCCCGCGCTTCAACCGCGCGCAGCAATTGCAGGGCTGAGGATGGAATGGAGCGGCGACGGCCGGTGCCGTCACAGGATTCGCACTTCTCGGAGGTCGCCTGTAGAACACCAGCTCGGCGGCGCTGGCGAGAGATTTCCATCAGGCCGAACTGCGAGATACGGTTGTTTTGAACACGCGCTCGATCGAGCTTCAGCGCCTCTTTCATCTTCTTCTCGACGGCGCGATTATTCTTGTTCTCGTCCATATCGATGAAGTCGATCACGACGAGACCGGCAAGGTCACGTAGGCGCATTTGGCGGCAAGCTTCTTCGGCGGCTTCCAAATTGGTGTGCAGAGCGGTCTGTTCGATATTGCGCTCTTTGGTGGATTTACCAGAGTTCACATCGATGGCGACCAAGGCTTCGGTTTGGTTGATGACCAAATAGCCGCCAGACTTCATTTGAACCGTCGGTGAGAAGATGGAGTCGAGCTGATCTTCAACGCCTTCTTTGACGAAGAGGGGCGCCGCGGCTGTCCAGCGTTTCACTTTCTTTGCCTGGGTCGGCATCAGCGTTTTCGCGAGATCTTTCGCTTCGCGATAGGCCCGATCACCTTGCACAACGACTTCTTCAATCTCGCGATCGAACATGTCGCGCATGGCGCGGTGCACCAGCCCGCCTTCTTCATGAATGCGTTCAGGCGCCACGGATTCGAGAGTTTTGCTACGGATCTTGGCCCACAGTTTTTGCAGATAATCATAGTCGCGCCGGATTTCGGACTTGGTCCGTTTGGCGCCAGCTGTGCGAACGATGAGGCCCATGCCCTTGGGCACTTGTAGATCGTCCATAACCGCTTTCAAACGCTTGCGATCATTGCCGTTCGGGATTTTCCGAGAGATGCCGCCGCCGCGAGGCGTGTTGGGCATCAGCACCGAATAGCGACCGGCGAGCGAGAGATACGTCGTGAGAGCTGCGCCTTTATTGCCGCGTTCTTCTTTGACAACCTGAACCAGAAGGACCTGGCGCCGCCGGATGACTTCTTGGATTTTGTAGCGACGGGTGATCGAGGTGCCACGCGATTTGCGGGCCCCGCGGCGGCGATGTTCGGCTTTCGCGCGCGGCTTCTTTTTTTCTTTTTCGTCCGAGTCCGCATCCGCATCTGCTTCGGCGTCAGCTGCGTCTTCTGAAGCGTCCTCGTCGGACTCCTCTTCCTTAGATTCTGCGTCGTCTTCGGTTTCTGCGTCTGTCTCTGACTCGCTATCATCCGCGTCATCTGACTCTTCGTCAGTGTCTTCGGCGTCTAGCTCAGTCTCGTCATCATCGGAGTCGTCATCGAGATCGGTATCGTCGTCATCATCGTCGATATCATCATCGGCTGCGGCTTCTGCCTCACGCGCGGCCTCTTCGAGGAGCGCCTCACGATCAGCTTGCGGCAATTGATAATAGTCAGGATGAATCTCGCTAAAAGCGAGGAAGCCATGGCGGTTGCCGCCATATTCGACGAAACAGGCTTGCAAAGAGGGCTCTACGCGCGTGACTTTCGCGAGATAGATATTGCCTCTTAATTGTTCGCTGCCAGTTGTTTCAAAATCAAAATCCTCGACACGTCCTTTGTTGACGAGGGCGACACGGGTCTCTTCCTGGTGGACCGCGTCGATCAGCATAGTTTTGCTCATTGTAAGCTGCCTTGTGGACTGGCGGCGCTAAGGCTCGGTTGTCATGCGAGCGATGGCGATACGCGCCAGTAAAATTGTGATTAGGGACAGGCAGCAAACCAGCCCGGCCAGCTCTATCCATAGAGCGGCTCTCGGTTCTGAATTTTGCGACCTGTAAGCTCATATTATCCGTTCCGTATCGGCGATAGTGCAGGGGGTTAGGCCTGTTCACCCGCCTTTCGGGGATCCTGTTTGGGCTCATTTCTGAGCGTGAATCCTACATGCCCCCTTTGGCACTGAATTAAAAGACCCAAAATGCGGGCATGCGGATGTTTCTTGTTTCGCTTGGGAAACGACCGGGGCTTTTATTTTGTAGAATACACGCGGTGCGCTTTTCTCGCCTGACGTGTTTAAGGGCGATGCCGCTTGTTTAGAGCCTTATCACTCGGGAAGGCGATAGCTTATCTCATAGACGAAGCGCGCCCGATCCTCGACCGGCTTCGAGATCATTGTGCCCGTGGCGCCTTCGAACTCACCCGTTCCTGCGGTGATGGGGTAGTTCGAAGGGGCTGGTTCTGTTTGCTGAACGCCTTGTCCCGCGAAGATGCCGCGCCCATCGATTGCGATCGTGAACGAGCAGAAGAAGTTCTTGTCCGCGTCGAGTTGGGTGCAATGTCCAGAGCCGACACCAATCGCTTCACCCGTCTCCGTTTGCATATCAGAGTGCCAGACGATTTTATCGCCAATGCCATCGGTTTGCCCAAATGAGAGGTAACCATCGTTCGATGCGTCATTGTAAATCGTCATCGCATGCCTGTGATCATCCGCGGCAGCGAGGGGAGCGTATGCGGTCATGAATATGCCAGCAGCGAGACTCATTTTAGCGATTTGGTATGACATTTGTGGTCCCTTCCTAAACACGGAACCAGGTGAAGCATCATCTCGTGTTCATCGCTATGGGATTACACAAAATAGAAACATTGGGATAATAAAGCGCCTAAGAGCGTGGTGGAACAAAGCCTTTTGATGCGATTGCTGACTCTTTTCTACATGGCAATATTAGCCGCCTTTGTACCCCTGTTCGGGGTCGCACAGGTGCAATCTGTCGGCGTTGCAGGTGATGGCGAGTTCACCCGCATCACCATCACTTCCCAAAGCCAAATCCGCCCAGATGTGTTCTTGCGAGAGACCGATGATGGACTGCTCATCGAAATGGTGCCGGAGACTTTCCTACTGGCGCCGACCCCGTTCTTTGCCGAACCGACGGGCGGCGTGTTTGCGTACACATTGGATACGGATCGGATCATTTTCGAGTTAGAGCAACCGATGATGATTATGCGCGAGATCGACCTGCCGCCATCAGGCAGCGAGCAGCTTTATCGATACATTCTCGATCTGTCTGGCGTTTCCCTGGCGCGGTTTCAATCGGCGGCGCGGCGGGATGCAACCCGGTTTGCGCGATTTGAAGCTGATCGGTTCGCTGTGGCCGAAGCTGAAACGCTGGCGCCATCGTCTCAACCGATCACGCTCGCTGAAACACCAAGCTCCTCTGTGCGCCCAGAATCGCCCTCTGCGAAACCAGCCGGATTTGGCGCGCTGATGAAGATGGCTGCGCAGCAGCGGCGGGTGATCGTCATCGATCCAGGTCATGGCGGCAAAGACCCCGGCGCGATTGCTGTGACCGGGGATGAGGAAGCTGACATTGTGCTGAAGACCTCGCTGAAGCTGAAAAACCTGATCGAGCGAGACTCCCGTTATGTCGTGAAACTGACGCGCGAAACCGATGTCTATGTCGAGCACGAAGATCGGGTCACCATGGCGCGCAATTGGGGTGCTGACCTGTTTATCTCAGTCCACGCTGATGCCGCTGGAAAGCCAACGGTCAGCGGGGCCTCTGTTTATACGATTTCGACCCGTGGCGAGGCGCGGATCGACAAGACCGCAAAGCGATTTGGCTGGAATATGCCGTTCGAGGACGGCACCTCTGACGAAGTGTCAGACATTTTGCAGGATCTGACCGTGCGCGAGACCAAATCGAATTCTGAGATTTTCGCCGAATTCCTGGTTCCGGAACTCAAACAAGCTGGGCCGCTTTTGCGCAATACGCATCGCCGCCAGAACTTTTTTGTCTTGCTGGCTCCAGATGTACCTGCTGTCCTGGTGGAGATTGGTTTTCTGACCAATCGCGCCGATGCGAAACGGCTGAAATCAGAGCGCGGGCGGCGGAAATCCGCTGAAGCGATCAAGCGCGCCATCGACGCCTATTTTGATCGCCAAGATTTATTATTCGCAAGCAACTGACGCGGCGCCTTTTCGAAGGTCCAGAACCGCCTTAGTCTCGCCGTGAAAGCGTGGAATCAGCACGCTGTGAGATAATACGTGAGAGAGCGGACTATGTGGGCCACCTTCAAACAGCATGTATTGACCTGGCGGGTTCTGTTTTGGACCGTCGGTACCGGGTTTGTGTTGGGAATCTTGGCGATTATCGCCTTCATGATTTGGATGGCCGCGCTCGGTCGGACCGTTCCCTCGGTTGAGCAGCTCGCGGAATATAACCCGCCGGTCACCTCGCGTGTTCATGCCGGCGATGGCACGCTGATCTATGAGTTTGCCGATGAGCACCGCGTCTTCATTCCGTTCGAAGCAATGCCGGAACACGTCATCCACGCTTTTGTTTCAGCGGAAGATAAGAAATTTTTTGAACATGGCGGCGTCGACTATGTCGGCATGCTGCGAGGGGTGATTAATTCCGCGCGCAACCGCCTGACCGGCAGCGGCGGATTGCAGGGCGGATCAACGATCACCCAGCAAGTCGCGAAAGTGTTCTTGCTGACACGTGATCAAACCATTGTCCGCAAAGCCAAAGAGCTGATCATTGCTCGCCGCATGGAAGCGGCGTTCAGCAAAGAGCACATCCTCGAACTCTATTTGAATGAAATTTACCTCGGCGGCCGCTCTTATGGTGTCGGCTCTGCGGCGCTCAACTATTTCAACAAGTCGCTGCCTGAACTGGATTATTCAGAAGCTGCGGTCTTGGCGTCGCTGCCCAAATTCCCGGGTCGGGTGAACCCATATACCAATCCGGAACGCTTGCTTCAGCGCCGTAACTATGTGCTGAACCGGATGACCGAGAACGGCTATATTACCGAAGAAGAAGCGACCGAAGCAAAAGCGAAACCGCTCAATACAACCCGCCGCCTGTATGGGCCTGAATATGCCGCAGCGACCTATTTCGTCCAAGAGCTGCGCAAACAGCTGATTGATCTTTATGGCGAAGAAGAGCTTGAGCAGGGCGGGCTATCGATCCGCACAACAATTGACACCAAGCTTCAATTGGCGGCTCAAGAAGCGCTGCAAATCGGCCTCGAAACTTATGATCGGCGATACGATTATCGCGGACCGATCACCGCGGTTGATCCACGCTCAGAAGATGTGCTTGAGCAGCTGAATGGCGTGACGCTGCCTGGCGGATACGGCTCTTGGGAGCGCGCGATGGTGATCAGTCTTTCTGATGATGGTGCGGAGCTTTTGCTTGGGGATGGCGCGAAGATCGGCATTCCAGCTGAGGACGTCGAATGGGCAAAAACCTATGTTCGCGGCGGCGATCAAACCGGCTTACGGGCAGGCGATGTGGTACTCGCTGAAGTGAGCCGCCAAGCGCTCAGCCCAGAAGAGAGTATGCCAACCCGCGAAGGCGTTGCCGCTGACGATGATCAGACCACAATCCCAATCGAGCCGATAATGGTCCCGGTGGGGCAGGCGCAGCTGAAACAGGTTCCAGAGCTTGAAGGCGCGATTGTTGCGCTCGACCCGCATACCGGTCGCGTGCTCGCGATGATGGGCGGCTATTCTTTCTTTAAGAGCCCTTTTAACCGTGTCACTCAGGCCCGGCGCCAGCCAGGATCATCGTTCAAGCCCTTCGTTTATGGGGCGGCGCTCGAGCAAGGCTATACGCCATCGGTTCGCATCCTCGACTCGCCTTACGTCTATTATGACGAGAATACAGGCGAGGTCTGGAAGCCGGAAAACTATGCCGAAGGCCTCAGCTATGGCGAAGTGACGATGCGGGTTGCCTTGGAAAAATCCTACAACCAGGTCACCGCCCGCGTCGCCACCGATATCGGCATGGAGGCCGTGTCTGAATTCGCTGAACGGTTTGGGATCTATGACCGCTTACCGCCTTATCCGGCCATGTCGCTGGGATCAGGCGAGACCTCTCCATGGCGTTTGTCCAAAGCGTATGCGGCGCTGGTCAATGGCGGCAAGGAAGTGACGCCAACCCTGTTGGATCGCGTTCAAGACCGCCGCGGCGTGACGCTGTACAAGCATGACCAACGCGAGTGCGAGGGATGTGATGCGACAGATTGGAACGGGTTGGAGCCTCCGACGCTTCCCGACGATCGTGAGCAATTGGTGGACCCGATTGTCGCTTATCAGCTTGTGCATATGCTGGAAGGTGTGGTCGAGCGCGGAACCGGCCGACGGGCCCGCCGCGTTGGCAAGCCGCTGGCAGGAAAAACCGGAACGACCAATGATTATGTCGACGCCTTATTCTTCGGGTTCTCGCCGGATCTCGTGGTTGGCATTTGGACCGGGTTTGATACCCCGCGCACCCTGGGTGAGGGCGAAGGCGGCGGATCTGTTGCTGGTGTGATCTTTACCGAGTTTATGGAGCGCGCGCTCGCCGACGAGGCGCCAATCCCATTCCGGATCCCGCCCGGCGTACGTCTCGTCTCTGTTGACGCCACCACGGGCGGCGTCCCTACGTTTGACAGCCAAGAAATCATCCTCGAAGCCTTCCGTCCAGGAACCGAACCTGGGCGGGCGTTCGCGAGCACATCCAATCTTAGCCTGTCCGGCACTGGCGATGGATCGATCTTTGGACAGACAACAACGCCGGTCGGTCCGCAAATTGATCCAGAGACCGGCGAGGTGATTGAATCGGATGTGATTGTTGATGACATTGACGAGGACATTTATTGACCTGAGCGCAAAACGCCGTCATTTCCTCCGATCGGATAAGCTTCAGGGAAAAGCATGTCAGCAGAAATTCTCGCCCTCGCGGAACAAATCAAGCAGTCGTCTGAGCTGCTGAGGAGGCGTCTTTGACTGGGACGTCGCATCGAAACGGCTCGACGAGCTAAACGCACTCTCCGAGCGCCCTGATTTTTGGGATGACCCCGACGAAGCCCGCAAATTGATGGCGGAGCGGCAAAAGCTTGAAACCGGCATGCAGACGGTCGTCGAGCTTGAGACCGAAGCCTCTGACGGGCTGGAGCTGTTAGAGCTCGCCGATGGCGATCAGGATATGCTGGCCGACGTTGCAACAAGTCTGCGCCGAGCCGCTGAGAAAGCTGAGAAGGCCGAACTTGAGGCGCTGCTATCCGGCGAAGCGGACGGCAATGATTGCTATATGAATATCAATTCTGGCGCTGGCGGCACCGAGAGCCAAGACTGGGCGTCGATGATCCGCCGTATGTATGTGCGCTGGGCCGAGCAATCTGGCTATAAAGTCGAAGAAGTTGAAAGTCATGAGGGCGAAGAAGCCGGGATCAAGTCAGCGACGCTTTTGATCAAAGGCGAGAACGCTTATGGCTGGCTCAAGTCAGAGCAGGGCGTTCACCGCTTGGTTCGGATTTCGCCGTTTGACAGTTCTGCGCGCCGGCATACGAGTTTCGCATCTGTTGCCGTGTCGCCAGTGATCGATGACTCGATCGATGTTGAGATCAATCCATCGGATGTTCGCACCGATACGTATCGCGCGTCAGGCAAAGGCGGTCAGCACGTCAACAAAACGGACTCAGCGGTGCGGCTTACCCATGAGCCGACTGGGATTGCGGTGGCTTGCCAATCTGGGCGCTCGCAGCACCAAAACCGCGCAACGGCCTGGGAAATGCTGCGCTCGCGGCTCTATGAAGTTGAGTTGCAGAAGCGCCAACAAGCGGCGCAAGATAGTCATGACTCGAAGACCGAGATCGGCTGGGGCCATCAAATCAGATCTTATGTCTTGCAGCCCTATCAATTGGTCAAAGACCTCCGCACCAATCACGAGACGTCGGATACGGGCGGCGTGCTGGACGGCGATCTCACGCCATTCCTGAGCGCAGCTCTGTCACACGCCTTGGGCGAGGCGGAGCCGGCTGAATAGAAAAAGCCGGATCCTAAGGACCCGGCTTCTTTCAAACTTGTTTTCGCGCGTGTTAAGCGTTGCCAGCTGTGCCGGTTGTTGGTGTGACAGGCGCGCCTGTCACAAAACCAGTTGTTGGCGCGGCCGCCGCTGGCTGAGGCGCTGCAGCAGGTTGCGGCGCGCTCTCTTTTAGCGGGTTCTCTTCGCGTTTCACTTGGCCTTCGAAATTGGCGTCCGGCTGGATGATCAAAGCCGCATGGAAAATATCGCCTTGGACGGAAGCGCCTGTTTCAAGCTCAACTCGGCGAGACCGAATAGAGCCGATAATCTTGCCTTTGACACGCAGGGTTTCGGCTTTCACTTCACCGAGGATTTCGCCGGTCGATCCGACCGTGATGTCACCGGCTGTGATATCGCCTTCGACCTTGCCGTCGACTTGCAGGGCACCGCCCGTTTTGATGGTGCCTTTGATTTCCACGTCAGAACAAAGGATCGAGGCCCCCACGCGTGATGCCGCTTTTGAAGATGCGCCTCGGACCGCGTCTTGTGCGGGAGTGAAGCCGGGTGGGGTATCGCCTTTAGTCTTCGTGAACATGTTTGCCTGCCTTAATGAACTCTACTGGATTATACTGCTTTCCATGGAACAGCACTTCATAGTGAAGGTGGGGACCTGTGCTGCGCCCGGTCGAACCCATGGTACCGAGCTTATCTCCGATCACGACCTCTTGTCCCTTCGTCGCGATGATCTTGTTCAAGTGCGCATAACGGGACACGAAACCCCCGCCATGATCGACGTCAACAACGCGGCCATAACCAGACTTTCGCCCTGCATATATCACAGTTCCGGGGCCAGCGGCAACGATGGGGGCATTCCACCCCGCGCCCATGTCGATTCCACCATGCCAGCTGGGGCGTTTCCGGAACGGGTCAATCCGCATTCCAAACGGGGAGGTAACCCGAGACGGGATACCAATCGGCGTCGCTAGCGGCAGGTTGTCGACGAGCTGCTCAAAGTATCGTGCTTCTTCCATCCGCGCCGCAACTTGCGCGACACGAACTGCGAAACGCTCTTCTTCTGGCGTATTGAACTGACCCGACATCAAGCTGGAAAAGCTAACTTCTGGGCCGCCCATATTTTCGCCGCTTGAAATTCGTGCCGCACCAACTTTGGTCAGCTGGAGAATGCCGCGGGCAGCTTCAGCGCGTTCAACGGCCATTTCTTCAATATCGTTCAGGAACTCATTTTGCTCGGCTCGAACCCGCGATACATCGCCTCGCAATCCGACTTGCGGCAATGTGCGTTCGACTTCGGCAAAACGTTGCGATTGCCGAGCGTCTGCCTCATCGATCGAGGCCGTCACCAGGAGAGATGCCGAGTTTCCCCTTAGCGCTGAAACCTCTAGCTCGCCGCCGGTTTGAAGCGCTTCAAGCATGGTTGCGAGCGTTTCGTGTCGGCGTTGGAATTCAATCGTTGCGTCCTGGAACGCTTCGGTCCGTTGTTCGAGTTGCGAGGTCGACAGGGCTTCTTTGGCGCGCAAGTCTTGGACCCAACGTTCAAGACGATTGACCTCAGTCGACGCGGTTCCGACCGTCATGGCTTTTTCGCCAAAAATTACAGTCGCGGATGCAAAAAGCGACCACCCTACAAGAGCAGCCGCGGCACACGTCAGAACAATCTGTTGAAGTGGAGAAATGGTGAAATAGCGAACCGTCCCGCCACTGCGGTGGTAAATCTGCCGCTCTGGAAATGCACGGCGTATAAAGTCTGAGACTTTTCCAGTCGATTTCATTCTACGCACCTATCCGCAGGGTAAGACTTGGTCTCGGGGAAAACGTCGTCTTGATTGGTGATGGGTCACAGTAACCTCATTGTGATCCCGTCGAAAAGCCCCCTTTTGCGTATTTCCGGTCGAAAAATACGGTTGGAGTGTAAAAATCGCCTTAAAGTATTTTTATTTGACGAATCAGGTCGACAAAATCTCACGGACTGTCTCAAGAACTGCTTCAGCGTGCCCCTTCACTTTGACCTTGCGCCAGAGCTCTGCGATCGACCCATCGGCGAGGATCAAGAAGGTCGAGCGTTCAATGCCCATATACTTCTTTCCATACATGTTTTTCTCAACCCAGACGCCAAATTGTTCGCACGCATCATCGTTCTCATCGCTGGCAAGGCGCACCGTTAGCTCTTTCTTGGTTTTGAAATTGGCGTGACTTTTGAGGCTGTCTTTCGATACGCCAATGATTTGCACACCTAGAGCCTGAAAATCCGCCAAACGGGCTGAGAAATCGATAGATTCGGTTGTGCAGCCCGGTGTGTTGTCACGTGGGTAGAAATAGACGACATGGGCCTTGTCCTCCGGAGCGCCCAAATTGACGGATTCTTCATCGCTGACTGGAATTGTTACAGTTGGCGCCTTATCGCCTTTTTCTGGTCGGTTTGTCATGGCATGTCTTTCATGTCTGGCGGGACGGAGCCCGGTTGATGTGCCGCGAGGCAGTAGATTGATTACATGGAGCAAATGACTTGGTTCGCCAGACCACGAAAGTCATAATTTTAGAAACGCTCGGCGTCTTTTCACTAGTTGTGATGGCGGCAGTCGGGATTCTGGCCTTCATGTTGGCGAGCGGTCCTGTCGAGCTGGGCGTGTTTCGCGATGATGTTGAACAGGCGATTACGCGCGCTCGCGGCGATCGTGCGGTCACCGTCGATGAGCTCACTTTGCAATGGTCCCCTGCCGAACGGCGCGTCTTCGTTGTCGCCAATGGTTTGTCTTTGAAGGATGATACCGGACGAGAGGCTGGCTTTGCCGAGCGCGCTGAGTTGACCCTCGATGCCGGGAACATTCTATTGGGACGGGTCGAGCTTCTCGACGCTAATCTCCTGTCGGGATGGGTTGAGGTTCAAAATACCGGCCCCTCGAGCTGGACTCTCGCCGGTGATCCGCTTCCCGAAGTGCGCGCCGCTGCGTCGCCAAAGACCCCTGAAGAGTGGCTCGAGCGTTCCAATGCTGTGTTGAGCGATGTTCTGGTTGGGCTGCAATTTTTCGAAGAAGCCTTTGAGCTCGAGGCCTTGGCGTTCAATAATTTCGAATTCCGCGTCATTGATCCCGAGCGAAATCCCATCGGAACGATTGCAGAAGCCTCTGCCGAGTTTCAGCGTTTGGAGCAAGACGTTTCGATCCAATTCTCGGGTGATGGCCAAGGCTTGGGGCTACCAGAGATTTTCAGCGTCTCGCTGGATACGTTCGACAATTACCAAAGACTGAAAGCGGTTTTTGATGTCGGCGTTTTGCCGATCACGGACCTAGTCGAACGCCTCGGATTTTCTGGCTTTGAAGGAAGTGACCTGAGGCTGGGCACGTCCTTCAATGCTGATGTCACGCGTGATGAAGGCTTAACCCAAGTGGGATTGGTCGCGTCGCGCGAAACCGGAACGCTGCAGCTGGATATGATCAATGAGACGATTGATGATCTCGCTGCCGCCTTGTCGTATTTGCCTGCGGAAGATCAGGTCAGAATAGACTTTCTTCAACTCGAATCCGACCGGGTTGCGGGACGATTTGACGGTCAGCTGACCAATGTGCTTGCTAAGAATGCCTTACGCCGCCTGGAGCTCGACTCTGAAGCGCTGAGCATCGACATAACTGAACTGTTCGAAGCCCCTTGGGATATCGGTAATGTCAGCTTTGCGGCTGATATTGCCGACGACTTCACCATTTTCTCGATCGATAGGCTGGAAGCGGATTTGGGTTCAGCTCGCCTCCGCGCGAGCGGGGAAGTTGATTTCAATGTCGCCCATGAAGAGGGCGAGATTCCACTGACGCTCGACGTCACCGCCGAGCTGGTTGGCGATATTAGTAAAGAGACCATCCTGGCTTATTGGCCAGTTCGGCTCGGACGCGGCGCACGAAACTATGTCATCGAACGGCTGGAATCGGGTATGGCCACCGAGGCAAATGCGACGCTGACGCTGAAACCCGACAGTATGGCAGAGGGCTATTTGCGGGATGAAGATCTGGCAGTGGAGTTTGCCTTTAGAGATGGCGCCTTACGCTTCCTCAAAGATATGCCGCCGGTCGAGAACGTCATTGGAACTGGCCGAGTTGGCGGCAATAGCCTCCACATCGATGTGATCAGCGGTTCTTATGATGATTGGGCCGTGCAATCCGGCGCGGTGGATTTCCCCGCCTTCAATCCGCGTGGCCAAACCTTTACAGTGACAGGATTTGGATCCGGGCCGGCAGTGTCGATCTTGCGTCACCTTTCGGCGTCGAGTTTGCGCTTGGAAGAACGGACGGGCTTCGACCCCGAGCGAGTCACCGGCGACGCAACAGCCACTTTTTCATTAGAACGCCCCGCCTTGAGCGATGTTCCACTCGAAGACCATATCCTAGAGGTTCGCGGCGAGATCCGAGACGGGGGCCTCAAAGACGCAGCCGGTCCATTCGATATCACTGAAGCGAACGTCAATGTCGATTTGACGCTCGAGAGGATGATCCTGACGGGCTTTGGCAATATGGGTAGCTCGCCGGTTCAATTCACATGGCGCGATGCGTTCAATGATGGTGGCAACCCAGCGGATCTCTCGGCTACCGCGGTTCTGACCTCGGATATTCTCAACGTCTTCGGTCTGGTTGGGCGCGCCTTCATCACCGGCGAAGTGCCGGCAGAGATGCAAGGCAAAGTCGGGTCCGACGGTCTTCAGACCGGGACGTTTGCCTTCGACCTTAGCGATGCACGGCTGGATATTGCTGAAATCGATTGGGTGAAACCTTCGGGTCAAACCGCCCGCGCGACACTCAATTATGCAGGCGATTTGCGGGAACAGGCTGCGGCGCTGCGGTTCAATGCCGATGACGCCGCGATTGATGGCGATTTGAGGTTGCAAAATGATGGCCGCTTGGAATCGCTGATTTTGCGACGTTTCTTTATCGAAGACTCGGTCGATGTGGCGGGCGGCATTTCGCGCACAGAAGACGGCTTCAAGATCGAAGTGGATGGCCGATACCTCGATATTTCGGGTCTTTTGACCGAGATTGGATCTGTCGGCGATGTCGGCGGCGAAAGCGAAGGCCTCGGCCGAGATCTCACGGCCACAGTTGAGCGGCTGCGCCTGCGGCGAAACTTGGATTTGATTGGTTCTTCGCTGGCGTTGAACCTCTCGGCCACTGACGGATTTCAGTCCCTACGGGCGAGTGGAAACACGGACAATGGTGCGACGTTCATTGCGCGGCTTGATAATGAAGGCGCGGGGCAACCTCTCGCACTGGAACTCAAGACGAGCGATGCGGGCTATCTTGCCAGCGCCTTCTTTGGCGTCGATTTCATCGAGGGCGGTATCTTGGATCTGCGCGGCGCGCTGGCGACGGAAAATACGCCGGCACGCTTGATGGCTACGATTGAGGATACACGCCTCATCAACGCGCCATTCTTTACTCAAATCCTGTCTCTCGCATCTTTGCGCGGCCTCACGGATACGCTCTCAGGGGACGGTGTCTTATTTTCTCGGATCGAAGCGCCGATCACGATTGGCGGCGGGCGGTACGTGATAGATGGCGGCCGCGCGAGCGGCCCGGCACTTGGTCTGACGGTCAATGGATGGGTGGGAACAGATGGGCGCGGGATTGATTTGAACGGGGTTCTAGTTCCGAGTTTCGGCGTCAATTCCGTCCTGGGCGGGGTTCCGATCATTGGCGACCTAATCGTTGGCCGCGAAGGCGAAGGCATATTCTCGATCACTTATTCTGTCGCCGGGACTTTGGAAAAAGCGCAAGTTGCGGTGAACCCGCTTTCAGCGGTAACGCCTGGTATTCTAAGACGAATTTTTGAGAATCCATCCGATACCTCGATCCCAGAAGCGATCCCGGTGGATCCAAATCTGAAGCCGCCGACGGAGAAACTGCCGGACTTGCCGGATGAGGAAATCCTCTCACCGACGCCGGGTAGTGATGGCTAGACGACTTTCGGACCTAAGATTTTGCCCGTGTCCGGAGATCCCTGCGCAGGCAGGGATCCATAGACTTGAAAGCTCGCTCAGATCTTGGTTCAATTATTTCTCCCTAGACCCCAGCCTTCGCTGGGGTCGGCGGTGAAAATAGGGAACAATAGGTGCGCCTAAACGGGCTTGACCAAAGCGATCCGCTTCTTGCCGACTTGCACTTTGAACGCATCGACATCTGACAGGACGTCGTCCCAAGCATGGGCCTGGTCCGCCGCGATCTTTTCATCATTCACCCGCACGGCGCCTTCATTCATTTTCCGGCGCGCTTCGCCATTCGAGGCTACGAGTTCACCCGCGCGGAGCAGGGCGGTTGTCGTCGGCCCATCAGCATGTTCGGATTTGGCGATCTCGAAGGTCGGCAAGTCGGCCGAGACGCCGCCGCCGGTGAAGGCTTTGCTGGCCGCGGCCTCAGCCTCTTTCGCCGCTTGTTCGCCATGCAACATCGTCGTCGCCGCGTTTGCGAGCGCGATCTTGGCCTGGTTGATGTCGGCGCCTTCCAAGGCGTCCAGTTTGGCAATCTCATCCAGCGGCAAATCGGTAAACAGTTTCAGGAACCGGCCGACATCCGCGTCTTCAGTGTTGCGCCAGAATTGCCAATATTCGTAAGGGCTCCGTTTCTCAGCGTTCAGCCATACCGCACCATCGGCGGTCTTGCCCATCTTGCCGCCGGACGCCGTCGTGATCAGCGGGCAGGTGAGGCCGAAACCCTGATTGCCATCGGCTTTGTGGATGAGGTCCGTGCCGCCAACGATATTGCCCCACTGGTCCGAGCCGCCCATTTGCAAGAAACAGCCATGGCGGCGCGACAGCTCTAAGAAGTCGTAGGACTGGAGCAGCAAATAGTTGAACTCCAAGAACGTGTACGGCTGCTCATTGGTCAGGCGACGCGCAACTGTGTCCTGTTTCACCATCGTGTTGATGGTAAAGTATTTTCCGATATCGCGCAGGAATTCGATATAGCCGATTTTGCTCAGCCAATCATCATTATTGACCATGATCGCATCAGTCGGGCCGTCGCCAAAGGTCAGAAAGGGTTCAAACGCTTTCTTGATGCCGGAAATGTTCGAGGAGATTTGTTCGTCGGTCAGGATTGGACGAGACTTTTCTTTATCCGTCGGGTCGCCAACTTTGGTCGTGCCGCCGCCCATCAGGACGACAGGCTTACCGCCCGCTTGTTGCAAGCGGCGTAGCATCATGATCCCGACAAGCGAGCCGACATGAAGGCTGTCCGCGGTCGCATCAAATCCGATATAAGCCACCGGTACACCGTTCGAACAATAGGCGTCGAGTTCCGCTGTGTGGGTGGCTTGCTTAATGTAGCCGCGTTCCTCTAGCGTGTGCAGAAAGTCGGATTTGTAGTCGCTCATCACATTTGTCCTTGGTGAAGCGGCGCGGTTAGCATGGGATGGCAGGGGTTTGAATACGCCCACGGAAAAATTTGAGCCGATTTGGGTCGCTGGATTCATGTCAGGCACCTCAATTGATGCCGTGGATGGCGCTCTAATCCTCACGGACGGCGAGCGCGTTTTGGATTTTGGCCCGACTGTTGAGCGTAAATATACGCGCGAAGAACGCGAGGTTTTGCAGATTGCGACCCGCGCCGCGCTCGATTGGAATTGGACCGGCCCTCAGCCCGAGGCCGCCTTTCAAGCGGCGCGCGAGGTGGTGGTCTCAACCCATGCGGCGGCATGGGAGGCTCTACGCGAGAAAGCCGACGGCTTTGAGGTCGCGCTGGTCGGTGTGCACGGGCAAACTGTCTTGCACCGCCCGCCAACCGATTTGGTTCCCGGCGCAACCTTGCAATTGATCGATGCGCCGGCTTTGCAAGCAAAGCTGGGCTCGCCGCTCGCCTATGATTTTAGAAGCGACGATGTCGCTGCAGGCGGTCAAGGTGCCCCGCTGGCACCGGTCTATCATAGAGCGTTGCTTGAGCGGGAGAGTGCAGCCGCGGGCGCGGTGCTTAATCTCGGCGGCGTCGCGAATGTGACCGCGTGCTTGGCCGGCGGCGAAATGCTCGCCTTTGATACCGGACCCGCCAATGGACCGATTGATGAATGGGTCGAAGGCCATGAAGCGGGCACCCATGATGCGGGCGGACGACTTGCCGCGCGCGGGCGTGTGCATGAGGGCTTATTGGCGCAGCTCTTAGAGCATCCGTGGTTTCAAACCCCGCCGCCCAAATCGCTCGACCGGTATGATTTTAATGCCAGCATGGCGCGCGGGCTTTCTTTAGAGGACGGCGCCGCGACTCTCACAGCATTTTCTGCGCATGCGGTAGCGCAGTCGCTCAGCCAATTGCCTGAAATGCCAGAGCGTTTGATCGCGTGCGGTGGTGGTCGGCACAATCCAACACTGATGCGGATGTTGGCAGAGGTGGTGCCGTGCCAGGTCCTGACCGCCGAACAAGTCTGCTGGCGCGGCGATTCCATAGAAGCGGAAGCATTCGCGTTTCTCGCTGCACGGACGCTTCGCGGATTGCCCATCTCTTGGCCGAAAACGACAGGGGCGCCTGAGCCGATGAGCGGCGGACGGATCGAACGCTAGGGCTTTGGTAAGGCGCTCTTTTCAAACTCATCCTGAGTTCAATGCGAATATGCGGATATCTGCGTCTTCCTCGACCGCGAAGCGGTCTGAGGATCCATCACGCGAATTTTCCACCCGCGGAAACACCCCGAGATGAGCCCTCAGACAGCCTATGGCTGTCGAGGGTGACGCGCGCGGCGGCGATGTCCCCTTTAAGCCTCATCCTGAGCGAAGTCGAAATTACCTTCGTCTATTTTGGAGCGCGTACAGGACGCAATGCTCGATGTCAGAGTGGCTCAAACTTCAAATAAACATTGAAAGATTGAGGCAGTTTGGGGTTGCCCGGAATTGTATATGTCTCGATGAATTTTTGTTTCGCTGCTTCGGCTTCTTGAATGGTTCTTGCGCCGCCTGGATCGAACCAGCGATGATGGTTCACCAATTCGTCGAGTCGATAGGACGCGCCCCAAAACCCCGGCTCACCGGGGACGGCGCCCACGACTTTTACCTCCGAAATCCTGAACCCCAATTGCTCTGCGGTGTTTTGGGCATAACGATAGGAAAGCGTATAGCGGAACAGTTCGTCCACGGACTTGGTTGGATAAGTGTGCCGCAGCCAGGACAGTTCCCCAATTGTATTCGCGCTAAGCACGTTTTTCAGCATGATTCCCGCAGCTTGCGGATCGGCATAGCTAAACCCGAGCGCTTTATAGGTGTGCATATTGCCCCACATCACGAACGGCACGCCGGGCCCTCCGTCTCGCAACGGCACTTGGACATCTGGGACCCAGCGCGGTCCGGCTCGGTACCGACTGCCCGGCGCGCTGAGGACTTGTTCGCGCAATTGCGGCATATCCAGTCGCGGACTACCGGGCACAAATTTTCCAGGCGTGGCTAAGAGTTCATCCGGCAATGCCATCCGATTGGCCTGCGCCATGTCGAAAACGAAGAAGTCCTTCCCGGTATCGAAGACAGTATCGCTGGTGCGTGCGCGAACAAATTGGCCATAGACGACACCGCTTTCAGCGTGCCCAGCATAAACGTGTGAAACGACGGTTGTTTCGCCATCTTCAAGCGCTGTTTGGGTTCTAAAATAGAGGCCTTCGGGATTGCCATTCGCAGGCGCGGCTTGATCAACGAAAGCGGGCCCCCGCGACGGTGCACGGTTTCGGTGGCGGGCTACGGCGCGTTCGAGATTTTGCAAACTGTCTTGCGGCAGACGGATAATGTCTAAGACATCATCATCCATTAAAAGCCGGTTCATCACGCGTGGGTTTTCGCTTACCAGCCGCTGGATATCGGGGCGCGTTACCATGTCGTCCAAGCGCAATATCGCGTCGGATGTCAGGCCCTGTGCCCACGCAGGACGCACCGGTCCGATAGCACCGGCGACCAATTCTTCCCGATAGATTATGCGTTCGAAGTTTAATGCCCGGAGCTCATCCGCGTTTAGGAATCTACGCCCCAGATCCATTTCTTTATGCATGGCTGAAATGATGGTGCGATGCACATCTTTCTGCGCCCTGGGAGAAAGCTTATTGAATTCTTCCAAGTTCGATGTGCCGCGGTTGGCGAAAATCCGCTTTGTAGTGCGATTGCCGCGTATAATCGAGCGTTGCATTTCCGCCGCTGACCCGATCGATTTTACCGCAAAACCAACCTGAATGAACGACGCCGCCGTTTTGATATACGAGACCAACGCCGAACTATCGTCTCGCATCGCTTGGTGGAGTCTTGCATCGCCGATCGCGACGCGTGCACCGCGGGCAAATTCGAGTTCAACAGATTCAGCATATTGCTTGGAGGATTCTTGCACAATGTTCAGCGCAAGATCGGTGAAATCGAGAACTGCGGTCGCATAGACCACGCTTTCAATGGCGAGAAGTTCTGCGCCAATACCGATCGGAATCGACATCAGGCTCAACGTGAGAAGATAATTGTCCCACTCATCATCGCTCACGCGCTCTTGTTCTTTGAGCGTCTGAGCGTAGAGGGCAACATTTGAGACATGCGCTCGAGCTTGTCGGTTCGCCACCCATTGCGTGCGAGATGTTGGGATCACGGCGCCGCCCGCATCGATCCGATCTTCGGTTATGGTTTTGAGCTTCATCAAGGACGCGTAGGTGCGGCGCCTCAGGACATCTGTTCCGAACCCGGTCAGATAGAGCATGTCTTTTACATCGCACTCATCGGTCTCATCGATCTTTTCGATAGAGCCTTTGATCTCAGCTAGGAGTTTTCGCCGCGCCTCACGCATCGCAGTGATTTGGTATTTGAGCGCTTTGTCTCCCCTGAGGTCATACTTCTCCTCCAAATAGTCATCGTAAAATGTGAGCGACAAAAACAGTTCCTCACCACGAGGATCTTTCACCACTATCTTAGAGAGCGGATGATCCCCTTTGATCACCGCCTGTCGCAGGTTGCTGCGCAAACCGGCTGTCGCTTCATCGCCGAGATCTTCGGCATAAACAGCTTCCGCAGATTTCAACATCGACCGGAATACAGGGCGCAGGGCGATCGTGCCTGCATGTTCCCCAACTTTAATGCGAGTATTGAGGATGGTTTCGACGTCGCGCCAGATATTGCTGATGACCACATCGCTGTAATCGTCGGCTTCTTTGCGCGCGAGTTCGAGATCGGAATATCGTTCCGGATTATCAATTCCGGCACAATTCGCGGACTTGAGCAGCGCGCCGCGCCAGGAAATCATTTCCGGCGCTGCTCCGCCCTCAATGATCTTCAGTAGATTTGATGGTTTATCGAGAACTTTGACATTTGTCAGAGCACTTGAAAGATCTAGAATTGGCGCACCGCCCAGTCTTGCATGCAAGGTGTCACCGTTTACCGCCGGAACCATGAGCGTCCCTGTCGGGTACAGCGCCTCAGTTCCAGGTGTAATCAGGTGAATAGGGGGGGAGCGATAGACCCTGGAATTGCTACGTTCAGTATCTTTCTTGACGGTGATGCCGAGTTGGTCACCGAACTTAAGTTGCTTCCCATTCTTGCCAATCAGAATCTGAAACTCATCAAACGGAAGGTCCGTTTCCGCGTATAGTTCGACAATGATTTCTTCAGGCGTGTACACGAGGTCTGTGAGCTCAGTCTCAAAAATCGCATTGGCGCGAAGCTGCGGCTCCAAATCGATGGTCAAGTCTCGCGCAAAGGCAATGGTTGCGCGATGGTCGCCAAACCGTAACGTCCAAGCCGTGTCGACATCATTGATCGCGAGCCCCTTATAGCCAGGCAAAACGCCCGGCTTGAGCGTCGCTTCAAGGATCATGAAATCGTCACCCGGTTCGCGCTCATATCGCGGCTTCTCTTGTTGGGTTGTGAGATCGACGCGTTCCAGAGCTCGATCAAGCAATTCTCGATCAGCCAGAGCACCATCGCGCTCATACGTGCTCTTTAGCGCATAGACATAGTACTCGACTTTATCGTCTTCACTGGTGATTTCGATGCGCTCTCCACGCCGGTGCGGCAAGTTTTTCCCATACACGAATACATAGCGTTTGGTGTCGTAGACATCGACTTCGCTGCCGGTATTGAACGGGTAAGGATAGGCGGGGCCCAGCAAACCCATGGCAAACTGCTCGCGGATGACAAAAGCATCTTTGATTTCCGGAACAGGCCGCGACCATGCCTCACTTCCAGTCATCATCGCGCCACCAACATTGAACGCGCCAAATTCGAAAAAACCAACTCTATTCGCGCCACCACTCTGAGCGGTCAGTGCATCAACCGATTGCGACCACGTGCCCGCCAGACTGTTATTGGCTGCGTTGTAAACGAGGTCAGATGTAATCGTCTGGTCAAGACCAGGCGGCGTCCCGAGACGGGCTTCATGTGTGCTCTCGCCGAGTTTTAGGGTGAACGTACTACCGGCCGCATTTACGGGCTGACCCACCGGATGAAAGTTTGGATTTACCCCCTCTGTATCGGCAGTCCAAACCACGCGAAAGGCATCGCCTTGAAGACTTACTGATTGCGCGCGAAGGGTTTGAGCGGTTCCATCCGGCAGCTGAAACGTGACTGTGCCGTAATCAATATCCACATCAAAATAGGCGCGGCCTTGAATCAAGCCAGCCTGGTGATCGTTATACGAAATGACCCAACCGCCATTCAGCGTCGAAAATTCCGGCTGAGAGACAGCATTCGGTTGAGCGTATAAAGGCGCCGCTAAGACGCAAAAACTGAGGAAAGCAAACAGCGCGGAAAAACAGGCTTTCATCATGGCTGAGCTCCCGGATCAAACGTAATCATTTCACTGCGGAAGAGTGCATCATCTTTTTTTGTTCGCTTGATCAAGACCGTTCCGCGACCACTTACCTCAACCCGATAAGCTTCCTCCGGAGGTGCCTCTTCAAACTCTGCTTCAATGAAATAAGGATGCCCCGGCCACATCTGATCGACGGGTCGAAACTCGGTGCTAAATGTTCCGTCTGTTTGGGTCGCCCACATTTGCACCAGACGAAGTTCAGGCGCTTCATCCAAGACCGGCCCAGGACAATATGCGTCGGGCAACCGTGCGCTCGCCGGTTTAACCTCCAATTCGATCTCAACGTTTTGGGTGCCGCGATCGATATTGCCCATTTCTGGGTCTGACAGTTCTCTTGAGTATCGCAGTGCCAATTTAGCCGAAACCGTTCCCGATTCGGTCTGAGATTTCAAAAGGTGCATTTTCGGCGCGCGGTAATAGTCAGACAGATTGCCTTGAGACGTGTCCCGAAGATCAGCCTGTTTGAAGACACGCGGGGTTCGAGGTTGTTCCCAGTTGTATCCGATCATACCTGCATCGGTTTGCATCGTGTGGGAATAGGCACCGCCTCTCCAAGCCGGCTCAATCTCAGAGATCTCGTACGTGTTGATCCTGCGATCCCCGTATCTTACGATTTCATATTCCGCGCGGCCTTCTTGAGAATTTCCATATTCCCATGTGAGGATGTCGTGTTTTGTGCCGGGGCTCATCGTCTTTTGCAGAGATACTTGGTTGAACCCTTTATACGTGTACAGATTCCAAAGATCGGCGGGGGAGCGCCCGCCCGCCTCAGCAACATAAACGCGCAAATGCCGACCGTTTAGATCTGTGGGCAGGCGTAGATTTGCCCCATCTTTGATGATCGGAACACCATTATAATCGACCCAAAGCTCTTTGGATGCAGGGCTTTCATATGGGGAATGCCAGATATATTTCTGCTGATCGAACTCCCTCGCGCTTAGCTGCATGTCTGCTGGCATCTCGGCATCCGAAAATGCCCACGCATAGCGCACAGCTTCATAAACGGCTTGGCGATACGTCTCGCGAAATATCCGGGTTAGGATCGGCCGGGTGGTTTCTTCGTACCATTCAGTTTCTTTAGAATCGAAGTCAAACGCCGACACCGGCTTGGGGGTTAGATCGGTGAATCGTTTGTCTAAGCTTAAGAGTAGAATTTCCAATTGATCGCTTTGACATCTACTCACATCGAATACTGACAATGACACATTCGGCACAAACTCAAACTTTGGCGGTGGGCCATCAAAATGCGCAAGCGGCGCGATCTCGGGAATGCCAGGGACGGTCTCAAACTCGGACGAAAGGATCGTACGCTCTACGGTTTGGTCCTGAACGCCGTCGAACTGGCCGAAATAGGTTTTCCCACCTTGGAAGTGTTGACGTACCTGAGCGCCCGCAAAACTAATTTGCGCGGTGAGCGGCGACCGCTCATCGATTGGGCCGTATCGCTCTGTGCCAAGATCATAAGTCCGCTGACCTTCCATGAGGGCTGCTAAGAACGCGACATCATTAGCGAGCAATCGGGCAGCTTCGACGATGCGCCGAATTTCTGCATCAAGCTTCGCATAGTAAGCTTTTCGTTCAGGATCGACGCCGCTATAAGTGCGTGCCTGCGCATAGCTCTCAAGAATATTCAGATAGTGATCGCGATGCTCGCCCCATTGCCGCAAAAACCTCAAAATGGTTTGGCGGCCATCTACCTCGGAGTGATCGGTATTTGCGTATAGACGCGCCTCGAGCGCATAGGGTCCATAGGTCCAGTGTGTCTCTTCATTCGTTCGCCAATATTGTTGGCCCTCATAAAAAAACGTATCTACTTTAAGATCAGCATCGCCACTTCGCGTGACCTTTAGATTTAGCAAAATATCCGCATCAGACGCGTCGGGAATTGGATCCTTGTCGCCTGGTAACAACACATCAAATTCGGCAATTTCTGGGGCCTCAAGTTCGGGAAAGTCAGGCATCTCAAATTCGAATTCTGGAGGTATGGGACCATTTGGTTCATTTTGCGCCGCAGCGACGCCGCCTTGAAGCAGCAACAGCGCTGTACAGCTCCGCCATAACCCCAGCTTACATTGATAACCATTCAGCTGGGCTGGATCTGCCTTGCGTTTATGTTTCCCCACCAATCGTCCTCCAATCGAAGCGATCTTTCCGCGAATTATGCGCCGGAAGGGCAAAAAAGTGAAGTATGGGCCGTTTCCCAACAGCGCTATCGTCTCTGTCCAACAGATTTTTTAGCCGTCAGAACATTCCAATCGCACTGGTGACATTCAGCCTGTTAAAGTATCAACGCACCCAACACTCATCCTTCCGTAATCGCTGAGCGAACGATTCCTTTTTGCGCCACTCGGAAACAGCGAGCGACTTTAGGGCCTGTTCAAAGTTGAATCACATCTACATTTGGTGCGTCACAATCAGGTTCGACATTGTTCAGCACATTAACCGCGTGGTTGATCCGCTTCTTAGTCGCCTTGAGCTGGTTGATGTGTTCGTCAATCGAGCGAACCTTTTCGTGCAGAGCTTCGATGATCGCCGGCCGGGACAATGAGGCATCGAGCTGTTCGGGCAGCAAATTGCGGAGTTCCGCCAAAGAGAACCCCAGCGACTTGCCGAGGTCGAGTATGCGCAGGCGTTCAGCGGTGTTTTTGTCGAACTCTCGATAGCCATTCAATCCGCGTCCAGGCGACGGGATGAGGCCTTCTTTCTCATAGTAACGAATGCGCGAGGCTGAGAGCCCAGTATCGCGTGCCAGTTGACCAATTTTCATAGCGCTTGACCTTAAAGTATACTTCAAGGTTGATAAGGGTTGTCGAACCAACGCAAATGGAATCGACATGACCCCACCAAATCTGTTCTCGCCGCTCATGCTGCCCAATGGGGCCGAGTTGCCAAACCGGCTCTGCAAGGCCGCTATGGAAGAAAATCTGGCCGAGCCCGGCCAAGTCCCAGGTAATCGACTGACAACCCTATATCAGCGCTGGGCGGATGGCGGCGTTGGTCTGATCCTGACCGGCAATGTGATGATTGATCCTGGCGCGGTGACCGGACCTGGCGGCGTCGTGCTCGAACACGGCAGCGACCTCGCGCCGTTTCGAAAATGGGCAGAGGCGGGACGCTCAGGCGGCGGACACATCTGGATGCAAATCAATCACCCGGGGCGCCAACTCTACGCGGCGCTGGGGGAACAGGCCGTTGCTGCCTCTCCGATTGGTGTGGATCTTGGAAAATATTCCAAGATGATGGCGGTACCGCGCGCGCTAGAGGATGCAGAGATTTTGGAGATCATTGATCGATTTGCTACTACCGCCGCATTGGCAGAACAAGCTGGCTTTACGGGTGTCCAGGTTCACGCCGCGCATGGCTATTTGATCAACCAATTCCTGTCTCCCCTCACAAACACGCGAACTGACCGGTGGGGCGGAACTCCAGAAAATCGCGCGCGCTTTCTCTATGAAACCGTCAAAGCCGTCCGGGCCCGGGTCTCTCCTGAGTTCTGTGTTTCTGTGAAGCTGAATTCCGCCGATTTCCAGAAAGGCGGGTTTCAACTCGAGGACGCTAAAGAGGTGACGAAAGTGCTCAACACCCTTGGCCTCGATCTCCTCGAATTGTCTGGCGGCAGCTATGAAAGCCCGGCCATGTATGGGCAGACCGACGACAGCTCGACATCGCGACGCGAAGCGTTTTTCGTGGACTTCGCACGCGATATTGCGACGGTTGCCGAAATGCCAATCATGGTCACCGGTGGCATCTATCGAAAGTCGACCGCGGTTGATGCCCTGGCCAAGGATGAGGCTGGATTCGGCGTCGATGTATTGGGGATCGCCAAAGCCCTGGCGCAGGTTCCAGATTTGCCAAACCAGTGGCGCCAGGAAGGATCGCTCGAGGTTGAAGCTCCAAGAGTCGAATGGAAGAACAAAACCATGGCCGGGGTCGCGATATCGGCAATTGCGCGTCGCCACCTTGTGCGAATGGCAAACGGCAAAAAAGCAGGCGCACGCCTGTCTCCAATGATCAGCTTAGCCTGGGACCGGATGCGCGCTAAACGACTGACCAAGCGCTACAAAGCCTGGCGGGCGAAGCGATGATAACGACCGCCTTGTTTGCCCTTCTCATAGCCCCCGTTCTGAGTTGGATTAGGGGCAAGAGAAAGTGACCTGCTGGTTCTCCGCGAGTGCGGTTTTCCATGGAGGACGCCTTATGTCTCTTAAGGAGTATCCAACAGGGTTGCTGCATCTACCCCTGGTGCGAGCAGGCCGCTATCGATACCGCATTTGATGATGGTGGCGAAGTAAGCATCAATGTCCTTTCCTGTGCCATCGAGCTGGACGAAATAGTCACCTAGCAACACACCGCGCCCATGAAACCCTGGGGGAGTTTTGCGGACCGGATAGTTATATGGCCCGGGCTCTAACATTAACGGCGCAAGTTGTTCGTTTGAATACATGTCTTTTAACGCGTCTACGTCCGGTGTGCCTGAGCTGATACAGATCCCAATATTTTGCTTCGAGGCTCCATGTTCAGGTGTGCCCGGCATCAGGCTTTCATCGACTGAGCTGTAAGTGATCCGCGCAAAATCCGCGTTTTGAGGCCACTCGCCGCGTGGTAGACCAAACAGGCGCCAGCTCTCTTTCGGCGGCGGAATCAACGAGGCGGCATCCGTGCAATTGACGTATGGCCAGCTTACTTCAATCAGCAGTTCGTCGATATTCTGGCCGCTCTGCCCGGCGAGCATGCGACGCGCTTCATCACGCTCATTGATTTGCTCAATTGCTTCGAAGGCATTCGCGGCGTTGATCGGGCTGGTATCGATCGAAACAGGGGATGCGGATGGCGTTTCGGCTTTGTTCGGTGCGGCGCTCGACGCTTCCACCGCCCCAGCCTGGGTAGAGGCTCCGGCGATTTCATTTGGAGCTCCATCAGCGTCAGAACTGCTGCCACATGCCGACAATACGACGGCGGCGACCATTGCCACGATAGGTGACCGGCGTGGTTTTATAGGCATAATTCAGTCTCCTCATCCTTACCGCGCGCGCATTCAAAACGTTCGCCAATTCCAGTCAGTTGCCAGCCGGGAAACTCATCTTCGGGGTTCCAGGAATAAATGGTGCGATAGGCAATACCGATCAGTGCATCATCGTTTATGACAGGATGGTGATAGTCGATCACCATGTCTGTGATCCCGATCTGGCAAAAAGACTTCGTCAGTGGCGCAGGTGTTTCTTCGCGTGACAAACGCCCCGCGAGCCAATGCTCGACCGGAGCTGTGGCGCGAACGGGTTCAGCATCTGGTGCATCGATGAAAACCATCCGGTCCTTTGCTTTGAAGCCCGCCATCGGATTGTTCGGATCAATCTCGCATAGCGGCTGCGGCGCGGGTGGGGCGGGTGTTTCGATGACGGCGGGTGCGTCCGGCGTCGATACATCGACGCCATGATTGTCTTGTTCTTCTGCGAGTGCGGGCAGTGCCGCACCTGCCAAAATGGCGATGGCGAAGGGTGTTGCGTATCGCACTTGAAATCTCCTTTTCAGGTCGAGGCTCGGCGCGCTCTATGGCGTGCACTGTTTCCATTTTTTGCCGCAGCTCAGGCGACACGAGCTCTCCTGCGGGGCGAGTGTTCCTCTGGACTGTTTGCTTTCAAGGCATACTTTCGCCGAACAAGAACAATCGCACGCGCCGGAAGTGGTACGCACGCTACATGTCCCGGGCGGCTGGGTGCCGCCTGTAATCACTGTATCGTCGCGTCCATCGCTCGGCGCTGGTCCATTCTGGCCGGGAATTGGGGGGGTACTGATTGGTGACAGTGCGCCGCCAAATCGCGAATTGATCGCCGCCATACGCAACTTGACGAGCCCGTGATAGGTTTCGGTTTCTTGCGGCTCCAAAGCGGTGTCGCTGCGGCGCGTTGGCGGAAATGCCAGCGTGCCTTGGCCTTTTGCGGTGACCCGTTCACCGTATTCGCAAATATCATCGATATTCTTCGCGATCATCTGTGGAAGGTCCGCTGCGGGGACCATGCAGAAGCCCTCGTCGGCGGTGAAATAGAGCGTGTCGCGCGTATTCTCGATAATCTCGATTGCGCCATTATAGTCGTCGTCCGGGATGCCGATGTAACCGTCCTTCGAAACGAAGGGGATGACCGCATCGGTCTCGCCGGTGAAGCCCGGTTTCAGCACCGTCGGATCGGTCACGATGTAGCCGAACCCGTCGCCCACATCGTCAACGATGGAAAGCATCATATCCAACGTCGCGCCTGCGCCTTGCATGATCTCATCCGATACCGGGGAGGCCATGCCTTCGAAGATATTGGTCCAGCTAAAGTCCGGCGTTTTTCCGGACGTGCTAATTGGTGCGAGGCCAACTTTAGAGCCGTGATCGACAGTCGCCGTCGACATGTCCATCAGGTCAAACTCACCCGGTGAACCATCACCCATATCGGCAAGATCGCCTGGCTCGCCAATGACGGCATCGAGGGACCATGTCAGCTCAACATTCACCCCTGGTCGACTTTCAACTCCGCCAGGACGGACATCGGTCGGCACGTAGGAAACGAGAACAACGGTCCAGCGCTTATCGTCGGGCGACTTCCGCTCTAGCGGCTGGTTGTAGAACGTCTGCAACACACCTGTCTCATCTCGGCTCGGAGGCGTAGAGGGGATATAGATGCAGCGAGTTTCGTGGCCGCTATCGATCGAACTTTTGCAATCGCGCAGAGATTTTACGATATTGTTTTCGCCGTTCGCAGCGCCCGAAAAGAAGACGTCGTCGATGCGATCATCACCTGCCTGTCCATTGGCGATTTGCGCTCGAACTTGCATGTCGCCTTTCCAGCCAGCGTGCTTAGCCTCGTAGCGGATTGTGAAACACCGGGCGGCAAATGGTAGGATTTCGACTGTCCGGCTTTGGCTTCGCTCGACTTCATTGATAATCACTTCTGGGCAATCGCCGAACGCGTCCGATAACCATTTCGAGGGGTTCACCCTGCCTTTGAATTCACTGAAGCCGCGGCTTCCATGATAAGCAACAAAGGACGGGAAAGCGTGCTCCAGCCCGCGATAAAGATCTCCGTCTTGTTCGTCGATATATTGATGAATCGCAGAGACCGGATTGTCGGTATCTGTCGCGGCTTCCAAAATTTTCGGCAGATGGCTCCAATCGTCTTCCAGGTGCACCTCAATCAGATAGCGGATCAGTGCGCCTTTGGTTTCTTCTTCGTTTTGGTCCTGCGCCAAAGGAAGTGGTCCAGCGCTGCCACCAGGTGTGATCGCCATGCCTGTGGTCGCTGGAAGCGGCATCGAAACGGGCGCGACCGTGGAGAATTCTCCTTTCCAGTCCGTCAATCGCCGTGAATAATTCCCTTGAAGGTAAGGAAAGCGCTGCTCCATGTCCTCATAATCACCGAGCAAATATTCTTCGGCATCTTCAAGCGCCGCAACAGCAATTGCATCAATGGCTGCGGCAGTTAGAAACTCTGGAGCAGGACCCGACCCAGTCGCAGCCTGTCTTGAGAAATCCCACAATCGCGCAGTATTCCACGATGCACCGAGAAGCACGCGCGCCCGCCAATTGAAACCCACTGACTTTTCAAGACCGTTATAAACCACGTCCACAACGGCTTTCATGACCGCGTGTCGGTTTGTCGGATCGACCTCAAAATCAAAAAAGACGGGGCGTAGTCGGCCCGACATATCAACGACTTCGCTGAATGGACTTAGCGCGCAAAAGATCGGATAACCGGAAGGGGCGCGCTTGTCGGCAACCTTTAAAGTGGTTCCGGCCTGAGGCTCCAGTCCTTTGTCTTCCATCCAATTCAGACCAATCGCAGAACCACGAACAGCGAGCTCCATATAGTCTGACGTGAAATTGAGCCGCGCGCCCGCAGGAATGCTTTTCGAGCTAAGATTTTCGCAAAGACCGCTCGAACCGATGAGTGGTTCTATTCTCTGCCAAAAAGCAACATTTGTTTCGACGACCAGGCTGTCACCATTTGCGCTCACATGCCGGTCTGCCTGTGCTGGATCAGCACGCACCGCGTAGAAATTGCTTTGGCTGTTAGCGGTTTGAAGCGATCCGGCCCCGATGGCTATTGCGAGCGCGGCGATGAGACATTTCGCGTGCCTCATTGTCCATTCCCTATGTTTGGCATGCCGGGGATACCTTGCATATTGGGGATGCCGCCGACGCACTGCATCATCGCCGCGCCCATACTCATGCTAGCACCGATGATGGCAGGATTATTCATGAGCGCCTGTTCGGCTTCTTCGCGGGTTAGGCCACGCTCCTCTGCAACTTCAGCGAAAGCGTCCTCGGCGCCTCGATGTTCGGCTTCGCGAATATCGACCATGAGCTCGAAATCATCCGGCGTGAATTGTGATTGCATCTTGGTGACCATGCAGTCGCAAAGAGCCTCGTCTTCATTTTCGGCAATGCAGACTTTCAGCATCCGTTCGCGCGGTGTGCCGGTAAGTTTCGGGGCGGCTGCGACTGGGCCTTGGTTGCAATTCTCGCCCATGTCCATGGTTTCCACGAACATCATCGCCGCCGCCTGATTATCGGCCTGCGGGATCGACTGCATCAGTGTGACCTGCTCGCTGCCGGCCATGCCCGACCCGCCACTTGCCATTACCGCCCAAGCCAGCGCAATCCGAGGTGACGCGGCCTTAGCGACGACTTTGGTTTCGAACTCGGCTTTATAGCAGGCGCAGTATTGTTCGCTATTGCCATCACTTGTGCATGCATTGGCGACGATGGCGCGGGCTTTGTTGAGAGGCTCCGCGGCAGCATCTGAGGCAATGGAGCTATTCAGCGATTGCGGTGTCAGGCGGCCAACGAGGCCGGGCTCGAATCCTGCTTCCAGGCGTGTTTCAGCGTCTACTCCAGGCTCTTCGTCGGCCCAAGTTACGACTGCACAATAGGCATCATCTTCATTTTGATGTTCACGCATCTTGTCGCGAGCGCTCGATTGCAAACTGTCGAATCGCGTGGGGCTAATACCCATATTCTTAGCGCGCGCTGCGGTAATCTCCTCATCCGTTGTAGCATCGCTGTCGCTATAATCGGTGAATGACCGGAAATACGCCTCGAACTCGAGATCAGAAACGCGTGATGCCTTGCGCGCAGCATCGCAGGTGCAGAACCGCGAATCGCCCGTCGATGCTGTGCAAGCAGTGATGTATTCGTCGACTGCTGCAGGTTCAGATGGCGCTGATAGCGCTAATGGCGATGCGCCGGCGATCACGCAACCTTCTTCATAATCGTTGATATTCTCCGGGCGCCCCCCAACTTGATCGTACATTTCGATCGCAGCCATAGCCGTCAGAGGATCGCTCATCATGGCCTCCATTGAGGCCTCGTAGGAATTGTCCAACCCAAGCGCGTAGAGATAGCCTTCTGCGATTAGCGGCCGGGTTTGTGCTGTGGAAACACGCTCGTAAACAGCCGCGCGGCTCGCGACGCAGGCGCAATCTATGTTCGGTCGCTCAAAAGAACTGCACGCTTCAGCGACAGTTGGCTGAGCTGAGCTGAAAGGGCTGAGACTTACAAATACAAGGCCGGCAAGAGCTACGAGAATGGCTGCGCGCATGAATTCCCTCCTAAAAAAGTAGATTCCCGAAGAGGGTAGAGAGGCCGCTCTTGAGGCGCATACGTCAAATGACGCATGCGCCTAAAATTATGCCGGGATACCGAGGCGGATGGAGTTCCAACGGAGACGAACATGCGTTTAGAAACAGCCTTAGTATCGGCAGTTGCAACAATAGCGCTCGGGGCGTGCGGAGGCGGCAATGCACCGGGTGTCTCAGGCTCGAAGACGTCCGCAGCAACTGATTGCCCACCGGAGCAGAAAGGCAACGGAGTCATGGTCAGCTCACGGTATGACTATGAGGACCTTATCGAGGCGAACAAATGGCGGACCGAAATGTTCCCAGCGGCGTGTGCAGGATCCTTGGCTGCGCTCGTGCCGGACCTGCCGAGCGGGTTCGGCGTGAAACCGACGCACAAACCATACGTCATGAACGATGAGCAAGTCTATGTGGCTTATGCGCGTCTCGTCGAGCCCCTGTATCTGGATGAAGAGACAGCGAACGTTCCAATTGATGTAGAAACCATTGAATATGAGATCGTCCGATTCACAGATGAAGAAAGAACGACGCTCGCAGATTGGATGACGGCAAATCCCGACAGCTATCTCAGCGGCAGTGTCGCGGGTCACGACGTCTATTTGATCGGCGGTTTTGGCAGTGGTCGCCCGGGTAAAGGCGATCGTTTAGCGACATCCCTACATGCGCTTCTGGATGACAATATCGTTGTCCGAATTAGTCACAAAGACTTGTTTTCACAGCGCGCAGGACTTGACGTCCCGCCATTGGTCGAAACTGTGTTGAAAGATATCATCGCAGGGTCCGGCGCTGGCTGAGACCCGCTACGTTTGGGGGGCGAATGCCGGATCGAGATATGTTGGCGAAGCAGGCAGCGACGCAAGTCTTGAGCGGCCTTTACGAGGCGATCGCCGACCATTCGCAAATTGACTCAATTTTGACCGCCATGGATGATTTCCTTGATGCGAACCCTGACGGTTTGGAAGCAGGTGACGCCGATTGGAAACAGATGTTCCGAGATCATTTTGGGCGGGTTGGGCAATTCCTGGATGTTGGGGCGATAACGACTGAAGAGAGCCCGATTGTCCACGTCGATAAACAAGTTGTTCCGGCAGCTGTCATCGACCGAAATTACCGGGTTCTGGCGCGCAATGAGATGTTCGACAGGATCTATCCGATCGATGAAGACAGTTTGTCCGGACTGTTCACTATGCCCAGTGATCGAAGGCGGTTTGATCAACTTTTGAAAGCCAATGGAGATGCTGAGCCTGTTCTTGTTTCTTTGACGCTGCCAAGGTCGGACACTCCGATTTTTGCGGTCGCGTCCAAGTCTGAGCTCTTGGACCTAGGCGGCAGCGTCAGCGTATTTGTGACCCTTCAAGTCGCAAAGGCGACGTGGAATGCGGATTTAATTCCGCTCTTAGAGTCGGCTTATGGATTGACCGCGGCTGAGATCGAAATTTTAGAAGGCTTGGTAGAGACTGGATCAATTGGCCAGGTGGCTGAGATCCGCGGCCGCTCGGTTCGGACTGTACGCACTCAGCTCACCCAAGTGTTCAGCAAACTTGGGCTGTCCAGTCAAACAGAATTGGCTCTATTCCTGGCGACGCTGACGCAGCTGATGACGAAGACAAGTAAGCCGTCCGATGTTGGGAAATCGTGGATTGACCCGCTCTCGAAAGAACTCACCCAACACACCCTTTCCGTTGGAGATCGCAAGCTCGCTTACGTAAAGTATGGCGCTCCAAAGGGAACGCCAGTTTTGCTCATTCACTCAACCACCCCTCCGGAAATGACGCCGGAATTTCGAAACGCATGCGTGCAAGCGAATATTCGTGTGATCGGCGTGCATAAGCCCGGGTCCGGCGGCGCCAGTCCCCGCTCTGCCAAGGATGGACCGGCGGAACTCAGCAGCGATTATGAGGCGATATTGCAGGCGGAGGATTGGGATCGCGCGCATATCGCCGGGCATTGTTCCGGAGGACTTTATGCTTTGCAGTTCGCGCAAGACTTTCCAGCCCGCACCGCTGGCATTATCTTGATCGATACAGGGGTTCCATTCACCGGTCGCCGTGAGCTTATGGCTCTGCCAAAATCACTCCGCAGAACCTTCTTACCCGCTCGCTACATCCCAGAAGTTCTAATTGTCCCACATCGCATTTTTGCTGCGAACTTCAAGCGGTCGCAAGCTGGTGAAGCGCGAGTTGTCGACTATTTTTTTCAAGATTGCCCAGTCGATCAGAAGCTGACCAGGACGGATCGAACTTTTTATGAGATTACCCGTCAGATCATTGAGTATTCATTCGAAGACGTCGAGCGACTGGTCGCCGATGTGTGTCGCTGGGCACGAGATTGGTCGCCGCTCTTAGAGCAGACTTGCGCGCCAATCGTGTTCTGTCATGGGGATGAAAACCACATGTTCAATGTGCAGAGAATTGAGGCCTTCGCGAAGGAGCGTGAAAACGTTGACATCGTGATTTCTGAAGGCAGCGGACAGTTGCAAGTCTATCGCGACGCAGAATCGTTTCCGCGAGCAGTGCGGGCGAGTCTCGTTCACGCGTAATCTAGGACCTATCGCCCCGCGGGTTGTTCCCATTCAATTGGTGCTGTCAATTGAATGGGAACCATTGTTCGCCATTGTGCGTGGCAGGGGCTTTTCCTCACACATCTCCCGACAATTCGTGCGCGTGTGCGCAGTTGAAACATCGAAGGGGCCGTGATTTCGCGCGATGTGTTGCGCTCCTATTTGCAAAATCCCAGTACGACGCCCATACCGCAGCTCGTAGGTGGGGTCTTTCCCACACCCGTCGTTCCACCTGATTTTGCCTTCAAGACGAAATTCCAATCAACAGGCGCCGAAAACCCAGATCCCGTCGACGGTGACATTTTGACATCGCATGATCTCGCCGTTGCGATGTCGGCCTTTTTGTCGCCCGTGAAGTCTTCTGCGAACGTGTACGCGCCGTCCCCCCACCAATTATTGATTGTTTGTCGATCGACAACAAATCCGGATAATACGCCCTTCTGGCCAACCGGCTGAGCGATCGCGACCGACATCGTGCCGCCACTAGCAGATGCGATATCCGCCTTGCCGTCCCCGTTAAAGTCAGCTGCCCACGTATAGCTTCCGCTGCCCCAAGGCATAGGTACCGAATAATTTTCGCTCTCAAACCCGCCGGATCGACCACCCTTCGAGCGGTGCACAAGAATATTGCTGCCGCTTGCGGTCGCAATGTCCGCGTCCCCGTCGCCATCAAAGTCTGCAGCCCATGAATAATCGGCTGCTCCCCAGCCCCCAGCAACGGTCCATGTGTTGCTGGAGAACGATCCATAATCGTCAGCAATCGTGGAGCACCGCGGATCAGCAGCCTCACGTTCGTAGACCGCTGGGCTCTGATCAAGATCATACAGCCATCGCGTCGCGGGCGTTGTGTAGCCTGTGAAGTCATAGAAATGAAGCCGAACCTGATTTCCTGACGCGGTGGCGATGTCCGCTCGACCATCGCCATCAAAATCGCCTGTCCAGGTATAGCCCGCAGCGCCCCAGAATCCCGAAATCGACAAGGTATCCCGTTGGAAGCCAGAGAGCCCATGCGACTTCATTTCAATGGTCTTTTCACCCCCTCGCGCGATGATCGTTTTGCACTCGTTCACGCGGAAATTGTTCGTCTGCAAACGCATCTGAATGTTGTTTCCATTCGCCGACACGATGTCGTCGTAACCATCGCCGGTGAAATCATCCACCCAATTGTATCCTGAGTTGCTCCAAAAGTTTCCGACTGGTCTTACGCGACCTGGCATTAATTTGCTTGGCGGATAAAGAACCACATCATCGCCAATACCTGTAGCGATACGCGTGCCGTTCGGGGTTTTCATTGCCCATGAGTATCCGGCGGATCCCCACTGACAATCTGTGATGCCTTGCGCCGCCGCAGGACCGATAAAGCCGAGCGTTAAAGCGGTCGCGAGAATGGGAGTGATTTTTGATGAACTAGACATGATTATAACTCTGCTCCCGGGGTCACGATTTGCCGACAATGTCATAAAGATCGAACGGTTCAGCGTCGGCATTGGGCGCATATTCAACTTTGTTGCGCGTCAGATTGAGGATAATCATCACGCCGCGATTAACGTCGATGAGAAATACACAATCGTCGTCGCGATCTAGAACTTCGAACGTAAAGCGAGCGTCCCCGGTCTCTGATAGCTCATTCCAGTAACCATCATCGTTCGATTGAAAAACCGCGCCGCTCGATGTTGTTACCGTAGTGACTGTGTAAGGCGTCACCTCCGTCGGCGTGTTCGTTGCAGGCGGTGTGGAGGCGGTTTGTGTTGAGCCCTGCGGCGTTTCGATGACTGGTTGATCTGTATCGCAGTCAATCGCGATTTGCTCCGTATCTACAGCAGCCACTCGAACGCCTGTATACACACCACTATAGGGCTGCTTCGACACGATGCGGTTCTTCCTGCCTTGTTTGTAGTGAATCAAATCGTAGGTAAATGGGACCGACACATCGGCTTTTTTCATCGTTGTGACGATGGCCTTCTTCTGACCGCCTTCGGCGCGACCTTGTAGCTCGACCTGATAGCCGTAGTCCTTCTCGATTGCGTTTGTCTCTTCAAACGATACTGAGAACTCTGCTTTGGTTCGAGCCGTCGCTGAGGCTATGTCGGGAACCCCGGCCATGACCTCCGTTTCCAGGCCAATCGTCGCTGATCCACCAAACGAGAAGCTATGTGTCTCTTTTTCGTTTACGCTAACCGTCACGGTCTGTTGGGCGAAGGATCCCGGATTATCGCGACAGGCGCTCACGACCTGATAATCAACGCGTTCTGGAGGGCGAGGTTTTATGAACTCTTCAAACTTGCTGGTATCGCTCAGCAGAGGATACTGAAAATTCTCGATATAGTAAGGGTATGTGAACCCAAGCTTCAGGCCATTTATGAAATCGCCGTATTTACCATCAATCTTACGAAGCGATCCGCCTTCAGGATCTTCCCACACTTTCCGATTGCCGCCGGCGCCTCCGAAAGTCTTTTCTTGAAGTTTGTTGGTTCGGAACGTAATCTTGTTCATCCATGCACCGGACCACACTTCTACAGCTTGGATGTATTGATCGGCTGGAACCGGCCAACGCTCACAATCCCCGCCGGCACCGCCAAATGTTGTTCCGCGCATGCCGTTATAATAGGGTGTGATACTGTTGACATATGCGCCAGCGCAGACCTCGATCGCTGTGATGATGCCGCGTTTCCAGTGCACATCCTTTTCGTTGACCCACGCGCCGCCACCGGTTGTGTCACCAGCGGTCAGTGTGGAACTAAAGACGAGTTCATCACCCTCAGAAATCTCCGGCGGTGACTGTTGACTGATGGCTGGCGCTGCGCACAGCCCGATGGCTCCCAAGGCCAGGGTTGCAGGACGATGTGCGGTAAAGAATGAGGCTAATAATTTCATCTTGATTGTGTCTCCCTTGGTCACATCGCGGATCACAGCGTGGGAGACCGAGCACATCTCTGTCGATTACTCGACAACGAGAATTATCGGTCTGATTTCAACGCTCCAGCACGTGATTGCGATGGCTGAGAACAGTTAAACGGCGGCCAAATCAAAAATCCTGATGGAAATATGATGGCGCTGCATCTTCTCGCTGTCGGCATATTGAGGATTTTGCCCAGGTCGCTAACTTGGAAGTGCGTTAAGCGTCGGACATCATTGCGGAAATTAACTCGTTGAACAAACCTCGACTTCTATTTGATCGATTGTCCATCGGTTCGTGTTCGATTGAACCATCAACGTTGACGATCGATGGTCCGTCCGGGAGCTCAACGGTTGAACCCAAGGTCATGGCGTTATTGCAAGTCCTGGCCGAGCGGCCGCGCACAACCGCGAAGCGCGAAGAGCTGATGGATCGTATTTGGCCAGATGGCGACGGCAGCGATGAAAGCTTGACCCGCTTGGTTTACATGCTGCGCAAGTCGTTCGCTGAAGATCACGACTTGAAAGACATAATCAAAACGGTCTCCAAACAGGGGTATCGGTTGGTCGCCGACGTCAAGCGCGAGCCGCTATCAAACTCGAGAGCGAACGCAATCGATCCTGAAACGAACGGTATTGAATCATCTCAGTTCGCTTATTCTATCGCCGTCATTCCTGTCAGTGACGTAGATGATTCTGCCAATACATCCGTTTTGCGCGCTGGCTTAACGCATGATTTGACGACGCTGTTATCGCGCTCCACTCGGCTAAATGTTGCGCCTGCAAGTTCCACAGCCTATTTCGTCAAAAATCTTGCGCCGCACACGGAAATCGCGCGAGCCTTAAACGTACGCTATCTGGTGAATGCGTCGTTACAAATGGCCCGTCAGGAAGTTTCGGTTCGAGTTGAATTGATCGAAGCTGAGAACCAGAAACTGATCTGGTCCGATCGCATAAATGTAAGCTTAGAGGACTTCCCAAGTCTTGGAGATGAAGTCGCTCTTCGCATTGCAACAGCGGTATCAACTTCTGTAAAAGTGCCGATCCGGTATGGTGAGATTGATCGGGAGATCTATTCTCAAGACATCTTCGAAAGAGTGCACTTGTCGCGAAGTTTAAGGGCGAACTACGGACCTGACACCGCAAAGCGCATCGAACAGCTTCTCACGGAAGCCTCTGAATTATCACCAGACAGCGCATTGGTGAAAGCGGAGCTCGCGGTTCAGCTGAGCCAAAACGTGGTGAGCAAATGGACACAAGACGAAGCGGCCACTCGACAGCGCGCCAATCGTCTCATTGAGGACGCTTTAAGTATACGTCCCGCAGATCCGGATGTTTTAACCAGCGCGGGTATCGTTTGTACGATGTTTCATAATCCAGTGAACGCGATCGGGTATTTGAAACGTGCCCTCGAGCTAGACCCCAGCAACGCTCACGCGTTAGCCGTCTTGGGGTGGCAAAAGTGCCTGAAATACTCAGATAGATCAGGCCTGAAGGATATAGAAACCGCCGAACAACGAGCCCCTCACCATCCTAGATTTGGATTATGGGCAACTTATAAATGTACGGCGCATCTCTTCATGCTGGATTTTGAAACCGGCGAATCTGCCTGCCGTGACGCGATTGTTCGAACGCCAAACTATTATCAGCCACATTGTTCTTTGGCTTGGGCTCAAACGGGGCTGGGGCTGCATGACCAAGCAAAATCTGCGATTGTTCAAGCTAGGAATTTTGGCGACGAAAATATCATTGGCCGATTTGTTGAGGAGATGCACGCCTGGATATCAAACTCACCTAATCACTTGCAATCGAAGGAAATTCTCGATCAGTTATTGGAAATATCGGCAGCGACATAAGGGGTGTCGGAAGTTGGCGAGTTTCAAACGATTGATTCAGGCAAGCGCAATTGCAGCATTTGCTGTATGGGCCTGGCCGCAATTGGGAATCGGCTTGGCGATCGCACAAGAGAGGGTTGCGAGCGACGATCTTGAAAAGGCGCTGGAACCGATAATCGTTACGGCTCAGCGGCGGTCGGAAAATCTACAAAGTGTACCCGCCTCCATATCTTCGCTCGACGGAAGCTTTTTGGTCGATTCGGACATCAGAACACTCGAGGATCTTACCGCAACGGTACCCGGATTTGTCGCCACCAACTCAGTTAGCTACGGCGCTGCGCCCTTAAGCATTCGCGGTGTCGGCGGCATCAATGGCGGCGCGAATTTTTTCGCCGACGAGCCGGTCGCGGTCTATGTCGACGACGTCTACGTGGCTCGGCTGAGTTTCACGACAGCGGAACTACTGGATATCGAACAGCTTCAAGTGCTGCGTGGGCCGCAAGGGACCCTGTTTGGCCGAAATGCAACCGCAGGTGCGGTGCTCGTAACAACCGGCGAGCCCACGGATAGGTTCGAGCGCAAATTCTCCGCATCGTATACCGACTTACCAGAATACCGCCTAAGCGCAGTCGTTTCGGGACCGCTTATTGGAGATCGCATACTTGGTCGCCTGGCTGTCGCTTATTCAGACCGCCAAGGTTTCGGAACAAACCTCGCGACTGGAGATAAAATCGGCGGTGCCGAAGATTTCACCATTCGGGGCAAGTTGAATTTCCGCGCATCGGATCGACTGCAGATCAAAACCAGTCTTGAGCATCAAGCCCGCTCAGAAACTCCAGCCACGCTTCAATTGGCCGATTTGTTCAATGGTCCCACCAATCCGTTGCGCCAACGCAGCGACTTAACGCGCTTGATCGATGACAGCGTGTTCAACCTCGATGGCGAGAACCATTTGGACTCAGACGCCACCACCGCTAGCGTCGCGCTGAACTATGATTTGGATTGGGCGTTGCTCGAGTCGATCACAGCCTATCGATCTTACGACTTTCGCGGCGCGCAAGACTCCGATGGCACACAAGCTGATCTGTTTCGCAATCGCGGACGTTTTGACAGCGAGCAATTCACCCAAGAGATTAAGCTGTCATCAAACACCACCGGCGCTTTGTCTTGGATCGGAGGCGCATTCTTAATCGTCGAGGAGTCTGCGCTGAACCCGTTTGTGGTAGATAATGTATCCGGATTGTTCGGCTTGGGTACGCGCGCCGAGTTCCGCTCATTTAACCGGCTGGAGTCATGGTCCGCCTTTTTGGATTCGACTTATCAATTCAATGACAAATTATCGATCACGGCGGGATTGAGATATACCGCCGAACGCAAAGATTTTGAGACGGGTTTCGCGCTTTCAATCTTGAACGGAGGGTCAATTCCATCCATTCCGCAAGCGGGTGCGCTAGGTGGTTTGACGCTTCCAGCCGGCGCGCCATTCCCGCCAGGCTCCGGACCCGTCATCGCGTTTGCTGACGACGAAACATTCACCGACGTGTCACCTCGGTTTGTTGTGGACTATGCGCTCAACGACGATGTCATGCTCTACGCAAGTTATTCGCAAGGGTTCAAATCGGGTGGATTCAATTCCTTCGGTTTGACCCCTGCATTCGATCCTGAACGCATAGAAGCTGTGGAGGCTGGGGTAAAAGCGGAATGGATGAGACGTACGCTGCGCACCAACCTGTCAGTGTTTCACTATGATTACAGCGATTTGCAGGTTCGTATTGGCGTGCCGACCGGGGGCGTTGATATCCAAAATGCTGCCGCCGCCGAAATCTCTGGGGGTGAATTTGAAGTGACAGCGAGACCATTTCCCAAACTGGCACTGTCAGCGAGCGTCGCTTATTTGGACGCCGAGTTTACCGACGGCACGCTGCCAGGGGTCCATGTAGATCAGCTTTATTTGATCGGCGCGCCTGTGAGCCTGGTAGAGCAGAATATCGTCGGCAATCAACTTAGCCGAGCCCCTGAATGGCAAACCTATCTGTCGGCTGATTTGGAGTTACCAAAAACGTCCTTTGGCACGCCTCGGCTTCGGGTCGACATGAAGTCGCAAACAGAGGTGTTCTTTCTCGAGGTGAGCCAAGGCGACAATACGTTCAAGGCTGACCGGTTCACCGAGATTGGCGCAAGCCTAACTCTCACAAGCAACGATGGCCGAACTGAAGTCTCGATCTTCGGACAGAATCTTTCCGACGATCGATACGTCACACAAGTCACGCAGCTCGGCTCATTTCCCAATGGGAGTCTCAACGAGCCAATGAAATTCGGCATCAAGACCCGTATCGCATTCTAGATGCGAGGTAGCGGTATCCGACTAATACCAACCAACGGCCAGCGTCCCACTTCTAGTGGGTGCGTTGGCGCATGAAGTGCGCTCGCCTTATCCAAATCGCGCCAGCTAATATCGGTTCGAAACGATCAACCCACAGACGAGCTGTAGGATCGCGTCACGCTACCCTTGCGGCGTGTTGTCTTCCGGCTTGAGAGGCAGGGCGCGCGGGATTGGCGGCTTGCGGCTACCAGCTTTTGCAGCGGCGGCTTCAGCTTCGCGGCGGAGCTTTTCTTCGTCCTCGATCAGACGGCGATCGACATAGGCGGAGCAGAGATCGATCAGCTCGTCATGCTTGTCTTGGAAGAAGTGATTGGCGCCCGCAATGCTGGCGCGTTCAATTTCTTCGCCTTTTTGAATGCGGACTTTGGTCAGCGCGCGCTCAACATCAGACGGTTTTGAGATCGCGTCATTTTCCCCTGAAATGATCAGGCCAGACGCCGGACAAGGCGCGAGGAAGCTGAGATCATAATGATTGGCGGGTGGCGCGATGGCCAGGAAGCCATCAATCTCTGGGCGACGCATTAGCAGTTGTAGTGTGATCCAAGCGCCGAATGAGTAACCGGCACACCAAACATAGCGCGGGCTCTCGGTCAGGTTTTCCATATAGTCGAGGACGAAAGCGGCATCTTCGAGTTCGCCAACGCCTTGATCATAAACGCCTTGCGAGCGGCCAACACCGCGGGTGTTGAAGCGCAGAACGCCAAAGCCTTTTTGCTCAAACATCTGATACAGGCGGATCGTGATCGGATCCTGCATCGTGCCGCCCGCCCGCGGGTGCGGGTGAAGGATGAGGGCAATTGAAGCGCCTTCATATGGCGGTGGAGTGTAGCGGGCTTCGATCCGGCCCTGCGGGCCTTGAATGAGCATTTCTGCCATGACGGTATGTCTCGCTTATCGGCGGTAAATCTGGGGTCGAGCGGGGGCTATAGCGAATCTCTTTGGGCAAATGCAAATTTTTCTGCAGGCAGCGCCGCACAGTGATATATGCGCGTCTATGATCTATGCCGATTACAACGCAACGGCGCCGGTTCGGCCGGAAGCCAAAGCCGCGATGCTGACCGCGCTCGAGGTCGGCGCAAACCCGTCCAGCGTGCACGGCCCGGGACGGGCGGCCCGCAAACTGCTCGAGCAAGCGCGTGCGCAAGTTGGGCTTGCGATTGGGGCGCGAACCCAGGACGTCATATTCACCAGCGGCGGCACAGAAGCCAGTGCGCTGGCGCTCAATGGCGTTGTCGCGCAATTGGAGCATAAGTGCACTTTGCTCGTCTCTGCGATTGAGCATGAGGCGGTGATCAAGAATGCGGGCTATGCCGGTGTTGCGGTCGAGACTGCTTATGTCACGGCGAGTGGCACGCTTGATTTAGATTGGCTCCGCGACCGGTTGTCAAAATGGGATCAGGCCCGTGATGGCCTGCCGGTGCTCGCCATTATGCTGGCGAACAATGAAACCGGTGTGATTCAGCCAGTGGCAGAGGCGGCTGCGATGGTACGCGAAGCGGGTGGGCTGACCCATTGCGATGCGGTCCAGGGGCTCGGCAAGGTCATGGTCAATGTCGGCTTGCTCGGTGTCGATTATCTCGCTTTGTCCGCGCATAAAGTCGGCGGGCCGCAAGGCGTTGGCGCCCTTTGGGTGCGATCTGGCGCGCCACTGAAACCGGTTCTGTTTGGCGGAGGCCAAGAACGCTCGCTGCGGTCTGGCACCGAAAATCTGAGCGGCATCGCTGGATTTGGCGCTGCGGCCGAAGCGGCCATTCGCGAAATGCCTGCGTTGCAAGCCTTAGCTGGACCACGCGATGCGATGGAGAAGAAACTGGTCGCGGAAGCTGGCGTCACGGTCTTTGGTGCAGACACTGATCGGCTTTCGCAAACCTCAATTTTTGCCATCCCGGGTTTTGGGGCTGAGACACAAGTGATGGCGATGGACTTAGCCGGAGTTGCGGTCTCGTCTGGATCTGCCTGTTCGAGCGGCAAAGTTAAGCGTTCACTGGTGCTTGCCGCCATGGGGGTGGACGATGATCTGGCCGAGAGTGCGATCCGCGTGAGTTTCGGTTGGAACACGCGGGCCAGTGATTTCGATGCGGCAGCTGAAGCTTGGCTTCAAGCCGCGCGGCGCACGGTCCTGAAAACGGCTTAGAGCGATATGGCCGAACCCGATCGTCAATTCTCAGATCAACGGCTGGCGGATTTGTATGATCTCGGAAACGCGGGCTCGGATGATCGCGACTATTACCTGAGTCTAGCAGGAGACCCGCCTCAGAAGGTCTTAGATCTCGGCTGCGGGACAGGGCTCTTATCGCTCGCCTATGCGGCGTTGGGGCACCGCGTGACCGGCGTCGACCCTGCCGCTGCCATGCTTAATGTCGCCCGAAGGCACCTGCTCGGCGACAAGGTGACATGGGTTGAGAGCGCGGCCGAAGACTTCCAGAGCGACCAAAAGTTCGACTTGATCATCATGACCGGGCATGCGTTTCAAGTGCTGCTGACAGATGCGCAAGTTGAAGCGACCATGGTGACGATGGCGCAACATCTGAGCCCCGGCGGCACAGTCGCCTTTGAGTCGCGAAACCCGGTTCTCGATTGGGACGGGATTTGGGCGCCCGCCTATGGCATGGAGACCGAGCATGGCGCCGTTCGTGCCGTCCGACGCTTAACAGACGCGTCCCGTGCGCCGGAATATTTGAGTTTCGCGTGGGACTATCACTTTTCAGATCAAGTGCTCACGTCAGACAGCACGCTACGGTTTTTAACCGCCGACGCGATCTCAAAGTTCGCAGCAAATGCCGGCCTGAACATAGAGCAGATACTTGGAGATTGGGCGGGCGGAGCATTCGATCCCGATCTTTCTCGCGAGATGATCTTTCAATTGCGCCATAAGAGTGCTGAATAGGCGCAGAAACAGGAGATTAGACGATGTATTCCCATATGATGGTGGGGTCAGACGACCTCGACAAAGCTAAAGCTTTTTATGATGCGACTTTCGCGGCTATGGGCGGAAACCCCGGGATCGTCGATCCCAAAGGGCGCCTTGTTTATCTGCACAATGGCGGCGTTTTCCTGGTCACCAAGCCGATTGATGGTGCGCCCTGCAGCAACGGCAATGGTATGACGATCGGCCTGGCCATGGACAGCCCAGAGCAAGCCGACGCCTGGCACGCTGCCGGTGCTGCCGCTGGTGGCAAGCCGATCGAAGACCCTCCAGGCTGGCGCGAAGGCAATGGTCAGCGCATGTATCTCGCTTACCTCCGCGACCCAGACGGCAACAAACTCTGCGCCCTACACCGCGGGTAGATTGAACCCGAAACAATAGCGGCGATGAGCTTGCGAAACAAAGGCATGGACCAATAGGTTTTGCCTCCCGTTTCGGTTCGCTCATCGCCATTTTCTTGCGTTGCCGTCGTCGGCAAAACACTGCGCATCCCGCCAGCCGCGACATTCGTGCGTTTTGATGTCGATTAGGGGTGAAAATTTCGGACAACTGCTCCATATAGAGCTCAACGAGTTAGGAGCACGGCATGGATTGCTGCGGCGGCATCGAAGATCACGACGACGATTGCGTAGAAGTCAAAGTCAAAGACAGCATTGACGAGGGCACAGTTGCGGCCGCGAAAGCGCTCGAGTCTGAGAATTATTCCGCTGGCTTCGAAACTGAAATCGAGACCGAATACGCGCCAAAAGGCCTTAATCCGGATATCGTCAAATTCATCTCCGACAAAAAAGGTGAGCCTGAATGGCTGCTCGAGTGGCGGATGAAAGCCTATGAGCGCTGGCTCACCATGGAAGAGCCCGATTGGGCCATGGTGCGCTATGAGCCGATCGATTATCAGGACATCTATTATTACGCAGCGCCGAAAGCGGGCGCCAAATATGAGTCGATTGACGACGTTCCAAAAGAAATTTTGGAGACTTATGAGAAGCTCGGCATTCCACTTCGCGAAGCTGAGGTTCTGCTCGGCGTTGAAGGTGCAGCCGATACGGCGATCGAGGCCCGCACAGAAGGCGACCGCCCAAGAGTTGCCGTCGATGCTGTGTTCGATTCTGTGTCTGTCGCGACCACATTCCGCGAAGAGCTGAAAAAAGCCGGCGTGATTTTCATGTCGATTTCGGAAGCCGTGCATGAGCATCCGGAATTGGTGAAAAAATATCTCGGCACCGTGGTGCCGCAGTCGGACAATTATTTTGCGACATTGAACAGCGCCGTCTTCTCGGATGGTACATTTGTTTATGTTCCCCCAGGCGTGCGCTGCCCGATGGAGCTCAGCACCTATTTCCGGATGAATGCGGAGAATACGGGTCAGTTTGAGAGGACACTGATTGTCGCCGATAAAGGTTCCTACGTCTCCTACCTAGAAGGCTGTACGGCGCCGATGCGCGATGAAAACCAATTGCATGCGGCAGTTGTTGAATTGGTGGCGCTTGAGGATGCCGAGATCAAATACTCAACGGTCCAGAATTGGTGGCCGGGCGATGAGAATGGCAATGGCGGTATTTTCAATTTCGTGACCAAGCGCGGCGATTGCCGCGGTGCGCGCTCGAAGATTAGCTGGACGCAAGTCGAGACAGGGTCTGCCGTCACATGGAAATATCCTAGCTGCGTCTTACGCGGCGATGACAGTGTCGGCGAGTTCTATTCGATCGCGGTGACCAATGGCCGGCAAATGGCCGATACCGGCACAAAGATGATCCATCTTGGCAAACGCACACGCTCGCGGATCATTTCCAAAGGGATCAGCGCTGGAAAGTCAGACAATACCTATCGCGGCTTGGTGTCTGTGAACAAAAAGGCCGAGCAGGCGCGTAACTTTACCCAGTGCGACAGCCTGTTAATTGGTGATCGCTGCGGGGCGCACACTGTGCCTTATGTGGAAAACCGCCGGGCCGATGCGCAGCTAGAGCACGAGGCCACGACGACAAAATTGGCCGATGATCAGCTCTTCTATGTCCGCCAGCGCGGGATTGGCGAGGAAGAAGCGGTCGCTTTGTTGGTCAATGGGTTTGTGCGGGAAGTGCTGCAGGAGCTGCCGATGGAATTTGCCGTCGAAGCGCAAAGCCTGCTGAAGGTGAGCCTAGAAGGCAGTGTTGGCTAACAGCCCGACGACCGATCAATTCTAGAGCACGGCGGATTTTGCCGCGTGGGTCTCTAACAGCTCAATCAGTGTTTTTGGCGACGCGTATGCGACGAATAAATCACCTGCATTGGCGAACGAAATGGGCAGCTCCAACCGTTTGGCTTCGGCCGCGATCGACGCTTTCCAGGGCGTGGTCGTTTCATGGCCTGATAAGATCACGGCATTGGTGGTGCCTAAGCTGTCGGGGGTCCATTCGGTATCTTCAATCAAAGCCGAACGAAGCTCGGAGAAGTACACATCTGGCGCTAAGTCTTGAAGGAATTGGGCGGCAACTCTGAAGTCAGCCTCATTGGCTTTTATGTAAGCGAGGTCGCCAGCGCTTTTTTGGGCGAATTGGTGATAGAACCATATCGGGTCGCGGCGCAGGACCGCTCGCAAACCGCGAACAGCGATCTTAAGCCCGCTCTTGGATAGGACCGTTTGCCGGATCATGCGCTTTAACCAAGCCGGACGAATCACGTCCCAAATCTCTGGATTGAAGAGCGGATTTGAGAAGACGCAGACGTCGATCTCATCGCCCATTTGGATGAGCCGACGACAAATCGAATTTGATGTTCCCAATCCCAGCAGCCGGATATTATTCAAACCCATTGTGTCGATGAGGCGTTTGATCAGCGCCGCTTCCGTCACGATCGGGGCATGGCGCTTCGTCTCTTGTTTGCTCAAAAGGGCCGCTGGCAAGGATTGCGTATATCCAAACCCAGGCCGCCTAACAAAAATGACCTGGTATCCAGCGTCTTGCATCAAGTCGCAGAATTCGGGTGATGGCGGCATCGGAAATTCTATGGAGTTCATGATCAGCAGGGGCGGCAACTCAGATCGCTCGCCCCCATGGATCATAACCTCAAGTTCGATTGAGCTATTGTCCAAACGGACTCGTTTCAAACCGCGCTCATCGCAAACTTGCTCCGCCCGAGCCGGCTCAACAGGTTTGTGATGTCCCCACGTCATGCGCGCCAGATGTAGCCGTCAGCGCCCCGAATGTCTAATCTCCACTGCATTCGTTCGGATCGGCACGTGTCTTGCTCTGACCTTAGGCATGACTTCGCCTAAGACACGAAAATTAACGAACTTGTGCCGTTTTTGCGTGCTGGTCCCGCTATTTGCGGTGGCCAACTGTATGTCTGGGGCAGGGCCTGCTCGCACTGTGCATGTTGGCGCGTACCAAGAAGCGTCGGCGGTTGAAGTTGCGAATATTGGCGAGGCGCTCGCCACTTTTATGAGTGCAGATGGCGATCGACTGATCCTTTTACCTAATCGTTTGGATCGTTCGAAGCTCGACTATTCTATGGACAGCCTTCTGGTCATCGACCGATGGCTTGCGGATATTCACACGATCAATCGATTGCAGTCAGAAATTGGCGGTGTTGGTGAAACCTTGGTCTTGGATGGCCGCGGCGATAATTCCGTGATGTTCGCGGGCCTCTATTTAGGTCAGGTCATTCGCGCTAACTCTGAGCTCAATTGGCAATGGGAACGCTTCGATACGTTCCTTGCCGCTAATCCGGTATTCGCCGAACATTATGGTCGAGACCCTGGGCTCGACACGTTTGTTCTGGTTGGGCCACAAGGTGCGGCGACGCCGATCAATACCGCACTAAAGCGGGTCATCTATGGCAAAGAGGAAAGTGTGCACTTCATCGCGCAATGGCTCTCAACCGAAGTCGATTTAGAAAAAGCCATGTCGAGCCGAGATTTAATGGGCATGGATCGCCGCGACTGGGCCGGGTGAACCCAGTCTAATTGTCTTTGACCGAACGGCTGAACGTGAACGAGAAAGCCAGCGATAGAATCAAAGGCACCCAAATTGGCAGCTCGCCCAAACCAGGTGTGCTCAGGGCTTCGGCGAGATGATCATCCACGCACCACCATAGCAAAAACAGCCACATATCTTTTTATCCTTCTTGTTTCTTATTGATAAACAATAAGGATTGAAATGCTCCGATTCAAGAGTTCGGGCGATTTTTGGCCCGATAAATCGTCGAAATCGCTCTCGAAAAGAGAGACGCACCTCGATTGGACTGAAATCGCGATCGGTTGCGGCATTTCACCCTTTGAATTTAGCCCATTCGGTTCTACATGCGGCTCATGTTAAGTTTGGATCATCTCACCGCCACCGTTGGCGAAGAAGACGAGGCAAAGACCATTCTAAATGGCCTTTCCTTAGACGTGCCATCTGGCGAAGTTCATGCGATCATGGGACCGAATGGAGCCGGGAAATCCACCCTGTCTTATGTCCTTACGGGGCGCGATGGTTATGAAGTCACAGGCGGCACTGCCACGCTAGAAGGCGTTGACCTGCTTGATATGGATCCAGAAGAACGCGCCGCAAAAGGTCTGTTTCTGTCTTTCCAATACCCCGTGGAAATCCCGGGCGTGCCGGTCATGACCTTTGTTCGTACGGCGATGAATGAGCAGCGCAAACTGCGCGGCGAGGAAGAGATCTCTGCGCCAGACTTTATCAAAAAATCACGGGAACTCGGCGCCAAACTGAACCTGACATCTGACATGCTAAAACGCCCACTCAATGTCGGCTTCTCTGGTGGCGAGAAGAAGCGTTTGGAAATCTTCCAAATGATGATGCTCGAGCCGCGCTTTGCGATCCTGGATGAAACAGATTCAGGGCTCGATATCGATGCCCTGCGCACGGTGGCAGACGGCGTCAACGCCCTGCGCAGTCCCGACCGGGGCATGCTGGTTATCACCCACTATCAGCGCCTTCTCGATCACATCAAACCCGACAAAGTGCATGTCTTGGCGAATGGAAAGATCATCAAGACCGGCGGTCCAGAACTAGCGCTGCGCCTTGAAGAAGAAGGTTATGATGGCGTGCTAGGAGAAGCCGCTTAGTGACCGTCTCTATCGATGCCTTGAAAGACAAGTTCCGCAATCCTGGCCCGGCTGAGCTGGAATTGATTGCGCGTTATGCGATGCTGCCTGAAAGCGGACAGCGTGAGCGCGCCTTCGAAGCCTTTGCTCAGACAGGGCTGCCGCATCGGCGGATGGAAGCTTGGAAATGGACAGATTTCAAAGCGGCGTTGAAACAAGTCGAGGCCCCAGAACAGGATGCGCAACCCGGCGCGCTTGCAAACACAGGCGATGCGGTGATTGAGTTTACACCTACCGGCGTCACGCTTCCCAAAAACGTGCCTGGTGGGATCAAGCTTCACGAGCGCGCGGATGCGCAAGCGCTTGGCGATGCTGAGGAAGTTCCACTCGGCGCGATGACCGCGGCACTTTCAGGGCGCGTTGGCGGGCTCGATACGCTGATCATCGAAGTCACCGAACAGGCATCCGCGCCGTTGCACATCGTAACAAAAGGCGATCGAGGCGAAACCAATTTCTCTCGGATTGTTGTCGTTGTCCGACCTGGAGCAAGCGCGGAGCTCATCGAGAGTCATTTGGGCGGGGCAGGGTTTTCGTCCTTCCTGATTGAAATCAGCATGCAAGAGGGTGGATCTGTCCGCCGGACGGTTTTGCAGCGTGGCAACAAGGATGAGGCGCAAGCGATTACGGCCGTTGTTTCGCTCGGCGATAAATCTGAATACACCCAAACCGCGCTGGCATTCGGCGCCAAAGTGGCGCGACTTGAGACCCGTTTGCGGCATCAGGAAAGCGGTTCTCACGCGACGCTGAACGGCGCTTATTTGTGCGCGAAGGGCTTTCACGCTGACTTTACCAGCCATGTCCGCCATGGCGCCCCGTCTTCCGTCACTCGGCAAGTTACCAAGGGCGCGGTCTTGGACGGTGGAACGGGCGTCTTCCAAGGTAAGTTCCATGTGCCGCGGACGATTGGTCAGTACACCGATGCCGATATGCAGCATCAGGCTCTTTTGCTCGAAGACGGTGCCGAAGTGTTCGCAAAACCGGAGCTCGAGATCTATGCCGATGATGTCGAATGCGCCCACGGGAATACGTCTGGCGCGCTAGACCCGAACCAATTGTTTTACATGCGCCAACGCGGCATTCCCGAAGCGCAAGCTCGCGCATTACTCACTGAAGCTTTTGTGGCTGAAGCGTTGGAAGAAGCGAATGAAGGGGTTCAAGACACGTTGTTGGCGGCGGCACGGGCATTCCTTGCGGATACCGTCCGATGAGCCGGCCTTTTGATGTCGCGGCCCTCCGCGCCGAGTTTCCGATCCTATCGCGCGAGGTGAATGGCAAGCCGCTTGTCTATCTCGACAATGCGGCCAGCGCCCAGAAACCGAATGCGGTACTCGATGCGATGTCAGAGCAGGGTCGAACCGCTTACGCCAATGTGCATCGCGGAATCCATACGCTCGCGAATGAAACGACCGAAGCCTATGAGGGTGCGCGTGAGAAGATCCGGGCATTCTTGAATGCGAAATCGGTGAATGAAATCATTTTCACCAAAGGCGGCACAGAAGCGATCAATCTCGTTGCCAATGGGATCGCGGACAGGATCCAACCCGGTGATGAAATTGTCCTGTCGGTGATGGAACATCACTCCAATATTGTGCCCTGGCATTTCTTGCGAGAGCGCTATGGCGCCGTCCTCAAATGGATCGATGTCGATGAGACTGGCGCACTCGACATGTCGGCTTTTGAAGCGGCACTTTCAGACAAAACCAAACTGGTCGCGGTCACGCATATGTCCAATGTGCTTGGAACCGTCACGGATGCGGCTGAGATTACGCGCCTCGCCCATGCCGTTGGCGCTGAAGTCTTGTTCGATGGCTGCCAAGCTGGCGTGCACTTGGACATAGATGTTCAGGCGCTAGATTGCGACTATTACGTGCTGACGGGACACAAAATTTACGGCCCAACTGGCATCGGCGCGCTTTATGGCAAGTCTGAAGCGCTGGCGCGCCTTCGGCCCTTCCAAGGCGGCGGCGAAATGATTGAAATCGTTGAGCGCGAGCGTGTCACTTACAATGAAGCGCCGCACAAGTTTGAAGCCGGGACGCCACCCATCTTGCAAGCCATCGGCTTCGGCGCGGCGCTGGATTGGCTGGGCCAATTCGATGGCGACGACATTTTAGCCCATGAGCAGGCGCTATATGAACGGGCTTACGAAGCGGTGCGCGGCGTCAATGGATTGACGGTCCACGGAACGGCGAAAGGGAAGGGCGCTGTATTGTCTTTCTCAATTGATGGCGCACACCCGCATGATTTGGCGCAGATACTGGATCGTTACGGCGTTGCCGTGCGCGCAGGCCATCATTGTGCACAGCCTTTGATGGAGCATCTTGGTGTTTCTGCAACGGCGCGGGCGAGTTTCGGCATCTATAACACGCTGGAAGAGGTCGATGCCTTCATTGAAGCGCTACACAAAGCGCGTGGGATGCTTATATAGGCTTTGATATGGCAGACGATATGACCCCTCGCGACGTAATCGACATTGCGCCTTCTGAGCCGGCGCCAGAGCCTGGCTCTGCGATTCCGCAAGCTGAGCTCAATCGAATCACGGATGATTTGATCGCGGCCTTCAAAACCGTCTATGATCCTGAAATCCCAGTCGATATTTATGAACTCGGTTTGATCTACAAGGTTGATATTGACGATGATCGCAAAGTCGACATCGATATGACTCTGACCGCGCCAGGCTGTCCTGTGGCCGGTGATATGCCGGGTTGGATCGAGAATGCAGCGCGCACCGTCGAAGGCATTTCCGATGTTGAGGTTCGTTTGACCTTCGATCCACCGTGGGATCCATCGCGGATGTCTGACGAAGCGCGTTTGGCGCTAAATATGCTTTAATTGAAGCGCAAGCGTTTCGACCTTATGTACTGATCATGGCTAGACGACCCAGACCCAAACTCGTGACTCTTACCGACGCTGCTGCGGCGCGCGTCTCAGAGATCATGTCGGAAAAAGACACCGGCTTCCTGCGCGTTGGCGTGACCAATGGCGGCTGCGCTGGCATGGAATATGTCATGGATTATGTCGACGCGCCTGAGCCGCTCGATGAAATCGTCGAAGACAAGGGCGTCAAAATCGTGGTCGATGCCAAAGCGGTCTTGTTCTTACTCGGGTCTGTCGTCGATTATGAAACGACGCTGCTGCATGAGAAATTCACTTTCTCTAACCCAAATCAAACCGATGCATGTGGCTGCGGCGAAAGCGTTACAATCGTTCCCGCTGCTGCTGAATAGTAGAAACCCGGCACGTGATTCACGCACCGGGTTCGCTGGAAGTTGCAATTTGGATTGAGTTTAGCTCGTTGCAGCGCAAGATCCTGCAAAGCTCTTGAAATGATCATCCACACCGGGAAGGCTGAAAGTCATTTCGCCAAGACGGCTAACCGACATTGTTACTGGGCTGCCTGTGACCGCCGCGTTGTAAATTCTCTTGCCTTGCCAGCCTTTGGTCGAGATCAGAGTTTTAGCCGGGCGAATATAGAGCCAAGTTCCGTCTCTTTCTTCAGTCGTCTCGGTCTCGAGTGAGCCTTTGCGCGCGCGAAGTCCCGAAGTGCTTTTAATTTGCGTTTCGTCGACCGAGTTGCCGTTCAGGTAAACCGTTGCCTGAATCCCGACTTTTTCGGAACAGGTTAGCGCAACACTCGGACCAGCATCGGTCACAGTGTGAAGAAACGCCTTTCCGTTATTGTCCCCAAGAGTCCAAGTGCTCTCGGCATCGGCGGCGCTGGCGGTGAAAGAAATGGTGGTCGCAGCTAGGGCGAGTGCAGCACCGGTCTTGAGAAGATGTTTCATATCGTTCCTCTTGCATTGATTATTGATAAACAATAACAGCTTATCGAATAAAGGCAAGGTTACAATTGTGATAAATTTGCGATTTTTCGGTGCCTGGGCAGATAAACCTTTGTCAGAGCAGCCGAAATTTTGTTTGTAGGGACGAAGCTGGAGGCATGTCATGACAATTTATCTTGCTGGTTTAGCGCTGTTTTTCGGGGTGCACCTGTATTCAGCATTGCGGTCTCGTGAGACGGATAAGGATCTCAGGGAGCGAATGGGCTATGGGCCTTTTATGGGCGTTTACAGCCTGGTGTCGCTATTGGGTTTTGGTCTCATTATCTATGGTTTTGGAGCGACGCGTGGGGCAGGTGTGCTGTACACACCGCCATCTTGGCTCGCGCACATCAATTTGCTGCTCACTGTCCCGGCGCTTATTCTCCTGGTCGCATCGCAAGTGCCCGCCGGTTACATCAAAAAGGTGACGAAGCATCCGATGTTGCTCGCGGTGAAGCTTTGGGCGTTTGGACATTTGCTGGCAAATGGCGAACTCAACTCAGTGCTCTTGTTCGGAAGCTTTCTCGCATATGCGATTTTTGACCGCATCATGGTCAAGCGCCGCGGCGACAATGGCCCGGGCCCCGAAACGACGCTCAAACCGATGATGGACGTGCTAGCGGTCGGTATTGGTCTCGCCGTTTGGGCGGCATTTGCTTTGTGGTTGCACCCGATATTGTTCGGCGTCCACGCGATCCCGCAATAGAAGCTGCTGACAGATCTCTTGTCGTCACACTCTGGTCTGCTAAAGCGCAGATTGAAGTGAGTGTAGGGTGATATCATGTCAGCTCAGACAAAGATCCGGCGGAAAACCGTTAAAGACATCGCCAAAGCGAAAGGCGGAGAACCGCTGGTCTGCTTGACCGCTTATGATGCGCAAGTTGCCAGCATTCTCGACCCACTCTGCGATGTTCTTCTGGTTGGCGACAGTTTGGGAATGGTCGTCCACGGCATGGAATCGACCGTGGGCGTGACCTTGGAGATGATGATCCTGCATGGGCAGGCGGTGATGCGTGGATCATCCGAAGCCTTCGTCGTCGTCGACATGCCGTTCGGATCTTATGAGACCAATTCGGACCAGGCCTTTCTCAATGCCGCACGAATCATGCAGGAAACGGGCTGTCAGGCGGTCAAAATTGAGAGCGGAACCTATGCCGCCACACAGATTGCGCACATGGTCGAGCGCGGCATACCGGTCATGGGGCATGTCGGATTGCGCCCGCAAGCGATCAATGTCGATGGCGGCTTTCGCGCCAAAGGCCGAACCTCGAGCGAATGGGATCAAGCGATCGAAGAAGCGGTTGCGGCCGATCAGGCAGGCGCTTTTGCGATTGTCGTGGAAGGCGTGGCGCCTGAGCTTGCAAATGAGATTACAGCGGCGGTGTCGTGTCCAACGATCGGCATAGGCGCCTCTGCAGGCTGCGATGGTCAGATCCTAGTGACCAATGATCTATTGGGCATGACGGACTGGGTTCCGAAATTTGTGAAGAAAAATGCGGACCTAAAAACTGTGATCGGTGAAGCCGCAAAAACCTATGCCGACGAGGTGCGGTCGCGGGCTTTTCCTGGAGTAGCCCAGACCTACAAAGTGCGGAAAGCTGCAGACAGCTAACCTTGTCCGTTGCGGGCGCGGGCGGGCGCCGCTAGGGTGCGCTCGATTAAAGTAATTCAAAAGACTGGAGACCATTTTTGGCCGACATTTTTGAAGAAGTCGAAGAAGGTTTACGTCAGGATCGACTGACGGGCCTTTGGAAGAAATATGGGATCTTCGCCTATATCGCTGCCGCGCTGCTGATCGGCGGTGTGGCATTGAATGAGTATCTCCAAATCCAGGCGAAAAATACGGTCCAAGAGAACGCTCTGCGCCTCGAAGCGGCCCTCAATGAGGTCGATGCCCGAAACTACGAATCAGCCGCGACACAGCTGTCGGAACTGATTGCCGATGACATCACGCCCGCAACCGTGGCGGCGCACTATCTCGCCGGTGTGAGATTGGATGGAAATGGCGACGCGATAGCGGCGGCAGACGTATTGTCTTCCTCAGTGACCGATCTCGAAGACCCAACGGAAAAACTCGCCTTGATCAAATCAGCTTATCTAAAAGCCGATACAGTCAGCCGGAGTGAACTCGAGGGCATTCTGGCGCCGTTGACGAGTGGTGACGGACCATTTGCGGCGCTGGCAACAGAGCTGATTGCGGCGAAAGCTCTGCAAGATGGGGACGTGGATTTTGCCCGCCGCGAATTCGGTTTTTTGCGGCTTGCCCAAAATGCGCCACCTGGAGTGGTTACACGAGCTCAACAAGCGCTCGCCGCTCTGCCGCCTATCAGCGTCGACGTCGAGCCGACACCGAGCGAAGACCTAGAAACCCCTGCTGCGCCATCCGAAACGGAAAGCAGCACCGAGGAGACGCCTGAATGAACGCGCAATCATTACTCCGACTGACACTGGTATCGGTCTCTGTCCTCGGCCTCTCAGCCTGCTCGATCTTGGATCGCGGTAGCGCTCAAAGAAAAGCCGAAGAAGCCCTCGAAAAAGAGGGGCGGATCACCATGGTCCTGGGGGATGAAAGCCTGCAACCCGACCCGGAATTGGTGTCTGAAATCGTCACCTTGCCGCCGGCGCGCGATTTATCCGATGGTTGGCCACAAGCCGGTAGCCGCGCGAGCAAAGCCATCGGCCATATCAATGCTGCAAACGATTTGAAGGTGGCGTGGCGGTCGAATGTTGGCGCGGGCTCCAGCCGCTCATCAGCTTTGACAACGCCGCCTGTCGCGTCCGCGGATACGATTTATACAATTGACTCCAAGCAAGTGGTCACGGCGACCAATGCTACGAATGGCAATCGCCGGTGGAGCCAAAAATTAGATTCAGGCAGCCGTAGAGACAATGCGGGCATTGGCTCGGGCATCGGCCTTGAAGGCAATACATTGGTGATCGCGAGCGCTTACGGCTTCGTTGCTGCGTTGGATGCCAGCAATGGTAGCGAGATTTGGCGTACATCAACAGAAGCACCAATGACCGGATCGCCGACCATCAAGGATGGCCGGATTTTTGTCTCTTCAAACAATAATGAAGTTCTGGCTCTGAGCCTTGAAACTGGCGCCGTCCTGTGGAGCGATCAGGCGATAGCTGAATCTGCGCGCGTGCTCGGGTCTCCAAGCCCAGCGGCGGTCGAAGATATTGTTGTCGCGCCATATTCTTCTGGTGAAGTCATCGCTTATCTGGCTAGCAATGGTCGTCGGTTATGGGCGGAAGCATTGGCCAGCGTCGGGCAATTCACACCGATTTCTTCGATCAATGATATTGGTGGCCGTCCCATTCTCGGTGGCGGGCTTGTTTTTGCTGCCAGCCAATCGGGTGTCTTCGCTGCGATTGATGGACGGACAGGCAACCGAGTTTGGCAACAGCCGATTGGCACGACCCAAGCCCCTGCGCTTGCTGGTGAGTACTTGTTTATCATGGGCGTCGATGCCGAGCTTGCTTGTATCAAAGCAGGGACGGGCCAAGTCGTTTGGGTCAAAGACCTTGAAAAGTTCAGCAATGAGAAGAAACAAAAAGGTCGTTTGACCTATGCTGGACCGGTGATTGCGTCCGGCCGTGTGCTTGTTGCGTCCTCAAAAGGGGAGCTGATCGCCTTCGATCCGCAGACCGGTGATGAGACTGACCGCTTGAAAATTGGCGATCCTGTCTATATCGAGCCGATTGCTGTTCAGGACAAACTGATTGTCCTGACCGATGATGCGCGTTTGGTTGCTATTCGCTAAAGCGACTCCGGCGCGCAATCTGTTTTTCTGAGGCGCGCGCTATGCCGTTAAAAATTGCAATTGTTGGACGCCCCAATGTGGGCAAGTCGACCCTATTCAACCGCCTTGCGGGTAAACAATTGGCATTGGTCGATGACCAGCCAGGGGTCACCCGTGACCGGAAGGAAGCGGAAGGGCGACTAGCAGACCTGCCACTTATTCTGATCGACACGGCTGGTTTTGAAGACGTGAATGATGGCTCGCTGGAATCGCGTATGCGGGAACAGACTGAGATTGCCATTCGAGAAGCGGAACTGGCGCTCTTTCTGATCGACGCCCGCGTCGGCGTGACGGCAATGGATGAACGGTTTGCGCAACTCCTGCGCCGGGCCGACATGCCGATTGTCTTGGCCGCGAACAAAGCCGAAGGCCACGCCGGAGATGATGGTCTGTTGGAGGCTTGGAATCTCGGCCTTGGTGAGCCTGTTGGCCTGTCTGGGGCGCATGGCGAGGGCTTGTCTGATCTCTATGCCGGCATTCGTGAAGCGCTTGGCGAAGAAGCCTTTGAAGAAGCGCTGAAAGAAGAAGAGGCCGAAGAACAAGACACGTTCAATCACGGCATCCTGGACCAACTGGAAGGCTTGGACATGGATGACCCTTTCTTGAATGAGGCGAAACTCGAAGCCGCGTTTGAGAAAGCGGGCATTGATGATGAGGCTGAAGGCGAAGCGATCGCGGACGCTAAAGCCGAAACGAAAACCCGACCCATCCGGCTCGCCATCGTGGGCCGCCCAAATGCGGGTAAGTCGACCCTGATCAACCAATTGGTTGGAGAGCAGCGCATGCTAACCGGCCCTGAGGCCGGAATTACGCGCGATTCGGTTACCTTGCGTTGGGAATGGGAGGGACGCGAAGTCCGCCTCGTCGACACCGCTGGATTGCGCCGGAAGTCGAAAGTCCAAGAGCGGCTTGAAAAAATGTCGACTGGCGAGACGGTTCGCTCGCTGAAATATGCTGACGTCGTCGCCTTGGTTATGGACCCCGAAGACTCGTTCGAGAAACAAGATTTACAGATCGCCGATCTCGCTATTCGTGAAGGCCGGGCCGTGGTGTTCGTCGTCTCCAAATGGGATACGATCAAGAACCACGGAATGGCGATGAAAGAGCTGGAGCGGCGTCTGAAAGAGCACCTCCCGCAAGCTCGAGGTGCGGCATTGGTGATCCTGTCAGGGCTGACCGGAAAACGTGTCGAACGTCTGATGCCAGCGGTTGCAAAAGCCTATGATGATTGGTGCGCGCGGGTCAAAACGGGCGACCTAAATCGCTGGCTGCGCTACATGATCGAGCGTAACCCGCCGCCAAGCGTACAAGGCAAGCGAATCAAACCGCGTTACATGGCGCAAATCAAAGCGCGTCCGCCGACCTTTGTCTTGATTGCCTCGCGCGGCGACCAAATGCCGGAACAATATAAACGCTATCTCGTCAACGGATTGCGGGAAGCCTTTGAATTACCTGGCATTCCGCTCCGATTGATCGTGAAGCAAGGGGCCAATCCTTACGCCGACAAGGCGCGACGGAAGCACTAAAAGCTTGGTTTCACGGCGTAAACGCCACTTTAAGTAGTTTTGACGATATTGGGTCGAGAGAATCGACATGACCCATACTGCGGCCCAGACGATATTTGATGCGGTCGAACCCTCTGGTTCGAGCGATACACGTATGACTCAATTCTATGCGCAGCTGATTGCGGAGCATAGTACGGATGCGATTGCGATTCTGGATGCGGCGGCGCGGGTCGAATGGGTCAATCAGGCTTATGAAAACGCGACCGGGTATTCGTTCGAAGAAACAGTCGGTCGTATGCCGGGCGAAACGCTAACCGGCCCGAAAACCGATCGCGGGATCCTGCGGGAATTGATGCGGGCGGGGCCCGAACGTCGCTCTATCCGGCGCGAAGTGATCCAGTATCGAAAATCTGGTGAAGAATACTGTGCGGAAATCCTGCTGACGCCCATTGTGGGCGACGATGATGAAATCTCGCACTATTTGGTGGTCGCTCGCGATGTATCCGATCGCAAAGCGCTCGAACGAGACCGCGAGCTGGCGCGCCAGACCGAGCTGCTCAGACAGGCTGAGCGTCGTGTTTTGGCGAAAACGACGGAATGGCTGTACGCAGCGCGATCCCTGGAAGATCTATATGAAGTGGTTGAATGCTGTGCGCCAAAGCTGATGCCAATGAGCAGCGGCGCCCTCTACATTTACTCAAATTCTCGCGACATTCTAGAACTTGCCGTGTCTTGGGGAGAGATGCCGCCGCCTAACTATATCGAACCTGATGATTGCTGGGCGCTGCGCCGCGGCCGAGCCTATCATTTTGGGACCGAGGAAATCGAATTCCCATGCGGGCACTTTCACGAGGAGGTCGATTCTTCGTTTTGTTTGCCGCTGCTCGCTCATGGCGAAACCATCGGTATGTTGTGGTGCCATGCGAGTCAGGAGGATTCTGAACAAGTCCTCGATCATGCGCGATTTTGGGACGTCGCCTTGATGTTGGGCGAGCAGGTCAGTCTGACGATTGCGAATGTTCGCCTGCGTCAAGAATTGCAGGACCGCTCGATCAAGGACCCGCTTACCGGACTTTGGAATCGCCGATATTTCCTTGATAGTTTGCGCCGCGAAAAAGCCCGAGCTGATAGTAATGAGCTTGGGTTTGCAATGATCTCAATCGATATCGATCATTTCAAACGGTTCAATGATCACCATGGTCATGATGCTGGAGACCTTGTGCTGCGGCGCGTCTCGACGGAACTTGTTGAAGCTGCGGGCGTGGCGGGGATTGTCTGCCGGGTTGGCGGCGAAGAGCTTGCCGTGATTTGTCCTGACTTGGACGAACAGGCAGCGATGGTGCTCGCGAATAAACTGCACAATTCGATCAAACGCTTAGAGATTGTCTATCAGGGGGAAATCCTGCCTTGCGTGACCTTTTCGGCGGGCGTCGCAACCTATCCGTCCGACCACAGTTCGATTGATGATCTGATGCGAAACGCAGACAACGCGCTGTATCAAGCCAAGCGTGCTGGGCGTGATCGCATTATCGCTTACAAAAATGATGACGCGCAGCGTTGGGTCCTTGCGAAAGAGACGCGCCGCTAGAGCTGTTAGAGCAATTCTCTGACATCGATGCGCGCATTGTGGCGGTTCTCGGAGGCTTCCAAAAGCGGCACCATATGCGCGGCGACAGCGTCAGGTGCAGGCAAGGTCATAGGATCTTCGCCCGGCATGGCGTCAGCGCGCATCTGGGTTCGGGTCGCGCCGGGATCGAAGAGATTTACCCGCAGCGATGTTTGCTCATTCTCTTCCGCCCAAGCGTGAACCAGTGCTTCAAGCCCGGCTTTAGAGGCTTGATAAGGCCCCCAAAACGCGCGTGGGCGCGGCACGACGCCTGAAGTCACGAACAGTGCGCGCGGGGTGTCCGACCGCCGCAAAAGCGGATCCATCACGCGGATCAATCGCCAGTTAGCGTTGAGGTTCACATCGATGGTCTCATTGAATTGACGCTCGCCGCCAGCTTGCAGTGGCCCAATCGTGCCGAGCACGCCGGCATTTGCCAGAAGGCCATCCAACCGGCCGAACTTTTCAGCGATCGCGTGACCAAGTGGCTCGAACGCGCTGGCGTCTTTTAGATCAAATGGGATCAGCGTCATCGATCCGCCTTGGCTGCGGATCTCATCGTCTAAAGCTTCGAGGGCCTTTTTTGATCGCGCCAGTCCAATGACATGATGGCCAGCTTTGGCGAGTGCGAGACTGGCGGCATGGCCAATGCCCTGCGACGCGCCAGTAACGAGAGTGATGCGTTTATCCATGCGCGCGCCGTAGCGAAGCTTCGGGGACTAGTCCAGCAGCGAAAGCTGTCTTTCTTTGCTGCTTTCATTCTGATCATGGTCGATCAAACGGGTTGGGTAATCGCCGGTGAAACAATGGTCGGCAAATGCCGGTGTTTCAGCATCATAATCGACACCGATGGCGCGATACAGCCCGGGCACAGAGAGGAAGCCAAGGCTTTCGACGTTCAGGTATTCCCGCATCTCTTCCAGCGAGTGATTGGCGGCGATTAATTCTGTTCGGTCGGCCATGTCGATGCCGTAGAAATCTTGATGCGTGATCGGCGGGCTGGCTGAACGGAAATGAATCTCTTTTGCGCCCGCATCGCGAACCATTTGAACGATCTTGCGAGACGTGTTGCCGCGGACGATTGAATCATCGACGAGCAAAACCCGTTTGCCTTCCAGGACCGCGCGGTTCGGTGAGTGCTTTCGTGAGACCGCTTTTTGGCGGCCCGTTTGGGTCGGTTGAATGAAGGTTCGCCCGACATAGTGCGAGCGAATGATGCCGAGCTGGAACGGGATTCCAGAATGCTCTGAAAACCCAATCGCTGCCGGAACACCAGAATCGGGAACCGGTACGACAACATCAATCTCGGCCGGGTGTTCGACTGCCAGCTGATGCCCCATCTTCCGCCGAACTTCATAGACCGAACGGCCCTGCACGATACTGTCGGGGCGCGCGAAATAAACATATTCAAACAAGCACGGCCGGACCGGACGTGATGGGAATGGATTATAAGACTGAATACCTTCGCTGGTGATGATCACCACTTCGCCAGGATCAATCTCACGCACCAATTCAGCGCCCATCAGATCGAGTGCACAGGTTTCAGAGGCGAGAACAAAGGCGCCATTGATCTGGCCCAAGACCAAGGGGCGAAGGCCAGATGGATCGCGGGCCCCGATCAGCTTTTTATTGGTCATGCCGACAAAAGAAAATCCGCCTTCGATTTGGCGGATTGCATCTAGGAAACGGTCTGAAACGGTGTCTTGGTCACTGCGAGCGAGAAGATGTAAAATCACCTCTGTGTCCATGGTCGATTGGAAAATCGAGCCGCGGCTCACGAGTTTCTTTCGCAGGGCTCGGGCATTGGTGAGATTGCCATTGTGCGCAATTGCAAACCCGCCAGTGTCGAGATCCGCATAGATCGGCTGAATGTTCCGTACGGCCGGCTTGCCTTGCGTCGAATAGCGATTGTGTCCGATGCCAACATGACCCGGGAGACGCTCGGAAACATCGCCGCCAAAATTCTCACCAACCAGACCCATATGGCGCTCGCCATGGAATCGCTCGCCGTCAAATGTTGTGATGCCGCAAGCTTCTTGGCCGCGATGCTGAAGTGCATGCAATCCGAGGGCAACGAGAAGAGAGGCTTGGGGGTGGCCGAATACGCCGACTACGCCGCATTCCTCGCGGGGCTTGTCGTCATCATGGTCAAAGAGCATTCGACTAAACCTCGCGATCTATTCGTGGGCGGATTATTCTGCCCTGTCTTCCCCGTCAAGGTTCGATGTCTGTGCGGTCCGTTCGGCGAGCTCTGGCGCGCGTTCGCCGAGATAGTTCGCCCCCGCCGCAATCAGAGGATAAGTCCTTGCTTGGGTTACGAATTCTGGAATTTGATCTCGGTCCATCGCGAGGTTGAGAAGATAGACGAAGAAAATCAAGACGACCCCGCCGCGGGCAAATCCGAACAGGCCGCCAGCGACGCGGTCAAGCAAACCGATTCCATCGACACCTTGGATTGTTCTTGAGAGGTTCGCGCCAAACCAGGCGACAGCAACATAGACCAATAAGAATACGACAACGAAAATTATCGCGTCAGGTAACCAAGCCGGAGAATCAGCGGGCAGCAATGCATCGAGCTGAGTAACGAAAAACTTGCGAGCAAAGAAGGCGGCGGCGATGGCAGCGATAAATGCGCCCAAAGTCGCCAGTTCTCGCATGAATCCGCGAGCAAGTGCCATGAGCGTGGAGATGATGACGATCACGATCGCCACGGCATCAAAGGCTGTAAGGGCTTCCATCATTGGCCAGCTTCCGGCGCGATCAACTCTACTAAGTCAGATAGGCGCTTGATCGGGCTAATCGTCAAGCCTTCAATCGCGGTTGGACTGCCTTCAGGAACATATGCTCGCTCAAATCCGAGCCGCGCCGCTTCTTTCAGGCGTTGCTCCATTCTCGCAACCGGACGCACCGCACCGGACAGTGCGACTTCGCCAAAGTAGATCGATTTTGACGGGCCCGGGTTTCCAGATGCCGAAGTCAGAAGCGCCGCCGCTGCCGCAAGATCACCAGCAGGTTCCGCAATCCGGTAGCCGCCCGCCACAGAAAGATAAACATCCCGGCCGCCTAGAGAAACGCCGCATCGCGCTTCCAAAACCGCGAGCAACATGGCGAGCCGATTGCTGTCCCAGCCGACAATGGAGCGCCTCGGCGTCCCATAGGCAGACGGCGCGACCAGCGCTTGCACTTCTGCCAACACAGGGCGAGAGCCCTCCATCGCCGCAAATACAGCTGCGCCACCGGCATCATCATGTTCAGACGATAAAAAGAGGGCCGAAGGCTCGCGCGCGGGGGCGAGCCCATATTGATGCATCTCGAAGATGCCGATCTCGTCGGTTGGGCCAAACCGGTTCTTGACCGCGCGCAGGATCCGAAACTGGTGGCCGCGCTCGCCTTCAAAATAAAACACAGTATCGACCATATGTTCGACTACGCGGGGACCAGCGATTTGACCTTCTTTAGTGACATGGCCGACTAGGATCAGCGCAGCGCCTGAGGTTTTCGCCCATCGGGTCAGTTCCTGGCCGCAGGCGCGGACTTGGCTGACACTGCCGGGTGCGGCTTCTAAACTGTCAGACCACATGGTTTGGATCGAATCGATGACGACGAAATCGGGTTTGGCGGATTTCAGCGCGGCGAGCACCTTGCGTAGATCGGTTTCAGTCGCGAGTTGCACAGGGCTATCTGCGACTTTTAAGCGTCGTGCGCGATCTTGGATTTGCGCTGTGGCTTCCTCGCCCGACACGTAAACTGAAGTCAGGCCATTACGGGCAAGGCGCGCAGCGACTTGCAAGAGCAGCGTCGACTTGCCGATCCCTGGGTCCCCGCCAATGAGCGTGGCGCTTGAGGGCACAATCCCGCCGCCGAACACGCGATCAAGTTCATCGACGCCCAGCACGATCCGCTCTGGCGGCGCGTCATCGCCATCCAATGCCGTGAACTTGGCCTTGCTTGTTCGCTTCGCGCCAGACTTTGGCGCCTTCAGCCCGCCGGGTGGTCCAGAGCCTGCCTCCTCGGTCAGTGTGTTCCATTCGCCGCACGCATCGCAGCGCCCAGACCATTTGGAATGGACGGCGCCGCAAGATTGGCAAACGAAGACAGACTTAGCCATGCTTAAAGTGGTTAGCGAGGTCCGCCCAAGAGTGGAAGGGGAGAGTTACTGTTTTGAATAGTTGCAGATGTTACAGTTGTAGTAACAAAAAGTTCATATTGTTTTTCGATAAAGTGTGTTATGACCTGAGTCACAGGGAAGAGAGGAAACAGCGACAACCCTCAATAGGAGGAAATAGAATTATGTTTTCCAAAACTCTGACCACCGCCCTCGTTGCAGTTTCAGCAAGTGCGCTTCTTCCGGCCCTCGCCGCCACGAAAACCGCAACTCAAGAAAAGCAGATGGAAATCTCGCTTAGCGGCTATGATCTCGCAAATGCTGCGGATGCTTCAAAAGTGTTTGAGATGATTAATGCCGCCTCTAAGCGCGTTTGCCGTGATGCCGGGACGCGTGAAACCCTACGCGGGCGCCTGGATGAAAGGAGATGTCGCGTCGATGCCGTTATCAAAGCGGTGGCTTCGATCAATGCGCCTCAACTCACCGAAATCATGCACGATAAAATGGACAATTAAGTCGCCTGATCCTCGTCACTTGAAGAGGGCGCGCTTTATTTTGAGCGCCCTCTCGATTTTCTGCCAGGTCTGTCGCACTGTGTCGGCTGAGACAGGAGATCTGCGATGAGAATGCAAGAGCGGGGGCGTCCGTGGGAGGACATTCAGCAAGACATGCAGGCGCGCGGCGCGTCTGATGCGAAATGGCGCGACGGCCGCACAGCCGTTTACGTCTTCAATGCGGGCGAAGAGATCGCAGCGATCCAAAAAGAGGCCTATGCAGCCTTCATGTCTGAAAACGGCTTAGGGCCGCTGGCCTTTCCGTCGCTTGCGCAAATGGAAAAAGACGTCGTATCGATGGGGCTTGGCCTTTTGCACGGGCCCGAAGGCAGCACAGGTGCGATGACGTCAGGCGGCACAGATTCCATCACCATGGCGATTAAAACAGCCCGCGATTATGCCCGCTCAAACGGCCGGGCGCGCGAGAGGTGCAATATCGTCCTGCCATTCTCGGCGCATCTTGCCTTTGATAAAGCGGCCCACTTGATGGACATCGAAGTGCGCCGGATCCCGATCAAAACCGATGGCACTTTTGAAGCCGATGTCGAGGCGATGTCTGAGGCCTGCGATACCGATACGGTTATGATCGTTGGTTCGGCTCCAAATTTTCCGCATGGCATCATCGATCCGATTGAAGCGCTGAGTGAAGTCGCTATTGCGAAAGGGCTTTGGTTACATGTGGACGCCTGTGTTGGCGGCTATTTCGCGCCCTTTGCGCGCATGAATGGGGTGCCGGTTCCGCCCTTCGATTTTGAGGTTGATGGGGTCCACTCAATGAGTGCGGACCTGCACAAATATGGCTATGCAGCCAAAGGCGCGTCGACGGTCCTATTTCGGTCTGAGGCGCTGTTTGCCCATATGCCCTTTGATATGAACGAATGGTCTGGGGCGCCGATGAAAACACCGACGCTGGCGGGCACTCGGCCCGGCGGCGCCATCTCAGCGGCCTGGGCGGTGATGAACCATCTCGGGATTGAGGGCTATAAGCGCCTGCAAGGCCAAGTCTGCGCGACTCGGGAACGCGTTGAGGACGGCGTCAAACGGCTGGGGTTTGAGGTTTTGGGCAATCCGATGCTCGGTCTGATCGCGTTCCGGCATCCTGATCATCATGCCTTTGCGATTTATGGCGAAATATACCGCCGCGGCTGGTTCACCTCTGTGACCAAGTCCCCGCCGAGTCTGCATTTAATGTTATCCCCCAAACACGCCGATTTCATTGATGAATATCTGGCGGATTTGGAGGCAAGCCTTGCTGCCGTTGCGGCTGCAGATGACGCAGAAAAACTGAAAGTCGACGCGCGTTACAGCTGATCTGCAAAAAATCGATTTCTGCATTGGACAAGCGCGGGCAGGGGAGCTAATAGACCGCTTCCCTGTTTGGCCTGCCCGGGTAGCTCAGGGGTAGAGCAGCGGATTGAAAATCCGCGTGTCGGTGGTTCAAATCCGCCCCCGGGCACCAGAACATTTGTGAAAATCAATAAAATCAATGTGTTGCAGGACAAAAGTGTCCCACTTTTCGAGACGCTTTAAAAAAGTGGGACACTTTTGTTCTAGATGAGTTCTGGGGGCCATGTGATGCCAAGTGACGTTCGGTGTTGGTCGGAGATGCTTGGCTTTGTACAACATTCGTGAAAACTGGTTTTGGCTGAGACGCGAGCATCTGTGGACGGCGCCCCCTTGGCAAGAGTTTTTAGTTGGTCATATGCAGGTTGGCCGTTAGCGGGCATCTGTTCGGCCTGTTAGAGCGGCTTTCAGACGCCGCTGGCCATCATGCGTTCCGCAAGATGAGGTTCCTTACAAAAGCACGCACTCCAAGGTGCTGGCTCGCGAGTGGATTGTCCTCACTTGTCAGAAACTCCGGTTCTGCATGACCTCCTTTATGCTCTCACCAATCTCGTTTGCGCCTGATCAGCGCGGCGACTTTATGCCGGCATTAGTTTTGCCGGGTTGAACTTCTCTCCTTTGACCATGAGGGCCCAGATCATTCGGCCCATCTTGTTGGCCATAGCGATCGCGACCACCATCATCGGTTTACGCTCCAGCAAACGGCTGAGCCATGGATGCCGGGTGAAGCCGAGCTGTTTGGCTCGGATGATCATCGACATCGCGCCAGCGACTAGTAAGCGCCTGAGCTCCGGGTTGCCCTTCTTGGTGATCTTCCCGAGCCGCTCTCGCCCACCACTGGAATGCTGTTTAGGCACAAGCCCGACCCAGGCGGAGAAGGCGCGACCGGATTTGAAGATCCCCGGATCGGGTACTTCAGCAACCACGCGTGTTGCGATGACCGGTCCGACGCCGGGTATCGTTTCCAGCCGCTGGCAGATGGAGTTGGCTCTGTGGGCTTTGAGGATCTTGCGATCAGTTTCCAGGATTTGCCGCTTCACGTGTCGGAGCTCATTGGCGAGTGGCATCAGACACTCCCGCGCCAGATCGGGGATGCGACCATCCTGATCGTCAGCCAGCGTGTCGAGGATGGCTTCAACACCCATCCGACCCCTGGCAGCGACGATCCCGAACTCAGCCAAGTAACCCCGCAATGTGTTGATCAGCCGGGTCGATAAGCGCACCCAATGATCACGAACACCATGCAGAGCAAGCAGTGCTTGTTGATCTGGTGTTTTGATCGGCACGAACCGCATGGTTGGCCGGGTGACTGCTTCGCAAATCGCTTCCGCATCACGCATATCGTTCTTCTGGCTCTTGAGATACGGCTTCACAAACTGGGGCGCCATCAGCTTCACTTCATGCCCAAGAGCCTTCAGTTCACGACCCCAATAATGCGCCGTTGCGCAGGCTTCCATGCCAATCAGGCACGGCTCCAACTGATTGAAATAGGCGAGGACTCGCGACCGGCTGAGTTTGCGTCGGACAACAACTTCACCCTCCGCGTTGATCCCGTGAACCTGAAAAACCGACTTGGCTAAATCTAAGCCGATAACTGTGATACTCTTATCCATAGGCGTGCTCCTAATGTTGGCGGTGTGGATACCTTCACATTACCAGCTCAACAGAGCTGGGTGGGGCACGCCGTCCACAGCATCAAAAGCAGACATTAGATGAGCGGCTTGATACGCCCGATACTGTTGAAAAACTCCGAGTCAAAATGGCCGAATTCTGATTCAGTGATTTTCGTGCAGATCGAGGAGATGCGCGATGATGGGACGATTGGAAGAAGACGCTGCAAAGCTCTTCTATGAGTTCTCACTGGATAAGATGGTTCCGGCGGATCACTTGCTTAGAAAGATTGACCGGTTCCTCGACTTCGATGACATCCGAGCGCACTTGAAGCCGTTCTACAGTCACACCGGTCGACCCTCGGTTGACCCTGAACTGATGTGCCGGATACTGATTGTTGGATACTGCTATGGTATCAGATCAGAACGCCGGTTGTGCGAAGAGGTCCATTTGAACCTCGCCTATCGATGGTTCTGCAGGCTTGGGATCGAAGATCCGATCCCAAACCATTCCACGTTTTCCAAAGCGCGCCACGGCCGCTTCCGTGAGAGCGATCTCTTTCGGAAATTGTTCGAGCAAGTGGTGTTCAGCTGTATGTCCGAAGGCCTGGTCAAAGGCGAAGGCTTTGCAGTTGATGCCAGCATGATCCGCGCCGATGCGAGTGAGGACAATGCCGTTGAGGCCGGAGAACTGATTGACTGGTCTGATCCGAAGATCGCGTCTCGTCCAGTCACAGAATATCTCGACGCGATTGATCAAGACGGCACGCCGCGTAAGAAGATCTCGCTGACTGATCCAACCGCGCGTTGGACGGCTGCGATCGGCGGACAGGCCCGATTTACCTGGGCGACCAACTACCTTCTGGATGTCGAGACATCCGTTATCGTCGATGTCGAACCAACACCGGCCTATCGCAAAGCCGAGGTTGAAGCGGCGAAGACGATGATCGACCGAACCGAGGATCGGTTTGGATTAAAACCGAAGCGCCTGATGGGAGACGGCGCATATGGCGCTGCTGAAATCGTCGCCTGGATGGTCGATGAGAAGCATATCGAACCCCATGTTGCGCTGCTCGAGCCACCAGGTGCGCCGACGACAAACTTCACGATCAAAGACTTCGTCTACGACAAGGAGGAAGACGTCTTCACCTGTCCGAACGGTAAAGAGCTTCGTCATCAGAGACGCAACTATAAGGTCCCTCGATCCGGTGTGACCAAAGATAAGAAGCGGATGTACAGATCGAGCAGCTCAGACTGCGCCGTCTGTCCGCTTAAACAAAAGTGCTGCCCGAACGCGCGCAACAAACGCGTTGGTCGATCGATCTATGAACATGCCAGAGACGAAGTGAAACGACTGCGGGAAACTCCCGAATACGAACAATCCAGGCGGGATCGAAAGAAGGTCGAGATGAGCTTCGCGCATCTGAAACGCCTGCACGGCCTGCGCCGATTACGGTTGCGAGGCCCCACTGGGGCCAATGACGAATTTCTCCTCGCCGCAACAACTCAAAACCTCAGAAAACTCGCTAAATACGCCCCAAAACCGTCTACCAAACTCGCAAACGCCGCTTAGAGCCGGCAACGGCAGCGAACACCCTGCAGATAAAGACCGCCACAGGAAATCGGATCGGAGGGTGACCAAAATCGGCACCGACTTTTTCAACGGAATTGTCCTAAACCGGACGCTCAGGCGTTCTTCGAAGCAACTAGAGCGTATCTGCGTTTGCTGATGGAATGATGAGGACATTGAGTATTAGGATCGTCTCTGTCGTTCAACCTCACGTAGCTTTTCTATTAGAGATGCGAGCCTGTCGGGGACTGGCATGGCAGAAATCTTTAAACCCATAGTGTCTTCAAGCCTGGAATGGCGTCCACCGCTTTCGTGGAATTTCGGTTGGCTCGAAGGTTTTGAGCTTGCTTCGCGTTTGTCGTCTTCCACACTTTATCTCTTTTTGGATTCAGGCCTCTCAGTCGGAGAAGCGGCGAGTAGCGTTGTCCGATAGGAAAATGGGGAGCGACCCGTCCACCTCTTAAAAGCACGCCGGAACGCTCGCTCATCTGCATAACCCAGAGATGACGCAATCGCGCCGATACCAATCTCTGCATTCTCAAGTAACTCTTTTGCTCGACGTTCTCGCACTTGATCCATAATGTGTTGTATCGTGGTTCCACGTGCTGCAACCAAGCGCTGGGCCGTGCGCAAACTCATGTTGGCCGCTATGGCAGCTGCCCGAGCGCTAAAGATGCCAATTAGTGCATTCTCTTGCACAGCATCTCTGAACTTCGAAAACTCATCGCGATCGGTGGTTTGCTCGTTCTCGCGCTTTGTGAGTGCAATATGTGTCTCAGCAAATCGAAACAGCTTTAGATTAGCTTGCCGCACTGGCGCGTCTAAAAACGTTGAATCGAATACGAGCCCTGTTTGCTCGTCAAGAAACTCGACTGAACCGCCGAAGAATTCTTCATAATGGCCCAGGTCACAGAACGGAGCGTGTGCAAATTCTGCCCCAATGATACATGATTTTAAGCCGAGTATGTCTGTGAATAATCTTGCCGCCAAAGCCGCTCCACATTCGGCTGAACGTCCTCCATCGATACTGTCCAACGGATGACGCGAGACCAAGTAAGATTTCTCTTTACCTTCGATAAATTCAAGCTGAAGTCGGCTGGTTATGGTTGTGCTATGGCGCGAGAACAGCTTCAAAGCCTGACGCAGGTTTTCAGCGAACTGGACCGCGTGAGCGAGCCCTCCAAAGAAAGAGAAGGGGGCGCCGCGCGCCATTTCAAGCACGGTAGGCTCGTTTGGAAATTTTTCCCCTATGAGGTTCCATAGTTTTGGCAAGAAGTCTTCGCTGACGGAGGCCGAGGGGTTCATAGCCTCATGGCAAGTTACTCCCGTCGCAGCCAGGATTTCATCCTCACTTATGTCTCGTGACAGCGCGAATGCCACGATCGTCGCTGCTGCCCCAGGATTTAGCATTGGTGCGCCGCTATTCGTGAGGGAGGTGCGGTGTCGATTAATTGACAAGCTCTTTCAGCAAGGTCGCACAGTGGGGGCATAAGGCCAGCACCGATGAGCTTGTTTACGCCTTCGATTTCAAAAAATAGCGATACCCACGGCTTAATCATTGCGCGTTTAAACAAGAGCTTGCCTGCCTCAAACAGGACAGCTCACGCCAAATACAGGTCCATTCCCGCCAATCTGAAGGGCGCGCGTTTTTTCGCCCAACGGCTGCCCTCATTCAAAAGGAAGTCACGCTAACTCGCGCGATAAGACCGTCGAGCGAGTGCATTATACTCAGGAGTCCAATATGAATTTTAAGATCACCCAGTTCCTATTATTGTCCTTCTTTGCGTGTGGATGCAGCGCTTCGGAAAGCCCTACTCGTGAAAGCAAGAGCGGCGCTGTAAGCCCGACCGGCTATGTCGACCTTATTCCGCCAACCAACTACTCCCCCATTCGAGGCGTAATATGTGAGTCTCTCAACACTGTTGACGGTGAAGGAGCGGGCGCGTGCTTTGATCTCGATGGCCCATCAGAGCGCTGGACCAGAGAATACATATCGGAACGCGCGGCGACGGATTTGGTCCAAAACTATGAAATCATGTTCGATCGTGAAACGGGAATCTTCCAACTCAAGACCAGGATTGCGTGTAGCTTAGACGACCAAGAATGCAGATCGACAGAAAACGCTGATTATGAAAGCGGCGTGTTGATGGAGGCGCATACTGCCGCCTTGTTTGGTTTCAAACCAGAATACTAGACCTTAGCACCGACTACCTTTCTCCAAAAAGCAGTTTGGCGCAAATTGTCCTCATATTGGCGCGATCGGTCCTCGCTATGGCGGAAAATGTCCTGCTATCTCGGGGCGATCGCAAACGCGAGGGCGATAAAAAATGTCTACTATTAGTTCTGGAGGATCACTGGCGGTTGTCTCGTTTGCACTTTCGCGAGGCTTAACTGTTGCGGAAATTGAAGATGCCTCAGGAGCCTCTTGCAGAGCGCTCCTGGACCCCAATTCGAGGGCTCCAGAAGACATGATGCCCAGAATTCTCAATAAGCTTGGCGACAAGTATCCAGATGAACCCTTCGCCCTAGAAATGGCACGGGCCGCACCGTTTTCTTACTTGGGCGGGCTCGCGGAGGGGGCAAAGTTTGCCGATGACCTTCGCACCGCGATAGGCGTGCTAACAAAGAACAGCGCGGTAATCGCAGACCATCTCGAACTGATTTTTGATGACAGCGCAGACGAAGGTGCCCGGTTGATCTCCCGCCACCCAATGGACGCTATTGACAATGGTCGTTCTCATGAAGTGGGCATTGGACTGGTCGCGCGCCTCTTCACCGACTTTTTAGGCATCAGAGATTGCCTGGATAGCGTGACGTTTACTCATGCCCCGAACTGTTCGGTCGTCTATTATTACGACCATTTTGGCGTGCCAGTAGAATTCGAAGCGCCCGAAATGGCGCTGCACTTCAAGCAGGAGAAACTGCCAGCTAAGATTAAGTGCGCAAATCTTGATCTCTTCAACTATGTCATGACGCATCTATCGGTGCTTCAGAAACAGTCTGAGACGTTTGACGAACCGCGCGAGATGTCCATGCTTCGCAAGGCGGCGGCAGATAATGCCCACGCTGGGGTCTTCTCGGCCTCCAGCGCTGCAGCTGCCGCCAATATGAGCCTAAGGTCAGCGCAGCGGCTGACCTCAGAGCATGGCACCAGCCTGTTAGAGCTTATCGAGACTGCGCGAAAAACGCGGGCCAAGCAGCTCCTCACCGAACCGCGCAACGATATCAGCGCGATCGCATTTTTACTCGGATATTCAGATGACCGAGCGTTTCGGCGCGCCTTCCATAGATGGACCGGCAAGTCTCCCTCTGAATTCAAAAACGACATGAAGAAATAGGAATCAAAGGAGATTCTCATGAACACTTATACTCAGATTTCATCGGTTCTTTTCGCGCTTCTCTCAGGTGGAATGTTCCTCATTGCGCTTGGTCTTGTGCCCTACTGGCAATCCATTGAGCCGGCGCAGTTTACTGAAGTGTTCAATACCAGCTTGCCATTTGTCGGAGGCACGATGGCAGGCCTAACCGTCGTTGCAAGTCTGGCGATGATCATCGCAGCTGGCCTCTCCTTCTGGCAGAAAACACCTGGTCGAACTTGGCTCATCGCGGCAGCTGCTTGCGCGATCGCCATGTTCATTATGGTGCCAATCTACTTTAGCGGCGCCAACCCAACGCTTGCAGGTGGCGCGGGCACCCCAGCTGAAGTGACTGCCGAGCTTGGCCGATGGGGCCAGATGCACTGGGTCCGAACCATTCTCAGCATCATTGGAATGTTCTGCGCGGTCCGCGCTGGATACGCGAAATCTTAGACACGACTTTAGGAGGAAAACGTCATGTTACGTCTTCAAGGGATCAACGCAATCTTAGCAATCGTGGCAGTCTTTATGGTGCTGCACCTGGGCTTTGCTCCGGAACACCACACAACCCGGACCACCCTAACAACCATGCTTGGCGGCGTCGCATTCTTGCTGATGACGGCATCGGTCATCCTATCGACGCGATTGGGCTTTTTGGAAGAGCTCTTCGGCGGCTTAGACCGAATGTATCAAGTCCACCGGATCGCTGGAACGATGGTCGGCATTTTCGTTATCGTACATTTTGTCGGTGTGCCCAAAGTGTTGCCTGAAGGTGTTGATCCGGTTGCCAATCCGCTCAACCCTTCATCGCCGTTAGGCAAAGTCGCAATGGTACTATTGGTCATCGGCATTTTCGTCGCGCTCAATCGCAAGATCAGCTATTCAAAGTGGCGCAATCCTCACAAGATCATGGCGCTCGTTTATGTCCTGACCATTGGGCACTTCATGAACGCGCCGGGCGTCTTTTTCGAACGCTTCAGCGTCTCGGGTTACTATCTGATCGCAACCGCGCTTATCGGAACGATCGCCCTCATTTACACGATGGCGGGCATGAATAAGCGTACGGCAACGGCCTTCACGATTGAAAAAGTGAACCCGCTAGAACGCGCAACAGAGATTGTTCTCAAACCGAAATCCAGCATGTTTGATTTTAAGCCTGGGCAGTTCGCTTTCCTGGAAGTGCAAGGCAAGGGCTGGAACGAACCTCACCCATTCACAATCTCGAGTCCGCCGAGCGAAGACCGTTTGCGGTTCACGCTCAAAGTTCTGGGCGATTGGACGCGCAAAGTTCGCGAGGAACTAAAACCGGGCGGCGATGTAATTGTCCGCGGCCCTTACGGACGCTTCGATGCAGCAACCTCTAAGAGTAAGAAGCAAGTCTGGATTGCAGGTGGCATAGGCCTAACGCCATTCCTCTCAAAAATCCGCGCCATGAAGCCGGGTGACGAACGCGATATCCACTTCGTGTACGCCGCACGCAACAAAGAAGAAGCGATTTTCCTTGATGAGCTTAAAGAGCGCACGGCTGAGCTGAGCAATGTGACGCTCTATCCACTGTTCTCAGACGAAGGTGAGTTCGCTCGTATCGATGTCGCAAAGGACCGGCTGCCGGGTCAGTTGGGCGACTACGAATATTTCATCTGCGGGCCCAAGCCCATGGTTGATGGGCTGATGAAGGACCTTCGCAAAGAAGGTGTTGAACGTCGCAAGATCCATACCGAAGCTTTCGAGTTTCGATGATCCAAAACGTGGCGGAGCTTCACGAAACCTACGGCCCCGTCGTCTCCATCCATCTAAATCTAAAGGAGTTCTCAAAATGAAGACCGCACCATTCAGTTACACCATTCCCACTATGATTATGCTGTTCACATCAATTCTGCTCGGCGCGCTGCTCGGCGGCATCTTTGGAAACATGAGCATCAATCAAACCCTAGGCGCCTTCTTGGTTGGCTTCCTGCCACTGCCGGTAATTTCGTTCCTTAGAATGGCCGTTGGTCAATTGATGGCCAATGCTGTTGGACACAAAGGTGAAGCACCTCAAGCCTTCTCGTTCTGGGGGCGCTATTTGATCGGTGCGATGGTCGCGAGCATCATCGCCTTCGTGGCCATCAATGTGAGCGGGAACACTCTTACTATCTACTCAGGCCTCCTCATCGCCGTACTGTCTGCAAGCATAGTGTCAGTGATCATGGCGCTGAGGATCGCACTGAGCTGAGGCAATCAGTGTTCTAACCAACGAAGCAGATGCTCCTAAGCAATCTCGGCTCTTTTACCTTCACCACCGAAAGGAGAAATCCAATGCGTAAGATCATAATTTCAGCGGCTGCAGCAGCCCTCATCTCTGGCCTATCATGTGCAGACGAAACGGCACAATCTGGCTTCCAAGAATTGACGGATACCGTCTTCGGTTCGGCAGAAGCCAACCCCAACGAGCTGGTTGATATCGCCGAGTTCGCAAATTTCGGAAATCTCATATTTGGTTCGATGGACTATGATGGCGATACTGCGATCACCTTCGAAGAGTTCACGACATTTGATTTTGGCTATAAGTTCCTGGCATCGGAAGCTGGCCAATCGGCCGCCTATCTTGCCGCACAACGTGTTGTCTTTTCCTTTTGGGATAGGAACGCCAACGATGAAATCAGCGCAACCGAGTGGCGCAGCGCAATGAATGCTGATTTTCAGCGCGCTGACCGAGACAGTAATGCGTTGCTGTCACGTGATGAATTCTCGAAATTCTACGTGGTAAATCAGGCATACACTGCCGCGCTAAGCGGAAATACCTCCGCTCCGGAGCCCTGTAGTGCTGACATGGAAGCTCAGAATAAAGCGGTCATCGAAAGCTTTATTCGGGATGGTCAAAGCGCGCGTGACCTAGACGTTGTCGCTCAATATCTCGGCGACAAATTTCAGGACCACAGCGCACCAGTTGGAGCCACTTCTGGTTCTGCGCGCGAGCAATCCCTAGCCTTCCACGAAGCTCTATTTACGGCGTTTCCAGACTTCAGGGTGGAGATACATCAACAAATCGCAGAGTGCGACAAAGTTGTTACATATAAGTCATTCCATGGAACTCACAGAGAAGCGCTATTTGGATTTACCGCCACAAACGAGCCGATCAAAATCGATGTCATCGATATTCTGCGAGTCGAGAATGGCGAAGTGACAGACCATTGGGTCGTCAATAATCTACAAAGAGCGCTGACGCAAACGAACTAGCATTAGCGAAAAGAAATAAGCGGACTCTTGGAGATAGCTACTTTGACTGCTTAAACAGCGTTTGGTCGAATTTCTCCACGATCCGCTTATCATAGCGAGTGACTTAAACTCGCCCCAAGAAGGCCGCTGAGGTTCCATCCACATAGTTAGCATTCGACGTAAATGTGCGTGATCCGGGCTAGGTCGACAGGCTTAAACCCCATGCCTTCCCAAAAAGGAGCAGCAGCGGCACTTGCCTGCGCATTACATGTTAAGGTGCCCGCTGACTTGAGTCCCCAGCTCATGCACTCACGCGCAATCATTCCCGCAACGCCTCTTCGCCTCCAAATAGGGGACACGAACAATCGACGCATTCTCATAGCAGGCGCTGAATAGCCTAGCTCTTTGGTCGTTCCGCCTACTCCAATCAGTTTGTTTTTGGAGAACGCGCCAAAAAGAGCTGCCCCATTCTGATTGAATCGCTCGACTCCAGAGTGCCAATTCTCGCTGAGCATCGACATGTTTCTGATGCCTTCATCCTGACTTAGTTTCAACAGTTCGTGAAAACCGTCTGGCAACTCGTCTTCGATGCGCTTCAGGATGATCGGCTTTCCGATACGATGAACCATTCGCACATACTACGCGCGCAGCGAGAATTGTCATTCCCGCAATCAGTTTCGAGTGGCTTTCTCTCGCCCCATCAAAGACGCTCGTTGTTTCTGAAACGCGAGCAAAAGACATTAGAGAACTTCAATCAAAGCCCCATTTGCCGGATTTCCTCCACAACGTGTTGAATTGAAAAATCGTTCTTTGCAGAGACTCGTACAACTGGTGCGGCGCAAACTGGGTAACAGCCTGCCAGATCATGCATCCAAGCGAGAATAGCTTCTTCGGACTTCGTTGTGTCGAGGTGACCCGGGTGCCGCGTTCGGCTGACAAACCGGCGCGTTGCTAGCTCTGGGTCACACGCGCAATATACTTCAACGGTATTTTGGAAATGCCGATTGACCCAATCCACGGGCGTACCGGTATCCGTTCTGCCGCGTGGACGCCAGTGAGAGACGAGCACTGTATTGGATTGTTCAAGTGCTGTGATTTCAAACTGTTTGTCTGCCTCGATGCTCAGGCGTCGGCGCCATTGCTCGTCGCCCAAACCTTGCGAATCGAACAATGCCTCTAGAAAGTCGTCCTTATCCAAAATTGGCCAACCTAGCTCTGCTGCTAAGCGACGCCCGAGCGTGGATTTGCCTGACCCAGGCAGTCCAGTCACAAATATCGCGCATTCGTTCATTGATATGATCGCTGGGTTGTGGATCTCATTCATTCTGTCATTGCGAGCTTGAAGCAATGAAGTCAAACTGACCCAGTGGATGAGTTTATAATCGACCTGCTGAAGGGAGACCCAGTTCGATGGCACGCCCTCGGACTTGTGGCACGGCTAAACATTGAAACAGCCTGCATCGGAGCCGGGTTCGTACGAAATATGGTCTGGGACGACCTGCACGGTTTGGAAAGCGATTGCCGTGATGGCGATATCGACGTGCTTTGGTTTGATGCCGAGAGAGGCTCCCCACAAGTCGATCTGGAAATTGAGCAAAGCCTGAAGCGCCTCGACCCTAGCTTCGATTGGTCCGTCAAAAACCAGGCGAGGATGCACGTCAGAAACAGTGATCGACCTTATACAGATGTGGCAGATGCCATGACGTTCTGGCCTGAAACCGCGACTGCGATTGCGGCGAAAAGGATTCAGAATGAGTGCGAGTTGATTGCGCCGTTCGGATTGGATGATCTTCAAAACATGGTCCTGCGCCCAACCTCTGAAGAGAAACACAAGCGCCAAGCATTTCAAAACCGCATTCGGACCAAGAATTGGCTCGACCGTTGGCCCGGTGTCCGTGTTGAGCTCTGAGTGTTGCGGGGCAATCCGAAACATTATTTGTAATCAGTCTGAGTCGACGGGTCGCAAAAACTGCCCCAGTCAGACAGAGTGTCTATTCTCGTCGTTTCGCTTCTAATCGCATCCGCGATCGTCCATGCCGGTTGGAACGCTGTCGTAAAAGGAAGTGATGACCGCCTGTGGTCGATCTCTATCATTACGCTCATTGGAGCATGCGCCGCGATACCGTTCGCCCTGGCTCTGAGGCCGCCATCGCCAGAAAGCTGGCCCTTCATCGTCTTTTCGTCGGTGCTTCAAGTCGCCTACTGTTTGTTTTTAATACGGGCTTATCGCGATGGAGACCTCGCAAATGTTTATCCAATCGCTCGCGGCTCAGCGCCACTTTTAGTTACGATAGGCGCAGGTTTGTTCGCACGAGAGGTTCCGGGTGTCGGAACACTGATTGGCATTCTCCTCATCTCCCTTGGCATTTTGGTCCTTACGACAGGATCTAAACGTGCCGATGCGAAAACCACCATAGCGGCATTAATGGCCGGTGGGTTCATCGCCTCATACATGGTGGTCGATGGTATTGGTGTTCGGGTTGGAGAAAACGCACTTGGATATGCTGCTTGGCAGGCGGTCGTGGCCGGTATTTTGATCCCGCTCACTTACGTGTTCATTCGCCGAAAAGCTCTACCCATTCCTCGCGGTCGTGATGGACTGACCGTCCTCGTCGCAGGAGTTCTCAGCACGCTGGGCTATTGCATCGCGGTTTGGGCTATGAGCCTAAACACTATGGGAGGAGTTTCAGCGCTAAGAGAAACAAGCATCTTGTTTGCTGCCCTTATCGGAGTGATTTTCCTCAAAGAAGAATTGTCCGTGCAGAAAATCCTCTGCGCCGTCGCCGTAACGGCGGGTGTCATCGTCATATCTATCGGCTAAGCTGAGCGTCTTTGCGAGCAAAAGGAGACATAAGTTCAGCGGTCTTAGTTGTTCAAAAAGGCCGCCTAGCTATGTCAACTATAGACGTGAAACTCCAATCGCCTAACAACAAAACAGATTAGTACTGCCACCCGATCGAAATTGACCCATAGTCTAAGTCTGCATCGGTGTCGTCGAATGGCGTGGCGCCTCTGCTGAGTCCGAAGCTAGCAACGAACCTTCCATACCTAAGGGTCGCGCCTGCGCTCAGAAAGGCAGCGACAGGATCATAGTCGACCGAACGGCTGTCTCGGAATGCTGTGCCATCCAAGGGTAAGAAGTGTGAGATCGCATTAACCCCCACGCCGCCATAAAATGTATACTTTACTCGATCAGTCGGCTGTGTCCCGACGCCGAGCACAGATCCAAAACCTTGGCCTAAACTGGTGGTCGAAACCGTATCCTCGAGATCGTTCCCGAGTTCAAAGATCGCACCGCCGCCGACGGAGGTTTGGTAATTGCCAAGTGAGGCGTTGCCCAGACCAACGGTGCGCCATTCAAGGCCATTTTCCAGACTGTTCCTCGCCAGTGTTTTGCCTGCCAAATAGCCGATGTTAAAAATCGCTTCATTTGGCAATTGGCTGTCCCACCCAAGCGGTTCTTCAGCCCCAATAAGGTCGTGAAATTCGATTTGGATATGATCTGTTTGTGTGACCGGCCCAACCGCTCCTATCTTTATATCCCAGGCATGCGTCCAATCGTCTTGACGGGCGTAAAGCCCTGTCGATAGGAGCATAATCCCTGAATAAGGCTGATCGTTTGGGTCAGGTTCAATTTGATCTATGCGCGACGGCGTGTTCATCTCGCTGATCAGAGAGAACGAAATATAATTATCGGCGCTTTCATTGCCAAAGCCTGGGAATATTTTCAGCGCCTTGGACGCACCAGCCACGAAACTTGCTTCGGGATATTTCGCAATTTCATCACTCGACCATGTGATCGAAAGACCATTCGTGTAATTATTATCGGAGCCTGTGAATAGGTCATTCTCTACATTTAAAACGATGGTTTCGGTCGTTTCTGCAACGCTCATAGACGTTGAGGCGCATACCGCCGCGCCGATCAGCAGCGCGCGACGGAGACATGCGCGGTAAGGTTTAAAACTGCGCATTAGCGAGTGTCCTTCTTGTTGAAGAGCAAGTGATAGAGCCGTGCGCTCATTTCTTCGGATAGTATCCGGGGTTCCGGGTCGAAAAACCATGAAACGGGCTGATTGTAGACTGTGGCTAGTTTGGCCACCGTTTCTGACTCAATTTTGATTTCTCCAGACTCGATCAGCATCAATTCCGCTTCTGTTATTTGGAGCTGTGAGGCCGCCGCGGCTGCCGAAAGCTGCAATTCTAGCCGTGCAATGCGCGCGCGCATTCCAGTAACCCGGTCCTCCTCATGGTCATTCACGGTAGGTCTTCCTCTTAGTTCGGATGGAATGGGAACGCGCATGCCCTAAAATGACCCATAGGTCAATATATGACCTCATGGTCAATCCCATAACGGGAACATGTCTGGTGCAAATCGTGCATAACGGCTAAAGACTGAACGGTGCCAAGGTATTTCGCCATCGGCGAAACCGGTTAATTGGGTCTGCCACAAGGGTGTCCTGCAGACCGGATGACCTCGTGTGAAGGAGCGCGACATTGCCGAGCGATACCCCAAAACCATCGGAGCTGTCGCGAACGCAAGAGATCCGCAGAGAACACATCGTACAAGCCGCGCTCTTGGTGTTTGAAAGAGACGGGTTTGAAGCGGCACGCATGATCGATATCGCCGACGAAGCCGGCGTCGCAAAGGGAACCTTGTATCTCTATTTCGAAAACAAAGCAGCCTTGCTCGAAGGTGTCATCCAAACTGAAGTTCTGCCAACGATCCAAGCCGTCGGGGATGCTATTGAAGATTTTTCCGGGTCTGCCCGCGACGTTCTGAAGAACCAAATCCGCACTACGGCTGAGCGGATGGCATCTCCTGGAATGAAAATTCTGTTGAAACTTATGATTTCATCGGGTGGTCAGAATCCGCATATCCCTAAATTCTATTATGAGAACGTCCTGGAGCCTGGTGTCCAACTATTCAGACGAACATTAGAGCTTGGCGTCGAGACCGGAGAATTCAAAGAAGACGTTCTAGACCTAGACCCAGTGACTCTGGTGGGCGCGCATGTCTATACGGGGGTGTGGAACATATTGTTCAGTGAATATGCACCATTAGACATTGATGCGGTGATTGACGGTTTCACAGGCACGGTAATGAATGGCCTGCTCGTTACGCCAGATCTTAAAGCTAACAGCTAAGCGGTTTGTCCGAGGAGGCCGGACGTTAATAGTTTGAATTGCGCATCTAGAATGGCTTCACGCTTAACGGGCTCAATCTCATCGAATAGCATGGTCCAGATCGCGGTCATAAATGTAGGCCCCGCGAATACAATCGGATGACACTCGGCGGCCTGAGAGGTGAATTCTCCTGTTTCGACCCCGCGTTCAATCGTTTTTTTGATCATTTGAGCGCCGCGGCCAACAACCTCTTTGAAGTAGAATGACCGGACGGTTGGGTACTTCAGGCCCTCAGTGACAATCAACCTCAATGCGGTGTTCATATCACCGACGCTCAATCGCTCTGACATCAATTTGAGCTGGGTTCTAAGCTGCTCCAATGCGCTGTCGGAGGCCGAGTCTGTTGTTTGTGCTACGTGAGCGACCGCGGGCAAAAGCGTATTGCCAATAACGCCTTCAAATAGGGCATCTTTGGTCGGAAAGTGGAGGTAAAGTGTGCCTTTGCCAATGCCGGCACGATTCGCAATGTCGATCATTCGAGTTGCCTCGACACCATGCTCTCCGAACAAGTCTAAGGCGGCGCGCACGATATCGTCTCGCCTTTGTAATTGCACTTTGTTCGGCGACTTTATGACGGTCAAACCTACCTCCGAATACTCTCGCCTTAGGCTACGACCGAGGACGACGAGAGCGTCACCAAAGCTAACCAAATTGCATCGCCCCTAGATAGCCGCTCTTGGCTCCGACTTGCAAGAAATACAGATATTCACTTGCGTTTGACCACTGGGTCATATAACGACCCGCGGGTCAATTTATGAATTAAAGGTCAAACCGAAACCACTTGGGCTGCTGAGATGAGCCCCAAGGTACAGGCGAAGTTTGAGCCTTCAATTATCGACGTCACGAGCCGCGGTTGGTGACATAAACATGGGGATTTGCATGGCCAGATCGATATCGGCGCTAATCGCAGCCGGTCTAATTACAAGTTGTAGTCCGGAAGCTCCTACGGAACTTCCCAATCCTCGCACTGTGATTGTCGAACCCGTGTCCGCCTTCTACGGCAATCTTGGATTTGCGTTTCCGGGAACAGTACAAACCACCGAGCGCAGTGAAATTGCGTTCGAAGTCGGCGGGCGTGTGATCAGCCTGGACGTTGATCTTGGTGACACGTTTCAGCGCGGAGATGCGCTCGGCCGAGTAGAGGATACGACTCAACGCCTGGATATTCGCGCGCGTGAAGCAGATCTAGCGAGTGCGCGCTCCACCTTAAACGAGGCCCAGCTAGACTATCAAAGGCTGGCCGGTCTCGATGGAACCGGCGCCGTTTCAGGCACTGCGATTGATCAAGCAAAAGTCCGTCTCGATAGCGCTCAGGCCGCGGTCCAAGTGCTGCAGAGCCAAGTTGCGACGGCGCGCCAACGTCTTGCTTTCACAGTACTGCGGGCCCCATTCGATGGGGAAGTAGCGTTTCGACATGTTGAACCATCGCAAGTGGTGGCGGCCGGGCAACCCATATTCAGTGTTGATGGCGCAGATTCAGGATTTGAAGCGCAGATTGCCTTGCCCGACCGAAATTTGTCGCAAGTCTCTGTTGGCGACGCGGTAGAGCTCACGACCTCGGCAAATGGTGAAATTCTGTCAGGGCAAGTTTCCGAGATTGGTGTTCGCTCAAACCAAGCCGGCCTTTATCCGGTCACGATCGACATCACTGCTGATGATAGCGTTCGACTAACCGCGGGCATGTCTGTCGAAGCCACTTTTGTGCAAGCCGCAAACGTAGAAAGCGCCCTTCGGATACCTCTGGGGGGCTACGCGATCGATCCAGATGGCAGCACCTATGTCTTCCTCATCTCTCCGGACAATCAGTCGGTTGTGAAACGCCCAGTCGAGCTTGGCACGCCAAACGGTCGTAGTGTCGAGGTGCTTTCCGGTCTCTCGCCCGACGATTTGATCGTAGTGCGCGGAGCAGATCTCCTGAATGACGGTGAAGCGGTTATCCCCGCTGGCGTCGAGAACGTCCGTTACGACGATTAGAGGCGCTTTTCATGAACCTGTCCAACATTGCTTATCAATACAAACCGGTCGTCCTCCTAGCTGTGCTTGCCAGCATGGTTTTCGGTGCGATTTCATTTTTCACGCTACCTGCGCAAGAAGACCCGAGTATCACTATTCGCGAAGCCATCGTCACCGCGAACTTGCCTGGTCTGCCCGCAGACCGGGTTGAAGATCTCATCACGAAACCATTGGAAGAGGCCATTCTCACCGTCGCGGGAGTCGAAGAAATCCGCTCAACATCGGCTGACGGCTATACAATCATCAAGGCAAGAGCCTATCAGGATACAACTGATCTGGATCGAATCTGGGATGAACTACAAGAAGCCGTCGAGACGGCTCATCCGCGGCTTCCCTCTGGAACGAGTGTGCCGCAAGTGAATGATAATTTCGGCGATGTTGCCGTTGCGACGCTCGCTCTGCATGGCGAAGACTATTCCAACCAGGAACTTTTCGATTTTGCGGAATTTGCCCGCGAACAGCTCAATGCGGTCGATGGAACAAAGAAAATCGAAATCATTGGCGCGCTTGAAGAGCGTGTTTTTATCGAAACAACAAACGCTCGATTGGCCGGTGCGGGATTAAATCCTCAAGATGTTCGCGCAGCTTTGAGAGAGCAAAACATAATTGCATCGGGAGGGGTCCTCGATACAGGCGACCGCGCTTTCACGCTCATTCCATCCGGTGAATTCAAATCGGTTGATGAGATTAGAAACCTCCTGGTTCGCGTGCCTTCGGATGGGACTTTGCTCCGTTTAAATGATATCGCGGATGTGTCTCACGGATATGCAGATCCTGCGCGTCAAAGCGCATATTTCAACGGCCAACCGGCGATCATTCTATCTGTGGTTATGCGCGATGGGCAAAGTGCGCTTGGGTACGCTGACCGATTAGATATCGGCATCCAATCGCTGCGGTCCAATTTACCTGTAGGGTTAGAGCTCGACATCGTCACATGGCAAGCGGAACAAGTTGCTGGCGCTGTTTATGGCGTCACTTCGAACGTGCTCCAAACGCTCGGCATAGTCCTTGCCGTTGTCATCCTCTTTTTAGGATTGCGAACGGGCTTAGTTGTTGGCTCAATTGTACCGGCCGTTGTTCTCGTCACGCTTGCCGTTATGGGCTTTTTCGACATGACGTTAGAGCGCATGAGTTTGGCAACCATTGTCATTGCGCTCGGGCTGCTCGTCGATAATGGCGTTGTGATCGCGGAAGATTTTAAAAGGCGCTTAGCTGAAACCGGAGACCGCGATCGAGCCTTGAAAGAGACGGGAAAAGAGCTTTCGATTCCGCTTCTTTCGTCCTCGCTCACCACCATTTTGGTGTTCATGCCGCTAATGCTCGCGCAGCACGAGTCTGGCGAGTACACGCGCAATATTTCGCTTGTTATCCTGATTACCTTGCTCGCATCCTGGGTGCTCGCCATGACGGTGACCCCAACACTGTGTCACATGTTCTTAAAGGCACCCAAGCCAGGCGAAGCCGCAGACGCCAGTCGATCGGGTGGCATCTTCGGTGCTGTCGAGTTCGCTTATGATCGCATATTGCGCGGAATTCTTCGGATACGGTTCGTGTTCGTGATCGCCATGTTTGCGCTTTTGCCTTTGGGCGGCATGTTGGTGCGCGCAACGCCAGCAAAGTTCTTCCCGGACTCTGACCGCGCGCAAGTTCTGATCTACGTGAACCTGCCAGCCGGCGTCACCACCAGAACCACACAAGCACGATTGAACGACATGATGGACATCATGCTCGATGAAGAACGCTATCCCGAACTCGGTGACATGGCGGGCTATGTCGGTTTTGGTGGCCCGCGCTTTGTGCTTTCACTCGCACCGCTCGATCAAGCGCCGCATGTCGGCTTTATCGTCGTCAACGCAGAAGATCGGGCCGCACTAGATTCCGTCATCCCAAAATTACGAAATGATTTCAGGGCGCAAGTGACCGATGTTGAGGCTAGGGTTTCCGCCATGTTCTTGGGACCGTCCGATCCCAATGTCATCCAGGTGCAAATCAAAGGACCGGATAAGGACTACATCTTTGAGACCTCCAAACAGCTGGAACAAATCCTAAATTCTGTGCCAGGCACAATAGACGTTTGGAGTGACTGGTATAATCCCGTCACCCGCTACGATATTGAAATTGATCAGCAGCTCGCGCGAACGGCAGGCATCAGCTCCACTGACATTGCCAGCACGCTGTCGAACTATGTATCGAGCGCATCCGATTCCCTCTATCGCGATGGTGACGACGTCTACCCGATCGTTTCTCGAGCGATCGCTGATGAGCGAAGTGACCCCGGCCGGATTGGCGCACTCTCTATTTTTAAACGAGGTTCAACCGAAAGCATCCCGCTTGGGCAAGTTGCTCAAATCGAACAGCGTGTTGGTTTTCCTTTCATCCAGCGCGAGGATTTGACCCCGACAGTTACGGTGGAAGCACGTAATTTGCGGCTATCCCCTGAGGACATGGCGCCGATGTTGAAAGGTCCGCTGGCGGAACTGGAGAGAACACTCCCACCGGGGCACACAATTGAGTTCGATGGGATCATTACCGATGCCGCGATTGGTCGCGCCGCGCTCTTCGCGAATTTTCCGCTTTGTATCGGTCTGGCTGTCTTGCTTCTCGTTGCTCAGTTCAACGGATATCGACGGCCGCTCATCGTCATGATGACGATCCCACTGGTTGTCATTGGCGTCGGACTTGGTTTGCGCGCCATGCAAGCAGACTTTGGATTCCTCGTTATCCTAGGATTGTTCGCCTTGGCGGGGATCATCGTCAATAATGCGATTGTCCTAATCGACCGCATCGACATCGAACGTGCCAGTGGAGAGCACTCAGATTGGGATGCCGTCGTAACCGCCTGTGTGCGACGCCTGCGCGCGATTATCATTACGACGATCACGACGATTATTGGCCTTCTGCCGCTCATTATTGGGCGCGATGTTTTGTTCTTTGGAATGGCCTCAATCATGGCCTTCGGCTTAGCGGTCGGCACAGTGCTGACCCTCGGTGTCGTGCCGGCATTGTATTGCCTGTTCTTTGGTATCCGACCGAACAAAAACCCGCAAACTCCACCGATGGATATGGACCTGATTGAGGAACCAGCATCATGACTAAATCCGCTTCTCTCATCGCGCTTCTATTTGCGACACCCGCGGCAAGCTGTGTGATGGGGCCTGACTATGCGCCGCTAACACCGTTGCAGGTTGATGCGTTCAGCTCATTGACTGGGAGTCATCCGGACCTGGTTGCAGAAGGCTTAGAGCTTAAGCCCGATTGGTGGCAATCATTTGGTGATGAAGAGCTCTCTCGCCTGGTTGAAACGGCACTTGTACAAAACCCAGACCTGCGAGTGGCGACAGCGCGCGTTCAACAATCAAAAGCCAATCGGAAGATCGCGTCGGCAGCTCTGTATCCAAGCGTGAATGTCTCTGGGAGCGCGCAAACCTTTGAAAACAGCGAAGTGGCGTTGACGCCTGCGCAAGGGGTATTGAACTCTGAACTGTTTGATGTGAGCGCTGATGCAGCCTGGCAAGTCGATTTATTCGGCAAGGTCCAGCGCAGCGTTGAAGCGTCCGAGGCCTCTTATGCCGCGAGTATTGAAGACCGCCGCGGCGTGATGCTGGTCGTGATTAGCGAAGTGGTCCTGAATTATGCGAACCTCCGCTCATCGCAAAACCAGTTTCGCGTTGCGCAAGAAAATGAGCGGATCGCCCGCAAAACGGTTGAGCTCACTGAACTTCTATCCGCGCAAGAACTCGGCAGTGAATTTGATATCGTTCGCGCCCGGGCGGACCTAAAAGAAACCTTGGCCGTGCAATCGGATCTGCTAGCAGCCCAGCGTATATTTGCCGCCAATATCGCGGCTCTAATGGGGGAGGCTCCATTCGGTTTGGTGGAAGACTTAATCGAGCCCACTGAGACCGAATTGGTTACACCTTCTGTTCCACTTGGATTGCCAAGTGACTTAATTCGCCGCCGACCGGATGTTCGGGCCGCTGAACGACGCTATGCGCAGTCAGTCGCGACCATCGGGCTTGAAGTGGCAGACCTTTATCCTAGCTTCGTGTTGACCGGCAGTGTTGGCACAAACGCACTAGATTTGAGCGACTTGTTTACGTCCCCAAGCCAAGTCTTGTCGTTAGCTGGGATACTTGATTGGCCGGTTTTCGATTATGGTCGCCGGAAAGCCGAGATAGCGATCGCCGAAGCCGGCGCGGAAGCGGCCCTCGCGAGCTATGATGCGAGCGTCATCAATGCCTATCGAGACGTCGAGCAAGCCTTGTCGACCTATGTCTTTGCAGATCAAAAACTCGATCAACTCCAGTCGGCTCGAACCGAACGATTGCGCGCTTTGGAACTCGCTGAGTTGAGATATCAAAGTGGTGTCGATGACTTATTCGTCGTGTTGGAAGCGCAGCGACGGCTCACGGGCTTACAGAGCAGCATTGCAGAAACCGAAGCTGACAAAATTGAAGCCGTTGTCCGCGTCTATCAATCCTTAGGCGGGGGTTGGGACACTGCGGAGCAAACCCTCGCTCAAACAAAAGATGGATAGTGCGCTGTAAATCCCCGCCCGATCAGAGCAGTTCATGAGGATGGCATGATTACACAATTTGCAATCGGCGTATCACTCGTAGCGTTGACCAAGATCGTCGGCGCCTTCTTCATTGTTATCGCTGCTGAAAGGCTGATGGGACATCGCGCGTGGCTTCAGACGGGGAACCTCTTGGTCAGACATGTGCTGACGCTCACCTTTATGACGATCTGGTTGGTGTTTGGACTGATCTTGATAATGATTTTGTGGGCGCTCACACTCTTCGCTTTGGGGATTTTTGGGGCGTTTGAAGCGGCGCTCTATTTCGCCATGATTTCATTCACCACGCTGGGCTTTGGCGATATTATCTTACCGAATGAATGGCGGCTCCTGTCTGGTTTTATCGCGATCGATGGCTTTATCCTGTTTGGACTTAACACCGCTTTCCTGTTCGAAGTGCTGCGTCGCCTTCGCCAAAATGATCTGCCGGTCGAAATGCAAGTCAACACTGATGCTACCCAGAAACGCCGACCCTTTTGACGTAATGCCAAGATGACGAGCAAGGAAAAAAAGCCATCAGAGCGGAACGCGCAGGGAGAAACCACTCTCCAATCGCCCTCCATTCGTCGTCTTCGAGAGGAGTACGAGTCTGTTTTGAAGCAGCCTGTCCCCCAAAGGCTTGTGGATTTGGTGAAGCGCCTAAAGGATTTGGAATGATAGCGCCGGGCTCAATAACGATGGCTCACGCTTTGGTTTGAAGCCTTCAAAGCGAGTAGCGGAATTGACCCTCTTTCGCCAAAGAGTGGCCAGTGTTGCAGCGACATTCAGCTTTGGAAGGCTCGCGAACATCCCAACGCAGGCTCACAGACAAGGAGCAAAGAATGATGAAAATTTTCGCCTATGCAGTATTGGTTTCAATGGCATTGAGCGGGTGTGGAGGCGAGGCCACGCCACCTCTAGAGCGAAAAAGCGGTACAGTCACACCGACAGGGTATGTCGATCTCATCCCGCCAACAAATTACTCTCCAATTCGAGGCGTGATTTGCGAATCCCTCAATTCGACCGATGGTCATCTGGCGGGGGCCTGTTTTGATCTCGAGGGTCCTTCTGAGAAATGGACCCGAAAATACATATCGGATCAAGCAGCGGATGATCTGATGGAAAACTATGGGAGACTGTTTGACCCGGAGCGTGGGTATTTCGAGATGAAGACGAAAATCGGTTGCAATCTGGTTATTCGAGAATGCAGGTCGATAGACGGCACCCGTTTTGAACGCGGAGTGACATTGATCGCGCATACAGCAGCGCTATTCGGGTTTTCCCCGGAATACTAGCATTCTTTACTTTTGAAGATTGAAACCTAGAGGACTCATTGGACTGCCCGGTTTCTGCGATGCGAGCAAATGGAGACGTTAGGATTCGACGACAATTGTTGTTCTAAAGCGAATTAGAGCTTCAAACTGTTAGGGATCAAGGAGGTACATAACCCGATATTGCGATAAGAGAGGTTAGCTCAGAAGTGTCTCTCTCGCTTATGGACGATCTGCACTCCCCGTGGTCGAAGTTTGCAATTTCCTGGAGTTGATTTCTTCACACTTAGAAGTCCATCTCTCAAGTCGTCGAGCGTAGTCAGACGCCGCTGATTCAGCTTTCGGCGCGTTTCTGTTCACGTCCTTGAAGAGCGCAAGCGGACGAAGGAAAGATGACTTTCTCCATGCATCGGGTTTTTCTGGTGTGACCGAGGTTTTTATGGCGGCCCATAAGTCGCGCGCGGATGTAACGAGCTCGGTGTGCAAGTTTTCTAGCTCGTCAGATTGGTCATAAGCCGGAAGTTGTTTTACGGCTGATTTTTGTTTCTCTATCAGCTCCAGGTTTTGCTCGAAGGTGCTCTCAATAGCGGACAAAATCTGTTGGTACTTGTTGCGTTGAGTTTCCGTTTGTAGCTCCTTCAGCTTATCTGAGAACCCTGACTCAAGTCTAATCAATCGATCATTGTAAGTTGTGTATGCACACCATCCCAAAAACCCAACTAACAGTGTAGAAGCGACGCCTGCGCCAAATCTATCGTTCAGCAACTCGAAGGTTTGCTGCCACGAAGACGCGGCTGACGAATAGAGACAATAATACGTAATTGAGAACCCAATCACGAAAATTAGAGTTAGAACCAAGACAGAAAAGTCGATGGACGTGACACTCAGTTTGCCCCGTTGAAAAAGGTATTTTCGAGGAACTAATTCACCCGAATGGCCTCTTACTTTCGCGTTGTGCCTTGAGCCAATGCTCACCAACCAACCGAGGAACATCATAACAATCAGCGCAGCCAGATAGTTCAGCGCAACCAGCGTAACGGAATAGTCGTTTTCTACCCCCGATCCGCTCGTCGATATATCAACATCGAAAGCAAATCGTTTGGTTTCATTGCTTTCTGCAGGCTCGAGTGATGAAAGCAAACACTGAAACAATTCCGTTTGTGCCGCCACATCTCCTACGGGTTCGAATTCAAAATTTATGTTGGGAAAAAGTTCTCGATATCCATAGACAGCCATGCACGCGCTTTGCGTCGCACCGCAAACAGCATCGAAGTCCGACACTACGATCACGCGGGCTGCGTCAGAGGAATGACGGCTACTGATCTCGTCGAGCGCGGCCAGCAGCGGATTGTCTCCATCGGCTAAGAACTGAGGATTGGACAATTGGATTTGCGACTTCAAGACAGGACTAGGAACGGTGACGTCGCTCCGGCAGTCTCCTCCATTGCTTCCGCCAAAGTAGGCAACGGAGATCTCGTCTGAGTCGTTTAAATTGCTCACAAAGTGCTGAAGATCTATCCGGGCTTCCTCTTGTGCACCTTCGTTTGCCATAGACGCTGAATGATCGATCAGGATGTATGTTTTTTCGGCGTGCGCTTGCAACCAAGAAAGCGCAACAAAAGCGAAAATAAAAATTGAGCGTAACATCATGAACCAATCGTGGCTTAGCTGCTAGTTCTTGTTCAATTACATGCAATTCAAGTAGTGCGCAAAAACAAGAATCATGCTCTTAATATAGTCTTTGACTCGATTCTTTTGGTCGGCTCAATTTGATGGCTCCGACCTATGCATGCGAAGGTAGATACTTTGTCGGAAAACCAGAAACACTTCTTCGATCGATATTCAGCGCAAGTCAGGTCGCGTCTCCTTTTCCAGCGCGAGGTCGATTTAGCGAGCGCAGGCGAGAACAAATACTACTCCAAAGAGACTTATGATGGAATCGTTCAGCAACGTGCCGCGATTGAGAAGCAAAGAAACACATTCTTGAGAAATGTCTTCTTTTGCATTTTTGCGATGATCTTGGTCTCAAATGGGCAAGACATTTCGCTGCCGATATTGAATGTTAGCTTAGCCTCGATACCGGGCCTAAACCCTTTGTTGTCGATCTATGCGGCGATCACGATCTTTTTTAGCTGCGTCTATGGGATATCTGTCGGTGCCTACACCGGCTTAATGGATCAGTTCTCAATCAAAATGACGGGGAATTCTAGTGTAGATCCGGATATTCTCAGCGCTTCAAAAGCCCCCCAACAACTGTTCCTCAAAATCTTTCGGGTGCGTTTCAATACTTTCCATCCCGTCCATATTGAACCAACTCCTTTCAGCAGGATCGTTTATTATTCGGCGACATTGCTAGCGTTGCTGCCGATAATGCTAATCTTCGTCTTCATGTACATCTACGTCGTGTATTTCTGTTTGAATCACGTCGGAGACGATTGGATAGGTACTTCGTCAAAGGTGATTACGATCTCCACGCTCGTCATATCCCTTTACCTACACATGATCGCTGATTGGCCATTGAAACAAAAGGTACACCTCATAGAGCCAACGACCACCGCTCAAGCCGCGGCGAACCAAAGCTCGAGCGACGGTAACTAGTCCATTCGACATCGGCAATTACCAGCATCCGTTTGTCGCCACTGAGAACTCGCTGCTAACGTCCGCTAATAGGAATGACGAGCCCTATCTTGGCAAGGTCCGTTGGGAAGCCTATCGCACTGAAAAAATTGCAGTATTGTGAAGCGTGTCGTAGCCCCTCGTAGCTTAACGTAGTAGTTTATAGCCGATTGAAGCGCTCTGTCGTGGCCAGTTCGTAGCCAGGTTGTGCCGATCCATTCAGATAAACCTGGGTGTCTGAGCCTTGTACGCTCGGTACTCATCGCCGTACTGCTGTTCGAGCCATGGCTCTTCGAAGCTTGGGGCGATCCAATACAACACCGCCCAGAGAATGAGTAGAATGACGATACGACTGTCACTCGCGACCAAGCCCCAGCCTATGAGAGCAATCCACGTTGCGACGTAAACCGGGTTTCGACTCCGTGCGAACCAACCAGTCTTCAAAAGGCCGCGTTTTTCCCCGAATGCGTTTCTCCACCCCATCTGAAGCGTAATCCGGAAGGCGAGTCCGAATCCGATCAACATGAGCAACCCTCCAATTGTGTAAATAAGAAATACATCGGGCCCGCTGACCGGTTTGAAAGTGAGGAGAGATAACGCGAGAAGCGGATAAAGGAACAACCGAAATAGAGTTAGAAACGTTAGGTGTTGCCAGCTTTGCTTGCCGGGAGGCGGGAAGAACTGAAAGTCTCGTTTGAGCATGGAAAGAGCGGAAAGAGCGAAGATGCTCAATACTCCAATTAGCGAGAGACCAAACGTGACCCAAGTGATCCATGGCGGTAAAATATTCATACCTCGTTTCTCCTAAATCCAACGCCGCGTCCGTTGGCAATAGTTCCGATATTCATCGCCAAAATTTTCTTCGAGCGCGCGTTCTTCGGGCTGTATTTGGAATCGGGTCATCACCACGACAAAAAGCGCGGTCGTTGCAAATGACGCAATATTTCCAACGAGAAATGCACCTCCAAAAAGGATGATCGCTAGCGCCAGGTACATGGGATTCCGACTAAATCGATAAAGTCCTTTGGTGACCAAGGCTTCTGCATCGTTTGGGCGAATTGGGTTAATCGTGGTTTCGGCACGCGTGAACATCCCTACCGCGAGCAAGAGGAGAATTACTCCAGAGGAAACTAGAAACCACCCTAGAATGCCTTTCATTTTCCATGCAAAATCAAGCTGAGGTAAAAGGATCGAAAGTCCCCATCCAAGGATTGCGAAGATCGCCAAATAAATGACAGGCGGAACACGAAATGTCATGGCGTTGCCTCCGCACCGGGTCGTGAGCTGACGGCGTCGACCTTCAACTCGTGTAACGCTTGAGCCGAAATGGCAGCTGCGGATTTGAGAAACAATCCTGCAAGTAGTGTGGCGACGACAAGATCGGGCCAAGCCGCACCCGTAAATGCCACCAGTCCACCAGCTACTATGACGCCGACGTTTCCGATTGCATCATTGCGCGAGCATAACCAAACGGATCTTACGTTGCTGTCTCCATCCCTCCAGTGCAATAAAATGAACACGCTGGTCAGGTTGGCCGCTAACGCAAGTAACCCAACAATACCCATCGTTCCAGCTTCTGGCGGAGCGCCGTTTAACACGCGCAAACCGGTCATAGCCAAAATGGTGACAGCTATTAGAGCCAACGATACTCCCTTCACGAGTGAGGCGCGTGCCCGTGTTTTGACGGATGCCCCAATAACCATCAGACTCAGGCCATACGTCGCTGTGTCGCTGGCAAAATCTAATGCGTCTGCTTTGAGAGACTGGGATCCAGAAGTTATGCCCGCCGTCATTTCTACGACAAACATGACGGCATTAACGGCAATAACCGCGATAAGAGCTCGCTTGTACCCATCGCTCATCCCATCGAACACTTTGTCATCACAGCAACCGGACATTGGGTCATCCTTCTTTTCGTTTGACCAGAATTTATTAAACCCTACAGTCTACAGTCGCTGTAGATGCAAGCCTTTGAGTGATTTTTGATGAAACCAATGACTATTGGCCGTTTGTCCACGGCGGCAGGTGTGAAAGTCACCACTATTCGCTACTATGAGTCTATTGATCTCATGGGTGAACCCGATCGAAGTGAAAGCGGACAGCGCCTCTATGGCGATGATTCAGTTCATAGATTGTCGTTCATTCGCCATGCACGTGACCTTGGGTTCCCCATGGAGGCGGTGCGTGACTTAATCCAATTACAGGCTGAGCCAGGTGAAGACTGCGCTGCAGTGGACGCCATCGCGAGACGACAGCTCTCCGACGTCCGAAAGCGCCTCAATCAGCTTGAAGCGTTGGAAGCTGAACTTAAACGAATGATTTCCAGTTGCGAAGGCGGCAAGGTTGGAACGTGTCGGGTGATGGCTGCCTTGAATGATCACGACGAATGCTTGGAGCAAGTGCATGAACGATTGCAGCCAATGTAAATTCGCGCTTGACCCTCCAGCCACTGTAGAGGGTAAAATCATCTCATGAGACATTCCATTACGACGATCTTGACCATCATGGCTGGCGCATGCGCTAGCGCGGTTGCATCCGCTGAAACGGTCAGCACACAAATCACGGGGGCCTGGGCGAGCGGGAATACACTCGAGGAATGTCACACCGCTCCGATCACACACTTTATGTCCGACGGCGTTGTCGCGGTGTTCCTGAAAAAGGACGGCGACCTACACAGCGTCGGGGCGTGGTCGGCGAATGAGTCTGAACTGACCATGACGCATAATGATTTTCCATTGAGTGGCGATGGCCGCTCCAAGACACCTGTTGTGCTGGAAATTGTAAAACTGGATGAGACCCAATTTATTACAAAGAACGCAGACGGTCGAGAACGCGCGCGTATACGTTGTTCCGATATTGAGATCACCATGGGGCATGATCATGATGCGCATTAAATCGTCGCACCACCTTAACGGTTCCGTGAATAGGATTTAGTAGTTCCAAAATGATGTTGTCGTTGTTTATTTCCTCCACTCGGCTCGTGGCCGCTGCGCTTATTGCGTGTGCGTTCCTAATCGCGCCTATGGCTGAGGCTGAACACGCCCAAATAGAGACCGCCAATACATGCGACTTGGAGCATTTCGCTGAAACGCATGGCGATGGCGACTCCGATCACGACGAACATGAACATCACGCCCACAATTGCGGGCCGTGCCTTATCCACCTTCTTCGAAGAGACACGACTTCAGAGTGCATCTTCCATGCGGGCATCCAATCCATCCGCCCGCCGATTAGTGAGAGCTTGATATCTCTTCCACCTGGAAGCCTCTACCGACCTCCCCGAGCCTGATCTTCGAAATGTCGCGTTGTCTTAAGCAGCGCGCGAATTCTGAATCAGCTTGAGGATTTTTACCAATGTCACTTATCTTGAAGGGCTCAATAGCGGCCCTCGCGCTTTCCGCCATCTCCATGGGCGCCAACGCTTCACCTTGCGATGGTGGATTGTCCGCACCATCGCAGATTATTGCTGGAGAGCCGTTGACGCTTCGAGCTGTCTTGACCGAAGTGCGTCAGGTCTCACCGGCAGTTCGCGCCGCTGGTCTAGAGACGCGCGCGCTTAACGCTGAAGCTGATCAGGCAAGCCGTTGGCTTAATCCCAGCCTGTCAGTTGAGCTGGAGAATTTTTCAGGAAGTGGTGCACTGTCTCGTTTTGATCAAACTGAAACGACGTTTGCGATTGAACAGACCTTCCGTCTCGGCGGCAAACGTTTCTTAACCGAACGCGCAGCTCGTGCGCGTCAAGCGCTCGCTAGCGCCGAATGCACTCTCATTCTAAGAGAATCCGAGATGGAGGCGGCGATTTCATTTGCCGAACTCGTTGCAGCCTTGGACCTTGTGGAGCTGGCTGAGGATAGCGCCGTTCTTGCCGATCAGCTCGCAGACACAGTGGACCGGCGCGTGGGCGCCGGTGCTGCAGCCCCGCCAGAACTTGCCCGAGCACGGGCAGACGCTGCAATCCTGCGCGCGTCAGTGGTAACAGCCAAAGCCAATGTTGAGCAGAAGAAATACGCGCTTGCTTTGTTGTGGGGTAGCGCGGAGCCGGTTTTTTCTGACCCCAAGAATACCGCGGTAACAGGCCCCGACATCGAGGTTGAGCAGGTCAGGAAGCACCCAGCCCTTGAGGTGGCCGAAGCAAAGCTTCGCAGACAAGATGCTGAACGCAATCTGGCACGTTCTACAGCGATGCCGGATGTTACGGTTTCGGCGGGCATCAGACGCTTTGAACAGACCGGCGACCAGGCTTTGGTGGCTGGTGTCAGTGTTCCTCTGCCCCTGTTTGACAGAGGGCGAGATCAGGTGCGCGCTTCAACATATCGCGGTGAGGCGGCTGCATTAGGACGCGCTGCCACCGAGCAACGTCTTCTGGCCGCGCAGCGCAGCGCAGTTGCAACGCTCAACGCTGCTCAGAACCGGTTGGATATCTTGAACGCCGACGCTCTTCCGGCCGCGCAGGAGGCCTACGATGCTGCTTTGCGCGGTTACGAGGCGGGTCGTTTTGATCTGACCACGACCCTAAACGCCCGTTCAGCACTGCTCGATACAAGACTGGCGGTAATCGAAGCTGGGCTTGCATTGCGAAGCGAAGACTTGCGCCTGCGAGCGCTTGTCGGTGCAGCGCCCTTCGATGGAGATAATAGATGACCACGAGACTTTACGTTCTTGCAGCCTTTGCCGCTGCACTCACCTTGACCGCTTGTGGGAACGAGCAACCCAGCCCTCAAACAGCGATAGACGCCGCAGATGCTCAACACGATGATCATGACGACCACGACGACCACGAAGATCACGAGGGCGATGATAATGAAGACGGTGATCATGACGAACACGGCCATGGAGACGAAGGCGAACACAGCGATCATGTTGAACTTTCTCGAGACGCTGCTGCTGAAGCTGGTATTCGCGTATCGCGCGCTGCACGAGCACCGCTTCAACAGTCCCTTTCGCTGCCAGCAGAACTTCGCTTCGATGCGGACCGAATTGCCGCTGTTTCTCCTCAGATAAGCGGGCGCATTATTAGGCTAACCGCCAAAGAGGGGGACACCGTTAAAAGCGGCGCGACCTTAGCCGTCCTGTCGAGTCGAGAACTTGCAGACCTCAAGGCAGAGTATCTGACCGCCAACACAGCGGAAGAACTCGCACGTCAGGCGTTGGAGCGCGAAGAGACGCTGTTTTCTGATCGCATCACATCAGAGGCAGACCTTCAGGCAGCGCGCGCAGCGGTAGCTGCGGCCAGTGCCAATCGCGAAGGGGTCGAGAACAAACTGCACGCCGTTGGCGTTTCTCATGGAGAGCTTGAGCGTCTAAGCGATGCACCGGACGGAACACTCGCCAATGTTCGCTTGAGCGCGCCGATTGGTGGCGTGATTGCACGGCGGACCGCAACACTCGGCGCATCCGTTTCAGCAGACGATCCAGCTGCACCGGCATTATTCACCATCGTAGATGATCGTGTCCTGTGGGCGGATATCGCGGTGTACAAACAAAGTACCGGATCTGTTCAGGTCGGCTCCATGGTTGTTCTAAAATCGGAGTCGGGCACAGCTCTGTTAAAGGGCGAAATCGCGACTGTGCTACCCGCGATTGATGAAACCTCCAGAACAGCAACGGCGCGAATGATCGTTGAAAACCCGGAAGGCCGTCTACGCCCAGGTCAGTTCGTAACAGCTGACATCTCTGTCGGCGACGGAGAAAGCCGATTGCAGGTTCCTTCAAGCGCAATCGTCGATGTCGAGGGCCGCACAAGCGTGTTCGTGCCCACGAAAGATGGCTTCGAACCAAGCGTTGTTGTTCCTGGCGCTGAGGTCGATGGACAAACCGTCATTCTGTCTGGCTTGAGCGAAGGCGATGAGTTCGTGGCCGATGGGGCATTCACACTCAAAGCTCAGCTCGAAAAAGACGCCTTTGGCGACGATCACGACCACTAGGAGGGGATAAATGCTAAACCTTATGCACCGCCTCGCTGGAGGCCGACTACTTGCGGCAATCGCTGCTCTCGCACTGACGATTGGAGGCTTATTCGCGTTCCGCGCTCTACCCGTTGATGCGTTTCCTGATCCATCGCCATCACTGGTTCAAGTCTTTACTGAGACAGAAGGCCTTTCGCCGGAAGAAGTTGAGCGTTATGTGACCTTTCCGGTCGAGACCGCGATGTCTGGCCTGCCCAATGTCGAGGAAATCAGGTCCGTTTCCAATTTCGGCTTGTCTATCGTGAACATTTATTTCGAGGACGGCACTGATGTGTATTTTGCACGCCAGGTTGTTGGCGAGCGTTTGCCTGAAGCGAACGAGGGAATCCCGGAAGGCTTCGGCACGCCGAAGATGGGACCGATTTCAAGCGGTCTGGGTATTATTATGTATTTTCGGCTGGTCGATGTGACAGGCGATTACAACCTGACCGAACTTCGTGAAATCGCAGACTGGATGATAAAGTATCCGCTTCAGTCGGTTGAAGGCGTCACAGAAGTGTTGGCGCTTGGCGGGTTCGAAAAACAGTATCAAGTTCGTCTCAATCCGGATCTGCTCATCTCCTACGACCTGCAGGTTGCGGACGTTATCGGCGCGCTAGAAAGCGCCAATCGCACAACAGGCGCTCAATTTATTGAAGTGGGCGCTGAGCAATACACGGTGCGCGGAGTTGGCCTCGCACGTTCGATAGCCGATCTGGAAGAAACGCCTGTCAAAACCGTGGATGGTCGGACCGTCCGCGTGAGTGATCTTGGGTCGGTTGAAATCGGCGGCGCGGCGCGTCAGGGCCTCGCCACGGCTAATGGAGAGGGCGAAACCGTCGCTGGGCTCGTGCTTAAACTTTACGGCACAAACACGTCTGATGTCATTGAACGTGCGCATGCTCGTTTTGACGAGATCAATGCTGCGCTGCCGGATGGTGTGCGCGCAGTGCCTTACTATGATCAAGGCACACTGGTTAAACGAGCCGCGTCGACAGTGACAACAGCGCTCTGGCAAGGCGCCTTGTTGGTCGCTGTCGTGGTCTTCATTTTCCTGGGCGGTTGGCGACCGAGTCTGGTCGTTGTGCTGTCGATCCCGTTTTCGGTTGGTTTTGCATTTATCGCTATGGGCGTGCTTGGGATCAGCGCCAATCTCATGTCGCTCGGAGGGGTAGCCATTGCAATCGGCATGATGGTCGATGGGGCGATTGTCATCGCGGAGAACGTCGATCGTAGATTCCGCGAGCGTCGCGATGGCGAAACAGACCGAGATGCGGTTGCGAGCGCAACCGCTGAGGTGATCGCGCCATTGATCGCGGCTGTCGCGGTGGTAATCATTGTTTTCTTGCCGCTCTTTTCGTTGCAGGGCGTCGAAGGCAAAACCTTCCGGCCACTGGCCGCATCTGCTGCGCTCGCCATGACGGGCTCGCTTATCTACGCAGCTTTGGTCGCTCCAGCCATGGCGTTTGGATTGATCAAGCCTCCAAAGCGCGATGTTAGCGCAGGCGACGGAAAGATCGCAGGTCTCGTTAAACCCCTCGCAGGCTTTTTCGTGCGCATGCGCCTTGCAGCGATTGCGCTCGCCATCGGCTTGTTGCTGATCGGCGGATTGGCGGGGTCGCGACTTGGGTCGGAATTCACGCCTGCATTGGAGGAAGGTGATATTCTATTGCGGGTCTCGATGGCCCCGTCAATTTCACTGACGGAAGGCCGAGAAACGTCTACGCGCGTCGAAAGACGCCTCCTTAACACGTTTCCTGAAATCGAATCCGTTGTGAGCCGTATCGGGCGCGGCGAGGTCGGTGCCCATGCTGACCCAGTCAACAGCATTGAGGCCTTTGTCGCCCTCAAGCCTCGATCTGAATGGAGATCAGGCTTAACGCCCGATGATCTGCGAGCCGAAATATCTGAGAACCTGGAAGCGTTCCCCGGCATCCTCGTGAACATTGGCCAGCCCATTGCGATGTCGGTGGATGAGTTGCTGACTGGCACAAAGGCGCAGCTTGCCGTCAAAATTTTCGGGCCAGACGCGAACGTTCTTCTTGAAGGATCGCAAAACCTACAATCGATCCTGCAAGGCGTGCCCGGCGCAAGCGATGTGCAGGCAGACCAGATCACCGGAGCGCCGCAACTTGTCATATCCGTAGATCGCACTGCGCTCGGACGTTATGGTCTTACCGTCGAAGATGCCCTGGACACACTCAGCGCGGCCGTCGGCGGCGCAGAAGCCGGAGCCCTATTCGAAGGCGTGCGCCAGTTTCCCGTCGTGGTCCGATTTGAAGAAAGCCGTCGTGACAGCTCTGAGATGATCGGACGTCTGATATTGGAGAGCGAAAGCGGAGCGCAGGTGCCTTTGTCCAGTGTCGCGACAATTCGGGAAGTCATTGGCCCACGTCAGATAACGCGCGAAAATGGAGAGCGGTTTATTACCGTGCAGTTGAATGTTCGAGGACGCGACATCGGGTCTTTCGTTGCCGATGCGCAAAAAGATACTGACGCAAATCTCGATCTGCCACCCGGCTACCGTGTCGAATGGGGCGGTCAGTTTGAATTGCAACAGCAAGCCAATGCCCGGTTCGCCGTGGTAATTCCGATAACACTAGGCATCGTATTGCTGATACTACTGTTGGCATTTGGTCGACTAAAATCGGCGGTCCTCATCCTGTTGAATATTCCGCTTGCATTGACTGGCGGCGCATTGGCGCTCTGGCTGACCGGCTTGCCTGTATCTGTGCCCGCGACGGTTGGGTTCATTGCCTTGTTTGGAATAGCTCTTGGCAACGGCATGGTACTGGTCAGCTTCATGGACGACTTTGCCCGGGAGGGCCGAGACCGCGATGAACTCGCTATCGAAGCAGCAGGAATGAGGGCTAGGCCGGTTTTGATGACTGCCATCACAACTGCGCTTGGACTGGCGCCGCTCCTCTTCGCAACAGGCGTCGGAGCCGAAGTTCAGAGACCACTCGCAACAGTGGTTATGGGAGGATTAGTTTCGTCGACGGTCCTGACCTTGCTTGTGCTTCCGGCGCTGCATCGCTGGTTCGCTCCCAAGCCGGAAAGCCATCATTCGCTCTTGGAGACTGTGCATGTAGAAGCGTAGAAATTACGAACGGTATTAGACTTTATGAGACGCTGCATTGGGCGTTTCAGACCATCCGATGATGGCGATTGAGCCGGTGCGATGAAGGCAGCAATTGGAATCCAAACCTCTCCTGGGCCGAGGGCGCAAAAAGAGTCGAAACCGTGCCAGGGATTGGGGACGTGGCAGTTTTCTAATGTCCGGTATTAGGAACTAGCAGACCTAGAGGTTTTTCAAGGCGCGCTCTGCACCAACTTTGCGATCAGCTTCCCGTGTATATCCATGCAATTGCTTTACGGTGGTATGGCCGGTCACAGCCATAATATCATGATCCGACGCTCCGCTATTCGCTAGCCGCGTTGCGCCCGCCTTCCGTAAACCGTGAACGCTACAGCGTTCAGGTAAGCCCGCGTCCTGACACCACTTCTTGAACCTGTTCCCGAAACCGTTCGATGTGAACGGCTTGCCGAAGGCAGTTTCAATAAGCGTCAGACCGTTCGTGGGTGTTGCATCAATGATGCGTTGCAGCTCCGGATGTATCCATATCTGCAAATGCACGGGTTTCCGGTTTCGGTTCTTATGCTGCGTTAAGTAGAAGTATCCATCCTTCATGTGCTGTCGGCCAAGCTTCACAAGGTCCGCGCGCCGCTGCGTCGTATAAAGGCCAAGCGCTAGTGCTAACCTGGCTTGTGAACCAATGGGGTGAACCGCCTCAAACTGAGCGATCTCTTCCTCGGTCCAGCAATGAATGCCCTTCGCGTGCTTGTTGATGTTCTTCACGCTCGCTGCTGGATTACGGTCGTGCAGATCGTTTTCGATAGCGAAACTATAGAGAACGCGGATGGCCTTCACGAGGTTGTCCGCTTCTGCAGGTGTCTCCTGTTTCTCATCTCGCCATCTGCGGACATGCCTTGGCTCAAGGAGTGCGTAGGGTTTGTCGCCATCTTTCCGGCCTTTCGTATCAAGCCGATCACAAACACGCTCCAGAAAGCGCCGCCTGATAGTCCGTGTTCGTGGTGCGAGGCGTTTGAATTCGGGCGAGCGGTAATATTCGACGCATAGCCAACGTAAGCTTTTCGGTTTTATCCGCGGAAGTCCTGGGTTCTCGATTGCTTGCTGCACACCTGTCTGCGCGGCCCGATATGCGGCAAGAAATTCTGGTGATCCTATCGGCCCTCGTAAACGGACCTTGGGCTGCCCTTTTCGGCGATAATATAAGCGGACGTTGCCATGCCGATCCACGTCTTCGACAACATACTTAAGTTTTATACGCATCGGCTGTTACCCTTTAATCGTCGAACGGATTGTTTTCTATCTCATCTCCGCTGGGTAGGGCATCAATAGCGGTGTCCAGCGCGCGTATGTCCCAAGCCCTTCGCCTGTCGATTCTTTTCGGTTTGGGCATCCGTCCGTCACCCACCAGCTCATCAAACTTACTCGCTGACAACCCAACGTAAGCAGCAGATGCTCTTCTGTCGAGAAGTCGGGGGGCAAGATTCGTAGGTAGGAACGAAGTGTCCGGCATTCTCACTCCGCGGCCACCGGCGTTCCTTCGATCACCCCGAAATCATCCTCCCTGAAGACTTCGTCCGCGAGCGCCTCTCCGAGTAGTTTTCGACCTGGGGCGAGCCTTTTCGCGAGTTGCATTCGGAAGTGTTCCAGCCCCGACTTCGCCCGAACTTTTGCCGCTTGCTTTTGTTCCGCGGTCATCGGCGGTGCAAAGGCGAGATGATACCAAGCGAGCATGTCCGCCATTTCGATCACGGCATTCTGTTCACGCTCGATCCGCGCGAGCTGTCTCAACGTTTCATCCTGTCTCTGGATTAAAGCCGCGTCTCGCTCATGATGGACGGAAACAGAGAAATACACCGCCAGGGCATCCTCTATCACGGAGGATTGTGTCATGCCTTGCTTCTTTGAAAGCGCGACAACTTTCGCATGAATATGCTTTGGCACATATGCAATAAGACGAGGTTTCATCGGCCGACCTCATTGATTACTGTGGTATAAATTCTACTCATGAGGGGAAGTCTGCGGGCCGAAAAAAGCCCCCGTCAAGCCCTAAACCGCCCAAGTCTTGTAAGCTTTTGCCGCGATTTGTGAGGCTTTGCCGCCAGTTATGAAAATCGCTGATTTTTTCTTGAAATGTTGCTCGCGTTGATCGCCGAGCAGGGCGCTCAAATCAGATTTTTCAAAAACCCAGGCGAATTCTCAATCCAAAATTCGCGTGTCTTATCGGGTCTGGCGGGTCAAGGCCGATCCGCCGCAATGCGGTGGCCAAACGGCCAGCCTTGACGCGCCAGAGCCGATGAATGGAAACTCGTTATGGTCAAATGGCAGATCTTGCCTTTTGACCTGTAGGCCACCCTCTTACCGGCTTAATCCCAGAGAGCGCCCGCGTGTCCAAGTGATCCCACCGCCTGGAGACACGGAGAGCTGGATTTGGCGATTGCGCATCCGCTCCAGGCTCGGCTTCCAGGGAACAAGTGAAAACTCATGACCGCGCTCGATAATCGCGAACTTCGCATTCTGAGTTTGGTAGACCTGCTTGAATGTGCCCTCAATCTCTTGTCCTGGTTTCAAGGGGCGATGTGAGAGACCAGTTTGTTTCTCCACCTCTGAGGCTGCTTGTTTAAGACTGAGCTCCTGAAGTGTTCTGAGCTGCGCGCGCGTGAGCGATGTTGCGCCCGGATCTAAGACGAGCCCACGATCTTTATGAATGGTCATACGCTGTGCCATGGCGCTGCGAACCTCACCGCCAAGCCCGGCCTCACTGAGTGGTTCCTTTGCCGTGCCCGCGAGCTGGCGATCAAGCCAGGTTTCACCTTCCGCCTCAATCTGTTGTTCGAAGGCATGCCCCTCAAGCTTACGAATAATTGTCGGGGAGCGCTTTACCGCTTTGCCGAAGTGATCGTTTACACGATCGATGAAGCCATCGGTGACCAGTACGTCGCCGTCCGAGAAGCGCTCTACGAGTCCGGCCCGTTCCAGCGCTTCAATTCGATTGTTGACCGCTTCCAAGTGGGGCGAACGGATTTTGGGATCAAGCGCGCGGTGGTTTTCTTCTGAATAGACCCCATCGTGCTCAGCCGCGACACGCTCAATCTCGTGGTCCATGTCTATGGCTCCGGGCGAGCGCGGTTTTACCTCAATCATTTGTCCGGGCCGCAAGTCACTTGGGAAATGCGTACCAAGATCAAAGTGATGGACGCGGCCATCCAGACCATCCACGATTGCATAACGCTGATCCTGCAGCTCATCAGCATAACCGATTTTGAGCAAGCGACCTTGCACAGACTGACGGGCATCGTAACCGCCTTGTTCGTGCGCACCAATCCGATCCAGGCCGGAGGTTTGAATGGCGTGTTCTATACGACGTGCGATTGCGTCGGATCTCTCCACGGCTGCGAGCGTAGAATTAAGCTCCTTATCGACGGTCCAGATCGAACCAGACTGATGCTGTGCAAGGCCAAGATCACGCAATAGGTGTAACCGGGCTTGATAGTGCGGACGGTGCCGCTTGAGATTTGAGAGATCGATCATGCCGTTTCGATCCATCTCGCCGCTTAGAATCCGGTCGATACGGGTGACTCTGCGCGCACTGATGTCGCGCTCCAGTTTGGCGGAGACCTCTTGCTCAGTCTGCAGTCCAAGCTCTCGGGTTAGAAGCGCGCTGGCGCGTTCACGCATTCCATTTGAGAGATAGGCGCGGGGGATAACGAGATCCTTGCCGTCATCTCGTTTGCCGCTCATCACGATATGGGTGTGGGGATGCTGCGTGTTGTAATGATCGACCGCGATCCAATCGAGTTTGGTTTCAAGATCGATTTCCATGTTAGAGACAAGCTCACGCACAAAGGGCTTCAGATCCTGCAGCTTCTCGCCATCTTCCGGTGAGACAATGAACCGAAAATGATGGCGCTCATTCGTATGCTCTTTGAGCCAGGCCTGACCGTCGAGCGCTTCTTCGACATCATTATAGAATTTGGCAGGATCGCGGTCCTTCCCAGCGCCATCTCGTTCGAGGTAGGAAACATGCGCGCGTTGCGCGCCGCCGCCACCGCCGCTCAGCCGGTGAACCCGGGCCTTGATCATGACCCGCCGTGCGCCGGCAAAAGCAAAAGCTCGGGCGCTCCCGCCACTCATTTTGCCGGATCGCTTTCTGGCCGACTTCAAATAAGCCTTGATGCTGGAGGGATTGGCGCCGCCCTTTGAACCGATACGCCCAAGTCTCGGTCGGAACTTGAACTCATCTTGCCCGCTCATTGTATGCACCAATTTTTGCGGTGTAATCGCCCGTCAGCATTGACCCACACGAAGCCCATGCACCAGGAAACGGGTAATACATGCACAAATCCGAGTCGGACGTATACGTAGCAATGGCGGGCGATCTCGCAAAATCTGCGACTCGCTGGGCTCGTGTTCATGACTCGCCTGAAAACCCCATCCCCATTGGCAATCTGTGTCTGTCGGACACAGTTGCTTTTATCTTGCGTTACTTCGCTGCTTTGACGTCGAACCGCTGAGCTTGCCTCGAACCATCTGGCCATTATGTGACCGCCTTGGCGCGCGCGAGCGCAGCAAACGCGTCTGGATCATAAGGTTCGAGCTCAAGGTTTCTTGAAATTTGCAGGTGAACATGGCGCCAATAGGCTGGCGCGATCTCATGCAAAACGTGCGCTTCGGAGAGCAAATCAATCACACGAAGCGCTCGTTTTGCACGCGCTTTTCCGAAGGCATGGAGCAATAAGTGCGCGCCAGGTTGGATGCCAGGAATGCGGGTCAATCGCTCTCTTGGAGACCCTGCTTGGGCGACAATCACACGCCAGGTTTGGGTGCCATATTCATCGCCTCGCCAACGGACAAACCCGAACATCTGATCGGGTTCCAAGCTGTGCAAGGTATTCTTAGAACTCAGTTTGATCGTCTTCACCGGTCGACCAAACAGCAGTCGATCGTTCGCATGACGGCCCAAATGCGTCAGTGAAAGTTGCGAAAGCGTCCGAGATTCGGTCGTGTGCTCCATGCACAATGAGAAGCAAATTGAGGGCCAAGACACTAAGTCGCTCAGCTTCTTTCACCCTCAGGATTGGTAAACCGTGCGGTTGAGTACAGACCCTTAGCCGCGCTCCGTGCCGCCTGGAGTAGAAGAAAAATTTCTCATTTTTTGTCGCTCCAACAGTATCAATTTTCCATAGCCTGTTTCTAAAAAACCCAACTTGGATAGCTTTTTGATCGATGTGCCGATTGCTACTCGCGAAACGCCCATCTGGTCAGCGAGTTGTTGTTGGCTGAGCCGAACACAATCATCATCACCGGCGAAATCATCGAGCCGTCGAGCCAAACGTTTTGGGAGTGGAAGATGACGTTCTTCATCGATTACATCGTAAGCCATCGAAAGTCGATCACAGAGATAGGTGACAATTCTTTGTCTTACATCGGCGTCGTTTTCAATGAGACGCCAAATTTCTTTGAAGCCAACGTGGGCTATCTGGCTGTCCTCTACAGCTTCACAATTATGGGACCTCGGCCTCTTCGCTAGCAGCGGAAACAAACCGAACGCGGATCCCGCTCCGACGATGTAAGCCGCTCCAGATTTACCGTGTTCATCAAGCCGATAGCCAGAGATTCTTCCCAACGTCACGATACATAGCGAGTCGGTTGGATCTCCTGCTTGGTGGATAAGCGTCCCTCTCTTGTAGTTCACCCGCCTGCTGACAGATGTAAGCTTTGCGACGATCCCATCAGGAAGCGTGATCCGATCTAGCGATCGTTTGGAATTTACCTGTTTCATCACCAAAACCTAATTGTAAACTTCTTTGCAGTCTATGCCTTCCGGTTTGTCTAACCAAGCAGGACCGGGAGGAATAAAAAATGCGAAAAACCATAAGTGCAGTGGTGCTATCAGGAACGCTCCTCATCAGTTCTTGCGGTCAGAATGCGAATGATGCGGTGGCTGCAGAGGATAAAACCACAGGTATTGATTACGCGGTGAGTGCCTCCAATAGTAGCGCGATTCCAGGGCCGAGAACCTGTTTCTGGGCGCGTGGGCCACACAGCGCCGACCCTTACATCAATATCGCATATCCGGATGCCAATGTTTTTTACTGGGCAGCGGTCTTCACAATGCCTGAGGGGGCTACGCTGAACCTCAACGGAGAGTACCCGTATTCGCGTTACATGTCGCTGATCTCGTATGATGAGCGTGGTCGACCAATCGAGTCGCTGGCAGATTATTTGATCGAGCCGGGGCCGTCACGGAACGACGAAACACAGTCTTCGCTTCCTTCTAAAGAAGATACAAATCGCTTTGCCTCACTTTTTGGTGTCGCTCATGCTCAGCAAGTTGAAGCGAGCGGCGAGCCCGAAAAGTCCATCAATCCATTCATTCCAGGCAATCTTCGCAATTCGCCGCATCGCGGATACTCTGTGCAAATTCTCAATAAAACGCCGGAGGTGGAGCGCGTTATTGGCGAACGCGCGGTTTTGGGGAGCGGGAATATTCTGCATACGCCGGGATATGGGCGCATGAACCAGCAGGTAATTCTCTACAGAATTTATCTTCCAGACGAGGGCACGGCGCCCGCTGGTGGTGTATCGCTACCTGAGCCAGAACTCACGCTAGCAGACGGGACTGTCCTTACCGGTGATGAGGCATGCCAAAGCCTCAGAACGAGGCAACCGCTCGCTATCACGTTGGATGCGGTGGGAGTGCCTCCAAATGAATACCGAGAGCTAATCACCCAGCCTGACAAGCCCGACACCTGGCCGTCAAAAATACCCGCTGAGTGGTTCATTCAACTCGACCGTGAGAGCCTGCTTGGCATTTATACCGGCTTCATTAATCCCGAAGCCCGACGCTCTGAAGGTGGCTTCTACCCAAATCTCGACAACCATTACATACGCACGATTATCAATCGCAAGCATGGCAAAGTGTTCATGGTGCGAGGCAAGGCGCCAACGACACCTAAGACACATGGCGGGGATACCATCATGGGCGATGGTGACCTCCGCTATTGGTCGATTTGTTCAAACCAGGGCCTGTCAAATACACGCGTCAATGACTGCCTCTTCGATGAAGAAATCCCACTCGATCCAAGAGGCTATTACACCGTGATTGTGAGTCGCGAGGAAGACCGGCCACGCAATGCGACACCCGAATGCGGTCTAGGTTGGCTTCCAATGGCTGAGGATGGCGACGGCATTTTCGATCCAGATGTTACCGTCGTTCAAATCCGCCACATGCTGACCGCGCCAGACTTTGAACACTCGGTGCAGAAGGTCTTTCGCCAAGAGGATCTGAGCGAAGTGATGGCGGAGTACATGCCCGTCACTCGCTACGGTCTTCCCAATCAGATCGAAGCCTTCTTCCCGTGTTTGTAGGCCGCCGCTTCCTCGAAGGAGAAGTAAAATGAAAAAAGTAACAAAGCTTTCGTCACAAATTTGCATATTCGCTTTGGCCTCTGTGACTTTTCTTGCAGGCTGTGCGTCGCAAGAGGAGAGGACACCTGCTGCCATCTCTGATGAGGCAGCATCGCAGGATTTATCCGATGAGGACGGTCTAGAGGCACTCGCCTACAGCTACGCCTTGCAGGCGTACCTCTATACCTTCCCGCTGACGATCGTTGATCGTGAAATAAAGCGCCGCGAACAAATCACCGCGCCGATTGGTACGGCGCCGATCGCGCCGATCAATCGCCTTGGTCATATGAGTATACTGGCTGATGCACAGAGTGACATGCCTTACAGCCCGAATAACGACACCGTTTACACGGGTGTGGCCCTCGATTTAACGGCTGAACCCATCATTCTGGAAATGCCGGAGATCAAAGACCGTTACGCGGTCGTGCAGGTCACCAACGCCTATGTGGAGAACATACCTTATGCCTATTCGCCGACGGCGAACGGAAATGATGCGGCTTACCTTGCTTTCGTGGGGCCAGACTGGACCGGAGAATTACCCCCAGAATTAACCCGCGTCGACATCGATACGAACATGTCTTTTCTGGCCATTCGTATAGCTCTCTCCGGGCCCGAAGAATTACCAATCGTGCAGTCTTATCAGGCGCAAATGTCCCTGACCGCTCTTTCAGACTGGGATGGCAGTCCTTCAGACACTCCTCCGACGATCCCACCGAAACGCGAACGCACCTCGTATTCCGGTCCGTTTGCCTATTTTGAGACGGCTGCTGACCTTATGGCAGTTTATCCGCCGCCAAACCGCCACCGCGCCATGAACGCATCGCTTTGGCGCATCGGGCTTGAGCCAGGAAAGCCTTTCGATCCGGACAGTTTGGATCCGGCGACGCGGCGCGGTGTGGAACGTGCCCTTAGAGATGGTCCAGTCGCGATCCAATATTTGCGCCGCAACCGTGGCAAGCGTTTTCCAACCGGTTGGGACGCAGGTCGTTATGCGGACAACATCGTCTTTGATTATGCGGCTCGCGCCGCCATGTCTTTGGTTGGATTGATGGGGAATGACCCAGAAGAAGCGATCTATTTCTACACCTACTTTGATGCCGACGGGGAAGCCCTCAATGGATCAAACACCTACCGAATGCGGTTTGAGCCGGGCACGCTACCAAAATTGAATCCGCTCGGTTTCTGGTCAGCCACAATGTATGACGGAGAAACGTTTCGGTTCATCGACAATCCGATTGATCGCTACAGGCTCGGCAGCTCGAGTAATATCAGCTGGAATGATGACGGCTCGCTAGAGCTCTGGATCCAACCAGATGCTCCATCCGAAGACAAAATGAAAAACTGGCTTCCATCACCGGAAGGCCGTCCGTTTCGCGTGACGTTTCGGATCTATTCGCCAACGCCGGACGTTGTCGAAGAGTTCTACGCCATCGACCTGGCATTACCCCCACTCGAAAAAACACCAAACTAAACAAACCAACGCATCTGGGAGGATGAACTGTGTATAAGCGTATTCTAATGACAGGTGTCTGCTTTGCGATGACACCACAAATCTCACTGGCTCAGGATACGGCTGAGCCCGAAGTGCAGGACCAACGCAGGCTCACAACCGTTACTGTGACCGCGCAAAAACGCGCCCAAGATATTCAGGACGTTCCGATTTCGATTTCGGCCTATGGCGCTGAGTTTATTGAAGAGTCCGGCGTTGAAACGCTTACGGACATCGCCTTGTATTCTCCGAACTTCAGCATCTCTCAATCTTCGCAGAAAACCAATCAACGTATCATTATCAGGGGCGTTGGCTCTGTTGGAAACAACGCGATCGAACCTTCGGTCGGCGTGTTCATTGATGGGGTTTACTACCCACGATCTGGCTCGGTCGTCGGCAATTTGATCGACCTGGAAGCTGTCGAAGTGCTTCGCGGACCGCAGGGTACGCTATTTGGTCGGAATACACCAATGGGCGCGTTGAACATCCGAACAAAATCCGCGTCGCGTGATGGCTTGGAAAGCTCACTCGATCTTGGGTTTGGGTCGTATGATGCATTCACTGTGGGTGGCAGCGTTTCTGCGCCGATAAATGATGCCGTCGCTTTCCGGCTTAGCGGCAAGTATAATGAGCGAGGCGGGTTTGGAGATAACCTCTTCACTGGTGAAGAGTTCGGTGCGCAAGACGACTTTAATCTGCGCGGCAAACTCGATTTCGACTTCGCGCCGAACTTCAATGTTGTGGTCAGCGCGGATTATGGTGAAGTCAACTCCGACGGCACGACGATTGAATTCTTGAATGGAACCGAGTCTCCTCAATTCCTGGGAACGATCAGCGCTTTGTTTGGTCCAGATGCGACGAACCTTGTAACGGCTGATCCGTTTGATCACGACATTTATCAGGATCACCGCGACACGCTGGCCGATGAGCAATGGGGTTTATCCGTAGATGCCGAATACGAACTTGGGTCAGGCCATACGATCAAGTCGATTACATCCTATCGTGAATGGGACGCGGATGTATTTGAAAGCGCGCTAAGACTTCCGGCCCAACTCTTTCCGCGCAAAACGACTTATGCCACCGAAACATTCAGTCAGGAGTTCCAACTCTTGTCTCCGGAAGGCGAAACATTCGAATACGTCGCCGGTCTCTTCTTCTATGACGAGTCCTACTACATTGATCAGGATTTCGACTTCGGTGCACAATTCTGTATTCCGGTCGTGGCAGGACTGGCAGGGTTGCCGGCCGCTCAGGGCTGTGCAGCCGCCCCGCAAATCGATGTCAGTGACAGTGAGTTCAATCAAGATCTGCAAAGCGTCGCGGCCTACGGTCAAGGCACTTGGCACGTAAACGATGCGTGGTCGCTGACCCTCGGCGGGCGTTACACAACCGACGATAAAACCGGTGACTTCACCAACGCAATCAACAATCCGTTTGTTGTTGCCCTCAGCATCAGAGCGCCTGATTCACAACTAGGGCTGGACGCAGGCGACTATGGAGACACGGACGCATTCACCTTCTTCGCGAATGCGAGCCATTTCCCTGCCGATGACATCATGCTCTTCGGAACCGTATCTTCGGGCTTTAAATCAGGGGGCTTCAATTCTGAAGGAGTCTTCCCGGCGCTGACGCGGGAGCAACGTGGCTTCGGTCCGGAAACGACAACCAACTATGAACTTGGCATCAAATCCCAACTGTTTGACAACACGCTACAGCTGAACGCAACGTTGTTCAGAATGGATATTGAAGATTTCCAGGATCGTGCCTTTGACGGCATTTCATTTATTACGCGCAATGCTGGTGAGCTTCGCCAGCAAGGTCTCGAAACTGATTTTGTCTGGGCGCCGTTGGATCAGCTTACCTTCACAGGTGGTCTCTCTTATCTGGATTCCGAGTTTCAGGATTATCAGAATGCTTCGCCGCTTCCGGGTGGATTACCGCAAGACCTCACAGGGCAGTCAGCTCATTTTTCGCCTGAGTGGCAAGGATCGCTTGTTGCCGATTGGAGTGATGACTTAACCTTCTGGAACGGCACCGAATACTTCTTGAGAGGTGAGACCCAATATATGGGCGAGCACAATGCGGGCGGAAACACCAATCAAAATCCGCAAACCATTCAGGAGGCCTACCAGCTCTTCAATGCACGTGTCGGTGTTCGTGCATACGACGGTGCGTGGGAAGTCAGCGCGTTCGGGCGCAACCTTGGCGATGAAGGCTATTGTCGTGCGATATTTGCGCAACCTTTCGGCGGACAGCTCGGCGCGACGAACGCCAACAACAATACCACAGCAATGCGCTGTGCCGTCGGCGACCCTCTAACCTGGGGTTTGCAATTGAAACTCAAGCGATAGCGACATCCAAATGCCGCTGGCCGAAAAGTATCGGCCAGCGGTGGCTATCGAGTGCGGCGCTGGATACGTGCGTCAGCGCACAGTTAAGGTACTGATGATCATCTACGATTTTTCGTGAGCTGCATTTGTTCGTTCTTCGCTCGCAATCGAATAGTTTCAAAGGTTCAACTCATCTTCAACGATGCCGGGACGCTTTTCTATCAGCGCAAGCAGCACGCGCGCGGGGCCATCAGGCCTGCGCCGCCCTTGCTCCCAGCCGCGCAAGGTGCCAACGGCAACACCAATACTCCGCGCGAATTCTGCTTGAGAGAGACCAGCGCGGGCGCGTATCGCAGCGACGTCAGGTTCCGGCACTTCGACTTGGTGAACGCGCGCGCCGACATCTTTGCCGTTTGCGTGGGAGAGGGCGTCTTCAAGACCCTTTTTGATGCTTTTGTAGGCGTCAGTCATTTTTGCGCTCCATAAGTTTTGGCAATCAAGTCGCATAGCTTGATCAAGTCGGCCCGTTCAGCTCGGGTGATGTTGGCCTTCTCGTTCTTGGCAAACACTGACAGTAGAAAGATCGGCATGTCTGGCTCCCGGTAGAAGTGGAGTACACGATAGCCTCCGCTCTTTCCGCCCCCGCGCCTTGCAACGCGCACCTTGCGCAGACCGCCGCCAAGCGAAATGCCTGCTTCCGGATTAGCAGCGAGCTGGTCTATAACGTCCATACGATCTTCATCTGACATACCCACGGCGCTGGCCCGTTTTATAAACTCCGGCGTCTCAACAACCGATTGTTTTGCCAATCTTGATCTCCTCATATATGCGTCAATGACGTATAAGTCAATGACGTATCTTGGCATATGAATATCGCGCTTGGATAGACCCAATGACAGCAATTGAAAATGGAGTGTCCCACTTTCCCCAAGGCGCGATCACCCTCCATGAAGCCGACCCAAACCGGTGGGACACTTTTCCGAGAAAACCCAATAAATGCTGGTAGAAATAAGTGTCCCACTTTCCTGCAAATGGTTGAAATAATACGGATTATTGGTCCCGCCCCCGGGCACCATTTTTTCTTGCATTCACCAGAGATTGATGGCGGCGTTGAGCCCATCTATTTTAACTGGATCAAACGATCATCGACAAAACCAGTGCGACCAAGAATCCTGTGCCGCCGACAATGGTTGAGATCAACGTCCAGGACTTCAGCGTCTCTGCCACCGATTGGTTCATATAGCGATTGACCAGCCAAAAGCCGGAATCATTGACGTGCGAGAGGACGCTGGCGCCGCCGGCAATGGCGATGACTGTGAGCGCGCGATCGAACTCAGAAATCTCTGCGACAGCGAGCAGAGGCGCGGTGAATCCTGCGGCGGTGATCATCGCCACCGTGGCGGAGCCTTGAACGACCCGAACCAAGGCCGCGATCAGAAATGCGAAGACTAAGACCGAAAGATCCATCGCTGAGGCGAGTTCCGCAATCCGTGCGCCTGCTTCAGAATCGATCAGAACCTGTTTGAACGCGCCGCCTGCGCCGGTCACCAGAACGACGATGCCAGCAGGCTCAAGTGCTTTCATTGAAGCGGTGTTGAGGTCAGACGCGCTGAGTTTGAGCGCGCGATTGGCGTAGATGTAATAAAGGCCAACGCTGAGCAGGAGCGCGACGAAAGGGTGGGAGGCGAATTGCACTGCGGCGGGCACGCTGTCCGCGCCAGCTATCATCTTCCAAATCGTGCCGCTCGCGACCAGGACGATGGGTAGCGCCAGTGCGGCAATGGCGGCAAAAGCGCCAACCTGGGGCGCGTCGGCGGGCGGCTCAAAGGCATCCGGATCGTCATCAATGGGAGGCAAAGCCTTAAGCCGCGTCTCTGCGAACACCGCACCGCCTAGCGCCACTGCGGGGACGGCTGCGATCAAGCCGGCAATGATGACCAAGCCGAGATCTGCTTCGACCAGCACCGCCACGGCGATCGGCCCAGGGGTCGGCGGAATGAAGGCATGGGCGGCGGCGAGACCGGCCAATAGTGGACCCGCGACATAAATCGAAGCGCGCTTGAGAGATCTCGCGATGCGCAGCACCATCGGCATCAAAATCACCAATGCGACATCAAAGAAGACCGGGATGGCGACGAGCAATCCTAGCAAACTCATTTTCCAAGGGACCGTTCGATCAGAGTTTGCGACCAAGCGGTCGGCGAGTGTTTGGACTCCACCCGAGCGTTCGAGGATGGCGCCAAGAATGGCCCCGAGCCCGACCACAACGGCAATAAAACCAAGCACGCCGCCCATGCCGCTTTCAATCGCCGAAATTACGTCTTGCGGCGACATGCCCAAGGCGAGACCGGCCAGGAGCGATATCAAGATCAGTGCGAAGAATGGCGGCATCTTCGCTTTAAGGACCAAGACTAAGAGCCCCAGCGTGGCGGCAGCGAGGGTGAGAAGAATGAAGACCGGATCCGATTGCGTCATCGGCTTAGTTCAGCTCAACGGCGACACGCGCCAAGACCGAGGATGATGTCATATAGAGATATTCCTCGGCATCATCCAAGGTGCAGTTCGAGATCGGCATGCCGGTAGAAATCACGCTCAACAGCTTACCCTCTGGCGAAAGTACGTAAACGCCATCTGGTCCCGTCGCGAATATCGTTCCATTGGCGGCAACTGTCATGCCGTCTGGCAGACCGCCGCCATCTTTCAGTTTTGCATTGGCGTCAAAGAATATTCGCCCTCCACCAACTGTGCCGTCCGGTTTTGTATCATAGGCCATGATCACGGCGTTCTCAGGATCTGACACGGCGACATAGAGTGTTTGCTCATCAGGTGAGAGCGCGATTCCGTTTGGAAAGCTGAGCTCATCGATGACGAGGGTCAGGGTGCCATCGCTGCCGCGGAAGTAAACGCCATTGAAGGCGAGCTCCTTTTCAGGCGCGTCATTCAATCCGCGAAGACCATAAGGCGGGTCAGTAAAGTAGAGGCCGCCGTCGCTGCGTTCGACAATGTCGTTCGGGCTGTTGAGCGACTTGCCGTCGAAGCCTGAAGTGATTGTGGTGCGCTCGAAAGTGGTTGGATCTAAGACTGAAAGACCGCGCGCCCCGTGATCTGCGAGGAGGAGTTTTCCGGGCGCGCCAGTCCATATAATGATACCGTTCGCGCCGGGTTCCCGCATGGTTTGGGTGGTCTCGGGTGTTCCGCCGCCCGACGGGGTTAGGAATAGCTTGGCGCCGGTGGCTGCTGTCCAGCGATACATTTTATTTTCGGGCACATCGTTGAAATAGAGAGCGCCCTCCGCCTCGACCCAGACAGGACCTTCGGGCCAAACAAAGCCCTCGGCGAGCACGTCTATGTCGGTACGCTCTAGCGCCGCCACGTCGATCAGAGGTGCGGGCGAAGCGGCTGGCGCCGATTGTGTGGCGGCACAGGCAGCGAAAAGTGCGCAAACGCCAATCGCTAAAATAGTGCTTGTTTTTGAACGCATTAGAGTGTTTCCTCCCGAAAGGTCTCGCAGGTGAATTTGCGTGCTAGCTCGCGTGACTCGGATTTGACTTACGGCTCGCATTATAATCTGTCCAGAAATATTGACAACGTTATCAATCATGCCTACCCGTATTAAATGAAGCGACTGACATATGCATGAATAGCGGGACGCATAACCGGACAAACCAGGCGCAGGGAGGGTTGCCGTGACGAGAAATCTACTCCGAATGGGCATGGTCGGCGGTGGTCAGGGCGCCTTTATAGGCGACGTCCATCGCTTGGCAGCGCGCCTGGATGGACAGATTGAACTGGTCTGCGGTGCTTTTTCGAGAGATCCAGAGAATTGCATAGCAACCGGGCAGCAATTGGGGCTCGATCCCGCGCGTTGCTATGCGGACTATGATGAGATGATGCGAGCGGAAGCGGCGCTCCCAGAAGGCGAGCGCATGGATTTTGTTGCCATCGTGACGCCAAACCATGTTCATTTCCCGGTGGCAAAGGCGGCGCTGGAAGCGGGGTTCCACGTTCTGTCAGACAAGCCTGCAACGCTCAATTTGGAGGAAGCCAAAGCGCTCGCGAAGATCGTTCTTGCTAATGGTACTTTGGCTTACGGTTTGACCCACACCTATCTCGGCTATCCGTTGGTCAGTGCGGCGCGTTCGATCGTCGCCGAGGGCGGCATTGGGAAGGTTCGCAAGGTCTTCGTCGAATATATCCAAGGCTGGCTCGCCGCAGAGGTTGAGAATAAGCAAGCCGATTGGCGCACCGATCCGACGCGATCAGGCATCTCTGGTTGTATGGGCGATATCGGCACCCACGCGCATAACCTGGCTGAGTATGTCACTGGCAAAATCATGACCCATGTCGCGGCAGACCTCTCAGTCTTCGTTGAGGGCCGCCGGTTAGATGATGATGGCTCAGCACTATTTAGGATGCAGGATGGCGTCAAAGGTGTGCTCAGCGCCAGCCAAATCTGCGTCGGCAAAGAGAACAGTCTGTCGATCCGAGTCTATGGTGAGACGGGCGGCCTGGAATGGAATCAAGAAGAGCCGAACACATTGGTGCGAACCTATGCCGATCGCCCGACTGAAATCCTGCGTGCCGGTCAAGGCTATTTGCCAGAACACGTTCAAGCCGGTTTCCGGGTCCCTCCTGGACATCCCGAAGGTTATATTGAAGCTTTTGCCAACATCTATCTGGAATTTGCGGAAGCGCTGCAAACTCAAGGCGGCGTGAAAGCCGGTATCGAAGCTGCTGTGCGCGGCATGGCGTTCGTCGAGGCGCTGGTTGAGAGCAGCAATAACGATTCAAATTGGACGGAGATCACAGCATGAAGACCATGCAAGGCCCAGCCATTTTCTTAGCCCAATTTATGGGCGATGCGCCGTTTGATACAATGGAAAATGCCTGCCGCTGGATGGCTGACGCAGGCTATAAGGGTGTGCAGATCCCGTCGGACAATCCGGCCTGCATCGATCTCAAACAGGCAGCGGAAAGCAAAACCTATTGCGACGAGTTTAAAGGCCAATGCCGCGAATGGGGTGTCGAGATTACCGAGCTCTCTACCCATATCCAAGGTCAGCTTGTGGCGGTGCACCCAGCCTATGACACCGCCTTTGACGCGTTTGCGCCTGCGGAATTGCACGGCAATCCAAAAGCCCGCCAGGAGTGGGCGGTTCAGCAAGTGAAGTATGCCGCCAAGGCGTCGCAGAATTTGGGGCTCGACCGGTCTGTATCCTTCCCAGGTGCATTGGTCTGGCCATTCATGTATCCATGGCCGCAGCGTCCCGCGGGTCTGGTCGAAGAGGGATTTAAAGAGCTCGCCAAACGCTGGCGTCCAATCCTCGACTATTATGACGAGTGCGGCGTCGACATCTGTTACGAGATTCATCCGGGCGAAGACTTGCATGACGGCGTGACGTTCGAGCGTTTCCTGGAAGAAGTCGACGGGCATGCCCGCTGCAACATCCTCTACGATCCGAGCCACTTCATCCTGCAGCAGCTCGATTATCTGTCTTTTATTGATCACTATCATGACCGCATTCGCATGTTCCATGTGAAGGATGCCGAGTTTCGTCCGAACGGCAAGAGTGGTGTCTATGGCGGGTATCAAGGCTGGGTTGAGCGACCAGGCCGGTTCCGGTCGCCCGGCGATGGCCAAATCGATTTCGGCGCGATTTTCAGCAAGCTTGCCGGGTATGACTTTGACGGCTGGGCCGTGGTCGAATGGGAATGCGCCTTGAAGCATCCAGAAGACGGCGCGCGCGAAGGCGCCAAGTTCGTCGCTGATCACATTATCCGCGTCACCGATAAAGCCTTTGACGATTTCGCGGGCGGCGAAGTCAGCACCGAGGCGAACAGAAAAATGCTCGGACTGGCATAAGACCAGCCGCGCGTGGGAGGAAGTATGAGCACCATGACAGAAGCAGCGCCGTCGAGCGCCGGTATTAATCGGAACCAATTGTTTTGGCTCAGTTGCTTGTCACTGATCGTCACGGCAATGACGTTCGCGATCCGCGCCGGAATCCTGACCCAGCTCTCAGAGGAGTTTCAGCTGAGTGATACGGAACTGGGCTGGGTCAACTCCATGGCCTTCTTAGGCTTCCCGCTCGCCATGGTTGTTTTCGGCTTTCTCTATAATAAGCTCGGGCCGCGCCTGATTATGATCTTGGCCTTTGCCGGTCATGTGCTGGGGCTCGTGCTCACCATCACCGCTGGTGGTTTCCTCGGGCTGTTGATCTCGACCTTCTTTATCGGCTTCGCCAATGGTTCGGTTGAGGCGGCTTGTAATCCGTTGGTCGCGGATCTGTATAAAGACGACAAAACCAAGTGGCTGAACCGGTTCCATGTCTGGTTCCCGGGCGGCATCGTCATCGGCGCGGTCGTCTCATACTTGATGACCAATGCCGGGATTGGCTGGCAGCCGCAAATTGCGATCATGCTGATCCCGACCGCCATCTATGGCTATATGGTTTTCACCACTAAATTTCCTGACGTTCCTGAGATCGAAAAGATCGTGGATCTCGACGCCAAGGGCCTATTGCTGATGACAGCAATATTTGGCCTCTTGGTCCTGATCGGGACCCCCAATGATCTGGTCGCAGGACTGCCCGGCACTTTCATCCTCCCCTTGTTGTTGGTGCTGGGCCTCACTTTCTTGCTGATGCTGTTCCGCGCCGGACGGGCCCGCGATGCGGCGCTGCTCATCGTCTTGATGGGGATTATGAGCGTGACCGCCACCTCCGAACTCGGCACTCAGCAATGGGTTGACCGGATCCTCGGCGCGCAGCTGGGCGGTATTCCGGGCCAGGCGATGATTGTGCTCGGCATGGTCACCGGGATCATGGCGGTTGGGCGGTATTTTGCTGGACCCTTGATCCATGCTCTCAACCCCATTGGTGTGCTGCTTTTGAGTGCGATCCTGACCACACTCGGCCTGTTTCTAATGTCGTCGGCATCTGGCGCGATGGTCTATGTCTCGGCCATCATCTTCGCCATCGGCGTCTGTTATTTCTGGCCGACCATGATCGGAGTGACCGCGCAATATGTGCCGCGCTCCGGTGCGCTCGGGATGAGCCTGGTCGGTGCGGCCGGAATGTTCGCCCTGACTATCTGGAACCCAATCATTGGTGGCTGGATCGACAGCGCCCGCGCCGCAGCTGAATCTGAAGGCCTCACGGGCAACGCGGTTGAAGTTGCTGCGGGCCAAGGCGCGCTTTCGCAACTGGTCTATTTCCCCGTCGCCCTCATCGTGGTCTTCGCGGCGCTCTTCATGGCGCGGAACTGGATCAAAGCCACGTCCGGCGAAGACGTTGAGCAAGCGCATTAAAGGAGACCGCAGAGAATGACGGATATCAATTTTGATCGCAGAGACATGTTCAAAGGCTTGCTCGCGATCTCGGCTGCCGGGGCTCTAGCGGCGTGCGGCGGCGCGCAGGGGACTGGGTCGAGCCAAGACACAGTTAGTAATGAGGCAGGGTCTGGCTTTTTCAACGAATCGGAACTCGCACTGATTTCGGCACTTGCCGATACGATCATTCCAACCAAAGAAACCCCGGGCGCAGTGGCCGCAGGTGTCCCTGACACATTGCAAGCGCTGGCAACCGAATGGGGAGATGATGGGTTTCGAACCTATTGGCGCGATGGCCTCAGCACAATGAAGGCTGCGCTGGCGGAACAATCGGGCTCAGAGTTTGAAGCGCTTTCCACAAACCAACGCGAAGCGGAATTGTCGGCATATGATGCGCGCGTCTTTGATGGCGAAACTGAAGACGATTTCTATCGCGATTTCAAATCGACTTTGGTTCAGGCCTATTACATGTCCGAACCGGGCGCGACTGAAGAGCTGGCCTATGAGCCGGTTCCGGGTGAGTGGATCGGATGTGTCCCGCTCGCTGATTTTCCAAAAACATGGGCGACTTAAGGCATGACTGATTTTGATGTAATTGTTGTTGGCTCTGGTATGTCAGGCGGCTGGGTCGCCAAGGAAATGTCTGAGCAGGGCTTTAAGGTCGCCGTAATCGAACGCGGTCGCAAAATCACTGCCGATAAAGACTATTCTGATTTTATCGATCCATGGGATGTCGAGCATCTCAATCGCGACTCCCAGGAGGTTCTTGAAGATTATCCGATCCAATCCACGGTTTATGCGTTCCAATCCTTCACCAAACAGTTTTGGGTGAAAGACAAAGAGCATCCTTATGAGACCGCTGATGGGACCGATTTCACATGGCTCCGCGGGTATCATGAAGGCGGCAAGTCCATCATGTGGGCGCGGCAATGCTATCGCATGTCGGAGATCGATTTTGAGGCCAATGCCCGCGATGGTCACGGCGTGGATTGGCCCGTTCGTTATGCCGATCTCAAGCCTTGGTATGATTATGTTGAGCGCTTTGCTGGTATTTCTGGGTCCATGGAAGGCTTGGACATCCTTCCCGACGGTGTATTTCAACCCCCGCACGACCTGACCTGCGCCGAACTGGACTTTCGCGACAAAGTTGAGGCCGCGTTTCCTGGTCGACGTGTCATACCTGGCCGGGCCGCCAACTTAACCGAACCCACACAAGAGCAAATGGACCTCGGACGCGGCAAATGCCAGGCGCGGAACCATTGTTATCAAGGCTGTAGCTTTGGCGCTTATTTCAGCTCTAATTCGGCCACTCTGCCCGCCGCACGCCGGACCGGGAATATGACACTGATCCCAGACACGGCCGTACATAAAGTCATCGTCGATGAGACCACAGGTCGGGCCACCGGCGTGGAGACGGTCGACACGGCAACGGGCGAGCGTAAAGAAATAACGGCGCGGGTGGTGTTTCTGAACGCAGGCACGATCCCCTCCACAATGATCCTGATGAACTCAGCCTCAAGCGCGGCGCCGAACGGTCTGGCTAATAGTTCGGGCCAGCTCGGAAAAAACATGATGGATCACCATTCTGGCGCGCGGGGGTCAGCGATCTTGCCTGGCAATCTCGACAAACACACATTTGGACGTCGCCCGAATGGCTTCTATATTCCGCGCTTCCGCAACCATACGGAAGAGGCGGAAGGCTTTGTTCGCGGCTTTGGCTATCAAGGCGGCGCTATGCGCGATCGCTGGTGGCGCGCCATGGGGCAGAAAGGCGTCGGCGAGGATTTGAAAGCGGCAGCGCGTTCGCCCGGGCCGTGGCGGATTGGCATGGTAGCCTTCGGTGAAGTGCTTCCGAATGAACGAAACCATATTCGACTACATCCCAACAAGACCGATAAATGGGGTTTCCCAATTCCGGTCATGGATGTGCGCTGGGGTGATAATGAGCGCAATATGGTCCGCCAAGCCATCCGCGATACACGCGCCATGCTCGAAGCCGCTGGCGGGATCGATATCCAAACCGATGATCCCGATACAGCTGAACCGGCACCACCTGGGATTGGTATTCATGAAATGGGCACTGCCCGGATGGGACGTGATCCATCGACATCTGTATTGAACAAATGGAACCAATCTTGGGATATCCCAAATCTGTTTGTCACGGACGGCTCATTCATGGCGTCTGGCGGCTGTCAGAACCCATCACTTAGCTATATGGCGTTCTCAGCGCGCGCCGCGCACCACGCGGCAGAATTGATGAAAGAAGGGGCTCTATAGAAGATGAAACTCAATCGTAGACAATTCGTTGGAGCGTCAGGTGCCAGCCTAATCTTAGGAGCTTGCGCAGGCAAAATTGCACAGTCCCCAATCGCTGCCGCGCCAACCGGGCAGATCGATAAGATTGGAATCCAGACCTATACGTTGCGAGAAGCTATGGCGGAGGATTTTGTCGGCACGCTGCAAATGATCAAAGATGTCGGCTATGATTATGTCGAGCTGAATGGTCGCAACTTTGCTGACAGATCGCCTGCAGATCTGAAACTAATCCTGAATGATATCGGACTTCCATCGCCGATTACGCATGTCGATTATGATAGCCTCGCCAATCGCCCGTCCGAAGTCGCGGATGCGGCGTCTGTGCTCGGCTGTAGCCACGTCATCTTGCCATGGATTTCAGATGAGCAACGCGGGCGCGATCAATATAAGGTCCATGCGGAAATGCTAAACCGCGCCGGCGAGGTGCTCAGCGCGTCAAACATCACCGTTGGTTATCACAATCATCAATTTGAATTTTTTGACCTTGGTGATGGCGAAACGGGAATGAATATTTTGCTGTCTGAAACCGATCCGAACCTGGTCGCGTTTGAGCTTGATCTTTTCTGGGCGGCGCTGACGGGCGCTGATATTGTCGAGCTGTTCAGACAACACCCCGGGCGCTTTAAAATGTGCCACATCAAAGACCTATCGGGTGATGCGAGCCCATACCGAGACAGTCTGGATTTCCCTGCGATTGTGCAAGCTGTGATGGCAAATGTTGGCGAGGGTGATCTGCCGTTCGAACAGTATTTCGCCGCTAATGATGTTTCCGGCATGGTGTATTTCATCGTTGAGCACGACAATCCGCCCAGACCCTTCCGGCAATCGGTGGAGACCAGCTTAGCCGCCGTTCGGGCTATGCGATTCTAGCCGCGCCAATATCGCGCAGTCACAATTGCGCCATTCATGCTCAAATACGCCTTCCGAACTGAACGGAGCGGTAGAGTCATGTTTGAGCATCCAATTCGATCTGGCATTTTCGAGCGTTGCGGGCGATGCGGAAAAGGGCGGCTGTTTCGCGGCTACCTAAAGTTCCAAGAAGAGTGCGATGTCTGCGGCCTCGACTTCCGCAAAGCCGACACGGCGGACGGGCCAGCTTTCTTCGTGGGCAGCCTGACCATGATCCTGTTTGCGCCTTTCTATTTCATCTTGCCAATCGTTGATCTTCCGGTGTTCGCGTTGATCGGCTTGTGGATCCTGCTCATCGGGGGGATGGCGGGGTTTGCTTTGGTGCTGTTGCCGAAATTCAAAGGCGTGCTGTTCAATCTTCAGGTGCGACACAAAGCCGAGGAAGCGAGCTTTGAGAGCACGGGGCAGCACGGGCAACCGCCGCGGAACTGGAAACACTAGGTCATCGCGCGCAAAGAAAAAGCGGCCCACAAGTGAGCCGCTTTTCGAGGTTGAGGTGTTTGACCGCGCTAGCGAATGCGCTGGGCCAAGTCACGCAGCGTGGTTTTCAATTCTGTCATCCGCATCGCCGCAATGCTGTCGGCATTAGATGGCTTCAAGCTCGACGCCAAAGACCGCAGCTTGTTCGAAACGCGGCGGTTCTTTTCGTCCGCTGCAAGCGCTTGTGCGGCCGCTGAAACAGTCTCCGCATATTCGGACGCATCATCCGCCGTCATATCATTGCTTCGCACGAGTTGATCGACAAAAGCGAGGGCGACGGACGGGTCGCCTTCCGGCCAGGTCACCTTGAATTGCTGCTGCGGATTGAACAGCTCACCTTGGTCAGCGACGGCGGCTGCCGCGAGTTCGTTCTCGCTAATCAAGCCGCTGGCGTTCAGTTCGAACACATCCAATCCGCGCACAATTTCGGTGCCGTAGATTTTGCCGTCATACCAGTAAGTCGACCAATAACCGCCGAGGATCAGGCGTTCATCATGGACTGGGCCACGGTCAAAGTAAGCGATTTCTTGTGGGTTCGCGCTATCGGTAAAATCAATCACGGACATGCCGCCTTGATACCAAGCTTGGACGAAAATATCGCGGCCTGGCACCGGCACAACAGAGCCATTATGAGCAACGCAATTCTCTTGTTCGGTTTGCGGGGCTGGTAGTTTGAAATAGCTGCGGAATTCTAACTTGCCGTCGACAATGTCATAGATCGCATTGGCGCCCCAATCCATAGGGTCAGACGCGCGACAGCGCGGACGACTGCCGCCGCCCCATTCATCAGTGAACAGCACTTTAGTGCCATCATTGTTGAACGTGGCAGAATGCCAATAGGCGAATTTTTGATCGAGGACAGCGTCAATCCGAGTTGGACTGTAAGGATCGGAAATGTCGAAGATCACGCCGTTGCCAGAGCACGCGCCCGCAGCGATGTTTTTCTCGGGGAAGACAGTGATGTCATGACAGTGATCTGTCCGGCTGCTGTCTTGCGTGTCTTCGCCATGATCACCGCCTTGCCATAGGCCTGCAATCTGTCCTGAGTCCGCATCTGCGAACACCGCAGGGCTATCGACGATGCGCGCTTTGGAGGGATCATCGACTGGGATCTCAACTACATCAATTCTGAACAGGGCTGTGCGGTCATCACCAGGCACTTCTCCAACGCAACCTTCGAGCTCTTCGCCCTCGCGGATAGACGCGGTGCCAGAATTACAGACGACAATCTTGCCGTCCTCATCTGGACCAGAAACGACGGAATGGGTGTGCGAACCGCGGCAGGTTTGGACAAGACCAACTTGTGTTGGCCGTTTCGGATCAGAGATATCGAAGATACGAAGGCCGCGGAACCGGTCTTCACTAATGTCTTCAGAGATCCCTTGCAGACCACAATCAACCCGGCCTCGCGTCTGCTCGACAGACATAATCAACAAGTCGCCAACGATCGAAACATCGCCTTGGCCGCCGGGGCAGACGACAGAGCTGATCAATTGCGGCGCCGCGTCTTCCACTAGCGTGTAAATGTTGAAGCCGTGATAGTTGCCAACGACGAGCATATCGCCCGCGAAGGCCATGTCGGTGTTTGAGAAACTGAGAAGCGGCGACCGCTCGCCCCATTCTGTTTCTTCATTTGTTTGATCCTCTTCCCGATTAGCCTCATCTTCCGCCGCAGCCATTTCCATGTCGCCATGGTCAGCATGATCATGATGACCGTCATGCGCGGCCATGTATTCACCGTCATCTTCGCTGTCATCTGCTTCAATCACAGGCGGAATACCTGCGGGGTTCTGAGGGTCGAAGAAGCCTGGAGGCTTGGGTAAGGAGGCCGTTTTGGTGAGATTAGAAATCGCTTCGCCAGCATCTCTGAATCCGGCAGACAGGGCTGCTCTCGGATCACTCGATAGGCCTGAGAGCATGTCATTCATACGCTCAATCTCGGCGCTTTGATCGTTTTGAATGTCGGTGATGAAGTCGAACAGGACGGGATCGTATGCCGAGCCGGGCTGCTCGAGCAGATCCTCAACCATGGTCAGCGCCCCTTCATGATGACGGATCATCAAAGTCAAAAAGAGCTCGTCAAATGCCACGCCTTCTGATGCGGCAAGGTCTGCCATTTGCTCCGGCGTCGCCATGCCCATCATCTCATGTGACATGTGCGTGGCGTGATGCGCGTGCGCGCCCGGAAGGCCTTCCCCGCGATCGGCCAGCCAGTCTTTCATGAATTGGATTTCGTCCGCTTGAGACGCATCGATGCGTCCGGCAATACCGACGAGCGTTTCACTATTGGTGCGCTCGGAGACGAGCGCTGCCATTTCGACCGCTTGGGCATGATGCGGGATCATGTCCTGCATGAATTTCACATCATCGTTTGAATAGCTCGTGTCCGCGATGGCGGAGGCTTCTTCAGCGCTCAACTCTTTCGCGGGTTCGCCAGGCGCGCCCGGTTGAATGATGGCAACGTCTTGCGCAGCAGCTGCGGTACATGCCAGCGATAAAGCAAACAGGCTGGTTGCCGCTTTCAAGATCCAACGATCCGAAACGGTTTTGGTGAATGAAGTCATGATCTACCCAACTTAGCTCTTTTGTAATGAGACATAGTGATAATCTTGCGCAGCAAGACTTGGCAATTGGAAACGCCAAATATTTCAAATTCAATCCGCGCCATGAGCTCGATCGAGAAATTTTTGCCTGAAAAGCATCAAGGCGCGCAAGAATGTTGTTCGCGGGTGTTGGTCAGTTTTTCCTGCGTGTTTGAGAAATTCTTCTCAGTCGAATCCTCATCAGCGCTTAGGATTTCAAACAGACTTGTCGCTTCCGCAACGGTTCCACATACGGTGTCATCGGTTTCTGACGCGGCGGCGAAAATGAGAAGGGAGTTCATCAGGATGCGTTGATAGTACGGATCATCTGGGAACTGCTCATCGAGTTGCCGAGCGAGTGATAGCGCTTCCGTGGCGGTGATAAGTGATTCTTCCGCTTGGCCCGCATTGAACAGGAAAGAAGCGTGGTTTAGCAGAGTGGAATTGAGCCCTTCGATGCCGCCTGCATCTTCTGGGTCTTGGGCCTTAATGTTGCGCGCAAGATCGATCGCTTTGTTGCTCTCTAATACCGCTTGAGGAAAGTCTTTGGCTTTTTCATAGGCCCTGGCCAATTCCATATAGGTGACCATAAGCTGGGTCTGGTAATAATAATTGTCGGGCGCGTTTTCGAGTTGGGTCACGCGATGACCTTCAGACACTCGCAAGGGCGCGATGGCTTCTTCAGGCCGGTCGAGCTGGTTTAAGAATTCCGCTTCTTGAACCGCCATGTACGCCGCCATTTCTTCGCCGCCGCCGCCAAACCGTTCGTTCAGCTCTGGCGTCAGTTCGGTCTGCCACTCCCGCACTTCGGCCAAGCCCGTTTCGTACTCTTTCATGTCGTGCAGGATCTGCAAACGGTCGGTGCGGCCGCTCCAAAAATGGCGCAATAGCGTGCGTTCATTCTCGTCCGCAAGGGCGACGCCGCGCTCTGCCGATTCTAGGACTTTTGCATTATATTCCAGGGCAGTCTCTGGATTGAGCCTGTAAATCAAATTCTGCATAGTAAGCCCGCGTTGCACAAAGATTTGCTCGGCGAGCGCACTTGTATTGTTTGGATCTTTCTCAATCAGGCGTTCGAATGCGGCGTCGGCTGCAGTGAGCAATTCTAGCGACTTGTCCGTATCGCCAAGATTGGACATCCCCAGGCCACCATACATATCGGCGAGGCGGCTATTGAGCTGACCGACATCAAATAAAACATCGTCGGGTGCATGCTCATCCTCAGCAAGTTGCGCCACATATTCTGACAAAAGGTCGGCGAGTTTCTGGCGAGGCTTTAGCGTGCCTGAGACTTCCGCGAATTCATCATAGGCTTCAAACACGAGAGATCGGCTGAGGGTTCGAGCTTGTTCAAACCGCGCATTTGCGCGATCGAGGGCGGCTTCTGCACGTTGGTACTGGAGTAATGTGACGACGAATGCGCCGGTAAGAGCGAGAACGCTGGCGGCAGCAAAAGTCACAAGCAAACGACGGCGACGAAAATACTTTCCAAACCGGTACCCTGCCGATCCGTTCCGAGCCTCGACCGGGTATCCAGTTCGATAGGCATGGATGTCATCATACAGCGCTGAGATCGAGGCGTAGCGATGTTCGGGCGCCGGAGCTGCGGCTTTGGAAATGATCGCCTCTAGATCATTATCAAGACCCGCTTTTTGAAGCATCACTTCGAGCAGTTTGCCAAGCGAATAGACATCCGAAAGCGTATTTGCTGCCGCGCCTTGGCTCCGCTCAGGGGCCGCGAAGCCTGGTGTAAAACTCAGTGAAGCTAGTGAGTTAGATCCAGCAGCGGGATCAACATCTTCACTTGATTGGGGTTTGGCGATGCCGAAGTCGATGAGTTTTACGTCAGCCTCATTCGTTACCAGCACGTTTGACGGAGTCAGGTCACGGTGGATGATCAGGTTTTGGTGCGCATGTGCGACAGCATCGCAGACTTTCTCAAACAGCTCCAAACGCGTGTTTTTATCTTTCGGGGCGGTCTCAATCCATTCGCCAAGCGAGATGCCATCCACCAGTTCCATCACGATATAGGGTGATCCATCTGGCAAGGTGCCGCCGTCAAAAAGCTTGGCAATCCCTGGATGGTTTAAGCTGGCAAGTGTTTGACGTTCGCGTTCAAATCGAGCGGTCAGCGCTTCAGAGAATAATCCCGGGCGGACGATTTTGATCGCCGCGATATGTTCGAAATCACCTGTATCGCGTTCGCCTTTATAGACGGCACCCATGCCGCCTTGGCCAATTAGATCAGTGATTTTGTAATTGCCGGCGCGTTCGGGGATTTCAGGATCTTCTGCATCGGCGCGGGCGCCTCCCGTACGCAAGAGAGAGGAGGCCGATTGATCTTTTGCAAGCAGCTTTAAGACCCGTTCGATCAATTCCGGCTGATCAGCAAATTGGTGCCTGAGCCAGTCTTCGCGTGTGTCCGAGGGTTGATCTAGCGCCGCGGACAGAACACGCATCACTTCTTGTTCGAGATCATCTGAACTCATTGCGGCATACTTTCTAAACTATCGAGCAACCAGAGGCGTGCGACTCGCCAGCTTCGCTTGATCGTGGATTTGGAAAGGTTTTTTACGATCGCGATCTCATCGAGGGAGAGCCCGCCAAAATATCTCAGCTCAACAATATCGGCTTTTTCTTCATCAATGATTTTGAGGCGGATGAGGGCTTTATCCAGCGCATCGAGTTCAATGCGCTCTGCACCGGCGCCCGCAAATTGCGTGATCAGCGTGACCTTTTGATGAGATCTTTTGTCGGTTGATTTCGCGCGTGCGTGATCCACCAAGACCCGGCGCATCGCGCGCGCGGCGAGGGCCAGAAAGTGCGATTTGTCAGCCCAATCAATCTTGCTCATACGCACTATTCGAAGGACCGCCTCATTCACCAAATCACCGGTTGAAAGGGATGAATTTCGTTCGCTTCGGAGCAGCGCGGCTGAGATTTGTCGCAGCTCTGAATAGAGGAGTTCAAACAATTCATTGCGCGCTTGCTCGTCTCCGGCGCGCCAAGCGTCAAGCAATTCATCAATTCTAGAGCCTTGATTTTCCGTCATAAATAACCCCACACGCGCCAATAGTGTCGAATTCTAGCGGGCTCGACAAGGCCTCGTTTGCGAGTTCTGGAAAATTTTCTGATCCCGAGCTGACCCGTTTCCCGCGATTTCCGCGCCTTCAACAATAGACACAAATATTCTCGAGGGGATTGGAATGGACGAGGCGCTTAATCAAATTCCTCCAGAGGCGTGGCCGCTGGTCGAATTGCTTCTGAACACCACGATGGTCAGCGTTGCGATCTGGATTGCGGTGACCATTTTCGTCTGGTGGCGCAGGCATGCTTCTAATCTCACGCCGGTAAATGCGGCGCAGGCGAATGACAACGCCGCGCCCGATTTTTTGTCCGTCGATAAGAAAGCGCGCGACCAAGCTGAAAAGCGCGGCGAAGCTTTTGAAAAGGCACTTGAGGAAGAAGAGCGCGCGGCCGCTATGGCCGCTGCCCGTGGGGGGCGCACGCAACGGACCGTGTCGCAACGGCTCGCCGGGTTGTTGAGTTTCTTTATGTCACTCTTCACCCTGGCGACCATGATCTTCGGAGCGATCTGGCAGGTCTCTCGAATGGGTCAGTTGATGGAAGAGTATTCGACCATCGAACGAATTGCGACCGTTGTCCAAAATCATCCGATTTCATTTTCAGTCGCCGCTTTGGTGATCGGTTTTCACGTCTTTCGGTTCGTCACCGACCGTCAATGGAAGGAGGGCTGATCCATGGCCTCACAACCTCTTGTTCTTTCAGATCCAAACTTGTTGGCGGAATTTGTTCGCGAAGAAGAGCTTAAGTCGTTCTTTGAAAAGCGATTTGCCGCGCCGCCAGATCTTGCTGCGCTCTTGTTCAAAAATGGCGAGCTGATCGACTCCTTCAAAGGGGCTCATTTCTCCGTGGGCGGTATCGCAACCGCCATGAAAAGAGTGATCGGCGGCTCGACGCATGTCGCAATCATGCTGGCAGATCTCAAACCGTTTCCGGCGCAGATCCCGGTCTCGGCTTTGTCGAAAGACAATGTTGAAATTTCTGGCGTCGCGACGCTGGAATTACAGCTCAACCCGGATAAGCCGTCAAACATTCTGGGCCTAATGGGCGGCGTCTCGCGTCAGCAAACCCATGCGGCCGCGAGCGATGGTCCGCCAACGGGCCGCCGCGCGCTTTCGCGGATCGATATTGTCGATCGCATCGCGCCGCATTTTGCAGACCGTGTGATCGAAGCCGTTATTGGCCGCATGGATGCGACCGAGATTCGAGGCGAAACCGGGCTGCAGGATAAGATCCAAGCGGACATGATGCTGGAAGCCGAACGGATCTGCGGCGATATCGGGTTGATTGTCAGAGCTGCGTCGGTCGAATGGGCGATGAATGCGGCGGAGCAAGAGGCGCTCGAGCGCGCAAACATCGCGCGGCAACAAGAGGCGCTCGATTATCAGCTTGAGCTCCTCAAACGCGAAGTCGCGCGCCAATCCGAAGCGACAGAGTTTCAGCTGACCACGAATGTCGATCTCGCAAAACTTGAGACCGCTTCCGAGGATGAGCTCGCGCACATGGTGCTAAACAGCGAAGTCAGCTTCTTGGATGCCCGCGAAGATGCGACGCGCCGCCAAGAGATGCAGGCTTTGGCGCATGAGATCGAAATCCTCCGCACCGAGACTGCGTTCAAGATGCAGAGCCGGCTCGATGAAGCGACGCATCTGACCGATCTCACAAAAGAGAATGCAACGCTCCGTAAAGTCGAGCGTGAAATCGAAATGCTTGATGCCAAGCATACGGCAGAGATGAAAAAGGTCGGGAAATTCACCGATCTTGAAATCAAAGACCGTGAGCAACGCCTGGAGATGGAGCTGGCGCGGATCGCTGGGCGCGACGCAGCAGAACGGCTTAAGACCATCCAAGATATTGAGCATACCGGCAAAGACCGCGACGCTGATCGCGATATCAAATCCGCTGATGCGAAGACCCAAAGAGACATCAACGTTCAAAAGGCGGAAACGGACAGTCGGATCGCGCAGCTTCAAGCCGGCGCGAAAATGACGCCTGAGCAAATCCTCGCGATCAATGCAGGGCTTTCCACTGACGTCGCCGATGTCCTCAAAGAACAGGCCAAAGCCAACTCCAACCAGACGCAAATGGATGCGATGAAAGATCTCATCAAAGGCGCGGCGGAAGAACGCGAAGCCAGCCGAGCGCATGAATTGAACATTCTAAAAGCAGGGATGTCAGGCGCGAGCGGCGTGGCCCATGGCGCGGGCGGCAAATCTGGCGGAGGCGATGAAGCTGATGCGGCGCCGACAACGGTGGATTGCCCGAAATGCGGACGCACGCTGCCGGCCAAAGCAAAGTTCTGCACCGGTTGCGGCCACCGGATGAGAACTTGATCGCATGAGCGAGCCATTGACCCACGCCATTGTTCCTCCTCGCACACAAAAAGTGTGTTGCTATACGTCTGCCATAGAAGATGACGCAACGTATTGCGAGGATTGCGGCAAGCCCCTCATACGGTGCATGGCCGCCGAAGAATGTGGTGGTTTGCTGGACGACCATGGTCTCTGCACTGTCTGTGTGAGTCCTCATTTACAGGTGGATGCCGGGGCCATGGTCGCTGCGCGGGTCGGCGGGGCTGTATCGCTGCCGCTGTCAATTGCCAACCTATCTGTGGTCGGTCGGCCGATCTTTGTCACAAATGTTTGGACGCTCGAGGCCGGCGGTGAATGGCGCGAGCAATCCCTGGGTTGGGAGCGCCTTGCGGCTGGCGAAGTGAGTCCTGTATCGATCATTGCCGACAAGTTTGACCGGGCAGGCGCGCATAGTATTAAAGTGCTCGTCGCGCTTTCGAGCCGCTGGCGCTGGCGAGAGGAGCGGTTTGCCTTTGAAGCCACGCTCCGGCTCAACATCGAAGAAGACAAGTCTGGCAATGGGCCGGTTGTCAATCTGGGCAAAGAGTCGGCAGGGCACGGCAATGTCGTTTACATTTCTGGCCAGGACAAAAACCAAAATGAGGCCTCGACCGCAAAAGAGGCGATCACCCTCGCAATGGTTCGCGCTGAGCTCGAGGAACGCAGTCGCGGGCTTCGCGGCATAAGCAAAAACCTGTGGGTGCCGAAATCCACTCAGTTTCAATGGCGCGGTTTTGATACCCAAAGCGCGCCGCATGACGGCCCGCTTTTAAACGCAGATGGAATGCTCGCTTTTGGCCGTTCGCGCGCAAAGGCTGGCGACGGCCCGAATGATGCGCGCCTGCTTGTTCAAGACACCGACGGCAAGGTCGACGAAGACCTGAGCCGCCTGATCTCGAGACGTCATTTTGAACTCTATATCGAATGCGACCGCCTCATGTTGCGGGTCGAAAGCGAAGCCGGCGTTCGTGTGAATGGCGATGCGTATGGGCGCGGAAAAACCGTAAGCCTCAATGATGGCGACCGCATTTCGCCGCTCGTGAAGCACCCTGATCTGCTTGCCCTAAAACTGGATTTTCAAAGCGAACATGGCGCGGTTCGGACGGTGGCCGTCACCCGCCAACCGAAGACTGCGTAAGGAGATTTAGCCATGGCCAGTTGCCCGAAATGTCAAACCGCAGTCGAAGCCGATGCTCGATTTTGCCCGGAATGCGGACATGATTTGCAGGCCGCCGAACCTGACTTCGAGGCCATGCGGACTTTGGGTGGGCTCGAGACGTTCGACCACACGATCGTGCGCAAAGACAGCAATTTTGTCGTCCTCGAACCCGGCACTGTGTTCGCTGACCGGTATGAAATTCAAGCCGTCATCGGTCGCGGCGGAATGGGCGTCGTTTATAAGGCAGCGGATAAGCTGACCCAGCAGACGGTTGCCTTGAAACTCATCCGACCCGAACGGCTGACTGGGACGAATGCGATTGAAAAACTGATCGCTGAAGGCGTCACCGCGCGAGACATTCGTCATTCCAATATCGTTGCAGTCTATGATGTTGGCCAATCCGATGGCCAGCCTTTTGTCTCGATGGAGTATCTTGAAGGCCAATCCCTACGGGCGTGGCACAGAGAGCAAGTTCAGAATGGGGAAGACATTCCGCTTCGGGTTGCGGCCCGGATCATGGCGGAGATCATGGATGGCCTCAAAGCCGCCCATGCCGCCGGGGTGATCCATAGAGATCTGAAGCCCGAGAATATCGTGCTCGTTTCCGATCCTAATGAAGAGGCGGCGCCGCTGAAGATTCTCGATTTCGGGATTGCGCGGGCGACAGGCGCAGCGCTGGAAAGTGGAACGGGAACAGGTTTAGGCACGCCGCGCTACATGGCACCCGAACAGATCACAAATGCTGACAGTGCGGGGCCGCCCGCTGATATCTACTCCTCCTCGGTGATTTTCTACGAGCTTTTGGTCGGCGTCTTGCCCCAAGGCCATTGGCAGCCGCCTTCCGGTGGGCGCGCTGATGTGCCTACAGGGATCGATGAGTTGATCGAAAAAGGGTTGTCCAATCGCCCGGCCACCCGCACCCAGTCTGCAACGGCCTATCGAAAAGCGATCGTCGATGCGGTCAACATCCCGCAATCGAATGATATGTTCGATTTCAATTTCGACTGGGATCCCAAATATACAAAATGGGGCGGCATCGCAGCGGCGGCGATCATTGGCTTACTGATCATTGATGCAATGTTGCCCGACCCTAGCGATGACCCTTGCGAAGGATTGTCCGGATACGACTATAGAGAATGCCGCGGTGAGGTGTTGATTGGGCCAGGCTCTGAAGGCCCCCGTCCGTTCGAAGAACCGGAAACGATCATTCCGTCACCACCACCGCCTCCGCCTCCGCCACCCCCGCATCCCTACGAAGCACTGAACGGCCGGTGGCTGCATGAGCTTGGCGGATACAGCAACGTCACCGTTAGTCGCTCAGGCGTGATATCTGGGTCCGGAGTTTCGTCGGACGGTTTCAACTCGACCATGCGCGGTCAAATGTCGGGAACCAGCGCGACTTATACGGTGACGGCGCCGCAACTCGGGCTGACGATGAATGGCCGGTTTGTGTGGGATGGTGAATGTCATCTCAACTATCAGACATTTGATCCCAGCGGCTCCTTTATCGCCGACCAGGGGCAATTGCACATCAATCACCAACCAGGCGCGCCGTGCCCATCATGATGATCTGCAATCCTCTTCCGTTCGTCTTCACTTGCTGCCTTGCCAGCGTTCTAGAAAAGGAATTCTCAAATGTCTGATCCCTTAGCTGGTTTCTCGCTCGGCGGCTGTTTGGTAGATCCAAACCAGCCAGCTATGCCAATTGTTGAAGGGCAGGCAGGCAACTTGCCGGAACGGGTTGACCTTCGACAATTTTGTTCGCCCGTAGAAAACCAAGAAAATACGAACTCTTGCGTTGCCAACGCTGTGGTGAGCGCGCTTGAAATGCACCAAATCAAAGCGGGTCAACCGCTGACGGATATGTCCCGCTTGTTTGTATATTACAATTCTCGGGTCGTCGGAAATATGCAAAACCAGGATAAGGGGACGTTCGTGCATCATGCTATGGCGGCCTTGCTTGCCCATGGATGTTGCGAAGCCAAGTTTTGGCCATTCCAAAAATCCATGGTCAACGCCAAACCAAGCCAAGCTTGTTACGTCAATGCCTCATTCAACCAGGCCGTTCAATTTGCGCGTACATCGCATGGACAACAAGCGCTCACGGTGCTTGCGGAAGGCTTACCGATTGTGTTCGCGATGATGGCCCCAATCCAATACTACGCGATTGCGAATGAAACAGGAGTGATGCCTAAACCCGATCAGGTTCAAGTGCCGCCGGTGCCAACGGCGCATGCCATGCTTATGGTCGGATATGATCTAACAGATCGAACTTATTTGGTGCGAAACAGCTTTGGCACGGCATTTGGCGAAAACGGTTATTGCCGGATTCCATTTGAGACCATGGATGTTTGGGGAATGCCGACTCAATATTGGACGATCGGCGCGATCGCACAGGCCAATTCACTGACGGTAACAGGCCCGTCTATGAGCAGCGCTGCCGAGGGTCTTGGAGTTTCAGTATCCGCATCTGTGTCAGAACCTGAAGCGGGAAATTTGGATCAGCTTCGGTCTGATATCCGCTCTCGAATGTCATCAGACCTGGAGACCTCCAAAAGAGATTTCCGCAGCCGCTTGCGGGGCAAATAGGCACCCGCCGATTTACCCAAACGCCCAAGGAAAGGATTTCTCTCATGAACCGTTGGCTTACGATTACGCCATTCATGGCGATCCCAGTGGTTATCTATCTGCTGATTGCGCTCTTTTCGTCTGGGTCCGATGCGGCGGGTGTGCCGAACATTGTCGGCAAGCTCGACGCCGCTCTGTTCAATATGCCGATGATCTCTGGCATTAAGTGGCAGTTCCGTCTCGGTGATTTCATTATGCTGATTGGTCTGGTGACGCTGTCGATTGAAATCGTGAAATCAACCAGCACCAAATCAACCGCAATCGCCAATCATGCCACCTCGATCGGCATCATGGTCGTGAGCTTGATCCTGTTTCTGGCGGTGGGGAATTTTTCCACGTCGGTGTTCTTCTTCATCACCATGATGTGCGTGCTGGACGTTCTCGCCGGTGTGATGGTGTCAATTGTAGCCGCTCGCCGCGACTTTGGTGTGGGCGACGGATTCGTGGGGTAGGGGATTATGGACCGCATTATTGCACTACTGGCGGTATTGATCGGACAGTCGATTTTGACGGCCTGCGTCGCGCCGCGCGGTGCGGCGACGGTTAGTCCATCGGGCTACGCCTATAATGAAGCGATTGCGCAAACCAAAAGCGAGCAACTCTTGCTCAATTTGGTCCGATTGAAATATCGCGACGCGATTGTGTTTATGGATATTGATGGTGTCACCACGCAGCATCAATATGGCGCAACCCTCTCCGCCGAAGCGTTTCTGCCGTTTCAGAACGCGACCAGAGGGACAGGCCTCCTCGTTCCCGGCATTGGAACCAGTGAGACGCCAACGATTGTGTATAAGCCGCTCGATGGTAGCCAATTTGCGCAGGACATGCTGGCACCGATAACGCCTGAAACGATTGTGCTTTTGGCGAACTCTGGGTGGAGCATAGAGCGTTTAATGGCCTGCTGCATGGAACGGTTGGGGCAATTGTCAAACGCGCCAAGCGCCTCTGGCCCAACCCCGGATACGATCCCCAATAATGCCCGCTTCCGTGAAGCCACGCGCCTCATGCGTGACCTGCAGCGAACCGAAAAAGTACATGTTGAGCGCCTTCCGGGCAGCGAGGATGAGCCAGTCGAAACCGTGTTGCACATCAATGCGATCGATACGCCCGCCTGCGCCCGGCTGCAGACGCTACTTGGCAGCCGGGATTGTGAGATGCGCTACCAACTTGTCGCAAAAGGCGGCGGGTTAGATCAGGAGGAGTTGTTCGCGCAGACCCGAACTGTGCTTGGCGCGCGATATGCGCTTTCACATGTGGTCGAAGTACCGAGCGCGCATAAAAGCGGCGGATTGACCACAGCCAGCCGCGTTACGAGCCCAGAGACGCCAGATTGGTTGAGCTTTACCAGCGAATTGTTTCGCGTCGACTCCGGGATCGCGCCGCCAGCGGATGCGGCCGTAAAAGTGTTCTATCGCGATCACTGGTTCTGGATCAGTGATGATGACCTGGAGTCAAAAACTACATTCAATCTCTTGCTGTTCCTGCTTGCTTTGCAATCAGCCGCGAGTGATGGCGCGTCTCCGCTGTTGACGATTGATGCGGGGGGATAAGCGGCGACCGCTTGGGAGCCACGCTAGTCGAGGCTCTTTGGCGAGATAACATCCAAAGCGCCATCCCCATGTCGCTTCAGAAAGCCCCGTTTTTGCAACAAAGACAGCGCCCTGGAGGTCGATTCACGGGCCGCGTGTATTCGGACAGCCAATTCAGACACGCTCGGCGGGCTGGTAATCGTTGCCCGCTCATCATCCTGACTATCCTGTACGCCGAGCCGGTAGAGTTCCGAGTGTAAACGCGCAGAAGTTTGAAGCGTCGCGAGCTCTTCAAGATGCGTTGACGTATTGCGAACCCGTTCGGCCAATAGACGCGAAAGTTTCAACCCAAATGCCGGATTAGAAAGTACAGCTTGCTCAAAATCAGCAAACTCAACCGCCAGAACGGTGGATGGTTGCACGCAAATAACCGTCGAAGAGCGCGGCGTGCCGGTTAGGCCGGACATCTCGCCGATCAGGGCGTGGGGAGCAAAAGAAGACAACCAAATTTCATGCCCATTTTGGGAGTAGCGAACCGCTTTTAGCCCACCATCAACCAATAAGAACACCGTTTGCGAGGTATCGCCTTGGCTGACCAGATAATCGCCCGGTTGGAGATGAATGGCGCGGCTCGCTTGGGCAATATCATCAAATAAAGGACTCGCTTCCGTGCCGCCGATAAAGGCTGCCCAATGTTGTTTGAGTTCTAGCACCTGATCCATTTGCTCATCGGCATCCCATCGCAGACTTCAAGTCTTATTCGCTATGTTGCAGTATTCAAAGCGATTTTCTGGCTCAGCACGCAATAATCGCCGGTCATGATTGGGATTGTTCAGTGACACGCGCGAACTCGAACACTTCTTCGGCGAAGAGAGCTGGTTGTTCTAAGGCGGCGAAATGTCCGCCATCTTGGGGCTCGTTCCAATAGATCAGATTGGTCAGCCGTTTCTCCGTCAGCCGACGTGAGACCGAAAGGATTTCACCTGGAAACCGGCTGAAGCCGGCAGGCGTTTCCACGATTGAATAATCCAACGGCGTATAGTTTTTCCAGTAAAACCGCGCAGAAGAGGCGCCAGCATTGGGGATCCAATACATCATCACTGCATCAATCAATTTGTCGAAGGGGACCTGGGCCTCAAGCGCGCCATCATGGGCGACACCGGTCCAATAAATGTCCATAATCCACGCAGCAAGGGCGATGGGGGAGTCTGCGAGCGCATACCCTATCTTCTGCGGCTTATGGGTTTGCAATTGGGCGTAACTCGTTTGGGTCGACGTGAAGTTTTGCAGCTTTGTGAGGTCACTGATCTCAGCTTCGGTAAGTTCACCTGGCACAAAATTGACCGGATCAATCCACAAAGCGTTCAAGTGGATGGCCTTGCAATGATCCGGATCTTGTTGCGCCAGGGCGATCGTAATGGCGGAGCCCCAGTCGCCGCCTTGCGCATAGTATTCGCTATATCCCAAAGCCTCCATCAGGGCGGCCCATGCTTTTGCGGTTTGTTGAATGCTCCAATCCGTTTTTGGCGCAGACGAAAATCCAAAGCCTGGCGGCGCTGGGATAACAACGTCGAACGCTTCATCCCGGCTTCGCCCGTATTGGCAGGGGTTTGATAGACGCTCCGCAGTGTCCAAAAATTCCAAGATCGATCCTGGCCAGCCATGGGTCATAATGATCGCGCGTCTGGCTTTCTCGGGCGCACGGATATGCAGGAAGTGGACTTCCTCATCGCCGATCGTCGCGGCAAAACTACCCGCTTGCTTCAACGCCTCTTCAGTCCGGCGCCAGTCATATTGGTTGAGCCAATAATCGTGAAGCCTCTGCATCCATTCTAATGGCGGGCCTTGGTCCCACCCTTGGGCGGTCTCTCCACTCGGGAATCGGGTATCGCCTAGTCGTTTATACAGCTTGCTCAATTCACTGTCGCAGGTGATGATGGGTTTGGGTCGAATGTGGTTTATCACGTGCCAGCGCCTTGTTTTTGGGCAATAAGTCTAGAGCCAAGTCTAGTTTTGGAGGTTTCGCAGAATAGATCAATGTCTGAGCATGATCGTACAATTGCGGCGCGTGAACCGATGAGAAAAACAGATCAATCCGCAATCCTCTGTGCCGACATTGTTGATTCAAGTCTTCTGATCGCCGCCGATGAGGCATTTGGCGTTGAAACGGTTATCTATTGTCGAGACACGATCACGGCGCTTTCTAAGGCGCATGACGGGCACTTATTCAATATGGCTGGTGATGGATTCATGCTGTCTTTTGAACAGCCTGATCGGGCTGTCGAGTTTGCCCTCGATTTGCAATCAGAGCTGCGGAAGCGCAACGAAAACCTGGCAGATCAGCGCCAAGCGTGGATGCGGATCGGCATCGCATATGGCGGTTATGTCAGAAATGACGATCAATTATATGGCGATACCGTCAATGTTGCGGCGCGTCTGCAAGAGGCTTGCTCGCCTGGTGCTGTGGTTTTCACAGATCAAATCCTGGAACGATTGCAGTCCCCAATTGAACAACCATTGAGCGCGCTGGGTGACCTGCTTTTGAAAAATATCAGCCATGATGTCCGGGCGTTCGAAATTGTTACCACACGGCCCAGCACCAATCCGCTCGATTTCAATCCGGCTGCACTGAATGGTCATCCAAGCGGACCCTTTGCCGATCGATCCGCGATTGCAGTCCTTCCGTTTGAAGTAAACTCATCGGAACCCGAACTCTCTTATTTGGCGGATGGGATGTGCGAAGATTTGATCACGTCGCTCTCGCACGTCCGACATTTCCCGGTGATCAGCAAAGCGTCGAGTTTTGCAGTCGCGGCGAAAGAGCAAGACCCCCGCCGGGTCGCCGATCTGCTTGGGGTCCGATATCTTGTCTCGGGAAGCCTGCGGGGGTTTGATCAAACCGTCCGTCAAACCATTCAGCTGATTGACGCTAGCACGAACCGGATCCTCTGGAATGAGAAATACGCGCTTAAGACGCCGGAACTCCTTGATCGATTGGATGACCAAATCGCGGAAATCGTCGGCACGCTGACCACGCGCTTGGAAGGCGCTGAAGCGGTGAAAGCGCGCGGGAAAAGGCGCAGCCAGGCGAGTGTACATGATTTAGTTTGGCGCGCTCGCTGGCATTTCAATCGCCTTGGCGGCGATGATGCGGCGGAAGGGAAACGCCTATTAGACGAAGCCTTGAGACTCGAACCCGACAATGCGGAAGCTCTGATACAACGAGCGTTTTGGCACCATTTAGATGCCTGGAAAGCGCAAAAGTCGCGGGACATCATTGCCAATAATTTGCGTCTGGCGCACCGCGCGATTGCGGCCGATGAGTTTGATAGTCGCGGACACCTGGCGGCAGCGCTCGCTGAAATCCTGTTGCGCAACTTTGATCGGGCTTTGACCCATTGCGAGCGGGCGATTGAGCTTAATCCGAGTTATGCACATGCATATGCGGAGGTAGGGACGTGTAAGCTTTATACCGGCAAGCCAGAAGAAGCGCTGGCGCCGTTCGAAACTTCGTTACGGTTCAATCCGCAAGACTATTATGTTTTCAATATTTTGGCCCAGGTTGCTCAGACCCATTGCCAACTTGGCAATTGGGAAGAAAGCCTAAAATATGCGCGGCGTTCGTCGAGTCTGAAACCAAATTTCTGGCTCGCCCATTTATGCGAAGTGACCAGCCTTGTCCGCAGCGGAGAGCTACGCGCCGCCGCGCATGCGTGCGCAACGCTTCTGAAAACGTCCCCGTCCTTTAGCCGACACACCATCGCTTGGTTGCCGTTCAAAACTGATCCCGAGATCGACTATTTTTATGAGAGCTTTGAAGCGGCCCGGCTCGAGGCTCAGAGCGCTGGTTTAATTGGCGAAATCCGACCGAACTCTACAGGCTCGAATGTGACGCGCATCACTTCGCGATGACAGGTGTGGTGCTAGCATCGCACCAGCGGAGGGCATGGATCGAGATCGGGTGAGGGCGAAGATGGGCACTAAGTGGTACAAAAAGGTCGAGGAAAATATTGCGGAGATCAAACCGGACACGAGTCCGTTTAGCCTCGGCAAAGAAAGCGGTTTCTGGTTGCGAATGGCGTCGCGACTGACGCAAAGTCGGCGTGTGCACGCCTTTTTTCGGCGTTTCTATCCGATCGGCAAAATCCCTTTCACGGGCATGTATTGGGCGTTTCGCTATCAGCATGTCCGCGAAATCCGCGACAATAGCGGCAAACATTTCAAGGATATCGAGGTTTTCGAAACACCTTATGGGCGGGAGATGCGGGCGCTGCTGGGCGGCAATGTTGAAGCCGCGCTCGGGATGCGGGACGGCCCGGACTACCGCTTCTTTCTGAACACGATGCGGGCGATCATTCATCCGAACGACATTGAAGAGACAATCAAACCAAACGCCAAACGCATTGCAGAAGCTTTGGTCGAATACAGTTCAGGCGAGATTGATGCGATCAAGGATCTTCAGACCCGTGTGTCTGTCGAAACCTGCGCGGACTATTTTGGCCTGACCATCAATCATCCAGATGAGTTCGCTCAGTGGATGATGTCGATGAGTGCGGTCTTGTTCTCTGACCCATTTGGCGATGCGCAAATGTGGCGGACGGCGCTGAAAGGTGCGAAGAATGTCACTGACATCATCGATGCCGCGTTTGATCGCACACTTTCTGTCTATCTCGCCCAGCACGGCCATCGTGGAGACTGGCCAGATACGCTGATGTGGCGCTTGGTCAAACTTCAACAGGAATCGAACCAAGACCCGGCTCTGCAGCGCCCGACCAAAGAAGAAATTCGTTCGATAATGGTGGTGTTGGCGACGGGATGGGTGCCAACGGGGGCGGCCGCTGGTGGTAATATTCTTGAAGTCTTGCTAACCAACCAAACCGCGTTGAAGCTGGCGCAGCGTGCGGCCAAATCGAACAATGATGAACAGCTCGCCCAATGCCTGCTGGAGGCTATGCGGTTCCGCCCGCCAATCAATCCAGGCCTGCCGCGCTATGCGAGCGAAGATGTGGTGCTTGAGCGCTGGACGCTGTTAGGAAAACGAAAAACGCGGATCAAAAAGGGCGAGGTGGTCATGGCGGCGGCGGCGTCTGCTATGTTTGATGGTCGAGCCAAGGGGCTCAAGAACCCCGGCCGTTTCGACCCATCCAGACATACCCCGGAATTCTCAAAAGAGGTCGACCTACAATTCGGCGGGTTTGGCATTCTGCACTATTGCATCGGGGAAGAGATCGCCAAGACGATGCTGACCCAAAGCTTCAAGCCACTACTCAAACAGGAGCGGTTAAAGCGGGCTCATGGCAAACGCGGTAAGATGCGGAACATCGGCGCGTTTCCGCAAAACCTTTTCGTGACGTTTGAGCCTAAGCACACACGGCAACAGCATTCAATTGTAACCATCACCATCCCACTGCCGGGCGCGCCTGATCCCAATCGCATCGACGATATTGATCGGGCGTTGGACGGGTTTGGAAATCCTGCAAATCCCGACCTAGAGGCGGCTCTACGCGCCACGGAGATCATTCATTTCACGCATGTCTCTACCATTCCTGGCACGCCAAGAGATGACACCCGCAAGGCGCATCAGGACATCTTGCTGATCGAGATCAGTGTGGATGGCGATGTCGAACTCGGCGTTGATGCCTTTGTCGATGCTTGCGGCGAGCACTTAGAGACCGTGCTGAAGCGCGCAGGCCTGCCGCACGAATATGATGGCGTGCGGGCCTCCTTATTGAAGCGTAGCATCACCAAAATTGACGCATCGCCTTTTCCTCTGGGCGATAAGAAAGCGTCAGGTCTCGAATTCTATGGCACGCCAGATTTGACCGTCCGCGCGATTGAACGAGACAAAGCGATCGTTTCGAAAGCGCGCGAACACCTGGACGCGTTTCTTGAACCCAATGCTCATCGCAATCCGGCGGGATCTGAAGCCTTGGCCTATGTGCGGGAAGCGCTCAACCGAGATGGCACTCATCGCGCAGATTTGGTGCGTCCCAGCAATTCCGTTTTGGCAATCAATCGCCAAGACGATAGCGCGTTCTCGACGCTTTGGGGGTCTCTAGCGACGGACCGAGATGTGATCGGGATGGGCGTGATCTTGCTTGGCGTCGGTGCCGTGCTTGGCTTGATGCCCATGCTGACCCAGATATTCAGCAAGAGCCTCGGCACCGGGTCGGGTGGGAGCCTGATCCTCGGTTCAATCGGATTCTCACTCATAGCCACATGGCTCGGCGCGATCTCGCTTTCGCGCGGGGCCAAAACACTGCCGGGGCATGAGCATAAGCGCTATTGGAAATTTCTCGCGCAGCACAAATTCGCGCTCCTGACGTCGTTCTTGGCCCTCTCGGCCATTGTGATCGGGGGCGCAACAAAGTTCGGCGCGGTCGATTGGGGAAGTCTAAGCTGGCTCGGTAAAGCTGAGAGCATGATGGCGCTGTTCGGCGGAATTGCTGGGCCCATCCTTATCGGGGTGATCGTTGTGGCCGCTTTCTTAGCAGCTTGGCTTGCCTATGCAGCGGTTTTGCTGAGGCGCAGCGAGACAGCGGATAAAGGGCGAGACATCGATCCAGACTTGGAACATGTGCGCGAGGTTACCGAACTCGAAAACCCAGACGGTTTTGTGCAAAACCACATTGTCGCGGTGACGGAATTGAAAACCGATCCGCGATGGCTGCGCCGGTTGACGCTTGGGTTCGGCTTCTTCTGGGTCGAGAAATTGGTGACTTATCTTTATCGTCCTGGGTTGATCATCGATATGGGCACGATCCATTTTGCCCGCTGGTTCCGCATGCCCGGCACCGACAAGCTGATCTTTAGTGCCAGCTATGATGGCAGCTGGGAGAGCTATCTCGAAGACTTTATCACCAAAGCGCAATGGGGTCAGACAGCGGTTTGGGGCAATGGGGTCGGCTTCCCAGAAGTTGAGTGGCTGTTTTATAAAGGCGCCGGTGACGGGGCGCGGTTCAAACGCTGGGTCCGGCGGCAACAAAGGCGCACACGGTTCTGGTTTAGCCGGTTTCCAGATCTTTCCACCGATCAGATCCGCAATAATTCGCTGATCTGCGAAGGGCTCGCCAAGGCTAGCACGGAAGCGCAAGCAAAGGCTTGGGTGGACCTATTCGGCTCGCGTCCACGGCCGGCTGAGACGCTCGAATATTCTGAGATCCAATCCTTGATATTGAAGGGGCTTGCAAAATACCCCTCTGCCGAACTGCTCCCCATTCGTTTGCCAGACGATGACAGCACATCCTGGATGTCTTGGCTGAACGAAGTGTCAGGCGGCGATACGCAGAATGGGTTGGTGCCGGTCTCTTTCGGTGAAGACCCAGCCGAGAAGACGGTGATGACTTTGGCGCTGTCGGCGGAAGGGCTGAAGCGTATGGGGCTGGAAGAACAGCGCTACACGTCTCAAGGGCATGAGAGCAACACGCTCGCCTCATTCCCCGAGGCGTTTGTCAGCGGCATGGCCAATGAGGCGCGATCACGTATTCTTGGCGATCGCGGGGATAGTCATCCCGAAAATTGGCGGTGGCGATCGACCGATCCTGATACGCCGGACTGGCAAGTCTCTGAAAAGCCTGCGCATGCGATCCTGATCTATTATGGCAAGGAGCGTAAAGCGCTTGAGCAGACGGTCAAAGCTGAGAAAAGTAAGCTGAATACGCAATTCGGGTTTGAAATTGGCCCGAGCATTGTGATGCAAGACATCCCCGAGGACCTGAACAAGTTCCGCGAACCATTTGGGTTCCGCGATGGGATTTCTCAGCCGGTTATTGAGGGTACGAAGCGCGCCCGCCGCGAGACGAATGATTTGCATCTCGTCAAACCGGGCGAGTTCATTCTTGGCTATCCAGACAATCGGGGTGATTTCCCGCACTCGCCGGTTATCGTGCAATCGCCGGCGAACATGGGCGATCTCGAGAAGCGCCCACAGAATACGCCGAACCGTTTTCCAGATTTCAATCACAGTGGCGCGGGCCAGCTCCTCGATTTCGGGCGAAACGGATCCTTTTTGGTGATGCGCCAGCTGCGGCAATATTCCAAAGAAATGGACGCCTATTTGAAGGCGAAAGCAGAACGCTTCAAAGCCGATTATCCGGGCTTGTCGATCTCATCGGAATGGCTCGCCGCGAAAATGGTGGGGCGGCAAAAGAATGGCGTGTCTTTGCTCGTGGATCCCGCAGGAACGAGTAAGGAGGATGCGCAACCTGATAATGATTTCCTCTTTGGGACGGAAGATCCGCAAGGTATGAAATGCCCTTATGGCGCGCACATTCGGCGGGCCAATCCGCGCGACAGTCTGTCCCCGAAAAGCGAGTATCAAGTTGAGATTTCCAACCGGCACCGATTGTTACGACGCGGCCGGACCTATGTCTCGGATCCAGCGCGAGCGACGCCGAATGATGACCCGGCAGATCCAGACAATGTTGCTGATGGTCTGGTATTCATGTGTTTCAACACGGATCTGGAACGGCAATTTGAGTTCGTGCAACAAACGTGGATGTCAGCCCGCATTTTCCATGGTTTAGAGGACGAGCGCGATCCGATTGTCTCCGCGACTAGCGCGGCGGATGAGGTTGGGACGTTCACAATCCCCACAGAGTTCGGAGCGATCCAATTGCGCGACTTGCCGTCATTTGTGTCGGTGATGAATGGCGGATATTTCTTCGTGCCGAGCCGCGCAGCCCTGCGGTTCCTAAGTAAGATGGACCCTTCTTGAGGGGGCTTCGGTGAGCCCTAGCGCGAGAGGGCTGTTTCGAGCCCGCCAAGAAACGTCTCAGGCTGATCGAGCATGACAAAGTGAAGCGCATCGTCGATTGCGATCAAAGCGCCGTTTGGCAGCGGCGCGTAGAGGTCTTGATAAAAGGCTTCGACATTGTCCATGTTCGAAATAGCGGGGTCGCGGGCATAGATGACCGTGGTGGGGATTGTGATTGCGGATATATCCTCTCGCAAATCGGTGACTAAGACTTCCGACATAGCTTGCGCCATCACAGCGCGATCACTGGTGAGGGACCATTCTAAAGCAGATTGCAGATCTGTTTCGCTCTTCACCAAAGCGCTGAGGGCTTCTGCTTGCCGGGCGGCAAAGATCTCATCCGACTGGCCCAGAAGCGACGCTTTCATGAACGCGGCGATGGGGGTCATTGTCTCAGCCGTTGCCGCATCATCCATCAGCACCGAGAAGAAGGGAAGGACATCGATCACGACGATCCGTTCGAAATCTGCGCTAGAGTTGAGCGCAGCCTTCAAGGTCACCAAGCCGCCCAATGAATGCCCAACCAGCGCAGGCGGCTGTTCGAGTTCATTGGCATAAGCAACCAGATCAGCCGCTAGGTCATCAAGGATGGTTTCGTTATCGGCATTGCCACGCGGCGCTGCCCCCGCGAAGCCGCCGACTTGGATCGCATGTAGCGTGTAGGTGTCCGACAGCGCGGCGACAGTCGCATCCCAAACCGCCGCGCTTGACGCCAGGCCTGGGACCAAAATCACATCTGGTCCGGAGCCGGTCACAGAAACGGTGAAATGAGCGCTCTCAATCCGGGCATCTGCGGCCGGTTCCGTCGGCTCAATTGGTGTCTCCGTGCACGCACTTAAACCGCTCAATGCGAGCGCGAGCCCCGCGATGAAAAAGTGCCGCATCTAGTTCACTTGCGCAGCGCGTGCTGCGTCCTTTTCATAAGTTCTCGCTGACATCACTAATGCAAATACGCTTATCAGGTTCAGCGCAAGCATGATCTCCAAAGCTGATTTGAGCGGCATCGGGTCACCACTGTTAGCGAAAGTATCACTTAGCCATCCGACAATGGTTGGGCCACCGCCAATTCCGATGAGCGTGAGGCAGAATAACATAAAAGCCGATGCGAAGGCGCGCATCCTGAGACCGACCAATTCTTGCGAAGCGGTATAGGCGATGCTGGCATAGATCAGGCCTATAAAGCTTGGAACCACGTTCCATGCATAGGCCCCATTGATCGTTTCGGCTTGCAAGAACATCCAAGCGAAAGGGAGCGCGAGGGCGGCGCAGATCGCGATCATCAAAGGCCGCCAAGCCAAGTTCCGGCTGGACATGTGATCGCAGACCCGGCCGAGCAGGATTGCGCCAACACTGCCGACGCCGCCAATTAGCAATCCCAACGGCACAGCGATGTCAGCAGGCCCAACATCATAGGTTCTTTGCAAATGACTAGGGGTCCAAGCGAGGAAGGCATTTGCCGAAACGCAAATCAAACAACACCCTGCCAGCAGCCACAGAAATGAGCTTTGCTTGGCGATAAAGGCCATGGTTTCCCCAAAGCTTGAAGCCGCCTCATTGCTTTCGCGCTGTTCTACGGCGCCGCGTTTGGGCTCCTTGATGGTTAGCCAAACGAGCAGGGCTAAAATTAGGCCTGGCACACCGGCGACGAAAAAGGCGACCCGCCAACCAAAGGCTTGATAGACATAACCGCCGATCACGAACCCAGCCAGGATGCCAAGGCCAATTCCTGACGTGTAGATGCCGAGCGCGAAGGCGCGTTCTTTGGGGGCATAGAGATCGGAAATCATGGAGGTTGCGGGCGGCGTACCGCCAGCTTCACCAATGCCGACACCCATGCGGGCGACCAGTAAATGCCAGAAGCTAAGCGCGAACCCAGATAGGGCGGTCATGCCCGACCAGATCGCCAGTGCGAGAGACAGGATGTTCTTGCGATTACCGCGATCGGCCCACATCGCGATCGGAATGCCGAACGTGGCGTAAAAAACCGCAAAGGCAAAGCCGGTCAGCAGGCCAATCGCGCTATCACTAATCTGCAGGTCAGCTTTGATCGGTTCGACCAGGATCAATAAGATTTGCCGGTCAATATGATTGAACGTGTAAACGAGGGTCAGAATGGCGAGCACATAAGCTCGCCCGCCAAACTGACCCCCATTCTGGGAGGAACTCACTGCGGTCATTTCCCGTCTCGTGAGGTTAGAAGTCGACAGACAGTGACGCCGTCACAGTCGTTGGGGCGCCATAGAAAGCCGAATAAGCACTGTCGACGCCAAGCTGGCTCGGCGTGACGAAATTATACGCCGCGACGCGATACTCTTCGTCCGTCAAGTTTCGGCCATGCAGACCCAAGCGATATTTCTCGCTTGGTGAAGTCCACACAATGCTCAAGTCGGCAAGCGTATAAGATTCTGGATCAAGCGCCGGACCCCCATTCGGGAAGAGTGCGTTTTCGCCCGGACCGAATCCTGGGTTTTCAACATTGAACAAGAAATACTCGTCCCGATAAGACAGCGCGCCGGTGACAGAGATCTCGCCATTGTCGCCTAGATCATTTGTATAATTCAGTGAGAGCTGACCCTGAAGCTCTGGCGTGTTTTGCGTCACGAACTGGTCGGCAATATTCACATCCGCAGACAGGATCTCTTGGATCTCAGCATCGATGATGCCGAGATTGCCCGACAGCGTGAACAGGTCGTTGATGAACCATGTGCCTTCAAGCTCGAAGCCGGTATATTCCGACTCGCCCGCATTGAAGACGGATGAAACGAATGTGTCATTGGTGCCGTCTCCGTCTGAATCAGCGCCGCTCTGTACGGTGATTTGCTGATCCGTGTATTCCGCGAAAAAGACAGCGGCATTCAGGGTCAACGCATTTTCGAAGAAGGAGCCTTTGGCGCCGATTTCAAAACTGTCCACGGTTTCCGGCCCGAAGCCTTGCTCAGAGAGCCCCAGCGGATCCAAGTCCGCCCGTGCCCGCGGATCAAAGCCGCCAGCTTTAAAGCCCTGCGCGTATGTCGCGTAGAGGTTCACATTGTCTGTTGGCTTGTAGGACAGCGAGACGCGCGGCGTAAATTCTTCGTCGGACCGGGTCAGGCCTTGGAAGTCGGTCTGGGTGACGAAGAAAGTCGACGCGGTATTGGCGGGGTCGAACGACCCTGAACCAAGCCCTAGCCAAAGCTCACGCAGAACGTCTGCTGTGGTTTCGTCTTCGGTGTAGCGTCCGCCAAGGGTCAGCGCCCACTGGTCGTTGAAGTCATAGGTGAAGTCACCATAGATGGAGAAGTTCTCTTTGGTCTGGTCGCCGCCTTGGAACACGGTCAGACCGAGACCTCCGAGGATAACGTCAAACGCGCCATTGGCATTGCCGTCGAGATAATAGACCCCGGCGACGCCGTTTAGCTTGTCGCCGCTATATAAAAGCTGAAACTCTTGGCTGAACTGGTCATCCGCATAGACCGCTGGAACATCAAAATCGGCCTGGGGCAGGGCGTCGAAATCAATCGGCGTAACCGTTTCGCCTTCACGATAAGCGGTGATCGACTTCAATGTGACCGCGTCATTGACCGTCCATTCTGCGGTTAGCGAGTAGCCTTCTGTTTCAACTGAATTGTCATCGCCGAGGCCAGCGCGCGTGTCGAATACATTGCTGGTGACAGGGATTGAACCATCCGCACTCGGTAGCAGGCGATGGCCGTGCTTAGCATTCGAATCGTCTTCTGACCTGTCATAAGCAAAGCGAACGAAGAAATCGTCATGCGGCATCCACTCGGCGCTTAAGCGATAGGCAAGCACGTCTTTGTCATAATGTTCCGCGCCGGTATTGAGGTTTTCGCCAAACCCGTCGCGGGTATATTTGGCAATCGCGCCGCCGACGGCAAATTGTTCACCAATCGGCGTCGAGCCTGAAACGATGACGTCTGCCTGATTAAACGTGCCGAGATTGACCTTAGCCTTGAGATCCGGCTCATCGCCGAGGCGGCGGGTGACATATTTGATCGCGCCGCCAATCGTGTTGCGACCATAGAGTGTGCCTTGCGGACCGCGCAAAACCTCGATCCGGTCAATGTCAAAAATGTCGAGAATGGCGCCTTGCGGGCGAGCGACATACACATCATCGACATAGAGACCAACGCCCGGCTCAAAGCCCCAGAGCGGGTCTTGCTGACCGACGCCGCGAATGAAAGCGATCAGGGTGGAATTTGAGCCGCGTGCGACTTCGATCGTGGCATTCGGTGTCGCGCGTTGGATGGTTGTGATATCGACAGCGCCGGTCGCCTCCAGATCTTCGCCGCTGAAAGCTGATACAGACAGCGGTACGTCCAAAGCGCTTTGCTCACGGCGTTGAGCGGTTACGGTGACAGTGCCAAATCGGCGCGCATCATCTTCGGCACCATCTGCATCCTGGGCGGTTGCTAGACCATGTCCAAGGCTCAAGGCTAAGGTTGATGCCAGGCTGAGGTTCAACCACGATTTAGGGTTCACGCGCATAGTAATCCTCCCATAGAATTATGTCTTTTTCGACGTTTAGGAGGGCGCACGCCCACGCGACTATGACCCATTAGCTTTTCAGGAGTGAACAGTTTCGCTCAGGCGTCTTCCGCGAGTTGCGATAATCGGCGGGCATATTTGGCGGGCGTTTCGCCTTTCCAGCGCTTGAACGCGCGATTAAACGCGCGAATGTCTGAATAGTCTAAGGCGTCGCTGACTTGCGCGACCGAATAGCCTTTTTGGAGCAAGGATGTCGCCTCATTCATCAAGTGATCATTGATCAAATCCCGAAAGCTTGTGCCTTCGTCTTCGAGGCGGCGTCGCAATGTGGCCACGCTAATCGAGAGACGGTGGGCGACATCATCTTGTTGGGTCATGCCATTGCGGATGAGGTCGAGCGTCCGTGCTTTAAATGAGTGATGCCCGTTGTTCGGCGTTTTTTGTTCGAGATAGGCGATGACGCGGCTAAACACGCCTTCGGAGCTTAGGTCGATGGATCTTGGCGTTGGCATTGGCGACTGGGCAAGATCGCGATCGAAACAGAGCTCATATTGGGCCTGTCCAAACGAGATCGGCGCTGTCCAGAATTCTAGATGGCTGGGGTTATTTGCGGGCAGTGGGCGTTTCAGCGAAACCCGCCGCAAAGCCGCATCGGCGAGGCCTGCACTAAAGCTGTCTAAAAGGCACTGCACTTTGATCAGGACACATTCCCCGACAAAGTGAACCATGTTTGGGTTATCTTTCATCGTGTACGGGAAATCCGCATCATTGATGATCAGTGTGATCGTTCGATCGGTCGTTCTGATCGTATTATAGCGCTCGCCATGCATCATATTGAAATACTGGGCGAGATTGGTGAGCGCGTCGCCCAGCGTGGTCGACTGGTTCATCTGCGCCGTGACGAAGGCACCGGTTTCATAGGTCAGCTTGCGTTCGGATAGATGGGCCGTCAGATCGTCCATTTGCCGCGCAACTTCGCCTTCGATCCGAAAGAAATCGATCAGCGAAAGTGCGGCCGTAACCCGCACATCTTCGTCGTACAATGCCCCATGCCCGAGGTCGCGCAGGACATCACCAACATTGATGCCAGCGCGGGCCGCTTCCTGCAGGATTGGCTCTAATTGCCGCCCGGTTATCTGGGTTTGATGCTGCAACCGTATAAACGCTCCGCGATGATGACACCGATTTGTCGGTATCCATTACCACCTAGCACGGGCATCTAATAGGCGACAGAACGCGCCGCGCGATAAGGGCAGAGACAATTGTCTCAGGCCCGTATGAGCTTTTGTTTCGCGATCGATGCATTTTTGATTGTAATGGCATTCGAATTGTCATTAAATTGATCCATAAGGGAGGAAATCGATGGAAGTCATCAATGAGGTTCGGCCTTCTGACCCGAAGCAAATAGAACAAATGGCCGAGAAGGGACCTGACGGCCCGATCTTCATGGTCAACCTGTTGAAGTTTAAAGACAAAGCCGAATATGCAGATGGGCGCGACACCGATCTGACCGGACGAGAAGCCTATCAAGTCTATGGCGCAGGGGTCTCTGGTTTGATCACCGAATATGGTGGGCGCATTGTTTTCGTGGCGGATGTGACCTTCCTGTCTTTGGGGCAAGTGGAAGAATTGTGGGATGAGGTTGCGATCGCGGCCTATCCTGATCGGAACGCTCTTCTGCGCATGTCCACCTCACAGGAATGGCAAGACCTGTCTGTGCACCGAGCAGCAGGACTGGCCGGACAGCTCAATATCGAGAGCGTGATGCCGAAAGGCGCGTGGGGCTTGCCATGGATGCAAGTTCTCAAAAAGGAGTTTGAAGGATGACCCTATTTCGTTGGATAGCACTTGTATTTGTCGGGCTGATCGCGCTTGCGGTGCTCGGCTTCAATCTGTTCAAGCCGCAGATCGCGTCAGCGGCTTTCAATCGCGTTTTGGACCAACGCGTCGGAGTGGACCCGAGCTTGGAATTGCCAGACGGGCTCCACGTCTATCTGTGCGGGACGGGGTCGCCAATGCCAGACGCGACCCGCGCTGGGCCTTGCATCGGCGTCATGGCCGGTACGCGAGCCTTTGTGTTTGATATCGGATCTGGCGGCGCGAGAAATCTCGGCGCGATGGGCTTTCCGTTGACGCGTTTGGACAGCGTCTTCCTGACCCACTTACACTCTGACCACATTGATGGGCTCGGCGAGGTCCTGACCCTGTCTTGGATCGGCGGCAGCCGGACTGAGCCGACGCCGGTTCGCGGCCCGGCAGGCACGCAAGAAGTGGTTGACGGGTTCAACGCGGCTTACCGGTTAGATAGCACTTATCGCGTGGCCCATCACGGCACCCAAGTCGCGAATCCGAACGGGTTTGGTGGTCTTGCCGACGAGATCACAATCCCAACCGGCCCAAACGGGCAGCAAGTGGTGCTTGATGACGGTGATCTCAAAATCACGGCGATCCGAGTCGACCATACCCCGATTGAGCCGGCCTTTGGGTATCGGATCGATTATAAAGATCGGTCCATTACGATTAGCGGTGATACGATCTATCAGCCGCGTTTCGTCGCCGCCTCACAAGGCGTTGATGTGATGTTCCATGAAGCGCTCGACAAGGAAATGGTCGAGACGATTGGCGCTAAGCTTGGCGAACGGGGGCAGGCCAATCCGGCCAAGATCTTTGAGGATATTCTAGACTATCACACCGATCCCGAAGAAGCGGCGCGCGCGGCTCAAGAAGCCGGCGTCGAGCAGCTGGTCTATTATCACATCGTTCCGCAATTGCCGGTGAAGATGCTTGAATCGATATGGCTCGGCGATTCTAAAAAGCTATTCGATGGCAAGATCACCGTCGGCCAAGACGGCATGGTTTTCAGCCTGCCATCGGGGAGTAATAAGATTGCGATGAACGAGGCGCTCTAAGGGTTGATTTGGCTAGGCTCGGCGGCGGCGATCTCGAACGAAATTGATCGCTCGCCACCCAAGCCCACCAATCAGGATCAGCAGCAAGGCCATCATCAGCCGAACGTGCACGAAGGTGATGGTCGGGCGCGTGATGAAGACTTCGGTATGGTCGAGCGCTAAGAATTTGGCGTCACTGCCTTCGATCATTGAGGGCTCAAGCGTCATGGTCAGAAGGTCCCGCAAGGAGCGATATCGGACAACCACCACGCGATCGACTTGCTCGCCATATTCACCAAGCATCAGCCCTGCGCGCTGTGAGACGAATACGGGATGACTGGCGCGCTTAAATAGGAGCGGCATTACCGTTCTCGCATAGGCGTCGTCGGCAGCGCGCGCCGCGTCTCCAGTTTTGAGCTGCTCCAGGTTCACAGCATAGAATTCTTTGCCATCATCATTGGCAATCATTGATTCCATATTTTCGGCGAACCCGCGTTCATCTGTGTCTGACGGTCCATAGCTCGCACGGAGCTCAGCGATCATTGCGGCGCCGTCTTCAGGAGAGATCGGTTTTCCATTGCCGCCATACCAGGTTGAGAATCCGAAGAAGACGATCGCGAGGAACCCGATCCATCCGAGTTTGAGTGATAAAGACTTACTGGGCATGAAGTGTCTCCTATTTGAGGATTATTCAGCTGGCAGCGATGGCGGTGCATCGCGGACAATTCTGAAGCCGATATGGTTGGACGAGAAATCTGATTCCTGCGGTTGGCGCGCGGCGGGGCGGTAGCGCCGACAGAAATTATTGGCGCAAAGGAATGATCCGCCTTTGATCGTGTGGGTCGCATCGCCATAGGGCGTATCAGTCCATTCCCAGACATTGCCGATCATGTCGTAAAGCCCGAGCTGGTCCGCTTCAAAACAGCCAACGTCGGCAATCCCTCGGAAGCCATCATCACCCGTATCGGCAATGGGGAAGATGCCTTGCCACGTATTGGCGCGAGGGGCTTGTCCATCATATGCGCCGGAGACAGGGTCGTCTGGATCAGGCAGGCCCAGCTGCGCGGCATATTCCCACTCAACCTCGTTCGGCAGGCGCCCACCCGCCCATGCGGCATAGGCTTCAGCATCCCCTTTTGTGATGTGGACGACGGGCGCGTTGGCGCGATCTTGTGCGGATTTCCAAGTCGCTTTCGGATCAAGTGTCCAAGTCGCGGAGTTTGGGTCTGCCTCGTCGGGATGCAGGAAAACGGCAGAGCCTGCGCCGATATCGCCTGCGAGAATGCCTTGCTCAACTTCCGTCACATAGAGTGTGGCGTCGACAAAGGCTTGATACTGTGCATTCGTCACTTCGTGGGTTTGGATCCAGAATGCGTCGACCTGGAGGCGCATGTCAGACACTTCTTCGGGATAAACAGCTCCGCTGCCTTTCACGAAACTGCCCGGCGTGATTTGCACGAATGCGCCAATCTGTTCTGGCGTTAAACCGCACGATGACGCGCTCGCGGATTGCGTTTCGGTTTGGGAGCAGCCGGTCAATAATATGACCGCCGCCGAAAGCAGAAGTCCTGCTCGGAGGTGCGGTTGAGGTTTATTCCGCATCAACATCGGCGATGAGGCCTTCGACCATCAATTGCACCGTCTTTTTAGCCTGTCCGACTGACAACTTTTGGTCTTGTCGCAGTCGCCGCCAAGTCGGGAAACCCAACGTGACTTCGAGGGCCGCAAATAGCGTTCGATCAGCGGCGATACTTTCTGGAATAATCGCTTTCAGGGTCGATCGCTCCATCGCCACGTCTCGCTTATATTGTTCCTGAATGAATTCCGATTGGTAATAGCGCAGGGTCATGCAGACGCGCATCGGGAAAACCTCTTCATAAATTTCTGCGCGCCGGTCGACACATTCGATTAAACGATCCCGCCAAGTCGTAGCCTGAAATGGCGCTTTCACTTTCGGCATGACGGCCGCCAACAGCGCCCCCGTCATCTCATCATAGATGCTGTCCATATCCTCAAAGTGGCGAAATACGGTGCGCAGGCCGACATCGGCGCGTGCGGCAACCATGGCGGCGCTTGGGGACATATTGCCCTCGGAAATCAGATCGAACAAAGCCTCAATGATCCGTCGGCGGCTGCGATCGCTGCGCTGGCGCCTGCCATCTTCGGTGCCGACTTCAAATTTCGGCCAAGGACTTTTCTTTTTCACTGCTGTCGTCAAGGTCGCAAACCTTCTATTCTTAGTTCGGCCACATCACGTACTCATCGTCCGCGGTTGGCAATTGATCCACCGTTTTGTCGATCAAAATCGGGCTGGTGATCTTATGCGGATATAGCGGTTCGACGGCATCTGCATAGTGGTCAGAGATCAGGGCGGTGAGCTCTGCCACTTTATCAGTGCGCGTCTCAGCGAGATTGATTTGCTCGGTCGGATCAGATGCGAGATCAAACAGCCAGGTTTTGCCTTGTTGCGTGTCCACTTGAAGTTTCCAATCACTGGCCCGAACCACGCGATAGCTTCCAGACGACCAGAATATCGCATCATTCGGTCGTGCAATCAGTCCTTCTCCTGTCGCTTCCGGCAAGATGTTCTGACCATCGATAATGCGATCGCTGGGCAGGTTCACATCAGCCGCAGCGGCGAGTGTTGGCAACAGGTCGATATGCGCCACAGGCGTATCGACAACTGTACCCGGCGAAATCTTGCTCGGCCATTTGACGAACATTGGCACGCGGATGCCGCCTTCAAACAGGGTGATTTTCCAACCGCGAAAAGGTGCATTGACCTCGGGCAGGCCGATATAACCTGCGCCGCCATTGTCGCTGCTGAGGACGATGATCGTGTTTTCAGCCAGACCTTCCGCTTCGAGTTTGTCCATGACCCGCCCGACACTGCGATCGAGCGCATGGATCATCGCCGCATAGACGCGTTCGCGATGCGGTTCGATGTCGCCAACGGCTTCATAGTCTTCCTTTGTCGCTTGCAGCGGTGTGTGCGGCGCCCAATGCGCGAGATAGAGAAAGAATGGACGGTGTTTATTGTTCTCGATGACTCGCAGGCTTTCATCGGTCCACCAATCGGTCAGATAGCCGCCCGGTTCAAATGGCTCGCCGCCATTGAATGAGGCCGAAAACTGCATCGACGCCCAAAGGAATTGATCGATCGGATCAAAGTCGAGCTTGGCGTTCACGACATTAGGATCGTCCTCGGCGAGAAACAGCCCGCTATCCATGAGCAGGCTTTCGTCAAACCCTTGCGCGTTTGGCAGGGAGTCGGGTTGTCTCCCCAAATGCCATTTGCCGATATGGACGGTGTGGTAGTCTTGATCTTGCAGCAGTTCCGCAATCGTCACTTCCGAACCGGGTAGGCCCTGCTCTTCATAAGGAAGCGCACCTTCGCTGAGGTCGCGATTAGGGGTGATTTTTGGGATGTGGGGACGATTCTGTCCGTTCGCGATCGTGGCGATGACATTGCTCATGCCATCAGGGGTTGGTGTGAACTCAAATCCGGTGCGCGTGGGATAACGGCCGGTCAGCAACATCGCACGCGAGGGCGCGCAGGTGCCGGTGCCGGAATAGGCCTGCGAATAAATCGCGCCCTCCGCAGCCAACCGGTCAATGTTCGGCGTCGGCACGCGGCCATCCGCAACGCCGCCACCAAATGTGGACAGGTCATTATAGCCAAAATCGTCCAATAGAATGAAGACGATGTTTGGCGGGCGCTCGGACACGGGCGTGCTCGCCTCGCTCGGCCCCATCTGCCAGGTCACAGGCTGATGTGGGGCGACAAAGTCTTTGTTCGCTTCGGCGCGGTTTAAGACAATATGGGTCAAGATCGATGCTCGGTTGAGCCAGACCAGCGCCGCAACGGTCGCAAGGAAGACCAGTGTTCCAATCAGTATTTTCTTGAGCATCGCCGTATCCTTTAATTAAACAAAGCTTCGCAGCCCGTCCCCGATAACAGAGCGTCGACCGCAGCGCGTGCGTCGCCTGGCAAAGCGGCATAATCTTCACGAAGCCAGTGTAGGCATTTTGCTTGGTATTTGAATGTTGGCTGAGTCCAAGGACGGCCATCAATCTCGGTGTCGAATGTGTCTGCGCCACTCATCACCGCTTTTCCGTTCGCGATCATAGAAGGCGTATAGGTGCGCCCGATTTCTGTGAGCAGCGGTTTGAGCGCCTCGCCAGCCGCGTCCGTTGAGAACCAATCCTCTTCTTGCGGCGACACCCCGGAGAGATCTTCCATCAGGTCGACCCAGGCACGGACCCGGTAAGAGGTGCTGGTTGTGATCGCTGCGGATGTGGGTTCAATAATGGCGAGCTGACTGAGCTGACCAAAAATCGCAAAATCGGCAGAAGAGGGGCGCGCACCTAAGACGAACCCTTTGCGTGAGATCAATGCGTCGAGAATTTCGATTAGCCGGGTATAGGAAGACTCAATCGTCTCGGCGGTGACTTCATTTGAGCCAACGACATAGAGGCGGTCGATCTGACGTGTCGCAAAGTTCGCCGCAAATTCTTCAGCGGCCTCTGCAGGCGCTGTGTTCATACCCCAATAGACCAGCAGCGGTGCCGCGTTTTTCGCATCAGCCTCATGCGCCCAGCGAAAATGGAACATGGCTTTGGTGAGCCATTCATCGGCATAATCTTCGATCAAATCATTGATGAACCGGATGACCGGATCTGAGGGAATAACCGATCGTCCGGCATAGTCATTCTCAAGTCGGCGGATAATTGGCGTTGAGTCTGTGACCGGGACGAGTGCGCCATCTTCGCCGTCTGGAAAAAAGAAGGTTGGCAGCAGCCGAACTTTCGGTTCCGGATAGCCTTTTGGGATGTTTCCATTTCCCCAGAAGACCGAATAGGGCAGGTGCCGATATCTGAGAACGCTGAGCATTTTTCGCGTGTACGGCGAGCCTGCTGCGCCGGTGAGTTCGAGCCGCTTCGTCTGTGTCACAATTGGTTTCCTCCGCATAGAAACCGTAATTATGGCAATTTAAATGTCAATACATTTGGTCGCGCGATTAAGCGCCCTAAGCGACTTCATGACCAAGAGCTGCGGTGTAGATCTCAAACCAAGTCTGCCGGTCCATCTCAACCCGGGTCGCATCCGCAAGGGTCGAGATCCGCTCTAGCTTATTCGTGCCGAGCACGGGAACGATCTTTGCGGGATGCGCCAGCAGCCAGGCAATCGCGACCGCCGCGATATCAACGCCCTGATTTGCTGCGATTGTCGCCAATACCTCTTTCACTGCGGAGTGATCTCCCCCGAACAGAGCACCGCCGGCTAGCGGGGACCAAGCCATCGGAGACACGCCTCGTTCTTGCAAGAAAGCCAGATCACCATTGGTGAACGCCTCATGAGCAATGACGCTCATCTCGATTTGATTGGTGGCGAGTTTCGTTGTCATCGCTGATTGGAGGAGCTGCCAATCCCATGGCCGGAAATTCGAAACCCCGACGGCTTTGACTTTGCCGCTGGCGACCAAATCATCCAGCGTCGATCCGGTTTCCACGTGATCCATAAACGGATCCGGGCGGTGGATCAGAAGCAGGTCGATTTGCTCAATCCCCATAAGTCTTAAAGACTGCTCGACAGAGGCTTCGATATGGGAGCGGCTGGTATCATAGTATTTCACCCGCGCGCCGCTATGGCGTCCCATGGGGGCGACGATATCGCATTTGGTGACAATCTCGATTTGATTGCGCAGCTGAGGCGCATCGCGGAGACAATTTCCTAAAATCTCTTCCGCACCATAAGCGCCATAGATATCGGCCTGATCCATGGTGGTGATGTCTTGGGCCAGGCAGGCCTCGATCTTCGCCTGCACATGTTTGGGTGATGTGTCAGCGTCGTCACCTAGGCGCCACATGCCGTAAACGAGCTGCGAAATGCTAATCGATGAACTGAGATCGATCCGTTTCATGGTCAGTTTGCTCCACGGCCAAAACCGCTATCTGGCATGCTTCTCGTGAACCGGCTATCCTGATCTAGCGGTCATTCTGCGGGCTGCACGCACACACGCCGGACTAGTTTAAACCGGTAATTCAGTCGTGTTCTTCAAGCATTCCATCGCGAAGGTGGCGCTTACATCGGCGACTTCGATTTTTGAGATCAGCGCTTTGTAGACCCGGTCATAATCGGCGACTGACTGAACCGCGATCTTCAATAGATAGTCCACGTCTCCGGCCATGCGGTAGAATTCTATCACTTCCGGGATTGCGGTCACGGTCTTTGCGAACTTCTCCAGCCAGGTCGATGAGTGGTCATTCGTCTTGATCGCGACGAAGACGGTTTGGCCTAATCCAAGCATTTCCGGGTCGCAAATAGCAACGCGGGCCTGAATGATGCCATCCTCTTCGAGACGCCGGACACGCCGCCAACATGTGTTGACAGAAACGCTGAGCTTCTCTGCGATTGTCTCCAATGAAACAGTCGAATCGTTCTGAAGAATTTTTAGGATCGACCTATCGGTGTCATCAATATTTTTCATAATGATCGTATATAGCCGAAAAATGTTACTAAATAACCCGGGTATCTCATAATTTTTGCAATGAGTTTCGATATTCATGGGGCTAGGTTGCACGTAAGAGGAGATCACGATGGCTTTTTCGGGTTCGGTGCAGATCGAGTTTTGTGAGCAAAAGCGGTTAGAGTCGCTGGCCGGAATGATCGGCCGCACGCCATTGCTTGCCGTCCATTTGCGATGGAAGGGTGAGCGCCGCGTCATCTTCGCCAAAGCCGAGCACTATAATTTGACTGGCTCGATTAAAGATCGGATGGCGCTGAACATTTTGCGCTGCGCTTATGAGACCGGCGCCTTAAAGCCAGGAGACATTATCGCTGAAGCGACGAGCGGGAATGCTGGGATTGCCATCGCCTCCTTGGGGCGCGCGCTTGGGCATGAAGTGCGGATCTATATGCCGGATTGGATGAGCGATGAACGTAAGTCTTTGTTGCGGTCTTTAGGCGCTGACCTGCATTTGGTCTCACGCGAAGAGGACGGGTTTCTCGGCGCGATCGCGGCAACCGAGAAGCTGGCCGCAACGCGCGATGATGTCTTTCTGCCTTGCCAATTTGCCAATTGCGAAAATTGCAATGCGCATGAAACAACGACCGGTCCCGAAATTCTGAACCAACTCGCATCGATCGGCCGAACGCCTGATGCGTTTATTGCCGGCGTCGGAACCGGCGGGACCGTGATGGGGGTCGGACGGTCGCTTCGCGAGGCCGCGCCACAAGTAAAAATCCATCCGCTCGAACCGGCGGAATCGCCAACGCTTTCAACCGGCTACAAAACCGGTTCGCATCGGATCCAGGGCGTTTCTGACGACTTTATTCCATCCATCGTGAAGTTGGATGAACTCGATTCTGTGGTTTCCGTGAATGATGGTGACGCCATCATCATGGCCCAAAACCTCGCTTCCAAGCTTGGTCTCGCTGTCGGCATATCCTCAGGTGCCAATTTGATTGGTGCACTGGCCGTCCAAGACCAACTTGGAAGCGAGGCAACAGTGGCGACCATATTTTGCGATGATAATAAGAAATACTTATCGACAGACTTGGCGCGTCAGGAACCTGAAAAGCCAGGATATATCTCGCCAAATGTGGAACTGATTGGGTTTGAGAGTGTGCCGTTTTACGCGGCTGAGCCTGCCGCGGCTTCGATCACTGCATAAGCAGCGCGTTCGCTGCACTTCATCGCGATCCGCCGCTTATGTGCATTTGCGATGGCACGGATGAGATGCAGCGCATCATCATTGCCAAACAATTGGTGAAACGGAATCCGATTTAGGTATAAGGACGAGGGCGGGGTGGGGAACCGCCGCTAGGCTTTGACTTCTCTCAGGATGAGGACCGCGATTGTGGCAAACTCAAATCAACGCCCGCTCAAGGGCATTCGCATTCTATCCGTCGAGCAATATGGCGCGGGCCCTTATGGCACCTTGTTGCTGGCGGACCTCGGCGCCGAAGTGATCAAAATCGAAGACCCCTCGCGCAGCGGTGACGTTTCGCGTTCGATAGGGCCTTATATGTTAGGCGAGGGCGATAGCGAGTTTTTTCAAACTTTCTCGCTCGGCAAAAAGTCGGTCACGCTCGACCTGAAATCTGAGACCGGACGAAAGCAGTTTGAGGCTTTGGTCAAAACCGCCGATGCTGTCGCGAACAATCTACGCGGCGATCAACCGGACAAGCTCGGCCTGACTTATGAGGCGCTGAAAGCGGTCAATCCGAAAATCGTCTGCGCGCATCTATCAGCTTATGGCCGCAGGTCAGAGCGTGCGGCTTGGCCGGGCTATGACTATCTGATGCAGGCTGAAGCAGGGTTCATGTCGATGACGGGCGAGCCGGACGGCCCGCCAGTTCGGTTTGGTCTCTCAATGGTCGATTTCCACACCGGCAGCCATATGGCGACGGCTTTGCTCGCGGGGCTGCTTGGCGCGAGCCGCACAGGTGAAGGCTGTGATCTTGATGTTTGCCTGTTCGACACTGCTTTGCACCAGCTCTCTTACCCCGCAACATGGTACCTCAATCAGGGGCATGTTACGGGCCGCTTGCCGCGCGGGGCGCACCCTTCGATTGCGCCGAGCCAATTGGTAAAGACGAGCGATGGTTGGGGCTTATTGATGTGTCAGACGCCGAAATTCTGGCAGCTATGGTGTCAGCTTACCGGGTCTAACCTCGACCAAGATGAGCGCTTTACCAGCATTCCAGCGCGGCGCGAGAATCTAAGCGTGCTGAGCGATGCGGTCGATGATGTGATGAGCGCGAAAACCACAACCGAATGGGTCGAGATACTGGGCGGTTCAGTGCCGTTTGCGCCGGTGCTCGACATCGGACAAGCGCTCGATAGCGACTATGTCCGGCATGTTGAAATGACCGCAAATGTGGCTCATCCCGAGGCGCCATCTGGCGTGCGAACATTGGCCTCGCCGTTCCGCGTAAATGGCAAGCGACCGACCCTCACGCGCGCGCCGAAAATGGGCGAACACAACGGTGAGCTGTTATCAGAGGAGACACCCGCATGAAGCTTGAAGGCGTTAAAGTTCTTGACCTGTCAGCCTTTCTGCCAGGACCTCACATGACCATGATGATGGCGGACCATGGTGCTGACGTGATTATGGTCGAGCCGGCCAATGGAACCGGCGAACCAAGCCGCGCGCTCGGTGAGACAACTGCGGACGGCACGAGCGTTTGGTTCCGCAATATCGCGCGGGGCAAACGTAGCCTGAAAGTGAACTTGAAAGACCCTGATGGCCGAGACCTATTATTGCGATTGGCAGAGACCGCTGATGTGATGGTCGAGGCGTTTAGGCCTGGCGTCGTGAAACGCCTTGGCGTGGACTATGATGCGGTCGCCGCGCGCAATCCTAAAATTGTATATTGTTCTATTTCTGCGTTCGGGCAGATGTCATCTCTGGCGAAGAAGCCGGCCCATGATGTCGCCGTGCAGGCACTTGCGGGATTGATCGACCTCAATCGCGGCAAGACGGATCACCAGCCAACTTTGCCAAATGTTCCCTTTGCCGATGCGAGCGCCTCTCTCATGGCCTTGTCCGCAATCCTGATGGCGCTCTATCGGCGTGAAACGACGGGTGAAGGCGACTATATCGATCTCGCCATGTATGACGCGGCGATCGCTTGGACGCCAAATGTACTGGGTCCGACCTTTGGTGAAAACCGCCCTCCGCGCCCGAAAGAGATGCGCAGCTTTGGCGGCTCTGCGCTGACAAATTTGTATGAAACCTCGGATGGAGAGTTTTTAGCTTTCGCCGGACCCGAGATTAAGTTCGCGACCAATTTGCTCACCGCGCTTGGGCGTCCGGATCTAATCGAAGTCGCGAAAGTGCCACCCGGCCCAGGTCAGGCAGATCTGTGCGCCTATTTCACTGAGACTTTCAAAACCAAAACGCTCGAAGAGTGGAAAGCCTTTTTGGAGCCAATCGATTGCGCCTGGTCGTGGGTGCGGGATTTGAAAGATGCATTCGATGATCCGTATACGGCAGAACGCGGAATGATCTTTAAAGATGACGATGGCCACCGCCATGTCGGACCGCCCATCAAGTTCCTAAACGAACCGCCTCAACCAAACCCGAAAATCCCAAGTTTTGGCGAGCATAGCGAAGCGCTGGCGCAGGAAGCCGGGCTGAGCGTCGAGGCGGCGAAAGCGTTGAAAGAAAAAGGCGTGATATGATGGGTTAAAATTCCCGGCGCATTGGGCCCGCACTTGGCGCCGGTTCAAAAATGGTCGCCTTTGTCCCTGGGCACTGTGCGACGAGGTGCGCGTCGCCTGGCTTATACTTTCCGGTCGTGATTTCCTTCCGGAACTGATCGGCCAGCTGGCGATATCGAGGTTTGGTCTGCGGCATATTAGAGGCTCTTTCTGATCTCGCGCCAATCGGAGGCGAGCTGATCGCGATAACTTGGATCAGCAATACCGATCAAGGCGTCTGCGCGGGCGTCAATGGATTTGTGTTTCAGTTCTGCCACGCCGTGTTCGGTCACCACCATATCGACATCGGCGCGTGAGATAGACGTCGCGTTTTGAGGAAGTCTTGGGATGATCCGGCTGATCGTTCCTTTCCGGGCTGTCGAAGCCAAAGCCAAAACACTGCGTCCGCTTGCTGAGGCAGCCGCCCCGCGCAAGAAGTCGACCAGTCCGCCTGTGCCAGAGATTTGCCGGCCATTGATGAATTCGGCATTGGCCTGACCGAACAGATCAATCTCTATGCAAGAATTTATGGCCTTGAAGTTGGAGAGCTGGGCCATTGTCGAGATGGCGTGCGTATAAGTCACGGGCGCGTATCTGATCCGGTCATCTCGCGCCGCGCGATCATAAAACGCGGTCGTCCCAATCGCCACGCCGGTGGTTACCGCGTCCTCTGTTTCCGCAATCGCGCCTTGGTCCATCAGGTCCGCGAGCGGAGTTGAGATCATGCCAGCATGGATCTTCAGATTGCGGTGATTGCTCAGCGATTTGAGAACCGCTTGTTGGACATTGCCGAGGCCAAATTGAAGCGTGTCGCCGTCGCCGCAAAGCGCAGCAATGCGTGCTCCGATTTGAGTGAACGTTTGCGGCAGGTCATTCTCGCTGACATGAGCCAGAGGGTGCTCAGCTTCGACGACGGTGTGGAAACGATCAATTGGAAACCGCTCGGCATTTGGAGGCGCCTGAAGGCATGCGTTCACGATACCGAATAAGGGGATATCAGGACGCGCCAAAATCAGCTGAGAAAAGTCCGCAGAAACACCGAGCGTAACCATGCCATCCGCATCAGGTGGGCTTATCATAATCACCCCTGCATCAATCTGCGTCTGAGATAGCCAGGTTGTGCTCTGAGTATAGCTGAGCGGATGAAAGCGTGTTCGCCCTGCCTCGAACGAAGGGCGCAAAGCTGGTGAGATAAATATGCTATTGGCGCTTGTGCTTGAGTGCAGGCTGGCCCAGTCGGTTCGGTTGACGCCCGGAATCCAAATCCCGAGAAACTCTAAGCCTTTGGCCAGCTCTGGATCATCGCGAAAGAGATCGACCAGGGGCAAGGGTTCGCCGCTGCATCCCGCGACATAGAGACGAGCATGGTCTGGCAGGGATTGCCGGAAGGCCGCAAATGCACGTGCAAGAGATTTAGAGCTCATTTTTTGACCGGTGACGTAAGTTTCGGGAACACTCAACCACATTCTTTGCGTGGGCAGCAGAATATGTCCGGACAAATTTCGAAAACTCCAATTCTGACGGCACTTTCGGGCATCCATTCGCGACCCGCGAATGAGCAGGCGGAGGTGCGCGGCGGTTGCTGCAGGCCTACGCGATATCGCGCTCGGCGCAGACGCCATGGGAAGCGGCTGCCCATGCTGCCTGGTTTAGAGTGGTAGCTATTTGAACTTAAACACCGGCGCGCGCTTTTCGAGAAAGGCGCGGTAGCCGTCTTGGAAGTCCTCATTGGCGAAGCCTTCTAAGAACAAGTTCGCAGCCGGTTCGGCATCATCGCTCCACCCGGATTGAAGGCCAGCGATCATCTTTTTAATGGCCCGTGTTGACCATTGCGAGATGGTGCCGATTTCTATCGCGAACGCCCGTGCCGCTTCAAGAGCGCCACCCGTATCCACCAAACGATCGATTAGTTTCATTTCCTTAGCTTCGTCAGCCAAGAAGATGCGGCCAGTGAAGAGAATGTCTTTCGTTGCGCCCGGGCCGATGGCTTGCAGAAGGCGCCTCGTATCGCCAGCAGGATAGACGAGACCTAGCTTGCCTGGCGTGACTCCGAACTTCGATTGGGCGCTCGCGACTCTTAGATCACACGCCATCGCCAAGCTGACACCGCCGCCGACACAGGCGCCATCAATCGCTGCCATAGTCGGCTTTGGGCAGGCCTCTACCGCGTTCAGCGCCGCAGCGATTGTGTCGCCCGCAGCTTTGGCGCTGTCTTTGGTGGCATAAGTTTGCTCAAATTCTGAGATATCCGCGCCCGCTGCGAACGCGCCTGCATCGCCGCCATGGATGAGCAGGACTTTGGTCTCCGGATCACGCACAGCCTCGTCGACCAGGTTCGGAATAGCCGCCCACATGTCCACGGATAACGCGTTGCGCTTTTCAGGCTTGTTCAAGACGATTTCCGCAAGCGGAGCGGCGCGGTCTAAGCGAATAGAAGCGGTCAAGGGGCGTCCTCGGCAAAGGCTCCAATTGGAGCGGGTGCGCCTGTATTCGCAATTTAGGCCGTGCGACGCAAGAAGCCTTGAAACCCGGCCGGCCCCATGCGGCGGCCGCCCATGCCGGAGAGCTTGAAACTGTGCTTCTCGGCCTCATGGAACAGCGCGGTGAGGGCGGCGTCATCAATATCGCCTTGCTCCTCAAAAATGACTGGACCGAGATGGCCTTGGCCAATGTCTGGCCAGTTCAAATCTCCGATATCGCGCTGTTAAGCCGCGCTAATTCGCTTGCATCGGCGGGGCAGCTTAAATACATGGGCGCTGAGACTCTCGATGACTGGCGCGACGGTTTCCGCGCGGCCGCATCGTAAACGGACATAAAAATAAAGGACGCCGTATAGATTATGAGCCTGTACACTGAATATTTAGAGCAAATCGAAGCCCGTAAAAAAGACGGATTGCACCCGAAACCGATCGAAGATGCACCACTGGTCGCTGAGCTTATTGCTCAGATTAAAGACACCGGAAACGCGCATCGCGAACAGTCTCTGAATTTCTTTATCTATAATACGCTTCCAGGCACCACCAGTGCCGCTGGCGAGAAGGCCAAGTTCCTCAAAGAGATCATTCTCGGTCAAGAAACGGTAGCTGAAATCAGCCCAAGCTTTGCGTTTGAGCTTCTGTCTCACATGAAGGGCGGCCCTTCGATCGACGTTTTGCTCGATCTCGCACTAGGCGATGATGCGGCGATCGCAACAGAGGCTGCAAAGGTTCTGAAGACCCAAGTCTTCCTGTACGAAGCGGATACCGATCGTCTCGAAGCGGCGCATAAAGTTGGGAATGGTCGCGCGACTGAGATCTTGCAGAGTTACGCCAATGCGGAATTCTTCACCAATCTTCCGGACATTGAAGAAGAGATCAAAGTTGTTACTTTCGTCGTCGCGGTCGGCGATGTTTCAACAGATCTGCTGTCACCGGGCAAAGATGCCCACTCTCGATCAGATCGTGAGCTGCACGGCAAATGCTTGTTCGAGCATGATCAAGAGAAGCAAGCCGCGCTCAAAGCGCTGCAGGCGCAACACCCAGATAAGCGCGTCATGCTGGTCGCCGAAAAAGGCACGATGGGGGTTGGGTCGTCGCGGATGTCAGGTGTGAACAATGTGGCGCTATGGACCGGGGTTCAAGCCAGCCCATATGTGCCGTTCATCAATATTGCACCTGTCGTTGGCGGCACGAATGGCATTTCGCCGATTTTCTACACAACGGTTGGTGTCACCGGCGGGATCGGTGTCGATCTGCAGAACTGGGCGCGGCAGCTCAACCATAATGGCGCGCCAGTTATTGACGAAGATGGTGAGCCGGTTCTTGAGCAGCTTTATTCGGTCGATACAGGCACCGTCCTGACCATCAATACGAAAACCAAGAAGCTCTATAATGATGATGGCGAAGAATTGGTCGACATCGCCAATGCGCTGACCCCGCAAAAGGTCGAGTTCATGAAAGCCGGCGGTTCCTATGCCGTCGTGTTTGGCAAAAAGCTCCAGACCACAGCCGCTGCTATTCTAGGCGTCGAAGCGCCAAGCGTTTACGCGACTTCGAAAGAGGTCACCCAGGAAGGCAAGGGCCTGACCGCGGTTGAGAAAATTTTCAATCGCAACGCCGTCGGCGTCACCCCAGGCAAGAAGCTATATGCTGGCTCAGATGTCCGCGTCAAAGTGAACATTGTTGGCTCGCAAGACACCACCGGCCTGATGACCTCGCAAGAGCTCGAGATGATGGCGGCGACGGTGATTTCTCCAACGGTTGATGGATCGTATCAGTCGGGTTGTCACACCGCGTCTGTTTGGGACATTAAAGCTCAGCGCAATACGCCGAAACTGATGAGCTTTATGAATAAGTTCGGCCTGATTACCGGCCGTGATCCGAAGGGTGTCTATCACCCGATGACGGACGTGATCCACAAAGTTCTGAATGACATTACGGTTGATGATTGGGATGTGATCATTGGCGGAGACTCTCACACACGGATGTCAAAAGGCGTCGCATTCGGCGCTGATTCCGGCACCGTTGCTCTGGCGCTTGCGACTGGTGAGGCGACCATGCCGATCCCGCAATCGGTAAAAGTGACATTCAAAGGAACGCTGAAAGATCACATGGATTTCCGCGATGTGGTGCACGCGACGCAGGCTCAAATGCTTGATGAGTTTGACGGCGACAATGTCTTCCAAGGTCGCATCATTGAGGTGCATATTGGCACCTTGCTCGCCGACCAAGCATTCACGTTCACCGACTGGACGGCTGAGATGAAGGCGAAAGCCTCGATCTGTATTTCAGAGCCTGAAACTCTGATCCAATCGCTTGAGATCGCTAAGAGCCGCATCGGCATCATGATCGAAAAGGGCATGGACAATGAGATTGGCGTTCTGAAAGGACTTGTGGCTAAGGCGGATCAGCGGATTGCTGACATTCGCTCTGGCGAGCGCCCACCGCTAACGCCGGATGCCAACGCTGAGTATGTCGCCGAATTTGTTGTTGATCTGGATAAGATCAACGAGCCGATGATCGCTGATCCAGACGTGAACAATGACGATGTATCGCGTCGCTATACTCACGATACGATCCGCCCAATCTCTTATTATGGCGGCACCAAAGAGGTCGACCTTGGCTTTGTCGGTTCATGTATGATCCACAAAGGCGATATGAAAATCATCTCGCAAATGCTCAAAAACATCGAAGCGCAAAACGGAACGGTTGAATTCAAAGCGCCGCTCGTGGTTGCGCCGCCGACTTACAATATTGTCGATGAGCTCAAAGAAGAGGGTGATTGGGACGTGCTCCAGCGATATTCTGGGTTTGAGTTCAATGATGACTCGCCGAAGAGTACGGCGCGAACTGAATATGAGAACATCATGTATCTCGAGCGTCCTGGTTGTAATCTCTGCATGGGGAACCAAGAGAAAGCTGAGAATGGCGATACGGTGATGGCGACGTCGACCCGCTTGTTCCAAGGCCGGGTTGTCGCCGACAGTGATGAGAAAAAGGGCGAGTCATTGCTAGCGTCGACGCCAGTGGTTGTCCTCTCGACCATTCTGGGCCGGACCCCGACCATTGACGAATATGTTGCCGCCGTGGACGGGATCAACCTCACCAAATACGCGCCGCCGCGCCCTTAAGGCGGTTATAAAAGCGCACAAAAAGAAACCCGGCCCCAATCATGGCGCCGGGTTTTTTGTGTCCTGATCTTGTGAACCTTAACCGCGTTCCACCCTGACGAAAGTCATGGCGAAGGCCGCAAGGCAGAAACTCGCCGCGCCGAACAAGACCGCGAGCAAAGGCACGCCGCCGACAGCTGGCGCGAGACTGCTCTCTAATGAGCGCAAGACTGGGCCCATCGTGCCGCCAACAAGGATCTGTGGCAGGACGATGAAGAAATTGAAGATCCCCATACAGATGCCCATTTTCTTGACCGGCAAAGCATCGGCGAGAATGGCGTAAGGCAAAGCCAAAATTGACCCCCAAGCCATGCCGAGCCCGATCATTGGAATGAGCAAGCCATATTGCGATGCAAACAAATGGTATCCAACAAAGCCCGCTGCACCGGCCAGCAGATTGAAAGCATGAAGGCTGCGCGTGCCGACCTTGCGAGCGATGCCGGCTATGACGAACGCGTAGAGCGCCGCCACGCCATTCTGAACTGCGAACATGATGCCGACCCAGTCGCCCGCATCTTGATAGGCTTTCGAGCTGGCATCGGCGGTTTCCCAGGCCTGTAGGGCGACCGCTGGCGTCGTGTAGATCCACATGATGAAAAGGCCGACCCACGAGAAAAACTGCACGAAGGCCAGACGCTTCATCACACTCGGCATCGTCGTCAAATCCCCAAGCACATCCGACAAGAAGTTCCGGGCATTGCGATCTGTTCTGACGAGCTGGCTGTTCCACAAATAAAGCGCACCAAGAAACAGGAGCCCGCCGCCTAGGATGTAAAATTGTTGGTCGCCTTTTGCGGCATAAACGGCAGCGGTGAAAGCGGCACCGATGGCGGCGATGATGAGGCCCCATTTTGTGAAAAAGCTGGAAGCCGGGCGCTCATCTTTTTCGATCCCGCCTTCTTGTTCAAAAATATTATCCTCGTCTTTACCGAAGGCTTCAAGCTGATCGGGAGAGTATTCTTTGGTTGAGAAAACAGTCCACATCACTGCCATGAACAGCGCCGCGCCACCAATATAGAAAGACCATTTCACATTGTCGGGGATGACGCCGTCTGCGGCTTCATTAGAAACACCAAGCGCGTTGAACACGAACGGTGCGATCGATGCCAGCACAGCCCCCGCGCCGATAAAGATGGTCTGCATGGAATAGCCAAGCGGGCGCTGTTTGCTGGGTAACATATCCCCCACAAAAGCGCGGAATGGCTCCATCGTGATGTTCAAACTCGCGTCTAAGATCCACAGCGTTCCAGCCGCGACCCACAGCCAAGGCGAGTTCGGCATGATGAAGAGCGCGAGCGTTGTCAGAATGGCCCCGACCAGGAAATAGGGGCGGCGACGCCCAAGCGGTCCCCAGGTCTTGTCACTGAAATACCCGATGATTGGCTGCATGATCAGGCCGGTAATCGGGCCAGCGAGCCAGAGCAGCGGCAGCGTGCTCATGTCCGCGCCGAGCGTCTGGAAGATCCGGCTCACATTGCCGTTTTGCAGAGCGAATCCAATCTGAATTCCGAAGAACCCGAATGACATATTCACGATCTGAAACAGATTGAGTTCCGGCTTTCGACCAGAATCTTGCGCGGTGTCGACGCCTCCTGCGACTGCCATGGCGATCCTCCCTTATTCTTGATCGTGGTTTGAGATCAGAACTCTGCCTTGCCAAGCTTTGAGTGTGCGGTTCGATCCCAATTGAAGTGTCTCTTGCGTGTCGGTGAGCGCTTCCGTCCAGGCTCCAGCGACAGGGCCGTCTGTTAGCTCAAAAGAAGCGTCTGTGTCTGACAGGTTGAACAGAACCAATACCCGATTGCCATCTTTCTCACGAGCAAAGCTCAAGACTTGGCTCGGATTATCCGTCGATACCGGAATGATCCGCCCGCCCGCCGCGCCATTATGGAGTGCGCGATTGTTCTTCTTGACCGCAATCAAACGTTTGATCAGCGAACCGTCGGGATGGTCAGCCTGGCTCCAATCGATCGAGTCTCGCTCGAAAAATTCGAGCTGGTTCTGATTGCCGACTTCCTGGCCGTTATGGATCAGCGGAATACCTTCAGTCACAAAAGAGAGGGTCAGCATGGCATGATAGGCGTCGCCATAAATTGCGCCGGTGGAGCCATCCCAAGCGTTTTGGTCATGGTTCTCGGTATACAGCATGCGATAGGCGTCGAGTGGCCAAGTCGAAATCTGTTCGCCGAGAAAGCCTCTAAGGTCGCCCGCATCTGATTGGCCTTTTGCAATCCGCTGCGCGGCCTCCTTCCAGGCCCAGCCATAAGTCGCATCGAACGCGTGTCGATGCAGGTCTCTCTGTTGCCATTCTGCAAGCATGAAGACCGGCTTGATTGTCTCAAGTTCAGCGCGAGCGGTTTCCCAGAAATCGAGCGGTACAAAGCCAGCCACGTCGGCGCGATATCCATCCACGTCGAACTCTTCGACCCAATAGCGCAGCGCGCGTGTCTTGTACTCGCGGAGGGCGGCTTGGTCATAATTCAGATCGATAATGTCGGCCCAGTCCGTCCAGGGTGTGGGATGGAAATCGCCTTTCCAGTCGGTCTCATACCAGTCTGGGTGTTCGGTCACGAGCGGATTGTCCCACGCGGTGTGATTGGCGACCCAATCTAAAATGACTTTGAAACCATGCGCATGGGCGGTGTCTACGAATGCGCGAAAGTCGGCTTTGGTCCCGAACTCGGGGTTTACGCCAAAGTAGTCTTTGACGGCATATGGGCTACCCAAGCTTCCTTTTCGGTTGACCTCTCCAATCGGGTGAATGGGCATGAGCCAAAGAATATCGACGCCGAGCGCCTTCAGGCGGGGGAGGTGGGATTGAGCGGCATTGAAAGTGCCTTCAGGCGTGAATTGCCGTGTGTTGATCTGATAAATCACCGCGTCTTTGGCCCAGTCTGGGTGCTGAATTTGCACATATGGGGTGGGTTTATAGGGTGAGATGTTGCTCAGATTTGCAGGATTTTGCGAAACCACGATGTTTTGAGTGCAAGCCGCGGCACACAGAAATAGGGCGAAAGCAATAATGCGGCTGGTCATTTCCCTAATTCCTCCCGATACGCTTGTTTAAATATGTGAACGTCTTTGAGCTATAAAGCGCAATTCTGTCGGTTTGGCAATTTTGGTTCTCGAAAGAATCCAGTTGACCTCGTGCGAGAGGTTGAGGAGTATGGATAGGAAATTGCAAAAATTTGCGGGAGTGTTATGTGACTCGAACGAAGACCTTTTTGATTGCGGGAGCCGTCGCGCTTTTAGGTGCGTGTTCGGCGGGTGAGCCACCGGCGATACGCTCCGACGCAAGCGCGCCAGGGGCGCCGGGCGCGGCTCCGACTTGGTCGAATGCCGAGAAAATTGCGATCGGCTCATCTTACGAGGCTTATGATGAGACCGGGCAATATTCTGCTGCTAGCCCAACCGCGCCAATCTCCAAAGTCTGGTTCTCGCTTGGCAAGGATCGGATCACCGAGGTGATGTGGGGATTGATCCACGAAGCGCAGTTACGTGAAATCCAATTCCTGCTTGTCGGCCCGGAAGGAATATCGGCGCCCGCGTCTGTCGAAATTGCAATTGAAGGGGGCGATCGCCCGATTTCACCGGCGCCGACTTTGGTATTCGAGTATCCGGATTTAAGTCGCTCGATAAGCATCACGACATTCGCAGATCCCGACCGCGATGTGTTGATCATGAAAGCGAGCACCTCTGAACCACTCCCAGATGGCGTTCAACTGTTCGCCTATCTAGATCCGGCGATGGCGAATACAGGCAACGCCGACCAGGCAAGAGTGATCGATGCCGGTCTTCATGCCTTTGAAGGCGAAGCGCACCTCTTTGCGCGGCTCGCCGATGCGCCATCTGAGCAAGTGTCGGTCGGTTATGTGGGGGAATCGGATGGATTCGCGGATCTCACAGTTGGCGGACTCGATGCGGTCTATCGTGAGGCCGACGAAGCCGGAAACGTTGCTGGGGTCATCGCATTCGATTTTAATGAGATTGAAGGTGCAGCGGCGCCTTTGGAGTCGACCCTCCTGGTCGGGTTTGGGGAAACGTTTGAGCAAGCAAAACAAAGCGCAGACGAAGCTGCGGCTCAGTCTGTTTCCGCGATTCTCCAAAAATACTCAGATGAGTGGCGCGGATATTTGGATTCGCTTGAAGGCTTGCCTGAGATTTCCGAGGCATCGGGCGATGGCGGTGCGCTTGCTCGCATGTCCGCGATCAATCTTAAGATCATGGAAGACAAAACTCATGCCGGGGCATTGATTGCCTCACTGTCGAATCCATGGGGCGAAACGGCGCCAGCTGATCAACCGCAGACCGGTTACAAAGCCGTCTGGCCTAGGGATTTCTTCCAAGTCGCGTCGGCCTTCTTGGCGCTGGGAGATGCAGAAACTGCGCGCGCGGCCTATCGCTATTTACCCGCCGTGCAAGTGACTGAAGATACGCCGGGCAATCGTGGCGTGACCGGCTGGTTCCTTCAAAAAACCCATGTTGATGGCGAGATTGAATGGGTAGCGATCCAGCAAGATCAAACGGCGATGCCCATCATGCTTGGCTGGAAGCTGTGGCAAGCCGGCGTAATTTCTGATGCGGAGATGGGGCAATCCTACCAGGCCATGTTGAAGCCAGCGGCAGATTTCCTCGTGAATGGTGGCCGACCAAATATTCTTTGGAATACGGAGTTTGAGGCCCGGCTCGGCTATACCCAGCAAGAGCGGTGGGAAGAACAAGAGGGCTACTCGCCATCAACGGTTGCCGCGGTCATCTCTGGACTGGTCTCTGCCGCAGATTTGGCAGAGCGCTTCGGTGATCCGGCAGATGCGGAAACCTATCTCGCGGCGGCGGATGAGCTTGAGGCTAATCTTGAGCGCTGGATGTTCACGACCAATGGTGATCTCGGTGACGGGGGCTATTTCATCCGCGTCACGCGAGACCAAGACCCGAATGATAAAACGCGCCTAGGTGACAATAATGGCCGTCCCGGCCTGGCCGAAGATCAGATCGTTGATGGCGGCTTTTTGGAGCTCGTGCGCTATGGTGTGCGGGCGTGGGATGCGCCGAGCATCCAGGCGACGCTGGACGTGCTTGATGCGGCCCACGCTGACAATTTGCGCGTGCGGTATGAGTTTGGTGACGGGCGTCTGGGTTGGCGACGCTATGGGAATGACGGCTATGGCGAAGATGGCGAAGCTGGCACCAATTACCACGAGATTGACGGCGGTAATACGCCCGGGCAGCGAGGGCGCGTCTGGCCCTTCTTCTCGGGCGAGCGCGCGCATTTCGAGCTCGAGGATCTTCGTCATCAAAGAGAGAAATTCTCGCCCAATCATCCAGAAATCCAGCGCGCTCAACACACAATCCGTAATTTGGTATTGAGCATGGAGGCCTTCGCGAATGAGGGGCTAAGCCTGCCAGAGCAAGTTTGGGACGGCATTGGAGAAAATCCGTTTGGCTATGAGCTTGGCGAGGGCACAAATTCTGCGACCCCGCTCGCCTGGACCCACGCGGAATATATCAAGCTTCTAAGATCGATCGCGGATGAAGGCGTATGGGATCGGTATCCGATCGTTGAGGCGCGCTATTCTGACAGCCCGGCCAATCAGTCGGAGGATTGATCTTCCGATAGGAGGAAGGTGAGGATTTGGTCGGCCCGGGCCGCCCAAGCGCCTTCACTATGATCGGTGTCGGGAAAGTCGCGAAACACCGCTTGGGTTTCGGTCCAGCCTTGCGCGCGGAACCAGGTTTCCATCGCTTCTGCATGAGGGGGGTAGGCGGCATCAAGCGTTTCTGTGCCATGGTCGAACCAGATTGTGTGCTTGAGCGGGTCCAGGCCGCTTTCGCTGAGATAGGCTTGCATGGCGGCGTCCGCTTGTTGGGCGATCGCGCCCTCTGGTTCCGTCAGCGGCCAGTGGATCGATACGGCGGCGGCGCGGCTGAACGTATCAGGATACTCGGCCAGGGCATAAAGCGATATCAGCCCACCCATGCTCGAGCCCATTATATAAGTTGTCTCGGCCTCAGGGCGGGTCGCAAAAGTCGCGTCGATATAGGGTTTCAATTCATCGATGATAAAAGTCAGATACGCGTCGGCTTTAAGCTCGGGTAGCGTAGGGCCAAGCCATTCAGATGACGTGTCTCCAGACAGGCTTTCGATGACGTGCTGCGGCGCGTATTCTTGCCAGCGCTCATCGGTGTTCCAAATCCCGACAATGATGGCTGGGGGCACTGTTCCGTCACCTATGAGCTGTGCTGCGGTCTCGTCGAGACCCCACTCAACGCCGCCATAAGAGCGTCCCGGCTCAAACAGGTTTTGGCCGTCATGCGCATAGATGACCGGGTAGCCGGTCTTGCTATCCGGCGCATAATTGGGTGGCAGCCAGATCGAGATGTTCCGCGCTTGAACGTGTTCTGATCCGAAATTAGAAATCTCGACAAGCTGTGCTTCGGCCGGACTCAGTGCGTCTGTGTCCGAAGTGGAGTCCGTGTTGGTGGAGGTGGTTGGTTCGAGGCTGCACGCGCCCAATGCGATGGTGATGGCGGCAATTCTCAAAAAGGGTTTCATTGCTGTCTCCGCGGCTTATTCCGTTGGCGTGAATTCGATCGCCGCTCCGCCGCCGGGTGCGAGATTTAGAGTAAGCTCGCTATTTCTATTCACCGGTTTGGTCATCACATTTAAAGGATAAGGGTTGGTCCGCCAGTCGGCCGATGCGCCATCCCGATAGATCCTGGCCTCGTACGACCCGTCCTCCAAAAATGAGAGCGGGAGCGTGATTTCGCGCGGCGCTTCGTCCGCCACGGCGCCGACATACCACGCTCCGGAATTTCGGTCCTTGCGCGCCATGATCGCAAATTCGCCGGGGTAGCCATCGAGCATGATCGACTCGCTCCAATCGACCGGAACCCGCTTGATAAACTCAAACGCTTCAGGCTGAGCCTCATAATTGCGCGGTAAGTCGGCGGCCATTTGGATTGGGCTGTGTAACAAGACATAGAGGGCGAGTTGTTTTGCAAGCGTGGTTTGAACCCGTGGGTCTTGGTCAACCGGATTGCCGAAACTGAGATCGAAAATGCCCGGCGTGAAATCCATCGGCCCTGAGAGCATGCGCGTGAAGGGCAGGATGGTTGTGTGTGCTGGGTCATTCGGCGGCTGACCCCAGGCATTATACTCTTGGCCGCGCGCGCCTTCTCTCGAAAATGCGTTCGGATAGGTACGGCGCAAGCCGGTATCTTTCACCGGCTCATGCGCATTGATCGTGATCTTGTGCTTCGCCGCAAGTTTAAGGGCGCGCAAATGATGGTTCACGGCATATTGGCCATCATGCCACTCTTTGTAGACTTTGCCATCTTCATCGCGCCGAGTGATCTCGCCGCCATCGGCGACATATCCGGTCTTAATCGCGGGAATGCCAAGCGATTGGTAGAGGGTATAGGCGTCGACGATCTGTTCTTCATAATTGGTGATCGCGCCAGATGTCTCGTGATGACCAATCAAGTAAACCCCGCGGGCGGCGCCATAGGCGGCGAGGGCCGCTAGGTCGAAATCGGGATAGGCAGCGGTGAAGCTGAAAATTTCTCCATTTGAAAACCAGTCGCCGTCCCAGCCAAAATTCCAACCTTCGACGAGCACGCCGTCAAAGCCATGCTCTGCGGCGAAGTCGATATAGGCTTTGGTGCGCTCGGTCGTGGCGCCATGGTTTTCGCCTGATCCCCACGTGCATTCATTGATGTGCATGCACCACCAGATGCCGATATATTTGCTGGGCTTGGCCCACGAAACATCGCCCAAGGCATTGGGTTCGTTGAGATTTAGGATGAGATCTGAATTCGCCAGCCCGGCTGCGGTGTCTGCCACTTGTACAGTGCGCCATGGTGTCTTGAAGGCGCCATCGGTCTTAACTTTGGTGCCATCCGACCAAGGCGCGAGTTCGGCTTCGATCGTGCCGGGGCGTCGCTGGTTGAGCCACATGCCCGCATAGTCGACGAGCGCGGCCTCGTGGATGGAAAGGAATGGGCCTTGGTTCGGCAATTCCATCGTCATTGGCGTATGGGCGCGCGGGACCGCTTGGAGTTCAGTCTCTTGATAGAGTTCTTCGTACCGGTTCCAGCCGGCGGCAGGAATCCACCAAGTTTTGGCGGTCGGGTCGATGCGGAATTCAGTCAGTTCATCGGTTAGCGCGCGGGTGCCAAAATCAGCGACTTCATAGCGAAAGCCCAAACCGTCATCGAAAACGCGAGCGCGGAGCGTGAAGGCGGGTGAGCCATCTTCGAGCGTGATCTTAGCGGCAAGTTCATTGTGATGGTCGCGGATGAATTGCCGCTCGCCCCAGGGCTGTTCCCATGTTTCATCTGCGGCGGCGTAGGTGACCGACGCGATCTTCAAATTATGATTTAGATCCGGTCCGGACGCGAATGCCAGACCAAGCTGCGACGGTGCGATGATCTGCTCGCCAGACCATTCCGCGGACCAGGCGAGTTGGCCATTCTCCGCTTTCAGGGCAAAATTTAGCTTTCCAGATGGGGAGCTTATGTGGGCGCGATTGTGTTCGCCGCCGTCAGGCGCATCAGCGGCGGCGTCCAGTCCAGATGCGCCGTCGATCACGCAGGCGGTCAGGGCTAACGTGATCAAGGCGGCCGCGCCTGTATATATCTTCCGCATCTCTTTCTCCTTGAGCTTGGATCGAGTTTAAGGCGCGCCTGCAAATCAATGCAATAAAAAAATTGGAAGCTGAGAAAAATGCACTCAGAATTAACATATTCGAACGGTGAGCGGCTTGTCAGTGATGCAAAATAATGAAAAAACTAATGAGATTAGTTCAATATCGCGCCTGGAGGATGCAATGAGACGACAAGGTGAAACGCTAGGAAAAAGCGTGCTGGGTATTGCGCTCACCGGCTGCCTCGCAGCGTGCTTCGGGAGTATTAGTCCGGATGCGCCCAATGGTGTCATTCCTACTGCAAATGCTCAAACCCCGCCTGTCGAAGAGCGCCGCATCGAAGACGAGATCATCTATTTCGTGCTGCCTGACCGGTTCGAGAATGGCGATCCATCAAATGATCGCGGCGGCATCGAGGGCGGTCGGTTAAAAGACGGTTATGACCCCGCTGATTTTGGCTTCTATCATGGCGGCGATTTGAAAGGTTTGACCCAGCGGCTCGATTATATTCAAGGCCTGGGCATGACCGCGATTTGGCTGACGCCGATCTTTGAAAACAACCCGGTCCAGGGGCCGGGCGGCAAAGAATCGTCCGGCTATCACGGTTATTGGATTACCGACTTCACCAATGTCGATCCTCACATTGGTACGCGCGAGGATTTCAAAACCTTCGTCGATGCCGCGCACGCGCGGGGCATGAAGGTCTATATGGACATCATCACCAATCACACTGCCGACATTATCAATTATCGCGAGTGCCACGACCCGGAGGTGACAGGTGGGCCAACCTTTAGGTGTGAATATCGCTATATTGGCGACTATCCATGGACCCGGCGGGCGAGCGATGGCGCGGCGATCAATGAGGGATTCTTGGGCGATGATGGTGTGCATCAAACGGTCGAGAATTTTTCCAAACTCACCGAGGCGAGCTGGGCCTATACGCCGTTCGTGCCGGAGCAGTTTGAAGGCGTAAAGGTCCCAGAATGGCTGAACGACCCGATCTATTATCACAATCGCGGTGATACTGACTTCGTCGACGAGGACTCACTCTATGGCGATTTCGCCGGGCTTGATGATCTCAATACCGCGCATCCCCGGGTGCTCGAAGGTATGATTGAGATCTATAAGGATTGGATCAGCGCCTACAATGTCGACGGCTTCCGGATCGATACTGCCAAACATGTTCGCGATGAATTTTGGCAAAGTTTTGCGCCAGCGATCCTGGAGCATGCCGCCGACCTCGGCATCGACCATTTCCACATGTTTGGAGAGGTCTATGTCGACGGCCAGAAACCGCAAGATCTCGCGCGGTTTACGACTAATGCCGGATTGCCGACGGTTCTAGACTTTGCGTTTCAGTCGAGCGCGCACGGCCTGATTGTCGAGGGTAAGCCAGGTCTGCACATGGAAGAGCTTTATCGGGCCGATGTGATCTATGACAAAGGCGAAGAGACCGCGCGCCAATTGCCGACCTTCTTAGGCAATCACGATATGGGCCGGTTCGCGGGGTTCTTGCGCAAGGCCAATCCCGAAATGAGCGATGAGGAATTGTTCGCGCGGGTCCGGCTCGCCAATGCGCTGATGTTCTTCGGCCGAGGTGTGCCGACTGTCTATTATGGCGACGAGCAAGGCTTTGTCTCAGATGGCGGCGACCGGCTGGCGCGCGAGAACATGTTCCCAAGCCAAACAGATCTCTACAATGACAATGACCTGATCGCGACGGAGGCCACAACGGCGGAAAGTAATTTCGATACTCAGCACCCGCTCTATCTTGCGATCAAATCCTTTGCCGATATCCGAACGCGTGAAAGCGCATTGCGGCGGGGTAAGCAATTCACCCGGATCGCCCATCGCGAAGATAGTGTGTTTGCGTTTTCGCGGATTGATTATGAGGCCGGAACTGAGATTGTGGTAGCTATAAATGCCGAAGATCAGCCGCAAAAAATCAATGTCGCCGTAGATGGTCGGGCGTCGACATTTTCCGCTTTGTTAGGTCAATGCCAAGTGAATGTGCGGGCGCCAGGAAGCTATGCGATGTCGATCCCGGCATTGGACGTCGTTGTCTGTAAAACAGAGTTTGGGGCCGAGTAATGGTGGATATCTCAGAGTCACCTGATGCAATCGAGACGAGCGCGATGTCTGATCTGCCTTGGTGGAAAGGTGCGGTCATATACCAAATCTATCCGCGCAGCTTTCGCGATACGAATGGCAACGGGATTGGTGATTTGCGCGGGGTGCTGCGTGGGTTGAATCACATCGCGTCGCTCGGCGTCGACGGGATTTGGATCTCGCCATTCTTCACTTCGCCGATGGCTGACTATGGGTATGACGTTGCTGACTTTTGCGGTGTTGATCCAATTTTCGGAACGCTTGCGGACTTTGATGCGGTCGTCGAAAAGGCGCACGCGCTCGGTCTGAAAGTGATTATCGACCAAGTCTATTCGCACACTTCTGACCATCATGATTGGTTCATTGAAAGTCGATCTAGTCGGCATAATCCGCGCGCGGATTGGTATGTCTGGGCGGATCCGCAAGTCGACGGGTCTCCGCCAAATAATTGGCAATCAGTTTTCGGTGGCGCGAGCTGGGAATGGGATGCGCGCCGGGGTCAATATTACTTCCATAATTTTCTGAAAGAGCAGCCTGATCTCAATCTCTATAATGAGGAAGTTCAAGCTGCTTTGATAGAAGCCGGACGTTTCTGGCTTGATCGCGGCGTCGACGGGTTCCGGCTTGATGCGCTCAATTTTGGCATGCATGACCGCGCGCTGCGAGACAATCCACCATCCGGCGTGCAGGCGCATGAGGCGACCCGACCATTCGATATGCAGCTTCACAAATATAATATGTCTCAGCCGGAAATCGTCGGCTTTATTGAAGCGTTTCGTGAGATGCTAAATGAGTATCCTGGGACGTTTACCGTCGCCGAAGTCGGCGGGCCTGACCCGATCGCTGAAATGAAGGCTTTCACAGAAGGCGAAGCGCGTTTGAACTCAGCCTACAATTTCGATTTCTTATATGCGCCAAAACTAGGTGCGGAGCGCGTGCAGAAATCAGCGAACTTGTGGGATCAGTCGGCGGAGGAGGGGTGGCCGAGCTGGGCCTTCTCCAATCATGATGCGCCCCGTGCCGTGACGCGTTGGGCGCCAAATGATCAGCGCGATGATATGGCGCGTCTCTATATGCTGCTTTTGCTGACCCTGCGCGGTAATCCGATCATCTATCAAGGGGAAGAACTTGGGCTGCCGCAAGCCAATGTTCCATTTTCGCATCTCAAAGATCCGGAGGCGATTATGAACTGGCCGAAGACCTTGGGGCGAGATGGTGCGCGAACCCCGATCCCGTGGCAGGCGTCGAAGCCGCATGCAGGATTTTCATCTCACGAACCATGGTTGCCGGTGGATCCAGAGCACACCAAGCTCGCGGTTGATCAGCAGCAGGGCAATGACAGCATGCTGCGCTTTACAGCGGAGGCCCTTAGTGTGCGCAAACGCCATCAGGCGCTGATAACCGGGCGCATGACGTTCGAAAAAACGGAGCAAGACACGGCTTTAATCCTGCGGCGTGCATCGTCTGAAGGAGAGATTGTTGCCTTGTTCAATTTTGGCGATGCGCCGATTGCGATCCCCGAGGGCGTTGTTTCTTCAGGAAGTTTGGTGTTGTCTTCAAGGCCTCTTAAGGAAGATTTGTTACAGGATCAGGCTGTTCCAGGACGTGTTGGGGTATGGGTTCGCCCGACCTGATAAAGGAGTGAGCCATGGAGACTAAACCGACCACCCGTCTCGAAGATCTGGCGAAGCAGGCTGGGGTGTCGATCTCGACCGCCTCGCGTGCGCTCAATGATAGTCCTGCCGTCAACGTTCGGACTAAGCAGAAGATTTGGAAGCTTGCGCGAGAGCTCGATTATCCCTTTCGCGCCTATATGCCGGCGGGTCCAATTGGTGCCAACGCGACGATTTCGATCGTGGTGCCGCGGCCGCAAAGCCGCGAAGGGCGTATGGCGGATCCGTTCTTTTTTGAACTGCTTGCAGGTATCGGTGATGCCGCCCGAGAGCGCGGATGCGATATCCTTCTCAGCTATATTGCGCCATCGTCTTATGATGAGTTGGCGACTGCAATGTCGACAAGCCGGTCGGACGGCGTGATCTTCCTAGGGCAATCGACATTGCACGAGGCGTTTAACCGGCTTTCTGAAGTGGAAGATCGTTTTGTCGTTTGGGGCGCGTCTTTTCCGGAGCAGTCTTATTGCTCCGTCGGAAGTGACAATATTGCCGGGGGTCGGCGAGCGGCCTCGCATCTCGCGCGCCTTGGGCGTAAGAAGATCGTGTTCCTAGGAGATTCCGATGCCCCCGAAATCGCGCGCCGGATGCGCGGGTATCGCGAGGGATTGGAGTTGTCAGGGCTGACTTATGATGACCGCCTCGTTGTTCCCTCTCATTTCCAAGTTGCGTCGGCGCGAGCGGTTGTCGAAACCTTGATCGCGGAAAAGATGGAATTCGACGCGATTTTCGCCGCGAGTGACTTGATTGCGCTCGGCGCGATGCAGGCGATTCGGCGGGCTGGCTTGTCGGTCCCCGAAGACATCGCAATTGTCGGTTATGATAATGTCCCATTCGGGGTTTATGCTGAAGTGCCGCTTAGCACGATTGATCAGGACACGAGCAAAGCAGGCCGCGTTTTAGTGTCCAAACTGCTTGATTCGTCCGGTCATCGCGGCCCGGATAATGATCGGATTCCCGCCGAATTGATCATTCGCGCGTCATGTGGGGCGCCTTAGCACTCGCTCAGCGAGTGGAATTTCATGAATTTGCGATTATTTTGCAAAATTTTGCATATTCTTGCAAGGGGTCTCAATCGCATCGGTGTCCCAGCAAATTGGCGGGTTTGCTATACGTCATAGCGAATAATACTGGGTGTTGTGATCAAAAATGATGCATTTTCGCCACAGCCGCCTCTCCAAAATGCATAACAATCCAGCAAAAGGGCTTGGCGTTTTCATAAATTTGCAATAGGTAGGCACGGTCAGAAAGTGGCGGAGTGCCATATTTCCTGTGTGCGAATTTAGGGAGGAAGAATTGAAAACGACATTCACGAATAAGAAGAGTTGGTTGCTGGGCACGGCGGCATTGGCGCTTGTTGCAAGCGTACCGGTCTATGCGCAAGACGCCGCCGGCGACGATGCAGAAGATGAGCAAGCAACGCTTGACGTGGTCACCGTCACCGGTATCCGCGGTTCGATCCAAAACTCATTGAACGCAAAGAAAAATGCGACCTCGATTGTCGAAGCTATTTCGGCGGAAGATATCGGGAAGTTGCCGGACCTCTCGATCGCTGACTCGCTCGCACGCTTGCCAGGTGTCACAGCGCAACGTGTGCGCGGCCGCTCACAGCAAATCTCAATCCGCGGCCTCGGCCCTGATTTCTCCTTGGCACTGTGGAATGGCCGCGAAGTTGTTTCCGCCGGTAACAATCGCGGCGTAGAGTTCGACCAGTTTCCATCAGAGTTGGTTGCTCAAGGCGTTGTTTATAAGACTCCGGATGCGTCACTTGCTGCAACCGGTATCGCTGGCGCGGTTGATCTGCGTACCGTGCGTCCGCTGGATTACACAGAACGCAAACTCAACGTTTCCGGCAAGTACGTGTTCAACGACAACGATCAACCAAACCCAGATTTTGATGAGGACGGCTATCGTTTATTTGGATCTTACATTGATCAAAACGAGAATGGCACAATTGGTTGGTCGCTTGCGGCGACGATCCAATCGAATCCGACACAATTCACGTCGCGCGAGCTGAAAACAAATAGCGGTCAAACCTCAATCGATCCAGCAACGGGTTTGGTTTATCCGAGTGACAATCCACGGACCGGCGTCGTGTCTCGCGAATTCGAGCGCACATCAGTCGCGGGTGCTTTGCAGTTTGAGCCTAACGATCGCTGGCAAACAACCATCGACGCGTTCTACACAGATACAGAAGACGCTGGTATTTTCCGCGGTGTCGAAACCCCGATCGCCTCTTGGTCTTCCGCGCAATTCCAAGGCGCTGCTGGTACGAGCGGATTTGCCGATGCGGCGACTTATAACAATGTCACGACGTTCCTGCGGACCGATACCGAGGGCAACACAGCTGAGATCTTCGCGATCGGTTTAAACAGTTCTTACCAGGTTTCGGATCGTTTGAAGGTGACGGGTGACTATGCGCGTTCGACGCTTGACCGGAACGATATCGATTATGAATCCTACGCTGGTACCGGGTTCGCTGGGGCCGGACCGACAGATACACTTGGTTTCGGGTTTGATGAAGATGGCGAATATGGCATTGCGTCCGGTCTAGACTACACAGACCCCGGCGTTGTCGTTTTGACGGATCCAGGCGGCTGGGGCCAAGTCGGCTTCATTAAAGAGCCAAAGATCGAAGACGAGCTCAACCAGCTTCGCCTCGAAGCTGAGTATGAGCTTGATGGCAATATCTTCAGCGGTGTGAAAGCGGGCCTTCTGTTTACAGATCGTGAAAAGACATTTGATTCAAACGAGAACTTCATTCGTGCTGGCTCAAGCTTCGTGAATGGCGAATTAGCCATCCCGGCCAACCGCATTCTTGGGTCAACAAATTCCGGAAACATTGGTTTGGACATCATCGCTTATGATCCATCCAGCTTCCTGACAGACGGCACTTACAACCTCGAGAAAGCGACCTTCGATACCGAATGGGTTGTTGAAGAGGAAATCACCACTTTCTATGCGATGGCAGAAATCGCCAGCGAGTTTAATGGTGTTCCGGTGTTTGGTAATGTCGGGTTCCAGTATCAAGACGTCGATCAATCCTCGACGGCCAAGCTGCAGGGCGGGGGCGAGCGCCAACAAACGCTGGGAACATCTGAAAACTACTTCTTGCCAAGTGCAAACTTGTCATTCGAAGTGTCTCCAGACACCTTCTTGCGGCTCGCTGCAGCGAAGACTGTGACGCGCCCACGCTTGGACAATTTGGCTGCCAATCAGACCGTTAGCATCAATAATCAAGTGTGTGCGGATACGGATGGCGATTTCGTTCCAGATTCTTTGAGCGGCTTCACGCTTCCGACAAATGCTTGTTTCAACATTAGTGGCGGTAACCCGCAGCTGGAACCATACCAGTCGACATCGTTCGATGTGTCGTTCGAGAAATATTTTGGACCTACGACCGCGGTTTCTGTGGCCGTATTCCATAAAGAGCTTTCTGACTGGGTCGAAACGGCATCCGATACGTTAGACATTACGGAACAGCTGACATCGATTGGTATCCCGGCACTGGATGCGTTCGTCGCAGCCAATCCGCAAGTTGCCACGGCTGTGACCAGCTTCCCGGAAAATATTTCTGATGGCTCGATCACCGGGATCGAAGCCACGCTTCGTATGAGTCTTGATGATTACCTGCCCCAGCAGTTTGAAGGCTTCGGCTTTAATGCCAGCTATACCTATGCGGATAGTAGCCTGTCTGGAGCGATCACAGGGAGCGACATTCGCATTCCTGGTTACTCTGACAATGTCTGGTCGGGTGATATCTATTATGAGAACCATGGCTGGCGGTCACGCATCAGTGCGCGTCATCGTTCAGGCTTCCTGTCAGAAGTACCGCAGTTTGACGGTTCATTGACCGGCGCCGAAGCGCGCGACGAAACGATCGTCGATCTTCAAATCGGTTACGAATGGGACAGTGGCCCGCTTGAAGGTTTCGGTGTGAATTTTGAAGTGTTTAACCTCACCAACGAGCCATTCGTGACCGAAGCGGAAACCGCCGACCCAAGCGTCGTCTTCCCAAGTCGTCACGAAGAATACGGCACGACCTACAATATTACGGTCTCTAAGAAATTCTAACCAAGTAAGCGTTAGGATCCTCCCGAAGGGGCCTGCTTTCGAGCGGGCCTCTTCTTTTTTTTGGGGCGCGTGGGCTCTGGGCGGAAAGGATTGGGCGGGCTAAGACGGACGGATGCAAAACCAACATATTGAAAATGTCGTCATTGTTGGCGGAGGAACAGCCGGATGGATTGCCGCGGCTGCGATGGCGCGCCTGTTAGGCAGCGCCGTCAAAATTACGCTGATCGAATCGGAAGCCATTGGAACGGTTGGTGTTGGTGAGGCGACGATCCCTCAAATCCGCCGGTTGAATGGCGCGCTTGGACTGAATGAATATGAGTTTGTCCGTGAAACAAACGGGACGTTCAAGCTCGGCATAGAATTCAATAATTGGGGCCATGTCGGCGAGCGTTATCTACACACGTTTGGAGATGCTGGGATAAATCTCGCAAGCTTGCATTTTCATCATTATTGGCTCCGTGGTCGCGCTGAAGGCGGCTCTGAAAACCTTTGGGACTATTCTCTTCATCACAAAGCCGCTTATTCGAACAAGTTTGGCCGGTTAGACCGCGTCGGAAAGACCTCGATGACGGGCCTCGCTTACGCTTTTCATTTCGATGCTGGGCTCTATGCGCGCTATCTTCGCAAACATGCAGAAGCGAACGGCGTTACGCGCATCGAGGGGAAAGTCGTTGATGTGCTGCTGACGCCTGAAACCGGGTTCATCGAGTCAGTAACGCTAGAACGTGGTGAGACGATTTCGGCCGACCTATTTATCGACTGTTCTGGGTTCCGCGGATTGCTGATCGGTCAGGCCCTTGGCGTTGAGTATCAGGATTGGTCGCGCTGGTTGCCCTGTGATGGCGCGGTTGCCGTCGGCTGCGAGAGCACCCAGCCGCTATTGCCTTACACAAAAGCCACAGCCCATGAGGCGGGTTGGCAATGGCGGATCCCGCTGCAGCATCGTACGGGAAACGGGCATGTCTTTAGCGAGCAGTTTACCAGCGAAGATCGGGCGACTGAGCTCTTGCTCTCAAACCTTGATGGCGCTCCGATGGGCGAGCCGAAACGCTTGCGATTTACAACCGGACGACGCCAGAAGTTTTGGCACAATAACTGTGTGTCGCTGGGGCTAGCGAGTGGATTTTTGGAGCCCTTAGAATCGACCTCCATCCACCTCATTCAATCAAACATCTCGAAACTGATTGAACTGTTCCCGGATAAGGGATTCGATCCGTCGACTGAGCGTGAATATAATCGCCAAGTTGGCCACGAATATGAGCTTATTCGGGATTTCCTGATCCTCCATTATCACCGTACAGATCGTGAGGATTCTGAATTTTGGCGCTATTGTAAAAACATGTCTGTGCCAGATAGTTTGACGGAGAAAATGGCGCTCTTTTCAAACAATGGCTTGCTCTACAAAGACGTTGAAGATTTGTTTCGCGAGTCGAGCTGGGTGCAAGTGATGGTCGGCCAAGGCCTTGTGCCAAAGAGCTTTCACGCAATGGCAAACCGGCTCTCATCTGAACAGCTCATTGCGTTTCTAAAAGACGTCCAAAAACTGATCGCGCGCGCCACAAATGAGCTGCCGCAGCATCAAGACTTTATCGACGCTCACTGCAAAGCAGATTTGCAATAGTCATCTATGAACGCCTCATGGGTGGGCATTGCGTCTACGGCTTGGGTCATCGCTTCGAGGATCGCACGCATCCGATCTTGCACAGGAATCCCCTCTCGATGATGCGTTATTGCCGGCGCGCGTTCAGGGACGATATCTTGGCCAAGATAGACTGCGATCCAGCTCGGATTGTGAAACAGTTCTCGCTCATCGGAGACGACCATCCCGTGCAACCGGAAATGGTCGATTTTATACTGAAGCCGATCCGGAATTGGCATGTTCGCGCAATAGCGCCAAAACTCTGAATCGTCTCGTTTGGTGGCGGTGTAGTGCAGGATCAGGAAGTCGCGAATTCGCTCATATTCTGCGATGGTAAGCGCGTTATATTCTTCAGCCAGCAAAGGCGACATAGATTTGCTCGGAAATAGCGCGAGCAGCCGCATGATGCCATACTGAATGAGGTGTAAACTGGTCGATTCTAGGGGTTCCATAAAGCCCGCAGACAAGCCAATGGCGACGCAGTTTTTATTCCAAAACTTGTTGCGGCGACCTGTTATGAAGCGAAGATGCTTCGGGTCGGCCGTCGGCGTGCCATCTAGAGAAGAGAGCAGGACAGCTTCGGCCTGATCTGCCTCCAAATGCTCACTGCAATAAACATAACCATTGCCGGTGCGATGCTGGAGCGGGATCCGCCATTGCCAGCCCGCGCTTTTGGCGGTGGATTTTGTATATGGAATGGTCGTTGACGTCTTTTCGCAAGGAGCGGCAACGGCGCGGTTGCAGGGCAGCCAATGAGACCAATCTTGATAGCCGGTCTGAAGTGTCTTCTCGATCAAGAGACCGAAGAAGCCTGAGCAGTCCACAAACAGATCCGCTACAAAGCTCCGTCCATCTTCCATGGTTACTGATTTGAGGAAGCCATTTTCGGGGGCCTGTTCTGCAGAGGTTACGCGCCCTTCAATTCGGGTCACGCCGCGGGCCTCCGCATAGGTTCGTAAGTACGCGGCATAGAGCGTTGCGTCGAAGTGATAGGCGTAGTCAAAGCGAGATTGCACATTGCGTCGATCGGCCAGCGGGTGGCTGAATTTTCCAGCCTTCGACGCAGCCCAGGCCATCGAATAATCATCGATTGGCGTCGGATCTCCTTTCAAATGCTCGTGCATCCAATGTTGATAAAATGGGACATTATCGAACTCAGCGCCATAATGTCCGAATGGATGGAAATAGGCGTGGCCGATCCGCGACCAATCTATGAACTCAATGCCGAGCTTGAACGAGCCATGTGTTTCGCGGACAAAGGTCGCTTCATCTATGCCCAGGCGCTGATTGAAATAGCGAATGGGCGGGATCGTTGCCTCGCCCACGCCGACCGTGCCGATGGCTTCAGACTCGATCAATGTGATCTCGCAAGATTGGCCCAAATCGTTGGCTAAAGCGGCGGCCGTCATCCAGCCGGCAGATCCGCCGCCAACAATCACAATTTTTTCGATCGAATTGTTTGAGGCCGTCATCTGTACTTCACCGAGATTTGCAGTTATTCGCAGGTTGCATCTATCCCAAACTGTAGCAGTTTTTTAAGATCGCGAAAGCCGCCAAGGGCCAGTTTTATCTGCCTGTTTTTATTGGGGATTCACTTTGAGCGCGTTTGAGTTGAGCCTCTCCAATTCAAGTCTCGTCCAGATCGGACGAGAAGAGACGAAAATCGTCGAAGTTTCTGAGGTTTTCAAACAGCCAAATGCGGTGATTTCGACAGCTGCCGAGCAGAGATATGCGCACATCAATCCGCACTATCCGGGTCTTCGAGCGCAGGTCGAAAGTGCATTGCTGTCGGCCCTGTGCGAAACGGTTTCTAGACTCGCAGCGGCGAATCTCGGGCGGCCGAAAATGAACTGGGTAGGTCAGGCTTGGTACTCTATCGTGACGACGCCCAAAGAACGTCTCACGCCGATCCAGCGCCTGCCGCACTTTGACGGCTTTGATGAAAACCAGCTCGCGGTGATGATTTACTTGAACCGAACTGCTCATGGCGGGACAGGATTCTATCGCCACCTCGAGACGGGATTTGAATGCGTAACCGAGCCGCGATATCCGACTTACAAGACGGCGCTAGAGCGCGGCGTACAAAAGACAGGGCTACCGCCCGCCCAGTACATCGAAGATGGCGCTCCGCATTTTGAGAAGCTGACTGAGCTTGGCGGCGCCTTTAACAGTCTGATTCTGTATCCAGGCGTGTCGCTCCATAGCGGCGTGATCAACAATGCGGAACCGCTGCCGTCTGACCCATTGCGAGGGCGGCTCACCATTAACGGCTTCTTTCGCCCGGTGCCTTAATTCCAAAATCTAGTAGAGATCGATCTCTAAAGCGTCACGCAGTTTAAGATCCGTTGCCAGCTCCTGCGCTTCGATCTCGATCATATACGGCCCGGTGCCGAGTTTCTTCAATTGTGCGAACGTCGCGTCTGCGTGGTCGGTCCGAATGAGACCTTTTGCGGTGACCTGAAAGGCTGGGGTGAGGCAAGCACTGACACTAATCGGCGGGGCATAGCCGTCGACAAATGTGTGGCGTTTGATCCGCCAGGCAAAGATCTTCAAATTTTCGGTAATTCGAATGGGTTTTCGCTTAGGTCCCACAAACGCCATGGTGAGGAACGGGTCAGACAAATCTAACAGCCCATCCGAGGCTCCGCGAATGCGCAGCTGGTAATCTTCAACACGATAGAGCGCTAAGCCCTGCATTCGGTGGCCCTTCGTTCGCAGCGCAGGATCGCGCCGACGCAGGTGGTTATTTCAAAAACACGTAAACCAAAGTTTCGATCGATTGATCGAACTTCACCGAAGGCTTTAAGGAATGTGGGTGCCTGATCGGCTAGGCGACTGAGGCGTTCTCGTCAGGCGTGCTCATAAGCTCTTCAGGATAAGCCATGACCCGGTTGCGGCCTAAATCCTTGGCCTGGCGCAAACAGAGATCCGCGCGCTGTACCGCTTGCTCGAGCGGTTCATCTTTGCGGCAAACGATCGCTCCGATACTGGCCTGCAATCGGATCGGAACATCATTGAAAGCAAGCTGCAGCGTCTCGATTTGGCGACGCAGGCGTTCTGCGGCGCGCAATGCAGATTGATGGCCTGAATCTGAGAGCAAGACGGCAAACTCTTCGCCGCCCCAACGCGCGACATCGTCTGTTCCATAGCGACAGGTTGTTCGCAAATGGTCTGAGAGTATCTTTAGCGCGGCGTCGCCACCTGCATGGCCGTGCTTGTCATTGATTGTTTTGAAATAATCGAGATCAATCAAGAGAAGCGAGAGCGGCCGGTTGGTTCGGCGATAGCGCGCAGATTCACGATCATATCGATGCGCAAAGGCGCGGCGATTCAGCAAACCGGTAAGTGGATCTGTGGTCGCAAGCTCGAGCAATTGCTCTTGGACTTTGATCAATTTGTGGGAGTAGATCGCCATGATGATTGACGCGGGCGGCGCCAGCACACACGAAGCGATAACGGCCGTATAAGTTACCGTATTAATTCCATACGCCGTCAGATACGGCGCTATGAATGCCGTGAAATGCACAGTCGCGCTAATCAATACGACCGACAGTAGGATCGCATAAACAGCAGTGTGTAAACGTGATGACGTACTCAGCATTACTAAAGTCCCTTGTAGCACCTGTACAAGGAAAGTCCGAAATCACGGTTCATTTGATCTATGAAATTTGATCGATCAGGGCGTTAATTGCCTCTAATCTTCAAAAACAATATTCGGGGCGGGTTTGGTTTGCAGCGCATCGAGGCTGAGCGCGACTTCTCGGGCAACAGATGTGAAGAGCGCGCCGACAGGGCCGTCATCTAAGGCGGCAGGAGTGCCCTGGTCTCCGCCCTCGCGAATGCTCTGGACCATCGGGATCTGGGCGAGCAGCGGTAAGCCAAGCGCGCGTGCCATGTCGTTGCCGCCGCCTTGCCCCATCAAATAGTGTTTCGTCCCAGCAGGGTCTTCAAACCAGCTCATCGTTTCGATGATGCCAAGAACTGGCACGTGGGTCTTAGCAAACATGGCGGCTCCGCGGCGAACATCAGCAAGTGCTACTTCTTGCGGAGTGGTGACGATCACCGCGGCGTCGACAGGCACACGTTGCGCCAGAGTGAGCTGCGCTTCGCCGGTGCCGGGCGGTGTGTCGATGATCAGCAAGTCCAATGGATTCTCGCGCGTGCCCCATGCCGCGTCATTGAGCATTTGCGTGATCGCGGATTGCACGATTGGCCCGCGCCAGATCATAGGCGCATCAGGATCTGTGAGAAAACCGATGGATAGGGTCTCAATGCCATGCGCGGCAACTGGGACGAGCTTCTGGTTCGCGTCGCTGTCAGGGCTGGCGTCAGGTACGCCGAGCATGGTTGGGATGGAGGGGCCATATATGTCCGCGTCTAGCAGCCCCACGCGCAATCCCTGTTTCGCAAAGCTTGCCGCCAGATTCACCGAAACGGTGGATTTACCGACCCCGCCTTTCGCGCTGGCCACGACCAGGATCCGCGAAATCCCTTCAATCGGCGCAATTTGGGAGGTTTGGTCCGGTTGCCCTTGAGACAGCGCCTCATCAGACAGGCGCGCCCCTTTTTTAACGCGCCGTGCGCTGGCATGGATTGGCACGCTTGGCGGACTTGCTGTACCGGGCGCTGCCTCCGTAGTGAGGACGGTTCGGACATCGGTAACGCCATCGATTGTTGCGGTCAGTGCCTCTGCATCGATGCGGATTTTCTCGGCGGATGCGAGATCGTCAGCGCTGGTTTCGATGACGAGAGTTACTTGACCATTCTCACCGATTCGAACCCCTGAGAGCCATTCTGGTGACCCGAGGGCAGTCCTTATTGTCGCATCTGATAGAGGAATACGCTCTTTCTTGTCCCAAAACATGGGCTATGTCCTTGATGAAGGGGCCGATAGAACGCAAATAGGCACCAGAGAGATAAAAAGCCAGAGATCTGGTGTGACCAAAAGGAGGGGCAATGCCCTGGAACGATAATAGTGGAAATGGCGACGAGCCTCCCAAGGCCAATGGCGGGCCGTGGGGCAGTGGCGGTTCTGGCGGCAATGGCGACGGCGGCTCTCCCTGGGGACGACCCGGCGGCGGTGGCGGCGGTCAGGGCGGCGGCTCCGATATTGAAGAGCAAATGCGCAAAATGCAGGAACGTTTCTCACGCCGCGGTCGCGGTGGCGGCGGTGGCGGTCGAGGCGGCCCAAATCTAGGACCAGGCGGTTTCTTGGTTCTCGGCGTCGTGGCCTTAGTGGCTTGGTTGGCCACTGGTGTCGTAATCGTAGACGAAGGCGAGCGGGCCGCAGTGTTCCGGTTTGGAGAGTACCAAAAGAACTTCGCACCAGGCCTGCACGTCCATCTGCCAGCGCCAATCGAAACCCACGAAGTGTTGCCATCTGAGCGTCAACAAGACACGCAGATCGGGATCAATCAGGCTGAAAGCTTGATGCTGACGGGCGATGAGAACATTGTCGACGTCCAGTTCCGCGTGTTCTGGTATTATGATGGTGAAAATCCGCAGGATTTCATTCTCAACATCGATAACGGCACGCCGTTGGTAAAAGCGGCCGCGGAAAGTGTCATGCGTGAAGTGGTTGGTAAGTCGACCCTTGATGCGGTGCTGACCACTGGCCGTGGTGAGATCGCGAGAATTGTCCGGGATCAGCTTCAAGAATTGCTCGCCGATTATGGCGCAGGGGTTCAGATCGAAAACGTTGAGATCCAAGAAGCACTGGCGCCAGCTCCGGTTCGCGCAGACTTTATCGACGTTATCAATGCCGGTCAGGATGCCGAGCGTCTGGTCCAAGAAGCCAATCGCTACGCCAACGATATTGTTCCGCGGGCGCGTGGTGAAGCGCAGCAAATTCTGCAGCAAGCGCAAGCCTATCGAGATCGTGTGATCGCCGATGCGACGGGTGAAGCCGATCGCTTTGTGCAGATCTTGAACGAATATAGAAAAGCGCCGCAAGTCACGCGAGAGCGTATGTATCTTGAGACGATGGAGCGTGTTCTGAACAGAACAGACAAGCTGATCCTCGATAGTGATTCTGGTGCGGTGCCATATTTGCCCCTGGACCGGGTCAACCGAAGCGGCGGAGGGAATTAGTCATGAAACCGTTTGGAGTTATTGGCATTGTTGCTGTGATCGCTGCGCTTGTTGCAGTGCTCAATTCATTCTTCATCGTTGACCAACGCCAGCAATCTTTGGTGCTGCAAGTTGGTGCGGCGGTGGAAGCCTACAATGAACCTGGCACAGACGAGGCGGGGCTCAAGTTTAAGATCCCATTCGTTCAATCTGTTGTCACTTATGATAAGCGAAACCTTGGCTTGGACGTTCCAGACATCGAAGTCTTCGCGTCAAACCAAGAGCAGCTGATTGTTGACGCCTTTGTGCGTTGGCGGATTTCAGAACCCCTAGCGTTCTATCAGCGATTGGGCACGCAGCGCGAAGCGCAAAATCAGCTGCTTCGATTCACCGATACGCAAATCCGAAACGCGCTCGGTAATAAATTACCAGAAGAGATTATCTCTGGTCAGCGTTCTGAGTTGATGGATCAAATTCGTGACGAGCTAAGCACCGCGATTGCGGGACGCGGCATTGATATTATCGACGTTCGGATCAAGCGTGTCGACCTGCCGCCAGATGTATCCCAACGCGTGTTCGACCGGATGGCTGCAACCCGAAACCAGCAGGCCGAGCAAATTCGAGCCGAAGGTGACGAGCGCGCGAAGCTTGTTCGTGCGGAAGCCGAACGTGAACGGACAGTCTTGCTGGCGGAAGCCCGTCGAGAGTCGGAGCAAATTCGAGGTGAGGGCGACGCGCAACGGAACGAAATTTACGCTGAAGCCTATGAGCAAGATCGTGAATTCTTCCGCTTCCAACGCGCCTTGATCGCCTGTGAGCAGGCTTTCACGCAAGGCACGCAATTGGTGGTTGGACCAGATAATCTCGGCATCTGTGACGAGTTTATCGACCAAGCGCGTGTCAACGGCACAGCACGGCGTTAGGTAAAATAGCCATATTCACTGAGCCCCGCCCAGCCTATGCTGCGGCGGGGCTTTTGATTCGGGAGCGGCGAAAATGCTCACAATAATTCTGGCGGGCATTGGCATGTGGTTCCTGCTTGAGGGGGCGATCTATGCAGGCATGCCGGACGCCATGAAACGCTTTGGCGCTTGGCTTTCAGAGATGCCGGAAGCGACGATCCGCCAATCAGGTCTATGGTCGATGGCGATTGGTGGGCTGATCCTTTACGTAATGGTGAGGTTTGGCGGGTGAGAAAGGCTTGCACGCTGCCCAGATAACGCCTTAGTTAGGGATAAGATGTGTTACATCCTTAGGAGAACCGTTTGATGCGTAAGACCGTCTCTGCCCTTGCTCTTGTCATGCTCGCCGCCCATCCCGCGGTTGGACAATCCTTGTCGGATATCCTTGAGCGCACAGACACGCAGGACCATCAAGCGCGTCCTGATAGTTTCACCCAGCTGTCGAAGCAATTAATGCCAGCGGTGGTGAACATCACCACTTCAAAAGTCATCGCCAATGATTTGCCAATGTTTGAAGACGGTGAACCGCTCAGCGAGTTCAATCCGTTTTTTGGTCGTGATCCTGAAGGCTTTAGTCAAGAAGGCGCATTGGGTTCAGGCTTCGTGATTTCAGCCGATGGCCTGATTGTCACGAACGACCATGTGATTACCGGTGCGGATGAGATCAATGCCGTGTTCGCTGATGGCCGCACGCTGCGAGCCGAGCTGATCGGAACCGATGAAGCGACTGATATCGCTGTGCTCAAAGTCGAACGGGACGAACCGTTTCCGTTTGTCGAATGGGCAGATAGTGAAAGCGCCCAAGTCGGCGATTGGGTGATGGCGATTGGTAACCCGTTTGGGTTTGGTGGATCTGTCTCCGTCGGCATCGTGTCGGCGCGAAACCGTGACATTCAATCGGGCAATTACGACAATTATATCCAAACCGATGCCGCGATTAATTCGGGCAATTCGGGTGGGCCGCTGTTTAATCTAAATGGCGAAGTGCTCGGCGTGAACACAGCGATCATTACGCCGACCGGGGGCTCGGTTGGGCTTGGCTTTTCGATTCCTTCCAATCTCGCCCGCCAGATCAGCGAGCAGCTGATTGAATTCGGTAAAGCCCGCCGCGGCTGGTTCGGGGTGAACATTCAAAACGCGGATAGAGATCTCGCCAAAGCCTATGGCTTGGACGAAGGCACGGGCGTCATCATTACCCGCATCACCGATGACGGGCCAGCCTCAAAAGCCAACTTTGAAATCGGCGACCTGATTGTCAATTTCGACGGCCGCCAAGTCAAAGATGAGCGGGCGCTCAGCTTGATCGTTGCGGATACAGAAATCGGTAAGTCGGTCGAAGTTGAAATCATCAGAGATGGTCGAACGATCTTGGTCGAGTTCGAGCTTGGTGAGTTGAATGCAGACGACGACACCGATGAAGAAGAGGTGATCGACACTGAAAGCACACTGACCGACAATCTGCTTGGGGTTGATTTTGTTGAGCTGACGGAAGATGAGCGGCGTCGCTATCGCATTCCAGCTGATATTAGCGGCGTTTTGGTGCGCTCTGTTTCTCCACGCGGACCAAGCTTTGGTAAGCTGCGCAAAGGGGATGTCGTCATGGAAATGGCGTTCGAGGTTGTTGAAACCCCCGAAGACGCTCTTGTGGCGATGGATCAAGCCGCCGGTCGTGAAGGTCAGCCGCTCTTGGTGAGGGTCTACCGGAACCAGCAAACACGGTTCCAAGCCATCGACGTGGATGTACGCGGCTAGACTCTAACTGCGCCAGACGATTTCGCTGTCTGAATAGCCTTGGAAATAAAGCGCCGTCGTCAAATCGGTGACATTGATTGCGGCATCAGCGGCTTCGGCGACGATTGGTTTTGCGTGCACAGCAAGGCCCAGGCCCGCCGCTTCAATCATGGCGAGATCATTCGCCCCATCGCCCATCGCCACGGCATCTTGGCGGTTGAGCCCATTGGCGAAGGCGGCATCGTCTAGCGCATCCAGTTTCGCCTCGCGCCCTAGGATGGGCCTTCCGACTTCGCCGGTCAGCGCGGCGCCATCATCAAGCAAGACATTGCCGCGATCTCCCTGGAAACCTGCGGCTTCGGCAACTCGTTTCGTGAAATAAGTGAACCCGCCGGACACCAAGAGGCAATAAGCGCTGTTCGCTGTCATGGTTGCTGTGAGGGTGGAGCCGCCCGGCATCAGAGTAATCCGCTCGTCATAGCACTGGCCAAGCGCGTCTAAGGATAGGCCTTTCAGCTTTCCCACCCGCTCGGTGAGCGCGCCTTCGAAGTCCAATTCGCCCGCCATGGCGCGCGCTGTGATTGCGGCAATCTCGTCTTTCAGGCCCGCATAGGCCGCTAGCTCATCAAGACACTCTTGCTGGATAATGGTTGAATCCATGTCTGAAATCAGCAGCCGTTTCTTGCGATTGCGGACTGGGAGGAGGGCAACATCCGCGGTCCCAGCAAACGTATCACGCAGTTGCGCGCGAACGGTTTGAATATCTGCGTCACCAATCGAGACCGCGATCTCGACCGCTGCCCATTTCTCTTCCGCCCCCAAAAGCCTGACCTGGCTGGTTTGAGTCAGTTCCGCCTCGTGGCAAGCAGACTCGAGCTTGGCGCCAAGTTTCATAAAGCCGTGACTCACCGGAGCGACAGCTGTCGCGACATGTGAGGAGCGAGGAGAATTGTCGGTCATCGCAGCATTCCTGGCTTTACGCTTAGCGGCCTGCTTCTTACGACTAATCCTATGAAGCCTGCAATCCTAATTCATGGTCCAACCGCGAGTGGCAAGTCAGCGCTCTCTGTCGCGCTGGCCAAGCGTTTGGATGGCGAGGTCATAAACGCCGATTCTATGCAGGTCTATCGCGATTTACGTGTGATATCCGCGCGTCCCGCAGTCGCCGAAATGGAGGGCGTTGAGCATCATCTGTTTGGACATATCGCCGCGAGCGAGCGGTATTCCACTGGAAAATGGCTTGAAGATGTCAAACCGGTCATCACCAAAGTGCAGCGCCGGGGAAAAGTTCCAATCATCATTGGTGGAACGGGATTGTACCACTTGGCCTTGGTCGAAGGCCTGTCTGAGATTCCGCCAGTACCGGAAGATATTCGCAGTGATGTGGCCGAGATTTTTAAAGCGGGCGGTATCCCAGCGCTGCGCGAAAAGCTTGAGCAAGTGGATCGAGAAACCGCCGAGCGCCTGGGCGAAGGGGATAGGCAGCGCTTGTCCCGGGCCTTGGAAGTCTGGTTTGCAACTGGAAAACCCATCTCGAGCTTCCAGGGCAAGAAGGGCCGCCCGATCCTCAGCGAAGGCGAGTGGTTGGGCGTGGCGTTAACACCGACCCGGTCCCGACTTTATTCGCGGATTGATCGGCGCTTTGAAGGCATGCTGATGGAAGGCGCGATGGAAGAAGCGCGCGGGCTGGCTTCACAAGGGTTGGCCGAAGACCTCCCAGCCATGAAAGCCCATGGGATCCCGTGGTTGATCGCTTATTTGCGTGGCGAGATGAGCGCAGAAGGGGCGGCTGAGAACGCCAAGCGCGATACCCGCCGCTACGCGAAGCGGCAATTTACCTGGATTGGTCGCCAGTTTCCGTTTTGGCCGCGAATTCCAAGTCTTTCGATTGAAGATCGATTACGGGTAATTCATGCCCTCTATAAGGAGGTTGACGGGGCATAATCGGTAAGTTATGCCCCAATTAACTTTTGGGAGGAAACGCTTCATGCGTCCAACAGTCGTACTCGTTATTAGGCACCTGCGCTGACGTCATAAACCGTCAGCCGCAGGTGCTTATAACCGGGTCTCTTCACAGAGACCCTTTTTTTTAACCTGAACTAGACCCACCAAAACCTGCCAACCCTTAAGGATCAAGATCATGGAAGCGCAGACCAAGCCTGAGGCCAAGACCGAAACTGACCAGATGACTGGTGCAGAAATCGTCATCACCGCGCTAAAGGAACAAGGTGTGGAAGTGATGTTCGGGTATCCGGGCGGGGCGGTGCTTCCAATCTATGATGCGCTCTTCACCGAACCTTCCATCCGGCACGTGCTGGTGCGTCATGAACAGGGCGCCGGACACGCCGCTGAAGGCTATGCGCGATCGACGGGCCAAGCCGGTGTGGCGCTGGTCACATCAGGCCCAGGCGCAACCAATATGGTGACGCCGATTACGGATGCGATGATGGACTCGATTCCAATGGTCGTCATCACCGGCCAAGTGCCGACGCATTTGATCGGAACAGACGCGTTCCAAGAGTGCGATACGGTCGGCATCACGCGCTGCTGCGCCAAACACAATTACTTGGTCACAGACGTCAATGAACTGGCGCGAACGATCCATGAAGCGTTCTTGATCGCGACAACCGGGCGACCCGGTCCGGTCGTGATCGATATTCCAAAAGACGTTCAATTCGCCAGCGGATCCTATGTCGGAAAAGACGGTATTCACAAAGCGACATATAAGCCGCAAACCGAGCCAGATCCGAAGGCGATCAAGCGCGCGGTGGAAATGATGAAACAGGCGCGGCGCCCGGTTTTCTATACAGGTGGCGGCGTCATTAATTCCGGCCCAGGCGCGAGCGAAGGTCTGCGCAAGCTGCAAAAGCTTACCGGATTTCCGGTCACCTCCACTTTGATGGGGCTTGGTGCGTTTCCAGCCAGCCATGAGGATTGGCTCGGTATGCTCGGGATGCACGGATCCTACGAAGCCAACAATGCGATGCACGATTGCGATTTGATGATCTGTGTCGGCGCGCGATTTGATGATCGCGTCACCGGCCGGATTGATGCATTCTCCCCGGGCTCAAAAAAGATCCATATTGATATTGATCCCAGCTCGATCAACAAAGTGATCCGCGCAGACGTGCCGATCATCGGCGATTCCGGCAAAGCCCTAGAGGCGATGATTAAAGCTTGGGGCAAAGCCAAATCCAAAGACATCTCGGATTGGAAAGCGCAGATCGATACCTGGCGGGCGCGAGATTGTTTTGCCTATGCGGCCAGCGAGACCGAGATCAAGCCGCAATACGCGATTGAACGGCTATATGAGCTGACCAAGGACCGCGAGACCTATATCTCAACCGAAGTGGGTCAGCACCAAATGTGGGCGGCCCAGCACTTCCATTTTGAAGAGCCAAATCACTGGATGACCAGTGGCGGATTGGGCACAATGGGATATGGCTTGCCCGCAGCGGTAGGCATTCAGGCGGCGCATAAGGACTCTTTGGTCATCGATATTGCCGGCGAAGCGTCTGTTCAGATGGTTCTGCAAGAAGTCTCAACCGCAGTGCAGCACAATTTGCCGATCAAAATCTTCATTCTCAACAATGAGTGGATGGGCATGGTGCGACAGTGGCAGGAATTGCTCCATGGTGAGCGCTATTCGCACTCTTATTCAGAGAGCCTGCCAGACTTCGTCAAACTTGCTGAGGCTTATGGTGCCTTAGGGCTTGAGTGCAGCGACCCAAAAGAGCTCGATGCCAAAATCCAAGAAATGATCGATTTTGATGGACCTGTGATCTTCGATTGCCGGGTCACCAAAGCCGAAAATTGCTTGCCGATGATTCCATCAGGCGCGGCGCACAATGAGATGATCTTGTCGGAGATCACGGGCGATGAAATCGATGAGGCTGGCCGAAAGCTTGTTTGATGTCATTTGGCCTCTTTCCGCTCGCCTTCGCCTCTGGCAGAAGCGTCCCCTGGCAGGCTGGGATCGTCAGAGGGATTGAGAACATGTTGGCATGGCTCAACAATCATATCGAAATTGTCGTTGCTGTTTTGTCGGCTGTGATCGCCGTCTTCGGCGCGTTGGTTAGTCGCAATGAAACGCGCAAACAGCGGGCGCTACAGATGGAGAATTTGCGCCATAGCATTGATGCGCAAAGCCTATCCTGGGGCAATGCCTGTATCGATACGCTGAATCGTGCGGCCATGTTTGCCCGCACACGCCAGCATCAAGCCAATGACCAAAGCTTCTTTCAGCAGCGCGTGAACATGCTGCTCGCCATCTCGTCTCTCGTCGAGCGCGGACGGTTGTTTTTTCCAAATATCGACCCAGGCAGCAAAGGCGGCGAAAAAGAGGGCGCTTATCGCGGCTCCCGGCCCCCCATCTTGGATGCCCTCATGTATGCCTATTATGAAGTGGAAGCACTGTCTCGTCAGGGCGGGCCGACTGCAGATAATAGCGCAGAATATATCGAAGACTGCCGCCGATTGCTGGTGTCAGAGCTGCAAGCCCATCTTGACCCGCGGCGCCGCGATACGGTGATCGATCGATATGATGATCAACGGCTCGATCAGCGCGGGGATGCTATTGAGCGCGCTGAGGCGCTTCTAACCACGCTAAAATCGCGTCGCCCGGGCGTGCAGTTCGGGGAACGCAAGGAGACCGTACAGTGAGCGATAGCCCAGCCAGTGCCTATGATATGAGCCATGTCGAAGCAGATGATGAGCGCCGCACCCTCGCGGTCATCGTCGACAATGAACCCGGCGTATTGGGCCGGGTCGTCGGGCTATTCTCCGCGCGCGGCTATAATATTGAGAGCCTAACCGTGGCCGAAGTGGATCGTGATCGCCACCGCTCGCGGATCACCATCGTGACTGCCGGGACGGCGCAAACGCTCGAACAAATCGAAGCGCAGCTTCTCCGATTGGTGCCCGTCGCCAGCGTTACCGATATCACGCGATCCAAGCGCGGCATCGAGCGCGAGCTTGCTTTGATTAAAGTGGCTGGTGAAGGTGAGAAACGCGTTGAAGCGTTGCGGATTGCCGAGATCTTTCGCGCCCGCGTAATCGATACGACGAATAAGAGCTTCATCTTTGAGCTCACTGGCGCCAGCGACAAGATCGACCAATTTTGCGCGTTGATGGACCCGCTGGGCCTGGTCGAAGTTAGCCGTACCGGTGTCCTATCGATTAAGCGAGGTGCCGAAAAAGGATGAGCTCACCGTTCGACCGCGATGTCTGGGCTATCTTTGGGATGCCGCTCGACAATGTCACTCTTGATGGGGCCGCGCGCCTGATCGAGCGGGCGGTCGAGACGCGAACGCGTTTGTCTTTCGTGACACCGAATGTGAATTGGATGGTCCGCGCGCTGAAAAATGACCACGCCCTGCGCCAAGTCATCAACGCTGATCTTAGCCTACCCGATGGGGCGCCTGTGGTTTGGCTGGCGCGTCAACTTGGGATGCCGCTAAAAGAACGCGTGGCCGGAGCGGATCTGTTTGAGCGGCTACGCACAGATGGATCAGAGGCGGCGCTGCCGATACGGATCTTCTTTTTTGGTGGACGCGACGGGGCAGCAGAAGCAGCGCACGATACCCTTGAGCGAGAGCAGGGGCGTTTGATCGCGGCCGGATGGCACAATCCAGGATTTGGAGACGTTGAGAGCATGAGCTCCGCCGAGATCCGCGAAAAAATCAACCAGGCCAAACCCGACTTCGTCATTGTCTCCCTCGGTGCTGCGAAAGGGCAAGATTGGATCGAACGCAATCAATCCGAACTCGACGCGCCGGTGATCGCTCATTTGGGCGCCGTCGTCGATTTTGTCGCTGGATCTGTCCGGCGGGCGCCGGGATGGGTATCGCGTCTGGGCTTAGAATGGGCGTGGCGGATTTGCGCAGAGCCCGCGCTTTGGAAGCGCTATTGGAGTGATGGCAAAGATCTTCTCGCGATCATTCATGGCAATCTGGGGCCGCTCAAGAAAGCATCTCGACCGAAACGTGACGTACAGCCCATAGAAGCGGCCTTTAATGGTTCCGCGCTTTCGCTGTCCGGTGATCTGGTGGTCGAGACCCGAAATGGATTGCGAGAGAGTTTGGCTCTGGCTGCTGAAAAACCAAGCGATTGCCAGCTTGATCTGACTTCAGTTCAAACAATCGATGCCTCAGCGCTCGGCCAGTTGCGAATGCTGGAGCAAAGCCTGGCGCGACGCGGTAACCGCCTCGAAATTTTACCTTCAACCGAAATTGAACCGGCCCTGCAGGCCGCGAGAATGACCCTCTAAGGAGTAATGTAGAGATGAATATTTATTACGAGCAGGACGCAGACCTGGCCCTGATCCAGGGCAAGAAAGTTGGTGTTGTTGGCTATGGCAGCCAAGGCCACGCCCACGCACTGAACTTGAAAGACAATGGTGTGGATGTCCGCATTGGTTTGCAGGCCACATCAGCGTCAAAGCCGAAAGCGGAAGCCGAAGGCCTGACCGTGATGAGCCCAAGCGAAATCACCCAATGGGCTGACGTCGTGATGATCCTGGTGCCGGACGAGAAACAAGCCGTCCTTTGGGCTAATGAGATCGAACCGCATGTCCGCGACGGTCAGCACATCATGTTCGGTCACGGCTTCAACATCCACTATAATCTGATCCGCCCGCCAGCCGGTGTGGATGTGTCTCTGTCGGCGCCGAAAGGCCCAGGCCACACGCTACGTGCGCAGTACCAGATGGGCTTTGGTCTGCCTGGCCTGGTTGCGATCCATCAAGATGCAACCGGTACGGCGAAAGATGTTGCGCTGTCTTACTCAAAGGGCATCGGCAATACCCGCGCAGGCGTCATTGAAACCTCGTTCAAAGAAGAAACAGAAACCGATCTGTTTGGTGAGCAGGCTGTTCTTTGCGGCGGAATTGTCGAACTGATCAAATCAGGGTTCGAAGTTCTAGTGGAAGCCGGATACAGCCCTGAAATGGCGTACTTTGAGTGTCTTCACGAAACCAAGCTGATTGTTGACCTGATCTATGAGGGCGGCATCGCGAACATGAATTACTCGATCTCGAACACGGCTGAATATGGCGAATATGTCTCCGGTCCTCGCGTCGTCGACAGCGAGAGCAAGAAAGCCATGAAGGCCGTGCTTGATGATATTCAGTCGGGCAAATTTGCTCGCGATTGGGTGCTCGAAAACCAAGCTGGCGCGCCATCTTTCTTGTCGATGCGGGCGCGCACCAATGACCACTTGATCGAAGAGGTCGGTGAGAAGCTTCGCGGTATGATGCATTGGGCGCAGAATGACCGTTTGGTTGATAAAAGCCGGAACTAGTATCAGCTGAATTAAACCCAAATATGGGGCCCGGCCTGCGCAGGTCGGGCCTTTTCTTTTTGGCGCTCTATGAATTGGCCTTCGGGATCCCTCTGAAGCGTTGACACCGCTGTCACATCGGCGCATACCGAGCCTGGAAAAACGATATAAAAAGGGAGCGGTATGGCGGAGTTTATTCCCGTTGGCTCGTTCGACATTGTAATATTTGGCGGCACTGGCGATTTGGCGCGCCGGAAGCTTTTGCCGGCCTTGTATCATCGCTGGGCGGATGGACAGATCCCCGAGGATTCTCGAATCATCGGTGTCTCACGATCGGAGATGGACGATCAGGCGTTTCGCGCGTTTGCCTTTGAGGCTTGCGAAGAGGCGACACCCGATAGTCTCAACAAAACGGAGTGGAAGAAGTTCGAGAAGCACCTTCACTATGTCGCTATGGACGCGACGCAGCCCGATGCGGATTGGGACGATCTGAAAAATCTGCTAACGATCCAAGATGATCGGCCGCTGGTTTTCTATCTGGCGGTAACGCCGAAAATCTATGTGCCGATCTGTGAAGCGCTTGGCAAAGCTGGGTTGAATGCGGGCACGTCTCGCGTGGTTCTTGAGAAGCCTGTCGGCACGGATTTGACATCTGCGCGCGCGATCAATGCTGGTGTCGGCGCCGTGTTTGCTGAGGAGTGTATCTACCGGATCGACCACTATCTCGGCAAAGAAACGGTTCAGAACCTGATGGTGCTGCGATTTGCCAACTCATTGTTCGAGCCGCTTTGGAATCGCACCGCGATTGATCACATTCAGATCACCGTATCTGAACATTATGGGGTCGGTGATCGGGTCGGCTATTATGATGGCTCCGGTGCTTTGCGCGACATGGTTCAAAACCATTTGCTGCAATTGCTATGCTTGATTGCGATGGAGCCGCCAAACTCGATTGATGGCGATGCGATCCGCACCGAAAAGATCAAAGTCCTTGAGGCACTCCGCCCAATCGCTGCAGAAGATGCCGGTGAAAAGACCGTTCGCGCGCAATATGTGAAAGGCGCTGTGGATGGTGAAGCGGTGCCGGGTTATATCGACGAGCTTGGCGAGAAAAGTAACACTGAAACTTTCGTGGCGATTGAAGCGGCGATTGATAATTGGCGCTGGGCGCGCGTGCCGTTCTATCTGCGCACCGGCAAAAGGATGAAGGACCGGCATTCAGAGATTGTCGTCCAGTTCCGGGATACGCCCCATTCGATGTTCGGCGGTATTGAGAGCCAATCCAATCGCTTGGTGATCAATGTCCAGCCCGATGAAGGCGTGAGGCTATATCTACAGATCAAGGAACCGGGGCCGGGCGGTTTGCGGATCAAATCGCTGCCGCTGAACCTGTCCTATGCGGATAATTTCTTGGTTCGTTACCCAGATGCCTATGAACGTCTTTTGATGGATGTCGTTCGCGGAAATCTCTCGCTGTTTATGCGCCGCGAAGAAGTCGAAGCGGCTTGGAAATGGGTGGACGGTTTGCTCGCTGCTTGGGAGCAGGCAGATGTGCCAATGCGATCCTATCAGGCAGGCCTTGAAGACGGACCGGTCGAAGCCCGGCTGATGCTTCGCCGAGACAATCGAGATTGGTGGGAGGCTTAAGCCCAATGACCAAAATCCATGACACCATCGCCGAGGTCACAGCGCGGATTGAAGCGCGCAGCAAAGACAGCCGCGCGGCTTATCTTGAGATGATCCGGGCCCGGCGTCCCTCCGGCTTTGCGCGGGCAAAACTGACTGAGGGCAATCTGGCGCACGCTTCTGCTGGGTGCGCGGTCATGGATAAAACGCAAATCCTCGGCAATGGCTGGCCCAATATCGGCATCGTCACGAGTTATAATGACATGCTCTCGGCCCATGCGCCGTTTGAAAACTATCCTGAGATTATCCGCGACGAGGCACGGAAAAATGTCGCCACCGCGCAAGTCGCAGGCGGCGTACCGGCTATGTGTGACGGGGTTACTCAAGGCCAAGACGGGATGGAGCTCTCGCTCTTCTCTCGCGATGTGATCGCGATGGCGTCTGCTGTGTCGCTGAGCCATGATGCCTATGATGCGGTCCTTAATCTCGGGGTCTGCGACAAGATTATTCCAGGTCTAGTAATTGCCGCCTTGCGCTTTGGCTGGCTGCCGCACCTCATGGTGCCAGCGGGGCCAATGCCATCCGGTCTGCCCAATCCAGAAAAGCAGCGTATCCGACAAGAGTTTGCCCTCGGCAATGTCGGTCGAGACGAATTGCTTCGCGCCGAATCCGAGAGCTATCACACCCAGGGCACGTGTACGTTTTACGGCACCGCGAACTCGAACCAGATGCTGATGGAAGTCATGGGCTTCCATATGCCGGGTGCGGCGTTTCCAAATCCCGGCACACCGCTCCGCGAGGCGCTGACGCGCGCGTCAGTTCGCCAAGCGCTCTCGAATTCGATTAAAGGCACCTATCGTCCGACAGGCGAGTTGACCGACGCGCGAACCTTCGTCAACGCACTGGTCGGCTTGATGGCGACTGGCGGGTCGACCAATCATGTCTTGCACATTCCGGCTATGGCCGCAGCGGCGGGATATGAGGTCACGCTGGAAGACTTCGCGGATGTCAGCAATGTGGTGCCTCTACTCTGCCGGATCTATCCAAACGGGCCTGCGGATGTGAACCATTTCCACGCGGCTGGCGGCATGGGGTTTGTGGTCGGACAACTTCTGAAGGCGGGCCTCCTGCAAGGGGACGCACAAGGCGCCTACGGTCCGATCAGCACATATTCACAAGAGCCTTGGCTTGATGGCGATGAGTTGAAATGGCGCGAAGCCCCGACCGAGAGCGGCGATCTTGATATTATCCGTCCGGTCGAAGATCCGTTCTCGACCTCTGGCGGGCTGCAGATGCTCGATGGGCCACTCGGGCGCGGCGTGATCAAGACCTCTGCCGTCAAAAAAGAGCGCCATACTACCGAAGCGCCCGCGCGTGTTTTCGAAAGCCAAGATGCAGTGAAAGCCGCCTTCCAAGCCGGAGAGCTTGATCGAGATGTTGTGATTGTGGTCCGCTTCCAAGGCCCAGCTGCGAATGGCATGCCTGAGCTGCACGGCCTGTCCGGCGCGATCGGCGCCCTGCACGATAAAGGGCATAAAGTGGCGCTGGTAACCGACGGCCGCATGTCCGGCGCGTCGGGTAAGTTTCCCGCTGCCATTCATGTCGGTCCAGAAGCCAGTCGCGGCGGCCCCCTCGCGCGGGTTCAGGACGGCGACATTATTCGACTGGATGCGGTTGAGGGACGGCTCGACTTGAATGTCGACGAACGCGAATTTGAAGGCCGCAAGCCGGTGCCGTTCCGGCCAAATATATCGTCCATGGGATTGGGTCGAGAAATGTTTGGCGGGTTCCGGTCTTCGGTCAGCAATTCAGAGCAAGGCGGCAGTGTCTTCTCAATGTTGGGGGAACATAGTGCCAGATAGTGTATTAGTCGGGGATATTGGCGGAACGAATGTGCGCTTTGGGCGCGCGCGCCTTGGCTTTGCTGGCCATCCCGAAGTTGAAGATATCACCGTTTTACCAGGAGATGATTTCGGCTCATTCGATGACGCGCTGCATGTCTATCTTGGCCAATTGGGGAATAACCGGCCGCACCAAGCGCTGTTTGCGTTTGCGGGTCCCGTGCGGGATGGCGTGGTCCGTCTCACCAATCGCAATTGGACAGTGAATAGTAAGGAGATCGCCGAGAAAACGGGGCTAGAACGCGTACGCCTTGTCAACGATTACGCGGCGATGGCGAGATCTATTCCGGAATTGGGGGATGAGAGCTTTCGGGTCCTCAATGCCGGACGCACACCAGATGAACGCGCGCCGATCTTAGTGGCTGGCCCTGGCACGGGGCTTGGCATGGCGACTCTTCTACCGGAAGGCGAACGCGGCTGGCGTGTGATGACCGGTGAAGGCGGGCATGCCGCTTTTGCGCCGCGCTCTGACCGCGAATGGGAACTCACCAAACGCCTCCAGCAGCGCCATGGATATGTCTCGAAAGAACTCGTCTTGTCGGGCTCTGGCTTAGATGCCGTGCACGAAGCGCTGTGCGATATTGATGGTGTTGATTGGGTCTGCACCCCGCCAGCGGAAATCATGCGCCGGGCTGCGGAAGGCGATCAGATCTCGAGAGATATTTGTGAAATTCGTGCCGGCGCCACGCTAGATGCGCTTGGCGATGCAGCCCTGATCAATGGAACGCGGGGCGGCGTGGTGATCACGGGCGGTGTGGCGGAGCGATTGGTGGAATGGTTGGCAAGACCCGCAGCACTTTCACGCTTCTTCGAGCGTGGACCCATGAGCCACTACATGGAACCCATTCCAATTCGGCTATTGATGCAGGGCGAGGCGGCGCTTATCGGAGCGGCAGCGCTACATTTTGATGAGGATGCCGACATATGATCAATCTCGCTAGTTTTCGTGAGGCCCTGCACGGCGCACCCATCGTTCCAGTTCTGACGGTCACCGACGTCGCGCATGCAGCGCCGCTCGCCTCAGCGCTTATCAATGGCGGCTTGCGCAGCGCGGAGGTCACCCTTCGGACGCCAGATGCGCTGGAAGTCATCACCGAGATGAAAGCCGCCGAGCCAAGCCTTGTTGTCGGGGCCGGAACCATCTGTTCAGAAGGCGACGTGGATGCAGCGCTGAAAGCGGGCGCAGACTTTTTGGTCTCACCGGGCGCCGGTCCCGAGCTGCTCAAGGCTTTGGCTTATCATGATGGTGTGATATTGCCGGGTGTTGCGACCGCAAGCGAAGCCATGGCGCGGTTTGAAGAAGGCTATGGTGTGCTCAAATTCTTCCCGGCCGAGGCGTCGGGCGGCGCGAACTTCTTGAAGGCTTTGGCAGCGCCGCTGCCGCATATCGATTTTATGCCAACCGGCGGCGTGAAACCGCATAATGCAAAAGACTATCTGTCGCTTCCGAATGTCATCGCGGCTGGCGGAACGTGGATTGCCTCACCAGCGGAAATGGAAGCTGGCGATTGGGCTGGAATCGAGGCCAAGGTTCGAGAAGCGGCGGAATTGGGCAAGGATATCTAGGATGAATAGGCGAGCAGAAGGGCTGCGAGGACGATGCGCGAAAATCGTGGCAACCCTAGGACCCGGAAGCTCAGCCCCCGGCACAATCCGATTGCTGGCCGAAGCCGGTGTCGATGTTTTCAGACTGAACTTTAGCCATGGTGAGCAGGAAAAGCACAAGCAAACCTGCGAGACGATCCGAAGAACGGAAGAATTGCTTGGCCGCCCAATTGCGGTCCTCGCCGATCTTCAAGGTCCGAAAATTCGCGTCGGCAAGTTTCCGGGTGGAGCCCTGAAGCTAGAGATGCGCGGCGAGTATGAGTTGGTCGTGGGGGCCGAAACCGATGCGCCCAACACGATCGCAGTGCCGCGCAAGGAAATCCTCTCGGTCTTGGAAGAGGGCGACACAATCCTCGCCGATGATGGCTTGTTGATCTTCACAGTGATTGAGGCGGGTAAGAGCCCGAAAGTTCGTTCCGAACTGCCCGGCGTGTTGAAAGACCGAAAAGGCTTCACAGTGCGCGGCAAAGCGCTGCCAGTACCAGCGCTTTCAGAAAAAGATCGGAGCGATCTCGCGTTCGCCCTCGAAATGGGGGTGGATATTGTCGCGCTGTCCTTCGTGCAAACGGCTGAGGACATTCAAGAGGCCAGGAGCTTGATTGGTGATCAGGCGATGATTGTAGCAAAGCTCGAAAAACCTGCGGCGATCGACAATTTGGATGCCATTGTAGACGCCACGGACGCGGTGATGATTGCGCGCGGCGATCTGGGGGTAGAGTTCCCGCCCGAAGAAGTGCCGCTGATTCAACGCCGTATTGTTCGTGTGTCTCGCAATGCGGCCAAGCCGGTTATCGTAGCGACGCAGATGCTAGAAAGCATGGTCGAGAACGCCGCGCCGACGCGCGCTGAGGCCAGCGATGTTGCCACAGCCATCTATCAAGGCGTTGATGCGGTGATGCTGTCCGCTGAGACGGCTGTTGGACGCCACCCGGCGACAGCGGTTGCGATTATGAACCGGATCATCCGTGCGGTCGAAAAGGCCGACGATTATCGCCAGGCGTTGGTGCAATATGATGGCGGCGGCGAGGCCTATGACGATGTCGACACCACCGCGACGGCCGTGATGGCAATCGCCGAACGCAACGACACGCCGCTCGCATTGCGGACCGGAGACATTTTCCGCCTCGCACAATTCTCTCGCGTTCGTGGTACCAAACCCATTCTTTATGGCTCACTTGACCAAAAGCGCCTGCGCCAAGCGCAGCTTTTATGGGGCGTAAACTCAGCAAATATGGCGCCGGGTGACGACTGGGCGCGCCGATTGATGAGCACAGCGTCGCTCGAAGGCCCTGTGACTTATGCGATGTGGCGGGGATGTGAAGGCGTATGGGCTTGGGAAATGGGCGTTGAGTCTTAAGCCCAGCTTCACGCGGCTGTGAGGTGATTGCCCTCTTTATTATCTCTGCGCGAATCCCCATAACCAGCGCTGAACTGATTTGCGCCTTAGAACAGGCAGATGGAGAGCGTTATGGCGGATACCGCTGGCGACACACGTCATACTGAGATTTTGATTATTGGCTCGGGCCCAGCCGGCTGGACCGCGGCCGTCTATGCTGCTCGCGCGATGCGCGACACGCTCGTCGTGGCTGGATCACAACCCGGCGGACAGCTGACCATCACGACAGATGTTGAGAATTATCCCGGATTTGCCGAAATCCAGGGCCCCGATCTGATGGAAAAGATGAAAGAGCACGCGCTGAAAATGGGCGCTAATCTGGCTGAGGATCACATTACGACGATCGATCTCGAGACTCGTCCGTTTAAAGCGGTTGGTGATAGCGGTACGGTCTATACCGCAGATGCCGTGATCATTTCGACTGGCGCTCAGGCCAAATGGCTCGGCCTTCCGAGCGAGCAAAAATTCCAAGGCTTTGGCGTTTCCGCCTGTGCGACCTGTGATGGCTTCTTCTATCGCGAGAAGGATGTTGTGGTCGTCGGCGGCGGAAACACAGCGGTTGAGGAAGCGCTGTTCCTGACCAATTTCGCGTCGAAAGTGATCTTGGTTCATCGACGCGACAGTCTGCGCGCCGAAAAAATACTGCAGCACCGTTTGCTCAACCATCCTAAGATTGAAGTGCGTTGGAATACGACGCTTGATGAAGTCGTTGGGGATGAAAACCCGCTCGGCGTCACGGCAGCGCGGTTGAAGAATGTCGAAACTGGCGCAGTCGACGACGTACCGGTGCACGGGATCTTCATCGCGATTGGACATGCGCCATCGACCGAACTCTTTGTCGGTAAGCTCGACATGCACGATAATGGGTATTTGATCACAGCGCCGGATTCCACGGCGACAAATATCCCGGGCGTGTTTGCTGCCGGGGATGTGACCGACGAGACTTACCGCCAAGCCGTTACGGCGGCAGGCATGGGCTGTATGGCGGCGCTCGAAGCTGAGAAGTTTCTCGATGAAGTGAACGCTCTGGAGTCGATTGCCGCGGAATAGCGGTCAGAGCATTTGCGCGGCGGTTTGTTCCGCTGCTTTCCAGTTTTTCTGATGAAGCTTCGCGCTGAGCCATTCGGCGCGTTGCTTCATCACGCCTTCAAGCTGGGATTCTGCTTGGCAATCGAGCGCCACGGATAGGACGGCATGAATCTCGTCCCGGTGGCGTTTGGCATTGAGCGCTGTCAGGGCTCTCGCATATTGCCAGTGAATAGCGGCATCGTCCGGAGCCGACTGAATGGCAGCCTGATAATGCGCACGCGCTTTGCGGACCGAAGCGCCCATAATCGAACCACCGATTGCCCCTCCGCGTCGGCGTACCTCCAAATGCCAAACAGCGAGAAACCCGTGTGCGTATTTATTGTCAGGGTCGTCGCGGAGGGCGGCCTCGGCGAGCCGTTTGGCCTCTTCGCCATAGCCAGTCCGCATCGCTGCACGCGTGGAGAGTGGACGTGCCTTTAAAGAAAGGGCGATGGCGAGTTGCAACCGGGCTTCGACATGATTGGGATCAAGCGCCAGCGCTTCTCGCGCATTTGCCTCAGCCGCATCCAATAAGTGTGGCGGAGGCGCGTAGTCAGGCGCGCTCACTGCTTCAGCGAGGAGGCTGCGGGCAGAAAAGGCTAGATTATCGGCGGTGGGCAGGGTCGCAGAAAGCAGAACAGCCTCGTGATATCGCCCTTCAGTGAAGGCAACCCGTTGCGCCTCATCCTCCGCCATGGCGGCCGGTGAGGCGAGGAGCAGTGCAGCGATAATCCACCTCATTTGAAGGAGGATAACCCGATTTCGATGACGGGCTAATCACAAATTCGCGTGGCGCGCGAAATCGGTCGGGGATCCAATTAGTATGCGTTTTCTAGACATTTCGAATATCTGAGGCGCCAATGAGGAATGGCAAAGGGTCGTTCCCCTATTTCAACGGAGCCTAGACATGGCGAAGAAAGACAAAAAAGAGAAGAAAGCGAAGAAGGCCGAGAAAAAGGCCAGAGCGCAATTCATGGGTGCAGCCATCGAAGCTAAAGGCTTTGACGTGGCGCACAAGATTTGGCTTGCCGGCGTTGGCGCCTATGGCAAAGCCTATGACGTTGCCACTGAAGGTGTTGGCAAAGTCAGCGGCCAAGGCGAAGTCATGTTTGAAGATCTCGTAGCTCGCGGCGAAGAAATCGAGAGCGATGTTCGCGCGCGCCTGACGTCTAACACTGCGATCGCGAAAATGACTGAGCAGATGGGCCGTGTTGCTGAAGAAGCTGCTAAGGTTCGTGGCCGTGTTGCGGAAGCAACTGGTGAAGCGACTGAAGTTGTTTCAAAGTTCCAGTCTGAGCAGCGTGAGCGTCTGGAAGCCCGCATGGAGCGCATGCGCGAAGCTCTCGGCATCAAGCAGTTTTCTTTGAAGTCTAAGAAAGCTGAAAAACTGCACAGCAAGCTCGATGAGCTTGAAGAGCAGGTTGCGGACCTTCGTGCCAATGCGGACGGCGCTGACGACAAAGTCAAAGCCCGCGTCGAGCGTTTGAGCGAAGAAATCGCGTCAGTTGGCGGAAAAGCTAAAAAGGCCAAGAAGGCCAAAAAAACCAAAGCTAAAGTGAAAGCTGCTCCAAAGGCTGCGCCTAAAGCGGCAAAAGCTAAAGCAGCCCCAAAAGCCACGACCGCTCCGGCAACGGACGAAAATGGCGGACTCAAAAAGCCACTGGGCAAAGCTGATGATTTGAAACTGATCAAAGGCGTTGGTGCGGTGCTTGAGCGTCGTCTTAACGATGCCGGCATCTATCACTTTTGGCAGATTGCGAAACTTCGCAAAGCCCAAATGGATTCTCTCGAAGGATTACTGCGTTTTCCAGGTCGTATGACCCGTGACAACTGGAAAGCTCAAGCGCGTGCCCTCGCAAAAACGGTTGCTGGTTAAGCCATACGTTTTTGTCATGCTGGACGGTATGGGTTTCCAAATCTCATACTTTCCGGTATGAACGCGCCTAGTAGAGTATCGGTAGAGTGTAGAGGGGAGGTCTTTTTGACCTCCCTTTTTCATATTCTACGGGCGGTTCAGCCGAGTTTTCTCATTGTCTCAAAAATTGATTCTATCGAATCGGAGCGCGCGCTTCATGCACGCCATTGCTGGACCCTGTTTCCGCGTTTTCCGGCTCTTCGTCAGCCATTGCCCGAACGAGAGAGACGAGCACGCCTTTGAGGCGTTCGTCTTTGATGCGGGCAAAACTGCGAACAAATTCCATCAGTAGGCGCGATGATCCAAGCTCGTCAAAATCGTCGCTGGAGGCATCAGACTTAACCGGGTCGAAGAACCAACCGGGTGATACTTCAAGCCGCGATGCGATCAAATAGAGGCGACCCGCGCTAACCCGGTTTGCGCCGGTCTCGTATTTTTGAATCTGCTGGTACGAAATCCCCAGGGACTCGCCGAGCTGATCCTGGGTGAGGCCCATCAGAATTCGACGACGCCGGATGCGGTCACCAACCAGGCGATCGACTTCACTCGCTGTCAAATAGGTGTTTTCTAGGTCTGTCATAGCGGCCTCGCGTGGGCGCACGGAATAGTGCGTACCCTCTCAGATGGAAAACTAGGTCGATCCAAGTTTGTGACAAGTATGTAAATCACAGTCACATTGCGGGTCTTGGCACAGTGTTGCACTTTACAAATTTCGCCCCGTGGGGAAACTGGCGCGAAACCAACAATGGGCCTTACATCTCATGCGTAAAGTACACTTCGCTCTGCTTACGACAATGGCTTCGGTGCTTGCAATCACAGCCTGCCAAAACTCCAATCGCCGTCAGGAATTGGCGTATGTCGAGCGTCCGGTTGAGCAGCTCTATGCGCGCGCTGTCGATGAGCTTGATCAGCGCGATTTCCAGCAATCAATTTTGCTGTTTAACGAGGTTGAGCGTCAGCACCCTTATTCAGAATGGGCGCGTCGGTCCTCGCTAATGTCCGCATTCGCATCTTACGAATCACGCGCCTATGACGAGGCGATTGCAACCTCGCAGCGTTATTTGTCGCTTAATCCCGCCGGGCAGGGGGCGTCTTACGCCTACTACCTGATCGCGGTGAGTTATTTTGATCAGATCATGGATGTTGGTCGTGATCAGAAAACAACTGAACTCGCGCGCGACGCCTTGCTTGATGTTGTGCGGCGCTATCCTGAGTCAGACTATGCCCGGGACGCAACGGTAAAGCTTGATATGGTTCGTGATCAGCTGGCCGGCAAAGAGATGGAAATTGGCCGCTGGTATCTTCGCCGTAACCAGCATTTGTCTGCCATCAACCGATTCCGTACCGTTGTCAGCGAGTATGAAACCACTAGCCACACACCCGAAGCGCTTCACCGTTTGGTTGAGGTCTATTTGTCCACCGGCCTCAAGCAGGAAGCGCTCGCGGCAGGGGCGGTCTTGGGATATAATTTTCCCGAAAGTGTATGGTATGAGTATTCATATCGCCTCTTGAGCGGGCAAGGCCTCGATCCAGAAGGGGCCACGGAAGCGCAAAAAAGAACGTGGCTTCAACGCCTTATCCCAGGTGGAAAATAGAGCTTGTTCTCATTTTGTTCTTTTGGTAATAAGGGCGCATGTTATATGCGCTTTCGATCCAATCTTTCGTTCTAATTGATCGTCTCGATCTCGAGGCGGCGGATGGTTTTACAGCCCTAACCGGTGAGACGGGGGCGGGTAAATCGATCATTCTGGATGCTTTGGGCCTTGTCATGGGTGGGCCGGCTGACCGGAAGCAAGTCCGCGTTGGTGCCGAACAAGCGAATATCTCTGCGGAATTTTTGTTGCCGCCGGCGCATCCGGCTTGGGATGTTCTGGCACGGCATGACCTTACCTTCGATCGCAATGAGATGCTGGTCCTTCGGCGGACCGTGTCGCAAAACGGCCCCTCACGCGCTTTCGTGAATGCACAATCAGTGGCAGCAGCGATTTTGGCTGAATTAGCAGAAGTCTTGGTCGAAATTCACGGCCAACACGCCGCCTCTAGCCTGATGCGGCCATCGACTCATTTGGAACTTTTAGACACCTATGGCGGGCTAGACACCCTTGTTGAAACGTGTCGGAAATCTTGGCTCGCTTTTGACGAAGCGCGAGCCGCTCGCCAGCAATTGGAAGCGGATGTCCAATCTGCGCGCGACCGTCAAGAATGGCTCACTTTCGCCGTCGAAGAGCTGTCGAAAATGGCGCCTGAACAGGGGGAAATTGAGGCTTTGACGACCCGTCGCGGGGCGTTGCTACAGACCGAGCGGATTACAGATGCGGTGGCCGAATCGACCAAGGCCTTGTCTGACCCGAAACTTGAAGACGCGCTGATGCGCGCTGCGAAGGCGGTCGACCGCATTGTCCGGATCCCGGGCCTTGAGAGTTTAGACGATAAGCTGCCCACGGTGGCTGGCGGCGCTTCGGAAGCGTTAGAGCGGACGCTGATTGAGCTTTCAGAAGCCCAATCCTGCGTGTCGACTTTGGCGCAATATGCCGAACATGATGCGACCCAGCTCACCATCGTCGAAGAGCGCTTGTTTGCGCTGCGAGCCCTTGCGCGGAAATATGACAGCCAGCCTGAGCATCTGGCTGAGACTCTCCAGAGGTTTCAACAGGAATTGGCCTTATGTGATTCAGATGCCGAGGCGTTTGAACAAGCGGTCCAATGTGAAACGGACACGCGAGCAAAATGGCAAGCCGCGGCGGACCGTTTAAGTAAGTCGCGGCAGCAAAAAGCGGTGCACCTCGAAAAAGATATTCAAGCCCAATTGGCACCTTTGCATCTGGGCCGAGTTCGTGTGCGCGTCGCCTTCTCACCCATAGGGGAAGACGATAGCGGGGCCCGCGGCTTGGAGCGCGCTGCGTTTGAAGTGCAAACCAATCCTGGCGCCAGCTTTGGGCCATTGAAGGCTATCGCGTCAGGCGGCGAGCTGGCGCGGTTCTCCCTCGCGCTGAAATGCGCTTTGAGCGAATCGGGCAAAGCCTGCACGCTGATTTTCGACGAGGCCGATCAAGGCGTTGGTGGCGCGGTCGCCGCGGCAATTGGAGATCGGCTCGGTGACCTCGCAACAGATCGGCAAGTCTTTGCCGTCACCCATAGTCCGCAAGTGGCGTCTGCGGCAGCCCGGCAATGGCGGGTGATGAAAGAGATGAATTCCAAAGATCAAGTTTTCACACATGTTGCGCAATTAGATGATGGCCAACGGCTTGAAGAAATCGCGCGAATGTTGTCAGGCTCCAGCATTACCAATGAGGCGCGCGCCGCCGCATTGAAATTGCTGGAGGCGGCATGAATGAAGAAATAGCGGTTGAGGCGCTGACTGAGGATCAGGCGCGCAAAGAGCTTGCGCGGCTGGTCACGGAAATCAAACTCGCTGATGCGTCTTATTATAGCGAAGACAATCCGCACCTCAGCGATGCAGAATATGACGCCTTGCGTCGCCGCAATCTCGCGATCGAGGCGCGGTTTCCGCATCTGAAACGCTCTGATAGCCCGAGTGACATTGTCAGCGGCGGAGTCAGCGATGGATTCGGAAAGATTGAGCATGGCGTTCCGATGCTCTCCTTGGACAATGCGTTCACCGATGAAGATGTCCAAGACTTTGCAGACCGTATCCGGAGGTTTCTTGGCCTCGAAGCGGATGAGCCGCTCGAAATCACTGCCGAGCCCAAAATCGATGGCCTGTCTTTGAGCCTCACTTACCAGGATGGAAAGCTCGAAAAAGCGGCCACGCGCGGCGATGGTCAGGTCGGTGAAGACGTTACCGCGAATGCCCGAACTTTGGATGATGTACCTGACACCCTTCTTGGAGAAGGGTGGCCGGCCCGGATCGAAATCCGCGGTGAAGTCTATATGAGCGATGAGGCGTTTGCAGCGCTCAATGAGGTCGAAGAAGCGGCGGGGCGCAAACTTTACATGAACCCGCGCAATGCCGCGGCGGGCAGCCTTCGCCAGAAAGATCCATCCGTGACCGCCCAGCGGCCGCTCAAATTCTTCGCCTATGCCTGGGGCGAGGTGTCGGAGTCATTTGCAGAAACCCAAGTCGACGCCGTGCGATCCTTGTCCAATTGGGGCTTTGACACGAATGCGCTGTTTCAAGCGCATGAGCGGGTTGAAGGATTGCTCAAGGCCTATCGCGATATGGTCGAACGCCGCGCCGGTCTGGGATACGATATTGATGGCGTCGTCTATAAGGTGAACCGCCTTGATTGGCAGCAACGGCTCGGAAAAGTCAGCCGGTTCCCGCGCTGGGCCATTGCTCACAAATTCCCCGCAGAGAAAGCGGTAACTGTTTTAGAGGCGATCGACATCCAAGTTGGGCGGACGGGATCGCTGACGCCTGTGGCGCGTCTGAAGCCGATCACGGTGGGCGGCGTGGTGGTTTCGAACGCCACATTACATAATGAAGAAGAAATCGAGCGGCTCGATGTCCGCGTCGGCGATCAAGTCGAAATCCAGCGCGCTGGCGATGTGATCCCACAAGTTTTGCGCGTGCTGGATCCAGACCGCGCGGATCGCTCCGCACCGTTTGAAATGCCGATGACCTGTCCCGAATGCGGCTCAGCGGCGATCCGCGAGGTCGATGATAAAGGCAAAGAAGACGTGCGTCGGCGCTGTACAGGCGGGCTCATTTGTCCGGCGCAAGCGATTGAGCGGCTCAAGCATTTTGTATCTCGCAAAGCGCTCGATATCGATGGCATTGGCGCCAAACAAATTGAGCTTTTCCATGAGCGCGGTATTGTCAGCGCCCCGCAACACATTTTCCAGCTTCCCATCCGAATCGAGGCGGCTGGATACCCGCCTTTGGCGGAATGGGAAGGCTTTGGCAGCGTCTCTGCAAACAAACTGTTCGCCGCGATTGATGAGCGCCGCAAAGCTCCATTTGCGCGCTTCCTGAACGGGCTCGGTATCCGGCATGTTGGCCAAACGACATCGGACTTATTCTCTCGGACCTTTGTGAAATGGGCGGAGTTTTGGAGCGCAGTCGAATCGGCGCGCGATCATCCCGAAGGTGAGGCCGAACAGGCGCTGGTCTCGATTGATGGCATCGGCGGCGCTGCGGTGGGGGCGCTGAAAGCGTTTGCCGCCGAGCCACACAATCAGGAGATGATGGCTGAGCTTATGCAAGAGCTAGACATCCAAGATGGCGAAGCACCCGCCAGCGAAAGCCCGGTTGCGGGGAAAACCGTCGTGTTCACCGGGACGCTGGAAGCCATGACACGCGATGAGGCGAAAGCCCGCGCGACGGCGCTCGGCGCAAAAGTCTCTGGTTCCGTCTCTGGGCGGACTGATATTCTCGTCGCGGGCCCAGGCGCCGGATCGAAACTGAAAAAGGCGCAAGATCTCGGCGTCTCTGTGATGACCGAGGCGGAATGGATCGAGCTGATCAGCGACCTCTAGAGGGGCTGACAGGCGGCCTGCATCCAGGTCGCGGCTTTGCCATCGATAAGCGGGCCGAGTTCGGTCATCACGCGCTGATGATAGTCATCTACCCAGTCGCGCTCTTCTTGAGAAAGCAGACTGATATCGATGAGGTCTCGCGCGAGTGGCGCGAAAGTTAGGCATTCAAAGCCCAACATGGCGCGATCGCCGCCCTCAATTTCTTCTGGCGGGGTGACATATTGCAGGTTCTCGATCCGGATGCCGTACGCGCCTTCTTTGTAAAAGCCCGGCTCGTTTGAGACGATCATTCCCGCCATTAGCGGAATAGCGTTCCACGCTTTTGCGATGCGTTGAGGCCCTTCATGCACGCCGAGATAGACGCCAACCCCGTGGCCGGTGCCATGATCATAGTCCAAACCAGCCTGCCATAAGGCGTGGCGCGCCAACGTATCGAGATGCGTGCCCGTCGTGCCGGCGGGGAAGCGCACGCGATCAAGTGCAATATGGCCCTTCAAAACCAATGTATAGTGGCGCCGCATATCCTCAGACGGCTCCCCAATCGCAACGGTACGAGTGATATCGGTGGTGCCATCAGGATATTGGCCGCCACTATCGACCAGATAAAGCGAGCCGCGCTCCAGCTTGCGGTTGGATGCGGACGAGACACGGTAATGGGGCAGGGCGCCATTTGGACCTGCGCCGGAAATGGTCTCAAACGACATATCTTTCATGCTCGTATCCACCGATCGGAAGTCGAGCAGTTTCAGAGCCGCGTCGATTTCGGTATAGGTGCCGGATTGGGCGTCGGTATCGAGCCAATGGAGAAAACGGGTTACGGCGACGCCATCTCGACGATGCGCGGCGGCTGTACCAGCGAGTTCCTCTGCATTTTTGCACGCTTTGGGGAGCAGCACCGGATCCGGCTGACGTACAAGCGTTGCCCCAGCCGCCTCTAAGGCTTGGAAGAACCATGCAGATGCCAGTGCCGGGTCGAGGCTGACAGATTTACCGCTCAGTTCAGAAAGGGCGTCAGGCAGGGTATCGATGGGCGCCAGTGTGACTTGATTGCCGAGATGTTCCCGTAAGCCTTCGCTTTCTTTGGCAGGGTCTGCGAACAAGGTTGCGCTGCCATCGCTGCGAACAATGGCCCGGGCAAGCGGCAGCGGCGAACAGGCGACATCGCCGCCGCGAATGTTGAAGAGCCATGCAATGCTCGCTGGCGCCGTGATCACTAAGGCATCCGCGCCGCTTTCTTTGAGCGATGTGGCAATTTCGGCGCGTTTTTCAGTTGCGCTTTGTCCGGCAAATTCGAGCGCGTGCGGTTCGATCAATGCGTGCGGTTGGTCAGGGCGATCCGACCAAGCGAGATCGACAGGATTGTCGGCGACGGCTCGGATTGTTGCTCCGGCTTTCGTGGCAGCCGTTTGGAAGGCCGCGACATCATTCGGTGTCATCAACGCGGCGTCATAGCCAAGCGTTTTTCCATTTAGGTCTTGTGCGCTCAGCCAGCCGAAGGGGCCGGGGTCTGGGACATGAACCCGCTCGAATAAATCATGGTCGGTTTGTTCCGCGGCTTGAATTGTGTAGCGGCCATCTGCGAAGAGGGCGGCGCGGTCCATCAAGATCATCGCGGAGCCAAAGGAGCCAGTAAATCCGCTCACCCAAGCCAGGCGCTCATTTGCATCGGGCAAGTACTCGTTTTGGTACTCGTCTTCATGCGGCACGTAAAATCCATCGAGCTGCAGGCGCTTCATCTCGGCGCGCAGTTTTGGAAGATTCTCGCGGCCAATCTGTGGGCCGCCTTTGACGTCAAAGTTCTGTTTCATGCGATTTGAATAGTCCTGAATGAAGCGAGGTGCAAAGCCGAAACTGAGCTATGCAATAATGCATGATAATTTACAGTTTTGTATATTCTTTTGCAACAATCATTACCTATATAGCGGTCACAATAAAAAACCTCCCAGGACGAGTATAATGAAAATCAACTCTATTTTGCGCGGCCATTCTGGCCTTCAAGCTTTCATTCCGAGCATTTCAAAAAATGTTCAGGAGATCATCCCTCATAGCGGCGTTACAATCGCTGTCAGCGATGAGGATCTGGCCGCTTCTAAACCACGGCTTTTGGCGACCCGAACGGCGCGCCACGCACGCCGCCTATCGCACTAAGCACTGCGCTTTAAGACTAAGGTCGACCAGCCGTCTTTGCGGATCCGTTTGACCAAAGATAGGCCGCGCCCGGTATAGGCGGCGCGGACCAAAGGTTCCTGTCGGGTCAAAAGGCCCGACAGGATGATGTGGCCACCAGGGGCTATCATCGGCACCAATTTTGGCGACAATCGTGTCAGCGGGCCTGCCAGGATATTTGCGAAAATTAGGTCATACGGCGCCACCGATTGAATGATCCGATTGGTCGCTCCGCGCGTGTGATACGTAACAAACTGATTTGCGACATTGTTTTTACGCGCGTTCTCATTGGCGACGGTTACGCTCTGTTTGTCGATTTCGGTGCCAATCGCGCGCTGGGCTCCCGTCTTTATCGCCGCGATGGCGAGCACACCCGATCCGGTCCCAACGTCCAAGACTTTCGAGGGCACGCCTGATTTCAATACATGCTCATAGCCCAGCAAACAGCCAAGCGTTGTGCCATGATGCCCTGTCCCGAAAGCGGGACCCGCTTCGATCAAGATATCGGTTTTGCCCGGTGCGGTTTGCGTAAGCGCGTGACTCCCGGCCACGATAAAACGCCCCGCACGTACGGGCGGCAAGCCTTCGAGTGACAGGGTCACCCAATCGCGATCCTCTAAAGCTTCGATGACGGGATTGAGTTCTGGGGCCACTTCGCGGATCAGCGCGGCGCTGGCCTCGGCATCTTCTTGCGTCTCAGAATAAGCGTCCAACCGCCAAGTGAGGCGCGTGTCTTCTTTCGCGTCAACGGCGCCTGCGGGAGACGGATCCGTCCAAGCAAGCGTATCCCAAGCGGTTTCTATGGCGGCGCGCGGCCCTCGAGCAGAGATTTGGTACATGCGCGCGGCCTTAGCAGGGCAATCAAAGACTGCCGAGTGGCGTTTATCGTTGGTGCGGGACCGCCATTTCCGGTCATAATGCGCCCACGCCCGGGCGCGGTCATCATGGCCATTGCCAGCCAGGGCATAGTCGCGCTCGCGCCGTTCATCGTGGGACAAGACGTGTTTGTGTTCGCGGCTGTGGTGATGGTGTGGGCGGCTGTGGTGATGATGCTGGTAATGGCTGTCGACGCGGATGATGCGCCGGTGCGCGGAATGGGAGACGTGCGGCTCGACGACGCGTGAATAGGTACGGCGCTCGATGACAGGGTGGGTGTAGCGTCTGACATAAGTTCGCGTGGAATGATGCGTTGCGCCTGAGAGCTCCACACTTGAATGGGTTGGGCAGCAACAGCTGCCACTCACCGAATAAGTCGTGATGTCATGGCTATGATGGCCTTTGGATCCGTGGGAGTGGCTGAATTGTTGAGCCAGGCTCGGGAGGCTGACACACAGCGCCGAGGCCAATCCAGCAAGAGCAAATCTGATCATTTTTCCCTCCATCATCCGCCAGTTTCGGCTTTACTCATTATGCTTAACACAAATGCGGGCGCTGCCCAGGGTGTCGACATCTATATGGCCAGCGAGCCGAAGCTCTGTATAAGGCGGGCATGACGAGAATATTGAATATTGCGATTGCCGGATGCGCCGGCCGGATGGGGCGCCAACTGGTCGAAGCCGCGCACTGCGCCGGACACAAAGTCTCGGGCGGAAGCGAGGCGCCAGGGTCTGACACGCTTGGCAAAGACCTGGGCGTTCTGGCAGGGCTGGAGCCTATCGGTGTGGCGGCGCAAACGGATATCGTCAGCGCGGCTCAGACGGCAGACGTGTGGATCGATTTTACGGTCCCTGCGGCGACGCTGGCAGCGCTTTCGGAGACAGGTGCCCCCGCTTTTGTGATCGGAACGACCGGATTCTCAGACGCAGAAGAGCGGCAAATTCAGGTCGCGTCCAAAACCGCGGCAATTGTCAAAGCGGGCAATTTTTCACTGGGCGTAAATCTGCTCGAGGCTTTGGTGAAACAAGCCGCGGCGCGATTGGGGACTGACTGGGATATCGAAATCCTGGAAACCCACCACAAGCACAAAGTGGACGCGCCTTCGGGAACAGCGTTGATGCTCGGCGATGCGGCGGCCGCAGGTCGCTCGAAATCACTCTCAGAGGTACGCGCAGAACCGTATAACGGTCCAGATGCACAACGCGTCCCAGGTGAGATCGGATTCTCCGTGCGGCGCACGGGCGGCGTGATTGGCGATCACGAAGTGACGTTTGGCTCAGAGATGGAGATCCTATCCCTCCGCCACACCGCTCTAGATCGGGCCGTATTCGCCTATGGCGCCATCAAAGCTGCTGAGTGGGTCGCGAGCCAGCCCTCCGGGCTCTACGATATGAGCGACGTGCTCGGTGTCTAAAGATAAGCCTCTGGCATAAATGGAATGTCGGTGTCTTCGGGGCTGGCGCCTGCGGCTGTCAGCATGGCGTGTACTTGTCCGCGGTGGTGGGTTTGGTGATTGAAGACTTGCATGATGCAGATCGCCCGCGGGCTCGTCATGCCGCGTTGTAGCGTCCCGGAATACCATTCCAGATCGCCGTCTAGGTCTGCTTGAGCCGCGCCATCTGCCCAATTGAGGAAGCGTTGATCCGCTGCCGCGCGCCGGTCTTTTAAGGCGTCCCAATCATTATAGAGCGGGACTTCTCGTGAGGTGCCGGTTGGGGCTTCCCAGTCAGAGAGGCGGCTCATCCAAAGCTCATCTGCCCAAAGCACATGGGACAGCGTTGCGTGGATCGATTGAAAGAAGCTGCCGCGGTCTTTGCGTCGCTCAGCGTCACTTAGGTCATTGGCGGCCGCGTAAATGCTCTCATTCTGCCAACGATTATAGCGCGCCATGCGCTGCACATATCCAGGATTGATCATGCTGGGAGTTTAGCGCTGTAGGGCTAGCCCGTAAACTTGCCGGAGCGTGGGAAGCCGCGCATCGCCACTTTGCCAGCCTGTGCCCGTTTGCCGATCCATTCGCGCCATTCTGGGAAACCGCGCATTCGGCCCGCACTATCAGTGACAATCAGACCATCTTCGGCATGGAAGACGATGACATCTGCCAGCTTATCGGTGCCGCGATAGTTTTGCAGTTTATTGCCCTTACCGCGCGACATTTCCGGCAGCTCATCAAGTGGGAAGATAAGCAGCTTTTTGTTCGTGCCAATCACTGCGACATGGTCGCCTTTGGCCAGGTCCACGCTCAGAAGTTTGCCGCCATCAGGGACGGAGACAACCGATTTCCCGGCTTTGCGGTTCGATTCGAGTTCGCCCTCTTGGACGACAAAACCATAGCCCGCATCCGACGCCATGATCCGTTTGCGTGATCCATCGAGCTTGAACATGCCGACAATGTCTACGCTGTCTTCGAGATCGATTGAAATTCGGATTGGCTCGCCATGCCCACGTCCGCCCGGGAGTTTATCGCAGGTGAGCGTGAAGGCGCGGCCATCAGATGACATCAAGATCAGCTTATCGGTCGTGTGCACTTCCTCTGAGAAGAGCAGGGCATCACCGTCTTTAAACTTCGCAGAGGCCAGATCGATGCCGTGGCCTTTCATGCCACGGATCCAGCCTTTGGTCGAAAGCACCACGGTCACCGGCTCTTTTGGCATTGAGGCTTCGAGCGCGGCGCCGACGTCAATGATCGGCGCTTCGTCAAAGTTCGCGCGGCGGCGACCCAGTTCGGTGTTCGGATCGAAGACTTTGCGGGCTTCTTTCAGTTCTTTTTTGACCTTGGTCCACTGACGCGCTTCTGAACCTAGAAGGGCGACAATATCGCTGCGCTCTTCACTCAGCGACTCGTGTTCCTTACGGATCTCCAATTCTTCAAGTTTCCGCAAAGCGCGGAGACGGAGATTGAGGATGGCTTCAGCTTGGATTTCGGTGATCCCGAACCGGTCGATCATAACCTGTTTTGGATGATCCTCCTCGCGGATGATCCGGATCACTTCATCAATATTGAGATAAGCGATCAAATAGCCGTCGAGCAGGTGGAGGCGTTTTTCGATCTTATCTAGGCGGAATTGTGAGCGACGCACCACGACTTCGCGTCGATGGTCGAGATAGGCGCGCAGCACTTGGCGTAGCCCCATAACTTGCGGCGCACCTTTGTGCAGCACGTTCATATTGAGGCTAAAGCGCGTTTCGAGATCACAGATCCGGAACAGGCTTTCCATCAACACGTCGGGTTCAACCGTCTTCGCGCGCGGTTCTAGGATGAGGCGAATATCTTCGGCGCTCTCATCCCGAACATCGGCGAGCAGAGGCGCCTTCTTGCTCTCAATCAAGTCAGCAAGGCGTTCGATCAGTTTTGACTTCTGAACCTGATACGGGATCTCGGTAACCACGACTTGCCAGGTGCCGCGACCAAGATCTTCGACCGACCATTTGGCCCGCATGCGGAAGCTGCCGCGTCCGGTCTCATAGGCGTCGAGGATCGACTCCTTCGGTTCGACAATCACACCGCCGGTTGGGAAATCCGGTCCCGGCATCACTTCGAGCAGCTCTTCTGTTGATGTGGTCTTACGATCGACGAGTAGCAGCGCCGCATCAATCACTTCAGCGACATTGTGTGGCGGAATGCTTGTCGCCATGCCGACCGCGATCCCGGTGGCACCATTGGCGAGGAGATTGGGGAAGCCAGCCGGCAGAACCACAGGCTCTTCATCATTCTCATCATACGTCGGTTTGAAATCGACTGCGTCTTCGTTCAGACCGTCGAGCAGCAATTGCGCTGCTTCGGTCATCCGGCTTTCTGTATAACGCATCGCAGCGGCGCTATCGCCATCAATATTGCCGAAATTGCCCTGACCATCGACCAAAGGATAGCGAACAGAGAAATCCTGGGCGAGGCGAACCATAGTGTCATAGATCGAGGCGTCGCCGTGCGGGTGATAGTTACCCATGACCTCGCCGACGACTTTGGCGCATTTGCGATATCCGCCGTCAGGATTGAGCTTCAGTTCGCGCATACCATACAGAATGCGGCGCTGGACCGGCTTCAAGCCATCGCGGACATCCGGCAGGGCCCGAGAGGTAATGGTCGACAGCGCGTAGGCGAGATAGCGCTTGGTGAGCGCTTCGCTGAGCGGTTCGTTGATAATGCGATCGTCTTCTGGTTCCAAAAGATCGGTCATGCGCACCTCTAAAGTCTGCGATGGCGTAGAATCGCCACACTGATGTACACGTTAACAGAAAACGCCGATTGGTTAACGAAGGAATACCATGCGTCATTGGCGACTGATTTTATTGGGATTGGCCGTCATAGGATTGGCGTATCTGGTGCACCGGTTTTTGCCGTACCAGCACAATCCGCTGCGCCCGCCAGACCTCACAGAGCCTCTTGGGCTTGCCACTTATGGGAAGCTGACAGATCTCAAATATGACGAGGCACTGTGCCGGGCCAAACTGGAGGAAGCGGGGGTCGAGTTTGAGGTGGTGCGCGCCGACGGCGCTGAAGCCCGATGTCCGCTGGAGGAAACGCTGAGCTTAAAGCGTTCCCTGACGCCGTTTAATGCGGCGCCATTGCGGATGACCTGTCATCAGATGGCGGCGTTGCACATCTGGGAGCGCAATGTGTTGCGACCCGAAGCTGAAAAGATCTTTGGTTCCCCGCTTCGGCAGATCCAAACTTATGGCTCGTTTAGTTGCCGCAATATCGCAGGCACCGGCGTGCGGTCACAGCATTCTTATGCCAATGCGATCGATATTTCGGGGTTTGTGCTTGAGGACGGGACGCAAATTAGCGTCCGGCAGCATTGGCGTGAGAAAAGCGATGCTGGAAAATATCTGTCCCGGGTTCACAAAAAGGCCTGTCGATTGTTTTCGACCACTCTCGGCCCAGATTATGACGCTGCCCATGCCGATCATTTTCATCTCGACATGGGCAGCGTTGAAACTTGCCGTTAAAACAAAGCTCTAAGCTTAGTCTTGCTTGCAGGTATATCCGTCTTCGGTAACTTTTTCGACTGTTCCTGGACCGCCGCAAACGCGCAGAGCGGTTTCGGTGTTGCGGGCAATCTCTTCAGAATCTGACCAGTCGCCTTCATCCACGTGAACGCAACCAACAAGACCAAGGAGGGCGACGCTCATGGCGCCAAAAAGTACTGTTTTCTTCATTATCAGCCTCTAATCTAATCTCTATCCCAGAACACATTTCTCCCATGCGCAGATGAGTCTGAACGAAAGTTGAATAGGGCGGGATTTAGCCAATCAATTTTGGCACTAAACGGGCGCGCGATGGCGGCACCGGTTTGTGGACCGCGGAGAATAGACGTTCTTCCAAGAAATAGCCGGTCAATTGCAAAGCGGCTTCAATGTCTTCGGCCATGGCGAGGGCGCGGGGGTCGAGCAGGAAGGATGGCAGCGGAAATAGCCGATCAACATAGTCTTCGGCCTCTGATCCGCGCACCGCACGGCCGGTTTTGGGAGACACATGCGTGAGGCCATCATTTGCTCCCGAGAGCGCGCATTTATCCAAATCGAGTCCGAACCCAAGCGCCGATAGCAATCCTAGCTCCCAGCGGGCATAAAGCGCTGGCCAAACTGGCCAGGTGTCGAGCGCGTCAAGCAGAATGACTGTAGGGCCAAAAAGAGTAGAGCCCGCTGCATCGCCTTCATCGACAGCGCCGCGGAGCAAGGCAGCGATCGTGTTAATGGCGGCTAAGGCCTCTGGCCGGTCGAGATATCGTCCGGCACGGCTGGTGATGACCTCCGCCACGGTAAATCGCCCCAATTGTTCCTCGAGCCGGCCAGACCAGCTGAGTTCCACTGTGTTGCCAGGTTCGAATTGAGCGCGTTTCTTCTTGCTTGCCCCGCCATAGACCAAGCCAGAACGGCGTCCGCGTGTGGCGGTAAGAACATCGAGAATCAGGCCGCTTTCGCCAAAGCGCCGCCCGCCTAGAATTAGCGCTTGATCACGCCACTCCATGCCGGGCCTCCTCCTTAGGCTTGCGGCTCATCCTGAGCGAAGTCGAAGGAGGAAGAGCAAAATCCAAACATCCTTCGACTTCGCTCAGGATGAGGTCTGGATGAAAGGCTCTTTTAAGCATCAAACTCCAAGCCGACCGATTGATAGGCCTCGCGTCGCTCCATCCATTTGGGGTCAACTTTGACGAATAGGAAGAGATGAACCTTCTGGCCCAAGAGCTCGGTTAGCTCTTCTCTTGCGGCTTTGCCGATCGCCTTGATCGCCGCACCGCCTTTGCCGAGGACCATGCCTTTATGTTGTTCGCGCGCAATGATGACGGCTTGTCGGATACGGACCGAGCCATTGTCGAACGGTTCCCAGCTCTCTGTCTCGACCATCAATTGATACGGTAATTCCTGGTGCAGGCGCAGCATCAGTTTTTCGCGGGTCACTTCTGCTGCCAAGAGACGCATGGGCAAGTCTGCGGTTTGCTCTGGCGGATAGAGGGCCGGGCCTTCTGGCATCCGTGACGCAAGTTTGGTGAGCAAAGGCGGGACGCCGTCTCCGTTCAGCGCAGAGATCATAAAGATGTCTTCATAGACGCCTGCTTCATTCAGCTCCGCCATGATCGGCAGCACTTTATCATGCGGGAATAGATCAATCTTATTCAGCGCCAGAAAGGCTTTCTGACCGGTCTCTTTCAGGGTTTCCATCACCCGGCGATCATCTTCGACAGAGAGCTTTTGCGCGCCACTGGCTTCGCCTGCTTGGTCAGCGACCCAGGCTGAGGCGTCGATCAAATGCACCACCGCATCAGCTTCTTCGGCGCCCGACCAAGCCGCTTTCACCATCGCTCGATCAAGTCGTTTCTTAGCGCGGAAAATTCCCGGCGTGTCGACCAGCACTATTTGCGCGTTGCCAGCGTGCGCGACGCCGCGGATCGGAAAGCGCGTGGTCTGTACTTTATGGGTGACAATCGCGACTTTGGTGCCGACCAAAAGATTGGTCAGCGTCGATTTCCCCGCATTCGGGGCGCCGATAATGGCGGTGAAGCCAGCATGGGTAATGTCTGCTTCAGACGGCAGGCTAGGATCTGTATCGCTCATGTTTTGTCCAGGAGATCGAGAAGGGCGCTGGCGGCGGCGCGTTCAGCTTCAGCTTTGTTACCACCTTTTGCAGTCGCTTCGCCATGGCCTTCAACAGAGGCTTTGACGGTGAAGACAGGATTGTGCGGTGGCCCGCTGGTTTCGATCGTTTCATATACGGCATACGCTGATTGATTTGCGCCGCACCAATCGCTCAATCGGGTTTTGGGGTTGGTGTTTGGATCGACAACGTCTTTGGTCAGGCTGTCAAAGGTCCAGCATTTTTTGATAAAGCGCTCGGCGGCATCGATCCCGCCATCCATATAAATCGCCGCGATCAAAGCCTCAATCGCATCCGCGACAGCCTTGTCATATCGGGCTGGCTTACTGGATTTCATGGTTGAATCCATGAACAGATAGTCGCGTAGATTGAGTGCTGTGCCCACATCTGCGCACGTATGCCCACTGACCAGATTGTGGAAGTGTTTGGTCATAAAGCCTTCGCGCTCTTTGGGGTATTTATTGATCAAGATCTCAGCCACGACGAGGCCGAGCACCCGATCCCCGAGGAATTCCATACGTTGATTGGAAAAGCTGGCATCGCCGCGAAACTCATCAATCAAGCTGGGATGGGTCAGCGCTTGGTTCAGCAGGGCGCTATCCTTGAAATGGTACCCAATGGCGGTTTCGAGTTGGCGCTGTTTCTCGCGGTTGAGGGTTGGCTGTTTCACAGCTTTCGCTGCCGCGCGGAGCCGAGTGCGCTTTGGTCGGGACGGACGTTTCATGCGGGCAGGGCCTCTATGATAACTTGCGCTTCGGCCCAAGGATGATCGTCAGTCATCGTTAGGTGAACGTGCGCAACAAGCCCCTCTGGCGTGATCTCTTCGAGGCGTTTTAAGGCGCCTTCTGTCAATTTTAGCGTCGGCTTGCCTGATGGCAGATTAACAACTTCCATCATTTTCCAATGAACCCCGCGGCGCGGAACGCCTGTACCGAGCGCTTTGGCGCAGGCTTCTTTGGCGGCGAACCGTTTGGCATAGGTTTCAGCGGTGAGACGGCGGCGACGCGCTTTGGCGATTTCGCCTTCGGTGAAGCAGCGTTTCTCAAACCGCTCCCCAAACCGTTCGAGCGAGCCTTTGATGCGCTCAATATTACAAAGATCATTGCCAATGCCGATGATCATGCGCGCGCCTCATCCATCAGCTGACGCATTTTCTGAATGGCGGGTTCCAGGCCCGCAAAAATCGCCTCGCCCATCAAGAAATGACCGATATTGAGTTCGGTGAGTTCTGGAATGGCGGCGACGGGCTGGACCGTATCATAAGTTAGGCCATGCCCGGCTTGCGGTTCAATTCCGATATCAACGGCGCGTTTGGCGCAGTCTGCGATACGCTCGAGCTCTGCGGCTGCGAGTTCTTCTTCGCCAGCGAGGCGCAGCTCGACATAACGGCCAGTGTGAAACTCGGTAATGTCCGCGCCCATTCTCTGGGCTGCGATGAGCTGAACCGGATCGGGTTCAATGAACAGGGAGACGCGGCTGCCATTCTCTTTGAGTGCCCGGATCATTGGCACCAATTTGTTGTGCTCGCGCGCCGCGTTGAGGCCGCCTTCTGTTGTGCGCTCTTCGCGCTTCTCGGGCACGAACATGACGGTTTCAGGCTTATAATCCATGGCGATGACATGCATCTCGTCCGTCGCCGCGGTCTCCATGTTTAGCGGTAAGCGCGTCGCGGCACGGATGGCTTGCAGATCTGGATCCATAATATGTCGGCGGTCTTCGCGTAGATGGAAGGTGATCCCGTCTGCGCCAGCCTTTGTTGCAACTTCAGCGGCGCGCGCGATGTCCGGATGAGAACCCCCGCGGGCGTTCCGGATGGTCGCGACGTGATCAATATTGACGCCGAGCCGAATGCGCCGCGTCATTGTTTTAGGCCTCGGCTGCCAGGCTTGTAGGCTGGGATCGCCGCAAGCTCGGGCGGCAGATCGTCCGCGTCATAGTCAGGAAACTTGATCGCCGCCAGCGAAACGAGATCGCAGCCGACATCGGCTTCTCCGCCGCTGCGATCAATGATGCAGGATCCGCCAACCACGGTGCCCGGAAGCTTGTTCAGGGCATCGACGGTTTCTCTAAATGACAATCCCGTGGTGACGATATCCTCGGCGATGAGCACGCGATCAGTCTCTGCGATTTCAAAGCTGCGTCTTAATTCAAAGACGCCCTCAACCCGTTCAACAAATACCGCACGACAGCCCAGATGCCGGGCCAGTTCATAGCTCGGAATCACGCCGCCCATGGCCGGTCCGACCACGACATCAATTTTGCCGAGGCGCGCTTTTACTTTCTCTGCCAAAGCTTCGCAGAGTTTGGAGGATAATTCAGGCTGCGAGAAAACCAGCGCTTTTTGCAGGAAAATCGGGCTGCGGCGCCCCGATGAGAGGATGAAATGGCCTTCTAAAAGCGCACCGGCTTCGCGGAACACCTGCAGCACCTGATCATTATTCAAATTCACTCTCCTCGATCCGCTCCACGCGCTCAACGACAGCGAGGGCGCGCAGCGCAGCTTTGATCTGTTCTAAATGGCGGAGGTCTTCAACTTCGATATCGAAGACAAGCTCCATAAAACCGGGCTCGCGGGCATGGGTCGAGACGCCGATAATATTCCCGCCAGCCTGAGCAACGACACTACATTGCTGCGCGAGGACGCCTTTACTGTCCGCCGCATTGATTGAGATCCGCCCAACCGCACGCACGCCGGATTTGGCGAGCTCAGTCCATTGCAAGTCGACCCAAAGCTCTGGCCGGTCATCAAATTCTGCGACAGTGCCGCAATAGATTGTGTGGACGACCAGGCCGCGATCCGGTTGGCGGAGACCAACAATCCGATCGCCTGGAATAGGGTGGCAGCATTCGCCCAAGTGCAAGGTTACGCCGGGGGTGAGGTTCTCACCGGCAATCATGCTCGAGGCATGCTCGTCGTCCAACGTGACTTTGTCAGCGGGCCCGTCTTTGACGAGTTCAAGGCCTGGGAAGGCGAGGTTTAAGATCCGATCCACCTCATCATGGCTCCGACCCAGCGCTTCGAACATGGCCTGAACCCCATCAAAGCCTGCGCGTTCGGATATTTTCCGCATATCCACGCTGACCGGATCAATCTCATGCTGGCGAAACGCGCGCTCAAGCATGTTGCGACCGAGATTGGCAAATTGCTTGGTCTCGAGTTCGCGGCGAAGTTTACGTTGAGCGGCGCGCGCCCGGCCCGTCACACAAAGTGTTTCATATCCAGGCAGCGGTCGTGGGTCTTCACGACGAACAATCTCGACCACATCGCCATTCTGGAGCGGCGTCCGCATATTGCGCGGTACGCCATTGATTTTCGCGCCGTCGCAGGTGTCGCCGATCGCCGTGTGAACGGCATAAGCGAAATCCAGCGGCATCGAGCCTGCCGGGAGCAGAACCAAGCGCCCATTCGGCGTGAAGGCGAAGACGTGGGTGCGATACATCTCCATTTTGGCGTGCTCGAGAAAATCCTCGGCATCACCGCCATGGGTGAGCAACTCACCAAACGCCCGCAGGTTGGCGGCTGGGTCAAGGCCCGCCGCACGCGAACTATCAATATCGAAGCCATAAGCGCTGTTTTTGTAATTCCAGTGCGCTGCGACCCCGCGCTCGGCAGTATTGTCCATTTCCGCGGTGCGGATTTGCAGCTCGACCAAGCGGTTCCCGCTGGCACGGACCGTTGTATGGAGTGAGGCGTAGCCATTCGGCTTTGGCACTGAAATAAAGTCTCGGAACCGGTCGGGGAGACACGCCCATTCGGTATGGAACGCGCCAAGGGCTTTATAACATTCTGGCGTCGTGTTGACGATCACGCGGAACCCAAAAATGTCGGCAACGTCTTCAAATGAAATCGATTTTTTCTCGAGCTTGCGCCAAATCGAATAGGGTTCTTTGCGGCGCCCTTTGATGCTGCACTCAATGTCCTCGCGTTCCATCACTTGGCGGATGGCGAGGCGAATGCGCTCAAGGTCATCTTTGTTGCGCGACTCGAGCGCCTCGAGTTGTGAGAGGATTTGCGCGCGTGCTTCAGGATTGAGATGTTGGAAGGACAGGTCTTCCATCTCAGAAGCAACATAGTGAAGGCCAATCCGACGCGCCAACGGGGCGTAAAGGTCCATCGTTTCACGCGCCACACGGCGGCGAGACTCTTCTTTTTTCTTATAATGGAGCGTCCGCATATTGTGCAGGCGATCGGCGAGTTTTACGAGCAGCACGCGGGTATCATTGACTGTGGCGAGGATGAACTTCTGGAAATTCTCCGCCTGTTTGCTGGCTTCACTTTGGTATTCTAATTGTCCGAGTTTGGTGACCCCATCGACCAGTTCAGCTACATCTTCGCCGAACTGAGTCTCGATCATCGCGAGATCGACATCGTCACAATCCTCGACTGTGTCATGCAACAGGCCCGCTAGGATGGTGGCTTGATCGAGACGGATGGAGGCGAGCAGAGTCGCGACCCGTACCGGATGAGAATAATATGGGTCACCGGATTGGCGTAGCTGGTCACCGTGCTTTTCGCGCGCAAAATCATAGGCGGCGTGCAGCAAAGCGCGATCCGCATCTGGCTGATAGGCCAAAACCATACCCGCCAGCTCTTCTTTGGTTAGAAAAGGCTCGTCATCACGTATCCCGCGCGGCGGCCTAGAAGCGCGCGACCGGTCTTCAGATTTGACGGTCGCAGTTGCCATTCACACCTACATTCGGTCGTCGCGGCCGGATTCCAGTTCGGCCTGGTAAGCGCGCATGACGTCTTCTTCGGTAGCAGCTGGGCCAGACTGAAGGGCGATTTGATCTGCTTCGCGCTCTTCCTCTTCGCCTGGGCGAACTTCTTGGAGTTCAGCAACGAGAGATTCTTTGACCACTTTCAGATCAATCGACTGTTCTGCGATTTCGCGCAGAGAGACGACTGGATCTTTATCATTGTCACGATCAACCGTAAGCGGTGAGCCTTCACGGATCATGCGCGAGCGCTGAGCCGCCAAAAGGATCAGATCAAAACGATTTGGGACTTTGTCGACGCAGTCTTCAACGGTCACACGTGCCATGTAAATCTCCTGTAGCCCGCCCTTATATGCAGTGCAGCACGCAAGCGCAACCCGGACTTGCATTGAAAAATGAGCTCATTTAGGCACGGCTGGCCTGCAGGTTCGAATAGCGAGACGATGAGGTCTAAAAAGATGACAAAAATCGCCGCCGAAGCGCCCAAAGATTGCGATCTGTGCCCACGTCTCCGCCAGTTTATCTTGGATCAGCGTGTCAAAGAACCGGACTGGTTCAACGGCGCGGTATCGAGCTTTGGAGACGAGCAGGCGAAGCTTCTGGTTATTGGTCTGGCGCCTGGGATGACCGGTGCGAACCGGACAGGTCGCCCATTCACCGGCGATTGGGCGGGGGACCTGCTCTATGCGACGCTCGGAAAATTTGGATTTACCCGCGGAACTTATGACCGAAGACCCGATGATGGCTTAACGCTAGAGGGCGCTATGATCACCAATGCAGTGCGCTGTGTGCCGCCTCAGAACAAGCCAGTTGGCGCGGAAATCAATCAATGCCGTCCGTTCCTGCAGTCTAGAATTGAGGCTCTGAGCCAAGTCAAAGTTCTGCTTTGTCTGGGCAAGATCAGCCATGATTCGACGGTTCGGGCGCTTGGGTTGCGCCTCAAAGACCACCCCTTTGGCCATGGATCGGAGTACAAGGTCGGAGATCTGACGCTGCTCTCAAGCTACCATTGCTCCCGCTACAACACCAATACGCGCCGCCTGACCGAGGAAATGTTCGAGGCCGTGTTTGCCCGAGCGAAAACCCTGATCGAGGCTTGAGCCTTGCGCGACGGCAAGAGCGCCATTAGCTATTGTTCGGGATCGAATTTATAGGGAGACTCCTCAATGACGCCGCTTCTGGTCGTGCTCGGACTTGTAGTCCTACTCGCGTTTTTCATTATCGGGATTTACAACGGCCTCGTCGCGAAGCGTCAGCGCTGTAATCAAGCGTTTGCGGATATCGATGTTCAGCTCAAGCAGCGCCAAAACCTTATTCCAAACCTGGTTGAGACGGTAAAAGGCTATGCTGCGCACGAGAAAGAAACGCTCGATGCGGTCATTCAGGCCCGGCAAGGAGCGGTCAGCGCGAATACGCCCGGCGAAATGGGCGCCGCCGAAGGCATGCTGGGCCAAGCGCTGGGACGTCTCTTTGCGCTCGCCGAAGCCTACCCAGATCTGAAAGCCAATGAGAACTTCAAGGATCTTCAGGACGAGCTGTCTGTGATCGAAGATAAGATCGCCGCCGCCCGCCGGTTCTATAACTCTGCGGTACAGGATTATAACACGGCGCGCGAACAATTCCCGGGCTCTTTGGTGGCTGGCAGCTTTAACTTCGAGCCGCGCGAATTCTTCGATCTTGGCGAAGATCGCGTGACCATGAGCACGCCGCCAGAGGTTAAGTTCTAGGACTTCCCTAATGAGATCTAAGCTCGAAACGCCGTTCGCCATATTGACGATGGCGGCGGCGCTTTTGCATTTTGCCGGTGAGACCTATTATCACGTCCTCTATGGCCAACCCTTACCCGCCTATCTCGTTGATTTGATCGCGATTGGGCTGATGCTATTAGGGTCGGGCAGCTCGCTCTTGCGCCGCGAGATCAGTTCAGCCGGATGGATTGCCGCTGGATGGGCATTCACGCTCTGTTTGAACTATCGTTCTTACTTCAATCGCGTCTATCAAAAGCAAGCTGGCGGGGAGTTGGACGAGCCTTCCGTGGTGCTCACCATTCTCGGCGTGACTTTGGTGACGAACGCCGTTGCGTGCCTGTTTGCGCTTTGGTTGGCGCGTCCGCGCAAAGGCTGAGCGATCTATCCTGCGATGGAAGGAAGCCAGGTTGCGAGGGCTGGGATCGCGGCGACCAAGCCGATCATGATCAGCTGCAATCCGATAAAGGGGATCGCGCCGCGCCAAATATCCATCGTCTCAACCCCTTCGGGCGCTGCGCCGCGTAGATAGAAAAGCGCAAATCCAAAGGGCGGCGTCAGGAAGCTGGTCTGAAGGTTGAGCGCCATCAAAATTGCGAGCCAAACCGGGTCCGCGCCTAGGATGATCAGAGGCGGCGCAACGATCGGAACGACGACGAAAACAATCTCGATAAAGTCGAGAAAGAAGCCCAGAATGAACATGACGAGCATGGTGATCGCAAGCGCGCCCCAAAGCCCGCCTGGGATACTGGTTAGCAAGGCCTCAACATAATGCTCGCCGCCATAAGCGCGGAACACCAAGGCGAATAGGCTCGCGCCGATCAGGATCAGAAACACCATGCTGGTGATTTGAACGCCGGATGTCAGCGCGCTGCCAAACTGTTTGGCGCGGATCAGAACGCGCGCCGCGGAGAGGAGACCGCCCAAAAAGACCAAGCTCAGCACGCCAGCGAATATGATGCCGATGAGGTCTGTGGTTGGAAGATCTTCCCGATTGACTCGAAGGTCCATCATATTGGCCAAGAAGCCGAGAATGATAAGGCTGATAAAGGCGCCCCAAATGCTGCCCAAGTCGCCCGTTTTGCCGTAGTCTGGCGCGAGCCGCAGACCGGCCAAGAGTAAGGCGCCGCCAGCACCGATGGCTGAGGCTTCTGTCGGTGAGGCGAGGCCGCCCAGGATGGAACCGAGCACTGCAATGATCAAGAGCAGAGGGGCGCCAAGACTGCGCGCGATTTCTGCGGCTTTCAGCGGCTCGGCATCATCGTCGAGCTTCGCGGCGGGGCTGGCGCTTGGGTTCAAGATCGCTGTGATGACCAGATAGAGCAGATACAGCCCAACCAGCATTAGTCCGGGTAAAAGCGCACCAGCAAACAAGTCACCAACCGAAACAACGCCCGCGCCGCCACCCGACCGCATAGCGGCCGATTGATTGGCGTTCGAAACCGCGTCGGCTAGCAAGATCAAGACGATGCTTGGCGGGATAATCTGTCCCAGTGTGCCGCTGGCCGCGATGGTTCCGGTTGCCAGTTTAGGGTCATAGCCCTGGCGCAACATGGTTGGCAGGGCGATCAGAGTCATGGTGATCACAGTGGCGCCTACAATGCCAGTGGACGCAGCAAGCAGCGCGCCAACAATGACCACGGCATAGCCCAATCCGCCGCGCACCCGCGCCAGCAAGCGGCTGGCAGTCTGAAGCAGATCATCCGCCACGCGCGACCGTTCTAGAATGACGCCCATCAGCACAAAGAGCGGGACCGCAATCAGAACCTGGTTTTCCATCGAGCCAAGAATTCGGCTCGGGAGGTTACGCAAGATCGGCAGCGGGATGAGCCCGAGCTCGACGCCAATCATCCCGAAGATGAGCGCGACGCCGCCTAAGGTCAGCGCAACCGGATAGCCCGCGAGCAGCGCCAAAATCGCTGTTAAAAACATGCCGAGGGCGAGGATCAGTTCCAATTCCATCAGACAGCGCCTCCGGGTTGAGGGGCTTCAGAGGGTTCGGCTTCCAGACCGCGAACAATCAATGCAGATTTCAACGCCTGGCTCAGTCCCTGTGAAATCATCAAAACGGCAAAGACGGGGACCAGTGTTTTGAACAGATACTGGATCGGCAGTCCGTCGCTTTCATTGAATGGCTCAAGATCGAGCCAGGTCCGCGCGATGAGGCCTGAGGCTGAATAGAGGATGAGAACGCCAATCGGTGCAATAAACACAAGCGCGCCAAACAGTTCGATAGCCGCTCTGGTGCGGGGGCCAAAACGCGGGCGCAATATATCGACGCGGACATGTCCATCATCGCGCAATGTCGCCGCTGCTCCGAGCATGAAGATCATCGCGAAGGAGAAGATCACACTGTCATTCAACCAGCTAAAGCTGAGCCCAAAGACATAGCGAAGCAGCACCGCAGCGAGCTGGATTAGGATGATTAAGAACGCCGCCGAGACCGCGAAGGCCATCGCGATGCCGCTGATCCGGTCGATGACCCGGCTGACCAGTTTGGAAGGGCCTGCAAGCGGCCCTGGTAGCGCGAGCAGAGCCAGCGGCAAGACTAGCAATGGCATCATGACATAGCCTGCATAGCGCAGACCAGTTCCTACGAGTGATACAAAGGTCTCCATGAGCCCGCCCGGTTATGCCCCTTTGAATGTTCTCTGTTTAGAGTTCGCGTGACGCCAAATATGGCCCATCTGAAATACTTGCCCATCCCCGCATCTTTTTCAGCGCGTCTTCGAAGCTTTCATAGATTCGCCGCTCTAGATCACCGCCCGATCCCGCATCGCTGCGCACGTCGGCAGAGGCTTCTTTCATGCGCGCCATGACCTCATCAGGGAAGCGGCGCAGCTCGACGCCTTCTTCGTTGACGAGTTTTTCGAGATAAACGCCGTTCTGATAGGTGAACTCTCCGACCGACAAATGGTTCACCTCATTACAAGCGCTGCGAATAATCGCTTGCTCGGTCGGGGTGAGGCTGTCCCATTTATTGCGGTTGATGCCAACAGCGAGGGCGCTTCCCGGTTCGTGGAAGCCTGGGCCGTAATGGTATTTTGCTTCGCGATGGAAGCCGAGGAAATAGTCATTCCAGGGGCCTACCCATTCGGTGGCATTGATCCGGCCAGTTTGCAGCGCTTGATAGATCTCGTTGCCGGGGAGCGCCTCGGCGGCACCGCCTAGCGCTCGAATAACGTCACCACCAAGCCCTGGGATGCGCATTTTAAGCCCGCGAAGATCGTCTAGGCTGTTGATCTCTTCACGAAACCAGCCGCCCATTTGGTGCCCAGTATTGGCGCCTTGGAAAGCGATAATGCCATATTGGCCAGACAGTTCTTCCCACAGAGCTTGTCCGCCGCCAAAGTCGATCCAACCCATGATCTCGGGTGCGGTCATGCCCATCGGAACAGCGGTGAAGAAATTGTAGGCTTTCGACTTTGATTGCCAATAATAGTCCGCGCCGTGATACATATCGGCGTTGCCAGAGGCGACCGCGTCGAAGGCCTCAAACGCTGGGACCAGTTCGCCCGCCGCATAGACGTTTACTTCCATCTGTCCGTCTGAGAGCACGTTGATGCGATCTGCAACCCGTTGCGCGGCGATGCCAAGCCCTGGCAGGTCTTTTGGCCAAGTGGTGGTCATTGTCAGGCGTGTTTTGCGGCGGCGCACAGCGGGTGAGGCAACGCCATCGCCTTCGCTGGTTGATTGGCTACATGCGGTTGCGGCAAGGCCTGCTGCGCCGAGTGTGGCCGCACCTAATAGCTTTCGGCGGTCAATCATCCGGTTTCTCCTGTGGAATTATTGATCATCTTCTAAGGGGCGCCAGCGTCCGCCATCAAGCACCTCAAGCGGTTTGAAGCGCCGCTTGTAATCCATTTTCTCGCTATCTTTGATCCAGTATCCCAAATAGAGATGCGGCAGGCCGAGTTCGCCTGCATGCTGGATATGATCTAAGATCAAGTAAGACCCCAAGCTTCGACGGCGCATGGCTGGATCGAAAAACGTGTAGACCATGGAAAACCCGTCCCGCAGCACGTCTGTCAGCGAGACAGCGACCAGCGGCGCGTCTTCCTTGTCGCCAATGCGATATTCAAACATCAAAGTCTGAACCGGACTGTCATTCACCATCGCGCAAAACTCGCGATAGCCCATGTCGGACATGCCGCCGCCATCGTGTCGGCTGCGGAGATAACTCTTGAGCAAACGGAAATGCTCACGACTGGCCCGCGCTTCGACGGGTTTACGCACCAGATCAGAGTTCGCGCGAATGACTCGGCGCTGGTTCCGGCTCGGCACAAAGTTCGGTACATCAACGCGTACAGACCGGCACGCATTGCAGGTCGGACAGGCGGGCCGATAGGCCACGCCTTGGCTGCGCCGAAAGCCTGCGCGGCTTAGCTGATCATGTAAGGCGTCTGGATTTTCTTGGGTGAGATGGGTGAAGCCCTTGCGCTCAAGCTGACCTGGCAAACAGGGGCAGGGCCTAGCGCCTGTTACGTAAAAGCGCAGCCCGTGCCGGATGCCCGGAAGTAGAAAGAGCGACTCATCTAACTTCATATCGGTATTTTACGCATCTAAAGGCCAAAGCGCCAAGGGGCGATGATGGTAAACGCCGCCCACATTAAGATCACAAGTGGCCCGCCAAATCTCAAAAAATCCCCAAATCTATAGTGTCCTGGACCCATAACCAGCATATTTGTCTGATAGGCAATGGGTGTCGCGAAGGCACAGTTTGCGGCGTAAATAACCGCCAGTAGGAATGGAAACGGATCCGTTCCGATCTGTTCTGCCGCTGAAATCGCGATCGGTGTGAACAGAACAGCGGTGGCCGCATTGCTTAGAATATTGGTTAAGATCGCCACCGCGAGGAAGATGGCCGACAAGACCGCCAGTGTACCATATGGCGATGCCAGGAGCACGACCAGTTCTGCCAGCATTTTCGCAGCGCCCGTGCTTTCTAGAGCCGCCCCCATCGCGAGCGCAGCCGCGATGACGAGATAGATTCGCAAATCAAGCGATCGCGCGGCTTGTCGATGGTTCAAACACTGCAGCAGGATCATCAGCGTCGCTGCGACGATGGAGGCCAGGGTAATCGTTGCCAGGCCCGTCGCTGCGGCAATGACCATGCCGACCGTGATGAGGCGCGCAACTTGCGCGCGGGTCGTCGTCGGAAACTCGCTTTGCGACCATTCCAACAAGATCAGATCGCGGCTGGTGCGGAGATCTCGAAAGGCGCTGATTGGGCCGCAAAGTAAAAGCGTGTCGCCGGCTTCTAATCTGATCTCGCCAAGCTTGGTGCGGATCATGCGGCTGCGCCGTTGAATGCCCAGTGTCACAGCGCGGGTGAGGCGGCGGAAGCCAAGCATTTCGACGGTCCGCCCAGCCATGCGGGAGCCCGGGGCAATCACCGCTTCGACCAGGCCAAGTTGGCTTTCACCGGTATCATCGGTCTCCGGGACCCCGGTTTGCCAAATATCTTCAAGCATCGCCGGTTTATCGGAGAGAAGATCTGTCAGGGCTTGCCGGGTCGCCGCCACAATGACCAGATCACCTGGTAGGAGCCGGACCTCATCATAAGGCGGCAACAAAGCGCGTTCGCCGCGCTGGATCATCCGGACCGTCATGTCTTTGAGGTCGGGGAACATGCCCGCGATGGCTTCTTTACCGTCTAGAAAATGGCCTGGTGTGACTTCAAATTGTGCGACGAATTGCTTGCCGGACTTCATCATCGTTTCGGTGAAGTCTTCGCGGTTCGGCAACAGCACGCGTGAGGCAATCAAGATGTAGACCATGCCAACGCCGGCGAGCATGAGGCCAAAAACCGATTGATCGAAAAAGCCGAGCTGTTCGGTCGTCAATCGCTCATACGCATCCGCAGCAAGAAGATTTGTGGACGTCCCAATTAGCGTCGTCATCCCGGCAAAGATTGAGACAAAGCTGAGCGGCATCATCAAACGCGACGTCGACGCGCCCATTCTGGCCGCGATCGCCGACATAATCGGCAAGAACATGATCACAACCGGCGTATTATTGGTGAAGGCGCTGATGAAAAAGACGGCTAGAAACGCGCCGAGCAGTGTGAGCGCGGGGCGCCGATCATAAGACCTCACCAGCGCTTTGGTGGGGCCTTCAAGCGCGCCGGTTTGGAACAGGCCTTGCCCGACGACCAGAAGGGCCATGATCGTGATCAAGGCTGGATTGGCGAAACCGGATAGCAAGACCGCAACGGAGATCTCGGAGCCGTCTGAGGCTGTCGCACCCGGCAAGCTGAACAAGAGGAGAAGCGCCGCGATCACGCAGATCGAAACCAGCTCCATCGACCAGCGATCGAGCATATAAAAGATGATAGTCACCCCAACGGCCGCTAGGCTCGCCCACATGGGCCAATGAGCCAATAAGTCTGCGGTCATTCCGCCTCCTGGATGATTCTCGACATGGCCTTCTGATTAGGCGGTCTTGTCGCGAATGACCAGAACTATTGAGATACGACGATTGGCGGCATCTTCGGGGGCATCCTGTAGAAGCGGCTGGGTATGGGCGAGACCGGCGACACCGAGAATGCGGCGCTCTTCGACGCCCGCTGCCATCAACAATCGACGGGCAGAATTGGCACGATCGGCGGACAATTCCCAGTTCGAATAGCCCTGAGTAAGGCTTGGATGAGAATCAGTATGCCCTTCGATCGTGACCGGAAGGTCCAGCATCGCGATCGCACGCCCGGCGAGATGGGTGAGGCGTTCGCCCGTAGGATTGAGGCGACCATCGCCAGTTTCAAATAGCGGCCGTTCAGCCATGTCTGAGAGGTCGATGCGGATGAAGTCTGGGTCTTCGGTGATCCGGACCGAGGCGCCGAACGCCGCCAGCGCCGGATCGCTGCGCAATTGAGCGGCGATGGTTGACGCAAGCGGTTCTTCGATTGAAGCGGTTACCAGCTCGGTGGTTTTCTCAGAGCCAAATTGCTGTGCAAGGTTTTCGCGTTCGCCAGCAGAGATGCCGTGAATGATCCACATGATGAGGAAAAATGCACAAAGCGCGGTTAGGAAGTCTGCATAAGCGAGCTTCCAAGTCCCCATCTTGCGGGCGGACGCAGCGGGCCTTCTGCCCCGAGTGCGCCGGGATGAATAAGCAACAGCCATATTTTTCCCTATAGACCCTTCTGGTCTGGTGACGTGCAATAGTGCATCAGGGTGAATATCCGTTTTGAACCGGTTGTTGGATTTAAATGAAATTTATTCGATTTAATCGGTGTTTAGGTTGAGGAGAGTGCGAATGGCGCGCGTGGCATTTTTGGGATTGGGTGTGATGGGGTATCCCATGGCGGGGCATTTGGTGGCGGCGGGGCACGAGGTCACCGTGTGGAACCGCACCCATGCCAAAGCAGAAGCCTGGGCGAAAGATCATAAAGGCAGCGCCGCCGGATCGCCTGCTGACGCGGTTTCAGACGCTGAGTTTATTCTGCTTTGCCTTGGCGATGATCCTGATGTTCTCGCGGTTTATGATGCACTCGAACCAAATATCAGCTCTGGCGCGGTGATTGTTGATCACACGACGGCCAGCGCAGGGCTCGCGCGTTCTTTGTATGCCCGAGCCGCACAGAAAGACGCGGCTTTTGTTGATGCGCCGATCTCGGGCGGACAGGCCGGGGCCGAGAATGGACAGCTTACCATCATGTGCGGCGGCGACGCTGAGGCGTTCGGAAGAGCCGAACCGATCATGATGGCTTATGGAAAACGTATGACCTTGATTGGCGATAGCGGTGCCGGGCAACTGGCGAAATCGGTGAACCAGATTTGCATTGCGGGGATTGTTCAAGGCCTCGCAGAGGGCATGCACTTTGCCGATGAAGCGGGGCTTGATGTCGCGAAAGTTATCGAGGCGATTAGCGGCGGCGCGGCGCAAAGCTGGCAAATGGAAAACCGCTGGGAGACCATGCGGGACGGCCATTATGAGCATGGCTTTGCCGTCGACTGGATGCGCAAAGACCTGCGTATCGCGCTAGATACCGCACGAGAGAATGGCGCCAGCCTGCCGGTCACGGCGATGGTTGATCAGTATTACGCGGACATCCAGGCGATGGGCGGTCAGCGCTGGGATACGAGCAGTCTTCTCGCGCGCATGGGACGTAAGCCAAACTAGATGCGACGCCTCGATCTTCATATGCGCGAAGGCGAAGCCTATGAGACAGCTTTGCGCGCCATCCGAGCGGCGGACCCGATTGATTATGTTGTCGTCCCGCTAGAGCAACAGGATCGGCGATTGATACTTGTCTTCCTTCGTGACGGCACGCGACAAACCCTGGTGGATAATTTGCAAGCCTGTTTGGAAGGCGAGAAAGACTGGCGGATATCGCTAGTGCCCATCGAAGCGACCGCACCGGCGATCCCCGAAGACAAAGACCTCAAAAACAAACGCGCCAACCAACGCAAATTGGCGCTCCGCGAAGAGATTTATCAAGACGTGTCCACCGATGCGAAGCTGGACAGAGACTTTTTGATCTTCGTGGTGCTCTCAACCATCGTGGCGGCGATTGGCCTTCACTCAAACAGCGTTGCTGGCGTGATCGGCGCCATGGTGATCGCGCCGCTTCTAGGGCCGATTCTTGGCTTCTCGCTCGGCGCAGCGCTCGGTGACAGAGACTTGTTGTTTGGGGCAGCGAAGACGCTGGGCGTTGGGATTGCTGTGGCTCTGGGGTGCGCCATCCTGATTTCCTTCATCATTCCCGTGGATCTTGAAAGCCGAGAATTGATGTCACGGGCGGAAGTTCGCCTCGATGGCATGGCACTCGCGATCGCTGCTGGAGCTGCCGCGGCGCTGTCGCTCACAAGAGGCGCGAACGCGACTTTGGTCGGGGTCATGGTGGCGGCTGCGCTTTTACCGCCCGGCGCCGCGATCGGTCTGTTTATCGGCGCGGGTGAATACGCCTTAGCGTCGCGCGCTGGCCTGTTGCTGTCGCTGAATATCGCAAGCTTAGTGCTGTCTGCTTTAGTTGTGTTCCGATTGCGTGACATCCGACCGCGCACCTGGCTTGAAAAGAAAGGCGCAGACCGGGCAGTGGCGATCAATATGGCGCTTTCGGTTGTGCTGTTGCTGATCGCGATTGCGCTGATTCTTGTGCTCGATCTGGGCGATACGGTATCCATCGGCTAAGCTCAGGAATGGGAGTGTAGAATGGCGAAAACAGAAAACAAAACGCAGGTCACGAAAGTCGATCCAAAAGACTTCGTCGCATCAGTTGAAAACCCGAAAAAGCGCGCAGACGCTGAAGTGCTATTGGAGTTTTTTGACCGCGTGACGGGCCTAAAGGCGAGCATGTGGGGCCCCAGCATTATCGGTTACGGGCGCTATCATTATAAATATGAAAGCGGACGCGAAGGGGAGTTCATGCTAACGGGCTTTAGTCCGCGCAAAGCCAATTTGGTGTTCTACATCATGCCCGGCTATCGCTCAGACGAGATGCAGGACATGCTGGCTCGCCTTGGAAAGCACAAGCTTGGAAAGTCGTGCCTTTATGTGAACAAGCTCGCTGATATCGACATGGATGTGCTGGAAGAAATTGTCCTCGATGGCGTCGCTTATATGCGCGAGAAATACGAAACCTGGGATGAGTGACCGACAAGAAATTATCGCTTATTGGCTCGTTCCAGCGGACCAGGATGCAGCGCGCTTTCAGGCCGTGGTCGATGCGCTCGCCGATCAACAAGGCGCGCCGCGGTTTCGGGCGCATCTTTCATTCGGGTCTGTGATCGGAGAAGAGCCTGAATTGGGCGCGGTCTTGGAGCAGCTCAGCGGCCTGACGCTTAATCCGATCGAGATTGCACAAACGCCAAGTTTCACGATGTCACTCTTCGTGCGGTTTGCACCAACCGAGCCACTTCTCGGCGCGCGCAAGCTTTTGGAAGAGAGCCGTAGTTTTCAATCCAGCCGCGATTTTGATCCGCATATCAGTCTTGCTTATGGGGAGCCGAAAGATCTGGGCGCGCTCAAACCGGAGATGGACGACTTGTTGCAAGCGCCGGTACGGTTTGATTGGTTGATTGCCACATCGATTTGGTTGCCGGTGGAGACATATGCCGATATCGCGCGCTGGAAGCAGCGATCCGAATATCAGATTCCGTAATCTTCCTAGGCGGTCCGCGCGGCTTCGATTTTCTTAGCAAAGCCCGGCGCGCCATAGCACCGCACAGAAAGCGTGCCGATAGCGGTTTTGACGTCTATGATTTGCGTGCCGATGCCAAATCGGGTTTCGACGGATGTAATGCTGCGCAAGGGGAGAACTACGCTCAGCGAGTCTGGATCCTGGTGTAGGGCGCGATTGAACCCATTGGGATGAAACTCGACAGCATCCTCAGTCAAATAGGCTGTGCCGCCGACCCAAAGTCCGCCCATCAGTTTCTTCATCGCATTGGTGCCCAGGCGCCCGCCAGCCCCCATGAAGCGCTGCGCGCGATCGCCGATTTCCGCATCTTTCATAAGCGCGTTGACCATTTTCTTGGCGATGACGTTTTCCGGTTTCGACATATTTACCTCTTCTCTGCAGGCATCGTAGCACTGAACCTCACCAGGGTGAAATCCCTGTCGGGTCTGACAGGTGATCTCCTCGGACACGTCGCTAGGGTCGAAATTTCACGCAGACAATTTAGACAGGTTCGGACCATGACACTTGGAAAATCTACGCTTCTCACTCTCGCATTGGTTGCGGGCGCTGCGATCGCGCCGGCGTCGGCGTGCGATATTACGGACCTGCCGTGTTGGGATGGCGGAAAGTGCAATATTAAGTTCAAGAATCACACAGCCAAATCGAGTGGTGAGGGTGATCCGAGCGTGTCTCAGTCTTCCTCTGCACAGACCATTCGCGTTACCGCGAAAACCAGCGACGGTAAGAAGACCGGCAATGCGTTTTCGATCACGGCAGGAGCCAGCAAAACCATGAACCTTGAAAAGAAAAAAGACTTCTCATTTGTCCGGATTACGTCCGAAAATTCTGGTGTTCACGCGATCAGCATGCAGTGCGGCGCGATCCGAAACACGCTGCTCGGTAACGGCAATTGCAATATTTATTATGGGTTCGAGCCGTCCGTTCGATCGACGCTGGCTTACAGTTGCGACAATGGCGCGGTGACCGGGCCTTACTAGGTCAAACGCTGCGCTGCGGTTTCCGCAAAATAGGTGATGATGCCGCTCGCGCCTGCGCGTTTAAAACTGAGCAATGTCTCCATCATCACTCGGTCGCCATCAATCCAGCCATTTTTAGCCGCCGCTTGGATCATCGCGTATTCGCCGGAGACCTGAAAAGCGAAGGTTGGAATTTGGAACGTCTCAGAGACGCGACGGACGATGTCGAGATAGGGCAGGCCAGGTTTGACCATGACCATGTCCGCGCCTTCTTCGATATCCATCGCGACTTCTCGCAATGCCTCGTCACTATTGGCGGGATCTTGTTGATAGGTCTTCTTATCGCCAATCAGCGCGGTCGCAGAGCCAATCGCCTCGCGATAAGGGCCATAAAACCCGCTCGCATATTTCGCGGCATAAGACAGGATCAGCGTATTTGTGTAGCCATTTTCTTCAAGCGCTGCGCGGATTGCGCCGATACGGCCATCCATCATATCGGACGGCGCCACCACATCCGCGCCAGCCTCCGCTTGAACCAAAGCCTGCTCAACGAGGACCGCACTCGTTTCATCATTGAGGACGTAGCCCGTTTCGTCAATCAGTCCGTCATGGCCGTGGCTGGTGAAGGGATCGAGCGCGACATCGCAGATAATTCCAACCTCAGGCGCAGCATCTTTCATCGCTTTGATGACCGTTGGGATGAGGCCATCTGGGTTGAGGCTCTCGCTGCCTTCATCATCCTTATGCGCCGGGGTGATATGCGGGAAGATGGCGATCGCGGGGATGCCAAGATCGCTCGCCCGTTTTGCCGCTTTGGCGGCTTCAGCGACGTTTAGCCGTTCCAAGCCGGGCATGGCCGAGACCGGGATCCGGCCTCCCTCACCATCATGCACCACCATAGACCAAATTAAGTCGGCAGGCGTCAGCACGTTCTCTGCGGTGAGGCTGCGGATCCAGCTCGATTGCCGCAGGCGGCGCAGACGGGTGGCGGGGAAAGATTGGTTGAACGGAATGCTCATGCGGTCTCCGGCTTTGGGGCGCCAAATCGAAACAGCGCACGGCGAACTTTTCGGCGCATAAAGCAGCGCTTGGTCACGTCCATAAACGGTCTCTGCGCATCTTCAATCTCTAGCATATAAGGCTCGAGCTTATCGTACGGAATTTCTTTGAACCCCATGGAGGCATAAAAGGGGCCGTTCCATGCGACATCGCGAAACGTCGACAAGCTGACATGGGGGAGTTTCCGCAACTCGGTCTCTGTGAGGACGCGGATCACGAGCGCGCGACCAATTCCCTTTTTGCCATGATCCGGATGCACGCTGACCTGGTCGAGATAGAGCCCGTTGCCGCGCAATCGGATCAGTGCGAAGCCAACGGCCCAACCATGTTCGTTACGCGCGACGAAGACATTAAATAGCGGAATTTCTTTCTCAAACACCTCAGCCGGGACATGATCAGCGAGGGCGTCCTCACCCAGCAAACCCGTTTCCGCGAAGAGGGAAGAGGCTGCCTTATCAACTGCAATAAGAGCAGGAATATCATCGAGCTCTGCAGCTGTGATAGAATATCCTTCCGGAAGGTCAGACATTGACGAACGAATCCCCTATGGCATCTCTTCCGCCTAATAAACATAAAGAAGGCTAATTGCTATGACTACTCGCCTGACAGAAGAACAGGTTATGATTCAGGATATGGCGAAGCGATTTGCCGCTGATCATCTGGCGCCACATACTCAAGACTGGGACGCGCAAAAACACTTTCCGATCGACGTGATCAAAAGCACTGCAGAGCTTGGCTTTGCCGGCATCTATGTCGACGAGGCTGTGGGCGGCTCGGCGCTCGGTCGGCTGGATGCGGCTTTGATCTTTGAGCAACTGTCTTATGGCGATGTTTCGACCGCCGCCTTTATCTCAATCCACAATATGGCGAGCTGGATGATTGACCGGTTTGGGTCTGACCAGCAACGCAAGGCTTGGTTGCCGAAACTAACCTCGATGGAGCTTGTTGCGTCGTACTGTCTAACCGAGCCTGGGTCAGGCTCGGATGCGGCAGCGATGAAAACGACCGCGGTTCTCGATGGTGACGCCTATGTGCTGAATGGCTCGAAACAGTTTATTTCCGGCGCCGGCACCAGCGATGTTTACGTCTTGATGGCCAAAACGTCCGACGAGGGCGCGCGCGGTGTCTCTGCTTTTATTATTCCGCTCGACACGCCGGGCCTGAGTTTTGGCGCGAATGAAAAGAAAATGGGCTGGAACTCGCAGCCGACCCGGCAGGTCCTGCTTGATGATGTCCGGGTTCCCGTCGCCAATCGGATTGGGGAAGAAGGGCACGGCTTCAAATTCGCGATGGCCGGGCTCGATGGCGGGCGTTTGAATATCGCGGCGTGTTCCTTGGGTGGGGCGCAACGCGCGCTCGACAAGGCGCTCGACTATGCCAAAGAGCGCCAACAATTCGGTCAGCCGATCGCAAATTTCCAAGCCACGCAATTCAAGCTCGCCGACATGGAAACAGAACTCCAAGCGGCGCGGGTGATGCTTTATGAAGCGGCCGCAAAACTCGATGCAAAAGCGCCGGACGCCACCCGCTGGTGCGCGATGGCGAAACGGTTTGTTACCGACACGGGATTCAAAGTGGCGAACGATGCGCTGCAAATCCATGGCGGCTATGGCTATCTCGCCGAATATGGCGTCGAACAGATTGTTCGCGACCTGCGCGTGCACCAGATCCTAGAGGGCACCAATGAGATCATGCGCGTGATTGTCAGCCGGGATATGCTGAAGGGATAGAGTATTGCGGTCCCGCTGATCGAGCTTCGCGGCGTCGAAACCACGCCTTGATCGACGCAACGGAAGGTTCTTATAACTCCTCGTGAGTTTCCGATAGATGAGGCCCGAGGAGGAAATGAGAAGATGGAAATACGGACTGTCGATGGGTTAGGCGCTGAGATTACTGGCGTCGATATCAAGAATCTGAGCGCGTCTGAGTTTGATGCGATCCGTGATGCTTTCGCCGAGCATGGCGTCATCTTTTTCCGCGATCAAGATACAAAGGAAGATGATCATATCGCTTTTGCTGAGCGGTTTGGTGACATTAATATCAACCGCTTCTTCGCCGCGCATCCTGACTATCCGCAGATTGCTCTGGTCGCCAAAGAAGCGGATCAGAAAGACAATATAGGCGGCGGTTGGCACACCGATCATTCTTACGATCATGAGCCTGCGCTCGGGTCGGTTCTTGTTGCGCGCGAGCTGCCCGAAAGCGGCGGCGACACCATGTTTGCCTCTATGTACAAAGCATATGAGGCGTTGCCTGATGCGCTCAAAGAAAAAATCGAAGGGCGCAAAGCGGTGCATTCGGGAAAGCATATTTTTGGCGAAGGGCCGGACAGCTATTACAACACATCCGATGCCGGCTCGCATGATGAGGGCACCAACCGGATCGGCAATTCGGCTGCGGCCGATCAGCTAACGGACCCTGAGCATCCGATCGTCATCACGCATCCCTTGTCTGGCAAGAAAGCGCTCTATGTGAACCCGGCATTCACGCGAGAGGTCGTGGGCATGGAGAAAGCCGAGAGCGAAGAATTGCTCTCAGAGCTCTATACACACGTCTTCACCGGGCATGATTTTCATCACCGGTTCAAATGGGAGCCCGGTTCGATTGCGATGTGGGACAATCGTTCGACCTGGCATTGGGCGCTGAACGATTATCAAGGCCAGCGCCGGATCATGCACCGGATCACCATTGATGGCTGTCCGCTCAGCGCTTAGTCGCGCAGGTCGTTTAGGGTTTTCGCGATCTCGAACAAATTGACCCCCGCACCGACTGTGAAGACCCGATTTCCTCGGGCCTTAGAGACATATTGAGCATGATCGGCCCTGACATAAACTGTGTCAGAGAGATCGAATTTCGTGCCGAACCCAAAGGCCGGTCCGTGAAATTGTTCGACATCTCGATTACCGTCGTGGGTCAGATTGACTGTGCTGAGTTCAAGCGATCCATAGCCAAGACGTCCATGCGCGGACAGTCGTTCGCTCAACGGCGCGCTGACGCGCCCGAACACCGCAGCGTGCGATCGTAACTTGATATCGAGATCCGAGCTTTCGGTCACATCGTGAATTACCGTCGACCCCGCGCCGGTCATCAGTTCACCTTCGATCGCCAAAAATTCGTTGAGTTCGTAGCCAGCACGCGCGCCTAGCGTGAGATAGTCGAGCTCGGGCACTCGGTCTTGAGCATCCGAACCAAAAGTGTCGAATCCGCCAACCAAGCCTTCAACATAGACTTCCTGTGCGAAGGCGGTGGGGGGCAGTGCGCACAGTATTAGTGCGGCAACTAGCGTTCGGGTCGAGACCTGCATAATCAGAACCTTTCAAGAATTCAGTTTTACGCAGTGCGGTGAGCTTATCGAGCTGCCCCTGATCTTCAAGACCTATCCCGACTCTAAAATCTCAGGCCTGCGCCAATGGCGAGAGAGTCAGACTCGAGCAGGCCGGTATCATATCGCGTGGCGTCGCCTCGGATATAAATCTTATCGGTGAGGTCGAACGATGCGCCGAGGCCATAGGCGCCGCCATCTAGAGAGTCGGATACCTCTCCTAACGAGCTCGTAAATTCAAATTCTGTAGAGGCATAGCCAATCCGGCCGTACAGGTTCAAGCGTTCGCTGACCGGTATCGAGAAACGACCGAATATCGCTGCATTGTACTGCAAAGATATTTCTGTCACGACGGGAAATGCTGCGAACTCTTCGTCATCTAAGCCGGTTTGCAGTTCACCTTCGAGGCTGAAATTTTCATTGAACGAATATCCGCCACGTGCGCCGATCGTGCCGAAGTTCAGATCCGAAACGCCAGCGACACCCGCAGCTTCATCCGTGTTGAAAGCTGAGGCAAAGCCTTCCGCGTAGAAATTTTCCGCAGAGGCTTGAGGGAGGACCACGATTGCGACCATGGCCGCCGAGAGAAGGAGTTTATGAGGCTGCATTACAGATTGCCTTTTGCAATAGTTGTAACGCAGCGCCCCCGCCCTAGGAGGTGCCTGGAACCAGCTCAAGTTAACAAACGGACACGCGCCCTAAGAAAATGTTAGATACGATATCGCAATGAAATCAGCCTAAGCGATTGCGCCGCCATCGAGTACAATCGTGTGGCCGTCCACCCATGCGCCGGCTCGAGATGTTAGGAAGATGGCTGTGCCAGCAATGTCCTCAGGCTCGCCTGCGCGGCCACGAGGAATTTGCGCCACGGCCATTTTGTAAATCTCATCATTGCTGACAGCAGCTTTGGTCATATTGCTTGGGAAAAAGCCCGGCGCGATGGCATTCACATTGATCTGATCTTTCGCGAGATCGGTGGCCAGGTGTTTGGTGAGGTGAACCACACCCGACTTACTCGCTGAATACGCATAAGCCGGCATGCCCGGATTATCGAACCCGTGGATCGAGGCGATATTCACAATGCGAGCAGGATCTTCCTGCGTTCCATTCTTGCGCAGCAGCGGCAGGCATTTCTGCGTCATGAAGAACATGGATTTGATATTGATCGTCATCACTTTGTCCCAGCCATCTTCTGGGAAATCATCGATCGGCACGACCCAATTGGCGCCCGCATTATTGATTAGGATGTCGATATGGTCTTCGCGGTCTGAAACCTCGGCGACGAGGCGTTCAATGCCTTCAACGCTGGAGAGGTCTGCTTGGATGGGAATACAGGTGCCATATTCCGATAGCTCTTCGGCTTTTGCCATCAGAGGACCTTCTTTACGGGCCGAGATATAGGTTTTCACGCCATTCTCGACGAAGCCGCGCGCGATCATCGCGCCGATGCCGCTGGAACCGCCGGTGACGATTGCCGTTTTACCCGAAACATCAAACAGAGCTTTCATATGCCTCTCCCAATTTTGTTTCTGCTAAGCTGGAGTAGGTGCCGACCAATGTCCATCTTCACCGAGCGTGAAATGCTGCTAAACCGCGCGGGCTGAAAGTTTAGGGTGGCCGCTGGCCTTGAATTCGCCTACGCACCCGCTCGACTTCCCCGCAAACTTGACCCGTAACTTTGAGAAGCGCGCATGGCCCGTACGACATTTTCTGCCTATGCAGACCGTATTAATTTGACCAATTGGGCGCAGACCCAGCGCGCAACCTTCACGCCGAGCCGAATTAAGACCGAAGTGCTTGCGGGTCTCACGGTCGCTCTGGCCTTGGTGCCGGAAGCAGTAGCCTTTGCGTTCGTTGCAGGTGTGGAGCCTCTGGTTGGGCTTTATGCGGCTTTCCTCGTTGGATTGATCACTGCCGTCATCGGTGGCCGACCGGGCATGATCTCGGGCGCAACCGGCGCCTTGGCGGTCGTCATGGTCGCCCTAGTGGCCCAGCATGGCGTGGAATACTTGTTTGCCACCGTCGTTCTGATGGGCATCCTACAGGTTGGGGCAGGGGTGTTTAAGCTCGGTAAGTTTATCCGCCTGGTGCCGCACCCGGTCATGCTCGGCTTCGTCAATGGCTTGGCGATCGTGATCTTCTTAGCCCAGCTGGGACAGTTTCAAGTGCCAGGCACGGCGACAGCTGATGGTCACAGCTTCTTACCAAATGGCGATTGGTTGCCGGGCGGGGAAATGGCGATCATGTTGTCTCTGATCGGTGTCACCATGCTGATCATTTGGGGGCTGCCCAAGCTCACAAAAATCATCCCTGCGCCCCTCGCTGGGATTGCAGTCGTGGCTGCTCTGGTCATTGGGCTAGGCATCAATACCCCCGTTGTTGGCGATCTTGCCAGCATTCAAGGCGGGCTGCCGAGCTTCCATATGCCAGTGGTGCCGCTCAATCTTGAAACGCTTGAAATCATCCTGCCCTACGCCGTGATTCTGGCGGCGATTGGCCTGATCGAAAGCCTACTGACACTCAATCTGGTTGGCGAGATCACCAATCAACGCGGCGGCGCTTCTCAAGAATGTGTGGCGCAAGGCACGGCCAATGTCGTGACCGGCTTCTTCGGAGGTATGGGCGGCTGTGCAATGATTGGTCAGTCGATGATCAATGTAAAATCGGGGGGGCGGACCCGCATGTCGGGTATCTCTGCGGCTTTGTTTCTGCTCGCCTTTATTCTGATCGGCTCGCAATGGATTGAAATGATCCCGCTCGCCGCCTTGGTCGGGGTGATGTTCATGGTCGTGATCGGCACGTTCGCTTGGAACAGCTTGCGGATCATGTCCAAAATCCCGTGGACGGACGCGTTTGTCATCATCCTCGTGACCGCTGTGACGGTCTGGAAAGACCTCGCTGTTGCGGTGGTTGTCGGCGTCATTGTGAGCGCGCTGGCTTATGCGTGGAACAATGCAAAACGGATCCGCATCATTCAGCGCGACTCCATTCGCACCCCCGGCGCAACGGTGTATGAGATTGAAGGCCCGCTTTTCTTTGGCTCAACTGAGGGCTTTGCTGAACTGTTTCACCCAGACGAAGATCCTGATGTGGTGATTGTCGACTTCATGCGCTCACGCGTGGTCGACCAATCTGCGCTCCAGGCGATTGAAGACCTGGCGGCTAAGTATGAGGCGAAAGGCAAGACGCTGAAGCTGCGTCATCTTTCAAAAGACTGTCATACCCTGCTGAGCAAAGCCGGTCAGTTGATGGTCGATAGTGTCGATGACCCCGATTATGAGATCGCAGCCGACTATAATGTCCGCACTGGGATTTTTGGCGGCGGGCACTAGCGCGCTCTAGACCGCCCGGCGTCGCCACGCTAACGCCATGGCATGACAGATTCAGTTCTTACCAAAAACGAGGGTGGTGTCGGGTACATCACTCTCAATCGCCCTGAAGCCTTGCACGCGCTCAATTTGGAAATGTGCGAGACCATTCTTGCCGCCCTGCGCGTTTGGGCGCTCGATCCGAGTGTTCAGATCGTGATGATTGATCACGCAGACGGAACGCGTGGGTTTTGTGCGGGCGGCGATATCGCCATGCTCCGTGAAAGCGGTATCAGTGATGGCAAAGCGGCGCGCGCCTTCTTTGCCGAAGAGTATCGCATGAACGCGGCGATTAAGGCCTTCCCGAAGCCTTATCTCGCCATCATGGACGGCGTCACGATGGGCGGCGGGGTCGGACTATCAGTGCATGGGTCGCACCGGATCGCCACAGAGCGGACTTTGTTTGCGATGCCGGAAACGGGGATTGGCCTATTTCCAGATGTTGGTGGCGGCTGGTTCTTGCCCCGGCTTAAAGGGGAGCTCGGCACATGGCTGGCGCTGACGGGTGAACGACTCAAGGGCGCGGATGTTGCGGCGGCAAAAGTCGCGACCCATTTTTTGCCATCTGAACTTGTGCCCAATCTGAAAGCGCAGATATCCGAGGCGGATTTTTCAGGCGGCGCGGCAGAAATGCTCGGGGAAATTCTCTCACGGCTCACCCATGATGTGCCTGCAGGCAGCTATGAGGCCAATCGGGAGTTGATTGATGCCTGTTTCGCCCATGACCAAGCAGAAGAGATTGTGGCCGCACTGACGGCGAATGGATCCGAGTGGGCCGTAAAGCAAGCCGAGACCATCCGCTCCAAATCTCCGGAGACCGTCAAAGTCGCTTTGCGCCAAGTCCGCGATGGCGGGCGGTGTGAGACGTTTGAAGACAATATGCGAATGGAATACCGGATTGGCTGGCGGAAAGTGCAGTCGCCTGACTTTATCGAAGGCGTTCGCGCCGTAATCATTGATAAGGACCACGCGCCGAAATGGTCGCCGGGAACCTTGGAAGGGGTGAGCGAGGCAGATGTGGCGCGCTATTTCGAACCGCTGGGCGAAGATGAGTTGAGTTTTGACTGATTTACGTTCTGAATTGGAAGCTTGGTGCCGGTCCTATGTCGACGCATTTGAGCGCTATGATGCCAACGCCATCGCAGCCCATTGGACCTTTCCGGCGCTGACCACTCAAGCCGGGCGATCGTTCGCATTCCAATCAGAGGAGCACTTTGCGAAGAACACGTCACGATTGCTCGGCTTCTACCAGGCCCAACACGTTGAGCGCGTTCATCGAGAGGTGGACGATATTCTGATCATGGGCCCGAATGCGGTCTCGATGACCGTGAGCGACCAAATGATGGATGCTGCAGGTGCTGGGATCGCGTCCTGGCAAGCAGCCTATGTCCTTCAGCGCGTGGATGGCGGCTGGAAGGCTGTGGCGGCTGTGGCTGATGGTGAAGTCGATGCCTGGGCCGCGAGGGGAACACCTTTGGGTGGCTAAGTGGTTATTATGATGTGCTGGTAAGTAACCGGAATTCACGCTGAAACTCTCGGTTTCAGGTAAAACAGGTCGGATTCAGGGTAAAAAGTAACACTTTCGGCGCTTTTGTTAACCAAAAAGCGCTTCGAACAAGATCTGTTTAACGAAATATAAGTCTCGATCCTGTAAATCTACTCAAACTACAACAAAAGTTGAGTGGTGATGGTAATGACAATTTCTTATAACGCGGCTGAAGCCGTGAGCGAGCCTGTGAGCGTCGCTGAATCTTTCGTAAAGTCTCTTTCGCTTCTGGAGCAGGCACACCGCCGTCTTCATGATGTCGTCAAAGACGATCTTGAGCGGGGTGGCGAGCGTCACCTGACTGGTGTTCAAGCGCTTCTTCTTTATGAAATTGGTGAGCACGAAACACCAGCTTCTACCCTGCGTTCACGCGGTGCATTTGCTGGAACGAGCCTGTCTTACAACGTGAAGAAGCTTCAAGAAGGCGGTTACCTCGTACAATCGCGTTCAGAGCGCGACAAGCGTACGGTTCGTCTGAAGCTGACCGAGCGCGGTCACAAAGTTCGCCAGCGTGTGGTTGATCTGTTCGACCGTCAGTCTGCGGCGCTTGAGCCAACGGCCAGCGTTCGCCAGGACGATTTGAGCCAGTTGAACAAGACTGTATCCCGTCTCGAGCGTTTTTGGACAGATCAAATCCGCTTTCAACTGTAGATAAGTGTACTTTATCCCGAATATTATCTAAATATTCGGGATGTGGGGGAGAATACTTATCTTTTCCTGCGTGCTGCCCTGGCCTATGGCTGGGGCAGCGCCTTGGATTCAGGACGAAGGTGGCTGGTACACCCGTGTCTCCTTAGTGAGCGAAGAGGTTGAGGGCCTGCGAGGCTATCGCCGTGACGCTTATCTCGAATATGGCTGGACTGCGGACTGGACCCTCACGCTGAAAGGCGAAGAGGTTAGCTATTCAGAGGCTAATGGGTTTGACAGCAAAGGCTGGCGCGCGACCGCGCGGCGACTGCTCTACAGCTCAGATTCTATTAATCTATCTGCTGAGTTGGGTCTGCTTCAAGGCGCGGCGATTGGCGGGCGAAACGGCTGCGATCGCCTGGGGGTAGAGGCCCGCGGGGGGGTCTCTTGGTCCGGCACGTGGCGCAAACAAACAACTTTTGCTTTTGTAGAAGGCGCCGGTCGGTTTCACGATACCTGTGATCGCCAAAGACTTGAGGGCGGCTTTGGTGTTGAGTCCTACCCGACCGTCTGGACGATTACTCAAGTTTGGATCGAACGCGGCGCGCCGGATGCGCAATCGGACAAGATCCAAACCGAACTGCTTTGGCGGACCGATCTCGCAGACTGGTCCGCCGGATATCGTTACGAAGTTGGGAACACTTTCCAAGAGGAAGGTGTTTTCCTAGCCATCGCGAAACAGTTTTAGACCCGTTCGCCAGCGTTATTCTGCGGTATAGCCCGTTTCCGCCATGATATAGGCGATGACCGCGGTGCGGTCTTCAGGACGGCGAACGCCGGCAAAGCTCATTTTGTTGCCTGGAAGGAAATTGCGTGGGCTTTCAAGCCATTCCGCCAGAATCTCCGGAGTCCAAACTATGTCGGACTCCTCAACGGCTTTTGAATAAGTGAAGCCTTCGACTTCGCCGATGCCGCGTCCGAAAATGCCGTACAGATTGGGGCCGACCAGGTTCTGTCCGCCCTCATTCAGAGTGTGACAAGATTGGCAGAGTTTGAAGGTCCGGCGTCCTCGATTGTAATCTGCAGTTTGATACGGCTCAGGTAGCGCGGCAAACGCGTCTGTACCTTCAATCGCCTCCGCTTCAACTGGAGCGGTATTTTCCGAGGAAGCATCGGCAACTACCGGTTTTTCAACAGTTTTTTCTGGAGTTGCTTCGGTGTCGCTGCCACCACCTCCGCACGCTGTAAGGAGGAGGGCAGAGCTCGCAATGATGAGGCCGGGCTTCAAAAAAGTCATTTAAAAACGGTCCTTTAGGGGTAAATGCTGTTCTATAATGCCAGCATTCCCTAAGGGCGCAAGCGTCCATTCTGTCTCAGCCCGGCTTTTTATGAACGCGCCCATTTACGAGGCGGATCAGCCGCGATCACGGCCTTAAGGCGAATATTAACCATAGCCATGTATTCACGAAGTATAACAAAAAATACCGATGGTGGTTGAAAATGAGATGGGCGATGACGGGGTCTGCCGCGATAGCGGTGGCTCTTGCTGGGACGGCGTATGCCGGTCCCGAAAGCTCCGATGTATGGATCGGACTTTCAGACAATGTAAGCGGCTTTTTGCTGGACGAAGACACAGGCGAACTGTGGATGACAGGTCCGTGTTTAAAGTCTTTGAGTGCTGCGCAAGGCGTGGGCACGCAATGGTCTTCCAGAACGATTGAACTGGTCTCGATTGGGCGCGGCTATGCTCAGCTCGATCAGCATTTTGTGTTCGACTTGAGCGAAGGCGCTGCGCAAATTACGGTGACTTCTGCCGGGCGAGGTGGCGCGCAAGCGTTTCCAGCGCAGATTGATCGTGAATGCGAAACGGGCGGCCTATGTGCTAGCCTGATCGCCTCACAAAGGGCCTGTCAGGACTAATTCGCCGTAAAATGCGTCTTCCGTCCGGTCTTCTGTACGCAATTATTGCGGCTTACTCTGGTGCTCAGCTGAGCGCCGGAGCCCAGACTGTTGCGCCTGCGCCTCATGACGAGGTGGATGTTTTGGCCGCGCCAGTATTGGCTGTGCCGGAGCCAATCGAGTTTGAAGAAACGCCGGAGACCGCGGAAAGCGTTGAATATGTCGATCTGATCATTGAGGGCGCACTGACTTCTATCCGAAGTCGCGAAAGCGACGCAGGAGGGCGGCTCTACAACCTGACGGACATCTCCGAGCCATTGCTTAGCCGCATCGAGCTGCATGATACGCTGCTTGGCTATCACCGCCGCCAGGATGGCGTGCTGATGTCGATCAATATGGCCGATGGTAAGGTTCGTTCGAACAAGACGGTGCTTGGTAAGCTGCCTGGATTTGAGCCGCGCGAGACGGCTGATCCCTGGATCGACATCAATGCGGTGACCATTCTAACCGGCACCCATGCCTCTGAAGATGATCAGGGGCGCACCGTTCTGAAGCTTGATGAGCAGCTTTTGCCGAAATTCGGGCTTGAGCTCTGGGTGAATGGCGAGCCGATCGATACGTTTGGTGATGAACCTCGAACGGTCGGTCCGGTGCTGCTGGTGCCGCTCAAGCCGATCGTCGAAGCGCTTGGGCATGAGCTCACGGTTGAGAATGGAACGGTTACGGTTCGCCGCCAACAAGACCAAGCGGCGATTAGTTTGGAACTGGCGACCGGTTTGGTTTCCGTCAATACGACGCCGCGCGGGGTTGCGCAGGATATGCAGCTGGCTGATCGTGAAGAGCTGGTTTTGCCCGTCAGCGCGATTGAGAGCCTAACCGGCACCCACATCAAGCTCGTGCCGATGACCAGCCGCATTGAGGTCAGCCTAGACACGCGCCTGGATACAACGTCTTTGCCGGGCGCGGACATCGCCGAAGAGGCCAAAAACACCCCGCTGACGCTGGAGCAGTTGACCTATAATGTCAGCGACCGAGGCCCGGTGCGCGTCGAAACCGTCGGTCATTGGAGCAAATATAATTTCCGCACCCAAGTCGAAACTGCGGGCGGTTTGCAAAACCTCGCCAACAAACAGCCGGGTTGGGCGTCGGTAGACATCGCGTCGATGGACGGCTGGAGCGCGACGCTTGGCGATTATAATTCTGGCCTGCGTGAGCTAACCGGCGTTGGGGCTAATCGCGTGCGCGGTGCGGCTTGGCGCAAGCAGCGCGAAAGCGGGTCTGTCGTGGCGCTTGCTGCCGGTATGCCGCTGACGGGCGCGAGTGAAGACAGCGCTACTGTGTCTGTTCCTGAGTTTGGCGGGTTTGCTGCTGGCGGGCGCCTCATCTCCAAGGATCAGTCGCAGGATATTGGCGTTGCGGTCGGTCTGTCCGAAGATGGCGAGCGCGGTGCCCTGGTCGCCAATGGGCAGAAATCGTTTTACTTCGATAATCGCGAAAAGGGGCTGCAGTCGGCCTTTGTGTCAGGCGATGTCGGCGTATTTAGCGGTGAAGAGAGCGGCGTGGATCTGCAAGCACGCGGATCATTGAACTATGCGATCAATGAGCAGCTGGGGCTGACGGCTTCAGGCAGCTATGAAGGCGAAAAGTTTGCCTCTGGCATCAACCGTCCCTCATTTGATGGCGTGTTTGATCAGAGAAATGGCGCCCGGACCAATCTCGCGGTCGGTGCCAATTGGCGCGCAAAAGAAAAGATCGGCGCGTTTCACCGGGTCGCGATCAGCACCCGTGGTACGGTACGTCGGGAAAGTGGTGAGACGAGCAAAACAGCTACAGCGGTCAGCGCTGCGGTAAACGCTCAAATCGGCGAGCGCGGTCCTTTGGTTTCAGCGGTTGTTCAGCGTAGCAGCGATGATTCATCTGGAGAAACTCGCGAAACCGACTCCATCCGTGTGCGCGCGCTGCAGCGTTTCGATTATGGCTCGGTGACAGCGTCTTATGGGTACTCGGTGTCAGATGCGGCTGGAAAAGTGCAGCAATTTGTGGCGACGGCCCAAGGCAATGCGATCAAACGCAACTTGCCAAAGGGCGCGAGCGTCCAGGTTGTTCCAAACGCTGCCCTGAATTGGGATGGCGACAAAACCCGCGTTAATGCAGGCGCTTCTGTGATCGCTGACTCAGGGTTGGCGTTCGGCCAGCGTCTCAACGTCCAGTCGCGTCTTTCAAGCTTCGCTGATTTCACGGCCGAGGATGAGAATGCCCAAAACACCCGTTTCCTTGGGTCGGTTGAGGCGCGCTATCAAGTTTCGAAACACGCGCAACTAACTGCAATCTATACCGATGATTTCCAAGGTCGGTCGGATGTTTCGATTGGTCTGCGCGGTGCCATTCAGTTCAACCCGCCGCGCGTTCGCCGACTTCCGAGCGAGGGACGCGGTGTCCTAAATGGCCGAGTTTTCCTCGATCGAAACCGCGATGGGGTCCGCCAGGCCAATGAACCAGGCGTTCCTGGGGTTCGCGTGAAAGTCATCGGCACCAGAATGGGGCTAAACACCACGTCAGAAGGGTATTTTACGATCCAAAACATCCGTCAGGGCCTTTATGCGGTGACGGTTAGCCGAAAAAGCCTGCCGCTCGGCTATTTGGTGCCGGAAGATGCGCAACCTCGCGTCACTGTTGGCGATGGGCGGCGCACGGATGTCGATATTCCGCTCATTCTCTCTGGGCAGGTCCGTGGTTCGGTGTTCATCGACGACAATGCAAACGGCGAAACCGATCCTGGCGAACAGCGTCTTGAGGGGCAGTGGATTACGCTGATCCCAAAAGCGGGCGGCGAATCCTTAACCGTTCATTCGGCGGCGTTTGGACAATACGGCTTCGAGAGCGTGGAGCCCGGCGAGTATACCGCGCGGACGACCGTTGCTGGTCAGCCGGTTGATGTCGACATTGTCGTCGATTTGGAAACCCCGTTTGTCATCGCGCCGATTCCGGTTCCGCCGGGCTTTTCGGAGAAGGGCGGGGGGGTAGACCTTTCGGCCGGCGTTTTGGGAGCGCCATAAATTCAGGAACGAAAAAAGCCCGCTCGAAAAAGCGGGCTTTTGTGATTTCGTGGAGCCGATCGAGTGATTTACTCGTCGTCTTCTTTCAGGAGCTCGTCTTTAGAGACGGTCTCGTCTTTGACTTTCGCCACTTCAAGAATGTGGTCGACCACTTTTTCTTCATAGATCGGGGCGCGAAGTTGAGCCATTGCGTTCGGATCTTTCTGGAAGAATTCGATCACTTGGCGTTCTTGGCCCGGGAAGTTGCGGGCTTCGCGGATCAGCGCTTGCTGAACTTCTTGCTCTGAAATTTGAATGTCCGCGACGCGGCCGATTTCGGCCAAGACAAGACCGAGGCGTACGCGACGCTCGGCAATGGTGCGGTATTCTTCTTTTAGCTCGTCGTCAGACTTGCCTTTGTCCTCATCCGCTGTGCGACCAGCATCCATTTCAGCCTGAAGCTGCTGCCAGATTTGGTTGAATTCTTGATCAACCATTTTCGGTGGCAGTTCAAAATCGTGCTTCTCGTCAAGGATATCGAGCAGATTACGCTTGGCCTTCGCGCGAGACGCGCCGCCAAACTCATTTTGAATTTGCTCATTGACCAGCTCTTTGAGCTTGTCGAGATCGTCCAGGCCAAGGCCTTTGGCGAACTCATCGTCAATTTCTGGCGTTTTTGGCGCGCGAACTTCGTGAACTTTGACTTCGAAAACCGCGTCCTGACCGGCGAGATTTTCGGCCTGATAATTCTCAGGGAACGTCACTTCAACGTCTTTTTCGTCACCGGCTTTGACGCCAATCAACTGGTCTTCAAAACCGGGAATGAAGCTGTTTGAGCCAAGCACCAATGTGTGCTCTTCGGCTGCGCCACCGTCAAATGGCTCGCCGTTCAGCTTGCCAAGAAAGTCAATAACGACCGCGTCATCCTTGCGCGCTTTCGCTGTTTTGGCGCGCTTATCATATTTTGGATTCGCTTCCGCGATCTGGGTGAGGCGAGCTTCGACTTCTTCGTCAGTAATGTCAGCAACGGGCCGCTTTACCGAGATTTTCTTCACATCAACCGGCTCGAAATCCGGCATGACGTCGACATTCATTTCGTAGGCCAGATCCTCTTCGCCTTCGAGGACCTTTTCCATGTCGCTTTCCATCTTCATTTCCGGCTGCCCGGCAGGACGAACATCCGCGTCCTCGATGGTTTTTTGGCTGGTTTCTTGGACCAGCGCTTGAACGACCTCACCCATAATGTCTTTGCCAAACATCTTTCTGACGTGAGAGGCTGGAACCTTGCCAGGACGGAATCCTTTCAGGTTCATTTGCGGGCGGATTTCTTCGATCCGTTCGTCAAAGCGCTTTTGCAGGTCAGCTTTAGGGACGTTGACCTTATAAGTGCGGCTCAACCCATCAATGGTCTCAACGCTTTCCATACTGGTTATTCCTTGTTGCGGGTCGGGTTGGCAAATTTTAGCGAAAACCCGCGCCATGATTGGCGTTTTGTGATCTGAAACGGCGCTCTATAGGGCAGGGGAGCTTTTGTGTCCACGCTGTCTGTATGACCTTTTGCAGAGAAATGCAGAAGGAGGGGTTGAGGTGGCTTAAATCGCCCGCTAAATGCCCCCTTCTACCTGTGCGGATGTGGCGGAATTGGTAGACGCACTGGTTTTAGGTACCAGCGCCGCGAGGCGTGGGGGTTCAAGTCCCTCCATCCGCACCAAACTCACGTCGTGTGAGGGGTGTCTTTAGTAAAAATTTTGTCCCTAAATCTATGCATCGAGCAGCGTTCGGCGAGCGGCCTGGCGCATTAATCGATGCACCGAAGACAGCGAGTGCGGCTCAACCCAATCCGATATTGGCAGTTGAAACAGTCCGCCCGGCGCCACGCCAAATTCCCTTTTGACCATTCGATTAAAGCTCGCGCCAGACGAAAACCCCCAGCGTTCAGAGACTTGATGGATTTTGCCATAAGTGTGTGGTGTCAGCGCCAAGTCGGTGACCGCACGGTGCAGGCGTCGCCGACGAATATAGTTTCGAACGCCGTCCTCTGTTTCAAACATTCGATAGAGCGACGCGCGAGAGACTCCGAAATTATGCAATATGAGAGAAACGCAGAGATCGGGGTCATCCAAACGGAGTTCGACAAAGTCTTGGATCGCGCGTTTTAAGCTGTCTCTGGCCTGGGCTCTCGCGCTTTCATTGGCGGTTTGTGGTGACATGGCGAGTTCCACACAGCCGAGGAACCGATCTACGTCTTGCGGGTCGATGAAGGTCGCACCGTCGTCCAACGCCCCGAACAAAAAGTCCATTTCGCGCGTTAACAGTCGACCCAGGGAGCTGTTCGCAAGATAAACAAGCGCATGGCAGGCGTCGGAAGCCTGGTAATGAATGGCGCTGTGCGGCACAAAGATGCCTTCGCAGACATTGTCTTTGTGTAGCGCCGAAAAGGGTCGCGAAAAATCTAAGAGCGTTATGTTTCCCGGATGGCCTTCGATTGCGGTGCCGTCTGCGTCGAGCGCGGAAAAGCCTTGTTTAAGCCGATACACGTGAATAAGGCCGCCGATTTCTTCGACATGCCATCTCGAATGGTGATTCACCATGCCGCAATATTTCGACCGGCTGATGGTGATCGGCGCGACATGACAGGAGACGGTGCTGTACTCTTTTTCGGCGTCTTGTTGGTTGAGCGGGATAATTCCAAATAGGTTGCCGCAGGCGGCGATCCAGAAGTCCAGATTTCCGGAGCTCATCGATTTGTACACCGGAGAACCGGGAGCGATTTGGGCGTGATTGATTGCTTCCATGCGTTCGACCCCATGCCGACTCATGCGCTGTTTCACCAAATGAGCGGCGTCGTAATGCTAATCAGTTTACGTCGAGACCCGATGTGCTGTCGAGCACGCGTGATTATCCCAGCGTCTCATTTTAAGGCTGCTGCGTTTTTTTGCTGCCCGCGATTTGTGTGAATTGGGGGATGTTTTCTTCGCGAATCCTAGCGCTGTCAGGGTGCGCGCTTTCTTGTTGCAAATGGTTCTCAGCGACGTGACGCCTGGTCGCATCATAAGAGGGAAGAAAAGCCACTGAAAAAGGCTAGGATAAAGCAGCGAGTCTATGTTGCGCTGGATTCAAAAGCGTCTTATCCGGACGCAATCAAATGTCCGCCACACTCACTGGGAAGGTGCGCGAAATGTCTGAAGTTGAAAGCCTGGCATTAGATTATATGCCGGTCATCTTGTTTCTCGGCATCGGTCTAGCCGTGTCGGTACTGTTTATTGTCGGCAACGCGATCTTGGCGCCAAGCAATCCGGATCCGGAGAAAAACTCGGCTTACGAGTGCGGGTTTAACGCGTTCGACGATGCGCGGATGAAGTTTGATGTCCGATTCTATCTGGTCGCGATTCTGTTCATCATTTTTGATCTCGAAGTCGCGTTCTTGTTCCCATGGGCGGTAAGCCTCGGCGCAATTGGCGTGTTTGGCTTCTGGTCGATGGTGATTTTTCTCGGCGTGCTGACCATCGGCTTCATCTATGAGTGGCGTCGCGGCGCCCTCGAGTGGCATTAGGAGTTCTCAAGACATGTCAGGGGAATTCAAACCATACGCATTAAGCTCCGGTCGCGCCGGGATCGAAGGCGGATTCGATGTTCGGCAAGACGATCCGTTTTATGCGGGGCTGTCTGACGAGCTTGCGGACAAAGGGTTCTTCACAGCGAAAGCGGATGACCTCATCGCATGGGCGCGCACCGGCTCGCTGATGTGGATGACATTTGGTCTCGCCTGTTGTGCGATCGAGATGATGCAGGCGGGCAATCCGCGCTATGATCTTGAGCGGTTTGGAATGGCGCCACGTGGGTCGCCAAGGCAGTCAGACGTGATGATCGTCGCGGGCACGCTGACCAATAAAATGGCGCCAGCCTTGCGCAAAGTTTACGATCAAATGCCAGAGCCGCGTTATGTGATCTCCATGGGATCCTGCGCCAATGGCGGCGGTTATTATCATTATAGTTATAGCGTGGTGCGCGGCTGTGACCGGATCGTACCTGTCGACATCTATATTCCTGGCTGCCCGCCCACGGCTGAGGCGCTGGTTTATGGTCTTTTGCAGCTTCAGAAAAAAATCCGCCGTGAAGGCTCGATTGATCGCTAGAGGGCGTTGAACATGGTAGATCAAACCGAAGCGCTGACCGAGCTCGGCGAGCATATCGCCAGCAAAATGCCGGATGCGGTGCGCAAATTCGAAGTTCGGGTTGGCGAGCTGAATGTCTATGCAGAGCGCGATCAAATCGTCGCCTTGCTCGACTTCTTAAAGCGCGATTCAATGTGCATGTTTGAGATGGTCGTGGACGTTTGCGGCGTTGACTATCCTGAGCGCAGCCAGCGATTTGAAGTCGTCTATCACTTGCTGTCCATGCGCCTGAACCAGCGTATGCGCGTGAAAATTTCGACCGACGAAGACACACCTGTGCCAAGCATTGTTGGTCTGCATCGGGGCGCCGATTGGTTTGAACGCGAAGCCTTCGATATGTATGGCGTCGTGTTTTCCGGCCACCCGGATATGCGCCGGATCCTGACCGATTATGGCTTTGAAGGTTATCCGTTGCGCAAAGACTTCCCGCTAACCGGCTTCACCGAAGTTCGCTATGATGACCTTGAGAAGCGGATCGTGCATGAGCCGGTGCAGCTGACCCAAGAATATCGCAACTTTGATTTCCTCTCGCCGTGGGAGGGGATGACCTCAGAGATCCCGGGCGATGAAAAAGCGACCACCCAAGAGGAGGGCGCCTAATGGCTGATGATATGAAATCCGTGCCGGAGGAAGACCGAACCTTTACGCTGAACTTTGGTCCCCAGCACCCGGCTGCGCACGGCGTTTTGCGGATGGTGATGGATCTGGATGGCGAGTTGGTTGATCGGATCGATTGCCATATCGGCCTGCTCCATCGCGGCACTGAAAAACTACTCGAATACAAAACCTATCTGCAAGGCCTGCCTTATTTTGATCGGTTGCACTATTCCGCGCCGATGAACCAAGAGCATGCTTGGTGCTTGGCGATTGAGAAATTGATCGGGCTCGATGTGCCGCGCCGCGGCAGCTTCATTCGCGTGCTCTATTGCGAAATGGGCCGCATTCTCGAACACTTGCTGAATATCGGAACCTTCATTCTCGATGTTGGTGCGCTAACACCCATCACTTGGGCGTTCGAAGAGCGCGAAAAACTGATGGGTTTTTATGAGCGCGCTTGCGGAGCCCGCCTCCACGCCGCTTATTTCCGTCCCGGCGGCGTTCACCAAGACCTGCCCCAGGACCTGATTGATGACATCATGACCTGGTGTGAAGAGTTCCCGGCGGCCATGCATCGTCTCGAAAGTCTGATCACTGAGAACCGCATCTTCAAACAGCGCAATGTTGATATTGGCGTTGTGGATGAGAAGACGATCATGCAGTTCGGCTTCTCTGGCCCGATGGTTCGCGGTTCTGGGCTCGCATGGGACCTGCGCCGCAGTCAGCCTTATGAGATCTATTCAGAGATCCCCTCTTCCGTCTTCCCTGTTGTGGTCGGCAAAAATGGCGACAATTACGATCGTTATGTTGTGCGAATGGAAGAGATGTTGGTCTCTTGCGACATCATGAAATGGTGCATCGAGAATATGCCGAAAGGCCCTGTGCTCGCGCAAGGAACGAAAGTTTCGCCGCCGCGCCGGGCTGAGATGAAAAACAGCATGGAAGCGCTGATCCACCATTTCAAACTCTACACTGAAGGCTTCCACGTGCCGGAAGGCGAAGTCTATGCTGCGGTCGAAGCACCTGCCGGTGAGTTTGGGGTTTACCTCGTCTCTGACGGATCGAACCGTCCATATCGCGTGAAGCTGCGGGCACCGAGTTTCGCGCACTTGCAGGCGATGGATCACATGTGCAAAGGCCACCAGCTTGCCGATACGTCGGCGATCCTGGGCTCGCTTGATATCGTGTTTGGTGAGGTGGACCGCTAGTGCTGCCAATCCCAGCCTCTTCAGCCATTTACTTGGCTTATCTGACAGGCGCGTTCCTGGCGCTGCTCGGAATCGTGTTTGCGATTTCTCCGACGCGCGGTTTGGCGATGACCAAGCACCGTGCTGAGAATTTGCCGACCATTATGGCTGGTCGGTACTTCTTTATGGTTCTGGTCGCGGTTGGCGTCGCACTGACAGGAACGCTGCAACAAATCGCTTTTGTGTTTATGGGGCTTGCGGGTGTCGCATTCTTTGATGCGGCGACATATGCCCGCGCGAAGACCGCCGTCTTACCGCACATTCTCGCAGGCGTGGGGGCGTTGATCGTGGCCATCATCGCCTTGCAGGGGCAGGTCTGATGAGCGTTTTCCCTGAGCACCGCCTCTCTATCATCACGCTCGGGGTCCGCGATCGTGCCGCGATGACGGCGTTCTATGAGTCTGTGATCGGCTTTAAAAATGTCGGGCCTGAAGGCATGGCGATGTTTGATATGGGCGGATTTATTCTTGGGCTTTGGGAAGCGGATAAGCTGGCTGAGGATGCTGGCCAAGAGGCGCGTCCCGCCGAAGGGTTTCGGAATATGGCCCTCGCCGATAATGCCCGCTCGATCGAAGAGGTCGACGGTATTTTTGCTCGCTTGAAAGAGGCTGGTGTTGAGGTCACGACCCCACCGCATAAAGCCTTTTGGGGCGGATATTCTGGTTATTTTGCGGATCCTGAAGGCAATGCTTGGGAAGTCGCATTCAATCCATTTTGGAACTTTGACGAGGCAGGCCGCGTGGTTTTGCCAACCGGGGAGACAGCGTAATGGCGCTGAGACGATTTGATCTTGAAGCCGGTGGCGATAGTTTTGCCTTCAAGCCGGAAACCGAGCCAAATATCGCTTTTTGGCTGGGGAAATACCCTGAGGACAAAAAGCGCTCGGCGGTGATTCCGCTGCTCTGGCTGGCGCAAAAGGACAATGCCGGTTGGCTGTCAGAACCTGCCATGCGGGAAGTCGCTGATCGGCTGGAAATGCCCTATATCCGGGTCTACGAAGTTGCGACGTTCTACACGATGTTCCGCCTTCAACCGGTCGGCAAACATCACATCCAGCTTTGCGGCACGACCCCGTGCATGCTGCGCGGCGCGAATGATCTGAAAGAGGTTTGCTCTAAGAAAATTGGCAAGCCGATGCATGTCACCGATGATGGCCGGTTGAGCTGGGAAGAGGTCGAATGCCTCGGCGCTTGCGTGAATGCCCCGATGGCACAGATCAATGACTATTATTACGAAGACCTGACACCAGAGAGTTTTGGCGAGATCCTCGATAAGTTGAGCAATGGGGTCGATGTGCCGCCAGGGCCATTTGTGGACCGGCTGAATTCTGCGCCGGAAGGTGGTTTGACCAGCCTGACCGAAACGGACCTGTTCGATGGCTCTCGCAACGCGGTATCTGTTCTGCCGAACCTCCCGGCCGATGCGCCAGCGGAACCTGAGCCGGCCCCAGCGCCGGAGCCGAAGACCACGCTGATCAAAGATTCCAAGCCGGCGCCAAAAGCGGAAGACAAGCCTGAAATCCTTGAGATTGCCGCTGGCGAAGAAGATGATCTCAAGCGGATCAAAGGCATCGGCCCGGTCAATGAGAAGGCCCTGAACGAGCTCGGCATCTACAAATTCACGCAGATTGCGGCATGGACGCCTGCAAACGTCGATTGGGTCGAGGACTTTATGTCCTTCCCTGGACGGATTGAGCGCGAGGATTGGATCAACCAAGCCAAAACGCTCGCCGAAGGAGAAGAAACTGAATTCTCCAAACGCGTTGATGCGGGCGAGGTCGAGTCCTCGAAAGATGAGGGGGACGAATGATGGCCCTCGCTGAAAAACCAGACCCCCGCAAGAAATTGATGCTCGCTGGGGCGCTCGACGGAATCGTGATCCTCACAGGTGTCGGCCTGTTCGTCACTACGGGCAGCATGATGTGGATTATCGGCGCGGTCATCGCAGGCGCAGCGATCAGCGCGCCTTTGATCTTCTCCGCCATTCGCGAACTTAAGGAGCAAAGCAATGCTTCAGGATAAAGATCGTATTTTCACCAATCTCTATGGTGCGCATGATCCGGGCCTAGAAGGCGCCAAGCAGCGTGGCGCGTGGCATTTGACCCGCGAAATGCTCGCTCAAGAGCCAGATTGGTTGTGCAACCAGATTAAAGAAAGCGGCCTCCGCGGTCGCGGCGGGGCGGGCTTCCCGACTGGCTTGAAGTGGACCTTTATGCCGAAATCTGTCGGCGAACGACCGCACTATCTCGTTGTAAACGCTGATGAATCTGAGCCAGGCACGTGTAAGGACCGCGAGATTATGCGGCATGATCCACACCTCTTGATTGAAGGCTGCATGGTGGCGAGCCGGGCGATGCGCGCACACGCTTGTTATGTCTATCTGCGCGGCGAATATATCGCGGAGCGCGAGGCGCTCGAGAAGGCGGTTAAAGAAGCCTATGAAGCCAAACTGATCGGCAAAGACAACGTGAATGGCTGGGATTTCGATCTTTATGTCCACCACGGCGCTGGGGCTTACATTTGCGGCGAAGAAACCGCGCTTCTGGAAAGCCTAGAAGGCAAAAAAGGCCAACCGCGCCTGAAGCCGCCATTCCCGGCCAATGCAGGCCTTTATGGCTGCCCAACCACTGTGAACAATGTTGAGTCGATTGCGGTTGTGCCAACCATTCTGCGACGCGGCGCCAGCTGGTTCGCTGGCTTTGGTCGTCCAAACAATACCGGCACCAAGCTGTTCTGCGTCTCAGGGCATGTGAACAAGCCGTGCAATATCGAAGAAGAGATGTCGATCACGTTCCGGGATCTCATCGACACCCATTGCGGTGGTATTCGCGGCGGCTGGGACAATTTGAAAGCCGTAATCCCTGGCGGCTCATCTGTACCCATGGTGCCAGCTGAGCAGATCATGGACGCGCACATGGATTTCGATACTTTGCGCGACCTCCAGTCGGGTCTGGGGACAGCTGCGGTGATCGTTATGGATCAGTCGACCGATTTGATCCACGCGATTGCCCGGATCGCCTATTTCTACAAGCATGAAAGCTGCGGCCAGTGTACGCCGTGCCGGGAAGGCACCGGCTGGATGTGGCGGGTCCTTGAGCAAATGGTCAAAGGCGACGCCCATCACGACGATATCGACAAATTGCTCGATGTCTCGAAACAAGTTGAGGGGCACACAATCTGTGCACTTGGCGACGCCGCGGCCTGGCCTGTTCAAGGCCTCATTCGCCATTTCCGCCACGAAATCGAAGACCGGATCACGCAGTACCGCGCTCCACGCGCCCTCGTGCAAGGCCACACAGTGGCGGCGGAGTAAGAGATATGTCTGACGATCTTTTCAAACTGAATATTGACGGTGAAGAAGTCGAAGTGCCGCGCTCTTATACGCTCATGCAGGCGTGCGAAGAAGCCGGCGCTGAGATCCCGCGCTTCTGTTATCATGAGCGTCTGTCTGTGGCGGGCAATTGCCGGATGTGTCTGGTTCAGTGGCATGGCGCACCGAAGCCGATTGCGTCTTGTGCACAGACAGTGGGCGATATGCGGATGAACCCGGATGGGACTCCGCCAAATATCTCGACCAAAGGCGATTATGTCGAAAAAGCCCGCAATGGGGTGATGGAATTCTTGCTGATCAACCACCCGCTGGATTGCCCGATTTGTGACCAAGGCGGCGAATGTGATCTACAGGACCAAGCCGTCGCTTATGGCCGCGCCGATAGCCGCTATGAGCTGAACAAACGCGCGGTCGAGGACAAGAATATGGGGCCGCTGGTCAAGACGATCATGACCCGCTGTATCCAATGCACGCGCTGTGTGCGCTTCGCCGCAGAAGTCGCAGGCGTCGAAGAGATCGGTATGATCTCACGCGGGGAAAGCGCTGAAATCACGACCTATTTGGAAGAGAGCCTGACCTCTGAACTATCCGGCAATGTCATTGACCTGTGCCCGGTCGGCGCGCTGACTTCGAAGCCGTACGCCTATAATGCGCGGCCTTGGGAGCTTCGGAAGACTGAAAGTGTGGACGTGATGGATGCGATGGGCGCCAATATTCGCGTCGATGCAAAAGGCGATGCGGTGATGCGCATCATGCCGGTCATCAATGAAGCGGTGAATGAAGAGTGGCTGTCAGACAAGTCTCGCTTCATTTGGGACGGCCTGGCCCGCCAGCGCTTGGATAAGCCTTATGTTCGCCAAAACGGCAAGCTCACACCGGTGAACTGGGGGCAAGCCTTTGACGCCGCGAAGGAAGCGCTGTCTGTCGCGCCAGAAAAAATCGGTTTCGTCGCCGGTGACTTGATCGAAGTTGAGCAAGCAAAAGCCGCTTTGGATCTCGCCCGCGCGCTGGGTGTTCAAAACACGGACTGTCGTCCTGCGGGCGCTTCATATGGCGCTTCTGGCGTGCGAGAGCACTATCTCCTCAACGCGACGCTCGCAGCGGTCGAGGAGGTTGATGCGCTCTTCTTGATCGGCACAAATCCGCGGGTTGATGCTGCGGTTTGGAATGCCCGGATCCGAAAAGCCTGGCTGTGGAATGAGCTGAAAGTCTTCGTCGTCGGCGAAGCGGCAGACCTGACTTATGATTATACCCATCTCGGGACAGACCCGTCTGCGATCGCAGAGATTGCCAAACAAGCTGGGTTCAAAAAGCCAATGATCGTGGTCGGTGAAAACGCTCTGATCCGTGAAGACGGCGAGGCCATCCTCGCGGCGGCAAATGATGCGGCGCACGCGATCGATGCGATCAAAGAAGACTGGGCGGGCTTTGGTGTGCTGCACACGGCGGCTGGCCGCGTTGGCGCGATCGATACCGGCTTCATCCCGGGTGAGGGCGGTGCGGACACTGCGGCGATCCTGGGCGGCGGCATGGACACGATCGTCCTGCTTGGCGCAGATGAGGTCGACCTCACCAATACTGGCAACGCTAAGATCATCTATATTGGCAGCCACGGCGACGCAGGCGCGAGTAAGGCGGACATCGTCCTGCCGGCAGCCGCATACACCGAAATGGCAGCGACCTATGTAAACACCGAGGGACGCGTGCAGATGACGCGTCGCGCGGTGCAGCCGAAAGGCGAAGCGCGAGAAGGCTGGGCCATCTTGAGAGCGCTCTCCGATGTGGTTGGTAAGAAACTGCCCTACGATTCGGCCGACGAATTGAGAGCCGCACTCCGCGAAGCCAACCCGGTCTTTTCGGGTCTTGGATACGCGCCTGGGCATGAAGGCGCTGATGCGTTGAAAGAAAAAATCTCGTCAGGCGGCAGTTCAGTCAGCAACGCGCCATTCGCGGCGGCTATTGGTGATTTCTATATGACCAACCCCATCGCCCGCGCGTCAAAGACGATGGCCGAGTGTTCTCTACAGAAACAGGGTCTTGAAACCCCAGTGGCAGCGGAGTAGGGCGGCGCGATGAGTGGTTTGATCGAACAATATGGTGCGCTGACAGGCTGGCTTTTGGTGCTCGGTCAAATCGGCTTGTTCACGCTGGTCTTGTCGCTTTCGATTGCGTTCTTGCTTCTGCTCGACCGGAAGGTCTGGGCGGCGGTGATGATGCGCAAAGGCCCGAACGTTGTCGGTCCGTTCGGTCTGATGCAGAGCTTTGCGGATTTCGGAAAATTTCTTCTCAAAGAGATCATCATCCCTGCAGGTGCGAACAAAACAGTCTTCTTGCTCGCCCCGATCCTGACACTAACCCTCGCCTTCGCTGCGTGGGCCGCGATCCCCGTCGCTCCGGGCTGGGTGATCTCAGACATCAATGTCGGGATTTTGTACCTGTTCGCGATCTCATCGCTCGGTGTTTACGGCATCATTATGGGCGGCTGGGCGTCGAACTCGAAATATCCATTCTTGGGATCCCTGCGCAGCGCCGCGCAAATGGTCTCCTATGAAGTTTCTATCGGCCTGATCATCATTACCGTGATCTTGCTGGCGGGCTCTATGAACCTCACAGAGATTGTCGACGCGCAAGATGGTGGTCTGTTCACCTGGCACCTTTTGACGCTCGAACATGTGCTGGTCTTGCCGGTGATGGTTGTGGCGTTTGTGATGTTCTTCGTATCGGCTTTGGCCGAGACCAACCGGCCACCATTCGATCTGCCAGAAGCAGAATCTGAATTGGTCGCAGGCTATCAAGTTGAATATTCCTCAACGCCGTATTTGCTGTTCATGTTTGGAGAGTATCTGAACATCGTTCTGATGTGCGCGATGATGGCGCTGCTCTTCTTGGGCGGCTGGCATGGACCGGTTCCGCTCGGCGCCGATTTTGTGAACATGTTCCCAGCTTGGATCGTCAATCTTGGCCACTTGGCCTGGTTTATGGCCAAACTGGTCTTCTTCTTCTTTCTGTTCGCGCTCGTGAAAGCGGTTGTCCCGCGCTATCGCTATGACCAGCTGATGCGCTTGGGGTGGAAGATCTTCCTGCCGACCGCACTCGCAGCGGTCGTTATTGTTGGCGGATATGTTGTCTACGCTGGAGTTCAAGCATGATCTTTTCCAGCATTTTTGTCTTAGCACCTGTCGTGAAAGTGATTTACCCCGCCTGGTATCTGGTTGGGCATGTCGCCGTCACGTCAGCTTTCCTGGGAGCGCTATAAATGAGCCTCGTGCAAACCATTCGCGGCGCCTTGCTGACGGATTTCATGTCAGCCTTCGGCTTGGGTTTACGGGAAATGTTCCGCCGCAAAGCGACGGTGAATTATCCGTTTGAGAAAAACCCAGTCAGTCCGCGCTTTCGCGGCGAGCATGCTCTGCGCCGGTATCCAAATGGCGAAGAGCGTTGCATCGCTTGTAAGCTTTGCGAAGCGATTTGCCCGGCGCAAGCGATTACGATTGAAGCGGAACCTCGTGAAGACGGGTCGCGCCGCACAACGCGTTATGACATCGACATGGTCAAATGCATCTATTGCGGCTTCTGCCAGGAGGCTTGCCCAGTGGATGCAATCGTCGAGGGGCCGAATTTCGAATTCGCCACCGAGACGCGCGAAGAACTTTATTATGACAAAGAGAAACTTCTAGCGAACGGGGATCGTTGGGAGCGGCTCATTGCAAAGAATTTGGAACTGGACGCGCCGTACCGGTAGCGCCCATTAATGAGGGGCGGGTAACCGCCGGAAGGGAACTGGGGCTTAGCTCGTGGAACTGATCGCCTTCTATATTTTCGCGGCCATTGTGACCGTGTCGGCTCTGGCTGTGATTATGGCCAAGAACCCCGTGCACTCGGTGCTTTGGCTGATTTTGACCTTCTTCACAGCGGCGGGATTGTTCGTCCTGATCGGGGCTGAATTTATCGCCATGCTGTTGGTGGTGGTCTATGTCGGCGCGGTTGCCGTGCTCTTCTTGTTTGTTGTGATGATGCTCGATGTCGACTTTGTCGAACTCAAACAAGGGACGTTGCGATACTGGCCCTTTGCGACGCTGATCGGGCTCGCCTTTATCGCTGAAATTGCGCTCGCGAACTTTGCGCGTGAAGGCGGCAATACCGCGACATTTGACGCCGCACCTGGCGCGGACACAAATGCCGAGGCGATCGGGCAAGTCATGTACACCGATTACTTCCTGCTGTTCCAACTCGCCGGGCTTATCCTGCTCGTTGCGATGATTGGCGCGATTGTTCTGACGCTTCGTGAGCGTCCGGGCGTCAAGCGCCAGAACATTGCGAAGCAGACGTCGCGCCGCCGCGAAGATGCGATTGAAAAAGTCGCGGTTGAACCAGGCCGGGGGATCTAAACATGGACCTGACGATCAATCACTTCCTGACCATTTCGGCGATCCTATTCACGATCGGCGTGGTTGGCATTTTTGTGAACCGCAAGAACATTATCGTCATTCTGATGGCGATCGAATTGATCTTACTGTCGGTGAACATCAATCTGGTCGCTTTCGCCGTCTATTCGGGCACGATTTCAGGCCAGATTTTCGCTATGTTGGTGCTCACCGTTGCAGCCGCTGAGGCGGCTGTCGGGCTTGCCATCCTTGTCGTTTACTTCCGCAATCGCGGAGACATTGCGGTCGAAAGCGTCGACCTGATGAAAGGGTAAGGGGCACAGATGTTACCTGATACATTCATCGAGTTTATCGTTCTTGGGCCGGGCCTCGCGGCTTTGGTCGCAGGTCTATTGATGCGCTTTATTGGCGATCGCGGCGCAATGGTCATTACGACCGGCACCGTCGGCCTCGCCGGGATCTTGTCGCTCTATCAACTCTTCGTCTATGCCTCTGGCGCGGGCGGACATGGTCATGTCGAACATGCCGCGCTTGCAGCCGATACTGGCGGCGCAGCGAGCTATGTCGGCCAGCACGTGATTAAGCTGATGACATGGATGGATGTCGGCGGTTTCAAAGCCGATTGGGCGATCCGTGTGGATGCCATGTCCATCGTTATGATGGCGGTCATCACCAGCGTTTCCGGCCTCGTACACCTGTATAGCTGGGGCTATATGGAAGAAGATCCGCACCGGGCGCGCTTCTTCTCTTACTTGTCCCTGTTTACCTTCGCGATGTTGATGCTGGTGACCGCCGACAATTTCATCCAGCTCTTCTTCGGCTGGGAGGGCGTCGGCCTCGCCTCGTATCTTTTGATCGGCTTCTGGTATCAGAATAAAGCCCCGAACGATGCGGCGATCAAAGCGTTCGTCACTAACCGCGTTGGCGATTTTGGTCTCGCGCTTGGGATCATGGCGATCTTCCTGGTGTTTGGATCGGTTGAGTTCGAACCGGTTCTCACCGCCATCAAAGAGAACGCTGAAGTGGTGCCGCTCGCCTTTGCCGAGGCCGGCAATGTCCGCGACTTGGTGATCCCATTCTTGAACTGGAATGTGCCGGCGCTCGAATTGATCGGCATCCTGCTCTTCATCGGCGCGATGGGGAAATCAGCGCAATTCTTCCTCCATGTCTGGCTACCAGATGCGATGGAAGGCCCAACTCCTGTCTCCGCGTTGATCCACGCTGCGACTATGGTGACGGCAGGCGTCTACCTCGTATGTCTCGTCTCGCCGATTTACGAATATGCGCCTTTTGCCGCGTCAATCATTGCGCTGACCGGTGCCGTAACAGCGCTTTATGCGGCCACCGTCGGCATGGCGCAGAACGACATCAAGCGGGTCATTGCTTACTCAACCTGTTCGCAGCTGGGCTATATGTTCTTCGCTGCCGGAATTGGCGCATACGAAGCGGCGATGTTCCATTTGTTCACCCACGCTTTCTTTAAAGCGCTTCTCTTCCTCGGCGCGGGCTCAGTGATCCACGGCGCCCATCATGAGCAACACATGCGAAATATGGGCGGCTTCGCGAAATATATGCCGTTGACCTATGGCGCGATGATGATTGGAACGATTGCAATTATCGGCCTGGGTATCCCGCACGTTTGGGGACTTTCTGGCTTCTTCTCAAAAGATGCGATCATCGAAACGGCGTTCGCGGCCGGGATGAACGGCGTGCCGTTCGGCCAACTGGCCTTCTGGTTCGGGATTGTCGCCGCCTTGCTCACCAGCTTCTATTCATGGCGCCTAATCTACATGACCTTCCACGGCCCCCGCGCCGAGGTGCACCATGACGATGCGCAGGCGCACGATGACGAACACGCAGACGACCACGCTTCTGACCATGATCACGGGCACGATCATCACCATGGCGATCCACATGAATCGCCAATGGTCATGCTGATCCCGCTCGGGCTGTTGAGCATCGGCGCAGTGTTTGCGGGTTGGTATTTCTACGACGCCTTTGTCGGACATGACTATAAGGCCTTCTGGGACGGTGCGATTTACACCGCGAAAGAGAACACGGTGCTCAAGGACAAATATAATGTTCCTGAATGGGTGTTCTGGGCGCCGCTCTTTGTGACGGTGACCGGTTTCCTCATCGCGACCTTCACCTATCTGTTCAATCGCGGCGTCGGCAAACGGATTGCCGATGGCGGCGGACCATTGCACGCGCTGTTTGCCAATAAGTGGTACTTTGACGAGATCTATAATGCGACGCTGATCCGCGGATCGGCTTGGCTCGGCGATATCTTCAAAGCTGGCGATAAGAAAGTCATCGACGGCGCTGGGCCAGACGGCGTGGCCGCCTTGGTGCGTTGGGGATCTCGACGTCTTTCAGCAATGCACACCGGATACCTTTACCATTATGCGTTCGTGATCATTGGGGCAGCCTTGATCTTTGGCGCGATACTGTTCTGGCGCAGCGGAGGCGCGGGCTAATGGATTTCCCAATTCTCTCTGCGGTAACGTTTACCCCGCTTGCGGGCGCGATTCTAATCCTCTTGGTGCGGATGCTCACCGGAACAACGTTCCGGTCTGATGGCACTGAGGATAACCGCGCGCTTTATGCCGGATTAGGCTTTTCGATCGCGACGTTCATCATCTCGATTGTGATGTTCTTCAGCTTCGATACCCAAGGTACAGGCTATCAGCTCGTCGAAGAAGTCGATTGGTTCGCGAACATCAAATACAAGATGGGCGTCGATGGCATGTCGGTCTTGCTGATCTTGCTGACGACCTTGCTCACGCCAATTGCGTTGATCGCGAGTATCGGTTCGGTCAAGCACCGGCTGACTGAGTACACAGTTGCCTTCTTGGTGCTCGAGACTTTCATGATCGGCGTCTTCTGTGCGCTCGATCTGGTTGTGTTCTATGTTTTCTTCGAAGCTGGCCTGATCCCGATGTTTATCGTCATCGGTGTGTGGGGCGGGATCAATCGCATTTATGCGAGCTTCAAATTCTTCCTCTATACGCTGCTCGGTTCGCTCTTCATGCTGGCCGCAGTGGTCTATATGTACTTGGTCGCGGGCACGTCAGACATTGTGGTTCTGGAGCAGTTTGAGTTTGCCAAGTCGGCACAGATTTGGCTGTGGCTCGCTTTCTTCTCCTCGTTTGCGGTAAAGCTTCCGATGTGGCCAGTTCATACCTGGCTGCCCGACGCGCACGTACAAGCGCCGACGGCCGGTTCGGTCATCCTGGCGGCGGTACTCTTGAAAATGGGCGGCTACGGGTTCCTCCGGTTCAATCTACCAATGTTCCCGGATGCGAGTGTGTTCTTCCAGCCATTCGTCTTCACCATTTCCGTGATCGCGATTGTCTATGCCTCGCTCGTGGCGTGGCGTCAGACAGATATGAAAAAGCTGATCGCGTATTCCTCGGTCGCGCATATGGGCTTTGTGACGCTTGGCATCTTCTCCTTCACCGAAGTGGGCGTGCAAGGCGCGATCTTCCAAATGCTCAGCCACGGCCTGATCTCTGGCGCGCTCTTCTTGATTGTTGGCGTGGTCTATGACCGGATGCACACTCGCGAGATTTCAGCCTATGGTGGTCTCGTCCATCGAATGCCGGTCTATGCAACCTTCTTCATGTTGTTCACGATGGCAAATGTTGGACTGCCAGGCACCAGCGGATTTGTCGGGGAAATTCTGACCATGGTCGGCGCGTTCCAAGCCAATACTTGGGCGGCAGCAGGTGCGGCACTCGGCGTGATTTTCTCGGCCGTTCATATGCTCACGCTTTATCGCCGAACCGTATTTGGAAAAATCACCAATCCGGATCTCGAGACGATTGAAGATGTGAACACCAAAGAGTTGATTTGTTTGATCCCGCTCGCATTCGGCACGATCTTGCTTGGGATCTTACCGAACCTGATTTTCGACATTACGCGTGAATCATCGCTTCACGCCCTCGCTCAATTGGCGGGAGGATAGAGCTCATGTTTGATCTTGAATCGATTTTGAACGCGGTCGCCCCTGAGCTTCTTCTTGCTGCGGCGGGCCTTTTAGGCGTTACCGTTGGCGCGTTTCTGGGTGACCGGTTTAATGGCCTGTCCTTTAAGTTTGGTGCCGTGGTCTTATTCGCCGCTGCCGCGCTTGCTGGAAATTATTGGGAAGGCGGACGCGCATTTGAAGGCTTGGTTGAGACTTCAAGTTACGCCAATTTTGCGAAAACCGTTAGTTTCATCTGCGCCGGTATCGCGCTTTTGATGGCAGAGGGTTTCCTCAAGCGTCACGACACGATGCGCTATGAATATCCGCTGCTGGTGATCTTCGCCGCTTTGGGCATGGGCGTTATCCTGTCTGCGTCTGACTTCATGACGCTCTATCTTGGCGTTGAGACCCTCAGTCTGTCATCTTATGTGCTTGCCTCATTCCACCGCGACAGCCCGCGCTCAGCGGAAGCTGGGTTGAAATATTTTGTGCTGGGCGCGCTCGCCTCAGGCATCCTGCTTTATGGTATTTCGCTGGTTTACGGCTTTACCGGCAGCACCAGTTACGAAACCGTCGCCGACACAGACGCGTCGCTCGGCTTTATGTTCGGCATGGTCCTGATGATTACGGGGCTGGCTTTCAAGGTCTCAGCCGCGCCGATGCACGTCTGGACGCCGGATGTTTATGAAGGCTCGCCCAGCCCGGTTGTCGCGTTCTTCGCGACGGCACCAAAAATGGCCAGCATGGCTGTGTTTGCGATCATCCTGTTCACGGCCTTCCCGCAAGCGATGGCGTTTGACAATTGGCAGGTCATCGTCGGTATCATTGCTGCTGCCTCAATGATTATCGGGTCCTTTGGCGCGCTGCCGCAGAAGAATTTAAAACGGCTGCTCGGCTATTCTTCCATCGCCAATATGGGCTATGCGCTCGTCGCTGTGGCGGCTGGGGTTCAGTATGGCGCTGGATCGCTGCTGATCTTCATGACCGCCTATGTGATCGCCTCCCTCGGTCTGTTTGGTGGTGTGCTTTCAATGCGCCGCGAAGGCGGCATGGTTGAGAATACTGATGAGCTCGCCGGCCTTATTCGCCGTCAGCCAGGTCTTGCGACGGCGCTGACTGTGCTACTCGTCTCGGTGTCTGGTTTCCCGCTCGCCTTTGGGTTCTTGGGTAAACTGGCCGTGCTTGAAGCTGGTTGGAATGCGGGCTTGATGCCGTTGATCATTATTCTGATCCTAAGCTCAGTGATCGCGATGTATTACTATCTCCGCATCGTCAAAATCATGTGGTTCGATGAACAGGCTGCGGACTTTGAGCCAGTTGATGGCTGGGTTACGACAACGGTCTATGTCACCGCACTTGTCAGTATCGCGCTCCTCATCTTTGTCAGCCCATTCAGCGAGCTTGCAGCGTCGGCGGCTGAGAGCCTGATCTCGTGATCGAACGCGCACCAGTTTACTGGTATGATGATATTGATAGCACCAGCGAAGAAGCCAAACGGCGCGCCCGTCGCGGCGAGCTAAGCCCGGTTTGGATCGCTGCACGATCGCAATCGGCAGGTAAGGGCAGACTCGGCCGTAGCTGGGATTCGCCGGTTGGAAATCTGTTTTCGACGATTTTATTTCCAGAGCCAGACGGCCTCGCCATGGCGGCGCGGGTGCCGTTTGCGGCAGCGCTGGCGGTTAGAGAGGCTTGCGCGCGGGCGGTGCCCAGCCTTGAGGCGCAGCTGAAATGGCCAAATGACGTGCGGGTCCGTGGTCACAAACTTTGCGGCATTCTCACCGAGTCGGGCGAGACCAATAATACAGTCTGGATTGCTCTAGGTATCGGGATCAATGTGCAAACAGCGCCCGATGGCACCGGACAAGAAACAAGCTCCCTGGCGAAAGAAGGCGCCCCGTCTGGGCTGACGGCTGAAATGGTGCTTGAAGACCTCCGCGAGACGTTGAGCGCGCGCTTAGAGCAAGCGCGACAAGACTTTGAAGCCCTACTGACAGACTGGATGCGATACGCTGAAGGCCTCGGTCAGACCATACAGGCTGGGCCGGTTCAAAACCGGGTCGAAGGCGTATTTGAAAGCCTCGCGCCGGATGGAGGTTTAAACCTGCGTTTGCCTGATGGCGCGCTGCACACCATAAGGGCGGGTGATGTTGAACTGGTGAAACGGGTAAGCTGATGCTGTTAGTGATTGATGTCGGCAATACAAACACGGTGTTCGCGCTGCATAGCGGCACCGATTGGATCTCTAGCTGGCGGAGTGCGACCGACGCCACCCGTACGGCAGATGACTATGCGGTTTGGCTCGGAACGCTGATGCGGACGGAAGACCTCGAGCTGTCGCAAATAACTGGCTGTATCATTTCGTCTGTGGTGCCGCAGGCAAAGTTCAATTTCCGGAACCTGTCGCGTCGCTATTTCGATGCAGAACCAATTTTTGTCGGTGAACCCGAAACAAAACTTGGCGTGCCGATCCGGATCCGCCGCCCAGAACAAGTCGGCGCCGACCGCCTCGTCGCCGCTATTGGCGCCCACATACTGTACGAGGGCGCAAAGCTTGTGATTGATAGCGGCACGGCCACAACGTTTGATGTCGTTGGCCCAGATGGCGGCTTTGAGGGGGGGATCATTTCGCCCGGGATCAACTTGTCGATGCGCGCGCTACACGATGCGGCGGCGCAATTGCCGCGGATCGCCATCCAAAAGCCGCCGCAAGTGATTGGGCAGGACACGGTCTCGGCGATGCAATCCGGCGTCTTCTGGGGCTATGTCGATTTGATTGACGGGCTCGTAAACCGCGTGAAGGAAGAATATTCCGGACCGCTAAAAGTTATTGCAACTGGCGGGGTCGCGTCCCTATTTGAGGGCGCCAGCGACACCATCGACCATTTTGACCAACGCTTGATGGAAGTCGGCCTGCTCGAGGTCTATCGCCGGAACAAGAAAGACTGACGGTATATATGACCAAAAAAAGCGACGCAGAACTCGTTTTCCTGCCCCTCGGGGGATGCGGGGAAATCGGTATGAATCTGAATGCGTATGGCTATGGCCCGGCGCATAATCGGCGCTGGATCTTGATTGATGTAGGTGTCACTTTTGGCGGTGAAGATACGCCCGGCATTGATTTGATCACGCCAGATCCTGCTTTTCTAGAGGATCAAGGTGATCAGATTGATGCGATCTTCCTGACCCACGCCCACGAAGATCATATCGGCGCGATCGGGCTGATCTTGCCGCGCCTGCAAACCAAAGCGCCAATCTATGCGACACCGTTTACGGCGCACCTGGCGCAGGCCAAGTTGATTGAGCGCGGGCAGAAGAATACCAGCATTAATGTCTTACCGCTCGGGGCTGAAGTCGAAGCCGGGCCTTTCAAAGTCCGCTATATCACACTGACCCATTCGATCCCTGAGCCCAACGCGCTCGCCCTGGAGACGCCGCTTGGGACGATCCTGCACACCGGTGATTGGAAGATCGATCCGGAGCCTCAACTGGGTGACGAAACCGATATTGATGCGCTCTCGCGTCTCGGGGATGAGGGCGTGCTCGCTATGGTCTGCGACAGTACCAATGTGTTCGTGGACGGCGAAAGCGGGTCAGAAGGCACGGTCCGTGAAAACCTAATCAAACTGATCGGCAGCCTCACCGGTCGCATCGCAGTGACGACATTTGCGTCTAATGTGGCGCGGGTCGCGAGTGTGATCGAAGCGGCGCGCCAAGCTGGGCGAAGCGTCTGCTTGGTTGGGCGCAGCATGCACAAAATCACCGATGCGGCGATCGCAACCGGCGTGATTGGCGAATTACCTGATCTGATCAGCGAAGATCAGGCGGGCAGCCTGCCGGATGACAATCTGCTTTTCCTCTGCACCGGATCTCAAGGTGAACCACGCGCCGCGCTGGGGCGTATTTCGCGAGACGATCATCGCCATATCAGTCTCGGCGAAGGCGATACAGTGATCTTCTCGAGCCGGGTCATTCCCGGCAATGAGAAGGGCATCTATGACATGCAAAATGCCCTTGCTGAGAAGGGCGTGCGGATCATCACCGATCGGATGACAGAGGGGCCAATCCATGTCTCTGGTCATCCCGCGCGCGACGAGTTGCGCCAGATGTATCAATGGGTGCGACCTAAGATTTCCGTGCCTGTGCATGGTGAAAGACGCCACATCGTAGAACACGCCGCTTTTGCCAAAAGCTTGCAAGTGAGCGAAGCGGTCACCCCGCGCAATGGCGATCTTATCCGATTGGCGCCCGGCAAAGCGCAGATCATCGACAATGTCCCAAACGGCCGGTTGTATCTTGATGGCAGCCGTTTGGTGCCGGCCGAAAGCGAAGGCATTCGCGATCGCCGCGCATTGGCCAATTGGGGCTATGTCAGCGTTGCAATCGCGATTGATGAAGACGGCGATGTGGTCGATGGCCCGCTTTTGGCCGCGCGCGGCCTGTCAGAGCCGGACGGCAGCACGGCCGATGAAAGCCTGATTGATGTGGATGAGGCCGCTGAGCTCGCCATCAGCGAAATGAAGCGCCGCAAACGCCAAAGCGATGAAGAAGTGGAGCGCGTCCTCGCTCGCGCCGTCAAAAAAGCCTGTGACCGGACGTTCGGTCGCAAGCCTATCGTCGATGTGAGTGTGCTACGCGTATAAGTCAGGAGAATTCTGGTGACACAAGATTTCAAAATCGGCCCGCTTAATCATGTCGGCGTGGCTGTGCCCGATATCCAAGAAGCGATGGAGACCTATCGCTCGCTGTATGGTGCAACGGATATAACCGAGCCGTTTGATATGCCCGCGCAAGGTGTCAAAGTTTGCTTTGTGAACCTGCCAAACAGTCAGATCGAACTGATCGAGCCGCTGAATGAAGACAGCCCGATCCATAATTTCATTCAAAAGAACCCCAGAGGCGGGCAGCACCATGTCTGTTTCGAAGTTGACGATATCAATGTCGCTGTTTCGGAAATGAAGGCGCGCGGCGCAACTGTGCTCGGCGAGCCACGGATTGGCGCGCACGGGACTATGATCATATTCGTCCACCCTAAGAACTCGAATGGCGTTCTGGTCGAGTTGATGGAAACGCCAAAGGACGGCCAGCATTAATGGACCCGGTTGGTTTCATCGTTGTCTTTATCATCACCTGGTGGCTGAGCTTCTTCTGTGTGCTTCCGATTGGCGTCCAAGGCCAGTTCGAGAATGATGGCGACGTGATCGAAGGCACCGAAGCGGGCGCTCCTAAACAGCCCATGCTGAAGAAGAAAGTGCTCTGGGCCAGCTGTGGTGCAATTGTACTGACCTTGATCGCCCACTTTGTCGTCGTGCCTTGGCTCGCCAGCCAGTAGAGCTGATTCAGAGAGAAACTTAGCTGGCTGACCGACGCCGCCGAACTGTTGGGTGCCTATAGTTGCGCTCTTGGTGATGACAACGATATCATTTTAGGGTCTGATAGAACTGAGTTGGACCCTCCAACCAATCCAACATTCGCAAGAACGGGTGTCGATGTGAGCAAATTATCGAATGTTTGCATTCTAGGCGGTGGCACGGCCGGTTGGATGACGGCCGCCGCGCTGTCCCATAAGTATGGCGGCCTCGGCGTCAATATTACCTTGATCGAGTCCGACCAAATCGGAACCATCGGGGTTGGTGAGGCCACCTTGCCGCATATCCGGTTCTTCAATGAAACGCTTGGGATCGACGAACGCGCCTTTATGAAGGCGACAGAAGCGACGTTTAAATTGGGGATCGAGTTTTGTGATTGGGGGCAGCTCGGTGACCGGTACATTCACCCATTTGGTGATTATGGCCTGCCTCTAGAGGGGATCGATTTTCATCAATACTGGCTGCGCCTCAATAAACACGGACTTGTCTCGCGTATGGATGACTATTCCTATCCTATTCTCGCGGCAGAGGCGGGGCGGTTCCAGATCCCAAAATCCGATCCCAATAAGATTGGCTCAAACTTTGGCTATGCCTATCAATTTGACTCAAGCCTCTATGCCAAATTCCTGCGCCGGTTCAGTGAACAGAATGGCGTGACGCGGATCGAAGGCAAGGTGACCCACACTGCGCTAGACCCAGAGTCTGGGAATGTCGAAACGCTGACGTTGGAGTCGGGAAAGACGGTTCAAGCCGATCTATTTATCGATTGCTCTGGGTTTCGTGGTGTGTTGATCGAGCAGGCGCTGGAAACAGGCTATGATGAGTGGACACAGTGGTTGCCGTGCAATCGCGCTGTTGCGGCGCCAAGCGAGGCGATCGGAACACTCTTGCCATACACCCGCGCCACGGCTCGAAAGGCTGGGTGGCAGTGGCGCATTCCGCTGCAGCATCGAACCGGCAATGGGCACGTCTATTGGAACGAGTATATCTCTGATGATGAAGCCGCTCATCAATTAATGAGCACGCTTGAGGGACCCGCGCTCGCGGATCCCAAACAGCTCTTTTTCAAGACCGGGCGGCGAAAGAAATTCTGGAACAAGAATGTCGTCAGCATTGGACTATCCGGCGGCTTTCTCGAGCCGCTTGAATCGACCTCAATCCATCTCATTCAAGAGGGGATCACAACGCTGGTCGAACTGTTCCCAGATGAGAAAATTCATCCGCTCGATGTTGAGGAATATAATGCGCGGATGGCGCTCAATTTCGAGCGTGTTAGAGACTTCTTACTGCTCCATTACATCGCGACCCAGCGCGACGATAGCGAGATGTGGCGCTACTTCCGCAACATGATCTTGCCCGACAGTCTGCAGGAAAAAATCGATGCCTGGACGCAGCGCGGATATGTGCTCCGCTACGAGTTCGGAGTGTTCTTGCCGCCGAGTTGGGTGGCGGTCATGCTGGGCCAAAACTTGGTGCCGAGCGCTTATGATCCGCGCGTCGATCGATTGCCGATAGAGGCGGCAAATGCCGAACTCGCCAAAATAAAATCCGCAACCGTGGCCGCAGTTGGATCAACACCAATGCAGAGCGATTTCCTAGAGCGATATGGCGCGGCCTCTGAAACAAAGCCGTTGATGGCGTCTTAGCGTACAGGGACCGAAAGATTGGCAGTAGCGACCCAAGATTTTGACGATACGATCGTGGTTTGCGGGGGCGGTTTGGCCGGCCACATGGCGGCCTTGTATCTTTCAATCCGATTGGGGCGGGCAAGACGCCTTGTCTTGCTACCGGATGCAGGCACGTCAGAGCACGATGGCATGTATGGCAGCGTGACCGCACCCAATGGCTACGAGTTTTTCCGCCTACTCGGATTGGATGAACCGCGCTTGATCCAGCAGTCTGCCACCTCGTATTCATTCGGGACGCATTTCAGAGCGTGGCCAGCGCCAAACCGTGAATGGGTGCAGTGCCATCATGCACCGCTTGCGGGCGTTAAAGGCGTGGCATTTCAGGACCATCTCACACGCCAGAAGCTCGACTTGCAGACCTTGCTGGTCTCAGCCGCAGCGGCGCGCGCGGGTGTGTTCGCCCACCCGCCTCAAGATCCGAGAATACCGCTCTCTCGCGCCGAATATGGTTATCAGTTTGATCCGGCGGAGCTGGCGGGTCTGCTCGCAGGTCGAATCCCGTCCGCAGACATTAATGTTGTTTCTGGCGAGATTGCGGATGTGACTGTGTCGAATGGCTCGATTGAAGCGCTCACACTCTCCTCGGGCGACAGAATTACTGGCGGCCTCTTCCTCGATTGTTCAGGACCTTCGCGCCTGCTTTTGAGTGCTCTGCCGTCGGCATTTGAGGCAGAGCGATCCGTATCCGCGGAAAGAGAATCGACCCCATCCGAAACCCTTGGAGGTTCGGCGCGTTTGCTTGAAGCGACCGACACAGGCTGGGCCGCCACGACCTATCTTCAAGACAGATCTGTGCGGCTTTATATTTCCGATGCCGATCACGGGAACGGCGTCGAGATCGGACGCGTGCCCGAAGCGTGGACGGGAAACTGCGTCGGCATCGGTCATGCCGCTTACGTCATCGAGCCGCTTACACCCGCCCCGCTTATGCTCTTACAGGCTGATCTTGAGCGTCTGATAGAGTTGATCCCTGTTGCGCCAAATATGCAGATGGAGCGGCAGGAATATAATCGACGGTTCGACAATGATGTCCTGCATGCTGGCCTGTTTCAAAGCGCGCTGTTCACAGGACTAAACCCGCCAACATCTCCATATTGGCAGACGGTCGTCGCGTGCGCGCCGTCAGAGGCGCTCGATCGCAAGATCTCGCAATTCGAGCATCGCGGCGGGCTTGTCCGTTACGACCTCGAACCCTTCGATGATGCCGACTGGCTGATCCTCCACAATGGGATGGGGCGCAAGCCAAGCCAATATGACCGGCAAGCGAACGGCACACCTCAAGATGTGATGAATAAACAGTTCGCGGGCTTACAGAATTCTATTCAGCAGGTCGTCTCCCGCATGCCCTCGCACCATGACTATGTTCTTAATCTCAAGCGCTATTTGGCAAAGCAATCGAAGTCCTGACTCGCGCGCGCAATCAGCCCTATGCCAACCCCTATCCAGCATCGTTCCGGATAGGGGCTGTTCTCCAATCAGTGAACGCAGATGGATTAACCCGCGCAGTTTTGGGCCGCGTCTTCGTCTTCCTGCAGACCGATGTCTGAGATGCCAATTGTTTGACCGGTCTCACCCGCAATCATGATCGCACTTTCAACACTCGTCATGTCCACGCCGAGCTCCTCGAAGCAAGAAAGGCTGAGGCGAACTTCGCTCCAATCCTCTTCGAACGTGACCGGGAGGTATGCGTCGCAGTCGTCGCCTTCGCAGCCCATGCCAACTTCGAAATCGTTGGCGCCAGCGATCGTTTTGGCTTGGAAAACCAGTTCCATCGCGCCATTGGCTTCGCGAGAGAGGTCGACGCCATAGCCGGAGGCAATGACGAAGTCTTCTTCACCCGTCTTGAAGTCGACCTTGAGAGCGTCTTCTTGGGCCGCACGATCATAGGCGGCTACGATCAGACCCGCCGATTCAAACGGCAGAGCGGTGACCGGAGACCCGTAGCGGTTGATTTGCCATGGCGCGGGGAATGTGCCCTTCGAGAAGAATACGCCCTTATTGGTCGACGTGCCTTCTTTAAGTCCGGAATCTTCAGATAGGCGCTCAAGGTTGCCATCGTCGCCATAAGACAATCCGTACCCAAAAGCGAAGAGCGGATCATAAGGCTCTTTGTTTACGTTCAGCTCAACTTGAGTGGCATCTTTCGGCCAAGAATAGGACAAGCGCCCGGTGAAATCGAAGGATGGATCGGATTGGAAGAGCATGTCCGCAATACCGCCGCCTTCGCTGCCTGGGAGCCAAGCTGCCACAAACGCATCTGAGTCATTGATCTCAGGATTGGTCCAAAGCGGACGCCCAGAGAGGAAGACAGAGACCGTCTTCATGCCCTTTTCCTGATACGTGCTCAAAAGCTCGGTATCGAATCCATTGGGCTGGAAATCCATATTCGCAACATCGCCTTGGAATTCCGCATATGGATCTTCACCATAGACCGCGATGACGACGTCGGCCTCCGCGCTTGCTGTGCCGTCGGCATCAAACAAGAGCGTGCCGCCCGCAGCGCTAACGGCTTGAGAGAGTCCAGAAAGGATCGTCTCGCCATTCGGGAATTCTTCGTTCGGATAACCGCCGCCCTGCCAGGACAGGGTCCAGCCGCCTGCCACTTTTGAGATATTATCGGCACCATCGCCAACCACCAAGATCGTCTGGCTTGGGTCAAGCGGCAACAAACCGTCATTGTTTTTCAACAGAACCAGCGACTCGCGAACCGATTGGCGCGCAATCTCGCGATGTGCTGAACTGCCGAGAAGGCTTTCATCGCCAGCGAGCGGCCGCTCACTAGGTTTGACCTGGTTGTCAAATAGACCCGCAGCGATTTTAACTCGCAAAATGCGCCGGACGGCATCATCCAAGCGTTCCATCGAGATCTCGCCGGATTGAACATGGGCGTAAGTCGATTCCCAAAGGCCCTTCCAGCTATCGGGGGCCATAAACATATCGACCCCAGCATTAAATGATTCAGGGCAATCGGTGGCCGTACAACCTGGAATTAGGGCATGTCCGTTCCAGTCGCCGACAACGAACCCATTAAAGTTCATTCGGCCTTTGAGGACGTCGGTCAGCAACTCTTTCTGGCCGTGCATGCGCTCGCCATTCCAAGCTGAAAAGCTCGCCATAACAGTTTGAGCGTTCGCCGCGATTGCGGTTTGGTATCCAGCGCCGTGAATGTCGCGAAGCTCTGCCTCACTGATTTGCGCATCACCTTGGTCGACCCCGTCAGCGGTGCCGCCGTCGCCGACAAAATGTTTCGCGCTGGTCAAGACGCGTTCGGCGCCAAGATAGTCATCATCGCCAAAATGACCTTGCAGACCAAAAACAATCCGGTCGCCATAAGAGGCGACAATATCAGGGCTTTCAGAGAAGCCTTCATAGGTGCGGCCCCAACGATCATTCTGTGGCACGGCCAAGGTTGGCGCAAAGGTCCAGTCATGACCGGACACGCGAAGCTCTTTCGCTGTGACCGTGTAGATCTTCTCAATTAGGTCGGGATTATTCGCTGCGCCGAGTCCGATATTGTGCGGAAACACTACGGCGCCTTTTAGATTGGCGTGCCCGTGGACAGCATCAATGCCCCAAATTGTTGGAATTGCGATTTCGACCCCTTCAGGATCGATGGAAGCTTCATAATAGGCATCTGCCGCTTCGAGCCATGACTGCGCGTCCGCATAGGGATGCGGGCCAGGGGCTGAGTTACCGCCGCTAAGAACAGAGCCGAGTCGGTATTGTTTGACCTCTTCTGGCGTGACCGAACCACTATCCGCTTGAATGACTTGTCCAACTTTTTGCTCAAGCGTCATTTTTGCCATGATCTCAGTAATCTGAGCTTCAATCGCCGGATCGAGCGGCGCTGTTTCAACCGTCGGCCAATTTTCAGGCGTAATCGTTGGCTTTGCATCTGCGACGACAGTTTCGGTTTCTGTCGGCGCGTCGGCAGGAGCGGATGTGTCGGCCTCGACATCGCCAGCCGGAGCAGGGGCCACACTCGTGCATGCGGTCAGCATTGCGGCAGCGGCTAAAGTCATGGCTGAAGCGGTTGCGGTAAATTTGAGTTTCAAGCGTAAGCTCCTGGATCGGTGTTCTTATTGGCTTCTAGTTTTAGAAGCATGGTTCGATTTCGGGGAGGATATGCAGGGTCGATCGGACAGGAGCCCGCCGACATTACTTCCTCCCAAGTTGGGCGCCTCAGTGAGGCGCGATCGGTAAGCTTCGGGGCTCACTCATGTTCTGGTTTCACTGCCTTCCAGCAGCACGAAGTCCTTATAGCAGCAAAAATTGATAGCGCTATCAATTTGTTCGGTGCGAATGGTTTTCGGGGCAAAAACACTGCGTCAATGCCAATGAATACGGGGCAATGCGGCTTGTGTGCTTGGGGCTGAAATCGAACGGCGCGGCCCTCTAACATGCCGATTCTTTCGACCGAAATCAGCTCGTTTTTAAGTGCGCGACCAAGGCATTGAACACATCAACGCCCTGGCTGAGCTGAGCTTTGTCGATGAACTCATTCGGCGTATGGGCCTGGTCAATCGATCCCGGCCCGCAAATCACGGCCGGCATTCCGGCTTGATGAAATTGTCCTGCTTCGGTGGCGTACGCGACCGCGCGTAGCGCATTGTCTCCGGTGAGGGCCCGCACCAAAGATTCTGCGGCATTGCTTTCGCCTGGGGTCAGAGGCGGGACATCCGTGTATTTGGTGACCGTCACGCCGCACTCAGGAAATCGCGATTTCAGCGCCGCGTCTTTCTCAGCAGCCGCCTCAAGAAACGGCGCTAAGATTGCGTGAGGATCATAGCCAGGGGGGCAGCGTAGATCGAAATGGAACTCGCATTCCCGCGCTAGAATGTTGGTTGCTGTCCCGCCATTTAGTTCGCCAATGCTCAAAGTCGGGTAGGGTGGTTCGAATGGGGAGTCTGGGTCAGCGTTCGAAGGCAAGTCGCGTTCGATGTCGCGCAGGACACCCATCAAGTCGACCGCTTCCCAATTTGCTGACACACCGAGATGCGGCAGGCTTGAATGCGCTTCGCGTCCTGAGACGACGGTCTTGGTGAGCAGGATGCCCTTATGCCCTGACACGACTTGCCACAGCGTCGGCTCGCCCACCCAAACCGCATCCGGGCGTGCGCCGCGTTCCACCATATCCGCAATCATCAAAGGTGCGCCTTGGCAGCCGACTTCCTCATCATAAGAAAACGCGAAGTGAATAGGGCGCTCAAGCGAGAGGCTGGCAAATTTCGGCGCAAAGGCCAAGCATAGCGCGATGAAGCCCTTCATGTCCGACGTGCCGCGGCCGAACAAGCGACCATCAATCTCCTGCATGTCGAACGGGTCCGTGTCCCATGGTTGTCCGTCGACAGGCACGACATCTGTGTGGCCAGACAAGACGAGCCCGCCTGGAACATCCGGTCCAATCCGCGCCCAGAGATTGGATTTATCGCCGTCACTGTTCTCGATCCGCCGACACTCAAACCCTAAAGGCTTCAGCTGATCTTCTATCCAGGCGATCAACTCGAGGTTTGAATTGCGCGATGTCGTGTCGAACGCGATTAGTTGAGTGAGCAGGTTTGTGACGGTGGTGGTATCAGTCATATAGGTGCCTATCGCGGAGCGCGGCCAAATATCAATCGATAATTCTTGTTAGATCAGGCGTTTGATCTGCGGCTGAAGATATCGAACCAGCGCTCGACACAGCTGCAGCGTCGTGAGAAGGGCACGTCTCTTTCCAGTCGAGGTTTCTCTCCATGGTCACCGTACTTGCCGCGTTGTTCCCAATCGCCGCCATTCTGGCGCTCGGAAAATTCTCAGCATCGCTCAATTTGCTCAGCCGGGATGGGTGGATTGGGCTCGAACGGATCACTTACTTTGTGCTGTTTCCGGCTTTGATTGTTAGCAAGCTCGCGGTCGCAGACTTTACCGGGATTGATTGGCGTATGCCGACCGCATTGATCGGCGCGCAACTCTCCTTGTCGCTATTGACGATCATTGCGGCGGGCGTTCTGGGCGCGCCGCGGGACCGCATTGGCGTTTATGTGCAATCGGCGGCGCGGTGGAACACATTTATTGCCTTGGCGCTGGCGCAAGAACTCTTCGGGGCGCAAGGCTTGGCTTTGGTCGCGGTGAGTGCAGCGGTGATGATCCCAACCGCGAACGTGGTTTCGGTTTCAGCCTTGATGCACTTTTCGAATGAGGCTGTGAAACCGGTTCAGATGCTGAAGCAGCTGGCGGTCAATCCACTTGTACTGGCTTGTGTCATCGGGATTGGCCTCAATGTCTCGAATGTTCCCGTGCCCGGTCAAGCCTTCGAAATCTTGGATTTGCTCGCCCAGGCGACAATTGCCTTGGGGCTGCTGACCACGGGCGCGGCGATCGAATTGAAGGGGCAAACGCGGTCTCTGGCCGCCGTCACCATCTGGTCGGCGGTGCGGTTGATTTGCTTACCTTTGATTGCTGGCAGTATCGCCGTCGCGCTTGGATTATCTTCCGAAATCCTTTTCGTGATCCTGATCGCGACAGCCGTGCCCACCGCGGTAAACGGCACCATTCTCGCCCGCCAACTCGGCGCGGATGCTACGCTCGCCGCGAATCTTATCGCGTTTCAAACGATCGGATCGATCGCTTCAATCTCAGTGGTTCTTTGGATGGCGGGTATTGGTGCGTGATGAGTATTTATTGGGTGGTAAACAAACCCAATTTTGCTTTCATTGCCTCATTGTGTTTGCAGGTTGAGGCGTTACATCCCGGGCGATCATGCTGACAATATCAAACCTCGATTTTCGCGTCGAAGCGCGGCCGCTATTTGAAGGCGCGTCAGCGACTATTTCTAGGGGATGGAAAGTTGGTCTTGTCGGCCGGAATGGCACCGGCAAGTCAACATTGCTTAGGCTGATAAGAGAAGATGTTGAAACCCCGACCGCCGATAGTTCCATTCGGTTGAGCACTGGAGCTCGGCTCGGCTGGGTGGCGCAAGAGGTCGCTCCCACTGATGACACGATCCTAGATATCGTCTTGGCTTGTGATGAAGAGCGCGCCGCGCTGATGGCTGAGGCCGATACGGCGACGGACCCGAACCGGATTGCCGATATTCATACGCGATTGATCGATATCGATGCGTGGTCAGCCGAAGCCCGCGCGGCAGAAGTTCTGATGGGCCTGGGATTCAAGCATGACGACTTGGCTCGGCAAACGCGAGAATTCTCTGGTGGTTGGCGGATGCGCGCAGCGATTGCGGGGGTGCTGTTTTCTGAGCCTGACCTTCTATTGCTCGACGAGCCGACCAATTATCTCGATCTAGAGGGCGCGGCGTGGCTTGAGACTTATATCAAGCGCTACCCGCACACGGTGATCATCGTTTCGCACGACCGTGAATTGCTCAATAGATGCGTCACTCACACGATGGCGCTCGAGCACCGAAAACTCTCACTCTGTCCCGGCGGCTATGATGACTGGCTAAAATTGCGAGCGGCGAAGGCTGCGCAATTAGAAAGCCAGCGCGCCAAACAGGAAGCGGACCGGGCGCACTTGCAAGCCTTCGTAGACCGGTTCCGCGCCAAAGCCTCGAAAGCCCGTCAGGCGCAGTCTCGGGTTAAGATGCTAGAGCGGATGCAAGACATCACCGTGCCGATCAGCGAACGGACAACGCCTTTCTCATTCTCGACACCGGAGGGAAAGCTTGCGCCGCCTATGCTGGAATTGCAGGAAGCGACTCTGGGCTATGGCGATGACGCTATCATTCTAGAGCATGTGAACCTGCGGCTTGATCCTGATGATCGCATTGCAATCGTTGGCACCAATGGCCAGGGCAAGACCACTTTGGTCAAATCCATCGCGGAACGATTGCCGTTAATGGGTGGAAACCGCGTTGTGCCGAAAGCCATCAAGATTGGCTATTTCTCTCAAGATCAAATGGATGAGCTGACGCTCGGCGAAACCGTTTTGGATCACGTCCGGCGCGCATTGCCGCGGGACACTAGTATTGCTCGCCAACGGGCAGTCGCGGCCGGTATGGGGTTCTCGCACGAGAAAGTCGAAACCAAGGTGGAGAAGCTCTCTGGTGGAGAGAAAGTTCGATTGCTGCTCGGGCTGATGGCCATCGAACAGCCGCACGTCTTGATCTTAGACGAGCCAACCTCCCACCTTGATATCGATAGCCGTGAGGCGCTGATCTATGCGCTGAACGATTTTCAAGGCGCTGTCTTACTGATCACCCATGACGTGTATTTGGCCGAGGCCACCGCTGATCAATTATGGCTCGTCAAAGATGGCGAGGCGACCCGCTATGATGGCGACTTGCAAGACTATCGCGCCCTCGTGCTGCGAGCAGACCGCGACCAAGCGGAACCAGTCTCCCAAAAAAGCAAACCCAAGACGCAGGCCATCGAAAAAACCAAGGCCGCCACTTCTGGGAGCGAGAGAGCGGAAGCCCGGCGCCGCGCCTCGGACGCCCGCAAGGCGGCGCAACCTTTTAAAGACAAAGTCAAGCAGGCTGAGCGCAGAATGGCGCAAGCGTCGAAGCGAATCGAAGATATCGATTGTGACCTTTCAAAGCCGGGCCTCTCCTCCGAAGCGTTGCAAGAGCTTATGCGCGACCGCGCAACTTTGGTCGGCGACTTAGAACAAGCAGAGATAGATTGGCTTGAAGCGTCAGAAAAATATGAGGAAATTGTCGGCGGATCGTGATGGCGTGAGGAGAAGAGGTTCTCATCTCTTTGCGAGCGACATCTATGAGCTGCGAGCCCTTTATCGCGTCAGGTTCTCTGCGGAATCAGAAAATTATTCCGTTTATGATTTTTGTATGTTACCGCAAACCAAACCGAAAGTTTGGGAGGACTTTTTATGGATTTGCGGACCCTCTTATTCGCGACAGCCAGCGTGGTCTTGGTCGGCTGTGGGCAAAGCGGAACAGACACAAGCACAAACACCGAAACTGCTGAAGTTGAAGCCAGCGTCGAAGAGCGGCTGATGGAGCAATTGATCGACGCCAAAGCGGGCGATGTGATCGAAATTCCAGAAGGCACGTTCAACTTCACACGCGGGCTCAGCCTCACCGCGGACGGCGTCACCATTCGCGGGCAAGGCATGGACAAGACCGTGCTCAGCTTCGCCGATCAAATCGCGGGCGCCGAGGGCTTGCTGGTTACGGCGAGTGATTTCACGATCGAAGACCTCGCCATCGAGGACGCAAAAGGCGATGGCCTTAAGATCAATGAAGGCGAGAATATCACCATTCGTCGGGTTCGCGCCGAATGGACCGGCGAGCCGAAAACCGAAAACGGCGCTTACGGGATCTATCCCGTTCAAACAACGAACGTTTTGATTGAGGATACAGTGACTATCGGCGCGTCCGATGCCGGGCTCTATGTCGGTCAATCCAAGGACGTGATCGTGCGCCGCAATCGCGCGGAGTACAATGTCGCTGGGATCGAGATCGAGAACACCGTGAATGCGGATGTTTATGACAATGTCGCAACCAATAATACGGGCGGCATCTTGGTCTTCAACATGCCTCAGCTGCAGCAGGAAGGCAAAGCGACGCGCGTGTATAATAATCGAGTCTTTTCCAATAATACCGGAAATTTCGGCCACCCCGGAACCCCGGTCGCGAGCGTACCAGCGGGCACGGGGATCATCGTAAACTCAAACGATTTGGTTGAGATTTTCGAGAACGAAATTTCAGACAATCAAACCGGTAATATTATCGTCTCGAGCCTACATACGACCGGCTATTCTGAAGAATCTGCGAGTGCATCCTTCGATCCGTATCCGGAAGGCATCTATATCTATGACAACACCTTCTCTGGCGGTGGGGATGTCCCGGACACGCCCGAATTGCAAATGGCTTTGCAATTGATGTTTAGTGATGAAGGCCGTCTACCGGACATCGTTTGGGATGGCTATTTTGACGAAGCCAAGATGGTGGATGGTGTGATGCCGGATGCGCTAAAGATCTGTATCGATAATGGCGATGTTGGTGTTCTGAATGCCAATGGACCAAGCGGTTTTACGCAACCGTCCACCGACATGTCGCCGTTCCAGTGCACCTTGGAAAAGCTGCCAGCTGTCGATCTCGGGCGCTCATAAGCCGGCAATTCGCAGCAATAGGAGCGATCCATGAAGGCAGCGATTTCGTCTGTGCTAGGTGCCCTTTTGGTTGGCGCTTTGGCGGCGTGTGGCGGGTCTGGCACACCATCTGAAGCCGTGCCAGTCTTTCACCCAGACGAGAACCCTGCCGCTATAAGCGACTGGCAGTTGATGAATTGGTCCAGTGGTGCACTCGAGTTGAACGAGGGCGTCGTCCCCTATGATCTGAATTCTCCTTTGTTCACAGACTATGCGCACAAGCTGCGGACGATCTGGGTTCCCGCGGACGCCGATCCGGCGGCCTATCGCGCGTCGGATTATCCGGATTTTCCAGTCGGCACGGTGATCAGCAAAACCTTCTATTATCCCAAGGGTGAGGCTGAAGGCTCCGTCCTGAAAGCCGAAGATCCGATAGGGCGCCTCAATCCGATTTTGGAAACGCTTGACCAAGTCCGACTTATGGAAACGCGGCTTCTCGTGCGTCGTGATGTGGGATGGGAAGCAGTGTCTTACGTTTGGAACGAAGAACAAACCGATGCGAAATTGACCAAGATTGGGGACGCACAAGCTCTGACGCTGATCAATCAAGATGGGGCCGAACAAGAATTCACCTACATCGTTCCCGACATCAACCAATGCGCAGGGTGTCACGCGCCAAACAATACCAGTCGTGAGATTGCGCCTTTAGGGGTTCGACCTCGGCACATAAATAAAGACTATCGCCATGATGGTCAGGCGGTGAATCAGCTCCAGAATCTCCAACTTGTTGGCTATCTAAGCGGGTATGATGCAACGGCGCCTGTGGTTCGAAATGCGGATTGGAGCGACCCTTCCGCTCCGATAGATGCGCGGGCACGATCCTATCTCGATATCAATTGTTCGCATTGCCATAACCCGGTCGGTCCGGCGGATACGTCGGGTCTGGATTTGACGATGGAGGCCAGCACAGGGCCTGAACTCGGGGTTTGTAAATTGCCAATCGCTGCCGGATCGGGAACCGGCGGGCGAGCGTTCAGTATCGTTCCTGGGGCTCCAGACGAGTCCATTCTGGTGCACCGATTGGAAACCACCAAGCCCGGCGCGATGATGCCAGAACTGGGCCGTGCTTTATCGCATCAAGAAGGCGTCGAGCTGATCAGAGCTTGGATCACCGAAATGGATGGTGCATGCGCCTCTTAACGCTCATCGCTGAGATAGTTTGCCAAATAACTTTCGAGGTTGAGAGAAAGTTCGCTCAAATAGGCATCCACATCCGTCGGCGCGATATTCGAAGCAACAAAGCCTTCGATGGCCAAGAAGGTTTGCATGGTAATATGGGCGACGATTTTCGGGTCTCCACCGCGAAATCCGTCTCCGCCCTCAGCCCAACGACTGGCCAAATACCCGGTCAGGCCTGGGCGCTCCGTGAAATCGATGGTTTCCGGCCCAAATCGCGAAATCGAGTATTGCAGCAAGCTCATATAATAGGGGTGTTCCCGGCAAAAACTTCGGAACGCGGTGTAGACGCCCCGATGGCGATCGCGCCAGCCAGGATAGGTTTCGGAGTCTTCCAACAAGCTAAACACTCGCGCTTCAAAATCGCCGCTGATCTGCTGATACAGTTCTTCGAAAATGTCTTCGACTTTCGGAAAATACCGATAAATCGAGCTGACAGGGATGTTCGCACTCTTAGCGATCATGAGCGCAGAGACATCATGCGGCGGGCTCGAGCACAATTCATCAGCCGTCGCGTTGAGGATTTGATGTACGCGCTCCTGCGCCCTCAACTGGCTTGGCGTAATGCGGGTTTTCAAAGACCCAAACCGAATCTGCGTTTTAGTTGGCATCAGCTTTCTCGTCCCAATGTCGATCAGTTTTACCGATCCGACAAGGTCTTTCCATTACGGAAAAATCTATTCTCAACAAGGCGATTGCTCAGCTGGTGCTCCGAGAAAATACCAGCACACGAGAGAAGAAATCAATGAAGTCAATCGGTCAAAAGCTAAGCACAGCATTAGCGATGAGCGTAGCAAGTGCCGCCCTTGTCGTCCCGACAGTGCACGCACAAAGCGATGATGAAGCGTCTAATTCGCGGATATTGGATAAGGTGACCGTCACCGCCCAACAGCGAGAGCAAAGTCTGCAAGATGTTCCGATTTCGCTGCAAGTCGTCAGCGCGGATAATCTTGAAGCGCTGGCCGCCGATGATATTGGCGACATTGATGTTTTCATTCCGGGCTTAGAAGTTTCGAATGGCAGCCCAACCCAGCCAAGATACCGCATTCGCGGCGTCTCAACATCCGATTTTGGTGTCGGTACCGACCCGGCTGTCGGGATCTATGTCGATGGTGTCTACGCCGCGCGGTCTGGCGCATCGCTTCTGGCTCTGAATGATGTCGAGCGTATCGAGGTGATCAAAGGTCCACAGGGAACTCTGTTTGGACGAAACAGTGCCGCTGGCGCCGTCTCCATCACGACGCGCAAGCCGAGTGATGAGTTTGAAGCCGAGCTCGGCGTTCGGTTTGGCGAGTTTGATAAACGCCGCGTCGAAGGACTGATCAATCTTCCGATTAGTGACACGCTTGCCTTGCGTTTCAATGGCGTGATCAATCAGCGCGATGGCATATTCGAAGATGCCGTCACCGGCGAAGACTATAAGCGTGAAGACAATTGGGCGCTCAAAGGCGCCTTGCGCTGGGACGTGACGCCAGACACACGAGCCATTCTGAGCTACACACATGATGAGCTGGACCAAGACGCCCGGCCCGCGATTGGGATCGTGAATATTCCCGATGCTCCCGGTCAGCCGCCTGTGCCGGTTGATACGGATACATATCTGAACCCGTTCAATGTCGATATTCGTAATGACGTGATTGGCAATAGCGAAACTCGCGAGCTCGACGAGATAGTCCTTTCAATTTCTCATGACTTCAATGGCATTACGCTGACTTCGCTGAGTTCATATCGCACCTTCGATACGAATAACCGCGAAGACGAAGACGGTACCAATCGGATCGACCTCTATTTCGACACCAATAATGTCGAGAGTAATGAGAGCTTTTACCAAGAGTTTCGCGCGGCCGGTGAGACCGGCGCGTTTAACTGGATCATTGGCACGAGCTTTTATGATGAGCAGGCTGATCAGCGCAGCGACACATTCACTTTCACCGATACGGTCAATACAACGCTTGGAAATGTCGGTGCCGGTACACCGTTTACCGATTTAGAGTTCGGTCTTCTGGTGCCGTTCGACGCGCCTGGTACCGTGCTCGGCCACGGCTGGGCAGAGAACATGATCAATAGCGGCGATTTCCAAGCATTCGCCGTATTCGGCGACGTTATATGGCAGGCGACAGACAAGCTTAGCCTGACTGCAGGTGTGCGATACACCAAGGATGAGAAGTCTTTCACATGGCTAAACGGCCCACGCATCGCGCCGGAGCTTGATGCCAATCTGCAGGCCCTAGATCAAGCGGGTGTGCTCGGCGTCGCGGGCGTTTCTCCAGATGATTTTGGGTTCGATTTCATCTTTGACCTAAGTTCTCTCGCTGGCGTGCCATGCGATAATGGTGTGACCATCCGGGAAGGCGTGACATGTCAACTCGATGATGACTGGTCTGACGTCTCACCGCGTTTTGTTGCGGATTATAAGATCAATGACGATGTGTTGCTTTATGCTTCTTACGCAAAGGGCTACAAAGCCGGCGGGTTTAACAGCGTTGAAGTTGCATCTCGGTTCGACAATGAAGATGTTACAAACTTCGAATTCGGCGTTAAATCGACCTTCCCCGAAGCCGGCGTTCGGTTCAATGCGTCCGCCTTCCAATATGTTTACAAAGACAAGCAGGCGATCCGCTTGGTTGCCGAGGCTGGCGGATCTGGCATTCCGCAATATCTCGTCGAAACCAGCGATGAAGAAGCGTTCGGGCTTGACCTTCAGCTGGAATGGGCAGCGACGGATGAGCTGTTCCTGTTCGGAAATGCTCAGTATATTGATGCGACGTTTAAAGAGCGAGTGACCCGTTCCGGTACCGATCTTTCCGGAGAGCCGACCGGCGAACCGGAGTGGTCCTTTGCGGTTGGCGGAAACTATACATTCGACCTCGGTGCGAACGGTGAGATCGATCTTTTGGCGTCGCACGCCTATACGGGGGAACGTCGCTGCAACTCAGAGGCGCTCACGCAAGGCGACTGTTTAGGGTTCCCGGCATTCGCGGTCGGCAAAAGCCAAGAACGCACAGATATTCGCGTCTTCTGGAACAGCGACAGTGGCCGCTACAAAGTCGGCGCGTTCGTGAATAATTTGTTCGACAATCAATATGTCGGCGGCGTCAACAATCTCACTTCCGCAACCCTCGGCACCCCGTTTGTCAGTCTCACGGAACCGCAAACCTGGGGCGTGGACCTCAAATGGACCTATTAGTCAGAGACGTCGCCGGGACCTCATAAATCAATCGTTTCAGCGCCGCGGCAAGCCGACACAAGCCGATCTGCGGCGCTGATTTCATTCTGCTGCACCTCAGCCACGGTCGGGGATCAATCGCCTGACGACTTCGATCAAGAATGCCGTGTTTAGACTAAACAGTATAAGTCCGTTCGCGGCCATGAGCGCCGAGGCGAGGCGCCAATCTTCGCCCAGGGTTATGTCGCCAAACCCCAGTGTGGTGAAGGCAACCGTGGAAAAATAGACCGCGGTCTCGAGCGAGTCGAAGACCCCGAGCCAAAGATACAGAAACGCCCAACACCAAACCGCGACGGTGAGGCCAGCGAGCAGCCAGAGTGTCAGCGCCAGTAGGGCGGAAATGCGTTTTGCGCTTGCCCACCGTGATTGAAACCAGGGCCCGAGCGCGATCAAAGTTTTCATCGCTACTCCAATGAAAACCACCTGCACCAATAGGGTTATGATGACCACTGATGACGCAATGAGCAGTTGAGCAATCAAAACCTATCTCCTCCTTCGCGTCAGGCAAAAACCTATGCAACACTTTCAACTCGTTTATAGCAAATTGGAACGTTCGAACGGCAAAAGGATTTCTTATGATTGAGTCGTCAAACCGCCCAAAAATTCTCGCATTTTCAGTGACCGCAGCGTTTTCCATGCTTCTCACGGCCTGCGGAGGACCCGCAGAGGTCGAATCACCAGACCCAATCCGGCCGGTAAAACTGGTTGAGGTCGAATCGAGCTCCAATGTGTTTCAATTGAATCTGCCGGCGGTGATCGAAGCTTCGAATACCAGCATCCTAACGTTTCAGGTCGGTGGGACACTCGATCAGCTAAATGTCACCGAAGGCCAGGAAGTGACGCGAGGCACCGTGATCGGGCGCCTCAATCAGCGCGATTATCAAAACGCCTTACAACAAGCGCAGGCGCAGTACAGTTCAGCGGATTCCGAATTTCAACGCGCGGCGCTTCTTTTGGGCGAAAATGCCATCTCCAGGAGTGTTTACGAGCAACGTGAAACCCAAAGAGACATCGCGCGTGCGTCTTTGGACACCGCTCAAAAAGCACTCGACGACACAGTTCTGAGAACACCCTTTGAAGGGATCATCGCGACGGTTTCAGTCGAGCAATTTGAAAATATTAGCCCAACCCAGGAAATCGTCACCTTGCAAACGACCGGGGCTGCAGAGGCGCTGGTTCAGCTGCCAAGCACCTTGGTCGCAAATGTGGAACGCGTTGTTCCGTCAGACGCATACATCTCCCTAGATGCGGTTCCCGATTTGCGTGTACCGGCCGAGTTTCTATCCATCTCGACACAGGCAAACTCATCTACCCAAACCTTCCCCGCGCGGTTTAAGTTTACCCCTCCTGATGAGATCAATATTCTTCCGGGCATGTCCGGCTCATTGCATGCGCGAATGGAGATCTTGGACGAAGAGGGCACTTCCGACGCTCAAATTAAAGTCCCGCTCGGCGCGATCCTTTCAGAAGGGGGTGAAACATTCGTTTGGGTCGTCGACACAGAGGCTTACACCGTTTCAAAGCGGAACGTCGTCATTGATGCCGGAATTGGCGAGGAATTGGTGATCCTGTCTGGCTTGGAAGAAGGCGAGACGATTGCAGGTGCAGGCGCGTCCTACTTGTTCGACGGCATGCAGATCCGTCCCCTCGAAGAGTAGGGGCTTAGACCATGGGTATCGCAGAATTTTCGATCAAGAATCGCTTGATCATGTTCATCGTCATCGCTGCATCTCTGATTGGCGGTTGGTTCGCGTATGAGAATATGGGACGGTTTGAAGACCCGGAATTCACGATCCGGACGGCTGTGGTCGTGACCCAATATCCCGGGGCTTCGCCGGAAGAGGTTGCCCGCGAAGTCACCGATCCATTGGAAACTGCGATCCAGCAACTCCAAGAAGTTGATGAAATCAGCTCCGTGTCATCAGACGGTCTGTCGCGGATCAATGTCGATATCAAATACGAATTCTCGCCAGACAAAGCGAGCCTTCAGTCGCTTTGGACGAAATTGCGGAACAAAGTGGCGGACGCATCGGCTTCGCTGCCGCCTGGCGCCGAGACGCCAATTGTAAACGACGATTTTGGCGATGTTTATGGACTTTATTATCTCGTCACCGGTGAAGGTTATTCGATGCGAGAGCTTGAAGACTATGGCAAGCGCTTGCGCGGCGAGCTGTTAACGGTCGACGGTGTCGCCAAAGTGACGCTGCATGGCGTTCAACGCGAAGCGATTTATGTTGAAATTTCGCGAGAGCGGGCCTCTGCGCTCGGCGTTTCCGTCAATCAAGTTTATAGCGATCTAGATCAGCAAAATGCGGTTGTCTCTTCGGGCGATGTTCAAGTGGGCAATCGCCGGTTGATCATCCAGCCTTCTGGCACCGTCGATTCGGTCTCGGCCATCGAAAATCTTGAAGTGTCTACGGGGGCGGAGGGCACCGTCGTCTACCTCAAAGACATTGCCACGGTCACGCGCGATTATGTCACGCCGTCATCGCTTGAGCTGCGCTGGAATGGCCAGCCAGCAATTGGGTTAGGGGTCTCCAACGTCTTAGGCGCGAATGTCGTCAAAATGGGCGAGGGGATTGACGAAAAGCTTGTCGAAACGCTCGAAAGCCGCCCGCTCGGCATCGAACTGCATGAATATTATCATCAAGGCAAAATCGTTGAAAAATCGGTCGCGGACTTTGCGCTCAACGTATTGGCGGCGCTGGCAATCGTCCTGGTGACGCTGTTGATATTTATGGGTCCGCGATCGGCGATCATTATTGGCGGAGTTCTTATTCTGACCATCGCGGCGACGCTCTTGATCATGTTCCTATCGGGTATTCCGATGCACCGGATCTCGCTCGGGGCTTTGATCATCGCGCTTGGCATGTTGGTCGACAATGCGATTGTCGTGACTGAAGGGATATTGGTTGGCGTTCAGCAAGGCCGCAAGAAAATCGACGCGGCGAAAGACATTGTCGGACGCACAATCTGGCCGCTTCTTGGTGGGACGCTGGTCGGGATCATTGCCTTTGCTCCGATCGGCTTCGCGCCTGGATCAACGGCGGAATATACCGGGCATCTCTTCTGGGTGATTTTAATCTCCCTCCTGTTGAGTTGGGTCTTCGCGTTGACCGTGGTTCCGCTGTTCGCAGACTTATTGTTTAGCGAAGTAAAATCCGGAACAGAGCCGAAAGGCGACGGCCGGTTTATGCGATCATATAAGAATTTCATGCGTTTTGTGCTCGGCGTGCGCTGGATTGCAATCGCTGCGGTCGTTGGCTTATTCGCGACAGCAATCTGGGGATTCCAGTTTGTAAAATCTGGGTTCTTCCCATCCTCCACCACGCCGCAAATCGTCGTCGATTATTGGCTGCCGCAGGGCACGGATGTCAGCGTGACGAAAGCGGACATGCTGGATCTCGAGCCCTATATGCAAAGCCTTGAAGGGGTTGAGGATGTTCAAACCCTGATCGGCGCGGGCGGGCTTCGATTCATGCTCGTTTACTCAGCAGAAAGCGGGAATTCCGCTTATGGGCAGTTCCTGCTGAAAGTTGAAAACTATGACGCGGTCGCGCCGCTCATCCCAAAAATTCAGGCCCATATCGATCAGAACTATCCTGATGCACAGGCGAAGGCCTGGCGGTTCCAATTAGGGCCAGGTGGCGGTTCGAAGATTGAAGCGCAGTTCAGCGGGCCAGATCCGGCTGTGCTGCGCAATTTAGCCAGCCAGGCGAAAGCCATTCTCGCGGCGGACCCCAAATCCATTGCTATCCAAGATGATTGGCGCCAACCGGTCAGCGTAATCGTTCCTGAATATTCAGAAGCGCGCGGCCGGCGATTAGGAATCTCAAGAGAAGACCTTTCAAACGCGCTGCAAACAAATTTCTCGGGCAAGACTGTTGGTGTTTATCGCGAAGGCGATCGGTTGGTACCGATTGTCGCGCGGGCGCCTGCGAATGAACGCTTAGATGCGCGAGAAATGCCGGGCATCCAGATCCCGAGTTCAACCACTGGCGGAGTTGTGCCGCTGATTGAAGTGGTCGATGGCGTTGAAACTGTTTGGCGTGATGCCATCTTGCGCCGGATTGACCGGCAATGGACGATCAAAGCTCAAGCTGACCGCACCGCGGGCGAACTCGCTTCAGATTTACTGGATCGAGTGAGGCCGCAAATCGAGGCGATCGAACTTCCACCTGGTTACAGCTTCAAATGGCAAGGCGAGTATGGCGATAGTGCTGAAGCCAATGGGAATCTGGCATCGACATTGCCGCTTGGCCTCCTGGCCATGGTATTGGTCGTTGTGATCTTGTTTAACGCCCTGCGCCAACCTCTATTGATTTTCCTGGTCGTGCCACTCGCTCTGATCGGCGTGGTTCTAGGGCTTGTCATGACTTACACAGCTCTGGAATTCATGGCGATCTTGGGGCTGCTTTCGCTCTCCGGACTATTGATCAAAAATGCGATTGTGCTTGTCGATCAAATGGATCTCGAAATCAAAGAAGGTATCCCGCGGTTTGACGCTATTGTTGATAGCGCCGCGAGTCGTGTGCGACCCGTGATGATGGGATCTTTGACCACAGTCCTTGGCGTGATCCCTCTTTTTGGCGACGCCTTTTTCAAATCCATGGCGGTTGTGCTCGTCTTCGGTTTGAGTTTCGCGACCCTGTTGACCCTTATCATCGTGCCTGTGCTGTATGCCGTTTTCTTCAATGTGAAATCGTCCGAAACCGCCATCGTCTCCAGCGAAGGAGCTCCATAAAATGCTCAGAATTTCTCTTCTTGTATCGACAACGCTCCTGATAGGCGCCTGCGCCACCGTTGAGCCTGGCCGCGAAGAAGCCCGTGAGATCGCCTCAGAACAGATTGCTGACCGCCCTGATGCGTGGACCGCGGCAGCGGCTCGCGTCGGCGATGTGGAAGCGGGGTGGATCGCTGCGTTTGATGACGAGCAGCTCTCGGCACTGGTGGAAGAAGCACAAGCCAACAATCGCGATCTCCGCGCGGCTGCACTAAATGTCGAACGGGCCTGGCTCCTCGCCGATCAATCGGGTGCCGCGCTTAGTCCGCAAGTCAACGCGACGCTTGGAAGTAACTCGCAGGGGAATTTTGATGGCCAGAATAGCGACAGCCTCAGCCTCGGTACTCAAGCCAGCTGGGAGTTGGACGTTTGGGGGCGCATTCGTTCTGGTCAACAAGCCGCGATAGAAAGTGCCGAGGCCGCGGATGCTGATTATCGGTTCGCCCAATATTCCATCGCCGCGGGTGTCGCGCGCGCCTATTTCGGGACAATCAATGCCGAACAGCAAAGGCAAATTGCCCAGGACATCGTCGATGCATTGGTAGAGACCGATCGGATCGTAAATGTGCAATTCGACAATGGGTTTGCATCGGCGCAAGACGTTGCGCTGGCGAAAGCGAACCTCGCAAGCTCCAATGACACGCTTGAGAGTGCAACAGCGGCGCGCGACAGCGCTATTCGGTCGCTCGAAGTTCTGATCGGCCGCTATCCCGCGACTGATCTCTATGTCGGCTCAGAATTGCCTGCAAAACCGAGCGAACCGCCCGCGGGGCTGCCATCTGATCTGCTTGAGCGCCGACCGGATCTGATCGCCGCGGAACGTCAGATCGCAGCGGCAATAGACTCTGTTGACCAGGCGAAAGCGGCGCGGCTTCCCAGCATCAGCCTGACCGGCGGTGTTAGCGGCGTATCACCTGAGCTCTCCAATATCCTCAATCCAGCCAACCTGGCATGGCAGGCGGCCTCCAGTCTCCTCGTTCCGGTGCTAGATGGCGGCGCGCGTGAAACTCAAGTCGAGCTGAGCACGGTCGAGCAGCGTGCCGCGGTTGAGGCTTATGCGAACGCCGCCCTAACGGCATTCTCTGAGGTTGAGTCGGCGCTGGCTGATGGCGAAACCTTGCAACGCCGCAAAGGGTTCTTGGAACAGGCCTCAGTGGCTTCAGACGAAGCCCTTCGCTTAGCGCAATTACAATATGACGTTGGTGAGATCGATTTGCTGTCCGTGCTTCAATTGCAACAGTCGGCATTCGTCGCGCGCAGCAATTTGGTAACGCTCCAGCGGCTGGAGCTGGATCAATATATCGATTTAAATCTGGCATTGGGCGGAGATTGGCAGACGGGCTGATCGATACAAATCCTGCAAATTTCGCGGTCTAATCAAATGTGATTGTCCTGTGATTGCAGCGACGTATAGACAAAGCTTCAATTTGACTCACGTCTTGGAGCCCCTGCAGAGATCTATCAAATGTTGAGAGACTTGAACGAAAATGAACCCGGTGACGCTGTCCGCGCTGATGTTTGCGTAATTGGCGCCGGGGTCGCTGGGCAGACACTGGCGATGCGATTAGCGAGCGCCGGTCGACGTGTCATATTGGTCGAAAGCGGCGGTCTTGAGTTTAGCGACAAGTCTCAAGCTCTGTCCGATGGCGATGTGAGCGGCGAGCCATATTATGATTTGATTTCGTCTCGCCTGCGCATGTTCGGCGGCACGGCAGCGATCTGGGGTGGGCGGTGCGCCGAGCTTGATCCAATCGATTTCGAAAAGCGAGACTATCTTCCTCATAGCGGCTGGCCGATTGGGAAAAGTGACCTTCAGCCCTATTATGATCGCGCTTATGAGGCCTTGAATATCGAGCGACCTCGGACGACACCACCGCTTCCTAAAAACAGCGTCGAACAAGCGTGGGCACGATCAGAGGCCCTTGAAGTAGGGTTCTGGAGATTTGATGAGAATGGCGAGCGCTTCACCAATATTCAGCGCGGAAATCTCTCAGACGTCGAGATCCTCATCAATGCAACGATGACCGAAATGGATGTCGCTGAGTCCGGCAAGGTCAACGCGATCACCGTCTCGGGCTTGGGCGGACGGACTACGCAAATCGTAGCCGATGATTTTGTATTGGCCGCCGGCGCCATCGAAACGGTTAGGCTGCTCATGGGCGCGGTCCCTAATCGCTCCAACGGATTAGGAAACGCGCAGGATATGCTCGGCCGGTTCTTCATGGAACACCCCCACGCGAGAGGGGGGGAGATTGTCTCTGACAGGCTGAAGATCCCACTGCGGGCTATGCCGCGCATGAAATGGTCTCAAGGACAACGGTTTGCAGCTTATCTGAGGTTGTCTGAATCTGAACAACGCCGACAGGGCGTGTTGAATAGCGCGCTCAGCCTCGCGCCACGCCGGCATGAAGGCAATTCTCCCGAACTGATCAGATCTATGAAAGAGAAACTGAAACACGACCTCCCGAGCACGCGGTTTTGGCGGACCAGTTATAAAGGGCTTAAAAACCTTGCGACGCGGGCGAGAGAAAGCGTTGATCCTTGGGCGTCCGTGTGGGCGGTGAAACAGCCTGGCAGCAAACGCGGGCTCTACGCCGTAATTCGCGCTGAACAGGCGCCGAACCCGGACAGCCGTATCCGCTTGAGTGAGAGAACAGATGGGTTTGGACTGCCATTGGCCGATTTAGATTGGCAGTTTTCTGACATCGACAAGCAGAGTGTGAAAACCCTCATGCAAACCCTCAAGGCTGTGGTTCAAGATGCCGGTTGGGGAGATGTTGAGCTAGCGAAATGGTTGGATCAAGAGTCCGGCAAATGGCATTTCGATCCGCTCATTTCTTCGCACGCTATTGGCGGATACCATCATATGGGCGGAACACGCATGTCGGATGATCCGAAGACGGGCGTCGTCGACAAAAACTGTAAACTGTTCGAAAGTCCCAATCTCTATGTTGCCAGCAGCTCTGTCTTCCCCACAGGCGGCTGGGCCAACCCAACCTTGACAATCATGGCGCTCGCTGAACGGCTCGCGGATCATTTGCTGTTAAAGGCGGAGCGGGTGTAAACCTTAGGGAGATTAGCGATCTCTCGCGTCGCCCGCTACGATCAGAAACTTTGCAAATCGTCCCACCAAGTTTGCAAAATTGCTCGAAGAGCACAATTTCCCTTCGCAGGATCAACAATCTGTCGAATGATATGAGATTGTCTTAATTTACGCTGCCGGTGCTCGTGATGGATATTTTAGATGATGTGCTCAAAACGCTCGATATGCGGGGGGCGCTATATTTTCGAACAAACTTTAGCGGCAGCTGGGGCACGACGGTGCCGGACTATGAACAAGCCGCTCGCTTCCATTTGGTCGTTCAGGGAACCTGCCACGTCACCTTCCCGACCGGGGAGCATGTTACATTAAGGCCTGGTGATCTGATTTTAATTCCGAATGGGGTCAGCCACGTCTTATCCGACAGTGGATTGGCGAAGGCGCCACCTTTGGAGACAACTCTTAAAGATGCTGGGTATGATGGGCGAGGCGTGCTTCGGGTTGGTGAGGGCGATCCGGCTGCCGCAACGCAAATGATTTGCGGTCACTTCACTTTTCGCAAGGGCGGTGATCATCCATTGATCTCGACCTTGCCAAAATTCATCCATGTCACCGGCGCTGGTCGAGCGCGTGAGCCTTGGCTCGATGATACGCTCAAATTGGTGAGCCAAAGAATGTTCTCGCCAACGCCGGGAGCAACAGCGACGGTCACACGGCTCTCCGAGATCGTGTTTATTGAGCTCCTGAAATCAAGTCTGGTCGATACGGATGAGGCGCAATCGGTTATTCAGGCTCTAAAAGACCCGCAAATCGGCGCGGCTTTATCGGCGATCCACGAGAATCCAGCATCGAAGTGGAGCGTCGACTCTTTGGCCCAGCACGTGGGCATGTCGCGCAGCAGATTTTCTGATCGCTTCAGCGATCTTCTGGGCGTCGGGCCGATGCGTTATCTCGCGGATTGGCGTCTTCAGAAGGCCCTCGTCTTGCTCGATGAAGAGAGAGCCAGCGTGCAAAAGATCGCCCGGGAAAGTGGCTACCAGTCTGTCGCCGCTTTTAGTCGCGCCTTCTCTCATAAGTTCGGCATGTCTCCCCGGAGCTTTCGGCGCCAATTGGCTCACTAATTTGCAGTAAGTACCAAAAACTTGCTTCATCATACCAATAATAGCGCGGATTATTGATAATAACGCCCAACCGAACTTTCTCAGCCGTGTCGGATGACCGACCAAACAATTTGGAGAAAGTTATGAAACAAATCCTCGCTATTTCAGCCATCGCCCTGTCTGTCGCATTGAGCGCAGCTCCGGCTTTCGCCGCGGACGAAAACAATACCGCACCTGGCCTAACAGCAGCAGGCGCACCTTTGGGTCTGCATGGCGTCGACCCTGTCGCGTTCATTGAAATCGGTAATCGTGTCGAAGGCCGCGCCGAGTACACCGCCGTGCATGACGGTGTTGCTTATTATTTTTCAACCGAAGCCAATATGCGCAAATTTAAGCGCAAAGCCGCAGACTATACCCCTCAGAATGGCGGGTTCTGCACATTTGGTGTTTCTGTCGGCAAAAAATTCGATGGTGACCCGCAATTCGCGGACGTGCGCGATGGCAAGCTGTTCGTTTTCCTGAACGAAGAGATTTATAACGCGTACCAGAAAGACAAAGCTGGTACGATTTCTAAGGCCGATACGCAGTGGACCAAAATCATCCACACCGCGGCCACTGATCTCTAAGCCAACATGACGTCGATCGATCCGAAGGTTTGCCTTGGATCGATCACAACAAATCTAGGTCGGCGCGGAGCTTTCCTTTGATGGGGAGCGTCCGCGCCCACCAAACTTCCGAGGACATTATGGAAACCGCTTATACTTATCTGGCGTTGAGTGGCATGCTCACGCTGCTACTTTGGACGCCCTACATTCTCGCCCGCGTATTCGTGTGGGGGCTGCCAACCTTTTTGAACAATTACCCTGAGGGCTTCCCAGCCCAAGCACCGGTGCCGCCGCTTTGGGCGCAACGAGCACAGCGCGCTCATTTGAATATGGTCGAGACTCTGCCCGCTTTGGTCGCGGTTATCGTGGCTGCAACTTGGCTTGCAGGTGACGCGAAAGGCGCGTTGATCGGGATGCTGACGCAAGTCTTCTTCTTCGCACGTGTTGCGCACGCGATCGTCTATACGGCAGGCATCCCGTTTCTGCGTACCCCCGTTTACTTGGTCTCTTGGGCGAGCGTTCTAGCAATCGGCTATCAAGCGATTGCCTAGTTCAAAGAAACGAACACTGATGAAGAAGTGTCGGGGCAGGGGAGCCGCGTCCCGACATTTTTCAAAATGGCCTAAGCGCTTTGTTTGAGCAATTGATCCCGAACCGCGCGTTTGAGGAATTTTCCGCTCGCATTTCGCGGAAATGGATCAGCACAAATCCAAACATGGGTTGGGACTTTGAATTTGGCCAATCGGCTGGCGCAATGGGCTTTGAGTTCTTCGACCGTGATTGATGTGCCCGGTTTCAAATAAATCGCGGCGCCGACTTCTTCGCCTAAGCGTTCGTCTGGCACGCTAAAGACACAGCATTCCGCAATGGCGTCGTGGTGATAGATCGCAGCCTCGACTTCCACGCAGTAAATGTTTTCGCCACCGCGCAGCACCATATCCTTCTTACGATCCACCAGGAAGATAAATCCATCCTCGTCCAAATAGCCAATATCACCGGTGTGCAACCAGCCATCGGTAATTGATTCAGCAGTGGCTTCGGGGCGATTGATGTAGCCTTTGATCACCGAAGAGCCGCGCACCCATAGCTCGCCGAGCTCTCCCGTCGGTACCGACTCTCCAGCATCATTGACGCATTTGACCTCGAAGTTTGGCATGGCGGGGCCAGCGGATTCTGGTTTGTCGACGAAGAAATCACCACTGACAGATGTGATGATCCCGCACGTCTCTGTCATGCCATAGCCGGTGCCGGGGCGCGCGGTCGCGATCTGGTCATCAATCTTTTGAACTTGATCCGGCGGAACTTGCGCGCCGCCGCAGGAGATCGCCATCAAGCTCGACGTATCGGTTCTGTCGAAGTCTGGATGATTGATTAGCTCGCGCCCCATCACCGGCACGCCGCCTGCTGATGTCACCCGCTCGCGTTCGATCAAGCGCAATGCTTCTCCTGCATCCCAGCGATACATCAGCACAATTGTGCCGCCGACTGCGGTCACACGGTAGGCGCCGCAATTATTTGCCGTGACATGAAAGAGGGGCGTCGTGATTAAGGCGACAGGAAGCGGCGGGTTCTCTGGAGGGCCGACCCCGGTCGCGCTCTCGACCGCATGCATAGACGATGCAGCGGCGTATTGCATGTTGAGAAGGTTCGCGACGCATCCGCGATGGGTCAATTGGGCGCCTTTGGGAAACCCGGTTGTGCCGGACGTGTAGAATATGCACGCGTCGCTGTCGGGATCGACATCGATTTCGGGTAAGGCCCGGGTCTCTCCGATGATTGTGATCCAGTCGGTTGCCCCGTCCACGTCGCCATCAACGCGAACCGTGATCAAGCCAGGCGGAGTCTCAATTTCCGGATTATCCTTGATCCGCACCAGTCTTTCGGCGTCGACAAAAACGAACTTTGGCTGCGCATCATTGATGCCATAAGCCATTTCGGACTCGGTCCACCATGCATTCATGCCCACCACGGCGACACCGATCGCGGTGCATGCCCAATAAATCAGCATCCATTCGGGGTAGTTGCGCATCGCGATCGCGACGCGGTCGCCCGGACGCACGCCGTGTTCAAACAGCCAGCCAGCGACGCTGCCAACGATCTGGTGCGCCTCACCATAAGTGATCCGCTCTTGCTGATAGACGATGTAATCACGGTCAGAAAACTGGGCTGTCGATAACCAAATCTCGCGGACACTATTTGGGCGATTTTTAAAATCTCGAATACGATTGCCCAGGATCTCCGTTTCTATGATTTCAAAAGCGCCGCCAGGTCCCGTAAGCGTCTCACGCGCCGTCTGAAGTTCTTTATAATGCATAAACGTAGCCCATCTTCTTATACTACAGGCCTACGCCGTGAGCCGAGTAGAGGAAGACATCACGTCGAGGCAAGCGGGCGGAAGGCTCGATCGAGCCTTTCATCCACTTGTGATCCTTCACAAGATCACGGTTGCGGCGCGATCCAAACCGGAGAAGACCAAGCTCGTTCTTGTAGTGTCATAGGCAATTCTGGATTTGGCGGTGTGCCAGCCCGAACCGCGTCCCATGTGCTCCAACGGCAGGTTGGGTTCTCTAAGACACGGACATAATATGCGCTGCTCTGAGTTGGGTCATAAGCTGGATCCTGCCAAAGCGCTTTGAGTTCAGCGACGCCGGTTCCTGGCTCGGTCGAGCAGTCGCTCGTGTCAACTGATGCGCCATTGTCGGCGCAGCGATGCGAGTCCGGATCAGGGGCGCTACCATCCGAGCATGCGACGTCGTAAACGGCTTCTTTAGCAGCGCCGTTCTCAGCCCAAACTTTGACGATTTGCAGCCGCTGAAGAGGTGCGGAAATGGGGTCTCGAATGGCCCATGCTAAGAGACTGGGCGCGTCTTCTGCGGGCGCTGTGAGATTGCCGCCCATTGCGACGCCATTGGCATAGGCTTGTTCAAGCAAATCCGGAGCTGTTAGAATATCTTGATCATAGTCGCCCGCAAATAAACGAACTTTCAGGCGGGGGCCGGTGGTCCCGAAAGTCTCGCGTTTGCGCATACCGTTGAACACATCTTCGCGCGTATTGGCTTCCGCCCAAACACCAATCAAACCTGATGCGCTGAATTTAGCGCCGGTCAGAATTCGGCGATTAGTGGCGTCTGGTACGTCTGCCCAATCTGTATAGCCATCCGGCGGTACTGAGCTTCTTTGTTGGGGATTTGCGCCGTCGGTGGGAAATTTGCCCCAATGCGTTTCTTCACGCAGGGTCGCGGCCGCAATATGCGTATCGCTGGAGCCGATAAAACCGAATTCATAAGGATTCGCGCCGAGCTCGTCACCCAAAGCAATCCCGCGCGCCAAAGACGGCCTGACAAAGTCGCCAACATTCACAGTGGATTTTGCGCTGCTTCCAATGAAGTAATCATATTGCTCGAAATCCGCCCATTCATCCGTCGGAGAAAAGATCGGATGAGTTTCCGACGTGCCTTTGATCTGTGTGATTTCAACAATCGGCTCGTTGCGCAAACGAGTCAGTGCATAGAGCTTGCTGAGCGGCTCGCCATCATAGGTCTGAAGCGCAAACATCTCTCCGTTTGAGCCGTTCGAATTATGCGGAATGGCCAAGGAGTCGATTCCGTCCTCGCGCTGACCGTCCATCCAATCCCACAAGTCTTCTGGATTGGTCGAGTCGAGTGTTGAAAAGATTTGATCTGGCGCTTGGTCGCGGAAGATCACATTTCGGTGGAGGTTGGCGGCAGAGCCTTCCTCCTGGCTGACGACGGTCATCGCGGTAAATTCATAGCCAGCAAATGTTGTGAACTCGCCAGGCTTATAGTGACGGTCCGCTGCATTTATTGTTTCCGCCCAGATTTTGTTCATGTGGCTCTGGTCACGGATTTCTTCGATCGGTTGCCCTGTTACGAAGGAGATGCCGATGCTGGCAAATGTATCTGCTGACGCAGCCGCATCATCGCCAAAAGCGGCTTGTGCCGTCAGAGTTCTCGAGAGGGGATGATTTGGGTCGTCCATAAACGGAATGACCCCGAGATACTCGCCATGATCGGTCACGGCGAGAAAATCGAGCGGTGGACCCTCGAGTTGAATGTCATAGCCGCCATCATGCGGGATTTTCTCGCCTTTGGCGAAACGATAGGCGTCGTCAGGCGTACGGCGTGTCGCGAAGATGTAAGCGTCAAAACTATTCCGCGTATGGACGTGTAGATCGCCAAAATAAGCGTTCTTCGTCGGTGATCGCTCAATCATGTTTTCCGCTTCGGCGACGGGAACCGGCTCTGTCGGTTGAGCCGTCTCGGTCGGCGCAGAACATCCCGTCACGATGATACCCGCGAGTGCTGTAAGACTTACCTTCTTCATTTTGACCTCCCATCGCCATGTCGTTCACAACGTGCGCTGCATTTCGCCTTTTGTCCATGTTGGCCAGAATTTCGCTCGTGATCGGAGCCTCCTCGTTTCCCCGGCGCGCCCACTTGTGATCCACGCTAGCCGGTCTACAAATCACGTCGACGTTTTTGGAGGATTTTCCGTGCATACCGATACACCCGACCTTTTCGACCTCGCCATGTCAGATCAAGCGCGACCGCTTATGGATGCGGTGCTCAAACATATCGAAGACAATGTTGTGCCGATCAGCGAGGAGTTCTTTGCGCTGGATAAAGAGAAAGAGGACCGGTGGACCTGGCACCCTCGCCAATTGGAACTGCTCGAGGGCGCGAAGAATAAGGCGAAAGAATCTGGGCTTTGGAACTTCTTCTTGCCAGAAACCGAATATGGCACTGGCCTGACCAATCTCGACTATGCCTATATCGCGGCTGAGCTTGGCAAATATCCGCTGGCGTCAGAGTCGCTGAATTGTAGCGCGCCAGATACCGGGAATATGGAAGTTCTGGAACGTGTCGGTACGCCTGAGCAGCAAGAGAAATGGCTCAAGCCTTTGCTGAATGGCGAGATCCGTTCCGCCTATGCGATGACGGAGCCAGCCTTGCCGTCTTCTGACGCCAAAAACATCTCCACTAGCGCGGTGTTAGAGAATGGCGAATGGGTGATCAATGGCGAGAAATTCTATATTTCTGGCGCCGGCGACCCCCGCTGCAAGATCATGATCGTGATGGTCAAAACCAGCCCTGATGCCGCGCCGCACAAACAGCAAAGCCAGATCCTCGTGCCGGTCGACACGCCGGGCGTGAAAATCCTTGAAGGCATGCAAGTGTTTGGCGAAGATCACGCGCCGCGCGGACACATGCATATCGTGTTCGATAATGTCCGGGTACCAGAGGAGAATATTCTACTCGGCGAAGGCCGCGGGTTTGAAATCTCTCAGCTTCGCCTCGGGCCAGGCCGCATTCACCACTGTATGCGCTCGATTGGTAAAGCCGAACGGGCGCTGGAGCTGATGGTCAAACGCGGCGCCACGCGCGAAGCTTTTGGCCGGCCCTTGATCAAGCTCGGCGGCAACCTCGAAAAAGTCTCCCGTGCCCGGATCGAGATCAACGCGATGCGCTTGGCCGTGCTTCAAGCGGCGAAAGCCATGGATGTGCTCGGCAACAAAGAAGCACGCGTCTATGTCAGCGCGGTAAAAGCGATGGTGCCGGAAAAGGTCTGTCAGATCATCGATGATGCCATCCAGATTCATGGCGCGACGGGGATCTCACAATGGAGCCCGCTCGCAGGACTTTATACCGACATGCGGCACCTACGCTTCGCCGATGGTCCTGACGAAGTTCACCACATGGTGGTCGGCCGCGCCGAAGTGCAACGCTATGGGCTCTGGTAAAGGCGCGACCGCCCCACTGGCTCGAGCATCGGTCAGTGCTGGCCTCGCCGTCTTGCTTGATAATCAAATCAAAACGGTAAAGCGTCACAGTTGCCAGCGATCGTATCGCCGCTGAATGCTGCAGACGCAAACGCTTTTGACTTCGTTTGGGAGTGATTCAGCACGGTCAGGTGATCAAAACCGTCAAACAAATGGGCTTCAATCGCCGACCCAGCCGCACATGCGGCTTTTACAAATCCGGATTGCATGCGCGGGGGCGTATCGCGATCGTCTGAACCGACTCCGACAAACACAGGAACAGACAGTTGAAGTGACGGAAACTGCATGCGCTCGAATGCCTGCCGCAGAGGCTCTGTTGGCGCAGTAGTGAAGGTTTTGTCGTAGGTTAGTCCTGCCTCGGTGATCTTTGCCCGCATGTCTCGATTGCAGATTTCTGTGACCGCGCGCGCAAGTGGTAATGCTTGTTCTGAAACATAGTCTTCTACCGCAAAGTTTGGGTCGATTTGTTCAATGAGCGTCAGAGCCAGAAAATTGTAACCCAGCATCGGATCGACCACATCATTTGGACGCGCTGCCTGAACTGCGAGGAGCGCATCGGGTGTGAAAAATGGAACACCGGTTGCGATCACCGCGCGAATATCGATCTCCGGCGCATAGGTTGGCGCATATCCAGCCGTCGCGATCGCAGCGCCTGCGCCTTGCGATTGCCCCGCAAGGACAACATGGTCGGAAACCGGAAAGTCCGCTGATTGGACCGCGCGAATGACATCCAGATTGCTGTACGCTGCCGGACGCGTTGCAAGATAAGGGTGTGTCCCTTTGGTCCCTAGGCCTTGATAGTCTGAGGCGACGATCGCGTAGCCCTCATTTAACCACTCTGAAAGATGCTCATCATGAAATGGGACATAGCCAGTCCACGTCGGTGCACACTTATCGGCGATCCCGACGGTTCCGTGGGACCAGAGCAGTAAAGGCCATCCGCCTTCTGGCGGCTCGCCTTCGGGAAAAAACAATGCCCCTGACACGACAAGCGCACCGGTGCCCGCAAGGCCATCACTGGATGAATAGAGTAAGCGGATCGCTTTAGCCGCATTTGGAACCCGTTGCTCTGCGTTGAGCGTCTCTTGCCGAAGCAATTGACCGGGCGCGGGTATTTCATCTGAGAAGGTGTAGAAGTCCGAAACGCCCCCATCGCCTAATGTAAAGCGAGGATCCAAATCGGCGGCGTCCCGTGGACCGAGGCTCATCGCGCATCCGGCAGCTAAAAATCCGAGAAAACAGGCGAAAAGTATTCGGGTCATTGCGATCGGGCTCCAGGTTATGCGTTTGTTGCAATGAGGAGCGGTGTTGACCTTACTGCCGTCAACCAAAATTACTTCTATGCGCGATTTCAAATGATGGCTTTTAGATCGCCGAGAGGATGTTTGGACACTCTGGCTAACTTTGAGCGCGCAACTCCGATCTTCGCAGATAGTATCCGGCAATGCCGCAAACCAATATCCCAAGGTTGCCGACGAAATCTATAAGCATCAGGGGCGTGAACATCTTCACGACGAACACAAAATACCAATTAAAAATAAAGAATGGCAGCGAACCGACCAATCCGAAAATGAGAAATGTCCTCGGCGAGAATGTGGAAAATGCAATCACAGTGGCCACAAGCACCGCCTGAGCACCGAAGCAAGCCATTAACAAAGCGGATGTCCCTGATAAGTGCTGGAAGTCCGGTCTCAACACCAGCGATTCCACGTGATGCGGGGCGATGAGGCACCAAGATCCCAAGATCAAGAATATGGCAGCGAGCGCGTATTGAACGTATTTGGCAGTCATCAGAACCTCAAACTTCGACGGTTCACGCGTCAGTATAGGCAATCAGGCTAGCCTTCAATCCGTCCCTTTTGAGTGTCGTAACATTGAAGTCGGCACACTGAAACAATTGAAACACGATTGGCCCTCTGCAGACATCCAGCAGAAATGTGGCTGACCTATCACAGGCTCATCAGCGATGTCGCTGAGCAACCATTTATAGGAGGCAAGACCATGCCACTCGTAACCATTGATTTGATCAAAAACGTATTCACCCCTGCTCAAAAGCAAGAGCTCATTGAACGCGTCACGGACGCCATGATTTCAGTTGAAGGCGAGACGATGCGTCCCGTGACTTGGGTACGCATCAACGAAGTCGCCGAAGGCGATTGGGCGATTGGAGGACAAACTCTGACAGCGTCTGCCGTGCACGCCATGGCGGCCGGTGAGCAAGCGGCCTGACGGCATTCAATTCAAGGCGCTAAAGCGCGCAAATTTTGGAGGGATCCATGTCGAAAACTATAATTCTTATATACGGCGTCGTGTCTTACTTTATCGGGGTCGCCGGGCTTCTCAGCATTATCGCCGTTCTCGCCGGACTGGCACCTTATGGCTTTTTGTGGGGTGGTCAGGCGATCGCTGTGAACGCTGTGGTTTGGAACTTAGCACTGGTTGCCATTTGGGGATTCTTTCATTCCTACATGGCGCGGCCGAGCTTCAAAGCCGTGCTGACCAAAATCATTCCAGAGCCGGCGGAACGCCCGACTTATGTATTGGTTGCTGGGATCACCAGCCTCCTACTAACAGGATTGTGGATCAATATCCCAGGTGTGATTTGGTCAGCGAATGGAAGCGTCGTGATCTATTCGCTTCTGGCGGTGTTCTGGTTCGGTTGGGCGTTCACCTTCGCGTCGACTTTTGCGATCAATCACTTCGACCTCTTTGGGCTGCGCCAGGTCTATGTTCACTTTAAAGATCAACCGCGTCCGCCCCTGACCTTCGTGAAACGAGCCATGTACAAGTACATTCGCCATCCTATTCAAACAGGGGTCATGATTGGGATTTGGGCAACGCCTTTGATGACCAATACGCAGATCATCCTGAGCCTCGGTTTCACCGCCTATATCTTCATAGGATTGTGGTTTGAGGAACGAGATTTAATCCGGGAGCATGGCGAGGAGTATCTCGCCTATAAGCAAGAAGCCGGAATGTTGCTGCCCAAAATAGGATAGTCATTCCTTCTCAGCTTAAACGATATGAAGCCGGCCCTCGAAACAAAGAGGGTCGGCTTTTTCAGTCGGCTTGATCAAAGATATAACCGAGGCCGCGAACCGTGCGGATCAGAACTGGATGGCTCGGATTGCGCTCTATTTTACGTCGCAGACGGGAGATGCGAATGTCGATGCTCCGATCGAATGGATCCCAATCTCGATCATGCGCCATCTGTAGAATTTGATCGCGATTGAGCACGCGGCCGCGATGTTCGACAAATGCACGAAGCAGGCTGAATTCCATCGCCGTCAATGGGATATCCTCGCCATCGCGGCCTGTCAGTTTGGCGCCTTCTAAGTTGATCGTCAGGCCATCCACGAGAACATCACCATCCGTTTTCGGATCAGCGGAAGCATTGCTCTGTGCGCTGCCGCCGCGGCGCATAACGGCCTTTATTCGCGCTTCGAGTTCGCGCAGATCCACGGGCTTTGCCAGATAGTCATCTGCGCCTAATTCCAATCCTACGACGCGATCAACGGTGTCGCCGGCCGCGGTTGACATGATGATCGGGAGAGACATTTCGGTTCTGAGGCGCCGCAGAACGGACAAGCCGTCTTCACCTGGCATATTAATGTCTAGGATGATGAGTTGAATATCGTCATTTTCTTCCAGCGCGGCGTCGAGCGAGCTGCCACTTTCAGCCGTCGATACGGTGTATCCGCGGCGTTGCAAATAAGTCGACATCATATCCCGAATGTCTGGTTCATCGTCGCAGACGAGAATGTGGACGGGGTTGGCATCATTTTCGGCCATTACGCGCGCTCCCCAAGGCTTGTGATCAGATCAATCAGTTCCGATGGCGAAAAGGGCTTCTCCAGGATTGGTCGATTGGACAGCGACTTATATTGCGACAAAGCATTCCCCATGGAGTCTCCCGTGACGAAACATGAGCGGTCTCGATAAACCGGCCACTGAGCGTCTATTTCGAGCATCATATCGATGCCGTTTAGCCCTTGCATTTTGAGGTCGCTGACAATGACATCAAATTGCTGTCCCCTTGTTAGAGTGGCCAGGGCGTCATCGCCGCTTTCGCAATGCGTCACCGAGATATTCTTGCTGCGCAGAATGCGCGTGATCATATCAGCAACATCTTTTTCATCTTCGACCAGGAGCACGTTCATCGGCATCTCTTGTGTCGAGGTTCGCGCGGGTTGGTCGGGCGCGATCGCGGCGTTGGCGGCAGCAACGCGCGGCAAACTGACGGTAAAGCACGCACCGCCTCGCGGGTTGTCGCTGAGTTCTAGATTGCCGCCATGAGCAGAGGCAATGCGGTGGCTGATCGACAGGCCTAAACCTGTGCCTTCGCCAACAGGCTTGGACGTGAAAAAGGGCTCGAAGATGCGGCCTCGAATCTCTTTCGGAACGCCTGGTCCGTTGTCCGAGAACACGGCGGAAATCATTCCGGTGGCCGGGTCGATACGTGTCGAAATATGGACTACGGCACCCGAGACACCCTCAAGGGCGTGTTCAGCATTGGTCAAAATGTTGATCAAGATTTGCGCAATTTGATCCTCATCGACGTGTATTTCCGGAAGCGTATCTGCGAGGTCAATTTCCAACGTGACGCCGGCCTGTCGCAAGCTGTGACCGCAAACGTCTAACGCGGTCATGACGATCTCGTTCATGGATGCCGGTACCAAGGTCATGGGCTTTTGACGTGCGATCGCGAGAAAGGTTTTGACGATCCGGGCGCAGCGCTCCGCAGAGTGGGAAATTTTATCGAGCGGCGCTTTCAGGGAGGGATCGGTAACGTCCTCTTGCAACATCAAGGCGTGTCCAACGACGACGGAAAGGGGATTGTTCAGTTCGTGCGCGACGCCCGCCAATAGGCCACCCATAGCCGACAGCTTTTCGTTTTGGTGCGCGATGTCCCGGATGCGAATAAGTTCATCGCGTTGGGCGTGAAGTTGCGTCAGATCATAGGCCGAGGCCAAGATCACTTTCTCCTGTTCGTATTCGATCAACCGCGCGTGTGAGATGACGGGTACACGTTTGCCATTCCTGTCGAGCAAGTCGCACTCGAAGTCGTCGACGGCGCCGGTTGGCAGTAATTCTGCCAGGAGCTCAGAGCGTTTGTCAGCGTCGGCATATAGCGTTCGAACATTGTCCAAAGTGCCAAATTGCCCGGTGCTGTAGGGCGTTTGATAGATTACTCGCCCATCATCGACGCTGCTCATCAAGATGTTGGCGGTGCAGGCATCGAGCACGTTTCGCAAAAGGGCCTCAGTTTCCACTCTTAAGGCATCAGCTTCATAAGCGTCGGTCACATCAGATGCGGTGAGGATGAAGCCGCCCTCTGAGAGCGCCCGCGCGTTCAAGCGTACGCGTTGACTGGTGCCATGCGTCACATCTTGGGAAAAAGGTTCGATGAGACCGCCAATCAGCTGGAAGTTCAATTGATCAAAACCCGCGCCTCGCCTTTTGCGTTTGGCTTCATCCATAAACAAGCGCCACGCGCCGCCGGGGATCAAATGCGATGTCGCCCCGTCGAAAATCTGGTGGAACGGACGGTTGGCCAAGACTAAGGCATAATCGGCATCAAATACCGCAATCCCGTCCTGTAAGGAGTCGATCGCTCGGGTGAGAAACGCCGCCGTATCGCTGGTCATAATAGGTCCCTAGTTGGGGCTAATAGGTTCCAGGTATTGATAATTGTTCCCATCTAAGCGCCCCTATCTTTTTCAAAATGACAATAGTAAGAAGTAGTTAAAGTGCAAAGCGACGGACTTTGTATCGGGGACAATCACATGGCCAACTCGCTGTTTGAAAAGTATGGTGGCTTCTCGACCATACACAGCATCGTCATTGAGTTTTACAATAACGTCTTGGATTCCGACGTTGTGGGCCCGTTCTTTGACGGTACTGATATGGAAAGTCTTATCGACCATCAAACCAAGTTTATTTCGTTCTTGCTGGGCGGCCCCGTCTCGTACCCAGATGCAAAGCTGAAAGCGGCGCACGCGAATTTGGATATCCAGGACCCGCATTTTGATACGATCAAAGCCCTGTTGGGTGAGACCTTGGTCGCCTTCGACGTTGAGCAGGCGGATGTTGAGGCTGTACTGGAAAAGATCGAAACCTACCGATCTGTGATCGCGGCCTAAGCGATGGCCATTGCATCGATCAATGAACAACTCTTGCGTGCCGTCGGCGTCGGCATTGCGCTGTTCGATGCAAAGACGGGAAATTTGCAGTTCTGCAATGACGTGTTCGGCGAGTGGTTTGACGAGGCTGGGCCGGGTATCCCAATCCAAACCCTGTTTCCAGAATTGGATTTCGCGGAGCTGAAAGCGAACATACAAGCAAGCGGCCGCCAATCCGGTGAACTCAGCTTTCGCCGCAACCGCCGGACCTTGGTTCTTGCGCAAATCATTTCGCAAGCAACCGTCGGCGATGAATCTGTCTATGTGATGGAATGCCAAAACGTCACACGGATCCGTGAGCTTGAATCCATGCTCGCGAGCTATTCCAAAATGGTCGAGCGCAACACACGCGAAATCAAAAAAGAAAAAGACCAGGTTGAAGAGCTGTTGCTGAACATCCTGCCGCGTGGGGCTTATGACGAATACAAATCTTTCGGTGTGATTACACCCAAACGCTATGAAGATGCGTCGGTGCTGGTCCTGGATTTTGTGGGTTTTAAAAAAATGGCCGAACAATTGGCGCCAGCCAATTTGGTCAGTGAGTTGAACGAGCTGTATACAGCATTTGATCAAATTGGTGAGCAGCTCGGGTGCGAGCGCATCAAAACCAATGGTGATACGTATTTTTGTATTGCGGGTTTGGAAGATTCTGAGCTCGATCATCGCGCGTCGATCATCAAAACAGCGTCTTTGTATCGCCAGTTTTTGAAGAAACGGAATGAGAACTCGGAAGTCGATTGGGTTTGCCGGATTGGCTTGGGAAGCGGCGCCGTTATTGGCTCTGTTGTCGGCGTGAAGAAATATGTGTTTGATGTGTTTGGGCCAGCGGTCAGTGATGCCGTCGCAGCCAATGCTGGCGCTGGCGATTTCGAGATTATCGCTACTGATGCGTTCGCTGCAGAAGGTCCGCACGCCGCTCAATTCGCGCCCTCTAAACCTGGCATGAAGGTTCTGATCGCGGACTGATGGGTGCAGGTGAGACCTGAGCCCATCAGCCATCGAAATTTATCTGCATGAACATGTTGCGACATAGCAAAACAAGCATTGCAGATTAGTGGCGACCAGCGAGGCGGGCGCGGCGGCGGCGACGGCTCACCAAGATGCCTGGACGCTGCGTTTCCTCTTTGGCGGGCTCAACGATTGGCGCAATGACTTCGTTCGGCTGAACAGGGCGCAGATGCGTTGGTGTGATCTCAATGACTGGGATCGGCGAATAATCAGTTTGGACTTGGTTCAACATTGGGTTTCTCCATATTCATGTTCACGGCAACAGCGCCGATGAGATGAATTTAGAAGATCAATGTTTCTGCTGAACGTCGCCAAGCTCAGAGTTTTGTTTCAATTGTTTCAGAACCTGGCTGAGACTGTGTCGAAACAGCCGTCTCAGCGGTTTTCAATCGAAAATATTGGCCAGTATGGTGTGCGCGAGTTCGCCGCGTGTTTGCCACGACATGCATCTAACGCCGCCGCCCATTTTGCACACTTGGCTCGATTGTACTGGAACGACTTCACGGTCCGTCCAGCTTCTAACGCTGGCCAGCGCCTCGGTGTCTTCTGGGATACCAAACTGGGGAAGATAGATCCGCGACGGGGTCACAAGCATATTGGTGTAGAGGCCACAGGCCGAGCCAAAACGTTGGTCATAGATCTGACTGCCATCATAAGGCGTGACGATTTCATGCAGCACGACGCCCGGTAATCCCGCTTCTAGATCGGCTTTGAGATCCGCCGTGTAATCGGGATCTTCCGGATAGGAATTTATCACCAGTGTGTTGTCGCCAACAAAGGCCACGACGCCGTCTGCATGCTCCAGCCCGCCTTGTTCATCAGCCTCGATAAAAGCGATCTGTTTGACGCCTGTGGCTGTTCTAATGCGTTTGCGGGCCTCAGCTTCGCTGAGTTTGTTGTCGCGCAAAAACTTTCGGCTGACGACTGCATTACCAGCATAATCATCAACGAAATTTCCGCCATCATTCAGCAGGTCACTCTCCGGAACGACGCCACCGGCAGCTTCAATAAGTTCGGCCAAAGCATCTTGGACATAATCGGCTTCGGATTGACCTTTGCGGCCACCGCCTTGTCCTGCAGCTGTATATCGGAACATCACTGGATTGATGGCATTTAGGGGGCTGAAGTCTCGCATCCAAATGTCTAGCATTTCCACATTCACGACTTTGTCGGCGCCAAGGTCGTCGACATAGGCCTGATAATCTTGCGACCCGGACAGGATAAGAACATGATCGCGGCCCGCGATCTGACGGGCATAGGAAATGTGGAAGTCGTAAATATCCCGGCGCACCGCCGCATAATATTCATCTCCATCCGGCGGAGCCGCCAATACGATTAATTCTTTTTCGCCATCTGTCACATGTTTCGCCATCTCGCCGTCCTCGATCGGGGCACATGATGCCAAGGCAAACAGGATTGCCGGTAGAATAATATCGCGCATGAGAGCCTCCACCAAAGGCCGTATACTTTTGCTTTCGGGAAGTCACTCGTCTGGGCGCTTTAATCTCATCAAACTCGGCCCATTCTAGCGGTTCCAGTATCGAACAACCGCGAACGCATTAGAGCTGGTAATGCCTCCCATAACGACAAACGATTTGAGCGATCATCGGCGCTACGGAAAACTTCTCCTAATTGAGGAGTATGGCGGGTTGAGCGCGGAACAGAAAACCAAAAAAAGGCGCATGGCCCTGGTCATTACCGCTTCTACAGCGGGGACAGCGTTCGAGGGGTACGACTATTTTCTATTTGGCGCGCTTGCAACGATCTTGTCGGCGAAGTTTTTTAGCGGCGTAGACGAAACCAGCGCCTTTATCTTCACGCTCCTGACATTTGCGGTGGGCTTTATCACTCGGCCGCTCGGCGCCATCGTGTTCGGGCGGATTGGAGACCGTATTGGTCGTAAACAGGTGTTCCTGATCGCGATTGCGTTAATGGGTGTTGCGACGGTTGCCATTGGACTTTTGCCGACATTTGAACAGGTTGGCATCGCGGCGCCGATCCTGCTCTTGGTCTGCCGGCTCCTGCAAGGGTTTGCGCTGGGCGGCGAATATGGCGGGGCTGTGATTTATGTCGCTGAACATTCCTCGCATGAGCGGCGCGGATTCAATACAAGCTGGATTCAGACCACGGGCGCGCTCGGACTGATTTCAGCCCTCAGCGTCATCCTCATCGTCCGGCGCTCCATGGGTGAAGCGGCCTTCCAAGACTGGGGGTGGCGAATTCCATTCCTGCTCTCAGTGTTCCTGCTCATAGGTACAGTTTGGCTGCGCCTAAAACTGGCAGAAAGTCCGGTCTTTGAGAAAATTCAGGAAGAGGGCGGCGTGTCCGAACACCCGGTGCGGGAGTCTTTCTTAGAGTGGCGTAATCTGAAGATTATCCTGCTGGCTTTGTTCGGCCTGGTCATGGCGACGGGCGTGATGTTTTACGCTGGCCAGTTCTTTGTACAGTATTATTTGGAGCGAATTTCGAAGGTATCACCGGACGTGGTCAATGGCTTGATCGTCGCGTCAGTGGCGCTGAGCGCGCCGCTATTCGTGGTTTTCGGCGCCCTGTCAGACCGGATCGGTCGCAAGCCAGTGATGCTGACCGGTATGGCGGTGATGGTGATCGCCTATTTTCCTGCATTCTCAGCACTCTCGAACGCGGCAAATCCAGCATTGGTTCAAGCTGAGCAGTCGCACCCTATTAGCATTCACGCGGCACGTGGAACGTGTTCCTTGCAGTTCGATCCCCTTAATTTGCGGGAATACTCCAAGCCGTGTGATGTCGCTCGCCGCGCGCTTTCAGGTCTCGGTGTCAATTACACGCTGAAACTGGATTCCCCGACAGATGCGTCTGAGCTGCGTGTGGGTGAAGTAAGACGCATCGACCTTGCCCGCCAGCACATCGATTCAGATGAGCTCGAGACCGAGTTGCAGGCCGCGCTGGCGATCGCAGGTTATCCGGAAACGGCCGATAATGATGAGGTCAATTACCTTCAAATCGTCGGCATCATCATGTTGTTCGTGGTCTGTATCGCCGCCATCTCAGGTCCCCAAGCGGCGGCTCTAGCAGAACTCTTTCCGGCGCGTATTCGGTATACCGCACTGTCATTTCCCTATCATGTTGGTCTGGGTTGGTTTGGCGGCTTCATGCCAGCCATTGCGTTCACGATCATCGCGCAAACCGGGAATACGATGTCAGGACTGTGGTACCCATTCGTTATCACGCTGACTGCGCTGATAATCGCCGTACTGTTCTTGCCCGAAACCAAAGACAGAGATCTGGTGTGACGCAGAAGCGTACCCGTCGGATTGTTTTGATCACCGGATGCTCGCGGGGAATCGGCTTGGCGAGCGCCATTGCCTTCGCTGAGAATGGCGACAAAGTCTATGCATCTGTGCGGGATATCGATCGCGCCAGTGAACTCCGAGACGCTGCGAAACGCCATGATGGGAACATCATCCCTATCGAGCTTGATGTAACGAAGCCTGCGACGATCAAAGCCGCAATCGACCACATTACGTCGCATGAGCGCGTACTCGATATCGTCGTGAATAATGCCGGGACTCTGCAGGCCGGAGCGTTTGAGAGCCTCACAGATGCCGATATTCGGGCGGTTATGGAGACGAATTTCTTCGGCGTTCTGAACGTGACTCGCCAAGTGCTCCCGACGATGCGGGCACAATCTCGCGGATTGATCATGATGATGAGTTCGGTTTCGGGTTGGGCTGGTCTTGCGGGAGATTCAATCTATGCCGCGAGCAAGTTTGCGCTGGAGGGATTCACCGAAGCAATTCGTCACGAAGTTGCGCGCTGGGGCATAAAACTCGCGTTAATCGAGCCTGCAGGCTTTCGCACGGATCTCATTTCGCGGGGACTAGAGGCGATGCCTGGTGATGTCGATCCATATGCCGAATTCAATCAGAGGCTTCGCCAAAACTTAGCGCAGAATGCGAAGCGCGGCGGAGACCCCGACGAGGTGGCTCGACGACTGATCGCGATTTCAAAGTCAAGCAGTGAGCAATTTCGTTGGCCGGTTGGAGGTGTCGCTGAGCAGGTCCAATCTAGTTTGTTTGCTGGCGATGACACGCAGCGAGACAACCTTCTCAAATCAGCCGCTCAAATCGAGTGGTGGTTGGGTTCCGGTGGTGCCGAAGGCTCCAATTAGCTTCGATAATCAGAACCATGAGATTATTCGATTTGAGTTTTGAAAGGATATTGAGGAGCCTGTCTGGGGAGGATCTTAGGAGACGAGGATCCAATAAAGGGTTTGATTGAAAGTGAGCAATGTAAATGCTTGATGCTGTGCGAAAGAATGCAAGCAAAGACACGCAGAACAATACGCGCCGCGAGAAAGGCGCTGATGCTTTGTTGCAAAGTCTGCAGGCGAATGGCGTCGATACCGTTTTTGGGCTGCCAGGCGGTCAACTAAATGATTTCTTTGACGCCATGCAGCGGGCGGGTGACAAAATTCGCTATGTCGGGTCGCGCCATGAGCAAGGCGCCGCCTATATGGCGTTCGGCTATGCGAAATCTACGGGAAAAGTTGGTGTGTACACCGTGGTCCCGGGACCGGGTGTGCTGAACACCGCGGGCGCGATGTGCTCAGCCTATGCCAATAGCTCGCCAGTACTGTGTGTGACGGGGCAGATTCCATCTCACGCGATTGGCAAAGGCGTCGGTGAGCTGCATGAGCTCCCAGATCAGCTCGCAACATTGCGCTCAATGACGAAATGGTCAGAGCGCATTTCTCATCCGAACGAAGTCGCTCAAAAGGTTCATGACGCGTTTCGCGAGTTGAAGTCGGGGCGGCCGCGCCCGGTGGCGCTTGAGATGCCGCCGGACATCATGGCGCAAACAACTCGGGTTGAAATCGGACGCGTCTATGACGAAGCCGACGCTCGGGTATTTGACGAAGATCTCGTGAAGCAGGTCGCGAAAGCTTTGGCCGCTGCGAAGAAGCCGATGATCGTGGTCGGTGGCGGCGCTCAGCATGCGAGTGAAGAAATCTTGCACCTGGCAGAGATTGCTCAGGCGCCGGTCGTGTCCTTCCGCAATGGCCGGGGTGTGGTCAGCGACGCTCATTATCTCGGACAGAATTTTGCTGCCGGGTATGAGCTTTGGAAGGACACTGATTGTGTCATCGGTATCGGCTCCAGAATGCAGCCCTATTTGCAGGAATGGGGGATCGATGATGACATGACATTGATCCGGATTGATTGGGACCCGACCGAGATCAATCGTATTGTCAGAGCCGATCTCGGTATTTGCGGCGACGCGAAAACAATTGCCGGAGCATTGGCCGATGAGCTCTCCAAAACGGCTGGCAAGCGCGCCTCTAGAGAAGAGGAATTGTTTGCCCTCAAAGCGCGTGTGGCCCAGCTGCTCTCGTCGGTTCAGCCGCAAATGTCGTATTTGCAGGTGATCCGTGACGTGCTTCCGGAGAATGGCATTCTTGTCGATGAAATCACGCAAGTCGGCTTTGCCTCATGGAACGGGTTTCCAGTTTACAATCCGCGCTCTCTCATAACCTGCGGCTATCAAGGCACGCTCGGCTATGGCTATGCGACCGCGCTTGGCGTGAAGGTCGCGAACCCCGACAAGCCGGTTGTGGCGATCGCTGGTGATGGCGGCTTCATGTTCAATGTGCAGGAACTGGCGACCGCGGTTCAATATGGCATCGATATGCCGGTCATCGTGTTCAATAATGGCCGCTTCGGAAACGTGAAACGGCATCAGACGGAATGGTATGACGGGCGATATATCGGCTCCGACCTACAGAATCCGAAATTCGCCGAGATGGCGACAGCGTTCGGAATGGAGAGTTTCAAGGCAAATTCTCCAGAGTCTTTGAAACCCGTGCTGCAAAAAGCGCTCGCATTGGGCGGGCCAAGTCTCATTGAAGTTCAAGTTGATGAGATGAGCTCGCCTTGGCCGTTCATCTTGCGGGATCGCGTTCGTGGTGTGAAAGCGCGTCACGCGATTTAGGGTAGGGCGAATGAGCATCAACAAACACGAAGCAGACGCGGCGCTGGCCGAACTCCTCCCGAACGAACCAGTGCGCTCTCTTGCGCCCTATAAGCAGGGCAAATCGGAAGCAGCAGGGCATTCTGATCCGATCAAAGTGTCATCAAATGAATCGCCGCTTGGTGCGTCTCCACGCGCGCTTGAAGCGTATCGCAAAGTTGGCGAGAGCCTGTTTCGGTATCCGAATGGCGCGCAAACGGAGTTGCGAGAGGCGTTAGGTGACGTATTCGATCTCAATCCAGAGCAAATCATCTGCGGCAATGGATCAGAAGAGGTTCAATCCCTGCTGATCCGGGCGTTCGTCGCGCCTGGCGATGAAGTCATTGTGAGTGAACATGCCTTCGTGATGGCGCGCATCCATGCCACGGTACAGGGCGCTAAAATCGTCGACGCACCGGAACCCAATCACCGCACAGATGTGGATGAGATTCTGAGCCGGGTGACCTCGTCGACCCGTATGATCGTCCTCGCCTCCCCAAACAATCCGATCGGGGACTATTTGCGGAAACCGGAATTTGATCGCCTCGTAGCTGCGGTGCCGCCACATGTGATTATTGTCTATGACGGCGCTTATGCGGATTTTGTGACCGAGCCGGACTTCACTCACGGGTTTGAATACGTTTCGAAGCATCGCAATGTCGTCGTGACTCGGACGTTTTCAAAGCTCTATGGCCTCGCGGGTCTGCGCATTGGTTGGATGTATGGCGACTCGTCGGTGATCGAGCCGATGCAGCGCATTCGCACGCCGTTCAATGCCAATATAGCGGCGCTCGCGGCGGCGGAAGCGGCCGTTCGCGATGTCGATCATGCCGCCCGGGTGAGGGAGCACAATTCGGTTTGGCTGAAACGGATTCGCAGCCATCTCGAACAGATCGGGCTGGAGGTTTTTCCAACCGTGGCAAACTTCTACCTCATCCGTTTCCCGGATGAAGGTCCGCACACGGCGCAAAAGGCGTATCAGCACTTAATGGCGGCTGGCATCATTCCGCGCCCAGTCAATGCTGGTGGGCCGTCTGGGAGCCTGCGTATTACGGTTGGGCTTGACCATGAAAACGAAGCTGTCCTGAATGCCCTGACGGCATTTATGGAGGCCTGAAGCGAAGAGTGATGGTGAAACACAGCCAGTTAGATTTCGTCCAGGCGCGCACGAAAAGCTATATTCAAGGCCCTCATCGGTTTCAGATCGGAGGAAAGTCGATCACCCCGATGGCAACGGCTGAGTTTCACATCTCAGACCCGTCAACAGGCGAGCTTTTGTCTGAATTTGCATCAGCAACGGAAGCTGAAACCGATGCTGCCATCAGCGCCGCCCGTCATTCCTTTGATACAGGGATTTGGCGCAATGAGTCCCCAGCTCAGCGCGCGCAGGTGCTCTGGCGGGTTGCGGAGTTGATCGAAGAAAACCGCCAATTGCTCGGTGAGCTCGAGGCAGTTGAAGGCGGCAAACTGATTGGCGCGGCTCTGCACGGAGAAGTCTGGGCTGCTGCAGAGGCGTTTCGGTATCATGCCGGTTGGTGCACGAAGATCGAAGGTAAGACGTTTAAGCCATCAATCCCCGGACTGGATTTGGAAGGCACGACGCGCCTGGAGCCGATTGGAGTGGCGGGTTTGATCACACCCTGGAATGGCAGTCTGGTCATGTCCGCTTGGAAACTTGCACCGGCGCTCGCAGCGGGTTGCTCGGTGGTTTTGAAGCCATCAGAGAACACGGTCCTGTCAGCCTTGCGATTGGGCGAGCTTTTGGGCGAGGCTGGCATTCCAGCGGGTGTCGTCAATATTGTCTTGGGCGATGGCCGCTCTGTCGGGGCTCAGATTTGTGAAGACAAGAGGGTCGATAAAGTCTCATTTACGGGGTCGACCAGTACTGGGCGCGCTTTGATTGATGCGGCCAGGGGCAATTTGAAAAAGCTATCTCTGGAGCTTGGTGGTAAATCACCCGTGCTCATCTTCGATGATGCCGATATAGGCGCCGCAATTGATGGGGCCGCGGAGGGCATATTTTCGAATGCCGGACAAGTCTGCGTCGCCGGCTCCCGTATCCTTGTGCACGCCTCGAAATTTGATGAAGTGGTCGCAGGCATTGCCGGGCGCGCCGACGCTTTGGCAATCGGCCCGACCATGGACGAAAACAACTCGCTTGGGCCACTGATCTCCGAACCTCACAGGAATTCCGTAAGCAATTATGTCGAGCGCGCGCGGACGCAGGGCGTTGAAGTGGTGACCGGCGGGAAACTGGGCGACGGCGACGGCTATTTCTATCAACCTACCGTACTAATCGATCACGATCGGACATCATGTGCCTGGTCGGATGAGATCTTTGGCCCGGTCGCGACAGTGACTCGGTTTGAAACAGAGGCCGAAGCCCTGGCGCTCGCCAATGATACCCAATATGGGCTTGCGGCCAGTGTTTGGAGCGAGAACACGTCCCGGGTTCAGCGCGCGACAAGGGATTTGCGCGCTGGGATCGTCTGGGTGAACTGTCATGGCATCCCAGACATGTCGATGCCCATCGGCGGCTACAAGCAATCAGGGTGGGGGCGGGAGCATGGCTGGAACGGTGTCGAGGCCTTTCTCGAGCACAAATCAATCATGCAACGGGTGATGCCAGATCCCAGCCTCGAGTCTTAAGCCGTTTTCGCAACAGCCCCCTCGAACACGTCAGACGTCTGAGCCGCTTGATCTGCCAGCCACTCATAGAATGATCTTATCCAAGGTTTCTCCGCCAGATCTTTCGGGCAAACCAAGTAATAGGAAAAGTTCGATTTCAGCATGGTCTGGAACGGCGCAATCAACCGCTTTTCCGCCAGATCATTGGCGACCAGGAGACTGCGGCCGAGCGCAAACCCGTGACCGGCAATCGCGGACTGAAATACCAGATGCGAGTGGTTATAGTGCATGCCCTTCTTGGCACCTTCCGGATCGCCGCCCGCTTCCTCTAGCCAATTAGGCCATCCGATTACCATGCGGTCGTGGATGAGTTCGAAATTCTTGACATCATTGACGTCAGAAAGAGCGCTGTCCGCGTCCAAAAGAGTGGGGCTGCAAACCGGGAAGATAAATTCATCTGCAATCTTCTCGACACTCAGGTCAGGCCAATTGCCATCACCATACCGAATTTCCACGTCGATTTCGTCGCTCTTAAAATCGGAGAAAGCGCTGTGGGTAAACAAAGTCATCGGAATGTCAGGCACGCTCGCCTGATAGGCCTTAATCCGCGGTGCGAGCCATTTGGTGGCGATCGAGTCATAGGTTGCGATATTGAGAGACTTGGATGCGTCTTCGCCGAGAACATGGCCTGTGGCATCGGCGATGATCTTGAACGCTTCGGTTAGCGGCTGGGCATAGGCTTCGCCCTCTTTGGTCAGTTTGATCGACCTGTTCATTCGTAAGAACAGCGTGACTTGAAGCCATTCTTCGAGTTTGCGGACTTGGTGGCTGACCGCCGCTTGCGTGACGTGTAGTTCCTCTGCCGCCTTAGTGAAAGATAAATTGCGCGCGACGGCTTCAAACACTCTCAACGCTATCAGAGGCGGCATTCGCTGCTTCATTTCAATCAGGCTTTCCGGTTGTTTTTAGATGGATTTTGTGCCGTTCGCATAAGCCCACCTTATGAGTGAGATGACGGACAATCAATTGCTTTGAGGGCTGGATTCTTTTTTAAATTCGAAGTGTGTTCAGACGACCACGTCTGGATCCACCAAGCTCCGAAAGCCCGCAGCCCCAATGTCTGCCTTTTGGAAATGAACAGAACGAAGGCAGCATGAGGCAAGGCTCCTAATGAAAATCACCAACGCCAAGGTTATTGTCACCTGCCCAGGTCGGAACTTCGTCACCCTCAAGATTGAAACCGATCAAGGCCTCTATGGGATTGGTGATGCGACGCTCAACGGACGTGAACTTGCCGTTGTTGCCTATTTGCAGGAGCATGTTGTGCCATGTCTGATTGGGCGGGATGCCGGTCAGATTGAAGACATTTGGCAATTCCTGTATCGCGGTGCTTATTGGCGACGCGGCCCGGTAACCATGTCGGCCATTTCCGCTGTCGATACCGCCCTTTGGGACATCAAGGCGAAGGCGGCGGGCATGCCGCTCTATCAATTGCTCGGCGGCAGAAGCCGATCTGGCGTGATGGTCTATGGCCACGCCAATGGCACGACGATCGAAGAGACCACCGCGGAAGTCGCGAAATATATCGAGCTTGGGTATAAGGCGATCAGGGCGCAAACTGGCGTGCCTGGCTTGGACACGGTCTATGGCGTGTCGAAGGACAAAATGTATTACGAGCCAGCCGACGCTGACCTGCCGAGCGAAGCTGTCTGGTCTACGCCCAAATATCTCGATCACGCACCGAAGCTGTTCGAAACGCTGCGAGAGACGTTTGGCTATGAGCCGCACTTCTTACACGATGTGCATCACCGGCTCACGCCGATCGAAGCGGCTCGACTAGGAAAGTCACTAGAGCCTTATCGGCTGTTCTGGATGGAAGATGCGGTGCCGGCCGAAAACCAGGACAATTTCCGCCTTATTCGCCAGCACACGACAACGCCGCTTGCCGTCGGTGAAGTGTTCAACACGATTTGGGATTGCAAAGACCTGATCGAAAACCAGCTGATCGACTATATCCGAACCACGGTGGTGCATGCGGGCGGGATCACGCATCTCAAGCGAATTTTCGACTTTGCCAGCCTCTATAATGTCCGATCAGGGTGTCACGGCGCAACCGATCTGTCACCGGTTTGTATGGGCGCAAGCCTGCACCTTGGGCTCGCCATTCCGAACTTTGGTGTGCAGGAATATATGCGCCATACCGAGGAAACCGATGCTGTGTTCCCGAGCAACTATACGTTCGCAGACGGGTCCCTCTATCCAGGCGAAACACCGGGGCACGGGGTCGATATCGACGAAGAGCTCGCCGCTAAATATCCTTATAAGAGAGCCTATCTACCCGTGAACCGTCTTGAGGATGGCACTTTATGGAATTGGTGATTTAACAGAAGCGAAGACACAGAGACTCAAAAGGGTCCGTATTTGGGAGGAATATTCATGGCCGACATTTTTCAGGCTCCGCTGCTTGATGGAGGGAATGTGTTTGCCATGGCCACGCTTGTCCTCGGACTCGCTTGGTTTGGGTTCTGGGTCGATCAAACCGAATTTGGCAAAAAAACATCTGGCGTCGTTTGGGTACTGATCGTGGCCATGGCGCTATCGAATTTGCGCTTGGTTCCATTCTCATCTCCGACATATGATTTTGTCGGGGCTTATCTGGTGCCAGCGTCAATCCCACTCTTGCTTTATAAAGCCGATCTTCGCCGCGTTTTTCGAGACGGGGGACCCGTTCTGCTGGCCTTCTCGATCGCCTCGATCGGCACAATTCTTGGCGCCATCACGGGCGTAATGCTGCTCGACCTCGGTGATATCGGTGCAAAAGCGGCAGGCGCGTATACCGGCGGGTGGATCGGCGGAGCGGTCAATCTTGTCAGTGTTAGTCGCGCGGTCGAGATGACGCCGGCAGAAAGTACGGTCGTGATTGGCGCCTCCAGCGGGGTCAGTATTATCATGCTGATGTTCTTGATGGCATTCGCATCATTTAGCTTTGTGAAGCGCTTCATTCCATCGGCAATTATCGATGAAGCCAAGGAGCAAACGGAAGCTGGCGACGACAAGGCATTCACGGTCGAGTTTAAACTGCCAACTATTTCCGGAGCCTTGGCGCTGAGCTTTTTGATCTGCGCGATTTCCGAAGTCGCCGCCCAAGCGATAGGGATGCCGCATTTCTCAATTCTGATCATCACGGCTGTGACGCTCCTGCTGGCAAATTTGTTTCCTAAAGTGGTTGGTGAGTTCGAGGGCGATTTTCAGCTCGGCATGTTTATGATGTATCTGTTCTTCGCCGCTATTGGTCTTGGCACCAATGTCACAACATTCTTGAGCGATGCGCCTGTCCTGTTCTTTTATGGCTTACTGATTATGGGCGTTCACTTCTTGGTCGTGCTCACCGCTGCGAAAATTTTCAAGATCGATTTGGCGCAAGCCATTGCCGGATCCGGGGCCGCTTTGGTGGGACCTGCCGTGACCGCAGCTATTGCGTCGACGCAAGGATGGCGCCGGCTCGTCACACCATCGATAATGTGTGGTGTATTGGGGTATGCGCTGGCGACATTTATTGGTGTCGCAGTTTCGGCGATATTGTCATAAAGCCCTGATTAATAAACGAATAAAGTCGGATTAATCGTGCGCGATTTCCCATTAGATCGAGTTATGCGCAGCATGAAAAACTATGATTTGTGGCGCGACTTTCCTGCTCGTAGCATCGCGATAACCCCAGCTATTCGGGGGCAGAAAAATCGTATATCGGGAGGAAGTACGAATGAAATCAGACTTGCGGAATAAGCTGCTGATCGTCGCGTCGTCATTTGCTGTTGCGACCAGCTTGAGTTCAATGTCACTCGCCCAGGAAGCGGACGCGGATGCGGAAGCCTCCGCCGAGAATGAGCGACAGCTAGATGTCGTAACCGTTCACGGGCAAAGAAAAGAACAAACCATTTTGGAAGTTCCGATCAGTGCCAGCGTGTTTACGGACGACTTGATCGACACGGCTAACGTTCAAGAAGCTGACGATTATTTGCTGCAAACCCCGAACGTAACCTTCTCGAAATCAGGCCGGAATGGCGCGCGCGAGATCGTCATTGCTATTCGCGGTGTTTCTGATGTTCGTGGCGGCGAAAAGGTCAATAGCATCAGCGCCTTCGCGACGTATTTCGATGAGTTAGGCCTGGCACAACTTTCAAGCGGTCAAGCCAACCCGCCGACATATGATGTTGAAAGCATCGAAGTTCTGCGTGGACCGCAAGGCGTATTTTTCGGACGGAACTCAGAAGGTGGTGCGATCAATATTCGGACCAAAAAGCCTGAGCAAGATTTCTATGGCCGAATTGATGCCGGTATGGGCAGCTTCAACACGTTTGAGCTTGCTGGTGTCGTCAATGGCGGGATCACCGACACGCTTTCCGGTCGTCTGACGGTTCAAGCAACGACAACTGATGGTCCGCTGGAAAACCGTCACCCTACAGGGGGTGATACCGGTAATGATTATTTGGCGATGCGCGGCCAATTGCGCTGGCAGCCTTCGGATGCAACGACAGTAGATCTGTCTATCAATCGGATCACGGACAATCAGGATTACACGCCAAAACTGGCGACCTGCATCAATCCAACTTTCGGGTTCAACCCCTTCGACCCAAATGTTGTCGGCCAAATTGGTTGCTATGATTTCCGCGGCGAATTTTCCGATCGCGTAAATAGCGGTGACATCACATTGCCGGATGGCGTCTCACTTTCGAGCATATCAGACAATGATGATTTCATTTTCCAGAACACGGCAGAATTCACAGACAACACTGCGAGCATTCTCACTGCTCGCGTCGAGCATGATTTTGGCGATGTGACCCTGGTTTCTGTGACCGGCTATTCGGACAGTGAAACAGATCAACTCGTCGATTTGGATAAATCAGGGTTAGATAGTGTCGACCGTGCTGGAGCCTTCGAAACAGAAGCGTTCAGCCAAGAGTTTCGCTTAGGGCCATCTAATCCAGGGCGCCTTGATTGGACCGTTGGCGGCTTCTTCTACGATGAGAGCGCGCAAGCAGAAAATAAGATCATCATCAAAGACCTGATCGGGCCATGGCTTCGAACGGACTATGCCAACGAAAACATGATCCTTCAGGAGCGTGACGGCTGGGCCATCTTCGGCAACATTGAGTATGACCTGACGAGCGAGTTATCTGTCATAGCAGGTCTCCGCTACTCTGAAGACAATGATGATAATGAATGGTCAAACGTCTTTGCTGCCTGTCCGCGCATTCCATTGGGTGATGCTCGCGCGCCAGGGTGCGAGTTGCGTCCGGATCAAGTGCTGAACGTGCCCGTGCAAGTGGCTGGCGATGGCACGGTCTTCACATCGGGTGGCCGGAGCTCTCAAACGCTCGGCACCGCGGGTGAGAACAGTTCCGAGGATATCTCTCCGCGCCTGGCTTTGAACTGGCAACCGAACAACGATGTGTCGGCCTATGCGTCGATCGCGAAAGGCTACAAGCCAGCCGGTGCTCGCGCGAACCCAGATTCTGGTTTCTCCAATGTCAGTGTCTTCGACAAGGAAACACTGTGGAACTATGAGATTGGCGGTAATGTCTATCTCGCTGACCGGACAGTCCTCGTGCAAGGCGCTGTGTTCTACATGGATTGGCAAGATCTTCAGGTTGAAACACGTCAATCATTCTGCCGTGTCGGAACTGAGTTGATCCCGATTGATGAGTTCACCGGAACCGATTGTACCATCACGCCTGTCGACAATACGTTCAACGCAGACAAAGCGACGTCTAAGGGCGCAGAATTCTCAGTCACTGCACGTCCAACGGATCAGCTAACCATTTCGGCGGCCGCAGGATATGTCGACGCAAAGTTTGAAGAGTTCATCGCAAACCTTCGCGGGACAGATCAGGATTTGTCTGGCGAGCGTCTCGGGCAAGCGCCGAAATGGACGGCCTCTGCAAATGCGCAATATGACTTCCCATTCTGGGGCGGCGAGGCCTTCGTTCGAGGTGAATGGTCATATCGCTCAAAAGGTGCGGTTGGCATCGTACAAGCCGCCGGCAATACATTCCCGCAAGAGGTTCCTAGCTTTGATGTTGTGAACTTCCGTGTTGGTCAGGAATGGGACGGCATTCGAGTTATCGCATCTGTCGAAAACCTCTTCGAAGAAGAGTATTTCACAGGCGTAGATGGCTTTAGTTGGGGCGGAACCACCTTGGATTACAATCCACGACGGTTCTCCATCCGCCTCACTAAAGAGTTCGGCCAATAGTTGAAATGGCCTAACCTCCGCTGACTAAAGCGCCCTGGCACATTCCTCCGCCGGGGCGCCTTTTTTTATTCTGAAATTCTGGGAACACGAAATGACTGTGAAGACTTACATCTTGGGTTTGTTATGGGTTGCGAGTTTGTCCATGATGGCAAGTGCCGCTCAAACGGCAGAACAAACCCGGCTGTTAAGGCATCCGGATGTGTCGCAGACCCAAATCGTATTTTCTTACGCAGATGATTTATGGTTGGTCGACCGGGCTGGCGGGCAAGCGACGCGACTGACGTCTGCAAAGGGCGTTGAAACGCATCCGAAATTCTCGCCAGATGGCAAGTTCGTTGCGTTCACGGCGCCTTATGCTGACGGCAATGAAGATATCTATGTGCTGCCTGTGACGGGCGGGGTGCCCCAACGTGTGACCCGACATCCTGCATATGACAAAATGATCGATTGGCATCCGGACGGGTCTCGCATTCTTTACGCGAGCGACATGAACAGCGAGCGTAAGCGCTACAATCAGCTGTTTGTGATTGAACGTTCCGGCGGGATGCCAGAACAATTGCCAATGCCATATGGCGAAATGGCGGTTTTCTCTCCCGATGGAACCTCAATTCTCTACTCATATCTCAAGGATTTTCAGAACCAGCCGGATCTAAATCGAGAGACGTTTAAGCGCTATAAAGGCGGGCGTGCACCCGATATTTGGCGGTATGATTTTGCGACGAAATCATCGAGTCGACTGACGGATAATGAGTATTCAGACTCCGCGCCTATGTGGACCGATCAAGGGATTTTCTTTCTGTCTGAACGAGATAGCCAGCGCTCAAATATTTGGACCATAGACCCGTCCGGCGAACCGGCCGCACGTCCAGTCACGCACATGACAGAAGATGATGTCACGCGGCCATCGGCGGGACCAGGCGCCATCGTCTATGAGTATGATGCCGACCTCTATTTGCTTGATTTGACGTCTCGTGCGTCGACGAAGGTCAATATTAGCGCGGTCGCCGATCATCTTATTTTGAGCGATCTAAAACGGAATATCGGCGACCGAATTCTCTCAACAGACCTATCTCCGGACGGGCAAATTGCATTGTTTTCCGCGCGCGGGGAACTGGTTTCCTATAAAAGCGAAAGCAAAGTGACGCGTCTCCACGCGCCCAATAGCGGTATCGCTGATCGTTATGCGAGCTATTCGCCCGACCAGAAATCGATCGCATATGTGAGCGACGCTTCCGGCGAGTATCAGCTTCACGTCCGAGACTTGAGCAGCAATACCGTCCGACAGCTCACACATTTCGATTCTGGGTTATTGTACCGCCCGTTTTGGTCGCCCGATGGGAGCAAGATCGCGATATCGGATAGTCGCCAGAAGCTCTACATTATTGAGGTTGTGTCCGGGGCGATGACCGAGATCGACCAAGGCCTCTGGAATGATCATTTCGGCATGGAAGCCTTCTCGGTGAATTGGTCACCGGATAGCCTTTGGCTGACTTGGTCCCGAGGAACCGAAAACCGCAATCAGGTTATTTTTGCGTACAACACTTCGGAAAAAGCCAAGCACGCTTTGACGTCTGGCTATTACAATGATGCCCATCCGGTTTTCAGCGAAGATGGAAACTACCTCTATTTCCTGACGCAACGACGGCTGAACCCTATCTATTCGGATATCGATTTCACTTGGGCATACGCAAACTCGACCGTCCTCGCGGCCATGCCATTGCGAAAAGGTTTGCCCGCCCCAGGGGGCACTGAGGCGGTGGATCCGCAGACTGATATTCAAATTGATCTTGATGATCTGGAAGCGCGGATCGTTTTGCTTGATGCGCCTTCTGGCGCCTACACCGCCTTATTCTTCGACAATGGAAATCTGATTGTTCACCAACGTGCAAATGCAGGAGATTTGAGCGGAAAATCCATGCTTGGATTGGTGAATCCTGACGGCGGAAACGTCACGAACGTCGCTGAAGGGGTGGACCGCTTGTTGGATGTCGCCAGCGGGACGGCGCTGGTTCAAGCGCGCGGTGAGTATTTCCGCGTCAAATTGGCGGCGGATCAAAAACTCAATCAGGCCCTGCCAGTGAAAGACTTCATTGCGCCTTACGATAGGCAGGCTGAAGCGCAGCAAATCATATGGGATGCATGGCGGTTCCAGCGTGATTATTTCTATGATGATGGTCTGCACAAAGCCGATTGGAACGGGGCGCGCGATCGCGCATTGGCGCTCGTTCCGCATATTATCACGGAGTCTGATCTCAGCTTCGTTATCCGCGAACAAGCGGGTGAATTGTCTGCCGGACATGTCTGGGCGGTTGGCAGTCCGCGTGTGCGCTACACCTACAATAAAACCGGATTGCTCGGCGCCGATTTTGAACGGCAGAATGGCGCGTTCAGGCTATCCAAAATCTATGATGCAGGTCCGCGATCTGCAGAATGGCGATCGCCGCTGCATGCGCCAGGAATTGATGTTGATGAGGGTGACTATCTGCTCGCAGTGAATGGCACGCTGTTGGCCGATGAGAAGGACCCTTGGGGGGCGTTTGAGGGGGTATCTGGCAAGGCTGTCGAGCTCACGGTAAGCGCGACACCGCGGATGCAGGATGCCCGCACCGTTGTTGTCGAGACACTTGAGAATGACGACAAGCTTCGCGAACTCGCTTGGGTCGAAGCTAATCGGCAATTCGTTGACGCCGCTTCGGATGGTCGGATCGGCTACATCTTCGTTCCGGACACCAGTCGCAACGGCCAAGACGAATTGATGCGCCAGTATCGCGCTCAATATACAAAAGAAGCCTTGGTGATCGATGAGCGATTCAATAGCGGTGGGGCCTTAGGGGACCGCCTGGTCGAACTCTTGAATCGGCCCCCTCTCGTCTATTTCAGCGTCCGCAACGGCCGGGATTATCCTTTGCCAGAACTCAGCCATCGCGGACCGAAAGTGATGCTCACAAATGGCTGGTCCTATTCAGGCGGTGATGGGTTCCCATTATTGTTTAAGCAGGCCGGGGTCGGGAAACTGATTGGCACGCGCACTTGGGGCGGATTGATCGGCCCAGCGATGAGTGTGCCTTTTGTCAGTGGTGGGCGGGTCGCAGCGCCGCCGCAGCGTGTCTACACCCCCGACGGGGAATGGGCTGGAACGCATGGGGTTGTCCCAGATGTGTTCCTTGAAAACGACCCAGGCGAACTGATGAAGGGGCGAGATCAGCAATTGGAATATGCAGTTGAGGATCTATTGCACCAGCTGGAATCGCTGGCGCCCCGCCAATATCCGACCTTCCCATCTGAACTCCCAGACTAAAGGCCCAGATTAAGGGCCTAGACCAAAGGTAAAGTGTCATGAACTTGAGAACGATTTGTAGCCTACCGCTGATGTTGATTGCGCTATCATGTGCGGCGATCGCCTCGCCTGATGAGACAGAGGTCGAACCGGACGAGTGGACGATTATTCATGCCGGGACATTGATTGCCGAGCCTGGGAAGTCGCCTAAGTCGCGCCAGACAATTATCGTCAAAAATGACAGGATTGATCGAATTGCATCCGGGTATAAGTCCGCCTCAGATCTTCCCGATGCAAATGATGCCAAGGTGATTGACCTTAAATCGTCTTACGTGATGCCCGGGCTTATGGACGCGCATGTGCACCTTGGTCTTGGCGGTGAGTTTGGCCAGGACCGGCCATCAGAGCGCGGCAAAGATACTTACCGACTGCTCGATGTCCAAGCGAATGCGGCTAAGACTCTAGAGGCTGGGTTCACGACGATTCGTAACGTTGGCAGCTATGATTGGGCCGTGTTTGCGATGCGAGATGCGGTGAAGGCTGGCGATGTGATCGGGCCGCGGATATTCTCAGCGGGCCACACGATCGAGATCGGCACGTTCAGCAGCATGGGTTCTGGTGCCTGCTATGATGTCACCTCGTGCCGCAAAGCGGTTCGGCGGCAGATCGATATGGGGGCTGACTGGATCAAGGTTTACACAACCTGTAGCGGATCAAAGCCATGCGGGCGAGAATTTGCGCCTGCTGTCTTTTTGGAAGACGAACTGCAAACGGTCATCGACACCGCCGCCTCATTTCAAATTCCCGTCGCTGCCCACGCTCATGGGACCGACGGCATCAATAAAGCGATCAAAGCTGGTGCGCGCTCAGTGGAGCATGGGTCATACAATAATGAAGAGTCGCGTCGGTTGTGGATTGAGAACTCGGCTTATTATGTTCCAACGCTTGCCGTTCAAGACAATATCATCCGCGACTATGAGACCGCCGGAGACGATATGAAGCCTGTCATGGAGGGATTCATGGCCGAGCATCCAAAACGCGTCGCAGCCGCCCATGAAGCGGGTGTCCAAATCGCGGCAGGCAGCGACGCAGGCGTTGTGCCCCATGGGGAGAATGCCAATGAACTCATCTGGTATGTGAAGATCGGAATGACCGAGGCTGAAGCCCTACGAGCCGCAACTGTTGTGAACGCCGAGTTGCTGAAAAAGGAAGATGAACTCGGGACCATCGAGGCGGGCAAATATGCCGATATCATCGCGATGGATACGAATCCGCTCGAAGATATTGAGGCTCTAAAGGACATCACATTCGTGATGGCGGCGGGAAATGTCGCCAAACACGACCATGAGCGGGAGTAATGTGAACCATCAAGACTTGTCATTTGTTGGGGCTCGCGGCGCCAGATAACAAGATTAGGGGAGGTTCTGATTATCCGGTCAGCCGGACATCGCTCCCATTCTAACCATTGTTTAGGGATGCAAAGAACAACCAGATGAGTCGTTATGATGTCGTAATTGCCGGCGCCGGCGTGAATGCTCTCTCCTGCGGGGCCTTGTTGACGAAGTACGGCCTGAAAGTTTGCCTGGTCGAACGCAATCCTTGGGTCGGTGGCGGTGCCGTGACGCGGGAGGTCACCGAGCCTGGTTTCAAGCATGACCTGTTCGGATCATCGCATGTATGGATCCAAGCCAATCAGGATTTTAAAGACCTACTCGAACCTGAATTGGTCAAGCATGGTCTCAAATACATTCCCTCTACAGACCACATGACGGGACACCCGGACAAAGCCGGCGGACCCGGTATTGTGATCTATCGGGATATCGACAAAACGGTTGAAAGCATTGCGCAATATTCTGAGGCGGATGCGAAAAAATATCGCGAAGTCTATGATCATTTCGCGGCCGTGAAAGACGGATTTGTTAAAGCCTTTTTCTCTCCACCAGCAGCGCCATCCACAACAACGCGCGCGCTTGAAACGAGCAAGGAAGGCTTATTGCGGTTGCAGGAATTCAATCTCAGTGCCCGCGCCTGGGTCGAGTTCAATTTTGAGAATGAGTTCGTAAAATCTGTGATGTTGAACTGGGCGCTAGCGCCGCAGATCCTTCCGGAACAGGAAGGGGCAGGGCAGTCCTTCTATATCATGATCCCAGCCGTTCATGTCTACGGTCAGGCGATCCCAGAAGGCGGAAGCCAAGAGCTGCCAAATTCGATGGTCCGGTATATCGAAGCCTGCGGCGGCCGGGTCATAACTGGCGCGACTGTTGAAGAGATCATCATTGAGGATGAAGAGGCACGCGGCCTAAAGCTCGATAATGGCGAGGCGATCATGGCCTCTCGCGCCGTCGTCTCGTCTCTTGACCCGAAACAAACCTTCCAAAAACTTTGTGGCGAAGACAAGCTCGATCCGGAGTTTTCCAATGCAGTGAAACGGTTCTCCTTCGGCAAGGTCACAATTTGCCGGATGCATCTCGCCCTGAGCGAACCTCCGGCCTTCTTGAATGGCGAGGATATGAGCCAATGCTCATTCCACCGTATCGTCGACTCCATGCCGCAAATGATGCAGCAATATGCCGACATCTCGCTTGGCAAACCGCCGCAAGATCCTTTCCTGTGGTCGGCTTGCTGGACCCTGCTGGATCCGACGCGGGCGCCGGAAGGCAAACACACGCTGATCTTTGATACCTATGTGCCGAACTGGCTGGCCGACGGTCGCAAGTGGGAAGATATCGCGGAAGATTATGCGCACAATGTATTGCTGAAGAAGCTCCAGCAATACGCGCCAAACATCAATGATGACACCATTCTCGGCAAATATATCGAAACCAAGGAAAGCCTTGAACGCGCCAATCTGTCCTTTGTTGATGGCACAACAAATGGCGGCGAACGTATCGCGGCGCAGCTCGGCGCGTTTCGCCCATTCCCGGGTTACGCCCATTATCGATCACCTATCAAAGGGCTCTACATGACGGGGCCACATTGCCATCCAGGTGGCGGCATCTCCGCCGGTGGCACTGTCGCCGGAAATGTAATGCTCGAAGATTTTGGTCTGAAGCCAAAATCGAACTGACACGAAATCTAGAACTCAAGAAAGCGGTCTGACATGACGAAGAAAATCGACAAATACACGGCTCTGGTCATCCAACCTCATGTTGAGGTTGCCGAAGATCGTGATGGGATCAAAAAGAATCTCGAACGGGTCTGTAACATGATCGACTTTGGGGCTGGCTATTTTTGGGAATTGCCTGCGCGCCTCGTCGTCTTGCCTGAATATTTTATGCAAGGCGTGACGACGCCGGGCAAAGGCGAGCACGGCATTGAAGGCTTTATGAAGAAGGCGATCACGCTGGACGGGCCTGAAATGCAGCGCCTTGGTGAGAAGGCGAAAGAGTATAATCTCTATATTGCCGGTGGCGGCGTCATTGAGCAGGTGCCGGAATTCCCAGATCGATGGTTCAACACGGCCTTCATTATCGGGCCAGATGGCAATGTCGCGCTGCGCTATCACAAATGGCACATTCCGGCCTCCATCGGTCTCGGGACGAGCCCGCACGATATTTTCGATGAGTATTGCGAAGTGTTCGGAGGCGACATCAAGGACCTGTTCCCGGTCATCGATACAGAGATCGGTAAGCTCGGCACGATGACCTGCCATGATGGCTGTACACCCGAAGTGAGCCGCGCGCTGGGGTATAATGGCTGCGAGGTGATCTGCCATCCGGTTGCCTTGCAGGAAGTCGAAGGCGTGTCCGAGCCGTGGGATTTCTGGATGTTCACCCGCCGGGCGCGGGCGCATGACAATATGGCTTATGTGCTGGGCTCCAATTGGGGCACGGTCGATTATGATTACTACCCGCGTTCCTTCTGCCCCGGCGGATCGTTTGCGATCGATTATACCGGCATGGTGATGCGCCACGTCCCTTATCCAAGTGAACAGGTCATGGCCGCGACCATAGATATCGAGTCGCTTCGCGAGCACCGTTCACGCTGTAATCACAATACTTGGGTCGACGTTCGGACAGAAGGCTTCAAGCAGATTTATGAAAACCCGATCTATCCAGCCAACCAATTCCCTAGCGGTCGTCCGCCGAAAAACTTAGCCGACAAAATGGGCCCCGTGCGGGACGTGTTCACCGACTTGTATGGACGCGGACAGTTCACACCGCCAGCCGGTCACAGCGTTGAAGATATGGCGAATATGCACGCGCGCCGGGTAAAATTCGCTCAAGACATCGGGACCTTGCGTAAGGACTAGATCATGCAGGTAAAAAGCCCACTCGCTGATATCGATTTCGTGATTGGCGGTATGCGCAAAGAAGGACGTAATCTTGTCTTCAAGAGCGACCCTTCAAGCTCGTTAGAAGCGACGGTGAAGATGAGTCCAGGCGATGCCTGGACCATGATCAAGGCGTTTTTCAAGAGCCCGTCGGCTATTGGATTTGCATTATGGCTGCCATTCTCTTGGATGACCGGAGGCGGGCAAAAGTCGGATGATGCAGGCGAGGCTGCGCACCCGTTTGAATCCGTAAACAATCCCTGGGTTTAGGGTCTATCTGGCATCAGGGCGGGGTCTATAATTGCGCCTCTTTGGGTCACGACCAAACTGGCGAGTCTGTGGCCCGCCTGTGCGGCGTCTTGAGGGGATCGTCCTTGAGCGAGCGCGGCGAGGAACCCGCCATTGAAACTGTCGCCTGCCGCGGTGGTGTCGGTGACATTCTCAGCTGCGGGGTAACACATTTCAGTCGTCCATCCGATTGGTGCCGGGCCGAGTGCAGACCGTTTGAGCGCGCCAAAAGCGACGCCATATGTTTGCAACCGATCTAGAACAGCCTGCTCGTCGGCATCGCCAAATAACGCCATCTCGTCATCAAGCGACGGCAATGCGATGTCGCACAGGCGCCAGGCTTGCGCGGTCACCTCGCGTGCAACGTCCTGACTGGTCCATAGGTTCGGGCGATAGTTAGAATCGAAAATGAGGAGCCCCCCCTGGTCCCGAAACGATTTGATCGCATTGAACAGAAAGGCTCGCTGCTCGGCATCGAGAATGGCCAGACTGATGCCCGACAGATACCAGGCGTCGAATTGAGCCAGCGCCTCCATATAGGCGGTGCTGTCATCGGCGAACAATTGGCGGGCGGCTGATTGCTCACGCCAATAAAGAAATGAGCGCTCACCAGATTGATCATTTACAATCGCGTAGCATCCCGGAAATTTGTCGCCGACACGGCGCACCAATGCCGTGTCGATATTTTCTAATTGGATCACTGAGATCATCCGCTCAGAGACTTCATCGGTGCCTAGCGCGGTCGCGTAAGCCACGCGTAAATCCTGAGATGCAGATCGCTTGGTATAGATCGCGGTGTTTAAGCTATCGCCTGATACCGAAACCTCTGCCGCTGTGGTTGTTGTGCCAGACAGTCGTAATTCCAGCATACACTCGCCGATACAGGCCATAGATTGAAATCGCCTGTTCACACCTATGCCCCATCTACCTCATAGGCATTGTAATTTGTGCGGGTCGCAATGTGGTCAGCAATGAATTTCGCATCATGCCAGACACCACAGATGAATGAAGACTTGCGCGCTGTCTGGAGCGGTAGGCCGAGGAAGAAAAGTCCTGGTTGATCAGAGATCCCGCGATGGTGTTTCGGCTTTCCGGTCTCGTCGAGTGCGCCCGCTTCAAGCCAGGAGAAATCCTGCGCATATCCCGTCGCCCAGACGATCGATGTCACATTCTCTTTGTGGAGATCAACTTGCAAAATCGGGTTGGTGACGCAGTCCGGCATAGGACCTAGATTGTGGGCGTCTTCCTCGAGTGGAAGATCAAGTCCGAACCGGTCTACATATGCGTCCGCTTGTTCCAAGAATGAGACATAGTCTGCGTCAGCATGCGCCATATTCTCTGCAAGATCATCGGCGAGCGTCAATGTCCCATTATCGTAGCCGCTGGTCAGTCCGAGCAGGGTCACCCCATCTGCAGCCAATGCTCTGAAATCGACGGTCTTACCGCCATCGACACCACTCACCGCGATGGCAACATGGCGTCCGCCCGACGGTGGGGGCAGGGTATCCCACTTGCCGAGAACTCCGAGCCACCAAACACAATCCCGGCCGCGATAGGCGCGCGGCGGACGTTCGGTTGGTCCCAAAGAGAGGAACACAGATCTGCCAGAGCGTTGAAGTTCTTCCGCGATTTGCGCCCCAGACGACCCACCGCCGACCACGAGCACATTGCCTTCTGGCAGCTGTGCCGGGTTTTTATAGTCTGCTGAATGGATCTGCATCAGGTCAGCGCTGTTCGGAACAATCGGCGGAATAACCGGCGTTTGAAACGGCCCCGTCGCAGCGACGACATTTTCGGCTTCAAACAGACCGTCTGATGTTTCGATTGTGTAGTGCAGCGTGTGAGGCGCGCGATACACGCGCTCGACATTCACCCCGCATCGGACGGGCACGTTAAACTTTTCTGCGTAGGCCTCGAAATATTCAACCACAGTGTCTTTCGAAACAAATGAGTGCTGATCGCTGACATTGAACTTCATGCTCGGGAAACGATCGTGCCAGGCAGGGCCGTTTTGAACGAGTGAATCCCAGCGTTCACTGCGCCAGCGTTCGGCGATCCGATGTCTTTCCAGGACAATGTGGGGCACGCCTGAATTACTCAAATGCTCGCTGAGCGCGAGACCCGCCTGACCGCCTCCGACGATGACCGTGTTGGTTTTCGTCACCTGCATTCCACCCTCGCAACATCATGACTTGAATATGCCCGATCAGGACAAACATCGCGCGGGAGGCCGTCCACAATCAAGGCTGTTTGATCTGACCTAGCCAGACGCAATTTTAAAGTAAAACTGTATAAAATAATGTTTGTGATGACTCTTATTGATGGGTGCGGTCAGTTGCGAGGTCGCGGTCATATAAGCGCTGCGATCGTTGGCAATACATTGGAAAGAAGGGCAATTTCTAACTCGGACCCGTGCCCGCTGCGAATGGCTATTCGAGCAAAAGCGTTCCCGGCCAATCGCCGTTCTCGTGCACCTGACTCACGGTTTCGCGCAGTACATCCATGACCGCAACGGTCGCCGGCGTCAGTTGTTCGCGAGAAGGGTAGGCGAGATATAGCGTCGAAGTGACTTTTGGATTCACGATCCGTCTGATCGATAGATGACTGCTCTTCATGCGTCCATGAAGCGCGGACATCGGCAGAATGGATGGACCAAATCCCGATTCGATCAGCTTGATAGTCGGGTGCAAGGCGCCGCGATGTGGGGAGCGGGTGATCGAAAATCCTTTCTCGCGAGCGATAGGTTCGAGAACGCCAAGCACGCCATGGTGCGCCTTGGGGAGCATGAGAGGCAGGCCTTTCAAGTCTGAGAATTCGATCGGCTGGCCATTTGAGTCACCCTCGTCATTTGCGGCTGTGACCAGGAACATCTCTTCTTCGATAATTGGTTGTGCGATGAGGCTTTCTGAGGGGGGCAGCAAATAGTTGACCACCAGATCGAACCAACCTGCATCCAGCCCCTGCAAGATGCTGCCAGCTAAACCTTCTTCAAGGTTAAGCTCAATGTCAGGGAATCTAGAACCGATATTCTTATTAAGAGGGACAGTGAGAATTTCCAGCGCGCTCGCCGTCATCGCGACAGAGACAGCGCCTTTTGGGGCGCCGCCAATCGTCGAGATGGCCTCTTTCGCGCGATTATACTGGTTTAGAATCCCGTATGCATGATGCAGAAAAATCTCCCCTGACTGGGTGAGCTTGATGCCGCGTCGACTGCGTTCAAACAGCGTCGCGTTCAATTCGTCTTCCAGGCGTTGGATGCTTTGGCTCAGCGCCGGCTGAACAATATGTAGCCGGTTCGCTGCGGTGGAAATACTGCCAGCTTCTGCAGCATGGATGAAGTGCTGTAAGCGTCTGAAATCCATGGTGAAAATAACCAATAACAGATATAACAAAAAATGATATATAGCATCAAACCATAATATTATACAATAAGGAACATTGCTTAGATACTCGCCCCATCGACAATCTGATGAGGCCGAGCCATGGCTGGACGAAAAGACAATGCGATCGAGATCGAGCAGCACGATGTCTTCAACGTGCAACAGCTGACCCGAGACACACCGATCGAAGAAAAAGTTGGCGCGGATCTGGTGACGATGGACCCCGGAATGTCATCCAAACCCCATCGCCACAACTTTTCCGAGACCGTGCTCTTCTTCACCGCAGGCAGAGCGACAGTCCATGTCAATTTCGAACCCATTGATGTGGTCGCAGGCGACCGTCTGTTAATTCATAAGGGTGAGTTCCACAGCGTTGATACACCAGCCGAAACAGGCTGCGCGTTCTTGTCAGTGCAAACCCCGCCAATTCTTTCGAAAGCAACAGGATTCCGCGACTTCGAAACGCACGAAGCCGCTATTGCCACAGGCTCGATCGAGAAGGCGTGATCGAGATGTTAGGGCGCCATTACCTCGACAACGGACACGGCGGACAGTTGCACTACGCGCGTGCGGGGCTTGGACCCACAATCATATGTTTGCACCAAACCCCGCGCAGCTGGGATGAGTACCGTGAAGTCATGCTGCTCTTGCAGGATCAGTTTCAAATCATCGCCATGGATTTGCCAGGTATGGGCGGCTCGTCGAGCCCTGAAGAGGGCGCATCGATCGAAGCGTATGCGAAGGCGGTTATCAAGCTGGTCAAGACGCTCGCATGCGGCCCCGTCATTCTGTGCGGCCACCATACAGGTGGTGTCGTCGCGATCGAGGCGGCCGCGAAGGCGCCTGATCATTTCGGCGCGCTTGTTTTGTCGTCAACGCCTTGGGTGGATGCAGAAGAACGGGCGGCGCGAAAACACAAACAACCGATCGATACGGTCTCACATAAACGGGACGGGACGCATCTCGTTGAGCTGTGGCGCCAGCGCAGCGAGTATTATCCCGAGCAAGTTGAGTTCATGGATCGCTTCATCGCTGACGCGATGGCGTGTGCCAATCCGGCGGAGGGGCATATCGCGGTTGGTCGTTACGAGATGGAAAAGACGGCCCCACTGATCTCGTGTCCGATCTTGCTCGTCGAGCATTCCCAAGATCCTTTTGCCTGCCGCCACTCAGAGCATTTGCGGGAGGCGTTCCCCGACGCAGACGTCGAAAGAATTCCAAGTGGACGTATCCCCTTAGAGGCCACAGCAGATCAATTTGCACAGATCGTTCGGGCTTGGGCGCGCCAACATTTTCAAACAACAACTCAAAGAGAAGGGGTCACCTCATGACTGAACTTCTTCGTCACCCGGATATTGATCCCGAGAAAGCGGCAGCTGAAAAACGCCGGAAACTAGACTTCGGTCGCGATTGGAGCGCCTTTCCAGACTATGAGGCGGCGAAACAAGGCCTCCGCGACTATTGGTATCCGGTCCTTTGGGCGCGCGAGCTCAAGAAAAAGAAACCCAAGGCGGTTAAACTGTGCGGCGAAAATATTTTGCTTCAGCGTGATGCGGACGGCAATCCTCGCGCCCTTCATGACCGTTGCCCCCACCGCGGTGTACGCCTTTCGCAAGGCAAACAATGGTGGCCAAATACGGTGTCCTGTCCGTATCACGGTTGGACGTTCGATCTTCGAGATGGCGAGCTAAAAGCCGTCATCACGGATGGCCCGGATAGCCGGATGTGTGGCAAAGCCGCGGTGAAAACATACCCCGCCGAAGAACGCATTGGCCTGATTTGGGTGTTTATGGGGGATGGCGACCCGCACCCGCTGCAAGAGCAATTGCCAGCCGAGCTGGTAGATCCACCAAAATACGCTGTTGGCGGTCGTATTCAGGACCGCAAAGGCGATTGGCGGCTTTATGCTGAAAACGGGTTCGATGAAGGGCATGCCAAATACCTGCACCGCACATCGATCTGGCGGATCATGAAAGTCATGCCGACATGGAACAAGATCCATATCGAACGGCATGGACGGTGGCTCTATCGCGTTGAAGATGAGCGCCATTGGGAGGCGGAGTATCCGGGCCTCGGAAAATGGACGAACGAGCGCTGGTTCAAGATCAAGCCAAAGCAGCGCCAAGGCAAATTCATGGGCAATACGGGCGGCGGAAAGACCAACCCGTATATCAAAGAGCGCGACTTTCCAGGCTTCGCCTCTTTGTCTCTGCCAGGCGTCCTGCGCATCGCGTATCCGCAATTCATTCACTATGAATTCTATGTGCCGATCGACGTTGATGAAACGAAATATGTTGGCGTGATGATCCAGTTCAAAAAGGGTCTGAGCAAGTGGCTGTATTACCTCCACTACCTCACCGCGATCCGCTGGATGTTCCATGGCCACTTCTCGAGCCAAGACCATTGGATGGTTGAAGAAACAAATGCCCCGCCGGAACGATTGTACCGGCCGGATGTGTCCATTCTAGAATGGCGCAAGCTGTTTACTGAACCAAATCCTTTTCAGAATGAGGAGGAAAAGGCGGATGCTTAACCTCAACCCAGGTCCGGCGCCTGAAGGACGAATGATCCAAGCCGGAGATGACGAATATTATACGATCGAGCTTGGTAGCGGCGAGCGCACAATCTTCTTGCTGCATGGCGGCGGGCCAGGATGTACCGCCTGGTCGGATTTCGCCGTCGTCTCAAAGATGTTCGCGGAACATTATCGCGTCATCATGCCCGATTTGCTTCAATATGGACGGTCCTCGAAGAACACTATCAAAGGGCCGATGTGGGACTATCATAGCGGTTCGATCACCAAATTAATGGACAGTCTCGGCGTCGAGGAAGCTGATTTCATCTGCAATAGCTGGGGCGGGACGATCGCCCTTCGCCTGGCATCACGCTTTCCGGACCGCGTCCGTTCGCTGACGATCACAGGTTCGATGCCCGTCTTCCGTGGTCCGCTTTGCCCGCTCCCTGAGGGCGGACGCAGAGGGCGGAATGCGCGGGACATTTATTATGGCGGCGACGAAGGGCCGACGCTGGACAAAATGCGTGCGCTGATGGCGCGGCTGGAATGGTATAATCCAGACCTCATTCCCGAAGAGACAGTGAAGATGCGGTTTGAGCAAAGCCTCAATCCTGAGGAAATGGCGCTTGCGGCCATGTCGGACAATCCGCGTGGTGAGTGGCAGGAAATGGAACCTGTGCTCAAAGATGTCGCGTGCCCGACCCTGTTTTGCTGGGGGCTGCAGGATGATTTCCTGACGCCAGACTATCCGCTGATGCTGATGAACATGGTCCAGCGGGGGCAGTTGCACCTGCTCGACGCCTCATCTCACCATTTGCAAGAGGAACGACCGGAACACTATTTCCACATCGTTCACGGCTTCCTCCAGCAACCAATGACGCATTGAGGGGAGCAGCCGATATGAATCCTATCCGTTTTCTGAAGAACATTTTCGTAGATATCTTGCTCAAATTATCCGGCACCTGGGTCGGTGCTCCGAAGGACAATCCTTGGCCAGATACGCCTCACTGGAAAGAGGAGTAGCCTTTTTGCTGTCTCCCGCATCCATTGATGATTTAATCTCGGACGAAGGGCTGACCGAGACGCTTTGCGAGCTCGTGGACACGCCGTCCCCGACGGGCGAAGAGGCCGAGCTGGCGCGCAAGATTTGCGCGCGCCTCGAGCGGTATGCGGTTGCATCTGAGATTCAGCATCTGAACGGTCGGCAAGCAAATGCGCTTGGACGGATCGAAGGAGACGGAGATCGGTCGCTCCTCCTGTACGCGCCGCTCGATACAGTGACGAGCAATTCTGCCGACGAAGATTTACCCTGGGCTGGAGCCGAACTCAGAGACGACATGCGCGCGAGCCCTTATGTTCGCGACGGACACATCTTTGGGCTGGGCGCGCACAATCCGAAGGGTCATGCTGCCTGTATCCTTGAAACGGTTCGCGTTCTTAAAAAGATGGGTGTCGATCTGGCGGGAGATCTATTTGTCGGGTTCGGCGCGGGCGGTATGCCGACGCATAGCCGCGCCGGCATGCCCGCAGACACCGGACACGGGGTCGGGTGCGCCGCGCTGGTCAAATCATTGCCCAAAATGGATGGCGCGATCATTGCCAAGTCCGGAACGTCAGTGACCTGGGAAGAGGTTGGCTTTCTATGGTTCGAGGTGACGGTCGCCGGAAAACATAATTATGTCGGTGCGCGACACCTGATGCCGTATGACAACGCCATCGCAAACGCGGCGAAGCTGATCCTGAAACTGGAAGACTGGTTCGAGGACTATGCAGAGCGACACGCATTCGGGTTTTGCCGCCCGCAAGGAACGGTCTCGCACATGTCTGCAGGGTGGGAGCGGATGCCAGCCTTTACGCCAGAATGCGCAAAATTCTTGATCGATTTGCGCTTCACGCCAGAGCAGAAATCCGCAGATGTTGAGCGCGAGTTTGCTGAGGCGCTGGCGCAAATCAGCGCCGAGCTTGGCTTGGAAACCAGCTACCGCTGCACGCAGACAATCAATGCGTCTCGAACCCCGCCAACCGACCCAGTCGTCGCCACCGCGATCTCGGTCTGGGAAGAGTTGCATGGGCGACCGCACGAACCGTTCACAGTCATGTCCGGTGCAACGGACGCGAACATTCTCCGCGGATTGGGTATCCCAACAGCCCGTATCGGGCTGGCCAAGGCCAAGCTACCAGACGTCGACTTCGCGCTCGGCATGAATTGCGTCGCGATTAGCGAGTTGCGGCAGCTGACCAAATTTCTCGTGCTCAGCACGCTCGATTATCTTGGAGGCGCGGCAAATGGGTAAAGTTACGATGGGCATTGGCGCGTCGCACACGACGCTCATGAACACGCAATGGGCGAAGGTCGATCATCTTGATGAAGCGCACAGTTTCAAGAACGCGCTCGAACAAGCGAGCCAAGCGCTGCATGCGAACAAACCGGATCTCGCCATCATTATCGGTTCCAACCATTTTCGCGGACATTGGCTCGACCTGATGCCGAGCTTCGCGATTGGTGTGGATGAAATCATATCGAGCGGCGAACATGGCACGCCGGAAGGGCAGCAAAAGACCAGTCCGGAACATGCGCTCGCAATCGCCAATGACTTGCTCGCAAGCGGGTTCGATATGTGTTTCTCAACACGTTTTGTTATCGATCATGGGATCAGCCACGCCATTCAATACTTGACCAAGGAACACCAGATTCCGGTGGTCCCAATCATGGTCAACAGCTTCGCGCCGCCGCTTCCGAGCCTGGCGCGTTGTCTGGAATTAGGCGCCGCAATCAGAGATGCCGTCGAACGGCTTCCTAAACATCTGAATGTCGCCGTGATCGGCAGCGGAGGCTTGTCACACCAATTGCCATTCCCAGATTGGCGCGCGCCCAAATCAGACAATGACGACTTCCTTGTCGACAGTTGGAAAAACGGACGCGGTGATTGGCAACGGTATGAGAAGCGTCGCCGTGCCATCATTGTCAATGCTCCGCCTGATCTGAACGAGGAATTCGACCAGGATTTTCTTGCCGCGCTGTGCGACGGAAAAACACGAGACTGGGCGTCCGGTATATCCGAAGACGAGCTTGTCGAAACCGCGGGCAATGGCGCCAATGAAGTTCGCAATTGGCTGATCATGCATGCCGCAACAAATTTTGCTCAAGGGCAAACACTCGCTTACGCGCCGATGCCGGACTGGCTCACGGGTATGGGCGTTTTCATGTGTCAAACGAATGGAAATTAGGAGATCGAAATGACGATATGGGGAGACCTTTTGGGTCTGGAATTCGAAGTAAAACATGTAGACGCCAAAGGCGTAAAAACGCGTGCGCTGATTGCCGGAGACGGCGAAGACGTGATCATGATGCATGGCACGTCCGGTCATATGGAGGCGTTCACGCGAAACATCCGGGCGCATGTCGAGGCAGGGTTTCGCTGTCACTCCATCGATGCGCTGGGCCACGGGTTTACCGGCAAGCCGGACTATAATTATGAAATCCCACGCTATGTCGAGCATGTGGTCAATTACATGGACGCGATGGGGATCGATAAAGCGCACTTGGCGGGCGAGAGCCTGGGCGGCTGGACCGCTGCGATCTTGGCGCTCAACCATCCGGAACGCGTGCGTTCTTTGCAGCTGATCGCGGCCGGGGGCACCAAGGCCAATCCTGAAATTATGGAGCGGATCAAGAATTCGACCACGGCGGCGGTGATGGAAGACGATATCGATCTGACGCGCAAGCGCCTGCAATTGCTGATGCATGACAATGCTGATGCGACTGAGGAGCTCGTCGAAACGCGTTACACGATTTATCACCAGCCGGACTTCCAGAACAATCTCCACAACCTGCTCTGCTTGCAGAATATGGAAATTCGCCAGCGCAACATGATGCAGCCCGAACAGTTGCAACAAATCAAAGTGCCAACCTTGATCATCTGGGGCCGCAACAACCCATTCGGCGAAGTCCCAGAAGCCGACAAGATGCACGAGAATATCGCCGGTTCGAAACTCGAGCTTTTTGATGAGTGTGGACACTGGCCACAGCACGAATGCCCTGAGCTCTACAACCGGATCGCGATCGCGTTTCTCCAGGAAAACAGCGGCAACTAGGAACCAGCAACTGGCTCCAAACGAGACGAGGACTGCACGTGACACAGCATGAAGACATGGCGAGCGCGCTACGGGCGGCGTATCAGGGCCAGACCATCCCGCCACTTAGGCCGGGATTGGATCCAACCGATATTGATGGTGCCTATGCGGTTCAGGCGATCAATACCGAGTATTGGATCGCTGAAGGGCGCGCCATTACGGGGCGCAAGATTGGTCTGACATCTAAGGCTGTGCAGACGCAGCTCGGAGTCGATCAACCTGACTTCGGTGTCCTGTTCGACGACATGCACGTTCGGAGCGGCGACACCGTAGATGCGAGCCGATTGATCCAACCAAAGGCAGAAGCTGAAATTGCGATCGTGCTCGGGGATGACATTCTTGATCCAAACTGCACGCCAGAGGCATTTGCTGCGGCGAGCGATCACGCCGTCGCTGCGATCGAGATTGTCGATAGCCGTATTAAAGACTGGGCCATCACGTTCGCAGATACGGTCGCCGACAATGGCTCCTCGGCGCTTTATGTGCTCGGGGATGACAAGCGCAAGCTTGACGGACTCGATCTCTATTCCTGTGGGATGGTGCTCGAGGTTGACGGTGAGGTCGCCTCGTTAGGGGCAGGCGCTGCTTGTCTTGGTCATCCGTTAAAAGCCGGAGCCTGGCTGGTTCGAACTTTGGGCGCGCGCGGGATCGGGTTGAAGGCAGGCGATGTCATTCTAACCGGCGCCCTCGGTCCGATGGTCACCCCAGAGCCCGGCCAGACCATCGCAGCGAAAATTGGCGGCGTTGGGTCATGTCAGTTTACATTGTGTGAGGCATAGATGAGCGCCAAAGCGAATGTTGCAATCATCGGGTCCGGCAATATCGGCACCGACTTGATGATCAAAATTATGAACATGGCCGACAATCTTGAGCTGTCGGCTATGGTCGGGATCGACCCGGAGTCTGACGGGTTGAAGCGCGCAGCAGGACTTGGCGTGCAGACCACATCTGAGGGAATTGATGGCCTGTGCAAGATGGATGCGTGGAGCGATATCGACATCGTGTTCGACGCAACATCCGCTAAGGCGCACGCCTATCATAATGAGGTGACGTCCAAGGCTGGCAAAGTCATGGTTGATCTCACTCCGGCTGCGATCGGGCCCTATGTGGTCCCTGTGGTCAATGGTGATGAAAACCTGGACCAGTCTAACGTGAACATGGTCACATGCGGCGGTCAGGCGACCATTCCGATCGTTGCTGCTGTCTCTGAAGTTGCGACAGTTCACTATGCAGAGATTATCGCCTCGATCTCCTCTAAGAGCGCAGGGCCAGGCACCCGCGCAAATATCGATGAGTTCACCGAAACCACCTCGGCCGGCATCACCAAAGTCGGCGGTGCGGAAAAAGGCAAAGCCATCATCATTCTCAACCCGGCTGAGCCGCCAATGATCATGCGCGACACGGTGTTCACCTTGTCGTCCGGCGCTGACGAGAAAGCCATCGAAACGTCGATTTTGAATATGATCGAGCGGGTCCAAAAATATGTCCCAGGCTATCGCTTGAAACAGGACATTCAGTTCGAGCGGTTCGGTGCGAACAATCCGATTCATATCCCTGGGCACGGCAGTTTTGAAGGCATCAAGGCGACCACAATGCTGGAGGTCGAAGGCGCCGCGCATTACCTGCCCGCCTATGCCGGTAATCTCGACATCATGACCTCCGCGGCGATGGCGACCGCGCAGGAAATTGTGCGTAAACGCAGCACAGGTAGGCCAATTCAATGACGTTCGATCCAACCCAGACACCGCTTTACATTCAAGACGTGACGCTCAGAGATGGCATGCACGCCATCCGCCACCAATATGGCCTCGAAGAGGTGCAGGCGATTGCCAAAGCACTCGATGATGCCGGCGTGGATGCGCTCGAAATCGCCCATGGGGACGGCTTGAACGGCTCGTCCTTCAACTATGGCTTCGGCGCGCATACGGACCGGGATTGGATCGCGGCGGTTGCCGATGTGACCAAGAATATCCGCCTGACGACGCTTTTGCTGCCTGGCATCGGCACGGTGCATGACCTCAAAGAAGCTTATGACCTCGGTGTTCGTTCCGTTCGCATTGCGACGCATTGCACTGAAGCCGACATCTCGAAACAGCATATCGCGGCGGCGCGCGATCTCGGCATGGACACGGTTGGGTTTTTGATGATGAGCCATATGATTGAACCGGAGGCGCTGGCTGAACAGGCCAAGCTGATGGAGAGCTATGGCGCAGAATGTATCTACGTCACTGATTCAGGCGGGGCGCTCGACATGGACGGCTATAAGGCGCGCCTCGAAGCCTATGACCGGGTCTTGAAGCCGGAGACAGAGCGCGGAATCCATGCCCATCACAACCTGTCTTTGGGTGTGGCGAACTCGATTGTCGGCGTGCAGGCCGGTGCCGTCCGCATTGATGCCAGCCTGGCCGGAATGGGGGCAGGGGCAGGGAATGCCCCTCTAGAGGTGTTCATCGCTGCCGCCGACCGTAAGGGATGGAAGCATGGCTGCGACTTGTTCAAACTGATGGACGCTGCCGAAGAATTAGTGCGCCCACTCCAAGACCGCCCGGTGCGCGTTGATCGCGAAACGCTGAGCCTGGGCTATGCCGGCGTTTACTCGAGCTTCTTGCGCCATGCCGAGAAAGCGGCCGAGGATTACGGCATTGATGTAAGATCGATCCTAGTCGAGCTCGGCAACCGCCGGATGGTCGGCGGACAGGAAGACATGATCGTCGATGTCGCGCTCGATCTAACGAAGTAAGGGGCAGCGTGTGTTGTCAGCTTGAAGCGACCCTGCTTCCAGCTGACAACACAGCATTTCTTTTCTGCGCACAGGTCGGTGGCTGGTCCACGTGGAACCATAGAGATGTCGCCTCCCTTTTGGCGATCTCGTCTCATGCCACCTCTGTCCGTTGCAAATCTATTCAGACGGTTTCGCTGATTTAATGTTGCGCGTTTTACCGTGCATATAGGTTCGCCGTGTGTTGCGGTTCTGCGGTGTTGGGACCGCCGACACGTTTCCGATGGCGCGATAGGCCGCCCCTTGCGCCCCAGCATTATAGGGCACCGTCTGAGCTTGCTGAACAGGAACGCCTAAACGATTACGCCGGGTTCTTTGGAGTTCGACACTGGCATCAGACTCGCGTCGTGCTCTTGGTGGCTGTGGCCCTTTTTTCGCGGATTTCGCGCGTTTGCGCTTACCATCGGCCCCGCGCTTGGTTGTCCGCTTAGGGCTGCGGCTGGTTGGTACTGGAGGTCGATTGGTTTCCATGCTCCAGCGCCGGGTCGCACTGCCTTGCTCGCCTGCGACACCGCGGTCCGTGTTGCGGAATCTTACTCTGCGGGGCGCAGTATTGGTCCGTCCCATCGAGGTTCCTGCTGCCGCGCGAGCATTGCGAATGTTTGTGTTCGCAGCCCTTCGAGGGGTTCTCACATTACGGACACTTGCGGGTGGTTGGGCGAATCGGACGGCTTTTGGACGTCCGTTCGTGGCATTTGGTTTTGGTTTGGCGGCTGGGGGCTTCGGTTGAGCATCTGCTGAACCCATCGACATGGGCGAGATAGATAGCCCGGCTGCCAGCACGAGTGTTGCGATCAAGGACCGGGTCATTGAGCCTCCTCCTCTTCAACGTCGCCTTCAATCACCAAGACATCGAGATCCTCGAAATCGCTGACCACTTGCAGATAATCGATGTCTGGGTGGTTGCCCTGCGCTTCAGATAGAACGTCCTTATAACGAAACTCGTCGATCACTTCTGGCTCTACCGGAATCCCCCAAATGCGGAGCGCCGCGATCGCGCCTGTAAACGAACCGATTTCGCCATTCGCAGAGCCGACCCAAATTGCAGACGGTAGCGTATCCGCAGGTGTAAATTCATCAACGCCAATGACTTCGCCGTCGACGATGAGGGCAATTTCTTCTGCATAGAAATTAAACGCGACATGGTGCACCTGACCGTCGGTGAAATCGAAACTCCAGACAAGTTCATCATCCCCGCTGACAATTCCAATACCGTCGCGGCCGCGCAGCAATGAGATCAGATAGGCTGACCCTTCTTGACCAGTGGCAGAGAGAACAACCGGATCAAAGTCAGGGGTTTCAGTCCAATCGGGCTGCACCCAAAACTCAATCGTGCCGCCGCCGACGATTGAGAATTCGGGATCAGCGATCAGTGTTAAGCCATTGCTGCCATCGAGCTCTAAAAAGTCTGGTTGCCAGGCCAATTCAGCGTCCTGAGCAGAAGCGGGGATCGGCGCGATCGCCAATGAACTGAGCGCTAGAAGCCCTACTAAGTGTTGTCGCATGTGTCGTCTCCTGTTTGGGTCTCCGAGTGAGTTATATCAACTCGGATTATTGTCTTGCTCAGCTTGGGCCGCGGTTTTGAGGGCGGTCCTTTTTTGTCGATAAGTCGCGAGTAATGCCGCGGCTTCGCGATCTGGGATTGGCATGAATGTCAGCTCTTTGCCGACCTGGTTCCAGTGCGTTTCGTCGTAAATATTTGTGTTCCGCTCAAACGAGCCGCCTTCAAAATCTAAAGGCTCATAGAAGGACAGCTTCAAGCTCCCATCCGGCTTCAGCGCGATTTCGGGCATCGCCTTGCCAGTCGCGAATAATTCGTCGGGATCTGCGCCCATCAAAATGGTCGGCGCAACGCCTAATGGCGCGTCTTCACCGAAGAGACACTGCACCAATTCTAAGTTTAGTTTTTCTTTGTGAGTCAGATTTTCCTTGGCGGCATATTTGGGAAGAGCAGAGTGGAGCATTGTGCCGACAAACCATTGGATGAAATGAAGCCGGTGCCGAGCATCCAAGGGGTCAACATTGTGAAAAATAAGTTCTGAATACCCTGCAACCTCATTCAAGTCTTTGGCTGAGCGCTGTTGGAGTGCTGCTTCGTCAATGCATTGAAGGGTTGCCGGCATTCCGTCATCAGAGATCACAACCACTGACGCAAACTCATGTGCGACGTCCGCCCAGTCGTCCGTATCCCCTTGACCGCTATCGGTGATCTCTTGAGACAGGACCACCAGGCCGGGCCACTCAGATGAGCGCCAACCGCCGGATAAGCGACCGGCCTCGGCTTGAGCCACATCGTCTTCGGTCCATCGGCGCAGGATGATAGGCGGAGCGTTTTGATCTTTCGAATGGCCGTTCAGAACGACCGATCCATCCGGTAGAGCGGTCCAGGACACATCTCCCTTCAGGCGATGCTGCAAGCTAGCGCGCTCGACAACGCTATTGGGAACTAAACCCTGGCTTGATGCCTCATAAGATCTAGCGGGAGAATCGACCTGCCGATAGGCGCCGCTCTCAATGCGCTTTTGTAAGAAGGGACGATCTTCGTTTTTGATGTCTTCATAATTCGCTGGGCGCACCATCATGTGTTGTAGCTGAACCCAGGATGACCCGTTTATTGATCTGACGCGCATTTCGCTTTCGACGAAATTTTTGGGCGTGAAACTAAAGACTAAGGCGGGGTATTTCTCGGTAAAATAGTCACCGTCGAGAACCGTATTATAGATCGGCCACTTGCTCAGTCCCCCAGCGCGCAAATCGAGATAGTCTTTGATCTTCGCTCGCAGTTTGGTTCTGACAGTTTCATAGACATCTGGCTGTCCGGGATAGTTCAGCGGATTGAGCAATTGATCCAATGGCCGTAGATCGAGCAAGATCGGCGCCGCACGATCACCGGCAGCGTAGCCTTTCTCATCCCATGATCCATTGCCGCCAACGGCTCGGAACATGGATCGTTCTTCTCCCGTCATATTCGTTGTTGCGGTGCCCAGCTCAGCCGCGAGGGACGCATATCCAGAGACCGCACCTTTTACAGCCTCGATTTCACCCTCTACCCGAGCTGAGGCGCTGACGTCGATGCGTTCATAGGTTTCAGATTCTGAGAGTTCGACGCTGAGCTCGGCGTTGGCACCATAGGTGACCGCATAAGGGTAATGGGTCCCGAATTTTGTGATGATGTCTTCATAATAGCGAACATCTTCATCGCCGTATCGGCGAGCATCCTCGATCGCTGCCCGAAAATCATTAGAGAGCTCAATATAAGGATGATCGACGACAATCGCGTATTTCTTGGTCATCGAATAACCAACAGCCCGAGACGAATATTGGTTCGTACGCATATCCGTTGCGATCGAAGCGGTAACATCAACCCCGGCACTCGCACTAGGCCCGGGAATGATGGCCGTATTCACGCCAACCCGCGCTTTACCGCCAAATGCCGCCGACAGTGCCGCCTGCAATTGCGCCTCGGTTCGTGCAAACTCGCGCGTGTACAGCATACCTTGGTCTGTCGCAGGAACCAGATCGAACCCGAGCGGAACCGTTCGCTTTTCTAAGATCCGATATTGTCGCCCGAAGACTTCCTTGAACACTTCCTTTTTTGCGGTGCCCACAAAATCAAATGGGTCAGCCGAGGAGATGTCATACCCCGACCGTGAGACGACGACATTGTCGAGATTGGCATTATAGACAAAGGGCGCGTCGATATTGAAATCATTGGTATCGAACGATGCGATCAATCCTGGGCTAGGGCGCCGATAAACCGTATTGTTCATGCGTAAACGAACAAAGCCATTGATGTCGACGTCAATGATTAGCTCCGTCCCCAAGCCTGAATCTTGCTGCGCGGTGTAGACTTTGCGCGGCCCGCGGATCTTGAGCGCCTCTGAGAGCGGCGTGTCGTCATCGCTAATAAAGGTCGTGCGGACACTATTATTGAACGCATCGATGACGCTGATTTCCCGCGCTGTGTCTGTGCCGGGAAGAATGACGACAAGGTTTGTGTCTGTATAGTTTCCGTGCGCTAAGTTTTTTAAATTTTGCTGATCTCCCGCCCAACTGCTGATTTCGATACTGTCGTCAAACTTAATCAGGGAATCATCTTGCCAAACCCCGTCGAGCCGAGCCCAGCACGCCTCGTTCGCTTCCCCGGTGCCAACGACATCCCGAGCGGATTGGCCTTGCAGGATCCGCGTCGTTTTCTGAGTTTCGACTTGGAAGGCTGGAGGGAGTCTTTGGTAAGACTGTGCGTCTGAGGGGGCGCGATTGTCGACGGTCGCTAATTGGATGTCCGCACAGCCGACATAGGCTTGGGTATCGGAATTTTGCGCCAAAGATACAGGGGATGCAGCAAGACCAATGCCTATTAGAAGCAAACAATAGGAGCTCGGTCGCGTGATCACTGGCATGATTTCTCTTCCCCTAACGCGGTTGATTTCCACGCTTTGTTTTCTTCTAGGAAAACCCTAGGTCGACTTTCGATGAAGCGCAATCTGTAGACAAATTTGGGTCAAACTATGTCTGAGGGGTTCATGTTCGTGTCAGCCAACTGGACAAAACTGAATTCGCCCCGCAGCTATTTTCGATGACATTGCGTTCGCGCAGACATCCCACCTGTTCGACAACGAGATCTAATGCAACAAGTAGGGCAACCGCGCATTCTGATGGAGATGATACAAAATGACCGCATTCGACGACGTTGTGATCTGTGAGCCATTGCGAACGCCTGTAGGGGCATTCGGAGGCGGCTTTAAAACGGTGCCTGCACATCATTTGGCGACGCGTGTGATATCCGAAATTCTGGAGCGGACCAATTTACCTGGTGAAGCCGTTGACGATGTCGTGTTTGCGAATTGCTACCCAACCATGGACGCGCCCGCCTTGGGGCGAGTGGTCGCGCTGAATGCTGGCCTGCCAGTGACGGCCGGAGGGCTACAACTCGATCGTCGCTGCGGATCTGGACTGCAAGCGGTCATCTATGCTGCGATGACTGTGGCGACCGGCGGCGCAGAAGTAATTGTTGCGGGAGGCGCAGAAAGCATGAGCCGCGCGCCATTTTATTCTTCCGAAATTAGATGGGGCGTGAAGTCACCGAACATACAGCTCGAGGATGCGCTCAGCCGCGGTCGCATCACGGCTGGGGGCGAGCATTATCCAGTACAGGGCGGGATGATCGAAACGGCGGAAAATCTTCGCAAAGAATTTGGCATTACGAGAGACACTCAAGACCATCTGGCCGCAAGATCGCAGGCCCGCGCTGCAGCAGCGATGGAAAGCGGCGCGTTCGCGGAAGAGATCGTACCTGTCACCGTCAAAGCGCGTAAACAAGATACGATCATTGATACTGACGAGCACCCACGTCCGGGCACCACAGTCGAGAAACTGTCAGCGCTTCGGCCGATCATGGCGCACTCAGATCCTGACGCGACGGTGACGGCGGGCAATGCATCAGGACAAAATGATGGAGCCGCCGCATGTCTCGTCGCCTCCCGCAGCGCTGCGGAAAAATACAATCTCAAACCGATTGGGCGCCTGGTGAGTTGGGCGCTTGCCGGGGTTGCACCCGAGACGATGGGAATTGGTCCCGTGCCTGCCACGCACAAGGCGCTTGATCGGGCCGGGCTCAGCCTAGCTGACATGGATTTGATCGAATTGAATGAGGCCTTCGCCGCGCAAGTCCTCGCCTGTACAAAAGCGCTCGAGCTCACCGATTCTGACTTCGATCGCATCAATGTAAACGGATCGGGAATTTCACTTGGCCACCCTGTGGGCGCCACCGGCGTGCGCATTCTAACCACAATGCTGCGAGAGATGGTTCGGCGCGAGGCGCGATATGGTCTCGAAACCATGTGCATTGGCGGCGGGCAGGGGCTGGCCGCTGTGTTTGAACGACTTTGAGTGAGGTTGCTTACCAGGATGGTCTGAAGGGGCCGATATTAAGTATGCTAGCAAATAGACGAGGCTAAGGTCTGGTGCGCGGGCAAAAGGACCGATCAGCCTTGAATGATGAATCGCAAGCCGAGCAAGGCGCCGTTTTTACGCGTCTCGATGACATCATCACTTCGGATATCTGAAACAAAGTTCGTTGCATCAGCTGCTTCAAAGCGCGCGAAACCCTCGAGCGTCAGCTGATCAGATATTGGCCGCGCGGCGACGCCCTCTACACCGCCATAGGAATAGCTCCCATCATCAGACGAAACGATTCCGCCTCGAACAATCCCGGTTAGAGTCCAAGTACCTGATTCAATTGATGGACCGATGGCCGCTTCCAGACCATGGATCTCTGCATCGACATCATAGAACGCGGCGAGAGTCGGCGAAAGCGCGTGTTCAACGCCCATTTCGACCGCCAGTTCGAGACTGGCGTCTTCAGTAGAGCCTGGATAGGTCAGGTAATTCGCGCTGGTGTCAAAAGCGATGCCAGAATTTTCGAATGCGAATCCGATCGAAAAAATTAACCTCTTCATCGAATGCACTGGCGTCGCTGCCGAGTGGGGTAATGCGGTAGATGCCGCCATAAACGTCACCCAAATCGAGAGAACGGGTGAGCGTAACACTGGTTTCATTATTTAGCGTTGCGAGCGACTCACCCCGGTCGATGAGGCCCGATGAAACGCTGGTGCTCGCTTCGGCGCTCCATCCTTCAGCAGTTGCCACTGGCGTTCCCGCCAGCACCATGGCGGCACAAATCATCCCGCATCCTCTTTTACTTACTCGCATCGCTGTTTTTCCTGCATACGCCTTTACAGCGCATCCTTTATCGGGAGCGCTCTGAGATTGGAAGTGTCCGCTCAGCAGGAAAAACCGCATTTCATCAATGATTTGGAGTGGTGCCGCGAGGGAGAATTGAACTCCCGGCCTCATCATTACCAATGATGCGCTCTACCACTGAGCTACCGCGGCCTTTTGTGTTGCCGGGGATTAGCTTATGAAGATGCAGATGAAAAGATGGTTTCTGGACAAAGACTGCAATCATGGCTGACAAAACCAAGACCCCCGAACGTGATGCGCGGCTAAAGTCGGCTTTGCGGGATAATCTCAAGCGGCGCAAAGCGGCGTCACGTAAGGCGCAACCGGCGGCAAAACCGGCGCCCTCTAAGTCTTAGCGCCGTCCGCCAAATACCATATCGGACAGCGTGCGTAGGGTCGCGGACGCCACTTGCACCGAAGTTGGCTTCTGCCTGTGGCTCCAGCGAGTAAAGTGTGCGCAGTTTGATTCGTGTAGGCTATAGGATCGTCCTTTGGCTTTGCGGGCGCGAGACACCGCGGCGGCGCCTTGTAAAGCGTCCGTCCGCTCGCACAATCGGACCCGCCGGCCATTCGCGAACGCGCTAAAGCTTTGCTCGACAACGCCGCCATGTTTCCGTGAGTTGGAGATAACCGTGCCGGACGCGGTCACAATGCCATAATGAGAAAGGCCGATGCCGAAGGGAATCGCAACGACGTCGCCAGGTTCAAAGCCATAAGATCGTGCAGTCATGCTTCTCATATATCGATATTCGATAATTTGTCAAAACCTTTGCCCGGCGCGTTACGAAGCTGCCGCAATTGCGCCTTTCGTTCGCCGTGCGCACCGGTATAGAACCCAGATATGGACAGTTTAAAAATTACGGGCGGGCGGACGCTTAACGGCACGATCCCGATCTCTGGAGCTAAGAATTCTGCGTTGAAACTGATGGCGGCAGCGTTGCTGACGCGTGATCCATTGACGCTGACCAATATGCCGAACCTCGCCGACACACGCTTTTTGAGCCAGCTGCTGGCGAGCCTGGGTGTCGAAGTCTACTGGCCGAAGGGCGATAATGAGTGCCGGTTGAATGCGGCTGAGTTGACCTCAACCATCGCGCCTTATGATCAAGTCCGGAAAATGCGGGCGAGCTTTAATGTGCTCGGCCCGATGCTGGCCCGCGAAGGACATGCGACTGTATCGCTCCCCGGCGGTTGCGCAATCGGCGCCCGGCCAGTTGATCTCCATTTGAATGCGCTTGAAGCCTTAGGGGCAGATCTGAAAGTAGAGGCCGGCTATGTAAAAGCTGCGGCTATTCACGGCCTGAAGGGCGCGAAAGTGGTGTTCCCGTTCGTGTCTGTGGGTGCCACCGAACACGCGATGTTGGCCGCGACGCTTGCGAAAGGCGAAACGGTGCTCGAGAATGCCGCGCGTGAGCCAGAGATTGCGGACTTGGCCGATTGTCTCAACAAAATGGGCGCCAAGGTTAGCGGTGCGGGCACGGCGACGATCCATATCGAAGGCGTTGAGACGCTCTCCGGAACCCAGCATTCTGTGATGCCTGATCGGATCGAGACCGGGACATATGCGATGGCAGCCGCCGCAGCCGGTGGGGATGTCACGCTCGAGGGCGCGCCGGTCAAAGCGCTAGGCGCAATGATTGACGCGATGCAGAAATGCGGCGTCACGGTCGATGCTGATCAAGACGCGGGGACAATTCGCGTGCGGCGCAATGGATCAGCGCTCCAAGCGATCAATGTTGATACTCAACCCCATCCGGGGTTCCCGACCGATTTGCAGGCACAATTTATGGCGCTGATGTCGGTTGCCGAAGGCACCAGCGTTATTCGCGAAAACATCTTTGAAAACAGGTTCATGCACGCCCCGGAACTGTCCCGCCTCGGCGCAGACATTCAGGTGCGCGGCAAAGAGGCGATCATCAAAGGTGTTAAACAATTGCGCGGGGCGCCGGTCATGGCGACGGATTTGCGCGCCTCTGTCTCACTGGTCATCGCTGGACTCGCTGCCGAAGGTGAGACACAGGTGAATCGGATCTATCATTTGGATCGCGGTTTTGAACGTTTAGAAGAGAAACTCTCTGGGTGCGGCGCTCAAATTGAGCGCGTCGACGGGGAATAGAGGCAGATATGGCTGAGGGCAGGGCATTGCGATTAATCGCAGAAGAGACGGCTGACTTGGAAGTGATTTCAAGCGCGGTCCAAGATGCCGTTTTGAAAGCCGAGAATCTCAAATTCGATCGGAAACGGCGACGGTTCACGCTCGAAGTAAACCGGTTCCAGTGGGAAGACTCAACCTCGAAGCGTGGCCCTCAAGGCCGTGTGCGAAGCTTGCTGGCGTTTGATGGCGTTTTGGGTGTGAAAACCCGCGCTATCACAAAAGCGGATCCTGACCTGGTTCTATCAATCCTCGCCGTGTCATTTGACCCCGCCGCTGAGCCTCCGGGCGGGACGATCAAAATCCTATTTGCGGGCGACGGCGAGCTTGCGCTTGAAGTTGAGGCGATTGATGCCACTTTGCTCGACAGCGCATATGAGTGGTCGACCCGGCAGCGCCCGGATCATGATAAGAAACGGCGATAGGCATGGCTCGCACTTTTGATGCTCGCAAAGCGGACTTTGCGTCAGAATTTTCTGCATTCCTCGCTGAGCCGCGCGGCGCAGTCGACAACGTTGCTGAAACCGTTCGCGATGTGGTTGCCGACGTGCGCTCAAAAGGCGGTGAAGCGGTGGCGCGCTATACGGCGAAGTTTGATGAACTGGTCCTCGATCCGACAACTCTGCAGTCAGATAATGTCGACTTGCATCGCTTGGCGCACGCCTGTCCGGAAGACTTAAAAGCCGCCGTGGATTTTGCCGCAGCGCGGATCGCTGCTTATCACGAAAAGCAGCGACCAGCGGATCATCAATTTACCGATGAAGCCGGCGTCCAGCTGGGATGGCGCTGGACGGCGCTGGATAGCGTCGGCGTGTACGTGCCAGGCGGCCTGGCATCTTATCCAAGCTCTGTCCTAATGAATGCCGTTCCAGCAAAAATTGCCGGCGTCGAACGGGTCGTCATGGTGGCGCCAGCGCCAAAAGGGCAACTCGCGCCTGCCGTTGCTTATGCCGCTTTGAAGGCGGGCGTCGATGAGTATTATCCGATTGGTGGCGCGCAAGCGGTTGCCGCTTTGGCGCATGGAGCAGGGCGGCTAAAGCCTGTGGACAAAATTGTCGGGCCAGGAAACGCCTATGTTGCCGAAGCAAAGCGCCAAGTCTTTGGTAAAGTTGGCATCGATACAATTGCTGGACCGTCTGAAATCCTCGTCATTGCCGATGAATCCGCTAATCCAGACTGGATCGCGGCAGACCTGTTGAGCCAATCAGAGCACGATGCGAGCTCGCAATCGATCTTGATTGCGACAGACCAAGCTGTGGTTAAGTCTGTGGAAGAGGCTGTGGAAAACCAGTTAAAATCGCTCTCAACTGAAGCGCGCGCGCGTCAGGCTTGGGACACGCATGGCGCGTTTATTGTGACGGAAACGCTAGCGCAAGCCGCAGATGTGGCGAATGAGATTGCCGCGGAACACTTAGAGCTAGCGATTGCAGATCCAGAAGGCCTCCTGCCGCTGATCAAGCATGCGGGCGCGGTCTTCTTAGGGCATCACACACCCGAAGCGCTGGGCGATTATGTGACTGGATCAAATCACGTTTTGCCGACCAGTCGCGCGGCGCGATTCAGTTCAGGGCTCGGTTTGTATGACTTTCTAAAAAGAATGAGTGTACAAAAGGCGAGTCCGGAAGGATTCGCCGCTTTGGCGCCCGCAGCGCTCCGCCTCGCCGAGGCTGAAGGTCTGCCGGCACACGCGCGGTCGGTTTCGATCCGGACGAATAAAAGCTAGATCGCGAAAGAGCTCATGGCCGAACACAGACTGGTCAGCGTGGATATTGATGATGCAACGCTTGCGGCGTCGGGGCCGGATGCGGAGCATGAGCGACGCGTCGCGATTTTCGACTTGCTAGAAGAGAATAGTTTCGAAGTCGATGGCAAAGACGTCGGCCCGTACGCTCTCAAACTTTCGATGCAAGAGAGAAAGCTGGTCTTCGAAATCAAGACAGAAGAGGGCGAACCGGTCCATATTTTCTTGTTGTCGATGACCCCGTTTCGAGGGGTCATCCGCGACTATTTCATGATCTGCGAGAGCTATTATGATGCAATCCGCAGTTCGACCCCGCACCAGATTGAAGCGATTGATATGGCCCGGCGCGGCATCCACAATGAAGGCTCAGACCTCGTGGCCGAACGGCTTGAGGGCAAAGTTAAAGTCGATTTCGACACTTCGCGCCGACTGTTCACGCTGATCTGCGCGCTCCATCAGGGCCAAGTGCGCGGGCAAGTGCGCTAGGCGTGCATCACCGCGAAAGCTTGTTCTAAATCTGCGATGAGATCATTCGGATCCTCCAATCCGACATGAATGCGGAGCAGTGGACCTTTGCGATCATGAATCCGGTCGCCGTCGATCCGTTCGAGTTGATCATCGCAAGGGATGAGCAGGCTCTCAAACCCGCCCCAAGAAAAGCCCATACCAAACAGTTTCATTGCTTCGAGGAACGTATCGAGCTGCGCGTTTGGCGTTTCTTTCAGGATGACCGAGAACAAACCATTCGCCCCCGTGAAGTCCCGTTTCCAGAGCGCATGATCTGGGTGGCTCTCAAGGCCCGGATGCAAAACGCAATCGACTTCGGGGCGTTCGGCCAGCCATTTAGCGACCTGGTAGCCGCTGTCTTCATGTTGTTTCAGGCGCAGGTGCAGACTGCGCAGTCCGCGTAGTCCCGCATAAGCGTCATCGGGGGCCAGGCTTATGCCCCAATCCTCGCTACACATCGCGATTTTGTTGGCCAGCCGCGCGCTATTGGTCAGGACCGCGCCGCCTAAAGCATCCGCATGGCCAACTGGATATTTGGTCAGCGCCTGCATCACGATATCGACCCCGATGTCGAGCGGGCGGATCAAAACCCCCGCGCCCCATGTGTTGTCGAACAGGGTCAGGAGATCACGTTCCTTGGCGAGGGAAACCAAAGCCGGGGTATCAATGATGTCCATGGTGAGGGAGCCGGGCGACTCTATCAGGATCGCTTTGCTCGTATCTTGTACCAGATCCGCAATATCAGCGCCGATGGTCGGATTATAGCGCGTGGAGCTAATCCCCATTGCCGAAAGACGCCGGGTGCAGAACCGTCGGCTTGGTCCATAGGCGCAGTCGGGGATCAGAATGTGGTCACCCGCTTCGAGGACAGCACCAACCGCAAGCGCGATCGATTGCAAGCCATTGGACGTGAGGCGGCAATGCTGCGCGTTTTCCAGCAAGCACAACGCCGCCTCGAGCTCGCGATGCACAGTCAGGCCCATGCGGCCATAGACTTTGCCATCGCCATAAAGGATTTCCCGGGTCGGCAGCAGCACCGTCGAGCCGCGCTCAACGGGCGGGTTTACGGTCTTAACTGGCCCCCGTCCGCTGCGCGTGTGGATGATTTTGGTTTCGTCTTTCATGGCATCGTCGCGATCGGATTATCAGAGTTCGCGGCCCACTCGCTCCAGGAGCCATCGTACAGCGCCGCGTGCCAATTACCTGCGCGCGCCAGGGCGAGGGTGATCACGGCGGCGGACACACCCGACCCGCATGAGGTCACGACTGGCTCGTTCACGAACGCCCCAACCACGGCGCTCAGCTCAGTTTTCGATAGCATGGTGCCGTCCGCGTTGAGCAAGGCTGTTGCCGGCACACAAAAACTTCCCGGCATATGTCCAGATGGGAGATCAACGCGCGGTTCGGGACTGATGCCATCAAATCGGCCTTGTGCGCGAGCATCGAGGATTTTTGCGTCAGCGGCCGCGATATGGCCGCGCATCGCGCTTTGATCACGGACAAGCTCGGGTCGATAGGTCGCTGAGAATGATGTCGGTACGGGTTCGCTCGGGTTAGTTTCAATGCCCCCGCCAACTGATTTCCAAGCCTTTAGGCCACCATCCAAAACCAACACATTGTCATGTCCCATCGCGCGGAACATCCACCACGCTCGCGCAGAGGCGAAGAAGGAATTGCTATCATAGACGATGACGCGCGTGTCGTTCGAGATGCCGAGCGCGCCGACTTTTGCCGCGAAAACATCCTCTGGCGGCAGCATGTGCTTCAGTGTGGTCGTCTTGTCCGCGATATCGTCAATGTCGAAATAGCGCGCGCCAGCGATATGCCCGTTTTGATAACAGGTCTTGCCGTCGGGCCGGTCTTTCAAAAAGGGCGGCACCCATGTCGCATCCAGCACGCAGACCTCCGGCGACGAGATCATGTTTTTTACTGCGTCAGCGGAGATCAGCGGATCTGGGCGGCTCATGATTTAGGCTTCCAACCACGCTGGCACAGGTAGGTCTTTTGAGCGCAAGAATTCCGGATTGAACAGCTTGTCCTGATAGCGGTTTCCATAGTCGCAGAGAATGGTCACGATCGTATGGCCAGGCCCCATGTCCTTAGCGAGTTTGACCGCGCCGGCGAGATTGACTCCAGCCGATCCGCCTAAGCAGAGGCCTTCATTTTCGATCAAGTCAAACAGGATTTTGAGTGCCTCGCTATCATGAACGCGATAGGCATAATCGACGGTGAGATCTTCCAAGTTCGCGGTAATCCGGCTCTGGCCAATCCCCTCTGTCATTGAAGTCCCTTCGGACTTAAGCTCACCAGAGGTGTAATACTCGTATAGCGCCGCGCCGCCTGGGTCAGCGATGCCGATTTTGACTCGGCCGTTAGATTTGTCCCGGAGCGACATTGCGGTGCCAGCGAGCGTGCCGCCGGATCCAACCGCGCAGATGAAGCCATCCACTTTGCCGCCGGTTTGCTCCCAAATCTCGGGACCCATCGTTTCATAGTGCGCTTTGCGGTTCGCCTGATTATCGAACTGATTGGCCCAGATCGCGCCGTTCGGTTCGCTCTCATTCAGCTCTTCGGCCAAGCGGCCTGAATAGCGCGCATAATGGTTCGGGTTGGAATACGGGACGGCATCAACCTCAACCAGTTTTGCGCCAAGGTTGCGGACCGCATCCTTTTTCTCTTTCGACTGTGTGCGCGGCATCACGATGACGACTTTATAGCCGAGCGCTGCGCCAACCATGGCGAGGCCAATGCCGGTATTGCCAGCCGTGCCTTCAACGATTGTCCCACCCGGCTTCAGACGCCCAGAGGCCTCAGCATCGCGGACCATTCCGAGCGCGGGCCTGTCTTTGACGGACTGTCCGGGGTTGAGGAACTCGCATTTTCCGAGGATTTCGCACCCCGTCTCTTCTGAGAGCTTATTGAGCCTCATTAAGGGCGTGTTTCCGATCAAGTCTAAGACGGAGGTCGTGATGGTCATATTGGGCCTTTTCTCGTTCTGCGGCACGCTAGGCTTTGCGCTGCAGGAATTCAACTGGGTTCGGTGATCCAAATGGGGATGACGTGCGTACACTGCTATAGAACAGACTTATGAGTTTTGCTGAATGAATTCTGACGCTTATCACGCATTTATGCTCGATCATGCGAGCGGCACCTTATCTACGGATATGGCGCTGGCTGCAGAGCTGCACATTCTCTTGTCTGAAACCGGCAAAACGACCTCTGACATTTGGCAATCAACACGCGACGCGATTGGCCTACGGGTCAAGGATGGTCGGGCGATAGAGCATGAATGTTTGCCAGAAGCGCTCGAACTCGCGCGCGGCAATTTTGAAACCGTGCCTTGGAAGAAAGGCCTGTCGGGCGTCCACTATGCGAAGCGCGGCAAGGGCAAAGGCAAGCTTATGCGTCTAGATCCCGGACAAGCGGCCCCAGAACACAGCCACTCCGCTTTGGAGGCTACCGTTGTGCTTGAAGGACAATTTGAAGACGGTCACGGATTCTACAAACGCGGCGACTTGGTGCTTGGGCGCCCCGGTGTGAGGCACAGGCCTGCCGCCCATGGGGACGAGATGTGCATTTGTTATGTGGCGCAAGATGCTCTGTCATTCTGGAGACTGAGTTGATGAAACGAATTGCGATTGCGGGTGTTTTGGGGGCCTTTATCGCATTTGGCGCGCAAGCTGAACAAACTGCTGAATTAGCGTCTATACCGGCGCCTTGGGTGGCTTCTGATGGTGCGGTGATCGACTTTACAGTGCTACGCAAAGGAAAACCCTTCGGCAGCCATGTTCTGAGTTTTGAACGCGACGAAGCCGGACAATTGACCGTTTCCACCGATGTCGACTTGCAGGTCAAATTCGGCCCAATCACAGCCTTCCGCTATCGCTTAGACAGCGTCGAAGAGTGGATCGATGGCCAGCTTGTTTCGCTGTCCGGTAAATCCAATAGCGACGGGCGCAAAGGCGCAGTGAACGCGAAATCGAATGGCGATGAGCTGGTCGTCGATAGTACGAAATTCGATGGTGTCTTGCCGCTAACAACCATTCCTTCAAGCCATTGGAATCGGTTGCAGGTCTATCAAGCCCAAATGTTATCAACTGAAACCGGCGAAGTGTTGGACATTGAAGTTGAAAACCTGGGAGAAGCTGTTGTTCAAGTCGACGGCCAGGACGTTGAAGCCACACATTACCGCCTGGTCTCAGATCTGACTGTAGATCTCTGGTACGATAATCAATCGCGCTGGGTGAAACTGGCCTTTGAAGTGCGCGGCCAAGATATCGAATACGTGCTCAACCAGCTCTATTAGCGCTGCGCTTTTAGGGTTTAGCCAGTGTGAAGTGGCCGACATTGATCCGGCCATTGTCAAAACCAGCTTCGCAATAGCTGAGATAGAAGCGCCACATGCGGCGGAACCGTTCATCAAATCCCAATGGCGCGATCTGGCCCCACTTCTCTTCAAACGCCTTCGCCCAAATTCGCAGGGTTTTCGCATAGTCGGGTCCGAAATAATGGGTCTGTTGGATCTGTAGTCCGGCATCCGTCACCTGTTCGCGCAGCGCCAGTTCACTCGGCAACATCCCGCCTGGGAAGATGTAGCGCTGAATGAAGTCAGCGCGCTTGCGATAGCGCGGAAACAGTGAGTCCTGGATGGTGATGATTTGCAGTGCTGCTTTGGCGCCGTCGTTCAAGCTCTCGGAGACTTTTGAGAAATAGCTCGGCCAATAGCTTTCACCGACCGCTTCGAACATTTCGATTGAGGCGACGCCGTCATAGCGGCCTTCATGATCGCGATAGTCTTCCAGCCGGATTGTGACTTTCTCACCGAGTCCCTCGCGCTGCATCCGTTTGAGCGCCCAATCGCGCTGCGAAGGCGATATGGTCAAACAGGTCACGTCGGCGCCGCGCTCTTTAGCTGCATATTCCGCAAACCCGCCCCAGCCGCAGCCAATCTCCAAAACTGATTTGCCTTCAGACAGCGAAAGCTCATCTGCAATGCGGGCATATTTGGCGGTTTGTGCCTGCTCAAGGCGCATACTCTGATCCGTATACAGCGCGGAGGAGTAGGTCATCGTCTTGTCGAGCCAAAGCTCGTAGAACTCATTGCCGAGATCATAGTGCGCCTCGATATTGCGCTTCGATCCGGCTTTCGAGTTACGATTGAAGACATGGCGGATCATATTCGTCATCCGAACCATGAAGCCGCCCACCGCAAGCTGTCCCGCGGCCTCGAAATTTTCAGAGAAGAATTCGAGTACCGAAGTCAGGTCCGGCGTCGACCATTCTTGATCCATATAGCTTTCAGCAAAGCCGACATCGCCGCCTGCAATGGCGCGATTGGCGAAATCAAACTTATGCACCCCGACAACCGCATTCGGCCCAGGCTCACCATGATCGAAAAGGACGCGCCGACCGTCTGGCAGATCGAACCGGATTGTGCCGCGCTTGGCCCTCAAAAGCATCATCCCCGCGAGCCTAAATCCAGCTGGGATCCCCGCCAGCCTGCGCAAAGCGTCGGCAGACGCATGGATCAGACTGGTTTGCTGTTCAATGTCGTGATCGAGGGTGGTGAAGCTCATGCCGTCGTCTCCGATATAGGTGCTGTCTTAGGCGCAGCACTTCTTGGGGTTGCAATCGTTGTACGCACGGACGACTGCTTTGGTTTTGAATGATATTTGGCACCCTTCAGCCAGAGTTTGAGGGCTTGCCAATGGATGGCAAATGTAACCCCCAGGCTCGATAAGGGTTTGGTGATGGCCAGGCCCACAAAGGCTGCATTGGTTGCCGGTACCGTTTTCGCAGAGATTGTTGCGACGTGCGATTGGCCGGTTCTGGTTTGTGTCGCTACCACCAGACTCAAATGTTCTGATGTTCGTTTCAGCGTAAACTCATAGGCGCCCGAAATGTCGAAAAAGGGCGAGACGTGGAAGACTTTATCGGTGTCGTGTTTATGGCGGTTTTGTTCCGGCGTCGCGGCGACATAAGTATGGCTCTCACCGAACGTGTTATTGACCTCATACAAGATCCCGCGAAGCGCGCCGTCTGGGCCGTGACCCAGCCACAGGGAGATCGGGGCGAATTTATAGAAAGCGTGGCGAGGGAATGTGACCAGCCGTATTGCGCCCCCCTTGAGGTCGATGCCGCCTTCTTCAAATTTCTGCTCTGCCCAGGGGCGCAGCGGGGCATTTTCGCGCGCGCCATGGTCTTTCCGGTTGAACGAGAACAGATCTGAGCGATCAACAGAGAAGCGGCGGGTTTGCTGATCCGCTTCGTCTAAGCGATCGATGTCGATATCGATCAGGGCGAGCGCATATTTGAACCGATGCGCAAACGGAATCGACCGTTGATGCACAGTATGTCCTTTGAGGATCTGAAGGGCCGGCTGCTCCGTCACAATTAAAGGGCTCCAACCGCGACTTTATCAGTTTTCGGCATTTCCGTCACGGCGGCGCTGATCTCGACGCCTTCCGGTGACCATGGCACCTGGCCGCCCAGTGAAAGGGCGCAGGATAGACCTGATTTCAAACCGTCTTCATGGAAGCCGCTACCCATCCAGGCGCCGGCCAGCCAAATGCGATCTTGGCCTTGCTCGCGTTTTAGGGCGCGAACAGCGGCCTCGGCTGGCGCATCAAATTGCGGATGGGCCTTTTCCATACTCGCAAAAGTGAGATCGGCAGCCGGCGGCTTTTCAGGGTTTAGTGTCACGAAAAGCGGCTTGTCATTGGGCAGACCTTGCAGCCGGTTCATCCAGTAAGTGAGGCACATTTCTGGCGTGTTTTGTTTGATCACATTCCAACTTGCCCAGGCCGCTTTCTTCTTTGGCATGAGGCTGGCGTCGCGATGCAAATAGATCGTGTTTGGCCGGTATCGGAGAGATCGTAATAGGAAGGATTTGCTCTCAAACGCAGGATCCAAGAGCTGAAGCGCTGTATCCGAGTGCGTCGCGATGATCACATCATCATAGACCGAGGTTGGCCCATTGATCAGATCGATCCGGACCTTGTCGCCAAACGGACGAACGGATTTAACACCGGCACCGAGCTTTAATCGATCTCCGAGCAAATCGACGAGCTTGCTGACATAATTGCGGGATCCTCCCGACACGGTCCGCCATTTTGGGCGCTCCTTATGCATCAGTCGGTGGTTTTCAAAGAATTGGAAAAAGCTGATCGCCGGATAGTCCATCATTTCCGCTTCAGGCGTCGACCAAATCGCGCCGCCCATAGGTAGGATATAATTGTCCAGGAAATCCTGATCGAAGTCGTGCTTGCTGAGCCATGACCCGAGCGACACATTCTCGATCTTGCCAGCGTGTAACTCTTCACGAGCAAGATCGTTAAACTTCAAAATAGTACGCCAGAACCGATGGAACTTCGGGCGGAACAGATTGCGTTTTTGCGCGAATATCCCGCTCAGTGTAGAGGCCCACTCATATCCATCGGGATTAGAAACCGCGAAGCTCATATCGCTCGCTTCGGTTTCCACGCCGAGCGCGTCAAAGAAGCCAATCAAGTTCGGATAGTTCAGCGCATTATAGACGATAAAGCCGACATCGACGCTGAGTGGCGTGCCATCATAATCGACATCCATTGTATGCGCATGGCCGCCAGCGCGATCATTGGCTTCATAGACCGTGATCTCGGCTGTATCTTTTAAGGCATAAGCGGCGCCTAATCCTGAAATTCCAGATCCGATAATGGCGATTCGTTTCATGCAGCTTCGCGCCTTTCTTTGAGGGTCGCATAAGCCGCTAGCGCGCGTTCGCGCCCGGCTTTATGATCTATGATTGGAAGAGGATATGTCTCGCCGAGCTTGATGCCCGCCTCGTGCAAGATGAACGGCCCAGCTTCCCAAGGCTGATACAAATATTTCCGTGGCAGGCGCGCGAGTTCGGGGCACCATTTGCGGACATAATCGCCGCTCTTGTCAAACTTTTCGCCTTGCGTGATCGGATTAAACACGCGGAAGTAGGGCGCTGCATCTGCGCCAGATCCGGCGGTCCACTGCCAGCTCGCGCTATTGGAGGCCGGGTCAGCGTCGACCAGCGTATCCCAGAACCATTCCTCGCCATGCCGCCAGTGAATGAGCAGATGTTTGGTTAGGAAGCTTGCAACAATCATCCGAACGCGATTGTGCATCCAGCCTGTGTGCCAAAGCTGGCGCATGCCCGCATCGACAATGGGATAACCCGTCAGACCTTTTTGCCAGGCGATCAGGTCTTCGCGGTCTTCGCGCCACGGCATCAAATTGAAATCAGGTTTGAAATTCTCGGTGGCGAGGTCTGGATTGTGATAGAGCAAGACGTAAGAGAAATCGCGCCAAACCACTTCTGACAAAAAGTGATGGCCGCCTTTCTCATCAATCTCACCCGCATCCATTTTGGACTTGGTGGCGCGCCAAATTTGGGCGGGTGAAATTTCACCAAAAGCGAGGTGGGGGGAGAGGCCAGATGTGCCGTCTTCCAGGTCTGGCCGGTTTCGGTCGTCTTTATAAACAGAGACACCGCCGTCTAAAAACCTCGCAAGCCGCGCCTTTGCGCCCGCCTCGCCGGGCGTCCAAAGAGCATTGAAGCCTTTCGACCAATCAGGCCGTGTCGGGTGGAGTTTCCATTCTGAGAGCTCTTCTGACCGAACCGTGGGAGAGTTAAGCTGCGCTGGTGCCGCAATTCGCGGCGGCATTTGATAATTGGCTTGAACCGAGCGCCAATAGGGCGAGTAGACTTTGTAATATCCACCAGAGCCGGCTTTTTGACTCCAAGGCTCAGTGAGAACAGATCCGTTAAAGCTCTCAGCGGAGATGCCTCTATCTTTCAAGTGAGACTTGATCTCGGTGTCGATGTCACGACCGGGTTGTTCGTATCGCCGGTTCCAAAACACAGCCTTCGCGCCGGTTTCGGTGATGACCTGATCCAAGATTTCTTTGGCTTTTCCGGAACGGAGGAGCAGGCGCCCCCCGATCTTCTCAAGATCACTCGCAAGCGCGCGAAGCGACTTATCGAGCCACCATTGTGTGGCGGCGCCCATCGCGCGACCTTCTTGCATTTCTTCCAACACGTAGAGGCAGACTACATTGCCGCCCGAAGCCGTAACCGCCGCACCAAGAGCCGAATTGTCATCGAGGCGCAGATCGCGGCGAAACCACATAATCGCAGGCGCTGTTGATGACTTAGAAATGACCGATCCTCCACGCGCTTAGGCTGTATAGTCTTGATACGACACACTTTCCGGATCGGATTTCAAAAAATGTAGGAAACTGCAGTCGCGCGATTCTGGTGGTGGCGCCTGGCCGTGAAACGGATTAGGCAAGAGCGATGACCAAGACCGTGATCTGTATGAAGTGGGGCGAGCGCTACCCGGCGCATTTCGCCAACCGGCTCTACAATATGGTGCGCCGAAATGTGACCGGTGACCTCCGTTTCGTCTGCTTCACTGATGATAAAGAAGGGCTGCTGCCGGAGGTTGAATATCAACCGCTGCCGCCAATTGAGTTGCCTGAAAAATATCGCTGGTGGCCATGGCGGAAAATCTCTCTTTGGCAAGCCGGACTGGGCGGTCTCGAAGGCGAGGTATTGTTCCTAGATGTCGATCTGATCGTTACGGGAAATATGGATCCGTTCTGGGAGTTCCATCCCGGCGAAATGTGCATCGCCGAGAATTGGACGCAAAAAGGCATGGGTATCGGAAACACCTCTGTCTACAAATGGACAATTGGTGAGCACACAGAGATCTTCGAGAAATACATGCGTGACAATCAGCCGATCCACGCTGAGTTTCGCGCAAGCCAGCAATACGTATCGGCAATGATCCCAGACAAAGTCTATTGGCCAGAAGAATGGTGCGTGAGTTTCAAACACTCGCTGATGCCGAAATTTCCGATGAACTGGTTCCAGACGCCAAAACTACCGCCAGAAACAAAGATCGTCGCTTTCACAGGACGGCCAGATCCGGATGAGGCGCGAGACGGCAAATGGCGAGCGCCATTGCATAAGAAAATCTACAAACATGTGCGGCCCACGCCCTGGATCGAAGAGCATTGGCGGTGAGCGCGAGCGAAATAAGCGCGAGAGATGCTGCAATAGCTTTGCTCACGCAATATGGCGAAGATGCGAGCGTGATTGCCACCCTACGCGCAGCCGAAGTTGCGGCCATGGGTGATGTCGATGCGCTCGCCCGCTGGGATGCCGTGATTTCCTTCCTGGAAGAGGGGCCCGCGCCAAAACAGTTAAGCTAAGAGATGTCAGTGATTAACGCCTTTGTGACTTCGCTTTTTAGACAAATCGCTTAGACACATTGCATGTCTGGCACTGTTCTTATTGAAAAATTTCAAGATCCACGCGTCACTATTAAAGGTGAGCCGCGCGCAACAGTCTCCTACAATCAAACCAAGACGCTTTGGTTCAACACCGGTACGCTGTGCAATATCGAGTGTGTGAACTGCTATATTGAAAGCTCGCCAACCAATGACCGGCTGGTCTATCTAACGGTCGCGGACGTCGTTCCATTTCTGGATGAGCTGGATTCCGCTGGAGAACGCGGGATCGAAATCGGGTTCACCGGTGGCGAACCTTTCATGGCGCCGGAAATGCTCGACATTTTGGAAGTTGTGCTGAGGCGCGGCCATTCGGTCCTGATGCTGACCAACGCCATGCAGCCGATGATGCGGCCAAGGGTCAAAGGCGGCTTGATGCAGTTGCGAGAAGACTTTGGTGAGAAGCTCACAATGCGGGTTAGCCTCGACCATTTTTCCGCTGATTTGCACGATCAAGAGCGCGGCCAAGGATCTTATGACCTGGCCATGAAAGGCCTTCGCTGGCTCTCTGAGAATGGCTTCAAATTGGCCCTCGCTGGCCGCACGATTTGGGGCGAAGACGAGCAACATTCCCGCATTGGCTATGCCGATGTCATCTTGCGAGAGAAACTCGCAATTGATCCGTCAAATGCCAGCGAGTTGGTATTGTTTCCCGAAATGAAGCCGGATGGCGATCCGCCGGAAATTACGACGGCCTGTTGGGGGATTTTGGATAAAGATCCAAATGAGCTGATGTGCGCGTCGCAACGCATGGTGGTGAAGCGCAAAGGGGCGAGCAAGGCCTCCGTCGTAGCTTGCACGCTGCTTCCCTATGACGAACGTTTTAATCTGGGTGAGACGCTAGAAGGCGCACGCCAGGACGTGTCTCTAAATCACTCTTATTGCGCAACCTTCTGCGTGCTCGGCGGCGGCAGCTGCTCCGCTTAGCTTTTCGCTGTCTTCAGGCCTGAATAGCGCGGTTGATCAATCTCGACCTGCGCCATGGTGGTCGTTTTCAAATGTGCCAATAGACCAGGCGTATCGGCGGTCATTTCTCCAGATCTGATGAGCGCGCTCAGCTTTTGATTGAGCACTTCAGTACTTTCATCGCCCGCTGCGTCCAGCAGGTCGATCAAGCCTTGGCGCTCTTCCAGATCGGCTTTCGGTCGCTGTTCGAGATCGCGCAACACGGTGGCCAGCACATTGCTCGCCACGCGCGCATGAAACGCCGCATGCCCAGTCAGTTCCGGTCCGGCGGTCTCATCGATGAAGGATTTCACCGCTGTGACCAATTCTAACACGCTCGGTTGATCATGCATGTGCGGTCTCCAATAGGTTGATGAGATCGATTTCCGTCTCAGAGACACGCCGACCGATCGCCGCGCGCTCGACACTGGGATCGGCGCCAGAGCGGAAGGCTTCATACATGATCATGCACATGATCCCCCATTTCAGGGTGCCGAGCATCTCCCACCAATCAATGTCTTTCGCGGTGAAAGCCGAGCCGGCCTGGCCATTATAGACCGCTAATAGATCTTCGAGTTGTCCGAAACCACCAACCCGATTGTGACTCTGACCGAAACGCCACGAATTGACGCAGAGCCAAGCGATATCTTCTCGCGGATCTCCTAGATGTGCGAGTTCCCAATCGAGAACAGCGACCAAGCCGTTCTCATCAATCATCAAATTTCCCAGCCGAAAATCACCGTGGACCAGAACCGCATCAAGCGGCTCCGGCGCGTTTGATTTGAGCCATTGTAGAGCAAGCTCAAAGACTGGGCGCGGGACATCAAACCCGCGGTAGATGTCTTCATATTGGGCGATTTGTGCGCACCCATCGCTCTGCTGCAATGCTTTGGGCAGCCCGTCCAATTCTATTGAGTGGATATTCGCGAGCGCATCTCCGCATTGCGCCGCAAGTGCAGAACGGGCGCTTGTAAATTCGTCATTGCGGAGGATTGGCCGGGCGATGGTTTCACCCAGCACGCGGCTCATCAGAAACCCATCTCCAATACCATCCTCGGGCGCTAGGACGTGTAGAATTTTCGGAACCGGAACACCGGCCTGTTCGGCGGCCTCTATCAGTTTCGCTTCAGTAGGTAATCCAATGGCTGCTGATGAGCGGGCTTTGCTGGTGCCACCTGGCGCGCGGCGGAGGATCGTCGATTGTCCACTGCCCGCCAGGGCCCAAGTTTCCTGACTAGCACCCCCGGAGAGACGCTCGAAACGCTCTAAAGCGTGGGATTCTCCAAAAACTCTTGTGAAAAGAGCATGAAGTCCGGTTTCAAAATCAGATTTGTTTCCCATCTTCGCCACAATTAACGTCAAACTAGGTAACGCCAAGCTATAACGGCGCGGTAGGCGAGGCTGAGGATTAAGCAATGTCGAAGGGTAAGACCCCTCAAGAGATGATTTCTGACGTGAACAAGCCCAAACCATTGGGGCTTTTTGCATGGCTGCGGGGACGCTTTTTTGCCGGGATGGTGATTGCTGCGCCTTTGGCCGCAACCTTCTTCATTCTGCAGTTTTTAATAACGTTCATTGATAACCGAGTGAAGCCGCTCCTGCCGCCGCTGCTGCAACCTGAAACCTATACCAATTATGCCATTCCAGGATTTGGCGTCCTGGTCTTGGTCATCGCATTGACAATTCTCGGCGCCGTGACAGCGAACTTGATTGGGCGATCCCTTTTGGCCGCCACCGACCGAATTCTCAGCCGTATACCGCTTGTTCGGAACGTCTATGCAGCGTTGAAACAGCTGACCGAAGTGCTCGCCAATAACCAACAAGCGAGCTTTGATCGCTGTGTCATGGTCGAATATCCCAAAAAGGATTCGTGGTGCATCGCCTTTGTTTCGTCCAACGCCAAAGGCGAGATTGGAACAAAGCTTGGCACGACAAAGATCGGTGTCTTTGTGCCGACCACGCCGAACCCGACATCAGGGTTTCTGATTTATGTCGAAGAATCTGAGACGATTGCGCTCGATATGACCGTCGAAGAAGGCGCCAAGATGATTCTGACGGCGGGACTGGTCGTACCGGACTTTGAGCCGGATGGTGCCTTAGAATCAGTCGCTAAACCTGAGATCGGGACTGAGAAGCTGACTGAGCAAGCCTAAGCCATCGGCACGGGCTTTAGAGATTTCATCCGCCGATTCCACTGCACTTTGGGCATCTTTGCGCGCGATATCGATCAGGTCGGAATGTTCCGGTAAATTGATCAGGCGGTAGTCGACGAGGCCAGACTGGGCCTTGCCGAGCAGATCTCCCGGCCCGCGTAAACGGAAGTCGGCTTCAGCGATCTCAAACCCGTCCTCAGTCTGGCGCAGCGTATCTAACCGTTCTCTCGCCATTTCAGTCAGCGGCGCGCGATAGAGGAGCAAGCAGAAGCTCTTCTTGGATCCGCGGCCAACCCGGCCGCGCAATTGGTGTAATTGCGCCAGGCCAAAGCCTTCGGCCCGCTCAATCACCATGATGGTCGCCTCGGGAACGTCAACGCCGACTTCGATGACGGTGGTCGCCACTAAGACTTGGGTTTGCCCCGTTCGGAACGCCTCTAAGGCCGCGTCTTTGTCTTCGCCTTTCAACCGGCCATGCACGAGTCCGACGTTTGTCTGTAGCGCGTCTTGAAGCATGGCGGCGCGGGCAACGGCGGAACTTGAGTCTTCTTCATCGGCATCGACCCGTGGGCAGACCCAGAAAACCCGCTCGCCGCGAGATAGGGCGCGTCCGACTGCATCGACCGTATCGCCGAGCCGTGTGTCAGGGATCGCACGCGTTTCGACCGGCTGTCGACCTGCGGGTTTTTCGTCGAGGATTGAGACGTCCAGGTCGCCATGGACGGTTTGCGCCAGCGTGCGGGGGATCGGCGTCGCTGACATGACCAACATGTGCGGGGCTTTGCCCTTGCTCATCAGTTTCATGCGATCAGCCACGCCGAACCGATGCTGCTCATCAACAATCACCATGGCGAGCCGTTTGAAGCTGACGCCCTCTTGAAACAGCGCATGCGTTCCTGCGATGACTTGGATTGTGCCATCTGCTAGGCCCATAAGCGTGGCTTCACGGGCTTTTCCCTTGTCGCGACCGGTGAGTACAGAAACCCGGTAACCGAGAGGAGAGAGCAGAGCGTCCAGTGTGTCATATTGCTGGCGCGCCAAAACCTCAGTTGGCGCCATGAACGCCGTTTGAAACCCGCCCTCTGCAGCTTGTACAGCGGCGAAGGCGCCGACCAGCGTTTTACCGGCACCGACGTCCCCTTGCAGCATGCGTCGCATCGGATGGCTCTCAGCAAGGTCTGCCATGATCTCTTTGGTGGATCTGATTTGGGCGTCTGTGGGTTTGTAGCGCAGGGTTTTGACGAGGCGATTTAGCGCCTCACTCTGGGGCGGAACCGAGTTCGCCGATTGCGAGCGACGTGTGGTGCGCACGCGCGCGAAACTGAGCTCCCGAGCAAGCGCTTCATCATAGGCAAGGCGGGTTCTGGCGTGATGGATTTTCTCTTCGTCAAACGCCTCTGGGGCATGAACCCAAGTCAGAGCGTCGACGAAACTCGGCCAATTTTGGGCCTCTAGAAGATGCGGATCGACCCATTCTGGCCAGCTCGCGTCGACAAATTCCAAAGCGGCCTTGGCGGAGGCATGGACGCGCTTATTGGTGAGGCCTGCCGTCAACGGGTAGATGGGTTCAACTGGTGGCGGCAATTCACCCTTGGCAGGATCCATGATGAAATCAGGATGGCTCATCTGGCGTTCACCCTGCCATTCGGTCACTTTACCCGAAACGATCCGTTCCTTCCCGACTGGAAATTGGCTTTGCAGCCAACGACCATCGGCGCGGAAGAAAGTCAGCGTCAAAAACCCGGACCCATCAAACATCTGCACCCGTGTCGGTGCCCGGTCATTATAGGGGGCTTTGACCGCATGAACCTCGCCTCGCACCGTCGCGACTTCATCTGGAATGAGGTCATCGAAACTATCGCGCGGACGTCGGTCTAGCCAACGCTCGGGCATATGCAGCAAGAGATCCCAAATCGCTTCCCCTCCGACCAATCGCTCGAGCAAAGGCTTCAGCTTTGGTCCAATGCCAGGCAGGGCGTTCAACTGCTGAAACAGAGGAAAGAGACGCTCATCACGCATAAAACCTTTATGCGACGATCTGAACCTTGCTTACAAGGGGCTGCTGCGCCCGCGACAGGTTATCCCTGTGCAGAATGAGTGCGCTGATCTATCTCTGGTGTGAGTAGGAGAATTTGCCATGAGCAGTGCTGAGTTGGACGAACGTCGCAGGAAGCTGAAATTTCGGGCATGGCGACGCGGGTTTCGCGAGATGGATTTGCTCATGGGGTCGTTCGCTGATGCTCATATTTCAGGATTGAACGATGATGATCTTTCGGAGTTTGAGCGCTTGCTGTCGACGCCGGATTGGGAAGTCTATGCCTGGCTGATCGGGCAGAAAACGGTGCCCGGGAATTTCCAAAGCGACTTGCTTACTCGGATGATGGAGTTTCGCTATGAAGCCCATGCGGGCTAGTCGGAAGGTTTCAGAAATTCATCAAATTTGATGTAAATTCCCACATGCAACCTAAGGTGGATATTATTCATTCTTAGGTAGGTCATTCCCCAACGTGGGATGACAAAATGTTAGATAAGCTATTCAAAAACGAACGCGGCAATGTGGTTATGATCTTTGCCTTGGCATTGATTCCAATCCTCGCCGTGGCCGGTTCTGCGATTGATATATCGCGCATGCAATCAGCTAAGATCCAAATGGCCTCGCTTTTGGACCAAGCGGTTCTAGCGTCTGCGAACTTATCCTACACGGACGATCCAGAAGTTTTGATCGAAGACTGGATGAAGTCGCAAGTTAGCCAGTTTGGCTATGATCCAGATGATCTGGAGGTGACCGTCGTCTCAAACGTCAACCTCAATGCGAAAGATGTCTCTGCAACAGCGCGCCTGACCTTGGACACGGCCATCATGTACATTTTTGGTCAGGACCGGGTGACGATTGAGGTTGAATCCCAAGCAGTTCAGTCGATTACAAATATCGAGATCGCGATGGTCTTGGATATTTCATCCTCTATGCGGGGCAATCGCCTAACCAGTTTGAAGACCGCGTCGACCGACTTTATCGACATCATGCTGACCCCCGACACGCTGAATACGACCTCCATCAATGTTGTGCCGTTCGGCGGAACCGTGAATATCGGTGACAGCTTGTTTGCCAAATTCGCGGTTCAGACGACCGATTCATCGACCATTATCGATCCCGATGAGGACGAGTATGATATCGGTACCAATGTCGAAACCACTCCCTTCCGGTTCTCGGATGGAGAGACCTGTATCGAGGCGGTTCAGGACGATTATGACACGGAAATGATCCCTGACTTCAGTCGCGGCCAGGTTCCAGATTTCTGGCGCTGGTGGAATAATCACCCGTGGTGCCCGGAAGATGCGAGCGCGGTATTTTTGAACTCAAACAATCCAACCGCATTGAAAAACCACCTGAACGGAATGGTCCTGTCAGACGGCACGGGAATGGATATTGGAACGCTTTGGGGGCTGAAAGTGCTGTCACCGAGCTTCCGGGGCGAACTTGGAGGCGATTTCGCTGGCCGACCGCTGGAATATGACATTCTCGAATCGCAGAAAGTTATGATCATCATGACCGATGGGGCGATCACGGCTCAGAACCGCCCCGAAGATCCTGCAATCGGCAATGTTCACACCAACCGCCCGACAAATCGAGAGCCACACACCAATGCGATCTCGAATCAAGGCAACCGTCAGAACATGCAGACCACGCGCGGTCGGGGCAGTGCAACAACCTCAGCGATGAATGATAGCGGCGTTGGACGCTTTAAAAAGGCGTGTAACGAAGCCAAATCCCGCGGTGTTCAAGTCTTCACGATCGGGTTCCAAATCAGAGCTGGGTCTCTACCAGACCGGATCCTGGAAGAATGCGCGACCAGCATTTCTTACTATTATCACGTGGAGGGCTTGGACCTCAGTGCCACGTTCCAATCGATCGCGGCCCAGGTGAATGCTCTGCGGATTACGCAATAAGCTTCTAATCTATATCTCAAAGAAAAAGGCCGCCCAGAAACGAGCGGCCTTTTGAATTTTTGGGCTACTGTCAAGCCGACTTATTCGTCACCTTCAGGCGCCGTATCGAGCTCAGCGGCTGCTTCAGCCATTTCTGAAGCTTGCTCTTCCGCTGCAGCAGACTGTTCCGCTTGCAGCGTCTGGATAATGTCTTCACCAGCGGCTTGACGCTCTGCTTCATCTTCAGAACGTGCGACGTTGATGGTGACGTCAACACGAACTTCAGCGTGAAGGCGAATGCCAACTTCATGTAGGCCGAGCGTTTTGATCGGCGCATTCAGGCGAACCTGCTCACGCTTGATTGCATGCCCAGCATCGCCGGCAGCTTCGACGATATCACGTGCAGACACGGAGCCGTAAAGCTGTCCTGTAGCGCCAGATTGGCGGATTAGGATGAACGTGTTGCCATCGAGCTCTTCGCCAGACTTAGTCGCGGCGTCGCGCGCTTCCGCGTTGCGCTTTTCCAGCGCATCACGTTCCGCTTCGAACCGCGCACGGTTCTGGTTGTTAGCGATCAGCGCTTTGCCCTTTGGCAACAAGAAGTTGCGAGCAAAACCGTTCTTGACGCTAACCTCGTCGCCGAGGCCGCCAAGATTTTCCACGCGTTCGAGGAGAATAACTTGCATTGTCTGTCTCCCTTATTTCACGGTGAATGGCAGCAGAGCGAGCATGCGAGCCCGTTTGATCGCTTTTGCCAGTTTGCGCTGGTTCTTGAAGTTCACAGCGGTGATCCGAGACGGAACAATTTTGCCCTTCTCAGAAATATAGCGCTGCAGAAGCTTCACGTCTTTATAATCGATTTTCGGAGCTTTCGCGCCGGAAAACGGATCAACCTTACGGCGACGGCCAAACGAGCGGCGTGCCGGAATGTTGGTGATGTTCATGCCCGAAGTGTTTCTAGAAGCCATGATGTCTATTCCTTCTTCTAGTCGTCGCGACGATTTTTACGGCTCATCATCGGAGAAGGGTTCTCATCGAGCTCTTCTACTTTGATGGTCATATAGCGCATGATGTCGTCGGAAATCCGGTGCTGACGCTCCAATTCGTGGATCGCTTCAGCTGGTCCGTCGATGTTCAGCAGGGAATAGTGTCCCTTGCGCTGTTTATTGATCGGATAAGAAAGGTTGCGGAGACCCCAATATTCGGACTTCGCGACTTTCGCGCCTTGCTTGTCGAGGAAGGTCGACAATTCTTCCATCAAACCTTCAACTTGTGCAGGTGAGATGTCCGGCCTCGCAATGAGGACGTGCTCGTATAGTGCCATTATGTCTTTCCCAAAGTTCTGGTTTGCGGCGCAGATGGGCGGGAAGACCCTTCCACGATGGCCCCTCTTGCTCGGCTCATTCCGAGGGCGAGGACCGCAAACCGTGCGAAGCGCGGCTTAAAGCGCAGACAAAGGCGAAAATCAAGTCCGTTCTTGCAGAGTGGAAATACCTGAAGCGCCTTTATTCATCGACCATTAGCTTAATAATCTTGGCAGCCGGAGTTCCGTCTTGCGTAAAGTCAAAACTGCCTTGATCGAGTAGCTCTCGTCCGGCCTTGTAAACTGCATCCATAGCGAGGATCCCGAGCGACCCACCGAGGCTAATTCGTCGGACTCCCATATTGGCCAATTGGGCGATCGGGACGAGCCCCTCTTTAGGGCCACGCAGGACATTGATAGGACGATCGACTGAATCAAGCACGCTTCGAATATCGGCCAGACTGCGAAGGCCGGGAGCATAGAGAACATCCGCGCCCGCTTCTTGATAGGCTTGCAGACGTTTGATGCTGTCAGCGAGATCTCCATCACCCGTGAAGTGGTTTTCCGCACGAGCGGTCAAGACAAACGGAAACGGTAGGCTATGGGCGGCTTCGGCGGCAGCTGCCACGCGCTCTTTCGCGAGCTCGATGTCATATAGTTGCCCCGGTGTGCCTGTGAAATCCTCGATCGAGCCGCCAACGAGCCCTGCATCGGCGCCCAGCCGGATCGTCTCTGCACACGCCTCTGGTGAGTCTCCAAATCCGTTCTCGAGATCCGCGGAAACCGGGAGATGGGTTGATCGGCAAAGCTCGCCGACATGGGCAATCACCTGATCGCGACTGAGTTCATAATCATTCACGCCGGTCGAGCGAGCAAAGGCCGAACTCGTACTCGCCAGAGCCTTGAATCCCATATTGGTCATCAATTTTGTGGTTCCGACATCCCATGGATTAGGAATGATAAAACACCCAGTGTCATGCAGCGCCTGGAAAGCTTCGCCTTTGGACTTTTGATCAATCATCTTGCGCCTCCATTCGTCATCAGGAAAGTAAACCGTGACCAAAGCGAACGCCACCTGATACTTGCGCATATCGGCGCAGCGTCTTAAGCGGGCGCCAAATCGAGTATAGGAGCGCATATGAGCAAGTTTGCGTTTATCTTCCCCGGACAGGGCAGCCAGTTCATCGGGATGGGCAAAGACCTCGCCGACAATTTCGCGTCTGCGAAAGCTGTTTTTGAAGAAGTAGATGCGGCCCTTGGTCAGGACTTGTCGGGTCTGATCTGGTCCGGGTCTGAGGATGAGCTGAAGCTCACCGCCAATACCCAGCCTGCATTAATGGCCGTCAGCGTCGCCGCGATGCGCGCTCTGGAAGAAGCCCATGGCATTGGCGCTGATAAGGCCGCTTTTATAGCGGGCCACTCGCTCGGTGAGTATTCCGCGCTTGCATCGGCTGGCGCGATTTCAGTTGGCGATTGCGCGAAAGTGCTGCGGATCCGGGGCAATGCGATGCAAGACGCTGTCCCCGCCGGAGAAGGGGCCATGGCTGCGCTTTTGGGCGCGAGCCCTGAACAGGCGGCTGGTCTGTGCGCAGCAGGTGCATCTGAAGGGCCTTGCGAGATTGCGAATGACAATGCGCCGGGTCAAATTGTGATTTCAGGTGCCAAGGCCGCGGTTGAACTGGCGATTTCTGGCGCAAAAGAAGCCGGCGTGAAGAAAGCGGTTCTGCTGCCTGTGTCCGCGCCCTTCCATTGTTCATTGATGCAGCCGGCTGCGGATGCGATGGCGGAAGCTCTGTCCAACATTAAGATCAAATCACCTTCTGCGCCGCTTGTGGCGAATGTCACCGCGGCCGCAGGATCAGATGCCGGTGCGATCCGCCAGCAATTGATTGATCAGGTTACCGGACAGGTTCGATGGACCGAATCGGTTCAATTCATGGCCGCAGAAGGCGTAGAGGTCACCATCGAAGCTGGCGCCGGAAAAGTTTTGAGCGTGATGAACCGCCGCACGGTTCGTTCGCTCGAGGGCCTCACCATGGGTACACCAGAAGAAATCGAGGCCGTCGCAGAACGGCTAAACGCTGAATAAAGGCAGGAGAGCGAATATGTTCGAACTGAGCGGAAAAACCGCGCTCGTCACAGGCGCAACGGGCGGCATTGGCGAAGCCATCGCCCGCACCATGCATGCAGCAGGCGCAGAAGTCGTTCTGTCAGGACGCCGGGTTGAAAAACTCGAAGCTCTTGCCAGCGAACTCGGCGAACGAACGCATATTGCGCCTTGCGATCTTTCAGATCCAGAGCAAGCCGATGCGTTAGTCGGCCAAGCAATCGAAGCCGGCGGCAAGCTAGATATTCTCGTCGCCAATGCTGGGGTGACGCGCGATAAGCTGCTCATGCAGATGAAAGATGAGGATTTTCAAGACATTATCCGTGTGAATTTGGAAAGTTACTTCCGGCTTTGCCGCAAGGCCGTACGTCCAATGATGAAAGCGCGTGGCGGCCGGATTATCGGAATTGCATCCATTGTTGGGGTCACCGGAAACCCAGGCCAATCGAATTATTGCGCATCAAAAGCCGGCATGATCGGCTTCACCAAATCGCTCGCCCAAGAAGTTGCGAGCCGCGGAATAACGGCGAATACAATCGCGCCCGGATTTATCGAATCACCGATGACGGATGTGCTGCCAGACGCTCAAAAGGAGCTGCTTCTGGGCCAAATTCCGTCTGGGCGCCTTGGGGTTGGAAAAGATATTGCAGCGGCAGCTGTATATCTCGCCTCTGACGAAGCTTCATATATGACGGGACAAACCCTACATGTGAATGGCGGAATGGCGATGATCTAGGGGATTGCCCCATCGTCATTACACTTTCCGCAGTATGCAGGGCTTGGCGTTGTCGCAAAGTGTGTGCTAACGGCAACACCATGGCCCACAGAAGCCTATCCATCAGACAATATCAGAGAGGTATCCATGTCTGACGTTCTTGAGCGTGTTAAAAAAATCGTTGTCGAAAATCTCGACGTTGAAGGTGACAAAGTTGTAGAGAGCGCAAGCTTTATCGACGATCTCGGCGCAGACTCACTCGACCTGGTCGAGCTGGTCATGGCGTTTGAAGAAGAATTCAACATTGAGATCCCTGACGACGTGCAGGAAAACATCCGCACCGTTGGTGATGCGGTCTCTCACATCAACGCCCATATCGGATAGAGGTTGATAGATGCGCCGCGTTGTCATCACAGGAATCGGAATCATTTCGCCCCTCGCTGCAAATCGAGAGGCGAGCTGGGAGCGTTTAATCGCTGGGGAATCTGGAGCAGGACCGATCGATACATTCGATCCGGAAAACACTGCTTGTAAGATTGCTTTCCAAGTCCCCTACAAAGATGGCCGCGGCGGCGGATCTGAAGACGACCCGCATGCGTTTGACCCAGATAGCGTGGCAAGCGCGAAAGAAAGACGACGCATTGATGAATTCATCCTGTATGCGATTGGCGCGGCTGAAGAAGCTGTCCAAGATTCAGGTTGGGTTGCTGAAACCGATGAGCAACAAGAGCGCACAGGCGTTCTGATTGGATCGGGTATTGGCGGTCTGCAAAGCATCTATGACTCGTCGATCAATCTATACGAGAACGGGCCGCGCAAAGTGAGCCCTTTCTTCATTCCCTCGGCATTGATCAATTTGGCCTCAGGCCAAGTTTCGATCAAACACGGCTTTAAAGGCCCGAACCATTCGGTCGTTACAGCTTGTGCGACCGGCGCCCACGCCATCGGTGATTCAGCGCGTCTGATCCAATACGGCGATGCGGACGTCATGGTGGCTGGCGGATCTGAAGCTGTGATTTGTGAGCTAGCGATTGCGGGTTTCTGCTCAGCCAAAGCGATGTCGACCAAATATAATGATGAACCCAAACGTGCCTCGCGTCCTTATGATGAGGGTCGTGATGGTTTTGTTATGGGTGAAGGTGCCGCTGTTCTCGTGCTTGAAGAATATGAGCACGCCAAAGCCCGTGGCGCTAAAATCTATGCTGAGGTGGCCGGATATGGCCTCACGGGCGATGCGCACCACATCACAGCTCCTGCGGAAGGCGCTGAGGGCGGTTACCGCGCCATGAAAATGGCGGCTGGTCATGCCGAGCGCAATCCAGGCCTCACGCTTGACCAAATCGACTATGTCAACGCCCACGGCACCTCGACACCACGCGGTGATGAGGGTGAAGTCGGCGCCGTTGAGCGCCTATTTGGCGACCACTCGAAAAACCTGTCTCTGTCTTCTACGAAATCTGCGGTCGGGCATTTGCTCGGCGCGGCTGGGGCGATTGAGACGGCGTTCTGCGCCTTGGCCATCCGCGATCAGGTCATGCCGCCGACTTTGAACTTGGACAATCCAAGTGTTGAGTCGCCGATCGATTTGATCCCGCACAAAGCTAAGAAGGCTCCGGTTCGCGCCGCAATGACCAATTCATTTGGTTTTGGCGGAACCAACGCATCCTTAATTTTGAAGCAGGTTGACTAGTCGCCCGACTAAAGCGACCAAAATAACGCTGGGGCCCTGAGTTTTGAGAAGGTCTAAATGCGTTTTATAAAAGCACTCTTCGCGCTGGTTCTGGTCGGCGCCATTTTAGGTGGCGCGGCGATCGGATATGGCTGGTTCTGGTTGCAAGGCGAAGTCGCAAAGCCAGGCCCCCTTAGTCAAGAAATGGAATTTACGATTGAGCGGGGGGAAGGCCTTGCCAGCGTTGCTAACCGGCTTGAGAGCCTTGGCCTCATTGAAGATAGACGGATCCTGCGTCTGCAGGCGCGATTGGATGATGTTGAGAGCGACATCAAGGCGGGCTCCTATGTTGTGCCGGCCCGGGCCAGTGTCGTGGAAATCCTCACTCAATTCGTCGAAGGGAAGGTGATTGAATTTCGCCTCACCATTCCTGAGGGCCTGACGACGGCACAAATCCTACGCCGGGTCGAGGCGGCCGATGATCTTGTTGGCGATATGCCGGAACGGAGTTTCGAAGAAGGCGTTCTGCTGCCTGATACCTATGCGTTTGGGGCTGGAACAACGCGTACGCAGTTCATTGAGCGGATGGAGGCGGCCCAGGACGCGTTACTCGAGCAATTGTGGGATGACCGGCAAGATGGTTTGCCCATCACGACGCCGTATGAAGCGGTCATTCTCGCCTCCGTGGTTGAGAAAGAAACGGCCAGTGCCGATGAGCGCCCATTGGTAGCGGGTCTCTTTGTTGGCCGCTTGAAAAAGGGCATGCGTCTAGAGAGCGATCCGACGATTATTTACGGCGTTTCCCAAGGCGAACCACTTTACAATCGCCAGGGACAGCGCCGCACGCTGTATCGCTCCGAAATCGATCGCAAGACCGACTGGAATACTTATCAAATCGACGGTCTGCCAAAGACCCCGATTTGTAATCCCGGACGGGACGCGATTGCTGCCGTGCTCAATCCACCGGAAACCGATTATGTGTTCTTCGTTGCTGATGGCAGAGGTGGACATCTCTTCGCGAAGACCTATGCCGAGCATCAACAGAATGTGGCGGCCTATCGCCGCTTTGAGCGGGGCGAGATTGCCCGCGAACGGGAGAATTGATGGCCTTATCAGGGATGACCGGCTTCGCGCGAGAAAGCGGCGAAGCGGCATGGGGAACATGGAGTTGGGAAGCGCGCAGCGTAAACGGTAAGGGCCTTGATGTGCGCTTAAATGTGCCGTCTGGGCTCGAAGTGATTGAGCAAGCGATGCGCAAAGCCGTCAGCGCTCAGTTTCATCGCGGCAATCTGCAAATCGGGTTGCGGATCGAGCTGACGGGATCTGACAAGATTGCGGTCAATGAGTCTGTATTACAGACCCTGGTAAAAGCCTATGAGACGGCAGATGGAACGATGGCGACTGGACCGGCGCTCGCAACGCTGATGGGCATCAAAGGCGTTGTGGAGGCCCAGTCGACGTCAATAAGGGATTTGGCGAAGATTGATGGTGCGGTCGATGCCTTAATCGCATCAGGGCATAAGCTGATCGAAGGCTTAGCGTCAGCGCGCGGCAAAGAAGGCGAAGACGTGCACGGCATGCTAACCGGACATTTGTCCGAGATGGCGAATTTTACTAAACAAGCCACTGAATTTGCTGAAGAACAAAGGAAATTGATCGCAGATAAATACCGCGAACGGATCGCGGAGTTTGACAGTGAAGGCGCGGTTTCGGACGAACGTTTGGCGACGGAAATCGCCGTATTGGCGGCGAAAGCAGACGTCACGGAAGAGCTTGATCGCCTTGGCGCTCACATCAGCCGGGGCGAAGATCTGTTGAAAAGCGATGGCGCCGTTGGCCGAGACCTTGGATTTCTGGCGCAAGAACTGAACCGAGAAGCCAACACGCTTTGCTCAAAGTCTGCATCCTTAGATTTGACGAATGCCGGTCTTGCGCTCAAAAGCGTGATTGATCAGTTCAAGGAGCAAGCCGCGAATGTCGAATAGCGCTGACCAAGACCCGCGCCGTGGCCTCATGCTGGTCATTTCCAGTCCGTCAGGTGCTGGAAAGACCACGCTCGCGCGCATGCTCATGAAAGAGTTTGAAGACGTTGTGCTGTCGGTCTCTGCCACCACCCGCGAAGCGCGCCCGAACGAGAAAGACGGGATTGATTATCATTTCCGAACTGAAACCGAGTTTCGCGAAATGATAGCTGGCCGCGAGTTCTTAGAATGGGCGAAAGTCTTCGATCGTTACTATGGCACGCCGCGCGCGGACACGGTCGCGCAACTCGAGATCGGCAATGACGTTCTTTTCGATGTGGATTGGCAGGGCGCTGACGCTTTGCACGATCAGATGCCGAATGATTGCGTCTCGGTCTTTGTATTGCCGCCGAGCATTGAAGCGCTCGAACAGCGCCTCGCGGCCCGCGAAGGGTCGACGCCGGATATGGTCGCGCGCCGGATGCGGGATGCCCAAGCTGAGATCTTGCATTGGCGGCGATATGATTACTGTATCGTCAATGACGATTTGCAAGAAGCGTATGAAAAGCTCCGCCGAATCCTACTGGTTGAGCGCACAAAACGTCTGCGTGAACACAAGCTCGAAGATCACGTCCGGCGTTTGCTGGGCGAGCTCTAGCGCGCCACAGTTAGCCTAATTGTACCGCGTAGCGTTTCACCTGGCGCGAGCCAGCGTTGCCCTGTCACATCGTCTGCAAGCGCACCGTTCACCGCATTCGGCGCATGCGTGATCGGCTCAGCGCAGAAATAGTCTTCGCCGGGCGGCACATAGATCGTCGCATTCGCAAAGACTGGATCTGAGACCATCGTCACAGCGTGTGTGGGCCACGACATCCGAATGACCGGCTCAGCAACTCGAAACGCTGTGTCCAACTTTAAATCTTCCACTCGGCGCCCTGGCGTTAAATCGGCCTCAGGCTCGATCGGCACCGGTAGGTTTTCACCGGTCTCTTCATTTGGCTGCCATTCGTGCGTGGTCGGAAGCTTGAGCGTTGCGTCTTTGCGATAGAAATAGGGATGCCACCCTAATCCTGCAGGCATCGCATCTGGGCCTTGGTTGGTGAGCTCCATGTCTAGGACTAAACTCTCATCCTCCAACTGGAATGTCTGCGAGGTGGTATAAGTCCAAGGCCAAGCATCGGCGTCGTGAACATGAACAAGCCGCGCGCTGGTCTGCGTTTGATTCTCGATTTTCCACGCTGTCTGCCATCCAAAGCCGTGGATGGAATGGGGTTCGGGAGGCAGGTTTGGATGCAATTGGATCTGGTTTCCGCTGACATGGCAGCGCCCATTATGAATTCGCCCAACATAAGGAACCATCGGAAAAGCCGAATAGTTGCGGGGATCAAAAGCCGGTCCGATGCGCGACGGCGCAGACCGGAGGATCTCTAAATCGTTATGTTTGAAGCTGCTCACCGACCCACCCGCGGCAGGATCGAGCTCTAATGAGAGGTCCCTGTGATCAAGCCTTATGCGCATGCTGCGCCTCCCCAAACTTACCTGCCAAAGCTCGAAACTGAATCTGGGTGAGCGTTTCGGCGCGTGCGGTTGGATCTATGTCGCAGGATTCTAACCATTGCACAGCGTCAAGCTGGACGGTTTTAGCGAGTGGTTTGAGTGATGCTCGCAGCATTTTTCGCCGTTGCCCGAAAGCTGCAGTTGCCACTTTCTCGAGCGCTGCGAGATCTTTGACACGCGCGTTTTTGCTTAAGGGCCGGAACACCGCCACAGCGCTGTCGACTTTCGGTGGCGGACGAAATGCACCAGGCGGTAGCGTGAACGAGATCGCGGCATCGCAAACCCCGGCGGTAAGAACCGCAAGGCGACCATAGTGACGGTCGCCGGGTCGCGCGCACGTCCGCTCGGCCACCTCCTTCTGAAACATCAAGGCCATCTCGCCGCGCCAGTCGCCGGCTTTGAGCCAATCCACTAAAAGCGGTGTGCCGACATTATAGGGTAGGTTGGCGATAATCATTACCGGCTGCGTGGCTTCGGCTACGGCGTGAAGGCGCTCCCATTCCACTTTGCGCGCATCATGTTGCAGCACGCGCAATCGTCCGCTTTCAGCCTCCGGCCAAGCATTCAACGCGGCGGCAAATCTTTCATCCGCTTCGACGCAGGTGAGGGTTTTCGCGCCGGCATCCAGAAGCGCGCGTGTCAGCCCGCCGGGCCCCGGACCAACCTCGATGACATCACGACCCTCAACTGAGCCTGCCGCGAGCGCGGTGCGCCTCAGGATATCTGGATCGAACAGGAAATGCTGTCCCAGCGCTTTGCGCGCGCGGGCTTGAGTCAGGTCAGGGCGGTCAGTCATGCGACTGCGCTCGCTGTTTCGCCATTTTGTCGGCGAGCCTCAGCGCCGCGATCAAACTGTCAGGGCGACAAGTGCCCTCGGCCGCGGCCTCATAGGCCGTGCCGTGATCAGGGCTGGTGCGGATAATGGGCAGACCCAGCGTCGTGTTCACGCCGCCCCACATGTCGAGTGTTTTCACGGGGATAAGGCCTTGATCATGGGTCATCGCGATGACGGCGTCGAAGGCGCCGGACAGGGCCTCATGAAATACGGTATCGCCGGGACGTGCATCAGAAATATCGACGCCGCGGCTTCTCAGTGCTTGCGCAACCGGATTGATAATATCGCGCTCTTCGGAGCCGATTGTTCCGCCTTCACCCGCATGCGGATTGAGGCCGGTAAATGCCAATCGCGGCGAGGCGATACCAAAATCGTGTTGCAGGGCCTGATGGGTGATTATGGCCGTCTTTGTCAGCGTATCCGGAGTCAAGTGATCGAGCACGCGCATCAAGGGCACGTGGATCGTTGCCAGCGCAACATTGAGCCCGCCGCCGACGAGCATCATAACCGGTTTGATCGACTTGTCTGGCGTTGAGCAAAGGTCTGCGATGTATTCGGTGTGGCCGGGAAACGTAAACCCTGCCTCATATAGGATGGCTTTGCTAATCGGATTGGTCACGACGGCCGCTGCGTCTCCGCTGAGGCAAAGCTTTGTGGCGGTGGCGATACTCTCTGTGATCGCGCCCGCATAGTCCGAGCTGGGATGACCAGCTTTAACACGATCACCGGCTTCCATCTCGATCGGCAGGACGGGCAGGACAGATCCGAATGCTGAGCGCACATCGCTTGGTTTGGAGATTTCCGTGACCGGCACGTGACCCGCGAACAGGCGAGGGTCGGCGATGACGAAAAAGGGCGGGAGGCCCAGCGCGTCGCGGTCCTTCCATGCAGATACGGTAATTTGTGGCCCGCACCCAGCAGGGTCCCCCATCGTGACCGCGAGAGGTGTCTTAGCCCCGGTCACATCCAAACTACTGTCTTCGGATGATCGTCGCTTCGCGGCGAAGATTTCGCAGGCTGCGCTCTGAAATCATGCCGAGTTGTTCGCTGTAAAGGCGATCTTCGATCTGATCCCGATTTGGTAGCGCTTCAACATTGTCGCGGCGGCCGCAGACAAACATCGCGGCAAGGGTTCCTGACTGCGCGAAAATATCCGTTGATGAACCAATTTCGGTGTTGAGCACCATAGAGCGCCCTTCAGGGCCGAGGTCTTCGACATCTAGATCGTTCAGCCCGACGGAGCGCAAATTGGAGTCGGCGCCGACCACATCCTCAATCGCGTCGCAATCTTCGATCTGATCAATCGCGGCTTGCAAGCTTTGTTCGGACCCATCATTCACCGTCACGCGCGTGACATCGACCATCGTGGTCGAATCAGAAGGATCGCGCTTGCTACGGACATTAATCAGATAAACACCATCTTCTACGGCAATCGGTTCCGTTAGACCTGGTCCCGGCAGTGCAGAAATGGCGGCTTTGCGGGCATCATCAAACTCATCGAGCACGATCCAGCCCATATCACCGCCTGTCGCGGCGGTTGGCGCGGAAGAGAATCGCTGCGCCGCCACTTCAAACGGCGCGCCGGCCCGCAATTGCTCCAAAATCGAATTCGCCGCGAGAAGCGCTTGTTCTTTATCGGTTTCCAAGGGCGCGTAGAGGAAGATTTCTGAGGTGAGATATTGTTCTTTTTTGGCGTCGGCCTGCAAACGTTTCAATTGTTCAGAGATTTGGTTGTCCGAAATCCGAATACGCGAGCCATACAGGCCGCCCATAATCCGGCGCCAGGCAATATCAGCGCGGGTTTGTTCTTCAAGACTGTTCGGGTTTACGCCAGACTGGATCAAACTCTGCATTAGCGCGTCGCGCGACACCCCAGATTGCGAAGCGAGCCGATCGATTGAGTTTGCAATATCGGCATCGCTGACCTGCACCTCATATTCTGCCGCTTCTTGTAGTTGCAGCGTTTCATCGATTAGCTGTTCAAGCGCTTGTGTGGTGAATTGTTGGATCTGTTCTTGGGTTGGCTGTTGCCCGCCCAGGCTCAAGAGCAGCAAGCGTGCGCGTTGTCTGACATCGGTAAAAGAGATCGGATCGTCATTTACGACCGCCACAATGCCTTCAATTTGCTGCACTTCAGGCGCAGCGGGAGCGACCTCTTGTGCTGACAGCGTGGCGCATCCGGCGAACGCCATAATTGAAGCAAGCGTGATTGATCGAAGCATACTCTATCTCCTGCAGGTCCCAGACCCACGTAATCTAATGCGCGAAACATAACGTCTGCTGAACAATGCGCAACGGACGTGGCTGTAATGTGTCGAGACTGCGATGGATACTCTAATCGACGTCGGCTGAGCCGAAATCTCCCAGCGTTTTTAAGGCGAATCGGAACTTGATGGAATCCTCGGGACCGAGATCTCGGTCGCGTGCCTCTGACCGCTCGAAGAAAATTTCAAAGCGTGAGCAGTCATCTTCATAGGCAACCCCCACGGTTTGGCGGATATCTGCAGGATCACTGATCCGTCCATTCAGGTTTGAACGCCCCGAAATGTCGCGGTTGAGACTGTAGAGAAGGTAGTAATTATCAGTGACTTTGAAGTCGGCTGAGACTTCGATGCCCTCATCGCTAAAGCCAGAATCTGTAACGTCTCCAGAAATGCTGTAATACCTTGTATTGCTACGGAAACGCCAAAGATTTGTTCTGAGCCGCGCATCAATTCGGTTCAGAGCGAAACTGTCATCATCGAGACGGACGCGTGTTTCAATTGTGAGCCCTTTTCCAAAATTCGCCGAGATGCCAGCGACCCAGTCCGAGACCGTACCATCCAAGTTCGATCCGACATCAAAAACCGGATCTGACGTATCCCGCCAACGCCGACCGCCGAGGGCCGAGATCGACATGCCGTTTTTCCACCGCGCAGAAATAGAAGCGCCGAGAGACGCTTTGCTGCCGCCCTCATAAGTGTCGAAGCCAGAGGCAGCATTCGCTTCGAACAAGGAGGTTTCGTCTAGCTCATAAAATAAGCTGTCTTCCACCGGAATATCTGGGTCATTGGTCCCTGCGGTACCGTAAGCAACAAGGGCTTCGGGTTCGATGATGATGTCGACAGATTTACCAGGCCGATAAAGCGGATAAGACACGCGTGTTCCGAGGGTTGCGACCCCGCGCGACACATTCGACGCACCGCTGGGAACATTGTCGAGTTGATAATAGTCGAACCGCCCTTCGGCGAATGGGGAGAGCAAGAGGCCATTATTCATGACATGCGACGTCGACCAATCCGCTCCCGTCGAGGCGCGATAGCTATCAACGCCCAGCTCACGCTCGAGAATGGCGGTTGAGCCTGATAGCGCCAGCTGACCGAAATCACCGAAATCATAGAGCTTCTCACCAAACATCAGTGGCAGCGCCCGCGGCAAACGCGCATCGCTATCGCCTTCACGATTGGTTTCGAAGGTCAGTAAGGCGCTTTCAACATACCAATCGGTGCTTTGCGCTTGGGTATAGAGTTGGTTGAGCAAATAGCGCGGTTGTCCGGCATAGAGCCCGCGTTTGTCATTTTCGCCCTCAATATCGTAGCGGCGGGTATAGAGGTCATCGCTCACTTGCTCGAGGGCAAAGCCCCAGCGCCAGCCGGGTCGAATCGCAAAGCCGCCTTCCGCAAACAAGTGGCCGCGAAACTCGTTATCGCCGAACTTTTCACCGTCTGAATCAAATTCTTGTTCTTGGGTGAAGCTGAAATTCGCCGACAACGAACCAGACCAGAACCGCTTGCGATATTGCATCTCGACCAGCGGATTAACATTGGCCATGACTTTCGGCGAAATGGTTAGATCTTGGTAGGGCGAGATCGCCCAATAATAGGGTTGTTCGTAAAATACGCCGAGTTTCGATGAGGTTCCGAAGTCTGGCTGCAAGAGGCCAGAGCGGCGTTCAGAATTTGGATCTGGGTGCGCGAAGAAGGGCAAATAGAAGACCGGGACACCGGCAATCTCAAGCACCGCATCGCGATACGACATCATTTGCGCTTCTTCATCCAACACCGCGCGCCGCGCTCGCAGCGCCCAGGTTGGGCGGTCATTCTCGTCGCAAACTTCGCACGAGGTATAAACAATCTTATCAAGCGCGTTATAGCCCTCGGCGGTCCGGACCGCAGATTCCGCAACCGCCAGACCGCCATCTGGCATCCGCGTGGAATATCCAATGACGAAGCCGTCTGCGAGGCTGGAATCGGTTTCAATCTCGTCGGCAAAGCTCTGTGATCCATCTGCATTGATGATCACGATATTGCCCATGGCGCGGACTTTATCGGTGTTGCGGTCATAGATGAGCCGGTCCGCGATCAGGACCCGGCCTTCATATTTCGCTTCAACATTGCCTTCGGCAACAACCGTATTCTCGTCTTCATTGACGAAGATATTGTCCGCATCGAGCACCACCGTGCCGACCTGGCGCGATATTTGTTCGGCATCATCGATGGGCGCATCTTCGACAGGTTCTTGTACGATGACGTCTTCAGCCGCTTCCTGAGTGGTTTCTGGAATGGGATCTTCGGCCGGTTCTTGAGCGAAAGCTGCTTCGATTTGCGCAACGCTTGCTGCCAAAAGCAGAAAACAAGTCCATTTGCGCATGCCGTGGCTCCGTACTCTAAGGTCCATTCCGCTTAGAACGTGCGCTTGCCAGCGTCCAGTGATGCGAACCCGCTTACGCGTTAAATAGCAGTCAGCTGTGGCTTTCCAGCGCCAATGAGGCAAACCCGCCGGCATAGGTCACCGCCATGCCAGAGAGTTCTAGCTCGACCAAGATCATCGCGCATCTTGCATATCCAATGTTCGCGACCCGTGCGATTTCAGCGATCGGCATCGGGTTTGGACCGAGCGCGAGCTTCACCGCTTCGACTTGATCGGCTGGGAGCGGTTCGGTCGCATCGAAATCTTCGAAATCGGTTGGCGGCGGCGCCTGAATGGAACGCATAAGGGGCGCAGCGAGCGCTTCGATCACGTCTTCAGCGTTGCGTACGAGGATCGCGCCTTGGCGAAGGAGTCGGTTGCTCCCAGCGGACCGGGCTTCTAGCGGCGAGGCCGGCACCGCCATCACTTCCCGGTTCTGTTCCAGCGCTGTGCGGGCTGAAATCAGAGATCCAGAGCGCTCCGCCGCCTCGATAACGACGACGCCTTCGGACAGGCCCGTAATGATTCGGTTACGGCGAGGGAAATCTTTCGCGGTGGCGCGGTGGCCGATTGGGCTTTCGCTGACCAGTAAACCGTATTGGCCTATCGCGTCATAGAGGCGCTGATGTTGCGGCGGGTAGATGTGATCCAAACCGCCCGCCAAAACGGCAATAGTTCCTCCTTCTAGGCTGGCGGCATGGGCTTCGCCATCAATCCCGCGCGCCAGTCCAGATACCACGGCATAGCCAGCCTTTGACAGATCGCTAGCGATGTCCCGCGCCATCTTTCGACCCGCAGCCGAAGCCTGGCGCGCGCCGACAATGGCCACCGTTCGCTGGGTGAAAATGTCCATTCGCCCTTTAACGGATAAGACCGGCGGCGGCGGAGAAAGCTGTTTTAAAAGAGGCGGATAATCTGTCTCTGCGGCGCACAAGATCCGTCCGCCCATTTTGTGTGTTTCTTCGAAATCACGCGCGATGTCTGCTCGTGCAGCGACCGCTTTCGCGGCTCGCCCGCGTGTGAGCGAGGGCAGGGCGTCGATCGCATTGGATGCCGACCCAAACTTTGCCAGGAGTTGGAAAAACGTGACCGGCCCAATGCGCGGTGTGCGCGCCAGCTGCAACCAATCGAGGATTTCTTCTGTGCTCAGTCCCCCAAGACTGTTAGCTATTTGGTTTTACTCCCAAATTTAGGCTCAGTCCCCGCGAGAAGCCGTTTGATGTTTTCGCGATGTGTCCAAAACACCAGCACACTTAATCCTAAAAGCGTGGCGGCAGCAAATTTCGTCTCGCCGAGTAGATAGGCGCCGAACGGAACAATCGCTGCGGCGACCAAAGCCGAAAGGGACGAAATTCTCGTCAGAGCGAACAGGCCGAGCCATATCGGCGCGCCGACCGCTAAAGCCAGTGGAGAGGCGAAGACGAGCAATCCCGCATATGTCGCCACGCCTTTGCCGCCCTTGAAGCCGAGCCAAATCGGATAGCAATGGCCCAAAAAGGCGATGGCTCCAGCAATCAATCCGACATTGCGTTGCCCGCTGACGGTTGCCATCAGCCAGACCGCAAGACCCGCTTTAAAACTATCGAGCAAGAGCGTTGCCAGCGCCAAGTCCTTGCGACCTGTGCGCAAAACATTGGTTGCGCCAATATTGCCGGAGCCGATCTCTCGAATATCCCCGAGACCTGCCACTCGTGTGATCAGCAGCCCAAACGGGATGGAGCCGAGCCCATAGCCCACAATTATTGCAGCCAGATACCAAATCATGCTCAGCCCTCATTCATTGCGGCTCATTGAACGCGCACCGCTCGATGCGTCAAGGGACCGACAACCTTCGTTCAGATGTGAGACTTTGCTTGCATCGCTTGTCAAATGCGCCCCATTTCTTATGAAGCCAGAAGCGGAAACAATACGAAACCGTAATGATCGCACATTTGTACTAAAGGGTCGAAAGACATGTCCGAAGCAGGCACGCGAAAATCTGGCCCAAGAGGCGCTAATCGCGAGCGTATTCTGCGTGCGGCCTTGGAAATCATCTCGACCAAAGGCGTCGACAAAGTGACTCATCGTGCAGTCGCAGCAGTAGCGGGCGTGTCGCCTGGCACCACAACCTACCATTTTGCAACGCGCGAAGATCTCGTGCGGGATGCGTTCTCGCTTTATATCGATGATTATCAGCGCACCTTGGTCGAGACGCTGACCAATCGCCCCGTAGAGACCAAAGACGATTTCATTCGGTTTCTTGGCGGTATGACAACGCTCAGCCCAGCGCAGTCTGGCTTAGAAGCTATCGAATATGAGATGGTGCTGTTCGCTGGGCGCGATGATGCGATGCGGATGCGCGTGGCCGCTTGGTCGCGAACGCTCGAGAGCTGGTTGTCGGATCCATTGGAGCGATTAGGAGCGAGCCGCCCACTGGAAGCAGCGCGGATGTTGGTCGCCTTATCTCGCGGCAGCGAGTTCGAGGTTCTATCGCGCAGTCAGGAAATCCATCGCGATCAATTCGCCAAACGGCTCGGCGCCTTGCTCGACGCCGTGTTGCGCTAGCCAGCGTTAGCTAAACGATCTAGCGCGGTTTGCAGGATGATTGCCGCCGCTGACGCGTCAATCGCTTCAGCGCGCCGCGCCCGGCTTAGATCCGCATCAATCATCACCCGCTCAGCCTCAGCGCTGGATAAACGTTCATCCTGAAAGGCTAGGGGGACATCGCGGAATTGCAGAATATTATGGACCAGCGCTTTCGCCGCCTGGACGCGCGGGCCGGAGCTGCCATCGAGATTTAGCGGCAGCCCAACAATCAGGCCGCAACAGCCGCGCTCATCATAGAGGTCAAACAGCGTCTCCAGAGATGGCCGCAGCTTGCGTCCTCGCGGAATAATCTCAATCGGGGTCGCAATCATCCGCAAACCGTCAGAGGCGGCGATGCCAATTGATTTAGCACCTGGGTCAATGCCGAGCAGGGGGCCGGATTTCGGAAACTGGGTGAGGTCGAGTTCAGGCATGGGCTTGTCTTCCCGCTCACTGGCGCGTATCGCTGCGCCGGTCAATCGGAGTTGCCAGTCGATGAGTGTTACCAAAGACGATGTTCGCAAAGTTGCGCGCCTGAGCCGGATCGCCGTGCCTGAAGATAAGCTCGAAACCCTCGCGGGTGAGCTAAGCGGCATTATGGGCTGGATTGAGCAGCTCAATGAAGTTGATATTGAAGGCGTCGAGCCGATGACCTCCGTCGTCGCAGCGAAACTGCCAATGCGCGACGACGTGGTCAGTGATGGCGGCATTCAGGACCAGGTTTTGGCCAACGCACCGAAGACCGATGAAGGCTTCTTCGTTGTGCCGAAAGCCGTCGAATAGAGGCTATTTGGCCTCTGCCGTTTCGACGTCTTCCGCTGGTTCATCAGAACCCTCAGACTCGACATCGCCTTCTTTGTCGGCATCCCGATCCCATTCATAAATCGCTTTAACGCGGCAGGATTGTTGGATCCCGCTGCCAGAATGATTTCCAAACGGCGAGTCGAAAGCAAACAAGCGATCGCCTTTGGTCAGGCAGCTCGAGGTCGAATCGATTGCCAAGCCTTGCGCCCAGTCCAAGTCGAAACAGCCCGGAAAGGTCTCGATCAAATAGTCGTCTAATCCTTCGCTGACGACGACGGCGCGTTTGGTGGTTTCTCCAAAGCCATCAATCTGGCTCGCGAAACAGAGCCGTTTAACTTCGTCGCCGCGCCGTGGATCATTCGCGAAAACCTGTTCGGCTTTCTCTTTTTCGCGCGCTTCGAGTTGTTCGGGTGTGAGGTCAGTGGCACATGCCGAAACGACAAAGAGCGTGGCGGCAAAGGCTATACGGTGGGACAACATAGCAGCTCCTTTGGCTGTGATAGATGATACGGTTACGCTGGGAGCTTTCCAATCAAATCATAGTGACCCTGAATGCAAGACAACGATGAACTGGAAACAACCGCGTTTAAAGCTTGTATTTAGCCCCCAAGGCGGCATACGAAGTCGCCTGAATTTAAGATTTGAAGACGGGAGCTCGCATGAGCGATCTGACAAAACTCACTTTAACGTCAGCCTTAGATGGTTTGGACAAAGGCGACTATTCTAGCGTCGAGCTAACGCAGGCTTTTGTTGACGCGATTTCGGCCTCAAATGCCTCACTGAATGCCTATGTGGTTGAAACCCCAGATCAGGCGCTTGCAATGGCCGCTGACTCAGATGCCCGGCGGGCAGACGGCAAAGCGGGCCGACTTGATGGCGCCCCGCTCGGGATCAAAGACCTCTATTGTACCAAAGGCGTCCGCACCACGGCGTGCTCAAACATATTGGGCGAGTTCACCCCGACTTATGAAAGCACTGTGACCCAGAATCTGTGGGACGAAGGCGCTGTTATGTTGGGCAAGCTCAACATGGATGAGTTCGCGATGGGCTCGTCTAACGAAACCTCACGGTTTGGTCCGCCGTCTAATCCATGGCGCCGAGGCGGAAGTAATGCAACGCTGACCGCTGGTGGATCCTCGGGCGGTTCAGCAACTGCCGTGGCAGCCGATATCTGCCTGGCGGCGACAGCGTCCGACACGGGCGGCTCCATTCGCCAACCCGCTGCATTTACAGGAACCGTAGGGATCAAGCCCACCTATGGCCGAGCCTCGCGCTGGGGCATGGTCGCGTTTGCGAGTTCCCTCGACCAAGCTGGCCCTATTGCGAAGACCGTCACGGATGCAGCGCTTCTCACAGAAGTCATGTGTTCGCACGATGAGAAGGACTCAACCTCGCTCAATGTCGAGACGCCAGATTGGGTGTCAGAGGTTCATAAAGGCGTGAAAGGCATGAAAATTGGCGTGCCGAAAGAGTATCGCGTTGATGGCATGCCGGAAGAGATCGAAAAGCTTTGGCAACAGGGCATTGAATGGCTCAAATCGATGGGCGCAGAGATCGTCGATGTCTCGTTGCCACACACGAAATATGCGCTGCCGGCCTATTACATCGTGGCGCCGGCGGAAGCCTCGTCAAACCTCGCTCGGTATGACGGTATGCGTTATGGCGCCCGGGAAAGCGGCGATGGGCTAATCGGGACCTATGAAGGCACGCGCGCATCAGGGTTCGGCGCTGAAGTGCAACGCCGCTTGATGATCGGGACTTATGTTCTCTCGTCAGGATATTATGACGCCTACTATTTGCGCGCCCAAAAAGTTCGGACGCGGATCCTTCAGGATTTTGAAACCGTGTTCGAAACCGTTGATGCGCTGCTCACGCCAACCTGCCCAAGTGCCGCTTTTGCCTATGGCGAGAAGACCGATGATCCGGTTCAAATGTATCTCAACGACATTTTCACGGTGACGGCGAACCTTGCGGGACTGCCTGGCATTTCGGTGCCAGCTGGCGTCGACAATGACGGTCTGCCCCTAGGGCTTCAGGTGATTGGCAAAGCGCTGGATGAAGCGGCCTGTTTCCGCGTCGCTGGCGCAATTGAGGAGGCGGCAGGGTTTGTCGCAAAGCCGGAGAAGTGGTGGTAGACTAGCGCGATGAGCCGACGCTTTCTCATCCTGATGGCATCGATCTTTGTCATATGCGTGGGCATCATGCTGCTCGCGGCGTTTAATTTCGGAGCGGATCCATTTCATGAACGGTCGCGCCATATTTGGGCGATGACCTTGATTGCGGCGGCCTATGTTGCTTTCCGAATTGCGATGATTGTTGATCGGTATTTGGAGAAAAAAGAATTCCAGGAGGGCACATCCTTTATGACAGGTTTGCCGATCTTTGGACGAAAAGAACACGCCATCGATCGCCGCCTCGCGGAAAGACGGGCACGGGTTGAAGCGGCTGAGAAGCGCGCTAAACACACAGACGAAACGAATGAGGAAAAAGGCGATGAGTGATCGTCCGACATATACGCTAAAAGGCGACACGGGTGACTGGGAAGTCGTGCTCGGGCTTGAGGTTCATGCGCAAGTCGCGTCGAATGCCAAGCTGTTTTCAGGCGCCTCAACTCAGTTCGGTGCAGAGCCGAACCAAAATGTCTCCCTGGTCGACGCGGCGATGCCTGGCATGCTGCCCGTGATCAATAAGTTCTGTGTTGAGCAGGCGGTTAAAACCGGCCTCGGCCTGAACGCTCAGATCAACAAATATTCACGCTTCGATCGCAAGAATTATTTCTATCCAGATCTGCCGCAAGGCTATCAGATCAGCCAGTTTGCGCACCCAATCGTCGGCGAAGGCGAGATCGAGGTAGATGTGGAGCCCGCGCATGGCGACCCGGCTTATGCGTTTTCTGTACGGATCGAGCGCCTTCACCTCGAGCAAGATGCGGGCAAGTCGATCCACGATATGGATCCGACCGCGACTTATGTCGATTTGAACCGGTCCGGCGTTGCCTTGATGGAAATTGTCTCGAAGCCAGATATCCGCACGCCCTTGGAAGCTGCTGCTTATGTCAAAAAGCTGAAATCCATCGTGGTTGCGCTTGGGACGTGCGACGGTGATATGGAAAAGGGCAATCTGCGCGCAGACGTAAATGTCTCGATCTGTAAAGCTGGTGCCTATGAGAAGTTCCGCGAGACTGGCGATTTCAGCCACCTCGGCACGCGTTGCGAAATCAAGAACATGAATTCGTTCCGATTCATCCAAGCCGCCATCGAGTACGAGGCACGGCGACAGATCGAAATCGTTGAAGGCGGTGGTGGGGTTGATCAAGAAACGCGCCTCTATGATCCTGACAAAGGCGAAACCCGCAGCATGCGGTCAAAAGAAGATGCGCACGATTATCGCTACTTCCCGGATCCGGACCTGTTGCCGCTTGAAATTGATGATGCCTTCATTGAAGGGATCAAAGTCAACCTGCCGGAACTGCCGGATCAAAAGCGCGCGCGGTTCGAAGCCGATTATGGCCTTTCACGCTATGATGCTGGGGTTTTGACCGCAGATGCGGAAAGCGCTGATTTTTACGAGACGGTTGCGACAGGTCGTGATCCTAAGCTGGCGGCAAACTGGGTGACGCAGGAGCTGTTCGGCTATCTCAACAAAGCCGAACTTGAACTTGCGACGAGCCCTGTCTCGGCTGTCCAGCTTGGCGGTTTGATCGATCTAATCAGCAGCGACGTGATCTCAGGCAAAATCGCTAAGGACGTGTTCCAACGCATGATTGATGGCGAAGGCGATCCAGCTGACATTGTCGAGAAACATGGCCTGAAACAGGTCACCGATACAGGCGCGATTGAAGCGATTGTCGACGAGGTCATCGCTTCAAATCCGGATCAGGCTGCGGCGGTCAAAGAGAAGCCAAAGACAATTGGCTGGTTCGTTGGCCAGGTCATGAAAGCCTCTGGCGGCAAAGCGAATCCGCAAGCCGTGAACAAGATCTTGCGCGAGAAGTTGGGGCTTTAAGAGCTCACGGACCGAAACAGCCCTCATCCTGAGCGAAGTCGAAGGACGAGGGCGGAGCGGCTCGGAGAATCATCCTTCGACTTCGCTCAAGATGAGGCTCGTTCAATCGAGGTGAGAGCGGATCTTCGTGGCGAGCGCTTCAAGCTCGCCCATATCTGCCATCTGTCCGCTTGCGTGACCCGCGAGTTTCTTGTCGATCCAGCGCGGAATAACATGGAAATGGAGGTGGAAGACGGTTTGCCCAGCGGGCGCGCCATTAAATTGGGTAACAACGACGCCATCTGGCGTCAGCGCTTTCTCAACGGCGCGGGCAACCGTTTGAACACGCTCCATATAGGCACCCAGCTTGTTAGTGGGCATGTCTAAAAAATTGCGAACCTCAACGTCTTTTGGAATAATCAGCGTATGGCCTTCGGCTTGCGGGAACACATCCATGAAGGCGAGCGCGACATCGTCTTCATAGACTTTCACGCTCGGCATCTCTCCGCGCAGGATCTTTGCGAATATATTATCGGGGTCATAGGCGGCGTGCAGGGTCATGTTGGATCCTTTTTAAACGGCGTGCGTTTTTCCAAATAAGCAGATTCATGTTCAACGGCTTGGCGTTCGCGCTCAAGATAATGGTCGATGGCCTCTCTCAGGCCCTTATGCGCGATCCAATGGGCTGAATGCGTTGTCACAGGGGCATAGCCGCGGGCGAGCTTGTGTCCGCCTTGAGCGCCAGCTTCGACGGAGCGCAGGCCGTTCTCGATCGCATAATCGATGGCTTGGTAATAGCAGGTTTCAAAATGCAGGAAGGGGCGGGGGTTGGAACAGCCCCAATACCGTCCATACAAAGTATCTGAGCCGATTAGGTTCAACGCGCCCGCAATCGGGACATCACCATCATAGGCCATGATCAGCAGGATCTTATCCGCAAGCCTTTCACCAAGCAGGGTGAACGTGTCTCGGTTGAGATAGGGATAGCCCCATTTGCGCGAGCCGGTGTCCATATAGAACTCAAAGAACGCGTCCCAATCCTGTTCCGTGATGGCCTCGCCAGTCAGGTGTTTGAACGTCAATCCCGCCTGCGCTTTTGCGCGCTCCTTGCGCAGATTTTTGCGTTTCGCGGATGACAAGGCTGCTAGGAAATCTGAAAAATCCGCATAGCCATCATTGTGCCAATGAAATTGCTGAGCGGTGCGAACGAGGAGGCCGGTTTCACCCATTTGATTGGCGAAGTCCGGCTCGACAAAATTGATGTGTAGAGACGAAAAATCGTTTTGTGCTGCGATCTGGATGGCTGCCGACAAAAGCGCATTCTCGAGGCGGCCCTGGTCTGGCCCAGGCGGGACCAAAAATCGGCGCCCGGTCACGGGCGTGAATGGCACCGCGCTCAACAGTTTTGGAAAGTATGAGCCGCCAGCACGTTCATACGCGTCAGCCCAACTGTGGTCGAACACAAACTCGCCTTGGCTGTGGGTCTTTGCGTAGAGCGGCATGGCAGCGAGCACGTCTTCTCCTGGCCCTTCCACCAGTATATGACACGGCGACCAGCCGGTTTCGGGTTGGGCAGCGCCAGACGATTCCATCGCTTCTAGAAATTCCCAGGTGAGGAACGGATCGAAGGGTAGGGATGGCGGATTTGCGAGGCGGTTCCAGGTCTCTGGGGCAACTTCATCCAGCCCAGAAATGATACGCGCTTTGAAAACCGTCTCGTCCATATTGTTCTATGTATTGAAAATATGGCGTTTTGCGAGCGCTGGATCGAAACCTTCGAAAATTTGACTTTCCGTGAGCGATGCGAGCGTCTCGCACGCCTCCGCACTTTTCACCGTCCATGTGATTAGTGGCAGAGTAGTGCGAGCCTCCTGAAGCGAGGCATTTTGCGCATCGCCCGTGTGACAGGCGAGGTAATCGACAGAGACCTTTGGCGTTGCGGCCAGGTTTTTCGTGGCATTGCCCTCACTTGGCGCAATCAACTGTCCGCGCATGATCGTCTCGGGAATGCTCGCCACGGCCAGGGTCGAGAAACTCATCATCGCCGCTGGACCTTCATGAGCGTCGATCAGTGCTGCTACAGCAGCGCAGAAGACGACTGGATCAGTCTCGCCATCGATCTTTATCTCGCACAGCAGGGGTGTTTGTGCTGGCCAGTCTGACAGAAGGTCTTCGAGCCGAATGATTTCGCCGCCGCCTCTCAAGGGGAGCTCCACCAAGTCACTGGCGCGTCTTTCCTCAACTTTGCCGGTTTCCTGGGTCATCCGATCAAGCGTCGGGTCGTGGAAGATGATCGGTACGCCATCAGCAGACGGGCGAACATCAAACTCGATCCCGAGCCCTTGCACGGCAGCGGCTTGGAATGCTGCCATGCTGTTTTCCGGCAGACCGTCATTCGTCCAAAGCCCGCGATGGGCATAGGCAAAGTCTTGAAGCTGGAAGCGCTTAGCCAATTTCGAATATGCCGTCGACTTCCACCGCAACGCCTAGCGGGAGCACGGGGCTAGCTACGGCGAACCGCGCATGACGTCCGGCGTCGCCAAACACGTCAACCATCAGGTTCGAGCAGCCATTGATGACTTGCGGGATCTCCACAAAATCGGGGTGGGCGTTCACGAACCCGCCCAATTTCACGACGCGTTTGATCCGGGACAGATCACCCACCGCCGCTTTGCATTGTGCGAGCAAGTTTAAACCGCAGAAGCGCGCGGCGGCTTGGCCTTCTTCCACGCTCATATTCTCACCCAAGCGGCCGATGACCCGTCCGTCCGGACCGGCACTCACTTGGCCAGAGACGAAAAGCTGCTGGCCGCTAATGACGAAGGGGACGTAATTGGCCACCGCGGGCATCGGCTCTGGCAATGTGATTCCAAGGTCTGCGAGACGGCTTTCAGGGGTCGACATACTAGCACTCCATAATTTTCGCCCAGCTAGCGCGCCTGCCTGCCCATGTGCAAGCCTGATTACGATTTACGGGCTTTTTCTGCCGCTAGTTTGATCGAGCGACCCGTCATCACAGAGGCGTTTCCGAACTTCGATCTTGCTGCATCACTGGCGCGTTCTGCTTTCGCGCGTTTTTCGACGCCGGGGTCAATCAGGTCGCGGGTGTCAAATTTCGCTTCCTGGAGATGTGATAGGCCAATACCAATCAGTCGATACGCGCGCTCGCCGGTGCTTTCCCGCTTCAACATAGGCTTCATGACGCGGAACATGGCGTTTGCCAGATTAGTGGCCGCTGGCAGCGTTGCGGACCGGGTCAGCGTCCGAAAATCCTTGGTCTTAAGCTTTAGCGTAATGGTCGAGCCTTCGACATTGTGGCGTTTGGCCCGAATGGCGGTCTCTTCACAGACTTGCCACAACCGATCTTCGAGAATGTCATAGGAACGAATATCGGTTTCAAAGGTACGTTCCGCCGAAACGGATTTGCGAATCGTATCGGTGCGTACTGGCCGATTGTCGATGCCTTGCGCGCGTTGATGCAGCCACAGCCCGGTCTCGCCATAATGGCGGATAAGCTCTCGTGCTTCGCTGGTCTGCAAGTCACCGACATAGCGATATCCGTCTCGTTCTAGCTTCTTGGCGAGCTGTTTGCCGACGCCATGCAGGAAGCCGACAGGCTGCTCCGCGAGAAATGCCATCGCCTCAGATTGGGCGATCAGCGCAAAACCCCTCGGCTTATCTAGTTCACTCGCCGTTTTTGCGAGGAATTTGTTTTCTGAAAGCCCAATCGAAATCGTGATGCCGATATCTTTCTCCACCTCTCGTGCCAGCCGGCTCAGGGATACCGCCGGAAAAGCGCCAGAAAGGCGGGTTGTGCCGGACAGGTCCAAAAACCCTTCATCAATGCTCAGCATCTGCACGCGGGGGGTGAGCGAGCGGAACTTTTCTTGGATCTGTTTCGAGGCGGTGGAGTAAGCCTCCCGCCTTGGCCTGATCACGATCGCCTCTGGGCACGCTTTAAGCGCCTTAAACATCGGCATCGCAGACCGCACGCCATTCAGCCGCGCGATATAGCAGCAAGTCGTCACCACGCCTCGTTTCCCGCCGCCGACAATTACGGGTTTGTCTTTCAGGTCTGGATTGTCGCGCTTCTCGATGGCTGCGAAGAAGGCGTCACAATCGATATGAGCGATGCAGAGGGTTTCAAGCTCCGGGTGCGAAATGATGCGATAGGATCCGCAGGTCTGACACTGATCAATTGTGTCAGAGACATGGGCATCGCAGTCTCGGCACAGGGAAGGCATATTTGTTCATGCCATGTTCTTGGGTGTGGAGCAATTGGAAAAGAATCGTTAACGAAGCTATTGTTACAAGCAAGCGGGGCAAATGAACGCCTTGTATGATTCGGAACCGAGCGCATGGCAGAGCCGATCTCTCGCAAAGTCCTGATTGTCGAAGACAATGCGTTGAACATGCGCCTGTTCAGCGACTTGCTGGAGGCGAGTGGCTACGAGACGTTGCAATGTGTGGACGGCGCGAAAGCTGTCGGCATCGCGCTCGAAGAGAAACCGGATCTGATCGTCATGGATATCCAGCTACCTGAGGTTTCAGGCCTCGATATTACACGCTGGCTGAAAGACGATGAGCGGACCTCTGGCATCCCTGTCCTAGCTGTCACTGCGTTTGCCATGCGGACAGATGAAATGCTGGTCCGGGAAGCGGGGTGTGAGGGCTATCTCTCGAAACCCATCCAAGTGCGCTCATTCCTGAAAACCGTTGACGAACTCGTGTCCAGCCAAGCTGCGGCATAAAAAAACCGAGCACGTGGCTCGGTTTTTCGTAATCTATTCAAGGCGTAGAGATCTTATTTGATCTTACCTTCTTTGAACTCGACATGCTTTTTCGCAATCGGATCATACTTCCGCTTGACCATTTTCTCGGTCATGTTGCGTGGGTTCTTTTTCGTGACGTAGAAGAACCCGGTGCCTGCAGTTGAATTCAGGCGAATTTTAATCGTTGCCGGTTTGGCCATAACGGTGCGCCTTTAATTTAGGGCTGAAACTCGAAAACGCGTCTAATGATGGGTTGTGAGGCTGAAGTCAACCGCTCTCTCGCATCAAATTCGGTCGGCTGAGTGACCAGACCGCGTCCACCTCAAAAATGGTGGTCCCAATTCGTCTTTTTTGGCGAGCCGTTCTTCGATTTCACCAAGCATAAATCGGGTCACATTCGGTAGATCGAGCGCCAAGGCGTCGCGCAGCGAGACCCATTGCAGATCATGCAGTTCGGCGCCGTCGAGCGGCGGGCGGTCGTCGATCAGAATTTTTTCGGCTTCTGCCATGAAGAAGCGGGCATCAAACCGCTTCGGGCGATACGGCGGTGTCACAGCCCGGCCGATGAAGCGTAAATGCTCCAAACAAGGCGCGATATCCATATCATATAAAGGTTGCCACCCTTGTGGCGCTTTGCTCGGCATTTCAGCTTGCCGACCCAGCAAAAGGCCTGTTTCTTCGAACGTTTCGCGAATGGCGGTCAGGGCGAAAGCACGCGGAAGGCGGCGGGCTTGGTATTGGAGGCGCGCAGCTTCAAGATCTTGCAGTTCGCTATAACTGACGACACGTCCATCTTGAGGATCAACCCTCCCGCCTGGAAAGACATATTTGTCGGGCATAAAGTCATGGCGACCGGATCGCTTACCCATCAACACGCGCGGTTGAGTTTGGTCGCGGCGGACGAGGATCAGCGTCGCGGCATCCTTCGGGCGAGGGCTCGGCTTGTTTTCTAGAATGACTTCGCCGGCATCTTCGCGGTCATAAGCCGTGCCTAGGTCAGGTTTACTCATCGCCGTTTTTTGCCTTTTCCGCCTGATTTTCCGCGTCCCCGGTTCTTGTTGCCAGAGCTTTTACTGCGATCAAAGCGCTTCCCCCGCGTCCGAGGCTGTAATTTCTCGCCTGGTTTACGGGGCTTTGGGTCGGATGTCAGTTCGACGAGCAAGCCGCCCTCAAGTGGTGTCACTTCGCGCAGTCGCACAGTGACAGACTGGCCCAACTCATAGCGTTTGCCGGATTGGTCGCCGATAAGTGCTTGGGCGGCCTCGCGATAGCCCCAATATTCGTCAGAGATCCTGGAGGCGGGACAGAAGCCGTCGGCGCCGGTTTCTTCCAGTCGGATGAAGAGGCCCGATGCAGTGACGCCGGTAATCCGTCCAGGAAACTCCGCGCCGACTCGGTCAGCGAGGTAATGGGCAAGATATCGGTCCGTCGCGTCGCGCTCTGCAGCCATGGAGCGGCGTTCGGTTTGGACCAAGTGTTCGGCAGTTTCGTCTAGCTGGACCGCTTGTTTCTCATCCAGTCCGTCAGGTCCAAATTTCAACGCCTTTATCAGAGCTCGATGCACAATCAGGTCGCTATAGCGCCGGATCGGGCTGGTAAAGTGCGCATACTTTTTCAAGTTGAGCCCGAAATGACCGATATTTTCGGGGCTGTAAATGGCTTGGCTCTGCGTGCGTAAAATGATCTCAGACACTGCTTCCGCTTGATCGGTTTCAGCAAAATCAGAAAGCAGGCGATTGAAGCGATTGGTCTGGGTCTTTTCACCTAAGGGCCACTTCACATCGATGGTCTTCAAGAACTCCGCCAAAGCTGCAATCTTCGCATCTGAAGGCGCATCATGGACGCGATAAAGCAGGGGTGTGTTTCGGGTCTCGAGTTCTTCGGCCGCACAAACATTGGCTTGGATCATAAACTCTTCGATCAGTTTATGCGCATCAAACCGTTCTTTTGTCCGAATCCCCGCAACTGTACCATCTGTTGCGATTTCGACTTTGCGTTCGGGCAGATCCAGTTCAAGCGGCGCGCGCCGCATCCGCGCCTTCGAGACCGCCTCATAAGCCGCCCAGAGTGGTTTGAGCACGGTGTCCAAGAGCGTTGCAGCTCGATCACTCGGATTTCCATCAATCGCTTGTTGCGCCTCTTCATACGAGAGCGCCCCGGCCGACCGCATTACAGCGCGCAAGAAGCGGTGTTTGCGTTTGGTGCCCGATTTATCGAACTCGATCTCGACCGCCATACATTGGCGATCTTGTCCCTCTTTCAAAGAACAGGCATCGGCGCTGAGCTCAAACGGAAGCATTGGTACGACCCGATCCGGGAAATAGGTTGAATTGCCGCGTTTCAACGCTTCTTGATCGAGTGCGCTGCCAGGCGTCACAAAGGCCGCGACATCTGCGATGGCGACAATCACGCGGTATCCCTCCTCCAGCGCTTCGGCATAGACCGCATCATCATGATCCCGCGCATCGGCGGGGTCGATTGTGATCAGGGGCGTCTCGCGCAGGTCGGTGCGTTCTACGTCCGCCGGTTTTGCGGATTGGGCCTGTTCCAGCACGGCCTCTGGAAAGTCGGTGGGAATATCATAGGCCGCGATTGAGATAATAGAGGCCGCGCGCGGATCTTCTCGGCGCCCGAGGATTTGTGCGATTTCAGCCCGCACCGGGCCATAGCCGCGTTGTGGGAATGGGGTCGCCATAACCAGATCGCCATCTTCGGCGCCGTTTCGGTCGGCCTCGCGAATGTGCAGCTCGTGTTTGATCTTACGGCTCGCAGGTTTGACTCGGCCGCCGCGATCGGTGCGAATATAGACGCCGGTGACTGGCCGTTCTTCGTCGCGCGTTTCAAACAGTTTCATCAGACGCGCAGTCCAGACGCCATCGGTCTCTTTCAGGCGCGCGAGACCGCGATCACCGACCCCTGGCGCTGGGCCGCGAGATTTGCCCGAATAGCCGTCATAGAGCAATTGTGGACCATAAGCGCCTTGCTTGCCAAAGGCGCGCGCGATCAGTTCACCATTCTCGTCTGTTCCTTCAAACCGAATGACAGAGGTCGGCGGCGGTGTATCAGATTGTGCCCAAGCCCGGCGACCTGTCTTGGTCAGCGTGCCATCGGCTTCTAACTCTTTGAGAATGGCGCGTAGAGTCTGGCGTTCACGCCCTTTGACTTTAAGGCCGCGTGCGATTTCTTGTTTGGTGGTGGCGTCCGGGTTGTTTTTAAGAAACGCGAGGACGGTATCTCGATCTGGAAAGCTCATTGCGCGCGCCATACAGGAAGTTGCGGCGCTTGGCTCGTGCTAATTTTCAGACAGGCGCGCAAACAGATTAAACGGCGTCAACGCAAACGATCCCGCCGGCTGCGTCCATTCTCCGACCAGCACTTCATAATGGAGGTGCCGAGGGATGCGGTACGAAGCGGTATTTCCCATTATTCCGAGAGGGGCTCCGACGCTGAGTTCGTCACCTATAGCGATACCAGCGCTGAAGCGCTCAAGATGGGCATAGCGCGTAAACACGCCAGATTCGTGCTCCAGCACGATCATATTACCATAGTCATCGCGATATTCTTTCTCGCGAACAACTCCATCAGCGGCAGCATAAATCTCGACCGCGTTTCGATGGTGGAAGTCGACGCCTTTATGAATTCTTTCGCCTCGCAGCCCGAAGCCGGATGAGAAACAGCCCTTTTCAATCGGGGCCATCGCAACATTGACCCCATTTACGGAGATGAATTGACGATACCCGGTGATCTCAAGGCCCTCATTCGTGTTCGGCGCGTGAGATACGGACATTAAGGCGCAAATGGAAAGCGTATCGGGGAAGGGGAGGTCGGTTTCAGGTGCGGGCGGGTCTTGCGCGACGTCGATGTCTGGAAGCCTAATCTCGAGCGGACCTTCGATCAGCGGGGCTTGTTGATCGGTGGACGCTTCCTCGGTGCCGCTGGCATCTGTTTCTGTTTCTTTTTCGGACTTGAGAAGCTTTGGCAGAAAGAAAAACGCGATTGCCACTGCGCCAACCAAAATCCAGTTTCCGATTACACTCTTAAGCGCCATGACATGCCTCATCCGCCCCGGGGTCTAGGTTTTCTCATCGAGATTCAGCCTCATCTCGAGTATGTAACGGTCAAATCCAGCTTTCTCATAAGCCCGAACGGCCGCATCATTATCGGGATAAACGGTCAGATGGATCTCTGGGAGATCATTCGCCTTCGCCCAGGCGAATAAGTGGTCCAGCACTTTCTTGTTCACGCCTCGTCCGCGAAAGTCGGGTTCAACATAGAGAAACCCGATATAGGCATGGAATGGCGGATGAACGTAATGCCGGGAGGCCTTCTTTGCGGCATATCCCGAGCCGATTAACTGTCCATCTACCTCCGCAACTGCGACTTCGCAGTCTGGCGCTTCAATCATCGCACCGACATCATAATAGCTGATCGGATCGGGCTTTAGGGTGTGATCATAAGGCCGTTCGGCCGTGACGATACCTTGCTCAAACCGTAGCAGTGTCGGCAGATCGCGTGGAGTGGCAGGGCGTATCAGGATCTCATCACTCATCTTAAGAGCTTAAATCTCAGACCGCCAACTCGTCTAGTTTTAATCGCGAAATACCTTGATGCGAAAGGATTTAACTCGTTCAATGTTTTAAATAGCACGCGAATACAGAAATGCATTATGTAATTATAAATCGAATCTGTTCTATACTCATCCCATCGTTGCAAAGAAGAAGGGCACCATTTTACTAAGTCTGCGTTATAAACCGTCGCTCAATATGGAGCGCGGGGACAAATTGATCGACGGGAAAATGAAGAGGGGTTTTGACAAAAAAACCTATCGGACCTGGCGTATGAATTTAAATCTAGAGCTGTTAAAGCTATATCGATGCAAACAATTAAATGATCTCCTCGCGCAAGCAGGGGGGCTGTTTACGAAAGCAGGATTTGAGCATGTCTCGCTCGATTGGCGTCCTGCACCTGGCCCTGTTCAGGCGATGCGCGAAAACCTATCTCCTGTGTGGGATAATTTTGAAGACAGTTTAGGAGACGATGCCGAACGTTTAAGATCGGATCTCGTTCAAATATGGGAGACCGCGCTTGAAGCCGACCCAACCTCCATACGGAATTTCTTGGCCTGGCAAATTGCACAAGATGACGTTTATTCGGCGGCGGCATTCGAAACCCCGATCTGCTCGGAATTGCTTGGCGCGATTTCCAATTACCAAAACCCGCCATGGGTCGATTGCCTGTCCCAAGCCGTCTCTTCGGAGCGGGATCGCGTACTTCTCCTCACAGCGAGGACTCGCCAGCCGATTTGCCCGCAGCGCAACGAGACAGCGAGCCTGATCTTCGACACATTTGTGGCGGCATACCGCTATTTGCGCAGTCAATCACCGACGATCGGAACTGCGCCAGATCAGGTAGCATTGAACAGCGCACTTTCCAGTCGCGAGATCGAGTGTTTGCAATGGTTAGCGGTCGGGAAAACCATTTCCGAGGCCGCCTGCATTCTCGGCATATCGGAGCGCACGCTTCGCTTTCACGTCACCAATGCACGTGATCGGTTGGGGGTGAGTACAACGATGCAAGCGGTGGTCGCAGCGGCCTTGCGGTATGGTTTCGATCCGAGTGATCCCAGACGGTCGATCTACACAGCCTGTCGGGGACCTCTCAACTTGTTTGCCTGAGGCGTTCGTCGAGACCTATTTTTCTGAGTACACGATGGTCGCGTGCCCGCTAATGTGGTTGCCATCGACGGTCAGGCCCTGGGCGGGATCGCTCTTGGTGTAGCTGTTATGCGTGGATTTATCGATGTGTTTATAGTGATTGGTGCCCTTACCGCCGCCATGATCAAACGCCCAGTTTGAGGTATAGGTCGTGATTGGTTTGGTGCCGGCAACGCCGCAATATTCAAAAAACTCCACCGTCGCTTTATAATAATTATTGCGGACTTCCTCGCCCGAGCTGTCTTTGTACCAGGCGTAGACCTTGCCAATAGTCGGCGTGCAAACGCCGCATTTGGGGTCACATTTCGCACCGGTCGCTTGCACCCCGACCACATCATAGGTGCCAGCTTAGATCGTGTGAGAATTCACTGATTTCTTATTATAAGTCAGCCGAGCATGCTTGGAGTGACCGTCCTGAAGCCGAAAGGTGAGGTCTGTGTTTGTATCATTGGTGATGCGCAGCTCGAAAATGGAGGCTTCGGCCATGGCAGCAGGAGCGGTGAGCGTTAGAGCAGCCAGACCCAGCAATATGGTTTTGCCCAACAACGCCTGTTTGAGAGGGGATCGAGCCATGAGAATCTCCTTGTCCGAAACGCAATAAGGCAAGCGATTTTTTGTCCGTTCGCAAACTGTCCAATGTGACAGTCGATACCTTACCGATCGTGTTTTATCGAAAACCCATGGGGACAAGACACAAGGGATTACTATGCCTAGGATTTTCCAAAAAGCCGGCTTCGTTCTTCTTTCGGGCGCGATGATTGCCGGCGTCACTTCGATTGCTCCTGCCAATGCGTCGAGCGTGAACAAAGAATATGTCCACTCATCATGCGAAGGTGCGAATGCCGTTTGCGGCGTTATCATTATGGGGAATGCTGGTTCGTTTTCCGTCGATTGGGTCTCAGTTAGTGCCCGCGATTCGCAGCCAGGCGGCGACGCCACCCATCCTAAATGTTCTGAGGTCAACAAGAAACTCGATTCTGACCTCTTGCAGAACAAGTATGATAGATTCATCGTGCCTGCAGCCTGCGCCTATAAGCTGAAGCTCAAAATCCACAGCGGAAACAGCAAGGACCAGAACCTTTACTTGACCCCCGGATGTTCGATCGTGACCGTAGTGAAGGGGACATCGTCGTCTAATAGCTGGAAGGGCAATGAAGTCGCGGCGTTGAACGAAAAAGTGTCGACCAATTCTGATGGCGTTCCCATCGATAAAAACGGTCACAAGTGCGGCAAGCAAAGCAGTGCAGGCTTTTAGAGCGGCCGCCGCAATTGCGTCCGGTTTAAGCGTAAAGCACTAACTTTGAGAGGGGTCGGCATTTGGTTATGACTGACAGCAAGCGATTGGCTCGTCATGAGCGACGTAGAGGAATGACGCATTGGCTCCCAGCTTCATTTGTCTTCGCCCTCGCAAGCTGTATTGCCGACCCTAATCTGCAAGGTCGCGGCGACCAAAACGCGCTTTTAGACGCCTATCGTGCGCAGTCAGAACGAAGCGCCGCGGCTCAGGAGCTGCAAAAAGTACAGTCCATTCAACGCCTGGACGTCACCACGAATGCGGCGGGCACCGAGGTTCTTCTATCGGTTGATCTGGTCCAAGCGGATTTAAGGGCGGTGCTCACCGAAATTCTTGAAAGCCCGCTCATTCAATATGCCTCGGAAGCGGTATCCTTGAATGGCAGCGTCTCGGCGCGCTTTTCGAATGTGCCGCTGATTGACGGTATGAACGCTCTCTTGGCCTCATCTGGTGTATTTGCTGAGGATGTGAACGGCGTGCTGACCTTCCAGACAGGCCTAGGCATCGATACGACTGGGGACAGTCTGACACCGATTAATGGCTTCATCAGCCGCGAAGTGGCGGTGAAGCATCTCGCCTCCGCCGATGTCGTCGAACTCATCTCTGAATTATTCCCCTATGCCGAGTTTTCTGACGAAGAGGGTCTCGCCGCCAGCAGCGTGGAAGAGACAAATTCTGTTTTCCTCGCGGGCCCCGCGACAGAAGTCGCCCAGGCCCTAAACATCATCGCCCAAGCTGACCGTCCGGTGGCGCATGTGATCATCGAAGCCCTTGTGGTCGATATCAATACATCGACGGTTGAATCACTCGGCTTAAACTTCGAAGACGCTGCCAGCGGAAAGTTCAGCATTGCCAGTCTCATCCCCGGGCAAACCGGCGGCAATATCGTAGCGACTTTTTCAGACTTGGCCTCTGATTCAGCACAAGTCACCGCCACGATTGACTTCCTAGCGGCGCGCAATGCAGCGCAAGTCCTCGCCCGACCATATATTGCGACCCGAAGCATGCAGACCGCAAGCATCGCGATCGTCGATGATCAATTCGTGCGAGTCAGCACGGCGGACACGTCCGTGGTCAGCACAGACTCAATCACGGCTGGGATCTCAATGGAGATCACGCCAGCGGTCATGGCGGACAATTCAATCCGCGTCGATCTCACGCTCGAAGATTCGCGATTTGGGGCCACGGCCGGGGAAGTATTGCTGACCAAACAACGTAATGCGGCCTCCACCTCGATGATTGTTGGGTCAGGGCAAACCATCATGATTGGCGGTTTGAATTCTCGCTATCGAATATCTGCCAAGTCAGGCATTCCATGGCTTCGTCATGTACCGATATTGAATGCTTTTGCGAGTGACCAGAGCGCGCTCGAAACGCGCACGCAATTGGTCGTCTATGTGACGCCTTATATCTGGATCCCGGGCATGGAAACGCCTTTACCGCTGCAGGGCACGCCGGATCCCAATATCTCAAAATTGGTCAGCCTCGAAAAAGGCGGCCGGGCGGATTAGCCCGCCTCAGACTATTTCTTCGCTGCCGCTTTCTTTTTCGCGGGCGCTTTTTTCTTGGTCGTACGCTTCTTCTTGCCGCCTTTAGCTTCTTTTGCCGCTAAGAGTTCAAGCGCCTGATCAATATTGATACTGGCAGGCTCCATATCCTTAGGCAGCGTGGCATTGGTCTTCTGGTGCTTGATGTAAGGCCCGTAGCGGCCGTCCAAGACTTGCACCGGATCCCCGCTTGAGGGGTGCGCGCCAAGATCTTTCAACACTTTCGCTGCCCCGCGACCACCGCGGCCACCGCCAGCGCGCTTATCCGCGATCAGTGACACGGCTCGGTTGAGACCGATCGTGAACATCTCTTCGACGCTCGACAGGTTCGCAAATGTCCGTTGGTGCTGCACATAAGGGCCATAACGACCAAGGTTCGCCAGGATCGGCTCTTCGTCTTCAGGGTGTTTCCCGACTTCGCGCGGCAAGCTGATCAGCATGATTGCTTTGTCGGCATCCAGCTCTTGCGGCGACCAGCCCTTTGGCAGGCTTGAGCGTTTCGGCTTGTCTTCGCCGATATCCATTTCAAGGTATGGTCCGAACCGGCCGGATTTGAGCATGATTGGTTGACCCGTATCGGGGTGAACCGCAACTTCCTCGCCGTCCGGATTGATCGCATTCTCAGCCTCTTCTTGGGTTGAGAAGGGTCGTGTGAATTTACATTCGGGATAGTTGGAACAGCCGACAAAAGCGCCATGGCGACCGAGCTTCAAGCTCAACTCACCGACCTTGCAAAGCGGACATTCGCGCGGCTTTTCTTTGATATTGCCATTCTCGTCGACCGGCGGGAAGACGTGAGAGCCGAGCGTCTCATTAAGGACGTCCAGAACTGCTGAAACGCGCAAGTCTTTGGTCTCATCAATTGACGCGGTAAACTGGGTCCAGAACTCACGCAGGAAGGCTTTCCAATCGAGCTTTCCATCAGAGATGATGTCGAGCTTCTCTTCGAGATTGGCGGTATAATCGTATTGGACATAGCGCTGGAAAAAGTTCTCGAGGAACGACGTTACCAGGATCCCTTTGTCTTCGGGAATCAGCTGTTTCTTCTCGATCCGGACATAATCGCGATCCACGAGGGTCGACATGGTCGAGGCATAGGTGGAGGGGCGCCCAATCCCGAGCTCTTCAAGTTTTTTGACGAGCGAAGCCTCAGTATAACGCGGCGGCGGGTTGGTGAAATGTTGCTCAGACTTGGCTTCAAGCAGGTCAGCGTGATCGCCTTCTGAGACTTTCGGCAGACGCGCTTCAGCGTCCTCATCCTTATCAGTATCGTCCCGGCCTTCTGTATAGAGCTTGATAAAGCCGTCAAAGATCAGAACCTGGCCCGTCGCGCGCAGGGTTGCCGTTTTGTCTTTATTGAGCAGGTCAATCGTAGTGCGCTCAAACTTTGCCGGTTCCATTTGTGAAGCTACAGCGCGGCGCCAGATCAGCGCGTAGAGCTTCCACAAATCGCCGTCGGACTGTTTGTAATCGTCTGGGCGGAGGCTGAAATCGGTTGGGCGGATCGCTTCGTGCGCTTCCTGAGCGTTTTTTTGCTTCGAAGAATAACGGCGCGGCTTCTCAGGCAAATACTGCGCGCCATAATTGCCTTGAATATGTTCCCGCGCGGCATGATAGGCCTCTTCAGCCATGTTGACGCCGTCGGTCCGCATATAGGTGATGCGGCCTTCTTCGTAGAGTTTTTGCGCCGCTTGCATGGTCCGCTTGGCTGAGAAGCCGAGCTTGCGGGAGGCATCCTGCTGCAGCGTAGAGGTAATAAAAGGCGGCGGCGGGTTGCGCTTCACCGGCTTTGCTTCAACGGTCTCAACCGAATACCCGCCAAGCTTAACCGCCTCGAGCGCAGATTGCGCTGCTGCGGCATCTGGCAGGTCAAACTTTTTCAGCGTTTTGCCATTCAATGCATGCAAGCGGGCTTCGAAATCTGTTCCATCAGGCGCACGGAGCTTTGTGCCGATTGTCCAATATTCTTCTGGCTTGAATCGTTCGATTTCGAGCTCACGGTCGACCACGATACGCAGGGCGACGGATTGAACACGACCCGCGGAGCGCGACCCAGGCAGCTTCCGCCAAAGCACCGGCGAGAGATTAAACCCAACCAGATAATCGAGCGCGCGACGGGCCAGATAGGCGTCGACTAGTTCTTGGTCGATCTCACGTGGATTTTCCATCGCGGTTGTAACAGCAGACTTTGTAATCGCGTTGAACACGACCCGCTCAATCGGCGTGTCTTTCTTGATTGCCCGGCGCTTTTTTAGCGCGTCGAGCAGGTGCCAAGAGATCGCTTCCCCTTCGCGGTCCGGGTCGGTCGCGAGGATCAGTTTGCCGCCAGCTTTTACCGCCTCAGCGATTTCGCGAATGCGGGCCTGACTCTTAGAGTCAGCTTGCCAGATCATCTCGAAATCATTGTCTGGATCAACAGAACCGTCTTTCGATGGCAAGTCTCGGATGTGCCCATAAGAGGCGAGCACTTTATAGTCTTTCCCGAGATACTTGTTGATTGTCTTCGCTTTGGCGGGGGACTCAACAACGACTACATTCATGGAAGGATGGCTCCAGACTGGGCTTCAAGGCGCCGGAAAGTGGTTGGGGCCGCGCCCGCTGTCAAGCCGGGAAATGATTAACCGTCTTCTTGATAGGCCAAAACTGTCAGCGAAATGAAAAGCGCGCAGAGGGCAGGGGACCAGGCCGCGATCAGCGCTGGGATCGCGCCCGACGAGCCGAAGCTCGAGGCGATTTGGGTGACAAAGAACAGCGCCACAGCCGCCCCTGCGCCCACCGCGATCAAGCGGCTGGTGCCACCCAACCGAGAGAGCCGCAGGCAGACAATCGCGCCGATGAGAGCCATCGCTGTGTACAGGACAGGAAGCGATGTAAGCCCGAACCAGCGCATCGAGAACCGGGACGTATCCAGCCCGGCGCGGCTCGTTTGACTGATAAACGAGGGTAGACCCCAAAACCCGATCGTATCCGGGGACGTGAAGCGAGAGAGTAGCGTATTGGGATCAAGATCGGTCTCAATCGCTAAGCTGGCAAGTTCTTGCGGCGGGTTGCCTGGTGTGTTCTCGATCAGATTGGAAAGCTGCCAGAAGCCTCCTGATATACGTGCGGTGTCAGCATCGATGCGGCGCGTGAACCGAAATCTTGAGGTAGGCCGCGCGCCTTCATAAATGCGGCCTTCCTCCAAAAATCGAACCTTGGTGAACACCTGGCCAGTGCTGTCGACCGTCGCAGCATGGATGACGATTTGGCTATCATCGGTGCCTTGACGCAGCCAAACGTCTGACCGCTGCCGCTCGACCACTTGCCCGCCCGCTTGCAATAAATTGGCGCGGGTTGTTTCGAACCGTTCAGACAAGTGAGCGCCGAGAGGATTGAGCACCATCATTGCGAATAGGCCGAGACCCGCTGCCATGACCATGACTGGCGCCAGGAATTGCCAAGCCGATTGCCCGGTAGCGCGGATGACGGAGAGTTCCGAACTTTTCGAGAGCTGATTGTACGCAATCATCGCCGCAACCAGGACCGCAAAGGCCAGAGTCTCTTCCAGAAGGCCCGGCAATTTCATCAAAGACAATTGAACCGCTGTCAGGGGCGAGAGATCTATATCGCCGCCTACTGTCCGTAACTGTTCAACCACATCGACGAGCATAATGGTAATCGCGAAGATCCCGATCACCAGCCCGAGCGCCATCAGGCAGCGCATAAAAACATAGCGTTGGATCATCGAGCCCGTCACGTTTTCGGGGCTCCTTTGATCCGATTGCCGCTGACGAAGAGCACATAGGAAAGCCCGCCGATTGCCGCGATTGGCACGATCCATTGGCCAATATTCATCATCGCGTCACTGCCGCTTTGCGACTGGACGGAGAGTTGCACGATGATCAATAGCAGCGCTCCGCCTGATGCGATGACAATCCGTCTCGAATACCCGCGACGACTAAAATTACCGCCCATCACCGCGAGTGCCGCCAATAAGGCCATAGCGATACTGATCAGAGGTGAGGACAATCTCGAATTTGCCTCGGCGAGGAATTCCACTTCGTTTCGGCGCTCATTATAACTTGAGCGATCAATGAATAGGAGTTCGTGCAAGAATCGGTCTGAGGCCTTTAAGACCAGTTTCCCATCCTCCCGCGTGAACGGGGTGAGATCAAAGGTGGATTGGTCGGAATAGAGGATATTCAAGATCCCATTTTCATCGAAAAAGTGAATCTGCACATTGAACATGACAATGGCGGGCTGGCCGTCAATTTCGATAAACCGGCCACGTTCCGCCAAATAGTCTCGGGCATCGGGTTGCCCCACGCGCTCGGCGATTTGCACGCCAATCAGGTCGGCGCCTTCTTGCTCTCGCGCGAACACAGTGAGATTGGCATCTGGCGTTGTAAACTGTCCCGGACGCACCAGCGACGAAGCGAGATCGGCGCGGGCTTCGCTAATTGTTTCGCGCATTTCGCGTTGAGCTGAGGGTTGGATCCAAAGATTGACCCCCAAATGCACGACAGCGCCGAGAACCGAGAGCCGGATGATTGGCGAGGCCACCTGCCAACGCGTCATCCCAGCTGCTTGGGCGACAACGATTTCGCTGTCCCGATGCAATCGATTGAGCGCCCAAATCGTCGCTACGAACATCGCCATCGGTGTGAGCAAAGCGACGATTTGCGGAACGCCCAGGGCGACGATTTTGAAAAAGGTCAGCGCACCTTGGCGATTGTCGACAATAATTTCGGTTTGAGACAGGCCTTGAGCCAAGATTGCAAGAACGGTGAGACCGCCCACAATTATCAGCACAGATCGCAAAACGCGATTGAAGAGATAGCGCTGGACTTGGTTCATGGGTGTTTTTTGTTTGTTTTCCTGTCTGTTTTTCCTGACTAGCGAGTTGCACGCGGCGCGTCGATGCTTACTTTGCGGCTCAAACGGAGTTGTTGCATGAAAATTACATTCACAGATGCCGCAAAAGGTGACATCCACGGATTCCTCGTCGATCAGGGCGGAAAATTGCCGCAAGCTGCAGAAGCGCTGGACGCGGAATCAGGCGGTCTGATTACAGAAGCCATGAAGTCTGGCCGCTTTGAAGGCAAAGAAGGACAGCAAGCGATTGTTGTTCTGCCAAAGGGTAGCGCAGCCAAACGCGCGCTCTTGGTCGGCGGCGGCAAAGCCAAAGCCCGCTCAGATCGCAGCCTCGAGCGGATTGGCGCGCGGGTCTATAAAGCCCAAGCCAATAGCGGGTTTAAAACGCTCGCCCTCACCGTCGACGATCCAGACGCAGGGGCGCGCATCGCTCTGGGTGCAAAGCTCGCGGCCTATCGATTCGATGATTATCGCACCAAGTTGAAAGAAGAAGACAAGCCGACATTGGCGACCGTTTCAATTGTCACAACAGACACCAAAGCTGCGAAAGCCGCATTCAAACCGCTCGATGCCGGTGCAGATGGCACCTATCTGGCGCGCGACCTGGTCAACCTGCCGCCAAATGATCTCTATCCAGGCAGTTATGCCAAAAAGATCGAAGAACTCGCTGAGCATGGTCTCGAAATCGAAATTCTCGGTGAGAAAGAACTCGCGAAACTTGGTATGAATTCGATGCTCGGCGTCGGCCAAGGCAGTGTTAAAGAATCAAAGCTCGGGATTATGAAATGGATGGGCGGCAAAGCTGGCGAAGCACCAGTCGCGCTGGTCGGTAAAGGTGTTTGTTTTGACACTGGCGGCATTTCGCTCAAGCCTGGCGCAGGCATGGAAGACATGCGCGGCGATATGGGCGGCTCAGCAGCTGTGGTCGGCACAATGCTGGCGCTGGCGAAACGCAAAGCCAAAGCGAATGTGGTCGGCTTGGTGGGCCTGGTAGAGAATATGCCAGATGGCGATGCGATCCGGCCCGGCGACATTCTAAAGTCCGCATCTGGCCAGACCATCGAAGTTCAAAATACGGACGCCGAAGGACGTTTGGTTCTCTGCGATGTGCTTTGGTACACACAAGAACACTATAAGCCTTCGACAATCGTTGATCTCGCCACGCTAACTGGCGCGATCGTCATTGGCCTGGGGCATCATCATGCGGGCATGTTCACCAATAATGACGATTTGGCTGACCAACTAACATCTGCTGGGCTTGCCGAAGGCGAGCGCGTTTGGCGGATGCCGCTCGGGCCGGAATATGACAAACAGCTCAAGTCCAAATTTGCCGACATGCGTAATATTGGCGGACGTGCAGCAGGTTCGATCACCGCCGCGCAATTCCTTCAGCGTTTCATCAATGAAGGTCAAACGTGGGCGCACTTGGACATCGCTGGCGTCGCCTGGGTTGAGGGCGAAAAAGCGCCAACCGATCCAAGCTGGGCGAGTGGGTTCGGACCGCGCCTGCTTGATCGTTGGATCGCTGATAATCACGAAGGATAATCTATGAGCGAGGCCCCAAAGCCAGAATGGTGGTTCTACCATCTTCAGCGCACCACGCTGGAACGGGCAGTGGGGCCTTTGCTTGAGAAATGTCTAGAACGCGGCTGGCGGGTGCTGGCCGTTAGTCCTGAGGCTGCGCGACGGGCCGCCCTGGATGAGGCGCTTTGGACCTATGATGATCAAAGCTTCCTGCCCCACGGCCAAGCCGAAGCAGAAGGGCTTGAAGCTGGCAAGCAGCCTATCCTCATCACGAAAGACACTGACAATCACAACCAAGCCGCCGTAGCGCTTCTCATGGATGGCGTAGACTTGCCAGTCGATGCCGCCTTTGAGCGCTGCATGGTGATGTTTGACGATGGCGACGGTGCGACCCGTCAAAAGGCCCGTGAACAGTTCAAAGCCGCCAAAGATGCCGGCTTAGTCGCGCGTTATTTTCAACAAGGTGGACGTGGCTGGAAGGAAGCTGGAACCTAAATGGAACTCATTCTCGGGAATATGAACTACTCGTCTTGGTCCATTCGAGCGGCTTTGGTGGTGCGAGGAAGCGGCTTGGACATTCCGGAACGCATTGTGCCTCTGGGCTTTGCGGAAACGCGGGAGACATTGATCAAGGAGACGGGCTCGCACACAGTGCCGGTCTTGCGCTCCGGCGCTCTGATCATTCGCGACAGCCTCGCCATCGCTGAATGGATCGCGGAAAAAGCTGCGCCAGGGCGTGTCTGGCCAGAAGACGAAAACCGCCGTGCCGTCGCGCGATCAGTCTGCGCTGAAATGCACTCGAGTTTCACCGGCCTGCGCAGTCAAATGCCCGTCGATATCCGGTCACGACATGAAACGCCTGCGATTGAAGGTGATCTGGAGACAGATATTGAGCGCGTTAAAACGATTTGGGCGACGCTCAGAGCGGAGCACCATGGAGCCGGGGACTTCCTATTCGGCGCTTGGAGTGCGGCAGACGCCTTTTATGCACCTGTGGTAACGCGATTTCGAACCTACGGTTATGCGCTAGAGGGGGCGCTTGCCGATTATTCTGACGCTGTGTGGGAGCACAAGCTGTTACAAAATCTTCGCGCACAAGCCGAGGCCGAGCCGTGGGAAATAGAAATGGGGTATCTCGGACCTGCGCGCGCTTGGGTCCGCGAATAGGCTAGTGCTTCTCACCAGCGGGTTTGGTGATCAGCGTGATGACAAAGACGATAAGCGTCAAAATCCCATAGCTGCCGACAACTTTGAGCGTGTGGTCCGGCAGTGATCCGGTCCACAAAAAGTAAATCCCGTAACCGGCAGCGATCACTGCAGCGATAGCAAGCATCATTCGTAGTGTTCCGGCCATAGAAAGCCTCCTCTTGTCCGGCTCGAATTTAACAGACTTACATCCAGTTATGAAGAATTGATGGCATCCTGCGTCCAGCGGTTGCCGGGGACACATTGCGTCGTTATAGGCGCGCCAAACCTTCATATAAATATTACAGGAGCCCGGCATGGCTGGCACTCGCACATTTTCGATCATCAAGCCTGACGCGACTGCGCGCAATCTCACCGGAGCGATCAATAAAGTGATCGAAGAGGGTGGTCTTCGCGTCGTGGCTCAGCGCCGCATTCAGATGACCCAAGCGCAAGCTGAGCGTTTCTACGACATTCACAAAGAGCGCCCATTCTTTGGTGAGCTGGTTGAGTTCATGACCTCGGCGCCAGTTGTGGTTCAGGTCCTCGAAGGCGAGAACGCTGTTGCGCGCTATCGTGATGTCATGGGCGCGACAAATCCTGAAGAAGCTGCAGACGGCACGATCCGTAAGCTTTTCGCGAAATCTATCGGCGAAAATTCTGCGCACGGTTCAGACAGCGACGAGAATGCCGCTCTCGAGATCGCGCAATTCTTCAGCGAGGCTGACATTGTCGGCTAAGCGTCTGATTGAAGACAGATAAAGAGACGAGCTGTGTCACCGCAGCTCGTTTTTTTGTGCCCGATTTTGGCGTGAGATTATCCGCGCGCTAAGATGTCTCTGGCTGCGATTGCCGCAGCTTTGGGGTAGAGCATATGTTCCGCTGGCAGCACTCTGGCCGCTAATGAATCGGCAGTATCATCCGGTAAAACAGGGACGCGCGCTTGGGCAATGACGTCTCCTTCGTCGACACCTTCAGTGACCCAATGAACAGAACAGCCCGCCTCTTTATCAGCCGCATCAATCGCGCGCTGATGGGTGTTTAAACCCGGATATTTTGGCAGCAGCGATGGGTGGATATTGATCATTCGACCTGACCATAGGTTGACAAACCATGGCGTGAGAATGCGCATGAAACCGGCGAGAATGATCATTTCGACGTTATGGTCAAGCAGCGTGGCTTGCATCGCGCGCTCAAACGCTTCCCGATCTTTGCCGAAGGCTTTGTGATCCACCACAATCGTATTTGTGCCGGCCTCAGACGCGTGTTCTAAGCCTGCCGCCTCTGGCCGATTTGAGAGTACGATCACTGGTGAGATGGGGTAGTCCGCCGCGCTAGCAGCTTCCAAGATCGCCGACATGTTCGTTCCGCGACCCGAGATCAGGATGGCCGTTCGTAAGCGCGTCACGCGTCTACCAAATCACCTAGGACAACCGCCGGTTCGCCCATTTTTTGAAGTTCAGAGAGGACTGCGTCCACTTTGTCGGGGGAGACGGCTAAGATCATCCCAATCCCCATATTAAATGTGCGGTGCATTTCATCATCATTGGTTTTGCCGACATCTTGCAGCCAATCAAAGACAGCGGGTGGTTGCCAGGCAGAGCGATCCACACGCGGGACCAGATGATCCGGACACATGCGAGGCGTGTTTTCGGTGACCCCGCCACCGGTAATGTGGGCAAGTCCGTGAACCAGGTCTTGCTTCAGCAAAGGCAGAACCTGCTTTGCGTAGAGGCGCGTTGGCGTCAGCAGCGCTTCTCCCAAGGCTTGCGCATTCGAGAATGGTGCAGAGTCGGTGTAAGAAAGCCCCGAGCGCTCGACCACTTTTCGGATAAGCGAATATCCATTCGAGTGCGGTCCGCTAGACGAAAGACCAATCAGGACATCGCCAGCCGCCATATCCGCATGGCGCGGCAATATGTTTGCGCGTTCAACCGCACCGACCACAAAGCCAGCGAGATCATAATGTCCTGGCGGGTACATGCCCGGCATTTCTGCTGTTTCGCCGCCAATCAGCGCGCAGCCAGATTGTTTGCAGCCTTCCGCGATGCCAGAAATCACTTGTTCAGCAATCCCGTTCTCGAGCTTGCCGGTGGCAAAATAATCGAGAAAAAACAGGGGTTCAGCACCTTGCGCGAGCACATCATTTGCGCACATCGCAACCAGGTCTATGCCAACCGTTTCGTGAATGCCGGTTTCAAAGGCCAGCATCAATTTTGTGCCGACTCCATCGGTACCAGACACCAGAACCGGGTCATCCCAACCGTCTTTTTTAAGATCAAACAGGGCGCCAAAGCCGCCCAGGCCGCCCATAACCCCCGCGCGTTTAGTCGCTTTTGCGAGCGGGCCAATCGCTTTGACTAAGTCTTCGCCTGCCTCAATATCGACACCGGCATCGCGATAAGACAGGGAATCAGATGTGTTCGTGCTCATGGCGCGCGCGTTAGCATGCAGGCTGTCAGGTGACCAGCGTGCATATACGGTTCACGTTCACTCTGACACTTGGTAAGAAAAGATAAGTTAAGAGGCTCAACACTATGATTCGTCTGCTCATCCTGGCGTTCGCGCTGATCACTTTCGGGGCCTTCGGCTCACAGGCACAAAGCCGAGATGCGTACACAATTAACGGCATCGCTGTTGACGAACGCGCGCCAACAGTCGGCGAGGCACAGATGAAGGCCTTTGCATCAGCTAAATTGATTGGGGCACGCCGCCTAATCGAGCGACTCACTTTGCCGGAAGACCGTCAGGCCGCAACAGATCTGATCATAGATCAAGCGTTAGCCGACCGGATCGCAGCGGCCGTTGATGTTGAAGAAGAAGTTGCCGGGGCAGGGCGCTATCGCGGCCAACTCGCTGTGGTCTATAATCCAGCGCAAGTTCGCGCCGCGTTGAGCCAAGTCGGACTGCCTTACACCGACAGTATGGCGCCGCGCGCAGTTCTGTTCACCACCGCCTCCAACGGTATGGACCTAGCCTGGAACCTGGCCTGGGAAGGCCCGCCCAAAGGCAGCCTGGTGCCGCTCATCGTCAGCCGCGCGACTGGATACTCATCGGAAACGCCTTGGGAAACATTGGAAACTGAAGTCGCGATCAACGGTGCTCAGCGCGCCATTTTCGCTGATTTGCGAGGATCAGCAGGCGGATATCGGGTTGATTTGGTCTCGGTCACGCCATCCGGTCCGCGTCGGATCGGGATCACGACCCGAGCGGCCACCCTGCAAGGTGTTATTGATGCGGTTGCTCTTCGATTGAATGATGATTGGAAACAGACCTCAATTGTTCGCGACACGTCACGGACCCTGATTGAAGCGACCGTCAAATACACTTCTCTAACCGAATGGATCACGCTTCGGAATGCGCTCGCGCAATCGCCGCTTGTCTCGAACTTCCAAACCCGCGCGATCTCGACAGATGGTGCGGTGGTCGCTTTTGCGTTTGCAGGCAATGGTGAGCGCTTGACGAAAGACCTTCGCGATCGGGGCGTGGTGATCAATGCAGACCCAATTGGATGGGTTATGACCTCCGCTATTAGTCCCGGACGCCTGATCGAAAGCCAGTAAAGTATGCCGCCTTCGAGGCAAATCCCAATTCAATACCCGGAGGCGCGGCTCAGTTTTGAGAGCATGGCGATGACCCCTGCCAACAGGTCGATCTGCGCCGCGCTGCGAAAGCCCGACCGATGGCCATATCATGCCTTTTGTTTGATTGGCGCGGTCGGCAGCGGGATTTCGACAATTGCTCAAGCATGGGCGGACGAGAGAGAGGCGCGTTATCTTAGCGCCAAAGCCTTCTCAGACCTCGGGATCGGCGAGATCGAGGCTTTGACCGACAAAGACCTCGCCATCGATGATGTCGAATCGCTCTCCAATGCGGAGACTCTGTTACTGACCCTGAGCAGTATCAAACGTCATGAAACGCGGATCTTGCTCGCAGCGCACAGCGTGCCGAGCCTTTGGCGTATTCAGTCTCCCGATCTCAGGTCTCGTCTCCAAGCGGCGCCTTTGGCCGAACTTCCAGCCCCAGATGAAGAGCTTATGCGGGCCCGTTTGCGGCGCGCATTTGCACGTACCTATTTAGACCTTCCAAAAACCGTAGAGGACTATCTTGTCACGCGGATTGGCCTGGATTACTCGCTAATCGAACAATCCGCTGAGATTCTGGCAGGAGCGAGTGGAGATCGCGCCCTTACCATTCCGTTGGCGCGCGAAATTCTCGGGGAAGAATAGACTGCATCATCGCAGAAAGAGTTGATCACATGAGTGTTGCGAGCAAAGCGCCAACGGCCGCCTCAGAGCGCTACATCAACCGGGAGTTGTCCTGGCTGAAATTCAATGAGCGCGTTTTGGAAGAAGCAAAGAATGGTCAGCATCCTTTGCTCGAGCGGCTACGTTTTCTTTCAATATCGGCGAACAATCTCGATGAGTTCTATATGGTTCGCTATGCCGGGCTGCGGGAGCAGGTACGGGCGGGTATCCAAAAGCTCAGCATCGAAGGCCGTACTCCGGCAGAGCAAGTTCGCGATATTGAGGCAGCGATCAAGCGGCTGATCAAGGATCAACAATCGTGCTGGGCGGAGCTCAGGTCTCAGCTTCATGATGAACAAATCGAAGTGCTCTCGATCTCCGATATGAAACGCACCGACATGACCTGGCTGAAGGAACTGTTCGAGACCCAGATTTTCCCAATTCTCACGCCACAAGCGGTTGATCCCGCGCATCCGTTTCCCTTCATTCCTAATCTCGGCTTCGCGGTCGCATTTCAGCTCAATCCGAAGGATGGCGCCGGTGAGTCTATGGTTGGCCTTGTGCCGATGCCGGCATTCTCAACGCGGTTCATTCGCTTGCCAGACAAGAAATCCGGGCTGTTGCGCTATGTCCGGCTCGAAAGTGTCATCGCGCATTTTCAGGACATGTTATTCCCGGGCTTTGATGGCGTAGGCCATTGTGTTTTTCGGATCGTACGCGATAGCGATATCGAGATTGAGGAAGAAGCCGAAGACCTGATCGCTGAGTTTGAGATTCTGCTTAAACAACGCCGCCGGGGTCGGATCGTCAGGATCCACATTGATTCCGACGGTCCAGAAACGCTGAGAAATTTCGTTGCGCGGGAAATCGGGGCTGAAAGCCGGGATGTCACGCTGATTGACGGCATGCTGGGCATGAAAGATCTTTCAGGCTTGATCGCGAAAGATCGACCAGAACTTCTGTTTCAGCCTTTTGAAGCGCGTTTCCCTGAGCGGATCCGAGAGATGGGCGGCGATTGTTTCGAGGCGATCCGCGCCAAGGATATCTTGGTTCATCATCCTTATGAATCGTTCGACGTGGTGGTTCAATTTATCCGCCAAGCCGCGCGCGACCCAGATGTGATTGCGATCAAACAAACCCTGTATCGCACGACTTTGAATTCGCCGATTGTTGCGGCGCTGATCGAAGCGGCTGAAGAGGGCAAGAACGTTACGGCTTTGGTTGAAATCAAAGCCCGGTTTGATGAGGAAACCAATCTGCGTCTCGCGCGGGATTTAGAGCGGGCGGGCGTCCAGGTTGTTTACGGCTTCATAGATTACAAAACCCACGCAAAAGTTTCGCTGATTATCCGGCGCGAGCAGGACGGCCTGCGGACCTATACGCATTTCGGGACCGGAAATTATCACCCGATCACGGCGAAGATTTATACAGATTTGGCGCTGTTCACCGCTGATCCCGCCATGGGCCGGGATGCTGGGCGTCTGTTCAACTATATCACCGCTTATAAAGAGCCGCCCTCTGTGGGGCCGGGGCTCGAAAAAATCATCATGTCGCCGTTCGCCATGGAAGCCTATTTGATCGAGCAGATCAAAAAAGAAGAGAAGGCGGCGAAAGCAGGCAAGCCGAGCGGCATCTGGGCCAAGATGAACTCGCTCGTCGATCAGGACGTCATCGACGCCCTATACAAAGCGAGCCAAGCTGGGGTTCCGATCCGCCTGGTCATTCGCGGTATCTGTTGTCTTCGCCCCGGCGTGCCGGGCCTATCCGAAACGATCCAGGTAAAAAGTCTTGTCGGCCGCTTCCTTGAACACTCTCGGATCGTCTGTTTTGCGAATGGGGAAACGCTTCCGTCAGAGCAGGCAAAAGTCTACATGTCCTCGGCGGACTGGATGGACCGTAATCTGAAACGCCGAGTTGAGGCTTTGGTTCCGATCGAAGTGCCAACCGTTCATCGCCAAGTGCTCAATCAAATTATGGTTGCCAATCTAAACGACGACGCGCAGAGCTGGGATATGGGCGCAGATGGCAATTATAAGCGGATCAGCAATAAAGGGTCCGATGGCGGCTTCAGCGCGCACAAATATTTCATGGACAATCCGAGCTTATCTGGACGCGGAAGCGCGCTTGTGGTCAGCGAACCCCCGCGCCTGGCGCCGCGAAAACGTGAGCGAAAAGCCAAATGAAGTCCGCCGAAAAGATTGCAGTCGTCGATATCGGGTCAAACTCGTGTCGAATGGTGATTTACGAGCAATCAGGCGCCGCGCTTATCCCATACTTCAATGAAAAGGCGATGGCCGGCCTTGGACGGGACTTATCAGAGACGGGACGGCTCTCCCCCACCGGATCTGAACTTGCGCTGCAAACGTTTCACCGGTTTCGAGCCATCACCGCCAGCTTAAACATCAAAAACGTTCGCGCCGTCGCCACTGCAGCCGTACGCGAAGCCTCTGATGGGCCTGAGTTCAAGAAACGCGCAGAACAGATCCTTGGCGCGCCGATCCAGGTGCTCAGCGGCGCGGATGAGGGCCGTTTGTCCGCTCTCGGCGTGTCTATAGGTTTTATCAATCCAAAAGGTCTGATTGCGGATCTCGGCGGCACCAGCATGGAACTTCGGCCCGTCGAACGCGATGCAGTGGGCGAGTCCTTTCTTTAAGGGCCCTTAGCACGCGCTATGGATGCAGATCTCCCGTTCGATAAACGCCGCAAGGCGATGCGGAAAATCCTGTCTGACAGCAGCCTCGTCAAACGTGCCTCTGGGCAGGATCTATTCGCGGTAGGCGGCGCCTGGCGCAATGTTGCCGCGGTCCATATGATGCTGCGAGACTATCCACTGCGCGTCGCGCATGGCTACAAAATGTCTCAGGCCGATGTCGAGAATGTCATCGAAGCCTCGGAACTCTCGCAATCAGATAAGCTAACCCGTGAGCAGCTTCTGGGCGTGTCTAAACGGCGGTTCGAAACACTCCCGCACGCGGCCCTACTGCTCAAGACGCTTATGGAACGGCTCGATATCGAAAAGGTCACCATTTCTTCCTTTGGCCTTCGCGACGGGGTCGCAGCGGACGGGATAAAAGTGGACGGTGCGAGCGGTCTGCTCGATGCCGTGCCGCTCTTCCTGCGATCGACGCCGCAAAGCCTGAACTTTGGGCGTGAGCTCTTTAGTTTTCTCCAACCCATCTCAAAACAGTTCAAGAAATCTGAGACCCTCTTGCGGGCGGTTTGCGCGATGGCGGACGCAGGAGCGCGTATGCACCCTGATCACCGGGCGCAACTGGTCTATGAGCAAGTCCTGCGGGCGCCGGTGCCATCAATGAGCCATTCTGAGCGTCTGTTCGCTGCCTATGCCGCCGCCTCACGTTATACGTTCAAATTCATTGAAGACCCGCGCTATGCTCGCTTGCTTGGCCTCGCAGCAAAACGCCGCGCGAAAGTGCTCGGGACAGCGATGCGTTTGGGTTGTGTTTATTCCGGCCGCTCAGGCAGCATTCTGGCGACGGCGAAACTAGCGATCAAAGACCAGTCTCTGCACATGATTGTTGATAAGAAATACAGCGATCTTGTGTCCGAAACAGTTGAACGCCGTCTCGCGCAACTGGCAGGGCTGATGCAATTGCAGCCACGTTTATTGGTCGAGTAAGCGCTACAGCTCGAATAGGCGAACTTGCCCGTTTTCAAATGATAACGCCAATTTGCCCGACAAAAGCGCGAGGGCTTTTTTGCCGAATAGCTCATGCCGCCAGCCATTTAGAGCGGCGATGTCTTTTGACGTTTCACCGCGCGCCAGCCGCTCTACATCCGCTGAATTAGCAATCAAGCGAGGCACCACATTCGCTTCATCGCTAACCGCTTTGAGGAGCACTTTCAGCATTTCCGGCGCGCCGGCGGGCATCTCTGGATTGTGCTGCCGCTTTGGCAGTTTCGGCGCGTGCGCATCGGGATCTTGGATGGCGGCATAAACGGCGTCCATCAGGCCTTCCGCATATTTCGAGCGAATGAACCCTTTTGGAACCGCGCGTAGACGCTCAAAGGCTTTCTCAGATTGCGGTTTTTGATCGGCAATCTCTTGGATCGCGTCGTCTTTTAGGATCCGGCGCCGTGGTTTGTTGAACACTTGCGCTTTGTCTTCCCGCCAACCCGCAACCGAGGCGAAAACGGCTGCATATTCCTTATTGGGCTTGCGCATTTTAAGGCGCTTCCAGGCATTTTCTGGTGATGTGTCATACAAAGCGGGATCTTCGAGATCCGCCATTTCCGCTTGTGCCCAGCTCATCCGGTCTTGTTCTTTCAGCCGGTCGAGCATGATCAAATAGGCGTCGCGCAAGTGGGTAACGTCACCCATCGCGTAGACCAGTTGTTTGTCGGTGAGTGGACGCCGCTTCCAATCGGTGAACTGGCTCGACTTATCGATCCGGCGTTTAAGTACGCGTTGGATGAGATTGTCATAGGAAACAGAGTCACCAATCCCCAGCGCCATGGCCGCGATTTGCGTATCGAATACAGGGCGAGGTGGATGCCCAATCAGTCGATTGAAAATCTCAAGATCCTGCCGGGCGGCGTGGAAGACTTTTGGCCGGCTCTCATCCGCCAACAAGGTCAAGAACGGCCCAATGTCCAAGTCTTCCGCCATCGGGTCGATAATGACCTCATAGCCTTCGCAGGAGGCCTGTATCAGGCAAAGCTCAGGCCAATAAGTTGTTTCGCGGTGAAACTCGGTATCGACGCAGATGAAGCTGCCTTCAGCCAGACGCTGACAGGCGATATCAAGTTCAGATTGTTGGGTAATTGGGGTGAGATGCTCTCGATTCATTCGTGTGCCCCTAAATGAAGCCGCGCGGAATTGCGACCCTCATTCTGCAAATTAGGCACGACTAATCAGATTTGCGTTTCAGCAAAGAGCGCGGTTTGAGCGTAACATCAGACTCATGGTTCGTATGCGACGGTCGCGTCGGCTCAGGCAACGGTTCTTCCATCAAGACCCATTCTTCTGCCTCGCCAGCAGCTTGATGTTCTTGAGACGTAGTCCCGCGTAGCGAGGTAACGATGTCCATCATATTGGTGTCAGCTTGCGCGACGACGCTATCGCCGTCTGAGACGTTCTGGCTGGATGGGCGGGCGCTCACAGCGAGATTGCGGAACCGCATCCGCATTGGAGTCGAGACAGCACTCCCAAAGGCAATACATTCCCGGTCTGCGAGAGAAGACAAGAAAGCCAAAGTCGAACGCGAGCCATTCGAAATTGCTTTTCGCATTACGTTTTGGTCTTCATCATTACCCAATCGTAGAGAGAACACCGTGTTACACTGCGAGAGAATGGTCGGATCGAGCTCGTTCGGGCGTTGGGTAATAATCGCCAGTGAAACGCCGTATTTCCGGCCTTCTTTCGCGATCCGGGCGATGGCATCGCGGGTAGGGGCGAACGCGCTGCCGGCATCGCTTGGAATATAACGGTGCGCCTCTTCGCAAACCACCAAAGTCTTCACTTTTGACTGGCTGGCGAGCGCAATATCGAAGGCCAAGCGGCAGAGTACGGATGCGACGGAATTTACAACTTCGGACGGGATACCGGACATCTGGAAAACGGTGATCGGTTTTCCGGCGATTGGCACGCGATAGATATTGCTTAGGACGCTATCAATTCGGTCGGTCGCATCATGCGATCCAAACAAAAAGGCAAATCTCGGATCATTGATCGCCGCTTCAATCCGCGATTTTAGCAAGCGGAGCGTCAAACGTCTTAGTGCGCCGTCCAGAGACCCAATTTCTTCTTCGATGAGTTTGAGCAGATCTGCGAGGCGATAGGGGACCGGCGTGTCCGCCGTAAACGAGCCGCCGCTTCCAGCTTTGCGGCGTACGCCATTGCCTGCGCCATAGCGATAAATTGTCTTCGCCTTGGGAATGAATTCGCGTAGCGCATCGACTTCTTCTTCAGAACCTTCGCGGCCGCGAAACACAACCTGTTGAAATTCTTCGAGATTCAGGAGCCAGAAGGGCAGGTCCAAAGACTCTGCTGTAATCGTATTGGCTTTGTCGCCAAACGCGCTCGTATATTCATTGTGCGGGTCGAGGATTAGGATGCGCTGGTTCGGCTTATGCTTAGCGATCAGGTGCAATAGCAAGGTTACCGCGGTCGATTTACCTGTACCGGTCGTCCCCACCACGGCGAAGTGACGCGACAAAAGGGCGTCGACAGAAACGACTGCTGGGATATCGGCGGCCTGGCTGAGCGCTCCGATGGTAACCGAAGATTTATCGCTTGATCGATATATTGTTGTCAGATCCTTTTTGCGGATCCGGTGCGCGATCGCGCCTATGTACGGATATTGCGTAATCCCGCCAGAAAAGACCATGCCGCGATGATCATCTGCTCGGACTTCCCCAGAGAGTTCAACACGCAGTAAGATAGTGTTCTCGCCGTCTGGATTCCAGCTGTCTGACTCGTTCTCGACGGTGTGCAGCAGGCCAACGACGCGGTTTTTGCCAACTTGGATAGAGATCAACTGACCGACGGCCCAATAGGAGTCTGAGGCTTCTGTATTGCCTGCAACGGTCGAGATCGTAGCCTCGGTACCATTACATTCAACGACAATGCCCTCGGCGCGGTCGCGCAGCAAAGGACCAACATTTTCTGCTTCAACAGGAATCGGTGACTGATTCGACATAGGTGCAGTTAAATAAGCAGGACTGAAAAAGCCGTTAATATCTCGCTGTCTCATGTCCGGTGCTGGTGGGCCTTGACATTCTGAGCCCACGAGCGCCAAAAGCCGCCTTTATTTCTCCTCCCAAACGGAGCGTATCATGCACGCCTATCGCAGCCATACCTGCGGCGAACTTCGCAAGTCCCATGTCGGGAAAACCGTCAAACTCTCTGGCTGGCTTCACCGCCGCCGCGATCACGGCGGAGTAATGTTTATCGACCTGCGCGATCATTACGGCCTGACCCAATGTGTGTTCGATCCCGACTTCCCGGCTTTTGCCGTGGTTGAACGCCTTCGCACGGAGAGCGTGATCACGATTGAAGGCGAAGTCCTGGCGCGCGACGCAGAACTCGTGAATCCAAATCTCGACACCGGCGAGATCGAAATCCGCGTGAAAGAAGCGTCGGTTCAGTCTGAAGCGGCAGAATTGCCGCTGCCTGTATTTGGTGAGCCTGATTATCCTGAAGATATTCGCCTGAAGCACCGTTATCTCGACCTGCGCCGGGAAACGCTGCACGCGAACATGATCTTGCGCTCCGAAGTAATCGCTTCAATCCGCCGCCGCATGGTGGAGCAGGGGTTCACGGAGTATCAAACGCCGATCCTTACTGCATCTTCGCCAGAAGGCGCGCGCGACTTCCTCGTGCCATCGCGCCTGCACCCAGGCGAGTTCTATGCGCTGCCGCAAGCGCCGCAGCAATTTAAACAGCTGCTTATGGTCTCTGGCTTTGACCGCTATTTCCAAATCGCCGCCTGTTTCCGCGATGAGGATGCACGAGCAGACCGCTCACCCGGCGAATTCTATCAGCTCGATATAGAGATGAGCTTCGTCACCCAAGAAGACGTCTTCCAAGCGATTGAGCCTGTTATGGCCGGCGTGTTTAACGAGTTTGCGGACTGGCAAGGCAAAGGCCGCGTGGTGCCGGAAGGCCCGTTCCCTCGCATTCCATATGCTGAAGCCATGGCCAAATATGGCTCGGACAAACCGGACCTGCGCAACCCGATTGAACTCGTCGATGTCACTGACTTCTTTGAAGATGACAGTAAGACCGGCTTCTCGATCTTTGCCAAAATCATCAAAGGCGGCGGCAAAGTCGTTGCTATTCCGGCGCCGAAGGCGACTGAGACCCAATCTCGGAAATTCTTCGATGAGATGGACAAATGGGCGAAGAAAGAAATGCAGGCCCCAGGCCTCGGCTATGCACGTCTACGCGCCGGCGAGGATGGCACAGTTGTCAGCCAAGACCCGGTCCTCAAGAATTTTGACCCTGAGCATTTGAAGGCCTTCCTCGAAGCCACAGGGCTCGGTGATGGCGATGGCATCTTCTTCTCAGCCGGGATGAAAGGCGACGCCTATAAGCTCGCTGGCGCGGCGCGGACGAAAGTTGGCCAAGAACTCGACCTTATTGAATCAGGCGTGTTCCGCCTTTGCTGGATCGTGGACTTCCCGATGTATGAGTGGGACGAAGACAATAAGAAAGTCGACTTCTCGCATAACCCGTTCTCGATGCCGCAAGGCGGTCTAGAGGCTTTGGAAGCCGCTAAGACAGACGAAGACCTGCTGGCGATCAATGCGTTCCAGTATGACATTGTTTGTAACGGCTATGAGCTATCCTCAGGCGCGATCCGGAACCACCGTCCGGACATCATGCTGAAGGCCTTCGAAAAAGCTGGCTATGGCCCAGAAGTGGTCGAAGCTGAGTTTGGCGGCATGCTGAACGCGTTCCGTTATGGCGCGCCGCCGCATGGCGGGATCGCTCCTGGTGTTGACCGGATCGTCATGTTGCTCGCGGATGCGGATAATATCCGTGACGTCACGCTGTTCCCGATGAACCAGCAAGCGCGCGATCTGATGATGCAAGCGCCAAGCCCGGTTCGAGACGAACAGCTGCGTGAGCTTCACATCCGCCTCGCACCGCAGGTGAAAGAGAAATAGCCGTCGTTCCGAAGATACCTGCGCAGGCAGGTATCCATGGACGGCTATCTGCCACTGCGCACAGACTTTCTTTCGGTCCATGGACCCCAGCCTTCGCTGGCGTCTGCGGAGATCGTGATCGGTGAATTCCGCCACCTCCTGTGGACGAATCCGGTTCAGGCGCTTAGGAGCGTCATCGCACATAATACAAGGTCGATCCCATGTTCGATATTCGCGCCATTCGCGACAATCCTGAAGCGTTCCGTGAGGCTTTTGAGCGCAAGCAAAAAGGCTTAGGCGAGGTGGTCTCGCACATGTTGGATCATGACGCCGCGGTCCGCAAAGCCGTCTCGGATAAGCAGGAAGCTGAAGCTGCGCGCAATGCGAAGTCGAAAGAGATTGGCAAGGCCAAAGCCAGCGGCGATGAGGCTTTGTTCGAACAGCTGCGCGCCGAAGTTGCTGCGGCCAAAGATGTGATCGAAGCGGCAGGTGAGCAAGAAGCCGCCGCCCGCAAAGAACTCGATGCATTGCTCTATGGCACGCCCAACATTCCGATGCCGGAAGTGCCGGAAGGCGAAGATGAAGCGGGCAATCTTGAGCAACACAAATGGGGGCAGCCGAATGCGCATGTCGGCGGTCGCAACAATGTTCAGGATCACGCAGATCTCGGCGCGGCGCTGAAGAACAGCATTGGTCAGCCTTTGATGGATTTCGAAGCGGCGGCCGCGATGAGCGGCGCGCGGTTTGTTGCTCTGCGCGGACAAATGGCGCGCCTAGAGCGGGCTTTGGCGACCTTCATGCTGGATATTCAGACTGGTGAGAATGGCTATGAGGAAGTCAATCCACCGCTTCTTGTGCGCCCGGAAGCGTTGGTCGGGACAGGGCAGTTACCAAAGTTCGGGGAAGATTCCTTCGAGACCACCGATGGCCATTGGCTGATCGCAACGTCTGAGATTTCGCTCACCAATCTTATCCGCGAACAAATCTTGAGCACCGCTCAACTCCCAATTCGGATGACTGGCCACACACCCTGCTTCCGCTCTGAAGCGGGCAGTGCAGGGCGGGACACCAAAGGCATGATCCGCCTGCACCAATTCAACAAAGTCGAAATGGTCTCTATCGTCCGCGATGAAGAAGAAGGCCTGGCCGAGCTTGAGCGAATGACGAAATGCGCTGAGGGCATCCTCGAAGCGCTCGATCTGCCCTACCGCCGGATGCTGCTCTGCTCAGGCGATATGGGTTTTGGCGCGCGCAAAACCTACGATCTCGAAGTTTGGTTGCCGAGCCAGAATACTTATCGCGAGATCAGTTCCTGCTCTTATTGCGGTGACTTCCAAGCCCGCCGCATGAGCGCCCGCTGGCGTCCCGCGCCGAGCGAAGAGAATGCCAAACCGAAACCAGAATTCGTCCACACGCTGAACGGTTCTGGCCTCGCGGTTGGGCGGACGCTCGTGGCAGTGCTCGAGAACTATCAGAATGAAGACGGCTCGATCACGATACCAGAGGTGCTGCGGCCTTATATGGGCGGTCTAGAGGTGGTCTCTTGAGGATCCTGCTGACCAATGATGACGGTATCAATGCGCCTGGCCTTGACGTCTTAGAACATATCGCGCGCGAACTTAGTGATGATATCTGGATTGTGGCCCCAGAGCTGGAGCAATCCGGCAAAGGCCGCGCGATCTCTCTGACGGAGTTTGTCCGCGTTCGTAACATCGAACCGCGGCGCTATGCGGTCAACGGAACGCCCAGCGATTGCGTGCTCTTGGCGCTCGACGAGTTGATGCCCGAACGGCCTGACTTGATCTTGTCTGGTGTCAATGCTGGCCAGAACATCGCCGAAGACACAACCTTTTCCGGTACAATTGCGGCCGCGCTGTTCGGGATGCAGCATGGTGTGCCGAGTATCGCCCTCAGCCAGTCGCGTGGCTTTCAAAACCCGCATTCCTGTCCATGGGAAACACCGACCGAATGGGGCGCCAAAGTGCTGCGCCCGATCATCGACAAAGGGTGGCCGAATGATCTGGTGATCAATGTTAACTTCCCTGATCGCGCGCCGGACGATGTCGCTGGTATCAAATTTACGCGCCAAGGGCTCCGGGATGAGCGGATCATTCGCACAGAAGCCCGCGAAGACCTGCGCGGCAATGATTATTACTGGATCGGTTATCGCGGAAAACTCTCAAATCCGGACGAGGGGACGGATCTGCGCGCAATCTATGATGGTTACATTTCTGTATCCCCCCTACATGTGGATTTGACGCATGAGGCTTTTCTCGCTGAGATGCGAGAGACATGGCCGACCTGATTCCTGACCCCTTGCGCGCTGCGCGACTTGTCCTCTCTTTGCGACGCCAGGGGATCACAGATGATGGTGTCTTAACCGCGCTCGAAACGGTCGATCGCGGGGTTTTCGTTTCCGATGACTACAAAGCGATGGTGGCAGAGGACTGCATGCTGCCAATACCATGTGGCCAGAGCATTCCCCGACCGATTGTGACGGCGAAGCTGCTCCGCGCGCTACAAATCCCGCCAGGTAAAGAAACCCGCGTTCTGTTGATTGGGTCAGGTAGCGGATACACAGCCGCGTTGCTGAGCCAGACGTGCCGGCATGTCTATGGCGTCGAACGCTATGAACGGCTGGTTGAGCAGTCCAGAGCGCGCCTGGAAGAGCTTGGCGTCGACAATGTCACCATTCGACATGGCAATGGCCTCACAGGCCTCCCGCAGCACGGACCTTATGACCGCATTCTTCTGGCTGGGGCGATTAAAACGATTCCATCCGTACTGATCGATCAATTGGCGAAAGATGGATTGCTCGTCACCCCGATCGAACACAGCAATGGCCCGCAAATTCTGAGAACCGTTAGCGATACAAAAGAAGTGTTAGACGAACCGATGCCGGATCGGTTGGCATTATTGTCTGAAAGCAGCGCTCTAACGCTTTAGCTTAATCGGTATCCGGGCTGTCACACTCGCCTTCGATGGCGACGCTCACACCATTCGCTGCGGCATCGCAGGCATTTGGATAGGTCTGACCATCACAGCCGCAGACAGGCATGTATTCGCGGGTGCAGATTTGCGGAATAGGCTGGCAGGTGCCGGCGCCATCCATCACCTCAAGACATTGCCCAGGCTCTTGTTTGCAATAGTAATTTTCAGGACACTGTAGCGCGGCGATCCCACCGCAGGCCTCTCCCGTTGGGTCGATAACCGGCTCTGGGGTCTCAGGTGCGGAGACCTCGGTCACTTCTGGTTCGGAAATATTCTCTGTAGGCTCCTCCGCTCCGCCGCAAGCGGCAAGTAGAACGAAATAAGCTGATAAGACTAGTCGACGCATTTGTCGCTCCCCGTCAGGCCCATGCGACTCTCTAATAAATAAGAAAAACCGGCGAGGCTATAGGCCACCGCCGGTTTCGTTAATTTTAATGAAAATGCTGCAGAATTAGGCTTTAGCAGCGGCCTCTTGCAGGCGGGCAAAGATATTGGCGCCGTGACCAGAGCCAGAATCAAAGTGCGTTTGCGTGCTCGTGTCGGTGATTTCGTCCCATTTCGCTGCGACCGCTTCAGCCGTCAGAGCCTCGCCTTGGCCAACAAAAGCGCCATTGGTTTCAACGATTTGCGCCATTGAGAAGGCGCCAGCGCCGGCTGAGAGGATCATTCCGGTTGGCGCATCTTCCTTGACCAGGTTCATCACACCCGGTGTGACATATTCAGGCTTGAGATTGTCGAGCATCGCTTGAGGCATCAGGCCTTCGGTCATGCGGGTTGCCGCAATAGGACAAACAGCGTTGATTTTGATGTCGTTTTTGGCGCCTTCAATTTTCAGCGTGTTCATCATGCCAACGACACCGAGCTTGCCTGCGCCATAATTGGCTTGGCCAAAGTTGCCATACAGGCCGGTGGAAGAGGTGGTCACGACGATCCGGCCGTAATTTTGCTCTTTCATGATGTTCCAAGCGGCGTGAACCGGTTTGAATGTCCCGCGCAAGTGTACATCGAGGACCAGATTGATGTCGGCAGTCGTCATTTTGGAGAATGACTTGTCGCGCAGAATGCCCGCATTGGCGATGATGATATCGATCCGGCCAAAGGCATTCATTGTGTCATCGATCATTTTCTGAACGCCAGCATCATCGGCAACAGAAGACCCATTGGCGATCGCTTCTCCGCCCATGGCTTTGATCTCAGCGACAACCGCTTCAGCCGCCTCAGAATTTCCACCAGAGCCATCCATTGACCCGCCAAGATCATTGATCACGACTTTTGCGCCGCGTCGGGCGAGTTCGAGGGCGTGCTGTTTGCCGAGGCCGCCACCAGCGCCAGTGACAATAGCGACGCGGTCATCAAAACGAATGGACATAAGTGTGTCTCCTAATACTTTTACTCATTGTGCGAGTGCGAAGGCCTTCCACCATCCGCTGACGTAAACGTCAAGCTGCGACGCTGCGTTACCTCTTGCCTTCGAAATTGGTGCGTGGTCCGTACGGCCAATAGGCATTACAGGAGGACACCATGCTCGCTTATGTTACGCTCGGGTCGAACGACACGAAAAAAGCGCTCGAATTTTATGACCAAGTGCTTGCCGAGCTCGGGGCCAGCCGGTTTTTCGACAATGGTCGCCTCTACTTTTACGGCACCGGCCCAGGCCAGCCCATGCTCGCCATTGGTGGTCCGTATGATGAAGCGGCCGCGACAACTGGGAATGGCGTCATGCCCGCGATCGCAGCGCCAGATAATGAGACGGTGGACCGAGTATACGCGAAAGCTATCGAACTCGGCGCCGCAGATGAAGGCGAACCGGGTCAACGCATGCCGACTTTCTATGGCGCTTATTTCCGCGATCCGGACGGTCATAAAATTTGTATCTGTAAACTCGGATAGGCGCCTCGCTGACATGTGGACTAGCCCGCGCGGAATGTGCGGGCTAGGTCTTAATCCGGGAAACGTAATGAAGAGGATTGGCGATGGAATGGGGTTGGGACAATGCACGCGCGATTCTCGGAATCGTGATGATTTTTGGCATCGCGTGGGGGCTGTCGAGTAATCGAAAAGCCTTTCCATGGAAGATTGTACTCGGTGCAGTGTGTATCCAGTTCGGGTTTGCGCTGATCCTATTTGGTATTCCGATCATTCGTGAGGCGCTCTTCGCCGCCAACGTGGTCGTGGATAGCTTGATTGCCGCGACAGCCTACGGCACCGCGTTCGTCTTTGGCCCAACCTTCGGCACGCAGGCCGGGTGGGAGGAGCTTTCAGGACAGCCTGGGCCGATTTTTGCGGTCCATCTCTTGCCCCTCATTATTGTTGTTGCGGCTTTATCAGCGATCCTTTGGCATTGGCACATCTTGCGTTGGGTGACCAAAGGCTTTGCCTCAATTTTCCGCCGCTTCATGGGCCTAGGCGGGGCGACCTCGCTCGCTGTCTCGGCCAACGTGTTTATGGGCATGACCGAAGCGCCAGTTCTGGTGAAACCCTATTTGAAAGGTATGACCCGATCAGAGATCTTTATTCTGATGGTCACGGGCTTTGCGACTGTCGCAGGTAGCGTGCTCGTTCTTTACGGCGTTTTCCTGCAAGACGTGTTGCCCAATGCGCTCGGACAATTGCTTGCCGCTTCGTTGATTGCTGCGCCAGCAGCGGTGGCTCTAGCGCTGGTGATGGTTCCGGAAAGTATCGAGGCGAAACAGCGCGCGCATGAGCCTGATTTCGAGTATGAATCGACCATGGACGCGTTTGCGACCGGGGCTTCTGATGGTCTGAAAATCCTCGCGAACATTGTGACGATGTTGATCGCGGCTTTCGCGTTACTTTATCTCGTAAATGCAGGGCTTGGCGCACTGCCAAACGTTGGCGGAGAAACCTTGTCGATCGAACGGATCCTGGGTTGGGTCTTCGCACCGATTATGTACATGGTGGGTGTGCCGATGAATGAAGCGGCGCAATCGGGATCGCTGATTGGCATCAAGACGGTGCTGACCGAATTTGTCGCCTTCCTTCAACTCGCTGGAGAAGGCGGAGAAGGCCTGTCACAGCGCACATCGATGATCACAGCGCACGCCATTTGCGGCTTTGCGAACTTTGGGTCGATAGGCATCCTGATTGGCGGTCTTTCAATCATTGAGCCAGCCCGACGGACGACGTTCCTTGAGCTGGCATGGAAGACTTTGGTCGCGGGGACACTCGCAACATGTTTGTCTGGTGCGGTGGTGGGCGCGCTGCCAGCCGCACTCTTCTTCGGAAGCTAAAAGGACCCCGAATGCTGAAACACTCGCTTTACGCCTCGGCGGCGCTCGTGCTTGCAGGTCAGGCGCACGCGCAGTTTGCATATGATGAAGCCCAGCAAGAGGTGTCAGCGCAAGTCGCGGCCTGTTTAGAGGAGCGAGGCTTACCGGCCGATGCCAGCTCCCCTTTCTGCCCCGAGCGGACCAATCGTGTATTGGCGACCATTACAACCTTTGGGGATCGGAGCCCAGAAGGTGCCGGTGCGGTTTCGATCTTAGATGCAGACGCGATTGCCTCGATCGCGGCAGATCATCCAGCAGAGATTCTGAACACGCTGCCGGGCGTAAATATTCACACCAATTCAGGGCAAGAGCATTTGATTGCTATTCGCTCGCCGGTGCTGACCGGCGGCGCGGGGCAGGGGAGTTTCCTGATCCTAGAGAATGGCGTCCCAACGCGTTCGCCTGCTTTTGGCAATGTGAACAGCTTGCTTGAGCCCCATCACGAGACCGCTGAGGCGATTGAAGTTGTACGAGGGCCAGGCTCGGCCAAGTATGGTTCAAACGCCGTGCACGGCCTGATCAACGTCATCCTGACAGACCCCAGCGGCGAGCCCCTGCGCCAAGCCAATGCCTCTTATGGCAGTCTCGGGCGGTACAAAACTGATCTGATCTATGACCAAGGTTATGTCGGCCGGGCGTCGCTTTCTGTGCAAAAGGACACGGGCTGGCGGGACAATACGGGCCTGTTCCAGTTAAAGGGGTCGGGCGTGGCTGAAACGGTCTATGCGGGTTGGAATGTCACCGCTTGGGCCTCTGCCTCCTATCTCGAACAAGAAACCGCCGATTTCATTCAAGGGCCAGACGCCTTTGAAGATCGCGACATTGCCAAAGCGAATGATGATCCGCTCGCCTATCGCGACGCTTGGTCAGCACGTGGTGCGCTTCGTTTAGAGCGTGAGGTTGCGGAAGGTACGCTAACGCTGACGCCATTTGCGCGCACCCAGCAAATGGATTTCCGCCAGCATTTCTTGCCGTATCGCGGCTTTGAAAAGAACGGCCATACCGGGATTGGCGTTCTGAGCCGATATGAGCGTGCCCTATCAGACGCACTGACCTGGCGTGTCGGGGTCGATATCGATCTCGCGACAGGCTATTTGCGCGAAACCCAACCTGCACCTTTTGGTTTCTTCCCGGGCGACTCACGGTTCCCTGTTGGCGTGCATTATGACTATACGGTCGATACGATTGTTGGCGCTCTTTGGGGAGAGGCGGATTGGGCGGTATCTGAGGCGCTGACAGTCTTGTTTGGACTACGCGGAGAGGCTCACGCCTATGATTACTCCACTGATGCGGCAGTCGGTATCAATGGCCGCTTCAATGTGCCCGCGGATCGGACAGACGAATTCGACTTTGTGACGCCTAAGATTGGGCTGGTCTATGAGGCCACCGACGCGATTAGTCTCTATGCAAACTACGCGCGCGGCAGCCGAGCACCTCAGGCCAGCGATCTCTATCGGCTACAGTCTCAGCAAGGTGTGGCGGAAGCCGAAGTCGAAACGCTGGACAGTTTCGAAATTGGCGCGAGAGGCTCTTTGGCGGGCGGCGACCTGGTCTTTGATGTGACCGCCTATACAGCTGAGAAGGACAATTTCTTCTTCCGCGACTCTGATGGCCTCAATGTCACAGATGGCGAAACCCGTCATCAAGGCGTAGAAGTCGCGGCGCAATGGCAAATCAGCGATCAATTCGTCTTAGGCGGTAATGTCAGCTGGTCGGATCAGATCTACACCTTCGATCGCGTGGTCGGTAACGGCTCCGAAGTGATCCGAAATGGAAATCAAATCGATACTGCGCCGGAATGGTTGGCAAACGGATCGTTCACATGGTTACCAAACGATAAGTTCAGTCTGCAAGTATCGGCCAATTATGTTGGCGAATATTTTACCAACCCCGCGAACACCCAAGACTATGATGGGCACCTGATTGGCAACCTTCGCGCCGCTTATGCGGTCTCCGATGCGCTCGAAACCTATATGATTGTTCGGAACATCACGGATGAGAAATATGCCGACCGCGCCGATTTCGCATTCGGCAATCAACGCTTCTTCCCGGGTGAGCCGCTCAACCTTACGGTCGGCATTCGCAAAACGTTTAACTAATCGCTCTCAAGGAGAGAAAGATGCAACTCTATCACGCCCCCAAAGCCGTAAACCCCGAACGCACCTACAATTTCCTCAAAGCCAAAGGAAAATTGGATGCCGTAGAACTGGTCGAGATCTCGATCATGAAAGGCGAGCACAAGCAGCCTGACTATCGCGAACTCTCTCCATTTGCGCAGGTCCCGGTCCTGGTTTTGGATGATGGCACTACGATCACCGAGAGCCGCGCGATTTGCAGTTTCTTTGAGCATATGTTCCCAGAGCCGAACCTGATGGGATCAGACGCCAAAGAAAAAGGTCTAATCGAGATGTGGGATCGCCGGGTTGAGTTCATGATGATGATGCAATTCGCCACATGGTTCCGGAATGCGCATCCGATCATGGCCCCACTCGAAAACCCGCAGCTTCCAGACGCCGCCGCAAAAGCCGAAGCGAGTGTGAAAAAGTTCGCCGAGCGGTTGGATCAGCATCTTGATGGCAAAGACTGGATTGCGGCAGATCGGTTCTCGATCGCCGATATCACGCTCTTCCTGACCTGCGGCTTCTGCGGAGTCATGCAATGGAAGCCTCACAAAGAATATGAGCACATTTCACGGCACTTCGGCACAGTGAAAGAACGTCTAGCTTAAGATTTCTCGCAAAACCCGGCCAATCTCTCCGAACAGGTCCTGTGGCACTAGTCCAGGACCAATGCGTTCGGCCGCTCGGCCATGGACCCAAACCGCAGCGCAAGCGGCTTCGAATTGAGGCATCCCTTGCGCGACAAGACCGGCGATGAAGCCCGCTAAAACGTCTCCCGTGCCAGCCTTGGCCAGATAAGGCGTGGCGGTCTGGTTTTCGACCGTTCGACCCGATGGATCGCAGATCAGAGTCTGCGCGCCTTTTAGAACAAGCACGCATTGATTACTCCGGGCGGCATTACCGGCCGCTTCGGTGCGATTGTCTCCGATGGGGCAGAAATAACGCTCAAACTCACCCGCATGCGGCGTGACGATGGAATCGCGAAGCGCGACTTGGCCCAACAGTCGAATAGCATCTGCGTCCAGCACAAAACGGACGTTCGCATCCGTTCGATTTAAAGTGTCCGCTTGTGCCTCAGAGATTCCGCCAGGCCCCGCCAGAACCGTATTTACATTCCGGCAATTTGAAAGCGTTTCCGCTTCAATCATGATATCTGGAGGCAAACAGGTGCGGTACAAGTCTAACCGTGCGGTATTCAACACTGTCACCAATCCGCTGCCGATGCGCGAGCACGCTTCAGCCGCGAGCCGGGTGGCTCCTGTATATCGGTCAGAGCCGACAATGACCGCGTGCCCGCGTGAATATTTGTGGTCGTCAGGGCCAGGGACTGGAAAACTATCACGCCAAAGCTCAGGAGTGTTGATCTCGACCATGGCTTACTCTGCCGCAACAGGCTCCGTAGATTGCGCCTCGAGCCAAGCAGACACATGTTGCAAGGCTCGTGCTGCTTGCACGCGTTTCTTGGCGCGACCTTTATCTTTGCCGCGCAGGCGTTTTCCGGTTTCAGGATCCTTCGTCGGAACCAGATCCGGATCAGCCGGTGGGAAGAGGCCGAAGTTGATGTTCATCGGCTGGAACGTCGCTTTGCCTTCGAGATGCCCGCCCGTGATATGTTTGACTAGAGCGCCCAGTGCTGTGGTTTCCGGCGGGTTGGGAAGATCCAAGCCAAGCCGATCCGCGGCCGCAAATCGTCCTGCGAGTAAGCCCATCGCTGCGCTCTCGACATAGCCCTCAACGCCGGTGACCTGACCCGCAAAACGCAATCGCGGCATCGATTTGAGGCGCAGGCGCTGATCGAGTAATTTCGGCGAGTTCAAGAACGTGTTGCGATGGATCCCGCCAAGACGCGCGAATTGCGCATTTTCTAGGCCAGGGATCATTTTGAAAATATCAGACTGCGCGCCATATTTCAGCTTGGTCTGAAACCCGACCATGTTCCAAAGGGTTCCAAGCGCATTGTCTTGACGCAATTGAACAATCGCGTGGGCTTTGACGTCAGGATTATGCGGATTGGTGAGGCCGACAGGTTTCATGGGTCCAAAGCGCAGCGTCTCCCGCCCACGTTCCGCCATTACTTCAATCGGCAAACAGCCTTCGAAATAGGGCGTGTCTTTTTCCCAGTCTTTAAACTCGGTTTTATCGCCATCGATTAGGGCGTCGATAAACGCGTTATACTGATCTTCATCCATGGCGCAGTTGATACAGGCCGCGGTGTCTCCGTGCGGGCCTGGTTTGTCATAGCGCGACTGTCGCCAGGCTTTATCCATATCGATGCTCTCGAGATAGACGATAGGCGCAATGGCATCGAAGAAGGCGAGATCGGCTTCCCCGGTCTCTGCGCGAATGGCTTCTGCCAAGGGCACAGATGTGAGCGGGCCGGTTGCGATAATCACGCTCGACCAGTCCTTCGGCGGCAAACCTGAAATCTCTTCGCGCACAATTGTGATCAACGGATGCGCTTCAAGTTTCGCTGTGACGGCTTCAGCGAAGCCTTCGCGGTCGACAGCCAGCGCGCTGCCGGCTGGCACTTGGTGTTGGTCCGCGGTTGGAATGATTATCCCATTCGCCCGGCGCATTTCTTCATGCAGAACGCCGACGGCGTTTAACTCATGATCATCAGAGCGGAACGAGTTTGAACATACGAGTTCGGCCAGCTTATCGGTTTGATGGGCATCGGTGCCTTTAACGCCGCGCATTTCGTGCAGGATGACGGGCACGCCCATATTGGCCGCTTGCCAGGCTGCTTCCGAGCCCGCCATGCCGCCGCCGATAATATGAATGGGATCAATTTCAGCCATGATCGGGGATTTGCGTCTGATCCTGAGCAAGGTCAAGCGTAACGTGGCAGACAAGGGCTAGGCATAGCGTTAGACGCTCTCTAAATGGGGCGAATGACACAAACTGAGCTTTCTCCCGAATCCGTCCTCTCCACCCTAGTCGAGGCCTGCACCAAAGCAGGCGCGAGCGCAGCTGATGCCTCGTTTGGGCGCTCGGATGACGTTAGCGTTGAAGTGCGTGAGGGCAAGCTCGAAGGGATTGAACGCTCTGAATCGCAAGGCGTCGCGTTGCGATGCTTTTTTGGGCAGCAACAAGCTTCTGTTTCCGGTTCAGATACCTCGCCCGAAGGTCTAGCAACCCTGGCAGAGCGCTGCGTCGCCATGGCCAAAGTCGTTCCAGAGGATCCTTATTGCGGTATCGCTCCTAAAGCGGACCTTGCGACAGATCTGCCAGCCATAGACGTGACTGGCGACGGGGAAATCGCGACAGAGGTGTTAGAACGCGATGCTCTTGCAGCAGAGGCGGCAGCGCTTGCGGTTGAAGGCGTTCAACAAGCCTCGGGTTGCGGGAATGGCTGGAGCACCAGTGAGCGTTGGGTCGCGACAAGTAACGGTTTTTTCGCCACCCGCAAAAGCGGATCAACCGGTCTTGGTTTAGCCGCTGTTGCTGAAAAAGATGGTGCGATGGAGCGAGACTATGAGAGCCGATCAGTCCGTCGTCTCGAAGATCGCCCTTCGCCTGAAGACATTGGCCGGATTGCCGGCGAGCGCGCAGTCGCACGTTTGGCGCCGCGCAAGATCAAAACCCAAACTGGGGCGGTTCTCTATGATCGCCGCGTAGCTGGTAGCCTGATCGGCGCATTTCTATCCGCGATCAGCGGCCCCAGCGTCGCCCGAGGCGTTTCGTTTTTGAAAGATCAACTGGGCGAACAAGTCTTTGGCGATGGCATTAACCTGGTCGATGATCCGTTTCGTTTGCGCGGCATGGGTACCCGCGCGCATGATGGGGAAGGGCGTGCGGTCTCTAAGGTGAATTTGATCGACAATGGGCGCCTCACGCGCTGGCTCTTAAATGGCGCCTCTGCAAAACAGCTCGAGATGTCACCGAATGGCCATGCCAGCAGTGGCTTCGGCTCGACGCCGGGTGTCGGTGTCTCAAATGCCTATATTGAAGCCGGCGCGAAAAGCCCTGCTGAGCTGATGGCGGATGTGGGGAAAGGCCTTCTTGTGAGCGATATGTTCGGCCCGTCGATCAATCCAAACACTGGTGACTATTCCGTCGGTGTCGCTGGATTTTGGTTTGAAAACGGAGAGATCCAGCACCCTGTCTCAGAGGTGACCATTGCGGGCGATTTGCCGGGTATGTTTAAGCGCCTTGTTCCTGCCTCCGATCTAGAGTTCCGCGGCACGCGCGACGCCCCATCACTTCTCATCGAGGATATGTCGATTGCAGGGGAATGATCTCGACAAAGAAGATCTAGACATCCTGAAGCGGGTTGCCCGGGAAGCCGGTGAACTCGCCCTCGACTATTTTGAGCGCTCCGACGTGCGCTTCTGGGATAAATCGAAAGACCATCCCGTCACCGAAGCAGACCTGGCCGTCAATACGTTGATCCGAGACCGACTGATGGAGGCACGCCCGGACTATGGCTGGCTGTCGGAAGAAACAGCGCTGTCCAACGAGACGCGGACCGCAAATCGCGTCTGGATTGTCGATCCAATAGACGGCACCCGCGCCTTCATGCGTCAGGAGCCTTATTGGTGCATCGGAATCGGGGTCTTGGAGCGCGGGTTGCCACGGGCAGGTGTTATTCACGCCCCCGTGTTGAAAGAGACTTATTCGACTTATTCAGGCGGCGGCGCGTTTCTGAATGGAGAGCCCATCCATGTCAGCGATTGCAGCCAAGAAAAAGGCTGCCGAATCATCACCAATGAAGGCATGTTGACCCATCCTGCTTGGCCCGTCCCGTGGCCCGAAATGGAGCTTGCCAAGCCGAAGCCTAATGCAACGCTGCTCCGCCTTTGCTGGGTGGCTTCTGGGAAGTTTGATGCGGTGGTGACACTATGGCGCAAATCTGATTGGGATTTGGCGGCAGGCGCTTTACTCGTTCAGGAAGCGGGCGGTGTCGCGACAACCCATCTCGGCGAGCCGTATCTGTTTAATCGCGGGGAACCTGCACAAAGAAGCCTGTTGGCGGCTGGAAACACCCTGCATTCCCTGTTATCAGCGCGAGTCAAAGGGGTGCGCTTGCCAGATCCGAACTGGACGGTTCGCCCATTCGATTCGACACAGACGACGGAGCGCCAAATCATGGCCGAGACATCTGAAGCTAAACAACTTCTCCACATTGTAATTGGAGGCGAACTTAAAGACGTAACCGATGTCGAGTTTGAGGATCTCTCAAAAATCGATTTTGTCGGTGCATTCCCGAGCTACAAAGCCGCATATGACGCCTGGAAAGGTGCCGCGCAGCGGACTGTAGACAACGCTGAAGTGCGCTACTTCATCCTGCACGCCCACAAGCTGCTCGACCCAGAGACGGGTGACCACCATCACGTCTAAGACGTCCGAAACGCTTAAAAAATCGGGCAGTCTGTTCAGGCTGTTTACGACGTATTTTCGTCCGCACTTGGGATGGTTTCTTGCCGGAACGTTGTTCGCGGTTCTCACAGCATTGTTCGCCAATGCCTATGCCGCTATTTTGGCCTTTGTCGGCAATGGCATTCAAGGCGCGATAGAAAACCCAGATGGCAGCACGGATTGGGTCTGGTGGGCTGCGGGCGGCATCGTCGCGCTAGCAAGCGGGCGCGCCTTGTCGCTCTATCTGATGACCATTCTGAACAATACCGGCGTACAGCGCGCCTTGGTGGATGTTCAGCAAGTGCAATATGATCACCTGATCGACGGTGATTTTGCGCGGTTAAGTGGCGATGCCTCGGGCGGGTTCGTATCGCGCTTTATCAATGACGTGAATGCCATTCGCGATGCCGGGCTGCGTTTCGCCAATAATTTCACCAAGAGCGTCGTCACCGTGGTTGGCGCATTCGGCATTATGCTCTGGCTCGACTGGCAGCTGACACTGATTCTGCTCGTGGTTTACCCGATAGCGTTTTGGCCGGTTATTGCGCTTGGAGAGCGGGTGCGCAAACGCGCGAAACGGGCGCAAAAGCAAGTCGGTGATGTAACGGCGTTGCTCTCTGAGGGTTTCCAATCGCACCGGATCATCAAAGCTTATGGGCTCGAGAGCTATCAGAAAGACCGAGCCAAGCTCGGCTTTGTTGAACGCTCACGTCTATTCTTGAAAGTTCTTACCGACAAAGCGGCGGTCGATCCGATTCTTGAAGTCACCGGCGGTGTCGCTCTAGCGGGTATCCTTGGCTTCTCCGCCTGGCGAATTGCTAGCGGTGACAGCTCGCTGGGTGCGCTGCTTGGCATCATAGGCGCTATTGGTATCGCTGCGCCCGAACTTCGCGCGCTCGGAACCCTTAACGCTGTTGCGCAGGAGGGTGGGGCGGCTGCGGATCGCGTTTTCGAAGTTGTCGACCAAGTTCCAACGGTCGCTGACAAAGATGGCGCCATGACCCTGAGCAAGGTCAAAGGCGACATCCGGTTCGAAAATGTTGCTTTCAACTATCCTGATGGCACGCCCGCACTGAAAGGGTTGTCTTTCGATATCGCTGCGGGCGAGACCGTCGCCTTTGTGGGCCCAAGTGGCGCGGGCAAGTCGACCATCTTTAACCTCATCCTGAGGCTGTACGATATCAATGACGGCACGGTTGCATTAGATGACATGGATTTGCGGGACTTGGATGCCGGTGCCTTGCGCTCGCTGTCCGCGATTGTCTCGCAGGATACCGCGTTGTTCGACGACACGGTCGGCGCCAATATTGCGCTTGGCCGGATTGGTGCGAGCGATGAAGAGATTCAGCGCGCTGCAGAAGCTGCGAACGCGCATGGCTTCATCTCAGAGTTACCAGATCAATATCGTACTGAGGTCGGCGAAATGGGGCGCAACCTGTCTGGTGGCCAAAGACAACGCGTGGCATTGGCGCGTGCCATTCTGCGTGATGCGCCCATTTTGCTGCTGGATGAAGCCACCTCAGCCCTAGACGCAGAGAGCGAGGCCAAAGTCCAAGCCGCGCTGTCAGAGTTTGCGCAAGACCGCACAACATTGATCATCGCGCACAGACTATCGACGGTCCGCGCGGCCGACCGCATCATTGTGCTCGACGATGGCAAAGCCGTCGAAAGCGGCACACATGATGAGCTTATGGCGCTGGATGGTGCTTATAAAAAGCTGGTTGAGGCTCAACTCAACTAAGTCGGCGCGCCAGCTTGCGGGCGTTCGCCGGGGACATGCTCGGCGGCTGATCTCAGGAATCGCGCGATTTTTTCAGATGTCTCAGCGCCTTGGACCGCGATTTGGCGATGCGCGATGAAGGTTGGCACGCCGGAAATACCCATTTGGCGGAAAAAGTTTTGCTCATTCCGGGTGTTCTCAACGTCGGCCTCGCCGGCGAGTAAATCAGAAACCAAATTGGCATCCAGTCCAATCTTGGCGGCGATGGTCACCAAGGTCTCATGGTCGCCAATGTCTTGGCCGTTTGAGAAGACGGCCTCGAACAAAGCCTCTTTGGCTTGCAGGCCTTTGCCTTGGCCTTGCGCCCATCTCACAACACGGTGGGCGTTAAAGCTGTTGGCGCGACGGGTGATACAGTCAAAGTGGAAGGGGATGCCTTCTTCCTCGCCATATTGGATGAGCAGATCGCGCATTTGATTGGATTTCTCGCGGCCTTGGTCGCTGCCGAAGCGCGCTTTCATATATTCCTTATAATCGGTGCCACCTGCGGGAACGGTCGGATCGAGTTCAAACGGGCGAAACAGGATTTCGACCTCGAGCTCTGGCACCAGTTCAATCGCGCCTTGTAAGCGCCGCAACCCAACCCAGCACCAAGGGCAGGCCAGGTCCGAAACCATTTCGATATGAAGTGTCATCTGGTGGATCCTTCCGCGGCGTGGGCTTTTAAGTGAGCAATGTCGACAATGGCGAGCGTTTTACGGTGCGTCGCATTGAGACGTACAGGCGGCGCAACGCCCATTTGTCGAGCTTCTTCCCAGCGTGAGGCACATAAGCACCATTGGTCGCCTGGCTTTAGGCCCGGAAAACGATATTCAGGCCGCGGAGTGATCAAATCATTTCCGCGATTGAAACTGTATTGGAGAAAGTCAGCTGTCACCATGACGCAAACGGTGTGCATGCCATGATCCATCGGGCCTGTATTGCAGCAGCCATCGCGGAAGAAACCGGTCAGCGGCTCGTGGCTACATTCCTGTAGCTCGCCGCCAAGCACATTGCGGGCTTTGATTTTGGTCTCATTCATGCGGGCGCCATCGCTTCGGGTTTATTCGAGGCAGATTTCAACACGCGCCAATAACTCTCTTGGACTTCCATACGCTCTGTCACGCCTCTGCGTTCGAGCAGCTGGTGCGCTTCGGCGAGACGATAGCAGGGCAGGTGCATGAACATATGGTGCTCGCAGTGATAGTTCACCCAATAGGGCGCTAGGAAGATCCGCTCCAACAGGGTCGCATGGGTGGTGCGGGCATGGCGCATTGGGTCATTATGGTCGGGCACGACGGCATGCTCGGCGATGTTGCGTAGGCGTGTGACCATCATGTTCCAGGTCGCCATCGGCAAAAGCCAAAGCACGAAGAAAGCCCACCAATATCCGATCACGGATAGAAAGATGAGCAGCACTGCATTGGTCAGCAAAAAGGGGACGGCGGCCTCACGCGCCGCTTGCATCCGGTTGCCGGCACTAGCGCCTGTCCGAATATTAAACCCCATCGCATTGGACAGCTGATTATAGCGTTGTTTGAAGAAGGTTTGGCCGGTCAGGTCGCGGAAAATTTTTCGCTTTAGCGAGGTGCGCGTGATGGGGAAGGGGGCCGATAGCACCAGATCTGGGTCTTCCGGTTGTTGGGCATATTTGTGATGCTGCAAATGGTAGGGGCGATAGGCTTTGAGGCTGCCGCCAATCGGCGCGCCAGATAACCAATGACCAAAAAAGCTGTTCAGAGCTCTGTTTTGCGACAGGCCGCCATGTGCTGCCTCGTGCATAAGCACGGCGAGACCGAGTTGCCGGGCGCCAATGATAGGAACAGCGACAATGATCAAAAGCGGCTGCCAGATTGCTGCCGCCATCGCTAAGCCAATAACCGCCCAGCAATGAATGACCATGCCCAGTCCGATCAGATCGGATCGACGAGACACATGCTCCCATTCCTCACGGGAGAATAGATCAAGCGGGCGGATTCGTTTTGCAGCAGCCATAGAGGGGAGTATACAGCCCTCTCCTTAGGTCAGACAAGAATAGGCTAGAGGAAAGCCGCGAGGCAAAGCCCGGCGAGCACAATCAAGCCAGCATAAATGTTTGATTTAAACACGCCGAGCGCGCGCGCTTCTCGCTCATTTGAGAGGGTTGAGACTTGCCAGACACCGTGGGCGAAGAATCCGAGCGCGAGGAGCGCACCCACACGGCCAGCACCGGCGAAATAGGCGCCCAAAAAGATCAAAGTCGTCGCTAACATATGGAACACAAACACACCGGTCAGTACTTTGTCTCCAAATAGGCGCGCGGTTGATTTGACACCAAGCATCGCATCGTCTTCGCGATCTTGCAGGGCGTAAATTGTGTCATACGCGACCGTCCAGCAGACCAAGCCGAGATAGAGAACGACTGTTGCTCCAGTGACGCTCGTGGCCGTCGCAGCGCCAACTAGCGCGCCGAAATTGAAGGTGAAGCCGAGCCAAGCTTGCGGCCACCATGTGATCCGCTTCATAAATGGATAGGCCGCCACCATCGGGATCGCCAGAAACGCCACGATTTTTGCGTCATTTGGCAGGGTCAGCCAGACCAAAAAGCCGACGCCGATCTGAGCCGCCAAGAAAATGTAAGCCTGTTGAAGTGTGACTTCGCCGGCTGGAATGGGGCGAGACGCGGTCCGAGTCACTTGGGCATCGATATCTTTGTCTTGAATGTCATTCCAGGTACAGCCAGCGCCCCGCATCGCCACTGCGCCGATGGCAAAGAGCGGGATCCATAACAGATCCATCCATTGGAACCCCGCGGGGATACGCATTTGCGCGAGCCCGATCCAGCATGGGATCAAAAGCAGCCAGATCCCCACTGGTCGATCCCATCGCGCTAAGGCGGCATAAGGCCGGCTCGTATCCGGAAGGCTCTTCAACCAATCCGGGAGCGCGCTATCCATAGGGATGGCGCGGCGCGGCTCTTGATCAGGGTCGATCGACTCGTTCATTTGGCCTGTATAGCGATTTTTATTTGCGGTGCCATGACTTAACCTGCGTCGCAGTGCGCCCTATAGAGCCTCGAATGAGCCATATCGCCCGCCTTTTCGTTCCAGAGCCGCTTATTGCGGGGCAAGAAATCAACCTTCCCCAAGACCAAAGCCGCTATCTAACCCGTGTCATGCGCCTTCAAACTGGCGCCATAGTACGCGTGTTTAACGGCCAGGATGGCGAATGGCGTTGCGTTTTGGCCGGGTCACCTAAATCTGTTGCACTGGTCCCCGAACGCCAGATGCGGTCACAGATTGAGGGGCCAGACCTCCAACTCCTCTTCGCGCCAATCAAAAAGACGCGAACAGATTTTATCGTCGAAAAGGCCACTGAATTGGGCGTGAGCGCCATCCAACCGGTCTTTACAGATTATTGCCAAACCCAACGCGTTCGAATTGATCGGTTTGAAAGCCTCGTCATTGAAGCGGCCGAACAGACTGAGCGTTTGGATGTGCCGCTGATCCATGAGGCGAGCGCGCTCATGAAAGTCCTGGCTGATTGGGACCCGGCACGGCCACTGATCTTCTGCGATGAGAGTGCAGAGGCGGCGCCATTGTCGAGTTTTTCTCATAGGATAAATGAGAAACCTGCCGGGGTCTTGATTGGCCCGGAGGGCGGATTCTCGTCGAAAGAGCGAGAAACCCTGCGCGCTCTCGAATTTGTGATCCCCATTACGCTGGGGCCACGCATCCTTCGTGCAGAAACTGCGGTTGTATCTGCACTGACACTTTGGCAATCGCAGGTTGGCGATTGGCAAAAATCTCCCTATCTGCCTGAAAGCTAAAAACTATGCGAGGAGGGCAGGGACGTGACAACGCCCACAAAAGACATTGATGAATCCGCCCCGCGCATATCGGGTAAAGCCGAGCTGGTCGAATGGTTTGAAGCTGGCGCGAAGCCGAAACAAGATTGGCGCATTGGCACTGAACACGAAAAGTTTGGCTTCACCTGGAATGACTTAAAGCCGCTGCCTTATGATGGCGCCGCATCTATCCATGCGATGCTTGCCGGCTTGCGCGATCAATTTGGTTGGACGCCTATTGAAGAGAATGGCTACCTGATTGGCCTCAAAAAAGATGGCGCCAGTGTCAGCCTAGAGCCCGGCGGCCAGTTTGAACTATCCGGAGCGCCGCTCGAGCACATTCATGAGACGTGTAATGAGGTGGGGAAACACCTCGATGAGGTCCGGCAAATCGCCGACCCGCTCGGGATTGGTTTTATTGGTCTTGGAGCGAGCCCAATCTGGTCGATGGAAGAGACCCCAATCATGCCTAAAGGCCGCTACAAGATTATGCGCGCCTATATGGAAAAGGTTGGGCGATTGGGCCGTCAGATGATGTTCCGAACCTGTACGGTGCAAAGCAATCTCGATTACGGCTCCGAAGCCGATATGGTCAAAAAGTTCCGCACCTCCTTGGCCTTGCAACCGCTTGGGACAGCTTTGTTCGCCAATTCTCCTTTCTTGGAGGGACGTCCGAACGGGTTCCTGTCTTATCGTTCACAGATCTGGACAGATACCGATCCTGACCGAACCGGCATGCTACCTTTTGTGTTTGAAGACGGGTTTGGGTTCGAGCGCTATGTTGATTATGCGCTTGATGTTCCGATGTATTTTGTCCGCCGCGGCGGCACATATATGGACGCCTCTGGTCTCAGTTTTAGAGATTTTATGGACGGCAAACTGCCTATCCTGCCAGGGGAACTGCCTGCCATCGATGATTTTGAAGACCACCTCTCCACCATTTTCCCCGAAGTGCGCCTCAAACAGTTCTTAGAGATGCGCGGCAGCGATTCAGGCCCCTGGTCTCGCCTTTGCGCCTTCTCTGCCTTCTGGACCGGTATTTTATACGATGACGCCGCGCTCGAGGCTGCATGGGAACTGGTCAAAGACTGGACTGAAGGCGACCGCGAAGCCTTGCGGCAAGCTGTTCGCACCATCGGTCTGAAAGCGCCCGTACCAGGTGGCCGCACCCTTCAAGATTTTGGCAAAGACATCTTAGACATCGCGCGTGCGGGTCTCCGTTCCCGCGCCAAATTCTCGGTCTCAGGCGACGATGAGACCGGCTTCCTCCAAGAGCTCGACCGAACCCTCAGCTCCGGCAAAACACCCGCCGAGGAATTGTTGGATGCCTATCACGGCGAATGGGCAGGTGACGCAAGTAAAGTATTCAAGGCGCTCGCTTACTAGTATAGCATAAATACAACACCCATTCTTTTTGTTAGTTGCATTCGCAATTGAGACAATGAGACGATGAGTGCCCTGAATATTACCTCCAATGCTTGAGCAGCAGCGGGAGAGAGCTCGGCCTTGTGTCGGGACCGCATGCTTTGTGTTCAAACATCGCGAGGGAAGCAATGAACAACTCAAACCTCAAAACAAAACTAGCGCAAGCAACAGCGCTCTCAATCCTATTTGGCGGGTTCACTCTGCCAGGCGCATTGGCGCAAGATGAAACGAGCGCCCCTGAAAGCGACGCACGCCAAGAGACAATCATCGTGACCGGTTCGAGAATTGCTCGGACCGATTTGTTGGCGGCTTCGCCCGTAAATACGGTGACCGCTGAGGCGTTCGACATTGCAGGTGCCACCAACCTACAAGACATCGTCAACGAGCTACCTTCGGCAGGTGTGCCGGGTCTAACAGATACAAGCTCAAACTTTACTTTGAACGGTGGTGGCGTCAATTTCGTCAACTTACGAAACCTCGGGGACGAGCGTACGCTTGTTCTAGTGAATGGCCGTCGGCACGTCGGCGGCCTTGCTGGCGATCCCACGGTTGACCTAAACATGATCCCTTCAGCGCTGATTGAACGGGTCGATATCGTCACGGGTGGTGGCTCGGCGGTCTATGGATCGGAGGCGATCGCTGGTGTTGTGAACATTATCTATAAAGACGACTTTGAGGGCGTAGAAACAAACCTTCGCTATGGTGAATCGATAGAAGGCGGCGCATCCGAAACAGATTTCAACATCCTAGCCGGATCAGATTTTGCAGACGGTAGAGGTAACGCGGTGGTTTATCTCGGCGTTTCAGATTCAGGCCAGTTGAGCGCGTCGCAAAGAGAAATTTCGGAAAGCGATGCGACAAACTCCTCTTTCGGTCCGTTTAGTTCGTTCCAAATTCCCGGTGGTGGCTTTATCACGCTAGATCGAGACACTGGTTTGTTTGACAAGGATTTCGTCAATTCTGAAGACGGCTTTGATCGAAACGCAGTTCGCTTGATTCGTGTCCCAACAGACCGCCTGCAGTTCGCGAGTAATCTCGATTATCAAGTCAATGATTACGTGAATTTCTTCGCTGAAGCGAGCTATAATCAGGTTGAGTCTTATCAACAGCTCGAACCAACCATTATGGGCCAGTTTATCTCCGTTGGCTCTGTTCCCGATGTTAACATGCCGGTCGATAACCCATTCCTGCCGGATGAGCTACGCGCAGCAATTCTAGCGGCGGATCCGGATGCAACGGAAGTCACGTTCAGGAGGCGATTCACAGAATTGGGGCCGCGCACGACTGACCAACAACGTCAAACATTCCGATATGTAGCTGGCCTTGAAGGCACAGCACCTGACGAATGGGGCGGATTTGATTGGGAAGTCTACTATCAGAATGGTCGTCAAACACAGGATCGCGTCAATGGCGGCATTGCAAACACCTTAAACGTGTATAACGCGCTACGCACCGAGCCTGATCCAGCTAATCCTGGTGAATTTCGCTGTGAAGATGAAATTTCGCGCAGCCTAGGTTGTGTTCCAGTGAACTTCTTCGGGACTGGTACGGTCGACGGTGCAGCTCTCGACTTCATCCAAACGACCGCTCAAACGACGTCTCGTGCTGTGCAAGAAGTGTTTGGGGCGACAATTACAGGCCAAGCCTTCGAGCTGCCAACGGGATCTATTGGATACGCTTTTGGGGCAGAGTATCGCAGCGAAGAATCTGACTTCGTATCGGATGGCCTCGCGGCGACAGGACTAACGACGGGTAATACATCACCGAGTGTCCGCGGCTACTATGACGTAACCGAGTATTTCGGAGAAGTATTGGTGCCGATTCTGTCGGAACAACCGTTCTTCCATGAGCTTTCATTCGAAGGCGCCTATCGCGTCGCAGATTATAGTACAATTGGGACGACAGATTCCTACAAAGCGTCGTTGCTCTGGAAGCCGGTGAACGATCTTACATTCCGAGGGGGAGTTAGTACCGCGACGCGCGCTCCGAATATCGGCGAACTTTTTGACCCAGGTTCAGAGACGTTCCGCACCTTTGAAGATCCCTGTAACTTCGGCGGTGCCGGTGGTGCATCCGCCGATGGCCTTGTGACGTACGCTGCTCAATCGTCGACGGTGCAAGCAAATTGCGCAACGTACACAGGTTCAGCGACTCTCGATCAGGGCGCTGTTAACATTCGATCGGCTGGCGGGTTTCAAGCCGGCAACCCGGACCTGACAGAAGAAACTGCTAAAACAAAAACAATTGGATTTGTATATTCTCCTTCACAAATTCCAGGTTTGAATATCACGGTCGATTACTACGATATCCTCGTTGAAGACGCGATTGATACGTTTACCGCTCAAGACACAGTTGATCAGTGTGTTCGGCAACCAAACTTCCCGGATAACCCATTCTGTGGCCTCATCCAACGCGATCCAAATACGGCACTGGTCCTTCGGATCGATGCGTTAGAAATCAACGTTTCAGAGCTGAAAGCGGAAGGGGTTGATTTTGCCGTTGATTACACCACTGAGATTGCCGGAATCGATTGGTATGGAGCGCTGATCGCGAACCATACGATGGAAGACTCAATTCTTCCATTCGCAGGAGGTGATATCGTAGACGATGCGGGCGAAGTTGGGTCACCAGAGTGGTCTTTCAATACTCAAATCGTCGCGAATTACGATAAGTGGCGTGTCGCATGGTCGTCGCGATGGATTGATCAGGTCAACATTGATAACGAAAATCCATCAGCGGGACCGGCCGATGCTGGAGGTAAAATCGACAGTTTTTGGTATCATGACATCAATGTAAACTATGAGGTCAACGAGACATTCGACGTAGCAATTGGGATCGATAATCTGTTCGATGAAATTCCGCCATTGTTAGGCCAAGGGACAAATGGCGACGTCACTGGAACGAATACCGCTTCGGATGTATATGACGTATTGGGCCGTTACGCGTATGTGAACCTGAGGGCGCGTTTCTAGTACCTTTCGAGGTAAAATCGCGAAAAAGGAGATCCAAAACCAGAGATGGCGGGCCGATTGGTCCGCCATTTTTTATCTGCGCACAGCCGGCACCTCGATCTCTAAGCCTTGCGCTCTTGTCGCGAGATAGAGTTCGACTGCTGTATAAGTCGGGTCGCCATAGGGGAGGGGCTCGGCGCGGACGCCGGTGTCGCAATCGCGTAATCTGCGTTGCAGCGATCCAAGAGCTTGCCATTCCAAACGGTAGGCCGGAAAGCCATTGCCATGGCCTTGGCTGAGTGTGTCACCGCGCAATTGTTTGCCCCAATTTTCGGTATGGCATTGTTGGCAGGACAGGTTGAACTGTCCGCGGCGGGTCAAGAAATAGTCGCGCCCTTGTTCGTAGAAATGTCGATTGTTGTCGTCCACTGTGATTTCGATCGGCATGCCCTGAGATTGTTCGGCCACATATGCCGTGACAGACAGCAATTCCTCGCTCTCATAAGGCCACGGCGCCTCACCTTGGTGCTCTGTGCGGCATTGATTGATCCGGCCTTCTAAATTGAGCAATTCGCCAGAGGTTTTATCGACTGCTGGGTAATTCGCGGCCACGCCAGATAGCCCATCGGAATGGCAAGACACACAGGATGGAGAGTCACCGGTAGTGGTTTGGAATAATTCTGCGCCCCGATCGACCCACAAATAACCTGGATTCTCAAACGGATCGCTTTGAAGGATCTGGGTTTCTGGCGTCAAAAACGCAAAGCCTGATTGAAGATCTTCCTTGGATAGTTCAACTGCGTCACCGGCGTCTTGTTCGGCAGCGCATGCGACCAACCCTACTACCAGCGCTGAGGCAATAATTCGGATCATGTGACAGAAATGGAGGCTGTATCGCTCCAGACTTCACCCTTTTGATCGGTCCAGCGAAAGGTTAGCACGCCGCTTTGCGTCGCGCGCATGTAGAACGTGGTGAGCGGATTTGCGGCGATGCCTGGTTGAAAGTCTGAGGCAAACACCAAATCGCCATTCAGATCACATTCGAACCGTGTGATAATATCCCGTTCGATGACCTCTCCTCGAGATCCGCGCCGAAATCCGCTCTCCATTGGGTGGCGGATTAGGGCTTTGATCTCGACCACTTCGCCCTTGGCGGCGGTTTCGGGAACGGCGAGACGAATACCTGTCATAATCCTCTCCTAAAGCACCACACACGCGGCAAGCGTGACCAGGGTTTCCATGCGGCCAGACCAGAGCGAGCCGTCACTCATTTCTGCGACAGCTTCGATGGCTTGCGTGCCTGACAGTCTAATCCGCGACGAGACCTGCGCCCGACCCGACAGCGGCGTTAGGTGGTGCCGAGCGAGCAAAGGCAACGGATTGCGGGGCGAGAAGATGGCGATTTGTTTGACATAGTCATCCTCGGTCATCGGGCTATCGACACTGACAGTGAGTGGCACCGAATGCCCATTCTCTGCAATTGGCGGCAGTTTTACCGTGACCCGTCCTTCTTGGGTGGCGCGATCGCCAAACAGTTCGGCGCGGGCTCTGAGGAGATCAGCTTCATCTGCGTGTGTTTTGAGAGGGAGGGATGAGATTAGGATGGCTCCCCCGCCAGCGGCGAGGAGTTGGCGGCGAGTGGCCTTGAAAGCGGGATTGTCACGCATGCTTTATCTCCTTTCGCTCAAATAGCTGACCAAGTCTTCAACCTCTTGGGCGCTCAGGACAGGGGCGCCTTCATAGGCTTCACCCACCTGATACAAGTCATGAATGCGATAATAGGAGGGCATCAAGGTGCCTGGCCGTACAGTTTCATAATCAACAATTCGTAGCCTGATCTGTCCGGGGTTCAAGCGGGCGCCGACAAAAGTGAGATCTGGGCCGACGTTGCCTTGAAATTCGGCGTCGAGGCCATTCACCGCGTGACAAAGAATGCAATGGCCGCGCTCGCGGTCTGTGAACACGCCTTCGCCTTGGTTTGCATTTCCGTGGGTTTCGGTTAGCGAGATTGGGATCGCATCACCAACGATCTGATCAGGGGTGACGAGCTGCGGCTTTTCCCCGCCACATGCTGCGAGCGAAACCATAACGCAGACCAGCCAAGGTTTCACCCAAAAGCCTCGGCAGTGATCGTCTCAAACCAGTGCGCTGCCTGGGCCGCTTCGGCATTGCGGGTGGCCTTATTGGCGGCAAGCGGACTAATTCCGCCTGCGCCTTCAATGCTCGCGAGTTTTCCGTCCGCATTTGAGTAGACCCCAGCGATTGAAATCGCTTCATTTGGTGTCGTGTAGGAATAGCATGTGTTTGCGAGCACGGTTGGGGCCGGGTCCAAATCCGACAGCATGCGCGCCACTGCATAGGCGCAGATTTTGGCTTGAAGGTTGGCCGAGAAGGCAGATTTCGGCATCGGCGCGGCGATGGTGGCGTCGCCGATAACATGGATCTTGTCTTGCAGGGTTGAGGAAAATGTCAGCGGATCAATGGGGCACCATCCGGTGAGATCTGTCGCTCCGGCGCGGTCTGCGATACTGCCCGCTTTTTGTGGCGGGATGACATTGATAACGGGCGCGCGGATCTCATCAAAATCAGTGTAGACCATCCCAAGTTTGGCATCGACGCGAGTCACGGCGCCATCATCGATTGCGCCGCGCCATTCCAAATGATCGGGATAATGCTCCGCCCAAGCTTCTTGGAAGAGGGCCATTTTCGAAAACTGATCTTTCGCATCGAGTACAATCAATTTCGAGCGCGGCTTTTTCGCTTTGAGATAGTGCGCGATCATTGAGGCGCGCTCATAAGGCCCAGGTGGACAGCGATACGGAGCAGGGGGCACGGTCATCACCACCGGAGCGCCATCTTCCAGCGCGACAAGCTGAGCTTTGAGTAACTCGGTTTGCGCGCCAGCTTTCCAAGCATGGGGCATGATCTCGGCGGCGGCCTCTGAATAGCCCTCTCTAGCGCCCCAGCGCATGTCGACACCGGGCGAAAGAATTAAGCGGTCATAGGAAAGCTTGCTGCCGTCTTGCAGCGTGACGAGCTGTTGATTTGCATCAACTTCCGCAGCGCGCGCAGTAATCACTTCGACCCCAGTCGAGGCGATCGAGTCATAGGCAAATTTCTGCGCCGAGAGCGAGCGATCCGTCCCAATCACGAGATTGCTGAACGGGCAGGCGGTATAGATGGGGTTAGCTTCGATCAGAGTAACTGTGGATGCGGGCAGCAATTGCTTCAGCACCCGTGCCGCACTCGCGCCGCCGAACCCGCCGCCGACAATGACAATCTTTGCGCGGACTTGGCTAATGGCGGACAGCGGTAGGCTCGCTGCCCCCGCGCCGAGTAGAGCGCTTTGCAACAGCGTGCGGCGGGTGAGCGATGCGGGCATCAAGAGGCGTCCTCCGCGCCGAGATAGGCGCTAATCAGCTCTATGTCGGCGTCCGAATACCCTCGGGCGAGACGATGCATCACTGTCGTCCCATTAGGATCGGTTTTATAAGCGAGAAGACTGTCTCGCATGAGGTCAGACGGATAGCCCGTAAGAGATGCGATTGCTCCGGATCGATCGCTGTGGCAACCGCTACAGGCGAGCGCGAGGACGGCGGCACGGTCAGTTGATTGGTCTAGAGACGAGTCTTGAGTTGCATTTTCTGCATTTCCGCATGCCGCTAAACCAAGAAGGCTTAGCGGCCAGATTGCGGTCATCAGAGATGCATTACGCATCCCGAAGGTTTTGATCCTTAATCGGAAGTTGGCGAACACGCTTTCCTGTCGCCGCATAAATGGCGTTCAAGACCGCTGGCGCGGCCACCGCAATGGTTGGCTCACCAACGCCGCCCCAGAAACCACCGGACGGCATGATAATGGTTTCGACTTCTGGCATGTCTGCGATGCGCAAGGAATTGAACGTATCAAAATTCCGCTCTTGGACTTCGCCGCCTTCATAGGTGATTTCGCCATACAGCATCGCGGATAGGCCGTAGACAAAGGAGCCTTCAACCTGCGCTTCAATTTGTTGAGGGTTGACCGCATGGCCTGGGTCAGTCGCGGCAACAATGCGATCAATCGAAAGCGCGCCATCATTGCTGACAGTGACTTCCGCACAGGCGGCGACATAGGCGCCAAAGCCGTACATCACGCACAGACCGCGCGCTTTGCCATCGTCTTGACCCCAGCCTGACTTATCCGCAACCGCCTGCAATACCGCTGCGGCGAGCGGGGCGTCTTGCAAATGGGCGAGACGGAATTCAAGTGGATCACGACCCGCCGCGTGGGCGAGCTCATCCATGAAGCATTCAAGGTAGATTGCGTTCTGATTGAGGTTCACCCCGCGCCAGAATCCTGGGCGCACAGGCGGATTCCGCATCGCGTGATCGATCAAGAAATTATCGAAAGAATATTTTAGCGTCTGATCTTCCAGACGCGGATCGACGCCTGAAGGCAACAAGCCCTGGAAGGTTGCATAGTCGACACCATTCTGGAGCGCTTGCGGGATCAGAGCCGCCAAAATCGACTGCCCGGAAATTCGCATATGCAAGCCGGTTAAATTGCCATCCGCGTCCAAAGACCCGCGCACCTTAGCTTTCGTTGTTGGATGAAAGAAGCCATGCATCATGCTTTCTTCGCGGGTCCAAAGCAGCTTGATCGGCGTGCCAGGCATTTCCATCGCAACCCGCACGGAAAGGTGGACATAATCAGGCATACCGCGCCGACCAAATCCGCCGCCGAGATGGATTTTATATACTTCGCACTGTTCGATTGGGAGCCCAGACGCCTCAGAAACGGCCGCCAATGCAGACTCGCCATTCTGAGTGGGACACCAAATTTCGCAACGATCTTCGGTATAGAGGGCCGTCGTATTCATCGGCTCCATACAGGCATGGTTCTGAAGCGGCATATTGTAGGTCGCTTCAACCATCTGAGCGGCTCCTTCAAACGCGCCGGCCAGGTCTCCGCCGCCATTGCCGACAAAGGCTTCGTCTGCGGTGAGACCTTCATCCAATTCCGCTTCGAATTCAGCTGTTGAAAAATCAACGCCGCCTTCCCACTCGATTGGAAGGGCTTCGAGCGCCTTATTGGCTTGCCACCACGTATCAGCGATCACCGCCACGGCATTATTGTCTTCGCCGAACGGGTTTTTAATCGCCGCAACTTTGCGAACGCCGGGCATGCTTTCAACCGCTGAAGCATCAAATGATTTCAGTGTCGCGCCAATCTTCGGCGCCTGCTTGATGGATGCGTTGAGCATGCCCTCGAGCTGAAGGTCCGCGCCATAGATTTGCTTCCCAGTCAGCTTATCAGCAGTATCAAGGCGTTTCTTAGCTTGACCAATGATCTTCCACTCACTGGGGTCTTTGACCCTGACCTCAAGTGGTGGCGCAAGCTCTGCCGCCGCATTGGCGACTTTGCCGTAAGTCGTCGTCTGACCACTTGGCCCATGTGTGATCACGCTATTTTCTGATGTACACTCGCTTGCCGGAACGCCCCATTCATTTGCAGCGGCTTCAATCAACATCGCTTTAGCCGCCGCAGCGCCCTCGCGGACATAATCCTGCGACCCGCGAATGCCTTGGCTTCCGCCTGTCGAGTAATCCCGCCAGACGCGCTCACGGGCAAGGTTTTCGCCTGGTGTTGGGTATTCAGTGGTCACCTTGTCCCAATCGGCATCGAGTTCATCGGCCACCAATTGCGCGAGCCCGGTCAGCGTCCCTTGACCCATTTCAGAGCGGGCGATGCGCACCGTAACGGTATCATCGTGATCGATGTGCACCCACGCGTTTACCTCTGGATTTGGCGGCAAATCTGAATAATCAGGCGCCTCTGGTTCATTTGAAGCTGGGGCGCAGCTCGCCAAAATACCAATTGTGAGTCCCGTAGCGCCGGTTCCGACAATAAATCCGCGGCGGGAAAGTAATCCTGTATCAGCCATGATGTTTCCCCTTATGACTTATCGACGGCGAGTTTGATGCCTTTACGAACCCGCGCGAGCGTGCCGCACCGGCAAATGTTCGTAATCTCGGCATCAATGTCTTCGTCGGTTGGATTTGGATTGTCATTGAGCATGCCAGCGACGGCCATGATCATGCCAGGTTGGCAATATCCGCACTGAGGGATGTCCAGTTCTGCCCAGGCCTGTTGAACTGGGTGGCTGGCATCGTCTGAAAGGCCTTCAATTGTGGTAATTTCTTCTTCACCGCTCAACGCGCCGACGGGATAGACGCAAGAGCGAACGGGCGCGCCATCAACATGGATGGTGCAGGTCCCGCATTGAGCAATGCCGCAACCATATTTTGCGCCGGTGAGCCCGACTTGTTCACGGAGCACCCAGAGCAGAGGCGTATCGTCCTCCACATCTACCGTCACCGATTCTCCGTTTATCTTAAGTGTCGCCATTGCGTGCAGCCTCCAGCACTTGGCGCGGTCGTCCCCTATAGAACAAACCTTCGCGCGTTAACCTAAATAATGATCGAAACGTTCAGCGAGTAAAGTGCAATCACGAGGAATTAATCGATTATCTTTGCAGATGCGTCACATTCGCAAACTGTAATGTTCAGGTCAGAAGCGAACCGATCACCAAAGCGTCTGCGGTTTCCCCAGCCGCCAGGGTAGGGGCGTTCGGCAGACGGCGTAGAAGCGCGTTACATGTTAGGAATGGACGCAACAAAGAACTATCCTGATTGATCGTCGGATCGATCTCAAAACCGCCATCTGCTGCAACACTTAAACGGGCGCGCATCAAATGCTCCCGCGGGCCATTTGCTTCGACACTTTTGATCAGTTTGCCTTTGACCAGCGACTGATACGGGTCGTGGCCCACGAGTGTCGATAGAAACATGTGCGCGCAGACCATGGCTGAGGCAGGGTTGCCCGGCAGGCCCAAAACAAGGGCATTAGTTGATTTGGAAAACCAAGTGGGTTTTCCGGGGCGCACGGCAATCTTCTCAAACACAGGTTCAAAGCCGGCATTCCCAAAGGCGGTCCGCATGTGATCATGATCGCCCACTGAAGCGCCGCCGATCGGAACGAAAACATCTATATCTTTCGCGCGAGAGATAATGGTTTCGATGGCTTCAACACTGTCGCCTGCGATACCTAGATCAACCGCTTCTCCGCCCCAATGCTCGACCAAGGCTTTCAGCCCATAAGGATTAGAGTTGATAATCTCGCCGGGCCCCAGATCCGAGCCTGGGGGGCGCAACTCATCCCCATTGGCGAGCAGGCCAACTCGGAAACGTCGCTCGATGACCACGTTCGCATTATTGCTAGCCGCCGCAGCGGATAGATGAGGCGCTTCAAGCTTAGTGCCTGCTTCGATCAAAACATCGCCAGTCCTGAAATCCAAGCCTGCCGCCCGGATATGGCGTGGGTGATCATAGGCCTCCAAACTGACAATCTGATCGCCGTCGCGCTCAACATTTTCCTGGATGATAACCGTGTCAGCGCCTGCGGGAATGACCGAGCCGGTAAAGATCCGAACCGCCTCAGCAGCTCCAATTTCCCCTTCAAATGGACGCCCAGCGGGCGCCTCGCCAATCACTCGAAGTTGAGCGTTTTCTTTGCAAACGTCACTCAGCTTTACAGCATAACCGTCCATCGCCGACATGGCGGCAGGAGGATGCGTGCGTTGAGCAATCACCGGTGCCGCGAGCCGTCGTCCCAATGCTGCTTCGAGCGGGACGGATTCCTTTGACAAAGTCGGGCGATGCGCTTGAACGAGCGTGAGCGCTTCAGAAACGCTGATCATGCCGCTCATGCATCTAGCTTTCGATATAGTCCCGATTTTCCGCCAGATTTTTCCAGCAACTCTATCCCATGAATGACCATGGTTTTGTCCACGGCCTTGAGCATGTCATAAAGCGTGAGACAGGAGGTGCTGACGCAAGTGAGCGCTTCCATTTCGACGCCTGTCTTACCCGTGGTTTTTACCCGTGCAACCACTTCAAATGCACTACGATCAGGGTGTGGAACAATCTCGACTTTCACACCAGTGATCGGCAGCGGATGGCAAAGTGGAATGAGATCTGCGGTTCGTTTCGCACTCATAATGCCCGCGAGTTCAGCAATTGCGATCGGATCGCCTTTTTTCGTATCGCGCCCCTGGGCGAGGTCAAATGCGCTCTTGGAAACAGTGATGAACCCATGTGCGATCGCCACGCGGGCTGTGTCATCCTTGTCGCTCACATCCACCATGCGCGCGCGCCCGTCCGGTCCAATATGCGTCAGGTCACTCACTTAAGTCTCCATCAGTCGCGGCATGATCTCGACCAGATTGCAGGGTTTGTGGCGGCTATCGAGTTGTAGAGAAATAACTTTATCCCAACCATCTTTTACCGCGCCATTCGAGCCCGGCAGACAGAAGATGAACGTCCCATTGGCCAGGCCTGCAATCGCGCGAGACTGCAGCGTGGAGAGGCCAACGCTTTGATAGCTGACTTGGTGAAAAATCACAGAGAACCCATCAATCGTTTTCTCAAACAGAGGCGACACCGCCTCTGGCGTCACATCCCGGCCCGTCAGGCCGGTTCCTCCGCTAGAGATGACGACATCGACTTCCGGGTCATCAATCCAGGCTTTCACAGTCTCTCGAATTAAAGCTGGGTCATCGACAACAATTTTGCGGTCTGCAAGCTCGTGCCCCGCCGTCTGCAACCGATCCACCAGTAACGCGCCAGATGTGTCTGTATCGAGGGTCCGTGTGTCACTGACAACAAGCACTGCGATCCGCACCGGCGTGAAGGATAGGGTTTCATCTATTCCAGCCATTCTTAACTCGCTTTCTCGTCGCGCCAGCGCGCGGCATCTTGATAATCATCAGCGCGCGGTTCGATCCAATCCGCGCCGTTGTCGGTTGTTTCTTTTTTCCAAAAAACAGCTTCAGTTTTGAGATAATCCATCAGGAAATCCGCCGCCTCAAAGGCCGCGCGCCGATGTTTTGAGGCAGTGGCCACGAATACTATTGTTTCGCCGGGCAGCATCTTGCCTGTGCGATGAAGAATGTGGGCATTCGAGAGTGGCCATCGGGTTTTAGCTTCTGAAAGCGCTCCTTCGATGCCGTTCTCCGTCATCGGCGAATAGGCTTGCAGGGTGAGCGAGGTGACGCGTCCTAATTTCGACTCCGGTCGAACCTGGCCCGTGAAAATAACAACGCCGCCCGCGTCGCTGAGGGTCTTTTCGAAAGCTGCGATTGCTTTGCCTGCGTCAATGGATTTATCGGAAACTTGGATCATACTATCCGCCTCCAACCGGCGGCATGAAGGCAATCTCTTGCGCGCTGCCAAGCGGCGTCCCGTCGAAAATGATCTCTTGATCAAGCGCGATGCGTACTGTGGGCTCTAAGAGTGCGCCTTTGGCGTCAAAGCGTACATCTAGCCAGTTGCGGAGATCGCCAGCCGTCTCAACGGTATCGGGCAGGTCCAGCATTTCTTCTGTTTTGCCCGTCACGTCACTCAAGCGGCCGAAATAAATCAGTTTGATCATCCTAGCCTCCTGTCACGGACATATGACGCGGTAAGGACGGATCTTGGCCTCGACGGTCGATTGCGAATTCATGCCGTTCGGGTTTCTTAAATAGCGCCCGGTCGAGACACGCATTTAGAGCCTCATCTGGCGCAGCGCTGTCGCGCAAAGCGCTGCGTAGATCAATATGATCGTCTTGGCCGAGGCACATATAGATCCGGCCCGTGCAGGTTACCCGAACGCGATTGCACCCGGCGCAGAAATTATTGGTCAAAGGCGTGATGAAACCGAGTTTTCCGCCGGTTTCCTCTACGCGGACATAGCGAGATGGGCCCGCATTCACCCGCGTTTGGTCATCGTCGGTGAGCGTCCAATTCTGCTCGAGCTGATCCCGCACCATGGGGAGCGGAATGTATTGATCGATCCGATCTTCACCGGTTTCGCCAAGCGGCATCACTTCGATCAGTGTGAGCTCCATGCCTTTGCTATGCGCCCATTCGATCATTTGCGGCAGCTCATTCATGTTCTCATGCTTGAGCGCGACTGTGTTGATTTTGATCTTCAAACCAGCCGCGAGTGCCGCATCAATTCCGGTAAGGACTTGGTTGAGTTTTCCGCGCCGAGTTACGCGTGCAAACACTTCCGGATCGAGCGAATCGAGTGAGACATTGATTCGCTTTACACCATTCCGTGCCAGCATATCGGCATATTGCTCCAGTAGCGTGCCATTGGTGGTCAGGGTCAGCTCTTCTAGACCGTGCCCCAAATAGGACCCTAACCGCTCAAACAATTCAGGCATGCCTTTGCGGACGAGCGGCTCACCACCTGTGATCCTGATTTTCTGCACACCCCGCCGAATGAAAGCTTGAGCGACGGCGTCCAATTCCTCGATGGTGAGCAGTTCGCGCTTCGGTAAAAACTGCATCTTCTCGGCCATGCAATAGGTACAGCGAAGATCGCAGCGATCGGTAACCGACATACGGAGATAGGTCACCTGGCGTCCAAACTGATCGACCAGTGGTGCGGGGCTTGGTTGAATGAGGCCCTCAGGCATGAATCACCTCTTCGGCTTCTTTTAAATCGGCAACACAATCGATGTCTCGACCGTGTTCTGCGTCGAGGGGCAGCGTCGCGGCGCCAGAGTTGAGCGCCATAAACACAGATTTCGCCCCGCGATCGCCCTCCAGCGCTGCGAGTTCTTCAAAGTGTACGCGCTTAAACAGAGCAGGGGGGCACAAAACCCCTTCACAATCGCTCATGATCGCCGTCACCCGATTTTGTTCAGCCAAGGTCAGCATGTCTTTAAGATGACTGCTGGGCACGTGCGGCATGTCTCCTAAGAGCAGAATGACCTGGTCGATGTCTTTGTTGTGTTTAATCTTGTCCAAGCCGCATCTGAGCGACGAGGCCTGCCCATTTCGATGGTCAGGATTGCCGACAATCTCCCATCCTTGGGTTTGCAGCAGGTCAGAGCGTTTTGATCCAGATCCCGGTGTGATGGCGAGTTTGGCAGCGTAAGCGGTTGTGGCGGCTACGGTGCTCGCATGCTCCAATACAGACTTTCCATTCAGGTCCGCGAGTAATTTGTCGCCTTCTTCAAACCGGCTTGAGGCGCCAGCAGCCAGCAATATAACGGCTGTATTCTGACGCGCCGCCGTGATCACGCCAGGGAATGCATCGACAATCTCCGCAAGCGTGGAGATCGCAAGAAAAGAGGCATCTCGAAGCGAAGGAACCAAGCCAATCGGTCCACGCACGCGGACAATCTCGGAAGCATCACTCCCCGCCGTTTTGAGAGCTAAACATCTTCGCTCATGGGTGGTTCGGCTCCCTACGGCGCCAATGTAAAATGCGGATCCGGTAAGCGCCTGTTGAAGCAGCGGGATTTCCCAATCTTGGTCATGGAACAGCAGCACGAAGGCGGTCCATTCATCGTCTTGGGCGAGTTTCAAATCAGTCGGAACGGTGAGGCGCTGGACCTGCTTCAGGCCCGCGGCTTTGGCGTCATTAATGTCGTCATCGTCCAGCAATTGGCAAATAGTATCATAGCCCGCCGCTTCACTAATCTTCGCGAGCGCAAGCGCATCTGCGCCGCGTCCGGCAATGCGCATTCGCAGCTTCGGCGCGTAATGAAAAAATTTGCGGGTCGAAGCGCCATCGATACGACCAGGTCCGATTTGAAGCAAACCCTCTGGCATGAGTGAGAGATGTAGCTGTTGCCTGCCAACCAGTGTCTTGAGCGCCGTCTCAATCAAAAGGCGGTCAGGAGCAGGAATAATCTGCACCTCAATGGCGCCGCCACAGGGGAGGGGGAGATCGACGAAGGGTGAGCCAGCGCCATAGCGGAGCTGTTTGTGTTCGCTCAACTCACACGCTTGTCTCGCTTGAAAACAAACATCGGCATCAATGCAGCCGCCTGATATATAGCCAATATGTTGATCCGGTCCGACGGCCAATAGTGCCCCCGGCGCGCGGACCGCGCCGCCGGTCGTGTCTGTCACTACCACAAGCGCACAGGATTGACCGGTTTCAAGCCAAGCCAAGAGCTGTCTCAGCACGTCTTCCGCGTGTTCGCCGGTCATTGCCATCGCTGCCATAGAGGCGATGTAAACCACGATTTAGATCGAGGCCAGTCTAATCTCGAATATAACGGGACAATTTTTGGAAGGCTTCCGTGCTAGCGGCTTCCGCGGCCTGGCAAATTGCTTCATAGAGACCGAGCACGTCGCGTCCTTGTGCTGTCACATGTGTTCCGCCGCCATCCGCACCGCCATGTTTTGTTTCGACCAATGGGGCGTCGAAACTGTCATTCATTTGCTCGATCAGCTTCAAGGCCCGAGGATAGGACATTTTCAAACGCTCAGCGGCCGCCCGAATCGATCCAGTTTCAATCAAGGTCGAGAGTAGGGCGGCTTTGCCAGGTCCGAAACGTGTTCCGTTGGGCAAGTCGATCCGGAGGCTTAGGCGGGGCGCGGTCATCTTAGCTATTAAACAGGCCAAGGATATCAGCGCAAATCCGCTCAATGCTCTGCTCGCCATTGATCCGATGCGCCTCATTGGGTGCGGATAGGGCCTCAAGCTGATCCTGAAGCAAAGACGCTGGCATGAAATGATCTTTGCGGGACGAGAGCCGGCGCGCCAATTCTGCTTCAGAAACCTCCAGCAGGAACCAATGACACTCGGGCTCTAGTTCGCCGCTCAACCGTTCTTGCACATAGGGCGTCAGCGCAGAACAAGCGAGCAGGGTGTTTGTTTCGGTCCCGCCATTGACCGCGTTCACGATGCTGTCGATCCAGGCGGCGCGATCCTCGTCGGTGAGCGGATGGCCCGCCGCTTGTTTGGCGACATTCGCGTCTGAGTGATGATCGTCAGCCTCAATCATCGGCCAACCGGTCGCTTCACTTAGCGCCTCTGTGATCGAGGACTTCCCGCAACCAGCTGGGCCCATAATGATATAGAGTTGCCGCAAAACACATTTCTCATCAGCTGCTTAGGGTACATATCTAATCCGAACTGAGGTGTTTGAGAACTAAGCCTCTGCCGCCGCTTCGTCCTCGACCGCGACATCGCTTGCGGTTTCCTCTTGGAGCAATCCAGCCTCAATCGAAATGAACGAGTTAAACTCCGCGGTTTGTGGCCCGATGGTCAGCGCATCTTTCACGCCAGCCAAGACACAGACGTCGAAGAATTCTTGGATCAAGCCATCAAATCGGATCCAGTGTGCAACAGATCCATCGGCGAGGGAGATGACTTGCACGCCGCACCATGGATCAGCGTCTTTTTCTTCCAATGTGTCGGCCAGCGCCAAACCGTCAAAGCGCTTATAGCGCGGCTTGGACAGGGTCACGATGGCGTACCCATCTACAAATGCCAATCCGCGGATAAAGCCAGGGCAGAAGGCGACTGGTTGTAAGGTTTTGCTGTCTTCATCAATCCAGCCAATTTCTCCGGTACCCGAATTTGCCACCCATAATTTGCCGTCATAGACCCGCGGCGAGTGCGGCATTGAGAGCCCCTCTGCAACAATCTCGTCGGTCTCGATATCGATGATAACCCCGCCATCATGCCGCCGGTCACGCCAACCATCGACAACATCAGACCGGCATACCGCGCTGGCATATTTCGGTTTGCCGTCGAGCATAGCGAGGCCATTCAAGTGGCAGCGATCCTCGGGCACGATTTGGCTGATGAAAGAGGGCTTCCAGATCGGCTTGAAACTGTGTTTGAGGCTGAGCTCGCAGAGGCAGGAATATTTGGTGTTGATGAACACAACTTTGCCTTCGCTGGTCACGCCGATTTCATGCAGATCCACTGCGCCTGTGGTCTGAAAGTTCCGCGGGACATAGACTTTATCAAATTTAGAATTGGCGATTTGATCTGGCCCGAGCACGTTTTCGAGACGGATAATCTGATTGAGTGAGGCGAGATATATTCGTGCACCGTCACCCACCACGCCCATAGCTTGCGGATAGCGGGCTTGATGCAGCGAGAGTTTCCGATCCAGACCGTGGCCAAGAATGTAGAGAATGCCGGTCTGATATGACGTAAACGCCAGCGAAATCTGACGCGAGGCGAGAAAATTGTACAAGTCGCCTGAAAAGGAAATATCCGTCGTCTTTTGCTCGGATGGCGCAGTTTCTGTAGCCGCATCTGGGCTTGCGCCTCCATCAGGCGCATCGGGGGTTGGCTCTACGTCAGGCGGGGAGACGTCTGTTTCTTGGACGGCCATGGGCGTATCTATCTCGCTATCTCGGTTGGATTTGCCGAAGAGTTTCATCGCAGTCGTCCCTCTGGTTTGGATGGTGTGCAGAAACATCGACTAGAAATTTCTGGCCGCTTCAAGAGCGCCGAGAAAGATTGAGACACTGCGAGAACTACGCATCGATTGCGGACGTTCAGCGCCTCCGTGCTTTCTTAACGAAGCCTGAATCAGAGAATGAATCAGAAGAGGGGGGGAGGTAGCAGCGCTAGCGACAGAGTAAGCGATCACACGACCAGACTGAAGAAACTCGTGAATTTACGCCGTCCTCGGATCCATAATGATCACGGGAGGTCTTGTGATGAATATTCGATAATCTACATTATGTGCAATTATGGATCACACAGAGACCAGAAAACTAAGCATTTTCTGGTTTCGGTGATTGGTACGCCCAACAGGATTCGAACCTGTGACCTACTGATTAAAAGTCAGTTGCTCTACCAACTGAGCTATGGGCGCATCCGAACGGCCCATTTAGTTGAGTGCCTGGGCGCGGTCAACGTCTTTTGCTGCGGAAATAAATCGCAAAGACAGAAACTTGTCTTTCAGGCGTCTTGGTTTCAAAGTGAACGCATGACGCGTATATTTTTACCCCTTGTTTCGATCGTATCTTTTGCCGCTTGTGCGACCACCACTCCCCCACAAGAGACCTCTGCTGACCCCAACTCTGTGAGCGCTACCGAGCGGGCTGTGCAGCAGTCGCAAGATGGCTTCGGCGATGCCGCCGCCTCCCCTCTTAAGGACGTCAATTTGATCCGCGAGAATGCGCCTGAAGAGTTTAAGAAGATCCATAACCCATATGCCGTCGACTTAGAGATGACCTGTGATGAGATTGCGACCGAGGTCACGCGGCTCAACGAGCTCCTAGGCCGTGACTGGGACATTCCGCCGCCTGACAAGAAAGGCATGAGCGAACAGGCCGCAGACGGCGCCTCAACCGCCTTTCTTGATACAGTAGCTTCAACCGCTTCGGGTTTCATTCCATATCGCGGCATTGTCCGCACGGTTAGTGGTGCCAACAGCCACGCGAGCAAAGTCCGTAAAGCCTATGAGCGCGGTTCTCACCGGCGGACATTTTTAAAAGGCATCGGATTGATGAAAGAATGCCCATACCCTGCGGCGCCGCTGCCGATCCCTGAGGTCGAACCGAAAGTAGTGTTTCGCTAGGCTTTCGTTTCGGCTTTAGGCTTGGATTTGGTCGATGCCCAACGGGTTGAGAGCTCTGCGCGTAAGGTTTGGAACTCTCCGGCCGTTATCGCCTCGCGCATTCGTTGCATCAAAGCTTGGAAGAAGGCCGTATTGTGCCAGCTGAGCACCATAGAGCCGAGATATTCACCGGACCGTATCAGATGATGCAAATAGGCTTTGCTATAGTCCTGGCTCGCTGGACATGGCACCGCCTCATCGAGCGGCGACTGATCTTCGGCAAAGCGCGCATTTTTGAGATTGATCGGCCCATCCCAGGTCCAGGCCTGGCCATGGCGCCCCGCGCGCGTCGGCAGCACGCAGTCAAACATATCCACACCGCGTGCGACCGCCTCGACCAAATCAATCGGTTTGCCGACGCCCATCACATAGCGCGGATAGTCAGCTGGCAGGTGCGGCATGGTCATATCGATCGTGCGGCACATTTGGTCATGCCCTTCACCGACCGCCAGCCCGCCAAGCGCGATGCCGCCAAAGCCTTGCGTTGAAACGGCCTTGGCCGAGGCCTCCCTCAGGTCAGGAAAATTGGAACCCTGAACAATGCCGAACAAGGTCTGCCGGTCGCGTGTTCCGAATGCTTCTAATGACCGTTCACCCCAATCGAGTGAAAGCTTCATAGAGCGCTCTGCTTCCTCATGCGTGCACGGATAGTCGGTACACTCATCGAGCTGCATCGATATGTCCGCGCCGAGCAAATCGGCTTGGATCTCGATGCTGCGAGCCGGCGTCAACCGATGCTCAGAGCCATCAATATGGCTGCGAAACGTGACGCCGTCCGCGTCCATTTTGCGGAGCTGTGACAGCGACCAGACCTGGAAGCCGCCACTATCGGTCAACATGGGTCCCGACCATTTGCTAAACTCATGCAGCCCGCCAAGCTTTTTCACCCGCTCGGCACCAGGCCGCAGCATTAAGTGATAAGTGTTACCGAGGATAATGTCGGCACCGGCTTGTTTGACTTGATCGGTGTAGAGCGCTTTCACCGTGCCGGCCGTGCCCACCGGCATAAACGCTGGCGCTCGAATGTCACCGCGCGAGGTCGATAGTGTACCGGTTCGCGCGGCGCCATCTGTGGCGGCTATTTTGAATGGAAAGCGTGTCATCGCTTACGCCAAGCCGCCCAGGTCGAGCACTCCGAACAGTCTTTCACGTGCGGTGAGACACTCTTCGGCAAAGGCGGGATCAGTGAGATCCTTCGCCGAGAGTTGATCGCGATACGTCGCGCGGACAACTTCCTGCAGCGCATCGATTTTTCCTTCGTCCAGCAGCACGCCTTGATGGCAGGCAGCACGCTCTTCCGCCGTCATCACCACGCGGAGACGCAAACAAGCTGGGCCGCCACCATTGCGCATGGATTGGCGTACATCAGCGAATTGGACCCGCCCGATCGGGCCATTCCCGGCGACCAGCGATTCGCAATAGGCGCGGGTCTTTGCATTGTCTTCTGTTTCGGTCGGCGCGAGCAGCACCAAGCGGTCTTCGCCGGGCCATTGCAGCAGTTGCGAATTGAACAAGTAAGACTTGATCGCGTCCTCGAGCGGAACTTGATCGCGCGGCACCATGACCGGCTTAAGCTCAAACAAGCCATCGGCAGCGCGGCGAATATCTTCCAATGTGGCGTCATTGTCCTCAAACGCGTCTTCGTGGAAGAATAAAGTGTCCAGCGTTCCGACGCAGACGACATCATTATGAAACGCGCCTGCATTGATCGCCGTTGCCGATTGGCGCGCCATGACAGTGCGAGCGCCGTTTAGGCCATGAGCACGCGCAACGCTTTCGCAGGCGAGTTTGGTTTGCCGCGCTGGGAACCCGTCTACGGATTCACCCGCTTCGCGGCCATAGACGAAGAGCTCGACGCCGCGCTCGCCATGGGCGCTGCATAGCCGGACATGGTTTGCGGCGCCTTCATCAGCGAAATCGGCATGCATTGGCAAAGCCGCGTGAACCGCAAATGCGTCTTCAGCTTCAAAGATCGTTGCGAGCGTGCTGGTGGTTTCGGGATGTTCGATGGATCTGTGCAACATGGAGGACAGATTGGCACTAGTCAGGTGTAATCGTCCGTCTTCGGTATCCGCCGAGGGAGAGACAGTGGCCGCATTGGCGGTCCACATCGAGCTGGCTGAATACGCCGCTTTCAAGAGCCGCGGGGCTTGTTTCGCGGCAGCTTCTATGATCGCAGCATCAGTTCCGTGAAAGCCTGCATCGACCAGGAATCCCAAATTTGGTCGCGCCAGCGGCGGGATTACGCCTTGGATAAAGCCCGCTTTGACGAGCATGCGCATTTTCTCGAGCCCCTGCAGCGCGGCTTCGCGCGGGTTGGAGACATCGCCTGCATTGGTCTGACTGGCGAGATTGCCGTCAGACATGCCGCCATAATTGTGGTTAGGCCCGATCAGGCCGTCGAAATTGACTTCAACAGTTTCGGTAGAAGACATGGGAACCCCTGCCTTGTGCCTGTCGAAGGGCGTCCTTTTAACGCCCGAATGATATGGTCAGCGTTCGCGTCTCGACAGGCTCAGGGCGAAGCTGAAAATGGATGCGGGTTCTCTACTTCGGGAATCCGATTGCGCCAAGACGCTGGGCTTGATCCGACACCTGGCTGGCTTGCGGCCATGCACAATAGTCAGCCGCATAATATGCACCCGGACGGAAATTCCCTGAATGGCCAGGGCCGCCAAAGGGCATTGCCCCACTGGCGCCAGCCGTTGGGCGATTGCGATTTAGAATGCCTGCTTTCATCTCGGCATGCGCCCGCAGCCACAATGCATCATCATCGCTGACCAGACCGCCAGAGAGCCCGTATTTGGTGTCGTTCGATCGCCGGATCGCCTCATCAAAATCATCCACCCGGATAATCTGCATCAAAGGCCCGAACAATTCTTCATCGGGAATTCCGGTTGCGTCGGTCACATCGATTACGCCGGCGGTCACGAACCCGCCGCCGCGTTCCATGCGTTTTAGACGTCGGAGCGACTTACCGCCCTTTTTAGACAGCATCATTTGGAAATCGATCGCATTCTGGGCCGCTTGCTCAGAGACGAGTGGGCCCATAAAGGCCTCGTCATCGCTGGCGTCGCCAATCCTAAGATCTTTGGCCCGAGAAACAATCGCATCGACAACTGAGTCGCCCCATTTGCCAGTCGGCAGAATAACCCGGCGGGCGCAGGAACAGCGCTGACCTGTTGTGAGAAAGGCTGACTGTGCTGCGACATCAGCCGCGGCATCGACATCAGCCGGATCCCAGATGATCAATGGATTGTTGCCGCCCATTTCGAGCGCCAAGATAACTTCTGGACGGCCGGCAAAATGGCGATGAAAGAACAAACCGGTCTGAGCCGAGCCTGTGAACAGCAAGCCATTGATGTCATCATCGAGCAGCGCGGCGCCAGTGTCGCGGCCGCCTTGAACGACATTGAGCACACCCGCAGGCAAACCCGCCGCTTCAAACGCATCGACCATGATGTGCGCGACCGATGGAGCAAGCTCTGAGGGTTTCAGAACGCAAGTGTTCCCCGCCAGCAGCGCCGGAACGATATGCCCGTTCGGCAAATGGCCGGGGAAATTGAACGGCCCGAACACGGCCATAACGCCGTGTGGCCGGTGGGTTAAATGCATGGAGCCAAAAGCGGCCTCGGAAAATGCTGTTCCAGCGCGTTCGACTTGCGCCTTTATCGAGATCGCAACTTTACCCGCCATCGCGCCAGCTTCCGCGCGCGCATCCCAGGCTACTTTACCCATATCGGCGCTGATCGCAGCGGCGATTGAATCAGCACGCTTCTTCAGCTCTTCAGCATAGGCCTCAAGGATCGTTGTACGATCGTGTTGCGGGCGGCGGGCCCAGTCTGTTTGCGCCTTTCGGGCAGAGGCAACAGCGTCGGTGACTTGATCGCCGCTCGCCGATTGCCCATCCCAACTCGTTTCACCATTGGCTGGATTGGTCTTTTCAAACCAATCATCGGTTCCATCCGACCAGCGCCCATCAATATATACGCTTTTGGCCATGTTAACTCCTCAGCCAAATGCGGGCTTTATCGCCCCGCTTAAGTTTAAGTTTGTCGAGCGTTTCTTGCGTCGTCATAAAGCGTTGTTCGCCAATAATCGCGCCCTCAATTAGGCAGGCGCGGTAATGCTCTAGGTCCATACGCGCTGCAATCCCAGTCGAGCCTGTAGCCGCGCCGACATCGAGTTCCATCACTTTGCTTTCGCGCGCCGTCCGAATATGGGTTTGGCTAACCTGCATGATCGGCCCGCCATCGAAAATATCGACGACATTCTCGAAATTAAATCCTTCCCATTCCAGCAACTTATACGCCGGAACACCATCAACATGGCACCGGCCAATCACTTCCCGCGCCTCATTGGGCAACAGATCCACATAGATCGGATATTTCGGCATCAAGTCGAGAATGAACTGATTATCGGTGGTGGCGGAGAGATAATCCGCCTCGGTGAAAGACATTTTGAAAAAGTGCCGTCCGAGACACTCCCAAAACGGCGTTTCGCCTTCGTTAGAGACGACACCGCGTAGCTCCGCGATGATTTTCTCGCCAAACCATTCCGGCTTCGTATTGATGAGCAAATAGCGCGATTGTGCGAGCAAGCGTCCAACGCCGGCGCCGCGATGTTCTGGTCGTAGAAACAGTGTTCCGACTTCAGTGCACCCGACAAATTCATTGGTCAGGATCAAAGCATCCATATCGAACCGGCGTTCGGCCTCTTGGCTCGCTTGAGCCAGCGTGATGATGCGATAATTGAAGAAAGGTGATTTCACGCCAACGCCGGCTTTAACCGCGCTACAGCCGCCGATTTCGCCGGTTTCGGTATTTTCCAGCATCATCAGATACTTACCGTACTCGGGTGTCTCTAACCGTCCGGCAAAAGAATCGACAGACTTTAAAAGTTTGTTGCGCAAGATCTCTTCATCGACAGGCAAGGAGGTGAAACCTGCCCCTGATTCAACAGCCATTGAGCGAAGCGCGTCATAATCCGACAACTCCGCTGGACGCATTACATATGGCGAACTCATCCCATCAGTGCCTTAATTTTCTTGGCGTCGAGGCGCCCATCCGCAATCCGATTTAGCAATAACGCAGACAATTGTGCACGCTCCACAAAACTCGACATGACCACATATTCTTCGTCTGAGTGGATCCGTCCACCCATGACGCCAAGCGTATCCACATTCGGGACGCCCGCCGCGAAGATATTGTTGCCCTCGCAGACACCACCGGTGTCAACAAATTCAAGCTCAAGCCCGATCGCTTTGCCGGTGTCAGCGACCGCGTCGAACAGCATTTGCTGTGCTTGGTTTCGTGGTTTTGGCGGGCGATAGAAGCCGCCATGTATGTGGCCGCTAATGCCATCCCTTGCTTTGGCTTTAGCGAGCAGCGCGTTGACTTGTTCAGTGGCCCAAGCGGCGGCCTCTGCATCGGGTGCGCGCGCGCCAAAACGGACAATGGCGAGATCTGGAACGATGTTTACGGCGCTGCCGCCATCGATCGAACCAACATTAAAGGTCACCCCATCGCGTTGGCCATTTAATTGCTCTAAGGCGACGACCATGGCAGCGGCCGCTTCTACCGCGCTGCGCCCCTCTTCTTTCGCTCGTCCGGCATGCGCTGAACGGCCATGCAATACAACATCAAAGACCGCTGAGCCTTTTCGGCCGCCCGACATCGCGCCGGTGTCCATACATGGCTCGTAAGTCATGCCGATCATGGCGCCGGATTGTGCCGCTTCGGTGAGGAATGGCGCGCTGGCGAAATTGCCGGTTTCTTCGTCTGGCGTGATCACGATTTGATAGCCGAGCTTGTCTTTTAACGGCCCCGCTTCAAACGCTTGCAGCGCGCCGAGCATGACAGACAGTCCGCCTTTCATATCAGCGAGGCCTGGTCCGTTATACTTGTCATCGCCAATATCTTTGATGTCGGTAAAAGTACCCGGTGGGAAGACCGTATCATAGTGCCCACTCATGATGACTTGCATGTCGGCATCTGGGCGAGACGAGATGCGAATGACTGGACCGGTCTCGAAGGCTTCAATTTGGCCATTGTTGGCGATTTTCTCGAATGGCTCAGTGGCTATCAGTTCAATATCTGCTTCCAGCGCACTATAAGCATCGCCCAATTGCGGTGCGAGCACATCTAAGCCTTCGCGGTTCCAGCTGCCGGTGTTGATTTCGGCCCATTTGAACATCCGCGCTTGCATGTCTGCATTTAGCCCGAGCACGCGCTCGCAAATCGCTTCGTCCTCGGTGTTTTTTATACTGAGATCGACCATGTCGCTTTGGTTTCACGCTTTTTCAAAAACAACAAGCCCCGGACATGAAGTCCAGGGCTCGCTTAACTTAGATTAGAAAGGTTTAGACGTCGCCTTGCAGTTCCCGTAAAGCTTGTTCGGCACCCGCCAGACGCTCGTCAACGGTCAAGCAAGACTCAGGCGCGTTGCCGATGACTTCGAGGTCTTTGCAGCGCTCTTTCTCTTTCTTGTAGTCGTTCACTTCGTTCTGGGCGTCGAACAGGACCAGGTCGCGCGCTGTATTGTCTTCAGCCGCCATAAAGTCGATCCAGCCGCGGCCACCGCGATTGTTTGCGTTTCGGAACGCCTCGCGTGCGCCAGAACGATCTTCACGCTCATAACGAGATTGGCCGACTAAGACCCAAGCGAGACCAGCATCTGCCAATCCGCCTTTATTGATTGCGCGGACCAAGGCTTCCTCGGCTCGATCCCAGTTTTGCAGCTCGCTATAAGAGCGCCCAAGACGCTCATACATTTTGCCGTCTGGCGCCATTTCAGCGGCACGTTCAATCACCGGAATGGCTTTGTCGAACTCGCGCGCCACTTGGTACAGGTTCGCCAGCAGTTCGAGACGCTGATAGGTAGCGTTGATCCGGCCAGCGTTCATTTCTTTTTCAAGAATTTTAGCCGCCGCATATGGAACGTCGAACGAATTGTAGAAGTTTACGACCCGCATCAACTCGTCTTCGGTTTGCAGGATGCCGCCCAAATACATGGCTTTCTGAACTTCAAATGCTTTGCGATCTTGGCCGCCGCGGAAATAGTCACCCGCAATCGCGTCCCAGAGACGACGATCAGACGGATCCCGCGCCAAAAGCAATTCAAGCAGTTCCGCTTTCTTCGCGAAATCGCCGGTTTTATCATACAAGAAGATCAGGAAGTCATACACGGATCGCTCCGCATTCGTGCCATCCATCTGCAAGACTTTTTCGGCCCATGGCAGAGCGTCGTTAAACCGGTCCATTTGCTGATAAAGAACCGCCAGCGTCCAGCTTTGGTTGCGATCAGGCACACCACCTTGTTGCATCCACTTGTCGAAATATTCGAGAGCCTTGACCTTATTATCAGCAGAGAGATAGATCTGCGAGATATTATAATAGGTTGTTTTGAGCTCTGTCGCTGGAATGTAGCCGCGATCAATCGCCAGCAAGAGGTCTGCAACCGCGCCATCAAGATCATTGGTCTGGATCTTGATCGCTGCGCCCAAACGAAGGGCTGCGCCCTCTTCATAACAGTTGAGTTGCTGCGCCCGTAGCGCCGTCAAAGCCACAAGCGCCGCTTGTGGGTTATCATTCACCAGCAGTTCCGTTTCAGCGTTGAGATAATTCTCTGCATTGGTTGAACTAAACTGGGTTTCTTCGCACGCTTGAGCCGTAGCAGTGCTGACACCGATTGATGCCGCAATCGCAATAGTGGCTGCGCTTTGTAAGATGCGCTTCATCATTTCGTTTCACTCCTCTACGCCTATTTGGCGTCCTATTTCTTTGAACCGGAAGTTCGCTCCGATTTCAAGCGCTTCAAACGATAAGTTGAAGCATTTTCCCAGTCTTTTATGAAAAGACATTCCTACGGTTCCATCCGGAACTCAAGGGGGTAGACCACACCATTTACGGTTACTGGCAGTCCATCACGAATTTTTGGCGCAAACTTGACCCTTTTGACGGCCTTTATGGCGGCGTTACGAAACACACGATCCGTGCAGGTCGCATCGACGTTAAACGGATCTCCGCGGATTGAGACCGAGAAAAAGACTTCGCATGTCCCTTCCAAACCGCGCGACGCCGCCGCGCTGGGATAGGCTGGAATGGGCGGTGTTAAGGGCTGCAGGTTCCGAACCGAAATGGCGGTTGTGCGTTGGGGTTTGAGCTTGCGAAAATCGGCTTGGCCATAATCCGCGGGGGCCGTGCCCGAATAGTCAGAGAACGGCACTTTCGGGTTATTGACTGAATTCACCAGCTTAGGCGGCGGTGGTGGCGCCTTAATTGGCGTTTCCCGGACCACTTTTTCGCGAGGCTTATCCAGCGGCTCATCAATCTCCTGCTCCATGAGCGCTTCAACCGTGTAGAATGTCTGCGCTGGTGGCTCGAAGTCTTCCACAGCCACGAGTTGCTGCATGGTGGCGAAAAGCGCCAAGGTCATCGCCCCGGCAGGGATAACGACCGTGCACGTTCGTTTTAGAGAGTGTCTCAGAGATTTATCCAGAATATCAGCCATACGAAACCTCTTTTTGTTATAATATGACAATACGTAACTTTGTTACATTGTCAAGACAAAAAGAAAGGGGGCTCGCAAAAGCCCCCTGCCCTCATTTGGATTTACGTGACCTTTAGTCCGCCAGCGTAAACTCTAGCGGGTAAACCACGTTCCGGCGCTCAGCCGCTTGGCCGCGAATGATCTTCGGTGCGAATTCCACTCGGCTCACAGCGCGTTCTGCTTCGCGTTTAAAGACGCGATCTGAACATTCTGCCTGAACATTATATGGCTTGCCGCGCGTGTCCACGTCGAAGCGAACATCGCAAGACCCCTCAATTCCGCGCTCAGCCGCACGAGACGGATAAGTTGGAACCGGTGGACGGATTGGCTGCGCGTCACGATCAGAGATCGCAACTGGGTCAATCGCCAGCGAGTTCAACCGCGTTGGTGGCAGCTCGCTTGGAGGCGCCCCTTGGATGTTCGGGGTCGGAAGATCGATGTCATTCTTGCTCGCCGTCAGTTTTGGAGGTGGCGGGGGCTTGTCGGCATTGTTGAGCTTCCGCGGCTTGTTTCGAGCTCGCCGCGTAACTTCTTCTTCCTGCGCTTCAGGGGTGATGCTCTCAAGATTATACTCGCGTAGATTTTCGGGTTCTTCGAAATCTGCGCTGATCAAGAGTCGCATAGAGTGAAAGAGGATCAGCGTAACGACAATCGCAACTGGAATACCAATCGCAATACGGATCAGTGGATTTGCAAACATGTAAATCCCTCCTCTATTGGTTCACGACCGACAATGGGACACGTCCCAGATTGTCGACCTCGTTGACGACCTCCATAAGGTCGATGAGCACCCCAGCCTGAGCTTCCGCGTCCGCTTGTACGACGAGACGTCCTTTCGGATTGTCTTCGCGCAGTTCCCGAATTCGGAACCCAACCTCTGACAGCGGAACCACTTGTTTATTCATGTAGATTTCGCTGTTGGCGTCGACCGCAATCAAAATACCGAGCGGGTTTTGACGCTCTTTATTGTTGACCTCGATCCGATCAATTTCAACGCCTGGCTCACGAATAAACTGAGCTGTAACGATGAAGAAGATCAGCAGAATGAACACCACGTCGAGCATTGGCGTGAGGTTTACGTCATCTTCGGCGCTGCTCGCTGCTTCGCGTGCTTTACGTGCCATGATTAGCCTCCTCTAGCCTGCAGAACGGACGATATTCACCCGCTCCATTTGTGCGTCATACGCAATGTCACGCACTTCGATAATCGTGCCGGTCCGCGCAAGCGGGTGAGCTTGAATGATCAAAGCACTCTCTGGGTTCTCAGCGCGGGCCCGCTCCATACCGCCTCGTACCGCTGATATGTCGGTCAGTTTCCGGTTCACGCGGATCTGATCTGACTCATCAATGTAAACGATAATGGCAGGCGCTGGATTACTCGGCGCATTTGACGATGGTGGTGGTGGCTCAGCTCCAAGCGCTTCTTCCTGAATGAAGGTCGAAGTCACGATAAAGAAGATGAGCAGGATGAAGACCACATCAAGCATTGGCGTCAGATCGACGGCAGCTTCATCGCTTGGGCGACTTGCACGTCCTCGCATCAGCCAATCTCCATCTTATCTTCGACTTCCTGGACAACTCGGCGAACCTTTTTGTCCATGCCACTCGCAAATGGAATGCCTGAAATCGATGCTACCATGCCCGCCATGGTCGGAATGGTCGCTTGTGATACGCCGCGCGATAGCGCTTTAGCGTCTGCACCATCCGTGATCGCCATATTGTCAAACACGGTGACCATGCCAGTCACGGTACCAAGCAGTCCGAGCAGCGGCGCGAGCGCCACCATAGCTTTTGCAAATGAGACATTTGCTTGTGCTTTTTGACGGACTTCAGAGACCAATTTGTCTTTTACCCAGTGCGCGAGTTTGGACTTCCGGTCGGAGCGCGAACGCCACTCCGAAAGAGCCTCCTCTGCGACAGAAGCATGTGCGACGCGGAAGTAAAACAGACGCTCCAGGATCAGGGCCCACATGATGAATGTGGCGCCCATAATCCATAGAAGCACCGGCCCTCCGCGGGCCAAAAACTCCTGAAGTTCGGTCATTCCCAACATATATGGGCTCCCGATCTCAGAGGCGGCCTACGCCGCCCCTCCACGCTCAGCGCGCTCTGCGACAAGGCCAGCAGCCTGCTCATCCAGAATCTGCTGGTTGCCACGTGCCATCGCAGCAGCGAGGGCGTGTGTCAGCAGAAGTGGGATCGCAGCCACCAGACCAAGCACTGTGGTCATAAGCGCAACTGAAATACCGCCAGCCATCAGCTTAGGATCGCCAGCACCGAAGTTAGTGATCGCGGTAAAGGTAATGATCATACCGATAACCGTACCGAGCAGACCCATAAGCGGGGCCACAGCAGCAAGCACTTTAACGATGTCGTTAAAGCGTTCGATTTTTGGAGACTCGCGAAGGATTTGTTCGTCGAGTTTCAGTTCGAGCGTTTCAAGATCAGCGTTCTTATTGGTCTCATAAGCTTCGAAGACGCGTGCGAGCGGGTTGCCGTCGCCTGCTTGCTTCGTTTTTGCGGTCGCACGGATCGCATTGCCCATGAAGAAGAGCGTGATGATCTTATACAGCGCAACTGTCAGACCGAAGATCAGAAGACCGATAACGATGTAACCAATGGTTCCACCTTGCGCGATACGCTCGGAGAAACCAGGCTTGTCGCCTTCGATTTTGAACAGTTCGCCGCGGTTCGGATCGAACGGAACGGTCAAAGTTTCACCTGGTTGTGCATTGATCAAAGCGTTGAACGCACTCCGGAAACGGCCGCCTGGCTGACGCTCAAGCTTTTCAAGGAAGTAATCGCCAGATCCTGCACGTTCGATCGTGACGAAGCCTGCATCATTATCTGTTGCCGCAATGAATGTTCCGACGCGGGTAACTTCGACGTCTTGAACAGACTCATCAGAACCGCCCATTGAAACAGGAGCGGTGAAGGTTTTCACCTCCGACTGAGCAATCATCTCACGAAGGATCGCTTTTGGTAGACGATCAAGCTCTTCGCGGGTTGGAAGCGCAACAGCTTCAGCAACTTCAGAAAGGGCTTCAAAACGGCCAGGATAGTCGAAGCTTGCGAGGCTCTCGCGCATAAGCGGCTGAACTTCACCAACAACGGCACGGAATTCACCGACCAGTTGTCCAAAGTCACCCGCCTGCTCTTGCAGCTGGGCGTCGAGGTCATTGATTTCTGCTTGGTAGGCGTCGAACTGCGCGCTCAAGGCATTTCCGCGAGAATTCGCAACCGCGAGCTCGTTACGAGCTTGAGACATCAGTGCTTCTTGCTCATTGACGCGCGTTTGGAAGTCGCGAAGGCGCTGTTGGCTTTCAGACGACATTTCTTGGCTGTCTTGTTGAACGCGATTGAGAATGTCTGACAGGGACTGAGCAGCCGCCGGCAGAGATGCTACCATTGATGCGCCAGCAAAAGCTGCCGCGATCCCAATGGTTTTAAGTGATTTTGTGAACGGTTTCATGTGTTCTTTCCTCAACTCCATTGGGGCTTACTGAACAGCAAGCTTGGTGGCTGGTACGTACATGACATCCTGGGTACGCTTACCCTGGATGATGCGAATGGCTTTCTCGATTTCAGCTTTGTATTTGCTTTCGAGATCGACCCAAGAGGCTGTTTCGCGATCGTAGCGTTTCGCGTAACGACCAGTTGGATCCATATATACCAGAGCGACACGACCGAAGAGGACCATGTCTACGGTGACTTCTTTGTCGTCTACCGTAATGGTTTCTTTCCAAGTGTCCGTTTTACGACCAACTTCCATTTCAGCCGTGTAGGCGTCCATGATTTGGCGATAACGCTCTGTCACTGAAACGTTCGGATCGACCAGATAATCGCGCAAACGAGCGATACGATCTTTGCGCTCTTCCAAACGGAAAGGCAGATCAGCGTCGATAAAGGCGTCGAGATCATCGATCAGGGTTTCAAGCATTGGGACGGTCTGAGAGGTGATCTCGTCCACACGGCTCAGCTGATCGGTCAGAGAAGCGATTTCCCGCTCCTGGCTTTCGACGGCTGCAGCTTGCTGGCGCTCATACAGTTCGGCGGCGGTCTTGCGCTGTAGTAGCGTCCGGAACTCGCCAACCATGTCTGAACGCTCGTCATCGAGCTGGTTGATTTGTTGTTGTACTTGTTCGGCGCGTCGTGTCGCCTGCTCGCCGGTCGCGATCGCGCGGTCCAGTCCTTGAGCAATTGATGGGGCGGTAAACCCGACCATCAATCCCGCTAGAATGGCTCCGCGAGCCGGTGTCAGAACATTCTTCATGAAGTCTGCCTCTCACTCTCCAAATGGTGCGTCGCCAGATGACGGCGCATAAAACTCTTCAACGCTTCGACTCATGCCGAAACAATCTATGCACGGGACAAACACACCCCGCAAAGGTAACAAAGGAAAACGGGCTTGGCCCACATCCTCCCAAATTCTGACCTCGAGACTTTTTCGTCTTCTATGATCGCTTTGCGAACGGAATTACCCGTAGGTCATAATCGCAAGCCGTCCCACCTCTGCAAAAAGCTAAACTGCTTGTCAAACTCTCATTCATAATTGAGGCAGTTGCAAGGCAATTTTGCAATATTGTTACATAATAGTGGCGTGTGCGCAATATTCCCATCACGCGTGTAACGCGATCTGCGCAAAATCTGGCATTATCTAGAGAGAGTGGCTGGGGTGCCAGGATTCGAACCTGGGAATGCCGATACCAAAAACCGGTGCCTTACCACTTGGCGACACCCCAACTGAGCGGCGGACATAGCCAATCCGTTTTCGGCTTGCAACACCCAAATCACCGCAGCCGATCAGACAGCTGCATTTTTGCCAGCTCGAGCTCCTTTAGAGCCCCACTTTTGTTAGACTTAAAAGAAACATGTGATCTTTGTGTTTTGACAAACCGGATCTTAACGCCCATATCGTTATCCGATAAATATCAAAACGGAGCCCACCTCCCATGAAAACCTTCTTTGCCTCACTCGGCGGCGCTGTAATTGGATCCATTGTCGGCTTGTTCCTGCTTTTCTTCGTCGGCATGGCCTTGATCCAGTACGCGATTAATGACGCGGTCCAGTCTGCGTCCGGCCCTGAGACTGGCCAAGATGATGGCAATCCAATTGTCCTGACATTGGATTTACGAACAGGATATGCTGATCAAGCACCGACCACTGGGCCTGAAGTCTTATTTGGCGGCGGCACAGGTTTCGTCGACATCATCACCAAGCTGGAAGCCGCAGTGAACGATGACCAAGTCAAAGGCGTCTTCATTCGTGCCAGTGATTTTGGTGTTGGCTCTTCTCGCGCCGGCGAACTCCGCGACGTGTTCCACAAGTTCCAGGATGCCGACAAATTTATCGTCACCCATTCTCAAGGATCTTACGGCGCCACTTCTGGTTATCGTGCCATCGCCATGTCAGATGAGATTTGGGTTCAACCTGGCACGACAATGATTGCCAGCGGCTTGGCGCTCGAAACACTCTTCCTGAAAGGCCTGTTCGACAATCTTTCGATCACACCTGAGTTTGAAGCGTTCCACGAGTTTAAGAGCGCGGTGAACACATTCGAAGAAGAAGACTACACCGAGGCGCACAGAAACAATCTCACCCAACTCGCAGAATCAATCTGGTCGATCACGCTCGGCGATATCGCAACGGATCGTGGATTGCCGCTGGCAAGCGTTAAGTCTGCGCTTGAGTCCGGCCCGATTAGCGATACGCAGATGATTGAGCTTGAACTCGCGACCAATTCCGGTTGGCCAGAAGATGCGCGCGATGCGGCGCTGGAGCTCGCAGGAGATGATTCGATTGATATCGACATCACATCTTACACGGCGCCAAGTTCAGAATTTGGCTCACCAGTTATTGCGATCGTCGGCGGACAAGGCGGCATTGTCACGGGCGGTTCGGGCGGCAGCCTGTTCCAAGAAGGTAGCGGTTTTGCATCTGATTCGATCGCCGCAGCGCTGTTAGAAGCAGGCCGCGATGATGATGTCGAAGCGGTGATCTTCCGAATCGACAGCCCTGGCGGCTCACCATCAGCTTCTGATCAAATTTGGCGCGCGGTACAGCGGATCCAAGAGGAGGAAGAAAAGCCGGTCATCGTGTCGATGGCTTCTGTAGCTGCCTCTGGCGGTTATTATGCCGCGACTGGCGCTGACTGGATCGTCGCGAACCGTTCAACCATCACGGGATCAATTGGGATCTTCGGCGGCAAGTTCGCTATCGAAGAAGGACTTGCCCGGATCGGTATCAATGCGGAAACGATTGTCGTTGGCGGCGAGTTCACGGGTGCCTTCACTACGACCCGCGCTTTCACTGATGAGCAACGCGCACAATTCCGTGAATTCCTCAAGCAAGGCTATGATCGCTTCACGACATTGGTTGCAGAAGGCCGCGGCTTGTCTGCCGAGGAAATCGACCGGGTTGCACGCGGCCGCGTCTGGAGCGGTGAGGACGCCCTGCAAGTCGGGCTGGTCGACGAGCTTGGTGGTTTGAACACGGCTATTGCGAAAGCTCGCGAACTTGCAGGTATCGAAGCAGGTTCCGATATCCGCATTAAGACCTATCCAATGCAATCTGGCGGCCTGCCTTTCTTGAGTGCGTCCAGCAGTGCCTCTGCGCAGGAGCTCAAAGCCATTGGACAACTGGCTCAAATCGTAAATGACCCTGAAATTCAGGCGCTCATTACAGAAGTCGAAGCGGCTCGAACAAGCAAAATCCAGGCACGTATGCCGAACCTGATCGAGCGATAAACACAATTAGTCACTGCAAGCATGGCCTTCCGGTTCTCAATCGGAAGGCCTATTCGCATCTATAAATGCCCCGCGTCGTCGCACCACATCGCTAAATGCGCCTGACGCACAAATATACGGGACAGAAAAGGGCTTTGGATGATGTCTGACACGCTTAAAGATCGCAGCACACGATATCATAATTCGGAGACGGCCGAGACGATGGCAGATGTCCGGCACGAAGTTGATAGGATTGATCGCCTGCTGGTCGAGCTGCTCGTCGAGCGTCAGTCTTTTATGGATGCGGCGGCTCGGATCAAAGGCGCCCGCAAAGCCGTGCTCGATCGCCCACGAATCGAAGATGTTGTCTCAAAGGTGAAAGCCGAAGCTGAGCGCCAAGGCCTTTCTGCGGCCATCGCGGAACCGGTTTGGCGAACCCTCATCGATCGTTGCATCGCTTATGAGTTTGAATCATTTGATCGCCTCAAGCCAGGTTTGGACAATTCATAACTGGCTTTGGCGCAGGCTTCGACCGTTTGCACCAATCCGTCCTTGAGCGATGAGAGCAGCGTTGCCGTTTCTACGCGACCGAGCGTTTCTTCGCCCCTACCCTTCTGCTCTACGGTCGCGCATTCCTCGGCAAATTCATGTGCGCCGATACTAAGGGCTGCGCCCTTTAATGCATGTGCGGCGTCAGCCCATTCAGTCTGTTTAAGCTCCGGCGTCAGCATTCGCCCCCAGGTCTCAGCTTGGTTGCGAAAGATGTCTAACACCTCATCTGCAAGGTCGGCGTCACCACCGGTCATGCTCATCAAATGATCGATATCAATTTCCATGACCGTTCTCGTCCTAAGATTTGTGGCTAAAAAATGCGCGATTCGCGATTTTTCTAGCATGTTCCCTCTTTTCGTGCAGGAGAATTTGGTTTAATGTTATTCGATATGAAATTGGGGTTAGACCATGGTCAACTTTCTCGTTGCTGTTCGAAATTTCACAATTGCTGTCCTGCTCGCCTGGATGGGCTTCTCGGTCGCGCCTGAGTCTGCGGACAAAGAAGAAGCAAATTCTGGATCGCCTTCAAACGCGATTTCAAGCATCTTCGTACGCTGAAACAGCAGTGGGCGAACGGCCCACAATCTGTTTATAAGAGCGCAATGCCGCTCGGACTTTTTTTATATAAGTTTTTGACCACTTTGCTCGCACCCTTTTTGGGTGCGTTCTTTCGTCGGCGGGCGCGGTCTGGAAAAGAAAACGCAGACCGAATTCATGAGCGTTTCGCGAAATATGTGGATGTTAAAGCAACGACCAAACTGATCTGGTTTCACGCGGCCAGCGTCGGCGAATCGCAATTGCTTCTTGAAATGGCGCGACGCTTAGCCAAACAGAGCGTCGCTGACACAACGCTGCTCTTTACCTGTCAGACAGAAACCGCCTCCGACCTAATCGCGAAAGCCCTCAAAGACGATCCAGACCTTCAGTCGCTTGAGACGGCGCACAAAATGGCGCCGGTCGACACACGCGCCGCCACACATCGTTTTCTCGATCATTGGCAACCAAATCTGGTCATTTATGCCGAGGGTGAAATCTGGCCCAATCAGCTCTTAGAACTGGAAACCCGCCAGATACCTGCTATCCTGGTCAATGCGCGGATGACTGAGAAGAGCATCTTGGGCTGGCTGCGGTGGAAAAAGACAGCGCGCTCTGTGTTTGCGACTTATGATTTAATGATCGCCGCAGATGTTCAAACCAAAACCGGCCTGGAAGAGCTTTCAGGGAAATCCGTTCTCAATCCAGGCAACCTAAAATCCGCCCTCCCTGCCCCATCGGTCGAGCCGCAAATTCTGGAACAAGTCAAAGCCGCCATCGGTGATCGCGAGGTGCTCCTCGCGGCTTCGACCCATGCCGGGGAAGAGGCTTTGATCCTCGACGCGCTTCTGAAGCTCACACCGCAACCCTTTTTGATTATCGCGCCGCGCCATCCAGAACGGGGCGACGAAGTAGATGCGCTGCTCTCCTGCACCAAACTCAGCATTGCGCGGTGGTCCGAAGCGCGAACCATACCTGAGGGCACTGATGTCTTGCTCGCAGATACAATGGGCGAAATGGGGCTCTGGTATCGCGTCGCAGACAGCGTATATCTCGGCGGCGGGCATGCGCCGGGCGTTGGTGGCCACAATCCGTTGGAAGCCCTGCGATTAGGCAGGTCAATCCTTACCGGCCCGAGCCTATTTAACTTCTCAGACCTCACGGAGCGTCTTACTCCGCATGAAGGATTCACAATCATCGCGGACACAGACGCCTTAATTGCCGCCTATCCGCCCGTACCGGTCTCCAATGAGATGATGGCGCTCTTGGAGACAGATGCGAAAGGTCCGATGTCGGCCACGTTGGATGCGCTCGCACCGTTGTTGAAACAAGCGGGCATCACCGTATGAGAGAGCCACGCTTCTGGTCACGAGAGGTCGACCCCAAATCACGGGAAGCGGCTCCGCTTTTGCGGTTTCTGCTGACGCCTGCCGCCTGGCTCTATGCCGATATCACGCGCCGTAAGATTAAGGGCGCAAAACCTCTTAAAGTGGCGCCAACCGTCATTTGCCTCGGCAATCTCACAGCCGGCGGCGTTGGCAAAAGCCCGGTTGTGGCCGCGCTGCGAGACAAGATTTCGCAGGACTATGGTCTTCGCGTCGCAACGCTCAGCCGCGGCTACAAAGGCAGGCTCAAGGGTCCGCAGCAAGTTGACCCCACCATCCATTCAGCCGCCGATGTTGGTGATGAACCTCTGATGCTGTCTCACCAAGGCGAATCTTGGATCGGTGCGGATCGTGCCGCGGCTGGACAAAAGATGGCGGCGGATGGCGTTGAGGTCATCTTGATGGATGACGGCCACCAGAATCCGGGGCTCCATAAGGACTTCACCTTTGTCGTCATCGATGCGCAGGCCGGGTTCGGAAACGGTTATGTCATCCCTAAAGGCCCATTACGCGAGCCCGTCCATGCCGGGCTTTCACGTGCGGATGCGATCATCGTCATGGGCAAGGCAACACCGCCTCAGGCTGTTCAAAAATCTGACCTGCCGCGTCTGAATGGAACGATTGTCGCGAGCCAGCGCCCTGCCCCAGGGCCTTATGTGGCCTTTGCGGGCATTGGGCGCCCCGAGAAGTTCTTCGATACGCTCAAGGCCCTCGAAGTCGATGTTCGGGATGCTGTGCCCTTCCCCGACCACCACACCTATTCTGCTGCGGACCTGAAATACCTCCATCGTCTCGCTGAAGATCATAAGGCGCGTTTAATTACGACCGAAAAAGATCTCACGCGATTGAGTGCGGTCCAAGCGGAGCGCATACAAACGTTACCAATCCAAGTTCAGTTTGAGCCGCAACCTCTGCTCGACAAGCTATTGGCAGATGTGATCAAACGCGGATCCGATGGCTAAAACGGCGCAGCAATATATCCGTCCCAAAGACATTGATAACCGCTCCACATTTGGTCAACGCCTGATGTGGCGGATTGAGGCGCTAGCTTGGGACGTCATCTATTGGGCACCGATGAAAGCGCTTGGCCCAGACCGTGCCTCAAATTTTCTCGGTTGGCTTATGAAACGCGTCGCGCCCCTGCTCTCACAAAACAAGACGGTGAAACGCAATCTACACCTCGCCTTTCCCGATCTCCCTGAAGCTGAGCGAGATCGTATCGCGCTCGCCTCATGGGAGAGCGTCGGGCGCACAGCCGGCGAGCTGCCGCATCTGCCGAAGATTGATCCTTATGCTGGCGACCGCGTTGATGTGATTGGCGCGGAGCATCTTGATGCCATTGAGAAATCCAACAAAGGCGCAGTCTTCGTCTCGGGTCATTTCGCCAATTGGGAGGTGATGGCGGCGGTAATTTGTAATCGGCCGGTGGACTGTTTGATCACTTATCGGGCGCTCAATAATCCTCATATTGATCGCAAGCTCAACAAAGTCCGGCACGATTACGGAATTGGGGTGCTAACACCAAAAGGCATTGGTACTCGCGAAATTATGCGCGCACTGGGCAAGAATCGCAGTGTTGGTCTGATGAATGATCAGAAGTTCAATCAAGGCCTCGCCATTCCATTCTTCGGACATGACGCGATGACGGCGCCCGGTCCTTCGCGTTTGGCATTGAAATACAAAGTCCCAATCGTTCTGATGACGACGCGGCGAACCGGTCCTGCGCGATTTGCAGTGACCGCTCATGAACCCTTCATGCCTGAGCAAACCGGCGACACAGAAACGGACGTCAAAGCCTGTGTTAAGCGCATCACCACTCTAATTGAAGCCGAAGTGCGCGCCAATCCTGAGCAATGGTTTTGGCAACATCGGCGCTGGCCGAAAAACGCTTGGCGCGATGCCAGCGTGATGTAAGCGCTGTCCAAACGCTACAGGCGAGCTATGTTGTCTGGTATCGAACTGAGGACCCAAAAATGCCGCCACTCTTAGACATTATCGCAATTGTCGCGCTTGGCTTTTGCGCAGCCCTTGGTCTAGGCGCCTTATTTGCTCCGTCTTGGGCGGCAGGCGTCGTTCGGCTCGTCGCAGATCCCGATCCAGATAAGCCAGGCGGATTTTCCGAGTTTCGCGCCACTTATGGCGGCCTCTTGCTACTGATCCATCTCTCGGTTCTGATCATCTTACTCCAGGGCAGTTTGGACCTGACCTATAAAATCTTCGCTCTTTTCCCGGTCGCCATGGGCTGGATTGGTGCAGGGCTTGGGCGTTTGCTCTCGCTTTTGCTCGACAAAAAAGAAAACCGCTCAAACGGCCTCATTCCCATTTGGATTCCGATGGAACTGGCCTTAGGGTTTATGATCTTAGCGCCCGTATTCGGGCTGCAACCCTAAACGGAGACGCCCATGACGGACCGTCGAGAGACGAACCGCAAGTCAAAGCGACGCCCCCATCGCAGCAAACGCCCAGCAAAAGGCGTTGAAACTGATTGGAGCGAAGGCGAGCGGATCGCGAAATATCTCGCCCGTGCAGGCGTTGCCTCACGAAGAGAAGCCGAAGCGATGATCGAACGTGGCGAAGTCCGCGTTGATGGCCGTAAACTCACCACTCCCGCTTTCAAAGTGACTGGCCGCGAAGATATTCGCGTACACGGAAAACGCGTCCAGGCGCATGAACCGGTCCGTGTCTGGAGATACCATAAGCCATCGGGCTTGATTACAACGACATCCGATCCGGAAGGGCGCCGGACGATTTTTGATGAGCTACCAAAGTCGCTACCGCGGACGATCACGATCGGCCGCTTGGACCTGACCACAGAAGGTATTTTGCTACTCACCAATGATGGCAACCTCGCTCGCGCGATGGAACTACCAAAAACCGGCTTTGTCCGCCATTATCGCGCCCGGGCGCATGGCGAAACCTCACAGGAAAGTTTGGACACGCTCAAAGGCGGGATCACGCTCGACGACGGTACGCGCTACACGTCAATTGAAGCCGAACTTGAGCGCCAAACCGGAACCAATAATTGGATTGATGTCCGGCTGACCGAAGGCAAAAATCGCGAGGTTCGTAAAGCGCTCGAACATTTGGGCCTGCAGGTGAACCGCCTTATCCGCACACAATATGGCCCGTTTGAACTGTCCGATTTGCGCCCAGGCGCCGTCGAAGAAATCCCTGCCGATGTGTTACGCGAACAGCTCAAAGATGTGATTCCAAGCAAGCTCCTACCTGAAGAAAATGACGAGCGCCCAGCCCGCCGCCGTCCTCCCGTGGGGTCACGGGTTCACAGACGAAAACGATAAGCTAACGTGCACGTAAAGCAGCCAGAAAGCTGCTTTGACTCACAGGGCTATATCGCGGGAGAACCAAATGGGCTTTCAGAACGTCACTGAGACTTATCAAGAAGAGTCGCAACCCGCGCCGCCGTCCCATCCGCCCATCTATTCGCTTGAGCCGCCCGTGCGTCTCGACACACCCGATGTATTCTCCAGCCGCGGCAGCTACGCCTTTGAGGCCTTTGACAAAATGCGGGCTGAAGCCCCGATTATGTGGCACCCTGAAGAGCATGGGCGCGGGTTTTGGGCGCTCACCAGTCATGAATTGATCAAAACGGTTGAAATCGACCCGATAACCTATTCCTCACAGAAGGGCGGGATCCTGATGACTTATGGGATGCCGGACACACCGCGCCATCCCCTGCTCCATTCCTCGTCTCTAAATTCATTGATCAATCTCGATCGTCCGCACCATACGCCGCTGCGCATGGAGCATATGGCGTGGTTCCGCCCAGACTATGTCGCGGAGCTGCGGAAGAAAGTGGACGTGAAGGTCAATGAATTGCTCGACGATATGCAGGCCAAGGGGCCGGTCGTGGATATGGTTGAGAGTTTTTCAGCCGAACTACCTCTGTTCACACTCTGCGAGATTCTCGGCGTGCCTGAAGCGGATCGCCCGAAACTCGTGCACTGGATGCACTTCCTTGAGAACGCGCAATACCAAGCGCAGCAAGAAGGCCTCGGCAATCTCACTGAAGCGCAAATTCTCGAATTCATGTCCGAAATCCAGGCTTTGTTCGACTATGGTCGACATCAATTGCTTGAGCGCCGCGAGAACCCGAAAAATGATCTTCTGAGCGCAATCGCCAATTCGAAAATTGATGGCGAATTGCTGTCCGACGAATTCCCAGACGGATCCTGGCTGCTCATCGTTTTCGCCGGTAATGACACGACGCGTAATTCCCTGTCCGGCACGATGAAGCTGCTGACCGAACATATGGATCAGCGCTCCAAACTGATCGCCAATCCGGAACTGTCATCTAATTTCGTCAATGAAGCGATCCGCATGGTCAGCCCCGTGACCTATATGCGCCGCACGGTGACAAGGGAAACCGAACTCGGCGGTCAAAAGCTGAGCGAGGGCGATAAAGTCGTGATGTATTACGCTGCGGCGAATCGCGACCCTGCAAAGTTCGAAAACCCAAACCAGTTCGATATCGAACGCGCCAATGCCAACGAGCACCTAGCCTTCGGAAACGGTCCGCATGTCTGCCTCGGCAAGCGCGTTGCAATTATGCAGCTTGAGACAGCCTATAAGAACATTCTCGGACGGTTCCCAAATATTCGTTGGACGGGAAAATCCTCACTGGCACCGAGTAATTTCGTGCACGCGATCTCGACGCTAGAAGTTGACTTGGGCGCTTAGCCGCGCAGCAACGCTTCAGTTTGATCTGCTGGCAAAGGGCGTCCGAGAGCGAAACCTTGGGCGTGGTCGAAGCCGAGCGTCCTGAGGCGCGTCAGCATAGACAGATCTTCAACCCCTTCTGCGGTGGAGGTCATGCCGAGCCGGCGCGCCATCAAGGTTAGCGCTTCGAGAATGGTCTCGACGCGCGGATTGTCGATCTGCTGCACGAGGCTGGCATCAACTTTCAGGGCATCTGCAGGCAAATCTGCGAGCCATTGGAAAGAGGAGTGGCCGGACCCAAAATCATCCAACACGATCCCGGCCCCTGCCTCACGAAGCTCTTGCACGCGTCGCAGAGACTGTTCGGTGTCTCGCAGCGCGTCTTGCTCAGTGAGCTCAAATCGGATCACGCCTGGCGCCAGATCATGACCAGAGCGAATCGCTGACACGAGATCGACTAATTGCGCATCTGCCAGATCGTGGCTGGTAATGTTGACTTGAACGAACAGGTTCGGATTGCGCGCGATCTCGCGAAACGTGCTGAGCGCATCCGCCGCAAAGATCAGCATCGAAGTCGCCAAACCTTGCGTATCGCCAACAGGGCGCTGCTCTTGGTCTTTGCCCTGCCAGCGCGCCAGGGCCTCAAACCCTTCTATCCGTTGGCTGCGGAGGCACACAATCGGTTGAAACACCGGTAAAAGGTTTGCACCCGGTTCGGCGCCGAGTTCAGCGCTTTCGGAGACCGAGAGAATCACCCCGCGCGACCGTGTCTCATCAACCGGGCCGCCCGCGAGGAAGATTGCTTCGCCTTCTGCGGTGATCAGTTCAAACCCAACATCGCCATTTTGGCTGCTGAGCCCCGTCTGCAATCGCTGGCGGCTCAGGCCGTCCAATACGTGCCCTAGGTCTTCGAGCGCCCAATCACCAGACAATTGCCGTCCGAGCCGCGCTGGCTCTAGCGTCAGCGTTAACCGCCTGGTCGCTTTATTCCATTGCCATTCACCAATCGGAGCGCTCAACAGCCTATGCCTCTGCAACCATATTGGCGCGAACATAGTCCTTTACGGCGCCCAGGTCATTCGAAACCCGCTCAAACACTTCGCCGCGTTCAAGCAATGACTGCGATCGCGTGGGCAATGGGGCATCCGCGCCAGTGGCTTCTTTGACCGTTTCCGGGAACTTAGCGGCGTGAGCCGTCGACAGGATAACGGTCGTCGCCTCAGTCTCAGCCAGGCGCCGCACAGCTGCAGTCCCAACCGCAGTATGGGGACAGATGAGCGCGCCGGTTTGATCCAGAAAGATCTGCATTTCTTTAAGCGTTTCGGCATTATCGACCATCGTTGCAGACAATCCGGTGCAACTCAGAGGACCACGGACGGAGTCTGGAAGTGTCGCAGATCCAGACTGCCGATATTGCTCATAAGTCCGCCGGACCATGTCGCCATCGCGTCCAGCGACCTCAAAGAAGAGGCGCTCGAAATTACTTGGTACCGAGATATCCATAGCGGGACTTGGCGTTGGTACGGCCTGCTCGCGCTTCATCTCCCCATCTTGAAGTAGAGTCGCGAGCGTTTTGTTCTCGTTCACCGCGCACACCATTTCAAATCCAGCCAGCAAGCCGCAGCGTGCCGCGACATAGCCTGCAAAGGCATCGCCCATATTCCCGCTTGGTACGACGAACCGAATTGGGCGATCGGGTCCGACAGCCGCCTGCGTTGTCGCATAATAAACAGACTGCGCCGCAATCCGCGCCCAATTGATTGAGTTCACGCCTGACAGTTGCACATCGCTGGAGAACGCCGCGTCAGCGAACATGGATTTGACGATGGCCTGGCAATCATCAAAGTCGCCATCAATCGCCAGGTTATGTACATTGCCCGCCCCGGTCGTCGTCATAAATAGACGCTGGACGGGCGAGACCCGCTCATGCGGGTGTAAGATATAGAGATCGACTTGAGATGCCCCTGCGAAAGCTGCCGCTGCTGCGCCGCCTGTGTCCCCGGAGGTCGCACAGACAACGCTCATACGCTCACCGCGGCGCGAGAGGACGAGATCATAGAGCTGTCCGATAAACTGCATCGCTACGTCTTTGAACGCGAGCGTGGGGCCGTGATGCAGCTCCATGACATATTCATTCGGCCCGCTCTGGACCAAAGGCGCCACCGAATGGTGGGAGAAGCTCGCATAGGCGCGCTCACACAGCCCGGCTATGTCGGCTTCACTCAAGCTTTCGCCAGCAAAAGCTTTCAAAATGCGGGTCGCAACTTGCACATACGACTCGCCAGGTGCCGCCGGAGTTATTTGCGACCAGCTTTCGGGGACGTAGAGACCGCCATCTGGCGCCAATCCCGTCAAACAGGCTTCAACAAAGTCGACGGGCGCCGCTTGTCCACGAGTCGAAACATATTTCATTGCGAATTGGCCTTTACTTGAACTTCAAACGCCCGCGAGCGCGATGCAGCGCCACATACACACCAATCAGCCCCAAGGCCATCCCCCACCATGTCAGTGCATAGCCAAAATGGCGCTCAGGCGGCAGCGGATCGAGCGGCTTAGCAAACGCATATGGGTTTAGCGTTTGGCGAGAGCGTGAAAGGTCGACGGCATTGCGCACGGTCATCATCACGGGTTCCACAACCCTTGGTGTGTCGCCCATTTCAAACTTAGTGGCGAGCTGTTCTGGATTGAGACTGTACCAGATATTCGCGTCTGGATCGTCGGTTGATGCAAAACTCGAATTGCTAGGCTCTTTACGCGAGATGACGCCTTCAAAGGTCGCCGTCTCAGGCAGCTCCGCCAAACGGATCGGAACCGGCTCAGCACCGCCTGTGGCTTCAACCATGGCGAGCACAGGCTCGCTGGTTGCCTCGAGTGTGCCTGGCACGTAGCGGCGCCAGATTGGTTCACTGTCCGCGAACCCATAAACTTGCTGGGCATATCCGGGATGATCTGTGTCGATCAGGATGCGAACGAGTTCGCGCGCCTCGACTTGTTGCTCAAACGCTGGCGCGTCAATTTTCTCGGAATAGCGGGCATATTGCCAATTCCCGAGCAAGACCAGAATGATCAAGCTCACACCGCTTAGGACGGTTAGCAGAGGCATAGGGCGAAAGCTCATTCGCCAATCTTTCGGGTAAAGTGAAATGGGCCCGCCTGGTCTAAGCGAGCCCATATATTCTTGATGTTAATGCCCCAAAACGAGGTACGGTAACACATAGACGAAGGCAAAAAGGAACAACCAAACCACGTCAACAAAGTGCCAATACCAGGCAGCAAACTCGAACCCGAGATGTTTCTTCGCGGTCATGTTTTTCGCATACAGCCGGAACAGACAGACGGTGAGGAAGATCGTACCGATGACCACGTGAGCACCGTGGAAGCCGGTCGCCATAAAGAAGGCTGAGCCGTAAAGCGTGCCATCAAAGGTGAATTGGGCTTCTGAATATTCGTAGACCTGCAAGCAAGTGAACGCGACCCCGAGAATAATGGTCAGGATCAGCATAAATTTCGCATTGTCCATTTTGTCATGCTGCAGGGCATGGTGCGCAGCTGTGACGGTCGTTCCTGACAGCAGCAGGATCAGTGTATTGATCAGCGGCAAGTGGAATGGATCAAAGGTCGTAACGCCAGTAGGTGGCCACTGCGCGAACGCGTTCAGGCCTTCCCAAACAGGGCTCGCGGCATCGAATGTTCCGCCAACCCGTGCTGGATAGAAGATGGCGAGCTCAAAGAAGCTCCAAAACCATGCGGCAAAGAACATGATCTCTGAAACAATGAACAAGATCATCCCATATTTGAGGCCAATCTCGACAACCGGCGTGTGATCCCCAGTGCGACCTTCTTTGACGACTTCACGCCACCAACCGGCCATGGTCCAAATCACCATCAGGAACCCAGGGACAAGCGTCCAAAGTTGGCCTGCTTCGATCCCAAAAAGACCTTTCATATAGGTCACACCGCCAACCGCGAGCGTCAGAACGGCGATTGAGCCGATCAACGGCCAAGGCGATGGGTTTACCAGATGATAGTCGTGTTTGACGTCTTCGGCCATGACGGGGCGCCCCTTGTGGCAATAGTTATTACAATCTCAGGCGCTTTTAGACTGCACTTCGAGGATTCTGCAACCACTCAGTTAAGCGATGCCGTTTTCGTCGCACCTGTAAATTCGTCGGTATTGAAGAAGGTATAAGAAAGCGTAATCGTGCGAATGTCCGCAGCGTTGCGTTCTTCTTCCATGGCAGGGTCCACGAAAAAGATAACTGGCAGCTTCTTCGTTTCGCCCGCTTTGATGATTCGTTCTTCAAAGCAGAAACATTCAAGCTTAGAAAAGAACCGCCCAGCTTTGTGCGGCGTGACATTGTAGCTGGCAATAACACTGACATCGCTCGCTGATGTGTTCGTCACCTCATAAAAGGCGAGGCTGTGCGCACCGAGCTGAACTGGCAATTCTGTTTGCGAGGCTTTGAACTTAAGCGGCGCGTTTGCGACATTGGCATCAAACCGCACCGTGACTTCGCGCTCGCTGATTCGGGTCGGCGCCTGCTGGGCGATTTGAGTCGTACCGCCAAAGCCGGTGATCCGACAAAAAGTGTCGTAAAGTGGCTTAGACGCGAAGGCGAGCCCGAGCATGAACAGCGCGCCAAGCGTTGCAAGAATGGCGATCCGCGAATTATTCATCACTGGCGTCCTGCGTTTCAGCCTGTGCGGCCTCTTCGGCGCGCATCGCGTCATATCTGGCTTCCGCATCGCGATCGGCTTTCTCTTTCTCCGCCTCATCGAGATAGCCAGAGAAATAAAGGCGATCGCCGCCTGAAAAGTCTGTTTCCTGGATGCGGAGGGCGGTTGAAACGCCGACAATCACCACGAACCCGACCAAGGCCAGGGCCAGCCACGCATTCCGGCGCTTTTGGGCTTTTAGCTGCAGCGCTGCGTGCTCTTCAGTGGGCGTTTGTGTTTCAGTCATCAGAGACCTCCGATGGGGAAGTATAACCCGAAACCATGCTCAATGATGAGTGCGGCAAAGAGGCCGAACAAATACAAGATCGAAAAAGCGAACATGCCCATGGCGAGTTTGCGCTCAGCGTCGCCAGCACTCGTATTGCCCGCCTCACTGCGCCAAACTTTCACAGCGAAATAGATGAAGGCCAGGGTCAGCGCACCGCCAATGATGCCATAGATAAGACCACCCAGTCCGGTCAGCAAAGGCGCAAGCCCCACCGGGGCCATGATCACCGTGTAGAGTAAGATCTGATTGCGGGTGGCTTTGGCCCCGCTGGTCACCGGCAGCATTGGCACGCCGGCTTTCTCATACTCTTTATGCGCAACCAGGCTGAGCGCCCAAAAGTGCGGCGGCGTCCAGAAGAAGATGATGGCAAACAAGATCCACGCATCAAGGGGTGTGTTGCCAGTGACAGCGGCCCAACCAATGACGGGCGGAAAAGCGCCTGCGGCCCCACCTATGACGATGTTTTGCGCGGTCCGACGCTTGAGCACCATTGTGTAGAACCAGCCATAATAAGCGATTGAGAGCGCAAGGAGTCCCGCCGCCAACACATTCGATGCAATCCACATCAGCAGCACGGAAACCGCAGACATGATCAGGCCCATGGTCAAAGCTTCGTCCTTAGGAACGGCTCCAGATGGGATCGGGCGGGTTGATGTCCGCGTCATCACCGCGTCAATGTCGGCGTCATACCACATATTGATCGCGCCAGCGGCACCAGAGCCGAGCGCAACTGCGAAGATCGCCACGGCGGCTAGAACTGGATTAACCTCCTGCCCTGTCACACCTACCGCCGCGACCAGTCCCGCCAGCGCGGTGAACACGACTAGCATCATGATGCGCGGCTTCATCAGCTCAACATAATCACGGGCAGTGGCGAATTTGGGGGTGGCAGGCTGTGCAGTCATGTCGACGGACATAGTACGTTTTCTTTCGCTGTCCTATGGAAACGGCCCTCTGCGCTGTTTTGCGCAAAGGGCCGCCCGTTTTTCAGTTCCGGGCTGGCTTAGTGGCCGCCCTCAGTTTTCACCACTGGAAGTTCGTTGAACTGGTGGAATGGCGGTGGGCTTGGCAGCGTCCACTCGAGCGTCGTGGCGCCCTCGCCCCAAGGATTTGCGTCTGCTTTGCGACGGCGGATCATAGATTCGACCATGCCAAAGAAGAAGAGCAAGGTTGCAACCATCGACAGAGCATAACCCCAAGACGAAACATTGTTCCACAGAGCGAACGCTTCAGGATAATCTACATAGCGCCGCGGCATACCGTTCAGGCCAAGGAAGTGCTGCGGGAAGAAGATCAGGTTCGAAGCGATGAACATGGTCCAGAAGTGCATATAGGCGATGAACTTATTGTATTTCAGACCGAACATCTTCTCGTACCAATAGTACCAACCGGCAAACAGACCGAAGACCGCACCGAGCGACAACACATAGTGGAAGTGCGCAACCACATAGTAAGTGTCGTGCAGCGCATGGTCGATGCCCGCATTCGCAAGCACAACGCCGGTTACGCCACCAAGCGTAAACAAGAAGATGAAGCCAATCGCCCAAACCATTGGTACTGAGAAATCGATAGATCCGCCCCACATGGTGGCAATCCAAGAGAAGATCTTAATCCCCGTCGGAACCGCGATCACCATGGTCGCCGCAACGAAATAGGCCTTCATGTCAGACGGCATGCCAACGGTGTACATGTGGTGCGCCCACACGATGAAGCCGATCGCGCCGATAGAAACCATCGCATAGGCCATGCCGAGATAGCCAAAGATCGGCTTCTTGGAGAAGGTCGAGACGATGTGTGAGATGATGCCAAAGGCCGGCAAAATCATGATGTACACTTCTGGGTGACCGAAGAACCAGAACAAGTGCTGGAACATGATCGGGTCACCGCCGCCGGACGGGTCGAAGAATTGAGATCCAAAGTTCCGATCGGTCAGGAGCATGGTCAGCGCGCCCGCTAGGACTGGAAGCGCGAGCAGAAGAAGAACTGCTGTCACCAGAACAGACCAGGCAAAAAGCGGCATTTTGTGCAGCGTCATACCCGGCGCGCGCATGTTCAGAATGGTCACGATAAAGTTGATCGCGCCCAGGATGGAAGCAATACCAGCGGTGTGCAGAGATAGGATCAGAAGATCCATAGACGGGCCTGCATGGCCTGCTGTGCTTGAGAGTGGCGGGTAAAGCACCCAGCCGCCGCCAAAGCCGTTGACGCCATTACCGCCTGGGACGAGGAATGAGATCATCGCAAGAACGAAGGCGATCACAGTCAACCAGAAGGAAATATTGTTCATCCGCGGGAACGCCATGTCCGGCGCGCCAATCATCAGCGGCACGAACCAGTTCCCAAAACCGCCAATCAAGGCGGGCATGACCATGAAGAAAATCATGATCAGGCCGTGATACGTAATCACGACATTGTAGAAGCTTTTCGCCTGCTCAATCGCCTGCTGACCGGTTGTTCCATAGAGAACTTCCATAAGACCTGTAAGCGGGCCAATTCCAGGTTCTGCGAGTTCCAACCGGATAAGACCAGAAAGAGAATACCCTACAACACCTGCAACCAGGGCAAATACGAGGTAAAGCGTACCGATGTCTTTATGGTTGGTCGAGAAGAACCAACGCGTGAAGAAACCTGGCTTGTGATCGTGGTCGTCGTGGCCGTGAGCAGCAACTTGATCCATAGGCATGATCTAAATCCCTCTCTTACTCGACCGACGCGAGACGGGTAGTCTCATCCATCGGATCAATAACTTGCACCAGCTCTGTCGCGGCATCGACATCGCCAGTTTTCATAACTTCAATCCAGCGATCATACTGATCTTGCGGCACCACGCGGACTTCAATTGGCATGAAGGCATGGTTCTTACCGCACAGTTCCGAACACTGACCGTAAAAGACGCCGGTTTCTTCCACCAAGAACCAGCCTTCGTTCAGGCGCCCAGGCACCGCGTCGGTTTTGACGCCAAAGGCGGGCACGGTCCAAGAGTGAATCACCCGGTCAGACGTGGTCTGGTAGCGAATGTAGCGATTGACTGGAATCACCATTGGATAATCGGTCGCGAGATAAAGCGGCTTTTCCGGTGTTGGTGCTGGATCGCTTGGCAGGCCAAAATGGATGCCGTTTGAAACATATTGGATCGGATACCCGTCCGCATCGACTTCATCCATATAGTAATAAGTCCAGGCCCAGTTTCCCATGCCTTCGGCTTTGATCGTGATCCAGCCTTCTTTGGCCGCATCAACAAAAATGTTTGGGTCATCCAAGTCGCCGCTCTGAGCAATGGCCGCAAGATCCGGCTCATTCTCCTGATAGAATAGGTTCGAGAATGATGGCCCAGCAATCAATACGAGAATGATGACTGGAACAGCCGTCCAGATTATCTCAATCGTCGTGTTGTGGCTAAATTTGCGCGGCTCAGGATTGGCCCGCTTATTATAGCGTATGCCAACCCATATCAGTAGCGCGAGTACGAAAATTGTAATCGGAACAATGAACCAGAGCAGGTAATTATGGAAATCGTTCACACGCTCCATAATCCGCGTTGCTGCGGGTTGAAATCCAATCGCACCAGGGGTCGGCTGTCCGACTAATTCTTGTGCTAATGCCGATCCTGACATCAGCGCCGCAGAAATCCATGCAAGAACGTAACGCAAGAGTCACTCCATCCAATCTTGGCTGCAGCCATATATACGGGAAAGCCGGAGGTCCAGCCAATACAACCAGCTCTTATAAAATGTCGCAGTCTGTCGCTAATCCTACGATATTAGTGTATGGTTAAGCCAACAAAGCAGGAGATATGTTATGAGACTGAAGCTCATCGTCGCTGCAGCAGCTATGGCGCTTGCCGCAGAAACCGCGTCCGCACAGGTATTTGTCATTGGAAAGGGACTTGGCGGCGAATGTTATCAGAAAACCAAAGATCGCTATTCAAGCTTCCGGGCCTCTGACGAGATTTGCACGCGCGCCCTCCGCGAACAGGCCATGACGCGCAAGAATCGCGCTGCCACTTACGTGAATCGTGGTGTGCTCCGGATGCGCGAAGGCAAATATGAGCAAGCCCTCGCAGATTATGCCGATGCCGTCGAGCTAATGCCGAATCTCGGCGCCGCCTATCTCAATGAAGGCGCTGCGCATATTTATCGTAAAGACTTCCAACTGGCGATTGCGCCGCTGGACCACGCGATCGCGCTCGAATCACCTGATCTCTTCGCGGCGTACTACAATCGCGCGATTGCCCGCGAAAACAGCGGTGATGTCGCTGGCGCCTATTATGATTTTCAGAAATCACTCGAACTAAAGCCGGGCTGGGAGCTCGCAGAACGCCAGCTGACCCGATTCTCTGTGGATTCCGCCGGATAATCTAATTGTTGTCACCGGAGCGCTTGATCCAGCGCTCCGGCAACGTCAAATACAGGTCATGACCTATACAGACCTGCCTTTTGACACCCAAGACGCCGCCAAAATCCTCAGTGAGGCTGCCTCTGGCGCCGATGATGGCGACATTTACGTTCAACGCTCGCGCTCAGAAGGCTTCGTATTTGACGATGGCCGCTTAAAATCTGCGACCTATGATACAAGCCAAGGTTTCGGAATGCGCGTCGTGGCGGGCGAAGCGAGCGGAAACGCTCATTCAGGTGAGCTTTCCATCGAAGCGATTCGCCGCGCTGCTGAGACGGCACGGCAAGCCAAACGCGGCCATTCAGGAACGCTTGATACCGGCCCTATTCCGTCCAACCGTCAGCTCTATAAACCAATCGACCCGACAGAATCCCCTGACTTCACCGTTAAGACCGGCCTCCTTGCAGAAATTGATGCCTGGGTCCGCGCGAAAGATCCGCGCGTTGTGCAAGTCTCTGTTTCTCTCGCTGGCAGCCATGAGCAAATCGACATCCTGCGACCCGCGGGAGAAACCTTTCATGATGTCCGTCCGCTGGTGCGATTGAATGTGTCTGTGACCCTCGAGCAAAACGGACGTCGCGAATCAGCCTCAGCTGGCGCGGGAGGCCGCGCGGCCTATGATGAGTGGATCACACCTGAACGGTGGCAAGGACTTGCGACACGCGCGCTCCGCAAAGCCGAGGTCAATCTAGACTCAATCCCTGCCCCCGCAGGCGAAATGGAAGTTGTGCTTGGGCCCGGCTGGCCAGCCGTCTTGCTGCATGAAGCTGTGGGTCATGGCCTTGAAGGCGATTTCAACCGCAAAGGGACCAGCGTCTATTCTGGCCGCGTCGGCGAGCAAGTCGCCTCAAAAGGCGTCACCATCATTGATGATGGCACCATTGACGCGCGCCGCGGCTCGCTTTCGGTAGATGATGAAGGCACGCCCACAAACCGCACCGTGCTAATCGAAGATGGCATCCTGAAAGGCTATATGCAGGACCGCCAGAATGCTCGCCTGATGGGGGTCGCCCCCACCGGCAACGGCCGGCGCGAATCCTATGACGCGACCATCATGCCCCGGATGACCAATACGGTGATGCTGGGCGGCCAAGACGACCCGCAAGAGATCGTCTCATCGATCAAAAAGGGTATTTGGGCCGTCGATTTTGGTGGCGGCCAAGTTGACATCACATCGGGCAATTTCGTGTTCCAGTGCACCGAAGCCTATTTGGTCGAGAATGGTAAAGTTGTTGCGCCGGTGAAAAACGCGACCTTGATCGGCCACGGCCCTACTGCGCTTAGCCAAGTTGAGATGATCGGCAACGATTTCGCCATGGATGACGGCGTCGGCACCTGCGGAAAAGCTGGCCAGTCTGTGCCAGTTGGCGTTGGGCAACCGACATTGAAAGTCGGCGGTCTTACGGTGGGCGGCGCGGGTTAAGAATCTGCTTTTTGCTCGCAGAGCTCCAGCGGCCGCGGGTCTTGGTCTTCGTCATATGGAGATCTCTCAAACGCGAATGTGAGTGGAAAAACAAGATTTGTACGTATCCTAGGAATTCCATTCACTCTGGCAGGATCGAAACGGGACTCCGAAACCGCCCTTTTGGCTTCAAAGCAGAATATGCGTCTGGTGCAGGACGGAGTTACGGCGAACGGATAGCCCTCTTCATCGACGCTAAATCGCACATCACAATAGCCTTCTAAGCCGAGCCAACCCGCAATCATCGGAAACTTCGCATTCGGCCATTCGAGAATTTGAGCGTCATTGGTTTGCGCGCTCAAAGCAAGCCAATTGCCACTAAGCATGAGCGCAGCGGCGATTGAGCTTCTGATCCCAAGTTTTTCCCCGAACCAGCGGCGAGTGTCACGCAGGCTTTTCACCAGAGGCCCGGAGTTCATCATCGAGCGAATCAACCAAGGCGGTATCGTGTTTCATCCAGCTCTTAATGATCGGAGAGATCAGGAGCATGAAAATACCAATACCCATCGCAACATAGGCGACGTTGGTGTAAACACTGACATAGGTCGCTTTAGCGGCAGCGACGTCCGTGATCTGCCCGCCAATCGTTTCAGCACCTGTTGTGCGGGCGATCACACCCGCCAGGTAATTGGAAAGGCCTGAATATAAGAACCAAGCGCCCATCGTCATGCCGACGACGCGCGCGGGAGCCATTTTGGTCACAGCAGATAGCCCAACCGGCGAAACCATGAGCTCACCCATGGTGTGCACCCAATAGATCAAGAAGATGAAAACGACCGCTGTCATTCCGGCACCCGACATCCCGATCCCAGCCACCAAAGACAGAAAGCCAAGTCCAGCCAAGAACACACCAATGGCAAACTTCACCGGTGTCGAGGGCTCCATGTTTCGCTTCGAAAGAGCCAACCACATCCACGCAAAAATCGGAGCAAAAACTACGATATATCCCGCATTCAAAGACTGAAAGACGGGGGTTGGAACGTTCCAACCGAACAATTCTTTGTCGACCAAGCGATCTGTGAAGAGCGTCAAAGAAGAGCCTGCCTGTTCGAACAGCGCCCAGAACGGGATTTGCGCAAGCACGAAATAGATCGCTGCGAACATGCGCTTTCGTTCACTACCTTTCAAAGTCATGAAGGCGTAAGCGACGAGACCGATAAACATCAGAATGCCAAGGCCTCCGACGAACCCGTCTGGGATGATTTCTGCATTCATCACGATCAGCATCGAAACGCCGATGACGAGCAGCGCTGCGAGATAACACGCGATCTCAACCGTAATTGGTCCCAAGAAAGACTTTTTCAAAAGCTCAGGGTTTGGCGCATCCGCTTTGCCATCAAGATATTTTTGTCCCCAGGTGAAAACGAGAAGACCAAACAGCATCCCAATGCCAGCAAGGCCAAAACCCCACTTCCAGCCATAAGCGATCCCAATCCAGCCAATGGTCAGTGTCGCGAGCAGCGAGCCAAGATTGATTCCCGTATAGAACAGGCTGAACCCAGAATCTCGGCGCGGATCGTCGTACTCATAAAGCGCCCCAACAATAGTTGAGATGTTCGCCTTAAGGTAGCCAACACCAGCAATAATAAGGGCCAGCGAGAGATAGAGAATGTTCGTATACAGGCTCTGTTGTTCGACCCGGGTCGTATAGTCGGGTTTGGCGATGGTTTGATAGACAGGCGCCGTCGTTTCGCGCTGACGGTCGGCAGTCTCGAGAATTTGCAGATCACCAGTGCCTTGCTCAAACACAACGCGGCGCAGGGCGCCGTCGACTTCAACGAATAGCTGGCGATTGTCGCCCCTGCCCTCATGTTGAATTTCAATCTCGGCGCCATTGGAGACGATGTACTCTTTTGAGCCACTGCCTTCGAAAGCCATACCCAAGTGTCCAAGACACAGCAGTATAGCGCCAAAGGTCACCGCTTTGCGCTGTCCCAAATACCGATCTGCGAGTGTCCCGCCGATAATCGTCATTACATAGACCAGCGCCGTATAGGCGCCGTACATGATCGAGGATTTCTCGTCAGAGAACAGAAAGTGCTGGGTTAGATACAGAATCAAAAGCCCGCGCATGCCGTAATAGGAAAAGCGTTCCCACATCTCGGTGAAGAACAGAATGGCGAGTCCTTTGGGATGGCCAAAGAAGCTCGTATCGCGCGGTTTTGCAGCGGTTGTGTCGGTCAAATAAGCCTCCCCGGCCTTATGATTAGATCTGCTTTACAGAATTTGTTTCAGACACAACCATGACGCCCCCGCGCACTCAAGTCACAAACTGCGCCCGATTTGATCGATTGTTGGTATCCCCCAACAAAAAACCCCGCAGCTTTTGCTACGGGGTTTCTTTGATTTTGAAGTGTGGTTGTGTCTCTTATTTAGAGACAGAGGCCACAACACCCGCGCCGACTGTGCGGCCACCTTCGCGGATCGCGAAGCGCAGGCCTTGGTCCATGGCGATTGGCTGGATCAGCTCAACGCTCATTTTCACATTGTCGCCTGGCAGAACCATTTCTTTGTCCGCTGGCAGCGTCACAACACCGGTAACGTCTGTTGTACGGAAGTAGAATTGTGGACGATAATTGGTGAAGAATGGCGTGTGACGGCCACCTTCTTCTTTCGTCAGAATATAGGCTTCTGCTTCGAACGTTGTGTGCGGGGTGATTGAACCCGGCTTACAAAGAACCTGACCACGCTCAACACCTTCACGGTCGATCCCGCGGATCAGAGCACCAATATTGTCGCCGGCTTGACCTTGGTCGAGCAGCTTACGGAACATTTCAACACCGGTCACAGTGGTTTTCTGTGTGTCACGGATACCAACAATCTCGACTTCTTCGCCAACTTTGACGATGCCTGTCTCAACCCGGCCGGTGACAACCGTACCACGACCAGAGATTGAGAACACGTCTTCCACTGGCATCAGGAAGTCCTGATCAATCGGGCGATCTGGCGTTGGGATATAGTCATCCACAGCCGCCATCAGTTCGATGATCTTGTCTTTACCGATATTGTCGTCACGACCTTCAACCGCCGCAAGCGCAGAACCAGCAATGATCGGAATATCGTCGCCTGGGAATTCGTAAGAGCTCAGAAGCTCACGGATTTCCATTTCGACGAGCTCGAGCAGCTCTTCATCGTCAACCTGGTCAACTTTGTTCATGAACACTGTCAGCGCTGGAACACCAACCTGACGGGCAAGCAGGATGTGCTCACGAGTCTGTGGCATTGGGCCGTCAGCAGCGTTCACAACCAGGATCGCGCCGTCCATTTGCGCCGCACCAGTGATCATGTTTTTCACATAGTCAGCGTGTCCAGGGCAATCAACGTGAGCGTAGTGACGGTTTTCCGTCTCATACTCAACGTGAGCGGTATTGATGGTAATCCCGCGCGCTTTTTCTTCTGGCGCAGAATCGATGTCCTCATAAGAGCGCTTCTCAGCACCCGTAACATCCGCCAGCACCATTGTGATCGCTGCGGTTAGCGTTGTCTTACCGTGGTCCACGTGTCCAATCGTGCCGATGTTCACGTGCGGTTTTGTACGCTCAAACTTCTCTTTGGCCATGCCAGGCCTCCTTTTCTCAGTGTCCGGCCCACCGGACGTTGGTCCTTTCTCAAAGCGGGCCAGAAGAGTCCCGTTGAAGCGCGCCACATACACATGCCCGCCGCAGGTTTCAAGCACCATTACTGCTGACATATGCGAACAAATTTACCACACACGGGAAAGCGCTTGACAAAGGCCGCCAATCTGAGGCCTAGCGTGCTGCCATGACGCAAGGATATGTCTTCGAGACCTTTGAGAACAAAGGCGCCTTACAAGCGGCCGCCGCCGAGTGGTTGGCAACCGCTTTAAAGGACGCAATCACCCGCCGCGGCAGTGCCGTATTTATGGGCTCAGGCGGCACCACACCCGGCCCCATATACGAAACCTTGTCAGAAGCTGATTTGGACTGGAACAGTGTCCATGTCGGTCTGTGTGACGAACGATGGGTGGATGAGACCCATCCCGCCTCGAACGGCGCCATGCTCGAACGCACGCTGCTTCAGAATAAAGCCGCACTTGCCAGCTACACACCGATGAAAGTTTCAGGCGATGATCCGTTTGCTTCCGTCGAGGTGGTGAATGAACTCTATCTGGAAGCAGGTTTGACTGATGTGATGTTGCTCGGCATGGGGCCGGATGCGCATACATTGTCTTGGTTTGCAGGCGGCAAGGGGTATGATCAGGCGGTCGATCCAGACACGACCTCTTTGGTGGCGGCTGTACGCGCCATTGAGAGCGACGTGACCGGTCCCAACTTATTACGGATGACCTTAACCCAGCCTTGCGTCGCCTATGCCCGCAATGTCTTGCTCCTCATCACCGGGGAAACCAAACGAAAAGTCTTTGAGACCGCGCCCGATGACGCGCCTGTTTCTATTGTGAAACGTGCGGCCGGTCAGGCGCTTACGGTTTTCTATTGCGATTAAGGGTGATTGTTCATGACTATTGAAAGGCTGAAATCTCTCGCCCAAAGTGCTCGAACGCAATCTCTGCGAGATCTAGCATCACGTTCAGATCAGTTGGTTGTCTCCGCGGCCGGATGGACTGCCGACACGTCTCGGCAATATGTAACGCCCGACGTGGATGCGGCACTGCTCGCCCACGCAAAGCAGGTTGGATTGGGCGCGGCGATCGATCGCCTCTTCAATGCCGAGATCGTCAATCCGTCAGAAGACCGCCCTGCCCTCCATTGGGCCTTACGCATGGCGCCAGAGAGTGACCTGACGCGAGCCGAGCATGACACGACGGTGCGCGCGCTCGCCAAAGCCGAGTCTCTGATTCGCGATCGGGCGTTCTCAGCCATCGTGCATATCGGGATTGGCGGATCAGACTTTGGCCCACGCCTGTACGCAGACGCCTTCGCGGACCGACAGCTGGAAGGGATCAATTTAAGATTTTGCGCGAATGTTGATCCACTCGACTTAGAACTCGCGCTGACAGGTCTCGCCCCCGAAAACACGCTGATCATTGGCATCTCGAAATCCTTCGGAACTGAAGAAACGCTCTACAATCTCGGCCGCGCGCGTACCTGGCTGGAATCGGCATTAGGCGCTGGCAAAGCGGCGGAGCATTTATTGCTGGTCACGGCAAATCCCGAGCGCGCAAGCTCATGGCTCGATGGCCGGGCGGCGACCACACTCGATATGCCGCTCAGCGTCGGCGGACGCTACTCTATCTGGTCGGCGGCTTCTGTCGCGGTGATGACCAGTTTTGGCGCGGATACATTTAGAGCCTTCCTTACTGGCGCGGCGAAGATGGACGCTCATGTGAAGTCCGCGCCGGTTGAAACCAATCTCGCGGCCCGGCTTGCGCTTCTAGACTATTGGAACACGAGCTTTCTTGGCTTCTCCTCGCGTGCGGTGCTCGCCTATTCCCGCCGCTTGCGTATGCTGCCAACTTATCTCCAGCAATTGGAAATGGAATCGAACGGCAAATCCGTTGGGCCTGAAGGCGAAGCAGCGCCGCTACCGACAGCCCCTCTGCTTTGGGGCGGCGAAGGCTCTGTTGGGCAACATTCGTATCACCAATGGCTGCACCAAGGCACTCACATCGTTCCCGCTGAGTTTATCTTATCGCCGGGCAGTCGCCGCGATACTGACGGTGTCGAAGCGCTCACCGCCCACGCCTTGGCGCAAGCCGAAGTCATGGCCAATGGACGGAGTCTTGCAGAAGTGCGCGCTGAAGAACCCGATCTTCCAGACCATATCGCCCGTCAAAAAGTGCACCCAGGTGGCCGCCCATCGATTTTCCTCAGCACACGCGAGCTGACGCCCGAACGCCTCGGCGCGCTGATCGCTTTGTATGAGCACCGCACCTATCTCGCCGGCGTTCTATGGGAGATTAACAGCTTCGACCAATGGGGCGTGGAACGCGGAAAGACCATGGCAACGCAGCTGAAGCCTGCTTTGCGCGGTGAGGCGAAAGCTGAAGACCCAGCGACACAACGGATTTTGGATCAGCTGTCTTCGGACCTACGATCTCAAATCGGTGCTAGGTCCATTACTGATGCAGGCGAGAGGGTTAAAACGCCCTAAGTAAGCCGTTGGCGGAAGTGCTTATTATGCGCAAATCTTGTGGAAACAGTTCAATGCGATGGCGACAGTGTCACGTCATTGTCGCGACACTGTCGTGTTCCGTCAGTTAGCTTTTTGTCATAAACTGACTGCAGTTAACGAGGCGGGACTAAATGAGTGTTCAAAAAAGAAGGTTAGAAAACGGCTGGTCCCAAGAGGAGTTGGCCCGGCATTCTGGCTTAAGCACTCGCACAATCCAGCGCATCGAAAGTGGTCAAAAACCCGGATTGGAATCGCTGAAATGCCTTGCTGCTGTATTTGAAACATCCATCAGCACTCTGGCACAGGAGCAAGCAGTGACCGAACACAATGGACCTGACCCCACCGAGAATATAATGCTCATGCAGATTGAACGTGAGGCAATCGAGTTCGCCCAATCCATCCTCATTGGACCTAAAAAAGGCTCAAATGACCCGCTCTCAAAAATCGAGAGACAAGCAATGGACTATGCTAAAAAGCTTGTTGCGAAGTTCGCACCTTAGCAGGGTTGAGCGCCCAAAACTCACCCAAGAACGGACGTTCCTTGAACGAGGCTTTGCTCAAAGGCCGAGATAACACTTTGCCAAGCATCATGCTTTGTTTCATGCTGCACAACGATGCAATGACGCGTGAGTCTCAAGGGGGGTATGAATGGCTGATCAGGTCAGCATATTGCAAGGCGTAGTTGAGGCCTCTCTCGTACTACTCGGCTTTTCAGGAGCAGTTGTTGCATTGGGCAAGACACCGCCGCGAGAATGGACAGGTGTAAATCGTATGCGAATTTGGACGTTGATCGGAGCGTCCATAACTCCATTAATCATCAGTGCAGGTTTGCTTGTCGCTATCTATGCAGAAGTTACCAATAAGCTCACCATGCAAATAGGTTCACTTATCACTGCGGCAGCGGTCCTATTCTTTGCGATTCAAATCTTGAGGTTGAACCTTAGGATACCGAAAGATGATCCAGATCGGATCCCGCGATTACTGTTGTTCTTTTTTCAAGCCACCGGGTACGCAGCTGCAGGATTGCTCATTTGGAATGCTTTTTTCGGGGCAGAGTTTTGGCCGATACTTTTGACACTTTTCCTCTCCCTCATACATGCCGCTCGTATGTTTGCCCGCTTATTGTTTAGACCGCTTTGACACGGAAAGCTGAGTCGTAAATTACTCGGCCAAAACTCGCCCCGAAATGGTCGCTCTTAGTGTCTGCATTGGGTCGATAGCGGGTGGTTCCAAAGTAGGCCCTCATCCTCAGCGAAGTCGAAGGATCAAGGGCCGTGCTTCCGGGGCGTTGCAGAGAGCACGCCTCGTCCTTCGACTTCGCTCAGGATGAGGCTTAGATAGAACGCTAGCTTCCGCCTTGAAGACCCATTTCCAAAATTCTGTGCCTAGAGTGAAAGCCTGCTCTGGCGATGGCTTTTTGCGCGGGAACATTCTCCATTTCAGTCGAGCACACAAGGCGATATCCGCGTTTCTGACCATCATGTCTCAATTGCTGGAGAATTTGTGTGGCTAGCCCCGCTTTACGGGCGACCGGCGCGACGATCATGCCGACATCTGCAACACCTGGCTGACTGGGACTCACGCGCAATTCGCCGGCGCCTATCATTTCATCCCCGCGCCAAACGCCAAACAATTCCTTCTTCGCGATGCGCTCCGCATAATAGCCTTCCAACCAGGCGCGGTTGGCGCCGATAGCGTCGAGAGCGAAGGCGATCGCGGTCTCTATTTCTGTCTGTTCGACGACCCGAAATTCCATACCGTCTGAAAACTGACCCGGCATCGCGTCGGTGCCATCATCCTCATACATCAGTGCGTTGACTTTGAGTGACGTCTGACGATCGAGACAATGGCTGAAATAGGCGGGCTCCACGGTGCTCACAAAGGCCTGCTTGAACGCGAACCGGTCCATGCAGGCTTGAAAACAGGGCTCAGAGGCGTGTGGGTCGAAGACTTGAAAGCCTAATAGCGCGTTTTGCTCATTCGTTCCGCAATAACCAACCGCATCGCCCCCGATTTTGATGTGCCAATGTTGGCCGCCTGCGAAGAACGCGTCCTCCCACATACCATCCAAAGGAGAGGCTAGCGTCTTGAGATATGCCAACCGGGCTTTGGCCACGTCTGAATAATTCGCTGAGGCAAATTCGATCATGACTCACTCAATCCCAATTTAAAAAGATGGATACCGCAAGAACGCCAAGGGCCGAGGCAACAATCGTCACCTCGGCCCCAAGTACAGCAATTACTGAAAATAGAAACGCGCCTATGCGATCTTATCAACCTGGGTGAAGTCCAAATCGACCGGCGTGGCTCGGCCAAAGATTGAGACGTTCACTTTCATCCGGCCCGTTTCTGGGTCGAACTCTTCCACAGTGCCTTCGAAGCCTTGGAAGGCGCCTTCGTTGACTCGCACTTCTTGGCCGATCTCGTAGACCACGGTTGGCTTTGGACGATCCTCGATTGGCTCGTCTGCCGTACCTAAAATGCGGTCGACTTCGCGCTGCGGGACCGGAAGAGGCTTCTTACCGCCATCGGCGCCCAAAAAGCCTGTGACTTTCGGCGTGTCTTTGACCAGGTGATAAATATCGTCGGTCAGTTTCGCTTTCATCAGCACATAGCCGGGGAAAAAGCGCTTCTCGATCGTCTTCTTCTTGCCGCGGACGACTTCAACGACTTCTTCAGTCGGCACTTCCAGGTCCTCGATCATATCTTCGAGACCTTTCATAGCCGCTTGGTCGCGGATCGCTTGCGCAACTTTCTTCTCGAAGTTCGAGTAAGCGTGGACGATGTACCATTTTGCCTCAGCCATGGGCCAAGCACTCCTTATTGTTCTTATGCTTTAAGCGCCGAGACCGGTGATCCAGCGGATAACCATGGCGATAAACTGATCTGACAGGAACAAGAATAAGGCGACGATAATCGACATCACGACCACCATAATGGTCGCTTGAATTGTTTCCGGCGTAGAGGTCCAAGTCACCTTGCGGCCCTCGGCTTCCACTTGGCGAGCGAAGGTAATCGGACCAACGCTTTTCTTTTTGTCCTTGTCGGCCATTCTCGTGCGTTCCTGACTTTTAGGGGTAATCCGGCTCCATACTGCGCATTTCTACGCTTGTGAAGTCACTTGGGTGCAAAGGGTGTTAAACGCAAGTTATTGCTGCCGCGGCTTTCCGAATTCAGGGATCGCGAGACCAGGGGTTTCAACCTCGATGGCGAACAGGCTACCGGCCATGGGCTGTCGATCGAGCGCGGCATCGCTCAGTCCTTCCCGGGCAGATGTAATATATAGCGTCTGCAAGCTCGGGCCGCCAAAGGCACAACTTGTCGGGCGCGACACGGGCAGCTTTATCACCCGGTCTATGTTGCCATCCGGGGCATATCGCACAAGCCGAGACCCGGCCCACTGCGCGCTCCACAAATAACCATCAACATCTACCGCCGAGCCATCGGGATAACACCCAGCCTCCAGCGTCGATGCGAACACCCGACGATTCGAAAGCGCACCGGTTTCAGGGTCATGATCAAAAGCGAGGATCATTTGTTCGGCGCTATCGCAGGTATAGAAGGTTTTGCCGTCGGGCGAGAATTCCATCGTATTGGTGATCGAGACTTCCGGAAGCCCAATGCGCTCGATGTTCAGATCAGGGGTCAGTTTGTAATACTGGCCTTCCGGAATGGGTTCGCTTTCATTCAATGTGCCGAACCACAGGCTGCCATCTGGAGCGATCCCAGCATCATTGGTTCGAAACCCTTCCGGCTCGTGAATATCTGCGACCTTTTCATAGCTTTCGGTCGCCGTGTCATAACGTCCGACTTCGCGATCACCGATCATGATTAAGCCGCCATCCGCCAAAGCAAGCGCACTGGCATGGACCGGGAGATCATAGCGACGTGTATTGCCAGTCTTGGGGTTGTGGCGATGAAGCTTTGCGCGCTTGATATCGACCCACCAAAGAAAGCCTTCTGAGGCACTCCACAAGGGTCCCTCCCCCAAAACACACCCGGTCGGGGCGACACATACTGCTTCAGTCACTTCGATTCTCCGGCGCCGGATCCGAACGCGATCTCATCGCACTTGCTGCGCTTGTCAATTGGGGCGTACAGACGCCTCCAATCCATTTAAGAACAATTCGACATCCGCGTCGAAACAGGCACCCAAATCTAGCGTTTGAAAGGAATAGACGCTCAATCGGATGAACTTTTTGTCGCAAAAGAGTGGCGACTCTGTTCTCAATGCTTATGCGCAAACCAGAACACCGAATTGGATAAAATGATCATGCCCGCCTCACCCCTCAAGCCTCCATACGATTTTGATGATCTATTGGAGATTATGAAACGCTTGCGCACGCCTGTGACGGGATGTGCTTGGGACCTTGAGCAGAGTTTTGAAACCATAGCGCCCTATACAATTGAAGAGGCTTATGAAGTCGCGGACGCAATTGAGCGCAACGATATGACCGATTTGAGCGATGAGCTCGGCGATCTGCTGCTACAAGTGGTATTTCACGCACAAATCGCTTCGGACGAAGGCCACTTCACTATTTCCGACGTTACCCAAGCGATCAGCGAGAAAATGGTCCGGCGGCATCCCCACGTCTTTGGCGAAGCAGCGCAACGGACCGCCGACGCCCAGACCGGCGCCTGGGAAGAAATCAAAGCCGCTGAGCGCGCGCAAAAGTCTGAACAAGACCCGAGCGCCCTATCAGGCGTCGCGCTCGCCCTGCCCGCTCTGATGCGGTCAGATAAGTTGCAGAAACGCGCCGCCCGCACCGGATTTGACTGGACCGACCCCAAAGACATTTTCAACAAGCTCGAAGAAGAAATGGATGAGGTCAAAGAAGCCATCGAAGAGGCAGACGAAGGCCATATCGAAGAAGAGGTCGGTGACTTGTTGTTTGTTGCCGTCAATCTCGCTCGCCGCCTAAGCGTCGATCCCGAAATCGCCTTGCGCAAATCTAATGCGAAATTCGAACGCCGCTTCCGAGCCATGGAAGCCAAGGCCGACGGGAAAGAAGCCGGATTTGCAACTCTGTCCTTGGACGATCAGGAGAAGCTCTGGCAGGCGGTGAAAGCGGATGAAAAGGCCTGATCCACTTAGGTTTTGTCTTCGATGCTCGTAAAAATGTGATCCAGCGTGTTCGACTTTTCGGTTGGGATCAGCCATCTTTTTTGCCACAAAATCCTTCAAAATCGGAGGGTGGCTGATGAAATTGTTGAATTCTATGATGGCGCGGTTCGTCAAAACGGGCACCTTGATCATCATTGATGCTGATGGACTCTCACACCAGCATGGAACTGGCGAAGACCCAAAATCTACGGTTCGCCTCAAAGATAAAACGCTATATCGCAAACTATTTCTCAATCCCGAGCTCTATGCCGGTGAAGCCTATATGGATGGGACGCTGGTCATCGAAGACGGCACGATCCGGGATCTTTTAAAGATCTTTGCGCTCAACCGAACGGGGCTCCGCGGGCATCCAATTCAAAAGGTTTTGAAGGCGTGGCTCAAGCGGATTCGTAAATGGCACCAACGTAATCCCGCGACCGCCTCACGAAAAAATGTGCAGCACCATTACGACCTCTCAAACGAGTTCTACAAACTCTTCCTCGATGAAAACATGCAATATTCTTGCGGCTATTGGCCGTCTGAAGACATTACATTGGAAGAGGCCCAAGAGCTGAAAATGGCGCATATCGCGGCCAAGCTGAACCTCAAGCCGGGGATGCGCGTGCTCGATATTGGTTGCGGTTGGGGTGGGCTTTCAATTTACATCGCTCAGAACTTTGATTGTCAGGTCGTTGGGGTGACCTTGTCCAACGAGCAATTGGCTCTTGGACAAGCGCGGGTCAAAGCTGCGGGTCTTGAGAACAAAGTGTCTCTGCGCCTGCAGGATTATCGCCATGTACAGGAGACCTTCGATGCGGTCGTCTCCGTCGGCATGTTCGAACATGTTGGCGTCGCTCATTATCAGGAATATTTCTCGGCCATTCGGGATCGATTGACCGATGATGGCTGCGCGCTTGTGCATTCTATTGGCCGAAAAGGCGGCCCGGGAACAACCGGCGCCTGGATCCGCAAATACATCTTTCCGGGCGGATACTCTCCTGCCCTCTCCGAAACCTTTGCCGAAATTGAGAAATCAGGCCTATGGGTCACCGATTGCGAGATCCTGCGGCTTCATTACGCCCACACGCTTTATGAATGGGACAAACGATTTCAAGCCAATCGCGACAAGGTCGCGGAAATGTTTGATGAAGCGTTCTGCCGGATGTGGGAGTTCTATCTAATTGTCTCTGAATTCACGTTTCGGCATGGCAAGCACATGAATTTCCAGATCCAACTTAGCAAAACGGTCGACGCCTTGCCCCTCGCACGCGATTATATGCTGGAAACCGAGCGCCTATTGGCCGGCTGAGATTAGCGCCGCCGCGCCGTGCATTTAACGCGACAAAACCCTACAAAAAACACCGGAGCTCTGATGAGCTCCGGTGCCTTGGCGTACGCCACGTCCCCCATGACGTGAAGTTGGGTCTTAGACCTTGTAGTACATGTCGAATTCGACAGGGTGCGGGTGGAGCTGAAGGCGCTCAACTTCTTCCTGCTTCAGTTCGATATAGGCGTCGATTTGATCGTCATCGAAAACGCCGCCCTTTTTGAGGAAGTCACGGTCGCCATCGAGGGCATCCAGTGCTTCAGCGAGTGAGCCACAAACTTGTGGGATCGCCGCGGCTTCTTCTGGCGGAAGATCATAGAGATCTTTGTCCATTGCGTCGCCTGGGTGGATCTTGTTCTCAATTCCATCAAGGCCAGCCATCAGTAGCGCTGCAAATGCCAAGTATGGGTTCGCGGTTGGATCTGGGAAGCGTGTTTCAATCCGCTTCGCCTTTTCACCGGTGCCGAATGGGATCCGGATCGAGGCAGACCGGTTACGCGCAGAATAAGCGAGCATAACGGGTGCTTCGAAGCCTGGAACCAAACGCTTATAAGAGTTGGTCGAAGCATTGGTCAGCGCGTTCAGAGCGCGAGCATGCTTAATGATGCCGCCGATATAGTGAAGGCAAGTTTCAGATAGACCGGCGTATTGATCACCAGCAAATGTCGGCTTGCCGCCAGACCAGATCGACTGGTGCACGTGCATGCCTGAACCGTTATCATCGAAGTAAGGCTTCGGCATAAAGGTCGCCGTTTTGCCATAGCTCGCCGCAACATTGTGGATCACATACTTATACAGCTGGAGATGATCCGCCATGGTGACGAGCGTGTTGAACTTCATGCCAAGCTCGTGCTGGGCAGGTGCCACTTCGTGGTGGTGCTTTTCTGGTTCGAGGCCAAGCTCGCCCATGACAGACAGCATTTCTGACCGCATGTCCTGTTCTGAATCGACTGGTGGGACTGGGAAATATCCGCCTTTAGGACCAGGGCGGTGGCCCATATTGCCCATCTCATACGACTTACCGGTATTCGCAGGCAACTCAGTTGAGTCGAAAGAATAGCCGGTCATGTGTGGCTCAGTATTCCAACGCACATCATCAAAGACGAAGAACTCCGCCTCTGGGCCGAAATATGCAGTGTCACCTACGCCAGTCGATTGCAGATAGGCTTCCGCTTTCTTCGCCGTCATCCGCGGGTCACGATTATAGGCCTGACCCGTGATCGGATCGAGAATATCGCACATGATCGCCAGCGTGGTTTGCTGGAAGAATGGATCAATCTTCGCTGTCGCCAGGTCTGGCGCAAGCGTCATGTCCGACTCGTTGATGGCTTTCCAACCGGCAACAGAAGATCCGTCAAACATTTGCCCGTCTGCGAAAAAGTCTTCGTCCACCATGCTCTTATCGAATGTGACGTGCTGCAGCTTTCCGCGGGGGTCTGTGAATCGAAGGTCAACGAACTCAACGTCGTTCTCCTTCATCATTTTCAATACACTATCGGCCATTTAGCCCTCCAAATTTTCCTGTCTAAAACCTTTTCAGCGCTATAGGGCGCCGTCTCCTGTTTCGCCTGTACGGATACGGACCGCTTCGCCAATATCCGAAACAAAAATCTTACCGTCGCCGATTTTTCCGGTTTGCGCGGCTTTTGTTATGGCTTCGATCGCGCCTTGCACGCTGGCATCCGCAACCACTGCCTCAACTTTCAGTTTTGGTAGAAAATCGACGACATATTCTGCGCCACGATACAGTTCCGTGTGGCCGCGCTGACGTCCGAAGCCTTTTGCTTCAACAACCGTCATCCCTTGAACGCCAACCTCGTGAAGCGCCTCTTTAACATCATCCAATTTGAACGGCTTAATGATGGCTTCGATCTTTTTCATACCCGCAACCCTTCCGATAGCTAACAACCGCTTCGGCATAGGCGGCCCCTCCTTGAAGGGCGATAGAGGAAAGACGTGTGAGCGCAGGGTTCGCAACACCTGCTCACTAATTGATCACGCCTGCTTCATTATTGTGCAGAACGCACTCTCAAAAGATGACGCATGCGTCATTGTTTCCTTTAACAAGGTCTGGTAAGAAGGACTGGAAAGCCAGCAGGAAAGACTGACATGCCGACCGCCGCCACCTATATTCATCCGGATCGCCCAATTCCACGTCGCCGGCCGCTTAAGGCGTGGAGGCATATGCAAAAGCTGATCGCGGACAAAGAAGATACTGCGCAGGTGTTTCACATCATAGAGGCCTTAAACGGCAAATCTACTCGTAAAGATTTTGCGCGCTTCATGCGGTCTGAAATCGGGCCAGATCTGCTTAATAAGCGGACATTCCTACCAGATATTCTTGATGATCACGCGCCCCTTAAAGCGCTGCCAAAAGGCTCAGTCGGTCGCGCTTATGTCGAGTTCATGGAACGCGAAGGCTTAACCGCGCATGGTTTGGTTGAAGAAAGCTTGCAGCAGCGCGCTCACCACGCCCAGTATGACGATGACCTCTTATGGTATTCAAACCGCCTTCGCGACACGCATGACATGTATCATGTACTGACTGGATATGGCCGTGACGCGCTCGGTGAAGATGCCCTGCTCGGCTATACACATAGCCAACATGGCGGACTGGGCGTCAGTTTTATCGCCTTTATGGGCAATCGTCAGATCGCCAAAGAAGCACCGAGAGAAGCGCGTGTGAAAGAAGTTCTGGCGGAAGGCCGGCGCAATGGCAAAGCCGCAAAACGGATCATCGATCAAGATATTATCGCCCTGCTCGATCAGCCGCTTGCCGAGGTGCGGGAACGTCTCAACATCAAGAAACCTGTCCTGTACCGGCAGGCGCTCGACGTCTTCAAAGCCTATGATCAAGATCCGCAGCTCGTCGCCGCATGATCTATCTAATACGCCATGGTGAGGCCGCCGCGAGTTGGGGCAGCCATCCCGATCCTGGCCTCTCAGAGACCGGTCGCGCGCAAGCCGATGCCGTCGCTCAGAAACTCCTAGCGGAACCGATTTCCCTAACCATCACCAGCCCGATGGCACGATGCCAAGAAACTGCTTCCTTTTTTGCGAATACCTCAGGCCTTGACTTGGCGATTGAGCCTGCCGTTACCGAAATCCCAACACCTTCGGATGTCACCGACCGGGTGCCATGGTTACGCGGGCTAATGTCAGGTGAGTGGAAAGACGCGCCAGATCTCGTTCGCGCCTGGCGGCAAGGATTAATCGATAAGCTCTCTGGCTTGCCGGACGGGACTGTCGTCTTCACCCATTTCGTCGCCATCAATGCAATTGTCGGTCATTTAGAAGGTACAAACACCGTGACCGTATTCCGCCCCAACTATTGCAGTGTCACGAAGATTCAGAAGCGTGATGGCGCGCTAAAGCTCGTCGAACGCGGCGATAGCCTCGAGACTAAAGTACTATGAGGAAAATGGTGGGCGGTAACGGGCTCGAACCGCTGACCCTCTCGGTGTAAACGAGATGCTCTACCAACTGAGCTAACCGCCCTTCCGGGACGCTTCCTTTGCCCCGTCTGAAGCAGAAAAGCAAGACGGCCACTGTCAGAAAAAACAGGGGCCGCTGAAGTTTTATGAATTGTGTTTAGTGACGAACAGACGCGCTGCCATCATTTGAAGATGGTCGCCCGGCAAGTGTCGCCGCCAGAGCTTCCTCGTCAGCTTCTGACCATTCAATCGGCGCCAGTGGACGCACCAATGCGCGCTCCAGCACTTCATTGATGTCAGACACTGGAATGATGTTCAGACTATTCTTCACATTTTCCGGAATGTCCGCGAGATCTTTCTCATTTTCTTCTGGGATCAGCACCGTTTTGATGCCGCCGCGAAGCGCTGCGAGAAGTTTCTCTTTCAGCCCGCCAATCGGTAGAACACGGCCGCGCAGCGAGATTTCGCCCGTCATTGCAACATCGCGGTGAACCGGGTTCGCGGTCAAAAGCGACACCATAGCTGTGGTCATAGCGATCCCAGCACTTGGCCCGTCTTTCGGCGTTGCACCATCCGGCACGTGGACGTGAATGTCCGTCGTGTTGAACGCGCTTGGCTTAATCCCGAGCATAACCGCCCGTGAGCGCACCAGAGATTGCGCCGCAGAAATCGATTCTTTCATCACATCGCGCAAGTTTCCGGTGACCTTCGTGTTGCCACGACCGGGCATCGAGACCGCTTCGATGGTGAGCAAATCGCCCCCGACTTCAGTCCATGCGAGGCCGGTCACGCCGCCGATTTGGTCTTCCTCATCGGCGAGGCCAAAGCGGAACTTCCGAACGCCGGAATAATCAGCCAGATTCTCAGGTGACATAACAACTTGGGTGACGCCATCATTGCCAAGTTCTCGGACCGCTTTGCGCGCAAGTTTGGCGAGCTCTCGCTCCAGAGACCGTACGCCCGCTTCCCGCGTATAATAGCGCAGCAAGTCGCGGATAGAGTCCGATTGGACCACCCATTCCGTCTCTTCCAACCCGTGATCAGCACGGATCTTCGGCAAGAGGTGACGCTCGGCGATCTCCAGCTTCTCATCCTCGGTATAGCCAGCGATACGGATGATCTCCATCCGGTCCAGCAAAGGCTGAGGCATGTTGAGGCTGTTCGCTGTCGTCACGAACATCACGTCTGAAAGGTCATAATCGACTTCCAGATAATGATCATTGAAGGTCGAGTTCTGTGCAGGATCGAGTACCTCAAGCAGCGCCGCAGACGGATCGCCGCGATGGTCCATGCCCATCTTGTCGATCTCATCCAGCAAGAAGAGCGGATTGCCCGTCTTAGCTTTTTTGAGGCTTTGAATGATCCGGCCTGGCATCGAACCGATATAGGTCCGGCGGTGGCCGCGGATCTCGCTTTCATCCCGTACGCCGCCAAGAGACACGCGCACGAAATCGCGTCCGGTCGCTTCCGCGATCGACTTACCGAGAGAGGTCTTACCAACCCCAGGAGGACCAACAAGACATAGGATTGGGCCGCGCAGTTTGTTCGTCCGCTTTTGGACGGCAAGATACTCGAGGATCCGTTCTTTGACTTTTTCCAACCCATAGTGGTCGTCATTCAGCTGCTTTTCAGCGGCCACCAGATCGGTTGAGATGTCTTTGCGCTCGTCCCACGGCAGCGCCAAAAGCCAGTCCAAATAGTTCCGTACAACCGTCGATTCGGCTGACATCGGGCTCATCTGGCGAAGCTTTTTGACTTCTTGTTCGGCTTTGGTGCGGGCTTCTTCAGAAAGACCGGTCTCTTTGATCTTATCTTCGAGTTCAGCGACCTCGTCGCGTTCCCCTTCGCCCTGATCACCCAGCTCACGTTGAATGGCTTTCATTTGCTCATTCAAATAATATTCGCGCTGAGACTTCTCCATCTGACGCTTGACGCGGTTTTTAATCTTCCGCTCCATCTGCATCATGCCCATCTCGCCTTCCATCAGCGAGAGGACCTTTTCGAGGCGGTCTTTAACGTCGGAAAGTTCCAGCAGACCCTGTTTTTCAGACAGTTTCACCTGCAGCTGAGACGACACCGCGTCCGCCAGCTTTCCGGGCTCAACAATGTCCGAGATCGTGGAAACAGATTCAGGCGGGATTTTGCGGTTCAGTTTGGCATAGCTTTCGAACTGCTCCGTCACTGCGCGCATCAAAGCTTCCAGCTCGCTCGTGCTGGCATCGACCGGTTCGATCACGCCGATCTCAGCGACATAATAGTCGCCTTTATCCTCGAGCTCATTCAGCCGAGCGCGCTGACCGCCTTCGACCAGGACTTTCACCGTCCCGTCGGGCAATTTTAGCAATTGCAGGATCGTGGCTGTCGTTCCGACCGCGTGCAAATCGTCTGCGCTAGGGTCATCCGTTGAAGGATCCTTTTGCGCGACGAGCATAATTTCATTCTGGCCTTCATCGACCATTTCAAGGGCTCGCACAGACTTGTCACGGCCCACAAAAAGTGGCGCCACCATGTCTGGGAACACAACAATATCCCTCAGTGGAAGAACTGGGAGGGTTTTCGTCGTCATATCTGACTCCTTCAATTCAGGCCCCGCTCAGCGGCGACCATCACCTTCACCCTGTTGTCGGGTGATTCTGGCGTCTACTTCATGTGATAACCAAGCAGCCGCACTTCAACCACTAAATAGCGGTGGAATTCTGCGAATTTAATATTATGAGCGCGTCGAAACTATGACGCTTCGTTCGGCTGAACCTGTTTGGCGTGCACATAAAGCGGCTTAGCATTGCCATCGACCACTTCAGCGTTGATCACAACTTCATCAACACCGCGGAGACCTGGCAGTTCAAACATGGTGTCGAGCAGAATTGATTCCATGATCGATCTGAGGCCACGAGCGCCCGTTTTGCGAATGATCGCCTTCTTTGCCACCGCGGTCATCGCATCCGGCGTGAAGGTCAGGTTTACATCCTCCATTTCAAACAGTTTTTGGTACTGTTTGACGAGCGCATTCTTCGGCTCGGTCAGGATGGTCACGAGGGCATCTTCATCCAGATCTTCCAGCGTCGCCAAAACCGGCAGACGTCCGATGAATTCTGGGATCAGGCCGTAGCGTTGCAGATCTTCTGGCTCCACGGTGCGCAGGATTTCACCAACACGCCGGGCTTCCGGATCTTGGACGTCAGCACCAAACCCGATTGAGGTCGACTCACCGCGAGATGAGATGATCTTATCGAGCCCGGCAAAGGCCCCGCCGCAGATAAACAGAATGTTTGTCGTATCCACTTGCAAGAATTCTTGCTGAGGGTGCTTCCGGCCGCCTTGCGGAGGCACCGCCGCAACCGTGCCTTCCATCAGCTTCAGGAGTGCTTGCTGCACGCCCTCACCGGAAACATCACGGGTGATGGAAGGATTGTCTGATTTGCGCGATATCTTGTCAATCTCATCGATATACACGATGCCACGCTGCGCCCGCTCGACATCATAGTCAGAGGCTTGCAGCAGCTTTAGAACGATATTCTCGACATCTTCACCGACATAGCCGGCTTCGGTCAGCGTCGTTGCATCCGCCATTGTGAACGGCACATCCAGGACGCGCGCCAAAGTCTGCGCCAGCAACGTTTTACCGCACCCGGTTGGGCCAATCAGCATAATGTTAGATTTGGCGAGCTCGACACCATCGGCGCCGCCTGGGTTGGCCAGACGCTTATAATGGTTGTGAACCGCGACAGACAGAATGCGCTTCGCATAGGCCTGCCCGATGACATAATCATCAAGCACGTCGCAAATCTCTTGCGGGGTCGGAACGCCTTCTTTGGCTTTAAATCCGGAGGCTTTATTCTCCTCGCGGATAATATCCATACAGAGCTCAACGCATTCATCACAGATGAAGACGGTTGGACCCGCAATCAGCTTCTTAACTTCATGCTGGCTCTTTCCGCAGAAAGAACAATAGAGCGTATTCTTTGAATCGCCACTGGAACCGTTTTTACTTGCCATGGGCAACCTCTATGACACGCATGCCTTAACATGCGATTTACTGGGACCGAATCCCAGCCACAACACTTAACTTAGACCCCTCACGGGCACGCGCAAGTCTTAGCTCACATCCCCCGCAAATGCAGGAAAGATGCCGCTTATTCCTCACCCGCCTCCGTGCGGCGCTCATAAACCGTATCGACGATGCCGAAATCGCGCGCTTCTTCCGCGGTCATGAACGTGTCCCGATCAAGCTTCTTCTCAATCGTGTCATAGTCTTGACCGGTATGTTTTACGTAAATGTTATTAAGACGCTTTTTTAAGTCGAGAATTTCTTCGGCATGGCGCTCAATGTCAGTTGCAACGCCTCGATAGCCGCCAGACGGCTGGTGGACCATGATCCGCGCATTCGGGAGCGCGATCCGGCTTCCCTTATCGCCCGCCGCCAATAGCAGTGAGCCCATGCTCGCGGCCTGGCCAATACACAGCGTTGAGATTGGGCAGCGGATATATTGCATCGTGTCATAAATCGCGAGCCCAGCCGTTACATAGCCGCCGGGGCTATTGATATACATGCCGATATCTTTTTTCGGGTTTTCCGATTCAAGAAACAGAAGCTGCGCACAGACCAGAGACGCTGTCGTGTCGTCGATCGGGCCGGTAATAAAGATCAGGCGCTCTTTCAAAAGTCGGGAAAAGATATCGAACGCACGCTCGCCGCGGCTGGTTTGCTCAATAACAGTTGGGACCAGGTTCACATCAGTCGGGCGCGGATCGAACATAAAATTACCTTCAAGCGGAAAAGAATGAGCCAAGAACTGGCAGACGGGGACATATTTGTCCATTCGCTAAGAGTTGCAAGGTGTGGATGTCGCTTAACCTTGTTAAGATTAGCTTCCTCGCGGCATCGCGGTGCCGAATTTTGCGGCGAAATATTTCGCAATCTGCCGGGCTGAATCCAAATAAGTCACGCCATTGGCTGTCTTGGCGCGAAACTCACCGGTAACAGCTTCCGGACTAGCCAGAAACAAGGTTGGCGCGTTCCAATTCCCCTCGCCCAACACTTGGACAATTGGGCGACGCGGATGTGAAATTCCGACATAGCAAATCTCGAGCGACTCTTTGATCGCCGGGTAATAGCTCAACACGCCCCACATTTCAGCGCATTCGGGGCAAAACTCCCGGCGGTCATTGTCTTCAAATCCCGGCGGCAAGAGAAACAGCGTGTCTTTTGTCATGGCTCTATTCCATATGCTCAAATTGGGTGGATGCAGCGTCCGGGAAGCGCGCGGCGAGACGACCGAACTCATCCTTGGTTAGGCTAACACACAATTGAACGTCTCCGGCTTCGTCAAACGCTTCGTCTTCGACTTGGCTATGCTCGTGCAACCAAGCCCGCAGTGCGCCATCGCGATGCGAGAGTGTTGCCCGAAACCGTTTGCGTCCAGCGTCCAAGAGTGTCTCGATCGCCTGTAGGAGATCTTCCATCCCCTCCCCTGTGATCGAGGACACTTGCAACGCCAGGATCTCATCCGCAATCCGTTCTTGCTCCGCATCTAAACCCGCGCGGATATCTGGATCGACGAGGTCGATTTTGTTCCACACCTCAATCATCGGCGGCAAAGGTGTCTCCATCAGCTCGGACAATTGCTGCAGGACTTTCAAGACATCTTGCTTCTGTTCAGCATCTGACTCGCTCGACCGATCGCGTACATGCATGAGCAAATCGGCCGACAAGGCTTCTTCCAAGGTCGCACGAAAACTATCGACCAAATGAGTCGGCAAGTCTGAGATAAAACCAACCGTATCGATCAGATTGGCTTCGCCAAGATTGGGCAGCTCGATCTTGCGGATCGTCGTATCCAGTGTCGCGAAGGGCATGTCTTTCGCCATCACATTGGCGCCCGTCAGGCGATTGAACAGCGTTGATTTGCCCGCATTCGTGTAACCGACTAAAGCAATGATCGGGCTTTCGCGCCGCTTGCGACCTTGGCGCTGCACTCGGCGGGTGCGCTGCACATCGGCTAAGTCGCGCCGGAGGCGGCCCACTGCGCGGTCAATCATCCGCTTATCGGCCTCAAGCTGCGTCTCCCCGGGACCGCCAAGAAAGCCATTGCCCCCACGCTGGCGCTCCAAGTGCGTCCAGGTGCGAACCAGACGCGAGCGTTCATATAAGAGCCGCGCCAATTCGACCTGCAAGGTGCCCTCTTTCGTCCGCGCGCGAAGGCCAAAGATCTCGAGGATCAACCCGGTTCTATCGATGACTTTCACACCAAGCCGTTTTTCAAGGTTCCGTTGTTGGATGGGAGACAAAGCCGAATCAATAATGATCATCGAGCAGCCAAAGGATTTCACATCCTCTTCTAGCCGCTCAAGCAGACCGCCCGACAGCAAATAACCAGGGGTCGGCTTGCGCACTTGTTCAGGGCGCAGAAAGACTAAGTCACAGCCGAGCGCATCCACCAGGCCGGCTGATTCTTCAATACGGTCTTGGCTTGGGCGATCGACGACTTGCGTCCATGGGATAATGATGCCGGCCTTTTCAGGCGGCTGATCAAGATCAATCGGTGTTTGTTTCAAGTGTTCTAGCTATCTTCTTCATCGAAGAGCTGAACGTGTGCACCTGGTGCGATCGTGGAGATTGCGTGCTTGTAAACCAGCTGCGGTGGGCGACCATCGCCGCGCAGCAACACACAAAAGTTGTCGAACCATGTGACCACGCCCTGCAACTTCACGCCATTGACGAGAAATATCGTCAGGGGAGTCTTGGATTTGCGGACTGCGTTTAGGAATGTGTCCTGGAGGTTCTGCTTTTTATCTGAAGACATGGTTTGCCTGTCCTTCTCTTATACAGAAGCGGCTATAACGATTGGAAGAATTTGGCAACCATAACTGAAACTAGTTTTGCCAAAATCCCGGATTTAACGCCGGAAGCAGCGCCACAACCTCCAAACGCCCAAGAATCATGCCGAGGATGACGTATATTTGGGCCACGCCTTCTAGTTCTGCATTCATGCCCGCTAAAACGTGTCCCGCGTTTGATAGGCTGCCAATCCCCGCCCGCACAGCGTCATCGAATGACAGGCCCGATGTGCTGAGTAAGAGCGTGCCGATCGTGCAGGCGACAATATAACCAACCAAATAAACCCAAACGCCCATAATTGTGCGGTCAGACTGCCTTCGGCCTCGGAATGAGAAGTGTTTGATACTGCCGCGATATCCTAATTGCGCAAACTCAAGCGCCGCCCGTTTGCTCAACACAATCAGGCGCGCCAGTTTAAACCCGCCAGCCGCTGACAAGGCCGAACCGCCTATTAGGACAGGAAACAAAACCAATACGATTGGAAGTCTTGCAAACTGTTGCGGGTCGCTCAGCGCGATGCCACTCGTTGCAATTGAGGAGGTCGCCCACCCCAGGCTCTCGAACAGAGGAAGCCCTGCGAACACTGCAAGCACAGTGACCAATAGGAGTGATCCAATCCAAGCCAACACTTCAGCATCAAACGGCAAGGAAAGAAGTCGCCCTCTGCCGGCTCCGTCCACGGCGATCAGGCCAAGCGTGCCAAAGACCAGACCTACCCATAGGATTAGCGAATGAAAGAAACCGGCCTGCGGAGCGGTATTATAAGACAATGGATCGACCATGCCTGTCGTGACCGCACTGACCGCGCCAGCAAGCGCATCCCGTGGTGTGAGACCTAGCGCCAAAAGAAGGGCAGCCAAAATAGCGGTGCTGCTTAAGATCAGCACGCTGCTCACGCGCACCACGCGCATAACGGGGTCGAAAAAGCTTCCCTCCGGCTCACTGAAGAAGCGATTGCGATGAACGCCTGGCCCGCCAAGATTCAGGCCCGAGAAGACCGTTGCCGCAATCGTAATCGTTGCCACGGCGCCGATCAGGTGAAGCATCGCTCGCCAAACAAATATGCTTGTCGGCATCGGGTTCGCGATCGGGTCTAGCCGCGTATGCCCCGTCGTGGCGAGATTGGATACGCTTTCATACAGCGCTGCCAGAAAGTCGGGGCTGCCCAAATAATCTATAAATGGGATCGCAGAGACAATGCCGCCCAACGTCCAGAATAAGACGGCGACGGCGAGACCATCTTTCGCATGCGCCCTGCGGACCGGCTTATCGGTGAGGAGAATAACGGTCGCACCTAAGCCGCCGATCGCGAAGGCAGTGCCCGCAAACACCATCAATTGTTCGCGCTCGCCCGTCGCCAAAGCCACGGCGAAGCAAATAGCAAACAAGCCCGCAAAGCCTAAAGCGATGGCGGAGACGATGCGAACGATTGCGAGATGATTCACTGCTTCATCCTCGCCTAGAAGAAATCGGCGCTAACCCTAAAGAATTGCTCGACTTTTCGCGTCGCGCTGGTCTCATAGAATAAGAACAGACGGTCATCTGTATGGATCATCGTCTCTGCATTCGGAAAGATCACCTCATCATTGCGAATAATCGCCGCTGCAGTCACTCCATCTGGCAAATGGGAATAATCGACCGGTTTGCCGATGAGAGGGGATGAATCCAGCGTCACACCCTCGGCGATCTCTGCAGCACCATCTTCAAGCGATTGTACGGAAACGATTCTCCCGCGCCGCAGCTTGGTCAGGATTTTAGAGACACTTAACGCCCGCGGATCGAGCACGGCATCAATATCAAGATCTTGAGAAATGGCGACCAACTCATAGGCGTTGACCAGGGCGTGCGTCCGCTTGGCGCCGAGCTGCTTAGCGAGTTTCCCAATCAACATATTGGTTTTGTCATCATTGGTGATCGCAATCACGATGTCCGCCTGATCAGCGCCGGCTTCTTCAAGCATGTCGCGCGACAAGCCATCTCCATGGATCACAATGGTCTGTTTTAAAGCTGACACGGCTTTATCGGCTTGCGCTGCGTCCGCCTCGATGATCCGCACGCGAACTCGGCCATCTTTTTCAAGCTCGCTCGCTACATACGTCCCGACATTGCCGCCGCCGACAATCACAACGCGCTTATGCTCTTCAACATCGCGATTGAATAATTTGTTGAGCCGCGGGGTCGAGCGGCGCGTTACCGCAACATAAGCCATATCGCCAGGCTGGAGCTGATCATTGCCGCGCGGCGCAAACACGGAGGCGCTGCGCTTAATCCCGATCACCCGCGCGCCGAGATCTGGAAACAGACCTGAAATCTGATCCAAGGCAGTTTCTAAGAGCGGACTATTGTCTTGAACCTTCATGCCCAAGATCTGCAACTCACCTTCTTCGAATGAGATGCTTGATACCGCACTCGGCGCCCGTATGCGGCGCAGAATGGCATCTCCGACCTCGATCTCTGGCGAAATGATCAAGTCAATCGGAAGCGCGGTCTTGGAGAAAATCTCTGCATTGACCGGATCCAAATAGGCTTGCGCGCGCACACGCGCAATTTTCGTTGGAACCGAAAACAATGTATCGGCGATCTGGCAGATCACCATATTGATCTCATCGAAATGTGTCACTGCGATCAGCATATCGGCAGCATCGACACCAGCTGCGCGCAAGACATCTGGATGCGCGGCATGTCCTACGACACCGCGGACGTCAAAATCGATCTGAACCTGCTCAATCAGAGCATGGTTTTCGTCGATCATAATAATGTCATGATGCTCTTGTGAGAGGTGGCGAGCAATGCCCTGGCCCACCCGTCCGGCACCACAGATGATGACACGCATTTAGCGGGTTTCCGTACGACTCGCCGATGCGTTTACACCAAGCGCCTTTAATTTTCGGTGTAGAGCTGACCGTTCCATGCCGATGAACTCCGCTGTACGGGAAATATTTCCGTCAAACCGAGTGATTTGCAGGGTCAGATAGTCCCGCTCGAACTGTTCACGCGCATCACGAAGCGAGAGCCCAACAAAGTCTGCTGACACGCCCATACCATCGCCGCTTTCACCGACATCACGATCTAGCGGCAGCTCCTCAACCGTCACCACACTATTGCTGCTGTCGCGCGATAGAATCAGAACCCGCTCAACCACATTCCGCAACTGCCGAACATTGCCTGGCCAATTCATCGATTGCAGCACCGCCAGCGCCTCCTTGCTGAACAAACGCGGCGTGAGGCCAGAAGAGTCGGCGATCCGAGAGCTAAAATACTCGACCAAAGCCGGGATATCGTCCCGCCGCTCTGCCAAAGACGGGACGCCAAGCGGCACAACGTTCAACCGGTAATAAAGATCTTTGCGGAAGGCCGACGCCTCAATTGCTTTTTCAAGGTCACGGGTCGAAGAGGACATTACGCGCACATCCACCCGCACATCGGAGCCGCCACCAACACGTTGGAAGCGTTGCTCGGTCAAGACCCGTAGGATTTTACTCTGCGTGCCGAGCGGCATGTCGCCCACTTCATCGAGCAAGAGCGTGCCGCCATGGGCTTGCTCGAACACGCCAATCTTGACCGGCATGCCAGAAGAATCTTCTTCCCCGAAGAGCTCTCGTTCCATTTGCTCTGGTGCAATGTTCGCAGCGTTCACAGCCACAAACGGCCCACCCGCGCGGCGCGAATAATCGTGGATCAGTTTGGCGCATAGTTCTTTGCCGACACCGGCCTCGCCTGAGACCAGAACCCGAGAATTCGTCGGCGCCACTTTCTCAATTTGAGCGCGCAGGGCTTGCGCTGCGCCGCTGGCGCCAATCCATTCTGAGACCGAGAAATTGTGCGTACGAAGCGCCTCATTCTCACGTTTCAATTTAGCCGACTCAATCGCGCGGGAGACGAGATGCAGCAGGCGATCGGCCTTGAACGGCTTCTCTATAAAGTCATAAGCACCCCGGCGGATTGCGGCGACAGCAGTTTCGACATTGCCGTGTCCGCTGATCACAATCACTGGTAGGAGCGGATCAATCGCCTTGAGATATTTCAAGACCGATAGGCCGTCCATATCGCTGCCTTGCAGCCAGACATCCAGGACAACCAGGCTCGGCGTGCGCGATCGAACTTCTTGAATAGCCGATTCAGCCGTGGCGGCGGTCCGCACCCCATGACCATCATCTTCCAATACGCCCGCGATTAGCTCGCGGATATCGGGTTCGTCATCGACGACGAGGATATCAGTACTCATTCGCATACTCCAAAGTCTGCTGCTCCGCTCCCGAAGAGTCAGTGATGCTCAAAGGCAGAACAATTCTCACGATTGCCCCGTCCGCCCCAAATTCTGGTTCTAATAATTGCACGCTACCGCCATGATCCATGATGACCCGGTTCACGATGGCAAGACCCAGGCCAGTTCCGCCTTCGCGCGCGGTCACATAGGGCTCTAAGAGCTGTTCGCGCGCTTCTTCCGGGAAGCCAGGACCATTGTCCTGTATTTCGATCAGGATGAAGCCTTCATCATCTGCTGGACGAACGGCGATCCGAATCTGCCCTTGCGTTTCGTCATTTTCCGGCCGCCGCGACAGCGCTTCAGCAGCGTTTTTGACAATATTGGTGAAGGCTTGCCCCAGCAGACGCTCATCGCCGCGAATGGCGAGCCCTTCTGGCGGCATATCGAGCTGGAATTGATAGTCCGGATTGACCACACGCTGTGCGAACACGACATCTGTAATCAATGCCGCGAGATCGAACCGGCTCGGGGTTGGCTTCGGCATCCTCGCGAAGTCTGAGAATTCTTGCACCATCCGACCAATGTCTGAGACCTGGCGGAGGATCGTATTGATGCAGCGCTCGAATACGCCGTCCTTATCATCGATCTGCTCACCATAGCGGCGCCGTATGCGTTCGGTTGAGAGTTGAATCGGCGTCAACGGGTTGCGGATCTCGTGCGCGATCCGGCGGGCCACATCGCGCCAGGCCAGTTGGCGTTGCGCGGAGATCAAGCGGGTCGCATCATCAAGTGTTACGACGTGTCCGCCAACTGTGTCTGAGGTCACTTTGACCCGGACATGTTTCAACCCGTCGCTGGTCATCAAATTAATAAAAGCGTCATCGCGGGCGCTAAGCGCTTTTTTGGGGTCGACGCAGTCCCAGATTTCGGGGCTGATTTCAGCCAGAATACTGCCCTCAAGCGCGCCCATACCGAGCAAGTTTTCCGCCGAACGGTTGGCAATCGTAATGATCCCAGCTTGATCAGTCCGAATGACCCCGGCGCTCAACTCCACCAGGAGCGTTTCTAAGAATTGGCGCCGTTCTTCCGCCTCTTCCCGCGCAGAGATGAGATCGTCCCGCCGCTCATCCAATTGCTGGGTCATGATGTTGAACGAGTTGGATAAAAGCCTGACCTCATCTTCTGGGTCCGGCAGAGGCACAGATACTCCTCGCCGTCCCTCACTAACTTCAAGGGCAGCGGTGGCGAGGCTGGAAATGGGTCGCGATATTCGGTCGGCAATCTCTTGCGCCAATCGCACTGAGAGCAATAGCGCCAGCGCCACGATCTGCAAATATGAGATCACAAACAGCGTCTCAATCATGTTGCTTTGATCTTGCGCGAGCCGATACTCAGCCCCGGCTGCGCGCGCGCGCTCCAAACGGGCGAATAATTCGGGATTAATCGGCCGCGCCAAATAGAGGTAATTTTCCTCAAAGCTCTGCAGCTTGATCAGCGCGAATGTGTAGCCTTGCTGTTGCCGGAGTACCGCGACCGTCTCACCCTGATCAGCCGCTTGATAGAAGCTCTCTGCCGGTCGGCCATAATGTTGGGGCGCACTCATATTCTCAGCGCGGGCAATCGGCACGCCGTCACGATCGATAATATAGGCCGCCGAGAAATCGCGATACGTCGCGAGAAGACTGAAGATTCGCTCAAAGGTTTCAGGATCGGCTTCAAATTCGGAGACAGCGGAGTCAACGTCATCTGCCACGGCCTGCGCGTCGGTTTCGAACCTGACAGCGAACTCTTCTCCGCTTTCAGCTGAGATCGTGGCAATCTCGTCGACGAGCGTAAGGACGGTCTCGCCCAGCCAAGTATCGATGCCTCTTGTGGTGGTGAACCAAAGAAAGAGCGAGACAATGATCGCTGGGATCATTGCAACCGTTCCAAAGAGCAGCATGAACCGGCGGGTCAGTCGTCCACCGCCCGCGCCTTTATCAGCGTGGGATTTGCGGATCGCGAGATAGCGCGTGATCACCATCCAGGCCAAAACCACGATGATCAAAGAGTTGATGACCAGGAATGTCATCAATGTGTCTGGAATTTCTTCAGTTGGTCCGCTTCGGTCGAGCAGGATCACCGTCGCTGTGGCACAGAGAATAGCCGCGAGCACAAACAGGCCTTGAAACCAAAGCCCTCCATTGCGACGAAGAGTAGCCAGTACGCGGGAAGCCAAATTTGGGACCTCAAATACACACTGTCGCCATTCAGCAACACTGGTGATTTAGAGCAACACTTGCCCCTAAGGTCAATCAGTCTTCTGTCATTCCCAAAACCGTCATTCGGGCACGTAAAGTGTTGCGATTAACCCCGAGGAGAGCTGCGGTCCGTAATTTATTGCCGGATGTGACGCTTAGAGCCAGCTTGATGAGCGGGCGTTCGACTTGCTCAAGCACGGACTGATAGATCTTCTCGCCCTGTTCCTCACCCTTGAGCAAGTCTGCCATCACGTATCGATGTAGCAGGGTTTCAATCTCGCCCTCTAGCGAAGCTTCTGGGCTTAACTCTTTCAAGCTTTCCGCGCGCAGTTCTCGCTCGATGTCCCGCTGAGAGATTGTGGCATCCGGTGACAGTGCGGCGAGGCGGAATATCAAATTCTCCAATTCGCGAACATTGCCCGGCCAGTCATAGGCCATCATCAGATCCATTGCGGGTTGTGCGATTTGCTTTTGCGCTAACCCGCGCGCCTCTGCTCGGATTAAGAAGGCTTTGACGAGTTCCGAAATGTCTTCTTTGCGGCGCCGGAGCGGCGGCATTTCAATCCGCACGACATTCATGCGGTAGTAAAGATCCTCGCGAAAATCGCCGGCTTCGACGAGCGCAGACAAGGGTTGCCGCGTTGAGGCAATAATCCGAGCCCCGCCCTCTTCTCGCATCAGTTTGACCAATTGAGTTTGAGCCTCCTGGCTAAGATCGCCGACCTCATCCAAATAGATCGTCGCTTCGGCATCAAACGCGATACCAGGCTTAGCGTCGGACCCAAAAAGCTCAGAACTCACATCTTGTGCCGGTCGCGTTGCCAAATCGAGCGAATGGAAAGACCCATTACGGGTATGACCGAGATCATGGATCGCGCGCGCCGCCAGCTCTTTCCCAGTCCCAGACTCGCCTTCGACTAAGACGGTCAGGTCTGTATTCATCACTCGCGAAATGATGCGATATACATCCTGCATCACCGCCGAGCGACCAACCAACGGCAAGCCAGTCCCGCTAGCATCACTGTCGGTCTTCTTCGCAGCAAACCCTGCGGCTGGTTTTGCGTCATTCAACGCCCGACCGACTAAATCGGTGAGCTGATCGATATCAAACGGCTTCGGCAAATAATCATAAGCGCCGTGTTGAGCGGCTGAGGCCGCGGTTAGAATCGTATTCTGCCCGCTCATCACAATGATTGGCAGCTCTGGCCGGACGAGTTTGAACGATGGGAGCAATTCAAAGATCGGTGTGTCGGTCAGGTATACGTCGGTGACGACGATATCGCCTTCCCCGTTGCGGACCCAACGATCCAGCGCTTCCGGAGAGCTCGTGGCACGTACGGCATAGCCCGCTGTGACGAGTGTTTGATTGACGATCAGACGGATGCTTGCATCGTCTTCAGCGAGAAGAACGGTTTTTTGACTCATGACTTGCTGGTTCGCGGCAATGGGAGGAAGAGAGAAAAGCGCGTGAGACCGGGCTTGCTGTCGACTTTTATGCGGCCATTATGCGCGGAGATGATTTCGTTGACGACGCTCAATCCGAGTCCCCGCCCTCCGGATTTCGACGACATGAACATATCGAACATGCGAGCTTTCTTTTCAGGCGGCACGCCAGGGCCATTGTCTTCAATCGTCACCCGGATCGCACGACCCAGGCGCTCTGACCCGCCTTTGCCAGCGATCGCAAAACTGGTTTCAAACGCCGTTTCAACTTGAATCTGTAGACTTTGCGTATGCGCCAGCGTGGCTTCGACAGCATTCCGGAGAATGTTTTGGATGGCCTCGTGCAAATGATCTTGGTCGGCCTCGATATCTGGTAGAGAGGGGTCGTAGAACCTGACAATAGAAACTTTTCCGCGATGCGCGGCTTCTTCCGCAGCGATCACTCGGTCGAGCAGCTCGTGAATATTGAGCACTTCTTTCGCGGGAGATGAAAACAACTCAAAGGCTGATAGGCGCGAGACCAAACGCTCAATCCGTCGCGTCTCGCTCAAAATGATATCGATCATCGCCGACTGATCATCCCGAGAATTGCGCGACAGCAATTGAGCGGCCCCTGAAATCCCTGCGAGCGGGTTCTTTACTTCATGACCGAGAATCCGACCGAACGCGGCAACGCCCGCCGGATTATTGTTCACAACCGTCGCGTCATTTGCCTCGGTCATGCCAATAATGATGCTGCCATCCGCGAGCGGGCGCAGGCGCAGGTCCAAGACGCGGGGTTTGCGAAGCGACGGACCACTTAGCGGAATGCCGTGAGCCGAAACATCCCCATTCAAAGCCTGAGCTTTATCGATCAATCCGAAAATCGGTGAATCATGAAACAAGATCTCGCTGAGCGGCTTGCGATACATGGCCCGCTCAGAATGGCCCAAGAAAGATTGCGCTTCCGGGTTGGCGGCATTCACGCGCCGGCGCTCATCTAGCCCCAAGAGCGCGAACGGCGCCAGTCCAACAAGATCCAAAGCTGTCATCATGCTGCCACCTTAAAAATTTGCGCCTCATAGACTTGTCGCAGCGCCGCCTTCAGTGCGTCGGCGTCTTCCATGCGACAGAGATCGGCTCGCAAAGCGCGACGCTCCGCGTCCGCCATCGGTAAATCGACTTTATCGATATGCGCCGAGACGTGTTTCCGGACGATCCTCAGCCCAAGCGCTGCGCCATAAAGCGATTGACTATCATCGATCTGCTCGCACAATCCTTCGACTTGTGCGGTTAGAGATGGCGACTCAAAAGTCTCCCCAGAAAGAGAGGCGGCGATTTCGCCGACCAACCAAGGCCGCCCCATTGCGGACCGACCGATCATGACGCCAAAAGCGCCAGACGCCTCAAGTGCAGTTTGGGCAGCTTCTACGGATTCGATATCGCCATTTGCGATCACTGGCACCGGCACCGCATCTACTGTGGTCTTGATCGCTGCCCAATCTGCCTGTCCTTTATAGAACTGGCAGCGAGTCCGGCCGTGTATGGTGACAAGCTCGACACCGAGATTAACAGCGGCGCGGGCAATCTCAGGCGCATTTAGGAGATCGTGATCCCAGCCAAGACGCGTTTTAAGGGTCACAGGCGTGCCGCGCGCACCCTCGATCGTCGCTTTAATGATCTCAATCGCCAATTCTGGTTCCCGCATCAGCGCGGACCCAGAATTTCCGCCCGTTACTTGGCGAGACGGGCACCCCATATTGATATCGATAACATCGACGCCAGCATCGATCAGAATTTCAGCACCTACCCGCATATCTTCAGGGCGTCGGCCAGCCAACTGCACCACCCAAAGGCCCTTACCTTCATGACGGCAAGTCTTTCGAACCACGTCCGGGCGCGCTGCAGCGAGCGCTTCTCCAGCGACCATTTCAGACACGACAGTCGGCGCACCATAGCGCACGGCTTGGCGCCGGAAGGCAGCATCCGTAGAACCCGACATCGGCGCGAGCCAGACGCGCTCTGCCTGAAAAGAAGGCATTTTCTTCATGCCGGATTTAAAACCACATTTTTGCACTGCACAAAAGTGCGGCACTGAAATACGCCACACCTTCCTGCAAGGCCTGTGGCTTTTTTATCGCAAGCGGTTATTCAGCCTGCATGAGAATTGCTGCGATCATAGTGGCCGCGGGCCAAGGTCAACGTGCAGGCGGCGAGCGCCCCAAACAGCTTCGCCTACTCGGCGGACGACCTGTATTCCAATGGTCATTGAAGGCACTTCAAAACCATGATGCGATCGGTCAATGTGTGCTCGTGGTCCCAGCGGGTGAGGCCGAAGCTTATCGACCTTTTGCGAGCACCAATGTCTCGATCGTGGAAGGCGGCGCCACACGCTCTGCCTCGGTGCGGGCTGGGCTCGACGCTTGTGAGCTCGGCGCGGATGATCTGGTCCTAATCCATGATGCCGCCCGCCCTGGCCTCTCCTCAGACGTTATCTCTTCACTCATCGAAGCATTGGAGACCGCGGACGGCGCCGCCCCTGCGCTTCCGGTCGCAGACGCTTTGAAACGCAAAACTGGCGAAGCGCTCTCGACCGTGGACCGTTCAGAACTTTATCGCGTGCAAACCCCGCAAGCCTTCCGGTTCGAAGCGATAAGGTCAGCACTCAGCGGCGAGCACGACTTGGTCGATGATCTTGCCGCGATTGAAGCGGCCAATGGCAAAGTGACGCTGGTCCCGGGTGATGAAACGCTGGCTAAGATAACCTATCCAGGAGACCATGCCCGTATGGAACGCCTCTTAATGCCCCCTTCCCCTACGCCGCGTTTTGGCACCGGATATGATGTGCACGCTTTAGAGCCAGGAGACGGCGTGACGCTGTGCGGCGTGTTTATTCCGCACACCCGTAGCCTTGTCGGGCATTCGGATGCTGACGTCGCCTGGCATGCCCTCACCGACGCGATCCTCGGCGCGGCGGCGCTCGGCGATATTGGCGATCATTTCCCGCCCAGTGACCCGCAATGGAAAGGCGCTCCGTCTGACGTGTTCTTAAAACATGCCGTCACCATCGTGCACGATGCGGGTTGGGCGCTCACAAGCTGTGATTTGACCCTGATCTGCGAAGCGCCAAAAATCAAACCGCATCGCGAGGCCATGCGCCTGCGCACCGCTGAGGTGACCGGGCTGCCGGTTGAGGCGATCAGCGTCAAAGCCACGACAACCGAGGGTCTGGGTTTCACAGGCCGCCGCGAAGGCATCGCTGCCCAAGCCAGCGCAGTATTGGCTCCCCTCGCGTCATAAGACTAAGGTCATTTTTATGTTCCCAGATCGTATTCGAAACCTCGCGCTTTTGATCATGGATGAAGCTATGGAGCGGCGAGTCAAAATCGTCACCGCTGAAAGCTGCACAGGCGGGCTGATCGCTGGCCTGTTCACCGAGTTTGCGGGCTCTTCTAAAGTGTTAGAACGCGGCTTTGTAACCTATTCCAATCAGTCCAAAGCCGAAATTTTAGGCGTGGCGGGTGACGTGCTCGCTGATTATGGCGCGGTCTCCGAACCCGTTGCACGGCTGATGGCGGAAGGCGCTATGGAACAAAGCCGCGCCAATCTCGCCATTGCAGTGACCGGCATAGCAGGGCCTGGCGGCGGCACGCCAATGAAACCCGTCGGTACGGTGCACATCGCCTGCGCGCGCGAAAACAAAGCGATGATGCACGAGATGCTGGCACTCGGTGATATTGGTCGCTCAGAGATTCGCATGGCGACGGTTGAAGCCGCCCTGAATATGATCCGCGCGCAAATTTAAAATCGCGCTAGGGCCTGCTGCTCTGCTGTGTTACTCTGAAAGAAAATATCGGAGGAAACATGGCCTACGACGCCAACACAGAATTCACGCGCTTTGAGCCGCATTTGCTCTCCCCCGCGATTGGAGCGGAACTAATTGGCGCTGATCTGGCGAATTTCGACGATACGCTCGTCGACGAAGTCCGGGCGGCCTTGCTCAAATATCAAGTCGTCTTCTTCCGCGACCAACATGAGCTGACCCGCGAGAAGCATATCGAGTTTGCCAGCCAATTTGGCGGTCTTGAAATCCACCCGGCAACTCCGAAGGATCAACCTGATCCCGAAGTCCTCCGCATCGCCCATGGTCCAAACTCGAAGGGCCAAGAGAATAATTGGCATTCAGATGTGACCTGGCGCGCCGAGCCGTCTCTGGGCTCCATCCTCCGCGCGATTGAATTACCCGAGATTGGTGGCGATACACTCTTCTCAAACATGGTCATGGCCTACAATGATCTCGACGAAGATCTGAAAACTCGGCTGTGCGAGATGACAGCCGTCCACGACATAGCACGGGTGTTCTCGAGACGCCTCAACAAAGAGGCGACCAAGCTACACGAAAAGTTCCCGCCGCAAGAACACCCCGTGATCCGAACCCATCCTGAGACCGGCGAGCGCAGCCTTTACGTGAATATCGCCTTCACCGACCATATTGTCGGCATGGACCGCGCGGAGAGTGACGAGCTTCTCAACTATCTCTATCGCCGTGCCTGGTTGCCAGAATATCAGTGCCGCTTTCGCTGGGCCCCAGGCTCCCTTGCCTTCTGGGACAATCGCGCCTGTCAGCATTACGCTGCCAGCGACTACTTCCCAAATATCCGCATCATGGAACGGGTCACCATCGCAGGGGACAAGCCTTTCTTTGCGGCGTGACCTGGCAGCCTGATCTGAGGGCATAGCTTTTCAAACCTATTCGCCTATATAGGCGGCAAACTCATCTGCTGCGGGCCTTGAACCCGTTTGGAGACATTTATGTTAGACCTATCAGCGCTCGCCGCACGCGAGCCCGGTCCTGCGCCTGGTGCGCTCAATTCCCTTGGCTTTCCGAAGCCGCCTTCAGAAACGCGCGTGGTTGCGGCGATGTCGGGCGGCGTCGACTCCTCTGTCGTGGCCGCTCTGCTCGCGGCGCGCGGTTATGATGTCATCGGGATCACGCTGCAGCTTTATGACCATGGCGCCGCGATTGAGAAGAAAGGCGCCTGTTGCGCCGGGCAAGACATTCACGACGCGCGCAATGTCTCCGATCAGATCGGCATTCCGCATTATGTGCTCGATTATGAAAGCCGGTTCAAAGAGCAGGTGATGGAAGATTTCGCCGACACCTATTTGTCGGGCGCAACGCCGATTCCGTGCATTCGCTGCAATCAAACCGTGAAATTCTCTGACTTGCTGCGAACCGCGAAAGACCTCGGCGCGGATTGCCTGGCGACGGGTCATTATATCCGCCGAACAGATGGCGCACATGGGCCAGAGCTGCACCGCGCCGCGGATGCAAGCCGCGACCAATCTTACTTTCTGTTTGCTACCACAGCGGAACAGCTCGACTATGTGCGCTTCCCGCTAGGCGACCTTCCAAAGACGGAAGTGCGCGCGCTGGCCGATCATTTCGCGCTGCCGGTGGCGGCGAAGCCCGACAGCCAAGACATCTGTTTTGTGCCCGAGGGCTCCTACGCAAAAGTCGTTGAAAAACTGCGCCCTGGCTCAGGACGCGGCGGCGAGATTGTGCACCTTGATGGCCGCGTCCTGGGCGAGCATCAAGGCGTCATTCATTACACGATCGGCCAACGCCGCGGCCTCGGCGTCGCGACGGGTGAGCCACTTTTTGTGGTCAAGATCAATGCCCCCGCACGCCAAGTCATTGTCGGACCCCGTGAAGCCTTGCTGACAGCAGGGCTCACGATGGAAGAGCTGAATTGGCTCGGCGATGGCACGCTTGAAGATGCATGCATCCGCGGCGAACCCGTTTTGGTCCGCGTGCGTTCAACTCGCGAACCCGCACCCGGACGTCTCGGCTTTGATAATGGCCAACCCGCCGTCTGGTTTGATCGTCCGGAAGAAGGCGTCGCGCGCGGACAGGCGAGCGTGCTTTATGACGCTTCTGGTTCAACCCGAATTCTAGGCGGCGGCTTTATCGCAACCACGATTGCGGCAGACGAGCGCCTACGCACTTAAGACGCAGACTTCACAAATCGGCGATCGGCTTCGACGCGAAAGGCGTCAATTATGCGATCGACCGCAATCCGCGAGTTTGCGCGTGCGAGGAGCCTCAAGACGGGGTTTTTAAACTCGTAGTCGATGAAACAGTGCACTCGTGTCTTACCATCTTCGCGCGGGTCGAACTGCCATCGATTGCGCAAATGCCGGAATGGGCCCCGCTCGAGTTTTACGTCAATTTTGCGGGCGACGGGATCGCCTTTGACATGGCTTGAGAATTTCTCGTCAAACCCGCTAAAATGAACAGAAGCCGTTCCCAGACATGTGTACGAATGGTCGCGATCGCCGTGTTCGTGGGTAACAGTGACACTCGTGATCCATTTTATGAACTCTGGATATCTCCGGATATCGAGCACCAATCCGTATAAGTCATCAGCATCATGCGCGATGAGAACTTGTTCGGAAACTCTAGGCATCGCCGCTAAGCTGGGCCTCTCGCGCCGCCCGCAGCCGCGCAAAGTCCTCGCCTGCATGATGGCTCGACCGGGTTAGCGGCGAGGAAGACACCATCAGGAATCCCTTCGAGCGCGCAATCTCTTCATAAGCGGCAAACTCATCTGGACTGACATAGCGATCTACCGCGGCATGTTTGCGGGTTGGCTGCAAATACTGACCAATGGTCAGGAAATCGATGCCCGCCGAGCGCATATCATCCATCACTTGCATGACTTCTTCTTTGCTCTCTCCCAGCCCGACCATCAGACCCGACTTGGTAAACTGGTTGGGATCGCGGTCTTTGACCTTTTCGAGCAGACGCAACGAATGAAAATAGCGAGCGCCTGGACGGATTGAGAGATAAAGCCGAGGTACAGTTTCTAGATTGTGGTTGAAGACATCCGGCTTGGCGTCGATGACTTTCGCTTCCCAGCCATCTTTGCGTAGAAAATCTGGCGTCAAAATCTCAATCGTCGTCTCCGGAGAGGCCTCACGGATCGCATGGATTGTACGCACGAAATGCATCGCGCCACCATCTTCCAGATCATCCCGATCAACCGATGTGATGACCACATGCTGCAGCCCCATCTCTGCGACGGCTTGGGCGACCCGCTCAGGCTCATCTTCTTCTAATGGCGCAGGCTTACCGGTGATGACATTGCAGAACGAACAGGCGCGGGTGCACGTGTCGCCCATAATCATCATGGTCGCGTGTTTCTTGTCCCAACACTCGCCAATATTTGGGCAGCCCGCTTCTTCACAGACCGTCACGAGGCCTTTCGATTTCACGATCTCGCGCGTTTCAGCATAGCCTTTAGAGGTCGGCGCTTTCACACGGATCCAATCCGGCTTGCGCAAAAGCGGTGTGTCCGGGCGGTTCCGTTTTTCTGGATGCCGAAATTGCGGCTTGTTATCGATGAGCGTTGCCATGGCGTATAAATGGAGCGGATCGCCAAAAACTGCAAGCTGCAGAGCGGCATAGCTCCCCTGCTCGCGGATGGGAATGTGAGCAAAAAGCCTTGCGCTGTTCAACGACTGTGACACTTTGTTGCAAACCGTTAAGCGTTAAGGCCAGAGCAAACCAATGACCGCATCAACAATTCCTGCTCCGCTCGAGTGGAAAGCCAACCGTGCTAAAACTGATATTTTCTCTGCGATCATAAGGGCCGCGAAACAGTTTGGCGGCAAGACTATTGCGATTGTCGATGGCGATGGCACCGAGGTTGACTATAAGACGATCCTCCGCGGCTCATTTGCGCTCGGATCAGCCCTCGGCAAGAAATTCAAAAAAGACGAAACTGTCGGCGTCATGCTGCCTACTGGCGCGGGTGCTGTGATCGCCTTTTGCGCGGTACTCGCCTCAGGTCGATTGCCGGCTATGCTGAATTTCACCGCTGGGTCTGCGAACATCAAATCCGCAATGAAGGCGGCAAAGATCACGAAAATCGTCACGGCTCATAAGTTTGTGGAACTTGGCGGGCTTGAAGCTCTGATTAAAGAGCTGAGCGACGTTGCGGAGTTCATCTATCTCGAAGATGTCCGCGAAGAGCTTGGCTTGATGGACAAAGTTGCTGGCGGCCTCGGTCCCGTCATGCCAAGCCTATTCCATCGTAAGAAAAGCCATACCAAACCCGGCGTGGTCCTTTTCACGTCAGGCACAGAAGGCGAGCCCAAGGGCGTTGTGCTGTCCCACCACAATATTGTCGCCAATGTCGAACAGGTGCGTGCGCATATCGGGCTCGATCCGAAAACCGATAGCGTGTTTAATCCGTTGCCGACATTTCACTGTTTTGGCCTAACCGTCGGCGCCATCTTGCCACTGATAGCTGGCGTACGCGCCGTGTTCCACCCTAGCCCGCTACAGCCGCGTGAAATTGCCGGGCGGATTCACGAGACCGGTGCCACCATCCTGCTGGCGACAGACACTTTCATCGGCCAGTACGCCCGCGTCGCCAAAGACGGCGCGATGGATTCCGTACGGCTCGCCGTCTGCGGGGCAGAACGCGTTCGCGATGAGACCCGCGCCTTTGTCCGCAAGAAGTTCAATATCGAAATCCTGGAAGGCTATGGTGCGACAGAGGCCTCTCCGGTCGTCGCGGCCAATCAGATGGAGTTTAACAAGCCTGGCACGGTGGGCCGGTTGATGTCCGACATGGAACATGAATTAGTCCCGGTCGAAGGCATTGAAGAAGGCGGGAAACTCCGCATTCGTGGTCCAAATATCATGCTCGGCTATATGCGCTCATCGGCCCCCGGCGTCATCGAGCCGCTTCCGGATGGTTGGCACGATACGGGCGACATTTGCGTGGTCGATGAGGATGACTGCATTCGCATCATGGGCCGGGTCAAACGGTTCGCCAAAATTGGCGGGGAGATGGTCTCCCTCGCGGTGGTCGAAAATTGCGCCAGCGCGATTTGGCCAGACGAAATGCATGCCGCCGCTGCGATCCCTGATCCGCGCAAAGGCGAACAAGTCGTGCTGCTCACGACCGCGAAAGACGCTGACCGCAGCGCCCTGCTCGCCTGGTGTCAGTCGCATGGTGTGTCGGAACTTTCAGTGCCGCGCAAAGTCTTCCACATCGAAGAAGTGCCTGTGCTGGGAACCGGGAAAACTGACTATGGTGCCGTCGGCAAAATGGTCCGCTCTCTGACGGAAACGGCTTAAAGCGGCGCCTCATAGGCCCAGCCGTCAAAACCCGGAATCACACGGTCGGGCAGCTCTGCCTTCAAAGTTTTATAGTCAAAATCAATGTGCAAATTGGTTAACACAGTCTGCCGTGGACGGAGCAAATCAACCCACTCCAAGGTTTGCTCTAGATGGGCGTGAGACGGGTGCGGCGTGTAGCGTAAGGCGTCGATCACAAGCAGGTCGAGCCCTTCTAGCGCTTCAAGACTCTGATCCGGAAAACCGTTCAAATCGTTGCAATAAGCGATATTGCCAATGCGGAAGCCCAAAGAGCGAATATAGCCGTGCTCCTGGTCAATAGGCAGGACCTCGATCTTCCCGCCAGGACCAGTTAGTTCAAACGGTTTTTGGGCTGTCAGCAGTGGCTGAACATCATAGATGGGCGGATAGCCATTCTCACCATGAAAAACGTATTTGAATTTCGGCAGTAAGGTCCGCGATGTCGGTTCATCCATAAAGGCTTTAACCTGCGCACGATTGCGAATGGCGAGCGCGCGCACATCATCGATGCCATGAGTTTGATCGGCATGATCATGGGTAAAGACGACGGCATCGAGGCGCGTCACTTGCGCCGCTAAAAGCTGCTCGCGCATATCCGGTGAGGTATCGATGAGAACAGTCGTGGCGTCATCTGGCGCGGCTGCATCCCACACTTCAACTAAAGCCGAACAGCGTGTCCGCCGGTTTTTTGGCTCGGACGGATCGCAAGCGCCCCAATCGCCGCCGACACGCGGCACACCGCCGGATGAACCCGTGCCTAGGAGCGTGAGCTTGATTCGCCGCTGGCTCATGACACCTGCGCAAAGAGCCGAAGCGCGTTGGCTTCACACAAGGCTCCCACCTCGTCACGGCTTAGCCCATGCAACTCAGCGAGCGCATCGGCGACATAAGGCAAATAGGCGGGCTCATTCCGCCGGCCTCGATAAGGCATTGGCGTCAGATAGGGGCAGTCGGTTTCTAGGATGACCCGATCAAGCGGCACGTCTTTGATCACCGCTCGAACCTCTTTCGCACTTTTGAACGAAAGGATCCCTGAGACCGAAACATAGGCGCCCAAAGCCAGACCGCGCTGACACAGATCCGGCCCTCCCGTATAGCAATGCAATAGGATCGGAAACGCCCCTCGTGCCGTTTCGTCTTCAAGAATGTTTGCCGTTAAATCATCTGCTTCGCGCGTATGAACGATTAGCGGCAGACCCGTCTCACGTGCCGCCGCAATATGCGTCCGGAAGCTCGCTTCTTGCTGATCTTGGGGGCTGTATCCATAATGTAGATCCATGCCGGTCTCGCCAATCGCAACGACGTTCTCGTCTGCCGCTAAATCGATCAAGTCTTCAGGCTGAGTTTCGATAAAATCCTTGGCGTGGTGCGGATGCGTGCCGACACTGCACCAAATATCGTCATTATCGCGCGCAATCTCGCTGACCCGCGGAAAGCTGTCTAAGCGCTCACAAATCGCAAGCATCCGTGTCACACCGGCCTCGCGCGCGCGGGCAAGTACCTCGCCTAAATCATCCTCATAAGCCTCAGCGTGCAAGTTTACATGGGTATCAAACATGGGCTCAGGCGCTTACAGCCTTCACACCATCTTGCAAGACGGAAAACAGCTTTGTCGCGGTTTGTAGCGGTGTCAGATTGAGCTCATCTGCTGTCGACCGCACCTGATGCATCTTGAGCCAGGTTTCGCTCAGCTCGGCATCAGTATCGGCTTTCTCCGCCACCCAGAAGAGTAAGGTGTCTGTGAACGCGTTGAGGGAGCCCTCATCCACGAGCACAGACGTCAACGCGGACGACACCACGCCGCCTGTAGGCTTCCGCACATTCCTGAGCAGCGCCCGTGCGGCCTGCACCGCCTTGGCTCCAGCGGTTTGAGAAAGCTCCAATCCATAGCCCGGCCGCCCTGGCGCGAGATCACAGGCGAGATCTGCGTTGCAATCATGCTGGCTCAGCACCGTTTTGGTCTCGTCTTCGGTCAGAGGATAAAGTCGTAAGACCTGGCAGCGCGATCGGATGGTCGGCAGGATCGGCTGGCGCGCATGTGAGATCAGGATGAGCAAGGCATTATTTGGCGGCTCCTCAAGCGTTTTCAAGAGCGCATTCATGCCGGAGACGTTCATCTCGTCCAGCGCATCGATCACGCCCACGCGCCATCCCGCCATGGCTGGGCGCAGCGTGAAAAACTGATTAAGCTCGCGGATCTGTTCGACCGTAATATCTTGTCTGAGTTTGCCCTTATCGTTCAGCCCCCGCGTAACCCATTTCAGATCAGGATGACCGCCGGAGAGCACAAGCTGCATGGTCTTGTCGTCCGGCGTCGAATCCGGCGCGCTTGCACCCAGCATTAGGCCGGCAATCCGTCGCGCGAAAATTGATTTGCCAATCCCAGAGGGCCCTTGAAAGATCCAGCCATGATGCAATCGGCCCGAAGCCCGCGCCGCTAGGAATCGATCCTCTTGCGCGCGATGCCCTTCTAGCGGAAATGCCGCAGTCATATCGCGCCCAACCGGGTCTCGATCTGCGTCAGAGCAGACGCCAAGACCAGCTCAGGAGTCTGGAGTGCATCAATCAAAACACAACGGTCTGGATCTTGTTCAGCAATCTCAAGAAAAGCCGCGCGAATTTTAGCGTGAAACGCCAAATCCTTTTGCTCGAACACGTCCTGAGTGCCGCGCACACGGCGTCGCTCCGCAAGATCTTCTGGCGCAGCATCTAAGATCAAAGTCAGATCCGGCTTCGTCTCGCCGACCACGGCCTGCTCAATCATCAACAGCGTTTCAGGGCGCTCACCATCAATGCTCTGATAGGCGCGCGTCGAATCCGCGAACCGGTCACATAAGACCCAGTCGCCGCGGGCCAGCGCCGGACGGATCCGCTTATTCAAATGGTCATCGCGCGAGGTGTTCATCAGCAAAGCGTGCGAAAGCGGCGACCAGGCCTCCCCGGCGGGCGGGTTCAAGGCTAAAGCGCGGACCGCTTCGGCTAATGTCGTGCCCCCAGGCTCGCGGGTGACGACAACGGTGTGGTCCCGCTCGCGTAACGCGTCTGCGAGACCCGCAATCAGAGTGGATTTACCGGTTCCCTCGCCGCCTTCCAGCGTGATGAAGCGCCCGCCCTCGGTCAAATGTCTATGCTCCGCCTTCCAGCATCCGGCTAAGGCCCTCAATTGAGCGCCCGAGGAACCCGAGCCGCGCAACATCTTCAGTCGCGACCAAAGGCAGTTCGATCGGGTCCTTGCCTTCAATCGTCACAACCAGAGTCGCAATTTCGTCTCCCGCCGTCACAGGGGCTTGGATCAAGCGATCATAGACGATTTCAGACGTCCCTTTTGCGAAGGCGCGTCGGTGGGCGGTGACGCTCATTGGCTCGGCAAGCTTCACGCCCACAGAGCGAGACTCCCCCATCCAGACATCGAGCTCGGCCAAACGCTTATCGCCTGCCTCTATCGTGCGCGTCTCAAACGCGCTAAACGCCATCCGCATTAGTCGCTCTGCTTCCTGCGCGCGCGCTTGTTTGCTCGGCAGGCCATTGATTACGATTGTGCGCCGCGCCCCATCGCGAACAGCCGATGCGGTGAGGCCATATCCAGACTCATCCAAATGGCCGGTCTTGAGCCCATCCGCGCCTTCCATCGTGCCCAGCAATGGGTTTCGGTTCGCTTGGGTGTATTCGCCCCATGTGTATTCTGGCTGGCTGTACCAGTCATAGTATTCTGGATAATCGTCGATGATCAGCTTTGCGAGCCGCGCAAGATCAGCGGCCGAAACCACATGCCCTTCGCCTTCCAAGCCCGTCGTATTGACGAAATTTGCGGTGGTCAGTCCAAGCTCTTGCGCACGTTCTGTCATTTGCCGCGCAAACGCCTGTTCAGAGCCAGCAATCCCTTCGGCGAGCACGATACAGGCATCATTGCCTGACATCACAATCATACCCTGTAACAGTTCGCGCACGGTCGGGCGCTCTTTTGGACGGAGGCCCATGGTCGAGGTCCCCGATGGAAAACCGCCGCGCCGCCAGGCATCATCGCTGACAGTCATCTGTGTATCGAGCGTGATCTCGCCATCATTTATCAGATCGAACACAAAGTAAGCCGTCATCATCTTGGTCATTGAGGCGGGCACCATCGGCACATCCCCATCTTTGGACCACAGGATTTCGCCCGACTCATGATCGAGGATCACGGCATATTCAGCATCTGTTTCAAGGATCTGCGCCTGCGCGAGGCCCGGCCAAACGGCCAATAAAATGATCAGAGCTGCCCTGCGCAAAACCTTCATATCCAGAATCCTTTCGACCAAGAAATTAGCCCTTTTTCCTGCCAAGGAAAAAGGGCCAGTTCGTGACGAAGGTCAATCTTTGTTGCAGGGCGCCTCTAACGCCGTGTGAGGAACCCTTCCGCGATCCCAGCACGTGCCAATGCGGCACGCTGTACCTCTGCCGCGTCCATGCTGGCAAATGGTCCGATCAAAACACGGAAATAGTCGCCGCCATTGACCCGCGCTTCTTCGATTTTCACGTCCATCGTGCGATCGAAGGCAAAGGTAAGCTGCTGTGCATTGGCAATATCAGCGAATGCTCCGGCTTGGATATAAAAACCCCCGGTCGGCGCAACACTTGGCGCGGATTGGTGCACAGCAGGCGTCGCTGGAAGGTAAGTTGGGCTCTCGAGTGAGGCGGTCGGATAAGTAGGCTCCACCGGCGGCATCACATCATCTTCAATCGCATTCGATGCGTAGGAATTCGTCTGCACCGGCGCTGGCCCAAGATAATTGAGCTTAACCCGCGCAGAGTTGCCTTTACTGAGGCCGAGCACCGAGCCCGCCCGCGGCGACAATTCCATGATCCGTTTGCCGTCAAATGGGCCGCGATCATTCACGCGCACCACGATCTCGCGACCATTATCCTCGTTCACAACTTGCACGAGGCTTGGTAGCGGCAAGCTTGGATGCGCCGCTGTCATTGCAGTCTCATCAAAGATCTCACCATTGGCGGTTGGCTTACCATTGAAACCATCTGAATAGACACTGGCGAGGCCGGTCTCTTGAGTGATCGCGGCATCGCGGTTCGCGCGAACCCGACTCAATGTGAGAGGCTTACCCGTGCTCACCGCAGATTGGGTTTGCAGAGACGCGATCCGGATCGGTTTAACGGGCGCTTTTGCAATATCAGCTGCTGCGCCTGCAGCGGAGACGCCGCCGGCGAGCAGTGACACAGGACTTGGCGACGGCACCGCAGACGAAACCGTTGAAGCCGCGGACACGGCCGACTCAACCGGAGAGAACGTGATTGGCGAATCAAATGCTGGCTTTGGAGCGCTCAATGCTGGGGCGTTTGAAGGCACCTCGAAGGCAGGGGCTTGGGCTTGCGCTGGTTGCATCGCAGGGCCCTGGGCCGAAAAGAAATTATCCGGTTGATCCGGATAGCGGAACTCAATCCGCTGTTGACTGTTTACAGATACACGGCTCGGCGCTGCCTGTGTGGGTAAAGCTTGCGACTGAACAGAAGAGGCGTCGCCAGGTTGCGCATATCGAATCGGCGCGCCGCGATCGGCATTCGCGTTTCCAGCTGTCACAATGGTCAAGATACTGGCCCCTAAAAGGGCGTAACAAACAGAATTGGAGACTGACGTCTTCATCTCTTACCTCTTTCTGCGGTCCCTGCTCCATTCTTGGAGCGCGGGCAGAGCATTCAGCTCTTTCTCGATGATGCCACGTTTACCATAGCAAGCTGCATGTACGGTGAATGGGAACAAAAACTTAGGCGCATCCTCGGAAAGACCTGATTAACCATAAACCGACCAAAAGCAGGCAATTTCATGACAGGGCTTGCAATCTTTCGCGGACTGTAGAAAAGGAAGCGTCCTGCTGCGGAGGAGTGGCAGAGTGGTTGAATGCGGCGGTCTTGAAAACCGTTGAGCGTGCGAGCGTTCCGGGGGTTCGAATCCCTCCTCCTCCGCCATCTGGCTTCTGAACATTGGTGTATAAAAAAGGCGCCTAAGCCTGAGCGGCGATGCCGCGCAATCTATGGGATTGACGGCTGCTGTTTGGGCGATGATTAAGGGTCATCTTGTCGACGGAGGACGAAGCGGGGTCTCCGGAAAACTCCAAGAAAGCCTAACCTCATTATTATTCAACTGCGCTCAGAATGAGGGACTCACAATATTGGGGTTGCGAGTGGCCCATTCCTAATGACCGCTTCAGGCGTCAAAGCGATCCCTTGGGTCATGCTCCTGATCAATCATCAGTGACCGTCAGATCCAATGCGAGCAGCATCAATAGCGATGCTGCCTGTACGATGGAAAAGACAAGCGTGGTGGCGTATAGAGGAAATGATTGGGCCTTGAAAATGGGTAGCAAGACCAGAAACAGAGGAACTTCCACCGCCATTTCCATGCCAAAGATCAGCATGATTTCCCACAGGTTGCGGCGTCTGAGCGCGTTAAGGAAAGGCGCGCGCTGAGGCCAAATTGTCGCCCAGTTAATCGCAAGAATCACTACGGCTGAAACCGGCCACACGGTGTTGGGTGACACGCCATAAGCAAACAATAAAACCGGTAGCAGCGCCGCCACAATTACAAGAAGTCCTGCCATGACGGTGGCAGTTAAAGCTTGTTGTTGTGCGGTAGTGACGTGTTTGGGTTTGGTGAAAGCGATAAGCGTACCAAAGCCAACAAAAACGCCCGCAATCTGAGCCACGGTATAGAATAGCGTGATATGATTTATCATAGCAGCAACCCTTATCACGACAAGGCGACTATGTCCGCTTATTGGCAGTGGATTCACCCGGTCATTGCAACACAGGCATTTAATCGCTCAGCTGGGGTGTCATAGTCCAGCGTTTTTCTTGGACGCTCATTCATCTGTCTTGCGACAGCGTTGAGTTTAGCCTGCGAGTGGACCGACAGGTCCGTGCCTTTCGGGAAATATTGGCGCAGCAGCCGGTTGGTGTTCTCGTTCGATCCGCGCTGCCAGGGACTTTTCGGATCACAGAAATAGACCTGGATGTCAGTCGCCAGCGTGAAGCGCTTATGATCCGAGAGTTCCTTGCCGCGGTCCCAGGTCAGCGACTTGTAGAGTTCTTTTGGCAGCTTCTTTGATTGTTTGATCAGCGCTGCGATGACCGTCTCGGTGTCGCGACTATCAACCTTGGCCAGCATCAGATAGCGCGTGGCGTTCGACCAGCGTGACGATGTGACTGCCCTTTGAGCCAGCGATGAGATCCCCTTCCCAGTGACCTGGCACGGCGCGATCTTCCACAGCGGCCGGACGCTCACGGATTGAGATCATGTCCTTGATCTGCCCGAGGCCCGACTGGCGCAGGCTGGAGGCACGCGGCCGTCGCATCGAGCGGGGAGACCGTAAATATGCAATCAGCTCTTTCTTCAACGCGCCGCGGGCCTGCACAAACAGGCTTCGATAGATGGTCTCATGTGACACGCGTTTCGCCTCGTCTTCCGGATGCTGCTTTTTCAGCCAGCCTGCGATCTGCTGCGGTGACCATTGCTGGCGAAGCTTGGCAGAGACTGTCCGGCAAAGCACTTTGTTGCAAGCCAGTTTGTTGAGCTTGGGGCGCTGCGCGCGTGTCCAGGCGGCTGTATCTGCTTTGGTCGCGCGATAGGCCCTGCGGCCGCCATTGCGCATCACCTCCCGGCTGATCGTTGATGGCGCTCGCCCCAGATGTTTGGCAATGCACCGATACGATTGATCCGCCCCAAGACCGCGGGAGATTTCTTCCCGCTCTGAAAGACTCAAGGCCAGGGGTCCCCGCTTGCGTGGCTCTGGTCGAAATCCGCCGGTGCGAGAAATCAGCGGATGGATCGAAGAGGAGTCCCGCTCAAAGCCGCGCCCGATCGAGGACATCGACTCCCCGCGTTGCCAGCGATCCCAAATTTCTGCCTTTTGAGCCTCAGTAAAATATATTCGACGACGTCGTTTCATCGCTCCACTCCAGTTTTGAAATCAAACTAAAGTGTTGCAACGACCTGTTGAGCGCGCCGGCCCAAACAAGACATTGCGAGCGCCTGGAGAAGAACGACTTTTGCCTCCCTACCCCATCTCAGGCGCGTCAAACCGCTCCTGCAGCGTAAACACCTCTTTCGAAGGCCCTTCCGCACGCAGTTGTTGAAGTTTCTCCCAGCCCATGCGGATCGTGATACGTTCAGTCTTCGGTGCCCACCACATGGCGAGGGTGGCGCCAACCGAACGGTCGCCCCAATTTCGTAACTCTTTCATCCCGTCGCGGTGCCGGTCATAACGATAGGCGAATTGATGCAGCGCGGCGACGTCTTTCCACCCCGCCATTGTGATCACGTCGGGGTTCACAAAGCCTTGGTCAGCGGTCGCAAACGCGTCTTCGAAGGTGAAGAACTCGCCGTCCTGCGATCGGATCGCGTGATTGTGCCACGACAAACCCTCATACGCATCGGCCTTCGCAAATATTTCTGGCAGCTGACTAAAGAAAAACTGCGCGTTGGCGTCTTCCGACGATATCAAACCGAGCGGACGAAAAACGTTGATATGAATAAGTGAATATTGAGCCAAAACATCCCCACCCGCCAAAATTCAGATCGGGCAAGGCTTTATTGTGACTCTTTGGTTTGAACATCCCTAAAATTTAAAAAGTTCAAGTCTTTTTGTGCTCACTTCAAACCGACCAAAAATCAGAGATGGAAATTTCACCGCACTTCGCCTCGATCAAGAACAAAAGCGACTCGCAGGCAGGCTGCGAGCCGCTGCCAGGTTTAGCTGGCTTCTTTTTTGGGATCCTGTTCGAGCCCGTATTCACGGACTTTGCGGTACAGGGTCGAACGGCCAATGCCGAGCCGGCGGCTAACTTCGCTCATATGTCCAGCATAGTGTTCGATCGCAAAAGCGATCAGATCGCGCTCAACATCTGCAAGGCTGCGGACTTCACCCTCTTCCATCACGCTCACCGGCACGGAGCCTGGTACGCCAATCGGAGCAGGTGCGACATCGTTAGCTGGGGCTGCTTTGGCAGGGACTTCTGGCAAACTAGCAATTTCTGGCATCACGCCGCTGATTTGCGGGAAATCGTGCGGCTGTAAGTATTCGCCTTCACACAACACGACGGCACGGAAAACTGAGTTCTCGAGCTGACGCACATTGCCTGGCCAGTCAAAAGCGCAGAGCATTTTCAGTGTTTCTTCCGAGGCACCGAGAATCCGCGTGCCTTCTGAGGCATTGAACCGGGCGATGAAGTGATCAACCAAGGCCGGCACGTCTTCTGTCCGCTCACGCAGGGCTGGCATCTCAACTGGGAAGACATTCAAGCGATAGAACAAATCTTCGCGGAAACCGCCTTCTTTTACGCGTTGAGCCAGATCACGATTGGTCGCGGAAATGATCCGTACATCCACTTTGACTGGACGGCGCGCGCCGACAGGGTCCACTTCCCCTTCCTGCAGCGCGCGGAGTAGTTTGACCTGCATATCGAGCGGCAATTCACCCACTTCATCTAGGAAGAGCGTGCCGCCATCAGCCTCAACAAACTTACCAGCAGAGCGCGCGACAGCGCCGGTAAACGCCCCCTTCTCATGCCCAAACAGGATGCTTTCGACGAGATTTTCTGGGATCGCGCCACAATTGACAGAGATAAACGGTTTGCCAGAGCGATCAGACGCACCCTGAATACAGCGAGCGATCACTTCTTTACCGACACCACTTTCCCCCAGGATCAGCACAGGAATATCCGACGCCGCAGCGCGTTGGCCGAGACGAAGCACTTGCTGCATGATCGGCGCACTGGCGATCATATCCTCAAAACCCATCCCACCTTCGGCTTTTCGGGTGAGACGCTTCACTTCACCGGTCAGTGACGACAGTTTCAACGCGTTGCGGATAGAGACAACCACACGCTCGGGATTGGCAGGCTTAACAACAAAGTCGACAGCGCCCGTCCGCATGGCCGCGACAATCGTATCGATCCCGCTGGTTGCGGTAAGCATAATGACAGGGAGATCCGGCCGACGCTCGGTCAGCATTTCAAGTGTCTCCATGCCTGAAAGACCAGGCATTGTGAGATCCAGCAGAACGACATCTGCGCCAGCATTCGCATCGGTCGCAATCGACACACCGGTTTCGCCATCAGGTGCTGTGCGGCAGGCAAACCCAGCCTTCTCAACGGCTGCAGAAAGCAAGCGGCGTTGGGTTGGGTCGTCATCAATTACCAATACGGTCTTGGCCATAATCTATCCCTCAATTAGGCACGCGCAGCAAACGCATGGTTCATTTCGCTACGCCCCGATATGGCACATAGAGATGAGGTTATGGTTCAGATGATCGTTTGAATTTTATCGAGTTTTATTCGATTTCTGGTGCGTCTTTGAAGACCAGCTCTCGCCACCCAGAACGGTCGAATGGTGCCCATTCCCCTTCGGGTTGGGCCAAACGATCGGCAACAGCCACCATGACAAGGGGGTTCACACCCAGACCCACATGGCTTGCTGGCACGACGATATTTTCTGTGTCCGCGCCTTTTTCTGGCGCCTGGACAGACCCGCGCCATGACACAACACCGTCCGTCTTGGTCAAAATAGAAGTCGTTGGTACCGGTGGCGCAGATTCCAGGTCTCGATAGCGCCCTTCGGCTTCAGGCTGGGTCTGTTTGCCATTAATCGCTTCAAACAAACGGCTAGGCGCGGAATGACGTCGATTGTTACTGATCGGACTGCCCAGAGAAACAACAATACGGATGATGTCCGGGTGCATTTTAGCCAGTTCGCGGGCAAAGACACCGCCAAGACTCCAACCGACAATCGACAGCTTCTGACCGTTCTCTTCATAAATCCGCTCAACCAGCTCGGACATTTCCTGCTCGCGCTTTTCGTTGAACTTGACGTTTCGACCAAGGCCCCAGCCATAAGACTTGTAGCCAAGGTCATTAAACAGCTTACGCATCGGACGGGTCGAATGATCGCTGGCCATAAAGCCCGGGAGAACCAAAACGGGATGACCATCCCCTTTGGGCAGATTTTTCATTTGTTTCCGAAACAGGCCAAAAGCCCCAAGCTCAAAAATTGCTCGGCCTTCTGTCAGAGTCCAAAACGGATGTGGCGGTCTCGCCATGGTCGCAGCAGCCAAATTTACCTCCCGTTTGCCGTGTTTGCACGGCTGTTTTCACAACCATGCTCTGTAACGGTATACGTGACAAGGCTAGAAATGGATGCCTAATTCTTAGCTGGCTTTTGCTTTGGCCTTGTTAGTACTGGCTTTCTTAGCCGTTGAAGCTCGAGGTTTGCGTTTCGTTGTCGCCCGACTCTTGCTTGCCACAGCCGCCTTCTTGCGCGCTGGTTTTGCTTTTGGTTGCGCTTGCGGTGGCGTCAAATCTAGCCCAGCGAGCGCTGCGAGTTCTTCGAAACTCTCTTGCAAACATTGACTGTAGAATTCGGGGTCCGGCATCACATCGCGGTCCGCAGTAAACGTAATGGTCGCTTCGTTCACATAGCTTTGCACGACGTGCCCAAGAGCCATTCCGTCCAACAGACAAAGCAAACCCTGCATGCTGACCAGTTTTGCGCCCGCAGAATAGATTGGCACTGGCGGCCCAGGAACGTTTGTCACCACTGTATTGATGACGGGTCGGGCCATAAAATTCGCGACGCCGAGGCGAGAATAAAGCTGTGCGCCAAGCGCCATGAACAGCGCTGGAGACACTTTACTGGCTTCCGTCATCTGACGGGCGCCAAGTGCATTGGTCATCTCTTTCGAGCGGCTCGTTTGATCAAATACATAAGCCATCCGCTCGGCGGCGTCAGAGATGTGGGTTCCAAGCGGCGCGATCATCGCGGAGACTTGATTGCCCATCGTATTCTTTTCGCCCTCAGATCGGACGGAAATCGGTGCCATGGCCGTCATCGTTGTCTTGGGCAAATCATTGTGATGGCGTAGATATTTATTCAAACCGCCGCCGATAATGGTCAGCATCACATCATTGACTTTGGCACCTTCGACGATGCTGCGCAGCGCCTTGATATGTGACAATTCAAATATGCGCCCCTCAACAACCCGGTGCGGAGAGATCTTTGTATTGAAGCGAGTCTTCGGCGCTTCAATCGCAGCTTTCAAACCAAACTCGCCTTTGATCATACCTTTTGCGGCGCGGTAGATTCCAGGCACGGCTTGCGCTGAAACACCCATTTGGCGGATTGGGTTTAGCCATGCCCGCACATAGCCTTTTGCGAACATACCCGCTCGATTTGGGAACTTATCCGGCTTCCAAGTATCAGGCTTGTTCGGCGGGGCAACGCTTGGCGTTGGCGTATGCAAGGCCTGCATCATATCGATCCCGGACATGCCATCGATTGCGGCATGGTGAACTTTTGTCACGACTGCATAGGATCCTTTTGGAACACCCGGAACATTGTCCAAGCCTTCCACAACGGTGAATTCCCAAGGTGGCCGGTTCAAATCCAGAGGGCGGGCAAAGATCCGCGCCGCCTGGATGCAGAGCTGGCGCCAATCACCAGGCTTAGGAAGCGCGACGTGACGGACATGATATTCGAGGTCAAAATCCGCATCTTCCACCCAATAAGGATAGTCGACATTGAACGGCACTTTTACCAGCTTCTGACGCATCGTCTTGGAGAGCTGCATGCGATCCTCATAGAACCGCAAAATGTCTTTATACCGTACGAACCCGCCCGGTGCTGTTGAAGGATCATAGATCAGGATCGATCCAATATGCATTGGTGAGCTTGGTGTTTCCAATGCTACAAACGAGGCATCCATACCCTGCAGCTGTTCCATCATTTCCTCCCAGACCGCGCGCTTTCGAGACAATCCTGCCTCGTATCGTAAACCGGTTCAGAAAAGTATGACGCGTTGTATTCAATTTGACCAGTCTGACTCGCCTGTTTGGAGAAGAATACGATCACGCTCTTGGTTCGGTTGTTACGACGGACGCCGACACAACCAGACTGTTTCACTAAAACCACAAAGACAGCATTACGATTAATACAGTGGAACAAGCTGCTTGATTTTGTATTTCTCAAGAGAAAGATACACCCACCATAAAATAAGATGTGAGCAACACATCGGTGGGGGAGAGAATAATGCGAGACAACCCGTCCAAGGGCCGTGTCTTATTTTTCGTTTGCAGCGTGGTCTTCTTAGACGCCGTCGGCTTCGGTCTGATCATGCCGATTATGCCGGCCCTTTTGGAAGACATCGCAGATCTGTCTATCAGCGATGGGGCGACCGTTGCAGGGCTGCTGCTGACGACCTTTGCGATTATGCAATTTGTGTTCGCGCCGATACTGGGTGGGCTCAGTGATCGCTTTGGGCGTCGACCCATCTTACTTCTCGCATTGTTTGGGTTCGCGATTGATAGCTTCATCATGGCCTGGGCTCCCACGCTGACCTGGTTGTTTATTGCAAGACTGATCTCGGGCGTGTTCGGCGCCACTTATGCGGCTGGGTATGCTTGCATCGTCGATGTGTCCGAACCTGAAGAGCGGGCAAAGCTTTTTGGTTATGCTGGCGCCGCATTGGGCCTTGGCTTCATCTTTGGACCCGCATTTGGCGGGCTTCTCGGTGAATATTGGGTCCGGCTTCCATTCATTGTTGCCGGTGGATTGATCTTTCTGGTCTTTCTGGTCGGGTATTTAACCTTCCCAGAAACACTCAAGCCAGAGAACCGGCGGGCCTTCTCATTTGCCCGCGCCAATCCTCTGGGCAGCTTGATTTCGATCGGTCGTTATCCAGCGGTCTTGATCGTGCTCGCCGCGTTGTTCCTCATTCAGCTCGGCAACCACTCCTATTCCAGCATCTGGTCTTTTTACGTGACAGCCGTCGCCGGTTGGACGCCGTTCCTCATCGGAATATCCATAAGCGTATACGGGTTCGGCGTTGCGGGCGTCCAAGGCGGCCTGACCGGACCCGTGGTTGCAAAGTTTGGAGAAGTGCGCGCGGTCACATTCGCGATGATCGTTGGCTTGGTCTCATTCCTAATCCTGGCTTTTGCTCAAGACGGCGCGCAGATATATATGGCGATCGCTATTGGCGTGTTCGCCGGCTTTCTAAGCCCGGCCCTGCAATCATTGATGACAGAGCGGATTCCAGCCGACTCGCAAGGCGAACTGCAAGGCGCGATCACCAGCCTCTATAGCCTGGCGTCCATCATCAGCCCTGCAGTGATGGCGATTATTTTTACCGCCAATACAGATGACACCGGGCCTTACTTGCCCGGTGCCCCATTTTTATTAGCCGCTGCGCTCGGCCTGCTGGCAGTGATTATATTTGCGTATGGAGCAAAAAGGCTCGGTAACCGAATGCCTGCTGACGGAGCAGTAGTGCCCTCAATCATCAATCCTTCAGATTAAATCCGCTCGATCACCACCGCAGGCGCCATGCCTCCAGCAGCGCACATTGTGATCAAGCCGTATTTGCCGCCAGAGCGTTCGAGCTCATCGAGCGCCGTGCCGATCAAGATCGATCCCGTGGCGCCAATCGGATGGCCGAGCGCCATGGCGCCGCCATTAATGTTCACCTTCTCACGGTCGAGATCGAGATGACGGATAAAGCGCTCAGCGACGACAGAGAAGGCTTCATTGATTTCCCAGACATCAATGTCGTCCTTTGACAGACCGGCCTTGTCCAAGACCTTTTCCGCCGCTTTGACGGGCGCATTGAGCATCAATGTTGGGCAGTCGCCCATATTCGCCGTCGCAACGATACGAGCGCGGGGTTTCCAACCATTCTTATCGACCGCACCTTGCGAAGCGATCAGCAGCGCGGCCGCCCCATCAACGACGCCGGACGAGTTCCCCGCATGGTGGACGTGATTGATTTTGCCTTCGAGCTCCGGATATTTCTTGGTCACCATCGTGCCATATGTGTTGCCCTGATCATCGACGGGAATATCCATGAACATGTTGAAGACGGTTTTTAGACCGCCCAGGCTTTCCATTGTCGTGCCGGGGCGCGGAAACTCTTCTTTATCGAGCGCCAAAGAGCCATCGGGATTGTGCACAGGAACAACTGACTTATCGAAACGTCCCTCGGCGATCGCACGCGCGGCGCGCTCCTGGCTAACGACCGCAAGCTGATCCACAGCCTCACGATCAATGCCTTCCAACGTTGCAATCGCATCCGCGCAAACGCCTTGCTGAGATTGCGGGTGTTTCTCACGCAAACTCATATTACCCGCGTCCAGCATTGGCGGGACTTTCGGATCTGCCGTGGCGGACGTGTAGCTCATCATTTCTGTGCCGCCAGCAATCACGACATCTTCCATGCCTGACATGACTTGCGCTGCAGCAAGGTTCACAGTGGTGATGCCTGAGCCGCAAAAGCGGTCTAGGGTCACGCCAGAGGCTTTGACATCATAGCCTGCGTCCAACGCTGCCATGCGGCCAAGGTCCGCGCCTTGGGCGCCGCGCTGAGAGCTCGTGCCCCAAATAATGTCATCGACTTCCGCCGTATTGATGTCGTTACGGTCTCGCAGAGCTCCGAGCACCGTCGCGGCGAGGTGTTGCGGGTGAAGGTGGGCAAGCGCGCCCTTCCCTTGTTTACCAATTCCGCGGGGCGTGCGACACGCATCAACAATATAGGCTTCGGCCATTTGAACTCTCCAATCTGTGATCCAATGGTATTGATATGCTTTACGTGCACGTCAACGACAAGCCGTGACGTTGCGTGATCGAGCCATCAACACTCTGCCCCATCGGTTGCGCCGCATCGCCGAATAGGACATCTTGTTAACCATGATCCTTGGGGGATGCATGAAAGGGAATAACCATGCGAACACTGTCAGCGAGCCTTTTCGCACTTTGCATTGGCGCGGCACCAATTGGTCTCGCCCAAGCTCAAGGCCTGGTTACGTCAGAACCCGGCACTGGTCTTATCCCGCTCACCGATGAAGAATATGAAGCGCTAGAGGAGCGGGATCCCCTACTCCGAGGCGCCCTGCCGGAATTCATCGATTTGAGCAGTTTTTTGCCGCCCGCGGGCCACCAGGGCGCGCAAGGCTCATGCGTTGGTTGGGCCGTTGGGTATGCCCTTAAAACCTATCACGAAGCCAAAGAAAGCCAGACGGTCCGGCCAGACGAATTCTACCATTTCAGCCCGGCCTTCATTTATAATTCGATCAAGCAAGGCGACGATTGCACAGCGGGGAGCCGGATCACCGATGCGCTTGATTTTGTTCAAAGCACCGGCGCGGTCTCCATGCGAGATTTCCCTTACATCGAGGCCAGTTGCGACTCTCCTCCAGAAGACATCAACGCCCGCGGCGAAGACTTTAAGATCAAAGACTATAACCGTTTGCAACGCGGCGATCTGTTCGGAATCCAAGAAGCGCTTTCAAATGAGAAACCGGTGGTGGCGGGCATGTATGTCTATCCAAGCTTCTATACTTGGGAAGGCAATGGCGTGTACAAGCACGACCCCGATAATGAGCGCGCCAAGGACTATCACGCGGTTACGATCGTTGGGTATGATGATGCCAATGAGGCGATCAAGATCATCAATTCCTGGGGCCCAGACTGGGGCGATGATGGCTATGTCTGGATGCATTATGACACGGCCGAAGAAATCATCCGCGAAGCCTATGTCACCACCGATCGGATGTTCGGCGAAACTGATACAGGCGAGCCAGGCATCGTTCTGGCTGAAGCGCCGACCAGTGGTTCAGAGACGGCGGCAGCTGCCGGTGCGCCTGACACCCAGCTTGAAGTTGAGGATGCAGGACCGGCGCCAGTCGAACCTCTGAATGAGAAAATGCTCGCGGCTGCGGTGACGGGCCATGTTGGCAGAAGTTCAGAAGGCCAGACCCCAAGCGGCTATGACTATTATCCGGCGTCGGTTTGGCTCAATCTAGAAGAGCCTCAACTCGAGCAGATCGAAAGCGCTGAATACTATTTCTACCATCCAACCTTCTTCAATCCGAAGCTGCCTGTGGATGACACAAATGTCTTCCTGGCCACCTGGAAGGGTTATGGCTGTATTGAGGAAGCCGAAGTCAAAGTGACTCTAAAGTCTGGCGAGCAGCTAAGCGCGCCGTTTAATCTCTGCACGATCTGGGATCGGTTTCATCCCGGTGCTTTCCGCAAAGACGGAACGCGGCGCGGGTCGACACCGCTCGATGGGAAAGCCAGCTTTCTAAAGAATGGGGATGAGAACCAGAAGAAAGTCCCACTCCGGAAGAAAGAGGGGTAAGAGCGAAGACAGCCTTTAGGCTTTGTCGTGCTTGCCACCGCGCAGGATGAACACACGGTCGCAATATTTGCATTCCGCCATGTCATCATCGCCCATTTCGTACCAAACGATCGGATGCCCGAGGGCGCCGCCACCGCCATTGCAAGAGACTTTGCGCTCATCGACTAAAATGGTTTCAGGCGTTTCAAAGGATGGTGTTTGTGTCATGGGCTGGCTCACATCTTCCGCAAGGTGAAATTGCCAATCTGGCTAGAGTAGCGGTAGCTAGGCTGGAGCGCGATCCGCGTCAATGCGGCAAGCGAGTTTGACCTAAGGAGCCCAATCGCATGCCGATTACGCTATATCACTGCGCCGACGCACGTTCTCTTCGCCCGCTTTGGTGTTTGGAAGAAATGGGGCTCGATTATGAGCTGGTAAACTTGCCATTCCCCCCGCGCGTGTTTGCCAAGGAATATAAAGAGATCAATCCCTTAGGCACGATCCCATTCTTAGTGGATGGTGATACTCGAATGACCGAAAGCTCCGGAATTTGCCATTATCTCACCCAGCGCTATGGCCCGACAGATCTCGCTCTGAACGTTGAGCACCCAGATTATGGGAGCTTCTTAAATTGGCTATATTTCAGCGATGCCACGCTGACCTTTCCGCAAACACTCGTGCTTAGATACACCGTACTCGAACCTGAGGAGCGGCGGATCCCACAAGCGGCCGAAGATTATGCGGCCTGGTTTTCCGGCCGTCTTCGCCACGTTGAAACGGCCCTGAACGATCGCGAATTTCTCGTCGCGGACCGGTTCACAATTGCCGATATCGCCATTGGCTATGGGCTCTTCCTCGCATCTACGCTTAAACCCCTTCAAGATCGCCTCGGTCCCAATGCATCCGCCTATCTAGACCGATTGAAGAAACGAGACGCCTTTCAGCGCAGCCAAGAAAAACAAAAGACTTGAGCGAATCCCCCTGCCCTTCCTATATCGGTAACCTTCATCGGATGGAGCCGTTATGAGCACACCAGACTATGCCATTGAAGCCATTGGGCTCGAGAAAACCTATCGGGCGTCTGGAAAGCTGCCAGAAATGCGGGCGCTCAAAGGAATCGACCTGAAGATTGAGCGCGGATCTATTTTCGGCCTGCTCGGCCCGAATGGCGCTGGGAAATCGACCTTTATCAACATCCTCGCAGGCCTAGTCACAAAAACCGGCGGTATGGCGAAGATCTGGGGTCTGGATATTGATCAGCATCCACGCTCTTCGCGGGCAGCGATTGGTGTCGTGAACCAAGAGATCACGATGGATCCATTCTTCACGCCGATCCAAGCGCTGGAGCTACAAGCTGGATATTATGGCGTGCCAAAATCTGAGCGCCGAAGCTTAGAAATCCTCACCGCCGTCGGCTTGGACGATAAGAAAGACGCGTATGTCCGGCAATTATCTGGCGGTATGAAACGGCGCCTGATGGTGGCGAAGGCGCTTGTTCACAATCCGCCTGTTTTGATCCTGGATGAACCGACTGCTGGGGTCGATGTCGAGCTGCGGCGATCGCTCTGGGCCTATGTGCGAGAGCTCCACGCTAATGGCACAACCATCATTCTGACCACTCACTATCTCGAGGAAGCTGAAGAGCTTTGCGATGAGATCGCGATTATCAGTCATGGCGAGGTTCTGGCCCAAGAACCGACGCCGCAACTCCTAGCGCGACTGGATCAGCGTCTCCTCAAAATCACCCCAAAAGAAGCGCTCACAGCCCTGCCGGCGGGATTAAGGGACCTGAACGCTCAAATCACCGAAGATGGCGGATTGGATATCACCTTCCGAAACACTGAAACCGGCATAGGCCGGCTCCTCGAACAAGTCCGAGAAGCCGGAATTAGCGTTGCGGATCTGTCGACAGAACAACCCAACTTGGAAGATGTGTTCGTCGCCATGACCAGTGAAGACGCTTAGGCGCTTTTGACCATGCGCAGCTCGATACGTTTGAGCTCGCGCAAGACGTTTAAGTGGTTCATGCGCATCCAGAACCAAATCTTGATCATGCCGACCGACAGGCTGCACCAACCGACCAGAGCGCCCCACAGGATGACGTGTTTCAGGTTCTCAGCCTCAAACATGTGGAACACAGCCCATATGCCGAGCCCGAAAAAGAATAGGCTGAAGAAAAAAGCGAAAGCGGTCCAATAACGAAGCGGTCCGGTAAAAGTCATCCCCATCTGTTGGAACAGGCCAGCATCCTGCTCGAGCTCCTTCAAAAAGGCCTCGTCTTCGGCATTCAAACTCGTCATCAGACGATCTTCAAAACTACTCATTGGTTCTCTCCTTTCAGTCGAGACTTTAAGTGTTGGCGCGCATGGAAAATGCGCGATTTGGCGGTTCCGACCGGTACGCCCGTCACAGCCGCAATTTCATTCAGGCTTAGCCCCTCGCCAAAGAATAGAATGGCGGCGAGGCGGTGATCATCGCTGAGACTGGCCAGCGCTTGATCGATTTCGACTTGCAGCTCGCCGCGCGCAGGTTCAATTGGCTCAGGCGCGACCTCCATCGGCGCAGACCTTGTTCGAGCGGTTTGTGCGGCTCTGATCCGATCGCTGCATTTGCGGCGCAAGATGCCAAAGGCCCAGCCGGGAAACATTGCTGAATCTGATAGGCGCGGCCATCCGCGGCAAATCCCGGCCCAAGCCTCTTGTACCGCTTCCTCCGCTTCGGTGCGGTCACGGAGCAGTCGAAGCGCTGTCCGCATCAATCGCGGATACCAGCGCGCCGCCAATCGGTTAGCCGCCCGGGCATCGCCGGAACGCGCAAGCGTGACGAGCAATTCGTCATAGACGCGTTCTGTTTCCTGCCCTGCCATCAGCGGCCTCCTTTTGGCTTGCATAGTGATAGTCGCTGGCTCTGCCAAAAAGGTTCACTTCACGCTGAGACATGGCTTCACGTCGTCGTCCTGTTCGATACGTAGAAAACCGTAAGAGACGTGAGGAGACACGCCATGGACTATAAAGACGTGGTCATGGGCCGCCGCAGCATCCGCGGCTTCCAAAAAAAGCCAGTATCGAAAGAGCTGATCACTGAAGTGCTCGAAATGGCAATGCGGGCCCCCACCTCACTCAACACACAGCCATGGAATTTCTATGTGGTGACCGGTGAGCCACTCGACAAAATCCGCAAAGGCAATGTCGAACGTAACCTGGCGGGCGTGCCGGACACGCGCGAGTTTCGGCGCGGTCCTGGTTATGAAGGCGCGCACCGAGAGCGCCAAATCGAAATTGCCATCCAACTCTTCCAAGCCATGGGCATTGAGCGTCATGACAAAGAGAAACGCCAAGACTGGGTCTTGCGCGGGTTTCGCCAATTTGATGCGCCAGTGTCGATTGTGGTGACCTATGACAAGTCGATCCATGGTTCTGATATCGCACCCTTTGATTGCGGCGGTGTCGTCAACTCTCTGGTCAATGCCGCTTGGTCGAAAGGTCTTGGCTGCGTGATCAATTCGCAAGGCATCATGCAGTCTCCCGTGGTGCGCGAGCATGCTGGTATTCCAGAAGATCAAGTGATCATGATTTGCGTCGCCATGGGTTGGCCGGATGAGAGCTTCCCCGCCAATGCTGTCGTCTCGAAACGCAAGCCTGTTGAAGACGGCGCAGTGTTTGTCGGCTTCGACTAAGCGCTTTTAGGCTCAACACGCCTGCGCGAGCTCTTCGATCCAAGGCAAGTGCTCGCGCCCGACGAAGATCTGATCCGCGATGACATAGGCGGGCGCCCCGACAATGCCGGACTCTTCAGCTTGCTCTTGCGCGGTTTCGAGAAGCGCTCGAACGTCTTCGAGATCAATCGTCAACGACGTCCCACTCTGATCGAGGATGGATTGGAGCACTGACGGATCGTCTAGGTTCGCGTGAGCTTCCCAATAAGCTTCAAACGCCTCTTCTATGTATGGAAGCGGGTCTCCCTCAATCGCACTCAAAGCGCCAAGCGCCAGATCAGTGACGCCAGGCGTTTCAGGAAACTTGAGGTCTATCCCCTGATGCGCAGCATATTTGATGGCGAGTTGGCGTTGTGACTCCGCGCGGACGCGGCGATGGCTTTCGCCAACGGTTTCTTCTTTGCCAAGCTTCGGGACATCTCGCTCGACGACGCGAAACGGTTTCCAATTCACTTCAAGCGATCGTCGCTGCGCCAAAGCCAAAGTTGGCGCCATGGCGAGATACGCGCCAGGCGATTTGAAATCCAAATAGACGGTCAGCATGCGGCAATCTCATAAGCAATATCTGGCGCCGGACCGCTCTTTCCGGTCAATGCCCAGCGCAAATAGGGAATATGCTCGCGCCCGAAAAAGATCTCATCGCCCAGCACATAAGTCGGAACGCCATAGATCCCGTTTGAGTGAAATTTCGGTTGACGTTGATCATGCTGATCGCGTCCATCGCCGATGGCAAAGTCCGCAAAACCTTCTGCGTCCACACCTGCTTGCCGTAAGCAGCCTTCGACCACCGCGATATCTTCAATATCTAGCTCGCGGCGCCAGAATGGCGGATAGACCGCTTCAAAATAATCACCAAGGCGATCTCGAGCGGCCTGCATCACCCAGAGGATACCGATATTGGGCAATGTCGAATCCCAAATCTTCTCAGTCCCTTTCAAAATCAGGCCTTGGCGCTGGGCATAGCGGCGGGCGTCCCGATACGAATAGCGGATGGCGTTCCAGGTGCGTTGGCTCCGCCCTTTCGAGGCGACGACTTTACCCTTCTTCTTTTCCGCCGACCCGAGATAGCTGGGAATGTCCAAAGTGAGCGGGCGCCAATCAAATTGGAGCCCGAGTTCGGCCTCGAGTGCTAAAGTCGGCCGGATCGCGACAAAGGCGTATGGGCTTTTAATATCGACATAGACGATCAAAGGGGCATCGCTTTGAAGAACCTGCATGATCAATGCTCCTGATATAGGCTCAAATTCATCATCAATCTCAGGTCATGCAAGCCCTCTCGCCGCGCCACCTGTAATTTCACTACCCGAGCAGAGACAATCCCATTAGCATGGCCGGATCGGAGGATTTGGATGTTAGACACCATTCGCGACTTTGGCCAAAACGGCGCTGCATTGCTGATCGGCCTTTCTGTAGGGGCTGCGTGGATCGCGGCGATTGTTTCACCCAACACCTCTTACGATCACCTGACCGCTACACAGGCCGAGAAACATGTGCGTGAATTGCTCAAATCGGCCTCTGACCCGATCGCCGTCATCCTGCTCGTGGCCGCCGGGCTCGCCATCCTTGGCGGCGCCACAGTTTCCGGAATCCTAGCGTTGATTGCTGCTGCAGGGTTTTTCTCTAACCGTTGGACCTTGGGGTCGATCAAATCCAGCGATGGAAAAGAAGAAGCGCCGGGAAAGACCCAGCGCATCCTCGCGGTAAGTTTGACCCTTCTGTTTGGTTTGGCGGCCGCAGCTGCGGCCATCCTCGCCGTCCTCGGGCTTTAAGAATCGGCCGCAGCTGCCTCAGCCTCGCTGTCTACTGGCAACCATGGAGCCGTCAGCTCCTCAAGCACTTCCAAATCTGACCGCTGGTTTGATAGCTTTCTCAGCGCTTTCAAAAAGTCGCCACCTGCTGTCACGCCATCGGAACTAAATTTGACCGAAAGCTCTGCCGCTTTGGCATAATGCCCTTGAGCCGATTGGAAATCCGACGTTGCTTCGGCACAAGCGCCCAAATTGTGGATCACCGCAGGCGCTTCTGGATATTCTTCGGCCATCCCCGTCCACATCGCACAGGAGGTAAAAGGATCTTTAGACGAGATGTCCAAAGCCTGCTGAAAGCGTGGATCGGCGCGGGCTACTGGGTCTAGCGCCTCGGTAATAAATGTCGCGCGAACGGTCGCGTTTCGCGGCGCAATATCTCTGCGGATCGGCGCGAGCGTTTCGAACAGAGCGTCTCGAACCAGATCAGCGGGCGCGTCTAAGCCAGCAAAGCCGATTGAGTGATAGCCGGACAGACCGTGCCGACGGCGCTTTTTCTTGATCTTCTTGTTGAAGGCGCCGTCATAAACGCCAGTTTCAAAGCAGTTTTCTCGGCTTGATGAACCGCCATATGAACCCGAGAACACGACCTCACCTGTGTCGGCATCGATTAAGCGTGGGTGGGCACTGACATTCACGCGCTCTTCGACGCAAAGCTCTTCAACATCGACGCGCGTCTCGCAATCAAAAAGGCCATCCCATTCGATACACTTGCTCGTCGTGCGGTGATATTCATGCCAATCATAATCATCGATATCGACATGTCCGGTATAGGTGCCCGCTGGGGTCCCTCCGGGAACGCCATATTCAAAGTCTGCAAGCGTAAACCAGGCCGCGCCATCAAACACGGTATTTGCGATCATGGTTTCGAACTGGCGCGCATACCAGCCGCCGCCAGGACCCCGAAAGCGATCGACCTGCACCGTACGTGTTTCAGCAGCTGCAAGGCTCTCTGGCATGAGGCGCGCCTCATAATTAATTCCAGGCGTCGTACATGCGGCAGCACCGATTAAGGCGCATGTTGTGGCAAACAGGGTCTTTTTCATCGCTTTCTTCCCGGCAGCTTGCGATTCACTAGGCGCTCGCTCGCCTGAATAGGTTCTGAATACATTAGGAAAAATAAAGGGCAGAATCTTGCCGCGGGGTCAAACTTGCGAGTGGAATGCTCTGCCCGCACATACGGCATCTGATTGAAAAGGGATCTTTCCATGTCCAGCTCTTCACCTTTGTTCGAACCTTACAAGCTTCGCGGCCTCACTCTCCCCAACCGCGTCGTAATGGCCCCAATGACTCGCTCATTCTCGCCGGGCGGCGTTCCAGGAGAAGATGTGGCAGAATATTATGGACGTCGCGGCGATGCCGATGTGGGCCTGATTATCACCGAAGGCACGACGGTTGATCGCGGTGGCGCATCCAGTGATCCGCGGGTTCCGAACTTTCACAAGTCTGATGCCCTCGCCGGCTGGTCGAATGTGGTTGACGCTGTGCACAAAACGCCGGGCAAGATTGCTCCGCAGCTTTGGCATGTCGGCATGATGCGTAAGCCTGGCACGGGCCCAGATCCAGACGCGATCTCTGACAGCCCGTCTGGTCGCACCCATAAAGGCAAGCAAGTACAGCCTGAGCCAAGCGAAAGCGATGTTGCTGACATGGTCATGGCGTATGCAAACGCCGCCGGAGAAGCCAAACGTCTCGGCTTTGACGCGATCGAAATTCATGGCGCGCATGGTTATCTGATCGATGAGTTCTTCTGGAATGTGATGAACACGCGCGAAGACAAGTATGGCGGCGACCTCGCCCAACGCGCCACCTTTGCGGGAGATATTATCAAAGAATGCCGCAAACAGGTTGGCGACGATATGCCGATCATCCTGCGCTTTTCGCAATGGAAACAGCAAGAGTACACCGCGCGCCTCGCGGAAACGCCGCAGGAGCTTGAAGCATTCCTAAATGTCTTTGCTGATGCTGGGGTGGATGCGCTCCACGCCAGCCAGCGTCGCTGGTGGGAAGCGGAATTCCCAGAAGTCGATGGCGATGACGGTCTCAATCTCGCTGGCTGGTGTAAGAAGATAACCGGCCTAACCTCAATCACGGTCGGCTCGGTTGGCCTGTCCTCAGACTTTATCGGCGCTTTTGCCGGTGAAGATTCTAAAACACGCCCAATTTCTGATGTGATTGAGCGTCTCGACAAGGGCGAGTTCGATCTAGTCGCTGTTGGCCGAGCCCTGCTGCAAGACCCATTCTGGGCCCAAAAAATCAAAGACGGGCGCACCGATGAGCTTGCAGATTATGACGCGAAAGCACTCGCAACGCTTTACTAGGCGCACGCCAATGTAAACCAATCCGGATTGAGGCGCGTAGACAGGACAACGATAAGAAAGTCCTGCTCTATGCGCCTCTCAGATTTATTCGCTCCAACACTCGCTGTTGCCACCAGCGCTGCTGTTGCAACAGGCTGCGTTGCTGGCCCTCAACTCGAAGAATTTGCGCAAGCACCCCGACAGCTCGTCCTGGAAGACTATTTTCTGGGCGAGACGACTGCTTATGGCGTGTTTGAAGACCGGTTTGGCAAAGTTCGGCGCAGTTTCAAAGTCGATATCACCGGCACGGTGGAGAATGGCGTTCTAACCCTTGATGAGCGCTTTCTCTACGATGATGGCGAACGGGATACGCGCGTTTGGACCATCGATATCCTCGGAGATGGCGCGTATCGCGGAATTGCGGGCGACGTCCCAGACTATGCGCAAGGCAAAGTTGTCGGCAATGCTTTCAATTGGAAGTACAAAGTCGATTTGAAAGTTGGCGACAGTGTCTGGAATGTTGGTTTCGACGACTGGATGTACCTGCTCGAAGACAATGTCTTGATCAATCGTGCTTATGTCACACGGTTCGGGATACGTATTGGTGAAGTGACGATCGCGTTCCAGAAGGAGCGCTCAATTTAGAAAGTTGACGCCTGCGTCATTTTTTGCAATAAGAGCGCATGATTACGGTGCTCAAAACGATCTTCTATCTCGGTCCTTTGCTCTTTGGGCTCGCGTTTCTCGCGCCCCTGACCTCGCAAATCATTCAAGCCATGGCCTGGACGCCGCCTTTCGGCCTGACGCCACTTGTGACCGGACTGTTGGTTGGCGGCACTTTAGGGCTCGTTGCACAATTTAGAGGGAGATGGGTATGAGTTCCGCGCAAGACTTGTCGCAACTTTCGGAAGGAGAGCTGTTGCGGATGGAGCGCGATATTGCCGCTCGGCATATCGACAAATTCCCCTATTTAGCTGTGATTTGGGCGTTCACCAATTTCTTCGTCTGGCTCAGCCTATGGCCGCTGGTGATGTTTGGGGTCATCCCGCTTTGGCTCGGCTTCATCATTGCGACCGTAAATATTGCGCTTTCATATCTCCCCAGCCACGAAGCCCAACACGATATTATTGCCAAGCCTGGCAGCAAACTGAGATGGCTTAATCAATTGGTTGGCCACATCTCGATCATTCCGCTCGTCTTGCCCTATCGGGTCGCGAAATACACGCATATGGAACACCATAAGCACGCCAATGACCCTGAAAAAGATCCAGATTATGCCAGCCATGCCAACGGCCCGCTGGATGCGATTTGGAGAAGCATTTACTACCGCCAGCCGCGCGCGGAGGGCGGTTTAAACGCCTATGGCGCCATCCTCGAACGGATCGGACGTCAAGACGTTGTTCTAGACGGCGTGATTTACCAGCTGATCCATTTCGGCATTCTGTTCGCCTTGGCATGGTCAGGATATGCGATCGAAGCAGCGCTATTGTGGTGGCTGCCCCGGCATATCGGCCTGACCTATATCCAATTCTATTTGAGCTGGGCCCCGCATCACCCTGGCGACACAACTGGGCGCTATCGCGATACACGCAGCTTCCGGTCTGTTCTCGGAAATATCGGATCTTTAGGGATGCAGTATCATATCATCCACCATCTGCATCCACGCATTCCGCTTTACCGGACGCCACGCGCCTATTGGGAATTGAAACCGATCCTAGAAGCCCGCGGATGTAATGTTCACGAGCTTTGAATATTCCGCTTAAGTCACCAAGCGCCAATATTTTCCATACTTGCCCAAGGTTCTTCCGGCGCGAGTGGCTGGCCTTTTTGTAGGAGCTCGACAGAGATCCCGTCCGGTGAACGGACGAATGCCATACGACCATCTCGCGGCGGACGGTTAATCTCCACACCAAGCGCCTGGAACCGCTTACAAGCTTCATAGATATTGCCGACTTTATAGGCCAGGTGCCCGAAATTTCGGCCACCCTGATAGTCTTCTGGATCCCAATTATAAGTTAGCTCGACCATTGGAATGTCCATTTGCGTCGGCCGCACACCTTCCGGCACACCGCCGCAGCGTTCAATATCATCAGGGGACGCCAGGAAGACCAATGTGAACCGGCCTTCTTCGCTGTCAAAGCGCAGCAACTCTTTTAGTCCAAGCCCATCGCCATAGAATTTTAGCGCCGCATCAATATCGGTCACCCGCACCATGGCGTGTAGAAATTCAACACTCATTTATATTGCTCCTCAAGCCGGCGGATTTCTGATCTCAGCGATGGCGGACGGTTCCGATAATAGAAATAGGTAACCGCGGCGAGGAGAACGACATTGACTGCCATAATGATTAGAATGGTCATGAAGTCGCCGAGAATATTGCCCAGGTTCTGCTGGCGGACAGTGAACTGAATGTTGTCTTCACCCCAATTATTCATCCGCTGCGTCATGCCGTAAAAAGCCGACACGATCATCGGAAGAATGAGTAAGGCAAACAACGCTACACCGCATTGATAGATGCCGAGACGCGGGCGCTCAGCGTTCGCAAAACTGCGCACAAATTCATGTCGCGGAATTCGATCGCTGATCAAACCCTTCTCGACATTCGAATCATAGACCTGCTCGCCGAGCGCGGGGGCGTTTATCCAACGCCAGACCAAAACCGCCGCCCAGATCGCGATTGGCGCAAACATCAAATAATAGATCGGTGTAAAATTATCGACAAACATCCGTCCACCTCCCTGCGGTGAACTTGCCGACCTCTAGATCGCCGTGTGCACCTTTTCATACGTTAGCATGGCGCGTTTTCGCGCCGTACCCCAATGGTAATTATGTAACCTACCGTCAGATGCAAGCGCGCGATGGCATGGAATCAGCCATGCGATTGTATTTGCGCCAATTGCTGTACCCGCCGCGCGAGCCGCTTTCTCGTTTCCGGCGGTGCGTGCCACCTCACCATAAGTCCATGTTTCTCCTGCGGGAATTTCCAACAGTGCGCGCCAAACTTGGCGTCTAAAGGGGGTTCCATAGAGCGCTAAAGGTATCTCCCCTCCATCGCCAAAGACTTTTGCGGCCCAACGCGAGGCCTCTGTATCATCGCGCTGGATGTCTGCATTCTTGTATCGTGCAGCCATATCCGCGAACACTTGGTCTTCCTTATAGCCCGGATGCTCAAATCCAGTTTTTTCCACGGCCGCGTCGTCGACGAAGCCGAGACCACATAGGCCTCGCGGAGAAATCAAAAACACGCCCGTTCCAAACGGCGTCGACGCTTTGCCGATCGAAAGTCGCGCCCCCTGCCCTGACGCTTTCGCCTCACCCGGAGACAGCGCCTCGTGGGCAATGAACAGATCGTGGAGCCGAGACGGCGATGACATCCCGGTCTCAAAGGTTGTGTCTAAAACACTGGCGCCTTGGCGGAGCAGGTCGCCCGCCTCAGCATGCGCCAAACTCGCTTGATACTGTTTCGGGCTGATCCCGGCCCATCTCGTAAATTCACGCTGAAAATGGCTGGGAGAAAGCCCCACAGCGGAAGCGCAAGTTCTTAAATCCGGCCAGTCTCGCCAGGTTTCACCAAGGTGTTCTAGCGCGTCCGCCATACGGTCATAGGCCGCGCATCGTTCGTTCAAAGGCATCAATACAGTCGTCATATGCTGACAATGCCAAGCCCTTTTGCCGGGCGCCACCCGTTTCTTGCGCCAAAATGGGGAGCTAGATGAGAATCGTTCTTGACAATCATTCGCAGATGATGCAAATCATTCTCATGATCATTTGCATCTGCCGCCGTATCAACGAGACTGGAGTTCGCGAAGCCGTGGAAGCTGGCGCGCGCTCACCAGAGGCGGTGCAAGCTCATCATGGGTGTCAGTTTAATTGCGGCAAGTGCCGTTGCGCAATTGGTGAAGTGATCTCAGACACGCTCGAATCACACGGCTCAGAGCTCACGCTCGTTGCAGCTGAATAAGCGTCAACGCTTACGCCCCTTCTTCATCGTAACCGACCAGCCGAAGCGGCCTTGCTTTACGTCCTTCGAGTTCCGCCCAGCGTACAAGCGCATCTTCACGACCATGTGTGATCCACAATTCTTCTGGATCTACGTCTCGAACCGTTTGCGTCAACTCGTCCCAATCCGCATGATCAGATAGAATCAGGGGGAGCTCGACCCCGCGTTGTTTTGCGCGCTGACGAACGCTCATCCAGCCTGATGCGAAACAGGTCACCGGGTCAGGAAATCGGCGACCCCATTTATCATTGAAGGTCGCAGGCGGTCCTAAAACGATCTCTCCCGCGAATTGCGCGCTCTCCCCGCGCTGACCATTCTCGAGCGTCGCGGGTCGCAATTCGCCGAGTTTGACCCCGCTTTGCTCATATAAAGTGCAGAGCTTCTCTAGGGCGCCATGAATATAGAGCGGGCGATCGTATCCCGCCTCCCTCAATAGAGCGATCACGCGCTGGGCTTTGCCTAAGGAATAGACCCCGACCAGGTGGGTTCGCTCGCGAAACAGTTCGACGCTGTGCAGAAGCTTCGCCATCTCGGCCCGGTCATCGGGATGGCGAAATACCGGCAATCCAAACGTCGCCTCGGTGATGAAGACATGCGTGTTCGACACCACTTCAAACCGTTTACAGGTTGGGTCCTGCCGGCGCTTATAATCGCCGGTGCAGACCATCCTCAATCCGCGCCATTCCACGACAACTTGAGCCGAACCCAAAATATGTCCTGCGGGCGCCAGCCAGACCGTGACGCCATTGATCTCAACCGTTTCGCCAAACTCGAGCGGCTGACGGCTTGCGGTAAACGCTTCACCATAACGGGCCGCCATAATTTTGAGCGTGTCAGGCGTCGCCAATACAGCGCCATGACCGGCGCGAGCGTGGTCAGCGTGACCATGCGTGATGACCGCCCGATCAACCGCGCCACGCACCGGATCGATATAGAAATCACCGGGCGGACAATAGAGCCCCTTTGGCGTTTCGTGCAGCAATAAATCTGGTCGGATCATGGCCTTGTTATATCTCGTTCGCGACGTTCGAACACTGCCCCATTTCCGCCGCTTGCAGCCGATAAGCAAACGCGCATAAGTTGGTTTGATACCGTTCACCGAGGAGTTTGAAATGCGTGGTCTTGCTGCCCTAGCCGCTGGAATAACACTAGCTTTGAGTTCGGTCGCCTTAGCACAAGACTATGCCCCAAGTGATACCACGAAACGCGCGCTAGCAGCAGGATACAAAGCCCTGTTCACGTGTAGCGGTTATTTCAACGCCGGTCAGAGCCTCTCAGAGATTGCTGCAAATGAACTCTCTGGCATCTATGTCGATTATCGACCGGTAATGGACGAAATCGGTGACGCTGAGATCATCGCCGAAGAAAAGACCGTGATCGTTGAGTTTGATGGATATTTGAATCCTCGCGCTGCAGTCTGGCGGCCAGGCATCGGGTGCTCTTTGCTGCCAATCGGGACCCCACCGACGGCAACTGATTGGCTCCCAAGCTTGCTCAATATGCCAAGCATGGATGCGCCGGATAACACCACCGCACTTGGCGACAATGTTACCCTGACTGAGAACACGTTCGCCCTCGATTTACTTGGCGTACCTGTCAGTTTCGCCTTCGATGGAAGCACCTATGGCGAAGGCACGCGGACCAGCGCCGTGATCGTGCTTCACAAAGGACAGGTGGTAGCGGAACAGTATGCCCGCGGCATAGATCGCACCACGCCGCAGCGCACCTGGTCTGTCGCGAAATCGCTTACATCCACCATCATCGGCGCAGCTGTATATCAGGGGCTTCTTGGCCTCGACAATGAAGCGGTGATTTCGGACTTCAACAAAGGGGGAGACCCCCGCCGATTCATCACCCTTCGCAATGTCCTCAATATGACCAGCGGCCTGGAATCGAATTCCCCAGGCTCTCGAACCGATCGACTTTATTTCGGCGGGGCAAGCATCTCTGACACGCTCGCTGCGCGTTCTATGGAAGCCATTCCTGGCTCTCGGTTCAAATACTCCAACGTGGATACACTGATTGCGATGCGCTCTTTGCGTGAAGCGCTGAATAACGATGCCGCGTATCGTGCATTTCCCTATGCGAGCGTGCTCCACAAAATCGGCGCCCGCCACACAACGCTCGAAACCGACTGGAACGGTGATTACATGTCATCATCGCAAGTCTGGATGACCGCTCGGGACATGGCCCGTCTTGGTCAACTTTATCTCCAAGACGGGATCTGGGGCGGCGAACGCATCTTACCGGAATGGTGGATGGATTTCGTTTCCAACCCCTCATCAGCGCAACCTGACGGCGATTTCGGCTATGCGGGATCGTTCTGGCTGATTGGCGGCGTCGATGGTGCCCCGATTGATACGATTGCAGGCCTTGGGAACCGCGGACAACATATGGTCATTGTACCGTCTAGAGATCTGGTCATCGTCCGCCGCGGCTTTGATGTCGCGCGTGAGCCGCGCTTTGAAATCGCGAAACTCACAGGCGATATCGTGGCGTCATTCGATGCGGCCGAACGCGCCCGCTTGGCGGCTGAAGCGGCCGCCGAAGCCGAAGAGGATGACTAGCCGACGGGATCCAAGAGTTTGGTGATTTGTCGAGTGACGGTTTCTTCAAAGCTCTGCATCATCGCTGAACCTGCGATATCGAAATCGAACCGCTCAACATAAGTACGGCCGTCCGGTGCGCGGGTACAAGACGCGGCCATCTCGAACCGATTGATTTTAGCTACCATGGCCGGCTTATACGGTTTTGGGAGCCTCATATTGAAAGCCAGAACGGCACCATCGGTTTTGTCGAGAGTCACCTGACCATTCAGCTTCTTCATCATTTTTTGCTCAGTCTTATCGGCATCCGCGTCTGGGACCGGTGTAAAAGCATATGTGACTGTGCCTTGGTCTTGAGACACGGTTTCGGCATCCAGGGGCACCATCTCGGCAAAATCGGTGCACCAGATGTCGCCATCAGCCTCAGCATCGATTTCCTCCAATCCTTCGCGGAACTCGTCCGACAATTCGCTCTCTTCAGGCGTGTACAAGTCAACGCGCTGTCCTTCGGGTTGGCTCGGGTCAATTTTGCCGGTCGCGACGACGCCCTCACCTGAATAAGTCATTTCATAGGCATAGACTGGCCCCTCTTTCGAGACGCTGCGCATCATTTCCAAGACCGGGTCTGCAGAAGCGGAAAGCGCTGACGAAACGGCGAAAGCGGACAGGATAATTGTTCGGGACATGGAGGCTCCTAATACTCAAACCTCTTTAAGACCAAGTCCTGGCTGAATGTCAGATGAAAAATCTGCAAAAGACCAGAAGAGTGCGCTAGATGAGAGGAGATGCCTGACACAATCGCTCCTCCGTTCGTTCTGCCAGACGTGTTCGGCCGCTGGTTTAGTAAGCGCGGTTGGGCGCCCCGCGCACATCAACTCGAATTGACGGAAACCGCCCTACGCGGAGAGAGCGGGCTTCTAATCGCCCCCACAGGTGGCGGCAAAACGCTGGCAGGCTTTCTCGCCAGCCTGATTGAGCTCTCCGACAAATCTAAGCGAAACAGTGATCGCCCGGCCCTGCACACGCTGTATATCTCTCCGCTTAAGGCTCTGGCCGTTGATGTCGCCCGGAACTTGATGACCCCCGTCGAAGAAATGGGCCTCGACATCAAGATCGAGACGCGGACCGGCGATACCCCTGCCCATAAACGGCAAAGGCAGAGACGAACGCCGCCGGATATTCTCCTCACGACGCCAGAACAACTCGCGCTGTTCATTGCCTCTGATCATGCGGCGGAGTTTTTCGCAGACCTAAAATGCGTGATCATTGACGAGATCCACGCCATTGCGCCGAGCAAACGCGGCGATCTATTAAACCTCGGCCTCGCGACTCTTGCACAATGGGCGCCCGCGTGCCGGTTTATTGGTCTTTCAGCGACGGTGCACGACCCAGCGGTTTTGCAATCCTGGCTCGGTGTCCGGCAGGACCAACCAAAACTGATTGAATCTGAAGGCGGTGTTCACGCCGATGTCGACATTCTGATCTCTGACGAGCGCATTCCTTGGTCTGGCCATTCCGGAAGATTTGCAGTCGGCGAAGTGTATGAGCAAATCAAAGCGGCCCGCATGTCGCTGGTCTTCGTCAATACGCGCTCTCAAGCTGAACTCATGTTCCAGGAATTATGGTCGGCGAATGAGGATGGCTTGCCGATCGCGCTTCATCATGGCTCACTTGCCAAAGAACAGCGGAGAAAAGTCGAAGCCGCAATGGCTGCAGGCCAGTTAAAAGCCGTGGTCTGCACCTCCACGTTGGACCTCGGCATTGATTGGGGCGAGGTTGATCTAGTTATCCAGATGGGCGCGCCTAAAGGGGCGGCGCGCCTCGTCCAACGCATTGGCCGAGCCAATCATCGGATGGATGAAGCAAGCCAAGCGATGCTGGTTCCGACCAATCGCTTTGAAATTCTCGAATGCCGCGCCGCTGAAGCGGCGGTCGAAGCGGGGGAAATCGACGGCGAACCCATCCGCCAGGGCGCGCTGGATGTTTTAGCGCAGCACATTTTGGGACGCGCCTGCGGTGAAGGGTTTGATTTGACCGCTCTGTTTGACGAGGTCCGCGCCGCCGCCCCTTATCGAGACTTAGATTGGGAGACCTATGAGCGGGTCGTCGATCTGGTCGCAACCGGCGGCTATGCCCTCAAGACTTATGACCGATTTAAACGGATCACGCGCACACGCTCAGGGGTTTGGTTCGCCCGCACACAGCGCGACAAGCAGCAGCATCGGATGAATGTAGGCGCCATCGTTGAGGCCCAGCACCTAAACGTCCGCCTCGCCAGCCGCATTGGCAAAGATAAAGCCGGACAGACGACTGGCCGTACCGCCCTTCGCGCCGGGCGAAAACTTGGCGAGATCGAAGAATATTTCATCTCAACGTTGACCCCTGGCGACACCTTTCTCTTTGCAGGCGAGATTCTTCGCTTTTTAGGCGTACGGGAAACAGATTGCCTGACGATACGGGCACCAGTCGACACAAATCCCGCCATTCCGAGCTATAATGGCGGAAAATTTCCCCTGACACAGTTTTTGGCCGGGCGGGTTCGGAAAATGATCCATGATCGCGATGGCTGGCCTGCCCTCCCCGATCAAGTTCGAGAATGGTTTGAAGTCCAAGACGAGCGTTCGACTATTCCGGACGAGAATGAGCTGCTGGTGGAAACTTTCCCACGCGGAGAACGGTTTTTCCTAACTTGCTATCCGTTTGAAGGCCGATTGGCACATCAGACACTGGGAATGCTGTTGACCCGCCGGCTCGATCGCATGGGCGCGAAACCTTTGGGGTTCGTGGCCTCCGAATATGCGATGGCCGTTTGGGCGATGGAACCAATGGGTGAGCTTGATATGGATGCCCTCTTCGCGCCGGACCTGCTCGGCGATGATCTCGAAGAATGGCTCGAAGAGGCTGTCTTGATGAAACGCCATTTTGCCCATTGCGCGCAGATATCGGGCCTGATCGCACGGCGCATGCCGGGGGCAGAGAAGACCGGCAAACAAGTCACGTTTTCAACCGATCTCATCTATGACGTCCTAAGGAGCCACGAACCAGATCATATCTTGCTCCAAGCCGCGCGCCACGACGCGGCGACTGGGTTCTTAGACATTAGACGCCTGTCCGACATGCTCACGCGCGTCCGAGGTAAAATCGTCCTCAACGACCTGCCCAAGATCAGCCCGTTTGCAGTGCCGGTTATGCTTGAAGTCGGCAAAGAGCCTGTTCACAGTGCGGGCGTCGAAGAAGCCATCCTGCGTGAAGCTGAGGCGGATCTGATTGCGGACGCGATGTCGATATAGACGGATAGGCCTTAAGCGCTTGCCTTCAACATCCGGCGACGTTGAACAGAACTCGGAATGCCCAGGCTTTCGCGATACTTCGCCACGGTCCGACGCGCGATCTCGATGCCGAACTCGGTGAGAATTTCGACAATCTTGTCATCTGACAGGACCTTCTCGCCTTCTTCATCGATCAATTGCTTGATCCGATAACGCACGGCTTCGGCAGAGTGAGCTTCGCCACCACCCGTCGATGGGATCGCCGCCGAGAAGAAGTATTTGAGTTCAAACAGGCCACGCGGAGTAGCCATATATTTGTTGCTCGTCACACGGCTAACCGTCGACTCGTGCATCTCGATCGCGTCCGCGACTTGCTTCAAATTGAGCGGGCGAAGATGCGCGACGCCATGCGCGAAGAAAGCGTCTTGCTGGCGAACGATTTCGCTTGCGACTTTCAAGATGGTGCGAGCGCGCTGATCGAGCGATTTGATCAGCCAAGTCGCATTCGCGGCACACTCAGAGATAAATTCTTTCTCTTGATCCCGCATCGGCAGCGCACTGACTTCGGCATAATAGGCTTTGTCCATCAGCACTCGTGGCAGCGTTTCGCTGTTCAGTTCGACAGCAAACATGCCGTTTGGCATTTCCCGAACGAACACATCTGGCGCCACAGCAATGGTCGCTTCCGTCGCAAAGCCAGATGCTGGGCGTGGGCTCAGCGAGCGCAGCTCTACCAGCATGTCCATAACATCTTCTTTGTCGACGCCGCACGCTTCGCCTAAGCCCTTAATATCATGCTTTGCCGCAAGATGGAGATTGTCCAAGAATGCCTGCATGGCAGGGTCTAAGCGGTTCTGCTCTTTCAGTTGCAGCGCCAAACACTCAGGTAAATCGCGCGCCATGATCCCCGTCGGGTCAAAACCGTGACAAACCTCTAGGACAGCTTCCACATTGGCGGGATCGGCGCCAAGCGCCTGCGCCACTTCGTCGAGATCGACTTTGCAAAAACCAGCATCATCGGTCTCGTCAATCAGACGCGCCGCGATGAGACTATCGGCTTGGCTGAGGCCCGCCATCGCGAGTTGGTCATGCAAATGCTCATGCAAAGACTTATCGCTTGAGAGAGACCCTTCGAAATCGAAATCATCGCTCATGCCGCGTCCAGATCCGACGCTTGACCAATCGGTGCTCGCAGACGGGCCTGATTGGCTATTCGCGGTCCGCGCTTCGTCTGAGCCGGTTCCCGCTTCATACATATCCGCGTCGGAGGCATCGACGGCGTCCCGGGCGTTGCCCATGCCTTCCGATCCATCCAGCGCAAGTTCATCGCGGCCTTTAGACTTGTCGGCTTCGCCTTCGAATTCGTTCTGAGTTGAAGTGTCACCGCGCTCTAGCAGCGGATTTTTTTCAATCTCTTCAGCAACAAATTCGGCTAATTCGATGTTTGAAAGCTGCAACAATTTGATCGCTTGCTGCAGTTGCGGCGTCATCACCAGGGATTGCCCCTGGCGCATGTCTAAACGTTGATACGCACTCATGGCTCTGTCCCCTACGCCGCAAATCTCTGGCCGAGATAGACTCGGCGAACATCGTCATTGTTCAGGACGTCTTCCGGCGCCCCTTCGAACAAAACGCTGCCTTCATAGATGATCGACGCTCGATCAACGATTTGCAGGGTCTCCCGCACTTGGTGATCTGTAATCAAGACACCAAGACCGCGGTTTTTGAGATAACCAATCAGGTCAGAAATATCAGAGATCGCCAAAGGGTCGATCCCGGTAAAAGGCTCATCCAGCAGCATGAAGGCTGGTCGAGACGCCAAAGCGCGTGCGATTTCCACACGGCGGCGTTCCCCACCCGACAGGCTGGTCGATGGCTGTGACCGCAGATGAGTGATGTGCAGCTCATCCAGCAGAGAATCGACTTGGTTTTGACGTTCCGACTTGTCTTTCTCGACAAGCTCGACCACCGCCATAATGTTCTCTTCGACGCTCATGCCGCGGAAAATGCTGGCTTCTTGCGGAAGATATCCAAGTCCGAGGCGCGCACGCTGATACATTGGCAGTGCGGTGACATCTGCGCCGTCGATGCGGATAGACCCGTCATCGGCGCCGATCAGCCCCATAATCATGTAGAAACAGGTAGTTTTCCCCGCGCCATTCGGTCCTAACAACCCAACAACTTCGCCCCGCTGCAAACTCAGCGAAACATCATGGACAACTTGACGCTTGCCAAAGGTCTTGGCGAGTCCAGTTGCGACGAGGCCTTGGCCAGTCTGATCCATATGTTTCAGCTCCCTAGTGATTAGCTCTAGGTCTAATCTCCTATAATAACAGCCTTAAATTCCACTTATGTCGATAGATTGAATTTTATCGACCGTCCCCTTCGCCAGGGACGATAACCATATTGACCTGACTGTCGCCGCCATCAAGGGTTGTCTTTCCGGCTTCGAGTTCCATGACCAGCCGTTCGCCTTTTGCAACATCTTCACCGCGCACCAAAACGATGTCGCCGGTCAGCGTAATTGTGTCTGTCGAGGCTACATAAACGCCGAGGTCGCCGTTCGCCTTAAGGTCTGGCGTCACATAGAAAACATTCCCGCGCGCGGTCATAGAGCGGATGTCACCGAAATTGGACCCAAGCCCCGCTGTCGTCGTGTCGCCAGTCGCTCCATATTCAATGGTGACAATATCTGCCCGCAGTCGCGCATTGCCTTGGGTGATATCGACATTGTCGATCAGGATAACTTTGCGCTCTTTATCAAGCACTTCAGATCGATCAGCGTTGACGCGGATCGGCCCGCCTTCGCCTGATACTTGCGCCATCGCAGTTCCACTGGTCAGAAGCGTCAGGGCGCCTATCGCGGTCATTAGTTTCTTCACGGCCATTCTCTACTCTTCTACTGCACCCGCGTCGTCGTCGCCATCTCCGTCGGGGTAAATCGTTAAATCAACATTCCCGCGAAAGATGACCCGGTCGCCATCATCTTCAATTTCATACGAGTCTGCGCGCACATAGCCAAGAGGGCCACTGCCGCTCAGCGGTTCTAAGCCCTGCACCCGGCCATCCAGAACGAACACACGTGCCGCCGTGGTCTCAAACTCATACCCTTCCCGATCGCGGACTTTCACCGCTTGAAAGAGGTCGAGATATTCTGCGTTTTGATAATACACACCCACCGGCGCACTGACCTCAGTGCCTTTATCATCAACCAAACGTGGCCGCGTGAGATTAATCACATTCGGATCGGCGCGGCGGCGATGCGCTTCGGCTGCCGTAATCACATAGGCTTCGCCGGCTATATTGCGTCCGGTAAAGCGCGCATTGACCATCGTGACCACTTCATCACCGGCCAGCTGATCGACCTGTTCGCCCGGCCCGGTCAGCGTAGTCGCCGCAATCGGGCCGATAATCACACCGGCCGAGATCGCTGCACCCGCAACGAACATCATCCGCAAAGTCCCAACAAATTTCGACCGCCGCCGCGCTTGCGCCAGGGTCATCTGGCGCTGCGGGGCCCATTGAGCCAACATTTCAGTGTGGGCGGTATTCATATAACTCTACTATGCGACAAAATTCAGCGAGAACAGCGCTTTGACATGACAGTTCCGTCACACTCTCGCAAGCATCGATTAGCTGTGGGCGAAGATATCGGTCTCGTCCCAACCCTGAAGATCAAGATCAGCGCGGACCGGCAAGAAGTCAAAACAGGCTTGCGCGAGCTCAACCCGCCCTTCCCGCTCAAGCATTGCGAGTAATCCCGTCCTGATCTCATGCAAATGCAAAACATCGCTGGCAGCGTATTGCAATTGTTGGTCACTGAGCTCTTCCGCCCCCCAATCAGAAGATTGCTGGGACTTATCCATGTTCGCGCCAATCAACTCGCGCGTGACATCTTTCAGGCCATGGCGATCAGTATAAGTCCGCGACAGTTTCGAAGCGATTTTCGTACACCAAACCGGCGCGCACACAACGCCCAGCCATTTCTTCATCATGGCCACATCAAAGCGCGCAAAGTGAAAGATCTTGAGCACTGCCTGATCTGACATTAGCGCTTTGAGGTTCGGGCAATCATAAGTCCGCTCGAGCTGCACGACATGGGCTGAGCCATCACCGGCAGAGATTTGGACAACGCAAAGCGCATCTCGCACGGGATTAAGCCCCATCGCCTCTGTATCGACGGCGATGATCGATCCCAGATCCAAGCCTGCAGGCAAATCGCCTTTATGTAGGGTAATATTGTTCATGCTGGCGGAATAGGCCCGCTCTCGCCCGCTTGCAAGCCTATCTGCGAAAAGCCGCCACCATAGCCACATCCAAGCTTGCCATCCTGCAACGATATTATTAGGGGTTTGGGCCTCGCGGAGAGGTGGCCGAGTGGCTGAAGGCGCTCCCCTGCTAAGGGAGTATACGTGATAAGCGTATCGAGGGTTCGAATCCCTTCCTCTCCGCCA